>CP019169.1:0-2403424 GCA_001953215.1 Betaproteobacteria bacterium GR16-43
TGGACAAGTACCTGCAGATCGAGGAAGTCGGCATGGCCTTCGAGTCGCGCGGAGTGCGCTTCGAGGCGCTGCGCGACATCCACCTCACCGTGCGCCAGGGCGAGTTCGTCTCGCTGATCGGCCATTCGGGTTGCGGCAAGTCCACGCTGCTCAATCTCATCGCCGGCCTGCTGAAGCCCACGCAAGGCCACCTGATCCTCGCGAACAAGCAGATCGGCGGCCCCGGCCCCGAGCGCGGCGTGGTGTTCCAGAACCACTCGCTGCTGCCGTGGCTCACGTGCGCCGGCAACGTGCACCTCGCGGTCGAGCGCGTGTTCGGCGGCAAGGAAACGAAAGCGCAACTGCACGAACGCACGATGAAGGCGCTGGACCTGGTCCACCTCGCGCACGCGGCCGAGAAGCATCCGGAGGAAATTTCCGGCGGCATGAAGCAACGCGTGGGCATCGCGCGCGCCCTGGCGATGGAACCGAAGGTCCTGCTGCTGGACGAACCCTTCGGCGCCCTCGATGCGCTCACCCGCGCCCACCTGCAGGACGAGTTGATGGGCATCGTCGCGACGACGGGCAGCACCGCGGTCATGGTGACGCACGACGTGGACGAAGCGGTGCTCCTGTCCGATCGCATCGTGATGATGACCAACGGTCCCGCGGCGACCATCGGCCAGATCCTCGAAGTCGGCCTGCCGCGCCCGCGCGAGCGCCTCGCCCTCGCCACGAATCCGCGCTACATCGAGTGCCGCCGCGAAGTGCTCGAGTTCCTCTACGACCGCCAGGACAAGAAGGCCGCCTGAGCGTGGGCGCGAGCGACGGCGGCGAAGTCCGCAGCACCTGTCCCTACTGCGGGGTCGGGTGCGGCGTGCGTATCGCGCACGCCGCGGGGCAGATCACCGGCGTCACCGGCGACGAGAAGCACCCCGCGAACTTCGGCAAGCTCTGCAGCAAGGGCCTGGCCCTGCCGCGCACGCTCTCGAAGTCCACGCGGCTGCTCCACCCGCAGGTCCGTCCGTCGCGGGGAGCGGCGGCGGGACGCGTCACCTGGGATGCCGCGCTCGACCACGTCGCGGACAAGTTCGCCCGCTGCATCGCGGACCACGGCCCCGACAGCGTCGCGTTCTACATTTCCGGCCAGTTGCTCACCGAGGACTACTACGTCTTCAACAAGCTGGCCAAGGGCCTGATCGGCACGAACAACGTCGACACGAACTCCCGGCTGTGCATGTCCTCCGCCGTCGCGGGCTACAAGGCCACGCTCGGCGCCGACGCCCCGCCCGCCTGCTACGACGACCTCGACCACGCCGCGTGCTACTTCATCGCCGGCTCGAACATGGCTTTCGCGCACCCGGTGCTCTATCGCCGGCTCGAGGAATCCCGGGCGCGCCGCCCCGGCACGAAGCTGGTCGTGGTCGATCCGCGCCGCACCGATACGGCGGCCGACGCGGATCTCCACCTTCCGATCGCGCCCGGCACCGATGTCGCGCTCTTCAACGCGATGCTGCACGTGCTGCTCGGCGAGCGCCGCATCGATCGCGACTACATCGACCTTTGCACCGAGGGCTTCGCCGCGCTCGAGCGTGAGGTCGAGCCTTGCACGCCCGAATGGGCCGCCGCGATCTGCGAAGTGCCGGCCGCGGACATCGTGCAGGCCGCGCGGTGGTTCGCCGACGGCCCCACGCTCTCGCTGTACTGCCAGGGCCTGAACCAGTCCTCGCACGGCACCGACAAGAACGCGGCGCTCGTGAACCTGCACCTGGCCACGGGGCAGATCGGCCGTCCGGGCGCGGGCCCCTTCTCGCTCACGGGGCAACCGAACGCGATGGGCGGACGCGAAGTGGGCGGCATGGCGAACCTGCTCTCCGCGCACCGCGACCTCTCCAACCCCGAGCATCGCGCGGAAGTGGCGCGGCTTTGGGGCCTCGACAGCGTTCCCGCCAAACGCGGCAAGACCGCGGTCGAGCTCTTCGACGCGCTGGCCGAAGGCAGCGTGCGTTGCGTGTGGATCGCCTGTACGAACCCCGCGCAGTCGATGCCCGACCAGGCTCTCGTCCGTGCCGCCCTCGAGCGCGCGGAGATGGTCGTGTTGCAGGACTGCTACGGCGACATCGAGACCGCGCGCTTTGCCGACGTGCTGCTGCCCGCCTCGACGTGGGGCGAGAAGGACGGCACGGTCACCAACTCCGAGCGGCGCATCTCGCGCGTCCGCCCGGTGATCGCCGCGCCCGGCGAGGCGCGGGCCGACTGGGAGATCGCCAGCGACTTCGCGCGGCGACTCGGGCCACGCCTCGGCCGCGACGCGACGAAGCTCTTCCCCTATGTGAAGGCCGCGGATGTCTTCGCCGAGCACTGCGAGAGCACGCGCGGCCGGGACCTCGACATCACCGGGCTCAGCTACGCGCTGCTCGATGCCCGCGGTCCGCAGCAGTGGCCGTTTCCCGAAGGCGCGACCCAGGGCCGCGAGCGACTCTATGCCGACGGCCGCTTCCCCACGGCGACGGGACGTGCGCGCTTCCATGTGGCCTCGTACCAGCCCACGGCCGAATCGCCCACCGCCGAGCATCCGATGCGCCTCACGACGGGACGGTTGCGCGACCAATGGCACGGCATGAGCCGCACGGGGCGCGCGGCGGCCCTCTTCAATCACGAGCCCGAGCCGCGCCTGAGCGTGAACCCGCGCGATCTCGAGGAACGCGGGCTCGACGACGGCGACCTCGTGCGCGTGAGCGGGCCCAGGGGCGCGATCCTGCTGCGGGCGCAAGCGAGCACCGAAGTGCGCCCCGGCGACCTCTTCCTGCCCATGCACTGGGGCGGCCGCTTCCTCGCGGGCGGGGGCATCAACGCGCTCACGACCCGCGCCGTCGATCCGTTCTCGTTCCAACCCGAGTTGAAGCATGCGATCGCGCAGGTGGAGCGCGCGACGCTGCCGCATGCGCTGCTCGCCCTGGGCAGCGTCGCCGATCCCGACCTCGCGCTCGCCGCCCTCGCACCGTTACTCGATCGCTTCGACTATGCGAGCTGCGGCCTCGCCGGCAGCGACACGGCAGCGGTCGTGCTGCGTGCGGCCAGCGCCGAAGCCATCGATCCCGCATTGCTCGCGGAGATCGACGCGATCTTCGGCTTCACGCTCGAACGCGGTGCCCTTTCCAGTTTCGAGGATCCGGGCTCCGGTGTCTCTCGCATTGCCCGCAAGCTTGGCGTGCGTCTCGCCGCCGTGCGCCTGCTGGGCGATTCCACGGGCGCCGATTGGCTCCTCGAGCTCGTCACCGGGGGCCGCAGCATTGCGAACCTGGGCTACCAGTTGCTCGCACCGACCGCGCAGGCGCCGGGCGGCGGAACTTCGCGCGGACGCATTCTTTGCACCTGCCTCGACGTGGCCGAGTCGCAGGTCGTGGCCGGAATCGCGGCGGGCCAGGATCTCGGCCAATTGCAGGCCTCGCTCAAGTGCGGCACGGGCTGCGGGTCTTGCGTGCCGGCCTTGAAGCGCCTGTGCGCCGCACGCACCGCGGAGGCCATCGCCGCATGAAGACGACCGGCAAGGCGTGGCTGATCGGCGCGGGCCCGGGTGACCCGGAGCTGCTCACGTTGAAGGCCGTGCGCGCCCTCGGCGAATGCGACGTGCTCTTCGTCGACGATCTCGCCAACCCCGCGGTGCTGGCGCATGCGCGCTACGACGCACGCCGCATCGCCGTGGGCAAGCGCGCGGGCTGCCGCTCGACGCCCCAGGAGTTCATCGAGCGCTCGATGGTCCACGAAGCGCGCTCCGGCCTCACGGTGGGCCGCGTGAAGGGTGGAGACCCGTTTGTTTTCGGTCGCGGTGGCGAAGAGATGCTCGCGCTTCGCGCCGCGGGGATCGAGGTGGAGATCGCGTCCGGCGTCACGGCGGGTTGTGCCGTGCCCGCGGCGCTCGGCATTCCCGTCACGCATCGCGACGTGGCTCGCAGCGTGACCTTCGTCACCGCGCACACCCGCGACGGCGAGGCTCCCGACTATGCGGCGCTTGCGCGCGTCGGTGGCACGCTCGTGTTCTACATGGGTCTCGGCGCGCTCGACGAAATCTCCGCGGGCCTGGTCGCGGGCGGCCTTCCGGGAACGACGCCCGCTTGTGTGGTCTCGCAAGGAACGCTGCCAAGGCAGGCTTCGGTCGTTTCCCCGCTCGATCGCATTGCCCTTGACGCAAAGGGCTTGCCGGGACCGGCGCTGATCGTGGTAGGGGATGTCGTCAACCTCGCAAATCGGGGTCAGGGTAGAAATATCTCTGAAATCGGGGTCAGGGTAGAAATATCTAGATATTTCTACCCTGACCCCGATTTTGATCGGAGGCGGGCATGAAGCAGAAGCCGCGGCTCGTCGTGATCGGCCATGGGATGGCCGCCGCGCGCACGCTCGAGCACCTGATGGCCATCGCGCCGGGACGGCACGACATCACGGTGATCGGCGCGGAGCCGCTGCCGGGGTACAACCGCATCCTCCTGTCGCCGGTGCTCGCCGGGGAACTCGGCAAGGAAGAGCTGAAGCTGCAGGATTCCGATTGGTACGCGCAGCACGGCATTCGACTGCGCCTCGGACGCAAGGCCGTTGCAATCGCGCGCGGACCGCGCAGCGTGAAACTGGATGACGGCGAGCACGTGCCCTACGACAAGCTCCTTCTCGCAACCGGCTCGCGGCCCATTCGCCTGCCGATCGAGGGCGCCAACCTCGAGGGTGTCGTCACCTACCGCGACCTCGCCGACACGGAAGCAATGATCGCCGCCTCGGCCCGGCACAAGCATGCCGTCGTGATCGGCGGCGGCCTGCTCGGCCTCGAAGCGGCGAATGGCCTGAAGTCGCGCGGCATGGAAGTCGATGTCGTGCATCTCATGCCGTGGGTGATGGAACGCCAGCTCGACCGCGAGGCCGCTTCCGTCGTGCAACGAAGGCTCGAGGCGCGCGGCATCCGCTTCCATCTCGGATACGAGACGCTTTCGGTGGAAGGCGTCGACGGGCACGCCACCGCCGTCGCCGTCCGCCCTCGCGACACGCAGGAGCCCGTTCGCCTCGCCGCCGACCTGGTCGTGATGGCGGTCGGCATCCGCCCCGACACCGCCCTCGCCGAGGCCGCGGGCCTGCGCGCCGATCGCGGCATCGTGGTCGACGACACGCTGCAAACGTACGACCCGCGCATCTACGCCGTCGGCGAATGCGTGCGGCACCGCGGGACCTCCTACGGCCTCGTGCAGCCGCTCTACGACATGGCGAAGGTGTGCGCGACCCATCTCGCCGGCGTGGGGAGCCACTACTACGCAGGCTCCGTCACTTCCACGCACTTGAAGGTCACCGGCATCGACGTGTTCTCCGCGGGGGACTTCGCCGACTCGCCGCGCCGCCAGAGCCAGGTGCTGCACGACGCCGCCAATGGCGTCTACCGCCGCCTCGTGATCGAGGACGACCGCCTCGTAGGCGGCGTGCTCGTGGGCGACAGCGCGGGCTCGGGGCGCTATTCCGAATTGATCCGCTCCAAGGCGAGCATCGCGCGCATGCGCCGCGAGCTCATGTTCCTGCGATGACCGACGACTTCACCGACGAGCAGAAACGCTACCTCGAGGGCTTCGCGGCCGGGCAGGGCATCGCGCGGGTGACGCGCGGCTTCGGCGCACCCGCTGCCGCGCCGAAAGCCAGCGGCCCGGAAGGCGTACACGACGAAGCTCGCGCGAAGACCATCGCGGCCGGCGGCAAGCTCGTCGCCGAAGAGGACGCCAAGGCGAAGCGGAACGGCCTCGACATCTGGGACGAGATCCGCAAGCTCGCCGACGAAGGCAAGTACCCGAAGGGCACCGACGTCTTCCTTTGGAAATTCCACGGCCTCTTCTATGTCTCGCCGGCGCAGGACAGCTTCATGTGCCGCCTGCGCATTCCCGGGGGGCAGCTTTCGCCGCACCAGATGGCGGGCCTCGCCGACCTCGCCGATCGCCACGCGGGCGGCTTTTCGCACGTGACGACGCGCGCGAACCTGCAGTTGCGCGAGATCGGCGCCAGGGAGACGCCGGGCTTGTTGATGGGTCTCTCCGAACTCGGCCTCACGTCGAAGGGCTCGGGCGCCGACAACATCCGCAACGTGACGGGCTCGCCGACCTCGGGCATCGACGCGCAGGAGCTGATCGACACGCAGCCGCTTTGCCGCGAAATGCACCACCACATCCTCAACCACCGCGAGCTCTATGGCCTGCCGCGCAAGTTCAACATCGCGTTCGACGGCGCGGGGCGCGTCTCGAGCGTGGACGACACGAACGACGTCGGCTTCTCCGCCGTGCGCGTGCCCGAGGGCAAGTCCGTGCCGGCCGGCGTCTACTTCCGTCTTCGCCTGGGCGGCATCACGGGGCACCACGACTTCGCGCGCGACGAAGGCGTGGTCGTGGCGCCCGCCGATTGCGTGCGCGTGGCCGAAGCGGTGGTGAAGGTCTTCAGCGAGCACGGCGACCGGACCAATCGCCTCAAGGCCCGCATGAAGTACGTGATCGACAAGGTCGGGCACGAGCAGTACCTCGCGTGGGTCGAGGAGAAACTCGGCCGCAAGCTCGCGCGCCTGGGGGAGGAGGATTGCGAGCCGCGTCCGAAGGTCGAACGCGAAGGCCATATCGGCTTCCACGCGCAGAAGCAGGAAGGGCTGTGCTACGTGGGCCTCGTGCTGCCGGTGGGCAAGCTCACCTCGGCCCAGATGCGTGCCGTTGCCGCGCTCGCCGCGCGCTACGGCGGTTCCATTCGACTCACGGTGTGGCAGAACTTGCTCATCACGCACATTCCGCTCGACGCGATGGACGCGGTGAAGCGCGACATCCTCGCGATGGGCCTCGACTGGCAAGCGACTCCGATTCGCGCCGGGCTCGTGGCCTGCACCGGCAACCGCGGCTGCAAGTTCTCCGCGTCGGACACCAAGGGCCATGCGATGGTGATCGCCGACTACGTCGAGAAGCGCATCGCGATGGATACGCCGGTCAACATCCACCTCACCGGCTGCCACCACTCGTGCGCGCAGCACTACATCGGCGACATCGGGCTGCTCGCCGCGAAGGTCGATACCGGCGGCGACGAGACGATCGAGGGCTATCACCTCTACGTGGGCGGGGGCTACGGCGATGCGCAGGCGATGGCGCGCGAGGTCTATCGCGACATTCCCGCGGCCGAGGCGCCCGAAGCCATTCGCCGCATGCTCGCGGCGTACCTGGCGAATCGCGGCAGCGCCACCGAGACGTTCCAGGACTTCGCCAATCGCCACGATGCCGAGGCGCTGCGCAAGCTCTTCGCGATGAAGATCGAGGCGGCGGCGTGATTCCCGTCCTTCCCGACACGGCGCCTTTCTCGCACGAGCAGCGCGCGTGGCTGAACGGCTTCTTCGCGGGGCTGCTCGGCATGGCGGGCGGAAGCGCGGGCGGGACCGAAGCCGCGCCCGCTCCCGTGGTCGGCGAAGACGACGGGGAACTCGCGTGGCACGACCCCGCGCTCGAGTTGCCCGATCGCCTCGCGCTCTCGCAAGGCAAGCCGCTGCGCCTGAAGCTCATGTCCGCGATGGGCCAGCTCGATTGCGGCCAGTGCGGCTATCTCTGCAAGTCGTATGCGCAGGCCATCGCCGAAGGGGCCGAGAAGGACGTCGGCAAGTGCGTGCCCGGCGGCAAGCCCACGACGAAGGCACTCAAGAAATTACTGGAGGAGGAGCCCGCGGCGGCGAGCACGCCCTCGGTCACGGCCGCTGCCGCGGTCGCGAAGGCCGACGAGGGCGCGGGGCCTTCGCGGGATCGACCCGCGAAGGCCCGGCTGCTCGAAAGCGCGCTCCTCAACGGCTCGAACGGCGACCGCGATACGCGCGCGGTGCGTGTCGCCACCCAGGGCCTCGGCCTCGACCACGAGCCCGGCGATTCGCTCGGCATCTGGGCGGGCAACGATCCCCAGGTGGTCGAACTGATCCTGTCGATCCTGAAGGCCAAGGGCAACAAGGTCGTGGCACTCGACGGCGTGGAGATGTCCGCGCGCGACGCATTGACCTTGCGGGTGAGTCTTCGCGAACCGACGGCGGAACTCTTCGCGCTGATGGCCGACCACGCGAAGCTCGATTTCGAGGCGCAGCGCCTGGCGTTGCTCGCGGCCGACGATGAACGCGCGGCGGGATATGGCATCCATGACGTGTTCGACACGCTGGTGAAATTCCGCTCGGCACGTCCGCCCATCGGCGCTTTCGTGCAAACGCTTTCGCGCATGCAACCGCGCCTGTACTCGATCGCTTCCTCGGCGCGCAGCCATCCGGGCGAGATCCACCTCACGGTCGGCGTGGTGCGCTACGACCAGGACGGGCGCGGCTATCTCGGGCTCGGTTCCGGCTTCTTCGCCGAACACCTCACGCCCGGGCGGCCCGTGCCGGTGTTCCTGCAGAAATCGCATGGATTCCGGTTGCCCGCGAATCCCGATACGCCCGTCATCATGGTTGGGCCGGGCACCGGCATCGCTCCGTTCCGGGCATTCCTCCAGGAGCGCGAGTCCACCGGCGCGAAGGGCCGCAATTGGCTCTTCTTCGGCGCCCAGCACGAAGCCACGGACTATCTCTATCGCAACGAGCTGGAAGCCTGGCGCGATTCGGGCTTGCTCACGAAACTTTCGACCGCGTTCTCCCGCGATCAATCGCAGAAGGTCTACGTCCAGCACCGCATGGCAGAGGAAGCCGCGGAGCTTTGGCGGTGGTTGAACGAGGGCGCGTATTTCTACGTATGCGGCGATGCGAAACGCATGGCGTCCGACGTCGATCACGCGCTCGCGAGCGTCGCGGCTTCGCAGGGCGGGATGGATGCCACGGCGGCCGCCGCGTGGGTGAAGGAGCTGGCGAAGGACGGGCGGTATCTGCGCGACGTGTACTGAGCTTCAGCTCGCGCGCTCCGCGCGCCGCTTGTAGTACGCGAGGTTTGCCTCGCCCAGGTCTTCCATCAACAGTCGCGCCACCGGCACCGCATACCAGTTGAACCGCGTACTGACCCGGTAGCCGATACGAACAGTGAGTTGCGTCCCGTCGCCCATGGGATTCAGCGTGTAGGCGGTGTTCTTCAGGTCGAAGTAGTGTCCTCCGATGACGACGTGTTCATCGAGCGCATAAGGCGGGAACGACTCCGGCGTGAAGCGATACACCCAGCGCAGGTAGCGATTCTCGTCGCTGTGCGTGATGAGCTCGTCGAACGAGACGTCCTTTCCCATCGTCACATGCCGCACTTTGCCCTCGGGCGTGTCGCGCGTCGTCCCGCTGACGGGAACCGGCACGCCAATGCGGAATACCCATCCGTCGCGCACTTCCTCCGGCCGGATGTCCTTCGCGTCGAGCAATTCCCGCCAGACCCGCTCGGGCGGCGCCATGATCACGACCGTCCTCTCCACTTCGGCGAGGCTCTGCGGCAATGGCAGGCCGGCTTCCAGGGGCGACGCCAGCATCGGCAGGAACGCGAGACCGAGGAGCGCTTCCTTCGATTTCATCGTCTTGCGGCAGATCGCACCGGCGGCGAGTCCGCTCAATCCGCCGATCAGGAAGAAGACCGGAGCGATGACGATGACGCAGATGAGCCCTTCGATCATCACCAGCATCGTGCCGAGGATGAAGAGGACGTTCGCGAACGCCGCGACCACGAAGTAGTAAACCCAGCTCCGGCGTGCCTCGCGCTCCGCAACGTAGACCGTCACGGCGCCCACGACGATGGGCGCGAACACGATGAACGCCAGGCCCATCGCGTCCCACGCGCGGCCGGGCCCGCCGGAAAAGATCAACCGCAGCGCCACGCCCGTTAGCGCGCCGGCCACCAGGGGCGCGACCGCCATCGGCCAACGGAACGGAACGTCACTATCGCGCTTCGGCGGTATCGGATCCATGCAGGCCTTCCACGCGGGTGAGGTCGTCTCGTTGCGGCCCGCCACGAGGCGCACCGATGTTCCAGGCCAGCCCGGCGTCGCGCAGGCGCTCGATCACCCAGTACCCCGGATCGATTTCGCCAGGCTCGAGGCCCATGCGCGCCGATTCGGGGAAGGCATGGTGGTTGTTGTGCCAGCACTCTCCGAGCGTCACGAAACCCAGGCCCGGAAGGTTCGCGGCCTGCACGCCCGCGCCTTTCACATGCCATTGGCCGGCGCCCGGGTTGTGGCAGTAGTAGGTCACGATCCAATGGCCGGCGACGCTGACCGAGACGCGGCAGCAGACGCCCCATACGACCCAGGACCATCCGCCGATCCAGTACAGCGGAACGGCGAGGACCGCTTGCTGCAGCATCCACGTGCGCTCCATCCACTGCAGCCAGGGATCGTCGAGCAGGTCGCGATCGACGTGCAACGCGGGTGGCCGCTCGAACGAGAAGCGGCAATGCAGTTGCCAAAGCGCATCGACGAGGAGCGAGCGGCGATGCGAGAAGAAGTCATGGCACGCGGGTAGGCGCTGGGCCCAGTCGCGAAGGTCATGGATGCGCAGGATTCCGTACGGTCCCGCCATTCCCACCAGCACGCCGAGGTAGACCAGCGTCCGCGCGAGCCAGCGCGGCATGTCGAATGCACGATGGATGAGATAGCGATGCATGCCGACCGAATGACCCAGCAGCAATGTCGCGTAGGTGAGGATCACGAACATCGCGACCGCGCCTGGAGTGGCGGTGACCGGGCCGAGGATCAGCGCCCCGGCGACCATCCCGCTGTTCCAGAGCGATTTCGCCGGCGCCCATTCGACGCGTCCCGATACAGCGTCGGCACCCTCACCCTCGACTCGCCACACGTCGCGCCGCATCGATCTTTCCCTTCAGGAGGGCTCCGAAACCACCCGCAGTGTATTTATTCCGACCTGAATCTGTCGAATATTCCGCAATCCGGAACAACATCCGGTCCGTAAAGTTCGTGTGCGGCCGCATTGCCGCCGTATCCAAATGGACTTGCGGAACATGACTCCGGAACAAATCGCCCTCGTGCAGAACAGCTGGAAGAAGATCGTCCCCTTCAAGGACATGGCCGCCGTGCTTTTCTATGGCCGCCTCTTCGAGCTGAATCCTTCCCTGAAACCGCTTTTCGGGAAACCCATGGACCTGCAGGGCCGCAAGCTGATGGCCATGATCGGGACCGCGGTCGGCTGCCTCGGGCGCATGCACGAGCTTTCCCCCGGGATGGATGGCATCGGCCAGCGCCACGCCGTCTATTGCCTGAAGGATGAGCACTACGAGACCGTCGCCCAGGCTTTCCTCTGGACGCTCGAGCAGACGCTCGATACCGATTTCACGCTGGAAGTGCGCGAGGCCTGGACGGTCGCGTACACGACGCTCGCCAACGTGATGAAGGACGCCTCGAACGATCCGGCGTTCAGCCTAGCCGTCGCGTAAGTCAAATAATTGGGGTCAGACTCCCATTAAGTTAATTCGGATGCGGCCCACCGCATCGCAAGAATTAACTTAATGGGAGTCTGACCCCAATTATTGTTCAGACCGACCTCGTCAGACCCCCGTCCACCCGAAGGTTCTGGCCGGTGATGTACGTCGAGTCGTCGGAGCAGAGAAACGCGACCGCCTTCGCGATTTCCTCCATCGTCGCGTAACGCCCCATCGGGATCTTCGCCGTGCGCTCGGCCTTCTCGGGAAGGCTGTCCACGTAACCGGGCAGCACGTTGTTCATGCGCACGTTCGACAGCGCGTAGCGGTCCGCGAAGAGCTTGGTGAAGCTCGCGAGGGCGGCGCGAAGGCAACCCGACACCGGGAACTGCAGGTCGGGCTCGAACGTGGCGAAGGTCGAGATGTTCACGATCGCGCCCCCGCCCTGCTTCTCCATCAGCGGCGCCACGCGGCGCGTGACGTTCACCACGTTGAGGAACACGAGGTCCAGGCCCTTGTGCCAGTCCTCGTCGCTGATCGTGAGCAGCTCGCCCTTGGGCGGATGGGGCGCGCTGTTGACGACCGCGTCGATGCGCCCGAACTGGTCGAGCGTCGTGGCGATCATCGCATCGAGCGCGGCCACGTCGGTGATCGAGCCCGTGAATCCGAGGCCGCCCAGCGACTTGCCGAGCGCCTCGCCCTTGCCCGACGAGGATTGCACCGCCACTTTCCATCCCCGGGCGGACAGCTCGCGAGCCGCCGCGGCGCCCATGCCGCTGCCCGCGGCGGTCAACAGTGCGACCTTCATGGCGATCTCCTCGCGGTCATCCACTTTCTACCAACCACGATTGCAATTCTTTCGCGGCGCGCGATGCGCGGCGGTTTATGTGGCACGACGTGGAACGACCGAGTCTAGCACCGGACTAAGAGGGGACGATGAGAACAACCCACCCCGATCGCCTCTGCGCCTGCGTGGAGTGCGACTGCCTCCAGCGCATTCCCTCCCTCGAAGACGGGGCCGCCGCGCATTGCTCGCGCTGCGGTGCCGAGCTCTTCCGCTTCCAGGCCGCGAGCCTCGACCGCACGCTGGCCTTCCTGCTCGCCTCGGCGGTGGTGTTCCTGATCCTCAACACCGGAGTCCTGATGGAGTTCGACAAGAGCGGACTGCATCGCGAGACCACGATCTTCGGCACCGCGGTCGCGCTGCGGGACCATGGCATGAGCGGGATGGGCGTGCTGGTGCTCGCCACCGCCCAGTTCATGCCCGCCCTCGAGCTGGCGCTGCTGATCGGCCTGCTCCTCCCGTTGCGCCTGGGCTTCGTTCCGCCGTGGCTCGCCCCCGCCTTTCGCTTGATCGCCGTCGTCCGTCCGTGGGTGATGCTCGATGTCTTCCTGCTGGCCGCCATCGTGACCTTGTCGCGCCTTTCGCAGATCGCGGAGGCGTACACCGGTCCCGCCCTCTTCGCGCTCGGGGGCTACGTGATCCTCCGCGCGCTGGCCATGCAGGCCTACGAGCCCGACGAAGTCTGGCGGCGCGTCGCCGAGCTGGACGGACACACGACCTCGTATGGGATCGCCGACGGGGTGGAACGATGAACCACGCCCACTCCGCGCTGAGCCAGGGCCTCTGGCTCTGCCTGTCCTGCGAGCAACTGCATCGCGTGCCCGAAGGCGAAGGCAAGATCAGCTGCGTGCGCTGCGGCGCGGTCATCCATGCGCGCAAGACCGCGAGCCTCACGCGCTCTGCGGCCTTTCTCGCCGCCGCAGCCGTACTCTACGTTCCCGCCAACATGCTGCCCGTCATCACCTCGGGCTCGCTCTTCGGCACGCAATCCGACACCATCCTTTCCGGCGTAGTCCACCTGTGGCAAACCGGGTCGGGCCTGCTCGCGGCGATCCTCTTCATCGCGAGCATCCTCGTGCCCGGCGTGAAAGTGATCACGCTCGCCTTCCTCATCTGGGCCGTCTACGGGCGCTGGAACTGGAACCCGCGCCAGCGGGCACTCATCTACCGCGGCACCGCGTGGATCAGCCGCTGGTCGATGGTCGACATCTACGTGGGCGCGGTGCTGGTGGCGCTCGTGCAGTTCCCCGTGTTCGTGAAGGTCGAGCCCGCGCCCGGCGCGGTCGCGTTCGCGGCCGTGGTCGTGCTCACGATGCTCGCCTCGATGTGCTTCGATCCCCGTCTCACCTGGGATAGCACCGAGGCCGCCCATGGTTGAAGAGAACGCATCGCGCCCCGACCTGCCGGAAGCCGTCGCGAAGCGCGGCGGTCCGCGCTCGCCGCAACTGGTCTGGATCGTTCCCATCGTGGCGCTGGCCCTCGGCGGCTGGCTCGCCATCCAGCACTTCCTCAATCGCGGGCCGAACATCGAGATCACGTTCAAGTCCGCCGAAGGCATCGAGGCGGGCAAGACCCGCATCCGCAACAAGGCCGTGGACATCGGCGTGGTGAAGTCGGTGCGGCTCTCCGAGGACGGGAAGTCGGTCATCGTCGACGCGGAGATCGACCGCAAGACCGCGCCCCGCTTCCTCGTGGAAGACACTCGCTTCTGGGTCGTGCGGCCCCGCATCGCAGGCGGCCAGGTCTCGGGGCTCTCGACGTTGCTCGCGGGCTCGTACATCGGCGTGGAGCCGGGCACTTCGAAGCAGAAGAAGACCGAATTCGCGGGCCTCGAGGTGCCCCCCGTGATCGTGGGCGATTCGCCCGGCAAGGTCTTCATGGTCCGCGGCGACGACCTCGGCTCGCTCGACATCAACACGCCGATCTACTTCCGCGGCCTGGTCGCGGGGAAGGTCGTCTCGACGGATGCCTCGGGCACCGGAGAGGAAGTGCGCGTCGGCGTCTTCATCGACGCGCCCTACGACCGCTTCGTGAACACCGACACGCGCTTCTGGAACGCGAGCGGCGCGGAAGTCTCGATCGACGCGAGTGGGGCCAAGGTGCAGGTGCAGTCGCTGCTCACCATCCTGCTGGGCGGCATCTCGTTCGAGAACCCGCCCGATGCGCCCGAGATGGCGCCCGCACCGGCGAAGACCGAGTTCGTGCTCTACGACAACCGCACCGAGGCGATGCAGGTGCACGAGACCATCGTCGAGCGCGTGATGGTGAAGTTCGCGCGTTCCGTGCGCGGCCTCAAGGCCGGATCCGCCGTCGACTTCCGCGGCATCACCGTGGGAATGGTGAAACGCATCGACCTCGAGTTCGATCCCCAGGCGGTCAAGTTCCTCACCGTGGTCGAGATGGACCTCTATCCGGACCGGCTGCGCTCGCGCAAGCGCAATGCGCAGCGCACGGCGCCGGAGCCGAAACCGATCGAGCGCCTGCAGCGCTTCGTCGATCGCGGCATGCGCGCGCAACTGCGTACCGCAAACCTGCTCACGGGCCAGCTCTACGTGGCCCTCGAATTCTTCCCCAACGCGGCGAAGGCGAAGCTCGACGTCGCGCAAACGCCGCCGGAGTTCCCCGCGCTGGCGGGCGAGCCGCGCGAACTGGGGGATTCGGTCTCGGCGATCGCCGCGAACCTCGAAAAGGTGCCGTTCGACAAGATCGCCCAGGACCTGCGCGATTCGCTCGCGGCGCTGAAGGGCTCGTTGAAGCGCGCCGACGCCCTGATGGGACAGATCTCGACCGACGTTGCGCCGCAACTGGCCTCCACGCTCGAACAGGCGAAGAAGACCCTGGGGTCCGCGGAGCAAGCGTTGTCATCCGATTCGCCCGTGGGCGGCGACCTGCGTGGCGCGCTCGATGAAGTGCGTCGTGCGGCGGAATCCGTGCGCATGCTCACGGACTACCTCGAACGCCATCCGGAATCGCTGATCCGCGGCAAGCGGGGGGAATCGAAATGAGAGTGCTCGCAGCCGTGCTGGTGTCGTTGTCCCTCGCGGGATGCTTCGGGCCGGCGTTGAAGGAAAGCTACTTCGTGCTGTCGGCAACGGAGGGTGCAGGCGCGCAGCCAGGCGCTGCGTCGCCGAGCGTCTACGTGGGAGCGGTGACGATTCCCGAAGCCGTCGATCGCCTCGCGATGGTGATCGGGACGGGGGCCAACCGCGTCGAGATCGACGACGCCAACCGCTGGGCCGAGCCGCTGCGTTCGGCCATCCCGCGGGTGCTGGCGGAGAACCTGCGCAAGGAACTCGGGACTTCCAGCGTCGCCTCCGGGCGCGCAGCTTCGCAGGCCGTCGACTTCAAGGTCGCGGTCGATATCCAGCGTTTCGATTCATCGCTCGAGTCGGGCGCGACGCTCGATGCGACGTGGATCGTGACGCCCTCGAAGGGTGGCCCGGCGCGAACGGGACGCACGGTGGTCACGGAACCAGCCTCCACGCGAGAGGCCTTCGCTGCCGCGCACAGCCGGGCCCTCGCGCGCCTCGCCCGGGACCTGGCGGAGGCCATCCGGCGGTAGAGGTAAAATCGGGCATGACGCCCGAACAAGTCGAACGCGAGTACAACAACCGGCTGGCCGTGCCCGAGCATCCCAAGTATTTCGCGCGCTGGGAGCGGGATTCCGAGTTCGTCCGACGCACCCTCACCGTGCAGCCGGACCTCGCCTACGGTCCCCACGAACGCCAGCGCATCGACCTCTTTCCCGCGAAGGACGCGCGCGGCCTCCTGGTGTTCATCCACGGTGGCTACTGGCGTGCGCTCGACAAGCGGATGCACGCCTGGATCGCGCCGCCCTTCGTGGCCGCGGGCATCAGCGTGGCCAACATCGGCTATCGCCTCTGCCCGGAGGTGCGCATCGGCGAGATCGTCGACGACGTGGTCGAGGCAACGAACTGGCTTTTCGAGCAGGGCCATGCGCCCGGGCGCGTCGTGATCGCGGGCCATTCCGCCGGCGGCCACCTCACCGCCGCCATCTTCGCCTCGAAGAAGCTGCGCTTCGACCCGACGCGCGTCGTGGGCGGCGTTCCCATCAGCGGCGTCTTCGACCTCACGCCGCTGCCCTTCTACAGCGCGAATTCCGACCTGCGCCTCGACGACGCCGAGGCACGCAGCCTCGGCATGATGGACGTCGCGCGGACCATCACGGCCCCGGTCATCGTGGGAGCCGGCGGGGCGGAGACGTCGGAGTTCGTCCGCCAGTCTCGCGACTTCGCCTCGGCCTGGTCGCCCCAGGCGCGCGAATGCCATATCATCGCGGGCCTCAACCATTTCTCCATCCTCGACGCGCTGGTCGAACGCGGCCAGCCCCTCCACCGAGCCACCCTCAAGCTGTTCGACTAGGAACCTATGGCCTCCCCGGATCTCTCCAGCCTCCAGATCGAACGCGGCGCCAAGTCGTTCGGCCCGAAACGCCGCCCGCGTTGGGTGAAGTGGGTCGTCATCGCGGTCGTCGTCGCCGCGATCGTCGGCTTCCTCGCGATGCGCGCCGCGAGCGCACCCGCGTCCGTCGACGTGGCGGCCGTCACGTCGGTCTTCCCGTCGCAGGCGTTCACGGTGCTCAATGCCACCGGACGCGTTTCGGCCTGGCGGAAGGCCGCGGTCTCGACCAAGGCCACGGGCCGCCTCGAGTGGCTCGGCGTGCAGGAAGGCTCGCGCGTGAAGCAGGGCGAGGTGATCGCGCGCGTCGAGAGCCTCGACGTCGCCGCCTCGCGCGATTCCGCGCTGGCGAACGCCAACGCCGCGCGCGCGAACCTCGAGCAAGGCGAAGCCGAGTTGCGCGATGCCAACGCGAACCTCAAGCGCTCGCAGGAGCTCTTCGACAAGAAGTTCATCGCCGAGGCCGCGCTCGACACCGCGCGGGCCCGCGCCGACAAGGCGAAGGCGTCCATCTCCAGCCTGCGCGCGGCGATCGGCGTGGCGGAGGCAAACGCGCGCCAGGCCGGCGTCACGCTCGAGCAGACCCTGATCCGGGCGCCGTTCGACGGCGTGGTGCTCACCAAGAACGCGAACGTGGGCGACATCATCACGCCGTTCTCCTCGGCCGCCGACTCGAAGGGCGCCGTCGTGAACATGGCGGACATGGACACGCTCGAAGTCGAGGCCGACGTCTCCGAGGCCTCGATCGGCAAGATCAAGGTCGGCATGCCCACCGAAATCCAGCTCGACGCCTATCCGGAAGCGCGCCTGCTGGGCGAAGTCTCGCGCATCGTGCCGACGGTCGATCGCACCAAGGCCACGCTGCTCGTGAAAGTCTCCTTCAAGGAACGCGATGCCCGCGTGCTGCCCGACATGAGCGCGAAAGTCGCCTTCCTGCAGCGCGCGCCGACGGCCGACGAGCGCAAGCCCGTGACCGCCGTGCGCCCCGAGGCGATCGCCAAGCGCGGCGACAAGTCCGTGCTGCTCGTGATGGACGAGAAGAACGTGGTCAAGGAAGTCCCGGCCGGCGACGCGAGGAAGCTGGGCGACCTCATGCAGGTGAGCGGCGTGAAGGCCGGCGACAAGGTCGTCCTCAACGCGGTGGAGAAGGTGCGCGACGGCGCAACCGTGACGGTCGCGAAGAAGTGAACCTCGTCGAGATCGCGCACCTCACGAAGAGCTACCGCCGCGGCGGGCAGGTCGTGCCGGTGCTGATGGACCTCTCGCTGGAGATTCCGCAGGGAGACTTCCTCGGCCTGATGGGGCCTTCGGGCTCCGGCAAGTCCACGCTGCTGAACCTCATCGCGGGCATCGACAAGCCCGACTCCGGCACCCTGCTCGTCGGCGGCGAGGACATCACGAAGCTGGGCGAAGCCGATCTCGCCGACTGGCGTGCCTCGAACGTGGGCTTCATCTTCCAGTTCTACAACCTCATGCCCGTGCTCTCCGCGTTCGAGAACGTGGAGCTCCCCCTGCTGCTCACTTCCCTCACGAAGCGCGACCGCCGCGAGCGGGTGGAAACGGCGCTCGAACTCGTGGGCCTCGCCGATCGCATGGAGCACTATCCCAACGAGCTCTCCGGCGGCCAGCAGCAGCGCGTGGCCATCGCGCGCGCGTTCATCACGGATCCGGCCATCATCGTCGCCGACGAACCGACGGGCGACCTCGACCGCAAGAGCGCCGAGGAGATCCTCGGGCTGATGCGCCGGTTGAATTCCGAGCTGGGAAAGACGATCGTGATGGTCACCCACGACCCCCACGCGGTCGGGAGCGCGAAGCACGTGACCCATCTCGAAAAGGGTGAGCTGGTGCGGTCGCAGACCTGAGGTTCCGGGTGCATCGAGGAGACCAACCGATGAATGCATACCGTTTCATGGCCGCCGCGCTGGCGGCCCTCGCCGGCTCCGCCCACGGCGCCGCCGGGCAACTCGACATCGCGTTCGGCGAAGGCGGCATCGCGGCGTTGCCGGTGAGCACCGTATTCTCCGGTACGGTGCACGCCATCGAGATCGAACCGGCCGGCCGCGTGATCGCTTCGGGCGTCGTGCAGACACGCTTTGCCGCCAACACCCCGAGCTTCATCGCCGCGTTCCTGCCCGACGGGCGCCTGGACACGACGTACGCCGACGGTGGTGCCCGCCCGTCGAGCCTCGAGCCGATCGCCACGGGCAACTTCTCCGACGGGATCTTCCTTCGCCTGCGTCCCGACGGCTCGATGATCCAGGGTCACCGGCGCCTGGCGCTCGAGGGTGGGCCGCTCTTCAAGGCGGAGCGCGTGCTCCCCAACGGGAGCGTCGCGCCGGGCTACGGCTCGGCCACCGTGAACCTCGATGCGCCGAGCCCCGTGCTCCTGGAGGACGGATCGCTGGTGGTCGGCGGCATGGACGCGACCGACAGCTTCGTCGCGGGTTTCGACCCGCAGGGACAGGTCGATAGTCGCTGGACTTCGAACCGGCGCGCCTTCGATTGCGGCCACGCCCAGCCGTTGACGCGGATCGCCCTGGCGCGCGCGCCGGGCAACAAGGTGCTCGTGGCGCAGTCGCTGAACATTTCAGTGCCGCCCACGTTGCCGGCGTTCTGCATCAGCCGGCTCCAGGCGGACGGCTCGCTCGACACGACCTACGGAACGGCGGGGCATTCGGTCGTGGCCGATCCACGCCTGGTCCAGGTGCTCCGTGCCGGAACAGTGACCAAGGTCCTGGCGCAATCGGACGGCGGCGCCATCGTGGTCTATGTGCTGCCGGTGCTGACCTACCCGGACCCGCCCGTCCTGGTGTTCATCACGCCGGAGGGGCGGCTCGACACGGCGCGCGGCGACAATGGCATCCGGCCGCTCACCGGCATCGTGGCCGACGTGGCGCTGCAGCCGGACGGCAAGATCCTCGTCACGGGAAACCCCGCCACCGGTAGCGCGCCGCCCGTTGTCGACTACACGCACCCCTACCTCGCTCGATTCACGCGCAATGGAACGGCGGACCTCACGTTCGGCGGCGGCTCGGGCGCCGTCACGCTGGCCACCGCCTCGAACGTCCTGCTGCCCTTGACCCTGCGCGTGGCTGACGGTGGAGCGATTTTCGTGGGCGGGACGGCGTCCCTTTCTTCACCTCCGGTCGCGTTTGTCGCGATCGCGGTCGCGAAGGTCCAGGGCGATCCACCCCCACCTCCTCCACCGCAGGAGTCTTCGGCGAGCGGTGGCGGGTGCGGGTATACCGACAGGCCAGGACCGCCCGATCCGACACTGCCCATGATCGCGCTGGTCGCGGTCATGATGTTGATCCTGAAAAAATGGCACGCCCGCCTTCGCGGGAATGGCGGGGGCTCGTGTACTACCTGAAGCTCATCTTCAAGAACATCTTCCGGCACCGGCTGAGGAGCACCCTCACCATCGTCGGGCTGGTGGTCGCGATCCTGGCCTTCGGCTTCCTGCAGACGGTGGTGAATGCCTGGTACGCGGGAGCCGACATGGCCTCGGCCACGCGGCTGGTCACCCGCAACGCGACTTCGCTCGTGTTCCCGCTCCCGGCGTACTACCGCGAGCGCATCCGTTCGATCGACGGCGTGAAGCAAGTGGTCATCTCCAACTGGTTCGGCGGGATCTACAAGGACCAATCCTTCGCCAACCAGTTCGCGCAGTTCGCCGTGGACGACGGGATGTTCGACCTCTATCCCGAGTTCGTGACGAAACCCGAGGAGCTCGCCGCGTGGAAGGCGGACCGTCGCGGCGCGATGGTGGGCCGCCTGCTCGCGGACATCTACGGCTGGAAGATCGGCGACACCGTCCCGCTGAAAGGCGCCATCTACCCGGGCGAGTGGCAGTTCACCGTGCGCGGCATCTACGAGCCCGGCGACGAGACCACGATCACGCGGCAGTTGTACTTCCACTGGGACTACCTCAACGAGCAACTGAAGAAGCGCTTCCCGCGCCGCGCGGAGTTCGCCGGCGTGTTCCTCGTGCAGATCGCCGACGGCACGCGCGCCGCCGAGATCAGCCAGGTCGTGGACAAGGAATTCCGCAACTCGCTCGCCGAGACGCTCACCGAGACCGAGAAGGCGTTCCAGCTCGGCTTCATCGCGCAGATGGACGCGATCATCACCGCGATCCGCATCGTGTCGTTCGTGGTCATCGTCATCATCTTCGCCGTGGTGGCCAACACCATGGCGATGACGGCCCGCGAGCGCATGGCCGAGTACGCCACGTTCAAGGCACTGGGCTTCGGCCCCGGCTACGTGGCGGCGCTCATCGTCGGCGAGTCGATGATGATGACGGCGCTCGGTGCAGGCATCGGCATTGCACTCTCTTTCCCGCTCGCCGCCGCCTTCAAGAAATTGCTGGGCACGATGTTCCCGGTCTTCCACGTGTCGCCGGAGACAGTGGCGATGCAGGTCACCGCGGCGGTCGTCGTGGGTATCCTCGCGGGACTGCTGCCCGCCTTCCGCGCCTCGCGCGTGAAGATCGTCGATGGCCTGAGGTACATCGGTTGAGGCTGCTTCCGAACGTTCCGGTGAGCTACGTGTTCCGCAACATCTGGACACGCAAGCTCACCACCGCGCTGACGGCGGGCGGCATGGCGCTCGTGGTATTCGTCTTCGCGGCCGTGCTGATGCTCGACGCGGGCCTCAAGAAGACCGCCGTCTCGACGGGCTCCGCCGAGAACGCGATCCTGCTGCGGCAATCGGCGCAGACCGAGATCCAGAGCGGCGTCTCGCGCGACCAGGCCTCGCTCATCGAGACGCTGCCCGGTGTTGCGCGCGGCAACGGAGGGGAGCCCCAGGTCACGAAGGAGACCGTGGTGCTGACCGCGCAGAACAAGCGCGGCACGACGAAGCCCGCGAACCTCGTGGTGCGCGGCATGCCGCAGCTGGGCCTCGCGATCCGGCCGCAGGTGAAGATCGTCGACGGGCGCCTCTTCAAGCCCGGGAGCTCCGAGATCGTCGTGGGCCTCGGCGTGGTGAATGCTTTCGATGGCGTCGCCATCGGGCAGTCGCTGCGCTTCGCGGGCCGCGAGTGGACCATCGTCGGCCACTTCGACGCGAAGAAGTCCGGCTACGACTCCGAGGTGTGGGGCGACGTCGAACAGATGATGCAGGCCTTCCGGCGCACGGCGTACTCCTCGGTGATCGCGCACCTCGAGGATGCCGGGCGCTTCGAAACCTTCAAGGCCGCGATCGCCGCCGACCAGCGGCTGGCCCTCGACGTGAAACAGGAGCCGGCCTTCTA
Source organism: Betaproteobacteria bacterium GR16-43 (assembly GCA_001953215.1). GTDB lineage: Bacteria > Pseudomonadota > Gammaproteobacteria > Burkholderiales > Usitatibacteraceae > Usitatibacter. The sequence goes on from CP019169.1 coordinate 21,851, forward strand.
CGAGGAGCAGACGAAAGCGCTCTCGGGCTTCCTCTTCTGGCTGGGGCTGGCGCTGTCGATCATCTTCTCGGTCGGGGCGATGATCGGCGCGATGATCACGATGTACGCGTCGGTCGCGAACCGCACGCGCGAGATCGGGACGTTGCGCGCACTCGGGTTCCGCCGCCGTTCCATCCTCGTGGCCTTCCTGCTCGAATCGATGCTGCTGGCCTTGCTGGGCGGCCTCGTGGGGCTCTTCTTCGCGTCGTTCCTGCAGGTGTTTACCATCACGACCATGAACTTCACCGCCTTCAGCCAGCTCGCGTTCGGTTTCGACCTCACCGCGCGCATCGTCCTGAACACATTGATCTTCGCCGCCGTGATGGGGTTCGTGGGGGGATTCCTGCCCAGTGTGCAGGCCTCCCGACTGGAAATTGTCGATTCCCTGAGGGCCGCATGAAATGACCGATCGCATCCTCGCTACTTACCGCATCAACGCACCAGAGACGGAGAGCCGACCGCGCGCCGAGGCGCTCGCCACGGAGCAGAGCGTGGAGATGCCGCTGGCCGCGATCGGCGATTCGCGCGTGTTGAAGGAGGTCGTCGCGCGTGTCGAGACGATTCGCCCGCACGGCGACTGGTTCGAGGTGGTGCTTGGGCTCGCGCCGGCCACCACGGGCCACGAAGCCTCGCAACTCGTGAACATGCTGTTCGGGAATTGCTCGCTGCAGCCCGAGGTGGAGCTCACCGACGTGCAGTTTCCGTCGGGCTACGCCAAGGCGTTCCCCGGACCCCGCTTCGGGATCGAGGGCATCCGCAAGCTGACCGGGGCGCGTGGCCGTGCGCTCACCTGCACGGCGTTGAAGCCGCAGGGCTCGACGGTCGAGCACCTGGCGAAGCTCGCGCGCACGTTCGCGATGGCGGGCGTCGATGTCATCAAGGACGACCACGGCCTCGCGAACCAGGCGTTCTCGTCGTTCGCGGAGCGCGTGCCCGCGGTGCAGCGCGCCGTGGACGAAGCGAACCGGGAAACGGGTGGACGCACGGCGTACGCGCCCACGTTCTCCGGCGGTCCCGCGGCGCTCACGGAGCAAGTGCGCGTTGCCAAGGCGAGCGGCGTTCGCATGGCGCTCGTGGCGCCGATGCTGGTCGGCCTGCCGTCGTTCGTGGAACTGGTGCGCGACCGGCTCGACATCCCCGTGATCGCGCATCCCGCGTTCGGCGGTGCGGCGCGCATCGCGCCCTCGTTGCTGCTCGGCACGCTCTACCGGTTGTTCGGCGCGGACGCGACCATCTTCCCCAACCACGGCGGGCGCTTCAGCTACAGCCGCGAGACCTGCCTCGAGATCGCCGGCACGGCGCGCCGCCCTTTCGCGGGCCTCGCCCCGATCCTGCCCGTGCCCGCGGGCGGCATGACGGTCGATCGCGTCGATGAAATGGTCGCGGGCTACGGCACGGACACGATGCTGCTCATCGGTGGCGGCCTGCTCTCGGCGGGCGACCGGCTGGGCGAGCGTGCGCGCGAGTTCGTGCGGAAGGTCGCTTCGCGGGCGTAAAATGCCCGCATGAACCCGGTTCGGCAGCATCGCGGCGACTTCCACTGGAAAGACGTGGACGTCCTGGAATACAAGGACGAAGGCAGCGCCCCGTTCAAGGACGTGACGCGGCAGGTGCTCTTCGGCGATCCGTCCTTTCCCGCCCAATTGCGTTACTTCGAAGTCGCCGCCGGTGGCTGGACCACGCTCGAGCGCCATGAGCACACGCACGCCGTCATGGTGATTCGCGGGCGCGGCCAGTGCCTCATCGGCGAGAAGGCGCACGAGATCGGGCAGAACGACCTCGTGAGCGTGCCCCCGATGACCTGGCACCAGTTCCGCGCCGCGCCCGACCAGCCGCTGGGCTTCCTCTGCATGGTGGCTTCCGAGCGCGATCGTCCGCAGCTTCCCTCCGAAGAAGAACACGCGAAGCTCTCCCGCGTGCAGGCCCGATGATCGCGGCGCTCGTGCTCGCCCAGGCCGTCGGCGCGGGTGTGGGCATGCCGACAGTGACGTCGTTCGAGAAGGCCTCGGACGCGATGGTCTACTTCGGCAAGGCGATTCCGACGCCCGATCCGTCGGACGGCGGCAAGTTCGCAATCTGCTTCGAGTCGCCCAACGGCGCTCCGGTGCTCACGCTCTTCCTCGAATATCGCGGGACGAGCGCGACCGATGGACGGCTGGTCGACTCGCGCCTGGACCGCACACGAGCGCCCGAGCACGACCGCGTCTTCAAGAGCTACAAGTTGAGGTGCGTCTCGTCGCCCAAGGTCAATGAACGGATGCTCAGTCGGCCTAAATAATTGGGGTCAGACTCCCATTAAGTTAATCGATGCGGCTCGCCGGCCTGAAGGCCGGTGGACGGATTAACTTAATGGGAGTCTGACCCCAATTATTTCAGTCGGCCTTGACGTTCGCTTCCTTGACCACCTTGGTCCAGCGTGCGGTTTCGGCGCGGATGAATTCCGTGAACTCCGAGCGCGAGCCGCCGGCGGTGACGAAGGAGGCGGCGGTGAGTTTCTCCTTCACGTCGGGCTGCTCGAGCGCCTTGCGGATTTCCGCGTTGAGGCGATCGAGGATGGGCTCCGGTGTCTTCGCCGGTGCCGCGATGCCGATCCAGCCCACGACCTCGAAGCCCGGGTAGCCCTGCTCCGCCACGGTCGGCACGTCGGGCAGGTACGGCGAGCGCTGCAGCGATGCGACGCCGAGCGCGTTCAGTTTCCCGCCCTTCACCTGCGGCACGGCGCCGGGCACGGCATCCGAGATGATCGGGATCTGGCCGCCGATCACCTGCGTGAACGCATCCGAATTTCCCTTGAACGGCACGTGCGTGAGCTTGATGCCCGCGGCGAGCTGCAGCGATTCCATCGCGAGGTGGCTCGCGGAGCCGTTGCCCGACGACGCGTAGAAGAGCTCGCCCGGCTTGGCCTTCGCCTTGGCGATGAGGTCCTTCAGCGAGGTGATGCCCGACTTCGGGTTCACCATGATCACCTGCGGCGTGAGGCCGATGTTGGAGAGCGGCGCGAAGTCCCGCAGCGGCACGTACGGCAGGTTCGGTTGCAACGCCACGTTGATGGAGAACGAGGAGATCGGCGCCATCACGAGCGTGTAGCCATCCGGCGCCGCCCGGGCCGCGGCCTCGGTTCCCAGCACGCCACCCGCGCCCGGCCGGTTGTCGATCACGAACGGTTGGCCCATCGCCGTCGAAAGCTTCTCGCCGATGAGGCGCGCCAGCGTGTCCGTGGCCTGACCCGGCGGGAAGGGCACGATGATCTTCACGGGCTTGTTGGGATACGTCTGCGCAAACGCGGAAACCGCGAACGACAGGCACAGCAACGCGAACAGCGAGCGAAGGTTCTTCATCGAAAGTAGAGCTCCGAGGGATTGTCGACGAGGATTCGGTTGCGGACCGCCGCATCGGGCGCCCATTCGACGAGCAGGTTCGCGAGCGCGCGGGGCGTCGGTTTCGGATCGCGGGCGAGGGGATGCGGCCAGTCCGTCCCCCACACGAGGCGCTGCGGCGCGGCTTCGACCCAGGCGCGCGCGAGCGTCGTCACGCGCTCGTACCTGGGCCCACCCTTGGGATCGTCGAGGTAAGGCCCCGAGAGCTTCACCCACGTACGGCCCTGGTCGATCAACTTGCCGATCACGCCGAAGGCCGGATGGTTCGCACCCTCCTCCAGCGGCATCCGGCCCATGTGGTCGAACACGATCGTGCACGGCAAGCGCCCGATCATCTCGGCGTGCTCCACGATCTGGTCCGCGCGCATGTGCAGTTGCACGTGCCAGCCGAGCGGCGCAACGCGCTTCGCCAGCGGCTCGATCATCTCGACGCCGACCACCTGTCCCTTGGGCTGGAACACGGTGAAGCGGATGCCGCGCAGGCCCGCCGCGTCGAGTTCCTTCAGTTTCTCATCGGTGACGTCCGGACGCAGGACACCGACGCCGCGTGCGTTGTCGATGCCCAGTTCGCGAATCGCGCCGGTCGTGATGCTGTTGTCGGTGACGTGGGTGCGGGGCGTGACGATGACGACGCGTTTTGTCCCGAAGCCGCGCTGCGCGAGGCGGTAGTCCACGACGGCGCCGGCATCGTGGATATGGATGTGGGCATCGCAGTTCAAGGGATGACGCCGTCTTCCTTCAGCTTCGCGATCTCGCCGGCCGTGTAGCCCGAGCCGGCGAGCACTTCCGCCGAATGCTGGCCGAAGGTTGGCGCGGGTCGCATTTTTTCCGCCGCGGAACCCGAGAAGCGAATGGGATCGCGCATGCCGCGGAAGCGCCCCGCGTCGGGATGCTCGTAGGTGTCGATCAGGCCCTCGGCCACGACCTGCGGATGGTCGAACATGTCCTCCACTGTACGCGCCGCGGCGCAGGGCACGCGTTCGCCGAAGACGCCTTCCCATTCGAGGGCCGTTTTCTTCGCGAGCGCCGCGCGGATCGCGGGGACGATCACGGCGGCGTGCTCGTTGCGCTTGCGCACCGTGTCGTAGCGCGGATCGGCGGCGAGCGCGGGAAGGCCCACCAGCTCGCAGAGGTCGTTCCAGAAGTGCGGCGTGTTGGCCGAGATGTAGAGGCTGCCTTCCTTCGTCGGGTGCAGGCCGGTGATACCTCCGGAGCGCATGTCGCGGCCGACGTCGCGGCCTTCGGACTCGGCCCACACGAAACGGGCAGACTGCATCGTGATCGCGCTGCGAAGCAGTGAGACACCGACGTACTGGCCCTCGCCCGTGCGCTCGCGCTGGTAGAGCGCGGACGAAACGCCGTAGGCCACCATCGAAGCGGCGTAGTAATCGACGACCGATCCGTAGACGATCTGCGGCGATTCCTCCGAGCCCTGCAGGACGCACATGCCCGTCATCGTCTGCAGCACCTGGTCGTAGCCCGCCTTGTCCTTGAGCGGGCCGGTTTCGCCGTAGCCGGTCATCGCGCAGTAGACGAGGCGCGGGTTCACGGCCTTGAGCGCTTCGTAGTCGATGCCCAGGCGTGGCGGCACGGAGGGGCGGAAGTTGTGCACGAGCACGTCCGCGTCCTTCACGAGGCGCTTCAGCACCGCGAGGCCTTCGGGCTTCTTGAGGTCGAGCGCCAGCCCGCGCTTGCCGCGGTTCACGCCGAGGAAGGCGCGGCTCTCGGCCTTGAGGGTCGAAGGATACTTGCGCAGCGTGTCCCCGCCGGGCGCCTCGACCTTGATCACTTCGGCGCCGAGGTCGGCGAGCAGCGTGCAGCCGAAAGGTCCCGCGATGTAGCTGCTGAGGTCGAGGACCGTGATGCCCGAGAGCGGACCCATGCTCAGTCCGGCTTGATGCCCGCCTTCGCGGCCACCCGCTTCCACTGGTCGATCTCCGAGCTGACCGTGCGGCTGAAGTCGGCGGTGCTCATCTGCACGGAATCCGCGCCTTCGCGCAGGAAGATTTCCTTCATTTCCGGCGTGGCGAGGATCTTCTGCAGGTCGGCGCGAATTTTCGAAATGATCTCGGCGGACGTGCCGGGCGGCGCCCACACGCCCCACCAGTTGTCGAACTCGAAGCCCGGCGCGCCGTTCTGCGCCAGCGCGGGCAGCTCGGGCGCCGCCGCAAAGGGCACCAGCGAAGTCACGCCCAGTGCGCGGGCCTTGCCGGACTTCGTCTGCGCATACACCGAGGGCAGGCTCGCGAAGAGGACATCGACGTGCCCGCCGATCAGGTCGGTGACCGCGGGGTTCATGCCCTTGTAGGGCACGTGCGTCATCTGCACGCCGGCCGCCGTCATCCAGAGTTCGGTCGCGAACTGGTTGGTGCTGCCCGCGCCCGAGGAGCCGAAGTTGAGCTTGCCCGGCTGCGACTTCGCGAGCGCGATCAGCTCCGCGATGGTCTTCGCGGGCATCTTGTTCGACACGGCGAGGATCATCGGGCCGCGCGCCACCATGGTGATGGGCGCGAAGTCCTTCACCGGGTCGAAGGGCAGGTTGGGCTGGATGGCCGCGTTCGTCGTGAACGAGTTGGACATCAGGATCAGGGTGTAGCCGTCCGCGGGCTGCTTCGTGAGGTACGCCGCGCCGATGCTGCCGCCCGCGCCGCCCTTGTTCTCGATGAGGATCGGTTGGCCCCACGTTTCCGTGAGTTTGCGGCCGAGGGCGCGCGCGAACGTGTCGTTGGAGCCACCGGGGGGGTAGGGAACCACGATCGTGACCGGCTTCGAAGGAAACTTCCCCTGGGAAAAGCAAAAAGAAGAAAAAACAGAGAGAACAGAAAACAGAATGAGGAGTGCGCGATTCATAGGAGCTTCAGCCTCCGGGCCAGGTTGAGGATGTTCTCGGCGCGGACCACGAAGGGCGCGTCGATCATCTTGCCGTCCACCATCCACGCGCCGACGCCTTTGGCGACGTTCTCCTTCGCGCTCTCGACCACGCGCAGCGAATGCGCGATCTCCGCCTCGCTGGGACGGAACACTTCGTTGATCACCGCGACCTGGCTGGGGTGGATCGCCGACTTGCCGAGGAAGCCCAGCTTCCTCGCCATTTCCGCTTCCTGGCGCAGGAACGCCAGGTCCTTCACGTTGGCCATCGCGGAGTCGTAGGCGAAGACCCGCGACTCCCCCGCGGCCAGCCGGACCGCGAGCTGGAACTGCAGGATCACCGTGGGGTTGTAACGGTCGATGCCGAGGGGTTCGAGCAGGTCGCCGAAGCCCAGCTGCAAGCCCTTCACGGTCGGGTGCGCGCCCGCGATCTCGGCCGCGAGGCGCAAGCCCTTCGCGGTCTCGATGTTGGCCATGAGGCCGATGTCCTTCGTCACCGCGGCCGCGCGGCGCACCTGTTCGGCCGATTCGACCATCGGAAGGTTGACGAGGTCCAGGCCCGGTCCGCGGATGGCCGCGACGTCCTTCTCGAAATGCGGCGTGTCGATCCCGTTCACGCGAACGATGATGGTCTTCGTTCTATCTGATGGAAGGCTGCGGAGGAAATCGGCGACGTGCTTGCGAGCTTCGTCCTTGCGGCTCTCGTCGACCGCGTCCTCGAGGTCGAAGGAAAGCGCGTCGGCCTCGCCGGCCATCGCCTTGGCGAACAACTCCGGGCGCGAGCCCGGTACGAAGAGTTTGCAGCGCATCCGGCGATCCTGCCAGAACCGCCCGGGGAATGGGAATTCCATTCGCGCACATTGAATTTTGCCGGCAGCAACACTCGGGCGGCCGCTATGATCGATCCCAAGGACGGAGAACTCCATCGCACGAATGCATTGGGAACGCCTTCGCACGAATGCCTTTTCATACACTCAAAACTATTGAGCCCATGAAAAGGCATTCTCGCGGGGACGTTCTGGAGGTGGATGTCCGTGATGGGTCCGGTGATGGGCGCCTGCGATGCGCCGCCGGTGACAGGCCGCCTGCGATGGGCGGCCGGTGATGTGCCGGCCGTGATGGACCGCATCGTCCTCCTGGAAGAAGACGTCTTCCGCTACGTGATCCAGCACGCGCGGGACTTCCGGGACACGCCGTCGCAAATCCTGAGGAGGTTGCTTCGCATCGAACCTCCGGGCTCACGCGTCCAAAGGTATTCGGGCGTCACTCGACCCCGGAAGGCCCTCTATCCCGACCATGAGCTGTCAACGGCGATCGATCGGGCCAGCTGGCAGCCGTTCGACATCCAGCGCTACCTGTTCCTCCTCAAGTGCCTCCAGCACCAAAGGCCGCTGGAGTTCCGCAGGATCCTGTCGATCCGGGGACGTACCCGGTGCTACTTCGCACGGACGGCACGGGAGATCGAAGCCTCGGGAACGGCAACCCAGCCGCGTCCCATAGCGGGCACGCCGTACTGGGCGCTTACGAACATCCCGACGCGCGAGAAGCAGCGAATCCTTCGCAACGTGATGACAATGCTGGGCTATAGCGAAGACGCGATGCTCGGGGCGCGCGAATACCTAGCCCGCGGCCGGATCCCAACGATGCCGGGCTAACCCAGCTCGCGGAGCCGCTTCTCCTGCCGCGCGATCAACCGATCGATGTCGGCGATATCGGCGGGCGAGAGCTTGGGCCCCGGCTTGCGGATGGCCATCGTCGCGATGGCGCCGCGCTTCATCAGCATGTACTTGCGCACCGCGAGGCCGAGCGCGGTCTGCTGCTCGTAACGCGCGAGGGGCAGGTAGGCATCGAAGAGATCGTGCGCGCGTTCGACATTGCCGGCCGCGTGGGCCTTGACCACGTCGACCATCATCTCGGGGTAGCCGAAGCCGGTCATCGCGCCATCGGCACCGCGTGACAACTCCTCCGGCAGGAACAAACCGCCGCCATTTCCCGAAAGGATGGAAATTCTCCGGGAAACACTCTTGCGAATGGCCGCGAGCTTGTTCAGGCCAGGTCCCGGCCAGTCCTCATGCTTCAGCATGACCGCCGTGGGCAGGTTGTCGAAGATCTTCTTCATCACCGGCACCGGCAACTGCACGCCGCCGTACGCGAGGGGATGGTCCTGCACGCAGAACGGGATGTCGGGACCCAGCGTCTCGGCCACCATCTCGTAGTACGCGTAGGCCTGGTCGTCGGTGCGCACCGTCGTCGCGGGCCCGGCCATCACGCCGGCCGCACCCATGTCCATCACGCTCTTCGAGAGCTCGCCGATCGCGGCGAAGCCCGGCGCTGAAACGCCGACGATGGTGGGGATCTTCCCGTTCACGCGAGCCAGCACGCGCTTCACATACTGCTGCGACTCGGGCGCCGTGAGCTTGGGCGCCTCGCCCATCACGCCGAGGACGGTGAGGCCGGTGGCCCCTTTTTCGAGGTAGAAATCAATGACACGGTCGGTGCTGGCATCGTCCAGCGACCCGTCCTCCTTGAAGGGCGTCACCGTGATGACGAATACCCCTTTTGCCTTTTCGTCGAGTTTCATGCCGTCCATTATGCGATAACCTGAATGCCATGCCACACCAGCCCGCATCGCAAGCGCTTTCCCGATTTCGCGTGATCGACCTCACGCAGGTTCGCGCAGGCCCCACCGCGGCACGCCAGCTCGCCGACTGGGGCGCCGACGTGATCCAGGTCCAGATGCCGGAGCACATGCGCGGCGACGACACGCTCGGCGGCCAGGACGGTTCCGACTACCAATACACGCACCGCAACAAACGCTCGATCACGCTGAACCTCAAGGAACCCGAAGGCATCGAGGTATTGAAGAAGCTCGCCGCGAAAGCCGACGTGATCCTCGAGAATTTCCGCCCCGACGTGAAGTCGCGCCTCGGCATCGACTACGAGGCCCTCTCGAAGATCAACCCGCGGCTCGTCTACGCGAGCATCTCCGGTTTCGGCCAGACCGGCCCGTACGCCACCCGCCCCGGATTCGACCAGATCGCGCAGGGCATGGGCGGCCTCATGTCCGTCACCGGCGCGCAAGGCGAAGGCCCGATGCGCGTGGGCATCCCGATCGCGGATCTCTGCGGCGGCATCTTCGCGGCCTACGGCGTGACGGTGGCGCTCCTCGAGCGTGAGCAATCGGGCCGCGGCCAGTGGGTCCACACCTCGCTCCTCGAAGCGATGATCTACATGATGGATTTCCAGACCTCGCGCTGGACGATCGAAGGCGAAGTGCCCACGCAAGCGGGCAACTTCCATCCGACCAGCATTCCCACCGGCGTCTACAAGACGAAGGACGGCTTCATCAACATCGCGGTCTTCGGCGGCAAGATCTGGGAGCGTTTCTGCGAGGCGCTGGGCTCGCCCGAGTGGATCACCGACGATCGCTCGAAGAGCAAGTCCAACCGCTCGGTGCATCGCGACTGGCTGAACGCGGAGATCGAGAAGAAGCTCGCCACCGAAGGCAGCGACCACTGGATCGAGAAGCTGAACGCCGCGGGCGTTGCGTGCGGCCGCATCAACAACGTGAAGGAGGCCTTCGACGAGCCGCAGGTGAAGCACCTCGGCATGCTGAAGAAGGTCACGTCGAAATGGCTGGGCGAGCAGACCCTGATGGGCCAGCCCGTCACGCTCGAACGCACGCCCTCCACCATCGCCCGCGCGGCCCCGCGCCGCGGCGAGCACACGGAAGAAATTCTCGCCGAGATTGGCTTTTCGCCGGAAGACCTGTCCCGCATGAAGACCGCAGGAGTGTATTGATGACCGACAAGGTAAAGAGCTGGATCGACGGCGGCGTCATGCACGTGCGCTTCAACAACCCCGCCAAGCACAACGCCCTCTCCGTCGAGATGTGGGAAGCCATTCCCAAACTCCTGTCGCAAGCCGAATCCGAAGATGCCGTCCGCATGATCGTGTTCTCCGGCGAGGGCGGGAAGTCCTTCATCTCCGGCGCCGACATCTCGCAATTCGAAGACCAGCGCGCGCAGAAGGAAGCCGTGAAGCACTACGAGTTGATGGCCGAGGGCGCGCTCACCGGCATCAACGAGTTCAGCAAACCCACCGTCGCCGCGATCCAGGGCTACTGCGTGGGCGGCGGCGTCAACGTCGCGATCGCCTGTGACATCCGCATCGCCACGCCGGAATCGACGTTCTTCGTGCCCGCCACGCGGCTGGGCCTGGGCTATCGCTTCTCGGCGCTGAAGAACCTCGTCGACCTCGTGGGCCCCGGATTCGCCAAGGACATCTTCTTTACCGCGCGCCGCCTCGACGCCGCGGAGGCTCTTTCCTGCGGACTCATCAATCGCGTCTCGGCGCCCGGCGGCCTGGACGCGCTGCTGGCCGAGTACACGCAGTCGATCACCACCGGCGCGCCACTCACCATCAAGGCCGGCAAGCGGATCATCCAGGAGATCCTCAAAGCCGATGCCGACGTCGACATGGCTCTCTGCAAGAAGCTGATTCTCGATTGCTTCGAAAGCGAGGACTACGCCGAAGGCCGCAAGGCGTTCATGGAAAAGCGCAAACCTGTTTTCCGAGGCAAATGACGATGATTCGGTTCGCGTGCTTCTCTTTTCTTTTCTTTTTTTCATCTCATTCATTTTCCGCGTGGCCCGAAAAGCCCATCAAGGTGTTGATCGGCTATACCGCCGGGGGATCGACCGATGTGGTCGGCCGCCTCATCGCGCCAAAGCTCCAGGAAAAGCTGGGCCAGCCGATCGTGATCGAGAACAAGCCGGGGGGCGCGGGAGATTTCGCGGCGGAACTGATGCTGCAACAGCCGGCCGACGGCTACACCCTGATGCTCACGACCGTGGCCGTGCACGCGATCAACCCGGGCCTCTACAAGACGCAGAAATTCCATCCGATCACCGACTTCACGCCCATCGCGATGATCGGCTCGTACCCGATGATCCTCATCGCTTCGCCACAGACCACGTTCAAGACGATGGCCGAGCTGAAGGACCTCGCCGGCAAGCAACCGACGTTCTACGCCTCGTCCGGCGTGGGCTCCCCAGGGCACCTGTCGGGCGAGCTGCTGGTGCGCGCCATCAACGCCCCCATCACCCACGTCCCGTACAAGGGTGGTTCGCCCTCCGTGCTCGCGATCATGTCCGGCGAAGCGCAACTGAACTTCGCCACGCTGCCGGCCGTGACGCCGCAGATCCGTGGCAACAAGGTCCGCGCCATCGGCCTCGCCTCGAAGGAACGCAATCCCGCGGTGCCCGACGTGCCCACGATGATCGAACTGGGCCTTCCCGATTTCGACGTCGGCACCTGGACCGGCTTCGTCGGACCGAAAGGCCTGCCGCAGGACGTGGTGGCGAAGCTCAATGCCGCCGTGAACGCCGTCCTCGCCGACCCCGTCATTCGCCAGCGCCTCATCGACGAAGGCGCCGAGATCCGCACCATGACCCCCACCGAATTCGGCACCTTCATGAAGGCCGAAAACATGCGCTGGGTCAAGGTCGTCCGCGACGCCGGCATCACGCCGCAATAATTGGGGTCAGACTCCCATTAACTTAATTCGCGCAACACGCGCTGAACTCGCCTCCTACGCCGCCTCCGCCTTCGTCAGTGCGGGTTTGCCGGAGTCCGACGCCCAAATCCTCGGCGACCTGATTCGAAGCGGAGCTGCAGGGCTCCGAAGGCCACGGCATCATGCGCATGCCGCACTACATCCGCCGCATCCAGGCCGGTGGCGTGAATCCGAAGCCGAACATTCGCGTGATCGAGGAACGTGCCGCGATGGCCCTCGTGCACGGCGACAACGGCATGGGCCACCTCGTGATGAAGCGCGCGACGGAAATCGCCGTGGCGAAGGCGCGCACTTGCGGCGTCGCCTGGGTCGGATCGGTATTCAGCAACCACGCGGGCCCGGCTTCTCTTTATCCTCGCATGGCGCTCGAACACGGCATGGTCGCGCTCTACTTCGCGGTCGGAAATGCGAACCACCTCCCTCCGTGGGGCGGGCTCGACATGCTGCTCTCCACGAATCCGATCGCCGTCGCCATCCCCACGCATGAAGAACCGCCCGTCGTGCTCGACATGGCCACGACCGTCGCCGCCTACGGAAAGGTGAAGACCAAGGTCCAGCGCGGTGAGACCATGCCCGAAGGCTGGATGGTCGACCGCGAAGGCAAGGCGCTCACCGACCCGAAGCGCGCCAGTGAGGGCCTGCTGCTCCCGATCGGCGGCTACAAGGGCTACGGGCTGGCCCTCATCTTCGGCCTGCTCGCCGGAACGCTGAACGGCGCCGCGATGGGCAAGGACGTGGTCGATTTCAACGCCGACGACGTGACACCCACGAATACCGGCCAGTCGATCTGCGTCATCGATCCCGCTGCGTTCGGCGATCCGTTGGAATTCAAGAAACGCGTGGATGTCGTCGTTCGCGACCTGCGCGCGAGTGAGCGCATGCCGGGCGTGGAGCGCATCTGGCTGCCCGGCGAGCAAAGCTACATCAAGAGGAAAGAGGCCGAACGCGTGGGCACGCCGATCGCTCCCGCGTTGCGCAAGAGCCTCGACGCATTGGCTGTGTCTCTCGGCATCTCGAAACTAGGAGAACAAACATGAAAACGATCCTGGCGCTCCTGGCACTTCTTCCCACCCTTGCCTTCTCCCAGGACTACCCCAACAAACCGATCCGCATGATCATCCCCCTCGCCGCCGCCAGCGCCGTGGACAACGCCGCCCGCATCGTCACGCAGAAGATGACGGAAAGCATGGGCCAACAGATCGTGATCGAGAACATCCCGGGCGCCGCGGGCATGATCGGCACCGAACGCATCGCGAAGGCCGCGCCCGACGGCTACACGATCGGCGGCTTCAACGACTCGATCATGACGATGCTCCCCAACCTCAACGACAAGATGTCGTGGGACATCGTGCGCGACTTCGAGCCGGTGTCGCTCGTGGGCACGATCGAGTGGGGCCTCATCACGGGATTGGATACGCCCTACAAGACCGCGGCCGATGTCATCGCCGACGCGAAGGCGCGACCGGGCAAGGTGGACTTCGGTTCCGGCGGCAACGGCAGCCCGCAGCACATCGCGATGGCGCTCTTCGCGTCGCAGGCCGGCCTCACGATGACGCACGTGCCGTACAAGGGAGCGACGCAAGCGGCCGTGGGCGTCGCGGCCAACGAGGTGCCGCTCGCGTTCCAGGGGCTGGGCACGGCCGCGTCACTCATCCATTCGAAGAAGGTTCGCCTGCTCGGCGTCTCGACACCCGGGAAGCTCGCCTCCTTCCCCGAAGCGCCCACGATTTCCGAATCCGGCCTCCCGGGCTTCGAATTCAACTCGTGGTTCGCCGTGATGGCGCCTGCGGGAACGCCGAAGGCCATCGTCGCGAAGCTCAACGCCGAGATCAAGAAGGCGCTCTCCGATCCGGGCGTGCGCGAGAAACTGGCGGCTCAAGGCTTCACGATCCGCGGCTCGTCTCCTGAAGAATTGGGAACGGCGACGAAGAATCAGCTCGCGAAGTACCAGCGCGTCATGAAGGCGGCGGACATCAAGGCCGAATAGGCGCGAGGAAGCGGAAGTTGGAAGGCCAGCGCCCGGTCGCCAGGCCGGTGAGCACCATGTCGCGCGTGGCGAGCAGATGGCCTTCGCCGCCGGGCGGGAACCAGTAGCGCAGGTAGAACTGCTCGAGGTCCGCCGCGTCGCATCGCGCCGTCATCACGCATTGCATCACGAGGAAATTCCCGTCCGGGCCGCAGTCGCGCCCGTACTCGCAGGCCGCGAGCATGAATGCCGCGTGCATCATCCGCGGCGTCACCATCGTGCCGTCGCCGAGGTCGAACATCGGAAAGCGGCCCGAGAGCCGCTGCGACGCGAACACCCCTAGGTTTTCGATCGCCAGCGGATCCTCGAGCGTCGCGGCTTCCCGCAGCGAGAGGAGGATGGCCGGGAATTGCCACGGTCCTTTCGGCTCGCCGGTCCCGACGGTGCGCGGACCCTGCTCCTTGAGTAGCGCGCCCCAGCGCTCCCCGATCCGGTTGTAGTCTTCCTGCCCGAATCCAACGCAACGGCTGCGCTCTCGCATGGCGAGTGCCAGTTGCCTCGCCTTGATTTCACCGGTCGTTCCTTGCGCCTCGATCTCCGCAAATATCTTTGCATGCATGTGATCGGCATACCGGAAGCACCACATAGCGATCTCGTTGGCCATAACCACCGCAATGGGATCGTCGATCGCCATGAGTCTCCGGAACGCGGCGATGCGTTCGTAAGTCTCGAGCTCGATCCAGTACGGATTGTCGCGGGCCAGGGCCACGCGTTCGCTGGGAGTCGGGAGCTTCGCGACCTTCGGGATTCGGGGTTCGCGCCGGCCCTCGTTCAGGCCTTCATTCGGGTTCGCCGCGGAGCCGTTGCGATTGAACTGACCTTGCACCGCGGCGGGAAGATATGGCCACGCCGTGTAGAGCCCCACGAGGACGACGATCACCGCGGCGCCAACTTGGAGGGACTTCGACATGCCCGGATTATAGGAGGTGCGCTAACCTAGCGGCATGATCTCGAACATCAACGACCGGGTGCTTCGTGCGATCGCGATGGCCCGCATCCCGGGCTTCCACTTTTCCGGCCACTTCCTCGACGTCGCTTTCGGAAACGTCGCGCCCGAAGGCGCGCACGTCTCGATGGAGATCGGCCCGCACCTCGTCGGCACGAACGGTTCCGCGCACCCCGGGGCCATCGCATTTCTCGCCGATATCGCCTTGTCGGCGAGCATTCGTTCGACGATCGACGAGTCGGTTCGGCTTGCGACCGTGCACCTCCACCTCCAGCTCACGGGCGCGCCGGCGATTGGGCGTCTCGACGCGATCGGGGAATTCCAGGGCAACTTCGTCGAAGCGGCCGCGCGCCATGGCTTGAGTCGCACCACACTCACCTGCAACGGGAAGAAGGTCGCCATCGGCACCGGCGCTTTCATGATGCTGGAGCCTCCGCCCGGCGTGACGATGCATCCCGTCCGTCAGGAACGAAGTCACGCACCGCCGTTGAAACTGAAGGACCTCACGCCGCACGAACGCGCGATCCTGCGCGCCGCGGACAAGGCCGAAGCGCAGGCCGACTCCCACGCCTCGTTCATCGAGCGTTTCTGGGGCTACGAAGCGAAGCGCACCGCGACCGGCGCCACGTGCGCGATGAGGAACGGCGGCCAGGTCGGCAACCGCGTGGGCCACGTGCAGGGCGGGATCCTCATCGGGCTCGCCGCGGCGACCGCGAACGCGTCGCTACCTGAGACGTGGCGGCTCTCGGCGATCAACACCTCGTTCGTGAGCCCCGGCGAAGGCAGCGTGCTGCGTGCGCGCTCGAAGGTCGTGCATCACGGCCGCAAGACCGCCGTCGTACACACCGAGGTGACCGGCGTCTCTCGGCGCCGGGTCCTCGATGTCGTCTCGACCCACGTGATTACCAAATAATTGGGGTCAGACTCCCATTTCCGCGGAGAGCAGGGCTACGGCCCTGCCGCGGAAATGGGAGTCTGACCCCAATTATTCCTAGAACCGCGTCCAAAGCCTCGCGAAGTACGACCGCCCGTTCAACCCGAACTGCACGCTGTCGTACTTGAACCCGTTGTCGGTCTCGTTCGGGTCCTGCTCCGTTGGGTGCTTGTCGAAGATGTTCGCGGCCCCCACCGTGAGGCGCGTGTTCGGCGTGAAGCTCCACGTGAACGCGAGATCGGCCGAGGTCTTCGCCGCGTACTTCGCGTTGGGCACGCCGGCTTCGGTGCCCGAGAACGTGCCCAGCGTCTGCTCGCCGAAGTAGATGACCTTGAGATCCGTCTCGAGCTTGCCGCTCGCGAGGTTGAAGCCGATCACCGCCTTGCTCCTCGGCGCGCCCTGCTCGATGAAGAGCCGTTCGCGCTCGGAGAGCAGCACGTCCTCGAAGCCGGCGAGCGCGGGCGGCGCATGGATGCCGGTCACTTCGGTCTTGCTGTAGTTGTAGCCGACGTAGGTGTTGAGGCGGCCCACGCCCGTCTGCGCCTTCCACGAGAACGTGAGGTCCACGCCCTTGGTGCGCGTGTCCACCGAGTTCACGAAGAACTGCGCCTGGCCCACGCCGAGGCTTTGCAGGATGCCGCCCAGCGCCGGATAGTTGTCGGCGTCGAAGCGGCCCGAGAGCACGATGCGGTCGTCGATCTTGATCTCGTAGAAGTCCGCGGTGACGGCGACCGCCGGCGTGGGATTCCACGTGGCGCCGAACGTGAAGCTCTTGGACTTTTCTTCCTTGAGGTCGGGAATGCCGGCCGCGCGCGCGATGGCGCCGCCGTTGGGGGCGAGCACCACGTCGAGCGGCACGCCGCTGATGAAGTCCGTGAACGTCGAGGAAAAGAACGCCTGCTGTAGCGACGGCGCGCGGAAGCCCGAGCTCACCGAGCCGCGGAACGCGAAGCTCTCGTCCAGCTTGAAGAGGCCGGCGAGCTTGCCTGTGGTAGTCGACCCGAAGTCGCTGTAGTCCTCGAAACGCAACGCGGCTTGCACCTTCAAGCGGCTGGTCACGTCGGCTTCGACGTCGAGGTAGGCCGCGTAGCTGTTGCGGTTCGCATCCGTCTCGTCCGCGGGCTGGAAGCCGGGGAAGCCCTGGCTGCCCGCGTTGCCGCCGTTGCCCACGCCGTCCGCGTCGATGTACGAACCCGGCTCGCCCGCGAAGATCTTGTACTTCTCCTTGCGGTACTCGGCACCGAACGCGACGTTGAGGCCATCGCCCATCACGCCGGGGAAGTAGCGCGTGAAATCGAGGTTGCTCGTGTACTGCGCGAAGGAGAATCCGCCCGCGTCGAATTGCGTCGGGCTCAGGCCATTCGGATCGAGCGCCGCGATCGAGGCGTTCAGCGTCTTGTTGATGTTGTAGCGCAGGCGGTTGAACCCGTACGTCTGCGAGAGGTCCATCTGCCAGCCGGCCACCGGCATCTTGTAGCCGAGGATGCCGTAGCGGTCGTCGATGTCGCCGTTGATGAAGGGCACGAAGCCATTCGGATACATGGCCGCGGAGTTGCGCGACGGGATGTCGTCGCTGCCGATGCCGCCGCGGGCGAAGGCGCCGGAGGAAGCGTCGCGGCCCTGGTTGCCGAGGGTGAAGTAGATCGAGCCCGGGCCGACGGGCACTTCGCCGTTCGCGTAGATCGTCGCGTTCTGCGTGGCGGTATCGCCGATGGTGCGCGGGTTGCCCGGCTCGGCGCGGTTGGAGCTGCCGCGATCGAGGTATTCCGCCGTGACCGCGAGCACGCCGCCCTCGCCCACCTTGATGCCGCAGTAGGCCGAGGCGAGGTAGTTCTTGCCGTCGCCTTCGGAATACTGGCCGTAGCCCACGATGCCCTCACAGCCGAGCTTCTTCTTGAACTCGATGTTCATCACGCCGGCGATCGCGTCCGAGCCGTATTGCGACGAGGCGCCGTCGCGCAGGATCTGCACGTTGTCCACGGCCAGCATCGGGATCGTGTTCATGTCCGTGCCCGTGTTGCCGCGGTTGCGTGCACCAAAGAGGTTCACGAGCGCCGTGGTGTGGCGCCGCTTGCCGTTCACGAGGACCAGCGTCTGGTCCGAGCCCAGGCCGCGCAGGGCCGCCGAATCGATGAGGTCCGCGCCGTCCGCACCCGTCTGGCGGGTGGAGTTGAACGACGGCGAGAGGTATTGCAGCGACTGCCCGAGGTCGAAGTGCGGGTTGGTCTCGTTCACCTTGTTGATCGGGAGGAAATCGACCGGCACCGGTGTATCGGTGGCTGATGCATTGGTGCGGCGCGAGCCCACAACGGTGATGGACTCGAGGGGCTTGGCCTCGTCCTTCTTCTCCGACGGCGTGGCCGGCGGGGTTTGCGCGAATGCGACGGGGCTCGCGAGCGCGAGCAGGACAGCGAAGTGGAGCTTCTTCATGGCCGGGGCCTCCCTGGTTTCTTGTGCCCCCATTAAAGCAAAAAAGAGGCCGAAATAATTGGGGTCAGACTCCCATTAAGTTAATCGATCACTTCCTTCGCCGCTCGGCGAGAGAGTGGATTAACTTAATGGGAGTCTGACCCCAATTATTTTTACTGGTGCGAGTAGAGCGGCGCCCCCTCCATCGGCAGATCCGCCTCGAGCACCGTTCCCGTCGACGACTCGGTCATCACCAGTTTCGATGTTCCCGGCCGGAACGCCACGTTCGTGACCGTCGTCCCCACCGGGCTCTTCACGAAGTGCGTGAGCTCGCCGCGTGCGTTCAGCACGAAGGCGCCGCCCAGGCTCGCATGCGCGACCACGAGACTGCCGTCCTTCGCGACCGCCATGCCGTCCGGGCCGCTCGCGCCGAAGAACGTGAAGAAGGCTCCGATCTTCGAGACCGTGTTGTCGGGCAGGATCGGCCCGCGCCACACCTGGTTGGCGCGCGTCACGGCGACGAAGAGCACCGTGCCCGTCGGATCGAGCGCGACGCCGTTGGGGCTGGGCGCGTTGCCGATGAGCAGGTCGAGGTGCCCGTTGGTGCGGCGCCGGTACACGCGGCCCGTGGGATCGTGCATCCCGGTCTGGCCCTGGTCGGTGAAATAGCAGTTTCCATTCGCGTCGAACGTGAGGTCGTTCACGCCCTTGAACGATTCGCTGTTGCGATGGCCGAGCACCGTGTCGATCACACCCGACCGCGGGTCCAGCCTCAGGATGCCGCGGCGGTAGTCCGTGATCCACAGCGCGCCGTCCTTGTGGATCGCGATGCCGTTGGGCCAGCCCTCGCCATACTCGGCGACCTTCGTCCATTCCAGGTTCGGCGAGATGCGGAAGATGCGCCCGTACGGAATGTCCGTGACGTAGAGATTGCCCTCGCGGTCGAACGACGGCCCCTCGAGGAAGCTGTCGATCACATGGCCTGGCTTGTTCGCATCGCACCACTCGGTGCGGCGGGGATTGCGAAAGCTATCGGGGACGCGCGTGAGGACGCGGGCTTCGATGACCTGCGGGGGCGTGAAGGAAAGGTTCCACATGGAGGAGAGGAATAATTGGGGTCAGACTCCCATTAAGTTAATCCACTCTCTCGCCGAACGGCGAGAAAAGTGATCGATTAACTTAATGGGAGTCTGACCCCAATTATTCCGGTTTCACCCCCGCCGCCTTCGCGATCTCGCCCCACTTCTTCGTTTCATCGGCGATAAAGCGCCCGAACTGCTCGGGCGGCATCCCCCCAGCCTCGGCGCCTTGCTCGAGGATCTTGGCTTTCACCGCCGGATCCTGCAGCGCCTTCAGGGTCTCGGCGTAGAGCTTCGCGATGATTTCCTTGGGCGTTCCCTTCGGCACGGCCAACCCGAACCAGCCGGTGGCGGTGTAACCAGGCAGTCCGACTTCCGCGAATGTCGGTACGCCGGGGAATGCCGCCGAGCGCTTGTCGCCGGAAATCGCGAGCGGACGGATCTTGCCGCCGGCGATCTGCCCCATCGCCGTCGGCGACGCGGCGATGAGCACGTCCACCTGGCTCGAGATGATGCCCGTCATCGCCTCGCCCGCGCCCTTGTACGGGATGTGCGCGATGTCGACCTTCGCTTCCTTCTTGAAGAATTCGGCGTTCATGTGCGTGGAGCTGCCGATGCCGCCCGAGCCGTAGTTCAACTTGCCGGGATCCTTCCTCGCGGCCGCGAGGAGTTCCTGCATCGCCTTGTACGGCGACGTAGCCGGAACGACGAGCACGACGGGTGTCACGATGATCGTGGTGACCGGCACGATGTCGTTGGCCTGGTCCCACGGCAGCTTGGCGAAGAGCGCCGGCACCATCGCGTAGCTGGTGTCGTTCGCGAGAACCGTATAGCCATCGGGTGCGGCCTTCGCGACCGCGTTCACGCCGATGGTCCCGGAAGCGCCCGTCTTGTTCTCGACGATGAAAGCCTTGCCGAGCTGCTCGGTGAGCTTGTTGCCGATCAGGCGTGCGGAGAAATCGACGGTGCCGCCGGGGGAATACGGAACGATGATCTTCACCGGTTGCGCGGGCCACGGGGACTGAGCCGCGGCAATACCGGCGAATGCAGCGGCAAGCCATGCGAGGATGGTTTTCATGGCGATCAATCCAGTTTGATCCCGGCTTCGCGTACCGCCGTGCCCCACTTCACGTTCTCGCTCTTGATGAAATCCGCGAAGTCCTTGGCCGAACCCCCGAGCGGCGTGCTCCCGTCCTCGTGCAGGCGCTGCTTCATCTCCGGGTTGCCGAGCGCCTTGTTCGCTTCGGCGTTCAACCGGTCGATGATCGCCTTGGGCGTTCCGACGGGGGCCACGAGCCCGCTCCACGTCGCGGCTTCGAAGCCCGGATAGCCCAGCTCGGCCACGGTCGGCACGTCGGGGAAGTTCGCGAGGCGCTTGGGTGACGTCGTTGCGATCGGCCGCAGCTTCCCGCCGGTGACCAGCCCGCCCACCGCCTGCGTGTTGCCGAAGAAGCAATCGATGCTGCCGCCCATCAGGTCCGCGACCGCCGGGCCCGCGCCCTTGTACGGCACGTGCGCCATCTTGATCCCGGCTCTGCGCTGGAACAGCTCGCCCCCGATGTGGCCGATGGTGCCGTTGCCCGACGAAGCCATGTTGAGCTTGCCCGGGTTGGCCTTCGCCGCATCGACGAATTCCTTCAGCGTCTTCCACGGCGAGTGGGTCGAGACCACGAGGATCAGCGGCTGCGAGGACACCAGCGCGATCGGCTCGAAGTCCTTCACGGGGTCGAACGGCAGCTTGCCGTAGAGCGCGGGGTTCACCGCGAGGTTCGCGGTCTGGCCCATGGCGATGGTGTAGCCGTCGGGCGGCGACTTCGCGGCCGTGTCGAGTCCGATGTTGCCGCCGGCCCCGGGCTTGTTGTCGATCACGATGATCCACTTGGTGTTGGTCATGATCGACTGCGAGATCGAACGCGAGAGCACGTCGGTGCCCCCGGCGGGCGGGAACGGAACGATCAGTTTGATCGGCTTCGTCGGGAACTCCTGGGCCGCCGCCTCCGCCGGGGCGACGAGGAGGAACACAAGCATCGTCATTCCCGCCCCCGACAAGAGCATTCGGGGGCAGGCTCCGGCGGGAATCCAGCGTTTCGCATTCATAGGTTCTCCATCACTTCCTGCGTGTGCTGCCCCGGCGTTGGCATGGGCAGCCGGATGCCAAGGCGACGATCGCCGAACTGCATCGGAAGCGCCGGAATCTTCGTGGGCTTGCCGTCCGGCAGATTCATCTCGACCATGCCGCCGGCGTTCAAGTGCGGGTCGTCGAAGAGGTCGCCCGGTTTCTGGATGCGCGCGAACGGCAGGCCGTTGGATTCGCAGATGCGCTCGATCTCGGCGATCGGATGCTTCTTCAACAGCTTGCCCACCAGCGGAATCAGTTTGTCGCGATGCTTCGAGCGGTCGTTGTTGGTCGCGTAGTCCGGGATCATCAGCTCGGGCTCCTCGATCGCCTTGGTGAAGAGCTCCCATTGCCGCTCGGTGACGACCCCGATGAAGACCGGAACCCCGTCGCCCGACTCGAAGATGTCGTACACGCCCCACGCGCGCCTGCCGGCGGACATGGGCACGGGCTCCTTGCCGCTCACGGCCTCCTGCATCATGTGCGTCGAGACGAGCCACGCGCAGTTCTCGAAGAGGCCGCTCTGCACGTACTGGCCCTTGCCGGTCGTGTCGCGTTCGCGCAGCGCCGCCAGGACCGCGATGGCGCCGAACATCCCGCCCATCATGTCGTTCACCGGCGCGCCCGCACGCAGCGGCTTGCCCACCGGGCCGGTCATGTACGCCAGCCCGCTCATCATCTGCACCACTTCGTCGAGCGCGGTGCGCTTCTCGTAAGGACCGGTGAGGAAGCCCTTCATCGAGCAGTAGATCAATCCCGGATTCGCTTTCGACATCGCGTCGTAGCCCAGGCCCTTCTTCACCAGCGCGCCGGGACGGAAGTTCTCGAGGAAGACATCGGCGGTGCCGATCAGCCTCTTCACCGCTTCGAGGCCTTCCGGCGTTTCGAGATCCAGCTGCACGCTCTTCTTGTTGCGGCTGAACGAAGCGAAGAAGCCCGCACCCGTGCTGGTGAGGTAGCGCGTGGGATCGCCCTTGCCCGCGGGTTCCACCTTGATGACTTCCGCGCCGAGGTCGGCGAGGACGAGCCCGCACGTGGGACCCATCACCATGTGCGAGAACTCGACGACGCGAATGCCCGAGAGCGGCAGCTTCGGGTTCATGCGTGCACCTGGTCGACGGCTCGCCGGTAATTCTTGGGCACACCCGCATCCGGCACGTGCCCGTACACCGGTTCACCCGGCAGGCCCTCGGCGAGGAACGCGCGCGCGGCGATCAGCTTGTCCATGTCGATGCCGGTATCGAGGCCCATCGATTCCAGCAGGAACACGAGATCCTCGGTGACGATGTTCCCCGTTGCGCCCGGTGCATACGGGCAACCGCCGATGCCGCCTTGCGACGCGTCGAACGTGGTCACGCCGGCCTCGAGCGCGCCGACGACGTTCGCGAGCCCCTGCCCGCGGGTG
This sequence comes from Betaproteobacteria bacterium GR16-43, assembly GCA_001953215.1. Taxonomy (GTDB): domain Bacteria; phylum Pseudomonadota; class Gammaproteobacteria; order Burkholderiales; family Usitatibacteraceae; genus Usitatibacter. The sequence goes on from CP019169.1 coordinate 44,628, forward strand.
TTGTGCAAGTGAGCGCCGCCGGCCTTCTCGCCCAGCTCGGCAATGAGGCGCTTGAACATTCGCTTGATCTGCGCCGGATTTCCGTACCCGACGCTGTCCGAGAGGCCGACCGTGTCCGCGCCCGCCTTCGCGAGTTGCACGGCCATCTCGATCGCCCAGTCCTCGTCCACGTCGCCCTGGATGCTGCAGCCGAACGCGGTGGAGATGCCGACCTCGATGTGCGGCCGTTGCCCTTCGGGCAGCCCGTCCCGGAACGCGACGATGCGCTTGGCCGATTCGATCGCTTCGGCACACGTCATGCGGATATTGCTCATGCTGTGCGCCTCGGAAGCGGAGACGGTGAGCGTCACCTTCGGCGCACCGGCCGCGACCGCATCCTGGAAGCCGCGCAGGTTGGGCACGAGTGCCAGCACCGTGAGACCCGGGATCTTGATCGCCTCCTGGACGACCTCCTTCGCATCCGCCATTTGCGGCAGGAGTTTCGGCGAGACGAAGGACGCGACCTCGATCTCCTGCAGGCCGGCCGCCGCGAGGGCGCGGATCCATTTGTGCTTCACCGCCGTGGGCATCGCCTGCTTGATGCTCTGCAACCCGTCGCGCGGGCCGACTTCACTGACCAGGACTTGCATGTCGGGTCTCCGGAGCTTGTGTTCTATTGAATAGAACTATAGACTGTCAAATAGAATCGTACGCCCACCCCGAGGAGAGCGTCAATGCCGCGGTATCCCGTCCGCATGCCGAAGAAGTCCTCCGCCGAAACGGGTGGCGTCGCCGCGGTCGACCGCGCGCTGATGCTCCTGTGCGCGTTCCGGGACGGCGACCGGACGCTCTCCCTGTCCGAGCTCGCCGAACGCACCCAGCTCGTGAAGAGCACGACGCTGCGGCTGCTGGCCTCGCTGGGGCACTTCGGTTTCGTGCAGCGCGGCGAAGACGGCACGTATTCGCTGGGGCCCGAAGTCGCCCGGCTGCAGGGCACGTTCACCGCCTCGTTCTCGCTCGAAGCCGTCGTCATTCCGGCACTGCAGGCACTGAATGCCGCGACGGGAGAAACGGCCGTCTTCCACGTGTTGCGCGGCGCGCAGCGCATCTCGCTCTACCGCGTGAACTCCTCGAAGCCGCTCCACGTGCACGTGCAGGTGGGCGACGTGATGCCGCTGGACCGGGGCGCGGGAGGCCGCGTGCTCACGGCCTTCTCGGGCGGCCGCGGCGCGATCTACGAACGCATCCGTCGCGACGGCTACGCGTGCCTGCAGGGCGATCGCGTGCCCGATCTCGCCGGCATCTCGGCGCCGGTGCTCGGCCCGGGAGGCGAGCTGGTGGGCGCCGTCACGCTCACGTACCCTTCACATCGCCACAAGGACCGGTTCCTGGGTCCGGTGCGCGAAGCCGCGCGCGCCGTGGGCGCGAAACTGGGCGGAACCCCGACCTAGATCCAATACAAAGGAGTGCCGGAAGTGACCGTGACCATCCGCAAGGCCGAACCCCGGGACGAGAAGCGCTGGCGCGAGCTCTGGGATGCCTACACGCGCTTCTACGAGCGCGAACCCGTCGAGGCCATCACGCGCCACACCTGGGCGCGCATCCACGATGCAGCCTCGCCGGTCCAGGCCATCGTCGCCGACGACTCGTCGCAGGGCGTCATCGGCATCGCCAACTACCTGCTGCACGAGAACACCTCGACGCTGAAGCCCGTGTGCTACCTGCAGGACCTGTTCGTGGACCCGAAGGTCCGCGCGCACGGGACCGGCAAGCAGCTCATCGACTGGCTGGTCGACGAGATGAAGCGACAGGGTTGGTCGCGGCTCTATTGGGCGACGCGCGAAACCAACTACCGGGCGCGCGGCCTGTACGACAAGTACACGCCGCACTCCGGATTCCTGCGCTACCAGCTGATCAACCCGGACGCCTGAGCTAGTTCGCGCCGAGCAGGCGCGCGGGATTCTTGCGCGTCATGAGGTCGATGTCGGCGTCGGTCACGCCTTCCTTCTTCACCGCGGCGACCATCATCTCGAGGCCGTCGGGATGGATCATGTTGCCCGTCTGCCCGAGGTCGGTGGAGAGCACGATGTTCTGCGCGCCGAGCGCCTTCACCGCGTCCGCGACGTGCTTGGGACCGACCTGCGTCCAGTGCGTCATCCACGGGTGCTGGGCCGTCGGGCCGGTCATGAACTGCAGGTAGCAGATCTCGATCACGGCGCCGTTGGCGACCGCCTGCTTGGCCTGCTCCATCGTGAGGCCCGGGATGTTGGTGAGGCCGTGCGTGACGAGCATGTTCTTCACGCCGAGCTCCTTGCCGCGCTTCGTGACCGCGAGCACTTCTTCCGGATGCACGTGGCCGGTGGCCAGAACGAGGTTCTCGCGCGCGATGATCTTGAGGATCTCCTCCATCGCCGGCGACACGACACCGTCCGGTGCGACCGTGATGCCCTTGCCGTTCTTGTCGACGAGCGTCTTGATGTGCTTGTCGGACTCGAACGTCGGCAACCACACCACCTTGCCGCGCGAACCGTACATGCGGTGCATCCACTCGACCGCGCTGGGGTTGATGCCGCCCACCGCGTTGTTCAGCACGATGCCGCCCCACACTTCGATGCCCGGGACGACCTTCATCACGAGCGCGGCGCGGTCGGCCGTGGTGCTCACGTGGTTCTTCAGGAGGATGCCGCGCATGCCGCGCGCCTTGGCGATCTGGGCGACGTCGATGTCGTCCATGTTTCGCCCGAAGACATCGGGATGGGAATGCACGTGCATGTCGATCATTCCGGCCGCGGGACTCACCTTCGGCGGCGGCGGCGGGAAGCCGACCTGGGCCAGGGCGAGCGTGCAGACGAGCAGGGACGATGCGGCGAGAGTCGCGATGCGAAACATGGGGCCTCCTCCTTGAAGTGGGAGCCTCTGAAGGGCTCGTGTCTCGAGTCTAGACCGCTTGCGGCTGCGCCGCACTAAGGCGTCCTCCGCAGATAAACGCAAATAAACGCGGATGAACATCTCAAGCAATGAGTTTTTTCGAGTTTCTTTCTTGGGGTTATCGGCGTTTATCTGCGTTTATCTGCGGAGGGCGCCTTTCGCCTTGGTGAAACCCCCGCAAGGGGCTGTAAACAGAAGTGAGTGCGTCTGTCGCGGGAATGACACGCGCGAACTCTATCGTCGGCCCCTCCCCCCAGCCAGACGCCAGAGACCATGACCGCGGACGCAGACGATATCGGCAGTAACAACTCCTTCAACCCCACGTTCGACAGCATCCTCGCGGCGCGCTTCTCGCGGCGCGCGCTGCTGAAGGGGGCCGTGGGCGTGGCCTCCACCGTGATCATGGGCGGCGCCCTCTCCGCTTGCGGCGGTGGCGACGGCGACAACAACGACGACAAGCTCGAGCTGGGCTTCAGCGCCATCGCGAAATCCGTCGCCGATGCGCTCACCGTGCCGGCGGGCTATACCGCGACGGCGCTCTACCGCCTCGGCGATCCGATCAACGCCGCGACATTGGACTACTCCAACAACGGCACGGAATCCGGCGCTTCGTTCGCCGCCCGGGCCGGCGACCATCATGACGGCATGCATTTCTTCGGCATGACCGCGGCGGGCGCCTACGACCGCAACGCGTCCGACCGCGGGCTGCTGGTGATGAACCACGAGAACATCACGCAGGTCTTCCTGCACGCGAACGGCCCCACCACCGTGAACGGCGTTCGCACCGTGGCCGACGAAGTCATCAAGGAAATGAACTGCCATGGCGTGAGCGTGATCGAGGTTGCCCGGGCGGGCGGCACGTTCGCCTACTCGAAGACCTCCGCGTACAACCGCCGCATCACGACCTTCACCGAGATGGCCCTCTCGGGTCCGGCCGCGGGCTCGAATGCGCTCAAGACGAAGTTCTCGCCCGACGGCACGAAGACGCGCGGCACCGTGAACAATTGCGCCAACGGCTACACGCCCTGGGGCACCTACCTCACCTGCGAGGAAAACTACGCCGGCTACTTCAAGCGCTCGTCCACCGACAATTTGAATCGCACCGCCCCCGAGGTGGCCGGCCTGAACCGCAACGGCATCACGCAAGGCGCGGCCGGCAGCTACAACTGGACCACCGCGACCCCGGCCGATGCGGCCGACACGTCCTTCTCGCGCTGGGATGCGACGAAGCTCGGAACCTCCACCGACGGCACCGACGATTTCCGCAACGTGGCCAACACGTTTGGCTGGGTGGTCGAGATCGATCCGTTCAACGCCACGTCCACGCCGCGCAAGCGCACGGCGATGGGCCGCATGGGCCACGAAGGCGCGTGGCCCGCTCCCGCGGTCGCGGGACGTCCGCTGGTCTACTACATGGGCGACGACTCGCGCGGCGAGTACATCTACAAGTTCGTCTCGACGGCGAACTGGGACCCGGCCGATGTGAACGGCGGCCTCGCGGCCGGCGACAAGTACCTGAATGCCGGCAAGCTCTTCGTCGCGCGCTTCGGCACCGACGGCGCGGGCACGTGGCTCGAGCTATCGCTCGGCGTGAACGGCATCAACGCGCAGAGCGCGGTCTACCCCTTCGCCGAAGCGGCCGACATCCTGGTGCAGACGCGCCTCGCCGCCGACATCGCGGGCGCGACGAAGATGGATCGCCCCGAGTGGGCCGCGGTCGATCCGCGCAACGGCAACATCTACGTGACGCTCACCAACAACAGCCAGCGCGGCTCGGTGGCGCAACCGCTCGACGCTGCGAACCCTCGCTACTACGCCGATCCGAAAGGCTCGGCGACGCAGCGAGGAAACAACAACGGCCACATCATCCGCATGGCGCCCGCGGGCGGCGACCACACCGCGACCGCATTCACGTGGGATGTCTATCTCTTCGGCGCGCAGGCGCACGCGGACGTCGCCGCGAACGAAGCCGACCACCAGGCCAACGTGAACCTCTCCGGCCTCGTCGACAGCAACGACTTCTCCAGCCCGGACGGCCTCTGGTTCAGCCAGGCCACGCCCGGCCTGCTGTGGATCGAGACCGACGACGGTGCCTACACCGACGTGACCAACTGCATGCTGCTCGCCGCGCTTCCGGGCACCGTGAACGACGGCGCCCCGGTGACCATCGCGAACAAGGCGGCGCCGCAAGGCACGGGTGGCGCGGCGGTCGACGTGAGCGTGACCACGAAGATGGGGCTCAAGCCGACCAACAACACCCTGCGCCGCTTCCTCGTTGGCCCCGCGGGTTGCGAACTCACGGGCGTGGCGGAGACGCCGGACGGCAAGGCGCTCTTCGTGCAGATCCAGCATCCGGGCGAGAACACGACCGTGGCACAGCTTGCTTCGGGTGCGTTCGAGAGCCATTGGCCGCAGGGCGGCGCGGCCCGACCGCGTTCTTCGACGGTGGTGATCACGCGCAACGACGGAGGCAAGATCGGGCTCGTCTAACCTGAAGAACTAAAGCATTGGACACAGATGAACACGGATGAACACAGATAAAACCAATACTTGAATGGGCCTCGGCTGGCAAATGACTCCGGGGTCGATCTAGAGTTTGCTTTTATCTGTGTTCATCCGTGTTCATCTGTGTCCCTTGCCTTGTTTTCCCTCAAGTACCGAGCGCGGCCTTCACGCCTAGCGGAATCAGCACAGCACCGACGACGCCGTTCAACCCCATCCCGAGGCTGGCGTAGGTGCCGGCTTCCTTGTTCACGCTGAACGCGCGCGAAGTGCCGATGCCGTGCGCGGCGATGCCGAGCGCGAAGCCGCGCTGCCACCACGCCTTGGAGCCGATCGCGTCGAGCACGAAGCGCCCGAGGATGGCGCCGAGGATGCCGGTGCAAACCGCGAACACGGCGGTGAGCGTGGGCGACACGTTCAGGCGCTCCGCGATGCCCATGCCGATCGGCGCGGTCACCGACTTCGCATACATGCCGCCGATGATCTGGCCGTCGGCGCCGAGCAGCGAAGCGATGGCCACGGAGCTGATGATCGACGTGGCCCCGCCGCAGAGCAGCGCCACCAGCAGCGGCACGACGCGCCCGCCCAGCCCCGCGAATCCGCGATAGATCGGGATGGCGAGCGCGACGGTGGCCGTGCCGAGGAGGAAGTGCACGAACTGCGCGCCCTCGAAGTATTTCGGATACGGCATGCCGACGACCGAGATCGCCACCGCGACGATCACGACCGCGATCGCCACCGGGTTGTAGACCGGGTTGCGTCCCATGCGCTCGTAGATGGTGACGCCCACGTGGTACGCGGCGAGCGTGAGGAAGAGCGCCAGCAGCGGGCTGCCGGAGAGGTAGACCCAGATCTCGGCGATCTCAGTCTGCACCGTCTGCATTCGGCTTCTCCCTCGCCATCATGCGCAAGACCAGCGCGGGAACGGCGACCGTGAGCGCCACGCTCACCACCAGCGCCGTCACGACCGCGAGCGCATTCGCGCGCAATTGCGGCAGGAACATCACGACGCCGACGGCCGCGGGGACGAACAGCAGGCCCAGGTGCTGCACGAGCGTCGTGGCGACGGTATCCACGCCTTCCGGAATGGTCTTGCGTACCGACAGGTAAACGAGCATCAACACGAGCCCGATCACGGGGCCGGGGATCAGCGGGATGACGAGCTTCGACAGGAGCTCGCCCAAGCCCTGGAAGAACAAGATCTGGACCAGTCCGCCGATCATGCGAGGTTCAGTTGATCTCCAGGTTGTCGATCAGCCGCGTCTTGCCGAGCCACGCGGCGCCCAGGACGACGAGTTCACGTTCGTTCGCGGTCGGCGCTTCCAGCGTGGCGCGGCCGCGCAGTTCCACATAATCGACGCGCCAGCCCGCGGCGTCCAGCGTGTCGCGCGCGACCCTCAGCAACGACGCGTAGTTGCGGTCGCCCGCCTCGATCCCCTGCTTCACCTGGCGCAAGACCTGGTTCAGCCCCGGGGCCCGCGCGCGGTCCTGCGGCGAGAGATAGCCGTTGCGCGAGGACATCGCGAGGCCGTCGGGGTCGCGCACCGTGGTGCCCGCGACGATCTCGATGCCGAAGTTCAGTTGCCGCTCCAGCGTGCGGATCACGTGGAGCTGCTGGTAGTCCTTCGAGCCGAACACGGCCACCTGAGGGCGCACGAGGTTGAAGAGCTTCGAGACGACGGTCACCACGCCTTCGAAGTGGCCCGGACGGTAGTCCCCGCAGAGCTGCGCCGCGGACTTCGGGGGCGTGACGCGGATCTCCTGCGGCTCGGGATAGACCTCGCGCTCGTCGGGCGCGAAGAGCACATGGCAGCCCGCCTTCGCGAGCAACTCGCGGTCGCGCTCCATCGTGCGCGGGTAGCGGTCGAAATCCCCGCCCGGCTCGAACTGCAGGCGGTTCACGAAGATCGTGGCGACCACGCAGCCCGCCCGGCCGCGCGCGATTTCGACCAGCGAGAGGTGGCCCGCATGCAGGTTGCCCATGGTCGGCACGAGCGCGACGGAAGGTTCACCGCGGAGGCGTTCCCGCAGCGCGGCAACGGTCGTGATGACGTCCACGGCTAGAACGCGTGTTCCGGGCCCGGGAAGGTCTTGGCCTTGACGGCTTTCACGTACGCCTCGATCGCGGCCTGGATCGAGGGCGCTCCCGCCATGAAATTCTTCACGAAGCGCGCCTTCTTGCCCGGATAGAGGTCGAGGATGTCGTGGAGCACGAGGACCTGGCCGGAGACATCGAGGCCCGCGCCGATGCCGATGGTGGGGACCTTCACCGCGGCGGTGACGCGTGCAGCCACGGTCGCGGGCATGGCTTCCATCAAGACGATCGCGGCACCGGCCTGCTCGAGGGCCTTCGCATCGGCGACAAGCTGGTCGGCCGCGGCGTCGCTCTTGCCCTGCACCTTGAATCCCCCGAAGGTATGCACCGATTGCGGCGTGAGTCCAATGTGCGCGCACACGCCCACGCCCCGATCGACGAGGAAGCGCGTGGTCTCCACCATGTGGGCGCCGCCCTCGAGCTTCACCATCTGCGCGCCCGCGGCGAGCAGGCGCGCGGCATTGCGGAAGGCCTGCTCCTTCGACTCCTGGAAGCTGCCGAAGGGCATGTCGGCGAGGATGAACGGCTTCGTGCAGCCGCGCGCGACGCAGGCGACGTGATACTCGGTATCGGCCAATGTCACGGCATGCGTCGTGTCTCGGCCCTGGATCACCATGCCCATGGAATCCCCGATCAGCAGGATGTCCACGCCGGCGGCCTCGCACACGAAAGCGAAGCTGGCGTCGTAGCACGTGAGCATCGCGAGCTTCTCGCCCGCCCGCGCGCGTTCCTGCAACTGCGTGATGGACGTTCTCATTGCGTTACGAATTCTTGCACCGGTAGGGGACGCGCATTGTGCTGGGGCAAAATGCCGCTGGCAAGCCACCAATTCTCCCATGAGAACCCTCTTCGCGTTCCTCCTCGCCGCCCTCGCCCTCGCGAGTGCGGCCGCACGGGCCGACAACGTGGCCTGGGTCAACGGCTCGTGGTTCGACGGCACCACTTTCACCAACGGCACGCGCTATTCCGTGGACGGGTTCTTCGTCGATCGCCGGCCGCTGCGGGTCGACCGCACGGTGGACCTCGCCGATCGCCACGTGGTGCCCGCGTTCGGCGACGCGCACCACCACGGCATCGACTCCGTGCAGGGGCTGGACGACAAGATCGCGGCCTTCCTCGAGGCCGGGATCTTCTACGTGAAGAACCCCAACGTGATCCCCGACCTCCTCACCCCGGAGGTGCGCCGCAAGGTGAACCAGCCCGACACGATCGACGTCACCTTCGCCAACGGCGGGCTCACGGCCACGGGCGGACATCCCGCGCCGCTGCACGGCTACCTGGCTTCCATCGGCGTCTTCCCGGGCCTGAAGCCTGAGGACATGGAGAACCGCGCCTACTTCTTCATCGACGACGAAGCGAGCCTCGAGGCGAAGTGGCCGCTGGTGCTGGCGGGCCGCCCGGACTTCATCAAGACCTTCCTGCTCTTCTCCGAGGAGCTGGAGAAGCGCCGCGGCACGCCTGCCCACCAGGGCCTCGACCCGAAGGTGCTCGCCGCCATCGTGCGCAAGGCCCACGCTTCGGGCCTGCGCGTCACGACCCACATCGACACCGCCACCGACTTTCGCAACGCCGTGGAGGCCGGCGTCGACGAGATCAACCACATGCCGCAGCCGGACCCGCGCTTCAGCCCGGACCTCTCCGCCTACGTGATCGACGCGGCGACCGCGCGCCTCGCGGCTTCGAAGGGCATCATCGTCGTCACGACCGCAAGCACCACCGAGCGCCTGTCGGGCACGGGATTGCCGCCGGTGTGGTTGCCGAAGATGCACGACAACCAGCGCGAGAACTTCCGCGTGCTGCGCGCCGCAGGGGTTCGCATGGCCATCGGCAGCGACGGCATCAGCGGCGAGCGCACGTTCGCCACCGCGCGCGACGAGGTGCGCTTCATCGCGTTGAACCGGATGGCCGACAACCTTGCGATCCTGCGCATGTGGTGCGAGGAGACGCCGCGCGCCATCTTCCCGAACCGCAAGCTCGGCAAGCTGTCCCCGGGCTACGAGGCGAATTTCCTCGTGCTCGGCGGCAATCCCGTCGAGGACCTTGCGAACGTGGAGCGCATCGGCATGCGCGTGAAGCAGGGGCTGGTCCTGCCCCCGATGGCCGGGCCGGTCATCCTGCGCCGGGGCTAGGGTTTCCGTATCATCGCGGCATGAATACCTTCGCCAGCTCGGAACCCACCATCATCGCGGGCGCAAGCCGCAGCCGTTTCTACGTGAAGGTGGCGTGGCTCTGCGTCGCGCTCGCTTTCCTCGGCTTCGTACCCACCTACTGGATCCCGATGTTTCGCGGGACGCTCGACGTGCGGCCGCTCGCGCACGTCCATGCCCTGATCTACTACGGCTGGATGCTCCTGTTCCTGCGCCAGACGCAGCTTGCGGCCGCGGGCAACTTCGCGCGCCATCGCGAGTGGGGCGTGGCCGGCGTGGCCCTGGCCTCGGCGATGGTCTGCACGGGGATCGCCATGGCGATCGGCAGCATCAAGTACTTCGAGGCGCTCGGCCATGGTCCCGCGGCGCGCGCCTTCTCGGTCCTCCCGGTGACCGCGATGGTCCTCTTCGGGGGATTGGTCGCGGCGGCACTCATCCACGTGCGCCAGCCCGAGTGGCACAAGCGCTTCATGCTCGTGGCGACGGTCTCGATCCTGCAGGCCGCGGTTGCGCGCTGGTTCGCCGTCGCGCTGGCGCCGCCCGGCCCGCCGCAGCCGCCGCCCATCTTCGTCTCCATCCCGCCGGGGATCGTGGTCGACCTGATCCTCGTGGGCGCGATGCTCTACGACAAGAAGACGCGCGGCAGCGTGCACCCGGCTTACTGGATCGGCGGCGGCGTGGTGCTGTTCATGCAGCTGATCCGCATCCCGCTCGGGCCGAGCAGCGCGTGGATGTCGCTGACGAACTGGCTGGTGGCGCTCTCGCCCTGAGGGAGCGCTAGGCCATGCTCGCGTACGTGATCGCGTAGAACATCACGCCCTGCGGGCTCATGATGCCGCACATCCGGCCGACGCCAGGCACGTCCATCAACGGCATGCAGATTTCGGCGCCCAGCTTCCGCGCGAGCTTCTCGGTCTCGTCGACCTTGTCCACGGTGAAGTAGGTGCCCCAGTGCGGGCGCATCTCGCCCATCTCGGGCGTGATGCCCATCATGCCGGCCACGTAGTCGTCGCCCAGCTTGAAGGTGATGTACTCACCCTGGGGCATCGGCATCGATTCCGCCTGCCAGCCAAAGAGGTCCATGTAGAACTTCTTCGCGCGCGGCACGTCCGTGGTGAGCGTCTCGAACCAGCTCGGGGCTCCGTGCACGTTCGTGTTCACATCGAAGCCCTTGAGGCTCTTCGGCTGCCACGGATCGAAGTTGGCACCGTTGGGGTCGTTGCAGACCGCCATGCGGCCTGCATCGAAGATGTCGAAGGCGGGCTGCGCCTTGCCGCCGAGGGACTTCACCTTCTCGGCCGTCGCGTCGGCGTTCGCGACCTTCACCATCACGCCGATGTGCGCGCGCGTGCCGGGCGGCGTGTTCGGGGCTTCGACGTCGAACATCCCGCCCACGTCGTGCCCGCCGACGCGGATGCCGTAGCCGATGTCGCCCATCGGGAAGAAGGTCCAGCCCAGCAGCTCCGCGTAGAACTCGCGCGCCTTGGCCGGCTGTGGCGTGAGCATGTTGATCCAGCAGAAGTCCCCGTCCTTGCGAATGCCCTCTTTCATCACCGTCCTCCCTTGGATTTCTTCAGGTCGCGCAGCGCCTCCTTGCCGATGGCGCGCGCCGTCTTGTCTTCCGATTCTGCCAGCCGGGTCGCCACGTCGAGTGTTGCGGCCTGTAACGGCTTGCTTCCGCGCGTGGCCATGGCTCGCAGCGCCCAACTGACCCCCTTGCGCACGAAATTGCGTTCGTCGGTGGCCGCGCGCTCGCAGAGCTTCAGTCCCTCGCGCAGTTGGGCCTCGGTAGCCCTCCGGTGCACCACCAGGCCCGCCATCAGCGCGAACGCCGATCGCCTCTCGAACTCGCCCTTCGCCTTGCTCCAGGGCTCGACCAGCGCCCACACGCCCGGCACGCGGTCGAAGAGCGCCAGGCAAAGCGTGTCGCACACGCCCCAGTTGTCGAAGTCCTTCGCCCACTTGCGCATCTGCGCCGGCGTCACTTGCGCGGGGTCGTCCACATAGGCGCACAGCAACCGCGCCTCGTACCAGCCCGTGGCCCAGAGTGCCGCGGCCAACGCGTGGTCGCGGCCCAGCATCTTCGCGAGCTTCTGGACCTCACCCACTTTCACGCCGAAGGACTTGGGCGCAACGATGCCGTAGCGCACCTGCGCTTCCTCGCGCACTTTCGCCGAGCCCTTCTCCTCCAGCCACGCGAGGGCTTCGCGCACCACTTCGGCCCGGGTGCTCATTGCAGCTTCGCGAGCAGCTCGTCGAAGCGGGCGAAGCTGGGATCCATCCCGTCCTTCATGCCCGTGGCCAGTGCGGCATCGCGCGCGGCCTTCGTGGGATAGCTCACGGTGAGCGTGATCGTCGTCTTCCCTCCGGCCTCGGTGAACAGCACCGTATTGACCGTCTCCGGCCACTCGGGTCCCCACTTCTCGAGGGTCACCACGCGCTCCGGCACGACCACCTCGCGATAGGTGCCGCTCATCGCCATCTCGCTGCCGTCCTCCTTGCGCCAGACGAAGCGCCACGCGCCGCCGGGGCGCAGGTCGACTTCGCACACGGGCATGGTCCAGCCCGGCGGCCCGAGCATCCAGTGGGGAATGTGCTTCGGGTTGGTCCACGCTTCGAACGCGATGCGGCGCGGCGCGTCGACCACCCGGCGCATGACCACGTCCAGGTCGGTGGGCGTGGCGAAGGTGGTCACGCCGGTCTGGGCGGCATTCATCACTCGGGATTCTCCTCGGCGGCTTTCATCTGTTGGAGGTAGGTGTCCAGGCGCGAGTAGCTCGCGTCCCAGAAACGGCGGAATTCGCCGGCCCAGTCGGCGACATCCTTCAGCGGAGCGGCCGCGAGGGTGCACGGGCGCCACTGGGCCTCGCGGCCCCGCTGGATCAGGCCCGCGCGTTCGAGGACCCGGAGGTGCTTGGAGACGGCCGGTCCGCTCATGTCGAACGGCTCGGTCAGCTCCTTCACCGAGGCCGCGCCATTGGCGAGCCGGGCCAGGATGGCGCGCCGCGTAGGGTCGGCCAGCGCGAAGAACGTAGCGCTGAGCGCGTCGGTGGGATTGGTCGAAGCCGGCATCCGTAACCACTCAGTTAAGTAACCAAATGGTTATCTAAAAGACAAAGCCTGTCAAGCCCCGGATGGTTAGCAGGTACTTACGCCCGGTTGAAGAACTCGCGCCCGCCACGCATGGCGTTCATGCGCTCGATGAGGAGTTCGAAGTGCTCGGCGACGTTGACGAAGTTCAAGCGCTCGCTGTTCACGATCAGCAGCGGGCTCTCGTCGTAGCTGTGGAAATACTGGGTGTACGCGTCCGAGAGCTTGCGCAGGTAGTCCTCGGAGATGGTCCCCTCGAAGGCGTTGCCGCGCCGCTTCAGGCGATCGATCAGCGTGTCGACCGAGGCCTGCAGGTAGATCACGAGGTCGGGGACCGGAGCCTGCGGCCGCACGTGCTCGTAGATGCGGTTGTAGAGCTGGTACTCCGCGTCGTTCAGCGTGAGGCGGGCGAAGAGCGGGTCCTTGGCCAGGGTGAAGTCCGCGACCGTGGGCTGGCCGAAGAGGTCGGGCTGCTTCAGCCCCCCCACCTGCTCCACCCGCTGGAACAGGAAGAAGAGCTGCGTGGGCAGCGCGTAGCGGCGCATGTCCGTATAGAACTGGCGCAGGAACGGGTTCGCCTGCGGTTCCTCCAGCAGCAGCGAGGCGCCGAGCCGCTGGGCGAGCTTGTGCGCCAGGCTGGTCTTGCCGCAGCCGATCGGACCTTCGACGACGACGTAGTTCTGCTTCATGCGCGTGCCTGCAGGCGCTCGATGCCCAGGCGGTCCATCGATGCGTAGGTCGAGGAAGCCAAGCCATGCCCCGGGATGTGCGCGTCCGGCCACACGTCGGCGAGCGGCCCCAGGACGAAAGCCCGTTCATGCATGCGCGGGTGCGGGATCGCGAGGCCCGGCTCGTTCACCTTCAACGACCCGTACAGGAGGATGTCGAGGTCGAGCGTGCGCGGCCCGTTGGGGATGTCGCGCACGCGCCCGTGGAGCCGTTCGATTTCCAGGAGCTTCTCCAGGAGCTCGCGCGGAGGCAGCGTCGTATCGATCAGCGCCACGGCATTGATGAAAGGCGGTTGCTCCACGACACCCACGGGCATCGTGCGAAAGAGCGACGAGCGCTTCACCATCTTCGTGGACGGAAGGGCCGCGAGCTCCTCGAAGGCCGCGCGCACCTGGGCCAGGGGTTCTTCCATGTTGGATCCGAGCGCGATCGCCGCGCGCGTCACGACGCGTCGTCCTGCGGGGGCGCGCCGCCTTCGGGCGGGCCGCCCTCTTCCTTGCGCTTGCCGCGGCGGCGGCGGCGCTTCTTCTTCGGCCCCGCCTCGTCCTCGACCATCATCTCCTCGCGCTCGTCGGCGTTCGCGTGCTGGAAGCGATCCCACCACTGCGCGATGTCCATCGGCGCATTCCCCGACTGCGCGCGCAGCTCGAAGAAATCGTAGGCGGCGCGGAACCGCGGATGCTCCAGCAAGCGATACGGGCGCTGGCCGCCGCGCTGCAGGAAACGCGGCTGCAGCAGCCAGAGCTCCTTCATCGTCGCGTCGAACCGCCGCGGGATCGCGAGCGATTCGCGCTGCGCGTCGAGCGCCTCGTGCATCGCCGTGTGCAGCGCGGGGATCGAGGGCTGGCCCGCGTCCTCGTGCTTCCTCAGCTCCCGTTCCACCCGGCCCCAGAGGAGCGCGGCCAGCAGGAACGCGGGCGAGACGGACTTGTCCTCGCGCAGGCGGTCGTCCGTCGCCTTCAGCGCGGCGAGCGCGAACGGGCCGGTGCCCTTGTCCTCCAGCGCGTCATCGAGCAGCGGCAGCAACCCATGATGCAGCTCGAGCTTGCGCAGCAGCTTCGTGCAGGCCACCGCGTTGCCGGAGAGCAGCAGCTTCAGGATCTCCTCGAAGAGGCGCGACTGCGGGACGTTCTGGATGAGGTGCTTGTGCGCGTGGATGGGCGCCTCGGTCTTCGCGTCGATGGTGAGGCCGAGCTTGGCGGCCAGGCGCGCGGCACGCAGCATGCGCACCGGGTCCTCCCGGTAACGCTGCGCCGCATCGCCGATCATCACCAGGCGTTTGGCGTTGATGTCCTTCACGCCATGGTGGTAGTCCCACACCTCTTCCTTCACCGGGTCGAAGAAGAGCGCGTTCACGGTGAAATCGCGGCGCGTCGCATCCTCGGCCTGCGTCCCGAAGACGTTGTCGGAGAGCACGCGGCCGTGCTCGTCGGTGCCGGCTTCGCCGTCGAGCAAGGCGCGAAACGTGGAGACCTCCACCACGTCCTGCCCGCAAAGCACGTGCACGATCTGGAAGCGCCGGCCGATGATGCGCGAGCGCCGGAAGATCGAGCGCACCTCCTCGGGCGTGGCGCTGGTGGCGACGTCGTAGTCCTTCGGCGTGTGGCCCAGCAGGTGGTCGCGCACGGCACCACCCACCACGAAGGCCGCGTGGCCGGCGCGCTGCAGGTCCTCGCAGGTACGCCGGGCACACTTGCTGATCGCGTCGCGGCGGATGCCGTGCTTGTCGGGCCCGTAGATGACGGGCTTCGCGTCCTTGCCCGAGGCGGCCTTCCGGCCGAAGAGCTTGTCGATGTATCGCTTGATCATGTTTTCTCTCCCCCTTGGGGGAGGGCCTCGGAGGGGGTCGGTCGCAGCGAGATCACGGGCCAGCCGCGCTCTTCCGCTTTTTTCCGCAGCTTCGCGTCGGGATCCACGGCCACCGCGTGGGTCACCCGTTCGAGCAGCGGGATGTCGTTGTGGGAATCGCTGTAGAACCAGCTCTCGTCGAAATCCTCGATGCGCTTGCCTTGCGCGGCAAGCCACTCCGCAAGACGAGTCACCTTGCCCGCGCCGAACGAGGGCGTGCCGCGCGGCTTGCCGGTGAGCACGCCGTCGACCTCCTCGTAGTCGCACGCGATCACGTTGTCCACGCCGAACTCGTGGCAGATGGGGGCCACGATGAAGCGGTTGGTGGCGGTGATGATGATGCGCAGGTCGCCCGCGTGCTTGCCCAGCAGCGCCTTCGCCTTCGGCAGCATGATCGGTCGCACGCGCGCGGCCATGTACTCGCGGTGCCAGCCGTCCAGCTCGGCGCGCGGGCGCTTCGCGAGGGGAGCGAGCTGGAAGGCGAGCCAGTCTTCCATGCGGATCGTGCCCGCCTCGTACTGGCTGTAGAAGCGCTTGTTGGCTTCGTCGTGCGAAGCGCGGTCGACCACGCCCTTGTCGATCAGGAACTCGTTCCAGTGGTAGTCGCTGTCCCCGGCGAGGAGCGTGTTGTCGAGGTCGAAGAGGGCGAGCTTCATGCGGAGGCTTGCGGTTGCAGGGCCGCCTTCAGCAACGGCAGCGTGATCGGACGCCCGGTCTCGAGCGAATAGCGGTCGAGCGTGTCGAGCGCGCCCATCAGCGACGGCATGTCGCGCCGCGCGTGGGTGAGAAGGTAGGACGACACGTCGTCGGCGAGCGCGAAGCCGCGTGCGTTGGCGTGGGCGGCGAGCGCGTCGCGCTTCTCCTCGTCGGAGAGCGCCAGCACTCGGTACGTGAGGCCGGTGGCCAGGCGCGTGGCGAGGTCGCGGCGCAGGCGCGCGTCGCGGGGTGCGGCGTTCGCGGTCACCACGAGGCACTCGAACCTGCGTTCGTTGAACGCGTTGAAGAGCGCGATCTGCTCGGGCTCGGCGAGGTCTTCCACGTCGTCGATCGCCATGACGGGCGCGACGTCGCTCTCGGTGAACTGCGCGCCGCGCACCCGGCGCACGGACCGGCCTTCGGCCGCTTCCGAGAACGCTTGCACCAGGTGGGACTTGCCTGCGCCGGAATCGCCCCACAAGTAGAGGACACGCTCCCGGTACGCGCCGCCGGCCGCCTCCCGCAGCGCGGCGAGCGCCTCCGCATTCCGTCCGGGAACGAAGTTGGCGAAGGTGGGCGCGGGGGCCTGGGTGAAGTCGAGGAGGAGTTGCTTCATGGGGTCTCCCGGGGCCTGCGCCGCTGGGGAAACCGCAGCCGGCTTGGCCCGGGCGCGCCTCGGCGAAGATTGCCGAAACGCACGCGAAAGTTGTCCGAAATCTTAGCACGCCCCTATGGCAGAATCGATTTCCCCCTGAAGAGGCAGCGAATGGCCGTAGCCACCCCGATCCAGATCCGTTTCGAACGTTTCGATGGCCGCCTGGGCCTCGCGCCGGCGAAACCGCCCCGCACCGTCACCGCCTTGGAGAAGCCCGCGCTCCTGGAGCGCATCCGCGGCCTGCTGAAGCAGCGCGACGCGGTGCTGGTCGCGCACTACTACGTCGATCCGGACATCCAGGACCTCGCGCAGGAAACCGGCGGCACCGTTTCCGACTCGCTCGAGATGGCGCGCTTCGGCCACGCCCACCCCGCGAAGACGATCGTCGTGGCCGGCGTGCGCTTCATGGGCGAGACCGCGAAGATCCTGAACCCCGAGAAGCGCGTGCTGATGCCGGACCTCGCGGCCGAATGCTCGCTCGACCTCGCCACGCCCGCCGATCAATTCTCCGCGTTCTGCGACGCGCATCCCGATCGCGTCGTGGTCGTGTACGCGAACACGAGCGCGGCGGTGAAGGCGCGCGCCGACTGGATGGTCACCTCGTCGATCGCCGAGAAGATCGTGGCCCACCTGCACGCGCAGGGGAAGAAGATCCTCTGGGCGCCCGACAAGTATCTCGGCGACTACGTGCAACGCATCACCGGGGCGGACATGCTGATGTGGAACGCCGCGTGCGTGGTGCACGAGGAGTTCAAGTCGCAGCAACTGCGGGACCTGAAGGCGCTGCATCCCGAGGCGAAGGTGCTGGTGCACCCGGAATCCCCCGCGGATGTGATCGCGCTCGCCGACGCGGTGGGCTCCACGACGGGCCTCATCCAGGCCGCCGAGCGCTTGAAGGCGAAGACCTACATCGTCGCCACCGACAACGGCATCATCCACCAGATGCGCAAGCGCATGCCGGGCTCCACGTTCATCGACGCGCCGACCGCCGGCAAGGGCGCCACGTGCCAGAGCTGCGCGCATTGCCCGTGGATGGCGATGAACGGCCTGCACAACCTGGCCGAGGTGCTGGAGACGCAACGCAACGAAGTGCTCGTCGATCCCGAGATCGGCCGCCGCGCGAAGATTCCCATTGAACGCATGCTCGAGTTCGCCAAGACCAACCTGCCGACGTTCAAGGGCAGCGGGGATGCGTAGGCTCGCGTTGGCCGCGCTGTTGCTCGCAAGCGCCCCGGCCTTCGCCGAGGACGAAGTGCTCACCGGCTGGGGCACGGAACTCACGTCGCGCCCGGCCCAGCCGATGATCGTCGTGCCGCCGGAATACCCGAAGGCGGCGCTTGCCAAGGGGATTCAGGCAGTGGTCGACGTTGTGGGCACCGTCACGGCCGCGGGCGCCTTCACGCAGCCGGTCTATCGGTCGTCCGTCGATGATCCCGCTTTCCAGAAGGCCGTCGAGGAGGTGCTGGGCCTCTGGATGTTTTTCGCGGCCGTGAGCGGCGAGAACTGCGAACCCAAGGCCGCCGAGGCCCAAGTGCGCGTGTGGTTCGAGATCGAGAATGGCAAGGCCAAGGTGAGCGTTTCGCGCCCGCCGGACAAGGACAAGGCGAAGCTGGCCGCCGAGGAGCGGGCCGGCGCGTATGTGAAGGTGCTGACGCGCGTGTCGCCGGTTTATCCGAACAAGGCGATCCAGAAGAATATCCGGGGGGCGCGCATCGTCGCGCTCTCGCAGGTCGGGCCCGATGGGCGCGTGCAGAAGATCGTGTACCAGAACACCGGCGCCGACCCGTTGTTCTACGGGACGTCGCAATACGCGCTCGAGCGCTGGGTCTACGAGATCGGCCCGGGGATGCTCAAGGACCGGCCGTTCGTGTGCCTCGAGCACACGTTCCGCTACAGGCTCGCGGATTGAAGCGCCCGTGACCCTGCATCGCGCGGCCGCCACCGCTCTCGTCCTCGCGCTCCTGCCCATCGCGGCGAGCTCCCAGGAAGCGAGCACCGTCGGTGACGCGCTGCTCGAGCGCGGATTGCGCGTCGTCTCGGTCGTGGCCCCCGACTACCCGAAGGATTTCCTGGCGCGCGGCGAAGGCGCCACGCTCGACGTCGAGGCGCGAGTCCTCGCCGACGGAGCGATCGATCCCGCGACGCTTCGCCTGGCGGGCGCGAACGACGCGTTCGCCGCGGCGGTTCGCGAGGTCGCGCGTCACTGGCTGTTCATGCCGCGGCTGGACCCGTCAACCTGCAACGGCACGGCCGGGGATCTCGGCATGAAGGTCTGGTTCGAGGTCGCGGACGGCAAGCCGAAAGTGAGCGTCTCGCAACCCGCGGGCGACGCCACCCCCGAGTCGCAGGCGGCGAAGTCCGGCAGCTCGGCCAACATGCTGCGCAAGAAATCGGGCAACCAGGTCGCCTATCCCGAGAACGCCTTTCGCGGCGGCGTCGAGGGGACGGTCGCGATCGCCGCGAAGGTCGATCGCACCGGACAGGTCTCGAACGTGGAAGTGCGCCCCGGGCTCTACAAGCGCTGGTTCGAGCGCGAGATCCTGCAGGCGGTGCCGTACTGGCAATTCGAGGTCCTCTCGGAATATCCGAAGGACAAGGAATTCGTGTGCGCGGAGTTCATCGCCGATTTCCGGATCCACGACAACCGCATCCCGCCGCCCGGGGGCATCTCCGACCTGCGCCGCAGGACGCGGCAGAACTGAGTCGCGGGGCGCGTGATGCGCCCCGCACAGCCGCGGCTCAGCCGCCCGAGCTGTCGGTCACGAGCATCTTCAGGAAGGTCTCGACCTGCTTCTTGTCGAGCTTGCCCGCCTTCTTCGTGTCGGCCTTGTCGAACATCTTCTCGACCAGCTTCATCGCCTCGGCCTTGGTGATCGTGCCGTCCTTGTTCTCGTCGCACATCTTCACGAAGACATCGGCGTTCCTCGAGTCGTCGGCGTAGGCCGTGGGGACCGCGAAGGCGAGCGTGAACAGGGTGGCGGCGGCCAGTTGCTTGGTGAAGAACATTTTGCAGCTCCTTGGGTAGTTGTCGGGGGAAGCCCGAGCCGGGCCTCTGCGTGCTCTGTCGGGGGTTGGCGCGCAGCCTTACAGCGACGGCGGAGGGGCCGATGGGGTAAAATTTCACTCCAGTTCCAGGGCCTTGCGCGCACCGTGACCTCCTACACCCACACTCCCCTCACCTATCGCGAAGCCGGCGTGGACATCGACGCGGGCGACGAGCTGGTCGAGCGGATCAAACCCTTCGCGAAGAAGACGATGCGCCCGGAAGTGCTGGGCGGCCTCGGCGGCTTCGGCGCGATGGTCGAAGTCTCCAAGAAGTACAAGAACCCGGTGATGGTCTCGGGCACGGACGGTGTAGGCACGAAGCTGAAGCTCGCCTTCCGCCTGAAGAAGCACGACACCATCGGCATCGACCTCGTCGCGATGAGCGTGAACGACATCCTCGTGCTCGGCGCCGAGCCGGTGTTCTTCCTCGACTACTTCGCGTGCGGCAAGCTGAACGTGGACGTGGCCACCGACGTGGTGAAGGGCGTGGCGCTCGGCTGCGAGATGGCGGGCTGCGCACTGATCGGCGGCGAGACCGCCGAGATGCCCGGCATGTACGACCCGAACGAATACGACCTCGCGGGCTTCGCCGTGGGCCTGGTCGAGAAGAGCAAGATCATCGACGGCTCGGCGGTCAGGAAGGGCGACGTGATCGTCGGCCTCGAATCGAGCGGCCCGCATTCGAACGGCTATTCGCTGGTGCGCAAGATCGTCGCCACCCAGGGCGGCGACTACGACGACCTCTTCGACGGCAAGACGCGCCTGGGCGACGCGCTGATCGAACCCACGCGCATCTACGTGAAGGCGGTGCTCGACCTCATCGGCAAGGTGCCGGTCCACGGCATCGCGCACATCACCGGCGGCGGGCTCGTGGAGAACATCCCGCGCGTCATTCCCGAGAATCTCTGCGCGCGCGTCGACCGCAAGACCTGGAAGCGCCCGGCCATCTTCGACTGGCTGCAGCGCATGGGCCGCGTGGCCGAGGACGAAATGGCGCGCACGTTCAACTGCGGCATCGGCATGGTGCTCATCGTGCCGCGTGCCGAATCGGACGCGGTGCTGCGCGGGCTCACCGCGCACGGCATCGGGGCCACCGTGATCGGCGCCATCGTGGAGCGCGAGCCCGGCGGGCCGAAGACGGTGGTCGTCTGACGACGCCCGCCTCTACCCTCTCCCTGGCCCTCTCCCAAGGGAGAGGGAAACCCCCTTGAAGTCGGCCGTCATCCTGATCTCGGGGCGGGGCAGCAACATGCAGGCCCTGGTCGAGGGCGGGACGGGGCTCGAATTCAAGGCCGTGATCTCCAACCGCCCCGAGGCGCAGGGCCTCGCGTGGGCCCGCTCGAAGGGCATTGCCGCCCAGGCCGTCGACCACAAGGCGTTCGCCGACCGCGAAGCCTTCGACGCCGCGCTGGGTGACGCGATCGCCGCGCACGCCCCGGATTTCGTCCTCTACGCGGGCTTCATGCGCATCGTGGGCGAGCGCTTCGTGAACCGTTTCCAGGGCAAGCTCGTGAACATCCACCCGTCGCTGCTGCCGTCGTTTCCCGGGTTGCACACCCATCGCCGAGCGCTCGAGGCCGGCGTGAAGGTGCACGGCGCCACGGTGCATTTCGTCACGGCGGCCCTCGACAACGGCCCGATCGTGATCCAGGCCGCCGTTCCGGTGCTCGCGGGCGACACCGAAGAGACGCTCGCCCAGCGCGTGCTGGCGCAGGAGCACCGCATCTATCCGCAGGCCGCGCGCTGGCTCGCCCAGGGCCGGATTGAATTTCCGCGCGCCGGCGTCGTCCAAGTGAGCGGGTCGGGCGTTTCTTCCGACGCCCTCATCTCTCCCCGGACGGACTCATGAAGCAGGTCGCGGCATTCCTCGTGCTCTTCACGGCCCTCGCGTGCCACGCGGCGCCCACGCGCATCGACGCGCAATACCGCGTCTCGAAGGCGGGCCTGGTCATCGGCCACGTCACCGAGTCGTACGAACGCACGGGCGACACCTACGCGATCCGCAGCACCACCTCGAGCGATGGCGCGCTCAAGATCTTCCTCGACGATTCGATCGTCCTCACGAGCGAGGGCCGCGTCGGGCCCGCCGGCCTGGTGCCGGGCGTGTTCGAGCAGCGCCGTGCCGGCAACCACTCGCGCGACATCCGCGCCACGTTCGACTGGAAGGCCGGCCTCATGCGCTCGGAGTTCCGCGGCGAGACGAAGGACGTGGAGCTGCCCACCGGCACTCAGGACCGCATTTCGGTGATGTACCAGTTCATGAACGTCACGCCGAAGACCGAGACGTTCGAGGTGAACATGTCGAACGGCCGCAAGGTCGAGCGCTACGTCTATCGCCGCTCGGGCGAAGCCACGCTGAAGACGCCCGCGGGCGAGTTCGCGACCCTGCACTACGAGCGCGTCGCGCAGGAAGGCGAGAGCAAGGCCGAGGTCTGGCTCGCCAAGGACCGCTTCCATTTCCCGGTGCGCATCGTGTTCGACGACCCCAAGGGGCTGAAGCTCGAGCAGACGCTGGTGGACTTCAAGGCCCACTGACGATGGACCGCGCGCGCGACCTCGCCTTCCGGTATCGCTACACGCTCTTCGCGCTGGCGGTGTCGGCGGTCGCGCATGCCGCGGCGATCTTCGGGGTGGCCGGTTGGCGTCCCGACACGGGAGCGGCGGAGGAGCCCGTGCGCTACACCGCCGATCTCGTGCCGCAGGCGCAGGGCGCGCCGGCCGCGGTGGCATCGGTACCGAGGGCGCCGCGCCCCCGCAGTCCGCGCAGGCCCCTGGAGACGCTCGCTTCCCTCCCGTCGATCACGCCCGGTGGCGTGAGCGCCGCGGATGCGCTTCCGGAATTGGCCGCGCCGCCTCCGGATCTCGCACCCCCGGTCGTCGCCGCACCCGAAGCGGAGAAGCCGGAGATGCTCGCCGCTGCCCTTCCCGGCATTCCCATCCCCGCGCCGAAGGCCCCGGAGTTCCCGGTTGGCGCCCTCCCCGCGGACCTCACGATTCGCTACACGCTCACCTCGCCGTTCGCCGACGGATTCGCCGAATACGCGTGGCGGCGCGACGGCGATCGCTACGGCATCACGGGTTCGGCCGAAGCGACGGGCTTCTTCACGCTGTTCCTCGAAGGCCGCATCCTGCAGGAGAGCCGCGGGCGCGTGACGAGCTCCGGGCTTCGCCCCGACCGCTTCGTCGAGCGCAAGCCGCAAGGCCCGGCCGAGAGCCTCACGTTCGACTGGGAAAAGCACGCGGTCGAATTCAACCGCAATGGCGAGGTGAAGTCCGGCGGCCTCGCGGACAACACCGTCGACTGGCTCTCGATGATCTTCCAGCTCGCGCATGAACCGCCCCAGGGCACGGTACTGCCGATGAAGGTCTACACGCAGCGCAAGCTGTATGAGTTCGAGCTGAAGGTGCTCGGCATCGAAACGCTCGAGCTCCCGCTGGGGACCGTGAAAGCGCTGCACCTGCGCCATGAAACGAAGGAAGCGAACGAGCAGGTCGACGTGTGGCTGGGCATCGACCATTACTACCTGCCGGTGAAGATGCGCTACCCGGTGGCCCGCAACCGTTTCATGGTGGAGCAGGTCGCTACCGACATCCGCTCCCGTTAGGTTCTCGATGCAAGTTGAAAAGTCGCTGCTGGAGACGATCGTCCAGGCGCTCACCGTGGTCCTCCCGGTGCGCCAGCCGGCGGACGTCGCGCTGCGCACGTTCTTCCGCGACCACAAGAACCTCGGCAGCCGGGACCGTGCGTGGGTCGCCGACACGGTCTACGCCGCGCTGCGCCGCCGGCGCTACCTCGAGCACGTGACCCCCGAGGCCACGCCGCGCGAGATGGCCCTCGCCGCGCTGGTGAAGGTCATGGGCGTCGGCATCGGCCAGATCGAATCGGCGCTGCGCCCGTCGGAGAAGGGCTGGCTCGTGGCGCTGAAGGGCGCTCCGGCCGAGGAGCTGCCCTTCGAGATCCTCGCCGACCTCCCCGACTGGGTGATCGGACGCCTGCGCAAGCAGTATCCCGACGAGGAAATCCTCGCGCTCGCGCGCAGCCTGCAACAGGCCGCGCCGCTCGACCTGCGCGTGAATTCGCTGAAGGCGCCGCGCGAAGCGGTCATCGATCGCTTCCATCGCGACGAGCTGCACGCCACGGCGACGCGCATCTCGCCGCTGGGCGTGCGCCTGCGCGAAAAGCCCGCGCTGCAGAAGCACGTGCTGTTCCTCGAAGGCGTGGTCGAGGTGCAGGACGAAGGCAGCCAGATCCTCGGCATGCTGATGGAGGTGAAGCGCGGCGAGATGGTGGTCGATTTCTGCGCCGGCGCGGGCGGCAAGACGCTGCAGCTCGGCGCGGCCATGCACTCGCAGGGCCGCCTCTACGCGTTCGACACTTCCGACAAGCGCCTGCAGAACCTCGGACCGCGATTGAAGCGCTCGGGGCTCTCGAACGTGCATCCGCAACGCATCTCCGGCGAGAACGACGCGAAGGTGAAGCGCCTGCGCGGCAAGATCGACCGCGTGCTGGTCGATGCCCCGTGCACCGGACTGGGCACGCTGCGGCGCAATCCGGACCTGAAGTGGCGCCAGACGGAGGCGGCCGTCGCGGAGTTGAACGCGAAGCAGTCGTCGATCCTCGCGGCCGCGGCCACGCTGGTGAAGCCGGGCGGGCGCCTGGTCTACGGCACGTGCAGTCTCCTCGCCGAAGAGAACGAGGCCATCGTCACGGCATTCCTCGAAGTGCACCCCGACTTCAAGCTCGTACCCGCGAAGGAAGTGCTCGAGCGCCTGGGCCTCGCGGTCTCCGGCGCCGGCGAGTACATGCACCTCCTTCCGCACACGCACGACACCGACGGCTTCTTCGCCGCCGTGATGCAACGCGCAGGCTGATGGGCGACACGACCGAACTCGAACGGTTGATCGAAGGCTTCGCCTCGCGCGAGGGCCTGCTTCCGCTGCTGGCGGGCGCGGCCTACATCGCCGTCGTGCTCCTCGTCTCGTGGCTGGTCACGCGGCGCCTGCGCCAGAAGCTCTCGGCGCGCCCCCTTCGCTGGAAACACGAGGCGGACTTCCCCGGTTTCTTCGGCCCGCTCCTCGCGATGGCCCTCGTGTGGGCCACGCGCCTCGTGATCCAGCGCATGCACTGGATCGAGCAGACGCCGATGCTCGACCTCGCCATCCCGCTGCTGGTCGCGCTAGTCGTGATCCGCTTCGCCGTCTACGTGCTGCACAGCGTGCTGCCGGAAGGCACGCTGCTGAGCGGCTCCGAACGGACGATCTCGTGGTCCATCTGGATCGGCGTGGCCCTCTACTTCACCGGCCTGCTGCCCGAGATCCGCGATGCGCTCGACGACATCGCCATCCCGATCGGCAAGGAACGCCTCACGCTGCTGCTGGCCATCCGGGCGGCCTTTTCCGTGGCCGTCACGCTCGCCATCACGCTCTGGATCGCGAAACTGATCGAGGGGCGCCTGCAGAAGTCCGAGCGCATCGAGATCTCCACGCGCGTCGTGGTGAGCAAGCTCGTGCGTGCCATCGCCGTGTTCCTCGCCATCCTCATCGCGCTGCCCCTGGTGGGCATCGACCTCACGGCGCTTTCGGTGCTCGGCGGCGCCATCGGCGTGGGCCTGGGCTTCGGCCTGCAGAAGATCGCGAGCAACTACGTGAGCGGCTTCATCATCCTGCTCGACCACTCCGTGCGCATCGGCGACCTCGTCACGGTCGACGGGCGCATGGGCACGGTGCAGGAGATCGCTTCGCGCTACACCGTCGTGAAGAGCTCCGACGGGACCGAGTCGATCATCCCGAACGAGACGCTCATCACGCAGAGCGTGACCAACCACTCGTTCAGCGACAAGCGCGCGGTGGTGAAGGTCGCCGTCGTCGTTCCCTTCGATGCCGACCTCGACCGGGTTCTCGCCGTCGTGAAGGACGTGGGCGCGGGCCACCCGCTCGCCATGCGCGATCCGCCCGCTTCCGCCACCCTCACCCGCGTCGGCGAGCCGGGCATCGAGCTCGAACTGGCCATCTGGATCGACGACGTCTACGCGAGCCAGGGACAGATCCGCAGCGACCTCCTGAAGGCCCTCGTGGAGGCCTTCCGGACCGAGGGAATCCCCTTCCCCGCCCCGCGTCGCGAAATCCATGCTTTTGCTACACCCGAAACGCAGGAAACTCCTTCCAAACCAAGGGTTTGAGGAATACCCCTTTATTCTTCTCATGGGGGGCGACCGGGCAGGGTAAAATTGACGCCAATCTGACATTTCCAAGGCCGTGCGACGACGCGCGGCCCAACTTGAAAGGCGCGCCCGGACATGCTCTTCAACGGTCTCCTCGATCTTCCCTGGTGGGGTGTCGTTCTCGTCACCCTCGTGCTGGTGCAGATCACCATCGCCGGCGTGACGCTCTACCTGCATCGCGGCCAGGCGCACAGCGCCGTGGATTTCCACCCGGTCGTGAGCCATTTCTTCCGCTTCTGGATGTGGGCGACCACCGGAATGATCACGAAGGAATGGGCCGCCATCCATCGCAAGCACCACGCGAAATGCGAGACGGCGGAAGACCCGCACAGCCCGCAGATCCTCGGCATCAACAAGGTGCTGTGGACCGGCGTCGCGCTGTACGTGAAGGAGTCGCACAAGCCGGAGACGATGGAGCGCTACGGCCACGGCACGCCGGACGACTGGATGGAGCGCAACGTCTACACCCCGATGAACAAGTACGGGATCCTCGTCACGCTGGCCCTGCAGATGACGCTCTTCGGCGTGATCCCGGGCTTCCTCGTGTGGGGCATCCAGATGCTGTGGATCCCCTTCTGGGCCGCCGGCGTCATCAACGGCATCGGCCACTACTGGGGCTATCGCAATTTCGAATGCGACGACGAGGCGCGCAACATCACGCGCTTCGGCCTGTGGATCGGCGGCGAAGAGCTGCACAACAATCACCACGCGTACCCGACGTCGGCGAAGTTCTCGATGCGCTGGCATGAATTCGACCTCGGCTGGGGCTACCTCCAGGTGCTCTCCGCGCTGGGCCTGGCGAAGGTCCGCCGCGCTCCGCCGAAAGTGAAGCTGGACCCGACCAAGTTCGAGATCGACGCCGCCACGCTGCAGGCCGTGATCCAGCACCGCTACGACGTGCTGTCCCGGTATGCCAAGCACATGAAGCGCTCGAGCAGCGACGAGCTGGCGAAGCTCCGCGCCAAGGGCATGGACAGCAGCGCCGCGCGCGCCGTGCGCCATTGGATGCACCGCGATGCGGACGAAGTGCCGGCCCAATACCGTGCCGCCCTCGACCACGCCCTCGAATCGAGCCCCACACTCAAGACGTCCTGGACGATGCGCCAGGAGCTGGCCAAGATCTGGGCGCGTTCCACGCTCACGACGGAGCAGCTCACGGCCCAACTGAAGGACTGGTGCGAACGCGCCGAACGGAGCGACGTCGAGCCTCTCGTCGCCTTCTCGCGCCGCCTGCGCAGTTACGCCTGATTTCGGAAAGAAGTGCAGAAAATGCCCGCTACCGCGGGCATTTTTTTTGCGAGAATCGTGGACTGAGGAATCTTCGCCCGGAGGCGATATGAAACGCTGGATCGTGGCCCTGCTGTTCTGTTTCAACGCCCATGCCGTCACCTTCTCGACGGACAACTCCGACCTCTGGTGGGACCCGGCCGAACCCGGCTACGGCCTCAACGTCGTGCAGCAGGGCGATACGCTCTTCCTCACGCTCTTCACGTACAACGCCGCGCGCGCGCCGCTGTGGTTGGTGGGCACCGAGATCAAGTACGTCGGGCCCGTGGGCAGCGGCTACCAGTTCGGCGGCAAGTGGTACCAGACGACGGGCTCCCCGCACACGGGCCCGTACCTTCCGACGGCGTTCTCGCTGCGCGAGGTCGGCACGGCCACCTTCACCGTGAAGAGCCAGAACAGCGCCACGTTGGTCTACACGATCGACGGCGTCACCGTCACGCGCAACCTCGTGCGGCAGACGTACAAGGTCAACAACCTCACCGGGAATTTCCTCGGGGCCACCGTGGGCACCTACGGCAATTGCCTCACGCTGAACAGCTATTCCGAGGACATCGGTTTCGTCGCGGTCGCCCACGATCCGTCGACCAACGCCATCACCATCACGGCGCAGCAAGCCGGCGGCACCTGCACGTATAGCGGCACCTACGAGCCGACGGGCCGGCTGGGCTCCATCTCGTCGGGCCTGTTCAGCTGCACCAATGGCGGCCTCGCGGGTACCTTCATCGCCACGGAGATCGAGGGCAGCACGCTGTCGTTCTCGACGCGCATCAGCGCCCGCGGCGCGGGGCAGTGCACGTTCATCGGCAAGATCGGCGGGCTTCGCCAAGGTCCCTAGGCGAAAAAAAACCCGGCCAAGGCCGGGTTTTCGATTTCTTGTTGGCCCTGCCTATTTCAGCTTGGTTTCCTTGTACAGGACGTGCTTGCGGGCGACGGGATCGAATTTCTTGATCTCCATCTTCTCGGGCATGGTCCGCTTGTTCTTGGTCGTCGTGTAGAAATGGCCGGTGCCGGCAGACGACTCGAGCTTGATCTTCTCGCGCATGGTCGGTTCCCTTAGATGGCCACGCCGCGCCCGCGCATCTCGGCGAGGACGACATCGAGGCCCTTCTTGTCGATCAGGCGAAGCCCGGCGTTGGAAACGCGCATCTTCACCCAGCGGTTCTCGCCCTCGACCCAGAACTTGCGGTACTGCAAGTTGGGCAGGTAGCGGCGCTTGGTCTTGTTGTTGGCATGGGACACGTGGTTGCCCACAATCGGGCCCTTACCCGTGACTTCGCAGATTCGTGCCATGGAAACCTCTCTAATGCTGGCTGGTCGAAACGAAAGACCGCAATTATAACAGGGCCCCATGACTCCTTTCAAGCTGATTCTATTGGGCTTTTCAGCCCTCGCCGGCCTCCTGGCCGGACCCGCCCGGGCCTTCATCCTCTTCCCGGAGGTCTATCCGGTCCCCGTGATCGAGTACTACAACCCGGCAACCAACCACTACTTCCTCACGATCGACTACAACGAGATCACCGGCCTCGACGCGGGCCTGGCGGGTCCGTGGACCCGGACCGGCAACGCGTTCCTGGCCTTTCCCCTGACGTACAACAGCGGGGAGCGGTGCCCCGCAGGCGGGTGCGGTGAGATCGTGACCCGCTTCTACGGCACTCCAGGGCTGGGACCCAACTCGCACTTCTACACGCTGGTTCTCTCCGAAGTGGATGGGCTGAAGCAGCCCGGTACCGGCTGGAGCTTCGAAAAGCAGGCGTTCCGCATGCGAGCGCCCACCAACGGCGTGTGCCCGGCGTCAACGGTGCCGGTCTACCGGCTCTACAACAATCGCTGGATGTACAACGACAGCAACCATCGCTACGTCACCAAGCAGGCCCTGCGCGCGAAGATGGTCTCCCTCGGTTGGATCGACGAAGGCGTGCAGATGTGCTCGCCGGGCGAAGCGATCGTGGCCCTGGAAACCCAGTGGATCGGCGGCGACGGGAACGAATTCAGGGTGCAGGAAGGTGATCGCTGCGCGAGCGCGGGCAGTTGCGTGCTGGCGCGGGGCATCACCGCACCGACGACGCGATTCCTGGTGCAATCCCTGACGGTGGACCAGGCCAACAACTATCTGAACCTCACGACCGGCTCGGGCGGGACCCTGCTCGTGGCCCCCGGGGCCACGGCGGATAACGGCTACCAGCAGTCCTTCATCATGGGGAACGCCAGTACCGCGCACATCTATCTCAATTCGGTGGGGACGACAGGCGCGCTCTCGAATTTCGACCTCGCCTATCGAATGCCGGAGGGCAAGCGCTTCTTCCCCTGGGCACGGGACCGCGAGGTCGAAACGGAGTTGTCGCTGTCGACTTCGGTCGCGGTCACGACCGTTGCCGTGCGCACTCCGGGAAGCGCTGCCTACGGACACCCGTCGGTCGAGTTCACGGATGCGCGTTCCGGTCGCTCGTTCCGCTTCAACGTCGTGGCCTACGGCACGATTCCGTTCGCGGGCGATTTCGTGGGCGTGGACCCCCGGGACGGCAAGCCGTTCCTTGCGACCAGTTTCCGGACGACCTCGCCGTTCCTGCGCAGCCTGGGCGCCAATGCCATTGACACACCGCCCGGCTCCTACCTGAGGGTGGCCTCGAGCGCGACGGGCTGGTTCGAATACCGCGTGAATGCCGACGAGTTCGCCCGGGTGCTGGCCAGCGCACGTACCGTGGATGGGCAGCTGTCCTCTGATCCGGCGGATTACTACGTCGACAACTTCCGTTTCACCAACGAGGTGTTCGGGGAGGGGGCCCTGGGGGTGACGGTCTATTCGACGTACATCATCCGGTACCCGCGCAACTAGGCGCCGGCCGTCTGGCCGGGAAGGGCGCCCGGTATACTGGGGGCGGTGACAACAAAAGGCGTCAGAACCCCATGACCCGACTTTTCAAGCTGATTTCATTGACTTTTTTGGCCTGTTTGGCCTGGGGCCCCGCTTTGGCCCAGCAGCACGTCGTGACCGTCAATCCGCCGTCGCCGAAGTCCTACGAGGCGTTCACGGTGACCGTCACCGGGCCCTACGCGGGCAACTTCGCCGTGAATCCCGACGTCAGCGTGAACGCGATCTCGGGCGAGATGGTCATCGA
Organism: Betaproteobacteria bacterium GR16-43; assembly: GCA_001953215.1. Lineage (GTDB taxonomy): Bacteria > Pseudomonadota > Gammaproteobacteria > Burkholderiales > Usitatibacteraceae > Usitatibacter. The sequence goes on from CP019169.1 coordinate 74,966, forward strand.
CATGCGGGGGACTTGCGGTGGGCCGTGCACCGGCTTCTCCACGCGCAGCATCAGCATCAACTATCCCGGCCCCCTGCCGCCGCGCGACTACACCCTCAACGTGGTCCTGAACGCGAACGATCCGTTCTTCGGCCAGAGGGCTTCGACCCAGTTCACCGTCACTGCCCTGCCGAACTACCAGGGGCTCTGGTGGAAACCCAGCGAATCCGGATGGGGCCTGCAGATCACCCACCAGGGGAACACGCTGTTCGTCGCCTGGTTCACGTATGACGACCAGGGCCGCCCGACGTGGTTCGTGGCCCCGAACGTCGTGAAGACCGGCGACACCACGTATACCGGCACGCTCTATCGCACGACTGCGTTGCCGTCGCAGGTCCAGGGCGAGACCTTCCAGACCGTTGCATCCTCGTCCATCACGCCCGCGGGGAACATCTCGCTCACGTTCGACGGGCTTTCGAATGCGACGTACACGTACAACGTCGATGGCGTGCAGCAGACGAAGGCGATCACCCGCCAGGCGTTCAGCACGGTCCCCATTTGCTACTCGTCGGCCGACATCCCCTCCAACAACTTCACCGACCTCTGGTGGCAATACCCCGCGGGCAGCGTTCCCGGCTGGGGACTGATCCTCTCGCAGCAGGGCGGCACGATGTTCATGACGATCTTCGGATACGACAAGGACGGGCGCCCTTCCTGGCTGGTCGCTTCCAACATGAGGATCACCGTGGCGAACCCCCTGAAATTCTACGGACCGCTCTATCGCGCAACGGGCGCGCCGTTCCGCACGTCGCCGTGGCCTTCTTCCTCGGTCAGCCTCACCGAGGTTGGCATGACGGAGTTCATCGGTCCGCAGCCGGACGTGGCGAGGTTCAGCCTCGAAATGAACTTCGGCCGCATCGAGATCCCGATCTTGCGCGAGGTCTTCGCGGGGCCGCTCACGCGCTGCGGGCCGTAACCATGCTGGACCGGATTTCGGCGATCGCGATCCTCGCGATCGCCCCGGTGGCATGGCGGGCACCGTCACGATCAGGCCCGAAGTGCCGAAGGCCTACGAGGATTTCGTGGTCAGCGTCACGGATGGCTTTTCGCTGGCCTACAACGTCAATCCCCGGGTCTTCCTCGGCCCGCAGGGCCTGATCGTTGACCTCAACGGGTTTTGCGGATTCCTCTGCTCCGGTCCCGTCACGCAGACCTTCAGCGCGCGCGCCCCCGGCCTGCCGCCGGGACGCTACCCGCTTACCGTCTACTCCAACATGAGCTTCCAGTTCCCGCTCGTGAACACGTCGTCGTTCGAGGTCGTCGCCGCCCCGAACTACCAGGGCCTTTGGTGGAATGCGCCGGCAGGATCGGAATCGGGATGGGGCTTGAACATCGCGCATCAGGACGAGACACTCTTCGCGACATGGTTCACCTACGACGACCAGGGGCGGGACACGTGGCTCGTCATGTCGAACGGCGCGAAGACCGGCGACGGCGCGTACGCCGGAACGCTGTACAGGACCGCGGCAGCGCCTGCGCCGGGCAAGTCCTTCCAGACGGTCGCGGCCGCATCGATCACACCGGTGGGCACGATGACGCTGCGATTCTCGGACACGAACAACGCCACGTTCACCTATGACGTCGACGGCGTCCGCCAGACGAAGGCGATCACGAAACAGGTGTATGGAAGCGCGCCGGCCCGTTGCTATTCCGCGGCCAAGGCCGTCGCGAGCCCGACCTACCAGGACCTGTGGTGGTCCTTCCCCGCGACGTCCGTCTCGGGGTGGGGTCTCAACGTCACGCAGCAGGATGGAACCCTGTTCATGACGCTCTTCGGCTACGACGGCGACGGGCGGCCCTCGTGGCGCGTGGCATCCAACGTGCGTGCCGTCATCGGCGCGAGCTACGCCGGCGATCTGTACCGGACTTCGGGCGCCCCGTTCCGCACTTCGCCCTGGCCTTCCTCGTCCGTCAAGATCACGCGCGTCGGAACGGTGGAATTCCGCGACAGTGGCTCGGAAGCCGTCGGGTTCAACTATTCCGAGGGCAACGAGCGCACCACTCACCAGATCGTGCGCCAGCGATTCGGCGCCGCTCCCACGGTCTGCGACTAGCGGTCATATCAATCCCCGCTCCGCGAAGCTGAGGCAGGTGCTCTGCGCCACGATGAAGTGGTCGAGCACCTTGATGTCCACCAACGCCAGGGCCTCGGCCAGCGTTCGCGTCAGTGCCTGGTCCTGCAGGCTCGGCTCCGCGACTCCCGAAGGATGGTTGTGCGCGAGAATCAACGCCGCCGCGTTGTGCGCGAGCGCGTGCTTGACCACTTCCCTGGGATAAACCGAGGTCTGCGTGAGCGTTCCGCGGAAGAGCTCCTCGGCCGCGATGACGCGGTTCTGCGCATCGAGGAAGACGCAGTAGAACGCTTCATGCGCGAGGTGCTGCATCTTCAACCGGAGGTAGCCGCGCACCGCGCCCGGTGAAGTGAGGCTGTCTCGCGCCTGCATTTCCTCCGAGAGGGCACGCCGGGCGAGCTCCATCACCGCCGCGACGGGTGCGAGCCGATGCGAATCCACGCGGGGCGACCCTCGACACTCACCCTCGGCGGCGGCGAGCAGGCGGGACACGCGCCCGAAGCGCGCCAGGAGCGCGTGCGCCGACCCCAACGCATCCTGGCCGCGGCCACTGGCGCGCAACAACACGGCCAGGAGCTCGGCATCCGAAAGCGACGCTGCCCCCCGGGCCCACAGCCGTTCGCGAGGACGCTCCTCGACCGGCCCACTTGCCATCGACATGCACCGCCTCCACATGGGTAAAATACGTTCATGGACAAGGGTTTGAAGATCCTGCTCGGCGTGACCGGGGGCATTGCCGCCTACAAGGCGGCCGAGCTCGCGCGCCTGCTCATCCGGAATAACGTCGAGGTGCAGGTCGCGATGACCGACGCCGGAACGAAATTCGTCACGCCCGCCACGTTCCAGGCATTGACCGGCAAGCCCGTCGTCACCGACGCGTGGGACGCGAGCTTCGCGAACAACATGGCGCACATCGAGCTTTCGCGCGGCGCGGATGCGATCGTCATCGCGCCGGCCACGGCCGACTTCCTCGCGAAGCTCGCGCAGGGCCATGCAAACGACCTTCTTTCCACCGTGTGCGTCGCGCGCAACTGCCCGCTCATGGTGGCGCCCGCGATGAACCGCGAGATGTGGGACAACCCCGCCACGCAACGCAACGTGGCCACGCTGCGAGCCGATGGCATCACGGTGCTGGGGCCCGCAGCCGGCGACCAGGCGTGCGGCGAAGTCGGCATGGGCCGGATGATGGAGCCCGAGGATCTCGTGCACGACATCCTCGCGTTCTTCTCGCCCAAGCGCCTCGCGGGCCGCAAGGTGCTCGTCACCGCGGGCCCGACGTTCGAGGCCATCGATACGGTGCGCGGCATCACCAACCTCTCCTCCGGGAAGATGGGCTATGCCGTCGCGGAAGCGGCACTCGCCCAGGGCGCCGACGTGACGCTGGTCTCCGGCCCCACCGCGATCGCCCCGCCCGCGCGCGCGCACCACGTCTACGTGACCAGCGCCGCCGAGATGTTCAATGCCGTGAAGGCGCACGTGGCCGGCACCGACCTCTTCTTCAGCGTCGCGGCCGTGGCGGACTACACGCCGGTCGAGGCGTCGAATCGCAAGCTCAAGAAATCGAACACGCCGCTGGAGCTGCACTTGAAGCCCACGGAAGACATCCTGGCCTACGTCGCGGCGCTGCCCAATGCGCCCTTCTGCGTGGGCTTCGCGGCCGAGAGCGAGAACCTCGCCGAGTACGCGCAGACCAAGCGCGCGAAGAAGAAGATCCCGATGATCGTCGCGAACCTCGTGCAGCACGCCGTGGGCCGCGAAGAGAACGAGGTCACCATCTACGACGACGCGGGCGCGCACCTCCTCTCGCGCGCGTCGAAGGGGCAGATCGCCCACCGGATCCTCGCGCACGCCCTCGGGCTTTTCGAGGCGAAGTCGCCGCGCGCCACCATCACCCCCATCAAGCAGGCCTCCTAGATGACCAAGCTGGACGTGAAGATCCTCGACGAGAGGATCCGCGGGCAATTGCCTTCCTATGCGACGGGCGGCTCCGCGGGCCTCGACATCCGCGCCTGCATCGACGCGCCGATCACCCTGCAACCGGGCGAGACGAAGCTGATTCCCTCGGGCCTCGCGATCCACCTCGCCGATCCGGGCCTGGCCGCGGTGTTGATCCCGCGCTCGGGCCTGGGCCACAAGCACGGCGTGGTGCTGGGCAACCTCGTGGGCCTCATCGATTCCGATTACCAGGGGCAGGTCGGCGTCTCGCTCTGGAACCGCGGCAAGGACGCGTTCGTCGTGAACCCGATGGAGCGCATTGCCCAGATGGTCGTGGTGCCCGTGGTGCAAGTGGAGCTGAACATCGTCGAGTCCTTCGACGAGAGCTCTCGCGGCGCCGGCGGTTTCGGGTCCACCGGCAAGCACTGACGCGATGCAAGGGATCGTCCTCTTCGCGCACGGCGCCCGCGATCCCGAGTGGGCCCGTCCGTTCGAGGCGATCCGCGACCGCATCCGCGCGACGCGGCCCGAGTGCCCGATCGCGCTCGCCTACCTCGAGATCATGAATCCGAACCTCGAGCAGGCGATCGATGCGGTGATCGTCGAAGGCGCCTCGTCCGTGACGGTGTTCCCGCTCTTCATGGCGCAGGGCGGTCACTTGAAGCAGGACCTCCCGAAGATCCTCGACGCCATTCGCGCCTCGCGCCCGCACGTGCCGATCTCGCTCGAGACGGCCGTGGGGGAAGTCCCCGAGCTGCTCGACGCGATCTCGAGCTGGGTCCTCCGGCGCGTTGAATAAAGGGGTCGGACTCCTTTATTGCCTCGATGCAATAAAGGAGTCCGACCCCTTTGTTCAACGGTATTTGACAAATTCATTTGTCTAATAGTACCGTGGCTCCCATGTCCACGGTCCACGTCGTCGCCGACCCCCGCCATGCCGCACTCCTTGGCGCTCCAGTGCGCCAACGCATCCTCGAGGCGCTCGCGGAGCCCGGCTCGGCCACGACCGTCGCGAAGACGCTCGGCCTCACGCGCCAGTCGGTCGCGTATCACGTGCGCCAGCTGGAGGAACATGGCTACGTGGAGCTGGTGCGCGAAGAGGCGCGGCGCGGATGCCTGGAGCGCATCGTGCGGCGCACGGCACAGTACCTCGTGGCTTCCCCCGAGATGTTCGGCGCGCAGGGATTCGAACCGCGCAAGATGAAGGACAAGTTCTCGAGCGCATACCTCGTGGCCGTCGCCTCGCGCATGGCACGGGAGGTCGGCGAGGCGCAGGCCGCGGCGGACAAGACCGGCAAGCGGCTGCCCACGCTCTCGGTCGACGTCGAACTTCGCCTCGCGAGCCCGCAGTCGCGCGAGGCCTTCGCCGAGGAGCTGCTGGACACCATCGCGAAGCTCGCCGCCAAATACAACGACACGAAAGCCCCCGACGGCCGCACCTATCGCCTGGTCGTCGGCGCCCATCCCATTCGCCCACCCCGGAGGCCCTCATGAGCACGCCCAAGAAACCCGAGCGCACGCTCGAACTGCACGTCGACATCGACGCGCCGATCGAGGCCGCCTGGAAAGCCGTCACGGAAGCCCCCGGGCTCGCCAACTGGTTCGCCCCGATCTCGGAGGTCTCCGCGCCGGGCCTCGGCGCCACCGTGAAGAACGGCTGGAGCCCCGAGATGATGATGAGCGGCGTGGTCGACGCATGGGATCCGCAGAAGCACGTGCGCTGGTTCGACGACAGCGGCTGGATGGGTCCGGGCACCGCCATGGCCGTCGACTACTTCCTCACGACCGAGAACGGCAAGACACGCGTACGCCTCGTGCAGTCCGCGTTCGGCGCGAGCGACGGATGGGCGGATCTCTTCGATGGCACGGAGATCGGCTGGACGTACTTCCTCTACAACCTGCGCGTCTACCTCGAGAAGCACGTGGGCCGCACGCGCCGGATGATTTCCGAGCGCCTCGAAGCCACGATGCCGCGCCAGGCCTTCTGGCGGTACCTGCTGTCGGGCGCCGCGGGGCTCGTGGTGGGCGGCACCGCGGCCGTGAAGGTGGGCGATACGGTCCAACTGTCGCTCGCGGATACCGCGGCGGTGCGCGCCGTGGTGGAAGTGGTGATCGAGGGACACGCGCTGGGGCTGCGCATCGCCGAACTCACGGATGCGCTCCTCTTCATCGAATTCGAGGGCAAGTCCGACAAGTTCCACGTCGGCTACTGGTTCTCGGTCTACGACGACGCGAACGCCAAGGCCGTCGAGACCCCCGCCCGGCGCGCCTTCAAGCGCGTGCACGAAGCGGTGAAGGGGCTCTGACCATGCGCGTGCGGAAGAGCGTCAGCGTCGCCGCGACGCCGGACACCTGCTGGAAGGTCCTCACCTCCCGCGAGCACCTGAAGAGTTGGGTGCCCGAGGTCCTCGACACCATTCCCGACGATCCCGCGAGGCCCGAAGGGCTGGGCGCGACGTCGACCATGAAGATCCAGGAGGGGAAGCGCGTCGTGGAGTACCGAGAAACCATCACGGCCTGGGAGCCCGGGCGCGCGCTCGCGGTCCGGCTCACCGGGGGCTCGTTCGGCAAGGACATGGCGATGGACGTGGACTATCGCCTCGTGCCCGAGTCCAACGGCACGCGCCTCGACTACGCAGAAGAGATGGAGCTGAAGGGAATGTTCATCCTGATGGCTCCGCTCTTCTGGATCATCTCGGGCGCGAAGGTCGGAGGCACGCTCTCGCGCTTCGCCAAGGCCGCGGCCGCGGCCTGAGCCCCTACTTCCGCCCGCAGATCGAGAACCCGTCGTTCCAGCCCATCGAGTACTGCGGATCGCCGTTCATCCGCGCCGCGTCCTTGCGGCCATAGGTGGATTTCTTCGCGGTTTCGCACCCGTCGATGTAGCCATCGCGCACCGCGGGCGGATAGCCCGCCAGGTTGTAAGTCGGCTTGGGCGCCTCGGCACGGCGTTGCACCGCTTCGGCGGGCGTCTCTACGACCGGTGCGGGCGGCGTGGCCGGCACCGTGGCGCAGGCGGGAATCAACAGGACCAGCAGGACATTCAGGTGTCGGCGCATCGGTTCACTCGTGCGTTAACATGGATCGGTTCGCTTTCGGAGCTCTAGCGCCATGCGCGATTTTCGGTTCGACCTCGCATTCGCCCCACTGGTTCTCTCCCTGGCCTTCCTGGCTCCCGCCGGCGCCCAGGAGAAGATCGCCGCCCCGCTCAAGACCATCCCGGTGAAGGTCGGCGCCCACGCCCTCAAGGTGGAGGTGGCCGACAACGATGCCACCCGCTCCCGCGGCCTCATGTTCCGCGACAAGATGGGCGAGAACGACGGCATGTTGTTCATCTTCCCGGACCTCGGCTACCACTCGATGTGGATGATGAACACCAAGATCCCGCTCTCGGTCGCCTTCATCGGCCAGGACGGCAAGGTCCTCAACGTCCTCGACATGGAACCGAACACCCAGGACACGCATTCCGCCGCGGGCCCCGCGCGCTACGCCATCGAGACCAACAAGGGCTGGTTCGCGAAGAAAAAGATAAAGCCCGGTGACCAGGTCACCGGGCTTCCGAAGGCAGGGAGCTAGCCCTCTCCCCCGCCCGCTACCCTCTCCCCGCCCCTCTCCCAAGGGAGAGGGAGAACAGAGGAGAGGGTGCACTCAGCCGAAGAACGCGCGCCGGAAGATGCCGCCGGAGGCGACCATGAAGAACAGCATCGGCATCGACAGCGCGGTGTTCAGCCGCGAGGCGAGGAAGGCCGTGCGCCGTGCCTTGTTCTTCACTTCGTCGGTGGCGGGCACGATGCCCAGGACCTTTTTCTGGTTGGGCCAGATGATCGCCCAGACGTTGAAGAACATGATGAGGCCCAGCCACGCGCCCACGCCGATCGGGATGTACGCGCGCTCCTTGAAGAGCAGCGCGGCGCCGATCTTGTCGCCCAGGATCATCGCGCCCATCAGCACCGTCACCAGCGCGGCATAGCGGAAGAAGAACAGCGCGCGCGGCGCCACGTGCTTGGTGATGCCCGCGCCCGTGGGTGGCGTATCCGCCGCCGCTTTCTTCAGCGCGTCGACCTGCACGAAGTTGAAGTAGTAGAGCAGGCCGATCCACATGACGCCCGCGAGGACGTGGACCCAGCGCCCGAGGCTGTACTGGATGAATTCCCCCATGTCAGGCTCCCATCATCGAACGAACGAGGTAATACAGAACCACCGTCAGCACGAGGCCGGTGATGACGGTGCCCCAAAGCGAATCCAGCGGATTTTTCATGTGTTTTACTCCGGTGAATGGGGAACGCGCGGATTCTAGCACCGTAGAATCGGTCCCATGGCCGATTCCCATCCGTATTCACGACTCACGCCCGATGTGGTCCTCAATGCCCTTGAAAGCGTGGGGTTAAGGACCGACGGCCGCCAGCTCGCGCTGAACAGCTACGAGAACCGCGTCTACCAGGTCGGAATCGAGGACTCCACGCCCGTCGTCGCCAAGTTCTACCGGCCCGGGCGCTGGACCGAAGCGCAGATCCTGGAGGAGCACGCGTTCGCGAACGAGCTCGCCGAGGCCGAGGTGCCGATGGTCGCACCGCTGGAACTCGGCGGACGCACGCTGAACGAATTCGAGCACTTCCGCTTCGCGGTCTTCCCGCGCCGCGGCGGGCGCGCACCGGAGCTCGATCGCGACGGCGTGCTCGAATGGATCGGCCGTTTCATCGGACGCATCCACGCCGTGGGCCGGGTGCGTCCGTTCGAGCACCGCCCCGCGATCGACATCGAATCCTTCGGCCGCGAGCCGCGCGCGTTCCTCTTGGCGAGCGGCCTCATTCCCGCGGACCTCCTTGCGTCGTGGACGGCAGTGGCCGATCTCGCGGTGGAAAACATCGAGCGTTGCTTCGAGCGCGCCGGGGCGTTCTCCACATTGCGCCTGCATGGCGACTGCCATGCGGCCAACGTCCTGTGGACCGACCAGGGCCCGCACTTCGTCGACCTGGACGATGCCCGCACCGGTCCCGCGGTGCAGGACCTCTGGATGCTGGTGTCGGGTGACCGCGAATCCATGTGCGCCCAGCTGGGCCAGATCCTGCGCGGCTACGAAGACTTCTCCGAGTTCGACGACCGCGAGCTCCACCTCTTCGAAGCGTTGCGCACGCTTCGGCTGCTGCACTACTCGGCCTGGCTCGCCCGCCGCTGGGACGACCCCGCGTTCCCGATGAACTTCCCGTTCTTCAACACGCCGCGCTATTGGCAGGATCGCGTGCTCGAACTGCGGGAGCAGGTGGCGGCGATGCAGGAGGCGCCGCTCGTCCCGACCTGAGCGCGCCGGCCTGTTGCTGTCCATCCCGGCCGGCATCCGTTGGCGCCGCGAGGTTTGCCACCCGTCGCATTCCCCTAGGGCATTGCCGTCGCCACGTTCCAGGATGGGCCTCCACTGAACCGGGAGACCCGCATGATCCGCCCCGCCCTGCTCGCCACCGCCCTCGCCGCCGCCGGACCCGCCCTCGCCACCGACGTCACCTTCGAAGTCTCCGGGATCGAAGCGCCGGGTGGCCACATCCTGGTCGTGATCTACGACGAGGCCTCGTTCCTGAAGAAGCCTCTCAAGGCCGCGCGCCTGAATCCCGTGGCGGGGGGCAAGGTCTCCGGTGTCTTCCGCGACGTCCCCGAAGGCACCTACGCGATCAGCGCGATCCACGACGAGAACGACAACAACAAGCTCGATTCGAACCTGATCGGCATCCCCACCGAGCGCTACGGCTTCTCCAACAATCCCTCGCTCTGGGGCGCGCCGAAATTCAGCGATGCGAAGGTGTCCGTCGCCGGCGGCACGCAGCACTTCGCGATCCAGCTCCGCTGAGGGCGCGACCATGGACCGCCGCCAGTTCCTGTTCGCCTCGCTCGCCGCCGCCGCTTCGCCGCTCGCGATGCGCGGCGCCTGGGCCGCCGACACCTACGCCGATGCGTTCCACCAGGCCACGGCCCGCGACCGGTGGCTGCGCGCCTATGGCGGCATCGACCACGACGTCGCCGCGCCTTCGCTGCGGATCGAGGGCCGCATCCCCGCGGGTTTGCGGGGCACGCTCTACCGCAACGGCCCCGCGCTCTTCGAGCGATCGGGCATCCGCTATCACCACCTCTTCGACGGCGACGGCATGGTGCAAGCCTTCCGCTTCACCGAAAATGGCGTGTCGCACGAGGGGCGGTTCGTGCAGACGCCGAAGTTCCTCGCCGAGCAGGCGCAGCAACGCTTCCTGCAATCGGGCTTCGGCACCGCGCTGCCCGGCCTGCCTTTCGCCACGGGCGGTGGATTGGACCGCGCCAACGTTGCGAACACGAACGTCGTGGTGCACGCCCGGCGCCTGATGGCGCTGTGGGAAGGCGGCTCGGCTTTCGAGCTCGATCCCGTCACGCTGGCCACGCGCGGCCCGGTGACCTGGCGGCCCGACCTGAAGGGCATGCCGTTCTCCGCGCATCCCAAGATCGAGCCCGACGGCACGATGTGGAACGTGGGCGCGATTCCCGACTCGCTCGCGATCTACCGCATCGCACCCGACGGCACGCTCGCGCAGGCCGAAGTCCTGAAGGTCCCGGGGCTGGTGATGAACCACGACTTCGCGGTCTCGCGCGACCATCTCGTCTTCGTCCTGCCGGATACGCGCCTGGACCTGGACAAGCTGCGCGCCGGACGCGCCTTCCTCGAAGCGCTCGCGTTCCCGCCGGATGCGCCCATGAAGCTGCTCGTCGTCGACAAGGCGGACCTGCGCCAGCAGCGGACCTTCGAGCTTCCTCCGGGATACCTGTTCCACTTCGGCAACGCGTGGAACGACGGCGCCGGCACGCTGCGCTTCGACTACGTGCACCACGAAAGCGCGGGCGTGCTGATGGATGGCCTTCCCGGCCTGATGCGGGGCGACGCCGCTTCGATGCCGCCGCGCTCCGCGGTCTCGATGCAGGTCGCGGTCGACCTCGCGAGCGGGCGGGTGCGCACCGCTGCGATGAAGGACGTCGTCGAATTCCCGCGCGTCGATCCGCGCGTGGTTGGTCAGCGCAACCGGCACCTCTGGCTGTCCACTGGCATGGGCAAGGGCCTGGGCACCCTGATGATGAACGCGGTATTGCGCTACGACGTCGAGAGCGGCAAGCGCGACGCCTTCCGCTACGAGCCGGAAGCGCTGGTCGAGGAACATGTGTTCGTGGCGGACCGCGCTTCGACGCGCGAGGGTGCCGGCTGGCTCGTGGGCTGTGCCTACGACGTGGCCTACGGCCGCACGTCGCTCAACGTGTTCGACGCCCTGCGGCTCTCGGCAGGCCCCATCGCCCGCGCCTGGCTGCCGTACGGGCTGCCTCCGGGATTCCACGGGAACTTCGAGGCCGCGTAAGGCAATGAGGGGTATCGATTACATTTCGATGCAATCCGCCACAGAAACCTCGGAGCGTCCGGATGGTCGAACCGGCACAATAGGGCCCGCAGGCCCGTGCCTACCGACAACAAGGAAAAAAGATGCACGACCCCCTCCGGGCGCCCGATCCCCTTTCGCCTCCCCGCCGCCGCCGTGGGGTGCTCGCGGCCGTGGCCATCGTGGTCCTCCTGCTGGCCGCCGGCGGCACGTGGTGGTGGTTCAACCGCACCCCCGATAGCGCCTCCGCGGACGCCTCCAAGGGCGACGCCAAGGATGGCAAGAAGCCCGGTGGCGCCGGCAAGGGCGGGCGCGGCAACTTCGCTACGGGCCCGCAACCGGTGGCCGCGGCCACCGCCCGCAAGGGCGACATCCGCATCGTCCAGACCTCGCTCGGTACCGTGACGGCGTTCAGCACCGTCACCGTGCGCGCGCGCGTGGACGGGCCCTTGATGGCCGTGCACTTCCGCGAGGGCCAGAGCGTGAAGGCCGGCGACATCCTCGCGCAGATCGATCCCGCGCCGTTCGAAGTGGCGCTCTCGCAGGCCGAAGGCACGCTCGCGCGCGACATGGCGCAACTGCAGAACGCCCGCGTGGACCTCGAACGCTATCGCACGCTCCTCAAGCAGGACTCGATCGCGAGCCAGCAAGTGGACGGGCAGGAAGCGATCGTGAAGCAGTTCGAAGGGACGGTGAAGGTCGACCGCGCCGTCGTCGACAACGCGAAGCTGCAGCTCTCGTACACGAAGGTCGCCGCGCCCATCGGCGGACGCACCGGATTGCGCCTGGTCGATGCGGGCAACACGGTGCACCCGGGAGATGCCGCGGGCCTCGTCGTGATCACGCAGATCAACCCCATCACCACGACGTTCACGATTCCGCAGGATTCGCTGCCCCGCCTGGCGGCCGAGCTGCGCCGCGGCGACAAGATCGAAGTCGAAGCCTGGGACCGCGAGCAGAAGAACAAGCTCGCCACCGGCGTGCTCATCACGCCCGACAACCAGGTCGACCTCACCACCGGCACCGTGAAGCTGAAAGCGCAGTTCCCCAACGACCAGGGCGCGCTCTTCCCGAACCAGTTCGTGAACGTGCGCATGGTGGTCGACGTGCGCAAGGACGTGACCGTGATCCCGTCGGCCGCCGTCCAGACCGGCCCGCAGGGCACGGTGGTCTATGCGGTGAAGGAAGACGGCACCGTCTCCATGAGGCCGATCAAGTTGGGACCCGCCGAGGGCGAATTCGTCATGGTCGAATCGGGCGTGAACCCGGGCGACAAGGTCGTCACCGACGGCATCGACCGCCTGCGCGAAGGCGCCAAGGTGGAAGTGGTCGTCCCGACCGTGCCCGGCCCCGGGGGCCGCGGCGGTGCGGGCAAGGGTGGTTTCCGGAAGGGCGGCGATGGCGCGAAGCCCGGTGAACCGCCCAAGCCGGGTGAGGCACCCAAGGCCGGCGATGCGCCGAAGGCCGCTGCAGAGGCGCCCAGGCCCGCCCCCGGCGGCGATGCGGGCAAACCGGCAGGCGTACCGGATCCGGCCAAGGTCGAGGCGGCACGCGAGCGCTTCCGGAACGCCTCGCCCGAAGAGCGCGAGAAAATGCGCGAGGAATTCAAGAAGCGCATGGAAAGCGCTTCGCCCGAGGAGCGCGAGCGAATGATGGAGATGCGCAAGCGCCGCGAGGCCCAGGGCCAGTGAACCCGTCACGCCTCTTCATCGAGCGCCCGGTCGCCACCGCGCTGCTGATGGTGGCGATCCTCCTCGCGGGGCTGGTCGCCTATCGCCAGCTCCCGCTCTCCGCGTTGCCGCAGGTCGACTATCCGACCATTCAAGTCGTGACGCTCTACCCGGGCGCGAGCCCCGACGTGATCGCCTCGTCGATCACCGCGCCGCTCGAGCGCCAGTTCGGGCAGATGCCGGGCTTGAAGCAGATGTCGTCGTCCAGTTCCGGCGGCGCCTCGGTGATCACGCTGCAGTTCGAGCTCACGATGAAGCTCGAGGTCGCCGAGCAGCAGGTGCAGGCCTCGATCAACGCGGGCTCCAACCTGCTGCCCGCGGACCTTCCATCGCCGCCGATCTACAGCAAGGTGAACCCGGCCGACACGCCGATCCTCACCCTCGCCGTCACATCGACCTCGTTGCGCATGCCGCAGGTGCAGAACCTCGTGGACACGCGCGTGGCGCAACGCATCTCGCAGGTGCCGGGCGTGGGCCTCGTGTCGCTCTCCGGCGGGCAGCGCCCCGCGGTGCGCGTGCAGGTGAACCCGAAGGCGCTCGCCGCGCAGGGCATCGGCATGGAAGACGTGCGCGTTGCGATCAACGCCGCGAACACCAACCAGGCCAAGGGCAGCTTCGACGGACCGTCGCGCGCCTACACGATCGACGCCAACGACCAGTTGCGCAGCGCCGACGAGTACAAGAAGGTCGTCATCGCCTACAAGAACAACGCCCCGATCTACCTCATGGACGTGGCCGACGTGATCGAGGACGCGGAGAACGCCCGCCTCGGCGCGTGGATGAACGACACGCCCGCCATCATCGTGAACATCCAGCGCCAGCCCGGCGCCAACGTGATCGAAGTGGTCCAGAGCGTGCAGAGGCTGCTGCCCTCGCTCACGGCCTCGCTGCCGCCCAGCGTCGAAGTGAAGGTGCTCACCGACCGCACGGTCACCATCCGCGCCTCGGTGAAGGACACGCAGTTCGAGCTGCTGCTCGCCATCGCGCTGGTGGTGATGGTGATCTTCATCTTCCTGCGCACGGCTTCCGGGACGCTGATCCCGAGTGTGGCCGTGCCGCTCTCGCTGGTCGGCACGTTCGGCGTGATGTACCTCGCGGGCTTCTCGATCAACAACCTCACGCTGATGGCGCTCGTGATCGCCACCGGCTTCGTGGTGGACGACGCCATCGTGGTGATCGAGAACATCGCGCGCTACGTCGAGGAGGGCGAGACGCCGATGGAAGCCGCGCTCAAGGGTTCGCGGCAGATCGCCTTCACCATCATCTCGCTCACGTTCTCGCTCATCGCGGTGCTGATCCCGCTGCTCTTCATGGGCGACGTGGTGGGGCGGCTCTTCCGCGAGTTCGCGATCACGCTCGCGGTGGCGATCCTCATTTCCGCCTTCGTGTCGCTGACGCTCACGCCGATGATGTCGGCACGGCTGCTGAAGCACACGCCGCCGGAAAAGCAGAACCGGTTCTACCGCCGGACCGGCGAGTACTTCGACTGGATCGTGGAGAAGTACAGCACGGCGCTCACGTGGGTCCTGGACCGGCAGTTCCTCACGCTGATGGTGGCCATCGGCACGCTCGTGCTGACCGTGCTGCTCTACATCGTGATCCCGAAGGGCTTCTTCCCGACGCAGGACACGGGGATCATCCAGGGCATCTCGGAGGCCCCGCAGGCCGTCTCGTTCCGCTCGATGGCCCTGCGTTCGCAGGCGCTCGCCCGCGCGTTGCTCGAGGATCCGGCCGTGGAGAGCGTGTCCACGTTCATCGGCGTCGACGGGCAGAACACCACGCTGAACAGCGGCCGGCTGCTGATCAACTTGAAACCGCACGGCGTGCGCAGCCTCTCCTCGGCCGAACTGATCGAGCGCCTGAAGCCGAAGCTGGCGAAGGTCGAGGGCATCACGCTCTACATGCAGCCCGTGCAGGACCTCACGATCGAGGACCGCGTCTCGCGCACGCAGTACCAGTACACGCTCGAAGGCGCCAACGCGAAGGAGCTGGCGGAGTGGACCAACAAGATGGTCGAGCGCATGCGCGCCCTGCCCCAGTTGACCGACGTGGCCTCCGACCTGCAGGACCAGGGCCTCCAGGCCTACGTCGTGATCGACCGCGACACCGCGGGCCGGCTGGGCGTGACGCCCGCCTCCATCGACACCGCGCTCTACAACGCGTTCGGCCAGCGCTTGATCTCCACGATCTTCACGCAGTCGAGCCAGTATCGCGTCGTGCTCGAAGTGAAGCCGGAGTTCCGCCGCGGGCCCGCGTCGCTGAACGACATCTACGTCGCCGGCACCGGAGGCGTGCAGGTGCCGCTCTCCTCCATGGCCACCATCGAGGAGCGCCTGGGATCGCTCTCCATCAGCCGCATGTCGCAGTTCCCCGCCACGACGATCTCGTTCAACCTCGCGCCGGGAAAATCGCTCGGCCCGGCCGTGGATGCGATCGAGAAGCTCGAGAAGGAAGCCGGCATCCCGGTGAGCATCCGCACCAATTTCCAGGGCGCGGCGCTCGCGTTCCGCGCCTCGCTCACCAACACGCTGCTGCTGATCCTCGCGGCGATCGTGACCATGTACATCGTGCTGGGCGTGCTCTACGAGAGCTACATCCACCCGGTGACCATCCTCTCGACGCTCCCCTCGGCGGGCGTCGGTGCCTTGCTGGCGCTGATCGTCTTCGGCCACGACCTCGGGATCATCGCGATCATCGGCATCATCCTGCTGATCGGCATCGTGAAGAAGAACGCCATCCTGATGATCGACTTCGCGCTCGAAGCCGAACGCGAGCGCGGCATGAGCCCGCGCGATGCCATCTTCCAGGCCTGCCAGCTGCGCTTCCGCCCGATCCTGATGACCACGATGGCCGCGATGCTGGGCGCGCTGCCGCTGATGGTCGGCACCGGCGTGGGCTCGGAGCTGCGCCACCCGCTCGGCGTCACGATGGTGGGCGGCCTGCTCGTGTCGCAGGTGCTCACGCTCTTCACGACGCCGGTCGTGTACCTGTACTTCGATCGCCTCGCCACTCGCTTCGGAAAGACGAAGCCGATCGAAGACGATCCAATAAAGGGGTCAGACTCCTTTATTGCCCAGGACAATAAAGGAGTCTGACCCCTTTATTGGGCCTATTGAACATGACATGAACCTCGTCGAGCTCTTCGTCCGCCGGCCCGTCGCCACCACGCTGCTCACCATCGGCGTGTCGCTCGCGGGCATCGGCGCGTTCACGAAGCTCCCCGTGGCACCACTCCCGCAAGTGGCCTTCCCCACCATCGCCGTCAGCGCTTCGGTGCCGGGAGCCAGCCCCGAGGTGATGGCCGCGACGGTCGCCACGCCGCTCGAGCGCGCGATGGGCCGCATCGCCGGGGTCACGGAGATGACCTCGTCCTCGTCGCTCGGCAGCACGCGCGTGATCCTGCAGTTCGACCTGTCGCGCGACATCAATGCCGCGGCCAACGAAGTCCAGGCCGCCATCCAGGCCGCGCGCGTGGATCTCCCGACCAGCCTCACCAGCAATCCGACGTACCGCAAGTTGAATCCGGCCGATGCACCCGTGATGATCATGGCGCTCACCTCGGATCGCTTCACCCGCGGCCAGATGTACGACATCGCCTCGACCGTCCTCGCGCAGCGCATCTCGCAGGTCTCGGGCGTGGGGCAGGTGACGGTCGGGGGCGGCTCGCTGCCGTCGGTGCGCGTGGAGCTGCAGCCCTCGCTCATGAACAGCCTCGGCATCACGTTCGAGGACGTGCGCGCGGCCATCAGCAACACCAACGCGAACAAGCCCAAGGGCTTCGTCGACGACGAGACGCGCCACTGGGAAGTGCGCGCCAACGACCAGGCCAAGACCGCGAAGGAATACATCCCGATCATCGTCGCGTACCGCAACGGCGGCGCCGTGCGCCTGGGGGACCTGGGCGAAGTCGTGGATTCGGTGCAGGACCTGCGCAACTACGGCGCGGCCAACGGCAAGCCCGCCGTGCTGCTGATCGTGAACCTGCAGCCCGACGCCAACATCATCGAGGTGGTGGACAACGTCCAGGCCCTGATGCCCGAGCTGCGTGCCACGCTGCCCGCCGACATCAAGTTGGACACGATGATGGAACGCACCTCCACCATCCGCGCCTCGCTGAAGGAAGTGGAGCGCACGCTGGCGATGGCCGTGGCGCTGGTGATCCTCGTGGTGTTCGCGTTCCTGCGCAATTGGCGGGCCGCGTTGATCCCCACGGTCGCGGTGCCGGTTTCCATCCTCGGCACCTTCGGGATCATGTTCCTGCTGGGCTACAGCCTGAACAACCTCTCGCTGATGGCGCTCGTGATCGCCACGGGCTTCGTGGTGGACGACGCGATCGTCGTGCTCGAGAACGTGAGCCGCCACATCGAAGCGGGCGAGACGCCGTTCAAGGCGGCGCTGAAGGGCGCGCGCGAAGTTTCCTTCACCGTGGTCTCGATGAGCATCTCGCTCGTGGCCGTGTTCATTCCCATCCTGTTCATGGGCGGCATCATCGGGCGCCTCTTCCGCGAGTTTGCCGTCACGCTCTCGGTGGCGATCGGCGTCTCGCTCGTCGTCTCGCTCACCACGACGCCGATGATGTGCGCGTTCCTGCTGACGAGGGAGGACAAGTCGAAGCCGCCGGGGCGCTTCGCGCGCGCGTCGGAGGCGGCCTTCGGCTGGATGCTGCGCGCCTACGACCGCACGCTTGGCTGGGCGCTGCGTTTCCCGATCATCGTGCTGGCGATCCTCGTCGGCACCGTGGCGCTCAACATCTACCTCTACACGATCGTGCCCAAGGGCTTCTTCCCGCAGCAGGACACGGGGCGCGTGATCGCCAACCTGCGCGCCGACCAGTCGAGCTCCTTCCAGGCCACGCGCGACAAGCTCGAGGAGGCGATGGCCATCGTCATGGCCGACCCCGCCGTGGAAAACGTGACCGGATTCATCGGCGGCGGCGGCTTCGGCGGGCGCAACACCGCGAACATGTTCATTGCGCTGAAGCCACTGAAGCAGCGCGGGCCCATCGACCCGGTGCTGGTGCGCATGCGCGCGGCCACGAGCAAGATCGCCGGCGCCAACGTGTTCCTGAATCCCATCCAGGACCTGCGCGCCGGGGGACGCGAAGCGCCCGCCGCGGTGCAATTCACGTTGCGCTCCGACAGCCTCGATACGCTGCGCGAATGGGCCCCGAAGCTCGAGTACGCGCTGCGCGACCGGCCCGAGCTGGCCGACGTGAGCTCCGACCAGCAGGCCCGGGGCCTGCAGACCTCGCTCGTGATCGACCGTCCCACCGCGGCGCGCCTGGGCATCACGCCGCGCATGATCGACTCGACGCTGAACCTGGCCTTCGGCCAGGCGCAGGTCTCCACCGTCTACCAGGACACGAACCAGTACAAGGTCGTCATGGAAGCGTCGCCCGAGTACGGCCAGAACCCGCAGACGCTGCAGATGGTCTACGTGCTCTCGCCCACCAAGGGCCCGGTGCCGTTGTCGCAGGTCGCGCGTTTCGAGACCACGCTGGCGCCGCTCTCCGTGAACCACCAGGGCACCTTCGCGGCGACGACGGTCTCGTTCAACCTGCAGCCCGGCATCGCGATGTCCGAGGCCGCCGACATCGTTCGCGACACGATGGCGCGCATCGCGGCCCCGTCGAACATCTATGCGTCGTTCGAAGGCACGGCGAAGCAGTTCCAGTCGGGCATGGACAGCCAGCCGCTGCTGATCCTCGCCGCGCTCATCACGGTCTACCTCGTGCTGGGCATGCTCTACGAGAGCACCGTGCACCCGATCACCATCCTCTCGACGCTGCCTTCGGCGGGCGTGGGCGCGCTGCTGGCGCTGCTCGCGTTCAAGGTCGATCTCTCGCTCATCGCGCTGATCGGCGTGATCCTGCTGATCGGCATCGTGAAGAAGAACGCCATCCTGATGATCGACTTCGCCCTCGACGCCGAGCGCCGCGGCGGCAAGGAACCCCACGAGGCGATCCGCGAGGCCTGCCTGCTGCGTTTCCGGCCGATCCTCATGACCACGCTGGCCGCGATGCTGGCCGCGATCCCGCTCGCCGTCGGCTTCGGCGACGGCGCCGAGCTGCGCCAGCCGCTCGGCATCTCCATCCTCGGCGGGCTCCTCGTGAGCCAGATGCTCACGCTCTACACGACGCCGGTGGTCTACCTCGAACTCGACCGCGCACGCCTCTGGTTCGAGCGCCGCTTCCGGCGCCGCGCCAAGCCCGCCCTTGCCCCGCAAATGCCATGACGCTACGGATCGCCCTCCTCGTCTCCCTCTCGCTGCTCGGCGCTTGCGCCGTGGGCCCGGACTATTCGAAGCCGGAAGTCGCGGTGCCGCCCGCGTTCAAGGAGTCCGGCTGGAAGGTCGCGCAACCGGCGGACGCCGCACCCAAGGGCAAGTGGTGGGAGATCTTCAACGATCCCGTCCTGAATGCGCTCGAGGAGCAGGTCGAGATTTCCAACTATTCGCTCAAGTCCGCCGAGGCCCGCTATCGCCAGGCCCGGGCCGCGGTGGATGGCGCGCGCTCCCAGCTCTATCCCGACCTGGGCTATCGCTTCGGGGCCACGCGCGCGGGCGGCCGCGAAAAAGACCTCGTGAACAGCTATTCGGCTTCGGCCGTCGCGGGCTGGGAGCCGGACCTGTGGGGCCGCATCCGCAGGACCGTGGAGGCCAGCAGCGCCAACGAGCAGGCGAGCGCCGCGGACCTGGCGGGCGTGAAGCTCGCGCTGCAGGCCCAGCTCGCGACCGCGTACTTCTCGCTGCGCGTGACCGACGCGGGCCGCGCGATCCTCGACGACACGGTGAAGGCCTTCCAGACCTCGTACGACCTCACGCAGAACCGCTATCGCGCGGGCGTGGCCGCGAAGGCCGACGTGGTGCAGGCCGAATCGCAGCTGCTCAGCGTGAAGTCGCAGGTGCTCGACATCCGCGCGAGCCGCGCCACGCTCGAACATGCGATCGCCGTGCTGGTGGGCAAGGCGCCCGCGGACTTCGCGCTCGAGACGATCCCGTTCGCGAACCGCGTGCCGGACATTCCCGCCGGCCTGCCCTCGACGCTGCTCGAGCGCCGCCCCGACATCGCGGGCGCCGAGCGCCGCATGGCCGCGGCCAACGCGCAGATCGGCATCGCGAAGGCCGCGTACTTCCCCGACCTTTCGCTCTCCGCCACGGCGGGCTCGGCGAGCGCGACCGCGGGCAAGCTCTTCGATGCCTCGGGCTTCGTCTGGTCGATCGGCGCGCAACTTGCCGGAACGCTCATCGACTTCGGCGCGCGCAGTGCGCAGGTGGAATCCGCGCGCGCGGGCTACGACGCCGCAGTGGCGGACTATCGCGGCACCGTGCTGGGCGGGTTCCAGGAGGTCGAGGACAACCTCGCCACGATCCATTGGCTGGGTGAAGCGTTCGTCGTCCAGGAGCAGGCCGTGCGGGCCGCGCGCGAATCCGTGGCGCTCACGCTGAACCAGTACAAGGCGGGCACCGCGAGCTACCTCAACGTGGCGCTGGTGCAGGCCTCGCAGCTCTCGGAAGAACGCACGATGGTGCAGCTCGTCGGCCGCCGCCTCGCGGCTTCGGTTGCGCTGGTGCGTTCCATCGGGGGCGATTGGCAGCCGCCCTCCTGATTCGTTCCCGCGGCAGGGAGTCTTGAAAGTTTTCGCACGCCGATCCCCACCCTTTTGAAAAGAAGGGGGCCGCCAGGAGGCGGCTCCAAGGACAGCCGTACGCCGATCCCCGCCGATAAACCCTGGATGAAATGCTTCGCTAACGAGCAGCGATGACTTTGCGCACGCTCGCCGCCATGAAATTCAAGAATGGGGTTATCGGCGGGGATCGGCGTTCCATGCTTCACCCTAAGCCGCCCTCATTGGGCGGCTTCTTTATTTCTGAAAGGGTGGGGATCGGCGTGCCAAAACTTGCGCGGTCTACCTGGATTCCCGCCTCCGCGGGAATGACACGAGCTACGCCGCGCTGCCCTCGGCGAGCATCCACTCGCGGAAGCGAGCGAGGTCGGGGCGTTCACGAACCGATTCCGGCGTGACGAAGTAGTACGCGTAGCGAGAGGGCATCGCCGCGTCGAAGGGAATGACGAGCCGGCCGGCCTTGACGTCGGGACCCACGAGCGGACGCAACGCGAGCGCAACGCCCAATCCGTCGGCCGCGGCTTCGATGGCGAGGGAGCCATCGGTGAAGTGCGGGCCCCGCACCGCGTCGATTCCCTCGACGCCCGCGTGCGCGAGCCATTCCTTCCACGTGGGGCGCGCCTTCTCGTCGGGCACGGTGTCGTCGTGGATCAGCGTGTGGTGGCGAAGATCCGCAGGCACCTTGAGGCCGTTCACGCCCTTCAGCAGGCGCGGGCTGCAGACCGGGACGTACTCGGCGGCGAAGATGCGGTCGACGCGCGCGCCGGCGTATTCGCCGCCGCCGTAGCGGATGGCGATCGTGTCGTCGCCGCCGCTCTCGATGAAGAGCGAATGGCTCCCGTCGGCGCGGCCGTCGATCATCTCGAGGCTGCTCGTGAGGCGCAGGTCGATCTCCGGATGCGACATGGCCAGGCCCTGCAGGCGCGGCAACAGCCAGCGCGTCGAGAAGCTGGGCGGTGCACTCACCACGAGCGGCGAGTTGGGCGCGGAAGGGCGGCGCACGCTCGCCAGGGCGGAAGCCAGGAATCCCAGGCCTTCGCGCACCTTCGGGTACATCGCCACGCCAGCCGGCGTGAGTTCGAGGGCCCGGGTGAGGCGCCTGAAGAGCGGCACGCCCACGTGGTCCTCGAGCAGGCGGATCTGCTGGCTCACCGCGGAGGGCGTCACGTGCAGCTCCGCCGCGGCCTTCTTGAAGCTCAGCAGGCGTGCGGCAGCCTCGAAAGCCCGCAAGGTCCCGAAGGGGGGAACCCGGGTTTCGAGGTCGGCGATGGGTAAGTCGTTCTGTTTCATCCGCAAGTATTCATCGTTTGTTGCAGCGCAACATAGCCACTATATTCCATGCGTGGGTTCAAGTAAATCGACAACCGGTTGATAAACTTTAACTCATTGATTTAACTGAAGGAGATAGCACAATGGACAGCAACATCCGCATCGAAAGACTCATCCGCGAAGCCCGTGTGCAGCGCAGCGCGCACGTGGGAATCGCCCTGGGCGAATTCCTCGCGAGCCTGTGGCTCGGGACGGCCGAGATGTTCGGCAAGATCCCCGAAGGCCGCAATCCCGGCACCCTCACCCGCGTGCAGAAGCCCCTCCAGGCGCGCTGACGGCGAGCCCGCGGCCCCATGGCCGCACAGGCGCCCCGGCACGAGCGTTTCCTCGGCCTGGGCCCCTCGGGCTTCCATCGCCTCCACGCGACGTCGTGGGGCGATCCGGAGAATCCGCGCGTGGTCCTCTGCGCGCATGGATACAGCGGCAACGCCCGCGATTTCGACTACCTCGCGCAGGGCCTGGCCCGGGACTACCGCGTCATCTGCCCGGACGTCGTGGGTCGTGGGGAGAGCGGTTGGCTCGCCTCGCCGCTCGAGTACAACTTCCCGCAGTTCCTCGCCGACCTGAACGCGCTGCTCGCGCGCCTCGACGTGCACGAGATCGACTGGATCGGCACGTCGATGGGCGGCCTGCTCGGCATGCTCGTGGCCGCGCAACCGAACACGCCGATCCGCCGGCTCGTGATGAACGACGTGGGCGCCTTCCTCCCGATGCCCGCGCTGCAGTACATCGCGCGCAACCTCCAGGCCCCCGCCACCTTCCGCTCGCTCGCGGCCGTGGAGGCCCACATGCGAAAGACGCACCGCGAGTGGGGCGAGATCTCCGACGCGCAATGGCGTGAGATCGCCATCCACGGTTCGCGCAAGGCGGGCGCACGATTCCGGCTGCATTTCGACCCGGCCCTCGCACGCATCGCGAATCCCCTGCCGATCACGCCGGGCCTCTATTTCTGGGATGCGTGGAAACACGTCGCGTGCCCCACGCTGCTGCTGCGCGGCGAAGACTCGACCGTCTTCCCGAAAATGGTCGCGGAGTCGATGAAGCTGCACCATCCGGCCGTGGTGCTCGAGGAGATTCGCGGTTGCGGCCACGCGCCCTCGCTCATGAACGCGGAGCAGGCGGCCCTGGTGGGCGGCTTCCTCGATGCGCCGGTAGACTGGCGCCATGAAACCGCCGCTGCTGCTGTTGCCGGGTCTGCTGACTGACGCCCGGCTCTTCGAACACCAGTCCCGCAACCTCTCCGACATCGCGCAGCCCGTCGTGGCCGACCTCACCGGGGCCGACACGATCGCGGCCCTCGCGACGCACGCGATCGGCCGCATGCCCGCGGGCCCCTTCGCCGTCGCCGGCCTCTCGATGGGCGGATACGTCGCACTCGAAATCCTGAGGCAGGCCCCGGAGCGCGTCGCGGCGCTCGCTTTGCTCAACACCAACGCGCGGGCCGACACGGCTGAATCCACGGCGAACCGCGTGCGGTTGATGGCGCTGGCCGACAAGGACTTCGCCGCCGTCAACGCGGCCCTGGTGCCCAAGTTGCTGCACCCCGATCACGTGCGCGACGCGCGCCTCGTGAAGGCGCTCGACGACATGGCCGCCGCCGTCGGGGTCGAAGGCTTCAAGCGCCAGCAGCGCGCGATCATCGGCCGCATCGACAGCCGCCCGCACCTCGGTGCCATCCGCGTGCCCGCCATGGTCCTGGCCGCGCGCGAGGACGCGATCATGCCGATGGAAGTGAGCGAAGAGATGGCGCACGGAATCCCCGGCTGCACGCTGGAGATCGTCGAGCACTGCGGACACATCTCCTCGATGGAGCAGCCGGAGGCCGTGACCGCACGGCTGCGTGGATGGATTCGACGCATCGCTGGGTAGCGCCCGACGGCGCTTCGATCTTCTACCGCCATTGGCGCCCGGCGAATCCGCGTGGCGCGCTCGTGCTGCTGCATGGCGTGGCGAGCAACTCGACCCGTTGGTGGGAATT
This sequence comes from Betaproteobacteria bacterium GR16-43, assembly GCA_001953215.1. GTDB lineage: Bacteria > Pseudomonadota > Gammaproteobacteria > Burkholderiales > Usitatibacteraceae > Usitatibacter. The sequence goes on from CP019169.1 coordinate 99,053, forward strand.
CGTCGAGGGCACGAGCCTCAAGGATGACTGGTCGCTCATCCGCATCGACCGCCGCGGCCAGGGCGAATCGGTGTGGCGCAAGCCCGCGGGGATGCGCGAATGGTGCGACGACATCGCGGGCATCCTCTCCGCCGAGGGCTTCGAGCGCGGATACGTCGGCGGCCATTGCCTGGGAGCCAACATCGCGATCGCGTTCGGCGCCGCGCATCCCGATCGCACGGCGGGGCTGGTGCTCGTGGAGCCGCTGCCGCGCTCGTCCCTCAGCGGCACGCTCGATCGGACGGCTCGCGCCCGGGGCCTGCTGCACCTGGCCTCCGGAATCTCGCGCGTCGCGAACGCATTGGGCATCTACCGGCGCACGCTCCCGAAGATGGATCTGAAGGTGCTCGACCAGAAGACGCGCGCGGCCATCGCGCACGCGGAACCCGGAGCTCTCGACCTCTACGGCGCACCGCTGCTCGACCTGAAGATCCTGCCCACGGGCAGCTACTTCCGGGACTTGCTCGCCGTGACCGGCGAGTTGCCCGACTTCGCGACCATCCCGGCTCCCGCCCTCGCGCTGCTCTCGAAGCACAGCACGTTCACCGATCCGGCCGCGACGCGCGCCGCCCTCGCCCGCCTTCCGCATTGCGACGTGATCGAACTCGACGCCATCCACTGGATTCCCACCGAGCAGCCGGTGGCGATGCGGGAGGCCATTGAGAAAATGCTCAAGGTCAAAAGCGATTGAACCGCAGAGACCCCTGAGCCCCCGGAGGAAAACAAAATGGGCTGGTTGTTCCTCGGCGTGAACTGTCCACAGGTCCCGGACGACACCGAATAGGTTTTGCTTTTCTCCGGGGGCTCAGGGGCCTCTGCGGTTCAATCGCTTTTGACCCTCGGGAAGTACAATCCGTCCATGACCCTCCCCACCCTCTCCCTCCTCGACACCCGCGTCCTCGGTGTTCTCGTCGAGAAGCAGCACACGGTTCCCGACACCTATCCCCTCACGCTGAATGCGCTGGTATCGGGGTGCAACCAGAAGACGAGCCGCGATCCGGTGATCGAAGCCGCCGACGCCGAAGTGCAGGCGACGATCGACCGGCTGAAGGGGCTCTCGCTGGTGATGGAATCGAGCGGCGGGCGCGTGATGCGCTACGCGCACAACGCGGGCAAGGGCCTGAACCTTCCCGCGCCCTCGGTCGCCTTGCTCGCGGTGCTGTTCCTGCGCGGCTCGCAGACGCCGGGGGAGCTGCGCATCAACACCGAACGCCTGCACAAGTTCACCGACATCTCGTCGGTGGAAGCCTTCCTCCAAGAACTCGCCGAGCGCGGCTTTGTCCGAGAGTTGGCGCGTGTTCCGGGAACGCGCGAGGCACGCTGGGCCCACCTGCTCTCGGGTGAACCGGCGGCGCCCGCGGCAAGGCCGGAGCCCGCGTCCGAAGCGGCCGTGGAATCGCTCACGGTGAGCGAGATCGCGGCGCTGAAGGCCAACCTGGACCAGCTGCACGCCGACGTGGCAACGCTCAAGGAAACAGTCGCCCGCATCTGCCGCGAGCTGGGCGTCGCCGAAAAGTAGCGATTACAAAACGGAGAACAACAATGAATATCACGCTCGGACCGCTGATCTCGCTGATCGCAGGCATCCTCATTCTCGTGATGCCGAAGCTGCTGAACTACATCGTCGCGCTGTATCTCATCGTGATCGGCGTGATCGGCCTCTTCGGGCCCATCAAGCTGGGCTGATCAGCGCCAGCCGCCGACGGCCTGCCGGGCCGCTTCGGTGAGCGGGCGCACCACGAGGCCCGAAGGCGACACGGTCACCCGGTAGACCGCGCCGTCGGCCATAGGGACGAACGCGGCCGTTCCCTGGAGCGCGTCCACGCCGGGAATGTAGTCGTGGATCCGCCGTGCGAGCGCCCACACGTCCACCGTATCCAGCGTCTCGAGCGCGTGCACCGTGCGCGGCAGGCTCTTCTCGTTCGCGATGTCGGTGTAGCGCCCGCCGATGCGCTCGAGACGGTAGACCGTGTCGAAGCCCAGCAGCGCCGCCGTTCCCTTCCACTTGAGCATGCGGGCATCGACCTGCCACTCGTCGCCGAGCAGCTCGAACGACTGCGTCCGGGTGGACGGGTAGGTGAGCGTGGCGGTGAAGTGCCGGTCGCCGATGCGCTTCAGCGCCACGTCGAGCGCGGGTTGCTCGTGCGTGAGGCGCTCGTAGGTCATGAGGGTGCCGCCCAGCAGGCCCACGCACGCCGCGATGAAGCCGAACACGACCGAAGCGAGGATATGGCCGATGCCCGCGAGCACGCGGCCCCGGCGCCAGCGCTCCATCGCGAAGGCGAAGAAGAGGAACGCGACGAGGGCCAGCACGACCGTGATGCTCGTCAGGAACATGGATCGATTATCCTCCTCCGGATGGATCCCACCAGCCTCGAGTCCTGGGTCGGCCGCAGCGAGACCCACGAGGACGTGATCACCGCCGCACCGGTCGCCGCCCTCGCCGCGCTGCTCGACCGCGACGACCCGCCACCGAAACCGGGCGACCCGATCCCGCCCCTGGCGCACTGGTTGTATTTTCTTCCCGTCCACCGGCAATCGCGCGTCGGCCCGGACGGGCATGCGGTGAGAGGCGAATTCCTGCCCCCGGTTCCCTTGCCGCGCAGGATGTGGGCGGGCAGCCGGATCGAGTTCCTGCGGCCGCTCGCGGTGGGAGCCCCCGCGAAGCGGGTCTCGCACATTGCCAGCGTGAAGGTGAAGGAAGGACGCAGCGGAACGCTGGTCTTCGTGACGGTGCGCCACGAGATCGGCGATGCGCAAGGCCTCGCGATCACCGACGAGCACGACATTGTCTACCGCGAAGCGACGACGCCCGGGCAAGGCCAGGCCGTCGCGGACCCGACGCCGGCCCGCACCGACGAGGCGTGGTCGCGCACCATCGCGCCGGATCCCGTGCTGCTGTTTCGCTACTCGGCCGTGACGTTCAACGGGCACCGCATCCACTACGACCAGCCGTACGTGACGCAGGTCGAGGGCTATCCCGGCCTCATCGTGCACGGCCCGCTCATCGCCACGCTCCTGGTGGACCTGTTGCGGCGAAACCGGCCGGGCGTGGACGTGAAGCGCTACTCGTTCCGCGCGCTGCGGCCGTTGTTCGACACGGCGCCGTTCACGACCTGCGGCACGCCGTCGGGCGCCAACGAGGCGGCCCTGTGGACACGCGATGCCCAGGGCGCCGTGACCATGGAAGCCACGGCGGCCTGGCGATAGGCCTCACTCCGGCATCGTGATTCCGGAGCCACCCATCTCCTTCGGCAGGTCCTTCATCTTCGGCACGCCGTCCTTCATCGGGAGCACCGTCTCCTGGTAGTTCACATGGACGCCCGCCTGGTGCGGGAAGTCGGGGATCGTTGCCGCGTACACATCGACCAGGTTCCAGGCGGGGTGCTCGGTGAAGAGATGGCCGCCGCACGTCTTGCACCACTTGCGCGAGCTCTTGGGCGTCTTGTTGAACGTGCCGATGTTGTCCGCGCCTTTCGTGACCGTCACCGCGTCGGGTTTCCACAGCGTGAAGGCGTTGACGGGGCCTGCCGACCAGCTCCGGCACGACTCGCAATGGCAATAGCCCATGCCCGCCGGTTCACCGCGAACCGTGAGCTGGACCGAGCCGCAGAAGCATTGACCCTGGTAGGAGGGAAGTTTGTCGTTCGCTGCCATGGGGGATCGTCCTTGTACTTGCCGTTGGGGTTGTTAGTATTCGGACGAGCGGTCCCGTGGTCATTGGCCGCGACCCCGCGATTCTTTCCCGAAACCCCATGGATGCCCTTTCGGACGTTCTCAAGTCGGTACGGCTCGAAGGCGCCGTCTACCTGAACGCGGAATTCACCGCGCCGTGGTCCATTCGCGGGGAATGCAACGTGCCGGGCGTCCGGGCCAAGCTGGCGGACGCGGAGCATGTGGTCTTCTTCCACTTCCTGCTGGAGGGCCGGTGCGAGGCGCGGCTGGTCGACGGCACCCAGGTCTTCGACGTCGGCCCGGGCGACCTGATCCTGATCCCGCAGAACGACAACCACCTGCTGGCGAGCGACATCCGCCTCGCGCCGATTCCCACGAGCCCGATGATCGCCCCGGGCACGCCCCCCGACGCCGACTTCATCCAGTTGCGCCACGGCGGCGGTGGCGAGGCCACGCGCTTCGTCTGCGGGTACCTGGCCGTGAGCCGCAGCGTGTGCCGGCCCTTGCTGGACGCGCTGCCGCGAATGGTGTGCATCCCGATCGGCGACGGACCCGCCTCGGCGATGCTGCGCGAGCTGCTGCAGGTCGGCGTGCGCGAATCGTCCGAGCTGCGCCCCGGGGCGGAATCGATGCTCGCAAAACTCTCGGAGTTCATGTTCGTCGAGGCGTTGCGCCGCTATGCCGAGACCCTGCCGCCCCAGGGCAAGGGCTGGCTCGCGGGCGTGCGCGATCCGCAGATCGGCAAGGCCCTCGGATTGCTGCATGGAGAGCCGGCACGCGCGTGGACCGTGGACGAGCTCGCGCGCGAGGTGGCCCTGTCGCGTTCCGCGCTGGCCGAGCGCTTCGCGGCACTGGTCGGGGAGCCGCCCATCCAGTACCTGCACCGCTGGCGGCTTGCGCTCGCCGCGCAGGCCCTGCGAACCGGCCGCGAAGCGATCGTGCGCGTCGCCGAGCGCAGCGGCTACGAATCGGAAGCCGCCTTCAGCCGGGCCTTCAAGCGCGAGTTCGGCTCTCCCCCTGCGGCGTGGCGCAAGGCGGGAGCAAGATCGTGATGCACGCACGCGCGGCCGCGTTCGTCGGGCTCGCTCTGCTGGCCACGCCTCCTGCGGGCGCCGAGGCGGAAAGGCCCGCGCAGGTCACGATCGTGACCGACATCAACTATCCGCCGTACCTTTTCCAGGGCGAAGACGGAAGGCTGCAGGGCATCATCCAGGACAAGTGGGCGCTCTGGTCGCGCACGACGGGTGTGCCGGTGCGCGTCGAGGGCATGGAGTGGCGCCTCGCGCAGGAGTCGGTGCTCGCGGGGCGCATGGACGTGGTCGAGGCGCTCGCCTACACCGAGGCCCGCGCGAAGCTGTACGAGTTCTCGCCGGCGTACGCGCCGATCGAGGCCAAGGTCTACTTCCACAAGTCGGTGACGGGCATCAACGACGCCGCGAGCATGCGCGGCTTCACGATCGCCGCCAAGGACGGCAGCGCCTGCGGCAACTGGCTCGCCGAGCGCCGCGTCGAGACGATTCGCAAGTACCCGACCTCCGCGGCGGTGATCGCGGCCGCCGCGGCAGGCGATGTGCGCCTCTTCTGCATGGACGTTCCCGCCGCGCAGTACTTCCTCGTGAAGAACCTGCTCGACCACGACTTCCGCGAATCGCCCGCGCTCTACTCCACCAATTTCCACTGGGCCGTGAGGAAGGACCGCGCCGCGCTGCGGGACTTCATCCAGGCCGGGTTCAAGCGCATCCCGGCCGCCGATCTCGAGGCGATCGACCGGCAGTGGATCGGCAATCCGGTGCGGCTGCCGATCGACCCGCGCTACGCCTACTACGCGGGCTTCGCGCTGGCGACGATCGCGCTCGGTGGGCTTCTCATGCTCGCGTGGAACCGCGCCCTGGTGCGGCGCGTGACGAGTCGCACGAACGAGCTGCGGCGCGCGGAGGAAGAAGTGCGCATGCTCAATGCCGACCTCGAGCGCAAGGTGATGGAGCGCACCGCGGAGCTCGCCGCCGCCAACCGCGACCTCGAATCGTTCTCCTACTCCGTGTCGCACGACCTGAGGGCTCCGCTGCGCGCGATCGACAGCTTCCTGAGCCTGGCCTTCGAGCGCGGCGCGGGCACGACCGATCCGGAAGCCAAGTCCTACCTCGATCGCGTGCACGTGTCCGCGCAGCACATGGCGGTGCTCGTGGATTCGCTCCTGGGGCTCTCACGCGTCTCGCGCGGGCCCCTGCAACGCACGGACGTCGATGTCTCCAGCCTCGCGCTCGAGATCATCGCGGAGGTGACCGGCGACGGGGCCTGGAGCACGCCGACGGTCGTGGTCCAACCCGGGCTGAAGGCGTCGGCCGATCCGACGCTGCTCCGCGTGGCACTCGACAACTTGATTCGCAACGCCTTCAAGTTCAGCAGCAAGCAGTCGTCGCCGCGCATCGAGGTCGGACGCGTGGACGTGGACGGGCAGGAAACGTTCTTCGTGCGCGACAACGGCGTGGGCTTCGACGAGCAGTACGCGTCCAAGCTCTTCGTGCCGTTCGAGCGGCTGCACGCCCCGGCCTTTCCGGGCACGGGCATCGGGCTCGCCATCGTGCAGCGCATCGTCGCGCGCCACGGCGGCACGGTGTCGGCGAAGGGGCGGCTCGGCGAAGGCGCGACGTTCTACTTCACGCTCAATCCACGATGAAGAGGCGAGCGCCCGTCTCCGTGTAGGACCGATGGGGCTCGGCGTTGTCCGCGACCTGGTAGCTCATGCCGGGCTTGAGCGTGAACGTGCGACCGTCCTCGAGTTCCGTCTGCAGCTCGCCCTCCGTGCAAAGGAGGATGTGGCCCTTCACGCACCAGTGGTCCGCGAGATATCCCGGCGAGTATTCCACCATGCGCACGCGGATGGGTCCGAAGTGCCGCGTGCGCCAATGGGCGACGCCGCGCTCCCCCTTGTGCTCGGTTCGTTCGACCTGCGACCAGTCGGTCGTGCCGAACGGAATGCCTGACATCTGCATGTGCAACTCCCTCTATTTGGGCGGATCGAGCATCCACCGCCTGGCATCGTCGAGGTTGTGGAACAGGCGCACGTTCACGCCGCGGTTCAGTGCCACCGTTTCGGCGAACCGCATGCGCTCCGGGCTCCTCGTCGTCGCGTCCACGTAGGCGACCCGCTTCAACTTCGTTCCCGCGGCGCTCCGGCTGGAGATCACCTCGTAGATACTGGAGAACTCGAGGCTCGTGCCGGCGAGGTTCACCTCGAGCAGCACCGAAGTCTGGCCGCGCGCCACGCAGGCTTCGTAAGCGTCCTTGAGGAAGCGCGCCACGTTCTGGGCGCTGTGCTCGCCCGTGGCCTTCGCATGCAGGTAGGCCGGGTGCTCTTCGAGGTCGAATTGGTAAGTCATCGCGGTCGATTTTACGACTTCGGGCCCTTCGCGACGCTCAACGCACCCGGTTACGTCCGTCCTGCTTCGCGCGGTAGAGCGCGGCATCGGCTTCGGACACCAGGCCGGCCGGGGAGCCTCCCGCGGTCGGAACGTGCGCCGCCACGCCGAGGCTCACTGTGACCGTGGGTGCGACGGACGATGCCGGATGCGGAATGGCCCGCGCTTCGATGGCTGCACGCAGGCTTTCGGCGAAGATCAGCGCCGCGGCGTGATCGGCGCCGGGGATGAGGATCACGAACTCCTCACCGCCATAGCGCGCGGCGAAGTCTCCCGCGCGGCTCGTCGCCTTGCGGATCACGTCGGCCACCGCGACGAGCGACTTGTCGCCTTCCGGATGGCCCAGCGCGTCGTTGTACGCCTTGAAGGCATCGATGTCGGCGATCACGACGGCGAGCGGCGTCTGCTGGCGCAAGGCGCGGCGCCATTCGGTCTCCAGCACTTCGTCCAGGTGGCGGCGATTGGCGAGGCCGGTGAGCGCATCGGCGAAGGACAGGCGCGAGAGGATCTCGTTCGCGATGCGCAGCTCCTCGGTCTTCGTGGCCACGAGGCGCTCCATCTCGGAGTGCCGGCGGCGAAGTTGATGCGTGCGCAAACGGAACAGGCTGAGCGCGATGCCGACCGTGGCGAGCATGGCCAGCACGACGAACCACCACGATTGGTAGAAGTACGGGCTCACCGTGATCGGCAGCGGTGCGGCGGCCTCCTGCCAGCGCTTGCCGTCGATCGACGCCGCCACGAGGAAGCGGTATTTTCCGTGCGGCAGCGCGGCGAACGTCGCTTCGCGATTCTTGCCCGCGTCCACCCACTCGGGCGTGAGGCCTTCCATGCGATAGCGGAAGCGCACGCGGTCGGCATTGAGGAGCGTGCCCGCGCCGTAGCGAATGGAGAGCGCGACGGCGCCCGGCGGCAGGACGATCTCCGCATCGGGAGGCCCGCCCTTCCCGTTCACCGAGACTTCCTCGACGACAACCGTGGGGGGACCGCCCGTGCCCGGCAGGCGCATCGGATCGACAATGACGAGGCCCTTCAACGACGGCAGCCACAGATGGCCGTTGCCGTCGATGGCACCCGCGGACTGGAGGCCGCCCGCGAACGTGGTGGTGCGAAGCGCGTCGCCGGGCCCGAATCCGGTCGAGTTCACTTTCTGGATGCGGCCTTCGGCGAACGCGTCGAGCTCCGAGCGCAGGACGCGGAAGAAGCCGCGGTTGCTCGTCATCCAGAAGTAGCCCGACCGATCCTCGAGGATCACTTGCGCCAGGCCGTCCCACAGTCCATCGGCGGGGCGGATGTTGACGATGCGGCCGTCGCGCAGGCGGCTGATGCCTTCGCCGTTCGTGCCGATCCAGAGCGTGCCCGCGCTGTCTTCGTGGAGCGCGATGATCCAGTTCGAAGCGAGGCCGTCCTTGCGCATGAGGACGTCGAAGACTCCGTTGCGATAGCGCACCAGCCCGTCGCCGGGCGTCCCGATCCAGAGGACGCCGTTGCGATCCTCGAGCATCGTCGTCACGCCTTCGCGCGGCGCGCCCGGCTCGAGCACCGGCGTGAATCGCTTGCCGTCGAATCGGGCCAGGCTGCTCGAAGTGCCGGCCCACAAGGTGCCGCTGCGATCGCGGTAGATCGCGCGCACATCCACGTTCGGCAGTCCCTGTTTCGTGCCGAAGGTCTCGATCTTTCCGTCCTTCAGGCGAGAGACGCCGCCCGTATACGTGGCCATCCAGATCGAACCGTCACGGTCCTCGAACAGGCTCGAGGCTTCATCCGACGAAAGCCCTTCGTTCTTCGTGATCGACGTGACCTTGCCACCTTCGAGGCGATTGACGCCGCCGCCCGCGGTCGCGACCCACGTGGTGCCGTTGCGCGCGTGGATCACCGAGCGCACGTTGTCGCCCGAAAGGCCCTCGGGCTTGCCGAAGACGATGAACGCGCGGTTGCTCAGGCGGTTCAGGCCACCGTGCCAGGTGCCCGCCCAGAGGCTGCCTTCGCGGTCCACGTGCACGGACCAGATCTGGTCGCCCGCGAGGCCGCCCGCGGTCGAGACCGACGCGAAGCGTCCGTCGCTCATGCGCGTGACACCCGAACCCCACGTGCCGATCCACAGCGACCCGGTCTTGTCGCGGGCGAGGAACGTGAGCTGGTCGGTGGGCAGGCCGTCGGCGACGGTGTACGTCGTGATGCGCCCGGCGTTGACGCGCACGAGGCCCGCGCCGGCGGTCGCGGCCCAGATGCCGCCGGAGGGATCAGCGAGTACGTGCCGCACTTCGAGGTGCGGGAAGCCGTTCTTCGGATTGAAGACCTTGAACTCCCCCGCCGCGTAGGACACGAGGCCGCCGCCCGTGGTGCCGATCCAGAGCGTGCCGTCCTTGTCGAAATCGAGCGTGCGCAGGCGGCGGCTCGGCAGGCCATCGGCTTCGGTGTAGAGCTTCGTGACGCCCTTGTCCCAGCGCACCAGGCCGTTCTCGGTCGCGGCCCACATGACGCCGTCGCTGCCCTGCGCGAAAGCCCAGACGCGACGGCCCTGCATGAGTTCGTCGCCGAAGGCGCGCTCGAAGCGTCCGTTGCGATGGCGCGAGGCTCCGCGGGTGTGCCCGATCCACAGCGTGCCTTCGGAATCCTCGAAGAAGCCGAAGATCGGCCGCGCCGCGAGCTCCGGGACCGGCGAGCCCTCGAACGTCGCGAAGCGGATCCCGTCGAAGCGCGCGAGCCCGCCGCCCGTGCCGACCCAGAGATAGCCGTCGCGGGTCTGGTACATCGTCTGCACCGTGTTCTGGGGAAGGCCCTGCTCGGTCTGCCAGCCGTCGATCTTGTATTGCGTGACCGCCATCTTCGACGGGTCGACCGGGTTCACCGTCTGCGCATGGAGCGGCGACGCGAGGGTCAGAGCGAGGGCGAGCCTGAACCAGGTCCAGGCGGTGTGGGGCTTCAAGGTCCGCGGAAGTGCTGCTGGTGGGCCGACATTTTAACCGCGCTCACGACGTGTCCTCGCCGCGCGGCGGTTCTTCACGGTTTCAGCTGCAACCTTGGCGATTGCCCTCTCAGAGCAGGGCGAATCTCGGCTGCAACCGGCCGTCGTGTTCGATGTTCTCGAAGAACATGGCATAGGGGCGCACCCAAAGGCCGGTCTGGTTGTACAGCGGCCGGTAGAGGACGAGCGGCTCGAGCGTTTCACTGTGCCGCGCCACGCCGACCACTTCGTATTCGCCACCCTTGTAGTGACGGTAGCGACCGAGCTTCGGCTGGGGGAGCGGGGGAAGATCATTCATCGGTCTGCATCTCTCACGTCTTGCTGCCGAAGGACGTTGCCCACCAATTCCCAAGCAGCATCAACGCACGCGCCACGAGATCGACGCAAAGCCAGGCGAGGAGGAACGGACCCCCACCGTATCCCACGAAGAAGAGCAGCTTCGGCTCGACGAAGCACGCAACGATTGCGACGAGGATGAGGATTGGAACGCCCACGCGACCGAGGATGCCAATGCCTTTGCCGATCGTGAAGATCGCCGGGCCGAATCCGCTTCCGGCCGTTGCCCAGTCACTCAGGAGAAAGAAGCGCTTCATTCGATCATTTCCTGTTGCTGGTCCCCTGCAGTGTGAACTTCCCACCAGACTCAAGTATGGAGGCGATCTGCCCGGGAAAGACGACGCACGCCGAAGGAATGGCTGCGCGCACGATTCGTCCGGACTCGAGCTTCACAAGCGCTTCCTTGGCCTCGAGCGGCCCTTCGACCGAAACCACCTCGCCCGTGATCGGAGGGCCGTTCAACACATAGGGCGGGCCGAAGGTAAAGGCGATGAGGAGCAACGCCGCGCCCATGGCGACGAAGTAGGCGATTCTCCGCTTCTTATCGGCGTCCATCACTCATTCGGATGACACGACCATTATCCGATGCGATTTCCGCGAGAACGACGCCGCCCGCTGAATTGGATGGCAGCGTCCCCTCGACGGTCCAGACTCCCCCGCGAAGCAATGCCCGGAATGGCTTCTGTTTTTCAATCTGCTCCCGACCGTATACCGGAGTCCATGCCGCGACTGCGATTTCGATCGCGGCTTTGGCATTGTGCACGGGACCCGGGGGGCGATCGCCGGAGCGTGACTTCATGCTTTGACCCAGGGAGAACACTGCGGCCAGCGCCACCAGGACCGCCAGCACTCTCACGGTTCTACCCATTGCGCCGTCAGGCAGCACGTTTTCCCGCCAGCACGCACCGCACTCCGCCTTTCGGGTCCGGCACATCGCCAAGATAGCGGGGAATCAGGTGGACATGGACATGCATTCGAGACTGCCCAGCTGCCCGGCCAATATTGACCCCGACGTTGAACCCGTCGGGCGAGTGCCCGGAGCATGCGGCTCGATGAGCCCCGCGGAGGAGTTCGAGGACGGCGAGCTGTTCCTCGGGCGACATCTCGAAGAAGTCTGCTACATGGCGCTTCGGGACCACGAGAACGTGGCCACGACTCAGCGAGTGGTTGTCCGCGCGCACATAGGCCAACGCATTCTCGGACAGAACCGATTGAGGGGTACAAAGCTCGCATTGCTCAGGTTGGTCCACGGACGCGCCTTTCGAGGTGATCTCTGATCTCGACGTTGCTCATTGCCTTGCCAATCGATTGCTCCAGGTAACGCATGGACTCGCGGTGATACTGCTCGTCGTACGAAGAGATCGTCTCAGCCGCAAGGATGATCCGATAGTCCATCTGGAATGCGTCAACAGCCGAAGACCGGACGCAGGCATGTGTATTCACGCCACCCATGACGATTCGATCGCAGCCGAGTTCATCCAGGAGCCGGGCCAGGTTTGTTCCAAAGAAGGCGCTGTAGCGCTTCTTCACGATCTCGTGATCGTTCGGCGCCCGTTGGAGTTCCGTGAGTAGATCGCTGCCTCCCGTCCCCTTGATGGTGATGCGAGTGCCGGTCTCCCGCATCGAGACAAATGCGTCGCTGAGATCGGGTTCGAACTCCTGTCGTACCCAGACGATCGGATACGCATGCTGTCGCGCAAAGCCGACCAGGTCATTGACCGCGGCGCAGATGCGCGGCCGTCTGTCCGATAGTGGAGGGTTGGCGAAGAAGTCCTCGAGAAGATCGACAAACAGGAAGACTGGTTTCATCGGCCCGACAAGCCTTCACACTTGGAGCGAACCACGGAAACCCCGGGCCGCGTAGTACGACTGCACACCGTTGTGATACGTGAACACCTTGCCATAGCGCCGGTCGCAGAAGAGGGCCCCGCCAAGCGCCCGAACGTCGGCGGGCGTCTTGATCCAGCTGGAAGTCTTGGTATCGAATTCGCCCAGTTTCTGCAGTTCCCGGTACTGCTCCTCCGTCAGGAGTTCGATGCCCATCTCGGCGGCCATCTCGACGGCACTGCTCTCGGGTTGGTTTTCCTTCCTCGACTCGCGAGCCTTGGCGTCGTAGCAAGTGCTCCTGCGTCCAACGGGACTTTCCGAGGAGCAATCCACGAAGACGAATTGGCCGGATCCCTTGATCTTGCCAATCACGTCAGGCTCGCCGCCCGTTGCCTCCATGCCGCTGAGTGACTTCAGCGCGTCGCGATTGCCTTCGAGTCTCGCTTGCACGTCGGGCCACGCGATTCCGGCATGCCGGTGCATGTTCTTCTCGAAGCGGGCTTTCAGCAGTTGGAGCAACTCTTCGCGCTTTTCGATGGGCTCACCCATGGTGTCTGGATCGCAATGTCATTGAAAGAACGATGCAACGGCACGCAAGGCTTCCCGGAAAATCCAGCTTGCCAAGGCGGCCACACCGACCACGACAATCACTCCAAGAATGCGCTGGGGCAGACTTGTCGGAATCGCCGGGGGACGTTCGGCGATCGCTTGCGCGCGCAGGTCGGCCAACTCGACGTCCACCCGATGCAGGGGGTTCCAACCGGTTATCACCAACGCCCAGCATGCAAGAAATGCCAAGGCGGCGGCAATTCCTGCTGTGATGGTTCCCCACGAGCGCGATATACCCACTACGGTGAGTGGAAACAATTCATACACCCCAAGCACGATGATGAGCGGGAAAAGGGGCATGAGCGAGGCCAATGCAAAGGCCAGGCGCAGCATCGGCGTCAGGCGGGGCATCAGTCCTTTCGACGCTATTTGCATTGCGATCCAATCACGAGGATGAGGGCGCGATGAACAGGTGGATGATTCGACTGGTTCCGTCCTCTGCGACAACGGACTCGCTGCGAGTCGGGCCGAGTTCGATGGGAAAACTGTGGGAAACGAGTCGCGTGCCGGGTCGGGCGCTCTTCACGAAATGTTGCGCGACGAGTCGAGTGGACCAGTGCACGAGGTACGCAAAGACGACTGTGGCGGGGCTGAGGTCGAGGTCAAGTGCGTCGGCTTGTTCGAACCGCGCGAGATGGGAGACGCCCGCCGCGGAAGCGTTGAGGCGCGACTGTTCGACCCAGTACGGCTCGATATCGACTCCGAGACCCCGTGCACCCCGAGTTTCCGCGGCGGAGATGACGAGGCGGCCATCGCCGCACCCCAGGTCGTAGACGGTGTCGGATGCCTTGACGTCGGCAAGACGGAGCATGCCCTCGACCACGTTGTGCGGGGTCGGGAGGTATGGGGCAAGGACGTAGCGGGGCGGGATGAACATTCAGCTCAATGCAGCCTAGGGACACGGTTGAGCGGGCGGGCTAGCGAGTTCCCCGGAGAAGGAGTCCGCGCGCGTGATGTCGCCACTCGCCCGCTCGTTCCCGTACTGATCGACCAGCCGCCACTTGTTCCTCTGAACGAACAGCAGGATGTCCATGTTCAACGGCAGCGCGGTGCCATCGATGCCGACCTGCACGAAGGACTGTCCGTCCTCCCATGTCAACCCCAGCCAGTTGTTGCCATTCAAGAAATTGCGGGATCCTTCACTGGCACTTGCACTTCGCGGTACCGTGCCGCCGCCAGGTTGATACATCGATGGCCCGCGACGCTCCCAGCCTGGGAGCGCCAGGACGGGCAGGCCGTTGAGGCTCACGTTCAGGGTCGAGCTGCAGACGTTGAAGATGTAGACGCTTCCGGCTCCGGCGGCCACTACCGGCATGTCACTTCTCCTTTTTGGCGAAGACTCCGACGACACCAGCGACTACGCCGACGCCGGTGATCGACCACCCGATCATGAAAAGGACGTGCGCAAACGGCGGATCGTTCAGCCAGGCCATCGCGGCTGCGGATACGGCACCCAGGAGAAACCCCGCCAGAATGATGCGCATCGGCCACCGAAACCAGGGCGAATCCAACTCCTTGCGCCAATCATTTTCGCGGCTCGTCATCTTGGCTTCAATAGTAGTGTTCACACCACGGCAGGCGCTTCTCGGCCGGCAATCCTGCGAGCAGCGATCGAAAGCAGGGGCACGAGGCCTTGCCCGCGAGATGAGATGAGTCCGGCAAGCACGGCCCCGACGCACGACATTGCGCCGAGCTTTCGCGTCCGATTCCCGCGGCTGCTGCCACTATTGCACTGGACCGTATAGGCCGGAAAGCGCTGACCAGCCGTCCTGAAAGGATGTGCGGAACACAGACGCCTCCCCTGGGATTTGCAGTGCGTCGCTGAAAACGCCAGCCCCTTTGGCCCGCCACTGGCCTTTCGCGGCTTGATGGTGGTGGCCGAAATAAGTGATGACCCAGAAGCTCCCAGCGCTCTCGCCGGTGAAGGGCACGGTCATGAAGCCGGGTTGGGGTGCGTTACGCTTCTTGCGCTGCCCGCTGCCAAGTACCTCTGCCTCGATCGACTCGTTCGGCAGCTCCAGGCGCATGCGCCAGAGTCCAGGCTCGGCTTGTGTCACCGATAGGTCGACGAACAGCGCCATGGGATCCGTTGCGAGAACTTTCTCGCGTTGGATAACGTCTCGCGAGTACCAGCTTGCCAATTGCAGCCAGTCGACCTTGCCTTGCATTCGGGAATCGCGTGGGCCTGCGGCACGCGCCCACCAGAACGCCATCGGGGTTGGCCCAGCGGAATGCACGCGCACGCCGTCAACGAGGAATGAGCCGACAGACATGAAGCAGAGGCTACCCACGGCGTAGGTCGAGTACTTGACGTTGCTCTTGATCAAATCAGCAACGCCAGGATCTTCCCTGGCGTACTCCGCCGCGAGGACGAGGCGGTAGTCCTTCGGGAGACGCGTGACGATCAAGGACGGGGCGAATAGATGGTCCCTGCAAATCTCGGCGGAAACATCCGTTACAACGTTCGTGCTGGTCGCGCCGGGCGGGAGCCTGCCAAATGTGACATCCGATGCGAGCGTCTGAATTGAAACAGCCAGAAACATTGGAGCGAGCATGCGAGCAAGCATCTTTCAGGCTCCCGCGAATATTGAAATACACAGCGCGCCACGATGGTTCACGGTCCGCTCCAACGCGTTGTTAGACCTCAATGCACTCACTTGTGACGATGCGGTCGGACGCCAAACTCGGCATCCGTCGAACTGTACATGGGACCAGCCGGAGCGCGATGGGGCTGCACGGCGGGTGAATTCACCACTAGTGTTCCGCAAATAAAGTCGGCGGTCGTCTGTCGCCAGCTGTGCGTGAACATGAGAAGGATATCAACGCAAATGGGCACGACGAGCGGAGCCGGGCCATGCATGTTCAATGCTATGGGAAAGAACGCAGCGATCCACGCAACTCTCACGACCGGACGCAGAACGGCGCGCAGTGGGGTGAGGTCTGCGCCTCGAGAGCACACCAGGCGGATGTTCATCATTCGTCTTCCAGGGGTTTCTCCGCTCCACCACAGACTGAACCCAGCGTGATACGCGAAGAACACCAAGGCGGCGGCGGCCAGTATTCCGTCTACGCCCATTCGAAGATAGTCCGCTGAAGCCGCCGCGAAGATCCAGAACAAAATCAGCGGACCGGTGTCGATGACAGCGGCCGCGACCCGCTTAGCCGCGGGCGCCAACAATGGAGTCGCTGCCGTCATTGGAGGTCTAACGTTTGAGTTCACCCGCGGACGGAAGCGGGCGAAGCCCGCCGTAGGCCGTCGGGTGCAACGAAGGGTTAGGCGGCATTCTGCGACGAGACGATGGCATCGTTGAGATACAGCCTTAGCCCAGGGCTGGCTGCAGCGACGGAGCCCAGCCACTGCTGGAGGCGCTGGTCGTCGACAGCGCGAGGCTGAAGGCGGGAACTCAGTGCGCCAGCAATGGCATTGCCGGTTTCACTGGACCCGGTACTGAGCGTCTCTTCGCCGACGAGGTGACCATCGCGGTACGTGCGCCGAAGTGAGGCGCCTTGCCTATGGATGGTGACCACGAGCTGGGCGCATAGCGTGTTGATGAACGACAGCCCGATTGTGTGCAACTGGACTGGCGGTGCATCAGGCTGAGCAACGGGGAAGTCCAGGTGTGTGTACACCAGGTTCATGTATGGCAGACCAGCGACAGTTCGGTCTACCGCATGGCCGCGCCCGTCATCGGAGACTTCGAACGAGATGCCCTTAGCGTGAACACGAATTGTCGTTGCGTGGCCAGCTTGGAACTCGGCTAGCGAATACAGCACTAGGGCGCGAACGACGGCCGCCACGATGTCCTCTGAATGCGCCTCGGTGCTAGCCATGCCGCCTAACGACCGAGTTGAGCGGCCGGGCACGATGCCGACTCGCAATGACACAGCGCGCCACGATGTTTCTCGATCCGCTCCAACGCGTTGTTAGGCGTCATCTCGGCCAAACCTTTCAAGCTCCTCGTGCAGCTTCTCATTCTGTGCCATCACGTCCGCCCATACGGGTGAGAGGTGGACCAGGCGCTTTGCTTCGGCCAGGTCGCAATGACGCGCTGAACGAACGCTGACTATTGATTCCATGATCGATGCGCCCGAAGTTCGCAGCTCGCCGAGGCCGGTATCGAGCGATGCGCCCTCCTCCAATCGTCGGCGAAGTTCAGATCCAAAGTTTCGAGGCTGCATACGATGACGCCTAACGAGATTTAGATTGCACGCACTGCCTCGCTCTCCAATCCTTCGGATTGTCGGTAGATCCGGCGAAGTGCATAGAGAAACATTGCGTGGTAACCCAGGGCGAAGATGCCGAAGTACACGCCAAGGTTCAGCGGATGGTCCTTTCCGTACGTCACGGCGAAGAAGATCGCCATGGCAGGCAGGCCCAAGGACATGACGAAGCGAGGCCAAGAAGAAATCGAAGCTTTGGTCCAACGCCGTGGATCGCTCATGAGACTCATCGGTTCTCCTTCGCTGATAGTTCCGCGTGCAATCTAGCGACCGAGTTGAGCGGCCGGCCACGATGCCGACTCGCAAAGACACAGCGCGCCACGATGGTTCACGGTCCGCTCCAACGCGTTGTTAGGCATCACTGTCATTTCTTGGACACCTCCCACACTGCGCCTCCCGAAGGCTGAGGCTGTATCCACTTCGCGAACGTCGGCCACCACAACACCCAAGTCGCCGCCACGAGTGCATCAACCGCAAGTCCGAAGATCGCGCGACGTGTGGAGGCGCCGGATACCAAAGCCGCGACGACGCCCCCCGCAAGAATGGGCATCATGAGGGAGGCGACGAACATCATGACGAGGTCGGTCACGTTTCGGCCGAGTAGCCCCAGCGTGCCTTGGCTTGAATGGCGCACGCAGAAAGATCCGCTGCTTCAGATTCCACCGCTGGCCGAATACTCATCGGGCAACCTAACGTCCGCGTTCAGCCGCGCGCTTTACGCGTCGGCTGCGACGCGTTGTTAGACCGCGGAACACCGCGCAGTGTACGCCCCACCATAACAGCAGCAAGCGCAAAGACGCCTGCACCCAAGGCGTAAAACGAGACCCAGATCCAGAAGGCCGTTGGCTCATTTGATAGATGCACTGCCGCACCAAACCTAAGGATGACGGATCCTGTACGAATCCCGTCGAGAACGGTCTCGCCGCAAATGGTTGCGACACCTAGATATCCGAGCATCTCGAAAACAGCGCCCACCCGATTTGGAACCTGCCGCACGAAGGTAAGCGCAAGCATGCAAAGAATCACCGCGAGAGCTATCCAAGCCACTGGGTCGGCCAACGCAGCCCAGGCGCTAAGTACGGCTAGCAATCCCAAGACTACTTTAAGGGCGGCGGACGCCATCGCGGCCCCCAATGAATGAAAGGGACGCTGTCGATTCGGCCACTCTCGCCATTGCGGGCTGCCTAACGACCGAGTTGAGCGGCCGGGCACGACGCCCATTCGCAATGACATAGCGCGCCACAATGGTTCACGGTCCGCTCCAACGCGTTGTTAGACATCACCACGTGGCACGCTCTCTTTCACCTTCGTCAACGCTCGCCGCAAAATCCTTTGGATCCGTAACAAGTAGGCTTCCGCGGCGCTCGGCTTTTCGCAGCGCAAGTCGTGCTGGCCACCACTTGTTGGGGTGCCACACCAGTAGATCTCCAACGCCCAGCTTGCTCAAGGTAATCGAAAAGCCGGGGCTATCTGCCGATATCCTTGGGGCCGCCTCTATCTCTGCCGCGATCTGCGCCAAGACATGGAAGCGCTCGGACTGAGATAGCGAGTCTACAAACTTGAACGATGCCCCTTGGGCGTACATGGTGATGTCTAACGACCGAGTTGAGCGGTCGAGCACGATGCCCGTTCGCAAAGACACAGCGCGCCACGATGGGTCACGGTCCGCTCCAACGCGTTGTTAGACGTCATGCTTGCTTCGTACCGGCCAAACCTTCGAGCCAAGCCAAGTGCCGATACCGCCTGCCACGGCGCTATAGATGGCGCCAAAGAAGACGGCGACTGGCCACATTGAAGCACCTCCTCCAGAGTAGGGGAAGAATACCTCGGCAAATAGCACGAACGCCGGCACGACGAAGCACGAAACCGCCCAAGCCCAAGCGCGACTCATTCCCGCCCGCAAGAGTACGAATGGGAACAGGAAGGCGGCGATCAGTGATGCGATAACGTACATGACGTCTAACGACCGAGTTGAGCGGCCGGGCACGACGCCGACTCGCAAATACACAGCGCGCCGCGATGGTGCACGGTCCGCTCGAACGCGTTGTTAGACATCACGAGCCCTTCCTAGGAGTAACTACAGTTACACCCAGGGCATGCAACACTATTCCGGCAACGAAGAGGGTAACGACCGCTGCGACGAAGAATAGAGTCAACGCTCCTGGTGAAGCCATCCACCGACCGAATTCACTTTCGGACAGCACCTTTCCCGCGGCGATTGCTGCAATGATGACGGCAAGCCACGCACCGACCAAGATGCCCCCAACAGGCGACAGCTCGATATCTGCACCGGGGTGAGATCGCAACCACCGACGGCGCAGTGCAATTTTCAGCACAGCAAATCCCAGGCCGATCAAGAACACAATTGCTAAATAGATCGCGATCGGGTCCACGTGATGTCTAACGACCGAGTTGAGCGGCCGGGCACGACGCCGACTCGCAATGACACAGCGCGCCACGATTTTTCACGGTCCGCTCCAACGCGTTGTTAGGCGTCATATCTCTTGGCCAGTTTCTCACTGACCAGCTTTCGTACGGCCCGTGACTCTACGAGGGTCTCCGCCCACTCAAGACACATTCCCGCCTCGTCGAACTTTCGGAGGCCACTAAGAATGGTCATGATGCTCGCAACACGCTCTACGTAGATGTGGGCGTATGCGTCGATTCGACGGGCCCTCCACTTCCGTTCGCAATCGAGTTCAGCGATGTCGCGGTTGAGCGAGCTGCTATAACGCAGAAGTGCCTCGTCGGGAGGGTCCGAGTAGCGCTCGGCCAAAGCGTAATCTCGCGCGTGGACAATCGCCTCCAGGGCGAGATCGAACCATGCGGCCGCGTTTAAAGGTGCCACCGCGAGCAGGGTCTTAAACAGCCGGTAGGTATCAACTTCCGCCCCCAGTGATTGGTCAATGGAGGCGACATCGTGGAACAGGTGGCGATCGCCCTGCCCCAAGGCCAAGACAGCAGCCTTATTGCCTCGGATCTCTTCGAGCTTGCGGCGCGCTTCGGGGAAAGACTGAGCCAGGTCGATCCAATAGCCCAGGGCGAAAGACAAACGAACACCGTAGAGCGCTGGTTCATGCTCAAGGGCATGCTCGTGAAACCAAACATACTCCCCGAGTGCTTCAGCAAACCGGCCCTCCTGTGCTGCGGCCTGCCCCGCTTTCAGCCTATCGCGCGGATCCATATGACGCCTAACGACCGAGTTGAGCGGCCGGGCACGATGCCGACTCGCGAAGACACAGCGCGCCACGATGGATCACGGTCCGCTCCAACGCGTTGTTAGGCGTCATGCCCGCCAACCACCGAACAACTCGATCTTCAATTCGCCGTTTCGCAGATAGCCTCGGTACACTTCGCCGCTCGTAAAAAGTCCGTTTGAGAGAACCCCGGTCTCCACTTCGAAGTCGGCGTCCAGTTTCACTTGCTTCCCGTGTACATCTTCAAACGGATACGAGGATGGTGTCCAAACCTTCAGGACCGTTTGCCCAGAGAGCGCCTCGACCTTTGCACAGAGCTGAATCTCTACCGGTGACTGTGGTACGTAAGGCGCTGGATTTACGAGAGGGTTTTTCATGACGCCTAACGACCGAGTTGAGCGGCCGGGCACGATGCCCATTCGCAAAGATACTGCGCGCCACGATGGCTCACGGTCCGCTCCAACGCGTTGTTAGGCGGCAAGAAGGCACATTTTCTCATGGCTACTTCAGCCACCACTTCGCTGCACGCAATCGCTGTGCCTGCTGCTCGTCGAGAGCGGCTTCGCACGCCCATTGGTTTTCAGTCGCGCCATTCCCCTGGGAAGCAAGTGTATGTGTGAGTGAGCATTCGGCATCACGAAACTTCCGGTACGTGCTCGCACTCGCATCAAGCTGTCGCTTGATGTCGTCGCGACGTCTTACCTCGTCCTGGGACTTGACCAAGGCTTGCCGGAGATCTCGATCCGCGTGATTAAGCGCAGCTTGGGCGGCCTGCGCATATTCGCGAACGCAGCTTGTCATGGCTGGGTGATCGCGGCCTTTCCAGCAATTCGCAATGATGTCGTCGTGGACGCCCGCGATCGCCACCCCGGAGATGGAGCAAGCCGCCAAGAATCCGAGATGTCGCATCTTGCCGCCTAACGACCGAGTTGAGCGGCCGGGCACGACGCCCATTCGCAATGACACAGCGCGCCACGATGGTTCACGGTCCGCTCCAACGCGTTGTTAGACATGCTTGCTCCACCGGCCGAACTTGTTCAACCAGCGTCCGAAAGACGCGGCCAAGGGTGAGCTGGAATCCGCGGAGATGCTGCACTGTCCGAGCTTCTTGAACTTAGGACCGTCAGCAGTTGCTCCGATGATCCTCAGCACTTCGCTGTCGATTCGGTACTCAATGCAGTGATTTCCGGGATAGGCGCGATGGCCGACCGCTAGCGTGCCGGCAAACTGCTCGATCAGTCGGTTCATCGCGAGTTCCGCCACGGCGAGAGCCGCCTCTCGATCGGGAGCACTAAGTTTGGAAAGGGCTTCGACCTCTCGAGCTTTCACAGCGCCGAGCTTCGATCGATATGAAGCGTCTTCGGCAAGCGCTTTCAAAGTTTCAAGGATGTCGTTTCTCGATTGAAAGAGTTGGCAGCCGAGGACATCGACATGGCTCTGGGTCTTTTCGTCGGAGTCTGTGACCAAGACCTCAACTGGAATGGTGTAGTTTGGGATGCGCCACAGAGAGAACGGCTTCGCCGCCTTATCCGGAAATGGTTGGCTGCTCGCGTAACTCACCTATGGCTCCTCAAGCATGTCTAACGACCGAGTTGAGCGGCCGGGCACGATGCCCATTCGCAATGACACAGCGCGCCACGGTGGTTCACGGTCCGCTCCAACGCGTTGTTAGATCTCACACTAGGCACGGAGCAAATCCATAATTGGGCCTCGGGCGCAAACGAGCACGAAGACCGTCGAGGTGATCGCGAACAAAACGGCCGTCCTGCGGCTCAACGGCACCATCGTCCCACGCGCACGAAGTACGGCGAAAACCCCGGACGCGACGGCCACGATGAGCAGGAGATAGACCGAAAGCCCGATGCCCAAGTACATAAATCCGGTCGTAAGGTCGAAGCCCCCGCCCGAGCGTTGGACCAGGCCGAGGATGACCCACAATGCCGCGGCAATCAGTGCCGCGAACATGAGCACGTCTGCGACCGGTGATTTTAGGCGCTGGTCCATGTGTGAGATCTAACGACCGAGTTGAGCGGCCGGCCACGATGCCGACTCGCAATGACACAGCGCGCCACGATGATCCACGGTCCGCTCCAACGCGTTGTTAGATCTCATCGTAACTTGGCTTGCGGATTGTCATGCACGGCTATGTACCAAAACGCGAGACTGCCGGCGACCCCTGAAACGATAGCGAAGACTCCCTCGTGGGCGAGACGCCAATAGATCCCCGTTGACGGCGACGACGCGACTCCCCAGCCGATCATGGCGAAGATGACTCCGAGGGCAACGAATGGCCAGTGAGAAGAGACGCGAAGACTCCACAAGAGGAGGAACGCGGGTACTCCAAGGACGACGGAGATCAGAAGTGCCACGACAGCTCCAACTAGCGCACCAAGAAACAGGCCACCGAGATCTGTGAACCCGATGAAGACAAACGGGATGGATGCCACAGTTCCGGCCGCCACGCCGAGCAGGGGTGCCGCGATGACTGCTTCAACGATTCGGCGCATCGATGAGATCTAACGACCAAGTTGAGCGGCCGGGCACGATGCCCATTCGCGATGACACAGCGCGCCACGATGACTCACGGTCCGCTCCAACGCGTTGTTAGAAGGCCTACTTGCCATGAGTCACTCTCAAAACGCGACCATCTTTCTTTGAGATTTCGATCTCGGCGACTCCGCCCAGCTGGTAAGCGGAGGGTAGTGAGCCGACCACTGTCCAAACGTCGCCCTTCAGCACTGCCCTATAGGGCTTTTCCTGCTCGATCTTCTCACGACCGTAAATGGGGCTCCACACAGCAACCGCAATTTGCACAGCGGTTTCGGCATCGGGGACATAACCATTTGGCGGAACGTAATTGTGAGGCCGTGGTTGCTGAGCCGCGACCAAACTGGCTGCCAAGAGGATCGACGCGGGTGCGAACAGAGAGAGTCGCATTGCTTCGCGTAGGCCTTCTAACGACCGAGTTGAGCGGCCGGGCACGATCCCGACTCGCAATGACACAGCGCGCCACGACGGTTCACGGTCCGCTCCAACGCGTTGTTAGATGGCGCTGCCAGTAATAAGGTCACTCGCCACCTTCCATTCCTTCCAGGGTGTCTCGTATGCGGGGTCCTCCAGCCACAGGTGGCCCTAAGTTCGTTGATGCTTCGCCACCGCTTCCAGCAACGCCGCCTCGGGGTCGCCCCGCGTGGCCATGGCGAGAAGTACCCCGCCATCAGCCAATAGCTTGGCGTAAACAGCACGATCCTCGGCGCGCTTCGTTGTGTCTGCGGCGTTAGCTAGTGCGATGACATAGTTGGCCAACGCTGCCGCCACCTGTTTCGACTCGAGCGCCATCTAACGACCGAGTTGAGCGGCCGGGCACGACGCCCATTCGCAGTGACACAGCGCGCCACGATGGTTCACGGTCCGCTCCAACGCGTTGTTAGATGTCAGCATTGCCCTGACCTAAGCATCTCTCTGTTGTTTCCCCAGCACCAGGATCTGCCTGCGACGATATTCGGCGGCGAGCTCCAGGGCAAGCCACAGCACAGTGAGGCCGGCACTGACCCACCACGCCCCTCGCACAAGGAAGTACACCGCGGCCCCAACGAGTGCGACTGTGGAAATGAGCATTCCGAAGCGAACCCGACGCCCTCTGGGATGCTCCACGGTCGATTTCGCTGACATCTAACGACCGAGTTGAGCGGCCGGGCACGACGCCCATTCGCAATGACACAGCGCGCCACGATGGTCCACGGTCCGCTCCAACGCGTTGTTAGGCAGCATGAGTCCTCTTAATGCTTGTGCTCGCCCACCAGATGAGACCCATTGCACCGAGAAAAAATACCCAGAACATTGCCGCTCCGATGAAAAGGCTCTGCGGACTTCCGCTGGCATTGATGCTTGGATCGTTGGGCAGGTAGTACACCACGACGGGATCACCAAGTTTGAGTGAGACGCAATCGGTTGCGATGCCATCGTGGCCAATCGACTCGAAAGAATTGGCCCCGATCTCAAATCTATACCGGAATGCGCCGTGATTTGCGCAGATCGTCTCAACTACGGCGCCTCGAGTCTCGACTCCATGTCGAGTCAATTGTAAGTAGCGTCCCGTGTCTCCTGAAATGAGAGATAGGAGCGCGAACAAGAGAACTGCAGCGCCCCAAATCGCCACTTTCTTCATGCTGCCTAACGACCGAGTTGAGCGGCCGGGCACGATGCCGACTCGCAATGACACAGCGCGTCACGATGGTTCACGGTCCGCTCCAACGCGTTGTTAGACCGCACCGTTGCTAGACGCATAGGAAGCGGGCCAGTTCTGACCACGTGGACCTCGGAGGAATTGCTTTCATCGCCTTCTCGCTCGCTGGAGGATCGGAATGCGTCCTGGGCGTGCCCTCGGCGGAGGCATCGGGGTAGATCACCACCCGACCTACGGAGTACGTCTTCGCCACACAGTCGACGGTAGCGTCTATCGCGTTTGATCCAGGGTTGGTTCCCAAGACATAGGTGAAAGAGACCGTATTGCCCGTTCGCTGAATCGAGACTCGGTCGACGTGAAGTTGAGCACCAAAATCACTTGGCACCGCCATGAGATCCCTTGCCTGCGACGATAGTGGTAGAAGAGCAAGGATTGTGAAGACGAATCGGGCGGATACGGTTGAATTCACGATCTCTCCGGTGCGGTCTAACGACCGAGTTGAGCGGCCGGCCACGATGCCGACTCGCAATGACACAGCGCGCCACGATGTCTTACGGTCCGCTCCAACGCGTTGTTAGCTGTCATGTCCATTGCTTCGGCCCCCAAATGACCTTCTCCCGCTTTGCACCGCGACTGCCGCGAACGGCTACAACGCAGCGCGAGGTGAATACGAAAGCCCCCGCGTTCTGCGCAAACACGGCAAGCGCCCGCTTCGTTGGTGCTGGCACAACAAGTGCGAACGCAAAGTCGCAGACTGAATCGGGCGATTCGCGCTCGTCGTAGTACACGCGAACCCATTGATAGGGATACTCGCTTGCACGGATTCGAGTTCGACGCACCTCCGCCCGGGGGCGGCCCAAAACCTTGGCGAGTTCAGGAAGGAATTCGTCAAATGCGAGTTGATTAGCACGGTGCCAGGCGTTGATTGGCATGACAGCTAACGACCGAGTTGAGCGGCCGGGCACGATGCCCGTTCGCAATGACACAGTGCGCCAGGATGGTTCACGGTCCGCTCCAACGAGTTGTTAGGTGGCTGTGACACGCTACTCTCCAAAGCCGAGATGGTAGGCCGCGACTGCTACGACAACAAAGACGACTACTGCAGCCACAACAATGACCCAGAATGGTGGCGGACACGATACGGCCGACCCAATTGTTGCGGCGCATGCGCCCTTGGGCAACAGAATGACCGCCAGCCACATCGGCAATTCTGCCGCGAGCAGAGTGCCAATCCAGAACCCTGAGGGCTGTTGCCAAAAACCGCGGCGCTGCTTCTTCACTGCCACCTAACGACCGAGTTGAGCGGCCGGGCACGACGCCCATTCGCAATGACACAGCGCGCCACGATAGTTCACGGTCCGCTCCAACGCGTTGTTAGATCGCATGCGCTCTCACTTGCAAGTTGGATTCGTGGCTTTTCGTCTGAGCGCAATGGAGTTGAACTCATTCTGGAGCTGAAACATCTCAAGGCCACAGGTTGCACCAGTACCTCCCGATTGCTTTACGTAGGTACCCCGCACTAGCGTGATTCCGGAATAGCTGGCTCCCACGCCGGAGAATCCCGCCTCGACGGACTTTCCGTTCAACTTCGCGTCCAGGACGCACCGCGCCGAGTCTTTTCCCGTGAGCTCGAAGTGCACCTGTGACCCCGAGATCTGTCCTGTTGCCGTGCCTTCGACGATGTTCCAGCGATCGGCGGTAGTACCAACCCACACGAAGGACCATGGCTCTTGCGCCGAGACGACTTGTGCCGAAACGAACAGAAAGATTGCGGCGATGGTGGTTCGCATGCGATCTAACGACCGAGTTGAGCGGCCGGGCACGATGCCCGTTCGCAATGACACAGCGCGCCACGATGGTTCACGGTCCGCTCCAACGCGTTGTTAGATCGCATGGAGCCTCACCTTGAACTCATTCGCCTCAACGTAGACCTCGCCGCCGGGAAATGGACCGGGAGCGAAGTGTTCCTGGATGAGAAGCCGTACATCGCCGTGGAGGGGCATCGAGTCATCGCGGGGGCTCTTGTTCGGCTTCCACCCGGCAAGTTCGGCGACCCAACCTTCGTCGGGGGTTCGGGCCCATGACACTTCGCCAGTTCCCGTTCGCCGAACGTCGGCCGTGCCCTTCCTCCACGAGATGACGAGAAACCAGTCAATCGGCTCAGCACCGGAGAGGAGGTGCTCGATCCTCGCGACGGCCTCTCGAGAGAGCGTCACCATGCGATCTAACAACCGAGTTGAGCGGCCGGGCACGACGCCCATTCGCAATGACACAGCGCGCCACGATGGTTCACGGTCCGCTCCAACGCGCTGTTAGACCGCATGCCCGTTCCGCCGCCTTGAGAATTTCACCAGTGCGTACGCCCCCACGATGATCAGGAACAGGGGAAACACCACCGACGTATATAGCAGGCCCGGCTTCTGCAACGCCCATGAGCCTAGGGAAGGCAGCCATTGCCACGGCTGCGCCGCCAGAAGGTAGGCAGCGGCGCTCGCGAGAAAAACGATGGGCCACTTGTTGCTGCCACGAAGGGCTAGGATGCCAGCAACCACGCCGAAGAGAATGAGGGCGACCCGAGTAAACCAACCGAGCCACAGATTCTGCTCGTAGCTCGCGACAACGGATGCGGGCATCTCGGGTGACCCGGCCGCCATTTTCGCCACCACGTCCGAAGGGAGCGGAAAAAGAAAGTAAGCCTGAGTGATCCAAGCGAGAATGATTGCGAGCGCGAGGTGCCTTGTGTTCATGCGGTCTAACGACCAAGTTGAGCGGCCGGGCACCATGCCCATTCGCAAGGACACAGCGCGCCACGATGGTTCACGGTCCGCTCCAACGCGTTGTTAGCTGTCATGTCATTTGTTGAGACGCACTATTTCCGCGAGCAGTACGTCGAGGTCGGCCTGGAATGGAACCTGTGCCTCGGTAGGAAGAATCTCGGTTCGCCGTATGTGCACGTGAAGATGGGCATCAGCTATGTTTCGGAGCGATCCGTCAAGATGCTTCATCGAACCGCGAAACGACTGCGCTCCGCTGTAGTTATTCGCGACCTCCGCGAAGTTCTTGCAGCTAAATATGGGTGGTACATGGTCTGTTACGCCGCGCACCAGCATGGCGGCGGCCATAAAGCAGCCATTTGCGTGCGCCACGTTCAGTTCTTCGCAAAGCCGAACCAGGCGAGCGAAATCCCACTTTGTCTTTGGGAGAGCGCGGAGTTCAGCCAAGCGTGACGGCGCGACAAATGGCGGCTTTCCCGCAGGAACTTGCCCTTCAGCCAATCCGGGGCGACGACGAATGTGATTTACGGCGCCCTCAATCACCTTACGAGTGCCAACAACGTTGGCTTTGGATGGCCCCTCAGATCCGCCGATCCCATTCGCGGCGAGGAGTAAGCCACTTGAGAAATTGTTCAGTGGACCTAACTCGACATCCAGAATGGTCTTCGCCTCCACGGCCAAGCGCCGGTAGTCGGCCGCATCCTCGGCTTTCAAATATGCCCCGGCAACGGAGGACGATACGAAGCGCTTCTCAAGCGCTTCAATCTCGCGCGCGATGGCCAGGAGATGATCTTCGGCGGCCACGTATTGACAGCTAACGACCGAGTTGAGCGGCCGGGCACGATGCCCATTCGCAATGACACTGCGCGCCACGATAGTTCACGGTCCGCTCCAACGCGTTGTTAGATTGCATGTACTAGCCCTCCCCGATTGTTGCGCCGAACGCGACAAGGCCCACAGCTGCAAGGGCTAGAGCAAGAAGCTTGAGCCACTCCTTTGCGTTGAGGTGATTCAGAAAGTGATTGGCGAAAGGTTGCATAAACGACGATTCGATCGAGAGGCCGCGTCTCTTGTAGTGCGAGGCGATGACGTACATCGATGCCACCGCCCAGAGAAGCACGCCGGTTGCGCCTACGAGAAAGCCTAGATATCGAGGCATGCAATCTAACGACCGAGTTGAGCGGCCGGGCACGATGCCCATTCGCAAAGAGACAGTGCGCCACGATGGCTCACGGTCCGCTCCAACGCGTTGTTAGCTGGCTCTTTGAAAACTCGCACAGAGACGGTCTCCATACTTCTTGTGGCTGGCAAATGCGATAGGACGTTTGCGCTCGTCCAGGCCGACCCAAATTGCACCGATTCCCCACGTTTCGCGCACTTGCGCAGGAGTTGCAACGAAGAGTTCGAAGGGACACGTGGCTCTGGGCTCAATGGAGAAGCTGCAGCTGCGACCGCTTTCACCACAGTAATCCGGAAAGAGCGCAGCAACCACCTTCTGCGCCTCTTCGATGGACATGCGCTTGGCACCTGCCATCGCGCACGGGGATAGGGCGCCGAGCACGACGGCGATCAGCGCGGGCAGGATCCGGTTCATATTTCGCAAGCCAGCTAACGACCGAGTTGAGCGGCCGGGCACGATGCCCATTCGCAATGACACAGTGCGCCACGATCTTTCACGGTCCGCTCCAACGCGTTGTTAGATGGCATCGCTCAACCCTTGAACTGGCTCTAGATCCATACCGAGGAGCTTCAGCGATTTGAATAGTGCTGCCGTTTCCGGATCCACCACCAGAATCGGCCGCTTCCCCTGGTTGGAACCAAAAGCCAAGTCCGTCCGATGAAACCCGCGCTCCACTGGCGCGCGGAGCTTTAAGTATGGAGGTGTGGCGCCGACCACAGACTCAAAGTTACTGCATTCGTGGCACTTGTTCTCGAACCGCGTGCTCCGCCGTTCGGCATCGAATGGCACAACACGATCGGATTCGATGAAGTAGTAAGGGCCGTTCTGGCCTTCAAAACGGTGAAACGAAGCCCCCTCAAGGGCGTGTTCGCGGCAAAGTTCCACAAACCGTTCCGACACCACTTTCACATTGTCGTAGGTAGCTGAGATATCCATGCCCGTCCGGACCGGCAAGTACGACGGTCGATAGGCGGCGTTCAGAACACTCTTGCACTGAGGGCACAGCACTCCCCACGGAACATCGCGCTCAAAGAAGTAGCTCCGATTGTCATGACCGAAGACGGCGTACGCAACCACGGAACTGCTCATTGATGCCATCTAACGACCGAGTTGAGCGGCCGGGCACGATGCCCATTCGCAATGACACAGCGCGCCACGATTGCTCACGGTCCGCTCCAACGCGTTGTTAGACGTCATGCTTTGCACTCCTTCGACATTGGCTTATCCGTCCGCTCGAATGCGAGCATTGACGATCCCATGTGCAGCATGAGAAGTGGGCCCGTGTACTGAATGCGTGCGCTCGGCCACACAGCCGACCATGTGACAACGCCGGATGCTTGGACAGTACCGCGAGCACTCGTCACCTGGCCAACAGGTGAAACGCGGCATTGAAATACGGAGCCGTCGGATTTCACCTGAATCCACATTTGGTGAGGTTCAAATTTCCAAAGCCCCGCCGCCGACGTGAGATCAAGGCGCTCCTCCGCCAAACTCCACCCGCTGGCAGCCAGGAACAGCATCGCGATGGCGATTCTCATGACGTCTAACGACCGAGTTGAGCGGCCGGGCACGATGCCGACTCGCAAGGACATAGTGCGCCGCGGTGGTTCACGGTCCGCTCCAACGCGTTGTTAGCTGCGCTGCTCGACACTTACGGCCCTTTCGTCGATAGGTAGCTGGGGCGCCAAACCGAGGCTCATTCGTTCTTGAAAGAAGTTGGATCCAATACCGTCCGACCATTGTCCGACCGTGTATTCCTTGAGGAGGGCCAATTCGGACTTCGTGAGAAGTCTTGGAGCCGTGTACTCGGTGATTCCAATAAGTTGTTTGCTCTTTGCGTCGTACCGAAACTCCAACTCGCCGCCCGACACACCTGCTTCGGCCAGCGTCTTGTCGCCGCCGTCGGAAATGTAGTCGGAAAATATTTCGTCGTGCTTGAGGCCGTCAAGGGCGGCAAGTTCGGTTGGATCGTCTACTACCGGAGGGTCGTCGCCATCGATGCGGAAATCAAACACGGGGGCGGGGGCGGAAAATCGGATGGTCGGCATTGGTCTCTCCGAGCAGCTAACGACCAAGTTGAGCGGCCGACCACGATGCCGACTCGCAATGACACAGTGCGCCAAGTTGGTTCACGGTCCGCTCCAACGCGTTGTTAGACATCGCTTCGCTCAATGCGTGACCTAAGTTCACGCTCGCGAGCTTCGAGGAGAGCATCAAGATTTTCTCGTTGAACCGGATCTAGGCAACGATAAGGGATGGGAACGGCGCCGCCCTTTTTCTCGATCAGATACCCAGCCGTATATCGATGAATCGCAATCACCGAGGGCCAGGGCCATTTCAGTTGCCCAAGTCTTGTGCGACGAGAAATACCAACGTCATCAATGCGAAATTCGCAAAGAGGCATTTTGCTCTTCTTCAGGAAGAACGGCATCACGAGCATCGCGGAGATAATTGCTCGAGTGATGGGCCCTAGTTTGACGTCCGGAAATTCGTGCGGAATGTGGTCTAAGCAGAACTGCCGGTACTCGCCAAAGCCGTACGACACGGAGAATTTCACCGCCTCCATTTTCTCGCTCGCCCCTTCGATGTCTAACGACCGAGTTGAGCGGCCGGGCACGATGCCCATTCGCAATGACACAGCGCGCCACGATGGTTCACGGTCCGCTCCAACGCGTGGTTAGGCAGCAGCGCCATGCCGCTCGATAGCCATGGCCGCACTTTGCCGCGTTGCCGCAGTCGCGGCAGGGTTCCTCGCGACGTCCCTCAGCACCTGAACCCAGCGCCTCCGCTGCGCCGGGCCGACGTCACCATTGAGTATGGCATTGACGATTTGAACGGTGGCTGGGGATGGCTGTCGCCCGAGCGATGCCGGGAGCATGAATTCAAAGCCGGGGATTGCTTCAATTTCGTGTACCAGGGGACCGGGCGATCCGAGTTCTGCGTCGGGATGGCGTTCGAATACAGCGAACATTGCAGGGAGCGCCTGCGCTCGCTCATTCGCAGGAATAGTCCGAAATCCATCGAAGAACTGATATAGGCGGTGCATGTCCTCTGCCTCATTCCCGGACGGCTCAAACGAATCGAGTGCTTGAATGAGGTTATCAACCACGGTGCTCATGCCTGCTGCCTAACGACCGAGTTGAGCGGGCCGGCAGGATGCCGACTCGCAAAGACACAGCGCGCCACGCTCTCCCGCGGTCCGCTCCAACGCGTTGTTAGGCGTCATCTTCACTACTGCACACACATAAGACGTGTCTCAGTGACGCGAACAAACCCGATCGGTCGCAGCGGCACAGTGGATCCGTTCACGATGATTGTCGGAAAATTGATACTGAACTGGTCGGCCTTCCCGATCGGAAGCAGCAGCTTCGTTACAAATCGCTCGTCAGGCCCATAGGGCGGCGACAGATGGGCGTACCGGTCTGTGCCGCTAAGGACTGCGGTCGGCTCAAACATGATGAGCGGAACTTGCAGCGGCTTGGACCCCGAGTGAAACGCCTCGATGGCTATGCCCTTCGATTCGACACTTCGACCTACGGAAATGCGAACCTCTGCGCTGCCAAGACGCACCGATTGACCTTTCGGGACACCAAACGAAATCCAGACGGCCGCTCCGCCAGGCGATTCTTCAGCGGTCACTGATAGCTCGACGCCGTCACGAAGTGGTTTTTCAAAGTAGACGCTGGTGCCACACTCATTCCCCCCGCGCTGCATGGCACTCTGATCGGCAGGTCGATAGCGAGTCACCGAAGTGCATCCGATGAGCAGGAGCAGCGCAATCGCCATCAAGCCGCGTCGCCAGTTCATGACGCCTAACGACCGAGTTGAGCGGCCGGGCGCGATGCCGACTCGCGGAGACACAGCGCGCCTCGATGGTTCACGGTCCGCTCCAACGCGTTGTTAGCTCTCAATTGCTGCATAGGCGTCCAACACTTGTCCACGCAATTCCCTTGGCAAGAGTTCGTACTCTGCAGCGCGCGACTTCTTCTTTTCCTGTACGTCGGTGGCCGTGTCCGTGCCGGCTTTGACATTCGCCAAAACGAGCATCGTGCAGATGAAAAACTCGCGCTCGCGCCCTGCTTGAAGGTGATGCGAGCCGAGTTCGACTACCTCATACGGAAACCACTCTTGATTGGGGCCGAGAATGCCATGTTGCATAGAACATAAGGAACGTAGAGCCTCAAGGTGACGCTCCTTGTCCTGCCCATAGTCCAACGTTGCGATGAATCTAAGTTCCTCTTCGGTAGCGTTTGCAAACATCGGGCAATTGAGAGCTAACGAGATATGGACAGACGAATCGCCGTGTTATCGCAATTCCTGTCCGTTAAAAAATTGTTTGATGTGTTGTAACTCATTGGCGGCCCAACCCAAATTCATCTTCACCCATGTTAAAACGAATCGGGAAATACATCACCCTCCCGAATCCCACTCCCGCCACCCCTTGACCAGCGGGAAATAGAGTCCAAGCGAACCCGGCGCTCCACCGAAAGCGGGTACGTACCGAGTCATCTGCTCCGTGTACCGGACCCGCTCGCTATCGAGGAAACCCTCGAGGTCACTGCCTTCGTGCGACGACGTCTTGTAGTCGACGATCCACGCGCGCCCACCGGTGGTGAAGATGCGGTCGATCACGAGCAGCCTTACGCCATCGGGCCCCGGCACGCGGATGCGGTATTCACTCCGCGCATCCGGATGATCTCCAAGCACCCACCGGCCGCGTTCATCCGTGATCGCGCCACGCAGTACGTCGAGCACGCGTTCGGCGTTGGTCGCGCGCTCACTCTGCGGAATACCCACTCGCGCCAGTTCGCGCTCCACTCTCGAGGAAAGCGAAGCAATGCGCGGCGCATTCCACCTCGCGAGCCCCTCGGCCGCGATGCGCTGGAGCCATCGGTGCGCGATCGTCCCCACATGCCGCCGCGCCGGATCGACCCACGAGTATTCGATCTCGCCCATCTTCTCTCGCGGAACGGTACGCGCAGGGCACGCAGGCTCCGGCACGTCGACCTTGATCTTCTCGGGATCGAGGCGCCGCAGGTCGGTGTGGATGCGCTGCTTCTCGGGGACGGGATCGGGCGTATCGATGAAGAGCGGGATCGCGGCGTCGAAGTCCTCGCGGGCCGCGGACCACGCCTTGCCGAGCAGCGTCGTGGTCGGCGCCGGCCTCACCTTGCCCTCGCCGTCTTTCACCACCAGGCGCGCATAGCCCATGAGGTGCAGGCGTTTCGCGGCGCGCGTGACGGCGACGTAGAGCAATCGTTCCAGTTCGCGCTGGGAAGCGGCCTTGTCGAGCCCGCGCAGGTAGTCGTACGCCGGTTCGCCATCCTCGCGCGCGGCGCGGATCGGCGCCATCAGCATGTTTCCGCCGGGGCGCGCCTTCCACGCGAAGAGCGGCCGGTCCGAAATGCGCGGGACGCGGTCCAATCCCGGCACGATCACCGTGTCGAACTCGAGCCCCTTCGCCTTGTGGATCGTCATGATCTGCACACGCGCGTCGCCAGCCGTGTCCGGCGCCGCGTAGAGCGTCTCGAGGTGCGCCTTCAGCACCGTGGGGTCCGGCAGCTCGCCCGCCTCCTCGAGTTCGTCCAACTGGTCGAAGAAGGTCTCCGCATCGTCGAGGTCGCCTTCGGTGCCCGCGCACGCCGGCCCTCCGAGGGCGAGCCACGCCGACTCCACTCGTTCGCGCAACGTGCCCCGGAGGCGATTCACGACGTAGGGCGAGAGCGTGGCACTGATGCGTTCGAGTCGCACCCGTCCATCGGGCGTGAGCGCGGCCAAGCGCGTCGCATCGTGCATGAGCTCCCACACGGTGCGCCGCCCGCCCTCGCGCGACGAGGGCTCCGAACCGATGAGCGCGAGGAGATCGGCCAGCGTCATGCCGCACCACGGAGCGCGCAGCAGACCCAGCCATGCGATGCGATCGGCGGGGTGCGACAACGCGCGCGTGACGGCGAGCAAGTCCTGGATCACTTGCTTGCCCTCGAGCGGTTCAATGTCCACCGCGCGGAAGCGCACCTTCCCCTTGCGCAGCGCCACCACGATCTTGTCGAGGTGCGTGCGTGCGCGAACGAGGATCGCGATCGATTGCTCCGCGTCCTCCGCGAGCGCCGCTTCCACGATCTCGACCACGCGCTGCGCCTCGCGGTCGTGCGCGAGCGATTGGTCGGTGCCGAGAAACGGATGCCACACCACCGCGGGCTGCGGCTCCGTGGGATGGTGCGGGCTCGACTCCGCATACTCGACCGCTCCCTCGTCGGTGTCCTCCCCGCCCCGCAGGATGTTGGGGAAGTGCCGGTTCACCCACTCGACGATGCCGGCACGCGAACGGAAGTTGGTGCGGATGCGCACATCGTCCAGCGCCACCTGCGGCAGGCCCTCGCGGCGTGCTCGCAGGAAGAGTGCGACGTCGGCCTCGCGGAATCGGTAGATCGACTGCATCGGGTCGCCCACGAGGAAGACGGTGCGGCCGTCGCCGGGCTCCCATCCCGCGGTGAGGCGATCGAGGAGATCCCACTGCGCGTGCGAGGTGTCCTGGAACTCGTCGACCAGCAGGTGCTGCACCTTCACGTCGAGCGAGAGCAAGAGGTCCGTCGGCGCATCGGGCGTTCCGAGCGCTCGCACCGCGTGTTGCGCGATGCCGGTGAAATCCATCTCGCCGCGTTCGGCGAAGACCTGGCGCAGTTGCTCCGCGGCCACCGGGAGGATCGCCACCATCGAGCCCAGCGCGGTCCACTGCGCATCCGAGTACGCGGCAGGCGGCATCTGGCGCACGGCGTTGAACGCTTCGCAAAGCCCATCGACCTGGGCGAGATCCTTCAGCAACGCGAGCATCGCGGCCTTCGGTTGCGGATCGACATTCTTGCCGGCCGGGAAGCCTTCGCGCGTCGTGACCGTGCCCCGGAACTTGGGCTTGCGCGTGTCCTCGGTCAGCACGAGCTTCGTCAACGCGACCCACAGGTCCGCGCCCTCTTCATCCGCGGTGGGAAGCCGTTCGATGCCTTCGAGGCGCGCAACGGAGGAGGCGGATCCGAATTGGGCGAGATTCGCGGCGGCGTAGCGGGCTGCATTGACGATCGCCCGCTCGTCGGCGCCGCGCAGGAGTTCGCTCACCCGCTCCAGGATGCGCATGCGCTCGACGCAGAACGAGTACTCCAACGTCTCGCGCGCACTGCCGTCGGCGTGGAAGTCACGCACGCGCTGCAGCCACTGGTCGCGTCTGCCCAGCATGTCTTCCAGCAATTCGCGCACCGTGTTCCATTCGCCGTCCAGGTGGTCGAGCACGCGGGCGACGTCTTGCGCGATCGGATCGTCACTTTCAACGAGGGCCAGTGTGCGTTCGGCCGCTTCACGATAGAGCTCGCGCGCGTCATCGACGATGGCGGGAGGAGCGCCGAGGCCCGAGAGCACCGGCATCTGGCGCGCGAGCGTGGCGGAGAGCGAGTCGATGGTCTGGATGCGAAGGCGCACCGGATTTTCCAGCACACCCCAGCCGCGTTGCGCGTCGCGCGCGAGTGCATCCCTCGCGAGCTGCCAGGTGCGCGCCGCGTTCGGATCCTTCGGCTTCTCGCCGGCCGCGCCCTGCAATGCGCCGAGTACACGCTTGCGCATTTCGGCGGCGGCCTTGCGCGTGAAGGTGATCGCGAAGATCTCCTCCGGGCGCGAGACGGTCGCAAGCAAGCGCAGGTAGCGCTGGATGAGCAGGCCAGTCTTGCCCGAGCCCGCGGGCGCCTGGACGATCAGCGAGCGTTGCGGATCGAGGGCACGTTCGCGCTCGGCGGCATCGACGACGGGGCGTTCGCTCATTCCGCCTCCTCGTCGTCTTTCGGTTCTTCGAAGTCGTCGCCCTCGTCGAGCGCGCCCAGGCGTTCATGCACGCGGCAGAGCGACTTGAGGTCGCAGCGCTCGCAGGTCCGCAGCATCTGCCTCGGATCCACGCGCGCGTCGCCGCTGGCGAAGTTCAGGCCCAGCGCGTCCACCTCGCGCTGCCAGATCGCGAAGAGCTCGCTCCAGGTCGACGCGAGCTTGCTCGCCTCGCGGTGCTTCTGCATCGCGGTGACACCGGGGATGCCGGTGTCGGCATCGCGGGCAAGGCCGGCAAAGCCACGATCGCCGGTCTTGAGGCGCGCGAACGAGACGGCGCGCACCGCGTCATCTCCGGCGGTCAACGCGTACAACGGGAGTTGCGCATCGTCGGGTGGCGTTCCCAGCCAGGAGTTCACGCTCACACGCCCCGACTTGTAGTCGATGACCGCGAGGCCGCCGTCCTCGAGGCGGTCCATGCGATCGATGCGCCCGTCCAACTGCAGGCCGCCGGCGTAGAGCCTCATGCTTTCTTCCTGCATCACCACTTCGAAGGGCGTGCGCTCCTTCTCGTACGCGAGCCATTCGATCGCGACTTGCGCCAGGCGCCGCTGCTCCAGCTCGGCGAACTGCCCGTCGAGGCGGCCGGGACGGTCGTCGCGCACGCGCTCGATCGCGAGGCGCGCGGCCTCGAGCGCCAGCGTACCCAGCTTCGCGTCGTCCGCCTCCATCAGCGTGGCGTGGTCCTTCAGCGCGGTCCACACGTGGCCCATCATTTCGTGCAGCAGGGTGCCGCGCTCGAGCGGCCCCAGTCCGTGCTCGGGTCGCTCGAGTTCATGCGCATCCAGGCGGAAGTGCGCGAAGGCGCGGAACGGGCACGCCGCCTGGTCCACGAGGATGCGCGCGCCGCCCTTGACCGCCGGCTGCGGAACGCCGGGGCCGTTGTCGTCGTGGACGGGCTTCACCTTCGCGTTCCGCCCCGCCTTGAACAACGCACGGCGCAACTGAACGTAGTCGGGAATGCCGATCGCGTCGACGGGCGTTTCGACGATCATTGCAACGAGCGGGCTGGGCAGGAGCTCGCGATCGCCATCCGCGCTCGCGCCACTGAAAATGACCTCGGGCGCGGAGCGCTTCCACGCCTCCGTGATGCGCCGGTCCACTTCGAGCGCCTGTTCCGGGCTCGCCTGCGGAATGCCCGCCTTGCGCTGCAGCGCCGGCGCGATGAGCGGATGCGGCCGCGAAGAAAGCGGCCACGCATCCTCGGTGAGGCCGCACACCCACAGGTGATCGAAGGCGAGCCCCTGCGACTCGAGCAGGCCCACGATCTCGACCGGCGCCTGGCCCGACTCCGGCTGGAAGATCGTCTCCGAGCACAGGCGCTGCAGGCGGGAACGCGCTTCCGCGCCGCTCCACACAGGCGCCACGAGACCCAATGCGGCGAGGTCTCCCACCGCACGCTGCCATTTCTCTTTCGTCTGGTACTCGGCGGAATCCAGCGCGCGCTCGCCGGGAAAGCCCGCGCCCTCCAGCACGCGCGTGAAGCGGCGTGCCCACTCATGCGGGGCCGCGCGGGAGCTCTCGTGCGTTGCATCGAGCACGCGGTCCAGCAGCGCGATCAGGCGCGGACACTCCGGGGCACCGCGGCGGCGTACCGCTTGCGAGATGGCCGTGCGCAGGCGCAGGAGATTCAACGAGGCCGGTGCGATCGCACGCAAAGCCGCATCGAGGCGCGCGCGCTCCGCCAACTCCGCTTCGGCGCCCTCGATGAACGGCGAGCGCAGGATGCGGCTCACGCGGTCGTACTCGACGGGGCCCGACGCGAGATCCAGCAAGCCGAGCGCGGCATCGACCAGCGGACGGGCATCGAGCGACTC
This sequence comes from Betaproteobacteria bacterium GR16-43, assembly GCA_001953215.1. Lineage (GTDB taxonomy): Bacteria > Pseudomonadota > Gammaproteobacteria > Burkholderiales > Usitatibacteraceae > Usitatibacter. Next base: position 137,158 of record CP019169.1, read on the forward strand.
CCCGAGCGAGAAGTCGAAGAGCGCCGCGCCCTGGCCGCCCGGCATCGCGCTCGGCGCCAGCGTCCGCGCGAAGATGCGTGCGGCTTCCTTGCGGCGTTGCGCGAGGTCGGGCACGACGATGCCAATGCGCGGCACGCGGCCATCGCGTCCAGCCTCGAGCCTCGATCGCGCCCATCGCGCCGCATGCTCGAGCTCCCCGTGAGGCGACTCGAGGACGAGGCGCGCGATGCGACTGTCATCGCGGGTCACGCCTTCGAGGGGGTCGCACTCGAAGACGGAGATCCCCGCCCGCTCGCACGCGCCGAGGAAATCGACTTGCTGCGGCGTGGGTTGATCGAACGCATACAGGACCAGCGCCGCGGGCTTCGCGATCTCGTCGGAGGCGAGCCCGCCCGCCACCAGCGCCGGAAGCCGTGCGGCGTCGATGAGATTGTCGCGAGCGGTGCGGCGCACGTACTGCCCCGCCCAGGCGACGAAGGCCGCGGCATCCTCGCTGCCCGCCTCGTCGCGCAGCGCATTTTCGATGCGCCATTGATGCGCCAGCGACCACGCGTCGGCGGCCAGCGTGGCCGTCGACGCCACGGAGAGCAGCGCCTCCTGCCATTCGCTCGCCCGGATCACTTCCTCCCAGAGGATGCGCGCCGCGAGGTCCGTGAGGAGCGTGGGCAGCCCGGCGCCGGAATCCGAATAGAGGGCTTCCTCGTGGCGCCGCTGCACGAAGATCGAGAACGGGACGATGTCCGGGGCCTCCCACGACGCGCGCCCGGCGGCGAGCTGGATCGCATCCACCTCGGCCTCGAGCGCCCGTGCGAGGCGCAGGTTGGGCGTGAGGACGGTCAGGCGCTCCGCATGGCCGCGAGCGAGCCGCTCGAACAGGGCCGCGCGGGAGATTCCGGGGAAAGGCATCACCGAATCATAGCCGCCGTAGGCGGAATCCGACGCGAGAATCCGGCGCCCGCCTCGGGGCAACGGACCGCCAAATCGCGATACTCACCGCATCGATGGTTCCACTGGAGAAAGACATGTATCGCCGCGACGGATTTGCCGCCATTGCCTACCTGGCCGTGCTGGTCGCCGCGACGTTCTGCCTGGGCGTGCTGATCGCGGACGAAGGTACCGCCGGCCCCCTCGCCTACGCCGCCGCCATGAGCCTGAACCCGTAATAACGGGAGCGGTTTGAAGCGCCTATCATGGGCGCATGGACGAAGCCCTTCACCTGGCCCGGGCCCAATTCGGGCTGAACATCGCGTTCCATATCCTGTTTCCCACGCTGACGATCTCGCTGGCGTGGTTCCTCTTCATTTTTCGCGTCCTCTACCAGCGCAACCGCGAGCCCGCGTGGCTCGCCACGTACAAGCTCTGGGTGAAGATCTTCGCGCTCACCTTCGCGATGGGCGTGGTGACCGGCATCGTGATGTCCTTCCAGTTCGGCACCAACTGGCCCGGCTTCATGCGCAAGGTCGGCGCCATCGCCGGACCGTTGCTCGGCTATGAGGTCCTGACGGCGTTCTTCCTCGAAGCGACGTTCCTCGGGATCATGCTGTTCGGCATGAACCGCGTGCCCGACTGGGTGCACATGACCTCGGCCTTCCTGGTCGCGGCGGGCACTTCGCTCTCGGCGTTCTGGATCCTGGCACTCAACTCGTGGATGCAGACGCCCGCGGGCCACATCCTCGACGGCAACCAGTACATCGCCGCCGACTGGATCGCGGTCATCTTCAATCCCTCGTTCCCGTACCGCTTCGTGCACATGATGTGCGCCTCGGCCATCACGGGCTCCTTCGCCGTGGCGGGACTTTCGGCGTGGCGGCTGCTGAAGGCCCCGGACGATGCGGGCGCGCGGCGGACGATGCGCGTGGGCATCCTCTTCGCGGCGTTCTTCGCGCCCGTGCAGGCTTTCGTGGGCGACCAGCACGGCTTGAACACCCTCGAGCACCAGCCGGCCAAGGTCGCCGCGATGGAAGGCCTCTGGGACACGCAGAAGGGCATTCCGCTCGTGCTCTTCGCCATCCCGAACGAGAAGACGAAGCGCAACGACTACTCGATCGAGATCCCGAAGCTCTCTTCGCTGATCCTCACGCACAAGCTCGACGGCGAGGTGAAGGGCCTGAACGACTTCAAGGACATCCCGCCGGTGGCGCCGGTGTTCTACGCGTTCCGCATCATGGTGGGGATGGGCATGGCGATGATCGCGCTCGCCTGGTTCGGTGCGTGGATGACGCGGAGGAACCGCGTGGCACCCCCGTGGGTGCTGTGGACCTTTGCGGGCTTCACGTTCGCCGGCTGGGTCGCCACACTCGCGGGCTGGATCGTGACGGAGATGGGCCGCCAGCCGTGGCTCGTGACGGGCTTGCTGCGCACGGCCGACGCCGTAGGCACCATCTCCGGCGCGCAACTCGGGGCGAGCCTCACCGCCTACATCGTCACGTACAGCGGGATGCTCATGGCGTACATGGTGGTGCTCACGCACATGGCCGGCAAGGGCGCGAAGGTCGCCGAGAAGGAAGTCGCGCAGGCGGGCGCGGGGCTGGTTCCGGGAGCCGCGGGGTAGCCATGGACATGCCGCTCATCTTCATGGGGCTGATGGGGGTTTCGGTCCTCGCCTATGTGGTGCTCGACGGCTACGACCTGGGCGTGGGCATGCTGATGCCGGCGGCGACCGAGGAGGAGCAGTCGGTCATGGTCTCCTCGATCGGCCCGTTCTGGGACGCGAACGAGACCTGGCTCGTGCTGGGCGTGGGGCTCCTGCTGATCGCGTTCCCCGAGGCGAGCGGCATCGTGCTGGGCGCGCTGTACCTGCCGGTGGTCGCGATGCTCGTGGGCCTGATGCTCCGCGGCGTGGCGTTCGAATTCCGCATGAAGGCGCTGGGCTGGCACCGCGAGCTCTGGAACGGCCTCTTCTGGCTCGGCTCGTTCATGGCCTCGTTCTGCCAGGGCGTGATGCTGGGGAGCTACATCACGGGCTTCCAGTCCGATTTCATCAACTACGTGTTCAACATCCTCGTGGGCGCCAGCGTGTGCGGCGGCTACGTGCTGCTGGGTGCGACGTGGCTCATCGGCAAGACCGAGGGCGACCTGCAGAAGAAATCGGTGGCGTGGGCGCGATGGGGGCTGCTGTGGGTGGCGCTCGGCGTGGGGCTCGTGAGCATCGTCACCCCGCTGATCAGTGCCACGGTGCGCGCCAAGTGGTTCGACTTCCCCGGCACGCTCGGGCTCATGCTGCTGCCCGCGGCTTCGCTCGCGGCGTGGATCTGGGTGTGGCAGGGCGTAGGGCGATTCGGGCGCGGCCAGGCGGTGCACGACTGGCGGCCGTTCGCGGGTGTGGTCGCGATCTTCGTCCTGTCGTTCATCGGGCTCGCCTACAGCATCTTCCCGTACGTGGTGATCGACCGCCTCACGATCTGGGAAGCGGCCGCGCATCCGTCGGCATTGAAGGTGATCCTCGTGGGGGCGCTCATCGTGCTGCCGTTCATCGCCGGCTACACGATCGTGGCCTACCGGGTGTTCCGCGGGAAAGCGAAAGCCGGACTGTACGACTGAGAAAAATCGAGATAATTGGGGTCAGACTCCCATTAAGTTAATTCCTCCGATGCGGTACCCCGCATCCGAATTAACTTAATGGGAGTCTGACCCCAATTATCTGGCCCCGATCTTTCTACTTCTCCAGGAGGTGGCGCTTTTCCTTCACGTCCTTCCACTGGTCGGCGTCGGCCGGCGCGGGCTTCCTCTCCACGATCGGCTTCCAGACTTTCGACAGCTCGACGTTCAGCGCGATGAACGGCTTCTGTTCCGCCGGCACGTCGTCCTCGGCGAAGATGGCTTCCACCGGGCATTCGGCGACGCAAAGGGTGCAGTCGATGCACTCGTCGGGGTCGATCACGAGGATGTTGGGCCCCTCGCGGAAGCAGTCGACCGGGCACACGTCCACGCAATCGGTGTACTTGCACTTGATGCAGGACTCGGTGACCACGTACGTCATGGAAAAGCCTTTGGCGGTGCAGGGGAAAAGGTCTCGTATTTTAGCAGAGCCCCCCGTGCCGCCCCAACCCGTGGCTTTGCCACTCGCGCTCGGATTGGCCTAAAATGCACCCCATCTCTTGCGCCCTCTTGCACCCCTCCCCGGCGCACACCCCAAAACAAGACAGAGGCATCCGTGAACCAAAACATTGTCCACATTACCGACGACAGTTTCGAGGAGCAGGTCCTCCAGTCGCAGACCCCGGTGCTGGTCGACTACTGGGCCGAGTGGTGCGGCCCTTGCAAGATGATCGCCCCGGCGCTGGACCAGATCGCGACGGAATACGCCGGCCGCCTCAAGATCGCCAAGCTGAACATCGACGAAAACACGGCCACACCTCCCAAGTACGGCATCCGCGGCATCCCCACGCTGATGATCTTCAAGAACGGCAACCTCGAAGCCACGAAGGTCGGCGCGCTCTCGAAGACGCAGCTGGCCGCCTTCATTGACAGCAATATCTGAACCCGCTACATTTCCCCCGTTCTGGCTGTTCGTTCGAGACAGTCTCCTTGTCGCCCCGCAGCACCCCTCCAGCCAGACGAATCCCCTAGCACCCTGAAGCAGCCCGGCCCGGGCATTCCAATCGGGCCCCCTCCCCTCAAGTCTGGTCCTCCCCGCATGTACTTATCCGAACTCAAGCTCAAACACGTCCAGGAGCTCGTCGACATGGCCAATGTGGCCGAGCTCGAGGGCGCCAACCGGCTTCGCAAGCAGGAGTTGATCTTCGCGCTGCTGAAGGCCCACGCCAAGAAGGGCGAGGCCATCTTCGGCGACGGGACGCTCGAAGTGCTGCAGGACGGCTTCGGCTTCCTGCGCTCTCCGGACACCAGCTACCTCGCGGGCCCGGACGACATCTACGTCTCCCCCTCGCAGATCCGCCGCTTCAATCTTCACACCGGGGATTCGATCGAGGGCGAGATCCGCACGCCGAAGGACGGCGAGCGCTACTTCGCGCTGGTGAAGGTCGACAAGGTCAACGGCGAGCCGCCGGAGAACGCGAAGAGCAAGATCCTCTTCGAGAACCTCACGCCGCTGCACCCGGACGAGTCGCTCGTCCTCGAGCGCGACATCAAGGCCGAGGAGAACCTCACCGGCCGCGTGATCGACATCATGGCGCCCATCGGCAAGGGCCAGCGCGGCCTCATCATCTCGCCGCCCAAGGCCGGCAAGACGGTGCTGATGCAGCACATGGCGCATGCCATCACTTCCAACTACCCCGAGTGCGTGCTGATCGTCCTGCTGATCGACGAGCGCCCGGAAGAAGTCACCGAGATGACCCGCACCGTGAAAGGTGAAGTGGTCGCCTCGACGTTCGACGAGCCCGCCACGCGCCACGTGCAGGTGGCCGAGATGGTGATCGAGAAGGCCAAGCGCCTGGTCGAGCACAAGAAGGACGTCGTGATCCTGCTCGATTCGATCACGCGCCTCGCCCGTGCCTACAACACCGTGGTGCCGGCCTCCGGCAAGGTGCTCACGGGCGGCGTGGATTCCAACGCCCTGCAGCGCCCGAAGCGTTTCTTCGGCGCCGCGAGGAACGTCGAGGAAGGCGGCTCGCTCACGATCATCGCGACGGCCCTCATCGACACGGGCTCGCGCATGGACGACGTGATCTACGAGGAATTCAAGGGCACCGGCAACATGGAGATCCACCTGGATCGCCGCATGGCCGAGAAGCGCGTCTACCCGTCGATCAACGTGAACCGCTCCGGCACGCGCCGCGAGGAACTGCTGATCGCCCCCGAGATCCTCCCGAAGGTCTGGGTGCTCCGGAAGCTCCTGTTCGGCATGGACGAACTGGAAGCCACGGAATTCCTGCTCGACAAGCTGCGCGCCACGAAGAACAACGACGAGTTCTTCGCGTCGATGAAGCGGGGCAACTAGGCTCCGCTCATTGGTCGTCGAGGTATGCGTTGAAGTAGACCAGGCGCCCGGTTTCGTCGAAGTCGAACATCACGAAGATCTTGCCGCGCTGGTAGTCCAGCTCGGTCCCATGCTCGCTCGCGTCCGTGGCCAAGGGCTCGCCGAACCAGGCGCGCACGTCGTCGGGTTTCGTCGCGAGGGTGAGCCTCATGCCGCCCACGGTAGCGCTCGCGGTCAGGACTTTCTTGTTCTCGCGGCTCGCCTCGAAGTGGAACCGCACCCCGATGAACTTGCCGCCTTCGCACTCGGCGACGAATCCGCCCGCGTGGTAGTGGAGATCGCATTTGGCTTGGACATCGCCGTCGAGGTCGTCGGGGCGGCCCAGCGCGCGAAGCTTCTCGAGGGCGTCGTCGAAGCGCACGGCACCGAAGGTGCCGCGCTCCGGATCGAACGGCGGCACCTTGCCGTCCGCCGGGGGCCAGTCCGCGGTCGGGTCCCGGCCCAGGATCCGCCTGAAAAATCCCATCGGCGGACTATACGCCCGGCTCCTTCCGGCCCGGTTTTTTCCAGCCATTTCTGGGCCTTACGAGCGATTGCCCCCCCTGGGGGAGCCTTCATCCAAGCTATTGCTTTGATTGACGTTTTCCGGGATAATAGCGTTCTTTATCTCGGCGCCTGTGAATTCACCTCAGGCCCGATCATTCCCGGCGAGAGGCGCGAAAGAAGATGAAAGCAGGCATTCACCCCAATTACCGCGAGGTCGTGTTCCTCGACACCAGCTGCGATTTCGGCTTCGTCACCCGCTCCACGGTCGCGACCAGCGAGACCATCAAGTGGAAGGATGGCAAGGAGTATCCGGTCTACAAGATCGAGATTTCCGCCGAGTCCCATCCGTTCTACACGGGCAAGCAGAAGATCGTCGACACGGCAGGCCGCGTGGACAAGTTCAAGAAGCGCTACGCGAAGAAGCCCGCCGCCCCCAAGGAAGCGCAGTAGCCGCTCCCCGCCTCACGAAAAGGCAGCCTTCGGGCTGCCTTTTTTGTTGCGCTTAAGATAGAGCATGGCCACGAGCCACCTCCCTGACGCGATGCGCGCTCGCATCGCCTACGACGGCACCCGGACCCCGGTGAAGACCGGGCTCTTCGTGATCGTCTGCCTCGCCTGGATCCTGCCCGGCCTCGTGGGCCACGACCCGTGGAAGGGCGACGAAGCCATCGCCTTCGGCATCGTCGCGGACATGCTGCGCACCGGCGATTGGGTCCACCTGCAGATCGGCGGCCTGGGCTACCCGGGCAAGACGCCGCTCTACTTCTGGGTCGCCGCTTCGCTCGGCCAGCTCCTGCATCCCTGGGTCCCGCTGCACGACGCGGCGCGCCTCGCTTCGGGCGTCTTCATGGCCGCCACGCTCGCCGGCGTTTCGCTCACCGCGTTCGAACTGATGGGCGAGCGCGCGATGCGCATCGGCGTGCTGCTCTTCATCGGTTGCCTCGGGCTGCTGCTCAAGGCCCACGAGATGAACAGCGACCTCGCGGGCCTCACGGGCATCGCGTGGGGCCTGTATGGCCTGGCGCTCGTGCCGCGCCGCGCACGCGTGGCCGGGGTCATCTGCGGCCTGGCCCTCGGCGTGGCCTTCCTGGGCGATGGCTTCCTGCCCCTCGCATTGCTCGCGGTCACGATGGCCGCGGTTCCGTTCGCCGCGCCGGCCTACCGCACGCGCTCCTACGCGCAGGCGGTGGCCATCGCACTGCTCTGCGCCGCGCCCCTGTTGGCCTTGTACCCCGTGCTGCTCGCCGGCAACCGGTGGTCGAACCTCGCGATGTGGCTGGCGCAGGCCACGCAATCGCGCTGGTCGGGCGAGGATGGCGCGCGCCTCGGCCTGCTCAACGTCGTGTACTTCGTGAAGATCCTGCCCTGGTACGCGTGGCCCGCGTGGCCGCTGGCCGCCTGGAGCCTCTGGAAGGCGCGCAACACGCTCTCCACCCGCCGCGACCTCCAGATGCCCTTCGTGGCCTTCCTCGCGTTCCTGGTGGTGCTGTCGTTCTTCGCCGAGGCCCGCGAGATCAACGCGCTCCCGTTGCTGATCCCGCTGTCGTTGCTCGGCGTGGCGGAGATCGACAGCGTGAAGCGCGGCGCGGCGAGCGCGCTCGACTGGTTCGGCCTCACGACCTTCTTCCTGATGGCGCTGCTGATCTGGGTCGCGTGGGTTGCGGCGCTCACCGGCACTCCCGAGATCGCGGCCCTGTGGATCCAGCGCGAGTTGCCGGGCTTCAAGTATCCGTTCCAGTTCGTGCCGTTCGCGTTCGCCGCGCTGCTGACGCTCATCTGGCTGGTGGTCGTCGCGCGTTCGCTGCGCACCACGCGCCGCGCGCTGGTGAACTGGGCCGCGGGTATCACGATGGTGTGGATGCTCGTGATGACGCTCGGCGTTCCCGGGATCGACCAGGCCCGCAGCTACCGCGGCGTCGGACAGCAGATCGCGGAGCGGCTGCCGGTGGGATACCGCTGCGCCATCGGCGTGGGCGTGGGCGACACGCAGCGCGCGTTGCTCCATCGCTATGCCGGCATGTTCATCGAGCGGCCGGACGGCCCGAGCGCCTACGCGTGCAAGGTCCGGATCGTCCAGGCTTCGCCCGACAACATTCCGGCGGCCGAGCCCGGTTGGACGGAACTGTGGCGCGGCGCGCGGCCGGCCGACAAGACGGAAATCCTGCTGCTCTACAAACGCGGCTAGGTGTCGGCGGCCACGACGGCGCGCTGGCCCAGCCGCGCGTCGAGCACCTCGATCCAGTGGCGCACGGGGCGCCGCGTTCCCGACTGCAGGTGCGTGAGGCAGCCGATGTTGGCCGTCGCGATGATCTCCGGCCCTCCCGATTCCAGCGCGGCCACCTTGTTGGCCTTCAGCCGGCCGGAGAGCTCCGGCTGCAGGATCGAGTAGGTTCCCGCCGAACCGCAGCACAGGTGGCCGTCGGGCACCGCGGTCAACGTGAAGCCCGCATCGCGCAGGATCGACTCGACCACGCCGCGCACCTTCAACCCGTGCTGCAGGCTGCACGGCGAATGGAACGCGAGGCTCTCGCCGCGCTGCTTCCGGCCCGCGAAGGCATTGGCGAGCGCGCTCTTCTCCGCGGCCACGACTTCGGAGACGTCCTTCGCCATCGAAGAGATGCGCGCCGCGCGCTCGGCATAGGCGGGATCGTTGCGCAGCAGGTGCCCGTAGTCGGCGACCATCGTGCCGCAGCCGCTGGCCGTGATGACGATCGCCTCGGCGCCCGCCTCGACCAGGGGCCACCACGCATCGACGTTGCGCCGCGCCGCGTCGAGCGCGGCTTCGTGCGCGTCCAGGTGCTGCGAGAGGGCGCCGCAGCAGCCCGCCTCCGTGGCCTCCACGAGCTGGATGCCGAGGCGATCCAGTACCCGCGCGGTTGCCGCATTGATCGACGGCGCGATGGAGGCCTGCACGCAACCCCGCAGCGCGACCATGCGCCGCGTGCGTTGCGCGCTGGGCCACGTCGCTTCGCCATGCCGCTCCGGAATGCGATTCGCGAGGGACGCCGGAAGCATTCCGCGCATCGCCCGGCCCAGCGCGAGCGCGCCTCCGAAGAGCGTGGGCGACAGGAGGAAGCTGCGCATCAGCGAGCGCTTCAGTCTCTCCCATGGAGGACGCCCGACCTTGCGATCGACCACTTCGCGTCCGATGTCGACCAGCCGCCCGTACTGCACGCCCGACGGGCACGTGGTCTCGCAGGCACGGCAGGTGAGGCAGCGATCGAGGTGCAACTGCGTGCGCTCCGTCACCGGCGCGCCCTCGAGCATCTGCTTCATGAGGTAGATGCGACCGCGCGGGCTGTCCAGTTCGTCGCCGAGTAGGCCGTACGTGGGGCACGTGGCGAGGCAGAAGCCGCAGTGCACGCACTTGCGCAGGATCGAGTTCGCCTCGATGCCCTCGGGCGTATCGCGGATCCAGTCGGCGAGGTTGGTTTCCATCAGGAGAAGAGCGTGTTGCCCTCGCGGGCCGTGGCGCGCTGCACCGAGGGGCGGGTGGCCATGCGCTCCTGGAATGCGCGGAGGTTCGGCATTTCGGTGGCCTTCGGCTTGAACCACCGGCCCCAGCGCACGACCGCGGCGAAGTAGAAGTCCGCCAGGGTGGGCGCGCTTCCGCCCGACCAGTAGGCGCCGGTGAGCTTCGCATCCTCGCGCTCGAAGAACGCGACGATCTTGCGTTGCCCGTGCTCGTTCACCGCTTTCTGCTCCGACTCCCCGGCCGCGAAATCGTCGGGATGGAAGTAGCGGTTCATCAGCGGGTGGACTTCGGTCGCGAGGTAGGCCACGCGCTCCATCGTCCGCGCGCGCTCCATCGTGCCCGGCTTCGCGAGGAGCGTGCCGTCGCCGTGGCGGTCGAGCAGGAACTCGAGGATGGCCACGCTCTCGGTGAGGATTCCGTCCGGGGTTCCCAGCGACGGCACCTTCGCCTTCGGGTTGATCTTGAGGTACGCGGGCTCGTGGTGCGCCTTCGTGTCGAGGCTCACCTTCACCGCCTCGAACGGCACGCCAAGCTCCTCGAGGATCATGTGCGTCACGATGGAGACGGAACCGGGAGAGTAGTAGAGCGTGTACATGGGCAATTCCCTCTCCCTTGGGAGAGGGCCAGGGTGAGGGTCAGAAATCGTAGAGGCGCCCGTGGTTGAGGATGCCTGCCGGATCGAAAGCCTCCTTCAGGCGCTTGTGGATCTTCGCGAGGGCGGGCTGCAGCGGATGGAACACGCCCTGCGACTTGTCGCCGCCACGGAAGAGCGTCGCATGGCCGCCGGCCGCGGCAACGCTCGCGCGAAGGGCCACGGCATCGAGCTCGCCGCTCACCCAGCGCTGGCCTCCGCCCCAGTCGATCAGTTGCGCATGCGGCGTGGGGATCGGCGCGGCCGCCTGCGGCAGCGACAGGCGCCACAGCGGAAGGCCGGCGCGGAAGAACGGCAGGCGGTGCTCGCGCAGGTCCTTCCAGAATGCGTCGCCATCGCGCATCGCATCGCCACCCAGGCGGGCCGTGGCGGCCTTCACCGCGCTCTCGGCGCCCGAGAGACGCACGCGGAGCACGCCCTCCTGCCACGCCGCGGCCGAAAGCGGCAGGGGTTGGCCCGCCCACAGGTTGGCCTGCTCCACGGCTTGCGGGGCCTCGAGCTGGAACGCGAGCGTGACGTGCGCCGCGGGGCGCGGCAGCACCTTGAACGAAAGTTCGGTCAGGATCCCCAGCGTGCCGAGCGCGCCCGTCATGAGCCGCGAGACGTCGTAGCCCGCGACGTTCTTGATCACGCGGCCGCCGAACGAGAGGTCTTCGCCCTTCCCATTCACGATGCGCGCCCCGAGGACGAAATCGCGCGCGGATCCGGCGTAGGGCCGGCGCGGCCCCGAAAAACCCGCGGCGACGGTGCCGCCGATGGTGGCGCCCTCGCCGAAATGCGGTGGCTCGAACGCGAGCATCTGGCGCTCCGCGGCGAGCGCGGCCTCCACCTCCGACAGGCGCGTGCCGGCTTTCACCGTGAGCACGAGCTCCCTCGGTTCGTACGCGATGATCCCGGCGTACGCGCCCATCTCGACCGCAACACCGGTGGGCGCGCCGCCGTAGAAATCCTTCGTGCTGCCGCCCCGGATGCGAAGGCGTGTCTTCGCTTCGGCACTGCGGCGTACGTGGTCACAAAGCTGGGGAATGAAATCGCTCATCTCAGAATCGAGGAATGTCGGCGCGAGGAACCCGCCCATCCCGGATGTGCATGCCGCCCCACTCCGAGCAGCGGTTGAGTGTCGGCACGGCCTTGCCGGGGTTCAGGATGCTCGCGGGATCGAAGGCGCGCTTCACGTCGTGGAAGGCGGCGATCTCGGCGGGCCGGAACTGCTTGCACATCTGGCGCAGCTTCTCGATGCCCACGCCGTGCTCGCCGGTGATGGTGCCGCCCACGTCGATGCAAAGCTCGAGGATGCGCCCGCCCAGCGCCTCGCCGCGCTCCAGTTCTCCGGGCACGGACGCGTCGTAGAAGATGCACGGATGGATGTTGCCGTCGCCCGCGTGGAAGACGTTGCCCACCAGCAGGCCTTCGGCCTTCGCGAGCGAATACACCTGGTCGAGCACGTGGGGCAGCATGCGGCGCGGGATCGTGCCGTCGATCGTGTAGTAGTCCGGCCGCACCGTGGCGAGCGCGGTGAAGGCGCCCTTGCGGGAACGCCACAGCTCGGCGCGCTCGGCATCGTCCCGGGCCACGCGCACTTCGGTGGCGCCGCAACGCTCGAGGATCGAACGCACGAGGGCCAGCGCATCGCGCGTCTCTTCCACGCCGCCGTCGACTTCCGCCAGCAGCAGGGCCTCCGCATCCTTCGGAAAGCCGAGGTTCATGTAGCGCTCGCAGGCTTCGATCACGACGCGATCCATCATCTCGAGCGCGGCGGGGATGAGTCCCGCACCGAGGATCTCGCCGACCGCCTCGGCCGCCTCGCGTACCGACCCGAACGCGGCGAGCAGTGTCTCGGTCGCGGCGGGACGCGGCAACAAGCGCACGACGACCTGCGTGACGACGCCCAGGTTGCCTTCGCTGCCGGTGATGAGCGCCATCAGGTCATAGCCCGGCGCGTCGAGCGCGAGGGAGCCCAGCTCCAGCCGCTCGCCCTCGCCGTCATACGCCACCACGGCGAGGATGTTGTGCAGCGTGAATCCGTATTTGAGGCAATGCACGCCGCCCGCGTTCTCCGCCACGTTGCCGCCGATGGAGCACACGAGCTGGCTCGAGGGATCGGGCGCATAGAACAAGCCGTGCGGCGCGGCGATCTCGGACACCACGAGGTTGCGCATGCCGGGCTCGACGGTGGCGGTGCGTCCGAGCGGATCGAGCGCCAGCAGCGCGCGCATGCGCGTCACCACGAGCAGCACGCCCTCCGCATGCGGGATCGCGCCGCCCGAGATGCCCGTGCCCGCGCCACGCGTGACGACCGGCACGCCGCGCGCCGCACAGGCCGAGACGATCTCGCCCACCTGCGACTCGCGATCGGGCAGCACCGCCATCATCGGAACCTGCCGGTGCGAAACGAAGGCGTCCGTCTCGAACGGGCGCAGCCGCTCCTCGTCGACCATCACGACCGGCGGCGGCTGGATCGCTTCGAGCGTGCGCGCGAGCTCGTGGTTCATCGCTAGAAGCGCGGAAGGTCGGGGAACGGAAGCTTGCCGCCGGCCACGCGCATCGCCCCATATTCGGCGCAGCGATGCAGCGTGGGCACCATCTTCCCGGGGTTCAACAAACCCTCGGGATCGAACGCGGCCTTGATCGCATGGAACTGCGTCAATTCGCCGGGACGGAACTGCGTGCACATCTGGTTGATCTTCTCGATGCCCACGCCGTGCTCGCCGGTGATCGTGCCGCCGACCTCGATGCAAAGCTCGAGCAGCTCGGAGGCGAAGGCCTCGGTGCGCGCCAGTTCGCCGGGCACGTTGGCGTCGTAGAGGATCAGCGGGTGCAGGTTCCCGTCGCCCGCATGGAAGACGTTCGCGCAGCGCAGCCCGTACTTCACGCTCATCTCCTCGGTGCGCCTCAGCACGAGGGCGAGGGAGCGCCGCGGGATGGAGCCATCGATGCAGTAGTAGTCGGGCGAGATGCGGCCCACGGCGGGGAACGCGGCCTTGCGCCCCGACCAGAAGCGCAGGCGCTCCGCGTCGTTCGCCGAACAGGCCACGCGCGTGCAGCCGTTGGCCTTCATCACTTCGATCATGCGCGCCGTCTCTTCGGCCACCTCTTCGCGCGTGCCGTCGGATTCGGCGAGCAGGATCGCGGCGGCTTCCAGGTCGTAGCCCGCGTTCACGAAGCCCTCGACGGCGCGGGTGGCGAGGCGGTCCATCATCTCCAGGCCCGCGGGCACGATGCCGGCCCCGATCACGCCCGCGACGGCGTCCCCGGCGCTCTCCACGTCGGGAAACGAGGCCATCACGACCTGGGCGGCCTCCGGCTTCGCCAGCAGCTTCACCGTGACTTCCAGCGTGATCGCCAGCAGGCCTTCGGAGCCGGTGACGAGCGCGAGGAGGTCGTAGCCCGGGGAATCCAGCGCTTCGCTGCCGAGATCGACCACGTCGCCGTCGATCGTCATCGCGCGGACCTTGAGGACGTTGTGCACCGTGAGGCCGTACTTGAGGCAATGCACGCCGCCGGAGTTCTCCGCGACGTTGCCGCCGATCGAGCACGCGATCTGGCTCGACGGATCCGGCGCGTAGTAGAGGCCCAGGTGCGCGACCGCTTCCGAGATGCGCAGGTTGCGAACGCCCGGCTGCACGCGGGCCGTGCGCGATACGGCGTCGATCGACACGATCTTGTCGAACTTCGCCATCGACAGCAGGATGCCGTCGGCCAGCGGCAGCGCGCCGCCCGAAAGCCCCGTGCCCGAGCCGCGGGCGACTACCGGCGTTGCCGTCCTGCGCGCCACGGCGAGAGCGGCCGCGACTTCGGTTTCGTTGGCGGGAATCGCCGCGACCATCGGCGGCTGCCGGTAGGCCGAGAGCCCGTCGCACTCGTAGGGCTTCAGGCTTTCGCGATCCGCGAGCACGGAAGTACCGGGCAGCGACGCGGCGAGCGCGTTCGCCACCGCCAGGCGCTTCGGGGCGGATGCGATGTTCTTCTCCTCCATCGGTCCATGATAGCCGCAATGGTTTAGCATGCGCGATGGTCAATGAATTGCGCGACGCCCTCGCCGCGATGCAGATGGCGATCGAGGTGCTGCGCCGGCCGGGCGACGAAGCCTCGCGAGCCAGCATGCTCGAACTTCTCGAAAGGCAGATCGCCGCGCTGCGCGAACTCGCCGATCGCAACGACGCCGTCCACCGCGCTTCCAGCGAAGGCGTTCCCTGCCGCGTGCTGGTGGTCGACGACAACGTCGATTCCGCCGAGGTCCTCGGCACCCTGCTCGAGCAGATGGGCCACGAGGTGTTCGTCGCCTACACCGGGGCGCGCGCCATCGAGATGGCGCGCGAGCGCCGCCCCGACACGATGCTGCTCGACATGGCGCTGCCGGACGTGAGCGGCCTGGAGGTCGCGCGCACCCTGCGGCGCGACGCGAGCCTTCCGCCGCTGCGCATCATCGGGCTCTCGGGATTCGGCTCCGACGAGCATCGCCGGCGGGCCCGCGAGGCGGGGCTCGACGACTACCTGGAAAAACCCGTGGACTCGGCGACGCTCGAGCGCGTTCTCGGCGCCGGGAGCTAGGTTTACGCCGGTTCGCGGTCCAGCGGGACGGCCATGCACATCCGCCGGCGCTTGCCGTTGGCGCGCGGGGTGACCCGCATCACTCCGCCGTGCGATTCGATGAACGTCTGCGCGAGCCGGATGCCCAGCACGCCGAGGCCGAAGGGATCGTCCACTCCGGCGGGCACCAGCGCGTCGTCGCCGATCTCGATCACCGCTTCCTCGCCTTCCACCTTGAGCGCCACGTCGGCCAGCCCGCCGTCGGGCGCGGAGTCGAGCGCGTGCAGCACGCAAGTCAGCACGGCCTGCGAGACCCCGCCGCGGAACCCGCGCACGTGGACCGGCACCGCAGGCACGTCGACGGTGAGCCGGACGTTGCGCATCGCGGCGTCGGTGACGAAGTGGCGCACGGTCTCGCGCACGACTTCGCCCAGGTCGAAGCGCTGCTCGGTATCGTCGGTGATGCCGGAATCGTTCAGGAAGGCCCGCGACGTCTTGTCCAGCCGGGCGAGCTCCTTCCGCGCCATGTCGACGGCCTTCTCGACCTGCGCGCGCGCCTTCGGATCCGTGCCTTCGGCGGCCACGCTCTTCAGCGCGAGTTCGAGGGCCCACTGGATGCCCTGGATCGGGGACTTCAGGTCGTGCTGCAGCGCGTGGCTCATGCGGCGCATGAGGCGCGTGGTGATCGCATCCCGGTAGACGGACTCGAGGTCGCTCATTGGGTCTCCGTCTCGCGTTGCCGGGAGGCGATGACGCCCGCCAGGACCTGGATGTTCACGGGTTTCACGAGGTGGTGGTCGAACCCGGCTTCGAGTGCCTTGAGCCGGTCGCGTTCCTGTCCGTAGCCCGTGACGGCCACCAGGAGGCAATGGCGCCCGCATTCGAGCTGGCGCATGCGCCGCGCGATCTCGAAGCCGTCCATCCCCGGCAGGCCGATGTCCACGAGCGCCACGTCGGGGCGGAAGCTGGGCGCGATCTCGAGGGCCGCGAAGCCGTCGCTCGCGTGGTGCACCTCGTGGCCGTCGAGGCGGATGAGGGTGCACAGGGTCTGGGCGGTGTCGGCATGGTCTTCGACGATGAGGATACGCCGGGCCTCGATCGCTTTGGAAGGCTCGGGCAAGGCGACCGTGCTGCCCGGCGCTTTCGTGAGCGGAAGCCACACGGTGAACTCGCTGCCCTGGTTGGCGCCCGCGCTCGCGGCCTCCACGCGGCCGCCCTGCGCCTCGACCAGCCGCTTCACCAGCGTGAGGCCGATGCCGAGGCCGCCTTGCGCGCGGTCGAGCGTCGTGTCGAGCTGGGTGAAGAGGTCGAAGATGCCGTCGAGCATCGGCGCCGGGATGCCGAGGCCCGAATCCTTCACGCGGAAGACCGCGTGCCCGGCCTCCTCGGTCGCCGCGACGGAGATGCGCCCGCCCGGCGGCGTGTACTTCGCCGCGTTGTTGAGCAGGTTCGACAGCACCTGCGCGATGCGCGCGAAATCGCCGTGCACGTGCATCGATTTCGTCGGCGCCGTGACGGACAGCTCGTGGCGGCGCTCCTCGACCACGGGCCGGCTGGTCTCCACCGCCGAGGCGAGCACCGCGCCCACGTCCACGTCCTCGGTGCGCAACTGGATCTTGCCGCTGGTGATCCGCGAGACGTCGAGGAGGTCGTCGACGATGCGCATCAACTGCCGCGATTGCCGGTCGATCACGTCGCGCGCCCACGGCAGCCGCGCCTCGGCCGTCCCGGAGACCCTCAGCACCTCGATCGCGTTGCGGATGGGCGCCAGCGGGCTGCGCAGCTCGTGCGCGAGCATCGCGAGGAATTCGTCCTTGCGCCGGTCGTTGTCGCGCACCTGGAGGTAGAGCCGGGCGTTGTCGAGCGCGATGCCCACGCGCCCGGAGAGCTCCTCGCCGAGCGCGGTTTCCGCGGCGGTGAAGCGTTCGCGCGGCGAGGCCAGCGCCACCGCCATCGCACCCAGCGTGCGGCCGCGGGCGACGAGCGGATAGACCGCGAAGGTGCGCGGATGGAACGAGAGCGCCAGGCGCTCCTCCGTCCCGTCGATGCGTTCGATGCGGATGCCCTCGGAATCCGCCACGGCCGCGCTGACCTGCTCACGCCGCGACACGATGATCGCGCGCTCGATGGCTCCCGCGAGCACCGGCTCGGTGATGCGCTTCGCGGAGGTGGCCCGCCGCCCCGTGGACGTGTCGGGATCGTTCCACGCGATCTCGGTGCGCGAGATCCGCTGGTGCTCGTCGGCGAGGGCGATCACGCACATCGTGCCGAGGAAGGGGACGGCGAAGCTGGAGAGGTCGCGGGCCAGGGCCTCCGGGTCGAGCGAGCTGGTGAGCAGCCGCCCGCCTTCGGCCAGGAAGGCCGAGCGGCGCACCGCTTCCTCCGCCGCCGTGCGCGCCGCCTGTTCGCGGGCCAGGGCGATCCGCTGGTCGCTCTGGCTGCGGATGTGCTCGGCCATCTGGTGCAGCTCGACAAACACGCGCACCTTGGCGCGCAGCACTTCGGGGGCGAACGGCGTGAGGATGAAGTCCACCGCGCCCAGCGAGTACGCCTGCGCCGCGTGCATCTCGTCGGAGTACGCCGTCATGAAGATGATCGGTGTGTGCGACGAGCGCTTCCTCTTGCGGATCATCGCGGCCGTCTCGAAGCCGTCCATGCCCGGCATGTTCACGTCGAGCAGGATCACGGCGAAGTCGCGGTCGAGCACCTGCTTCAGCGCGTCTCCACCCGAGTTGACCGCCACCACCTCCTGGCCCAGGTCTTCCAGCACCGAACGGAAGACGAGGATCTTGTCGGGCCGGTCGTCGACGACGAGGATCGCCGCCGGCGTCGAGCGCGGGTCCATCGGCGTAGTGGTGTCGGGAGAACTCACGGCTTCAACCAGGCCCGCAGGGTGGCGAGCAGTTGCTGCGTCTCCACGGGCTTCGAAAGATAGTCCCACGCGCCCGCCTCGAGGCAGCGCTGGCGATCGCCCTTCATGGCCTTCGCGGTGACGGCGATGATGGGCAGGTCCTTGCACGCCGGGAGCTTCCGGATCTCGCGCATGGTCTCCAGCCCGTCCATCTCCGGCATCATGATGTCCATCAGCACCACGTCGATGTCGCTCTCGGCCTTCACGATCTCGATCGCGTCGCGGCCGTTATCGGCCGTGAGGATCTTCATGTCGTAGTCCTCGAGCACCGTCGAGAGCGCGAAGATGTTGCGCATGTCGTCGTCGACGACCAGCACCTTGCGGCCCGCGAGCCAGCGGTTGGAGCGGTAGATCTCCTCCAGCGTTCCGCGTTGCTCGTCCGGCAGGCGGCTCGCGTTGCGATGCAGGTAGACCGTGGTCTGGTCGAGCAGGCGGTCCAGCGTGTGCACGAACGACACGGGGCCGTTGCGCGAGAGCTGCTGCCACGCGGCTTCGTCCGGCACCGCGCGGCCTTCCTCCGTATGCACGATGATCGGCATCGGCTGGCTCGGCGCCCGCGCGCGGGCTTCCTCGATCAACGCTTCGGCCGAAAGGCCCGGCATCTCCGGGTCCACCACGAGGCAATCGACATCGCCGTTGCGAAGCGCCTTCAGCGCCGCCCCCGCGTCGCGCGTGCCCGTCACTTTCACGTCGGCGGCGAGGTTCAGGTAACCCACGACGTCCTTCAGCTTCGCGTGGTCGGGCTGCACCACCAGCAGGTTCTTCACGTCGCGCGCGGCGTAGGCCTTGATGTTGTCCAGCAGGCGGTCCACGCCCTCCTTGCTTTGCAGGGGCTTGGCCACGAAGTGCAGCGCGCCCGATTGCATGGCCTGCTCGCGCGACTCCTCCGTGGAGATCACGCAGACCGGGATGTGGCGCGTGTCGATGTCGCCCTTCAATCGGTCCAGCACGCGCCAGCCCTGGATGTCGGGCAGGAAGATGTCGAGCGTGATCGCGGCCGGATGGAACTCGCGCGCCAGCGCCAGCGCCGAGGCGCCCAGCGTGGTGACGATGCCCTTGAAGCCGCGCTCGCGCGCCGCCTCGAGCAGCACCGAGGCGAAGGCGAGGTCGTTCTCGACGATGAGCAGGACCGTGTCGCCCGGAGTGACCGCTTCGCGATCGTCCGGCACTTCGTGGTCGAGCGGCGAAGGGCCGAGCGCCTCGCCGATGGCGGGCATCAGGTCCGGCCTCGGCATCGGCGCGGGCGCCGTGCGCGCGGCGCGGATGGCGGCGTGCGCGACGCTCGCCGCATCCGTGGGCTTGCGCACCACGCGCGGCGCGAAGCGTTCCGGCAGGTAGAGCGTGAAGGCGCTGCCCTCGCCGGGCGCGCTCCACAGGCGGATCTCGCCGCCGAGCAGGCGCGAGAGCTCGCGGCTGATGGCGAGGCCCAGGCCCGTGCCGCCGTACTTGCGGCTGGTGGATCCGTCGGCCTGCTGGAACGCCTCGAAGATGATCTGCTGCTTGTCCGGCGGGATGCCGATGCCCGTGTCGCGCACCGTGAAGGCGATCACGGACGGGGCGCGATTCAACTCGTCGTTCTGCGGATCCCATCCGGAGACGGCGGATTCGATCGACAGCACGACCTGGCCGCGATGCGTGAACTTGAACGCGTTCGACAGCAGGTTCTTGATGATCTGCTGCAGGCGCTT
This sequence comes from Betaproteobacteria bacterium GR16-43, assembly GCA_001953215.1. Classification (GTDB taxonomy): domain Bacteria; phylum Pseudomonadota; class Gammaproteobacteria; order Burkholderiales; family Usitatibacteraceae; genus Usitatibacter. Next base: position 156,838 of record CP019169.1, read on the forward strand.
CGCGTCCGTGGCCATCGCGACCGGGAGCGCTTCGTCGCCGCGGATGAAGAAGTCGATCTTCTTCGACTCGGCCATGTGGCGGAACGTGCGCTCCACGTAGCGGCGCAGCTCGTCCAGGCGCAGCTCGCCCACGTCCACCGCGACCGTGCCCGATTCGATCTTCGAGAGGTCGAGGATGTCGTTGATCAGCGTGAGCAGGTCGTTGCCGGAGGAGTGGATCGTCTTCGCGAACTCCACCTGCTTGCCCGAGAGGTTGCCCTGCGCGTTGGCCTGCAGCTGGTCGGAGAGGATCAGCAGCGAGTTCAACGGCGTGCGCAGCTCGTGCGACATGTTGGCGAGGAACTCGGACTTGTACTTCGACGTGAGGGCCAGCTGGTGGGCTTTCTCCTCCAGGTCCTGCCGCGCCTCTTCCACTTCCGTGTTCTTGCGTTCGACTTCCTGGTTCTGGTGGGCCAGCAGGCGCGCCTTCTCCTGCAGCTCCTCGTTGGTGTTCTGCAGCTCTTCCTGGCGGCTCTGCAATTCCTGCGCGAGGGACTGCGACTGGGTCAGCAGGTCTTCCGTGCGGGTGTTGGCTTCGATCGTGTTGATCACGATGCCGACCGATTCCATGAGCTGCTCGAGGAACGCCTGGTGCGTGTCGGAGAAACCTTCGAACGAACCCAGCTCCAGCACGCCCTTCAGCTGCCCCTCGAAGACGACGGGCAGCACGAGGATGTTGCGCGGCGGAGCGGAGCCCACGCCCGTGCCGATGTCGAGGTAGCCCTCGGGCACGTTGGTGATCAGGGTTTTGCGCTTCTCGAGCGCGGTCTGGCCCACGAGGCCCTCGCCCAGCCACAGGCGGCGGCCGTGGGCCTTCTGGCCTTCGGCGCCGTACGAGGCGAGCAGGCGCAGCTGCGCGCTCTCGAACGACGTATCCAGCACGTAGAAGCGGGCGACCTGCGCGGCCACCACGGGGGCCAGCTCGGAGAGGATCAACCCGCCCACGGTGTTCAGGTTCTTCTGGCCCTGCAGCATGCGCGAGAACTTCGCGAGGTTGGTCTTCAGCCAGTCCTGCTCGGTGTTCTTCTGCGTCGTGTCCTTCAGGTTGCGGATCATCTCGTTGATGGTGTCCTTCAGCGCTGCCACCTCGCCCTGCGCTTCCACAGTGATGGACCGCGTCAAGTCGCCCTGCGTTACCGCCGTGGCCACCTGCGCGATCGCACGCACCTGCGACGTGAGGTTCGCCGCGAGCTGGTTCACGTTGTCGGTGAGGTCCTTCCACGTGCCCGAGGCGCCCGGCACCTTCGCCTGGCCGCCCAGCTGGCCTTCGACGCCCACTTCGCGCGCCACGCCCGTCACCTGCTCGGCGAACGTCGCGAGCGTGTCCGTCATGCTGTTGATGGTGGAGGCGAGGGCCGCGATCTCGCCCTTCGCTTCCACGGTGAGCTTCTGCTTCAGGTCGCCGTTGGCGACCGCCGTCACCACCTTCGCGATGCCGCGCACCTGCGAGGTGAGGTTGCCGGCCATGAAGTTCACGTTGTCGGTCAGATCCTTCCACGTGCCGGAGACGCCTTCGACGCGCGCCTGGCCGCCCAGCTGGCCTTCCGTGCCGACCTCGCGCGCGACGCGCGTCACTTCCGAACCGAAGGACCGCAGCTGGTCCACCATCGTGTTGATCGTGTTCTTCAGCTCGAGGAACTCGCCCTTCACGTCCACCGTGATCTTCTTGGACAAGTCGCCCCGCGCCACGGCCGTCGTCACTTCCGCGACGTTGCGCACCTGCGACGTGAGGTTGCCGGCCATCGAGTTCACGGAGTCGGTCAAGTCCTTCCACGTGCCGGCCACGCCCTTCACCCACGCCTGGCCGCCCAGCTTGCCTTCCGTGCCCACCTCTCGCGCCATCCGCGTGACTTCCGCGGCGAACGTGGAGAGCTGGTCCACCATCGTGTTCACCGTGTTCTTCAGCTCGGCGATCTCGCCCTTCACGTCGACGGTCACCTTCTTGGACAGGTCGCCGCGCGCAACCGCCGTGGTCACCTCCGCGATGTTGCGCACCTGGCCCGTCAGGTTCGAGGCCATCGAGTTCACGTTGTCGGTCAAGTCCTTCCACGTGCCGGCCACGCCCTTCACGCGTGCCTGGCCGCCCAGCTTGCCTTCGGAGCCCACCTCTCGCGCCACGCGCGTGACCTCCGAGGCGAACGACGAGAGCTGGTCCACCATCGTGTTCACCGTGTTCTTCACCTCGAGGATCTCGCCCTTCACGTCCACCGTGATCTTCTTCGAGAGGTCGCCGCGCGCCACGGCCGTGGTCACCTCGGCGATGTTCCTCACCTGCGAGGTGAGGTTCGCCGCCATGAAATTCACGGAGTCGGTCAAGTCCTTCCACGTGCCGGAGACGCCGCGCACCTGCGCCTGGCCGCCCAGCTTGCCGTCGGTGCCGACCTCGCGCGCCACGCGCGTGACTTCCGAGGCGAACGAACCGAGCTGGTCCACCATGATGTTCACGGTGTTCTTCAGCTCGAGGATCTCGCCCTTCACGTCCACCGTCACTTGCTTGGAGAGGTCGCCGCGCGCAACCGCCGTGGTCACGTCGGCGATGTTCCTCACCTGCGAGGTGAGGTTGCCGGCCATGAAGTTCACGGAGTCGGTCAGGTCCTTCCACGTGCCCGAGACGCCTTCGACCTTCGCCTGGCCGCCCAGCTTGCCGTCGGTGCCCACCTCGCGCGCCACGCGCGTCACCTCCGAGGCGAACGACGAGAGCTGGTCCACCATCGTGTTCACCGTGTTCTTCACCTCGAGGATCTCTCCGCGCGCATCCACGGTGATCTTCTTCGAGAGGTCGCCGCGCGCCACGGCCGTTGTGACGTCGGCGATGTTCCTCACCTGCGAGGTGAGGTTGCCGGCCATGAAGTTCACCGAGTCGGTCAAGTCCTTCCACGTGCCCGAGACGCCTTCCACACGGGCCTGGCCGCCGAGTTTTCCTTCCGTGCCCACCTCGCGCGCCACGCGCGTCACTTCCGAGCCGAACGATCGAAGCTGGTCCACCATGGTGTTGATCGTGGCCTTCAGCTCGAGGAACTCGCCCTTCACGTCCACCGTGATCTTCTTCGAGAGGTCGCCCGTGGCCACCGCGGTGGTCACCTCCGCGATGTTTCGCACCTGGCCCGTCAGGTTGCCGGCCATCGAGTTCACGGAGTCGGTCAGGTCCTTCCACGTGCCGGCCACGCCCTTCACCTTGGCCTGGCCGCCGAGCTTGCCCTCGGTGCCCACCTCTCGCGCCACGCGCGTGACTTCCGACGCGAAGGATCCGAGCTGGTCCACCATCTTGTTGATCGTCTTGGCCTGGCGCAGGAATTCGCCCTGCAGCGGCTGGCCCTCGAACTCGAGCGCCATGTTCTGCGAGAGATCGCCCTGTGCCACGGCGCCGATCACGCGCGCGGTCTCCGTGGTCGGGAGCACCAGGTCGTCGATCACCGCGTTCACGTTCTCGATCTTCTGCTTCCAGAAGCCGCGCAGGTCCGCCGCGGTGCCGCGATAGCGCAGCTTGCCTTCCTTGCCGACCTTCCTGCGCATCGCCGCGAATTCGTCGGTGATGCGGATGTGGGCTTCCTGGATCTCGCGATAGACTTCGGCGACCTTGCCGGCGGTGCCTTCCCAGTCGGAGGGAAGCTGGAACGTGGCGTCGCCTTTTTTCAGTGCCGTGAGGGCCGCCAGCAGGACGTGCATTTGCGCGTCGCAATCGCCACGGATCGATCGGGTCTTCAAGCCTGCCTCCTGGAGGGAAAATCCGGGTGCACTTGTGCGGGCGCACTCCGGGCGATGTTCGAAGTTACAATGCGGCCCCCCGAGTGGAAGTCGGACGTGTCCTACAAGGCAGGGTTAATTGATGGAAACCAGCGCCCTCTACATCCTTGCCGTCTCACTCGTCCTGGTCGGCCTGGCGGGGCTCGTCCTGCCCGTGATTCCCGGCATCGTCCTCGTGTTCGCGGGGCTGGTGGTGGGAGCCTGGGCGGACAACTTCACGCACGTGGGTCCCTGGGGCCTCGCGATGATCGGCGTGCTGGCGGCGATCGCGTTCGCCGTGGACTTCCTCGCGTCGATCGTGGGTGCGAAACGCGTGGGAGCGAGCGGGTTTGCGTTGGCCGGGGCCGGGCTGGGCGCCCTGGTCGGGCTGCTGTTCGGCATTCCGGGGCTGGTCTTCGGCCCGTTCATCGGCGCGGTGGCCGGTGAGCTGATCGCGAAGCGCGATCTCGTCCGCGCGGGGAAGGTCGGCCTCGCGACCTGGGTGGGGATGGTGCTCGGCGCCGTGGTGAAGGTGGTGATCGCCTTCCTGATGATCGCGACCTTCGCGGCCTTCCACCTCCTCAACCCATAATCGGGGTCAGTGTAGAAATATCTTTCTGTTACTACACTGACCCCGATTACCAACATATTTCTACCCTGACCCCGATTACAGGTCCTTCCGGAGCCAGGCGAAGGATTGGCCCTGGTGCTCCACGCGCTTGAAGACGCTCCACCCGCGCCGCAGGATCAGGCGCTCGATCGAAGTCGTGGCCGCATAGGCGGTGGTGTAGCCCATCGCGCGGGCGGCATCTTCGGCGGCGTTGGCCAGCATCCGGTCGATGCCGCGGCCGCGCCATGGGGGAAGCACCAGCAATCCGCGGACCCACGGCGTCTCGGGCATCGGCTCCTCGGCGAAATAGCGCCGCAACGCGATCGTGCCGACGACCGTATCGCCCTCGACCGCCGCGAACGCCTGCGGCACCGCGCCCGCGGGACCGCACGCGAAGCAGCGCTCGACCTCGGGCCGCGGCATCTTCGCGCACCACTCGGGCCATTGGGCCACGAAGGCGTCGACGAGCGGACCGACGAACTCGGGGTGGGACGACAGGGGAACGACGCGGACCACGGGAGACGGCCGCGCCGTCAGGACATCACCGAGAGCTGCTCGTTGGCGTTCTCGAGGCGATCGACCAGCGTGTTCAGGAAGCGCTCGTCGAAGAGGCGGCGGCACGAGAGCGACGCGGCGCGCAGGTCTTCCGCGCGGATCTTCATCACGATGCAGTCCGACGTGGTGGTGACTGAGGCCGAGCGGTGCGCACGGTCGTTGTGCGCGAGGTAGGACATCTCGCCGAAGCAATCGCCCGCCGTGAGCACGTTCAGCGTCTTCTTGCCGCGCGTGATCCTCACATAGCCGCCGGCGAGGATGAAGAACGAATCGCCGTGGTCGCCTTCCTTGATGAGCATGTTGTCGGGCTTGAACTTGGCCCACTTGGAGATGCGCAGCACCTCCCACAGCTCGTTCTCCGGAAACTCGCGGAAGAACGGGAGGTTGCGAAGCATGTTGAAGCGCTCGGTATCCGACTGCCCGCGCGTGGCTTCGTTGGCCTGCTCGCGCTTCCAGATCTCGGCCAGGCCCTGCGCGAATTCGTCCCACGTCTGGAAGCGCCGCGCCGGGTCCTTCGCGATGGCCTTCATCACGATGAAGTCGAGCGCCGGGTCGAGGCCCTTGCGGTGCGTGCTCGGCGGCTCCGGTTCCGTGTTCACGATCTGGTAGATCACGCTCATCGTGTTCGCGCCCGTGAACGGCAGGCGCCCGGTCAGCAGGTAGTACATGACCACGCCGAGCGCGTAGATGTCCGAGAGGTGCGAGGCCTGCACGCCGCCCGTCACCAGCTCGGGCGACATGTACGCGGGCGAACCCACGTTCGTGATGATCGTGCGGTCGGCCACCTTGTTGATCGAGGCGCCGAAGTCGGCGATCTTGATGTCGGTGCCGTCGTTGTGGAGGATGTTGCCGGGCTTCAGGTCGCGGTGCGTGAGGCCCAGCGATTGCGCGAACGCCAGGGCGCGCACGCTCTTGAAGATGATCTCGGCGACTTCGCGCGTCTCGAGCAGCTGCTCGGGGTTGCAGAACTTCTCGAGGGTGCCGCCCTCGATGTACTCCATCACGATGTAGCTGAACTGGTCTTCCACCACCGCATCGAAGATCTGCACGATGTGCGGGTGGTTCAGCTTCCCGGCGAGCGCCGCTTCGTTGAGGAACATGCTGCGGTAGAACGCGCCGTCCTCGGAGCTCTTCAACGCCTCGGGGAAGGCGACCTTGATGGCGACCTTGCGCTTGGCGAACGAGTCCTCGGCGAGATAGACCTTGCCGGTGGCGCCCCGGCCGAGCTCGCGGATGATCTGGTATTTGCCGATCGATTCCATGGATTCGCGATTATACGGGGCGACCCCGGCGCCGGTTTCCTAACCCGCGGCGAAAAAGGCATCCAACTGGCGGCGAGTCTGGGCCCGGGCGTGCTCGAAGGCCTCGGTCTCGACGTGCGCCTGCTCGCTCCAGCGCCGCGCGGCCGCTTCGTTTCCCGCGGCTCGCTCCACCCACTCCAGCCCCTGGCAGGCCTCGGCGATCTTGGGGCTCGGGCGCAGCTCGGCGGCGATCTCGAGGGCTTCGTCGTAGGCGGTCCGGGCCGCGTCGAGCTGGCCCAGTCCCCGGTGGATCCGGCCCTGCTCGCACAGCACCCACAAGAGCGGGGTGCGGCTGCGGGCCGCGATGCCGGCGCGGCAAGCCGACGCGAGGAACAACAAGGCTTCGTGCGGCTCGCCCAGCAGGTCGCGGACCTTCCCGCGGATGCCGGCGGCGTCGATCTGCACCGAGAGGTTGCCCCGCGCATCGGCGACTTCCAGCGCCCGGGCGGCCAGGCGATCCGCATCCTCGCAATCGCTCGCGGCGGCGATGCGATCGCCGGCGGCCAGGTGCTTCTTCGCCCGCTTGGCGTGGAGGTTGGCGAGGTTCGAGAGCGCCCGCGCGGGGCAGGTCATCTGCTGGTGGCGCTCGACCAGGAAGAGCACGCGGGCCAGTTCCTGGGTGGCGGCCTCGAATTCCCCCAGGTCCCCCAGGACGATCCCCAGGCCGGAGCGGGCGCGCACCTCCAGTTCCCGGTCGCCGCAGCACACGGCCTGCGCCAGGCAGGCCTCCAGGGCGGCGCGGGCTTCCCCCACCATCCCCAGCGCGAAGGCGGCCGAGCCCAGCGTGACGCGGCTATGCCCCAGGATGGAGCGCCCCTCGAGGCGTCCGGCCAGCTCGCAGGCGTCGATGGCCGCGGCCACGGCCGAGATGTGGTCCCCGCGAATCGCATGGACGACGGCGGCGGCATTCAGGGCCTCGGCCTCGCCCCGGCGCAGGTCGAGGACGCGAGCCTGGTTGCGCGCCAGCAGGGCCAGGGCCAGGCCCTTGCGGGATTCCCCGGAGCGCGCCAGCGCGATGGCCTGGTTGGCCGCGGCCGTGAGCTGCGGGCCGTCCGACAAGGCGCCGGGCGGGAGGGTCGAATCGAGGTTGAAACCGGGCATGGGCGCGATTAACAAACAATAAAAAACCCGCCCGGAGGCGGGTTTTCGAGAGCCCGGATTCTACCTCAGAAGAGGCCCGTGATCTTGCCGTCGTCGGTGATGTCGATCGACACCGCGGAAGGCACTTTCGGCAGGCCCGGCATGGTCATGATGTCGCCGCAAACCATCACGACGAACTCGGCACCCGCGGCCAGGCGAACCTCGCGGATCGTGACGATGTGGCCCGAAGGCGCGCCTCGCAACTGCGGGTCCGTGGAGAACGAGTACTGCGTCTTGGCCACGCAGACCGGATAGTGGCCGTAGCCCGATTCCTGCAGCTTCTTGATCTGTGCGCGGATCTTGGAATCGGCCGTGATGTCGGACGCGCCGTAGATCTTCGTGGCGATCGCCTTCATCTTGTCCCAGAGCGGCAGGCTCTCTTCGTAGACGAACTTGAAGTCGCTCGGCTGCTCGCAGAGGCGCACGACTTCGTTGGCGACATCCACCGCGCCCTTGCCGCCCTCGGCCCAGTGGCGGGCGAGGATGACCTTGGCGCCGTGGTGGGCCATCTTGTCCTGCAGCATCTTCACTTCCGCGTCGGTGTCCTCGGTGCGGTGGTTGATCGCCACCACGCACGGCAGGCCGTAGTTGTTGCGGATGTTGTTCACGTGCCGCTCGATGTTCGTGATGCCCTTGGCGAGCGCCTCGAGGTTCTCCTTGCCGAGTTCCTTCACCTCGATGCCGCCGTGGTATTTCAACGCGCGGATGGTGGCCACGAGCACGACCGCCGCGGGGCGCAGGCCCGCCTTGCGGCACTTGATGTCGATGAACTTTTCCGCGCCGAGGTCCGCGCCGAATCCCGCCTCGGTCACCACGTAGTCGCCGAGCTTCAGCGCCGTCTGCGTGGCCAGCACCGAGTTGCAGCCGTGCGCGATGTTGGCGAACGGGCCGCCGTGGATGAACGCGGGCGAGTGCTCGAGCGTCTGCACGAGGTTCGGGGCGAGGGCATCCTTCAGCAGCGCGGCCATCGCGCCGTGGGTCTTCAGGTCCTTGGCGAGGATGGGCTTCTGGTCCTTCGTGTAGCCGCACACGATCTTGCCCAGGCGCTCCTTCAAATCCTTGATCGACGTGGACAGGCAGAAGATCGCCATCACTTCGGAAGCCACGACGATGTCGAAGCCGTCCTCGCGCGGGTAGCCGTTGGCCGGGCCGCCGAGCGAAACGACGATGTCGCGCAGCGCGCGGTCGTTCATGTCGAGCACGCGCTTCCACGTGATGCGGCGGACGTCGAAGTTGAGCTCGTTGCCCTGGTGGATGTGGTTGTCGATCATCGCCGCGAGCAGATTGTTCGCGAGCTGGATGGCCCCGAAATCGCCCGTGAAGTGGAGGTTGATGTCCTCCATCGGGATCACCTGCGCGTAGCCGCCTCCGGCCGCCCCGCCCTTCATGCCGAACACGGGGCCCAGCGAGGGCTCGCGCAGGCAGATGATGGCCTTCTTGCCGATGTGGTTCAGGGCGTCGCCCAGGCCCACCGTGGTGGTGGTCTTGCCCTCGCCCGCGGGCGTGGGCGAGATGGCCGTGACGAGGATCAGCTTGCCGTTGGGCTTCGAGCCCAGCGAATTCACATAGTCCAGGCCGATCTTGGCCTTGTAGTGGCCGTACGGCTCGATGGCGCTGTTGGGAATGCCGAGCTTGGAGGCGATTTCACCAATGGGTTTGGCTTTCGCCTTCTGGGCGATTTCGATGTCGGAGAGCATGGGGAAGTCCTTCTTGGAATTTGCGGCAGTATAGGAACAGCGCAAACCCCCCAACCTTGACGAGCATCAATTCCGCCATGCACCCCCATGAGGCCCTGATTCGCGAGTTCTACGCCGCTTTCGCCCGCCGCGACGCCGAAAGCATGGCCCGATGCTATGGAAAGGAGATCTTCTTTTCCGACCCGGTTTTCCCGAAACTGAAGGGCGAGGAGGCCGGCGACATGTGGCGGATGCTCCTGTCCCGGGCCGCCGACCTCGAGGTCAAGCTGGACGAGGCCCACGCGGATGCGTCCGAGGGCCGGGCCCGCTGGACCGCCACCTACACCTTCAGCAAGACCGGGCGGCCGGTGGTGAACCACGTGAGCGCCCTGTTCGCCTTCCGCGACGGGAAGATCGTGCGGCACTACGACCGGTTCTCGTTCTACAAGTGGGCCTCGCAGGCGCTGGGGCCCGTCGGAAAGGCCCTCGGCTGGTTCGCCCCGCTCAAGTGGAAGATCCGCAAGGAAGCCGCGAAGGGCCTGGAAAAATTCCGGGAGCGGAAAGCCGCCTGAGCGGCCCCCGCCTTCGCGCTCGACGGGGCCGATCGATCAGGGGTTGGGTTGATCCGCGATCGTGACCTCGATCAGCTCCGTCGCTTCCGTCGCCTTGCTTTCGATCATGTCCTTCACCGCCGCACTGCTCGTCGGGTAGAAGTGCCAAAAGGTCACGCTGTCGTTGTGATAAGCCTGCTTGCGCAGCTTCCGGACCGTCGAGACCACGTAGGAGTTCGCGGCATAGTCGACCTGCGCGGTCTTCGCGGGCATCGAGTAGGTGGTCGGTCCGAAGAAGCCGTTGCCGTTGGCGTTCAACGTGAGCTGGAATCCGGTGGTCTTCACCAGCAGGGCGATGCGGAAGAAGCGTCCTTCCGGCAACGCCGGCACCTCGCCCACGCTCACGCCGTCCACCGAGACCAGGTAGTGGATGTTGCCGCCGAACACGTCCACGTCGGGCGGCCTCGAGTAATTCTGGTCGCCGTTCGTGTCGACGATCGAGTACGGCGCCTGCGCCACGTTGGCGACGATGTCGCCGTAGTAGAAGAACGTTCCCTGCCCGCCGGACGGAATCTCGAACACGTCCGTGCCGTTCATCACCGTGATGAACGTGGGTTCGGAGATGTCGAGCGCGCCCACGGCGAACGAGTTCACTTCGGCGCCCACCTGGCCCTTGAAGAACACCTGCAGGATCAGGTCGGTGGCGTCGAGGGGAATCTCGTCGGCGAACTCGAACGTGAACGCCTTCTTCGTGCCGGCCGTGAGCGAGAGCGGCTGCGACGCCGTCACCCGGATGTGTTCTTCGGCGGAGCGGTAGTCGTCGCACGGCTTCTCGGGGATGGGCGTTCCATTGTCCTTCCATTCGCCCGAGAGGTCGGCCTTGTAGCAGCCGTTGCGGTGGAAGCGCGCGATCGCCACCAGCGTTCCGTTCGTGAAGTCCTCGCCCGGCGTGGCGTTCTGGATCTGCGCGCGGATCTTCTTGAACCCCGCGCCCGTCGAGTGATCGACCACTGCGAACGCTCCGCTGTCCGGCGGCAGCACATCGATCTTGCCGCGAAAGAAGTGATTCACCAGCCCGGCGGAATAGCCGACGGCGCTGGAGAGCAGGCTCGGGTGGACGCTGTCGAAGTTGAACCGGTTCAACGCGAACAGGCGATCGACGAGGTAGGTCGGCGTGCCGAAGTCGTTCACGATGACGGTGACGCCCTTTTCACGCAGGTCCTGGTCGAAGATCGAAAGCGTCGAGGCCCGGGCGGCCGGGCCGGCCGGGTACATGGTCATCGTGCAATCGATCGCCGGATCGCCGCAAAGCGTCTTGATCTGCGGCGGCACCTGGGTCCCGGGCACCACCGTGAAGATCTGCTCGACCGTGAAATCGGTGGGTACGCCCGGCATCGGCAGCCCATAGGCCCCCACGCCCGCGACGCCATTGCGGACCTGGAAGTTCTTGCCCTGGCTCACGTAGTTGCGATTCACGTATTGGGCCGAACCGCTGCCGTTGCCGTTGAACCAGAAATCGCGCGCCACCTTGTAGTCCGACGAACCCGGATAGACCGGAGAGCCCGCCGCGGCGTAGCCGCCGATCGCGTCGTCCATCATCGCGGTGTAGGCCTCGTAGCGGCTCGGCTTGTAGTACGGGTTCAGCCCGAGCAACGCCCACTGGTCGAGATGGTCGTCATTGCGTACGTGTTGCGGCTGGTGCATGTCCTGCATGTGGTGCATGGCATGGCCCAGGCTGAGGATCATCGTCGCCAGCGCCGTGCCGCGCGCCGAATCGGAATCCTTCGGGGACCCGGTGTTGTACGTGAGGGCGCGCTCGAGCTGGTCGCGCGCGTCGAAGAGCGAGAACGCCTGCTCCGGGATCGGTCCCTGGTCCTCGAGCATCCAGCGATACGAGGGGTAGCCCTCGAAACCAAGGACGTACAGGCCGCGATCGTTGATGGGATCGTAGAAATGGCGCTTGGCGCGGTCGCCGACATCCTCGTCGAACGCGCCCTCGCCCATCAGGCCGGAAAGCGTGTAGCCGAGTTGGCCGAACAGGAACGAGCCGACGCGGCCGCGGTACGTGAAGGCCAGCTGGTCGGCCGGTGGAAGGCCGAGGCGCTTCATCAGCAGCGGATCGGTGTAGATCGCCGACTTCTCCGCCGCGACGCCCGTCAGGTGCGGGTGCGTGATCGTGTCGTTGTAGGCGTGCGCCGCGGGCGCGAGAGCCAGCGCGAACGAGAAGGCGGCGATGCGGCGGGAAACGGGCGTGGTCATGTCCATCCTCCTACATCTCGTCGATCCGCCAGACGCCGTCGGCGTCCAGGAGGAAGTAGATGAAGTAGAGCCGCTTGCGGGTGCCATCCATGCGCGTGACCGCGTACTCCGCGATGCCCTCGCGCAGGCTCGACTGGCCGAGCGGCGAGTAGGACGCGACGATCGAACCCATGAACGGCATCAAGGCGTCGAACACGGGGCCGAACTTCTCCTTCGCCCCACCGCTCAGGTAGCGCTGGGCCCCGTCCTTGTCGCCCGCGGCGAGCGCGCCATTGAGGCCGCCCCACGCCTGGCGCAGGAGTTGGTCGAGGCTCGCGGGATCGCGCGAATTCACGACGAGGTCCTGCGCGTACGGCGTGCCACCGGCCACCGGCGTGAACACGACCTTCGGCGTGAAAACGCCTGCCGGATACGTGAGGCTCAGCGTGAGCGTCGAACCGGCCGGAAGGTCGAAGGGGCCGAACGTATCGAACATGAAGCGTGCATCGGCGCCGGAGGGATTCGAGACGATGAACGACACCGGCAGCGGTGCAAGACCGGCCGCCGGGTTCGCGTGCACCAGGAATGGCGAAGCGCGCGCGGTGGCCGTGACCTGGCGCGTTAGCGTGCTCGCATTGCCGTCGGGCCCGGTCGCGACCGCCGTGATCGTGTTGGCTCCCGCGACCAGCGAAGCGAGCGCCGAGAAATTCCCCGCGGCATCGACGGCCGCGACGGCGCCGTTCACGACTACGCCCGTGTTCGCCAGCCCGCCGACATGGCCCTTCACGAGCACGTTGTCGCTGTCGATCGCGCTGCCGTCCGCGGGGCTGTTGATGGTGAAGGCGAGCGCGGTCGCGGTGACGGTCACCGGCGCCGAGGTCGCTACCCCGTTGCGATCGTCCGTCGCGCGCGCCGTGAGGACCTGCGTCCCCGCGGGCACGTTGGCGAGCGTGGCCTGGTACGGAGGCGCGGTCACGGTGGCCGCGACGACGCCGTTGCGCAGGAATTCCACCTTGCTGATGGTGCCGTCGCTGTCGCTCGCCGTCGCCTTCACGACGATCGTCGCGGGCGCGGAGTAGGCCGTGCCGTTCGCGGGACTCGTGAGCTGGACGGTGGGAAGCGCATTCGCGGTACCGACCGTGACGGTCACCGGGGTCGAGGTGGTCGCGGCGCCGCGATTGTCCGTGGCCACCGCGGTGAGCACGTAAGCTCCGTTGCCAAGGTTGGCGGCGTTGAAGGAGTACGGCGCCGTCGCATCGACGCCCAGCGAAACTCCGTTGCTGAAGAACGCGACGCTCGCGATGGTTCCGTCCGCATCGCTTGCGGTGGCCGTGATGGTGAAGCTCGCGGGTGCCGTGAACGTGGCTCCGTTCGCCGGCGCGGTGATCGAGACGGTGGGCGGCAGGTTCGGGGCGGTGAACGTATAGGTGAGCGGGAGCGTGCTCGCGTTGCCCGCCGCGTCCGTTGCGGTCAGCGTGAAGTTGTTGATGCCGGCGGCGAGCGTGACGGGGAAGCTGAACGCCGCGCCCTGGTCGGCCGACACGCCGGAGAGCCTGACGCGCGCGGACGCGTCGTTGACCGAGCCCGCGATGGTGATCGGGGCCGCGCTGAACGTCGTTCCGGTGGCGGGCGTCACGGCTCCGAACTGAGGTGCGACCGAATCCACGGTGAACTGCGCGGAAAGCACGGCCGACGTGCGGCCCGTGGCGTCCACCGCCTGTCCCGTCACCGAATTCGCGCCCTGGGGCAATGCCGTGGCGGGCGTGAAGCTGGTTCGCCCGGTCGCCGGATCGAAGACGAACTGCGAACCGACCGATGCGCCGTTCACGGTGGCGTTGATCGTGAACGTGGAGAAATAGCTTGGCGGAAAGGCACAGGACGCGCCGGAGCAATTGGCGCCGTACTGGAAGGTGATCGCCGGGCGCGTATTGGTGATCGTCGAGTTGGCCGTCGGGGCCACCAGCGCGATCGTCGGATCGATCACGACCGCGGCGCGCGATACCGCCACCGTATCCACCTCGTTGGCGCGAATCGTCGCGACCTTGTTGCCGTTGCGCGTGAAACGCGTGAGGCCGTTGCGATGCCCGATCCAGATCGCCTGCGTGCCGATGTCGAAGGCGAGCGTCTCGGGATCGTAGACGCCGTCGTTGCCGACGTACTCCGAGACGAAGCGCGTGCCGTCGGGCCGGTAGCCGTAGAACGAAGTGCGGCCCAGCACCCAGACCTCGCCGGTCTGCACGTCGAGCGAGAGTGCGTTCACTTCGTCCGACGTGGTGATGGTCTTCAGCACCGTGGACGGGTTGGCGAGGCTGCGCTTCACCAGCGAATGGTCGCCGCCCAGCCAGAAGACGCCGCGCGTGTCATCGAGCGCGATGTAGAGCGATTCGCGCGACACGCCGGAGAGGTGCGTGCGGGAAAGGAGAGCGCCTTCGTTGGCGTAGCGGCGAATCTCGTTGTCACCCTCGTCGAGGATCCACAACGTCCCATCCTGCGCGACGGCCATGTCCGTCGCATCGGTGGAAGCCACGGACAGCAACGCGCCGGCAGGAGAGATGTGCAGCAACCGGCGCTCGCCCGTGACCCAGGCGCTGCCGTTGGCCGCGTTGACGGCGAGCTGCCGGCCGCTGCCGATGCTGTCCGAGTACGAGGACAACGTGCGGCTGAAGACCGTGGCGCCCGCGGCATTGTATTTCGCGATGCGCGACCGGGTCAGTGACCACACGGAGCCGTCGGTAGAATTGACCGAGAGCCCGATAGGTTCCGAGGAATTGATGTTCAGGTCGGCGCGATTGGTGTCGGTGTTGACGCGGTGGACGCCGTCCTCGTCACCGAACCAGAGCGAAGCATTCGACGAGAACGCGACCGACAGCAGGACCAGCGCGAGAAGCGCTCGAACGAGACGAGGCATGGGACCTCCCTGATTGTGCGTCCGGGCGATTTCTATTTGATGAAATCGGATCGCCTCGTCGCTTGCCTAACGTGCGCCGCGGGTTTGCGAATGTCAACCCAAGCGGATCTTGAAACGCGATCGCCGTGCTCGAGAGCCGTCAAGGCACGACCGTCACGTTCACGATCGTGCTGATGCTGGTTCCATCCGGCGAGATCAATTCCGTCGAGATCTGGTTCTGGCCTACAGCCATCGGCACGATCGCCGAAAACGTTCCGCTGTAACCGCTGGCGTCGAACAGGAGGACGGCAGGAACGCCATTCACCCGAATCGTCGCGCCAGCCGGCGCGTTGAACGTTCCGCTCACCGTGACGTTCCCGGCGCTCACAGTCGCGTCCCGAGCCGGGCTGTCGACTGTCACGCCGAACGGCAGCGCCGTGACGTGCACCGCCGATGAATCGGTACTCACGCCGTTGTTGTCCTTCACGCGGACCGCAATCGTGTAGAGGCCGGGAACCAGAAAGACGACCGCCGTGCGGAACTCGGGCCCTTGAGGTTGCACGGTCCACGACACTTGCCCATTGATCAGCACCTGGATCGAGGTCACGGTGCCATCCGGATCCGACACATTGGCGCGAATCGGTATGCCACCGGACACCACGATCCCGTCCGCAGGTTCCAGCAACGTCACGAGGGGCGGAGCGTCGACACGCACCTGCACGTTCGCCGATTGCGTCGTGCGGCCGCGATCGTCCGTGGCCCGCGCGAACAGGGTGTAGGTGCCCGGCGGCACGTTGACCAGTTCCACCCGGTACGGCGGGGCCAGCGCGATTCCGATCGAGGCATTGTTCCGGAAGAATTCCACGCGCGCGATCGATCCGTCGGGATCCGAAGCGTTCGCGACGACGGTGAAACTCCCGGGAACGGGAGGGAACACCGCGCCGGTGGCGGGTTGGACGATCGAGACCGATGGCGGCGCGTTTGGCAGCTCGAATGTATAGGTGAGCGCGACCGGCCCCACGTTGCCGAGTTCATCGACGGAATTCAGCGAGAAGGTGTTTGCTCCAAGCGCAAGCGGCGCCTCGAAGCTGAAGGCGTTGCCGGGCACCACTGCCCCACCGGGCAGCGTCACGGACACCGCGGACGGATCGAACGATCCGGTCACGGTGATGGATGGCGTCGTGACCAACGCGCCATTCGGCGGCGAGATCGCAATCAGGGACGGGCCAACGGTATCGACGGTGAACCAGAGGTACGCGGGCACCGAGACGCGCCCATCGGGGTCCACCGCCCGGGCCGTGACCAGATGGTATCCCTGCGTCAGCGGCGCTGGCGGCACGAATCGCGTCTCGGCCGTAGCGGGGTCGAAGATGAAGCCCGCGCTGATGTTCACGCCGTCGAGATCCGCGACGATCGAGTGATTGGCATAGAACTCGGGCGGGAAGGGGCAGCTGTACGTCGAGCACTCCGCGATGAACTTGAACACGATCGCCGGTTGGCGGTCCGCGACGGTCTCGCCGAAGAGCGAATACATGAAGAGCATCGGAACGAAGTACGCGGCCTCGCGCGACACGGCGAGGGTTCCTGAGTCGTCCGCGGGAATCGTGGCCACCCGGGCGCCGTCGCGCGTGAAGCGCGACAGGCCGCGGCGGTGACCAATCCAGAGGTCCTGTGTGTCGAAGTCGAACACGAGCGTGCCGGGATCGTTCACGCCGTCGTTGGCGAAGTGCTCCGTCTTGAAGCGCGTGCCGTCCGCGCGGTAGCCGTGGAACCCATTGCCGCCGAGCACCCACAGCTCGCCCCTTTCGGCATCCAGCGAGATCGCATTCGCTGCGTGCGACGTGTCTACCCGGCGAAGGACGACAGACGGCGCGTTGATGTCGCGCTGCACCAGCGCGTTGTTTGCGCCAAGCCACAAGATGCCACGCGCATCGTCGATCGCGAGGAAGCGAGCGCGAGCCGAAGCGCCGCCGAGGTCCGTGGTGCCGGCGAACGAGCCGTCGTAGTTGTAGTGCCGCAGCTCGTCGCGGTCCGAATCGAGCACCCAGAGCGAGTCGCCGTACTGGATCTGCAGGTCGGTGGCCCCGCCGCCTTGGAGGACGGCGAGGAGCGAGCCGTCGCGCGCGAGGCGCAGCACGCGCCGCTCGCCGGCCACCCACACCGTGGCCTCGGGCTGGTTCACCACGACCTTCCGGCCGCTGCCGATGTTGCTTGCATACGAGGAAAGCGCGCGGCTGAAGACGAGCACGCCGTCCTTGGTGAATTTCGAGACCCGCGTGCGCGACACGGACCACACCGCGCCGTCGTTGGGATCGATCGCCATCGAAACCGGTTCGGCCGTCGCCGCCTGGACGTCGGAGACGTTGCTGGCGGCGTCGACGCGATGCAAGCCCCGATTGTCGCCGAACCAGACGAAGGCCTGCGCGCCGAAGGCGGCAAGGGACAGCAGGAGCGCGGCGAGCGCTCGCATGGATTGCAACATGGGTATTCCCTGATGGGTATTTTCTAGTTGTAGTGAAACGGCGACACACGCCAACCGTTGTAGCGCATGTTAATTACAGCACGTCTGGCCTCTACTTGGCGGTCTCTATCGCTTTCGGCCTCTTCAACACCGGCACGCCGAAGAATTCCCGCGACATGAAGTCCTCGAGCCCTTCCTGGTCCTCGAGGCGCGCCGAGAGCGTGATCGTCTTGCCCAGTCGATGCGATTCCCAGTTGAAATCGCCGGTGTAGTGCGTGCGGATCAACTGGATCATGCGGCGGATGATCGCCATGTCCACGTCGCCGCCCGTGCCCGCGTCGACTTCGATCACTTCGCGCCACCGCTTCGAGGCATCGGGCTTCCAGCCGTTGAACGCGAACTCCGCGGTGCGTTCTCCCTTGCGGAGGATCTGGAAGACTCCGCTCGTGCCCTCGGAGCCGTGCGCAAGCGAACCGAGGTTGCGCTTGATCGCCGCGTCCGAGGAAGAACCCGGCACTTGCGGGCCCTGGTCGCGTCGCGTGGCCGCCGCGAGGGCCTGCTGCTCGAAAGCCCTGCGTTGCTCGCGGCGTTGCTCGATCAGCGCCGCCATGTCGACGGGCGGCGCCTTTTCCGGAACCGGGACCGGCGTGGGCGTGGGAGGCGGCACCGGAACCTTCGGCGCTTTCGAATCGGGCTCGGGCCGCTTCGTCATGATGCGCGGCGGTTGCGGCCTGGGCACCGGAGACGGTGTCGGTGCCGGGCTCGGCTCGGGCGGTGGTGGCGTGGCGTCCGGCGTGGGCGGCAGCGACGACTGCACGATCACCACCGACATCGGCGGCTGGTTGTCCACCTTCATGAGCTGCTCGCCGATGCGGTCGCGCATGGGAACGGCGAGGATCGCGGCGTGCACGAGGATCGACACGGCCAGCGCCCGCCACCAGCGGGTCTCGGCGCTAAGCTCGTCGTAGGACGATGACATTGCCCGCGACCGATATCGCGATGCCGGCCCATGTGAGCGCCTGCCAGTGGAAGCCCTCGAAGGCGGCGGAGATGACGAGCGCCACGATGGGAACCATCACGCCGATGTAGCCCGCGCGCGCGGCCCCGATGCGCCCCAGCAGCGTGAGGAAGCCGCCGAAGGCGAGCACGGAGCCGAGTACGACGAGGTAGAGAAGTGAAAGCACATACGCCGGCGTCCAGACGAACGCGAAACCCTTGCCGTGCGCCACAGTCCAGAGCGCCGACGCAATCGATCCGTAGAGCATTCCCCAGGCCATTCCCTGCCAGACCGGGATCTTCGCGTCATGGTTCCGGTGCGCGACCAGGTTTCCGAACGTGGAGATGACGACCGCCGCCACGGTGAAGACCGCCCCCATCGTGGTGGCCTCGCCCGCGTTCATGTGCGCGAGCTCCGGCCAGAACACGAGGGTGATGCCGGTGATGCCCAGCACCGAGCCCACCGCCATCTTCGCCGTCATCGGCGTGCCGAAAAACGCGCGCTGCCCGAGCATCGCCAGCAACGGGCTCGCCGAATAGCCCACGGCCACCAACCCCGAAACGATGCGCTGCTCCGCGTAGTACACGCAGATGTAGCTCGCGCTGAACATGAGGATGCCGAAGAGCGCGATCCACAGGTGCTCGCGCGGCGGGTAGTGCAGCGGCAGCTTGCGGATGCGGCAATACGCGAACAGCAACAGCGAGGCGAGGAAGAACCGGTAGGTGACGCTTGCCTCCGGTTCGACCGTGCCCAGCTGGTACGTGATCGCGAGCCACGTCGATCCCCAGATCGCGACGCAGCCGATGAAGAGCTGGAGGTTCGACAACGGCTACCCTCTCCCCCGCCCTCTCCCAAGGGAGAGGGTCATTTGGCCAGCCCCACTTGATCCAGGACGAAGGAGTACGTGAACGCGAGCTCCTTCAGCGCGTCGTAGCGGCCCGAGGCTCCCCCGTGGCCCGCCTCCATGATCGTCTTCAGCAGCACCACGCTCTTGTCGGTCTTCAGCGTGCGCAGCTTCGCCACGTACTTGGCCGGTTCCCAGTACATCACCTGGCTATCGTTCAGCGAGGTCTCGACCAGCATCGCCGGGTAGGCGCCCTTCTTCATGTTGTCGTACGGCGAGTAGCTGCGCATGTAGTCGTAGTACGTCTTCACGTTCGGGTTGCCCCACTCGAGGTACTCGCCCACGGTAAGCGGCAGCGAGGCGTCGAGCATGGTCGACATCACGTCCACGAACGGCACCTGCGTCACCACCGCCTTGAAGAGGTCGGGGCGCATGTTGGTGACGGCCCCCATGAGCAGCCCGCCCGCGCTCCCGCCCTGGATCACGAGGCGATCGGGCGCGGTCCAGCCCTTCTTCACGAGGAAATCGGCGCAGTCCACGAAGTCGGTGAACGTGTGCTTCTTCTTCAGCAGCTTGCCGTCGTCGTACCAGAGCTTGCCGCGATCGCCGCCGCCGCGGATGTGCGCGATGGCGAAGACCATGCCGCGATCGAGGAGCGAGATGCGCGACGAGCGGAAGTTCGGGTCCATCGGGATGCCGTACGAACCGTAGCCGTAGAGCAGCAAGGGCTTCGGGCCGTCCTTCAGGCCCTTCTTGTAGACGACGGAGATCGGGACCTTCGTGCCGTCCTTCGCCGTCGCGACGAGTTGCTCCGAGGCGTATTGCGACGCGTCGTAGCCGCCCAGCACGGGCTGCACCTTGAGGAGCTTCTTCTCGCGCTTCGCGATGTCGTAGTCGTACCAGGACCGCGGCGTCACCATGCTCTCGTAGACGAAGCGGTACGTGCCGGTGTCGTACTCGCGGTTCACGCTGCCGCTCGTCTGGTACACCTGCTCCGGCACGTCGAGGTAGTGCGACTTGCCCGAGGCGTAGTCGAACACGCGGAGCTTGAGCAGCCCGTTGTCGCGCTCCTGGGCCACCCAGAAGTCGCGGAACAGGTCGATGTCCTCGACCATCACGAGCTGGCGCGGGCCGACCACTTGCTTCCAGTTCTTCTGGCCCGGCGTGGCAACCGGGGTGCGCACGATGCGGAAGTTCTTGCCCTTGTCGTTGGTGCGGATGAAGAAGTCGCCCTCGTGGTGGTCCACGAAGTACTCGTGGCCCTTCTTGCGCTTCTCCACGATCGCGAACTCGCCCAGCGGCTTGTCGGCGGGCAGCACGCGGACTTCGCTCGTGTCCTTGGCCTGCGCCATCATCACGAGGTACTTTCCGCTGCGCGTGTCGCCCACGCCGATGTCGTAGAGCTCGTCCTTCTCCTCGTAGACCAGCGTGCTGTCCTTCTCGCCGAGGTCATGGCGATGCAGGCGGTAGCTGCGCTTGTTCTCGGGATGCTCCTCCACGTAGAAGAGCGTCTTGCCGTCCGCGGCCCACGTGGCCGACGTGACGCGCTCGATGCGCTCGGAGGACAGCGCGCCCGTGGCGAGGTCCTTCACGTGCAGCGTGTACTGGCGGTAGCCCGTGAAGTCGACCGTGTAGGCGAGCTTCGAGCCGTCCTCGGTCAGGTCCATCAGCCCCACGGACGTGAACTTCTTGCCCTCGGCGAGGACGTTCACGTCGAGGATCACCTCCTCGGGCGCCTCCATCGAGCCCTTGCGGCGGCAGTAGATCGGATACTGCTTGCCCTCGACTTCGCGCTGGTAATACCAGTAGCCCTTGCGGCGGTAGGGAACGCTCTCGTCCGTCTCCTTGATGCGCGAGAGCATCTCCTTGTAGAGCTGGTCGCGGAAGCCGTCGAGCGGCTTCATCACCGCTTCCCGGTAGGCATTCTCGGCCTTCAGGTAATCGATGACCTCGGGGTTCTCCTTCTCGCGCAGCCAGAAGTAGTTGTCCACGCGGCGGTCGCCGAATTTCACCATCGCCTTGGGTTTCTTCGCGGCGGACGGCGGGGTCGCTGCGCTGGGATCGATGATCTGGGCCATGAGCGGGAGGGCGGCGCAAGTCAGCGCAACGCCGAGGATTCGGTTGAAGTTCATGAGAGGGAGATTCGAGGGGGAAACGAATTATAAAGCCGCGGGACCGGAAAACCCGCTCGGGTATCGCGCGAATTAGGTCAACGGCAGGTGCCCGATGCCGTTAGATTGTCTTCAGTTCCAACGAAAGGAAAGCCGCAAATGAAATTGAAATTCGCCGCGCTGGCCCTGGCGTTCGCCCTCCCCGCAGCCGCCCAGGTCCCGCAGGCACCCGCCCAGCCCGATGCCCGCACCGAATTGCAGCCCACCGCGAAGGTCACCAAGCCCTCGCAGGCGGCGCCCCGGACGGCCTCGAGCAAGCCTCCCGCCAAGAAGGCAAAAAAGGCCAAGGCCAAGAAGAAGACCACGTCCACCCCCAAGCCGGCCCGCGCTCCGGCCTGAGGCCCTCCTACCGCGGCTCGCGGGCCCTTCGCTTGCAGGGAGCGCGGGGCCTTTCTTCCAGAGCCGCGACCCAACCCTGATGTAACAACTCGTGTCGGCGGTCAACTCGCCTCCCGGGCCTCCGTTGTGTGGCCGTGCCCATCGCACACCCCAACCAGGAGAACCGGAAATGAAATCCGCCCTTATCGCCGCCACGCTCGTGGCGTTTGCCCTGCCCGTGCTTGCCCAGACCACGCCGCGCGTCGACCAGCGCCAGACCAACCAGGAGAGCCGCATCGACAAGGGTGTGGCCTCCGGCACCTTGAACGACAAGGAAGCCGCGCGCCTCGAGAAGGGCCAGGCCCACGTCCAGAGCGTCGAGGACAAGGCCAAGGCCGATGGCGTCGTCACCGACAAGGAAAAGGCGCACCTGCACCACGCCCAGGAGAAGCAAAGCCGCCGCATCTACAAGCAGAAGCACGACGCGCAGGTGAAGCCGCCGGTGGAACCCGTGCCGGCCGTCGCCCCCGCGAAGTAGTTCCCGGCGGGCGGGTAAAATGGTGCATGTTCGCCGTTTCGCCCGCCCCCGCCGGAGTTTCCGCCCTCGAGGACCTCGCCGCCCAGGCGCGCGCGCTGCTCGAAGGCGAGCGTGACGCCACCGCCAACGCGGCAAACGTCGCGTCGCTCATCTTCAACACGCTGCCCGACCTGAACTGGGCCGGCTTCTACTGGATGAAAGGCGGCGAGCTCGTGCTGGGCCCGTTCCAGGGCAAGCCCGCGTGCGTGCGCATCGGCCTTGGCAAGGGCGTGTGCGGCACCGCGGCCGAGCAACGGCGCACCGTGGTCGTGCCCGACGTGCACGCCTTCCCCGGCCACATCGCCTGCGACAGTGCTTCCAACAGCGAGGTCGTGGTGCCCGTGATGCGGGGCGGGCGCGTCATCGGCGTGCTCGACGTGGACAGCCCGAAGCTCGCGCGCTTCGGCGAAGCGGAGGCGCGCGCGTTCGAGGAAATCGCGCGCATCTTCGTGGAGTCGTCCGACCTCGGCTGAGGCGCGCGTGACCCTCCGCTCACTCCTCGTCGATTTCAACTCCTACTTCGCGTCGGTCGAGCAGCAGGTGGAACCGCGCCTGCGCGGCAAGCCCCTGGGCGTCGTGCCGATGCTCGCCGATACGACGGTGTGCATCGCGGCCAGCGTCGAGGCGAAGCAGTTCGGCGTGAAGACCGGCACCAAGGTCGGGGACGCGAAGAAGATGTGCCCGGGCATCGAGTTCGTCGTCGCGCGCCACGAGATCTACATCGAGTACCACCACAAGGCCGTGTCGGTCGTGGATACGATCGTGCCCGTGCGCCAGGTGCTTTCCATCGACGAGATGGATTGCGAGCTCACCGGCCGCTGGAGCGATCCCGCCCGGGCCATGGACACAGCGAAGAAGGTGAAGGCCGCGTTGACGCGGGAGATCGGCGAGTGCCTGCGCACCTCGATCGGCATCGGGCCCAACACGTTCATCGCGAAGACGGCCTCGGACATGGTGAAACCCGACGGCCTCGTGATGATCCAGAAGGCGGAGCTGCCCGAGCGCCTGTTCGACCTTCCGGTGCGCGCGCTCTCCGGCGTGGGCAAGCAGATGGAGGCGCGCCTGCACCGCCACCGCATCCGGACCGTGCGCGACCTCGCCGCGCGAACGAAGGACGAGCTGCACGCGGTCTGGGGCGGCATCGGCGGCGACATCATGTACGACCGCATCCGCGGCGAGCCGGTCGCCCACCGCGACACCGAGACCAGCTCGATCTCGCACTCGAGCGTGCTGGGCCCCGATCGCCGCAACGCCGATCATGCGTACGCGGTACTGAACCGCCTCACGCAGAAAGCCGCGATGCGCCTGCGCAAGGCCGATTTCTACGCCGCGCGGATCTCGGTCGACGTGAAGTACCTCGACGGCAGCCATTGGGGCCAGGAGATGCGCCTCGTCGACACGCAGGACACCGTGGCCTTCCTCCACGCGCTGGAGCGGCTCTGGGGCAAGCGGCCGAAGGACCTGCGTACGATCCTTCGCGTCGGCATGGCGTTTTCCGACTTCGTGCCGGCAACCCAGCACACGGGCACGCTCTTCGCCTCGGAGGACCGCTCCAAGGCCCTCTACAAGGCGCTGGACCAGCTGAACGTCCGCTTCGGCAAGCAGGCCGTGTACTTCGCGAGCGCCCACAATGCCCGCGACCGGGGCGGCATGCACATCGCCTTCAACCACATTCCCGATCCCAAGACCGACAAATGAAGAACAACGTCATCGTCATCACGGGTGCCTCCAAGGGCATCGGCGCGAAACTCGCGCTGCAGCTGGCCGAACGCGGGGCTTCCCTGTCCCTTGCGGCCCGCAACCTCAAGGAGCTGGAGGCCGTTGCCGCGCAATGCCGCGCGAAAGGCGCCAAGGTTCTCGCGGTGAAGTGCGATGTCGGCGTCGACGAAGACTGCAAGGCCCTCATCGCCGCGACGGTGGCGGAATTCGGCCGCATCGACACGCTGGTCAACAACGCCGGAGCGACGATGTGGGCGCGCTTCGAGGATATCCGCGACATGGCCATCCTCCAGCAGATCATGCAGGTGAACTACATGGGCGCCGTGTATTGCACGCACTACGCGCTGCCGCATCTCAAGGCGTCGAAGGGCCGGTTGGTGGGCATCTCGTCGCTCGCGGGCCGCACGGGCGTTCCGACGCGAACCGGTTACGCCGCGAGCAAGCACGCGATGACGGGCTTCTTCGATTCGCTGCGCATCGAGCTGGACGGCACCGGCGTGACCGTCACGATGGTCTACCCGGGCTTCGTCTCGACGGGCATCCGCGAGAACGCGAGCGGCCCGGACGGCAAGCCCATCGCCGTGAGCCCGGTGAAGGAAGGCGAGGTGATGGGCGTCGAGGAGTGCACCCGCATCATCGTCGAAGCGATGGAAACCCGGCGTCGCGAAGTGATCATGACGGCACGCGGTAAAATAGGCCTTTGGCTCAAGCTTGTCGCGCCGGGGATGATCGACCGGATCGCGAAGCGGGCCATCGAAACGGGGCGCTGATGGATCTTTCAGTCTGGCTCACCTACTTCCTCGCGGCGATCGTGCTCTCGGTCACGCCGGGGCCGGGCGTGTTCTCGAGCATCCGCAGCGGCCTGCACCACGGCGTGAAGATGGGTGCCTGGAACGCGGTGGGCATGCAGGTGGCCAACATGATCCACGTGGTCGTCGTGGCCGTGGGCCTGGGCGCCCTGCTGCTCGCCTCCGAGACGCTCTTCACGACCATCAAGTGGCTGGGCGTGGCCTACCTCATCTACCTCGGCATCTCGACGTGGCGCTCGGAACCGAAGGGCTTCGTCGACGAGCCGGATGCCGACACCACCATCCGCGAAGTCTTCCTGCACGGGTTCCTGGTGAACCTCACGAACCCGAAGGGCATCATCTTCTTCGTGGCGGTGCTGCCGCAGTTCATCGACGTGGCGCGCCCGCAGGCGTTCCAGTACTTCGTGCTCGCGACGACGACGTTCGCGGTCGACCTCATCATCATGATCGGCTACACCGCGCTTGCCGCGCGCGTGCTGCGCGTGATGAAGGACCCGTCCCGGCTGCGCTGGGTGAACCGGGGCCTCGGCGGCCTCTTCGTGCTCACCGGCCTTGCCCTCGCCAGTTTCCGCCGTGCCGCTTCGGCGGCCGCCTGATTCACCCAAACGCTTTCCAATCCACAACGAGGAGATCCACCATGACGATCAAGGTCGGGGACACGCTTCCCCCGGGCACGCTGCAGGAATTCATCGAAGTCGAAGGCAACGGCTGCACCATCGGGCCGAACACGTTCAAGGTCGAGGACCTGGTGAAGGGCAAGAAGATCGCCCTCTTCGCGCTGCCCGGCGCCTTCACGCCCACCTGCTCCGCGAAGCACGTGCCGAGCTACCTGCAGAACCTCGACGCGCTGAAGGCCAAGGGCGTCGATGAAGTGTGGTGCCTCTCGGTGAACGATGCGTTCGTGATGGGCGCGTGGTCGAAGGACCAGAAGGCCGGCGGCAAGATCCGCTTCATGGCCGACGGCAGCGCGGAGTATTCGAAGAAGCTCGACCTCATCCTGGACCTCACCGCCCGCGGCATGGGCGTGCGCGCCAACCGCTACTCGATGCTGGTGGACAACGGCGTGGTGAAGACGCTCAACGTCGAGGCGCCGGGCAAGTTCGAGGTTTCCGACGGTGCCACGATGCTGAAGCAGGTCTAGGAAGAAAAATCGGGGTCAGGGTAGAAATAAGTGCTGCGCAACGTGCAGCACTTATTTCTACCCTGACCCCGATTTTTTCTAGGCGAAGACGACCATCGTCTGGCGGCCGAGGGCCACGGGAACGCCGCCCGGGCCCCACAGCACGAGCGACTGGCTCGTGTAGCCGGCCTCCGCGGCTTCCATCCGCGCGTCGACGCGCCAGCCCGCGAGCGGCAGCGCGCTCACATCCTCCGCGAGAATCTCGAGCATCCACGTGAGGGACGCGGCCGCCACGCGCTCCTTCAGGAACGAGAGCGCGATGGGCGGGATGAAGTCGGCCATCGCCACCACGTGCGCCTCGGTGGCATTGCCACTGTCGCGCATCGCGAGCTCGATCACGTGCTCCGGATTCGTCGAACCCGTGAACGGCAGGTCGCCCGCGAGCCAGCGCGCGTCGAAGTGCTGCGTGAAGTTGGGCACGATGCCGGGCAGGCGCAGCAGCTCGATCGCCGGCCCGGGCCGCGGCACGGGCGCGGCGGGTTGGCGGGGCGGCCGTTTCACCGCGGAATCCCGCCCCACGCCGAAGACCCCGACGAGAAGGGCCAGCGTGTTGTCCCCATCGACGATGCGGCCCTCGACGTGCGTGGTGTTCTTGCCGCTGCGGAGCACGCGTGCGTTCGCGGACACGGGGCCGCCGGGTACCGGAGCGAGGAACGTGACCTGGAGGCTGCGCAGCGGCCACGCGGGCGCGATCGTGCGCATCGCGGCCAGCGCGATCGCCGCCTGCAGCCCGCCGAAGAGCGTGCGGCCCTGCAACCAGTCTTCGGGAACGTCGACCGCCGCCTGGCCGTCGCGCGCCTGGATCCGGGACACCAGGACCGAGTACGGCGTCACTCCGCTCAATGCGAGAACACCGCGAGCAGGATGATCAGCAGCACGACGATCCCGATCGTGAGCAGCGTCACCTTGGCCCAGGAAAGCGGGCTCTCCCCGGAGACTTCGCCGGTCTGGCCGTTGATGAGGAAGCGGAAGGCCTTGTCGCGATAGCGGTAGGCCGAGATCCACACCGGCAGCAGCACGTGCTTGAACGTCACCTTCGAGTACTGCGTGTTCACCTGCTGCACGCGCTGCTGGTCGCCGCCGATGTCGCGGCGGATCAGGCTGTGCACCGTCGCGTCGATCGTTTCGCGCGCGATCGGGAAGCCCTCGCGCAGTCCGACCTGGTAGGCCTCGGCGCGAAAGCCGCTCACGAACTCCGGCTTGTAGGGCACGAGGCCCTTCAGGTTCCAGTCCATCGCCGCGCCGTGCAGGGTGCGCGGCAGCGAGTTCGACGCCATCACCACCACGTCGTCGTGGAACGCTTCCACGTTTCCCGAGACGGGGGTCCAGCGCGTGTGCTTCGTGCGGCGCGACTCGGTGGTCGTGCGGCCCTGCGCGTCGGTGACGCTCACGTCGTCGTCGGTGTAGTAGTCGTCGCCGCGCTGGCCCGTGTACGCGCTCGCGGTGGCGCAATCGTAGGTCCAGTACGGGAGGTAGAGGCCCGTCATCGCCGCATCGCTCTGCGCGTAGCGCTTGAGGTCCCCGGGCGCGAGCCACAGGGACCGCACCCAGCGGCGGAACTCGTCCTTCGCCTTGGCGTGCCCGACCTGGAACGGGATGATCGAGCGCGGCTTGATGCGCCGGCTCGCATAACCCTTGGAGACGATCGGCGAACTGCAGAACGTGCACGCCGCCGCGAAGAGGCTGCCTTCGAGCGTCTGCTCGGCGCCGCACTTCCCGCACTTGACCGTCTCGGCCTGGACCATCTCCTCGCGGCCTTCCAGCGCCTTGAGGTAGGTGTCGAAGTTCAGCTCTTCGATGCGGCCGTCGTCGTCGGCCTCGATCTCGTTGGCCGCGCCGCAGTACTCGCACTTGAGGTTGCGCGTGCCCGGCGAGAACGAGAGCTTCGCCCCGCAGCCGGAACACGGGAACGTGCGGATGAAGCTGGCGCCGGAGGCCTCGGCCTCCGACGCCGTGATCGCTTCGCTCACGCCGCGGGCGGAACCGGCGGAGGCATGCCGGCGAAGAGCCCCTGCAGCTCGGCGACGTCGCTCGCCTTCATCCACTGCGCCATGCCGTTGCGCCACACGAGCGAATCGCGCTTGAGGCTGCCGCTCGCGACCTGCTGCTGGAGCGATCCCAGGTCGAAGGGACCGGTCTGCTGCTGGCCCACCGCGACGTGGAAGGCGATGCCGCCGCCCGGCACCGGCGGAGGCCCGCCCGCGCCGCCGCCCATGGCACCCGCCATCGCGTTGGCCATCTGCGCGCCCATGCCGACCCCGACGCCGATGCCGACGCCGGCGCCGGCGAGGCCGCCCGGGTTGTTGGCCGCGTCACGGATCGACGAAGCCGTCTCGTACTGCGTGTAAGCCTGCAGGTTGCCCACCGCGGCGATGGCGCCGCGCTTGTCGATCGCCTTCTCGACTTCCTCGGGCAGGCCGATGTCCTGCACCTGCACCTCGACCAGTTCCAGGCCCATGGCCTCGAAGTCCGGGGTGAGGCGCTCGCGCAGGCGATTGCCCATCTCGGTGACCTTGGCCTCGAGCTCGATGATCGGGATGCCCAGCTCGGGCATCACTTCCTTGATGCGAAGGCCGATCTTGCCGCGCAGGTTCGCCTGGATCTCGTCGGTGGTGAAGCGCGCGTCCGTGCCGACCAGGTCCTTCACGAAGATGCCGGGCTCCTTCACGCGGATCGTGTAGAGGCCGAACGACGTGACGCGGATCATGCCGAAATCCTTGTCGCGCATCATCGCGGGGCCCGGCGTGCCCCACTTCAAGTCGGTGAACTTGCGCGTCGAGACGAAGTAGACCTCGGCCTTGAACGGGCTGTTGAAGCCGTACTTCCAGCCGCGGAGCGTCGCCAGGATCGGCATGTTCTGCGTCTCGAGGGTATGCGTGCCCGGCTTGTAGACGTCCGCCAGCTGGCCTTCGTTGATGAACACGGCCATCTGGCCTTCGCGCACGACGAGCTTCGCGCCGTACTTGATCTCGTTCTGGTAGCGCTCGAAGCGGTAGGCGAGCGTGTCGTTCGAATCGTCCAGCCACTCGACGATGTCGACCAGTTCCTGCTTCAGCTTGTCCCACAGTGCCATGGCGCTTCCTTTCCTTTCCTGCCGGCGGAGGGGGCCGGGGCCGATTAAGGTACCCTTGCTCGCCCCCGACCGCAATTGTGAATTTTCACCCATGCCCGTTACGCTGACCGCCCTGCACATCTACCCCGTCAAGAGCCTTTCCGGCATCGCCCTCCAGGAAGCCGAAGTCACCCCCCGCGGCCTGCGCCACGACCGCCGCTTCATGGTGGTGAATCCCTCGGGCGAGTTCTTTACGCAGCGGGACATCCCCCGGATGGCGACCGTCTGGACCGAGATCGAAGGCGGGAAACTGCGGCTCGCCGCGCCGGACGTTGGTGAGGTGGAAGTGGAAGCCGAGCCGAAGGCCGGGGACGCGATGCGCGTGCTCGTCTGGAACAGCACCTGCGATGCGATCGCCCCGTCGCCCGAGGCGGATGCGTGGCTCACCGAGTACCTGGGCGCCCCGTGCCGGCTCGCATACATGCACGACGCCTCGAAGCGCCAGACCAACCCGCGCTTCGGCGGCGAGCACATCGTGAGCTTCGCGGACGGCTATCCGTTCCTGGTCACCAACGAGGCTTCGCTGGCCGACCTGAATGGCCGGCTTTCGCGGCCCGTACCGATGAATCGCTTCCGGGCCAACCTGGTGATCGCTGGCGCCCCTGCGTTCGCGGAGGACGGCTGGGGGGATTTCAAGGTCGGATCGACCGCCTTCCGCATGGCCAAGCCCTGCGGCCGTTGCCAGGTCACGACGACGGACCAGACCTCCGGCGAGGTGATGGGCCCCGAGCCGCTTTCCGTGCTGACGGCTTACCGGGACAGCAAGGAGTTCGGCGCCCGCTTCGGCATGAATGCCGTCGCGCTGTCCGGTGGGACGATCCGCGTCGGCGACGTGATCTCGGCTTAGGCGGCTTAGGGGTCAGACCCCTTGGCGGGAGAGGATCGCGTGGACGGCCAGCGCGATCCAACCGGCGATCATCGAGAGCCCGCCCAACGGCGCCAGCGGCCCGAGGGAGTGGGTCGTGAGTGCCAGCCACCAGAGCGAGCCGCAGAACCAGAAGACGCCCAGGAGCATGAGCGCGCCGGAGGCCACGAGCCAGCGCGTTGATCCGGTGCGCGCGAGGATCCCCACGGCCAGCATGCCCAGCCCGTGCACGAGCTGGTAGAGCACAGCCGTCTGGATCAACCGCACCGCCTCGGGGTGCGCCGCGCCTTTCGCGGCATGCGCGCCATACGCGCCGAGCGCCACGCCCAGCGCCATCGCGAGGGCGCCCGCGGCGAGAAAAAAACGGGAGGTGTTCACGCCTTGCCGCGCCGCGCGTTGAAGCGCGCCTGCGCGAGGTTGCGGCCGGGCGTCGAGGCGGTGCGCAGCAAGCCCGCGAGGCGCCGGGCCTGTGAAGGCGTGATCCACGCGCGGACGTACTGCTCCGAGAATTGCATCCCGACCGCGACGAAGCGCCGGCCGCGCGCGTCCGTCAGCGCCTCGACGGAGCACCCGCCGACGGTGCCTACGTCGACGAACTCCCGGGGCTCCAACGGCCTGGGGAGGAGCGCGCGCCTCACGAAGTAGGCGATGAACGTCAGGACCAGGAACGCGAGGGCGAGCTTCTCGTACCAGGTATCGATGTTGTTCATGGCCGCGCCGCCGCCTGGTCGAGGAGATCGGCGAGCGCGCGCGCATCGTGCCCCGCGAAGTTCACGCCCTGCGTGGCGAGCGTCACGCGCATCTGGACGAACACGATCGCTTCGCCGAGGTTCGGATCCACGTCGCGCTTCACGACGACGCGCGCGCGGCCGGCGGCTTCGTCGTCCAGGTTGCACGCGCCGTCCACGTGGCCCACGGCCTCGCCGCGCAGGAAGAGCATCCAGAGCACGACCACCATCAGGACGGCGAAGACCGCCAGGATGGCGCCCCAGCCCATCTAGGCCTTCGCGGCTCCGTGCGGCTTCAGCAGGAACGCGGCGAGCGCCGGCAGCAGGAAGAGCGCCCCGAGCATGTTCAGGAAGAACATGAACGCGAGCAGGATCCCCATGTCGGCCTGGAACTTGAGCGCCGAGAGCGCCCACGTGCCCACGCCGAGGGTCATGGTGACGGCGGTGAAGACCATCGCCGTGCCGCGCTCCTTCAGCGCCTCGAAGAAGGCGCCCTGCAGCGGCTTGCCTTCCTCCAGGTGGACTTCGATGCGGTCGTAGAGGTAGATCGCGTAGTCGACGCCCACGCCCACGCCCAGCGCGATCACGGGCAGCGTGGAGACCTTCAGGCCGATGCCCAGCAGCGGCATCAGCGCTTCGCAGAGGATCGACACGAGGGCGAGCGGGATCAGGATGCAGATCGTGGCCCGCAGGCTGCGGAACGTGACCATGCACATCACCAGCAGCGCGCCGAAGATCGCGAAGTTCATCTCGTAGCGCGCCTTGTCCACGGCCTCGTTGGTGGCCGCGGTGACGCCCATGTTGCCGGTGGCGAGCTTGAACTCGAGCTTGTCGGAACCGTACTGCTTGCCGAACTCCTTCGCCTTCGAAACCAGGCGGGCCAGCGTCTCGCCCTGCTGGTCGGTGGTGTTGACGAGGATCTGCATCGCGCTGCAGTCCGTGTTGAGCAGGCCCGTGGACGTGTCGATCGGCGTGACCGCCTGCGCCATCACCTGCGCGTCGCGCGGCAACTGCCGCCACTTCAGGCTGCCCTCGTTGAAGCCGGCATTGACCATCTTGCCCATGCCCGGCAGCGAGATCACCGATTGCGTGCCGGCGACGTTCTGCATCGCCCAGTCGAAGCCCTCGATGGCGCTCATGATGTCGTACTGGGTGCAAGCGCCCTGCACGTTCTTCGTCTGCGCCACGACGCCCAGCGTGTTCACGCCGATGGCGAACTTCTCCACGACCTTCAGGTTGTCGAGGTTGTAGCGCGAATCGGGCCGCAGCTCCGGAACGCCGATGCCGTAGTCGCCGACCTTGAGGTTGTGCGCCTGCAGCAGCCCCGCGACGCCGACCACGACCGCGATGGCGATGATGATGGTGGCGCGCTTCTTCAGCACGCAGCCCGCGGCGACGCTCCAGATGCGGTCGGCGCGGCCTTCCTGGTACTTCTCGTCCGCCGCCACGCCCTTCGACAGCGTGCTGTACGACAGCAGGATCGGCAGCAGCATCTTGTTGGTGATGATCATCCACGCGACGCCCAGCGAAGCCGTGATGCCCAGCTCGCGCACGATGTCGATCGGGATCAGCATGATCACCGCGAAGCCCAGCACGTTGGTGAGGAGCGCCAGCGTGCCCGGGATGAAGAGCTTGGCGAAGGAGCGCTTCGCCGCGGAGAGGCCGTCGACGCCGGAGGCGACTTCGCGCTCCCAGGTCTTGGTCATCTGCACCGCGTGCGAGACGCCGATCGAGAAGATCAGGAACGGCACGAGGATCGACAGCGGGTCGATGCCGTAGCCGAGGATCGGCAGCGTGCCCAGCAGCCAGAGCACCGGCATCATCGCCACGACCAGCGCGATCGCGGTCAGCTTCACGTCCTTCACGAACCACAGCATGAGGCCGGCCGTGATGACGAAGGCGATGCCGAAGAACCCGATCACGCCGCGCGCGCCGTCGCGGATGTCGCCGATCGCCTTCGCAAATCCGATGATGTGGACCCCGTGCTTGTCGCTCGCGTACTTGGCACGCAGCTCCTCGAGGCGATTCGCCACCTCGAAGTAGTTCAGCTTCTGGCTGGTCTGCGGGTCGACTTCGAGCAGCGCCGCGCTCACCAGCGCGCCGGTGAAATCCGAAGCGACCGAGCGGCCGATCTCCGTGGACTTGAGCACGTTGCCGCGCACGGTCTTCAGGTCCGCGTCGGTGCCCTGGAACGTGGCCGGGATCACGTTGCCGCCCGAGAAGCCTTCCTCGATCACCTCGATGAAGCGCGTGTTGGGCGTGAAGAGCGACTTCACCGAGGGACGGTCCACGCCGTTCAGCAGGAACACGTCGTCGGTGAGCGCCTTCAGCTTCTTCATGTACTCGGCGTTGAAGATGTCGCCTTCCTTCTGCACCAGCGCGATCGCCACGCGGTTGGCGCTGCCGAAGTCCTTCGCGTACTCGCGATACACCTGCATGTACGGGTGCGTGAGCGGCACCATCTTGTTGAAGCCCGCGTCCACCACGAGGCGCGAGGCCGACGCCGCGAAGATGAGCGTGAGGATGCCGAAGACGACGAGGAGCGTCTTCCGGTGGTCGAAGACGAAGCTGGAGACTCTCTGGATGAACGCGGCGAGATTCATGGCGGGCCTATCGCGGAGCCGAGGGCAGCAGCACGTCGCGCGCGCCCGCCTCGCCCAGCAGCAACACGGAATTGGGAGCGCCCAGCATGGCCTTGGAGAAGGCCTTGTTCACGCCCGTGGTGAGCGGCACGAAGGAGTGGCCCTGGTCGCGCGAGACGAGCACGGTGCCGGCGCCGCCCGCGATGACGATGGCGCCGTCGGGCAGCCGCGAGCCGCCCATGAGCGTGGCGACCGACGCATTGTCGATCTGCTTCCAGGTCTTGCCGGAATCGCCCGAGCGGTAGATGCGCCCGCGCAGGCCGTAGATGACCATGCCGCCGTCGTCGGTGGCGATCCCGCCGAAGAACGAGCCTTTGTACGGCGAGACGAGCGGCGTCCAGGTCTTGCCCGTGTCGGCCGAGAGCAGGAGGGTGCCCGCCTCGCCCAGGATCATGAGGCGCCCGTCCGAGAGCTTCAGGAGGGCGTTCAGGTGCTTGTCGTCGGCGATCACCTTGCGCGTATTCCAGCTCTTGCCGCCATCGGTGGTCTCGTAGAAGGCGCCGTAGGCGCCGACCGCGAAGCCCTGCGTGGGGGAGACGAAGAGGACATCCAGCAACGGGCGCTGCTCGGAGGGCGCCGAGAACTGCATGGCCCAGGTGGCGCCGCCGTCGGTGGAGGCGAGGATCACGGCGTCGTGGCCCACGGCCCAGCCGTTCTTCGCGTCCACGAAATCCACGGCGGTGAGCAACGGGCCGGCCGGCGCTTTCGCGCGGCTCCAGGTCTCGCCGTTGCTGTCGCTGTACACGATGTAGCCGCGATCGCCCACGGCCACGACGCGGCTGCCCGCGCGCGCCGCATCGGTGAGCAGCAGGCGTTCCATCGTGACCTTGGTGAGCGGACCGCTTTCAGCCGCGGGAGGCGCTGCAGCGGCGGCGGGCGCCGCGGGGGTTGCCTGGGCGAATGCGGCCCCGGCGAACAGGGACAGCGCGGCGGCAAGAACGGGGACCGTGCGTTTCATGGCTCGCATCCTAAACGAAAAGGGGGCAATCCCCTTGGGACTGCCCCCGATATCGGCTTGGCGATTCCTGGCGTCAGCGTGTCCCGATGGCGCGCAAGCTGTTCGGGCTGTAGTCGGCCGGCGAACGCTTGATCGGCTCGTAGATCTTCGTCTCTTCGCTGCGCAGGCCCATCGCGATGTAGCGGCCCGATTGCAGGTCGTTGTGGACCTCGAGCGTGCCGAAGAGCGTCGGGATGTTGTACCAGATCTCGTTGTGCTGCTCGGCATAGCGCCAGAGCTCGCCGCGGCCGTCGTACTTGTCCACGGCGGCGATCTGCCAGCTGTCCTCGTCGAGATAGAACACGCGCTTGGAGTAGATGTGGCTGGTGCCGGGCTTCAGCGTCGCCTCCACCACCCACACGCGGTGCAGCTCGTAGCGCGCGAGGTCCTGGTTCACGTGGCCGGGCTTCAGGATGTCCGTGTACTTCAGCTTCGGATCCGAAAGGTTGTAGGAGTTGTACGGGACGTAGATCTCCTTCTTGCCCACGAGCTTCCAGTTGTAGCGGTCGGTCGCGCCGTTGAACATGCCGAAGTCGTCGTTCGTTCGCAGGCCGTCGGCCGCGGTTCCGGGGTTGTCGTACGCGACGTTCGGCGCGAGGCGCACGCGGCGCTGGCCGGGGTTGTACGTCCAGGCGGAGCGCGGGTCCTTCGACTGGTCGACCGTCTCGTGCACGAGCAGGATCTGCCCGGCCAGGCGCGGCGGGGCCGTCGTGGCCTGCACGTAGTTCAGCACCTTGTTGTTCTCGCGCTGCGCGGCGGCCTTCTGCAGGTTGCCGTACGAGTAGTCGTATTCGTACTCGAACTTCACCAGCGCGTAGTCGCCGCTGCGCGTGACGGCCGCCTGCGACCAGTGCATCGCGAACGTGTCGCCGCGATAACGCAGCAGCCCGTTCCAGATCGCCTCGTTGCCGTCCTTCGGGATCGGGAACGGCGTGCCGCCCATGCAGTTGGCCACGCCGTTGCCGCCGGGGGCCAGCTGCGCCTTGGCGGCGCATTCCCGCGTTTCCTTGTACACGCCCTCGGGCGCCGACGCCGTACGGCGCGTCTGGTACACGACCATCTTGTAGTCGGGGTACTTCTTCATCATCGCCACGGCGCCGGCGGTGAGGTTGTCCTTGTACTTGTCCGCGTTCTTGCCGTCGATCGTGAAGAGCGGCTTGTCGGCGGGGAACGGGTTCGGATACTGCTGGCCCGGAACGAAGCCGGCGATGGGCTTGGTGATGCCGCCATCCCACGCGGGGATGGTGCCGGCGGCATTGCCGGCCTTCTCGCCGCCCAGGGGCGTGAGCGTCGTGCCGAGCTTCGCGAGGTCCGCAGCCGAGAGCTCCGCGGCCGCGGGCACCGCGATGGCACAGCCGGCGGCGATCAGGACCGCGGCTTTCCTCGAGGTATGGAACATGGATGATCCTCCTAGTGGACTCGGGTTGTCCTTATTGTCAGAACGCATAGCTCACGCTGACCGAGTAGAAGTCCCGGTCACGCAACGGGTTGGCATCGGAGCACCAGCTCGCGGGCTGGCCGGGCGTCACGGCGCTGCCGGCCGGCGGGACGTCCGTGCCGCAGAACGTGCGGCCGCCGAAGAACGTCGTGTACTGCATGTCGACGATCCAGCGCTTCTGGTAGTCCCAGCCGAGGCCGAACGAGAGCGACTTCGTGTCCTTGTTGAAGTTCGGGCCCACGCCGTTCACGTCGTGCGTGAACGCCGCGCGCGGCGAGAGCGTGCCGCCGTAGAGCGCGTTGCCGTAGTCCATGCGGCCCGCGAGGCGATAGCCCCACGAGAACTGCGTGAGGTACGCGGCCGGATCCTGGACCGAGAAGGCGCTCGCCACCACCGCGCCGAAGGCCGTGGCCGGCAGGTAAGCGGCCGGTCCGGCGAACTTCACGTTGGTCGGGAGGTTGTGGAAGTAGTTCGCGCCGACTTCGCCGACGAGGACCAGCGTGTCCGATCCCATCAGGGCCGGGAACGACTTGGTGGCCGTCGTCTGGAACTGGCTCGCCTTCACGCGCTGGTAGCCCACGAGCGTCGTGCCGTCCGGCACCAGCGCCGCGGCCGTCGCACCCGTGGCCGCACCCGGGATCTGCGTGAACCCGGTGATCAGGTTCGGCAGGCCGAGGGAGGCGAGGATCAACTCCGCCGTCGCGTACTGCAGCGGCAGGTTGGAGCGGTACGAGTACTCGCCCTGCAACGCAACACCCCACGGGCCGGCCGTGTTGAAGCTCAAGCCGGTCAGGTGGATGTCCTCGGGATACTCGGTGTAGTAGTTGGCCGTGCCCGTCGTGCAGAGCGAGCGCAGCGCGGCGTTGGCGCAGATCGGCGCGATCAGCGGCCCGCCCGTGAGGACGGACGTCGGCGTGCCCTTGGTGGCGGAGAAGAACGGCGTGCGGCTGTGGTAGTTCATGTAGTACAGGCCGAATTCCGTGCTGTTCAGGTCCTTCGCCAGGTAGCGGAACGCGACGCCGTACTGGCCGGAATCGCTCGCGACCTTGTCGGCCACGCGCGGCGCCCAGAGCGAAGCGGCCGGGTTGAACGGGCCGTACAGGGCGGCCGCGGCCGCGCCCAGCGTCGGGATGGTCGGCGGAACCGGGTTGCCCACGGGGAAGTGCTCGTCCTGGCGGCGGCCGAACGAAAGGATCACGCGCGTCGCGTCATCCGACGCGGCATCGTTGGTGGAGAAGTACGAGCCCTTCGGGTCGAGCTTCACCTTGTCCCAGTTGGTGAGGTAGAAGCCCTCGACCGACAGCGCGTTGGTGAGCTCCATGTTCGCCCAGAGGGCCTGGGTCGGGATGAGCGCCTCCTTCACCTCCGAGCCCGGGATGCGCAGCTTGGAGACGTCCACCGGGTTGATCACGTTGATGCCGTTCTGGATGAACGTGCTCTCGCCCCAGCTGATCACCTGGCGGCCGACGCGGACGGCGAGCTTCTTGTCCATCGGCTCGAAGGTGCCGCTGAAGAAGCCGTCGAGGCCGACGACGTCCTTGCCCAGCCGGTCCTTGCCGGTGGGGCCCAGCTTGTCGCTGTCGGCGTTCTCGAAGTCGTAGAACGCGAGGCCGCGGCCGAAGAAGCCCCAACGGCCCCATTTGACCTCGACGTCCACCGTGGCCTTCACGGCGTTCGAGAAGGCGCGGTCGCGCTTGTAGTTCAGGTCGCCGTCGTCTTCGTTCACGGAACGGGTCGTGCCGCCGTTCGCGATGCCGATCAACTGGCGCTCGGCGCCCTGGGCGCGGAACGCAGCGCCATAGGAGAGCGTCGTGTCGACGTTGGCCGTGATGCCGTTGT
Source organism: Betaproteobacteria bacterium GR16-43 (assembly GCA_001953215.1). GTDB lineage: Bacteria > Pseudomonadota > Gammaproteobacteria > Burkholderiales > Usitatibacteraceae > Usitatibacter. Next base: position 194,255 of record CP019169.1, read on the forward strand.
CCATCTTGAACTGGTAAGCCGCCGCGGGACCGGCCGCCGCGAGCGCGAGGGCCAGTACGAGGGGCTTCACGCGCGAACGCTGGGGGGATGGCATGGGACGCTTCTCCTTGGGAGTTGTTATCGAGAGCCCGTGTACCCGGGCGTTTTCTGGGTTGTATTGTCTTGAAACGCTAGCAAAAACACAATCTAAAACCGATGCGGCGGCGCGTCATAGACCGCGCTGCGAAATGGCCTAGTGGAGGGCCTCGAACAGTCCCGCGGCGCCCATCCCCGTACCGATACACATCGTGACCATGCCATAGCGCGCCTTCGTGCGCCGCATTCCGTGCACGAGCGTCGCGGCACGCACGGCCCCCGTAGCGCCAAGGGGGTGGCCCAGCGCGATGGCGCCGCCCTGCGGATTGACCTTCGCGGGGTCCAGGCCCAGGTCCTTGATCACCGCGAGCGCCTGGGCGGCGAACGCTTCGTTCAGCTCGATCCAGTCCAGGTCGTCGCGATGGATTCCGCATTGCGAAAGCACCTTCGGAATCGCCTTGATCGGACCGATGCCCATGATCTCCGGCGGCACGCCCGCCACGGCGAAGCCGGCGAAGCGCGCGAGGGGTGCCACGCCGTACTTCTTCATCGCACGCTCGCTCATCAGCACCACGGCCGCGGCGCCATCGGACATCTGCGAACTGTTGCCGGCGGTCACGCTCCCCCGCGCGGCGAACACGGTCTTCAGCTTCGCCAGCCCTTCCAGCGTCGAGTCGGGGCGCGGGCCCTCGTCGGTGTCGGCCGACCTGGTGCGGCGCACCACTTCGCCCGTGGCGAGGTTGGGCGAGGCGGATTCGATCTCGTACGGCAGGATCTCGTCGCGGAAGGCGCCGGAGGCGATCGCCTTCGCGGCCTTGAGGTGGCTCGCCAGCGCGAACGCGTCCTGCTCCTCGCGCGTGACTTTCCACTGCTTCGCGACGTTCTCGGCCGTGATGCCCATGCCGTAGGCGATCGCGATGTTCTCGTCCTTCGCGAACACCGCGTCGTTCAGCGCGATCTTGTTGCCCATCATCGGGACCATCGACATCGATTCGGTGCCCGCTGCGATGATCACGTCGTCGTCGCCGGTGCGGATGCGGTCCGCGGCGAGCGCGACCGCCTGGACTCCCGAGGAACAGAAGCGGTTGATCGTCATCGCCGGCACGGAATTCGGGAGGCCCGCGAGCAGCACGCCGATGCGCGCCACGTTCATCCCCTGCTCGGCTTCCGGCATCGCGCAGCCGACGATCACGTCGCCCACGTCGTGCGGGTCGAGGCCCGGCACCTTCGCCATGGCGCCGCGCAGCGCGTGCGCGAGCAGGTCGTCCGGACGGACGTTGCGGAACATCCCGCGGGGCGCTTTGCCGACCGCGGTGCGGACCGCGGCGACGATGTAGGCATCCTGCACTTGCTTGCTCATGGTTTCTCCTCGGTTCTGCTCATCGGACGAACGCCACGAGGGCGCCGATCAGCTGCGAAGCCAACAGCAGCACGGCGATCCCGATCACGACGTACTTGATGGTGGCGCGGTACTTCACGACTTCCGCGATGGTGTGCTGCGTGCCGGGCGGCAGCTGCGCCAATGCGGCCTGCTGCTGCGGCGGCATCTTCGCGGCCAGCTCCGCTCCGAAGAGCTTCGCCATCGCCTGCGCGTTGCGGGCGACGTCGGGCGAAGGCTCCGGCTCGGGCAATGCGGAGACGTCCCCGCGGGGCGGGCCCACGAGGATCGAGAAGGTGTCCACGGCATTCGTGGTTTCGCCCGCGACCTTGATCGCGAGCTTCCACTCGAGCGCTCCGTCGCTTCGCGCCACGCGCGCGGGAATGTCGACCTGGAACGGCACGCGCGAGCCGCCCTGCGGATGTGCCGCGAGCCGCACCTGGCGGCTTCCCGTCCATAGCGGCGGCGTGTTGGCGTTCGCGCGGCGCGCGCGCGCGTCGTAGGCGGAGAGCTCGATCGCGAACATCTCGCCCGGCGTGCCCGAGGTCGGGAACGTGACGGCCCCGGCGAGGCGCCCGCCCATGTACGGATCGAGCGTGTCCAGCCGCAGCGTCGCGCGGCCGCGGCGCGCGAGCGCGAAGGTGTACTTGATCGCGCCCCAGAAGATGAACAGGCCGATGAAGGGGAAGAGGAACACGAAGAGGCCCAACCACTCGCGGCTGGCCAGGATCTGAGAGCCGACCACGTAGGCCATCGGCCACGAAAATCCGTTCCACACCAACGCGACGATCCAGATGACGATGGCCGAGCCGCTGCCGGCGCCTTCGATCTGCGCTTCGTTGGCTCCTGCGCCCGAATCCTCGAGCACCGAAGAAGCGCCGCCGCCGACCGAAGCCCGGTTGTGCTTCGCGACGTAGGCCTCGACCGCCTTGCGGTCCGCGCGCGCCTTCTTCGACTTCCCGCCGAGCAGGATGAAGCCGCCGCCCACGAGCGCGCCAAGACCCACGCCGCCGAACGTGAGGGCGAACATGCCCATGACGCTCACCATGGGCCACCGCACCTCGCGATCGACCACCGCATCCTCGGGATGGTCGGGATTCACGTAGACCGGGACCGAACGCCCGGTCTTGCGCGCGTCTTCCATGAAGGCGGCCATCTCCTCCTGCCAGTCGCCGATGTTGTCCGAACCCCCGCCCCAGGGATCGAACCCCAGCCGCGTGCCCACGTACTCCTTGCCGCCGATCGTGTAGCGGTAGGCCGCGCTCGCCGAGTAGGTCGTGCCCCCCTTCGAGCCTCGGCTCAGGTTCAGCGCGGCCTCGTCGACCTTGGCCTGGACCAGGACCCAGTCGTTCGCGCGATGGCTGTCGAGGAACGTCTTGCCGACGCCCAGGGCCGCGAGCAGGCCCACGCCCCCGAACGGGACCGCGAAGACCATGCAGAAGAGGAAGCCGGCGATCCGGGCGCCCATGGCTAGTTGCGCAGCGGCTTGCCGGTCTTCAGCATGTGTTCGATGCGCTGCTGGGTCTTCTCGGTCTGGCCCAGTGCGACGAAATGCTTGCGCTCGAGATCGAGCAGCCACTTCTCGTCGACGACGCTGCCCGGCTCGACCGGTCCACCGGTGAGGATCTCCGCGATGCGCGACGCGATGTCGTAGTCGTGCGCGGAGATGAACCCGCCCTCCTTCATGTTGACCAGGAGCATCTTGAGCGTGGCCGCTCCGGTGTCGCCGAGCACGGGAATCTGCGCGGGGGCCAGCGCGGGACGCACGCCGGCATCGGCCAGCGCTCGCGCCTGCGCCTTCGCGACGAAGAGCAGCTCCGCGGGATGGAAGACCACGAGGTCGCCCGCGCGCAGGAAGCCCATCTCGCGCGCGTTCTCCGCGCTCTTCGAGACTTCCGCCATCGCCGCCATCTTGAAGTAGCGCTGGATCTCGGGGAATGCATCGCCGCCCCTGGCCCACGCCTGCGCGCGTTGCGCGAATTCCTTCAGGCCCCCGCCCGCGGGCAGCAGGCCCACGCCGGCTTCGACCAGCCCGACGTAGGTCTCGAGCGCCGCGACGGCGCGCTGCGAATGCATCACGAATTCGGCGCCGCCGCCCAGCGCCAGGCCTTCGACCGCGGCGACCGTGGGCACCAGCGCGTACTTCAGGCGCTGCGAGGTTTGCTGGAAGAGCGCGACCATCTTCTCGAAGTCGTCGACCTGGCCGGCCTTCAGCGCCTCGAGCGCGGCCTTGAGGTTCGCACCGACCGCGAACGGCGCCTCGTGCCAGATCACCAGCGCGTCGAAGTTCTTCTCGGCTTCGTCGATGGCCCGGTTCAGGCCCACCAGCACTTCGTGGCCGAGCGAATGCATCTTGCTCTTGAAGGAGACGATCGCGATGCGATCGCCCTGGTGCCACATGCGCACGCCCTCGTCCTCGAACACCGTGGTGCCGCGATCGGGCTGCTTCTCGCCCAGTACCGTCTCGGGGAAGAGCTGGCGCGCGTACACGGGCAGCGTCGAACGCGGCACGAGCTCGCCCGTCTCCGCGGAGAACGATCCCTCGGCGGCATGGACCCCTTCGCGCTCCAGGACCCACTTCGGCAACGGCGCCTTCGCCATCGTCTTGCCGGCTGCGATGTCCTCGGCGATCCAGCCGGCCACGCGCTTCCAGCCCGCGGCCTGCCACAGCTCGAACGGACCGCGCGACCAGCCGAAGCCCCAGCGGATGGCGAAGTCGACATCGCGCGCGGACGACGCGATCTCGGCCAGGTGCACGGCCGAGTAGTGGAAGAGATCGCGGAAGATCGCCCACAGGAATTGCGCCTGCGGATTTGCCGACGCGCGCAATTTCGCCAATTGCTCGCCGGGGTTCTTCTCCTTGAGGATCGCGGCCACTTCCTCGGCGACGGCACCGGCCGAAGCGCGGTAGTCCTGCTTCCCGAGGTCGAGGACGAGGATGTCCTTGCCCTTCTTCGTGTAGATGCCCGCCTTCGTCTTCTGGCCGAGCGCGCCCTTGGCCACGAGCGCGGCGAGCCATTCGGGCGCGCGGTAGAACGCGGCCCACGGGTCGGCGGGCAGCGTGTCGCCCATCGTCTTCACGACGTGGGCCATCGTGTCCAGGCCCACGACATCCGCGGTGCGATACGTGGCGCTCTTGGCGCGGCCGATCGCGGGGCCGGTGAGGGCATCGACCTCGTCGAAGCCGAGGCCGAACTGCTTCGTGTGGTGCATCGCCGCCAGCATCGAGAAGACGCCGACGCGGTTGGCGATGAAGTTGGGCGTGTCCTTCGCCCGGATCACGCCCTTGCCGAGCGTGGTCGTGAGGAACGTCTCCAGCTGGTCGAGCACGGCGGGCTCGGTGTCCGGCGTGGGCACGAGCTCCACCAGCCGCATGTAGCGCGGCGGGTTGAAGAAGTGGATGCCGCAGAAGCGCTTGCGCACCGCGGGCGGGAGCGACTTCGCCATCTCGGTGATCGAAAGGCCCGAGGTGTTGGACGCGAAGATCGCGCCGGGCGCCAGGTGCGGGGCGACCTTCTCGAACAGCGCCTTCTTCCAGTCCATGCGCTCGCTGATCGCCTCGATCACGAGATCGCATCCGGCGAGCAGCCCGAGGTGCTCGTCGTAGTTCGCGGGGACGATCTGGGCCAGCGCCGCCTTCGTGGAGAGCGGGCTGGGCTCCAGCTTCGCCAGCGCGTCGAGCGCCTTCTTCACGTTGGCGTTCTTGTCCTTCCCCTCCGCGGCCAGCTCGAAGAGGATGGGCTGCACGTTCGCATTGGCGAGATGGGCGGCGATCTGCGCGCCCATGACGCCCGCGCCGAGCACGGCGGCCCGGCGGACGTTGTAGCGCTGCGAGACGGCGACGGGTTCGCGGGATCCTTCAGGCATTTTTTCCTCCTTCTTCCGCGGGCACGCGCCGCGGCTTTCGTTGTTCGTCGATGGCCACGTAGGTGAGTTGCGCTTCGGTCACCCGGACCACTTCGGCATTCGTCCCGCCGCGCCCGCGCTCGGCGAAGACTTCCACGTCGACCGTGATCGACGTGTTGCCGACCTTGCAGACGCGCGCGTAGAAGCTCACCAGGTCGCCCACGAAGACAGGCTCGCGGAACGAGAACGAGTTCACGGCCACCGTCACCACCGGCCCTCGCGAGCGCTTCACCGCGGGCACGCTGCCGGCCAAGTCGACCTGCGCCATCACCCAGCCGCCGAAGATGGTCCCGTGGGCATTGGTATCCGCCGGCATCGGGATGATGCGGAGCGTCGGCTGCTCGCCGGTGGGGAGCTCGGTGGCCATGGGGTTCGGGGGTTTGCGTTCGAACGGGTGATTCAAACGGGCGTTTGAATTCTATCCTAACTTGGCCCGGCGAGCTCCGCTACACGAAGAGCGCCGCCCAAAGGCGGGGTCCGAGCGTGAGGCCCCACGTGACCGCCGCGATGACGAGCGCCATGAGCACGGCGGCACTGCCGGCGTCCTTCGCCTTCCCGGCGAGCGGATGGCGCTCCTCGGAAATGCGGTCCACGACGGCTTCGAGGGCCGAGTTGATCAACTCCACCAGCATCACCAGCAGCCAGCTCGCGATCAGCAGCACGCGCTCGACGGGCGTCACCGGCACCAGGCACGCCACCGGAATCAGCACGAGCGCGATGAGCACCTCCTGGCGAAAGGCCCCTTCCGTGCGCCACGTCTGCGCCAGGCCCTGCAGCGAGTAGCCGAAGGCCTTGAAGATGCGCGCGATCCCGATGCTCGGACCCGCTGCCGGGCCCGTCTCCGTGCGCCGGGTCATGCGTCGGCGACCTTGAGCACGAGTTTCCCGAAGTTCTCGCCCTTGAAGAGCATCAGCAGGCGCTCGGGGAACGTGTCCAGGCCTTCGACGATGTCTTCGCGGCTCTTGAGCTTGCCCTGCGCCATCCAGCCCGCCATCTCCTTCGCGGCCTCGCCGTAGCGCGCGGCGTAGTCGAACACGACCATGCCTTCCATGCGCGCGCGGTTCACGAGCAACGAGAGGTAGTTCGACGGCCCCTTGATGGGCGCGGTCGCGTTGTACTGCGAGATCGCGCCGCACACGACGATGCGCGCGTGCCGGGCCAGGTTCGCGAGCGCGGCCTCGAGGATGTCGCCGCCCACGTTGTCGAAGTACACGTTGATGCCGTTCGGGCAGTGCGTGCGCAGGGCCTTCTTCACGTCCTCGGCCTTGTAGTCGATGCAGGCGTCGAAGCCCAGCTCGTCCTTCACGAAGCGGCACTTGTCCGCGCCGCCCGCGATGCCGACCACCGTGCAGCCCTTGATCTTCGCGACCTGGCCCACGACCATGCCGACCGCGCCGGCCGCGCCCGAGACCACCACCACGTCGCCCGCCTTCGCCAGGCCCACGTCGAGCAGGCCGAAGTACGCCGTCATGCCCGGCATGCCGAGCGTCGAGAGGTACACGGGCAACGGCGCCAGGCGCGGGTCGACGCGCGTGAGTTCCTTTTCGCGCAGCACCGCGTGCTGCTGCACGCCGAGGCTTCCGACCACGTGGTCGCCGGGCTTGAACTTGTCGCTCTTCGAGGCCGTGACCACGCCCACGCCGCCGGCGCGCATCACTTCGCCGATCTCCACCGGGCGGATGTAGGACTTGCCCTCGTTCATCCAGCCGCGCATCGCGGGATCGAGCGAGAGGTGGAGCACCTTCACCGCGACTTCTCCCTCGCCGGGTTCGCGCGCGGCCTCCTCGACCACGTTCCAGTCGCTGCGTTTCGGCATGCCCACGGGGCGGGCGGCCAGGCGGAACTGCTTGTTCATCGTCGTCACAGGTTTTCTCCGGAGGTCTTCGAGGGCGTGGGATTGGTCGGGTGGCGCTGTTGCAGGAGATCCTGCATGCGCACCTCGATCGCATCCCGCGTGTGCGGGTGCGTGAAGATGTAGAAGCGGTCTTCCTTCACCGCCTGCAGCGTCATGGCGGCCACTTCGGGGGCGCTGATCTTGCCTTTCTCGACCGCCTTCTTCGCCCACGCGGCATACGGCGCCGCGAGCGGGTTGGTGTCGGCGAGCTCCGCGGGCCGGTTGCGATGCGAATCGGCGATGCCGGTGGGCACGAATGCCGGGCACAGCACGGAGACGCCGATCTGCGATTTCACGATGCGCAGCTCGTGGTGCAGGCACTCCGACATCGTGACCACGCCGTGCTTGCTCACGCAGTACACGCTGGAGCCGGGCACGGAGAGCGTGCCCGCCGCCGAAGCCGTGCTCACCACGTGCGCTTCGCCGCCCTGCTGGAGCATGCGCGGCACGAAGCTGCGAATGCCGTGCACCACGCCCATGAGGTTGATGCCCATGCACCATTCCCAGTCGTGCAGCGTGGTGGTCCAGGTCGGGCCCGCGACGGAAACGCCCGCGTTGTTGAAGAGCAGGTGCGCGGCGCCATGGGCTTCGTAGACGCGAGCCGCGAGCGACTCCACTTCGTCGGCCTTCGAGACATTGCAGCGCACAGCCATCGTGGCGGCATTCGTGAGCTTCGCCGTCTCGGCCATGCCCGGCTCGTCGATGTCGGCGATCACGACCTTCATGCCTTCGCGCGCGCACGCCAGCGCCAGCTCGCGGCCGATGCCGCTGCCGCCGCCCGTGACCACGGCGACCTTCCCCCCGAGTTCTTTCATTTTTCTAGTGGCCCTTGTAGATCTGGTCGATCAGGTCCTGGTGACGCTCCAGGATCGCGTTGCGCTTCAGTTTCAACGTCGGCGTGAGCGTGCCGTTGTCCACGGTCCAGCGCTCCGGGACGATGGCGATGCGGCGGATCTGCGCGTAGCCGGGAAAGGACTTCACGAGCTGGGCCACGCGCGCGGTGAGCGCCTTCTCGTCGAGGCCCTTCGCTTCCGGGCCGAGCACGACGAGCGCCCCGAGGTACGGCTTGCCCTCGCCCACGACCATCGCCTGCTCGAAGGCGGGATCCAGCTGGATGGCGAGCTCCATGTCGACGGGCGGCACCTTCTCGCCGTTGCCGAGCACGATGATCTCCTTGATGCGCCCCGTGATGTAGAGGAAGCCGTTGTCGAGGCGCGCGCGATCGCCGGTGTTCAACCAGCCGGAGGCATTGAGCACCTTCGCCGTCGCTTCTTCGTTGTGCCAGTAGCCGAGCATCACGTTCGGCCCCTTCACCAGGAGCGCGCCCTGCTCGTCGAAGGCGATCTCGATGCCGGGCAGCGGGCTGCCGATGCTCGTGGGGTCGTTCTTCTCGAGGCGGTTGCCGCTCACGATCGGCGCGGCTTCCGTGAGCCCGTAGCCCTGGCAGATCGGCAGGCCGAGCCCGAGGAAGGTGTTGGCGATGCTGGGGTTCAGCGCGGCGCCTCCGCTGATGCACAAGCGAAGCCGTCCACCCATGCGCGAAAGCAGCTTCTCCGCCACGAGGGCCTTCAGCAGCGGCCACAGCAGGAAGCCCGCCTGCCACGGGCCGCGCCGCTGGCGCCAAAGGAACATCGCGTAGCCGGTGCGATGGGTGTGCTCGAAGAGCCACTTCTTCCCGCGCGAGGCGTCGGCGAGGCTGGCATGCACGCCGGCGTGCAACCGCTCGAAGATGCGCGGCACGGAGACGATCACCGTGGGCCGTGCGGTCTTGAAGTCCTCCGAGAGCTGCTGCACGGAGCGCGCGAACGTGACGTGGCTGCCCGCGGCCATCGTGAGGTAGTAGCCCACGGTGCGTTCGAACATGTGCGACAGCGGCAGGAACGAGAGGAACGTGTCGTTGGTGTAGACCGCGTACGCGCCCAGTGCCGAGCGCACGTTCTGCAGCATGTTCTGGTGCGAGAGCATCACGCCCTTGGGCTTGCCCGTGGTGCCGGAGGTGTAGACGATCGTGGCGAGCGCGTTGCCGCCCACCTTCGCCGGCGGCGCGTCGAGGCCGGCCGCGGGCAACCACGTGGAGAGCGCCTGCACCTTCGCATCGTCCGATGCAACGGGCTTCACCGTGACGATGCGCTTCAGGCTTGGCACCGCCTTCACGATCTCGGCCAGGCGCTTCAGGTGCTCCTCGCCCTCGACGAGGATCACTTGCACGCCCGCGTTGTCGAGGATGTAGCCGAAGTTCTCGGGTCGGTCCTCGACATACAGCGGCACCACAACGATGCCCTCGGCGTGCGCGCCCTGGTCGAAGGCGACCCAGTCACAGCAGTTGCGCAACATGATGGCAACGCGGTCGCCGGCCTTGAGGCCCTCGCGCACCAGCGCGGCGCGCACGCGCGCGGCGTCGCGCGCGATCTCCGACCACTTGCGGCTCCGCCACGTCTGGATCGCGGCGTCATATTCGCGATAGGCGAAAGCCGAGGGCGTGAGGGCCACGCGGCGCGCGAAGACATCGGCGAGCGTATCCACGGATTCGATCGGCACATACGATTTCACGTGAGCCGGCACGATGCCCCTCCGCTTGCGAAGGCTTGAAGCCTACCACCACGCGCCACGCTACCTCGCCTCCTCGGCGCGCCGGATGCGCTCCGCGAGCCCGGGATGCGTCGACCAGTATGAGTGCGTGTCGCTGTCCGGGTCGATCTCGCGCGCCTTGCCCAGCCGCCGCAACGCCGCGGCGAAGTCCGACGGCGACCGGCCCGCGCGGCGCAGCAGGTCGAGCGCGAAGGCGTCGGCCTCATCCTCGAAGTCGCGCGAGTAGGAGGCCTGCAACAGCCATGCCGGCGTCGAGCCGGCCAGCGAGGCGAGCGCGCCCAGGTCCCCCATCACGGCCGCGGAAACGAGCGCGCGCAGGGAACCGCGCAGCAGCGCACGGGCGCCATGGCGCTCGTGCACGTGTCCCAGCTCGTGCGCCAGCACGGCCGCGAGCTCCCTGCGTTCGACGAGACCCACCAGCGAATCGGTGACGATCACGATGCCGCCCGGCAGCGCGACGGCATTGGGGCCGAGCACCTTCGATTCGCGGAACTCGAGGCGCGTCGACGGTGGCAGGCCGGCCGAAGCCACGAGCCCGCGGAAGTCCTCGGCGATGGGCGCGGACACTTCGGGCGCCAGCTTCGAGGGTGTGAAGAGCACCGCGTCGACCGCGGCGAGGGTGTCGGGCCCCAGCGCCGCTTCCGACGCCGCGGGGATGCTGCGCGCGACGCGATCCGCCATCGCGGGGATCGCATACAAATAGACCGCCCAGCCGCCCGCGACGACGCCGGCCAGCGCGAAGACGATCGCGCGCGAATGCGATTCGAGGCGGCGGGCGAGCCCGGCCTGGGCCGGGATGCCGAGGGACTCGTCCACGGCGGCGGCGTCGGAGGCCACCAGCAACCCACCGTCCGGCAACGCCATGCGAATCGGCGTGTGGCCCACGGTCGGCAGGACGCGCACCTCGTCGCGTCCGAACTCGAGCGCCAGTTCGCCGCCCGCCACGGTGAGGCGCGTGCCCTCGACCGTCGCGCGCACCGGATGGCACCGCGAGGAGCGTCCGTCGAAATAGTCCGCGTCGAAGCCGTTCACAGGGAAAGATCCACGTCGAACATCTCGCCGAGCTGGTCGCCGGCGGCGCTCACGGGACGCGCGATGGCCGCGAGCACGTCATCGAGGTCACCGTCGGACTCGAGCGCGAGCTGCTCCGCCCTGTAGTGCGCCGTGCGAACGACCGCCCACGGCACCGCCAGCCCGAACGTGCAGGCGACGGCGAGCAGGTTCACGAAGTAGATCTTCGCCAGCTTGCCCGCCGCGAGCGTGCTCACGAAGCGCACGCCGCCCGCCATGCGCGTGCCGCCAAAGACCACATTCGCGACCCGCGACCGCGTGTACGCGAGGAACGCGGCGATCCCGCCCAGGTACGCCAACCAGAACAGGCCAACGCCGATCTTCGGAGAGCCAATGGCGACGAGACCGACGACGGCTCCGATGGCGAAGAGACCGAGGAACGCGGCAATGCCGGCGGCAATGTAGATGACATACATCTCGCTGTACGGAAGATCGATCCCGAAGCGCGCGTCGCCGAAGGCGGCGTTGCCGACGGAATAGCGCTTGAGCGCGCCCACGACCCGCGGATACGAAGCGGCGAACGCGAGGCCCGGCACGATGAGGGCGAACCAGTGCCACGCCGTGCGGGGCACGTCGCCGTCGGCGCCGAGCAGCAGGCCGAGGATGGGCCAGAGGGCCAGCGGCCACACCGCCACCGCCGCGTCCCGCAGGCCTCCGTGGAAGTGGAAGCGCAGGTTGCGGTAGCTGGAGTTTACGGCGTTGAACCGCAGCGTCCGCTGGATGAGCCAGGGCGATGCGGCGATGGCCGCGAGCAGCACTCCATAGGCGGCTCGCGGATAGAACTCGGAGACCACGGTGTAGGCCGCGAACGCGGCGAACGCAAGCAGGCGCCCCTTGAGGATCGAAACCGGATCGCCGTGATAGTCGAAGTTCGCGCCCGCCACCCACGTGTTGCCGTAGAAGTAGCGCTTCTTCCTCACCTTCGCCCACGGCGAGTACAGGCCGAGCGTGATCATGGTCAGGAAGAGATTGACGATCCAGATTCCAAAGTATTCGCGCGCATCGCCCTCGAAACGGAAGGCGTGGCGAACCGTGCCGGCCGGCAGCACCTCATTCATGCGGGCACCGAGTCGCCGAGGCCGAGCGAGCGCTGCATGAGCACGGTGTCCACCCAACGCCCGTGCTTGAATCCGATCGAGCGGAAGGTGCCCGTCATCTCGAAACCGCAGGCGCGATGCACGCCGATCGACGCGGCATTCGCGCTGTCGCCGATCACGGCGATGAGCTGGCGGCAGCCGCGCTGCTCGCAGGCGACGACCAGCGCGTCCAGCAAGGCGCGCCCCAATCCCCTGCCCGCGAAGCGCACGTCGACGTAGACCGAATCCTCCCACGCGAACCGATAGGCCGGGCGCGTGCGATACAGGCTTGCATATGCGTAGCCCACAACAACGCCGTCGAGCTCCGCGACCAGGTACGGGAAGCCGCCCTGGACGATCGCCTCGTAGCGCCGGCCGATCTCGGCCGCGTCGGGCGCTTCGGTCTCGAACGACGCCAGGCCGGTGCGCACGTGGTGGCCGTAGATCGCCGCGATCGCCTCGACGTCGCGCGGCTCGGCATCCCGCAGCTTCATGCGACCCGCGCGCGCAGCCAGGCGAGCGTCTCGTTCCAGAACGTGTCGCGGCTACGTTCGGAGAAAAAGCCGAAGTGCCCGATGCGGTCGCGGCCCCGGTCGGCGGGTGTGATGTGGCGGCGTTCCACCGCGGCGGCGCGATAGAAGCCATGGAGGCTGTCGATGGCGGGCTTCGTGATCAGCTCGTCGTCCTCGAACGAGAACGAGAGGATCGGCGCCTTCACGCGCAGGAAAGCCTCGCGGTACGCGGGTGACTCGCCGGCGATGTAGTCCGGATGCAGGCACCACTTGCGCCACTGCCACGCCACGCCGCGCGGCAGGTCGCCGACCACGCGCAACCGCTTGCCCGGGAAGTAGCCGAAGACGGGCGTGAGGAGGGGAATGAAGACGAACCAGAGCAAGCGGACCTGGACGGGAATGCGATCGTTGAAGCGATAGTAACCGCTGCCCGCCGTCACCGTGACCGCGGCACGCACCTGCGCGTTGCCGGGCACCACGCCGAGGGCCTGGCCGCCGAGCGAATGGCCGAGCAGGCAGAGCGGCAAGTTGGGCGCCGCACCTTGCGCTTCGCGGAGCATCGCTTCGAGGTCACGCTCGGCCCACAGCGAGACGTCCGCGTCGAAACCGCGCAACGTGGCGGGGCGCGACCAGCCCATGCCGCGATAGTCGAACGTGAGGACATGGACCCCGTTGTCCGCGAGGAACGCGGCGAGGGGCGCGTAGAAATCCTGCCGCACGCCCATCGCGCCGGCGAGGACAACCGTGGCGAAGGCGGGGCCGCGCGCCGCGAAGCGCGTGACGGCAAGCTCGTGCCCATCCGCCGCCTTCGCGGCGCCGCGCTGCCCGTCCACCTCAGGCCTTCTTGCGGGGCGTGACCCACATGGTGATCACCGCGCGCACGACGACCTGCCCGGCGCGGTCCTTGATCTCGACCGTCACGGGCACGTCCTGCGATGCGCCTTCCTCGACGTTGCCGACCACGGCGTGCGCCTCGACGTCCGTCTCGGCCTTCTTCAGGTATTCGACCTGCATGCCTTTCGGGAGCCAGCGCATCGAGGCCGGGATGGAGATCTCGGTCAGCGTTCCCGCGGCGATCTCCGCGAGGTTGCACATCGCGATCGCGTGCACGGTGCCGATGTGGTTCTGCACGGCGCGGTGCTTCTTCATCGACACGCGCGCGAAACCGGGACGGAACTCCTCGATGCGCGGCGAGATCGACGCGAAGTACGGCGCCTTCCAGCAGATCACTTTCGTGAAGAGGGCTTTTCCGAAAGGCTTGCCTTCCAGCTTGTTCCACGCCGCTAGCGCTCGATTCATTTTTTCTCGCTTCGCGAGTTACGGCGAAAGGCGCTCTCCGCAGATAAACACAGATAAACGCAGATGAAAGTCAAAGACCTGGGGTAAAACCCGAATTGCCTCTTGCCTTTGGGGTTATCGGCGTTTATCTGTGTTTATCTGCGGAGGACGCCTTTCGCCTTAGTGCTCTAAATGGTCTGCCACCCTGCGTCCGCGGCGAAGCGCTCGCCGTGCTGCTTGCGCAGCTCTTCGAGGATGGCGAGCAACTCCGGCTTGCCGCGCTGGCGGATGTACTGGATCGGCCCGCCGCGATGCGGCGCGAAGCCGGTGCCGAAGACGATCCCCGCATCGCAGAGGTCGGCATCCGCGACGATCTTCTCGCGCACGCACGCAACGGCCTCGTTGAGCGCGGGCAGCACCAGGCGATCGGCCAGCGCCTTCAGGTCGACGGTGCCCGAGCCCGGCGAAGATTTCACCGGCTTGCCGTTGACCCACTTGTAGAAGCCTTCGCCCGATTTCTTGCCGAAGCGCTTGCCGTCGACCAGTGCCTTCAATTTCTTCGGCACGATCGCGCCGGGCTTCGCGAGCTCCTGGCCCACGGCCCAGCCGATGTCCAGGCCCACCATGTCGGCCAGCTCGATCGGTCCCATCGGCATGCCGAAGTCCTTCGCCGCCGCGTCGATCGTCTCGGGCGGGACGCCTTCGTCGACCATCAGCATCGCTTCGTTCAGGTACGGCGTGAGGACGCGATTCACGAGGAAGCCGGGTTCGGACTTGCACGGCAGCGGCAGCTTGTCGATCTGCTTGGCGAACGCCTGGCCCGCCTGCATCACGTCCGGATGGGTGCGCGGGCTCTCCACGATCTCGACCAGCATCATCTGCGGGACCGGGTTGAAGAAGTGCAACCCCACGAGGCGCTCCGGACGCTTCAGCGCGGGGAAGAGGTCCTGCAGCGGGATGCTCGAGGTGTTCGAGGCGAGGATGGCGCCGGGCTTCATCTTCGGCTCGACCTGCGCGAAGACCTTGCGCTTCACCTCGGCGTTCTCGACGATCGCCTCGATGATGAGGTCGGCCTTGGCGACCCCGGAGCCGGCCACGTCGGGAATGAGGCGATCCATGGCCGCCTGTACCAGGTGCGGCAGCTTCAGGCGCTTCGTGTAGAGCTCGTGCGCTCGCTGGATCGCCGGCGAGATCTTCTCGGGCGCCAGGTCCTGCAGCGTGACGGTGACGCCCCGCAAGGCCGACCACGCCGCGATGTCGCCGCCCATCGCGCCCGCGCCGATCACATGAAGATGCCTGATCGGGGCGACCTCGGCCTTGCCGAGGCCCTTCAGCCGGTCCTGCAGCTTGAACAGGCGAATGAGGTTGGCGGTGGTCGGGTGCTTGAACAGGCTCTGCATCGACGCCGGGTGGTCGCGCGGGACGTTGCGCACGTCGCCGCCGAAATCGCGCCACAGCTCGACGATCGCGTAGGGCGCCGGGTACTGGTCGCGCCGAACCTTCGACGCCACCTGCTTCAGGGACAGGCTCGCGACGAGGTTGCGCACGAGCGGCCAGTTGGTCGCGCGCGCGGCCAGCTTGGCCCTGGAAGGCGCGGGCGGCTTCGCGAGGAACTGGCGCACCGCCGTCGCGAAGTGGCGCTTCGGCGTGATGGCATCGACGAGGCGCAGGTTTCTCGCCTTGCGGCCGTCGACGCCGCGGCCGGTAAGCATGAGGTCCAGCGCGGCGGCGGCGCCGATCACCTTGGGCATGCGCTTCGCACCGCCCCAGCCCGGCACGATGCCGATCATCACTTCGGGCAAGGCCATCTTCGTCTTCGGTCCGTCGTCGGCGATGCGGTACTTGCAGGCGAGGGCCAGCTCCGTGCCGCCGCCCATGCAGAAGCCGTGGATCATCGCGAGCGTCGGGAAGGGCAGCGCCTCGACGGCGTCGAAGACCTCGTTGCCCAGCACCAGGAAGCGTTGCGCCTCCTCGGCATCCTTCAGGCGCGTGAATTCATCGATGTCGGCCCCGGCCGCGAAGCCGTTCTCCTTCGCGGAGAGGATGGCGAGGCCCTTCGGCGCCATCGAGCGCAGGTGCTCGCAGACCTTGCGCAGCTCCTGCAGCGCTTCGGTGGAGAACGTGTTGGTGGCGCTGCCGGCGCGGTCGAACCAGAGCCAGGCGAGGTTCTCGGCGTCGACGTCGAGCTTCCAGTGGGTGAGCTGCATGTTATTTTTTCTTCCGGATGTAGAGCGTTTTTTCCACGGTCGCGACGACCGTCCCCTCGCCGTCCTTCAAGTCCACCGCGTACGTGGGTTCGAACTTGCCCCCTTCGCGCGTCTTCTCGATCACCTCGTCCACCATCGCCTGCGTGACGTTGAACTCCGCGGTCAGCGTGCCGCGCCCGGGCTTGAGGAAGCGGATCCCGCCGGACTTGTCCCACACGACGTACTCGCGGCCGAGGACCTGCATCATCATGACCATGTAGAACGGGTCGGCCATCGCGAACATCGAGCCGCCGAAATGCGTGCCGACGTAGTTGCGGTTGAGCATCTTCATGCGCAGCTCGACCACGACGCGGCGGAAATCGGGCGCGATCTCGCGCACCTTCACGCCCATGCCGCGGAACGGCGGCCAGAGGTTGAACAGCCAGCGCATTCCGCGCGGCCCGAAGGCCATCTTCGAGAGGAATCCCTGCGACATTTGTTCCCTGCGGAGTTTAGGTCAAAGGCAAAGTCAAAGGCGATTGAACCGCAGAGACCCCTGAGACCCCGGAGGAAACCCCAAGCCTATGCCCGGATCGCGATGCCTGCCGAATTGCACTGGAAGGTTTTCTCTGGGGTCTCCGGGGCCTCTGCGGTTCAATGCTTTTCTTGTTCTTCTAGTCTCGTTCCAGCAGCATGGCACCACCCTGCCCACCGCCGATGCAAAGCGACGCGACCGCCCTCTTCCCTCCCGTCCTTTCAAGGACCTTCAGGGCGTGCAGCACGACACGAGCGCCCGAAGCGCCGATCGGATGGCCGAGCGCGATGGCGCCGCCGTCCACGTTCAGTTTCGCGCGGTCGATCTTCCCCACGCTGCCGCCGAAGTGCTCCTTCATGTAGGCCGCATCCTCGAACGCCGCGACGCAACCCAGCACCTGCGCCGCGAAGGCCTCGTTGATCTCGATCGCGTCGAGGTCCTCGAGCTTGAGGTGATTCCTCTGCAACAGCGGCGTGATCGCGTGCACCGGGCCCAGGCCCATCTCGGCCGGGTCGAGCGCGCCCCAGTTCGAATCCACGATGCGGCCAAGCGGCTTCAACTTGTATTCGCGCACGACTTCCTCGGAAGCCACCACGAGCATGGCCGCGCCGTCGGTGATCTGCGAGCTGTTGGCGGCCGTGACGCTGCCGTAGGGCGCTTCGAACACGGGCTTGGGCTTCTTCAGCGCTTCGACGCTGGAATCGCGCCGCAGGCCGTCGTCGGCCGCGTAGACCGTGCCGTCGGGACCGTAGAGCGGCTCGATCTCGCCCAGGTGCCCGTTGTCCTGCGCGAAGGCCAGGCGGCGGTGCGATTCGACCGCGTACTCGTCCATCATCTGGCGCGTGATGCCGAAGCGCTTGGCCACGATTTCCGCGGTCGATCCCATGGAGAGCTTCACCACGGGGTCGGTAAGCCCCAGGCGGATCGCGACCACGGGCGCGAGCTGCGAAATCCGGAAGCGCGTGGCGAGCGCCGCGCGCTGGCCGAACGATTTCGCCGCGGTCCACTTGGCGAACCACCGCACCATGGCGGCGCCGTAGAGCAGCGGCGCGTGGCTCATGGCATCGCAGCCGCCGGCGAGCACGAGGCTCGAGCGCCCCGCGAGGATGTTGAGGTACGCGGTGTCGATCGCCTGCAGGCCCGAAGCGCAATTGCGCATGACGGTCCACGCCGGGACCTTCTCGCCACAGCCCACGCGCAGCGACACGACGCGCCCGATGTTGGCCTCGTTGGCCGACGGCAGGGCCGCGCCGATGATCACTTCGTCGAAGGCGCTCGCCTCGAACGGCTGGCGCGCGACCAGCGGCCGGCCCGCGGCGACCGCGAGGTCCGATCCGGTGAACGGGCCGAGCGCTTCCTTCGCCCGGAGGAACGGCGTGCGCGCGCCGTCGACTACATGGACGCGGCGGTTTTCGGGGGCTGCCATTGTTCTTCCTCCGGGGAATGGCGCCCGAGGTCGAACGGATGGTCATCGACCATCACGACTTCGCGCTTCAGGCGGTCGGTGTAGAGGAGGTGTTCGAATTCCTCCTTCGTGATGAGGCTCTGGTTCAGCGCCGCGAGGCGGCGCTCGGCGAGCGTGCGCTGCGGGAGCTTGCCTTCCTTCTGCGCGGCGCGGATCCTGTGCTCGATCGGGTCGGACTTGATCACCGCTTCCATCGCGAACTCGAGGCGGCCCACCACGTCGTCTTCCTTGCGCGGGATGTAGGCGCCCGCGGTGAGGCGGTCGCGTGCGGCACCCGGCGTGATGAGGATCTGCGCGACGCGCGAACCCCACTTGTCGTACGGCGCGGTGAGCGTGAGGCCCTTCGGGAACACGAGGAAGCGAAGGATCGCGGCGAGGAAGCGGTTGGGGAAGTTCGCGAGCACGCCGTCCATCGCGACCTGCAGCTTGAAGAACGCGTCGTTCACGCTCCACGTGAGCAGCGGGATGTCGTCCTTCTGGCGGCCTTCGTCGTGGTAGCGCTTCACCGTGGCCGAGGCCATGTAGAGCATCGAGAGCATGTCGCCCAGGCGTCCGGAGAGTTTCTCGCGCCGCTTCAGGCTGCCGCCGAGGACGAACATCGACGTATCGGCGAGCAGCGCGAAGGCCGAGGAGAAGCGCGTCATCATCTGCAGGTAGCGGCGCGTCTCGGGCGAACCCGGCACCGACACGCCCTTGCCGCCGGTGATGCCCAGCCACAGCGAACGCGCGGCGTTCGAGAGCGTGAAGGCGAAGTGGCCGAAGAGCGCCGCGTCGAACGCGCGCAGGTCGTTCTCGCCCGCGGCCTCGATCTCCTTCAGCACGAACGGGTGGCAGCGGATCGCGCCCTGGCCGAAGATGATCAGCGAGCGCGTGAGGATGTTGGCGCCCTCCACCGTGATGGCGATGGGAATCGTCTGGTAGGCGCGGCCGAGGTAGTTGTTGCGCCCGAGCATGATGCCCTTGCCGCCGTGGATGTCCATGGCGTCGTTCAGGATCACGCGCATGCGCTCGGTCATGTGGTACTTGCAGATGGCCGAGATCACGCTGGGCTTCTCGCCCAGGTCGAGCGCGGCCATCGTCATGCGCCGCGTGCTGTCCATCATGTACGTGTAGCCGCCGATGCGCGCGAGCGGCTCCTCGATGCCCTCGAAGCGGCCGATCGGCGTCTTGAACTGCGAGCGCACGCGGGCGTAGGCGCCGGAAGCGCGCGAGCCCAGCTTGCCCGCCGCCATCGAGAGCGAAGGCAGCGAGATCGAGCGGCCCGCGGCGAGGCACTCGACCAGCATGCGCCAACCGTTGCCCACCTGGTCGCGCCCGCCGATGATCCAGTCGATCGGGATGAAGACGTCCTTGCCCTGCGTGGGCCCGTTCATGAACGCGCTGCCCAGCGGGTTGTGGCGCCGGCCGATGACCACGCCCTTGTGGCTGGTGGGCACGAGCGCCAGCGTGATGCCGCGCTCTTCCTTGCCGCCCAGGAGCTTGTCCGGATCGAAGAGCTTGAAGGCGAGGCCGAGGATTGTGGCGACGGGGGCGAGCGTGATGTAGCGCTTGTCCCAGGTCATGCGGATGCCCACCACTTCCTTGCCCTCGTACATCCCTTTGCACACGATGCCGGTGTCGGGAATCGCGCCGGCGTCGGAACCCGCGTCCGGGTTGGTGAGCGCGAAGCACGGAATCTCCAGGCCCTTCGCGAGGCGCGGCAGGTAGTGGTTCTTCTGCGCTTCGGTGCCGTAGTGGATCAGCAGCTCGGCGGGGCCCAGCGAGTTGGGCACCATCACCGTGACCGCGGCCGCGCCGCTGCGCGTGGAGATCTTGGTGACGATCTCGGAGTGCGCGAAGGCCGAGAAGCCCAGGCCGCCATAGCTCTTGGGGATGATGATCCCGAGGAAGCCCTTGTCGCGGATGAACTTCCACTCCGCGGGCGAGAGGTCCATGCGGTCGTGGACGTCGTATTCGTTCACCATCGCGCAGAGTTCTTCGACCGGGCCGTCGAGGAACGCCTGCTCTTCGGCGGTGAGCTTCGGCACCGGGTAGGCGAGCAGCTTCGACCACTCCGGTTTTCCGGTGAAGAGATCCGCGTCCCACCAGATGCTGCCCGCGTCGAGCGCTTCCTGCTCGGTCTGCGAGATCTGCGGGAGGACTTTCTTGTAGACCCCGAAGACGGGGCCGGTGACGATCGCCCGGCGCAGCGGCTTCACGATCGAGAGCGCCCCGAAGATCGCGACGACGGCCCACGCGACGCCGAGCGTGGCGAGCGGGGTCGCGGTGAACCAGGTGAGCCACGCGGCGAAGGCGGCGAGGCCGATCGTCCAGGCGAGGCCGTTCGCACGGTGATAGGCGAGCAGCCACGCGACGGCGACAACGGCGGCCAGGGTGGCAAGAACGGGGATCATCGGTTGTTTCTCCTTAGTCGCCCGAGACCAGCTCGAGCTTTTTCGTGTCCCCGACGGCGGGCGCCTTGAGGCCGGCCACCAGGAACGGGGCGAGCCGCTGGATCAGCAGCTCGTCGTTTTCTCGGTCATTGGGCATCGCCTGCTGCAGCAGCTTCAGCGCGTCGGTGCCGGAGACGGTGTACGACAGCGCGCCCATCACGAAGTGCAGCCGCCACGTGAGCTCCTGGCGCGTGAGGTGTGGCAACGCCAGCAGGAACGCATCCTTGAAGCGCCCGATCATCTCGGCGTAATTCTCCGAGAGGAAGTGGCGGATGAACGGCGCCGGGTCGGCATACGCGCGGCCCAGCAGGCGCAGGAAATTCTTGCCGCCGCGCTTCTCGTCGCGGGCGAGCCTCAACGCCGGGATGAGCATCGCGGAGATCAGCTTCTCGCAGGAGACGGGTTTCTCGCCCGCCTCGCGCTCCAGGCGCTCCAGCAGGCCGATCCGCTCCTGGTTCATCGGGTCCAGCCGGCGCGTGAGGACCGACTGGAAGAGCTCTTCCTTCGAGCCGAAGTGGTAGTTCACGGCCGCCAGGTTCACCGAGGCGGCCGCGGTCAGGCTGCGCAGGCTCGTGGCCTCGAAACCGTGCTCCATGAACAGGTGCTCGGCCGCGTCGATGATGCGCGACTTCGTGTCGGGCGAGGCGGTGTCGAGGGGCGCCGCCTTGCGGGCGGGGCGGGGGGAAGGCATGTGGGGCTCCGGGGCGTGGGAGGGGAAAGGTCTCAAACGCCCGATTCAAACGCTCGTTTGAATCATCGTAGGCTGCCGGGCGCCGGGCTGTCAACGTGAGGAATGTCATAGGACACCGGGGCCCCGGCAGCCTATAGTCGCCGGGCCATGGCCCCCGCCCCCCGTGACTTGCCGGCGACCGACGCCGACGACCGCCAGCTGCTTCGCGACACGCTCGTGAACGCATGGGACTTCACCGCGGCCTTCGAGTCGCGCGACGCGCTGCGCGCGCTGGGCGAGGCGTTGCGGCTCGCACGCCGGCTGGGCGACGCGCGCTCCGAGGCGCAAGTGCTCGCCCTCGCGACGCAATGCCACTACCAGCGCGGCGACTACGTGTCCGCGGTGGCCAACGGCCTCGACGCCTGCGCGACCTACGGACGCAACGACCTCGAAGGGCGCTGCCACGCGTTCGCGGGCGTCGCCCTCGCGTTCTTCTCGGTGCGCGAATTCAAGCGCGCCGAGGAATCGGCGCGCCGGGCCATCCGCTTCGCCACGCGCGAGCGGGAATCGCTGGCCGAGGCGCAGGCGCGCAGCACGCTCGCCTTCATCCTCGCGGACACCGGCCGCTTCGAGGAAGCGCTCTCCGAGCTGCGCCGCGCGCGCCTGCGCTACCGCAAGGCAGGCGACCTGCTCCGACTGAAGAAAGCTTCCTCCAACGCGGGCCACACGTGGCGCAAGTGGGGCGATGCGCTGGCCCGCGAGGACGATCCCGAAGGAGCCCGGCGTTGCTGGCAGCGCGCGATGCGCTACTACCGCGCCGCGTTCGCCGGCCAGCGCTCGCGGCTGGACGACGTGATCATCCTCGGTTGCCTCGGCGAATGCGCGCTGCGCCTGGGCCTCGTGCCCGAAGCCGCCGCGCACCTGTCCGCCGCGGGCGAACGGCTGAAGCCGAAGGATCCGACGCCCATCCTCGCGACCTTCTACCTGCTGCGCGGCGAAGTGGAGCAGGCGCAGCAGCGCTGGTCCTGGGCGGAGCGCCACCTGAAGACCGCACTGGCCGAATCCGACAGCCTCGAGAACGACGAAGTCTCCGTGGGCGCGCGCGCGGCGCTGGCCCGCCTGTACGAAGCCCAGGGCGACGCGGCCCGCGCGCGCCAATGGAAGGCCGAGGCAAAGCGCGTGGCCGAGGAACAGGACGAATCGCTCTCGGGCTTCCGCCGCCAGATGCGTCCGCTCTGGGACCGGTTCCTGCGCGCGGCGGAGGATTGAACGCCACCGGCGGATGAGCGCCGCCCTCGGCTAAACTGGCGCGGCCATGTCCCGCCTCCGGTCGCCCCTGTTCCTCCGCACGTTCCTCGCGGCCCGCTGCTTCGCGGCACTGCTCGCCGCGCCCACTCTTCACGCCCAGACGGTTAGCTTCACGTTCGACGACGGGTTCGACCCGCGCTCGCAACCGCAGGCGGCCGAGTGGAACGCGCGAATGCTGAAGTCCCTGGGCGATGCCGGAGTGAAGGCCGCGTACTTTCCCGCCGGCCGCTTCGTCGATTCGCCCGAAGGCCTCGCCCTCGTGAAGGCGTGGGGGCAGGCGGGCCACATCATCGGCAATCACACGTATTCGCACACGGACATCGACAAGGTCACGGTCGAGGCCTACACCGCCGACATCGCGCGCAATGACGCGCTCCTGCGCAACCTGCCGAACTTCAGGGCGCGCCTGCGATTCCCCTACCTGCGGGAAGGCAGCACGGCCGCCCGGCGCGATGGCGTGCGCGCCTGGCTCGCGAAGAACGGCTACAAGCCGGCGCCGGTGAGCATCGTCACCAGCGACTGGTACTGGGACCCGCGCTTCGCCCAGTGGTTGAAGGCGTACCCGCACGGCGATATCGAGCCGTTCCGCAAGGCCTACCTGCAGCACGTGTGGGACCGCGCGGAGTACTCCGAACGGCTCGCGCTCGGCGTGCTCGCCCGCAGCCCCCCGCACGTCATGCTGCTGCACGCCAATCTCCTCAACGCGATGTTCCTCGGCGACATGCTCGCGATGTTCCGCGCGAAAGGCTGGACGATCGTCGAGGCCGAGGCCGCGTTCGCCGATCCGCTCTACGATCGCCTCCCGAAGGGCCTGCCCGCCGGCAATGGGCTCCTCTCGGAACTCCTCAAGGACACGGGACGCCCGCCGTTGCCCCCGGGACACGAGGACCATGGAAAGGCATTGATCGATGCGCTGGGCTACTAGCCTCGCGTTGCTGCTGGCGTTCACGAGCGGCGCGCACGCGATCCTCATCCGCGCCGATCGCGACGACGCGGAGTACGTCGAGCTCGCGACGCGCTACACCGCATCGCTGCCGGTGGGCGACGGCGAAGGAACCCTCATCGCTTCGCGCTGGATCCTCACGTCGGCGGCGGTCGCGCGGCAAGCCCCCAAGGCACTCCCGCTCGACGGAAAGACGCACGAGGTCGAGGCCGTGCACATCCAGGGCGACCTCGCCTTGCTGTTGCTGCGCGCGCCCGTGCGGGGGATCGAACCCACGCCGATCTATCGCGAGTCCGACGAAGACGGCAAGACCGTGCGCATCGTGGGCCATGGCGAGACCGGCAAGATCGGCGAGAAGTCCGCGCCGGCGGACCGCAAGCGCCGTGCGGGCATCAACACCATCGATCGCGTCGGGGCCCGCACGTTCGACCTTCGCCTCAAGCCGAACGAGGACGCCTCCGACCTCCAGGGCGCCGCGGCGCCCGGTGATCGTGGCGGCCCCGCGTTCATCGAGACGAAGGAAGGCATCTTCGTGGCGGGCGTGCGCCCGGATGACGCGGACAATCCCGTGGTGAAAGTCGGAGCGTCGCAATCGTACGTTCGCGTCTCGGCCTTCGCCGCGTGGATCGACGCCACGCTCTACGAGGCCGCGGCGAAGGAAGCGGCCGCCCTCATGGGCGACGCGGATCGGCGCTAGCCGCGATCGCGGCGACCGGGAACTGCATCTCCACCACCGCTTCGTGCATGCGCTCCAGGTCGGGCGGCTGCAGGAAGAATTCGCGGCTGGGTCCAGCCAGGGCATCGCCTGTCGCTTCGAGGTAGCGCCCGATGCGCGCCGTGACGAGGTGTGCGTCCTCGGGCAAGCCGACGCGCACGCACACCGCCATGCGGTCGACCGCCTCGAGCTCACGGAGCCGCAACGCATCGGGCACCGGCGACTTGATCGCCGCGCCCTCCTCGAGCACGTAGCCGAACTCGACGTCGATCTCCTCCTGCTCGAACTGCGGCGCATGCGCGATGGCCACGAGCGGACGGTCGGCCGAACGCGGCAACAGGGAGCGGGCGTGTTCGCGGAGCTCGACGATCAGCCCGCGCGCCGCGCCGAACGAAGCCACCGTCCGGCGCAGCGAAAGCACGCGGCGCGCGGGCTCGGCGCGCACGATCACATCCTCGCCGGACAACCCTCCCGTGGATTCGAGCTGCGAGATCCGCGTCTCGATGTGCCGCAGCCGCTGCGCCTCCGCGGCGAGCGCACGTTCCGCATCGCCGCGGCGCACGAGCAGCATGCTGCGCAACTCGGCCGGCCCCACCTTCGACTGCAGGATGTCGCGCACCTGCTCCAGGCTGAAGCCCAGCTCCTTCAGCACGATGATGCGGTTCAGCTCGGCCAGTTGCGCCACCTTGTAGTAGCGATAGCCGGTGTGCGGATCGGCGTGGGCCGGGACGAAAAGCCCGATCTCCTCGTAGAAGCGCAGCAGCCGCGCCGAGACGCGCGCGATCCGGGAGAAGTCGCCGATCCGGAACATGGCGCTAGGCCGCGGCTTCGCGGAGGAAATCGCGGCGCAACTGCATCGAGTCGACCACGCCTCGCTCGCGCTCGAGCGCAAGTGCAAAGGCCGGCGTCGAGCACACCCGCCCGAAGTGCGCGGCCAGGCGCGGGAAGCGCTTTCGTTCCAGCTCGAAGCCGATGTACTGGAACGTGACCAGGTTCGAAGCCACGGCGATATCCGCGATCGAGAGCGATTTGCCGGCGAGGAAATCGCCGGCGATCCGGCTCTCGAGGTAGCCGAAAACCTCGGGCAGGGTCGTCGCCAGCACCTCGTCGATGCGGGCCGGGTTGGTCGGAATCTGGCGGACCTTCGGATGCACGAACACCTCGTGGAAGAGCGGATGGACGACGCCGCGGAAGATATTGTCGCCGGCGTATTGCTCCAGCGCGAGGGCCTGTCCGTAGTCGCGCGGATCGGCCGGGTACAGCGAAGGCGACGGGCGACGGCGTTCGAGGTACGCGCAGATCGCCGCCGAGTCGACGAGCGTGTAGTCGCCGTCCGTGATCGCCGGGATCTTCCCGGTGGGACTCAGCTCGCGCCAGTTCGCGGGCGGATTCCCCGGGATGACGGGAACCACCGGAATCACTCCATGCTCGATACCCTTCGCGAGGGCGACGACGATGACCTTGCGGGTGTGGACCGAGATGGGAACACCGTGGATCTTCAGCATTTTCGAGGCTCCTTCGTGGATGGAGCCCGGAGCGTCGGGCTTGACGCTACGTGAGAGTCAAGGGGGTCGGATACACTTTTCGGCCATGCCCCTTCGCCCGCTCTTCCTGCTCGCCGCCCTCCTCCTCGCGCCTGCCCTGAACGCGCAGGTGCTGAGCTTCTCGTTCGACGACGGCTTCGACCCCCGCGTGCAACCCGAGGCGGCGGAGTGGAACGCGCGGATCCTTCGCGCCCTGGAAGCCGAAGGGATCAAGGCCGCCCTCTTTCCCGCGGGCCGATTCGTCGACTCGATCGAAGGCCTGGCACTCGTGCGCGCCTGGGGCGAGGCCGGCCACACGATCGGCAACCACACGGATTCGCACACGGACATCGACACGCTCACGCTCGACGCTTTCCTCGCGGACGTCGAGCGCGGCGACCGGCTCTTCCGCGCGATGCCGCGATTCAAGCCGCGGCTGCGATTCCCCTATCTCCGCGAAGGCGCCACGGCCGACCAGCGGGACGGCGTGCGGGCCTGGCTCGCGCGGAACGGCTATGCGCCGGCGCCGATCAGCATCATGACGGGTGATGGCTACTACTCGCAGCGCCTGGTCGAGGGATTGCGCGCGCAGCCCGGCCGGGACACCGAGCCGTTCCGCCGCGCCTACGTGAAGCACATCGTCGAGCGCGCCGCGCATGCCGAGCGCCTCGCGCGCGACACGCTCGGCCGCAGCCCTGCGCACGTGATGCTGCTGCACACCAACCGCGCCAACGCGATGTACCTGCCCGACGTGATCGCCGCATTGCGCGCGCAGGGCTGGAAGTTCGTCGACGCGGACACGGCCTTCGCCGATCCGCTCTACCGCATGACGTCGAAGGGATTGCCCGCGGGCAGCAACATCGTCGTGGAACTCGCGAGGGACGCGGGACGCACGCCGCCGCGCCCGCCCGAAGACGACTACGGCAAGGCCACGCTCGACGCGCTGGGGTACTAGGCGCCGGAGAGGGCCTGGTCGAGGTCCCAGAGGATGTCGTCGAGCGTCTCGAGGCCGATCGACAATCGCACCATGTCCTTCGGCACCCCGGCCTTCGCGAGATCCTCTTCCGCGAGCTGGCGGTGCGTGGTGGATGCCGGATGGATCACCAGCGACTTCGCGTCGCCGATGTTGGCGAGGTGGCTCACGAACTGCAGGCCGCCGATGAACTTCACGGCCGCTTCGTAACCGCCCTTGATCCCGAAGGAGAGCAGCGAGCCCGCGCCCCTGGGCATGTAGCGCTTCGCGAGCGCGTGGTACGGGTTGTCCGCGAGGCCGGGATAGTTCACCCACGCCACCTTGGCGTGCTGCCGCAGGAAGTCCGCCACGCCCTTCGCGTTGGCCACGTGCCGGTCCATGCGCACCGGCAGCGTCTCCAGGCCCTGCAGCAGCATCCACGCATTGAACGGCGCGATCGTCGGTCCGAACACGCGCAGCACTTCCATGCGCGCCTTCATGGTGAAGCCGAAGTCGCCGAAGGTCTCGTAGAAGCGCACGCCGTGGTAGCCCGCCGAAGGTTCCGTCATCGACGGGAACTTGCCGTTGTCCCACGGGAACTTGCCCGACTCCACCACGACGCCGCCCATCGTGGTGCCATGGCCGCCGATGAACTTCGTGGCCGAATGCACGACGATGTCGGCGCCATGCTGCAGCGGCCGGCACAGGTACGGCGAGGCCGCGGTGTTGTCCACGACGAACGGCACGCCCGCCTCGCGCGCGATCTTGCCGACCGCCTCGAGGTCCACGATGTTGATGGCCGGGTTGCCCAGCGTCTCCGAGAAGATCGCCTTGGTGTTGGGCTTCAAGGCCTTGCGGAAATTCTCCGGGTCGTCCGGATCGACGAGCGTGGCGGTGATGCCCAGCTTCGGCAGGTTCACGTTGAACATCGTGAGCGTGCCGCCGTAGAGCTTCGAGGACGACACGATGTGGTCGCCCGCCTGCGCGAGGTTCAGGAACGCCACCATCTCCGCGGCCTGGCCCGAAGCCGTGGCCACGGCGGCGCGCCCGCCTTCGAGCGCCGCCATGCGCTCCTCGAACACCGCGGTCGTGGGATTCGACAGGCGCGTGTAGACGTTGCCGAACGTCTGCAGGTTGAACAGGCTCGCGGCGTGGTCGGGGCTGTCGAAGACGTACGACGTGGTCTGGTACAGGGGCACCGCGCGCGAACCGGTTTCCCGGTCGGGAATCTGGCCCGCGTGGAGGCACAACGTGTCGAAACCGAATTTCCTGTCAGCCATTCTCTGCTCTTGAAAAAACTAAGGCGTCCTCCGCAGATAAACGCGGATAAACGCCGATGATCGCGAAGAACAAAGACCCTTGGGGTCAAAGCCCTTACTGCCTTTCATCTGCGTTTATCCGTGTTTATCTGCGGAGGACGCCTTGGTTAGTTGACTACTTCGCGCCAGCGATCTTCGCGCGATCCATCACCGTCATCGCGGACGCGACGATGCCCGAGACGTCGGAGACGTTCTGCGGAATGATCAGCGTGTTCCCCGCCTTCGCGAGGTTCGAGAACGCCTCGATGTAGAGCTGCGCCACTTTCAGGTTCGCCGCGTTGAGACCCCCGGCGGATTCCAGCGCCGCCGCGACCACGCGCACCGCCGAAGCATTGGCTTCGGCCACGAGCGTGAGCGCCTGCGCCTCGCCCTGCGCCTTGTTGATCTGCGAGACCTTGTCGCCCTCGGACTGCAGCACCTTGGCCTGCTTGGCGCCGTCGGCGATGTTGATCTCCTGCTGGCGCTGGCCTTCGGACTTCGCGATCAGCGCGCGCTTCTCGCGCTCGGCGGTGATCTGCGCCTGCATCGAGCGCAGGATCGCTTCCGGAGGCGTCAGGCTCTTGATCTCGTAGCGCAGCACCTTGATGCCCCAGGTGCGGCCGGCTTCGTCGAGAACGCTCACGACGCGATGGTTGATCTCGTCGCGGCTCTCGAAGCTCTTGTCCATCTCCATCTTGCCGACTTCACTGCGCAGCGCCGTCTGGGCGAGCTGCGATATGGCGAGCACGTAGTCCGAGGAACCGTACGACGCGAGCTTCGGGTCCTGCACCTGGTAGTAGATGATCCCGTCGACGGCGAGCTGGGTATTGTCCTTGGTGATGCAGACCTGCTCGGGGATGTCGAGGGGCACTTCCTTCAGCGAGTGGCGGTAGGCCACGCGGTCGACGAAGGGCACGATCACGTTCAGGCCCGGCGGCAGCGTCGCGTGGAACTTGCCGAGGCGTTCGACCACCCAGGCCTGCTGCTGCGGCACGACGCGCACGCCCTCGATGACCAACACGATGATCATGGTGACGAGGAACGTGGCGATCGTGAGCAGCGCGTTGTGCGTGAGCACCCCGGCGACGATCGTGAGGATGAGTGCAATGAGCATTTTCCAGAACATGGAGCCTCCCTTTATTGTTTGTCGGTCTCGTGCGTTCGCTCAGGCCGCGGGCGGCGTGGACACCACCCGCAGCGTGTTGCCTTCCTGTCCTTCGATGTAGAGCGTGGCTCCCATCGCCGGCGCGGGCCCGCCGCCGACGACTTTCGCGTTCCAGCTCGTGCCCCGGTAGCGCACGCGCACGAGGCGCGTGGCTTCATCGACCCAGCTCTCGAGCACGGCGGGCTGCCCGCGGTCGAGGAAGTTCGAGTCGTTCGCGCTGCCCGACTTGTTGCGCGAGCCCCAGTGGTGGACGGCGAAGACGCCGGCGATCGCGACCACGCTCGCGACGACCGCCTGCACGAGCACGTTGCCGCCGAAGTACGCGGCGGCGGCGCCCGCGAAGGCTCCCACGCCCAGCACCAGCAGGTAGAACGTGCCGGTGGCGAGCTCGACGGTCACGAGCACGAACCCCACGACGACCCAGGCAAGCCAAAATTCCATGGTTCCCTCCGTTTCGAGACTGCTAGACAGGCCGCTTGGCGGAAATCACGCCGGTATCGACGCCGGCCCAACCCAGGCCTCCGAAGAGCCGTGCATGTTCGATCTTCACGCAGCGATTCTCCACGACCTCGAGGCCCGCGGCCTCCGCCAGCCGACGAGCCGCCGGATTTTCGACACCAAGCTGCATCCAGAGGACATGAGCGCCGATGGCGATCGCGTCCTCGGCGAGCGCCGGGATCTCGGCACCCTTGCGAAAACAGTCCACGAGGTCCACGGGCTCCGGGATGTCGCGCAGCGAGGCGTAGCACTTCTCGCCCAGGACGCTGTCATACATCGGATTGACCGGGATCACGCGATAGCCGTGCTCCTGCATGTACTTCGCGGCGAAGAAGCTCGGGCGGTACCAGTTGGCCGAAAGGCCCACCACCGCCAGGGTGCGGCAGTCGCGGAGGATCCTGCGCAGCTTGGTGATGTCGTCCACGGGACGGCCTCGCGCGTTAAGAGATGTAGATTCTACAGAGTCCGAGACCATGCCCCTGCGACCCCTCCTGGCCGTCCTCCTCGCCGCCGCCGCGCTCACGGCCGGTGCCGCCAACCACGTCCTCAGCGTGCAACCGGTCGCGACCGCAGGCCCGTGGCCGGTGGCGTGCACCAACGTCGAGCAGGATCCGGCGCTCATTGCCCAATACGGCGGAACGCCCCCGCAGGATTTCTGGGAGGGGAAGCCCGCCAACGGGCAGCTGCGCTACATGACGCAGATCCTCCGCAATCCCGGCACCACGCAGCGCGTCAACGTCGCCGTCCCGGCCGATTCGCGCCTCTACCCGCAATTCAACGGGCAGGTCGTGGAGCACGTGGCCATCACGTGCTTCCCCACGACCTCCACCAACAACGACCCGGGCTACGCACTCCCGCAGACCGGCACCGTGATCCCACACATGCAACCCGCCGGCACGGCGCCCAAGGTGCTCGGCACGCGCCTGCCGCTCATCCTCTTCTCCCACGGCCTCTCCGGCAGCCCCATCAGCCCGGGCCATCTCGAAGCGCTCGTGGCGCTCGCCTCGCAGGGCTACGTGGTCTCCGGCGTGTTCCATGGCGACGCGCGTTTCTCCCGCGTGCGCCTCGAGGACCTGGGCGACCTCGCCTTCCTGCTCCTGCGCTTCGACGAATTCGCGGAAATGGAACTGATGCGCCCGCTTTCGCTGAAGGCACTCACGGATGTGTTGCTGAACGATCCCGTACTCTCCGGCGCGATCGACGCGAATCGCATCGGCGCGTTCGGGGCCAGCCTCGGCGGGCAGGCCGTGCTGAACCTCGCCGGCGCCAAGCTCACCACGAGCGTCGGCCTCGCGTGCCGCGAGACCGCGCGCGATCCGCGCGTGAAAGCCGTCGTGGGCTACGTGCCCTACGCCGGACAAAGCTTCCTGCCGTCGTTCTGCAACGACCAATCCGGCATGGACACGGTGAGCGTTCCCTTCCTCGGCATGGGCGGCACGCGCGACACCACCGCGCCCATCGGCATGACGCGCCAGGCCGTGAACCGCATTCCCGCTTCGCACTACCTGGTCGAGATGGACATCCCGCACGAGTTCCGCGCCGAGTACGCCGGGGAACTCCTCACGTGGAGCACGACGTTCTTCAATGCCTACCTGCACGTGGAGAGCGATTCCGGCGCCATGGGTCGGCTGATCATGATGAATTCGATCGCGGGTGGCGCGACGGATGCGCTCACCATCGACTTCCACGTTCCCTTCGCCGCCACGCTGGGCGATGCGCCCGTCATCGAGTACTACCACCCGAAGCTGAACCACTTCTTCATGACGATCGACTCGGGCGAGATCCCGTTCCTCGTGAACGACGGCTGGCTCGCCACGGGCCATTCGTTCAAGGGTTGGCGCCTTCCGCCCGCGAATCCGGCCTTCGCCGCCGCGCCCGTGTGCCGCTTCTACGGGGGCTACACCGGCGGGCCCAATTCGCACTTCTACACGGCGGAGCCGGACGAGTGCATCGGGCTGCAGCGGCCCGAAACGAAATGGACCCTCGAGTCGGTCGACTTCTACATCAAGCGCGTCACGCGCGACCAGTTTGGCCTCACCTGTCCCTTCGGCTACCTCGCCGTGAATCGCGCGTACAACAACGGCTTCCCGCGCAACGACAGCAACCATCGCTACACCACGAGCGATTCCACGTGGCGCGACCTGGCCCGCATGGGCTGGGCTCTCGAAGGCGCGGTGATGTGCTCGCTGCCGTGATTCGGTAGAGTCGGGGTTTCCTTTCAACCTTCGGAGACCCCGAAATGCGCTTTGCCCTTGTCGCCCTGTTGTCCGCCGCCACCC
Organism: Betaproteobacteria bacterium GR16-43; assembly: GCA_001953215.1. GTDB lineage: Bacteria > Pseudomonadota > Gammaproteobacteria > Burkholderiales > Usitatibacteraceae > Usitatibacter. The sequence goes on from CP019169.1 coordinate 226,003, forward strand.
TGTCCGCCGGATGCGCCAGCGCTCCCGCCACCTCGGACGAGCCTCGCGATGAGGTGGTCTACCAGACGGGCAGCAACCTCCCGAAGAAGTACCGGGACCCCGCGCAGACCACGGTCGACAAGGATCGCGCGATGGAACGTTCCACGTACGAGACCAACGAGCAACTGCGCTCGAGCCTGAAGATCCCGAAGTAGGGTTGGTTTCGGACGGCGCCGCCCCCATTTTCGGGCGATGAATCCCAAAAAAGTCCTTGGCGTCCACGCGGCCTCCCCGCCCCATTGGGTGGGGGACGGCTTCCCCGTCCGCTCGGTGTTCTCCTATGACGGCCTCGGCCAGAAGCTGAGCCCGTTCCTGCTGCTCGACTACGCGGCGCCGGCGAATTTCCCGCCAGGTACCCGCCCGCGTGGCGTGGGCCAGCATCCGCACCGCGGCTTCGAGACCGTGACCATCGTCTACCAGGGCGAAGTCGACCATCGCGATTCCACCGGCGCCGGCGGTCACATCGGCCCGGGCGACGTGCAGTGGATGACGGCCGCTTCCGGGCTGATCCACGAGGAATTCCACTCGCAAGCCTTCACGAAGAGCGGCGGCACGATGGAGATGGCGCAGCTCTGGGTGAACCTCCCGGCGCGCGACAAGATGACGAAGCCCGGCTACCAGGCGATCGTCGCGAAGGACATTCCTTCGGTCGATCTCCCGGGCGGAGCGGGGCGGGTGCGCGTCATCGCGGGCGAGTACGCGGGAAATCGCGGCCCCGCGCACACGCACACGCCCATGAACGTGTGGGATGTGCGGCTCGGCAAGGACGCGAAGGCGGAGCTCGAGCTTCCCGAAGGGCACACGCTCGCGATCGTCGTGCTGCGCGGCACCCTGCTCGTGAATGGCGAAGTCGTGCGCGAGTCGCACCTGGCGATGCTGGACCGCTCGGGCACCACGCTCACGCTGGAAGCCATCTCGGACGCCACGTTCCTGTTGCTCGGCGGCGAGCCGATCGACGAGCCCATCGTGGGCTACGGCCCCTTCGTGATGAACAGCACCGCGGAGATCCAGCAGGCGATCGACGACTTCAACAACGGGCGCTTCGGGAAGATGGACTTAGGTCACGTAGCGGTGACCTAGCGTGAGTGTAACTGCTCGACTAGTGCGCTCGACTCTTCGCAAGGTCTTGGAGCTTTTCGGCAGGAATTGTTCCGAGGAGCCGCGATGCACCAACGACATCAACTGGCCCACCCACTCCTCTCATCATCATCTGCGCTAGGCTGTACGCCGCAGCATGACTTCCACGTTCGGAAGCGCGCTTGTATTGCTCCCTAGCCTTGAACGGATTGACCTCGACCTTGTAGCCGAATTCGTAAGCGCTTCCCAATAGAAAGCTCGCCTCAGGAACTCCGCTCGTAGCTGCGTCCTCAAGGAGACGAATCGCCTCGGGGCGTGCCCGTGCTTCAAGTAGAAGCACGGCACCAAGGAGCAGAGTCACGCGGGGGGGGTCCTCGCACGAGAGATTCGCTTTCGCCCGACGCAGCATCGATTCCGCCATTTCAGTATCGGTGGGAAATGGCCCGCCTGGCATGTACGCGGAGGCCAAATAGACTTGGGCACCACAATGCCCGGCACGATCCAGCTCTTGGAGCCTAGCTAGTGCCACGTCGCCTCGAATCGTTTGTGAACCGCTCTCAAGCTCAACAACGGCTTGACGAAACACTGCCCACTCAAAGCCAAGATTTGCGGCCCTCGCGTACCATTCGCGGGCAGCCTTCAAGTCCTTCGGCAAGCGTGTTCCGCTTTCATAGAGGAAGCCGATGTCGCATTGCGCAAACCCATCGCCCGCGTCCGCCTTTGAACGTATCTCGTCAACTACATCCCACGATGGTTCGGACAACATTCCCACAACTACGAAGTGGGCATAGATGAGCTTTGCGCGCGGATGGCCTTTCTCGATTAGCTCCCTCAATTTTCGCTCGCCGCCACTTACATCCCGCGCCACTCCATCTCCTGATACCAAGGCTCCGGCGAGCGACAGCTTTGCGTCGTCATTTCCGGCCAACTCACTCGCGCGCCACAGCTCTGCTGCGCGCCTCTTGTCTATAGGCCCGCCCCAGCCTTGAACAAGGTAGCGGCCGAGGTGCCATCTCCCCATGTCAGATCCGCTTTCAGCGGCAAACTCCAACCACTTACGCGCTTGCAAACGGTCAACGGGAGTGAACCACCCGCGATCGTAGTAGTCGGCGAGCGCCATCATTGCGGCCACCGAAGTCTCGAGCCGAGCGGCACGCTCCAATCTGACTAGAAGCTCGCTACTACGCAAGACCCTCGGCTGCTGGCGCTCGGCTCCAAGCATTGACACCAGTTCGACAAGAGCAGAAGAGTCGCCCAATTCACTTGCCTTGACCAGCGCGTCTTCTGCCAATGCCAGATCGCGTCGCTCTTTCGAGTTGTATATTCGATAGAGGCCCCAGTAGCCTCTCGAACTACCCGCCGCACCCGCCTTCGTATTTAGCGAAATCGCCTTGTCGAGATTGCGTGCGACTCCGGACCCGTGCTCATACATGGCGGCTAAGTTGGTCATTCCCATAGGCAGGTGCAAGTCCGCGGCGCGGGCATAGAGTTCCACAGCACGGCCCTCATTCTTGGCCACACCGCTGCCTTGCTCATGCAAGTACCCCAAATTAATGAGTGCCATGGACATCCCGCCAGCTATCGCCTGCTGGTATAGCGTAGCGGCACGCTTCGCATCTTGAGGAATGCCGCGGCCGCGTTCTACCATCACTGCAAGATTGTAGAGGGCGACTGCATTGCCAGATCTGGCGGCGCGTTCGAACCAAGCAACTGCCTCGGCATCATCTCTAGCTGCGCCTTGCCCAAGGCTGTACATCACACCAAGGTATGCTTGCGATGACGAATGACCGGCCTCGGCCCCTCGTCGGAACCAACTCATCGCCTCACGAAAATCCGCTCGCAGCCAGCGACCGTAGTACGCGTAGAAACCTACGCTGAACATTGCCTCAGAATCACCCTGTGCGGCAGCCCTTCGGAACCAGTAGTAGGCTTGCGCGTCGTTCTTATCGAAGTCTCGTCCGTTCTCATACATCCAAGCCAATTCCAGTTGCGCAGACTTGTCACCGGACTCAGCCTTTTGGACTAGTCGCTCTGGACTTAACTTGGATGGCTTGATTGGAGTAGCCGGTTTAGGACGCGATTGCCCCGCTACTGTCGGACCTAGGCTCTCCGTGCTCTGCTGGGCGTTGCCTGTCCCAGGATAAAAAATGTAAACGTTCGTCGCCCCGTTGACCGCGGGGCTATTGGGACCGATCGTGTGCTGATACGAAGGTCGAAGCTCCTTCTGTGCGCTGGCTACCGTTGCGATACCCAAGATGACTGGCGCCAGAGCCGCAAGCAACCATCTACCACTACTTTTTCTTGTCTCCATACTCCACCTTCACTTCCCCCTGCGTATTGGAGATCGCGGGACTGTTTGATCCGCTAGTGCGCTGAATAACGATCCCTGTCGCTTCGCGATTTTGGGCGAGCCAACCCGCAACCGATACGATCGAAAAGGCAACTAAGCCAAAGTACGCAGCAAGGCGTCGCCCCTTTGTGACGCGGGGAGCTGTTTGGGACCTACCGCGACTGACAAATACCAGCAACAGAAAACAGAGGAAAATACCTAGGGGCCCTCCATACTTGGCAAGGACAATGATCTCATTTGCAAGCATTGGGAAACCCTCCTGGCTTCGATCAAGAGTTGGTGGGCCCGCCTGGATTCGAACCAGGGACCAAGGGATTATGAGTCCCCTGCTCTAACCGTCTGAGCTACAGGCCCGCGTGGTCTGTGAGATACGCCACGGATGCAATTCTAGCAATCGGTTATCTTCTGGTTATGAGCAATTTCGACGACATGGATTTCACGAAGCCGCAGTCGGCCCCGGCCGCGGCTCCGATCCCGGGCGCCGCGCCGCCCCCCGCTTCTCCCTTCAAGGCCGCCACCAGCCGTTTCTACGACGCCACGGTCGCGGCACGCGTCTTCAAGGCCGCCGGCAAGGAGGAGAAGTGCGCTGCCGGCCAGGTGCTGTTCGCGGAAGACGATCCGAACCAGAAGAGCGGCTTCCTGCGCTCCGGAAGCCGCATGTACTACATCGCGGAGGGTGAGGTTGCCCTCGCACGCGGCGGCAAGGCGCTCGACATCGTGAACAAGGGCGATGTCTTCGGCGAGATGTCGGTGATCAGCGGCCGCCCGCGCAGCGCTTCGGCCACGGCGAAGTCCGCGGGCATCGTCTATTCGATGGATGCGAGCGAGCTGGAGAAGGCCCTCGGCCAGAGCCCCGAGTTCGCGATGATGCTCGCCAGCGTGATGTACGACCGCCTGCGCCTCCTCGCCTCACGCATCTCCGCGCGCGGGCTCAAGCCCGGTGTCGCGGCCCGCGAGGGCAGCGTGTTCGACCCCGCCCTGATGGCAAGGCTCGAGCAAGCGTTGCCGCGCGGCGCGATGCTGCGCTACCCGCAAGGCACGGTGATCATGAAAGAGGGCCAGGTCGGCGTGTACATGTACGTCGTGAAGACCGGCAAGGTGGCCATCGCCATCGGCTCGACCATCGTCGAAGTCGTGGGCCCGGGCGGCGCCTTCGGCGAGATGGCCGTGGTGGACCAATCGCCGCGCACCGCGCGCGCCGGCTCCACCGAGGACAGCGAACTGCTTGCCATCGACCGCGCCACGCTCCTCGCGGCCGTGAAGAAGGAACCGGCCTTCGCGATGGCCATGCTGCGCGGCATCGCCGATCGCCTGCGGCACATGAATTCCTTGCTCGGCTGACGCTGACCCGCAAGAAACCGCCGCGGCAATAGGGAAAATTCGGATGGCGGGCCATGCACCCGCCGTCCACAGTGGGCGCACTTCGCCGGTTACCGAAGGGAGCCCACCATGCGCCGCGTCGCCGCAACCCTCGTCCTCACCCTCGCGTCTTGCCACGCCCTCGCCGGCGGGGCCCTCGCGTTCCTGTCAACGCAGACGACCGTCACCGCGGGGGAGGCGAATTCCTTCATGAATCGCTTCGCCGATTGCTCGGCCACGCCGTGCCCGGTCGATGGAATGACGGGCTATGCGACGCCCACGCGCGCCGGTACCGTGACGGTCGCCACGCAGAAGACCACGACCGACCTCGTGCTGCGCTTCACCGTGGCCGATCGCACGCATCGGCGCACCGACGACGGCAGCATGGCGCCCACCAAGCTCACGCTGGGCGACAAGATCATCGTGCAGCTCGATCCCAACAACAGCCGCGGCGCCACGCTCGGCCTGGGTCCGGCCGCGATCGACAAGGACTATCGCTACGAGGTGACGATCAAGGAAGACGGCATCGCGACCGCGCTGCGCCGCGAACCCGTCAGCGGCACCGGCTGGAACCTGCCTACGCCCTGGTGCATGAATCCGACACCGACCAACACCGTGCCCCAGACCTGCTCCAACCCGGCCGAAGGCACCTTCACGCTGACGGCGAACAGCCCGGACTACGCGGTCGAGTTGAGCATTCCGCTTGCGTCCATCGGCAGCCCCGCAGGCGATTTCGGCCTGGCCATCCTCATCGTGAACGACCTGGGCCACGACCACGGCATGCCGGCCCTGCAGGACCTCACGGCGGTCGTGTTCCCTGCCGGCGACCTGCCCGCGAGCAGCATGGCCTACAACGACCCGGGCCTCATCCCCTCCGTGCCGCTGGGCGCCGCGTGGGCGAACCCGAACAACTGGGGCACGGGCTATGTCACGGCGCCGCCGGCGGGGTCGAACACGCAGCTCGCGATGTCGCACTCGCCCACGCCCTGGGTGTCGGATTCGATCAAGCTCGGGGAGTGCGAGATCGCGCGCTGGGAGGACATCGGCTCGGCCGATACTTCCCTGGCGCAGGTGGGCATCCTGGGCTGGTACCGCTACTACGACGTAACGCCCTGCACGATGGGGATCTGGGTGAAGGTGACCAACACCGCGGCCACCGTCGCGAGCGCACGCCTCCTCGTGATGTGGAGCGACGGCGGCGTCACTTCGGACCAGTGGCGCGTCGTGAAGCTCACGGCCCCGATCTCGTTCGGCGCGGGCGACTCTGCGTTCCGCATCAACTGGGACAGCGTGCCGCCCGGCAACCTCACGCCCGGCACGCATCCCTGCCTGCGCGTCTACATCCTGCCCGAGACCCTGCTCACGACGTTCGACGAAACCGCCGTGAACGCGATCAACAACCCGACCAAACTCGCGGCGTTCGAGACGGCGTACGGCTTTCCCGCGTATCCGTGGAATGCGCGAGTCGCGCAGATGAACTTCACCAACCTCATCGGCAACACGTGCCCCAACACGGCATGCCCGCAGCCGCTGGCCCTGGGCGATTGGGGACGCACGATGCTCGCTTCGCTCGAATGGATCGCCTCGCCCGCACACGCGCAGAACGTCGCGGTCCGCGGCCTCGCGGCGACGCCGATCGCGAAGGACGAGCGGCCGCGTCCAAAGGCCGACTATCCTTTCGCGGTCGTCGCGATCACCGCCTTCGCCGTGCCCGAGCGGCCGCAGAACCGGCACTACGTCTTCATCGAGCCCGTCGGCGGGGCGGCCTGGGCGATTCCGATGAAGACCTTCGCGAAACCGGTGACGCTGGGCGTGCGCGTGACGAACCCGGCGATCGCCTTCCGCGACTTCGGCACGAAGAAAGTCCACGAGGTGAAAGCGCCCGTGCGCAGGATCATCCTCGCGGCGCACGCGGAAGGCCCGGAAGGAATGGGCACCGTCCGCGTGAAGCTGCCCGCGCGCAAGGACGCGATGAAGCCGGGCGAGGCGCGGATCGTGAAGGCGCAGGTGACGGTGGAAAGGAAGAAGGATCCCGAAAAGCAAAAAGCCCGCTGACGCGGGCTTTTTGTTTCGGTGAAACGACCGCTCAGCCTTCGCCCTCGAGGAAGCTGCGAAGCTTCTCCGAGCGCGACGGGTGGCGAAGCTTGCGCAGCGCCTTGGCTTCGATCTGGCGGATGCGCTCGCGCGTCACGTCGAACTGCTTGCCGACTTCTTCCAGCGTGTGGTCGGTGTTCATCTCGATGCCGAAGCGCATGCGAAGCACCTTCGCCTCGCGCGGCGTGAGCGAATCGAGCACGTCCTTGGTCGCTTCGCGCAGGCTCGCGTAGAGCGCCGAGTCCGCGGGCGCGAGGCCGGCCTGGTCCTCGATGAAATCGCCGAGATGCGAATCGTCGTCGTCGCCGATCGGCGTCTCCATCGAGATCGGCTCTTTGGAGATCTTGAGGATCTTCCGGATTTTCTCTTCGGGCATCTCCATCTTCACGGCGAGCGTCGCGGGATCCGGCTCGTTGCCGGTCTCCTGCAGGATCTGCCGCGAGATGCGGTTCATCTTGTTGATCGTCTCGATCATGTGCACCGGGATGCGGATGGTGCGGGCCTGGTCGGCGATCGAGCGCGTGATGGCCTGGCGGATCCACCACGTGGCGTACGTCGAGAACTTGTAGCCGCGGCGGTATTCGAACTTGTCGACCGCCTTCATGAGGCCGATGTTGCCTTCCTGGATGAGATCCAGGAACTGCAGTCCGCGGTTCGTGTATTTCTTCGCGATCGAGATCACGAGGCGCAGGTTGGCCTCGATCATCTCGCGCTTCGCACGGCGCGCCTTCGCTTCGCCGGTCGACATCTGGCGCGCGATTTCCTTCAGGTCCCGAATGGGAATCCCGACATCCTTCTGCAGCTGGATCAGCTTGTCCTGCTGCTCCATCACCGCCGGCTTGAAGCGCTCGAGCGCCTTGGCGAAGGTCTTGCCGGACGCGATCTCCTCGCCCACCCACTTGAGGTTGGTCTCGTTGCCCGGGAACACCTTGATGAAGTGCGCGCGCGGCATGTTGGCGTTGCGCGTGCACAGCTCCATGATCTCTCGTTCGTGGGAACGAACACGTTCAACCAGTTGCCGAAGCCCGTTGCAGAGGTGCTCCACTTGCTTTGCCGTGAAGCGGATGGCGAGCAGCTCGTTGCTGATGTCTTCCTGCAGGTCCTTGTACGCGCGCGAGCGATAGCCCTTCTCGCCCAGCACCTTCTTCATCTTCTTGTAGAGGCGGCGGATCTTGTTGAAGTGGACGAGCGAGTCCTGCTTGAGGCGCTCGAGGTCGGCCGACGCCATCTCGGCGTCTTCTTCCTCCGTCGTCTCTTCTTCCTCGATCTCCTCTTCCGCTTCTTCCGCGGCTTCCTGCTGCGCGAGCGCTTCCTCGTCGGCATCCACGAGGCCATCGACCAGCTCGTCGATGCGCATCTCGTCCTTCTCGATGAGGTCGGCCAGGCGCAGGATCTCCTCGATCGTCGTCGGGCACGACGAGATCGCCTGGATCATGTGCTTCAGGCCATCCTCGATGCGCTTGGCGATCTCGATCTCGCCCTCGCGCGTGAGGAGTTCCACCGAGCCCATCTCGCGCATGTACATGCGCACGGGGTCCGTGGTGCGGCCGAACTCGGAATCGACCGTCAGCGAGAGCGCCTCTTCAGCCTCTTCCAGCACGGCTTCGTCCGCCACCCGGGGGGTGGTGTCGTTCATCAACAGTTGTTCGGCGTCGGGCGCTTCGTCGTAGACGGCGATGCCCATGTCCGCGAGCATCGTGACGACGCCTTCGATCTGCTCGGCGTCCGTCATGTCGTCGGGCAGGTGGTCGTTGATCTCGGCGTACGTGAGGTAGCCGCGCTCCTTGCCCAGCACGATGAGGTTCTTGAGGCGCTTCTTCTGGGCCTCGACTTCAGCCAGCTTCACCTCGGCCTTGTGCTCTCGGGACGATTTGCTCACGTGGGGGCTCTCCGGGGGAATCCGAACCGGCAAATTGCATGCCGACTCGGGAAAACCATCAATTATATCAAACTTTTGACTGCGATTCCTGGGTTTCGTTGCGGCGCTGCAGCGAGCGCATCAGGTCGCCATACCGCTCGCGTTCGGCCGGGGAAGCCTGGTCGTTCGCGAGGAGCACCTGGAGCTGTTTCAGCTCCTCGTCTTCCTCTTCCTGCGCCCAGCGCTGGAAGTACCCACTAACTTCGGGCCAGGGGTCGAATTCGCCGGCGGAAAGCTCCTGCGCGATGCCCGAGGACGACATGGAGACGATCTCCTCCTCCGGCAAGCCCCGGAAGATCTCCAGCGCCATCGCATGCGTCACCCCGGCGCCGGCCTCCTGGATGCGCTCCAGCACGTTACGCACGTGCGCGCGCTCCGGAGTCACTCGCGAGCCTTCCGGCAGCTGCACGAGGCGGGCCAGTTCCGGATGGTTCACGAGGAGGCCGACGATGCGGCGCTGCTCGGCGGCCGCTGGGGAAGACTTCGGCTCGGTGCGGCGGGACTGGCGCGGCGCGTTGTAGGCCGGGGTCGGCGCGGATTCGCGTGGCAGGATCGTGCCGAGGTCCTGGGCCGAGAGGCCGCTCAGCTCGGCGATGCGCTTGCGCACGAGCGCCGAGAGCGCCGGCGCGGCGATCTTCGAGACCAGCGGCTTCGCCTCGGCCAGGAAGCGCGCGCGGCCCTCCTCGGTCTTCATGTCGACGCGCGAGGTGAGTTCCGAGAGCAGGAATTGCGACAGCGGTTTCGCGGCATCGAGCTCGCGCACGAATGCGTCGTGGCCGTGGTCGCGCACGAACGTATCCGGATCGTGCTCCGGCGGCAGGAAGAGGAAGCTCACGGCCTTGCCGTCGGCCAGCACGGGGAGCGCCACTTCCAGCGCGCGCCACGCGGCCTTGCGGCCCGCCGAATCCCCGTCGAAGCTGAACACCACGTTGTCGGCGAGGCGCAGCAGCTTCGTCACGTGCGTGGGCGTGGTCGCGGTCCCCAGGGTCGCGACCGCGTTCTCCACGCCGTGCTGCGCGAGCGCCACCACGTCCATGTAGCCCTCGACGACGACCACGCGATTGGCGTCGCGGATCGCCCGGCGCGCCTGGTAGAGGCCGTAGAGTTCGCGCCCCTTCTCGAAGAGCGGCGTCTCCGGCGAGTTGAGGTACTTGGGTTCCCCCTCGCCGATCACGCGCCCGCCGAACCCGATCACGTTGCCGCGCGAATCGAGGATCGGGAACATCACGCGGCCGCGGAAGCGGTCGTATCTCTTGCCCTGCTCGTTGTCGATCACGAGGCCGGTGTCCTTGAGGGTCGCCGATTTGTAGTCGGTGAACACCGCCTCGAGGTTCTGCCATCCGTCGGGCGCGTAGCCCAGGCCGTAGCGCGCGGCGATTTCGCCGGAGAGGCCGCGCTTCTTCAGGTATTCGATCGCCACGGGCGAGCGCTTCAGCTCGGTGCGGTAGTAGCCGAGCGCATCCATCATCAGCGCGGTGAGCCCGGGCGCCTGCGAGGCCGTCGGGCGGTCCTGGCCCTTCACTTCCGGCACCGGCATGCCCACCGTTTCGGCGAGCGTGCGGATGGCATCGGGATACGTCTGCCCCGAGTACTCCATGAGGAACCCGATCGCATTGCCGTGGGCCCCGCAGCCGAAGCAGTGGTAGAACTGCTTGGTCGGGCTCACCGAGAACGAAGGCGTCTTCTCGTTGTGGAAGGGGCAGCAGGCCTGGAAGTTCGAGCCGGCCTTCTTCAGCTTCACGTAGCGGTCGATGACGTCGACGATGTCGACGCGACCGAGCAGCGACTGGATGAAGTCCTGCGGAATCATGCGGGGATTATCCCCCCGTGAGCTTGGCCTTGATCAGCGCGGAGACCTTCCCCATGTCGGCGCGTCCGGCCACCTTGGCCTTCACCACGCCCATCACCTTGCCCATGTCCGACGGGGCCTTGGCGCCCGTGGACGCAATGGCTTCGGCGATGATCGCAGACACGTCGGCCTCGGAAAGTTGCTGCGGCATGTAGCCCTGCAGCACGGAGACTTCGTACTTCTCCTTGTCCGCGAGGTCGGCGCGCGCGGCTTTCTCGAACTGGTCGATCGAGTCCTTGCGCTGCTTCAGCATCTTCTCGATGACCGCGATCACGCCCGCGTCATCGAGCGTGATGCGCTCGTCGACTTCACGCTGCTTCACGGCGGAAAGGAGCAGGCGCAGGGCCTGGAGCTTGTCCGCCTCGCGAGCCTTCATCGCGGTCTTGATGTCTTCGTTCAGCTGCTCGCGAAGCGCCATGGGCGTTCCTTTCGAATGTCAAAAGCATCGCGGCGAGCGGGGCATCGTGCCCGGCTCGCCGCGAAATGATCGGGTACGAACTAAGCCTAATACAGCTTCGGCGGCAGCATCTGCGCACGCATGCGCTTGTAGCGGCGCTTCACGGCGGCAGCGTGCTTGCGCTTGCGCTCGGAAGTCGGCTTTTCGTAGAACTCGCGCGCGCGCAGTTCCGTGAGCAGCCCGGTCTTTTCCACCGCGCGCTTGAAGCGGCGCAGGGCGACGTCGAACGGCTCGTTTTCCTTGACTCGAATGATGGGCATGGGGCTCTGTGCTCTGAATGAGGCTGCTGAAGAAGGTCGTGAAGCGCGAAAACCACGCATAATATCAGGCTTTTGCGTCTCACGAAAGCCCGCGCTGCCCCCATGCTGATCCTCGGGATCGAGACCTCCTGCGACGAGACGGGGGTCGCCCTCTACGACACGGCCGCGGGCCTGCTCGGGGAGTCCCTGCACTCCCAGGTGGACCTCCACGCGCTCTACGGCGGAGTCGTCCCGGAGTTGGCTTCCCGGGACCATATCCGGCGCCTGGTGCCCCTCACGCGCGAGGCCCTGGCGAAGTCCAGCCGCGGCCTGGACGACCTGGACCTCATCGCCTTCACCCAGGGCCCCGGCCTGGCCGGTGCGCTGCTGGTCGGGGCCTCGGTGGCCGCCGGGCTGGGAATCGCGCTCGGCAAGCCCGTCACCGGCATCCACCACCTCGAGGGCCACCTGCTCTCGCCCCTGCTGGCCGACCCGCGGCCGGATTTTCCCTTCGTGGCCCTGCTGGTCTCCGGCGGTCATACGCAGCTGATGCGCGTCGACGGCGTGGGGCGCTATCGCCTCCTCGGGGAAACCGTCGATGACGCGGCCGGCGAAGCCTTCGACAAGACCGCGAGCCTGCTCGGGCTGGGCTACCCCGGCGGGCCGGCGCTCTCGAAGCTCGCGGAGCAGGGCCGCGCCGATCGCTTCGACTTCCCGCGGCCCAAGGCAAAGAGCGGCGACCTCGATTTCAGTTTCAGCGGACTCAAGACCGCGGTGCTCACGAAGGTGCGCCAACTGGGGACCCTCGACGCCTCGACGCGCGCCGACCTGGCCGCCTCGTTCCAGGCCGCCGCCGTCGACGTGCTCGTCGCCAAGTGCCTGCAGGCGATGACTTCGGAGGGGCTCGATCGGCTTGTCGTGGCCGGCGGTGTCGGGGCCAACGCGCGCCTTCGCGCGCAATTGGTCGGGGCTGCCGCGCGCCAGGGCGCACAGGTGTACTTCCCGCCCGTTCATCTTTGCACCGACAACGGCGCGATGATCGCTTTCGCCGCGGCGCTCAAGTTTCCCGGCGGACTTCCCGAGGAAACGGGCTTTCCCGTGCACCCCCGCTGGGACCTCGCGCAGGCCGCGAGCCGCCAGGGAAGCTAGTCCGTCCCGCGGCGAAACGCTTTCTCCGCGGCATCGACTTCGGCTTCCGCGGCAAGCACCGCTTCCTCGAGGGATTTCTGGCGCTCGCGGAATTTCTCCCCCGGCGTCATCACGGGACACGACCACAAGGAGCCCCCGTTGTCCGTGGGAACCCGCGTGCAATTGCCGCGCGGCCCGGCGGCATCGGGACGATCCTTGCTCGCATCGAAGCGCTGGATGATCACTTGCAGCTCGTCGTCCTGGGGATCGCCCCCGTCCGCGAGCGCCTTCTTCGCGGCCTCGAGCCTGGCGCGCGCGCGATCGAGCGCGAGCTGCAGCTTCTCGCGCGCATCCCGGCGCTGTGAATTGATGTCGGTCACGCCCTTCGCCGGACTTTCGGAGGCCGCGGGCTTGGCGGGCAGCGGTGCCGGAGCAACAGCTGTTGCGGGCGTATCGGGGACGACGATCTCGGTGACTTCGCCGTCGAAGGCTTTCGGGCGCTGGTCCACGTAGGTGACCTGCCCCTTGCGATCGACCAGCTTGTAGATCACCCGCGCATCCGCGGGAACACTGGCCGCCGCGATGCAGGCGGCGACGAGGAGAGCGGCGAAGCGCGTCATGCGGACATCAGGTGGAAGCCTCGGCCTCGGCGAGTTTGGCTTCCGCGTCCTTCACGGCCTTCTCGAGACCCTCGATGCGGGCGCGATACTCGTCGCTCCAGACCGCACGCGCCGTGGCCCCACCGCCGGTGCGCGCGTTGCCGATGCGCTGGACATCGTCCTCGCTCGGGTTGGCAATGGCGTCGGCGAGGTTCGCCTTCGCGTCCTCCAGTCCCTTCTTCGCGGCTTCGATGCGCTTTTCCTTGCGCGCGGCGGCCTCCTTCGCGGGGCTGCTCGCGGCGGCCGGCCGCGGGCTGCCCTCGGTCGGTGCGGAACTTGCCTTGGGCAACGTCGCGGTATTGCGCTGCGTGTCGATGTCGACACGCGTGGCCTGCCCTTCCCAGCCGGGCGGGATCTTCTCGGCGTAAGTGACCTTGCCGTTCTTGTCGACCAGCTTGTAGAGCGGCGCGGTCTGCGCGAGCGCGGCCGCGGGCACGCACAACGCCATTGCGAGACACAGGCCGGAAAGCATCTTCATCGGGACATCCTCCTAGGCGGCCACGGCGCGTGGAACGCCGCAGACGGTGCAGTGGGGATCGCGGGCCAGCCGGACTTCATGCCAGCGCGCACTCAACGCGTCGAAGAGCTGCAGGCGGCCATCGAGCGTCTCGCCGATGCCGGCCACCAGCTTGATCGCTTCCATCGCCTGCATCGTGCCGATCACGCCGACCAGCGGGGCGAAGACGCCCATCGTCGCACAACGGTCCTCGCACGCATCGCCCGCCTCCGGAAAGAGGCAGTGGTAGCAAGGCGCACCGGACTTGCGCAGGTCGAACGCGGCGACCTGGCCGTCGAAGCGGATGCCGGCACCCGAAACCAGGGGCTTCGAAGCCGCGACGCACGCGCGGTTGATCGCATGGCGCGTCTCGAAATTGTCGGTGCAATCGAGCACGACATCCGCGTCCCGCACCAGCTCCGCGAGTCGCGGTGCATCGGCCCGTTCTTCGAGGGCGACGACCTGGATGCCGGGATTGATCGCGCGCAGCGTGGCGGCCGCGGAGCTCGCCTTGGACTGGCCGATGGAAGCGTCGCGGTGCACGACCTGGCGCTGCAGGTTGGTGAGCTCGACCGTGTCGCCATCGACGACCGTGATGCGCCCCATGCCGCTGGAAGCGAGGTAGAGCAGCGCCGACGAACCGAGGCCACCCGCGCCGATCACGAGCGCGCGAGCGCCGAGGAGGCGCTCCTGCGCATCCTCGCCGAACTCGTTCAACAGGAGGTGCCTGCTGTAGCGCAGGCGCTGGCGGTCGTCCATGGCCGGGGTTCCGGCCGCGCGGCCCAACGCTACTTCGTGACCGCGGCGGTCGTGAGCGGAAGGCCCTTCAAGTGGTTGAGCGCCGCGGTGAGCTGGACGTCATCCTTCTTCGCGTCCTTGGCGACCGGGTCCTTCGCGGCATCCTTGGCGTCGGCCTTCGGCGTCGCCTTGGGCGTGAGGATCGGTGCGGTGGCGCCCTTGCCCGAGGCCGGGCCGGCGATGACCTTGTCGACCGGCTTGGCCGTCTTGCCGGCGTTCGCGCCGGACGTTTCTTCCTCGCCGGCGAGGTGATGCTGGAGATCGGCCTCGCGCAGCACGATGCGCGTATCCGACGCGTCCTCGACCACGAGGTCGGGCGCGATGCCCTTGGCCTGGATCGAGCGGCCTCCCGGCGTGTAGTAGCGCGCGGTGGTGAGCTTCACGGCCTGGTTGTTGGGCAGCGGCAGGATCGTCTGCACCGAGCCCTTGCCGAAGGTCTGCGTGCCGATGATCGTGGCGCGCTTGTGGTCCTGCAGCGCGCCGGCCACGATTTCGGAGGCGGACGCCGAGGCCCCGTTCACGAGCACCACGAGCGGCACGTTCTTCACGCCGGCCGGAAGCTTGCTGAGGTAATCCTCCTTGAAGGCACCGCGCACGTAGTTTTCTTTCGCGGCGGTGAGGCGCATGCGCGCGTCATCGGTGCGGCCGTCGGTGTACACGACGAGCGCGTTCTTCGGCAGGAACGCCGAGGACACGCCCACGGCGGCATTGAGCAGCCCGCCCGGGTTCAGGCGAAGGTCGAGCACGAGGCCCTTCATCTCGCCGCCGGACTGGCGGTAGAGGTCGTTGATGGCCGTGACGAGGTTCTCGCCCGTGTGTTCCTGGAATTGCGTGACGCGAACGAGGCCGTAGCCGGGTTCGAGCATGCGCGCCTTCACGCTCTTCACGCGGATCGTGTCGCGGCGCATCGTGAACTCGAGCGGCTGCGCTTCGTCCTTGCGCAGGATGGTGAGCTTCACTTCGGAATTGGGCTTGCCGCGCATCTTCTTCACGGCTTCGGACAACGTCACGCCTTTCAGCGAGGTCTCGTCCAGCTTGATGATGAGGTCGCCCGCCTTCACCCCCGCGCGGTAGGCCGGCGTGTCTTCGATCGGGGCCACGACTTTCACGAAACCATCTTCCGTGCCGACTTCGATGCCCAGGCCGCCGAACTCGCCCTGCGTGCCGACCTGCAGGTCGCGATACGCTTCCTGGTCGAGGAACGCCGAATGCGGGTCCAGGCCGGTCAACATGCCGTTGATGGCTTCCTTCAGCAGCTTCTTGTCCTCGACGGGTTCGACGTAATCGCTCTTGATGCGGCCGAACACTTCGCTGAAGAGGCGCAGGTCGTCGACGGGAAGCGCGAGGCTGGAAATCTGGCGGTCCGCCACGGCGGAGAAGTGCAGGCTCGCCGCAACGCCCAATGCGGCGCCGAGCGCCACGAGGCCTGCCTGCTGGAACTTGTTTGCCATAGTCGTCTTCCTTTTTGCCCTTCGAAATGGGCAATGCGTTACAGAGCTATACGCCGGGCCACGTACGCGGATGCGCCTTAGGGCGCTACCCATTGCAACGGGTCGAATGCCCGTCCGTCGTGCCTCAATTCAAAGTATAGACCGGATTCCCCGGCCCCACCGGTCTCGCCTACATGTGCAATGGGGTCCCCGCTTTTCACCGTTTCACCGAGCTGGCGCAGCAGGCCTTCGTTGTACGCATAGAGGCTCATATATCGGGATCCGTGGTCCAGAATCAACAGGTTGCCGAAGCCCCGGAGCCAGTCGGCGTAGACCACGCGACCGTCGGCCACGGCGCGCACCGTCTCGCCGGTTTGCGCCCGGATGAAGAGGCCCTTCCACGTGGCGCCTTCCTCGCGCGCGGCCCCGAAGCGATTCGCCAATTCTCCCCGAACCGGCAGCTTCAGGCGGCCCCGCAATGTCACGAAAGATTTCGCGGAGAGCGACCCGTCCGGGACCGAATCGACGATGCGCGGCTTGCTGCCGCCCTGTGAAGGTTTGGCCGCGAGGGCGCGTGCGAGTTCCTCGACCAGCCGCGAGAGCCTCGCCTCGTCGCGCTTGAGCCGGTCGATTTCGCGCCGCCCCTTGGCGACCTCGCCGGCAAGGCGACGCACCGCGGAGGCGCGCGCGACGCGCTCGCGCTCGAGCTTGCGGGTCTCGCTCGCCTGCTCGGCCTGGTTCGCGGCCAGCGCCTCGCGCCGCTCGAGAGCCTCGGCCTGCAGGGCGGCGAGCGTCTCGGTGCCCTTGCGCAGGTCGGTGATCAGACCCGCGCGTTCTCGCTGGATGTAGCCCAGGTACGCAAGGTGGCGCCCGACCTGCGCGGGATCGCGCCCCTCGAGGATGATGCGCAGGCGATCGGGGGCGCCCTGGAGATACTGCAGACGCAACAGCCGTCCGGCGAGGGCTTCCTGCTCGGCGATCGCGGCGCGCGCGGCCTTCTCGCGCGCGGCGATCCCGTCCAGTTCGACCTGCGTGGCCTTGGCCGCCTGCGCCAGCGCGAACAGCGCGCGCTGCGCTTCGCTCACCGACTTCTCGGCCTCGCGCAACTGCTCGGCGGCTTCGCTGCGCGTGCCTTCCGTGGCCGCGAGGTTGCGCTGCAGGGCGTCGATGCGCTCGCGCAGGGCTTCCAGGTCGGCCTTGCTCGCCGCGGGGGCAGGCGCGGGCGCGGCCTTCGAGGACTTGGCCTCGGGCTTCGCCGCGCCGGCGGGCAAACCCATCGCGACGAGCAGGACGACCAGCAGCGCGCGCCTTCGCGCGTGGCGCGTCACGCTAGCGCGCTTTCCCCTGGTTCGCGACCGCGGCGGCGGCGCGGGCGATTTCCTCGGCATCTCCGAGGTAGTAGCTCCGGATCGGCCGCAGCGCGTCGTCGAGCTCGTAGACGAGCGGACGCGCAGTGGGAATGTTCAGCTCGACGATCTTGTCGTCGGCGATGCCGTCGAGGTGCTTCACCAGCGCGCGAAGGCTGTTGCCGTGCGCGGCGACCAGCACGCGCTTGCCCGCCTTCACCGCCGGGGCGATGTGGTCGTTCCAGTACGGGATCACGCGCTCGACGGTGTCCTGGAGGCATTCGCCGCGCGGGCGCTCCGCGGGCGTGAGGCCGGCGTAGCGGCGGTCGAGCGCGGGGTTGGCCGCGTCGCCCGGCTCCATCAGCGGCGGACGAATGTCGTAGCTGCGGCGCCACACGAGCACCTGCGCATCGCCGTATTTCAGCGCCGTCTCGGCCTTGTTCAATCCGGTGAGCGCCCCGTAGTGGCGCTCGTTCAGGCGCCAGTCCTTCACCACGGGAAGCCAGAGGCGATTCATCTCCTCCAGCCCGAGATGGAGCGTCCGGATCGCGCGCGTGAGCAGCGATGTGTATGCGACGTCGAAGTCGTAGCCCTCGGCCGCGAGCAGGCGCCCCGCGGCGCGTGCCTCGTCGACGCCGGCACTCGAGAGGTCGACGTCTTCCCATCCGGTGAACCGGTTTTCCTTGTTCCACGCGCTTTCGCCGTGGCGCAGCAGCACGATCTTTTTCATGCCGTGATGGTAGCAAACGCCATCCCGCTACAATTTCGGTTTTGCCCGCGATCGTCTTGCACGCGCATTTGGATCCTTTCCCTTCGCCTCACGCGCGCCGCGAGTTCCTCGCCGGCTGCCGCGCGACGCTCCCCATCCTCGTCGGCACGATTCCGTTCGGGTTCGTCGCGGGCGTAGCCTGCGTCGCCGCGGGCATGACACCGCTGCAGAGCGTGGCGCTTTCCCTGTCGACCTTCTCCGGCATCGCGCAGCTCGTGACGGCACAGCTGCTCGCGGCGCAGTCGCCGCTGCCCGTGGTGCTCGCCGCGGCGCTCGTGCTGAGCCTGCGCCACCTCATGTACAGCGCCGCGCTCTCGCCCCACGTCGCGCACCTGTCGCCGCGCTGGAGGCTCGTCATGTCCTACCTGATGACCGACCAGGGGTTCGCGATGGGCGTGAAGCGCTTCAGCGAACCCGGCGACCGCGCGTACCGCGAGTGGCACTACCTCGGCGCGGCGCTCACCCTTTTCGTGACGTGGCAGTCGGCCGTCACGGCGGGCGCGGTGGCCGGCGCCCAGGTGCCCGCGAGCTGGTCGCTCGATTTCGTCGTGGTGTTGTCGTTCATCTCGATCCTCGCACCCACGCTGCGTACGCGCGCCGACCTCGCCGCGGCCCTGGTGGCCGGTGCCGTGGCGCTCATCGCCGCGGGACTGCCCTGGCGCCTGTCCCTCGTCGTGGCGTCGCTGTGCGGCATCGCGGCGGGCGTGATCTACGAGCGGGTGAAGGCGCGATGACCACCTGGCTTGCCATCGTCGGGGTCGGGCTGGTCACGCTGCTCACGCGGGCGTCGTTCATGCTGTTCGCCAACCCGCACAAGTTCCCCCATGCGTTCCGGGTTGCCCTGGCCTTCGTTCCGCCCGCGGTCCTGGCCGCGATCGTCGCCCCGGGCCTGTTCATGCCCGAAGGGACCCTCGACTTCAGCTTCGACAACCTGCGCTGGACGGCGGGGCTGGCCGCGCTCGCGGTCGCCGCCCGGACCCGCAACGCCGTTGCGACGATTTACATGGGCATGGCCATCCTCTGGGCCCTCCAGTGGACCCTCCGATAAGGTAAAATCCTGCCCTTCACCGCTCTGGCTTTTCCCTCCCGTGGCTGACTTCCTCCTGAACAACCTCGCGCTCGTCGGACTCTTCCTCGCGAGCGGCGTGATGCTCGTGTGGCCCGAAATCTCCAAGCTCGCGGGCGGGGGCGGCGACACGCTCGGCACGCTCGAAGCCACGCGCCTCATGAACCAGCCGGCCACGCTCGTCCTCGACATTCGCGACGACAAGGACTTCGCCGCCGGCCACTTGCCGCGCGCGCGCCACATCCCGCTGAAGGAGCTCGAGGCGCGTTCGACCGAAATCCAGAAATTCAAGGACAAGCCGGTGCTCGTCACCTGCCGCAGCGGCAACCGCTCCGGCTCGGCCACGCGCCTGCTGAAGAAACTCGGTTTCAACAACGTGTTCCACCTGAAGGGCGGCCTCGTCGCATGGGAGCAAGCCAGCCTTCCGGTGGAGCGCTGACGATGCCGCGGATCCTCATGTACGCCACGGGCGTCTGCCCGTACTGCCTGATGGCCGAGCGCCTCCTGCGCGCCAAGGGCGTGGCCGACATCGAGAAGGTCCGCGTGGACCTCGAGCCCGCGCGGCGCGAGGAGATGATGCAGCGCACCGGACGGCGCACCGTCCCCCAGATTTACGTCGGCGACCGCCATGTCGGCGGATACGACGACCTGGCCGCCCTCGACCGGGCGGGCGGCCTAGAACCGCTGCTCGCCGCGTAACGCGCGAGCGGTCCACCCGGCTTCCAACAAAAGGCAGGCTTCATGAGCGACGCACAGAACCAACCCGTTTTCTCGATCGAGAAGTTGTTCGTCAAGGACGTCTCCCTCGAAATCCCCAACGCGCCCCAGGTGTTCCTCGAGCGCGAGGCGCCCTCGGTGGACGTGCAGCTGCACCACAACTCGACGCAGGTCGAGGACGGGGTCTACCAGACGGTGCTGACCGTCACGGTCACCGCGAAGGTGAAGGACAAGACCCTCTTCCTCGTGGAAGTCGGCCAGGCGGGCGTGTTCGTGGTACGCAACATCCCGGCCACCGAGCTCGATCCGCTCCTCGGCATCGCGTGCCCGAACATCCTGTTCCCGTATGCGCGCGAAGTGATCGGCGACCTCACCACGCGCGCGGGCTTCCCGCCCGTCGTGCTGAACCCGGTGAACTTCGAGGCGATCTACGCGCAGTCCATGCAACAGCAGCCGCAGTCCGAGCCGCTGATCATCACCCCCACGGTCCAGTAGTGAAGGCGCGCGCCGCGTTCGCAATCCTCGCGGCGCTCGCGGCGCCGGCCCTCGCCGCGGAGTTCCGCACGATCGGCGAGGCGCCCGCCGTGCTCTACGACGCGCCCTCGGTGAAATCCGATCGCGTCTTCGTCGCGAGCCGTTTCTATCCGCTCGAGGTGCTGGTGAAGCTCGACGCGTGGACGAAGGTGCGCGATGCGAACGGCGAAGTCGCCTGGGTCGAGAATCGCCTGCTGGGCGACCGCCGCACGGTGCTGGTGACGGTGCCGCTCGCCGACGTCCGCGCCACGCCTTCCGTGCAGGCACCACTCGTCTTCGAGGCGTACAAGCAGGTCCTGCTCGAAGTCCTCGAGGCGCCCGCGTCGGACTGGGTCAAGGTGCGCCATCGCGACGGGCAGCAGGGCTTCATCCGCGTCGCGCACGTCTGGGGCCTCTAGGCCGGTGAAGATCGCGGTCCTCGGCGCGGGTGCCTGGGGTGCCGCCCTCGCGATCTCCTTTGCGGCGCGCCACGAAGTCGCCCTCTGGGCGCGCAAGCCCGAGGATCGGGCGCGGCTGGAGCGCGAACGCCGCAGTCGCTACCTCCCCGAGGTCGTCTTTCCCGAAGCGATCGGCGTCGTGCCGGAGCTGGCCACCGCATTGCGCGATGCGGACCTCGTGCTCGTTGCGACGGCAACCCGCGGCCTGCGCGAAACCTTGCAGGGCATCGCCTCGATCGATCCCGAGCCCCGCCTCGCGTGGGCCTGCAAGGGCTTCGAACAGGATTCGCGGATGCTCCCGCACGAAGTCGTCGCCGATGCCTTGCCCGGGGCCACCCGCGTCGGCGTGCTTTCCGGCCCCAGCTTCGCGCTCGAGGTCGCGCTCGGCAAGCCGACGGCCCTCGTGTTCGCCTCGGGCGATGCGGAATTCGCCGCGGACACCGCCGCCGCACTGAACAGCGAACGCCTGCGCATCTATTCGAGCGCCGACGTCATCGGCGTGGAGCTCGGCGGATCCGTGAAGAACGTGATCGCGATCGCCGCGGGCATCGCCGACGGCCTGGCCCTCGGGCGCAACGCCCGCGCGGCGCTCGTCACGCGCGGCCTCGCCGAGGTGGTCCGCCTCGGCGTTGCGCTCGGAGGCGCCCCGCAAACGTTCATGGGCCTCACCGGCGTGGGCGACCTCGTGCTCACCTGCACGGGCGACCTGTCGAGGAACCGCGAGGTCGGCGTGCGGCTCGCGCATGGCAGGCCCCTCGAGTCGATCCTGCGGGAGCTGGGCCACGTGGCGGAAGGCGTGCCCTCCGCGCCCTCGGTGCTGGCCCTGGCGCGCGAGAACGGCATCGAAATGCCGATCACCGAAGCGGTCTGCGCCGTGTTGTTCGAGGGGCGTTCCCCCTCCGAAGCGGTGCGCCAACTCCTGTCCCGGGATCCCAAGCCCGAATAGATGCAGGTGAAACATGAAGTTTCGGCTGCAACACCTTCAATTTAATGTACTTTTAGCCACAAAGCCGGGCTAACATAGGGTCGGCGCACCTTCAGCGTGCGCAGGAGGTCCCTGGAATGGCGCGAGTGGCGCGACGAATCGGCTGGGACGGAGCTCGGGCGGCATGCCTGCTGCTCGCCCTTGCCACGTCCTGCCCGCCCGTCGGAGCGGCGAATCCCACCCCGGAGGCCCCCGAACGCACGGAGCAAGCCCGGCAACGCGGCTTCTGGGTCATCGCCAAGGGTGAGCACCTGCTTCGCATCGCGCGGAACTTCACGGCCAGCGAACCCGAAGCCGGAGCGCTGGCCCGGGAGCTGAAGGCGCTCAACGAATCCGCGTTCATCGGCGGGGATGCCACTCGCCTGATCGTGGGCGCACGGCTGACGTTGCCTCCCCGGTATCGGGACGGCGCACCGACCGTCACGCAAGTCGCGCTACCCGCCCCGGCAACGCCGAAAGCCCTCGCCACGACGCCGGCGACGCCCGTCGCATCCGGACCGCCCAAGGCATCCGCGCAGCCCCCGGCATCCGCGCCGCTCTCGACGATCTACTCCGCGTCGAGCGTTCCGCCGATCGCCGCCAACACCCTTCCTCCCGCGGAACCCCTCAAGGCCGCAACGCCCGCGATCGCCCCGTACGTGGACCGCGTGCTTTCCGGACCGTCCGACGAACGCGAGGTCGGTTTGGACGAAAAGCCCCGCGACACCTCGCCCGGGCTGCGGCAATGGGCCGCGGAGTATCGCAGCGATTACCGGCGCCTCACCGACTACGGGACGACGCGCGCCGACGGCGTCGCGGCGCGCTACTTCATGGAAACCGAACGCAGCGGCGACTTCACCTTGCTGGCCCAGGCCACGACGTTCGATACCCCACCCCTCGACCCGCGCGGCAGCCGCAGCCTCGTCACCGGGACGCTGCTGCACGAGAACTTCACGCTTCCCGGCGGCGCGATCGCCAATAGCGCCCTGGGCGTGGTCCGCCCGCTGTTTCCGGTCTGGCTGTCGACTTCGTATCGCGTGACCTTCACGCCCTCGCTGCTGGAAGGGGTGCGCACGACGATCGGCACGCCCGAAAGCGAACTGCGGCTGGGCGCGGGACGCATCGGGCAGCTCACGGGCGTGGGCATCCAGCAGTTCGAACGCACCTCGGGCGACGAGGCCATCGCCTCGTTCACGCAGCGCCTTGGAAGCGATTGGTCCGCGGGCGCCGCGGCAATCTCGGTACGCGACAGCGCGACCATCGCGAACCACACGACGGTCTCCGCCGGCGTCGGGCGCGAGTTCAGCCCCACCGGGCCGGGCATCAAGCTGCAGGCGGCCGTCACCGACGACGGCGAGCGCGCGGCCTGGACGGACATCATCATGCGCAACGGCCGGCTCACGCAGCGCTTCGGCGGCTACTACGTCGACCCGGACTTCGTCTTCGGAGAAAGCGCGGCCACGCGCGACATCCGCGGGGCCTATTGGCGCGGCGAGTACCGCGACACGCAGGCGTTCTATTCCTTCGGCGCCGAGGGTTCGCAGGACAACCTGAAGCGCGATCCCACGCGCGCCGGCACCAACAACATCGGCGGCTACGGCAACGTGACGCTGCGCGTCGACCGCACGTTGCAGGTGGGCGGCGGATTCTCCGCGCGCAACGAGAATCCGCGGCTCGAAGGCGAAGCGGGGCGGCAGGTATCGATGGCGAACGCGTTCCTGTCGAAGTCCTGGCTCGCGGGCGTGACGCGCCTCGATGCGAACTACAACCTCACGCGCCCCGACAACCAGCGCAACGAGAGCACGCGCTTCCTCCAGTGGAACCAGGAGTGGCCGCGCACCGGCCCGGTCGATTTCTCCACGCAACTGGGCCTCAGCAACGAGTCGCTCGTCGACCGCGACGTGCGCCGGCGCCTCGCGAGCGTGCAGGCGAGGGGCCCGATCTACGGCGACCTGCGCTGGGATGCCTCCGTCACCTTCGTGGACGTCGACGATCCGCGCGGCAGCGAGCGCAACTACAACGCGGCGGTGACGCTCGACTGGAACGTGGCGCCGCAATGGTCGTTGCAGCTCCTGTGGTTCCGCAATCGCGTGCAGCCGGGCGCCGACAACCCGCTCTCGCCGTTCCTGCGTGAGGACGCGATCCAGTTCAACGCACGCTATGAGGACAGCGCGGGCTCGCCCTATCCGCGCGTGGCGGGCGGACGTTCCGGGACGGGACGTGTGGCGGGCAGCGTGTTCTTCGACGAGAACGGCGACGGCGAGCGCCAGGCGAACGAGCGCGGCGCGCCCGGAGTCCAGGTGATCCTCGACGAGCGCCAGAGCGCGGTCACCGACAATGACGGCCGGTTCCAGTTCGCCTTCGTTCCATCGGGAACGCACCGCGTGCGGGTGCTGGTGGAGCGCGTGCCGCTGCCCTGGGGCCTCGCGGACGATGCGCAGCGCGAAGTGCGCGTCGACGTGCGCGGAGACGCACGCCTCGACATCGGACTCACCCGGATCTCGCCCTAGGGAAGCGGGCTAGCGCGCGCCCAGCGTCGTGTCGATGGGTTGCTTGCCGCCTTCCCACTCGACCGTGCCCTTCAGCTTGATCGGGAACGCGAGCTCGGGCGGCTTGCCGTTGGCCTCGTCGGGCGGCCACATCGGGATGGGGCGCAATTCGCCCGGCAGGATCGGCAGCGGCGACACGGTGAAGTCCATCGACTTGCCCTTCGCGTCCGTGCCGGCGATCGTGCCTTCGGGACGGCCGTGCGCCAGGCCCGTGTTGCGGATCCAGGCCACCGGCGTCGGCCGGCCGTTCACCTGCAGCAGCTCGAGGCGCTCGAGTTTCAACTCGGGGACGATGTCGCCCACGCGCACGTAGACGATGATGCCGATGCGGCCCTGGATGGGCATCGTGATGCTGCCGCCCGGCGTGACCGAATTCTGCGAGTCCGAGGCCTCGATGAGGATCGCGAAGCGGCACAGCGCGGGCTTCGCATCGGCCGGGACCTGCACCTCGAAGCGATAGCGGCGCTTGGACTGCCCGCCGAGCTTGAGGGTGTGGCGCTCGATCGCGACCCACGGCCGGCAGCTTCCCGCGGTCAAGGTGTCGGCGGTGAAATCCACCGCGCCATCGGGCCGCAGCGTCCAGTCCGCGGTGCGCAGGCGATACTCCTGCGGCGTGGCACCGTCGTTGCCGATCTCCATCACTTCCGAAATCTTCTGGCCGGGCTTCGCCTTCAACTCGAAGCGCGCCGGCAACACGAATGCGGCGAATTGCGCGAAGGCCGGAGGCGCCAGCGTGGCCAGCGCCGCCAGCAACGCGACGGAGAGGCTACGGAGCGACATCGATCTCGAACGTCGGGTCGAAGCGCAATCCTCGGTCGAGGTAACGGGCATCGAGATAGAGCGAGACATCGAAGGCCTCGTGCAGGGACGCACGCTGGATCGGGCCATCATAGACAAGCGTTCGCTGCCCCGGCAAGGCCGAACCCGCCAGGAACGTCCCGCGCGGCCGCCACTCGACGCGCAAACCGTCGGGCGAACGCAGGCCCTGGATGAACGCGGGTACCACGAGATAGATGCGCGCCCGCTTGCCGACGTAGCGCGACGTGTCGAGGCGGAATTCGAGGTTGGTGATGTCGGCAACCATCGCGTTCATCCGCTCCGGCGTGAGGCCTTCCTCCGAGTGCAGCCAGCGCGACTGCACGTCGACGCGGCTGCGCGGCGATGCGGAGTCGTCGAGCCGAACGCCCGCCTCGCAGGCCAATGCGGCGAACAGCATGGCGACGAAGGCGGCGCGGCGCATCACGGCATGTTCAGGTTGAAGGTCATCTGGCCGTTGTAGGTGCCGGCGGGATAGACCGTGTTGTTGAGGAAGCGGAACTGCAGGCACATGCCCACTTCCCGCGAGTTCATGAACGACATGAGCGTCTGCGTGGCCGATCCGGAGAACGAGCCGCTCGGGATCTCCGGGCCGGCGCTGGTGATCCAGTCGATGTCGGTGAACGGGATCGCGTTGGCGCCCGAGGTCATCGTGCCCGACGAATTCACCTGCAGCGTCGCCGTGCGCGAATTGGCGACGGTGGAGCGCGCGCGCGCCCACACGCGCACGTTGTTCGCGGCGCACGCGGCGAAGGTGCCCTGTGCGCTGCCCGCGGCGGCGTTCGTGGTGCCGACGACTGGCGTACCGTTGCCCGCGGTGGCCGCGGCCACCGCGAAAGTGACGAGGCTGATCGTGCCGCCCGTGGCGCCGATTCGCAGCGAAATCTGCGGCGCGCCATCGGCCACCGCGATCGTGACGGCCGAGGCCGTGAAGGCCGCGCTCGCCAGCCAGGCCGCAACCGCGATCCGGAGCGCGAGGCGGCTCATGGCATCGTCGCCGTGTAGGTGACACGCCCGCCGCGCGCGGCGGTGGCGCCTCCGTAGGTGCCCGCGCTCGGGATCGTCTGGTTCAAATAGCTGAAGGTCCAAACGGCCGTACGGTTCGTGACCAGCGTGGTGTTGAGCGTCGGAGTTACCGGAGCGCCGCCCGCGTTGGTGAGGATCGGCGCGGGAAGCTGGGCCACGCTCGAGAGCGTGCCGATCTGGTCGTAGTTGATGCGGCCGTCCGTGGCGGTGCCGGTGCCGATGCCCAGCCCGCCGCTGCTGTTGGTGGGCGTGATGGTGACCTGCCCGTTGTTCGCCACGACCTCGACGTTGACCCCGGAAGGACCGGCGTCGCCGCCGGTCCCCGCGATCGGCGTGCCGCTACCCACCTGCGCGGCGGGCACCGTGAAATCGAGGAGGTTGATCGTGGCCCCCGTCGTGCCCACGCGAAAGCGCAGGAAGCCGGGATAGGTGACGCGGAAGTTCAGGCGCGCGTTGACGTCCAGCGGCGCGGCGACGTCCGTCACCAGTTCCGCGTGCGCGGGCAGCCCGGCTCCGGCCGCGAGGGCCAGGAGGGCGAGTGCTGCGCGATGGGCGAGAGGGCTGCGCTTCATGGCAAACGGGGCGGCCTTTCGGACCGCCCCGGATCGCTAGGTCGAAAAGTCGATCCAGCTTACGGCATCGTGGCCGTGTAGGTCACCGTGCCGTTGTACGTGCCCGCGGAGGGGACCGTCGTGTTGGCATAGCCGTACGTCCAGATCGCCGCGCGGACCGTCACCTTGCCGGCACCGGCCGGACCGCCGCCGAGCGTCACGTTGACGTTGGGCACGGCCGCGTTCGCCAGCGTCGGGGCCGGGAAGTTCGCCGCGTCGCTCGAAGTCGTCGTGATCTGGTTGTAGTTGATGAAGCCGTCCGCCGCGGTGCCCGTGCCCATGCCGGTGCCGCCGCCCGTGACCGTCGTGCCGATCACGACCTGGCCGTTGTTGCCGCGAACCGCGACGTTGGCGCCCGTGCCGGCGACTGCATCGCCGCCGAGGCCCGTGACGTTGGTGCTGTTACCCAGCACAGCCGCCGTCGGGGAGAAGGTGATGCGATCGATCGTGGCGCTATCGGTACCCACGCGGAAGTACAGGAACGCGGGGATCACGATCCGCAGGTCGAGGTTGTTCGCGACCGAGAAAGGCGTCGTCGTGTCGGTGGCCGAAGCCGCCATCACGGAACCGGACATCGTCGTCGCCGCCGCAACTGCCACCGCCACCATCGCTTTTTTCATGTTCGCTTTCATTTCGTTGTCACTCCTGACTGAGGTTTGGGTCACCGCTTGGGCGGTTTGTTGTCTGGTTGATGAGGTGTATTAAACGCGGTACGGGGTCCATTATCTGTGCGCATCCTCACAGAAACCCTTGTTTTTCATGGATTTTTGAGCCTTTTTCGATTGCACCCGTAATCCGGGCGTAACAATCAGGCGGCTCCGCTGAAGTGGGCCTGTCGCCAGGCCTCGAAGGCCACGACCGCGACGGCGTTCGAAAGATTGAGGCTTCGGTTGCCCGGGCGCATGGGAAGGCGGATGCGCATTCCAGGCTGGAACGCCTCGAGGAAAGACTCCGGGAGCCCCGCGGCTTCCGCCCCGAAGACGAACGCATCCCCGGCCTGGTAGCGGGCGTCCGTATAAAGGGTCTGCGCCCGGGTACTGGTCGCGAAGAGGCGCGCGGCCCCGAGCTGCGCCCGGCATGCGGCCCAATCCCGATGCACCGTGACCGAGGCCATCTCGTGATAGTCGAGGCCCGCGCGGCGCAGGAGCTTGTCTTCCAGGGAGAAGCCGAGCGGCTCGACCAGGTGCAGCCGGGCGCCCACGTTCGCGCAAAGGCGGATCACATTCCCGGTGTTGGGCGGGATCTCGGGCTGGAAAAGGACGATGTGGAAGATGCTCAATCCCCCGAAGGATCGGGCGTGCGGGCCACGACCCAGGTTCGCACGTCGCTCGCCCCGGCCTCCCGCAGTACCTCGCCGATCGCCTCCGCGGTTGCGCCGGTGGTGAAGACGTCATCGACGAGCGCCACGCGCATTCCCCGCAGGTCGCGCGCGCAACGAAACGCGCCGCGCAGGTTCTGGCGCCGCGCCGCCCGCCCCAGGCCGGCTTGCGAGGATGTTTCCCGAACGCGCGCGAGGGGCTCCCGATCCACCGGCACGCCGATCGCGCGGCCCACGCAGGAAGCGAGCTGCAGCGCCTGGTTGAAGCCGCGCTCTCGCAGCCGGGCTGCCGCGAGCGGCGGGGCCAAGAGGAGGTCGGGACGCGGCTCGCCGGCCACGCATTCCGCGAGCCGCTCCCCCAGCCAGCGCCCCACGGCGAGGTCGCCCCCGAACTTGAAGCGCTGCACGAGCCGATCGACGGGAAAGGCGTAGGCATAGGCCGCGATCACGTCGCCCGGAAGGTCGGCCGGCGCCGGAAGCGAGCGCTCACAGGGCATGCAGAGGCGCGATGCGCTCGGCCCCGCACCGCAGAGGATGCAGTCCTGGCCGGGGAGCAACCGCGCCAGCAGTGATCGAATCTTGGGCAATCGTCAGGGACTATAGGGTTGTAAATTTGACAGGGAATCTAAATTCCATAATTATCAGAGCCTTACCAAGACGCTCTCGGACTTCCGTGGACACGATCATCCGCCTCCATCCCCCGGCCACCGCCGAACCGAAGTTCGCGGCGCTGCGCGAGGAAGCCGTCCGGCTCTTCGATCTCCCCTTCAACGATCTGCTGTTCCAGGCGCATACCGCGCATCGCACGCATTTCGATCCGAATCGCGTGCAGCGCTCCACGCTGTTGTCGATCAAGACGGGGGGATGCCCGGAAGACTGCGGCTACTGCCCGCAGGCGGCACGCTATCACACGGGTGTGGAGAGCCAGGAGCTGATGCCGCTCGCCGAAGTGATCGAAGCCGCGAGCGCCGCGAAGGCGAACGGCGCGACGCGCTTCTGCATGGGCGCGGCGTGGCGCGGGCCGAAGCAACGCGATCTCGAGCCCGTGCTCGCGATGGTTCGCGAAGTGAAGAAGCTCGGGATGGAAGCCTGCTGCACGCTCGGCATGCTGAAGGACGGCCAGGCCGAGCAACTGCGCGACGCGGGCCTCGACTACTACAACCACAATCTCGACACCGCGCCCGAGTTCTACGGCGAGATCATCACGACGCGCGACTACCAGGACCGCCTCGACACGCTCTCGCGCGTGCGCGACGCGGGCATGCACGTCTGCAGCGGCGGCATCGTGGGCCTGGGCGAATCGCGCGGGGAACGCGCGGGACTGCTCGCGCAACTGGCGAGCCTCGATCCGCAGCCCGAGTCGGTCCCGATCAACAACCTCGTGCAAGTCGAGGGCACGCCGCTCGCCGGCACCGAGGCGCTGCCGTGGAGCGAGTTCGTGCGCACCATCGCGGTCGCGCGCATCCTCATGCCGAAGAGCGCGGTGCGCCTTTCCGCGGGACGCCAGGAGATGGACGAAGCCACGCAGGCACTGTGCTTCTTCGCGGGCGCCAACTCGATCTTCTACGGCGAGAAGCTGCTCACGACGGGCAACCCCGACGTGGCCCGCGACGACGCGCTTTTCGAAGCGCTCGGCATCGCCAGGGGCTAGCACCATGGGCGCCCCGGACGACGGCCGGCTCGCCCGCGGGCTCGAGGAAGCGCGCTCGCGCAGCCTCTTGCGCACCCGCCGCGTGGTCGCCTCACCACAAGGTGCGCGCGTGCAAGTCGAGGGGCGCGAACTCCTCAACTTCTCCAGCAACGACTACCTCGGCCTCGCCAACCACCCGGCCCTGCGGGATGCGGCGAAGCGCGCGATCGACGCCTATGGCGTGGGCGCAGGGGCCTCGCCCCTCGTCTCCGGCTATCTCGAGCCGCATCGCGAAGCGGAGGAACGCTTCGCGGCGTTCGTGGGCTTCCCGAGTGCGTTGCTCTTTCCCAGCGGCTATGCGGCGAACCTGGGCATCCTCACGGCGCTCGCCGATCGCTCGACCGAAATCTTCGCCGACAAGCTGAACCACGCTTGCCTGAACGACGGCGCGTTGCTGTCGCGAGCCACGTTCACGCGCTACCCGCATCTGGACATGGCCGCGCTCGAGGAACGCCTGCGCGTCTCGCAAGCGTCCACGCGCATCGTCGCGACCGACACGGTTTTCAGCATGGACGGCGACGAAGCGCCCCTCGAAGCGCTGGTGGATCTTTGCGAGACGCACCACGCGTGGCTCGTGCTCGACGATGCGCACGGCATCGGCGTGCTCGGTCCCCGCGGCCGCGGTTGCCTCGAAGGCCTCGTGGCGCGTTCGCCGCGCATCGTCTACATGGCCACGCTCGGCAAGGCACTCGGGGGCTACGGCGCGTTCGCGGCCGGCGCGCCGGAGGTGGTCGACTGGCTCGTGCAACGCGCGCGAACCTACATCTATTCCACCGCGCTGCCGCCCATGGCCGGTGCCGCCGCCGTGGCCGCGATCGAATTGCTGGAAGCGGATGCCACGCCCGTCGACACGCTTCGCGACCGCATCGCGGCGTTCCGCTCCGCCTGCGAAGCGGCGCACGTGCCGCTGATGCCCTCGCGCACCGCGGTCCAGCCGGTTCTCGTCGGCGATGCCCAACGCGCCCTCGACGTGGCCGCACGCCTGCGCGACGAGGGCTTCCTCGTGCCCGCGATCCGGCCGCCGACGGTGCCGGAAGGCGCATCCCGGCTACGGGTCTCGCTGTCGGCGGCACATGCCGAACCGGACGTGCGCGAGCTCGCCCGCGCGCTCGCCCGTGCCCTGGCCCGAGCGAAGCCGCTCGCATGAACCTCTACGTGAAATCGATCGGCGCGGGACCCGACCTGGTCCTGTTGCACGGATGGGGATTGCACGGCGGCGTGTGGTCGTCCGTGATCGAGATCCTCGCGAAGCGCTTCCGGGTGCATGCCTTCGACTTGCCGGGCCACGGGTACTCGTCGTTCATTCCGTTCGGCGGGCTGGACGACGCGGCGAACCGGCTCGCGAACGTGATCCCCATGGGAACCGTGGTCTGCGGCTGGTCGATGGGCGGCTTGATCGCGCAGCGCCTGGCGCTTCGCCACCCGGCGCGCGTTCGCGCCCTCGCGCTCGTGAGCACCACGCCCTGCTTTCTCGTGCGCGACGATTGGCCCCACGCGATGAAATCCGAGATCCTCACGGGCTTCGCGGCCGGACTGCGCACCGATTTCAACGCGACCCTGAAGACCTTCGTCGCCTTGAACGCCCTCGGAGGCGCGAGCACCCGGGAGACGATCCGCCGCCTCGCCGACGAGATGCTCTCGCGCGGCGTACCCGATCCCAGCGCGCTCGACGCGGGACTCGCGATGCTGCAGGAAACCGACCTGCGCACCGAAGTCCGTGCGCTCGCGCAGAAGACGGTCGTCATCCACGGTGCGCGCGACGCGCTCGCCCCCGTCGAGGCCGGACGCTGGCTTGCGGCGAACCTGCGCTCCGCGAGCCTCGTCGAGTTCGAGGACGCCGCGCACCTGCCGTTCATCTCGCACCCCGACGCGTTCGCGGCCGCCCTCGACCCGCTCCATGGCTGAAGCGCAGGCGCTCGAGAAGCGCTCGATCCGCCGTTCGTTCGACCGCGCAGCGCCCGGCTACGACCAGCATGCGGTCCTGCAGCGCGAAGTCGGAGCGCGATTGCTGGAACACCTCGACCCGATCGTGCTCGAACCGGCGCGCATCGTGGACCTGGGTTGCGGCACCGGGGCCGCGTTCGCCCCGCTCGCGAAGCGCTATCCCAGGGCCGCCGTGACGGGCCTCGACCTAGCGCCCTCGATGCTGGCCATCGCAGCACGCCGGACGCCATGGTGGAAACGGGCGCTCGGCGGCACCACCCCCGCTCTCGTATGCGCCGATGCCGAGCGCTTGCCCCTGGCTTCGGCGAGCACGCAGCTCGTGCACTCCAACCTGGCCCTGCAGTGGTGCCGGCCCGAGCTCGTGTTCGCGGAGGCGGCCCGCGTGCTCGCGCCCGGCGGGCTCTTCCTCTTCTCGACGTTCGGTCCCGACACGCTGCGCGAATTGCGCGAGTCGTTCCGCAAGGTGGACGGCGGAGCCCACGTCCACGCCTTCATCGACATGCACGACCTGGGCGATGCGCTCGTCCACTCCGGCTTCGCGGACCCCGTGATGGAAATGGACATGGTCACGCTCGAATACGCCACGGCCGAAGCGGTGGCGCGCGACCTGAAGGCGATCGGCGCCCGCAACGCGCTGGCACAGCGCTCGCGCGGGCTCGCCGGGCGCGGCCGCTGGCGGCGCATGGCCGAGCACTACGAAGCGTTCCGGCGCAACGGCGCATTGCCCGCCACGTATGAAGTGATCTACGGCCATGCGTGGAAGGTTCCGCCGAAGAAGCTCGCCGACGGCCGGCAAGTGATGGAGTTCCGGCGCTGATGCGCGGCGTGTTCGTCACGGGCACCGACACCGGCGTCGGCAAGACCGTCGCGGCGTGCGCGCTCGTGCATGCGCTTCGCGGCCTCGGCGTGCGCGTGGCGCCGATGAAGCCGGTCGCCGCGGGCGCCGATCACGCAGCCGGGCGCTTCGCGAATGCGGACAGCCTTGCGCTGATCGCCGCGGCCGGCTGGGAAGCGGACACGCTGGACGACGTGACCCCGGTCCTCCTGAGGGAGCCGATGGCGCCGCACATCGCCGCGCGCCGCGAAGGCGTGGAGATCGAACGCGCCCCGATCTTCGAGGCCTTCTCGCGCCTCGCCAGGCGCGGCGACTTCGCGGTCGTCGAAGGCGTGGGCGGCTTCCTCGTCCCGCTCGGTCCGGGCTTCGACGCCTCCGACCTCGCCCGCGAGCTCGGCCTGCCGGTCGTCCTCGTCGTGGGCCTGCGGCTCGGGTGCCTCAACCATGCGCTGCTCACCGCGCGCGCCATCCACGCGAGCGGGCTGCCCTTCGCGGGCTGGATCGCCAACGCGATCGATCCGGCCATGGCGGCCGCCGGCGAGAACCTCGACACGCTGCGCGAGCGCCTCGAGGCTCCCCTGCTGGGCCAGCTTCCGTACGTGGCCACGCCCGATCCGCACCGCCTCGCGAGCCACCTCGACGTGTCGACCCTGGTCCCGATGAACGTCGTCTCGCGATGAACACCGTCTTCTTCGACCTCGACGGCACGCTGACGGATCCGCGCGAAGGCATCACGCGTTCCATCGCCCACGCCCTGCAGCGCATGGGCCGCGAGCCGCCGCCCCTGGACGACCTGTGCTTCGCGATCGGTCCGCCGCTGCGCGCCTCGCTCGCCCGCCTGCTCGGGGACGATCGCCGCGAAACGGTCGAGCAGGCGCTCGCGCACTACCGCGAACGTTTCGCCGACATCGGCCTGTTCGAGAACACGCCGTACGAAGGCATCGCCGAGACGCTCGGCGCCCTCAAGGCCCTGGGCGCGCGGCTCTTCGTGGCGACCTCCAAGCCCCTGGTCTACGCCGAACGCATCGTGCGGCACTTCGGGCTCGACACGCACTTCGACGCCATCCACGGCTGCGAGCTGGATGGCACGCGCGAGGACAAGCGCGTGCTCCTGCCGCACATCGTCGACACGCACAACCTCGCGGGACAGCGCATCGCGATGGTCGGCGACCGGGGCGTGGACATGGTCGCCGCCCGGCTGCATGGCCTGGCCGCCGTCGGAGCGCTTTGGGGTTACGGAAGCGCGGACGAACTCGTCGCGGCGGGCGCGGAAGTCCTTTGCGATTCACCCGCAGCCCTTCGCACCAAACTGGTCCACATGCACCACGCCTAGCACCGGTGCAGTGCGTTGGCGCGCAAGCGCGACGCGCCTCGCCCCACAAACCGGCTGGCACGCTTGCTGCTCGATGGTTCCCGACGCACTTCCCGGGGACCGCGCATGAGCCTGTTCGACAATCCATACGATCCGAACGCCCGTCTCGCTTGCGCGTGCGGCCGCCATTCCGACCGCGCCGCCCACGAAGCCGACACCGAAGCCCTGTCCGCCCAGGCGCTCGAGACCGCCGTGCTGAAGGCGCTCTTCCCCCGCGATGCCGAACGCCGCCGCTTCCTCCGGGCGGTCGGGGCGACCGCCGCCAACGCCGCGATCGCGAGCCTCTTCCCGCTCGGCGCGCTGCAGGCCATGGCGCAGGAGAAGGGCAAGCTCGAGAAGAAGGACGTGAAGATCGGCTTCATCCCGATCACCTGCGCCACGCCGCTCATCATGTCCGCGCCCCTGGGCTTCTACGAGAAACAGGGCCTGAACGTCACGCTGGTGAAGACGGCGGGATGGGCGCTGATCCGCGACAAGGTGATGAACAAGGAGTACGACGCATCCCACATGCTCGCGCCGATGCCGCTCGCCATGTCGATGGGCGTGGGTTCGAACGCGGTCGCGATGAACGTGGCCACGATCCAGAATTCCAACGGCCAGGCGATCACGCTGGCGATGAAGCACAAGGACAAGCGCGACCCGAAGCAGTGGAAGGGCTTCAAGTTCGCGGTGCCGTTCGAATACTCGATGCACAACTTCCTGCTGCGCTACTACGTGGCGGAGCACGGCCTCGATCCCGACAAGGACATCCAGATCCGCGTGGTCCCGCCCCCGGAGATGGTGGCCAACCTGCGTTCCGACAACCTCGACGGCTACCTCGGCCCCGACCCCTTCAACCAGCGCGCGGTCTACGACCAGATCGGATTCATCCACATCCTCACCAGGGAGATCTGGGACGGGCATCCGTGCTGCTCCTTCGGCGTGCGCACCGAATGGGTGAAGGAAAACCCGAACACGTTCGCCGCGATGTACCGCGCGGTCCTGAGCGCCGCCGCCATGGCCGCGGGCCCGGAGAATCGCACGACGATCGCCAACGCCATCGCGCCGGCCAACTACCTGAACCAACCGGTGCCCGTGCTCGAGCAGGTGCTCACCGGCAAATACGCCGACGGCCTCGGCAACATCAAGACCGTGCCCAACCGCATCGAGTTCGACCCGGTGCCGTGGAGCGCGCTCGGCGTGTGGATCCTCACGCAGATGAAGCGCTGGGGCTACGTGAAGGGCGACGTGCAGTACAAGAGCATCGTCGACCAGGTCTACCTCATGACCGACGCGAAGAAGCGCATGAAGGAGGAAGGCATCGCCGCGCCGGCGGAGATGCCCAAGAAGATCATCGTGATGGGCAAGGCATTCGACGCGAGCAAGCCCGACGCGTACGTGCAGGGCTTTGCCATCAAGAAGGCTTGACGGTGCATTCGCCCCGCCAGAAGGCCTGACGTGCGCGAGCGCGCGAAGTCCTGGGTCCTTTCGCTGCTGCTGCTCGCGGTGCTGCTGTTCTCGTGGCATCTCGCGAGCCTGCCCAAGTCGGGGCCGGCCACCGGCATGGATCCCGAATACGCGAAGATGATGGGCCTGGACAAGCCCAAGAGCGATGGCCTGCCCACGCTCTCGCAGATGGGTGCCACCGTCCGGAAGCAGCTCTCCAACCCGTTCTACGACGCCGGCTCGAACGACAAGGGCATCGGCATCCAGCTCGCGTACTCGCTGGGTCGCGTGGGCCTCGGCTTCTTCCTCGCCGCGCTGGTCGCGATCCCGCTGGGCTTCGTGATCGGGCTCTCGCCGGTCGTGCACCGCGCGCTGAACCCGTTCATCCAGGTGCTGAAACCGATCTCGCCGCTCGCCTGGATGCCGCTCGCGCTCTACACCATCAAGGACTCGGCGACCTCGTCCATCTTCGTGATCTTCATCTGCTCCGTGTGGCCGATGCTCATCAACACCGCGCACGGCGTCTCGAGCGTGCGGCGCGAATGGCTGAACGTCGCGCGCACGCTGGAAGCCGGAACGATGCGCACGTGCTTCGAGGTGATCCTGCCCGCCGCCGCACCCGTGATCCTGACCGGAGCGCGCATCTCGATGGGGATCGCCTGGCTGGTGATCGTCGCCGCCGAGATGCTGGTGGGCAACCTCGGCGTGGGCTACTTCGTCTGGAACGAGTGGAACAACCTGTCGCTCGCCAACGTGATCTTCGCGATCCTCGTGATCGGCGTGGTGGGAATGATCCTGGATCTCCTCTTCGGCGCGCTGCAACGCGCGGTCACCTTCGTCGAATGAGCACGGGCCTGCCCCCTTTCCTCCAGGTGCGCGGCCTCGCGAAGCGCTTCGACGGGGCCCCGAAGCCGGTGTTCGCCAACGTCGCCTTCACGCTCGAGCGCGGCGAGTTCGTCTGCGTGATCGGCCACTCGGGTTGCGGCAAGACCACGATCCTCAACATTCTCGCCGGCCTCGACACCGCGACGCTGGGCGAAGTGACGATGGACGGCCGCGAGGTCGCGGGCCCCAGCCTCGACCGCGGCGTCGTCTTCCAGGGCCACGCGTTGATGCCCTGGTTGAGCGTTCGCGGCAACATCGCCTTCGGCGTGCGCTCGCGCTGGCCCGACTGGAACCGCGAACGCATCGCCGCCCATTGCCAGAAGTACATCGACCTCGTGCACCTCACCGGCAACGAAACGAAGAAGCCCTCCGAGCTCTCCGGCGGCATGAAGCAGCGCGTGGGCATCGCGAGGGCCTTCGCCATCGAGCCCAAGATGCTGTTGCTGGACGAACCCTTCGGGGCGCTCGACGCGCTGACGCGCGGCGCCATCCAGGACGAGCTCACGCGCATCTGCGCCGAGACGCACCAGACCGTCTTCATGATCACGCACGACGTCGACGAGGCGATCCTGCTCGCCGACAAGATCCTGCTCATGACCAACGGGCCCGAGGCGCGCATCGCCGAAGTGGTCGTGAACACGCTGCCGCGCGAGCGCACTCGGCACGACATCCACCACCACCCGCACTACTACCGCATCCGCAACCACCTCGTCGACTTCCTCGTGCACCGCTCGAAGCTGCTGCAGGAGGGGCGCGCCGAGGATGCGGCCAACGAAGACCTGCCCAGCGTCGTCCGCCCCGGCGAGACCGCGCTGAAGCAGGTCCGCTAACCCGGAGAACGCATGAAACCCATGAATCGCGAAGACGTGACCGACCTCATCTACTCGGTGAAGGTGCAGAAGGGCATCAAGTGGGCCGACGTGGCGAAGAAGGTCGGCCAATCGAAGGAGTGGGTCACCGCCGCCTGCCTCGGGCAGATGACGCTCACCAAGGAGCAGGCCGCCAAGGTCGGCAAGATCTTCGGCCTGCCGAAGGAAGCCGTGAACCTCCTGCAAGTGGTCCCGTACAAGGGCTCGCTGCCGACCGCCGTGCCGACGGACCCGCTCATCTACCGCTGGTATGAAATCGTGAATGTCTACGGGACGACCATCAAGGAGCTGATCCACGAGGAGTTCGGCGACGGGATCATGAGCGCGATCGATTTCAAGATGGACATCGTGCGCGAGCCCGATCCGAAGGGCGACCGGGTGCTCGTCACGCTGAATGGGAAGTTCCTGCCGTACAAAACCTACTAGGGAGAAGAGCATGGCACTGAACCGCCGCGATTTCCTCGCCGGCGCCGGCGTTGTTTCCGCCGCTGCCGCCACCCAGGCCGTCGCCCAGGCCCCCGCGCTTCCGAACATCAAGTGGCGCTGCACGTCGAGCTTCCCGAAGAGCCTCGACACCATCTACGGCGGCGCCGAGACCCTCGCCAAGCGCGTCTCGGCCATCACCGGCGGCAAGTTCCAGATCCAGGTCTTCGCCGCGGGCGAGATCGTGCCTCCGTTCCAGGCGGCCGACGCCGTTCAGAACGGCACGGTCGAGTGCTGCCACACGGCGAGCTACTACTTCGTGGGCAAGAACAAGACGTTCGCCTTCGACACCACGCTGCCCTTCGGCCTCAACCAACGCCAGCAGAACGCGTGGATCTACTACGGCGGCGGCCTGCAGCTCGTGCGCGAATTCTTCAAGGAGTTCGGCTTCATCTCGTTCCCGGGCGGCAACACCGGCGTGCAGATGGGGGGCTGGTGGAAGAAGGAAGTGAAGTCGCTCGCCGACCTGAAGGGCGTGAAGTTCCGCATCGCGGGCCTCGGCGGTGAAGTGCTCTCGCGCCTGGGCGTCGTGCCGCAGCAACTGCCGGGCGGCGACATCTTTCCGGCCCTCGAGCGCGGCGTGATCGACGGCGCGGAATGGGTCGGTCCCTACGACGACGAGAAGCTCGGCTTCTACAAGGTGGCCCCGCACTACTACTACCCGGGCTGGTGGGAGTCGAACTCGATGTACTCCTTCTACGTGGGCCAGAAGGAATGGGACAAGCTGCCCAAGGAATACCAGGCCGCGTTCGAGGCGGCCGCGTACGAAGCGAACCTCGACATGATGGCCGAGTACGACTTCAAGAACCCGACCGCGCTGCGATCGCTGGTGTCGAAGGGCGTGAAGCTGCACTCGTTCCCGCTGGAAGTCATGAAGGCCGCGCAGGACGCGGCGTTCGACCTCTACGCGGAAGAGTCCGCGAAGAATCCGTCGTTCAAGAAGATCTACGAGCCGTGGCTCAAGTTCCGCGAGGACCTCTACGCGTGGCACCGCGTGGCCGAGCAGACCTACTCGACGTTCTCCCTCGGGAACCCGCCGAAGAGGAAATAGCCGGCTACTGGAAGCCGACCTTGCCTTTCAGGCTCGCGAGCAGCTTCGCCGAGTCGTAGGCGGTGCCCGCCTTCATCGTCCAGACGATGTTGCGCAGCGCCTTCGGATCGTCGGCGAGGCTTCCCTTGTAGAGCACGAGGTCGGCGCGCTTGCCTTCGGCCACGCTCCCGATTTCCGCGTCGCGCCCGAGATAGATCGCGCCGTTCAGCGTCGCGATGCGCAGCGCCTGGCCTCGCGTGAACCCCGCTTCCTCGAGCAACTCGACCTGCCGCACGTTCGAGTAGCCGGGGATCACGCCGCCGTAGCCCGTCGGATCGGTGCCGGCGACGAGAAGGCCGCCCGCGTCGGCGAACTGCTTCTCCCACGCCATTGCCTTGGGCAGGATGCGGCTCCACGCGTTGTCCTTCTGCCCCGCGATCTGGCTCCAGCGCGACAGGTACGACTCGCGCAACTGCGGAATGAGGAGCTCGAGGGCCTCGGGCGCGGCGACCGGCCTCCCGGTGGCGAAGGTCTCGAACACGGTGAGCGTCGAGGTGAGCGCGACCTTCTTGTCGATCAAGTGGCGCTGCAGCGATTGCATCGCCGGATCGTCGAGCGCCAGCTTGTCGAACGACGTGCGCAGCTCGAGCGCGGTGGGGCACGCATCGGGCTTCTTGCCCGCGACGAAGTCCGTGGCCGCGAGGAACCCGTGCTCGAGGTTGTCGATGCCCATCTCCGCGGCTTCGCGATACGTCACCGCGCACAGGTGCGCCGTCACCTTCCGCTTGCCCTTGTGCGCCTCGTCGATGATCGCGCCCAGCTGCGCACGCGTGAGGCCCATGTAGCCTTTGTACGAAGTGGCGCCCGCCGAAGCCCAGTAGCG
Source organism: Betaproteobacteria bacterium GR16-43 (assembly GCA_001953215.1). Lineage (GTDB taxonomy): Bacteria > Pseudomonadota > Gammaproteobacteria > Burkholderiales > Usitatibacteraceae > Usitatibacter. The sequence continues at coordinate 265,465 of CP019169.1, forward strand.
CACCATCTCGCGCGCCTGCTGCGGCGAGCGGATGCGGAAGTCCTGCATGAAAGGCGACGGTCCGTCGAGGAACGGGGCGGTCACGTCCATGTCCGGACCCGGACGCTTGCCCTCGGCGATCTCCTGCGCGACGTTGATGTCGGCATAGGGGCTCATGCTGCCGGCCGTGCGGACCGTCGTCGCTCCGCCGGCCAGGTAGAGCTTCGGAAAGCTTTCGTAGAGCGCGCCGTAGGAGCCCGGCGCCACGGGATAGAACATGTGCTCGTGCAGCATCACGAAGCCCGGGCTCACCGAATGGCCCGTGAGATCGATCACCTTCGCGTCGACGGGAAGAAAGACCACCTTGCCCGGGCCCCACGCATGGATGCGCCCGTCGCGAACCACGATCGTCGCGTCGCGCATCGGCGCCGCGCCCGTGCCGTCGAAGACCTCGACGTGGGTCAGTGCGAGCACCGGGCCCTCGAGGGCCACGAAATTTTCCTTGGGAGCGGCCGGCGCCTGGGCCGCGGCCGCGATGGGCACCAGCAGGACCAGCGCCGCGAGGATCGATTTCACCGGAGAGTTCTCCCTGTCATGTCGTTTCGAATGCGGCACCGCGCAACGCGACGCCGTGCGCGCCGCGGCGCTTCGCCTCGGCGAGGTCCGCGCGCGTGAGGCCGCCGATCGCGTAGCAAGGCATCGGGCGGTCGCGGATCAACGCCTCGAAGCGGTCCCAGCCCATCGGCTTCGCGCCGGGATGCGAGGCCGTCGCCTTCACCGGCCCCACGACGGCATAGTCGACGCCGAGCTTCGAGGCCTGCTCCAGTTCGGCTTCGTCGTGCGCGGAGGCGCCCACGAGTTCACCCGCGGGACGCGACGCCGCGGCCATCAGCGCCCTGGACGTCAGGTGCACGCCCGTCGCCTGCGGGAGCTCGCCGCAATCGCTGTTCACCACTACGCGTGCGCCGAGCGAACCGGCGCGCGCGAGGACGCGCGAGAGCACGTGCTGCAACGGCTGGCGCGCCATCGTCTTCTCGCGCACCTGCACCAGCAATCGTTCGTCCAGCGCGCACTCGATCAGCTTCGTCACCCAGCGGTCGATGCCCATCGCCTCGGCATCGGAGATGACCATCACCGGCGGCAAGGCGAGCGCGGCCAGAACGGGTGCACACGCGGGCAGCATGGGGGCCACGCTCGTGGCCCCGACGCGCTGCCACACGATGCCCTGGCCTTCGAGCGGCTTCGGCTCGCCGTCCCAGGCGGTCACGCGGAAGAAATGCAGCCGCACCGTCGCATGCGTGTACACGAAGCCCTGCGTGATCCACGGCGTGGCCTCGCGTACGCGAATGCCCAGCTCCTCTTCCAATTCGCGGTCGAGCGCGTGGCGCGGCGACTCCCCGGGCTCGATCTTGCCGCCGGGAAATTCCCAGTAACCGGAATACGGCTTGCCCTCGGGGCGGCAGGCCAGGAGGAACTCGCCGTCGGGCCGCTCGATGACGGCGGCGGCGACCTCCGTGATCTTCGTCAACGCTTCTTCCGCCCGACGTAGTCGCGCGCGAATTGCGAAGCGACACGCCCGCTGCGCGAGCCGCGCTCGAGCGCCCAGAGCAGTGCGGCGCGGCGCACTTCGTCGTTCACGCGGCCGCCCAGCCGGGCCACCCAGTGATCGGCGATGTCGAGGTACTGCTCCTGGTCGAACGGATAGAACGTGAGGCCCAGGCCGAAGCGCTCGGAGAGCGAGATCTTCTCTTCGGTCGTCTCGCCGGGATGGATCTCGTCCTCCACGTGCTTCGCCTCGAGATTCTCCTGCATGTACTCGGGCATCAAGTGCCGGCGGTTCGACGTGGCGTAGATCAGCAGGTTGTCGGCGGTGCCGGCGATCGAGCCGTCCAACGCGACCTTCAAGGACTTGTAGCCCGGGTCGCTCGCCTCGAAGGAGAGGTCGTCGCAGAACACCACGAAGCGCTCCTTGCGCTCGGCGATGAGGTCGACGATGTCGGGCAGGTCCACGAGGTCGGACTTGTCGACTTCGATCAGCCGCAGGCCCTTCTTCGCGAACTCGTTCAGCGCGGCCTTCACGAGCGAACTCTTTCCCGTCCCGCGCGCGCCGGTGAGCAGCACGTTGTTCGCGGGCCGGCCCGAGACGAATTGCTCGGTGTTCTCGCGCAGGCGCTTCTTCTGGTCGTCGATGTCCTTCAGGTCGGAGAACGCGATGGCGTGCGGGTGCTGCACGGCCGCGAGGTATCCCCGGCCATTGCGCTTGCGCCAGCGAAACGCGGTGGCCGCCTTCCAGTCCGGCGCGGGCGGCGCGGGCGGCAACACGGCCTCGACGCGGTCGACCAGCGCCTCGAGCTTCTTCGCGAGCTTGTCCCAGTCGGTCGTCATTTGAGCGTGAACACCAGCAGCCAGTAGTACTGCAGCGTTTCCAGGTGGGCTTCGTGCGCGACGCCCTGCACGGCCGCGGTGAACTCCCCGGGCGTCGGGAAATTCTTGAGGATCTCGAAGGCGTCGCCGTTCGCGAGCTTGCGCATCTGGTAGGTGTTGCCTTCCTCGTCGCGGCGGGACAGCGGCGTGGAGCTCCCCTCGTGGAACTGGTTGTCGAGGATCACGACCTTCGAACCCGGTTCGAGCCGCGCGGCGAGGTGCTGGACGAACTTCGCGATGTCCGCCTTCTTCACGTGCGACCACCAGAACCCCGCGAAGGCCGCATTGCAGCCGGACGGAACGCCTTCCAGTCCCACCGCATCGGCACGGAAGAAATGCACGGACGGTGGCAGCTCCTTCTCGCGCGCGATCTCGAGCACCGGCTCGTTGATGTCGCAGGCGTAGACCGAGCGCGCCTGCGTCGCGATGAACTGCGTCCAGTAGCCGGTGCCGCAAGCCACCTCGAGCACCGTGCGGCCACGCAGCAACTCCGGAATGCGATTCCTCAGCCACGCGAGCTCCGCCTGGCGCTCGGGCTTCTCGTACACCTTCTCGTACTCGGAAGCGCGCTTCGCGTAGTACTTCTCGAGGTGGGGCGTGGTGCTGCGATGGTCGGCCATGGCGGACTAGGCGGCACCCTTGTAGACGTCGGGACGATGGATCTCGAGGTAGCGCGTCGCGTCCGCCATCGGCTTGAAGCCCTGGCGTTGGTAGAGCGCGTGCGCGTCGCGGGTCATGAGCGAGAGCCGGCGCAGGCCCTGCAGGTCCGGGTGCTCGAGCACGCAGGCCACGAGCCACTTGCCGAGGCCCGACCCCCGATGCGCTTCCTCGACGAACACGTCGCACAGGTAGCCGAACGTGGCGCGGTCCGTGACCACGCGCGCGAAGCCGATCTGCCGCCCTTCGCGATACAGGCCGAAGCAGAGCGAGTGGTCGATCGCACGCTGCATCGTCGCGGCCGGAATACCCGCGGCCCAATAGGTGCCGGTGATGAATCGCACGACGGCTTCCCGGTCGAGGCGCGCGGGATCGTCGGATACGACGCAGTCGCCCTGCCGCCACTCACGTGCATGCTCAGCTGCGGTAGTCGGCATTGATCTTCACGTAGTCGTAGGAGAAGTCGCAGGTCCAGACGGTCGCCGATTCCGTGCCGCGGCCCAGCCCTACGCGAATGGTGATCTCCGCGGGTTTCATCGCCGCCTTGCCCTGTTCCTCGGTGTAGCTCGCCGCGCGCCCGCCGTGCTCCGCGACGAGCGACTCGCCCAAATGCAGCGTGACCTTGGCGGGGTCGAGGTTGGCGATTCCGGCGTTGCCCACCGCCGCGAGGATGCGGCCGAGGTTCGGGTCGGAGGCGAAGAACGCGGTCTTCACCAGCGGCGAGTGCGCGATGCGCTTGCCCACGAGCAGGCACTCGTCCCGCGTGGCCCCGCCTTCGACCGCGATGGTGATGAACTTGGTGGCGCCCTCGCCGTCGCGCACGATCGCCTGCGCGAGGATCTGCGCGACTTCGAGCACCGCATCCCGGAGGTGCGCGAACTCCGCCGTGCCTTCGCCGATGATCCGGGGATTGCCCGCGTGCCCCGTCGCCGCGACGACCAGCGAGTCGTTGGTGGACGTGTCGCCGTCGACCGTGATCACGTTGAACGACCGTTCGGCCACGTAGCGCGTGAGGTGCTCGAGCGCCTCCTTCCCCACGGTCGCATCGGTGGCGATGAAGCCCAGCATCGTCGCCATGTTGGGCTGGATCATCCCCGCGCCCTTGGCGATGCCGGTCACGGTGATGGTGAACCCGTCGATGACCACTTGTCGCGACACCGCCTTGGCGACGATGTCCGTGGTCATGATCGCTTCGGCGGCGGAAGCCCAGTTGCCGGGGGCCAGGTCGGCGACGCACTGCGGGATGCCGGCGATGAGCCGGTCGACCGGCAGCGGCTCCATGATCACGCCCGTCGAGAACGGCAGGACCTGGTCGGCCTTGAGGCCGAGCGCCTCGGCCACCGCACCGCAGGTAGCTCTTGCATTCGCGAGGCCCGTCTCGCCCGTTCCGGCATTCGCAACGCCGGTGTTGATCACCAGCGCGCGGATCTCGCTCTTGGTGGCGAGATGCTCGCGGCACAAGGTCACGGGCGCGGCGCAGTAGCGGTTCTGCGTGAAGACCCCGGCGAGCCGCCCGCCCTCGTCCAGCGCGACGATCAGGAGGTCCTTGCGGTTGGGCTTGCGGATCCCCGCCTTCGCGATGCCCAGGCGGACACCGGCAATGGAAAGGAGGGTTTCGGGCTTCGGAGGATCGAGGTTGACTGGCATTCCCCGATTATAGGGGAGCCCGGAAAGTCAAAAGCCAAGGTCAAAAGCTTGAACCGCAGAGACCGCTGAGACCGCAGAGGAAAGGCAAACCAAGAGAAAAGAAATGGGGTCAGACCCCGATCCATCTTGCGCTCGCCTCGAGACTGAACAGGATTGGGTTTCTCTGCGGTCTCAGCGGTCTCTGCGGTTCAAGCTTCTGACTTAGATCTACTTGCGCCGCAGGCGCGCCATGGCAAGGACATCGGTGTAGGTGCCGTTGCGCAGGGCGTACTGCTTCTGCACCCCCTCCTCGACGAACCCGAAGCGCTTGTAGAGCGCGATGGCGCGGGCGTTGTCGCTGAAGACGGTGAGTTCGATGCGCGTGTACGGCGTCCAGCGGTCGGCGAGGTCGAGGATCGCGGTCATCAGCGCCTTGCCCACGCCGCGTCCCTGGTAGTCGTCGTGCACGGTGATGCCGAAGTGCGCGGCATGCGCGCGGCGCGGGTTGTTGGGTTGCGCGGGAAAGAGGCCCGTGTTGCCGACGATCTTTCCATCGGCGAGCGCGACCAGCCGGTGGGACCCGGGGGGCGTCTCCTCGAGGCGCTTCTTCCAGCTCTCGAGAGACGGAAACGGCAGTTGCAGCGTCTCGGACTGGGCGCTCGCGCCCTCGAACACCCACGCATAGCCCGCGTAGTCCGCGGGTTCGGCGCGGCGAATGGTCAGCGCGCCCTCAGCCGAGCTTCCCATGGCACTGCTTGAACTTCTTGCCGGAACCGCAGGGACACGGATCGTTGCGGCCGACCTTCATCGTCGAGCGCACGAAGGGCTCGTCGGCCGCGGCTGCCGCCACGGCGACGGCGGCGCCACGGGCTGCCGGCGAAGCACCCTCGTCGGCCCCGGCCAGCGCTTCGTCCGCGCCGGCGTGGTGGTACTGCACGTTCTTCACGGCGCGCGCGGCTTCCTCGGCACGGCGTTCGGCTTCCTCCACCTGCTCCTGCGTCTGGATGCGAACGCCCAGCAGGTGGCGCGTGACCTCGCGCTTGATCGATTCCAGCATCGCGCCGAAAAGCTCGAAGGCCTCGCGCTTGTATTCCTGCTTGGGCTGCTTCTGCGCGTAACCGCGCAAGTGGATGCCTTGCCGGAGATAGTCGAGGGCCGCGAGGTGCTCGCGCCAATGCGTGTCGATCGACTGCAGCATCACCGCGCGCTCGTAGTGGCGCACGACGTCGGGATCGATCCCGGCGAACTTGGCGTTGTAATCCTTCGTCGCTTCCTCGATCACGCGGTCGGCGACCTTCTCGCCGTCCAGCGTTTCGTCCGCCTTCGCCCACTCGCCCACCGGGCGCTTGGCATAGAACTCGGTCTCGAGCTTGCGCTCCAGGCCTTCGACGTCCCACTGCTCTTCCACCGAGTCGGGCGGCATGTGTTCCAGCACCGTGCTGCCCAGCACGCTCGAGCGGATCGACGCGATGGTCTCGGCGATGTCGTGCGACTCGAGCAGCTCGTTCCTCTGCGCGTAGATCACCTTGCGCTGGTCGCTGGCGACGTCGTCGTACTCGAGCAGCTGCTTGCGGATGTCGAAGTTGCGCGCCTCGACCTTGCGCTGCGCGTTCTCGATCGAACGCGTGACGATCTTGGCTTCGATCGCCTCGCCTTCGGGGATCTTCAGCGCGCCCATCACCGCCTTCAGCTTCTCGCCTGCGAAGATCTTGAGCAGCGGGTCCTCGAACGAAAGGTAGAAACGCGAGGAGCCCGGGTCGCCCTGGCGGGCCGCGCGGCCGCGCAACTGGTTGTCGATGCGGCGCGACTCGTGGCGCTCGGAGCCCACGATGTGCAGGCCGCCCGCGGCGACGACTTCGGCATGGAGCTTGTCCCAGTTCGCCTTCACCTCGGCGATGCGCCGCTCCTTTTCGCTTTCGACCAGCGCCGGATCGGCCTTGATCGACTGGATCTCGGGATCGGGGTTGCCGCCCAGCACGATGTCCGTGCCGCGGCCCGCCATGTTGGTGGCGATGGTGACCATCTTCGGACGGCCGGCCTGCGTGACGATGTCCGCCTCGCGCGCGTGCTGCTTGGCGTTCAGCACCTGGTGCGGCAGGCCTTCCTTCTCCAGCAGCTTCGCGATCAGCTCTGAGTTCTCGATCGACGTGGTGCCCAGCAGCACGGGCTGGCCGCGCGCATAGCAGTCCTTCACGTCCTTGATGATCGCGGCGAACTTCTCCTTCGCCGTGATGAAGACCTGGTCGTTGGAATCCTTGCGGACCATCTTGCGGTGCGTGGGGATCAGCACCGTCTCGAGGTTGTAGATGTGGGAGAACTCGAAGGCCTCGGTATCGGCCGTGCCGGTCATCCCCGAGAGCTTCTTGTAGATGCGGAAGTAGTTCTGGAACGTGATCGAGGCGAGCGTCTGGCTCTCGTTCTTGATCGACGTGCCTTCCTTCGCCTCGACGGCCTGGTGCAGGCCCTCGGACCAGCGGCGGCCCTGCATCATGCGGCCGGTGAACTCGTCGACGATGATGACCTCGTCGTCCTGCACCACGTAGTGCTGGTCGCGGTGGTAGAGCGCATGCGCCCGCACGCCCGCGTACAGGTGATGCATGAGGATGATGTTCGACGGGTCGTAGAGGCTCGCGCCCTCGGGCAGGAGCCCGGCCCCGGTCATCAGCGCCTCGGCGTGCTCATGGCCTTCCTCGGAGAGGGTCACCGTGTGCTGCTTGAGGTCGACCCAGTAGTCGCCCGGGGCCTTCTCGTCTTCCTGCTTGGAGAGCTTCGGGATCAGGACGTTGATTTTCCGGTAGAGCTCGGCCGAATCCTCGGCCTGGCCGGAAATGATGAGCGGCGTGCGCGCTTCGTCGATCAGGATCGAGTCGACCTCGTCGACGATCGCGTAGTTCAGGCCGCGCTGGAAGCGTTCGCCCACCTGCGTGGCCATGTTGTCGCGCAGGTAGTCGAAGCCGAACTCGTTGTTGGTGCCGTAGGTGATGTCGGACTGGTAAGCGGCCTGCTTGTCCTGCGCCTCCATCTGCGGCACCACGACGCCCACCGTGAGCCCGAGGAAGCGATGGATCCGGCCCATCCACTCGGCGTCGCGCTTCGCGAGGTAGTCGTTCACGGTCACGACGTGCACGCCCTTGCCTTCGAGGGCATTCAGGTACGACGGCAGCGTGGCCACCAGCGTCTTGCCCTCGCCCGTGCGCATCTCCGCGATCTTGCCTTCGTGCAGGGCCATGCCGCCGACCAGCTGCACGTCGAAGTGGCGCATGCCGAGCACCCGCTTCGAAGCCTCGCGAACCGTGGCGAAGGCCTCGGGCAGCAGGTCGTCGAGTTTCTCGCCGGCCTCCACCCGCTTGCGCAACTCCGGCGTCTTGGCCTGGAGCTGCTCGTCCGTCAGCCCTTCGAAGGCAGGCTCGAGGGCGTTGATCTGGAGGACGCGCTTCTGGTACGTCTTGAGAAGGCGGTCGTTGCGGCTGCCGAAGATGGCTTTGAGGGTGTTTTGTAGCACGGTGGGGGCGTCGGAAATGCGAAAACCGGCCCTGCGGGGCCGGCGAAAGGGAAATTATAAGGGAAACGTGGGGCCGGGCCGCGGGGCTTCAACCCCGGGGCCGTTACTTCCGGTAGGCGTTGCCGATCACCACGTCCTTGTTGCCGAGGGAGAGGAACTTGTTCGGGTTGAGCGGCACGCCCTTTTCGCGGACTTCGAAGTGCAGGTGCGGACCGGTCACGCGGCCGGTCTGGCCCACGAGCGCGATGTTCTGGCCCTTCATCACCACGTCGCCCACCTTCACCATGCTCTTGGAGAGGTGCGCGTAGCGCGAGGTGAGGCCGTTTTCATGGTCGACATCGACGAGGTTGCCGTACTCGGGCTGGAATTCGACCGCGGAGACGATCCCGCCCGCGGCGGCCATCACCTTCGTGCCCTGGGGCGCGATCAGGTCCACGCCGGTGTGGAAGGTCTGGCGGCCGTTGATCGGGTCGATGCGCGAGCCATAGTTCGACGAGTAGTAGCCCGCCTCGATCGGCAGCGTCGTCGGGATGGACTTCCTCACCAGCCGGTCGTCCATCAGGTAGGAATCGAGCACGCCCAGCTTGTCCGCACGGTCATCGAGGACGCGGGAAAGCTCGTTGAGCATCTGCTGGAATTCGGGAACGGTGATGTCACGCGTGAGCCCCGGGCCGGCCTGCGGTCCGCCCTGGCCGGGCTTCTCGTCGAAGCGGAACTCCTCGCGCTTGATGTTGGCCGCCTTGGCGAGCCGGTCGCCGAAGGCGTCCAGGCGCAGGATGCGCGCCTGCAGCTCGCCCACCTTCACGGCGAGCGCGCCCATGTTGTCCTTGAGCTCGGCCTCGTTCTTCTTGGCCTGCTCCTCGTGCAGCGCCGCCATCAGGCTGCGCAGGTACGGGTTGCGCATGTCCACGGCGAACTTCATGGTCACGACGTAGGTGGCCATGGCGAGGAAGAAGCCCGCGATGAGGATGCCGAACGCGATCAGGAAGACCTGCGTCTGGGACAGCGAAACGTGACGACTTTTTGCCAGGCTGTCCGAAACCAGAATAATGTTCACTCACGACCCCCCTGGAATTCTTTGATGGCTTCTGCTTCCGTGGCGAAGGTGTTGGGCGACAGCGCCGAACTTGCGGCACTTCGCGAACGCCTCGACCTCATCAACCGACTGCAGCGACGTTACCGGAACATTGCGCCCGGGGAACTCGCTTCGGCGAGCCGGGTGTGCGCCATCGATGGAACCACCATTGTGTTGCGCGCGTCCAGCGGGCCGGTTGCGGCGGCTCTGCGTCAGGTTGCGCCCCGTCTATATTCAAGGCTTGTTGAATCTAATTCCTTGAAACAAAACGAGAAAGAGAATCTTACCGGATTACGGATCGAAGTACAAGTTGAGCCGGCGCCCGTCCGACGAACGGTGCGCGGGCGGCAACCGATCCCCTTCGAACGCCTGGCCGTCCTGGCCGAGGCCATGGCGGAAGGGCCGCTGAAGGAGACCTTGGAGCGGATTTCCCGCGATCAGGTCAAAAAAAGCCGGGAAAAGACGTAAACGTCGGAGAACGCCAGGACCAGCCCAAACCAACTCAGGTGGCTGCGGCGAGCCGGGCGAAGGCCCGGGGCAGGGCTTCGACGGCATCGAAGGTCACCTCTTCCCAGGCCGACCGGTCGGCCAGCAGGGCCCGGACCAGCAGGTTGTTCAGCGCGTGGCCGGACTTGTGGCCGTGGAACGCGCCGATCAGCGGGTGGCCCAGCATGTAGAGGTCGCCCACGGCGTCGAGCGCCTTGTGCTTCACGAACTCGTCGTCGAACCGCAGGCCTTCGCTGTTCAGCACCCGGAAGTCGTCGATCACGATCGCGTTGTCGAGCGAGCCGCCGCGACCCAGGCCCGCAGAGCGCATCGCCTCCACGTCCTGCGTGAAGCCGAAGGTGCGCGCGCGCGAGATCTCCTTCACGAAGGAGACGTCGGCGAAATCGACTTCCACGTCGGAGCGGGTGGCCTCGAACACGGGGTGGTTGAATTCGATCGAGAAGCCGAGCTTGAAGCCGTTGAAGGGCTCGAGGCGGACGCGCTTGTCGCCCTGTTCCAGCTCGACCTTCTTCAGCACGCGCACGTACTTCTTCGGAGCCGCCTGCTCTTCGATGCCCGCGGAATTGATGAGGAAGACGAAGGTACCGGCGCTGCCGTCCATGATCGGCACTTCCTCGGCCGAAACGTCGACGAATGCGTTGTCGATGCCCAGGCCCGCGAAGGCGGACATCAAGTGCTCGACCGTCGAGACGCGCGCTCCGCCCTGCTCGATCACCGTGGCCATGCGCGTGTCGGTGACGTTGGTGGCGCGCGCCGGAATGGCCGGGTTGCCGGGCAAATCCGAGCGGCAGAACACGATGCCGCTATCGACCGGCGCGGGGCGCAGCACCATCTGCACCTTGTGGCCCGTGTGCAGGCCCACGCCGGTGGCCTTGATCGTCGACTTGAGGGTGCGCTGGCGGATCATTCCGCAATTCTATCAGCCTCTTACGCCAGCGAGCCTCCGGCGAGAGACCCCGCGACCTACTTCACGGTATAGCCGCGTCCCTCGAGGCAAGCGCCGCGCGCCTTCTGGTACAAGCCCAGGCCGGCCTGGTCCTGCTGCACGGCGGCCGTCTGCTGTTGCTGGGCCTGCGCCGCGTTCTGGCGACGGCTGGCCCCGCGCGCCGCTACCGCACCCACGGCCGCTCCCGAGCTGGCGTCGCCATTGATGATCTCGCCGGCGACAGCGCCTCTCGCCGCGCCACGCACCCCCGCGCCTGGCGTCGAGCCCGTGGCGGTCGTGGGCGCAGCCGGAGCCGCCGCCTGCTTGGGCGGATTGGCCGGGTCGTACTTGCTCTGGTCCACGGCCCAGACGTGGCATTCGCCCTCGTCCTTCTTCTGCTGGGTCGGCGACTGGCCCTTGGCGGGGTAGACGAAGGTCTGAGCCGAGACGCCCGCGGAGAACGTCGCCGCGATCGCCATTGCGAGGAAACGGGGTCCACGATTCATGATTCGCATCGCGATGCTCCTGTTGACGGGCTGTCCAGCCTAGTCCGATTGCGGCCCGGTTGTAATGGTCCCTGGGTCCAATGGACCTAGGGGGTTCCGACGAAGAAGAAGAACCGCGCCTTGCCGTTCTCGGCGTTGGCGATGCCGACATAGACCGGCCCGAACGCCGAGTTGGTCGCGAGGTAGGCACCGAAGGAATTCTGCCAACCGGTTAGCGTGGGTTCCGTGACGGAGTTGCGCATGCGCCCGGCCTCCGCGCTGAGACCCGCAAGCATCGACAAGCCCAGCAATGGAATGGGACGCGTGAGGCGATACTGCACGTCGAGGCGGCCGTACGCGTACTCGTCGCCGATGAACTGGCCCTGCGCGAAGCCGGCCAGCTTTCGCGGGCCGCCGAGCGTGAACAGGTCGCCCGGCGGGAGCGAGCCATGCGTCGGCGCTCCGCCCTCGAGCCCGGCCAGGAGGATGAAGTCGCCCAAGGTCCTCGCCGCGCCCAGCTTCACCTCGGCCCGGCCGTACTTCCCCTGCCCCGGCGAAGTCGACGAAACGCGCTGTGCATCGAAGACCCTCGCGTCGAGCCGCAGCCCGTGCGTCGGGAAGAACGCGAAGTCATAGGTGTCGATGTTGAGGGTCAACTGCGGCCCGCCAGTGCGCAGCTTCAGGTCCGGGAGCACTGGGAGGCCGGTCTCGACCCTGCCTCGCTGCTCGCCCTCGCGCCAACCCAGCTTGGCTTGGCCGTAGACGCCGAGGTTGGTGCCGGCATACACCCCCGCTTCCCAGCCACGCACCTGGTAGTCGGCCTGGTGCGACCCGTTGTAGTACAGCGCCGCGTTGCGCGCCACATACTGGGCGTAAGGACTCACGAAAAACCGCTGCCGCTGGTCGAAGGGCTGGTAGAACTCGGTCCCGATCAAATGCTCGCTACCCAGTTGCAGCGCGGAGAGCCACTCGGCGCCGAGCGAATTCAACCAGGTGCGGCGGTAGAGCGCGCGGATGTTGAAGTTGGCGTCGTGGAAGTCCGACGAGAGGTTCAGGCCGAAGCGCAGGTAGTCCGGGCCCCAGGCCTTCTCGACCGGCGAGACACGCAGGATCGTCTTGTCTCGTTCGGTGAGGACGCTGTAGTCGATCGACTGCAGGTCGCCCTCGCTGTAGAGCAGGATGAGATCGCGCGACAGGTTCTTCACGTCGAGCGGCTCGCCTTCCTTCTGCGTGATGGCGTTGCGCACCGACTCGGCGTTCATGAAGCGCGTGTTCGTGACGCGCACCTCGTCGATCCGCGGCGCCGTCTTCACGGCCTGGTTGCGCAGCTTGTTGCGCCACGCCTCGTACTCGGCAGGCGGGACCGACAGCCGCCGCAGCTTGTCGGCCTGCGCTTCCGCGGTCTTGCGCCCGATCGCCGCGGCGTCCATCTGCTTCTCGAAGCTGCCGGCGGTGATCTCGCCCAGCTCGGGCCGCATGTAGATGTCGTCCGGCTTCAGCAACTGCAGCGAGCGCGAGACGTTCTGCTCGGTGAGCAGGTTCACCATCTGTCCCACCACGCTCACCACGCCCTGCACCGCTTCGGGCTCCATCATCGGGGAGCCCACGTTGATCGCGATCACGACCTCGGCGCCGCAGCGATCGCGCACTTCCTGGATGGGGACGTTGTCGACCAGTCCGCCGTCGACCAGCTTGCGTCCCTCGCGCACGATGGGCGCCACGGCTCCCGGCACCGACATGCTCGCGCGCATCGCGCTCGACAGTCCGCCCGAGCGCATTGCGACGCGTTCCCCGTTGCCGATGTCCGTCGCGATCAGCGTGAGGGGCAGCGGCAGGTCCTCGATGCGCCGCTCGGCGAACTCGGAACGCACCAGCTTGTTGAAGAAGAGCTTCAGCTTCTCGCCCGCGACGGCGCCTTCCCGATAGCGCAGGCCGTTGGGCGTCGCACCGAATTCGAGAGCCGACAGGAAGCGATCGTCCAATTGCTTGCGCCGCAGGTTCAACTCCTCGCGGCCCGCGGTGTCGTCGAAGATCGCGCCCCAGTCGGTGGCTTCGATCGTCTCGCGCATCTCCTTCGGCGAGAGCCCGCCCACGTAGGCACCGCCCATCAACGCGCCCATGCTCGTTCCCGCCACGCAGTCGAACGGCACGCGCAGCTCCTCGAGCACCTCGAGGATGCCGAGGTGGGCGCCGCCCCGCGCACCGCCGCCGCCGAGCACGAGTCCGATGCGCGGACGCTGGGGCGCGGCCTGCGCGAGCGCGTCCGCCGCGACCAGCCCGATCAGCGCCGCCACGACGGCGGGCAAGAGGATTCGCGGAGCTTTCATCGGAGGGTCCTTGCTAGAATGAAGCGACACTCGAAGGGGACAACATGAGAACCGTGCTCGCCATCCTGCTTTGCGCCGCGCCACTCGCCGGGGCCCAGGCACCCGCGGCACCGGCCGTGCCCGCGACCCCCGCCAATCCCACGGCACAGTCGATGTGTGGCGAGTGTGGCGTGGTGCGCACCATCCGCGCCATCAAGAAGGAAGAGCGTCCCACGGCCGCGGACAACACCAAGCCTTCGGGACTCGTCGCCACCATCCCGTTCGGCAAGGGCGCCGGAGCGCCGACGCTCGGCTCCTCGACGAAGGAGGGGGGCAAGGATTCGGTGACGGTCTTCACGCGCTGGGAAGTGGTCGTGCGGCTGGACGACGGGCGCTTCCGCGTGGTGATGCTGGATGAAGAGCCCGAGTTGCGCGAAGGCGACAAGGTTCGCATCGACGAAGGCCGCGTGGTGCTGCGCGGCAGCTGATCCAGCGGGTGACCGCGATGCGATCACCCGCCGGTCCTCAGGGGGACACCTTCTCCCATCCCTTCACGGGATCGAAGCGCGTCATCTTTTCCACGATGGCCTCGCCGCCCTTGCCGAGGTCCTTTTCGTACACCACGCCGTCGTGGTTCACGATGAAGGTCTTCACGCCGGACAAGCCGTAGTTCGCGGGATACGCGACCGCGGCGAACCCGCCGATCATGTTGCCCTTCACGACGTAGTCGTAGGCGCCACCCGCGGCGCCCTTGCCCTGGCCGGTGAGCATCTTGTACTTGTAGCCGTGGAAGGGCTGCGGCGCTTCCTTGCCGCCGTAGCCCTCGCGCGTGGCACTCACCACGAGCGGCCCGAGCGGGCTCGGCTTCTCGCCGGCCGCGACCGGCCAGTAGAGGCCGTCCTTCTTCCCGTCGCTGGACTTGAACTTCTTCGCGTAGGCGCTCACGGGACTCGCCGCCGCGTATTCGCGCTGCGCATCCACCACGGCGAGGAGCACCTGGATGGTGTCCAGTTCGTTGCGGCCCACGCGGCGGTTGATGACTTCCTCTTTCCCCTCGTTCGCGTCGAAGGCCCACTTGCCGTCCTTCTTCACGACGGGCGCCGGGAAGGGCCAATCGTCGTTGCCGACCTGCAGCACGGCCTTCGCGTCGCCTTGCGGCACGACCGCGCGCTTCTGGTCGTAGGCCGCGAGGAACGCCTTCCAGTCGTTGCGATCGGAGACTTCGTCGCCCGTGAAGAGCCAGCTCTTCGAAGCCGGCCCGACGACGGCCAGGAGCTTGGCAACCTCGCCGGAACGGACGGCCTCGGCGAGAGCGGCCGCGGCTTCGTCGGCGGAACCGAACGTGCGTTGCTGCGCGGGCGTGGGCGCAGGCGTGACGGCGAAGGCGCCGAAGGCGAGCGCGGCCACCGACGTGGCGAGGATTCGGGAAGCAATACGGATCATGTTCATGGCATTCGTTCCTTGGTCTCGGAAGGGGGGCCTACCGGCGTCCGCCGCCGCCACGGCCGCCGCCGCCGCGGCTCGCCGAGCCCCGCGAACTGGCCGCCCGCGCCGATGCGCCGCTGCCGCCGGCGCCGGAGAATCCACCGCCGCCACCGCCTCGGCTCGACGCCGAACTCGAGCCCGAGGAGCGACCCCCGCCGGAATAGCCACCGCCACCACGATCTCCGCGGCCGGCCGAGCGATTGCTCGCCGACGCGCCGCCGCCGAAGCTGCCCGTGCCTCCGCTGCGGTCGCTCGCGGACAGGCGCTGGCCACCCTGGCCACCCTGGCCCCCGACGTTGCCGCGCGAGTCGGCACCCAGCCCCTGCGATTCGGCGCGCCCGCGGAACTGCTCGCGCGACGCCGCGTTCTGGCTCGCTCCGCGGTTGTACTTCTGGGCCGTGCCCGCGTCGCGGTACGAAGCGCCCTTGCGGTGCTCGGCGGCGTGGTTCCAGTTGCCGTTGCTGATGTTGGTCTTGTTGAAGTTGTTGTACTTGTTGACGTTGATGTTCACGTTGCCGTACCCGCCGCCCCAGGTGAGGTTGCCCCAGATCGCGGCGCCCACGACGACGCCGGTGGCAAAGGCGAGACCGGGTGCGTAGGCATAGCCCGGCGGGTACATGTAGTACGGCGGGTAGGACGGATACCACCAGGTCCCGTACACCGTGCTCGGGTTGTAGGTGGGCACATAGACGGTCTCGGGCTTGGAGGACTCGACGATGTAGACCGTCTTGCCGCCTTCCTGCTCGGTCTTCACGGTCTGTTCGGGCGTGGTCTTCAAGTTGCCGTTCGCCGCGGCCTTCCCGCGCAGCGACTGGACGGTGGCCATCACGTCCGCCTGCTGCGCGAGGAATGCGTCGCCCAGCTTCTGCGTCCAGTCGAGCTTCTCGTTCATGTGCTTCAGCACCGTCGGCACCGAGGTCAGCGACTTCACGCTCGGATCCCAGTCCTGCTTCTGCATCGCGTCCTCGAGCGCCTTGTCCTTCACGGTCGGGTTCGCAGCCGACCAGCGCGCGGCCTCGACGACCTCCAGCGGATAAGTGGAAGCCATGAAGATCTGCGCCAGCAACGCGTCCTGGTACAACGCGATCGGCGCGAGGATCGTATCGAGGTCCTGCTGCGAGAACGTCTTCGCCGCGGGGGCGGCCGGTTGTGCCGCGGCCGGCGTGGCGCTCGGCGGCGCCACGGGAGCCGTGGTCGATTGCCCCTGCGCCCAGAGGGCCAGCGGCAACGTCAGCGCGACGCAGGTCGCGAGAGCTTGATGGGATCTCATTTCGAACTCCTCCGGAGGCTGCTCAGAATGCCCAGGCCGCGTAGACCGTCGGCCCATCGAAGCGGAAATTGAACTGGCCGCGTGCCCGATCCTTCGTGGACGTGAGCTCGTACTTGTAATAGTTGTATCCCACGCCGGCGTAGGCATTCGGCAGGAACGCCCATTCGACCCCGACGCCGGCGTTGATCAGCTCCCCGTCGTACTGGTCGATCTTCAGCTTGAGCGCCTGCGCGAAGCCGGTCACGCGGAAGTTGTCCGCGAAGCGCAAGGCGCCGCGCACGCCGATGGTCGGCAGCGGGACATCCACGGAAGCCGAGTCGGAGACCGTGCCCAGCGTACCCACGATGGACGTGTCGAGCTGGGTGTAGTGCAACCCGAGGAGGAAGGCGAGCTCGTTGCCGCCCTCGTTGATCGGCGAGTAGCGGTAGGCCACGCGCAGCACCTTGGAGTCGAACGTGGAGTTGACCGAGGTGTTCACCGGGAACACGGCTTCACCGAAACGGATCTCCCCGGAGAGGGTGCGGGTGCCGTCGCGCTCCAGCGACACGTAGGAAGCTTCGACGCCGTGGCGGTTGTTGATGCGCCAGAGGAATTCGAGGTCCGGCAGCGTTTTCGTGCGCGCGATGCCCAGGGTGCTCTCGAAGCTGATGGAAGTCCCCGCATTGCCCGAATTGGTATCGAGCCGCACGTTGGTCTCGGCATCGGCGCGGAAGGCCCCGATCTGGAAGGTGACGGGCTTGTCCCAGACCTCGTTGGCGGCCTGCGCGCCAAGCGGCAGGGTGGTGGCGAGTGCCAGCAGAGCGGGAAGCAGGGTGCGTTTCATCATTGTTCCTTTCACGAAAGGGGTCACTCGGCGTCCGGTCCGTCGGGCCATCTTAGTCATTCTGGCCCGGCGCGCTACTGCCCTTTGGTACAACGGGGCGCCCGGAGCCGGTCATCCTCGCGGTGGGTTCGTGCGTTGAAGGTACAACGGCCCACAAACCCCTCCGGAGAGCCCCATGAAGAGCCTCGTCGCACCCGCCATCGCCTTCGCCATCCTGTCCCCCGCCGCCCTGGCGCAAACGTACTCGGACAGCGCCCGCGTCCTCGAAGCCCGCCCCGTGGTCGAGCGCATTCCCATCAAGCGGGAAGAGTGCTGGAACGAGCAGGTCCGCGGCTACGAGAACCGCACCGTCACCCGCACCGACACCGGCGCCACGATCGGACCGGGCACCGTGCTGGGCGCCATCATCGGCGGCGTGGCCGGCCACCAGGTCGGCAGCGGGCGCGGCAACACGGCCGCCACCATCGCCGGCACCATCGCCGGCGGCGCCATCGGCAACCAGGTCGACCGCCAGAACCAGGGCCAGGCCACCGAAGTCGAGCGCGTGCCCACGACGCGCAACGTGGAGCGCTGCCGCCATGTCGAGGAAGTGCGCGAGGCCACCGTCGGCTATGACGTGCGCTACGTCTACAACGGGCACACGTTCACGACGCGCCTGCCCGAGAACCCGGGGCCGCGCCTGCGGGTCGCTGTCGATGTGCGGCCCACGGGGCCGGATCGTCGCGATGACAACCGGTCGGGTCCGAACCGTCCGAGGTATTGATTCATTCGAGGAAGGTCGTGCCAGGGAGGACGGGGTGGGTAGGGCTTTTTTTCGTTTTCGGGCCTTGACCGGGATTGAAGGCTCGAGGGCGAACGGCAGAAAAGAGTTCTGACACGGCTGCTTGATGGCCTCGTGCTGGAGGGCGTTTCATGTGGCCCCACTCACGGTTCGGCCATCAGGAGAGGCAGCGCGAAGCCCGAAAAGAAAAAGAAGCCCTACCGCACCCCATCCTCCCGCGACGACCGTGGCGTGTATTGCGAAACCCACCAACGCGCCACGCAATTCGAATCGTGTCTTTCGTTGCCCGCGAACGCGACGACGGTGAACGCGAGGATAGGGGTGGGTAGGCCCTCTTTTTTCGCACGGGCCATCGCGCTGCCTCTCGTGTTGGTCGAGCCGTGAGTGTTGCCTCATGAAGCACTCTCAAGGCATCGGCATTGCGACCGCATCAGCAGGCCGCTTCTTGCCCTTCACCCTTAAGGTGTTTGTTGGGGCCCCAGGCCCGGGCGACAAAAAAGGGCCTACCCACCCCTGTCGTCGCGAATGGGATGCTTCGGGCGCTCGAAGAAAAGGAAAGGCGGGTCCGCGCTCGCGGACCCGCGAAGGAACCCGGCCCCCGGGAGACGTCGGCGGCCGGTTGCTGCAGTCCCCGCGCTGCGCGGGGGCAATCTCAGAAGAACATGTTCAATCCGCCTGCTTGCGCAGGAACGCCGGAATGTCGAGCATCTCGACGCCCGAGTGCCGCAGCGCTTCGATCGTGTGGTCGCGCCGGCGGCGGATCGCCGTGGGCTGGTCCAGCTCGTCGTAGTTCACGCCCTGCGCGTCGTCGGTTCCCGTGCGCTGCACCACCTGCATGACGGGCTGCGTGCGCTGCGCGGCAGGTCCGCCCAGGCCGGTGGCCACGATCGTCACGCGCAGCGCATCGCCGATCGCCTCGTCGAACACGCTGCCGTAGATCACGGTCGCGTCCTCGGCGGTGAACGAGCGGATGGTGTTCATCACCTCGTGCACTTCCTTCAGCTTCATCGACTTGCTCGCGGTGATGTTCACCAGCACGCCGCGCGCGCCCGACAGGTGGATGTCTTCCAGCAGCGGCGAATGCACGGCTTGCTCCGCCGCCATCTGCGCGCGCTCCGGCCCCGAGGCCGTGGCCGAACCCATCATTGCCACGCCGTTCTCGCTCATCACGGTACGCACGTCGGCGAAGTCGACGTTCACGGTGCCGGGGCAGTTGATCACCTCGGCGATGCCCGCGACGGCGCCGTTCAGCACGTCGTTGGAAGCGCGGAACGCATCCTCGTACGTGACGTCCTCGCCGAGCACCTCCATCAGGCGGTCGTTCGGGATGATGATGAGCGAGTCGACGTGCTGCTTCAGCTGGTCGATGCCCACCGCGGCCACCTTCTGCCGCTTGCCCTCGAACGCGAACGGCTTGGTCACCACCGCGACCGTGAGGATGCCCATCTCGCGCGCGATCTGCGCGATCACCGGCGCCGCTCCCGTGCCCGTGCCGCCGCCCATGCCCGCGGTGACGAAGAGCATGTCCGCGCCCTGGATCATCTCCTGGATGCGTTCACGGTCCTCTTCCGCGGCGAGGCGCCCGACTTCCGGGTTGGCACCCGCGCCGAGCCCCTTGGTGATGCCGTGCCCCAGTTGCAGCGTCGTCTTCGCGAGGCAGCGCTTGAGCGCCTGCGCGTCGGTGTTCATCGTCATGAACTCCACGCCGGCCACTCCGTTGTTGATCATGTGGTCGACCGCGTTGCCCCCGCAGCCACCCACCCCCACTACCTTGATCACCGCTTCCGGCGAGGTGCTTTCCAACAGCTCGATCATCGTCGTCTCCTTTTCTTAGAAATTGCCCTTGAACCAGTTCCTCATGCGTTCGAACACATCCTTGAAGCCCTGCCCCTGCATGCGCGCGTGCTGCTCGCGCTTCACCTGGTCCAGCCCGGCCATGAGCAGGCCGATGCCGGTGGCGTAGCGCGGGTTGCGAACCACTTCCGAGAGCGCCCCGGTGTAGTTGGGAACGCCGACACGGACGGGCATGTGGAAGACCTCTTCCCCCAGCTCGACCATGCCCCTCATCAGCGAGGACCCGCCCGTGAGGACGATCCCCGAGGACAGCAACTCTTCCAGGCCTGAAGATCTGAGTTCCCGCTGAATGAGTGAGTACAGTTCCTCGACGCGCGGCTCGATCACTTCGGCCAGCGTCTGGCGCGAGAGCTCGCGCGGGCCGCGGTCGCCCACGCCCGGCACCTCGATCATCTCGGTGGTGCTCGCGAGCTGGCGCAACGCGACGCCGTGCTGGATCTTCAGCTCCTCGGCATCCTTGGTCGGCGTGCGCAGCGCCATCGCGATGTCGTTGGTGATCTGGTCGCCCGCGATCGGAATGACGCTCGTGTGGCGGATGGCGCCGTCGGTGAAGACCGCGATGTCGGTCGTGCCGCCGCCCACGTCGACCAGGCACACGCCCAGCTCCTTCTCGTCGTCCAGCAGCACGGCGTCGGAGGAGGCGAGCGGTTGCAGCATCAGGTCGTGCACTTCGAGGCCGCAGCGCCGGACGCACTTCATGATGTTCTGCGCGGCCGACACGGCGCCGGTCACGATGTGCACCTTCACCTCGAGGCGCATGCCGCTCATGCCCAGCGGCTGGCGGACGCTGCCCTGCCCGTCGATGATGAATTCCTGCTCGAGGATGTGCAGGACCTGCTGCTCGACCGGGATGTTCACGGCGCGCGCGGTCTCGATCACGCGATCGATGTCGTACTGCTGCACTTCCTTGTCCTTGATCGCCACCATGCCGTGCGAGTTGAAGCTCTTGATGTGGCTGCCGGCGATCGCGGTGATGACTTCCGCGATCTTCGCGTCGGCCATCAGCTCGGCTTCCTCGAGCGAACGCTGGATCGCGTTCACCGTGGATTCGATGTTCACCACCACGCCCTTCTTCAGCCCGCGCGACGGATGGCTGCCCATGCCGATCAGGTTCAGCGTGTGCTCGGGGGTGATCTCCGCCACCAGCGTGACGATCTTCGACGTGCCGACGTCGAGGGCCACGAGGAGCTTCCGGGTGTCGCGTTTGCGGGGATCGATCATGCTCGCTTCGTCTTGGATGCCGGTTTCGTGGGAAGGTCGTTGGGATCGCGGGCCCGCTTCAGCGCGAAGCCGTTGGGATAGCGGAGGTCCGCGTACTTCGGGACCGGGTCGGCCTTCGCGAGGCGCGGCCACGCGCCGGCGAAGCGGTCGATGCGCGCGACGACGTCGCCGCGGCCGAGCTCGAGCACCAGGCCCGAGTCCAGGACCACCTGCCACGCGCCGCGCGGCGACAGATGCAGCTCCGCGAGCGACGACTCGATCGGAACCAGCGCGCGGGCGATGCCGGGATACTCGCGCGCCATCTCGGGCGAGGAGCCTTCGGGCCCGGTGAATTTCGGCAGCTTGGCTTCGGTTCGCCCGGCGAAGAGCTCGCCCTGCGGATTCACGAGCAGCCCGTCGCTCCAGCGCGCGAGCGCGTCGTGCATCTCGAGGCGCACTTCGAGGCCGTCGGGGAAGCGCCGGCGCACGCTCGCGTCGCGCACCCACGGCAGGCGCTTCGCGCCCTCGCGCACCGCGACGAGGGTCGAGTTGCCGGGCGGCATCGCGCGCACCGACTCGGCCAGCTTGTCGAGATCCGCACGCGCCACCTTCGACGTGTCGCCGGTGAATGCGATCTCGCGCACCGGCTGCGTGAGGGCCGAGTTGTAGGCGTACCAGCCCCCGCCGCCGAGTGCCACGAGCGCCACGGTGCCGAGGAGGACGCGCACCAGCGTCTTCATCGCGGCGGCCTCCCGTCGAGGGCCGCGCCTTCGAGGATGCGCACGCAGAGATCCGGGAATTCGAGTCCGATCGCGCGTGCCGCGATCGGCACGAGGCTGTGGCCGGTCATGCCCGGCGAGGTATTGAGTTCCAGGAAGGAGAACGAGCCGTCGGCACGGACCATCACGTCGGATCGGCCCCAACCGCGGCCGCCGAGCACGCGGAAGGCCTTCAGCGCCACCTGGCGGATCTCGTCTTCGACTTCCGCGCGGAGACCGGACGGGCAGTGGTAGCGCACAACGTCCGTGAAGTACTTGTTCTCGTAGTCGTAGTTGCCCTGCGGCGCCTCGATGCGCACGAGCGGCAGGGCGATGTCGTTGCCGGTCTTCGGGTCGGCGAGCGTCGAAGCCGTGAGTTCCTGCCCGGCGATGAATTCCTCGGCGATCACGAGGTCGTCGTACTTGGCGGCGAGCGCGTACGCCGCGGGAAGATCGGCGGCGCGAACGACTTTCGTGAGCCCGAGCGTCGAGCCCTCGCGCGCCGGCTTCACGATGAGCGGCATGCCGAGCGTGTCGACGACTTTTTCCCAGTCGCTGTTCGCCTTCACCATCGAGAAGCGCGGCGTGGGAATCCCGGCCGCCATCCACACGAGCTTGGTGCGCCACTTGTCCATGGCGAGTGCCGAGCCCATCACGCCGCTGCCGGTGTACGGGATGCCCAGCACTTCGAGCGCGCCCTGCACGGTGCCGTCCTCGCCGAAGCGCCCGTGCAGCGCGATGAAGCAACGCTGGAAGCCTTCCTTCGGCAGGTCGAAGAGCGGCCGCTCCGCGGGATCGAACGCGTGCGCGTCCACGCCCCGCTCGCGCAGCGCGGCGAGCACGGCCTTGCCCGAGATGAGCGAGATTTCCCGCTCGGCGGAGGGGCCGCCCATGAGCACCGCGACTTTTCCAAGGTTACCGGGCATCGTTGAGGCCATGAAAAGTCAAAGTCGATTGAACCGCAGAGGACGCAGAGGTCGCAGAGGAACCCCAGATCGGATTTTCTCTGCGACCTCTGCGTCCTCTGCGGTTCAATGCCTTTTTCAAACAGGTTCTCCGACGATCCGAACTTCACGGACCAGCTCCACGCCCGTGCTGCCGAACACCTCGGCCTGCACGTCGTCGATCAATTCCTCGAGGTCTGCCGCGGTCGCACCGCCCACATTCACGATGAAGTTGGCGTGCCGGGGCGAGACCTGCGCGCCGCCGATCGTGCAGCCCTTCAGGCCGCAGGACTCGATCAACCGGGCCGCGTGATCGCCGGGCGGGTTGCGGAAGACGCTGCCGGCATTCGGCTGGTTCAACGGCTGCGAGGCCACGCGGCGCTGCAGCAACGCCTTCATCGTGGCCATCGAGGCCACTTCATCGCCCGGCGTGAAGGCGAACGTCGCGGCCACGAACCATTCCTCGCGCGGGGACCTGGGCGCGACGTGCCGGTAGGCGACTTCGAATTCCTCGGGGCCGCGCTCGTGCAACACGCCGAACCTGTCGACGGTGCGCACGCTCACGACGTGGTTCCAGGTCTCCCCGCCGTAGCAGCCCGCGTTCATCGCGAGCGCGCCGCCGATCGTGCCGGGCACGCCCGCCATCCATTCCGCGCCGCCACCGCCGTGCTTGGCCACGTGGCGCGCGAGGTGCGGCGTGGGAACGCCCGCAAGCGCCGTGAAGCGCAGGCCGGGCTCGATCGTGATGCCCATCAACGCGTGGTGGGTGAGGATCACCGTGCCGCGGAAACCGCCGTCGCGCACGAGCAGGTTGCTGCCGAGGCCCACGAAGAGGAGCGGCTCGTCCGGCGAGCACTTCGCCAGGAACGCGCACAAGTCCTCGAGACCCGTCGGCTGGTAGAACGTGCGCGCGACGCCGCCGGCCCGCCAGCTCACGTGGCGGGACATCGGTTCGTCGTGGCGGAGCCTGGGAAGGTCGCTCATCAGCATCTCAGCTCCGCTTCCGCATCGGGAGGGCCGGCATCGAGAGCTCGGGCGCGACCCCGCCGATGGACCCGGCCCCGATCACCAGCACCACGTCGCCATCCCTCAGGCGGCCGAGCACCGCTTCGCGCATCTGGCCCACTTCGTCCACGAAGACGGGCTCGACCTTGCCGGCCACGCGGATGGCGCGGGCGAGCGAACGGCCGTCCGCCGCGACGATGGCGGGTTCGCCCGCCGAATACACGTCCGCCAGCACGAGCTCGTCGACGGTGGAGAGCACGCGCACGAAGTCTTCGAAGAGATCGCGCGTGCGCGTGTAGCGGTGCGGCTGGAACGCGACCACGAGCCTGCGTCCCGGAAATGCGCCACGCGCCGCCGCGATCGTGGCCGCCATCTCGACCGGGTGATGGCCGTAGTCGTCGACGAGCGTGAACGTGCCGCCGCCGGCGAGGGCCACCTCGCCGAAGCGCTGGAAGCGCCGGCCCACGCCGGTGAATTCCGCGAGCGCCTTCTGGATCGCGGCCTCGGGCGCGCCGACCTCGCGCGCGACGGCGATCGCGGCCAGCGCGTTCCGAACGTAGTGCTCGCCCGGGAGGTTCAGCGTGACCTCGAGGGGCTTGAAGTGGTTGATGTACGAGACCGCCGTGAACTTCATGCGGCCGCCGTCCCAGCGCACGTTCTCGCCGCGCAGGTCCGCGTCCGAGGAAATGCCGTAGGTGAGGATCGGCTTCGTGACCGAAGGCATGATCGCGGTGACGTGCGGATCGTCCTTGCACAGCACCGCGAGGCCGTAGAACGGCAGGTGGCCCAGGAATTCGACGAACGCGCCCTTCAGGCGCTCGAAGTCCTGGCCGTAGGTGTCCATGTGGTCCGCGTCGATGTTGGTGACGACGGAGATCACGGGCTGGAGATACAGGAACGAGGCATCGCTCTCGTCGGCCTCGGCGACGAGGAACTCGCCCTTGCCGAGCTTCGCGTTGGTGCCGATCGAGTTCAGGCGCCCGCCGATCACGACGGTCGGGTCGAGGCCCGCCTCGGCGAGGATCGCCGACACGAGCGACGTCGTGGTCGTCTTGCCGTGCGTGCCGGCGATGGCGATGCCTTGCTTGAAGCGCATCAGCTCGGCCAGCATCATCGCGCGCGGCACGATCGGCACGTGCGTCTCGCGGGCCTTCACCACTTCGGGGTTGTCGGGCTTCACGGCCGAGGAGACGACGACCGCATCGGCGTCGGCGACATGCTCGGCCGCATGGCCGATCGCGACCTTCACGCCCATCGCCTGCAGGCGCTTCACCGCGGCGCTCTCGGACAGGTCGGAACCGGTCACGGAGTAGCCCAGGTTCGAGAGCACCTCGGCGATACCCGACATGCCCGAGCCGCCGATGCCGACGAAGTGGATGCGCTTCACCTTATGCCGCACGGCAAAGCTCCTCGCAGAGGTTGGCGCACGCCACCGTGGCTTCGGGCTTGCCGAGCTCGCGGGCGCGCTCCGCCATGGCGCGCAGGCGTTCGCGCGTGAGTCCGCGAAGCCGTTCGGCGAGCGCCTCGGGCTTCGTCTCGAGCTGCGGCAGCGTGATCGCCGCGTCGCGATCGGAGAGGAAGCGCGCATTGGCGCTCTGCTCGTCGGCCACGAACCACGGCAGCGGAAAGAGGATGGCGGCGATGCCCGCGGCGGAGATCTCGGCCACCGTGACCGCGCCCGAGCGGCAGACGATCACGTCGCACCACGCGTAGCGCGCGGCCATGTCGTCGATGAAGGGCAGCACTTCGGCCTCGACGCCGGCGTCGCGATAGTCGGCCACGAGCTTCGCGTGCAGCTTGGCGCCCGCCTGGTGGACCACTTCGGGACGTTCGGCTTCGGGCATCGCCTTCAGCGCGGCGAGCACGAGGTCGTTCATCGTTTGCGCCCCGAGGCTGCCGCCCACCACGAGCAGGCGCAGCGCCCCATCGCGATGCGCGTAGCGCATCGCGGGCGGGTCGATCAGCGCGATCTCCTTGCGCACCGGCGTGCCCAGCCACTCCACTTGCTTCGGGCGCGGCAGCTTGTTGGCGAAGGCCTGCGCGATGGGGCGTTCGAACGCGCCCTCCATCCCGACGACGACACGGTCGGCTGCGATGGCGAGGACGCGATTGGTGATGCCGGCGACGGCGCCGGGTTCGTGCACGACCAGCGGGCGGCCCCAGAGCATCGCCATCATCCCGCCCGGGAACGCGACGTAGCCGCCCATCGAGAGCACCACGTCGGGCCGGTGGCGGAAGATCGCCTTCGTCGATTGCCAGTACGCGACCAGGATGCGAAGCGGAAGCCAGAACCACGCGGCCAGGCCCTTGCCGCGCACGCCGGTCATGTTGACCGTGACCATCGGGTAGCCGGCCTCGGCCACGAGCTGGTTTTCCATGCCCGCGGGCGTGCCCATCCACACGACGTTCCAGCTCCGGTTCACCAGCTCGCGCGCGATCGCGAGCCCCGGGAACACGTGCCCGCCGGTGCCGGCCGCCATGATGAGGATGGTCTTGCTCATGGGCGCTGGTTCCTCGACGTCGTCACAGCGAGCCCCCCTTCATCAGGTACCGGTTCTCGTGGTCGATGCGCAGCAGGATGCCCACCGCCATGCAGTTCACGACGATGCCGGTGCCGCCGAAGGACAGCAGCGGCAGCGTGAGGCCCTTGGTGGGCAGCAGGCCCATGTTCACGCCCATGTTGATGAACGCCTGCGCCGCCAGCCACACGCCCACGCCTTGCGCCACGAGGGCCGCGAAGTAGCGCTCCAGGCTCGCCGCGCGCCTCCCGACCGCGAACGCACGGTGCACGAGGAAGAGGAAGAGCGTGATCACCGCGGCCACGCCCGCGAAGCCCAGCTCCTCCGCGATCACGGCGAGCAGGAAATCGGTGTGCGCTTCCGGAAGATAGAAAAGTTTCTCGACGCTCGCCCCCAGGCCCACGCCCAGCCACTCGCCGCGCCCGAAGGCGATCAGCGAATGCGAGAGCTGGTAGCCCTTGCCGTACGCATCGCTCCACGGATCCATGAAGCCCACGATCCGCTGGAAGCGATACGGCGAAGAGACGATGAGCACGACGAATGCCGCGGCGAGCAGCACCGCGAGGCCCGCGAACAGCCGCCAGTTGAGGCCGCCGAGAAAGAGCACCGCCATCGCGATGGTCGTGATCACCACGAGCGCGCCGAAGTCCGGTTCGCGCAGCAGCAACGCGGCGATCAACGTCATCACCGCGAACATGGGCAGGAAGCCCTTGCGGAAATCGTCCATGAACGCGGCCTTGCGCACCGTGTAGTCGGCGGCGTACAGGACCACGAACAATTTCATCAATTCCGAGGGCTGGAAGCCCGCGATGCCGAGCGGGATCCAGCGGCGGCTGCCGTTCACTTCGTGCCCGATACCCGGGATCAGCACCGCCACCAGCATCAGGCCGCCCAGCAGGAAGAGCCACGGCGCGGCGCGCTGCAACACCCACAGCGGCACGCGGAAGATCACGGCCGCGGCCACGACGCCGATCGCGATGTACACCGAGTGGCGGCCCAGGAAGTAGCTCGAGCGGAAGCCGGTGAAGCGCTCGGCTTCGGCCATCGCGATCGAGGCGGAGTACACCATCACCAGTCCGATGCACAGCAGCAGCAGCGCCGACCAGAGCAAACCCTGGTCGATGCCGAGCTCCTGCGGCGCGGGCTGGCGATAGAAGTTCACGAACGGGCGCCTCCCGCGATCGCCTGGGCCGCGGCGGCGAACACGTCGCCCCGGTGGCCGTAGTTGCGGAACATGTCGAGGCTCGCGCACGCCGGCGAGAGCAGCACGGCGTCGCCCGGTTTCGCGAGCGCATGCGCCGTGCGAACGGCCTCTTCCATCGTGGCGGCGCGTTCCATCGGCACACCGGTGGACGCGAGCGCGGAGGCGACGGCCTGCGCGTCCCGGCCGATCAGCACCACGGCCCGCGCGCGCGCCTTCACGGCGGGTGCCAGCGGCGAGAAGTCCTGGCCCTTGCCGTCGCCGCCGGCGATCAGCACTACGGGTTGCGTGAAGCCCTCGAGCGCCGCGACCGAGGCGCCGACATTGGTGCCCTTCGAATCGTCGTAGAAGCGCACGCCGTTCGACTCGGCCACGAGCTGCACGCGGTGCGGCAGGCCGCGGAATTCGCGGATGGCACGCACCATCGCGTCGGAAGGCAAGCCGATTGCCGAGCCCAGCGCATGGGCCGCGAGCGCATTGGCCGCGTTGTGCAGGCCGGGGATCGCGATCTCGCCTACCGGCATCAAGTCGACCGCGCCATGGCACAGCACCGACTTCGCGGTATTGAGTCCCCATTCGCGTTCACCGCGCGGTTCGCCGAGACCGAAGGTGAAGACGTCCTTCGCATCCCGGGCCATCGCGCGCGTCATGGAGTCGTCGCGGTTCAGCACGCGCGTGTGGCAATGCCGGAAGATGCGCGCCTTCGCGGCCGCGTAGTCCTGCATCGAGTCGTAGCGGTCGAGATGGTCCTGCGTCACGTTGAGCACCGCGGCCGCGTGCACGTGCAGCGAATGCGTGGTCTCGAGCTGGTAGCTCGAGAGTTCCACGGCCCAGACGTCCACGTCCGGGTTCGCGTCGAGCGCCTCGAGCACCGGCAGGCCGATGTTGCCCACGGCAGCCGCGCGCAAGGAAGACGCGGCCGCCATGGCGGCCGCGAGGGCCGTCACCGTGGACTTGCCGTTGGTGCCCGTCACGCCGATCACGCGCGCAGTTCCCTTCCCGCGGATCGCCCGCGCGAAGATCTCGATGTCGCCGATGACTTCGAGGCCGCGGCGTTGAGCCGCGCGGAGGACCGGCTCTCGGAGCGCAAGACCCGGACTCGCAACGACCGTGTCCACACCTTCCAGAAGGGTCTCCTCGAAGGCGCCGAGATCCACGCGGAGGTTCGCCTGCTCTTCACGGAGCGTTCCCAGGGCCGGAGGCGCCGCTCGCGTGTCGGCTGCGCGCAGCACCGCTCCCCGCCGCGCCAGCCAACGAATCGACGAAAGCCCCGAGTCACCCAGGCCGAGAACGAGGACATGCCGACCTTTCCATTCATCGTCCATCTCCCTAGCGAAGTTTCAACGTGGACAAACCGAAAAGGACCAGCATCATGGTGATGATCCAGAAGCGGACCACGACCTGGTTCTCTTTCCAGCCCTTCAATTCGTAGTGGTGGTGCAGCGGCGCCATTCGGAACACGCGCTTGCCGGTCAACTTGAACGAGGCCACCTGGATCATCACGGAGAGCGTCTCGACCACGAAGACGCCACCCATGATCAGCAGCACGATCTCCTGGCGCACGACGAGGGCCACCATGCCGAGCGCCGCGCCCAGCGCCAGCGCGCCCACGTCGCCCATGAACACTTCGGCCGGATACGCGTTGAACCAGAGGAACGCGAGGCCCGCGCCCGCGATCGCGCCGCAGAAGACGGCGAGTTCGCCGGCACCGGGGATATAAGGAAAGGCGAGGTAGCGCGAGAAGCCCGCGTGCCCCGTGACGTACGCGAACACCGCGAGCGCCGAGGCGATCATCACCGTGGGCATGATCGCGAGGCCGTCGAGGCCGTCGGTCAGGTTCACCGCGTTCGAGGTGCCGACCACGACGAAGTAGCCGAGGATCACGAAGCCCACGGCGCCCAGCGGAATCGCGATCGTCTTGAAGAACGGCACGATGAGCTCGGTCTGCTGCGGCAGCTTCGCGCTGTACGCGAGATAGACCACGGCGGCGATCGCGATCACCGACTGCCAGCAGATCTTCGCCTTCGCCGAGAGGCCCTTCGGGTTGCGGTGCACGACCTTGCGCCAGTCGTCGACCCAGCCCACCGCGCCGAAGCCCAGCGTGGTGAGCAGCGCGATCCACACGTAGCGGTTCTGCAGGTCCGCCCAGAGGAGCGTCGTGACGGCCACCGCCACGAGGATCAGCGCGCCGCCCATCGTGGGCGTGCCCATCTTGATCAGGTGCGTCTGCGGGCCGTCGTCGCGCACGGACTGGCCGATCTTGTAGGCGGTGAGCCGCCGGATCATCGAGGGCCCCACGATGAACGAGATGGCGAGCGAGGTCAGCGCCGCCAGCACCACGCGCAGCGTGATGTAGTTGAACACGTTGAACGCGCGTTCCTTGGTGGCCAGCCACTGGAAGAGTTCAAGCAGCATGGAGCCCTCCTCCCGGGGCGAGGCTCTCGGCCACGCGCTCCATCTGCATGAAGCGCGAGCCCTTCACGAGAATCGTCGTGCCGGGATGGTCTTCGGCGCGCACCGCCTCGAGCAGCGCTTCGAGCGTCGCGAAGTGCTCGGCACCGGAGCCGAACGCCCGGACCGCCTCGCGGCTCGCCTCGCCCAGCGCCAGCATTCGGTCGATCTTCTGGGCCTTGGCGAACGCGCCGACTTCCGCGTGCAGTTGCGGGCCGGTCTCGCCCACTTCTCCCATGTCACCGATCACGAAGACCTTGCGTCCCCGCGCCGCGCCCAGCACCCGCGCCGCGGCCTTCATCGAATCCGGATTGGCGTTGTACGTGTCGTCGATCACCGTGGCGCCGTGGCTCGCGGTGCGGTGCTGCTGGCGGCCGGGCACCCCGGCGAAGCCGTTCAGCCCGTGCTGGATCGCATGCGGCGGAATCTCGAGGGCAAAGGCGGCCGCGCAGGCCGCGACGGCATTGCGCGCGTTGTGTTCGCCCGCGACTTGCAGCGTGACGGCGAAGGCGTCAGTCGGCGTCACCAGGCGAAGCTGGTCGCCCTCCACCTGGCCGCGCACGTTGGCGTCCTCGCCGAAACCGAAGGCGACGACACGGCGGTCGCGATTCAGCTCGCGCCACAGCGGCGCGTACGCATCGTCAGCGTTCAGGATCGCGATGCCGTTGGGCCTGAGGCCGGCGTAGATCTCGCCCTTGGCACGCGCGATCGCCTCGACGCTGCCCAGCAGGCCCACGTGAGCCCGGTGTGCATTGTTCACCAGCGCCACGGTGGGTTGCGCAATGCGCGTGAGGTAGTCGATCTCGCCCGCGTGGTTCATGCCCATCTCGAGCACGGCGTAGCGG
Source organism: Betaproteobacteria bacterium GR16-43 (assembly GCA_001953215.1). Taxonomy (GTDB): domain Bacteria; phylum Pseudomonadota; class Gammaproteobacteria; order Burkholderiales; family Usitatibacteraceae; genus Usitatibacter. Next base: position 296,087 of record CP019169.1, read on the forward strand.
TGGCGCTCGCGCAGGCGCAGCAGCGTGAGCGGCATGCCGATGTCGTTGTTGAAGTTGCCCTCGGTGGCGAGCAGGTCCGCACGGAAGCCGCAGTACGACGCGAGGATGGCGGCGATCATTTCCTTCACGGTCGTCTTGCCGTTGCTGCCCGTCAGCGCCACCACCGGCACCGAGAAGCGGGCACGCCACGCGGCGGCCAGCTTTCCGAGTGCCACGCGCGTGTCGGGCACCAGCACCTGCGGCACGGGCGCATCGCCCTCCACCCGGCGCGAGACGAGCGCCGCGGCCGCGCCGCGCGCGACGGCTTCCGCGGCGAACGCATTGCCGTCGAAGCGCTCGCCCTGGAGTGCCACGAAGAGGTCTCCGGTCGCGATGCGGCGGCTGTCGGTGGTGACGCCCGCGATCGCGACGTCTTCCCCGCTCAGGAATCCGTCGACGGCGCGGGCGGCTTCGGCGAGCGACATCATTCGGACTCCGTGCGTTGTTCGAGTGCGGCGCGCGCGGTCTCGCCATCGCAGAACGGATGGCGCACGCCCGCGATCTCCTGGTAGGTCTCGTGGCCCTTGCCCGCGAGCAACACGACGTCGCCGGCGCGCGCGTGGTGCACGGCGGTGAAGATCGCGACCTGCCGGTCCTCGATCGCTTCGGCCTTGCCGGCGGGGATGCCGCCCATCACCTGCGCGATGATCTTCGCGGGATCCTCGCCGCGCGGATTGTCGCTGGTGACGATGACGTGGTCGGCGAGGCGGGCCGCGGCCGCGCCCATCATCGGGCGCTTGCCCGGGTCGCGATCGCCGCCGCACCCGAAGACGCAAATGAGTTGCCGGTCCTTCGCGACCGCGGGCCGCAAGGCGGCGAGCGCTTTTTCCAGCGCGTCGGGCGTGTGGGCGTAGTCGACGACGACGAGCGGCTCGTTGCCGCCGCCGATGCGCTCGAGACGCCCCGGCACCGGCTTCAGTTTCGAAAGCGTCGCGGCCACGCCATCGAGCGAGAGCCCCGCCGCGAAGAGTGCACCGGCCACGGCGAGGAGATTGGACACGTTGAACGCGCCCAGCACCGAGGCGGCGATGTCCGCCGTGCCCCATTCGCCCTCGAGCGTGAAGCGCACGCCCGCTTCCGAAAGCGCGACGTTCGTGGCGCGCAGGCTCGCCTCCGGGCCCGTGCCGTAGGTGATCAGCTTCAGCGGCTTCGTCGCGAGGCGTTGCGCGAAGCGCGCGCCCCACTCGTCGTCCACGTTCACAACCGCGGCCTTGAGGCCGCGCGCCGAGAAGAGCTTGAACTTCGCCTCGCCGTACGCCTCGAGCGTGCCGTGGTAGTCGAGGTGGTCGCGCGTGAGGTTGGTGAAGACGGCCACGTCGTACTTGATGCCCGCGGTGCGCGCCTGGTCGAGGCCGTGGCTGGAAACCTCCATCGCCGCGGCGCGCGCGCCGCGCTTCACGTACTCGGCGAGCAGGCGCTGCAGCACGATCGCATCGGGCGTCGTGTTCTTCGCTTCGGTGAGCTCGCCCACGACGCCGTTGCCGAGCGTGCCCAGCACCGCGGAGCGCTTGCCGTGCGCGTCGAGCGCCTGCGCCACCCATTGCGCGACGGTGGTCTTGCCGTTGGTTCCCGTGACGCCCGTCATCCAGAGCGCATCGGAGGGATTGCCGTAGACATGGCCCGCGATCTCGGAGATGCGCGTGCGCAGGTCGTCGAGGGCGAGGTTGGGCACGTCCCAGCGCTCGTCCCATTCGAAGCCTTCGTGGTCCCAGAGCACGGCGGAAGCGCCGCGCGAGATCGCGTCGACGATGAAGGAGCGCCCGTCGCGCACCGTGCCCGGATACGCCACGAAGATCGAGCCGCGCTTCACCGCGCGCGAATCGGCGGTGAGGTCGGCCAGCGGGACGCCCAGCTGGGCGAGGCGGTCCAGCACGGGGGCGCCCGGAGGTGCGAATTCGGCCGCGGCGATCATCCTTCGCCTCCCTTGTCGGGTGCGAGGACCGGCGCCGGATCGGCCTTCACGTTGAGCGTGCCCGGCGCATCGGGCGAGACCGACATCATGCGCAGCGCGCTGCCCATCACCGAGCTGAAGACCGGGGCGCCGACGTCGCCGCCGAAGTATTTCGGCGTCATCGGCTCGTCGATCATCACGGCGACGATGAAGCGCGGGTTCGACACCGGGCCGAAGCCCACGAACGACGAAACGTATTTGTGCTCGGCGTAGCCGCCGTTCTCGGGCTTGTGCGCCGTGCCGGTCTTGCCGGCCACGCGGTAGCCCGGGACCTGCGCGCGCGGCGCCGTGCCGCCGGGCATCACGGCCATCTCCATCATCGCGGTGACCTGGCGCGCGGTCTCGGCGTTCACGAGCGGGCGGCCGACCGGACGGTCCTCGCGCTTCATCAGCGAGATCGGCAGCAGCTGGCCGTCGTTGGTGAAGATCGTGTAGGCCCGCGCCACCTGCAGCAGCGAAACGCCGATGCCGTGGCCGTACGACATCGTCGCCATCTCGATCGGCTTCCACGTCTTCCACGGCCGCAGCAGGCCCTTGGCCTCGCCCGGGAAGCCCGTGGCCGGCACGGCGCCGAAGCCCAGCTCGCCGTAGAGCGTGCCCATCTGCTCGGGCGCCATCTGGAGCTGGATCTTCGCGGTGCCGATGTTCGAGGACTTCTGGATCACCTGCGCCACGGTGAGCGTGCCGTTGGCGTGCGTGTCGCTGATCGTCCAGCCGGCCATCGCCATCGTGCCGCCGCCGGTCTGCACCAGCGTGGTGGGCTTCACGATGCCGGAGTCGAGCGCGGCGGCGACCGTGAAGGGCTTCAGCGTCGAGCCCGGCTCGTAGATGTCGGTGACCGAGCGGTTGCGCGTCTGCTTGCCGGTCACGTTGGCGCGGTTGTTCGGGTTGTAGTCGGGCTGGTTCACCAGCGCCAGCACCTCGCCGCTCTTCGCGTCGAGGATGACCAGGGCGCCGCCCTTGGCCTTGTTGGCCTCGACGGCGGCCTTCAGCTCCTTGTGCGCGAGGAACTGCAGCCGCTGGTCGATGGAGAGCGTCACCGCTTCGCCGTCGCGCGGCGGATGCTGGCTGCCCACGTCCTCGACGATGCGGCCCTTCCGGTCCTTGATCACCTTGCGGCTGCCCGGGACGCCCGCGAGCCGGCGCTGCAGGGAAAGCTCGATGCCTTCCTGCCCGTTGTCGTCCATGCCGGTGAATCCGACCACGTGAGCCATCACTTCGCCTGCGGGATAGAAACGTCGGTACTCGCGCTGCTGGAAGACGCCCGGCACGCCGAGTTCCATCACCTTGACCGCCTGGTCCGGCGAAATCTGGCGCTTGAGGAAGACGAACTGGCGATCCTTGTTGGCAATTTTCTGGCGGAGCTCGGCGGGCTCCATCGCCAGGGCGCTCGCGAGGCGGGCGAGCTTCCGGTCGTCGACCTCGACGTCCTCGGGGCTGGCCCAGATCGATTCGACGGGCGTGGAGATGGCCAGCGGCTGGCCATTCCGGTCGCGCACGAGGCCGCGGGATGCCGCGAGCTCGACGGTGCGGCCATACCGCGCCGCGCCCTTGGCCTGGAGGAATCCGGTGTTCAGCCCCTGGAGGTAGAACGCCCGGCCGGCCAGCACCGCGAAGCCGAGCGCCACCAGGCCCAGGACGACGCGCGAGCGCCAGCCCTCGAGCTTCAGGCGCAGTTGCGGGGTGCGCTTCTCGAATTTCACGGCCGCGCGCCCTCCCGCGTGATCACGATCGTGCTCGCGGCGTCGGGCAGCTTCATGCCGAGCGACTTCGCGGCGATGGCTTCGACGCGCTTGTGCGTGCCCCACGTGCCCTGCTCCAACTGCAGCTGCGTGAATTCCTCCTGCAGCTTGCGGGAGCGCGATTGCTCGGTTTCCAGCTCGATGAACGCCTTCCTTGCCTGGTGCTGCGAGGCGATGGTGCCGATCGCGCAAGCCACGAGCACGACGAGGAGGAGGAACGAGACGCGCGCCATCGACGTCAGCCTTCGTTCTTTTCGGCCACGCGCAGCACGGCGCTGCGCGAGCGCGGGTTGCGATGCACTTCGGCGTCGCCGGGCTTCACGGCCTTGCCCACGAGGTGGATCGGCGCCGGCGGGATGTCCTTCGCGCGCACCGGCACGTTCTTCGGCAGCTTGTCGGCCGTGGCCTGGTCGCGCAGGAAATTCTTGACGATGCGGTCTTCGAGCGAGTGGAAGCTGATCACGGCGAGGCGTCCGCCGGGCTCGAGCACGTCCACCGCTTGCGGCAGCGTTACCTCGAGCTCTTCAAGTTCCTGATTGATGAAAATCCGAAGAGCTTGAAACGTGCGGGTTGCCGGGTTTTGCCCCGGCTCGCGTGTCCGAACCGCGCGACCCACGACCGCGGCAAGTTGCCCGGTGGTGAGGATCGGCTCGAGCTGCCTTGCCGCAACAATCGCTCCTGCAACCGATTTAGCAAACCGTTCTTCCCCATAGCGCCAGATCACCTCCCTGATTTCTTGTTCTTCGGCGCGCGCGATCCACTCGGCGGCGGTCTCGCCGCGCGTCGTGTCCATGCGCATGTCCAGAGGGCCGTCGCGCATGAAGCTGAAGCCGCGCGCGGCCGTGTCGAGTTGGGGCGAAGACACGCCCAGGTCGAGCAGCACGCCCGCCACGCGGTCGATGTTTCTCGCGGCGAGCGCGGCTTTCATCGTGGAGAACCTCGCGTGGATCAGCTCAAGACGCGGATCTTCGAGCGCGCGATGCGAATGCGCCTCGGGGTCCTGATCAAGAGCGAGAAGTCTTCCGCGAACACCGAGACGGGCGAGGATGGCCGCGCTGTGCCCGCCGCGACCAAAGGTGCCATCGACGTACGTACCGTCTTCACGGACTCGGAGACCGGCAACAGCTTCTTCGACAAGGACCGGGACATGGCTCACCTCACGGGGGGGAAGGGACGGGGACATCGGGAACGGCTGCCTTGCTTTCCTCTGGAGGCGGCGGGAGTACCGATGTCTCGCGCCGCATCACAGGGAGAAGTTCTCCATCCCGGGCGGCAACGGGGGGTTGCCGCCGGACCTCAACCGTTCGAGCTGTTCATTCCAGCCCTCGAGGCTCCACACCTCGAAGTGGGTGCCCTGGCCCACGTTCATCACGACCTTGTCGATCCGGGCATACGTGCGCAGTTCGGGCGAGACCAGCAGCCGTCCCGCGCCGTCGAGCGCGAGTTCCTCGGCGAAGCCGATCAACACGCGCTTCCACAAGCTCGCCTGCGCATGGGTGCTCGGGAAGGCCATCACTTGGGCACGCACCGGCTCCCAGGCCGGCGCCGGGTAGAGAAGCAGGCAGCCGTCGGGGTGCGCCGTGAGGACAACGCCCACGGTGCCGCCCTGCGTGAGCGGATCGCGCAAGCGCGTCGGGACCGCCATGCGGCCCTTTGCGTCGAGGTTGATCTGCGAAGCTCCCTGAAACACCGTGCTGCTCCCCCATCTCGGAGATCGAAAGACCGGCTAAGTAACCGATTTTCCATCGAATCCCAGTTTTTCCCACTTATCCACACTCTACGGGGCGGTTTTAGGGGAGTCAAGGGGTGTTATTGCATTTTCTGCTTGTGCGACAATGGCTTAGCGTTGGTTCCTGAGAAGGCCCTGAGGATTTCGAAGTATTTAAATATCAATAACATACGCTCCATAGTGAAAGTCACTTCTTAGGGTTGGGCTGGATATGCTGCAGCGCATCATCAAAACCCTCTTGCAGTGCCTCTGCGCCGTGGCCCTGGCGACCCACGCCGCCGATCCCTTGCCCTCGAGGAAGTCCTCGCTGCCCGATCCGGCCTTTGCCCTCGAAGGAAAGGCCCTGGTGGAGGCGCTGCAGAAAGGCGGCTTCACGCTTTTTTTCCGCCACGCCGCGACCGACATGACGCAGCCCGATGCGCGGAGCTTCGAGCCCGAGGACTGCAAGGTGCAGAGGAACCTCCATGAGGGCGGGCGGGCGCAGACGCGGTTGATCGCCGAGGGCTTCGCGGCGATGAAGCTTCCGGTCGGCGAGGTGTTCGCGGGCCCCTACTGCCGCACGATGGAAACCGCGCGCGGCATTGCCGGCCGAGCCACGATGGACAACGGCGTCATCGGGCACGCGACGACCGACCCCGAGGCGAAGCTGGACTTCTCCAGCCTCGAGCGGATGCTCAACACGCCCCCCGCGCCCGGCGTGAATCGCATCGTCGTCGGGCACCTCGCGCAGGTCAGCCTGTTCATCGGGCGGGAGCCGATCGAGGAAGGCGACGCGCTGGTGCTCCGCGCCGTCGACAACGCGCCGCAGGTGGTCGCGCGCGTGCGCCCGGCGGACTGGAAGGCGCTCGCGTTGCACGGCGAACGCTCGGCCGACGTCGACCCCGGCTTCGCCCTCGAAGGCGAAGCCCTCGTGAAGGCGCTGCGCGAAGGCGGCCTCACGCTCTACATTCGCCACGGCCTCACGGAATCCGCGCAGCGCGACATGCCCGGCCTCGACCTCGGGAGCGGCAACTGCGCGCAGCAGCGCAACCTGTCGGAGGCGGGGCGTGCACAGGTGCGCGCGGTCGGCGCTGGAATCGCCGCGCTGGAGATCCCGCTCGGCGAGCTTGTGGCGAGCCCTTACTGCCGCACGATGGAAACAGCACGCCTCCTCGCGGGCCGCGATCCGCAACCGCTCGCCGCCGTGGCCGGGGGCGTCGATGCGAACGGCAAGCCCAGCTTCGCCGAACTCGGCCGCTACCTCGCGAAGCGCGTGCACAAGCCGCTGCCCGTGCGCGTCGTCGTGGGCCACAGCAACTTCCAGGAAATCGGCGGAACGCCGCCGCCCAAGGAGGCCGAGACGCTCGTGCTGCGATCCTGGGGCTTCGGGTGGGTCGTGCTCGCGCGGCTGCGCGCCGAGGACTGGGCCGCGCTCGCTCAGCGCAAGTAGCCGGGGTTCACGATGCCGGAGACGTGCTCGAACTGTCGGGACGGCCGCGAAGCCGGTTGGTACTGGGCCCAGGCCGAGGGCCGCAGGTCCGGCAGCGAGGATGTCGCCCCGTAGATCGGGAGGCCCTGCGCACGCGCCGCCTGTTCCGCGGCAAGCGCCGCACCGGTGGCAGCGCCGCCCTTCGGTTGTTCGAATACCGCGATCGTGATGCGGCCCGCGTCGTCCGTCGTGCGGTGCACGACCACTTCGTTGCCGGGCGATTGCGCGGAAGCGGCGAATGAAATCGCCGCGAGCAGAGCGGCCAGGGCAAGGTTTCTCATGCGTCCCAGCTTAGGACGCGCATCGCGCCCCGGGACTCGGAGCATTCCGGTAATCGCGTAGGCGCGCGCCTAGGCTTTCGAGTGGGGCCAGCCTCGTTCGCTCGCTTGCCGCATGGGGTGCATCGAGACCAGGCCGCGAAGGTCGCCATGGCACACGAGCACGGGCTCGCGTGCGCCGAACCGGGGCTCGACACGCAGGGGTTCCACGACGCGGGCCTCGCCGTCGATGGCCTCGATGAGGCCCGCGTCCTGCAGTGCGGACAGGAAGCGCTCGACCGGCGTACCCCCGGCGTGATCGAAGACCCCCGCTTCCTCGAAGGCCGCCACGATGTGCTGCGCCTCGTGCCCCGCCAGCAGCGCGCGCCAGGCGCTCGTGCCGTGCCCGTCGAACGTGTAGTACGCCCCGCCCCACCCGTCGATCACGACCGTCTCGGCATCGAAGACCGCGTGGAGGATACCCGCTCCGGCCAGCGCGAACCGGCCCCGCAGGGCGGTCGGACGAACCACGAGGCTCAGCCTCGGGAACCCGCACCCACGCTCGGAAAACCACGTGACGTTCTCGTGGACCACGTCGAGTTGCACGACGTACTTGCCCGGTTCCGCCGGAGCCTCGATCGACAACCCGCGCGTGAGCTTCCGGCCGGGTTCGACGAAGGCCGCGTAGCCGCGCCGCGCATTCGTGAGCGGCGCCCGCGGGCCATCCAGCCGCAGCATGCTGCCGTCCTCGCTGCGCAGGTGGCTCGATACCTTGAAGGGCATGTCCGATCCGACGAGCTCCACCCAGCAACACGACGAATCGTTCTCGACCTCGACTTCGATCGTGCGCTTCCCGCCCGGCGCGAGGACGATTTCCCGCAGGCCGTCGCCGAGCGCGATCCGCGCCGAGTATTCGCGATGCGCGGGATTCGACCGCGGCCGGAGCTGGCCGGGAGGCACGGCCAGGTAGCCTTCACCCGTTTTCGGATGGCGCGAGACGAGGGATGCGAGCCACGCCGGATCGGCGACGTCGAAGAGCTCCGGGAGGCACGGCAGGTGCCGCCACTGGAGGAAGATCCCTTCGATGCCCCCGTCCTCGCCCAGGAAGAACCGGACGTAGGCGGCGGAAACGGAATCCAGGGGCCTGTCCTCGTCGCCTTCGCGATCCACGCGGCGCAATCCGTGGAGCCGCCCTTGCGTGGCGAGCGAGGCCTCGAGCGCGCGCCGGAACTCCGGGTCGATCTCGAGCCATCGCTGGAGGACCGCGCCGTCGACCAGGTCGCCGCACATCCGGCACGCGAGGACCAGCGCTTCGAAAAGAGTCTCGCGCAGTCCGCGCCGCGCGGCCTCCTTCCACAGCGTGGGCCATGCGATCGCGGGTTTCGCGGCCAGGATGCACGCGAGGTCCTGGATCCAGTGCACGTTCAGCGGGTCGCGCTCGCGCATGCCGTTCACGATGCCGGTGAACAGCAGGTCCTCCGGGCTCATGAGGCGCACTTCCAACCCGTTCCAGTCGAAACGCTCCGCGCGTTGCCAAAGCCCGTCATCGGCATCCGCGCGGCGCGATTCGAGCAGCGCATGCCAGTGCAGGTCGAATCCGCTGCGATGCGCGTTGGTGAAATCGCGCGAGTGGATCTCCGAGCGCTTCCAGCCCGCGCCGTGCAGGGCCGTCCATCCGGCCCCGAACAGGATCTCCTCGGCTCGGGGCACGTCGGCCGGCCGCACCAGGATGTCCACGTCCGCCATGGTCCGCGTGGCGAGGTCGGCCTGGTACTTGAGGACCATCGCGATGCCCTTGAACAGCAGGAACTCGATTCCGGCATCGCGCAGCGCGGCGAGCACGCGCCGACCGTCGGCGAGCAGGAGCGTGTTGCGCAAGTGCGCCCTGCGATAGACCCCCTGCATGCGGGCGCGGCGCGGGTCGTCGCCCATCGTGCCGCCGAACTTTCGGAAGAGCGCGGGCACCAGCCGCATGGCCTGCGGGTCGAGCGCATCGAGATCGGCCTGGGCGAGCCAGCGCGCGAACGATTGCGCGTCCCTCGGCGCCGGCAGGACGAGCGCCTGGAGCATCAGGCCCTGCAGGCGATCGACCTCGAGGAAATTGTCGAACGCTTCGAAGTCGCTCATGCCGCGTGGCGCCGCAGGTGGAGGATGCGGTGGTTGAAATGATCGCTCACGACGACCTCGTCGCGATGGACCAGGTGGGCCCAGCGCGGGAAATGCAGGGAGGGCAACGGGGAATCCGGAATGCGGGACAACTCCCAGGACGGCTCGCCGCGCGGGTCCAGGCCCAGGACCCGGTTGTTGTGCGAATCGAGAATCACCATCGAGCCATCGTCCGCCGTCTCCGCGTAGCGCGGGTAGTTCAAGCGTTCCCCGATCGACCGGGCCTCGCGGCTCGCCGGGTCGTACACCAGGATCCGGTGATTCCCCGAATCGGCGATGAGGATGCGGCCGTCGGGCATTCGCTGCGCGCTGTGCGGATCGTCGAGCATCGGCGCCTCTTCAGGGCCGGTCATCCAGCAAACGCGCCCGTCCCATTCGCATTCGAGCACCTGGTTCATTTCGGAGTCTGTGACCAGGAGATTCCCGTTGGGCAGCACGCGAACGTCGTGCGGGTCCCGCAGTGCGAAGTCACGGCCATCGTACCGCAGTTCGCGGACTTCCCGGAGCCTGCGGCCGTCGCCCGCCACCTCCAGCACGCGGCTGTTGCGGCCGTCGGCGATGACGAGCGTTCCCTGCGGCGTGCGCCGCGCCGCGCGCGGCCAGAAAATCGCGGGGTCCGCGTGGATCGGGTGCACGCGAACGTTCGCGCCCTCGCATTCGACGACGCGGTTCTGCGCCGTGTCGGCCACGAGGTACCGGCCCGCCCCGAGACATTGCACCGAGCGCGGAAACGAGAGCGTGCGCTTGCGTCCCGGCGACGCACCCAGCTGCGCGACCACGCGCCCTTCGCCGTCGAGGCGCAGGACGCTGCGCAAGCCCGCGTCGCAAACCTGCAGCGTTCCGTCCGGCAGCCGCGTGATGAAGGACGGAATCGAAAAGCTCCGGTCAACGGGACGAATCTCCGTGACGTGACCTGCGCCATCGATCGCGAGGCAGCGGTGGTTGTGCCCGTCGGCGATGAGCAGCGTCGCGTCGTCGAGTTGCCGCGCCCACTTCGGCGTGAACAGGTGCCCCGGCTCCGCCGACGGCTGCTCCCACCGGCCCCAGCGAATCGTCATCGAACCGTCGAAGCGGATCTCCTGCACGACGTGGCCCGCCTCGTTCGCGACGAGCACCGCATCGTTCGGGAGCGCCTGCAAGCTCGCGGGAAGCCCGGCGGGCGCGCGCGGTCCCACGAGGCTTCGCACCACGCGGCCCCGCAGGTCGACCTCCGCAAGGTCGAAGCAACCCCCGGCCGGACGAAAGGCGATGACGAACGTGCCGCGGCCCGTCCACGACAACAGCCGGGGCGGATGCCGCGAGAGGGCGGGAACGGCAACGCGCGACAGCAACTCGCCCGACGGCGACAGGACCAGGATCTCGGCGCGCGCGCGGCACAGGATCGCGAAGCGGCCGTCGTCCATGCGGCACCCATAGCCGCCCTCGACGCCCTCCGCCTTCGAGTTGTAGAGGACCTCGCCCTGCTCCGACAGCAGCAGCGTGCGGCAATCGGTTCGCGGGGGCAGGCTCAGCTCCGGGAATTCATCGACGAGCAGGCATCGGCCTCCGGGCATCGGTTCGGCGACGACGGGCCAGCGCACCTCCACCGGGATCGGCACGCCGCTCGCGGGCACGTAGTCGAGGCCGATCTCGGCCACGAGCTCCCAGCGATCCGTCATGCGCGTTGCGGCTTGCGCCCGCGGCACACGAGGAAGAGGCGCAGGACATAGGCGTCCGGATCCGCGAGGAATCGTTCCCCCGCGGCGGTCCAGCGCGCTTCCTCGTCGTCGCGAAGGACGCCGGCTTGCGCGAGGCGGCGCAGGTGCGCGGGTCCCAACTGCGGAAGCGATGCGGCATGGCCCATGTCGGTGGTGTCGAACGCGATCGCATCGAGGTCGATCGCATCGAAGCCGGCCTTCGCGAGCAAGCCGCGCAGCTCGCGGCCACGATGCCGGTCGCCACCCTTGCCCTGCCGCGCGCGCGCCACGCGCTCGAGCACCGAAGCCAGCTCCGGGACTTCGGGCGACGTCACGCCGAAGAGCCCGTCGTCGATTTCGGTCACGACGAGCATGCCGCCGGGCTTCAACACGCGCAGGGCCTCGCGGGCGAGGACCAACGGATCCTCGACGTAGTGGAACAGGAATCGCGCGTACACGAGGTCGAACGACTCCGACGCGAGCCCGCTGCTCTCCGCGCGCGCTTCGCGCCACTGCAACCGTTCGGGGGCCACGGGATGCAAACGCGCCCGCCCCTGCGCGAGTCGCTCCGCATGATTGTCGAGCGCGGTGATCGCACTGTTCGGATACGCCTCGAGCAAGCGCTCCGTGATCCATCCGGGGCCGCAGCCCAGCTCGAGGATCGATTGACCGTCGGCCACGCCCAGCCATTCGAGCTGGCGCAATTCCTTGCGCCAGGTCTGCGCGACCTGGCTGCGAAGGAGTTCGTCGTCGGCCGCCATCAGAGCCGCGGGTAGCGGCGCCGCGCGAGATAGCGGGCGAGCTTGTCCGGATCGTCGAGCATTTCGCGCAGGTCGCCTTCGACATGCGCCGCGTCGCGCGCGAAGGCCGCCATCATCCCGGGCAGGCGCGCCAGGAACGCCTCGCGTCCCCACCCCGAACCGAAGGCGCCCGAAATCGCTTCGCGCCATTCCGGGTTCTCGAGCAGGCGAACGCCCAGCAACGTGGAGAGAATCACTCCCCACGGCGAGGGTGGGAAGCTCATGTTCAGCGAGAGGCTCTCGGCATCGTCCACGGACGCGACCTCGTGCAGGAAACCCCGCGGAACGTAGAGCACCGATCCCGGCGTAAGCAGGTACGACGGCGCGTCGTCGGGCATCTTCTCCGGAAGCCGCGACGCATGCGCATGAAGCGGCGCGGGTTGGCCGATCGCCCAGTTCGTCACCGGGTTCTCCACGAAATCGTTCGGGGTCCGGGCAACCCGCCAGCGCTTCGTGCCGAGGACCTGGATCGTGAAGTTCTCGTTCCAGTCGAGGTGCAGGCGCGTGCCGTGGCGGCCGCGGACGGCGAAGAGCGACGTGACGCCGATCGGCGGTTCTCCGAGCGAGTCGGCCAGCTCTTCGGTCCACTTGCCCAGCGGCGCATCGTCGCCGAGGCGAAAGTAGAGCGTCGCGCCGCGGTTCTCGTACGCCTCGATCGCTTGCGGCACCGACAGGCGCGCATCCGCATCGGCATCGCCCTCGAGGCCGAGCACCGCGAAATTCGGGCTGCGGGCGAGCAACGCCGCCTGGTCGACCGAACCGAGCGCTTCGAGGAGCGCGCCCAGCCGGTCGGCCGTTCCGGGATGGTGGAACACCGCCTTCCTCCAGCAATCGCGCAGGAAGGCGTCGCGGCCGATCGGCGCGGCGAGGCTCTCCAGACGCGGCGCGAGGTTCATGCGCGATGCACCGCGAGGTTCAGCGCGAGCGCCTCCAGCGCGGAGGCGGCATAGAACCCGGCCGTGGCGTGGCCTTCCTTCACGCAGTGCGCCGCGACCCAGAGAAACCACGCGGCCGCGTGCCCGACCAGCAACGCGGGCTCGGGCTCGGCGCCGCCTCCGGAGACGTAGCCCGCGACGAAGCGGCGCCACAGCCGATCCCAGCTCGAAGCGAATCGCCGTCCCGGGAAAGCTTCGCCGAGGATGCTGAGGAACGGATACACGAGGTCGAGTTCGACGGGATTGGGGCCGGATTCCTCGAAGTCGATCAGGGCGCACGTCCACCGGCCCTCGCGCCGCGCGACCAGCACGTTGCCGCGATGCACGTCGCCGTGGATGAGGCGTTGCGGACTGGCGAAGGCCGCCCGTTGCGCGAGGCGCGTCGCCTCGCGCGCGCGTTCGATCTCCGCGGGCGGCAGCAACCGCGCGGCCTGCAGGCAGGCGATCGAATCCTCGACCGCGGCGAAGTGGCCCCGCCGCTCCGCCTCGAGCCCGTTCTTCTCCGGCAGGCCGGCCTTCGACGCGGCCACGGCGTGGATCGCGCCGAGGCTGCGGCCGAGGTCTTCGAGAAGGTCGCCGTACTCGTCCGCGGTGACGTTCCCGAGGATCGCCTCGAGCGGCTCTCCCGGCAGCGCCGTCATCACGAGATAGCCGCCCTGCTGCGCATCGAAGGTCGAGGCCTCGAGCCGCGGCATGTCCACGCCCTCGACGCCGAGGGCCAGGAACGCATGCTCGCGCCGGTACCGGTCGTGCGCTTCGGGCAGGAAGACCTTCGCCACGTAGCGTTCGTCGAGCCGGTAGGTGCGCCGATACGTGTGGCCGCTGGTGCTGCAATCCCGGACCGGTCCGCAGCCCCTGCTTTCGGCGTAGGCCGCGACGGATCGCTCCAGCGGTCCGAATTTCGAGTCCATGGTTTCAGGGCGCAAAGAAGAGTGCGGCGTGGTTCACATGATAGGCCTTCCACCGCAGGCTCATCCCCGCTGCGCGCGCGATCTGCGCGATGCGGCCGACGGAACGCAGGGACCCCAGCCGCTTCGATCCCGCTTCCGCAACCGGCGGGCGCCCCGACAGCCAGCCGATCGGACCCAGCGTCGCGTGCGTGCACAGCAAGTAGGGCACGCCGGACTCGCGGCACGCGGCAAAGACGTTCGCCAGCTCCGCGTCCTCGAGCGAGAACTCGAGCGTCCAGCTGGTGACGAGGTCGTGATGGCGCACCTGCTCGCGATCGCCCCCGCGCACGTCGAGCACGGACTTGCGGATGCCCTCCAGCATCGGAAGGCGTGAACAATGCTCGATCACGAGGGGATCGAAGTCCGTCGCGGTGTAGTGAACGGCCGGAAACCGCGTGGCGATCGTGAACGCTTGCGGCATGTCGCCGCAGCCCAGCTCGAGCACGCGCGGATAGCGGGCGAAGTCGAACGCAGCGGCGAGCGATTCGACGGACCGGATCTTCGCCTCGTGGATCGAAGACAAGTAATTCCGGTAGGCCGCGTCGGAGCCGTAGCGATCCTCGTCCCGCCACGGCGCCGTTCGCGTCGCCCGGTCCGCGCCCCAGCTCGTCGTGGCGTCGGCGTAGACCTCGCGCGTGAGGCGCACGTACGGCTGCAGGAAGAAATCCGCGCGGCGGCGCCACGCGCCGAAGCCCTCGCTCATGCGCGTCCCGCGATCCGTGCGGCTTCGTACCCCAGGCGCGCAAGGCACGCCCCGTGGGTCGCTTCGAAGAGCGCCAGTTCCTCGGCCGGCATTTCCTCGCGCCACGTGCTCCGGCCGCTGCGGAAGAAGGACGGATGGATCCGCTTCAAGGCCTCGAAGGTCGGCACGTCGGCCTTCGCGGGTTCGCGTTCCACGCCCAGCGTGCGCATCGCGTTCCCGACGCTCGCGACCGGATCGGCGACCAGGTCCTCGAAGCGCACGACGATCGTGGGCGCATCCCGCGCGAGCCAGTTGTCGTTGAAGCGGCTCCAGTTCAACTCGCGCGAGGTCACTTGTTCGCGCAGCAGGCTTCGCCACAGGCGATGGCGAAAGCCGAGCGGGCGCGACAGGCTCGCGACGATCGCCTGCCCGAACGCGGTGGCCTTTCCCGCGAGAGAGCTCCGCAGGCCCGCGCGCCGGAAGGTGCGAATCACGTCCAGCAGGTACCAGGCGAGCGAGATCGCCACGTCGCGTCCGTCGCGCACGAGCAGCACCGCGCGGCCGAACCGCGGGGCCTCCCAGGCATGCGAAGCGATGCAGTAGAGCGCGGGCTCGGAGTCCAGGTCCGCGAGCAACCGCCACGCGCGCGGCTCGTCGCCGGAGCGCAGCGCCTCGGCGATCGCCGGCGGCAACGCCTCGACGCCGGTGATGCGTTGCCCCGTGTCGAGCTGCAGGTCGTCGCCGGAGAGGAACAGCGGGCCATCGTAGGTCGGCACGCCGTAGAGCCTGTGCAACAGGATGCGGAAGAACGTGTTGCCGGAACGCGGGAACGACGCGACCCAGACGATCATGGTGTTGTCCTCTGGCCTAGAATGTCCGGTCTCCCGAATGTGCCGACGCAGTCGGCGAAATCTACAGCATGGTCGAAGCAACCGGCGGCCTGGTGGTCGTGGACGCACGCCGCGGTCCCGGCGCGATCACCACCGATATTCCCACGCGGGAGCTCGCGGGCCTGGTCGGCGAGGGCCGCATCGTCGTCGTGAAGGGCGCGTTCGAACCGGCTGGGCTGCGGCGCATGCGTTCGGCGATCCTCGCGTGGAATGCGCCCTCGCGCGAGAACGACACGTCCGCCGCGGGAAGCACGCGCCAGCGCAGCGAGGATCCGCCCGGCACGCCCATCCGGCACGTCTTCGAGAGTTTCCTCTTCGACGTGAACGATGCCGCCGACCCGATCGGCCCCACCGTGCGCCCCGCGTTCGACCGCCTCGCGGAATTCTGGCGCGCGCTCACCGGCCACGCGTTCGGCTTCGCCCCCGACGCCGAAGGGCGGGCGCTGCGCCCGAGGGCGCTCTACTACCCGGCGGGCGGTGGCTACTTCGACTGGCACGAACACCCGCTCGAGCCGCATCGCATCGGCGCGATCCTCGGCGTGTCCGAACTGGGCGTGGATTTCGGCACGGGCGCCACCGAGTTCAAGGCGCCGAACGGCCTCGTGAGCACCGAGGGAGCCCACGACCTGGGCGACGTGTGCCTCTTCCGCTACGACCTCGCGCACCGGGTGACGGCCGTGGACGCGAACGCGCCGCGGCGCTGGGACGGGCCGGGGCGCTGGACCTTCATCATCCCGCTGCAGTGAACCGGCGAAGCCCCGATCAAGTCCCGGCGCGCTGCGCCTTGGCCGGAAGGCTCCCCGACAGGACCGCGGACATGCACATCTGCAGTGCGGGGTAGGGAAACGGGCCGATGCGCTCGTCGATGTCTTCTGCAGACGACACTTCGACGGCATCCGGCGGGTCGACCACGAGGTAGCCGTCGGCGCGCAGGGTCTTCAGGTTGCGCTGGGTCGCCGGGTGCGCGATCAGGCTGCGGTTGCCGACCGGGACGATGATCGTCGGCGATTCGCTCGCCATCAGCAGCGCGGGGATGAGTTCGTCGGCGATCCCGTTCGCGAGCTTGCCCAGCAGGTTCACGGTCGCGGGGAAGACGAGCGTGATGTCGACGCCTTTCGACAGTTCGATATGCGGGACGTAGACGCCCCCGGCGCGATCGGACATCTCGACGAAGACCGGATTCCGCGACGCGATCTCCACCGCGTCACGCGCCACCAGCGACGCCGCCGCGTGCGACAGGACGACCTGCACTTCGTCGGCCACGTGCCGCCGCAAGGAAAGGATGAAACCGGGGACCGTGTGCGCCTGGTAACCGCCGCAGACGCATAGCAAAAGCTTTCTTGCCCGTTTCGAGGTCATGTGAGTTTCCGCACGTTACGCCTGCCGGATTCTCCCTTGATCTCGCGACCAAGGCTAGACAGAATGGAGCCCAAATGCGTTACCAGCAGAATGCCGCGGCCGAAGCCGCTCCACTCGACCGGGGCCTCATGGTCCTGGAGCCCGAGTCACGCCGGTTCTGCGCGCTCAACCCGACGTCCACGCTCCTCTGGTCGCGCCTGGCCCAGCCCGCCACCGCCGAGCAGCTGGCCGAATTCATGGTGGGTCACTTCCAGGGCGTCAGCCAGGCCGACGCGCTGAAGGACGTTCGTGCGATCATTGATGAAATGGCGGCCGCGGGTATCGTGGTGCCGGTCGCCTGAAGGTGTAGTCGCCGTAGTAGATTCACTGCAGGGAATCACGAAAGGGGTGCGCAAATGAACGATGTTCTTGTTCCAAGGGCCGTGGTCGAGGCCGTGGGCGCACAGAAGCCGGTCTACGAGCGTCCTTCGCTCCGGATGATGAATCAGGACGAAGTGCTCGAGGCTTTCCAGATGACGGCCACGGAGATCAGTGCGGCCGGTTGCTGGTGGAATACGTGCTGACCCAGGACGTGAAGTCGCGGTAGGCGCGGGGTCCTCCGGGACCCCGCGTCATCTCTACCCCCGATTCGAGCCGACCCGACATGGCAGCCCCCGATCCAGCCGACACCACCGTCATCCGCGGCGTCACCGTGCGCAAGGGCCCGGCGCGCGAAGCCTGCTTCACGGTCGTCGAGGAAAACAGCCAGCTCTCGTTCAACGCCGACCCGGCCTATGCCAAGGGCAAGGACATGTCGGAGCGCATGCGCAGGAACCGCGTGCACACGCACATGCACAACGAGATGCAGAGCATCGAGATCGCCGCCCAGTGCATCGCCGATTTCCCCGACGCCACCTGGGAGCTGCGCCTGGAGCTCGCGCGCCAGTGCTGGGACGAAAGCCGCCACGCCCGCATGCTGCTGAACCGCCTGCGCGAGATGGGCGGCGACAAGGGTGAATTCCCGGTGATGCATTTCGAGTGGAACATCACCTGCATGGTCGATTCGCTGGCCGCGCGCCTCGCGATCCAGAACCGCACGTTCGAGGGCGGCGAGATGGACGTGCTCAAGGTCCACGCCGACCTCTGGCGCGACGAAGGCGACCAGGTCACCGCCGAGCTGCTCGAAGGGATCCTGTCCGACGAAGTGCAGCACGTGCGCTTCGCAAACCGCTGGCTGAAGCGCCTCGCCAAGGACGACCCGAGGACTCTGCTGCATGTGGCACAGGGCATCGCCTTCATGAAGCGGGTCACGGCGGCCTACGCGCCGCTGGAGGGCCAGGTGAACGCCTCCGGCGCGGAGATCTCCGAGACCTCGCATCCCAGCCCCACCAACGTCGACGACCGCCGCCTCGCGGAGTTCTCCGAGAAGGAGATCGCCGACCTCCTGCGCCGCGACGGTTTCGGCGCACTCGTTTCCTAGCGGTTTCCCGGAGCAGCCAAATGGGTTTGAGCGTCAAGGACAGGGGCGAAGCCGTTGCCACGCTTCGCCACGTGCACGTCGAGTTGATGGAGATGCTCGCGCAATGGACGCCCAGCGCGCCCGAGATGGAAGTGAAGCTGCTCTTCGGCGAGCACATCTGGAACGTGGCCCAGCACGCCGATGCGCTCGGAAAGCGGGCCCACGAGCTGCGCCTGCCGCCGCAGCACAGCCTGCCGCCGGTGGAGCCGTACGCGAAGCTGCTGGCGCAGGTCCGCGCCGAGCGCGACACGGCCCGGCGCCTCGCCGCGTTCTACGACGCGCTGCTGCCCGGCCTCGCGAAGCGTTACCGCGACTACCTCGCGCGCACCGATGCGCTGATGGATGCGCCCACCGTGCGCATCCTCGAGCAAATGCTCGACATCGAGTCGCGCATGGTGGCCCAAAGCAAGACCCTGCGCTCCGAGATCCCCGCGCTCGCGAAGGCCGAACGCGCCTGGGTCGATGCACTCGTCGAGCAGGAGCGCCGGGTCGGGAACCTGGTCGCCACCGCCGGGAGCTGAAGTCCTGGCCCCGCTCGATCCGAGCCTGTTCGCCCCCGGTCCCGAACGCGACGCGCGCTTCGACGTGAAGGAGCGCTGGGTCGACTGCGCCAACTTTCCCGACGGCCATCCGAAGCAGGTCGTCGAGTTCCTGCACCGCCAGATGAACGAGGAGATCGACAGCCTCGAGAGCTCGGCGCGCAACCTCTGCGACTTTCCGGCGGCCGACTGGGAAGTGCGCATGTGCCTCGCGCGCCAGTGCTACGACGAAGCGCGGCATTCGCAGATGTTCCGCAACCTCTTCGAGAAGCGTGGCGGCACCGTCGGCGAGTATCCGGTGCTGAACTTCCAGTACCGCATCATCACGCGCTTCGCGAACCTCGCCGCGCGCCTCGCGATCCAGAACCGCAGCTTCGAGGCCGGCGGGCTGGACGCCATCACGGCGGGGATCCAGCAGACGCGCGCCGACGGCGACGAGGAACTCTGCGCGCTCTACGAGGCGCAGATCGCCGACGAAATCTCGCACGTGCGCTTCGCCAACGAATGGATCCGCAAGCTGAGCCAGGCCGATCCGCGCAACCTGCTGGCCATCGGGCAGGCGATGAAGGCCGCGTCGCTCGCGTTCGCGCAGGTGATGGGGCGCGAAGGCACCGAGGGCGTGAGCTATCCCGCGGACCGCGAGGGCCGCCTCGAGGCCGGTTTCACGCCCGAAGAGGTCGCATTCACTGCGAGCCTCATGGCGGAGAAGCGCTGAGGCCGCGATGGCCGAGCCGCCCGAAACCGATCGCGAGAAGCAGCAGCGCGCCATCGGCGCCCTGATCTGGAAGGACCCCGAACGCATCCTGGATCACGCGGCGAAGCTGCGCGGCACCGGGGCCCTCCTCGAATGCCGCCTGCGGGGCGGGAGCATGGGCGCGGCCATTCCCGCCGGATCGCGCTTGCGCATCGCGGTCGGGAGCACCGAACCGGTCCGCGTCGGCGACGTGGTGGCCTTCGTGCGCGACGACGGCATCTGCGTCCACCGCGTGGCCCATCGCTCGGGCGAGCTTCTCGTGACGCAAGGCGACGCGTGCGCCTATCCCGATCCACCGGTCGACGCGTCGCGCGTCGTGGGGCCGGTGCGCGAATACCTCGCGGGTGGCGAATGGAAACCGGTTGTGGCGCCGCGCGCGGAGGACCGCGCGCGGAGTGCCTCGGGCCGCGGGCTGCTGCGGCTCGTGACGGGATTGATGAAGATCGACGTGCGCATCGCACGCCTCGCGGCGCGGGCGCTGCGGCTTCGCGGGGAAGGCCCGGCGATCGCCGAAGGCAATGAAAAGTGAAGCAGGCCGGTAAGCGGGATTCTGTTACGGCCCTTGCGGGCTATGACGGTCATTCCTCTAAGGCCGTGCGTTGCCGCACGGCTCAAGCCACCTACCCGCAGACTCAGTGGGCCACGTCGACGTCTGCCTATTTGGTGTTGCACCGCGTAGAGATTGCCCGTTTCACCCTTTTGGGCTCGTAGCGGCAAGCCGCTGCGAGTCCCAAAAGACTCGTCTCTGTTGCTCTGATCCTCGCCTCACGGCGGACGGGAGTTACCCGCTACGCTGCCCGATGGTGTCCCGACTTTCCTCTGCGTGTCCCCGAAGGGTCGCGCAGCGACCGCCTGGCCTGCTTCACATCGCCATCTTACCCGCGATGCTGGAAAAACCAGGGCGAAAGGCGCTCTCCGCAGATAAACACAGATAAACGCAGATGAATCCCTCCAGCAAAGACAAGGTTCTGGGTTAAACCCCAAAGCTCTTTCTGTTTGCTTGAGGGGTCATCGGCGTTTATCCGCGTTTATCTGCGGAGGAAGCCCTTCGCCTTTGACTTTCGCCTTTGACTTACTTTGGCCGAGGCCCCCGAAAATGCACGGGATCGTCGTAGAAGACTTCGCGCTCCGTGTCGGGATGCCACCCCGGCACGCCGAGCACAGGCATCGGCGCCATGTCCTTCGGGCGCGTGAAGTTGCCGCGATCGGAGAAGTGGCGGGCCACCGCCTCGTCGGCGCCCCGCGCATCGGAGAGCGGCACGAACACCGTCTTGGCGACCATGCCGAGATACGGGTCGAGCGACTTCTCGTAGAGCGAATGGCCGAACGCGAAGAAGCGCGTGGTGGCCGCGAGTTCCGCGCGCCGATGCCAGAACATCTCCTTCCACGCGAAGTCGCGGATGCGCTGGAACACCTGGAAGTCGGATGACGCGACGATCACGCCGCCCTCGTCGAACAGCGTGAGCGCATCGCGCTCCGGGCTGCGGCGCTTGGCTTCGGCGTCGCCGCGCTCCTCGAGGATCGCGGCGTGCTGCGCGTTGATCTGCGCCTTGGCGCGCGGAAAGGCGATCCACTGCAGCGCGTTGAAGAGGTCGTGCCAGTTGTCGCGCCGCGTCTCGACCTCGCCCGTGTCCGCGATGTGCAGTTCGTAGTAGCGGCGCTCGCTTTCCGTGTGCTCGCGGGGAGCCACGAAGCGCAGCGCCGTGCCCCGCGAGGTCCGGATGCCCCCGGCCAGCGCGCTCAACGCCTCGTGGGTGGGCCAGGCCTCCGGGGCGAGGCGATCGAGCGAGGCGCGAAGCGGCTCGAAGACGGGCTGCCGCAGCAGCGCCTGCGCGTCGCTCCAGTCCACGCGGCTAGCCCTTGAAGCGCCAGGCGAGCTTCTGTCCCGCGCGCATCGGCACGATCGTCGCGTCGCCGAAAGGGTAGGCCTCGGGCACTTCCCAGGGCGACTTCTCGAGCGTGATCTTCGCCGTGTTGCGCGGCAGGCCGTAGAAATCCGCGCCGAAGTGGCTCGCGAAAGCCTCGAGCTTGCCGAGCGCCCCGGCCGCCTCGAACGCTTCGGCGTAGAGCTCGATCGCCGTGGCCGCCGAGAACACCCCCGCCGAGCCGCAGCAATTTTCCTTCGCGCCCCTCGCGTGCGGCGCGGAGTCGGTGCCGAGGAAGAATTTCGGGCTCCCGGACGTGGCGGCCTCCACCAGCGCGCGGCGATGCACCTCGCGCTTCAGCACCGGAATGCAGTAGTGGTGCGGGCGCAGCCCCCCGGTGAAGAGCGCATTGCGGTTGAGCAGGAGGTGTTGCGGCGTGATCGTGGCGCCCACATTGGCGCCCGCGCGCGCCACGAAGTCCGCGGCTTCCTGCGTGGTGATGTGCTCGACCACGATCTTCAGGCCGGGGAAGCGCTTCGTGAGCGACCACAGCGTGCGATCGACGAAGACCGCCTCGCGATCGAAGACGTCGACCTCGGGATCGGTCACCTCGCCGTGCACGAGCAGCGGCAGGCCCCGGGCCTGCATCGCCTCCAGCACCGGGTAGCACTTCGCGAGGTCCGTGACGCCGGCATCGGAGTTGGTCGTGGCGCCCGCCGGGTAGTACTTCACCGCCTTCACGAACCCGAAAGCTTTCGCCCGGGCGATCTCCGCGGGCTGCGTGTTGTCGGTGAGGTAGAGCGTCATCAGCGGCTCGAACGCCGCACCCTTCGGCAGCGCCGCGAGAATGCGATCGCGATACGCCCTCGCCGCATCCACCGTCGTGACCGGCGGCTTCAGGTTCGGCATCACGATCGCGCGCGCGAACTGCTTCGCCGTCGCCGGCAGCACCGAGGCCATCGCCGCCCCGTCGCGCAGATGGGTGTGGAAGTCGTCCGGTCGTGTGATCGTGAGCGTCTCGGCCATCCCCGAAGTATAAATAATTAGGGTCAGCACCTTTATTCTGGCTGGAATAAAGGTGCTGACCCTAAATTCTATTTCTTGCCGGCGAGCTCGAGGGCGAGGTCGTACATGGCCTTCTTTGGTTGGCCGCAGAGCTTCGCGGCGATCGCGGCGGCGCCTTTCACGGGCACCCGCTCGGCAAGCAGCAGCGCCAGCGTTTCGCGCGGGTCGAGGCCGGCGGCGGGCTCTTCGGCGCGCGGCTCGATCACGAGCACGAACTCGCCGCGCGAGCGATCGGCATCGGCGTTCAACCACGCGACGGCATCCTGCAGCGCCACGCGCGTGATGGTCTCGAAGCGCTTGGTGAGTTCGCGCGCGACGATCACATGCCGTTCGCCGAACGCTTCGTGCAAGTCCGCGAGCGTGGCTTCGATGCGATGCGGGGATTCGTACAGGACGATCGCCCAGGGTTGCGCCGCGAGCACCCGCAGTTTCTCGCGCCGATCCCCGCCCTTGGCCGGCAGGAAGCCCGCGAAGAGCACGCCCTCGGCTTCGATGCCGCTTGCGGAGAGCGCGGCCGTGAGCGCGCTCGCACCGGGCACCGGGATCACCGCATGGCCCGCTTCGCGCGCCCGCGCGACGACGAGCGCCCCGGGATCGCTCACCGCGGGCGTCCCGGCATCGGTCACGAGGGCCACGCGCTTGCCCTCCGCGAGCCACGCGACCACTTGCTCCGCGGCGCGCCGCTCGTTGTGCTGGTGCAACGCCACCAGTTTCGTGCCGATGCCGAAGTGCGTGAGCAGCCCGCGCGTGACCCGCGTGTCCTCCGCCGCGATCACGTCCACGCCCTTCAGCGTTTCCAGCGCGCGGCGCGTCACATCCCCGAGATTACCGATGGGGGTCGCCACCACATATAATCCCGGAGGTATCGCTTCCCGGTGTTCCTCGATGTCGCGACTCAACGCGATCCTCCTCATCTTCGTGATGTACCTGCCGGCCCCGCCGGCATTCTCGGCCGACCCGCCGCCGGGCACAACGCCGCGCGTCGCGCCCGCGCCGCCAAAGCCACAGGATGACATCGATCCGGCCACCGGCTTCGCGCGATCGACGATGGTGCGTCCGTTCGTCGATCCGTCCGCGCCGGTCGCACCACCCCCGGCGGCCGCGCCGAGCGCTTCGCCGCCGGGTGCAACTCCGAACGCCCCCACCGGCGCGACCGCGAACGCACCCACGGGCGCGACCCCCAGGCCCCACATCGCGTTGATCCTGCCCATCGCCTCGCCGCAACTCGGCCGCCCCGCCGATGCCGTGCGCCAGGGTTTCGCGACGGCCGCCGAAGCCGAAGGCCGCGGCGCCGTACCGGTCGTCTCGATGGCCGTGGAGAACGACGGTCCGGCGATCATCGAGGCGTGCACGCGGGCGCAAGCCGCGGGTGCCCTGCTGGTCGTCACGGGCCTCACGCGCGATGGCGCCACCGGCATCGCCCGCAGCGATTGCCGCCGCATCCCCGTGCTCACGCTCAACCAGCCGGCCGAAGGCGCGGGCGACGACAATCCGAAGCTCTTCTCCATCTCGCTGTCCGTCGAGCAGGAAGGCAAGCAGGCCGCGCTGCTCGCCGTCTCCGAGGGCTGGCACTCCGCGATCATGATCGGCTCGAACTCCGCGTTGTCGAAGCGGGTGCAGGAAGCGTTCGAGAAGGAATGGTCGCGCGCCGCCGGCGAGATCGCCGGCCGGGTCACGTTCGCGGGCGGCCCCGACGACGCGCCGCTGGTGAAGGACCGCCTGGCGCAGATGGCCCGCGGCGACATGGTGTTCCTGGCGCTCGATCCGCCCGAAGCCCGCCTCGTGCGCCCCTACGTGTCCGGCATGCTCCCCGTGTACGCCACGTCGCTCAGCATCGACCCGAGGGCCGAAGCCACGGTCAACGTAGACCTCCAGGGTATGCGTTACATGGACATGCCCTGGTTCGTCCAACCCGACCACCCGGCGGTCATGGTCTATCCGCAGCCGAAGAACCCCATGCCCGTCGACTACGAGCGCCTCTATGCGCTCGGCATCGACGCGTACCGCATCTCCAGCGTGCTGCTGCAAGGGGATCGCGCGAAATTGTCGCTCGATGGCGTCACCGGCCGCATCACGGTGGAAGGCAACAACCTCGCCCGTGCGCTCATCCCCGCCGAAGTCGACGGCGGCCGCGTCATCCCGCTGAAGCAACGCTGATGCCCTCTCGCGCCACCGGCCGGCGCACGTCGCGGCAGGTGGAAGGCGGCGAGGCGGAAGAGCGGGCCGCGCAATTCCTCGCCGAGCGCGGCATGACCATCGTCGCGCGCAACTTCTCCACCCGCCTCGGGGAAATCGACCTCGTCGCTCGCGACGGCGGCACGCTCGTGTTCGTGGAGGTGCGCCGGCGGCTCTCCAGCGCGCGCTACGGCGGCGCCATCGGCAGCATCGACGAACGCAAGCAACGCCGCATCGTCGCGGCCGCCCGCCTCTACCTCGCGCGCCTCGGGTCGGAACCTCCGTGCCGTTTCGATGTCATTGCCCTCGAGGCCGGCGAATGCCACTACGTGCGCGATGCGTTCGCGGTCGCCTGATAGAATCCCCGCCCATGGACCACGTCGCGAACCTTCGCAAACATTTCCAGGAAGGCATCGAGCTTCGCCAGCGCATGGCGGAGACGCTCGCCCCCGAAGTCGCGAAGGCCGGGCTCGCGCTCGCGGCCGCGATCAGGAAGGGCAACAAGGCGCTCGCCTGCGGCAACGGCGGCTCGGCGGCGGACTCGCAGCATTTCGCCGCGGAGATGGTGGGCCGCTTCGAACGCGAGCGTCCCGGCATGCCCGCCATCGCGCTCACCACGGACACGTCGAACCTGACGGCCATCGCGAACGACTACGGCTACGACTACGTCTTCTCGAAAAGCGTCGAGGCTCTCGGCAATCCGGGCGACGTTCTCCTCGCCATTTCCACGTCGGGTAACTCGAAGAGCATCCTCGAAGCGGTGAAGGCCGCGCACGCGAAGAAGATGGTCGTGATCGCGCTCACCGGCAAGGACGGCGGCGCGCTCGGCAGGATGCTCGCGCCCGGCGATTTCCACTTGAACGTGGCGCATCCCCGCACCATGCGCGTCCAGGAGATCCACCTCCTGGTCGTGCACAGCCTGTGCGAGGTCGTCGACAACGAACTGCATTTCGGAGGCACCTGATGCAAAAGCTGCTGCTCGCCCTGGCCCTCGCCGCCTGCCTGCCCCTCACCACCGGCTGCGTGCCGATGGCCGCCGTCGGCGCCGGAACCGTCGCGGTCATGTCCAACGACCGGCGCACCGCCGGCATGTACGTCGAGGACGAGAACATCGAGTGGAAGGCCATCGCGCGCCTGAACAACGACGCGTACAAGGGCGCGCACGTGAACGCCACGAGCTACAACCGCAAGGTGTTGCTCACGGGCGAGGTGCCCAACGAGGAAATGAAGAAGGCCATCGCGGAGGTGATCGCTTCCATCCCCAGCGTCGTCACCGTCGCCAACGAGCTGCAGATCGCGGGCGCGTCGTCGCTGAGCGCGCGTGGGAGCGATTCGCTCGTCACCACCAACGTGAAGACGCGAATGATCAACAACGGGAAGTTCTCGACCTCCCACGTGAAGGTCCTCACCGAAGCCTCGACGGTCTACCTGATGGGCATCGTCACCCAGGCCGAAGGCGATGCCGCCGCCGACATCGCGCGCACCACCTCGGGCGTGCGGGGCGTGGTGAAGGTCTTCGAGTACATGAAGTAGGAACGAATAAAGGGGTCAGACTCCTTTATTGCCTGCCCTTCGGCAATAAAGGAGTCTGACCCCTTTATTCGTTCTCATCCCATCTTCTTCTTGAGCCACCGCATCAGCGCCCCGATCACGGGCAGCTTTTCGTAGAGCTCCCCGGCGGCATCCCAGTAGTCGCGGTGGTAGGAGACGCGCCCGTCGGCGGCGAAGCGCACGTGCGAAGAACCGTGGATCACCTGCGTGAGCTCGGGTTTGTA
The DNA here is from genome assembly GCA_001953215.1 of Betaproteobacteria bacterium GR16-43. Classification (GTDB taxonomy): domain Bacteria; phylum Pseudomonadota; class Gammaproteobacteria; order Burkholderiales; family Usitatibacteraceae; genus Usitatibacter. The sequence goes on from CP019169.1 coordinate 322,402, forward strand.
CGACTTCATGCGGAAGCTGAAGTCCCACACGAAGAACGCCGCATCCCCCTGCTGCACGACTTCCAGGATCTTGAACCGCGGTTCGTGGAGCTGCACGAACATGTGGTCGAAGATGCGCCGCATCTCGGCCAGGCCGCGCACTTCGTTGAACGGGTCGCGGAAGTACGCGTCGTCGGTGTAGTACTCGCCGATGTGCGCCACGCGCTCGGGCGTGAGACCCTCCCAGAACGCCTTGAAGCCCTCGGTGGCGTTCACAGTCCCGTCATCTTGCGAATGGCCGGGAAGTAGAGCGTGTACGGCAGGTGGCGCATCAACTTCAGCCAGCCGGTGAAGCGCTTCGGGAAGTGGATCTCGAAGAGGCCTCGCTCCAATCCGCGCACGATCTCGCGCGCCGCCTCGTCGGGTTCGATCAGCGCGGGCATCTCGAACTCGTTGCCCGCCGTGAGCGGCGTGCGCACGAAGCCGGGGTTCACGACGCACACGCCCACGCCCTTGTCGGAGAGGTCCATGTACATCGTCTCGGCGAGGTTGATGATCGCCGCCTTGGTCGGCCCGTAGATCAGGCTCTTCGGCAGGCCGCGGAAGCCGGCGACGCTCGAGACCAGGCACAGCGTGCCGGACCCCTGCTTGATCATCAGCGGGATGACCGGCGCCAGCGCATTGAGGTAGCCCTGCACGTTGGTCTGGATCATCCGGCGCGCGACTTCCAGGTCCAGCTCCCACGCGCGCATCGGCGCGTAGTCGCCGGCCATCAGCACGAGGAGGTCGAGCCCGCCCCAGCGCGTGACGATGGATTGCGCGGCGTTCGCGAGCGCGGGCGCGTCGTTGATGTCGAGCGGCAGCACGGCGACCCGCTCGCCGTGCTTCGCGGCCATCGCATCGAGCGGTTCGCGCTTGCGTGACGACACGGCCACGCGGGCGCCTTTGGCGAGAAGGTCTTCGGCAAGCGCGGCGCCGATGCCCGTGGAGGCGCCGACGATCCAGATGCGGCGGTCTTTCCAGTTCTCGAACTTCGGATTCAATGCCATCGTCCGCTCCCGCGGTTCTTGGTTTGAAGAACTAAGGCGTCCTCCGCAGATAAACACAGATAAACGCAGATGAACGACAAGAAAACTCGGTCAAGACCAAGGCACTTATCGGCGTTTATCTGTGTTTATCTGCGGAGGACGCCTTTCGCCTTTTCGCTCCCTACTCCCGCTTGCGGAAGAAGAACGAAACCTCCCCGAACTTCACCCCCAGCTTGCTGAACGTCGTGCGATTCATCATCGTCTTCGCATCCAGCAGCCACATCCAGTCGTCCATGTCGAGCTCGATGGTGCCGCCGCCGTCGCGTTTCGCGTCGAGCACGTACTGCCAGCGCAGCGCATTGCCCGAGGCCTCGCCCTTCGCTTCCCCCACCACGTCGCCGGCGGTGCCGATGTAGCGGTTGCCGTTCTTGCGCACGGTCCAGACGCGCGTTTCCTTCGTGCCGTCGGAGTTGGTGAAGCGCTCGTCGAACGTGCCGACGTCGCCCACCCACGTGCAGGTCATCTCGACGAACATGCGCTTGGTGACCTTGCCCGAGCGGTCCTGGATCGTGCCCCAGCCGTCGATCTTGCCGTTGAAGTACTCGCGCAGGTCGAGCGGCGGCTTGTCCGCGGCGTACTCGTTCACGGAGACCGTGCCGCAAGAGGTGAGGAACACGAACGCGAAGGTGGCGAAGAGTGCGCGGATCATTTAGTTCTCCAGAGGGCGAGTGCCGCGAGCGCCTTGAGGGCACAAGGCAGCAGCGCGTAGATGGCGGAAAGCACGAACAGGGCTTCGGTCCCGTTGGCGACTTTCGGAGCGTAACCGAAGGCGCCCAGGAGCGTGAGGGAAAGGCCCGCGGCGAGTGCCAGGTTGAACTTCGTCATGAGGTTCCAGAGGCCGAAGTAGGCGCCCTCGCTGCGGCCCAGACCCGCTTTCTCGTCTTCGTCGATCACGTCGGCGAGGAGCGAGGGCGGCAACGCGAGGTCGGCGCCGAGTCCCAGCCCCGAGAGCACGCAGATGGCGAAGTACGCGCCGGTCGAGCCGGGCCCGAGGCTGAATGCCCACACGAACGCGGCGATCGAGACCCCCATGCCAGTGAGCCAGGCCTTGCGCTTGCCCACGCGCTTTGCGAGCCACACCCACCCCGGCAGGCCCAGCGCGCCGGCGGCGAAGTAGGCAATGAGGAACACGGCGGTCAAGTCGGGGCGCTTCACCACGTCCTCGATGAAGAAGAGCACCAGCGTCGCGGGAATGGACGCCGCGATGCCGTTCAGCAGGAAGACCAGCGCCAGGCGGCGGAAGCGCGCGTTCCTCATCGGCGTGGCGAACGCCGCGAACACGCGCGAGTCGACCGGGGCCGGCTTGGCCTTCGCCGGCGGCGAGCCGAGCACCGCGATCGCCGCGGCCACGAGGCAGATCGGCACGAAGATGTACGCGAAGGTCGCGAAGCCCGCGCGGTCGCCCATCGACTTCTTCAGGATCTCGGGCAGGGCCGAGGCGAGGAACACGCCCAGCAGCGAGAAGCCTTCGCGCCACGCCGTGACGCGCGTGCGCTCCGCGACGTCGTCGGAGATTTCCGCGCCGAAGGCCTGGTAGCTGATCGTCACGATGCTGAACCCGCCGTAGACCAGCACGAGGTTCAGCATCAGCCACACCGCGAGCTGCGAAGCGGACCACGCCGGCGGATTGAAGAGTCCCACCATGCCCAGCGCCAGCAGCGGCGCGCCCGCCACGATGAAGGTCCAGCGCCCGCCGGGCCTGTCGCGCCGCCGGTCGCTCCACCAACCCAGCAGCGGGTCCGTCACGGCATCGAGGAAGCGCGCGAGGAGCAGCAGCGTGCCGACGGTCGCGATCGAGAGGCCGAGCGTGTCGGCGTAGAAGTGCGGCACGTGCACGTAGATCGGCAGCGCCGCCATGGCGAGCGGAAACCCGAGGATCCCGTAGGCGCCCAGGCGCGCCGCGGAAACGGGTTGCATCGGCGTCAGTTCGGGAGCTTGAGCATCTTCGCGCGCAACGACGGCTCGCTGGTCTTGTCGTCCAGCCAGATGCCGAAGAACGCGCGCGCGAATTCCGGGTCGTCGATCGCGCCGAGGAACTTGTCCTGGCCGTAGAAGCGCGCGCCTTTGCCGGGAACGTTCACGCCCACGATGCGATCGCCGGGGCGCAGGTCGGGGAACACGCGGTCCATCTCGGCTTCCCAGCGGGCGCGCTTCGCCTCGTCGGTGTACCCGAGGCCCTTCATTTCCTTCAGGCTGCGATCGGAGAGCGCCTTGCCCTTGATGCTGATCGCGTAGCGGATCTCGAGCGCGAAGAGGTCGTTCGGCGTGTACGCCGTCGGCGCGGACGTCCACACGGACGAATCGTAGACGTGGATCGCGAGGAAACGCAGGCGGCCTTCGCCGAGTTCCTTCAGGCCGGGGTATTCCTTGTTCACCAGTTCAGGCAGCGGCGGGGCTGCGATGGCTGGCAGGGAGAATGCCAGCAAAAGGCAAATCCTCCGCAGATAAACGCAGATAAACGCCGATAAATTCATTTGGGTTTGATCGAGCATTGCCTTGGCTCTTCATCTGCGTTTATCTGTGTTTATCTGCGGAGGAAGCCTCTTGCCTTAGTTCTTCTCCAGCGCGAGCTGCACGACGTCGATCCGGCCGACGTCGAACCCCGCTTCGCAATAGTGGAGGTAAAACCGCCAGATGGCGAGGAAAGCATCGTCGAACCCGAGTTTCCGGATGGCGCCCTCCTCCCGGTCGATGGCCACGCGCCAGCGGCGCAGCGTCTCGGCGTAGTCGGGCCCGAAGCGGAACGGCTCCGCAGCCTTCAACCCTGCCGCAGCGGCCAGCGCCTTGCAGCGTTCGACCGAAAAGAGCATCCCGCCGGGGAAGATGTATTCGCGGATGAAGTCGCTCGTGCGCCGGTACTGCTCGAACGCGGCCTCGTCGATCGTGATGGCCTGGATGCAGGCGCGGCCGCCGGGCTTCAACGAGCGCTCGATGGTCGCGAAGTACGTGGGCCAGTAGCGCTCGCCCACGGCTTCCACCATCTCGACGGAAACCACGCGGTCGTACTGGCCCGCGAGGTCGCGGTAGTCGCAGAACTTGAGCTCGACGAGGCCGTCCAGCCCCGCGTTGCGAATGCGCGCCTGCGCATACTCGAGCTGCGCGCGCGAGATGGTGATGCCGGTCACGCGGCAGCCCCGCGTCTTCGCCGCGTGCTCCGCGAAGCCGCCCCAGCCGCAGCCGATCTCCAACACGTGGTGCGAGGCGTCCACGCCTAGCGTCTCCAGCATGCGTTCGTACTTCGCGTGCTGCGCGGTCTCGAGGTCTTCCCCGGGACGCGAGAACACGGCGCTCGAGTACGTCATCGACGGATCGAGCCACAGGCCGTAGAAGTCGTTGCCGAGGTCGTAGTGCGCGTGGATGTTCTTCTTCGCGCGCGATTTCGTGTTGGCCCGCAGCGCGTGCGCCACGCGAAGGGCGAAGGCCACCAGCGGGTTGCCGTAGAACACGTCGGCCAGCGCGTGCTCGTTCTTCGCGCAGAGCGTCAGGAATGCGGTCATGTCCGGCGTCGAGATGAGTCCGTCGCGCCAGCACTCGGCCACGCCGATCTCGCTCTTGCGCAGGATCACGGCCACGGCGCTCCAGTCCTTCAGCGCGATGCGCGCCTCGGGTCCGGCCTCGGGGCCGGCGAAGGCGCGCTGCGTGCCGTCGGGAAGCTCCACCGTGAGGCCGCCGTAGCGCAAGCGCTCGAGGATGCGGAACAAGGCCCGGGCCTGGAAGGGCACGGATTGGCGGTCGTAGTCGAACGGTTTCGCACTCAACGCGTCGTCTCCTGCAGGGGCGGGCTGGGCTTGCTGAACCAGGGCACGCGCTTCGCCCAGAGGCGAACCGCATGCCAGTGAATCCGGCCGATCACGAGCAAAGTCATCAGCGGGTACGTTACAAACGTGCGGGCGAGCAATCCGGATGTGATGGGACGCTCGTCGCCCGAGATCGCGGTCACGAGCAACAGCCCGTCGCGGTCGTGGTAGTCGATGCGCGCGGTGTGGTGCTCGCCGCGTTCGGTGAAGCGGAAGCGGTACTTCCCCTCGACTTCGCAGAACGGCGAGACGTGGAAGACCTTGCGCGCGGTGAGCCAGTCGTCCGCGACGATCGGGCGCCGGTCCGCGTGCGCCAGCAAATAGTTGTGGCGCTCGCCGAAGGTGTTGGCCACTTCGCAGATCACGGCGCGCAGCCGGCCTTCGCGATCCTGGCAGTACCAGATGCCGATCGGGTTGAACACGTAGCCCAGCATGCGCGGGAAGGCCTGCAGCACGATCTCGCCGTCGGCTTCGGTGACGCCCCCGTCGGCGAGGATGCGACGGGCCCACGGCTCGAGCGCCGTGCCATCGCGCGGGCCGAAGTCCGCGCGCTTGAAGCTGAAGAGGTTGAAGCGGTCCACGCCGAAGAGCGGGCCGGAGAGCGCGTCGATGTTCGACAGCGGCACGCGCAGGCAGAACACCGGATACGCGAAGCTGTGCCGCGCCGGGCGCTTGCGGAAGTGGGCCACGCGCCCGAAAAGAAGGACCGGATTCACCAGTCGGTCTCCGGCTCGAGCTGCTTCGCGACCTTGATCGCGGAGAGGAAGCCGTCCTCGTGGAAGCCATAGCGCGTCCAGGCGCCCGCGAACCACGTGCGATTTTGCCCCTGCAGCGTCTCGACGCGCGCCTTCGCGACGTCCGAGCCTTCGAGGAACACGGGGTGGTGATAGTCGTATTCGTCGATCACATGGCGCGGGTCGGGCGCGAACTTCGCCTCGTGCTGCGGGTTCATCGTGACCACGACGGGCGTCTTGAACGGCAGCGGCTGCAGCATGTTGATGAGGTAGGAGAGCGAGACCGGCTCGTCGGTCAGCTCGCGGCGCGGCGAGAAGAAATTCCACGCGGCCCAGGCGCGCTTGCGATGCGGAAGCAGGCGCGCGTCCGTGTGCAGCACCGCCTTGTTGGGCTGGTAGGGGATCGCCTCCAGCACCGAGCGCTCGTCTTCGGAGGCGTGCGCGAGCATCCCGAGGGTCTGGTCGGTGTGCGTGGCCATCACGACCTGGTCGAAGCGCTCGGTGCCCGCGTCGGTGCACACGTCCACGCCCGTGGCATCGCGGACCACGCGCTTCACCGGCATGTTCTTCCGCACGTCGCCCAGGCTTGCGACGAGCTTGCGCACGTACTCGCGCCCGCCACCCTCGACGGTTCGCCACTGTGGGCGGTTGCTGACAGCCAGGAGCCCGTGGTTGTGGCAAAAGGTAATGAAGGTGTTCAGCGGGAAGCGGTTCACCTGCGCCGAAGGGGTGGACCAGATGCACGCGGCCATCGGGTGCAGGTAGAGCTGGCGCAGCTCGCGGCCATAGCCCCCTTCGTCGAGGAACTGGCCGAGCGTGCCGCGGATGGGCGTGCTCGCGGCCGCGAGGAGCGTAGTCTGCTTGTTGAAGCGCAGCAGGTCGCGAAGCATGCGCAGGAAGGACGGGCTCACCAGGTTCGAGCGCTGGGCGAAGACGGTCGAAAGGTTATGTCCGGCCCACTCGAGGTCGCCCGCCCCGATGCGCACGGAGAACGACATGTCCGACGGCGCGCTCTTCACGCCGAGGCGCTCGAAGAGGCGGATGAGGTTCGGATAGGTGCGGTCGTTGAACACGAGGAAGCCCGTGTCCACCGGGTGCGTGCGGCCTTCGACCGTCACGTCCACGGTGTTCGTGTGGCCGCCCACGTACGCGTTCGCCTCGTAGAGGGTCACGCGGTGCCGGGGAGCCAGCAACCAGGCGCACGCCAGGCCTGAAATGCCGCCGCCGATGACGGCAATCTTTTGGTTTCGCGGGGGAGTCATTCGCTCTGGGGGGCCGTGAATCCGGCTTCTGGGGGGGAACGTAACATGAACGCAATGCTTACGTGCGAGGCTGCGGCACGGATGCGGTAATCTAGTCCGGCAAGGCGCAAATCAGGGACCGAGAAAATGATCTATACCGACGTATTCCAGTCGTTCGAGAAGGCCCGATGGCAAGTGGGCAAGGACATTCCCTGGCACCAATTCGAGGCGTCGCGCCTCTCCGAGGAGCAGGCGACGACGATCAAGATGAACGCCATCACGGAGTGGTCCGCGCTGCCCGCCACGGAGATGTTCCTGCGGGACAACCAGGGCGACACGGACTTCTCCGCGTTCATGTCGATCTGGTTCTACGAGGAGCAGAAGCACGCCCTCGTCCTGATGGAATACCTGCGCCGCTTCCGCCCCGAGCTCGTGCCGAGCGAGGAGGAGCTCCAGGCCGTGCGCTTCCCCTTCGACCCGGCGCCGGCCCTGGAAACGCTGATGCTGCATTTCTGCGGCGAGATCCGCCTCACCCAGTGGTACCGCCGGGCGGCCGACTGGCACACCGAGCCGGTCATCAAGCGGATCTACGAGGTCCTGTCGGGCGACGAAGCCCGCCATGCCGGCGCCTACTTCAAGTACATGCGCCGCGCGATCGAGCGCCTCGGCGACGAAGCGAAGGTCGCCTTCGCGAAGATGGGCATCCTGATGGCGAGCGCGGCCCGCCACGGCAAGCCCCTGCATCCGACCAACCTGCACGTGAACAAGGGCATGTTCCCGGCCGACACGGTGCAATCGAAGCTCCCCGATCCGGAATGGCTCGAGCGCTGGCTCGACCAGCAGATCCGCTTCGACCGGCTGCAGGAGGGCAAGGTGATCACGACCATCTTCGCCAAGCTCTCGACCCTGTACGACCGCACCATCGAAAGCGCCAACGACCTCAATCGCTTCCGCCGGGAGTTGCTCGGGCGCGCCGCACCCGCCTGACCGAATAGAATGGGGGGGTGACACCACCCGACCCTTTCCTTCCGAAGATTGCCCCGCCGGCGGAGTTCGTGCGCCGCGTCGCGGCCCTGCCCCGCCCGCTCGTGTTCACCAACGGCGTGTTCGACATCCTGCATCGCGGGCACGTGACGTACCTCGCCGAAGCGCGCGCGCTGGGCGCCTCCCTGGTGCTCGCGTTGAACACCGATGCCTCCGTGCGCCGCCTGGGCAAGGGCGACGACCGGCCCGTGAATGCCCTGGAGGATCGCGCCGCCGTCGCCGCCGCCCTGGAGAGCGTGGCGCTCGTCACCTGGTTCGACGAGGACACGCCGCTCGCCCGAATCCTCGAATGCAAGCCCGACTGCCTCGTGAAGGGCGGCGACTGGCCGGTCGAAAAGATCGTGGGCGGCCAGGAAGTGCTGTCGTGGGGCGGCACGGTTCACTCCATTCCGTTCCGGCACGACCGCTCGACGACGAAGCTGCTCGCCAAGGTTCGTTCGTGAAGGAGGAACTGCGCGCCATCGTCGGCGATCGCGGCCTGGTCGAGACGGCGCACGAGCGCGAGCCCTACGAAGTCGACTGGCGCGGCCAATACCACGGCAAGGCCGCGATCATCGTGCGGCCGGCCACCACGGACGAAGTCTCGCGCGTCGTGCAGGTGCTCTCGGAGGCGCGCATCGCGATCGTGCCCCAGGGCGGCAACACCAGCATGTGCGGCGGGGCGACGCCGGACGGATCCGGCACGCAAGTGATCGTGAACCTCTCGCGCATGAACAAGGTGCGCGCGGTCGACCCGAACAACAACACGATGACGGTGGAAGCCGGTTGCGTGCTGGCCGAACTGCAGCGCGTGGCGAACGACGCGGGCCGCCTCTTCCCGCTCTCGCTCGGCGCCGAAGGCAGCTGCGAGATCGGCGGCAACCTCTCCACCAACGCGGGCGGCACCGGAGTCCTCCGCTACGGCAACACGCGCGAGCTGGTGCTGGGGCTCGAGGTCGTCCTGCCCGACGGCCGCGTGTGGGAGGGCCTGCGGGGGCTGCGCAAGGACAACACCGGCTACGACTTGAAGCATCTCTTCGTCGGCGCCGAGGGCACGCTCGGCATCATCACGGCCGCGGTGCTGAAGCTCTTCCCGAAGCCGCGTGCGATGGCCACTGCGATGGCCGCCGTCGACGGGCCGGCACAAGCGGTTGCGCTGCTCGGCAAGCTGCGCGAGACCTGCGGCGATCGCATCACCGCCTTCGAATTCCTGCCGCGCATCTGCGTGGACCTCGTGCTCACGCACATCCGCGGATCGCGCGATCCCCTGCCGGCGCGCCACCCGGCGTACGTGCTGGTGGAGCTGTCCGACAACGCGGAGATCGCGGTGGCCAACGCCACGCTCGAGGAAGCGCTCGGCGGCGCGGTCGAAGCCGGGCTGGTGCGCGACGCGGCCCTGGCCGCGAGCGAAGCGCAGCGCCTCGCGCTCTGGGGGCTGCGCGAGAACATCTCGGAAGCGCAGAAACTCGACGGCGTGTCGATCAAGCACGACGTCTCGGTGCCCGTCTCCCGCGTGCCGGAACTCTACGAGCGCGCCGGCAAGGCGCTCGCCGAAAAGTATCCCGACATCCGCATCGTCGCCTTCGGCCACGTGGGCGACGGCAACATCCACTACAACTGCTCGAAGTCCGAGCGCCAGGCCGCGGAGGATTTCTTCCGCCAGGGCGCGGACGTGAACCACATCGTCTACGACGTGGTCCACGCGCTGGGCGGCTCCATCAGCGCGGAACACGGACTGGGCCAGCTGAAGCGCGACGAGATCAAGCGCTACAAGGACCCCCTGGAACTGGAACTCATGCGCAACATCAAGAAAACGCTCGATCCCCACGGGATCATGAATCCCGGCAAGGTGCTCTGATGACCGACCGCTCCCTCTCCCCCGAAGACCAGGTCTTCTTCGACCTCGTGACGCGCTTCATCAACGAGGCGAACAAGATGAACGACGAGAAGCACCACCGCTCGCGCGTCTCCGCGGCGCTGCTCTTCGCCGCCGCGCGCTACAACGCGTTCACGTGGATGCATCGCGGCGACGACGTGAACCCCGGCCAGTCGCCGGCGGAAGCGGAGAAGTTCTTCGCCGCGCATTACAAGTCCATGTTCCTCGAGAACGTGGAATTCCTGAAGGCGCGCGCGGACTAGCGCGAACCCCGTTGTCAGGCCGGCCTTGACTGCAGGACCGCATCGACGAGTTGCGCCGACGCGGCGTGAGCTGGGAGCAGGTGGCGCGTGCGCTGGGCGTTTCGCGGCAAGCGGCGTGGGAGCGGTTCTCCTGATGCGCCGCGCGGGCTAGCTTCCGCAGCCGCCGCAGCCGCCCCCGCAGCCGCCACCGTCTGCGCCGCCACCGCCGCCTCCATCCCCGGACCAGAAACCGAACCCGGAGCCGGAGCCGCAGCCCCCGCCGCATCCCGAGTTCGCGTTCGAGCGAGAGCCCACGCTCGCGTGCCCGCCGCCGTGCAGCACCGGATGCTCCCTGGCGAGCTGCTGGCGGATCCACTCGAGCCGGTCCAGGGAGTCCGCGTCGTGATGGAAGCCGTCCGCCAGCCCCAGCTCGCGGTCCATCGCGAAGAGCAGCGGTACGGTACCCACGAGGGCCCAGGGCGTGCTGCCGGGCGGAGGCTCGCGGAACTGGTGGAGCGTGTTGGCGAGCGCATCCCGCATCGACACACCCATCAGGTTCTCGGGTGTGTGGTGCAGGTAGGCCCCGAAGGCGTCGCGGCAGAAGGCCTGGTAGTCGCGCGTCACGAGGATGAACTCGTGCCACGCGTCGTCCACCGCGCGCGAGGGCATTCCGACCGACCTGGCGATCGATCCGCGTTGCGCGGCGAGGCACGCGAGGAAGTACTGGCGCAGGCCTTCGAAGACATTCCGGACCTGGGTCGCGTCGAGCGCGGGATGCGTGTCGGCGTACTTCCGGACGAGCGCTACGGGGAATCGGTAGGCCGCGATGAACTTCGCGCGACGCCCGCGTTCGAGCCGGAGGAAGAGGTCCCGGAGGACCAGGATGCCGATCCCGATCAGGATGGCGAGGACGAAGACTCTTTCTTTCATCGTGTTTCCTTTCTTCTTTTTGTTTTTGTTTTCTTCTTCTTCTTTTTTACCTGCTCGCAGATTGCCACCTGCGCGTTACAGCTTCATGACACGCTAGCCCCCGCCGCCACCCCCGCAACCGCCGCCACCTCCGCAACCGCCGCCTCCGCCGCCGCCACCTCCGCCGCAAGCACCACCGCCTCCGCCGGCGCCGCCTCCGCTGCAACTCACGACACCACAGCCGGCCGAGCCGTCCGGGCAATGACTTCCGCTCCCACTCCCACTCGCGCCGGCGCCGCTGCCGCCGGATTCGCCGCCGAGAGCCTCGCCCCCGGCGTGTCCCATATCGCGCTCGCGGGCGAGCTTTTCCCGCACCCCTTCGAGCTGGCCGAGGCTCTCCGCGTCGTGGACAAACCCGTTGGGGAAACGCAGTTCGCGATCGAGGGCGAACAGCAGCGGAACCGCGCCCACCATCGCCCACGCCGCGCCGTTCGGCTGCGGCCCACGGAACTGGTGGAGCGTGTTCGCGAGGGCATCGCGCATCGGCACTTCCGTTCGCGCCTCGGGCGTGTGGTGCAGGTAGCCGCCGAACGCCCGCACGCAGAAGGCCTGGTAGTCGCGGGTCATCAGGATGAAATCGTGCCAGGCCTCGTCGACGGCGCGCGAGGGCATGCCCACTTCCTTCGCGATCCCGTGGCCCCGCGCCGCGAGGCAGGCGAGGAAGTACTCGCGCAGGGCTTCGAACACGCGCCGGACCTGGGCCTCATCGAGCATGGGATGGGAGTCCGCGTAGCGCCAGACGAGCGCGGCGGGAAACTTGTAGCCGGCGATGAACCTGGCGCGTTCCGCGCGCTGGCCGGGCTTCCCCATCCGCGTGAGCACCGCGATGAGGAGGACGAGGCCGACCAGGACGGCGATGGAGAGCACGAAGGCAAGGACCATGGCGACTCCCTTCTTCAATACCGCCATTTTCTGCCTGTTTTTCCCCCTCCGCAGCCCGGCGCGACGAGCCGCAGGCTGGCGCGACGAAGCGGCGGTTTTTCGCCCCTACACGGCGGTCGCGGCCCGTGCGCTTTCCCGCCAGCGCGCCGCCTGCAACCGGACGACGTCGTTGAGCGACTTCGTTTCCGTGTAGCGCTCGCGCAGCCACTTCGCGTCGCTGCGTTCGGCCCGCGCGCGTTCGCGCATCGATTCGAGCGCGCTCCACGTACCGAGCTCCCGCGCGACGCCTTCGAGCCGCGTGAACGTGGCGATCACGTCGTCGCGCAGCAGCACGTGCGCGCGCGCACCGGCGAAGGGATCGGCGAGTTGCGCCTGGAACCCGAAGCGCGAGGCCTGGAAGCGGTTGTATCCGTAGACGAGGTAGAGCGGCGCGATGGCTTCCGTGCGGCGGTTGCGCAGCAGCTCCGCGGCGAGCGTCTGCGCGTAGGCCGCCAGCTCCGCGGCGCCCTCCACCGTGAGCGGCGTATCGCAGATGCGGATCTCCACCGTGCCGTACTCGGGCTTCGGGCGGATGTCCCAGTAGAAGTCCTTCATGCTGGTGACGATGCCGTGGCCCGCCATCGCGTCGAAGTAGGTGTTGAACTCCGCCCAGTCCGACACCTCGGGCAGGTGCCCCGCGAGCGGGAAGGCGGAGACGGCGTGCAGCCGCGAGGTTTCGAAAGACGTGTCCTCGCCCTGGTAGTACGGCGAAGCCGCCGAGAGCGCGATGAAGTGCGGGATGTAGCGGGCTAGTTGGTGCGTCAGGTAGACGGCGTCGTCACCGTTCGCCACGCCGATGTGGATGTGCTGCCCGAACACCGTGAACTGCTTGGCGAGGTAGCCGTAGAGCTGCGAGACGCGCTGGAAGCGCTCGGTGTCGAAGATGCGCCGCTCGCTCCACTTGTGGAACGGATGCGCGCCGCCGCCGGCGATCGCGAGGTTCAGCTTCTCGGCCTCCGTGACGATCGCGTCGCGCGTGAGGCGCAGTTCCGCGAGCAGCTCGGGGTACTTGCGATGCACCGAGCTGTTCACCTCGATCATGCTCTCGGTGATCTCCGGCTTCACTTCGCCGGGATGCTTCACCTTCGCGAGGCGCTGCAGGACGTCGCTCGCACCCCGCGTGAGGTTGAAGTCGCGCGTGTTCAGCACCATCAGCTCCAGCTCGACGCCGAAGGTGAGGGCTTCCGACCGGGTGAAATCGAGAGGCATGGTTCAGGCCTCCTCAGTGTGCGGCCGGCGCGCCCGTGCTCGTGGGCGCCGCGGGCGGCGGGGTGGGCGCGGACTGTACGGCCGGCGCATCGGGCTCCGCTTCACCCGCGAACTTGAGGCCCCACTGCATGGCGAGCGGTCCGGCGAATTCCATCACGATCACGCCCGCGAGCACCACCGTGCCCAACTGCTGCGCGAACTGCGGATAGATCTGCGACACGTCGTGCGCGAGCAGCAGCGCGAGCGCCGACATGGGCAGCAGTGTTGCTCCCAGCGCGGTGGCCTGGCGCATGCGCAGGCCGCCCAGCATCGCGAAGGCGAAGACGCCGATGAACTTGCCCGCGGCCCGCGCGGCGATGAAGGCGAAAGCCGCCCAACCCGCCGCCTCGAACGACGTGAGCGGCAGGCTGGCCCCCGTGATCACGAAGAGCACGATGTAGAAGAGCCGGCTGCCGCGGCCGAGGTCCACGGTGAGCAGGTCGTGCTTGCCCTCGTCGTTGCGCGAGAAGAGGCCGAAGGCGAGCAGGCAGAGGATCACGGAGAGCTTCAGCGACTGGGCCAGGCCCACGGCGCCCACCACGAGGCCCACGATCAGCGCGAAGTGCAGGTCGGGCGCGCGGTCGATCTGGCGGGCGAGCAGGCGGCCGAACGACGCGAGCACGCCGCCCATGAGCAGCGACCCGAGGAAGAGATAGAGCGGATGCAGCACGATCGTCTCGGGCTCGAGGCCCGCCTCGTAGTGCGCGGAGGCGAGGAACATCGTGACGAGGATCGAGGCGATCAGGCTGTTCAACGCGGTGAGGTTCAACGCGCGTTCGGTGACCTGGCCCTCGGCGCGCTGGTCCTGCACCGCCAGCAGCACGACCGCGGGCGACGTGGCCATCGCGATCGACGCCGCGATCGCCGACTGCAGCATCGGGAAGTCGAGCAGGAGCAGCGTGCCCAGCACGAGGCCGAAGGTGATGAACGCCTCGGCCACGCCCTTGGCCGCGAGCGTCCAGTCGCGCTTCATCCAGGCGAGGTCCATGCGGCGGCCGAGGTCGAACAGCACCAGGCCCAGCGCGATGTCCACAAAGATGCGCGTGTGGTCGAGCAGCGGGCTCATGTCCATCGCCGAGGCGATCGGGGCGATGGCGAAGCCGACCAGCACGTAGCCGATCACGCGCGGCAGCCCGAGGCGGCGCGCGCCTTCGCCGCCGAGCATACCGGCGACGAGGAGGATCCCGAACAGGAGCGGGTAGCCCAGGGTCGGGGGAAACGTGGGCAGGAAGGTGGCGTCCATGTGGGGGGGCTTGGCCTCTCTCGTGACGTGGACCATTGTCGCCCCCGAACGTTGCACCCGGATGTAGGAGATGGCCGACACGCCCGCCCCTATAATGCGACCCATGGCGCCCCGTTTTTTCCAGAATGTCATCGCGCTCGTCTACGATTTCGACGGGACGCTATCCCCCCAGCCGATGCAGGAATACACGGTGCTGCCGAAGATCGGCGTGGAGCCCTCCGTGTTCTGGGAACAGGTGAACAGCGAGGCGCGCGAGACGGAAAGCGACCAGATGCTGGTCTACATGCGCCATATCCTCGAGGCGCTGGAGCGCAAGCAGGTGGACGTGAAGCGCGTGGATTTCGCACGCATGGCGCGGGCCATCCAGTACTTCCCCGGTGTCGAGAAATGGTTCGGGCGCATGAACGCCTACGTGAAGCGGAAGAGCCAGGGGAAGGTCCGCCTGCACCACTACCTCATCTCGGCCGGCCAGAAGGAGATCCTCGAGGGCGTCTCCATTCGCCGACACTTCAAGCGGATCTACGCTTCCGAATACCACTTCAACCACCACGGCGTGGCCACGTTCCCGAAGCTGCTCGTCACCGACACGATGAAGACGCAGTTCCTGTTCCGCATCAACAAGGGCAAGGAATCGATCACCGATTCGATCAACGAGCACATGCCCGAGGAGCTGCGGCCGATCCCGTTCCAGAACATGGTCTACGTGGGCGACGGCATGACCGACGTCCCGTCGATGGCGCTCACCAAGAAAAGCGGCGGGCATACGGTCGCCGTGTACGACGCGCGCAACGACAAGGGCCGCGCCACGTGCGAGAAGCTCCTGCACGCCGGGCGCGCGGATTTCATCGCGGAGGCCAACTATCGCGAGGGCAGCAAGCTCTCGCGGCGCGTGGAGCTGCTGCTGGACGCGATCATCGCGGACGTGGCGTATCGCCGCGAAGCCCACGCCGTGCGCCACGGGAAGGAATGAACGCCCTCACCTTCCAGGCGTTGCGCCAGCTGGCCGATGGGCGCTTCCATTCGGGCGAGGCGATCGCGCGCGGGCTGGGAAGGTCGCGCGCCACGCTCTCCGAGGCGTTGAAGCATGCTCCCGCGTTGGGGCTCGAGCTCTTCAGCGTGCCGGGCAAGGGCTACAAGCTCGCGGAGCCGATCGAGTTTCTCGACGCATCGGTCGTCGCGGCCGCGATGGGATCGAGCGCTTCGCGGGTTCGACTGGAGATCGCGGACGAAGTGGACTCGACTTCCTCCCGGCTGCTCGCGCGTGCGGCGGCCGGCGAGGCGCCCGGTGCGTGCCTCGCGGCCGAATGGCAGAGCGCCGGGCGCGGGCGGCGCGGGCGCGGCTGGGTCGGCGGGCTCGGCGGCTCGATCCTCTTCTCGCTCCTGTGGCGCTTCGAGCGCGGCGTGGGGCAACTGGCGGGGCTCTCGCTCGCGGCCGGGCTGGCGGTAACGCGAGCGCTGCGTGAGTGCGGCGTGGAGCGCGCGCAGGTGAAGTGGCCCAACGACATCGTGGCCGACTTCCGCAAGATCGGCGGCATCCTGATCGAGAGTTCGGGCGAGATGCACGGGCCCAGCATCGCGGTGATCGGGATCGGGTTGAACTATCGGCTCGGCGATCGCTTGGGTGAAATCGACCAGCCGGCCGTGGACATCGTCGGTGCTTCGGCGGGCGGCGCGCGTTCGCGCAACGAGGTCCTCGCGAGCGTGCTCTCGCATCTGGTTCGCGTGCTCGACGATTTCGAACGCGAGGGCTTCACGCCGCTGCGCGACGAGTGGCGATCGCTGCACGCCTACGAAGGCCGGCGCGTGCGCGTGGCGCCACCCAACGAGACCGCGTACGAGGCCGACGTGACCGGCGTCGGCGAGGACGGTGCGTTGCTCGTGACGGCCCAGGGCCGCGTGGTGCGGCTGGCTTCCGCGGAACTGACGGCGATCCGCCCGGCCGCGCGATGATGACCACGACCATCCTCGCCATCGACGCGGGCAACACGCGCATCAAGTGGGGCGTGCACGAAGGCGAATCGTGGCGCGCGCGCGGGGCCACGCCGACCACGGATGCGGCCCACATCGCATTGCACTGGACCGCGGCGCCGGCCGGCACGCGGGTCATCGCCTCGAACGTCGCGGGCGCGGAAGTGGCGGCGCACTTGCGGCGCGCGGCGGAGGAGCGGGGCTTCGAGTTCGAGATCATCGTCTCGCGCCCGGAGCAGTTGGGCGTGAAGAACGGCTATCGCGATCCGGCGCAACTCGGTTCCGATCGCTGGGCCGCGCTGGTGGCCGCGCATCGCACCATCCCCGGGAACAAGCTCGTCGTGAACGCGGGCACGGCGCTCACGGTCGATGCGCTGACGGGGGCCGGCAAGTTCCTCGGCGGATTGATCGTGCCGGGGCCCGCGCTGATGCGCCGCTCGCTCGACCACGGCACGGCGGGGCTGCGCCTCACGGAAGGCGCGTTCCAGCCCTTCCCGGCCAGCACGCCGAACGCGATCACCACGGGGGCCATCCAGGCGTGCGTGGGGGCGGTGGAGCGCGTGCGCGCGGACATGGCGGCCCACGGCGTGGCGCCGCAGGGCATCCTGCTTTCCGGCGGCGGGGGGATGGAGATCGCCGCCTACCTTCCCATGCCCGCCATGTTCAACGAGAATCTGGTCCTCGACGGCCTCGTGGCCATCGCCCTCGATCGCTGACCTTGTCCCGACTGCTCTTCTTCGTCCTGATCATCGCGAACCTCGCGTTCGGCGTGCACCTGTGGCTCGGGCGCGGCGACGAGAAGGGCGACGTCTCCGCCCGCGAGCGGAACCGCGACGAGGTGAAGCTCGTGGCCGTGACGCCGCCGCTGATCGCCGCGCGCAAGGCCGAGGAGACGCGCGAGACGGTCGCGCGCCTCACGGGCGCGGCCTGCGTGGAATTCGCGGGCGTGGCTTCCGCCGACCTTCCGAAGGCCCGCGAGGCGTTCGCGGCGTTCAAGCTGGGCGACCGGCTGGTCGAGCGGCGCGTGGAGGACATCACGCGGCACTGGGTCTTCATGCCCGCCGCCAAGGACCGCAAGGCCGCGGACGCCACGATGGCGGACCTGCGCAAGAAAGGCGTGGCCGACCTCTCCATCCGGCCCGACAACGCGATTTCCCTCGGCGTCTTCTCCACCGAAGAAGCCGCTCGGCGCTTCCTCTCCTCCATCGAAGCCAAGGGCATCAAGGGCGCGCAATCCGGCCCCTTCACCAAGGAGCTTCGCGAAGTGGCCTTCCTCGTCCGCGAGCCCGACACCGAGCTCGTCGCTCGCCTCGCCGTCCTCCAGCGCGACTATGCCGGCGCGCTCATGCGCGCCGTCCCCTGCCCCACGCAATAAAGGGGTCAGACTCCTTTATTGCCCGCGCGGCCTTCCCTTTCGCCAGCCGCGCTCGCCTGCCGTCACTTGTCGACCGATCGACGATTCCAGGCGTTCGCAATCGCGGTCCTCGCCAATTGCCAAGCCCGCCCACGTGGCCTTGCGGATGACCCCCACAACGGCATCCGCAAGCGGAGCATTCACCAGCCCAGCCCAAACCGAGCGGCGAATGCCTTCGGTTTCCCCGATGGATAGCCAGGCCTCATGTGCCGTGACCAGATCGTCGGCTTGCACCGCCGCGTAGTGGCGGGAACTCGACCAGATGAATGACCCTGGCACGTCAACCATTCCGGCTCGGACGGGATTCTGTTCGATGTAGCGGTGGCAGTTGAAGAGGTATTCCTCACTAGCAACCAAGGAAGACTTGTATCGCCCTTCCCACAGCGTTCCGGTGCGCCCATGCCGCGCATTGAAGTAGGCAATGTACCGGCGCCCCAAGCTCTGCATTGCCTTCGGGAGCGAATCCACCGTCTGGCCAGTCACCAGCAGGTGCACGTGGTTGTTCATGATCACGTATGCATGAACGTCGAGTTCGTGAGAGTTGGTAGCCCGGCGCAACTCATCGAGGAGGCGCAGCCGATCGCCATCGCAACGAACAATGTCGTGCCGGTTGTTTCCACGAAAGGTAACGTGGCACGGGACTGAGGGGAGAAAGACGCGCGGTCGACGAGGCATCCCTGCTGAAACGCCAGAGGCCGCGTTCCGTGGACAAGAATCCAATAAAGGAGTCTGACCCCTTTATTGAATAGGGAAAAGGTGCTGACCCTAATTAGTTTTTGACGAAGCGGATGTCGCCGTAGAACGCTTCGATGGAGGTGCCCGTGTTGTCGGAGTCGGACATGATGCCGACGGTCTTCACGCGCGGCGGGTCTTCGCCGAAGGCGCGGCGGTAGTCTTCGAGGACGTTCACCTTGGCTTCGTGCCAGCGCGAGAGATCGCGTCGGGCGTTCGCGGCGACCACCATCTTCACGCGCGAAGAGTTGTGGTGCGTGAGGATCTCGCCCTCGGCGCGGTCGGGCTCCCAGATGTACATGAGCGTCGCATAGGGCAGCGGGTTGCCGGTGAGGGCCTTCGCGAGGTCGTAGTTCAGTTTCTCGTCGTCGGGCAGGCGGTCGCGGCCGCCTTCGAAGGTGAACACGATGCGCGCGGGCGCATCGGCGTGCGCGGGCACCGTGTTGTCGGCGCCCTCGATCAGGCGCGGCACCATCCAGCGCCATTCCGCCAGGGGAAATTCGTGCAGGTCGATGGAGACGTGCTGGTCCAGCCCGGAGGCCGAGCGGTTGGCCACGGCGTGCACCACGTTCGTCCCGTTCAGCGGCACCACCTGGTACGAGGTGAGCGGCTTGAAGCGGAACAGGCGATAGATGCTCCAGCCGTCGGGCAGGCCATCGCGAATCGAAGCGAGGGAAAACGGGGTGGGAAGGCGCGTGCCTTCCAGCGGCGGCGGTTCCGGCGCCGAGGCGCAAGCCGACAGCAGGAGCAACGAGACGAGGACCGCGTGCGCAGGACGAATCATCTTATCGGTTATGCTGTCTCTAGTAGGACAGGGCGCTGCCAAGTCTATCCGCAATCCCCGACGTCGCATGAAAATAATTGTTGCCCTTGCCGCAGGCTTGCTCGCCGCCTGCTCCGCCATCGATCCCTACAACATGCTGGGGCGGCGCAATTCCATGCAGCCCACGCGCGTGGCCACGGTGCCGGTTCCCGAACCGGCCACGCCGGGCCTGAAGGCCGGGGATCGCGCCCTCGCCTTCGACTTCGTCTGGTCCACCATCGACCAGCGCTACTACGATCCGAAGCTCCACGGGGCCGACTGGCGCGCCGTGCGTGAACGCTACCGCCCCCTCGCGCTGAACGCCCCCGACGACGACGCCTTCTGGGACCTCCTCGACCGCATGACGGGCGAGCTTCGCGACGCGCACACGCGCGTCGAATCGCCCAAGCGAGCCGCGCAGATCGAGAACAGCGAGAGCATTTCGCTCGGCTTCTCGTTCATCGTGCTCGACGGCAAGCTCGTGGTCTCGGGCGTGAACTTCGAATCCGATGCGTATTGGGCCGGCGTGCGCTCGGGCATGCGCATCGTCGCGATCGGCGGGGAGAGCGCCGATGCCGCGTTCGAAAAGCTCAAGGCCGGCACGCGCCAGGATTCGACCGATCGCTCGCGCCACCTGCGCGCGGTGCGCCGCCTGTCGGGGGGCGACCTCGATTCAACCGCCGCCTTCACCTTCGAGCGTCCCGACGGCACGCGCTTCGACGCGACCCTCAAGCGCCGCAGGCTCTCCACCGCCGCCAGCTCCGGCTTCCGCGTGCTGCCCTCGGGCTACGGCTACCTGCGGCTCACGCAATGGACCTTCGGCGCCACCAACCGGATGATCGAAGGCCTCGCGGAGATCAAGGCCACGCCCGGCCTCATCATCGACCTGCGCGGCAATCCCGGAGGCTCGCTGCAATCGGTGAAGAGCGCACTCTCGCAGTTCTATCCGAAGCGCACGGACCTGGGCCGCACCCTCACGCGCACCGGCCAGCCCGTGTCGTTCCTCTTCGGGGCGGTCGAAGTGATTTCCCTGAAGGTCTCGGTGCCCGGCAACCCCGATGCGTACACGGGCCCGGTGGTCGTGCTGGTGAACGAGTCGAGCGGCAGCGGCAGCGAATACTTCGCGGCGGCCCTGCAGGCGACGCACCGCGCGACGATCCTGGGGCAGCAGACGTGCGGCTGCCTCCTGGGGTTCCTCGGCTACGCCTCGGTGCCCGGCGGCGCCGAACTCGCGTATAGCGAGATCGGCTTCGAGATGGCCGACGGCAAGCGCATCGAGGGCGAAGGCGTGGTCCCGGACAAGACCGTCCCCGTCGTCCTGTCCGACCTGCAGTTGAATCGCGATCGCGCGCTCGAGGAAGCGCAAGGCGTCCTCGCGAGCAAAGTCGCCGAAGCCAAGGCCGCCGCACCCGCCAAACCGTGAGTACGCCGATGCAATCGGCATTGAACCCCGGCGTGAAGCGCCGCGAGGTCTTCGGCTGGGCGATGTACGACTTCGCCAACTCGGGCTACACCACGGTCGTGCTCACCGCGGTGTTCAACGCGTACTTCGTCTCCGTCGTGGCGGGCAACGCGCCGTGGGCCACGTTCGCCTGGACGCTGGCCCTCGGCACTTCGTACGCCATCGTGATGGGGCTCGGTCCCGTCGTGGGCGCCTGGGCCGATGCGCACGCCGCGAAGAAGCGCGCGCTCGCCGCCAGCACGATCGTCTGCGTCGCCGGCACCGCGGCGCTGCTCTTCGCGGGACCGGGCGCGGTCGTGTGGGCGTGCGTCTTCATCGTGGTCTCCAACGTCGCGTACGCGCTGGGCGAGAACCTCACCGCCGCGTTCCTGCCGGAGCTCGCGAAACCCGACGCGCTCGGCAAGGTCTCGGGCTGGGGCTGGAGCTGGGGCTATGTGGGAGGCCTCATTTCGCTGGGGCTCTGCCTCGCCTGGGTGATGACCGCGGAGTCGCGCGGCTCCACCACCGGAGAAGCCGTCGGCGGCACGATGGTGATCACCGCCGTGCTCTTCGCGCTCGCCTCGCTGCCCACGTTCCTGCTGCTGCGCGAACGCGCGCAGCCCGCGCCGCCCGCCTCCGAGCAATCGCACGCCGCCGCGCGCCTGCTCGCCACCGCGCGCGATGCCGCCAAGTACCGCGACCTCCTGTGGCTCTTCGCGTGCGGCACCTGCTACCAGGCGGGCGTGGCCACCGTCATCACGCTGGCGGCCATCTACGCCGAGCAGGTGATGGGCTTCAAGACCAAGGACACGATCCTGCTGATCCTCGTGGTGAACGTCACCGCGTGCATCGGCGCGTTCGCGTTCGGCTATGCGCAGGACCGGATCGGCAAGGTGCGCGCGCTTCGCATCACGATCGTGGGCTGGGTGTTCATGACCGTGATCGCGTACCTGTCCACCACCACGGCCATCTTCTGGGTGGCGGCGAACCTCGCCGGCCTGTGCATGGGGTCCTCGCAGTCGGCGGGCCGCGCGCTCGTGGCGTATTTCTCGCCGCCGGAGCGCAGCGGCGAGTTCTTCGGCCTCTGGGGCGTGGCCACGCGCCTGGCCTCGATCCTGGGCCCCGTCACGTACGGCACCGTGTCCTGGGCCACGGGGGGCAACCACCGCCTCGCGATGCTGCTCACCGGCACGTTCTTCGTCGCGGCCCTCGCGTGCCTCGCGCTCGTGAACGAGAAGCGCGGCCGCGAGCGCGTCACGAACGGTTGAAACCGCGCGGCGGCGCCCGCATCTGTATCCCATGAGCACGACCCTTCCCTCCCTCTTCGTCTCGCACGGCGCGCCCACGCTCGCCGTCGAATCGAATGCCGTCACGCAAGCCTGGGGCCGCCTCGCGCAGGAGCTGCCGCGCCCCGAATCGATCCTCATGGTGTCGGCGCATTGGGATACGCCGGCGCCCGCGGTCTCGAGCGCGTCGAAGCCCGAGACCATCCACGACTTCAGCGGCTTTCCCCGCGAGCTCTACGACGTGCGCTATCCCGCGTCCGGCGCACCGGCGCTCGCCCGGCGTGCGAAGGCCCTGCTCGATGGCGCGGGCCTCGAGACCGCCGTCGATCCCGCGCGCGGCCTCGACCACGGAGCCTGGGTGCCGCTCAAGTGGATGTACCCGGAGGCCGACATCCCTGTGACGCAGCTCGCGGTGCAGTCGCGCCTCGGAACGAAGCACCACCACGATCTCGGCCGCGCCCTCGCCCCGCTGCGCAAGGAAGGCGTGCTCGTCTTCGGTTCCGGCGGCATCGTGCACAACCTGCGCGAGCTCGACTGGGGCCGCACGGGCGCGGTGATGGATTGGGCGCGTGCGTTCAACGACTGGATCGCGCTGCACCTGGAACGCGGCGACACCGAAGCGCTGCTCGACTACCGCAAGCGGGCCCCGCAGCCGGCGCGCGCGCATCCGACCGAGGAGCACTTCGATCCGTTCTTCGTCGCGATGGGGGCCGGCGGCAAACCAAAACGAATCGACCTCGGCTTCGACTACGGCTCCCTCGGCATGGACGCCTGGCTATTTCAGTAGCGCGCGCACCTGGTCGGGCCGGTCGGTGATGATGCCGTTGACGCCGAGGTCGCGTACCTTGCGCACGGCGGCCGGGTCGTTCACGGTCCACACGATCACCTGCAGGCCCAGCGCCTTCGCTTCGGCGACGTTCTCCGCGGTGATGTCGTTGGCGTTCGGCGACCAGATCTTGCCGCCCGCGGCCTTCACCATCTTCGGCACCGAACCGTAGTCCGCGTAGCGGTAGCGGCCGGTCCAGGGCGAGCCCTCGGGCTTGTCGGCCGCGATGGTGTCGAGGCTCTTGGCCTGGACGGTGAGATAGGACGTGGGGACGCCCGGCGCGATCCGGCGCACCTCGTCCAGCGCCCGCCAGTCGAACGACTGGATGATCACGCGCGGCAGGAAGCTCGCCTCGAAGAGCGTGGCCACGAGCACGCCGGCCGACTTCTCCGGGCTCGGCGTCTCCTCGGGCTTGCGCGGATCGGTCTTGATCTCGATGTTCATCACGACGCCGCGATGGCCCGAGCGGCGCAGCAGCTCGATCACGTCCGTCAGCAGCGGCACGCGCGCGCCGTCGACCGGCTGCTGGTCGGGGTAGCGCTTCGCGTAGTCGGTGTCGGGCTTGAGCCGCCCCACGTCGTAGCGCTGCAGCTCGAGGTAGGTGAGATCCTTGATCGCCGGCCCCTTGCCCTCGAGGTAGCGTCCGTCGGGACCGCGCGTGAGGTCGGGATTCAGCACCGGGTCGTGGGAGACGACCACCCACCCGTCCTTCGTGAAGGCGACGTCCATCTCGAGGACGTCCACGCCCGCGTCGAGCGCTTTCTGGAAGGCGGCGAGGGTATTTTCGGGCGCCAGGCCGCGGGCACCGCGATGGCCCTGCACCTCGATGCCGGAGCATCCCGCCAGACCGGCGGCGGCGGCCAGCAGCCAAACGGTTGTTTTCATGCGTCGAACCTCACTATGATGCGTCCATGGCGGCCAAACCCCCGGCCCGGAAGCGGTCACTCTACGACATCCTCGGCGTGCCGCGGGATGCGATGGCGCTCGACATCGGCATGGCGTACAAGAAGCGCCTCGCCGAGCTCGACCGCAAGGCCGATGCCGACCCCAACGAGGTCTCCCTCGTCCGCGAGGCGTACCACATCCTCTGCCAGCCGAAGGAACGCGAGGCCTATGACGCGTCGCTCCTGAAGCGCGAAGAGATCGAGGAAGCGAAGACGCACGGCACCGACATCGTCCTCGACATCGGCGACGAAGAAGAAGTGGCCGATGCCGCCCGCAAGAAGAAGATCTACATCGCCGCCGGCGTGGCGGTGCTCGCCGCGATCGTGGTCGCGGTGATGCTCACGCGCTCCGGTGGCGGCGACCGCGCGAAGACCCTCACCCAGCCGACGCCGACGGCCGAACTGAAGGAGCCGCCGCCTCCGCCCCCGCCGCCGCCGAAGACGCGCACCGCGAACGAAACCCTCGGCCTCGCCGCACCCGTCGTGGCGGGCATCCTCGCGTACGACATTTCCGGCAAGCCGCAGACCGTGGGCAACGGCATCCTCTTCGCGCCGAACGCGATCGTGACCACCTGTCATGCGCTGCCGCCCAGCGCCACGATCGTCACGCGCGTGGGCGTCGAGTCGGTGCCCGCGAACCTCACCATCTACGACGAGGACCTCGACCTCTGCCGCCTCACCATCGGCAGCGTCTCCGCCACGCCGGTCGTCCCCAGCAGCGAGGAACCGAAGGCCGGCGATACCGTGTTCGCCGTCGGCTACCACCAGGGCGCCAACCTCTCCGTGGCCGAGGGCATGGTGAAGGCGGTGCGCTCCACGCCCAAGGCGCGCTTCATCGACCTCTCGTTCACCGTCGTGCCCGGCGCCAACGGCGGCGCGCTCTTCGACCAGTACGGCCGCTTGATCGGCGTGCTCACGACGCTTCCCTCCGGCGGCAGCGCGGCGATCGTGGCCAGCTCCATCGGCCAGATGCGCACGCGCGGGCAGGCGCCGCCCGCCGAGAAGCAATAGCGATCGTGGCGCGCAACCTCTACGACGTGCTCGGCGTCGCACGCGGGGCCTCCAGCGTGGAGATCGACGCGGCGTTCCGCGAGCGCATGGCGGAGTTCAAGGAAAAATCCTACGCGGGAGCCGATTCGCTCGACGACGTGCGCGAAGCCTTCCGTGTCCTCTCGAACATCGGTTCGCGTTCCGGCTACGACGAGACGCTGCCCCGCCTGCGCACGAACACGGTGGAGGAAAGCCGCGGCATGCCCGGCTGGATCAAGTGGGCCCTGCCCTTCGTCATCCTCGCCGGCGTGCTCGTGTGGATGAAGATGAAGGCGCCGCGCGAACCGACCATGACCGTGGTCTCCGTGAAGCGCGTCGACAACGACGATCCGACGCGCCCGGCCCCGGTCGTCATCGGCCCGGCGGTGCCCGCCGATAGCCCGTCCGAACCTCCCGGCGCGAAGGGCAAGGTCGGCGCCGGCAATGCCGAAGACATCTTCGCCTCGGCCTCGCCCAGCATCGCGCGCGTGCTCGCGAAGGACGCGGGCGGCCGTCCGGTGAGCCAGGGCAGCGGTGTGGTGGTCGGCGCGGGCACGGTCGTCACCAACTGCCACGTGACCGCGGGCTCGAACGACATCTCGGTGAAGATCGGCGGCGAGGAATACAGCGCCTCGGTCTCGAGCGAGGACAAGGAACACGACCTCTGCAAGCTCTCGGTGAGCGGCTTGAGCGCGCCGGCCGTTTCGATCGGAAGCGTGAGCCAGGTGCGCACCGGGCAGCGCGTCTTCGCGATCGGAGCGCCGCAAGGCCTCGAGCTCACGATCAGCGAAGGCATCGTCTCCGCGCTGCGCAATTTCCCCGACGGCACGGTGATCCAGACTTCCGCGCCGATCTCGCCCGGCTCCTCCGGCGGCGGCCTCTTCGACCAGTCGGGCCGCCTCGTGGGAATCGTCACGTTCCAGCACAAATTCGGCCAGAATCTCAACTTCGCGGTACCGGCGGACTGGATCAACAAGTAGGCCGCTTCGGAGGGATTCCATGGGGACGAGACAGGCGTTGTGGTCCGCGGCCGTCATGGCCTGCGCGTTGATCTCCGGTTGCGCGTCGTTCGGGCCCCAGGCCCTGCAGCAGACGCGGCTGCAATACAACGAAGCGGTGAAGGCCACGACGGAAGAGCAACTGCTGCTCAACATCGTGCGCCTGCGCTACACCGACACGCCCAGCAGCCTCGCGGTCTCGACCATCGCCGCGCAGTTCGAGCGCTCGCAGAACCTGGCCCTCACGCCGTTCTTCGCCGCCTCGGGCGCGGACGTGAACAAGAGCTACGCGATGATCCTGCCGCAGGCGGGCGTGGGAGGCGCCGATCGCCCGACCGTGAGCCTCACGCCGCTGGACGACCAGGAATTCACCCGCAAGCTCTTCACGCCGATGACGCTGGACGGGATCATCTACCTCGCGAAGACGACGTGGCCGATCGCGACCGTCTTCCGCCTCTACCTCGAGAACCTGAACTGGGTGCCCAACGCGCAGACCGCGAGTGGGCCCACGCCAAGGCGTCCGCCCGAAGTGGACGAATTCCTGCGCGGCATCGCCGCACTCCAGGTGCTGCAGGAGCGCGGGCGCATCGTGTTCGCGCAGGAAGATCGCACCGAGACGATCGGCAGCGCGCTCCCGGCGGCGGCCGTGTCGGCCCGCGACGCCCTCGAAGCCGCGAAGAGCGGCTACGAATATCGCCAGGACGAGAAGGCCACGACGTGGTCGCTCACGAAGAAGAGTTCCGCGCCGATCCTGCTGGTCGACCCTTCCGCGGGATCGTCTCCGGAGATGACGACCTTCACGTCGGTCTTTCATCTAAAACCAGGCCTCGCCAAGTACGACATCACGCAGGAATCCTTGAGCCCGTTCGCATCCACTTATCCGAAGGAAGGCGTGCCGAACCTCGACCTCGAGACGCGCTCGCTGTTGCAGGCGCTCTACTACGTCTCGCACGGCATCGAGATTCCGCCCGAGCACGCGGCGCGCAACCTGCTCACGATCACGCAGGGCGAGGCGGGTGCGAACTACGATTGGTCGCGCGTCATGCAGGGCCTGTTCCGCGTGCGCTGGGCGCAAGGCAGCGAGCGGCCGTCGAATGCGCACGTCGCGGTGCAGTACAAGGGCTACTGGTTCTACATCGACGAGACCGACCAGGACACGAAGTCCACATTCTCGCTTTTGATGGAACTCTCGCGCCTCGAACTTGCCGGAAAGACAGGACCCGGACCCGTTCTCACGCTGCCCCTCAGCGGCCGATAGCGGGCCTATACTTCCAGAACGAATTGCGAGGCGTCGATCCCCATGCATGTACTCATTGTCGAAGACGATCCCCTCCTGGCCGGCGGCCTTTCGGAAACCTTGCGTCGCGCGGGCTACGTCGCCGATGCCGTTCCCAGCGCCGAGCAGGCCGATACGGCCCTCAAGGTTTCGCAGATCGACCTCGTGATCCTCGACGTCGGCCTGCCCGGCGCGGATGGTTTCACGTGGCTGAAGAAGCTGCGTTCCAACGGCGGCCAGCAGTCGGTGCTGGTGCTCACGGCGCGCAACGACGTTTCGGACCGCGTGCACGGCCTCACGCTCGGGGCCGACGATTACTTGCCTAAACCTTACGCAACCGAGGAACTGCTCGCACGCGTCTACGCGCTCGCACGCCGCGGCCGCGCGTTGAAGTCGCGCGTGATCGAGCACGGCCCGCTCACCATCGACCTCGATCGCAAGCGCGCGATGCTCTCGGGCAAGCCGCTCGACCTCCCGCAACGCGAGCACGCGATCCTCGAGTACCTGTTCTCGAACGTCGAGGCCATCGTCGGCAAGGACAAGATCGCCGGTGCGGTCGCTTCGTGGCACGAGGAGATCAGCGCCAACGCGATCGAAGTCCACATCTCGCGCCTGCGCTCGAAGCTCGAGCCCTCGGGCATCAAGATCCGCACCATCCGCGGCCTGGGGTACCTGGTCGAAGCCTGGAAGGATGCGTAGCCTCAGGCGGCACCTGCTTGCCTGGCTGTTGCCCCCGATGGTGGTGGTGCTCGCGGTCGCGGCCGTGGGTTCCTACCAGCTGCTGAAGGACCGGGTCACCGCCTCCTTCGACGAAGACCTTCGCGACGCCGCCGCCCCGCTCGCCTCCTACATCGGCAAGCAGGGCGAAGGCCTCGCGTTCCAGCTGCGCACCGAAACGCCCACGGTCCTGCGCAGCGACAAGGAAGACCGCATCTACTTCGCGATCGTCGGCCCCGAGGGCCAGTTGATCGCGGGCGACCCCGACCTCGCCGTGCCCGGGGAATCGCCCACGCAGGGCCTGCACGTCTGGGACGAGTCGCTGCACGGCGCGAACGTGCGCGGCTTCGCGCGCCGCGACCTGATCGACGGCAAGGCCGTCACCATCGCGCTGGCCGAGACGACGCACAAGCGCGAACGCGCCCGCCTCGAAGCGCTGGGCAGCGTGATGGTCCCCGCGTTCCTGCTCTCGATCGCCGCCGCGGCGATGGTGATCTTCGGCGTGCGCCGCGGCCTCGAGCCGCTCGAGCGCATGCGCGAGGAGATCCAGGCGCGTTCCTACCAGGACCTGAGCCCGATCGAGGAGCGCGACGTCGCCGAGGAATTGAAGCCGGTGCTGCGCGAGCTGAACGGCATGCTCGGACGCCTCGCGCAGGCGCAAGGCACGCAGGTGCGCTTCGTGGCGAATGCGGCGCACCAGTTGCGCACGCCCATCACGGGCCTTCTCGCGCAGCTCGACCTTGCGCTCGACGGCAGCGACACCGAACGCAACAACCACATCGCGCAAGCCCGCTCGGCGGCCCAGCGCCTCGCGCGCCTGGCCCAGCAACTGCTCTCGCTCGCCGCGGCGGACCCGGCTTCCAACCCCTCCACCGAGAAGCGCGAGTGCGACCTCTCGGACATCGTGCGCGAACGTGCGGACTCGTGGCTGCGCACCACGCTCACTCGCGGCGTGGAAGTGGAGTTCGACCTCGATGCCGCGCCCATCCACGGCAACCCGATGCTCGTGGCCGAGCTCGCGACCAACCTCGTGGACAACGCCTCGCGCTACGGGGCGCGCAACGTGCGCATCGCCACGCGGCACTGGGGCGGAGCCTCGATGCTCGAAGTGGCCGACGACGGGCCGGGCATTCCCGAATCGGAACGCGGCCGCATCTTCGAGCGCTTCTACCGGCTGGACAACGAATCCACCGAGGGCAGCGGCCTGGGCCTGGCCATCGTGCGCGAGATCGCGCAGCGCCACGGCGCCTCCATCGAGCTCACCGAACGGCCCGGCCAATCGGGCACGCGCGTCGGAGTGATGTTCCCGGCGGCCTGATTGGTTATCCTTGCGCGGTGAGAACTGCCGCGCACTGCCTCCTCGCCTTCGCCCTCGCCTGCTCCGCCGCCGGCTGCAAGCGCGGCCCCTCCTCGTGGAAGGACTGGATCGACGAGGCGACCCCGCACTACCGCGCCTCGCAATGGGCCAAGGCCTACGAGGCGTGCGAGAAGGCCTACAACGTGGCGCTCGAGACCTCGAACGGACCGCAGGTCGTCGCGGCCTACGACTGCATGGCCGAAACCGCGCGGCTCATGGGCACGCCCGGGAAGGCGAACGCGGCGTTCGCCCCGATCCTCGCGAAGTACGGCACGGACCTGCAGAAGTCCGGCGCGGGCCTGCGGCTGCGCAACAACTACGGCGTGGCACTGGTGGAAGTGGGCGACAAGCGCGACGGCATCGCGCAGCTCGAAGCCGCGCTCGATGCCTACCCCGGCACGCCGTTCGAGTCCAAGATCAACTACCGCCTGCGCATGACGTTGATCGAGAACCTCGCGCGCGCCGTTCGCGTCCTGCCCGAGGAAGATGCGGGCGTGCGCGTGTCCAGCGAGATGCTGGCCGAGATCCTGAGCACCCTCGAGAACGCGCGCTTCCAGAAGAACGAGATCACGACGATCGGCAGCGGCGATGCGCTGGCGGCCATCGCGGACCTGGTGAGGCTGCGGGGCGACCCGAAGTACGCGGCGGAACTCGCCGCCCAGGCCAAGGAGCAGCGGGCGCTCGAGGATACGTTGCTCGAAGGCCAGTTGCGGCGCATGCCTTGCGAATCGCTTTCGGTGCGGTCGCTGGTGATGAAGCCTTGCTACGCGACTTTGAAGTAGTCCCGAAGTCGCTTTAGCGTTCGGCGATCGCACCCGGCTGGTTGCCGTACTCGAACCACGACGCGAAGTAGACCTTCACGTTCTTGAATCCCAGCCGCGCCAGCACGTCGTAGGTGACGGCCGCGCGGATCCCCGTGTGGCAATAGACGATCGTCTCCTTGGCCGGGTCGAGGTTGGCGTAGATCGCGGCGAGATCGGCGTCGGCTTTCAGGTTCATGCCCGTCGTTTCGGTCGTGTCGCCCTTCATCAATTTCACGGGCGTGTCCGGATCGACGTAGGCTCGGTTGTAGGGAATGAGCACCGCGCCGGGCAAGTGGCCCGAGACGCGCGTCTCGCTTTCCTCCCCGATGAATTCCGAGGCGCGGCGCACGTCCACGAACTGGACGTTCGGTTTTCCGAGGCGCGCGACCACTTCCTCCGTGGTGACGATTACCTTCGGGTTCGGCGTCAGCTTGAGGCGGATCGGCGCGCGGCCCATCGCGCGGTTGGTGGTGTGGCGGCGGGCTTCCTTCCAGCCCTCGTAGCCGTCGTTCAGCACGCGCACGTCCTTGGCACCGAGGTATTCCAGGGCCCAGAGCGCGAAGTGCGCGTAGGTGCTGCCGCGGGCGCCGTAGACGATGATGGGCTTGCGCGGGTCGATGCCGGCGCCGCCCAGGCGCTTCTCGATGTCCTTCAACGGAAGGAACTGCTGGGTCTTCTCGTCGATCAGCGCGCGGGCGACGTGGTCGATGTTCACCGCGCCCGGGATGTGGCCCTTGTCGTAGTCCTCGGCGCGCCGGACGTCCCACACGATGACCCCGGCGTAGGCGGCCTTCAGGACGTAGTGGGTGTCGACGATGGAATCGCGGGTGGCGGCGCCCGCCACCGCGGGGGCGGCGAGGGCCAGGGCCAGCACGAAGCGCCAGGACAGGAACGCCATCGGCCTAGGTTACCAGCCGTTGGCGAAGCCGGGCGGCCGTTCGTCGCAGCTTTTCCCCTTTCGGGCCGGGTTCGCCGTACAGTTCGCGCCATCGAACACGGGGGGAAACCCAATGCTGCAGGCCAGGGATTTGTGGAAGTCGTACGGCAAGAAGGCGGCCGTCTCGGGCGTCTCGCTCGACGTGAACGCCGGCGAGATCGTCGGACTCCTCGGGCCGAACGGCGCCGGAAAGTCCACCACGGTTGCGATGCTCTGCGGCCTCACGATACCCGATACCGGAACCGTCACGGTCGGCGGCGTCCCCGTGGGCGACGACGGCAGCCTGGTGAAGCGGCGCATCGGCCTCGTGCCGCAGGACATCTCGCTCTACGAGGACTACGCCGCCATCGCGAACCTCGAACTCTTCGGCGCGCTCTACGGGCTCGAAGGCGCCGCGTTGAAGGACCGTGCGCGCGCCGCGCTCGAACTCGTGGGGCTCTCGGATCGCGCGCGGGACAAGCCCCAGAGCTTCAGCGGCGGCATGAAGCGCCGGCTGAACATCGCGTGCGCGCTCGTGCACGACCCCGACGTGCTGCTGCTGGACGAGCCCACCGCGGGCGTGGATCCGCAAAGCCGCAACGCCATCTTCGAGAACCTCGAACTGCTGCGCTCGCGCGGCAAGGCCCTGCTCTACACGACGCACTACATGGAGGAAGCCGAGCGCCTCTGCGACCGCGTGGTGATCATGGATCACGGGGTCGTCGCCGCTTCCGATCGCAAGGAGGCGTTGCTCGACCTGCTTCCCCCGGAAAAACGAACGAAGACCGTCGTGCGGGATGCTTCGCTCGAGGATGTGTTCCTTCACCTCACCGGCCGTCAACTTCGCGACTAACCCTCTCCCCGGCCCTCTCCCAAGGGAGAGGGAGGAACGCACAAGGCCACCATGAACGCACTCAAAGCCCTCGTCCGCAAGGACCTCATCCTCTACTTCTCCAACAAGCGCGCGCTCGCCATCACGCTGGCCGCGCCGATCCTCATCGCCGCGTTCTTCGGCTCGGTGATGGGTGGCCCGCCGAAGAAGCCCTCGCGCGTGCCGGTGGCCGTGGTGGACCTCGACGGCAGCGAGGTGTCGAAGGGCATCGTCGCCGCGATGGCCGCCGACACGAGCTTCGACCTCAAGCCGACGACCGAGCCCGAGGCGATCGAGCTCGTGCGCCAGGGCAAAGTGCGCGCCGCCGCGGTGATTCCGCCGGGCTTCGGCGACGGCGCTTCGCGCGCCCTCTTCCGCCCGAACGTGAAGAAGCCCGAGATCGTCGTGCACTACGATCCCTCGCAGGCCATCGCGCTCGCGATGATCAAGGGTCTGCTCGCGCAGCACGTGATGGCCACGGTGGGCAAAAGTGCGTTCAGCGGCGCATCCGGGATGCGCGCGCTCGAAAGTGCCCGCAAGGAATTGAACGAGAGCAAGGCGGTCGACGAGGCTTCGCGCAAGGACCTGCAGAAGCTCTTCGACGCGGTCGAGAGCCTCCAGGCCCGCACGGCCGCGGTCGAGAAGAGCGCGGCCGGCAAGAGCGAGGCCAAGACCTCCGCGCCGGGCTTCACGATGCCCTTCGAGACGCGCGCCGCGGAAGTCACCGGCAACGCGAACAGCAAGTACAACGGCTACGCGCACTCGTTCGCCGGGATGGGCGTGCAGTTCGTGCTCTTCATGGGCATCGAGATCGGCGTGGGCATCCTGCTCATGCGGCGGATGGGATTGTGGAAGCGCATGCGCGCCGCGCCGGTGTCCCGCACGCTGCTGCTCGGAAGCCGCATCGTTTCGGGCACGCTCATCGCGACGATGCTGATGGCCGGCATCTACGCCGCGGGCATCGCCTTCTTCGGCGTGCGGATCGAGGGAAGCGTGGTCGGTTTCGTGGCGATCGCGATCGCGTTCGCGATCCTCACTTCGACCTTCGGGCTGTTGATCGCCGCGCTCGGAAAGACGCCCGAGGCCACGCGCGGCCTCGCGGTGCTCGCGACGCTGCTGCTCGTGATGCTGGGCGGCGCCTGGGTGCCCGCGTTCATCTTCCCCGAGTGGCTGCAGACCGTGACCCTCTTCACCCCCACGCGCTGGGCCGTGGACGGGCTCGAGGCGATGACCTGGCGCGGCCAGGGGATCGACGCGGCCTATGCCCCGGTGGCGGCGATGCTCGCGTTCAGCGCGGTCTTCGCGTTGATCGCGATCCAGCGGTTCGACTGGGAGGAGTAGCCTACGCATTGCGTATATTGCTTGATGGCGTTTTCGGCCAGATAATCCTACGCATTGCGTAGACTGGATTCCCGCCTCCGCGGGAATGACGAACATGCCCGCCCAGCGAACCGTGCCCGCCCAGCAAACCCTCCTCCGCGGAGCGATGCAGCGCCTCGACCTCACGCGCAACGCCTTCGCCGAGCGCCTCGGCGTCACGCGGCGGGCACTCGACACCTGGCTGCTCCCCGCGTCCTCGCGCGAGCACCGCTCCATGCCCGACGTGGTGGCCAAGATGATCGGCACGCTGGGCGTTCCGGCGGCCGGAGCCGCCGCCCCGAGCAACCTGCGGGCTCGCCTCACGCGTCCGGGCAAGCCGCACCTTCTTTCGGTGGACGTGTTCGATCGGGATCTCGCCGAGGAAGTGCTGCGCGTCGCGGAAACGATGGAGCCCATCGCCCGCCGCGAGAAGGTGACCCGCGTGCTGGAAGGCGCGGTGCTCGGCAACCTCTTCTTCGAGCCCAGTACGCGCACGCGCGTGAGCTTCGGCGCGGCCTTCTGCCGGCTGGGCGGCGCGGTGTGCGACACGACGGGCTTCACCTTCTCCTCGATGGCGAAGGGCGAATCGATCCACGACACGAGCCGCGTGATCAGCGGCTACGTGGACGCCATCGTGGTCCGCCATCCCGAGAAGGGTTCGGTCGCGGAATTCGCCGCGGCGACGCACATCCCGGTGATCAACGGCGGCGACGGGCCGGGCGAGCACCCCACGCAGGCGCTGCTCGACCTCTACACGATCCATCGCGAGCTCTCGCGCATCGACCGCAAGCTCGATGGCGCGCACGTCGCGATGGTCGGCGACCTGAAGCACGGCCGCACCGTGCACTCGCTGATCAAGCTGCTCTCGCTCTACAAGGGGCTCAAGTTCTCGCTGGTGGCGCCTGGCTCGCTCGAGATGCCGCCCGCGCTCGTAGCCCTGGCCCGCGAACGGGGCCATCGCGTCGTCGAGGCCGACACGCTCGCCAAGGGCGTACGCAATCCCGACATCCTCTACGCGACGCGCATCCAGAAGGAACGCATGGGCGGCGAAGGCCTCGAGTCCTACCCGGCGAACTTCCGCATCGACCGCGCGGCCGTGAAGGCGCACTGCGCGAAGCACACGGTGCTCATGCACCCGCTGCCCCGCGATTCGACGCCCGGCGCCAACGATCTCGCCGACGATCTCGATCGCGATCCGCGCCTGGCCATCTTCCGGCAGACCGACAGCGGCATCCCGGTGCGCATGGCGATCTTCGCCATCCTGCTCGGCGTGGACCACCTGGTGTCGGGCAACCTGCGGGACGCGACCTGGAAGTAGCTTAGAACGGCTGCCGCACCAGCGGCATGGCGCCGAGGCGATCGTCGACCATGTACTGCATCAACGTGCTGTCGGGAGAGAAGTACATCCGGAACCAGCCTGCGTCGATGACACGCAACGCAGCGGGATCGTAGGCCGCGCCAAGCCACGGGGAGCCCGCTGTCCGGTAGAGGCGGCCCTCGTAAGATCCGTCGACCCAGGCACCGGCCGGCATCACGAACCAGGTGGCCTTGCCCGAGGCGTCGTACGTGAACCACACCGAGAACAGCGACGCTTGTTGCTGGAGGATGGCGATGCCCCAACCATTCTGCGACACGCCGCCCCACCACATGTCACCCAGGCCGTTGAGCGGCGCGAGGGCTTCGGGGGCAAAGACCTGCCGCACGATGGCCTTCGTGCCCGAAAACCCGTTGAGTGAATAGCTGAGCGTGGCGTGGTCCGCGTCCGCGAAGTTGATCGCAATCGAGCCGATCGGGTTGCCCACCGCGAACCGCGACACGTCATAGTTGAAATAGGGCGAGCCGCTCGGCAAGTAGGCCGCGCCGGAATACGTCGTGTGCTGCGCATTCCACGATCCACCCGGCATCACGAACCACGTCGGCGCGCCGCTCGCGTCATACGCGTAGATCACGGCGAACAACGTGTCCGCATGCTGCACGATGCTCATGCCCCAGCCATTCTCCGCCGGCCCGGACCACCACATGTCCTGCCGCGGCCGTTCGCCATAGCCCGCCGGGACTTGCACCACCGTGACGGTCTTCGCTGGAAGGAAATCCGGCGCCACGTCGATCGTGTAGGAAACCGGTTCATGGGTCGCGATGCCCGTCACCGTGACGCTGTTATCCGCACCATCGGTCCGCGCGGGGTTCGTCGTGATCGAAATCGACGTACGCACGGGCGAGACGCGGATCAGCACTCCGGGCAGTGGAAGCCCGACCGTGGATTCAAGCCGTGCCTTGAACGTGAATGGCTTGCCCGTTTCCGCGACAACCCGCGCCGGCTCCACGACGAGACGAACCTCGGAGGCCTTGAACACGTAGAAGTCGAGGGGCACGAGCACGTTCGGCGCCTGCGATGACGTTGCCGTCACCTGGCATCGCGCGGATCGCGACGGGGCGCTGTACAGCGGTGCCGTAGCGATGCCGTCGGCGCGAGTGTCCACCGTGGCCGTCGTCAACCCATTGGTCCACCGCCCGCAATCGGGCGCGATCTGGAAGGTGACGTCGCCGCCGTCAAAAGCACTGCCATCCGGACGCAGCAGGCGCACGAGGAACGATCCGTCGAATCCATCCGCAGGAATGGACTGCAGTGCCGTCGATACCGCCTGCAAGCGGGGCAGCGTCGCTGGGCCGCCGGCCACCAGGGCGAGACTCTTGCCGTTCAAGGCGGTGTACGTGAGCCGGAACGCCTGGCCATTCACGGTGACGGCCGCGCCTTCGGGATAGCCGGGGAACAATTGCAGGAAGCCGGATGCCCCGTCGTTGCGAATCAGCGTCGTGACCGAGCCGGGTGCCGGCGCAAACGCGGGGGAAGGCGCGAGGCGCAACTCGCAACCATCCATGCCGACACTCCCTGTCACGTGAAGCGACGCCACGCCGGGCTTCAATTCGAGCGCGCCGCCCTGGCAGGCGAGCCCGTTCATCGTCTCGGCGGCATCGAACTTCGCGAGCCCACCGGGGCTCACCATCATGTTCACGTTGTGCGGCAGGACTTCGGCAGCGCCCATGCGCAACGTGCCGCGGACAACGAGGGACTGAAACGCATTGGCTGGATTCAAAAGCGTCACGGCCGCGCTGCCGTCGATCCGGAGCTGGTCGGCCGTGACCGCCCCTTCGAGCGCGAGATCCGTCGATACCGCGATGGACGAGACCGACAAGGCACCGCGAAGGCGGATCGGTCCCGTCCCCGAGGCGGTCATCGCGGCAACGCTCGACAGGGCCGAGGAAGCAACGATCGGCTCATCGACGACCATCTCGCCGGCCGCGGTATTCACGACTTCGAGGCGACTCTCGTACGCCACGTTTGTTCCCGCGCCCGGAAGGCCGAAGCCGGTGGCGCTCTTGAGCGTCACCACCGAGCGGGACGCGGACACCGGGCCCGCGAAGGAGTTGTTACCCGAGAAGGTCACGTTGCCGCCCGGCTGGACGCGCGTGACCTGCAGCTCGCGGATGTTCGAATCGAAGACGATCTCGCCACGCTGCGCGAGCGCAGTAAACGAGTTGCCGCCCAATGTGAGCGTCCGGCCACGCACGAACTCCACGCGCGGTTGCGCCGTCGCGGGATCCGCCACGTCGCCCGCGCCGACGAAGCCATCCCAGGTCACGGTCGCGTCCATGTCCACGCGGACGTTGGCGTTGCCTTTCGCGGTGATGGCCCGGAACGTCGCAGGCGTGCCGGTCAACGCATAGTTCGCATTGCCCTCGAACGTGACCACGAGGAATTCGAGGCCCGCGATGTCGTTGCGCGAGGCGTTCCTCGGGCTGGGCCGGAAGGTGAACGAAAAGAGTCCGAAGGGACGGGGCGCTTCGTTGTCGCTCCAGTTCGCCTTTTCCGACCACGCGTCGGTGGTCCCCAGGCCCGTCCAGTACTTTTCCTGGGCCTGTGCCGCGGAACCGCAGAGCAGCGCGATCAAGCCGAGAAGTGCGGCCAGCGCAACGGATCGGAAGGCCATCAGAACTTCTGGCGCTGCAGGGCCAGTGCTCCACTGCGGCCTTCGATGGTCCATTCGAAGGCGGCGGTTTCGGCGCCGGTGAAGCGCACGCGGAACGAACCCACGTCGAACACGCGGAAGGCGGAGGTGTTGTACGCCATCGCGAGCCAGCGCGAGCTGGCGGTTCGGTAGATGCGGCCCTCGAACGTATCCGCGCTCGACCAGCTACCCGCGGGCATCACGAACCACACGGGCTCGCCCACGTCGTTGTACGTGAACCACACGGCGAAGAGCGTCCCGAACTGCTGCAGGATCGCGATGCCCCAGCCGTTCTGCTGGCTGCCGCCCCACCACATGTCGCCCACGGGCGGGCGCGAGTTCGTGGCGAGCGTGCCGAAGATCTGCCGCGTGATCGGCTTGCGGGCGGACATGCCGTTGATCACGTAGTCGAGCGTGGCGTGGCTCGAGTCGATGAACGTGATCGAGAGCGTGCCGACCGGCGGCCCCACGTCGAGCTGCGCGGCGTCGTACTGCGTGTAGGGCGCGCCGCGCGGCGAGTAGAGCGGACCGGTGAACGTCGTTCGCGAGGCGTTCCACGTGCCGTTGGACATCACGTACCAGGTCGGCATGCCGTTGCCGTCGTACGCATAGATCACGGCGAAGAGTTTCTCGTCGTGCTGCACGATGCTGACACCCCAGCCGCTCTCGCCCGCGCCGCCCCACCAGAGGTCCTGCAGCTCGAAGAACCACGGGGGCGCGACCGCGAAGCCGCCGAACGCAGTGACCACACCATCGGCGGCGAGATCGCCATCGCTTACGCCATCGGTGAGCGTGAACGACGCGGAGGTGCCCGACACGGTGACCGGGATCGGATGCCAGCGGCGCTTCGGGTTGTCCGGCGTGGCGCTGAGCATCCAGAAGAGCGCACCGGCGGGCAGCGCGCGCGGCGTGGTGAGCGTGAACGTGACGGACTTCTCGAGGCCGCAGTTCTCCGCGCGGATCGAGATGACCCCTTCGGTGTAGCTGAGGCCGCGCGCCGGCTGCGAATCCGCGGTGAACTCCGTCGCGCGCGGATCGAGGAACGCCGAGGACTTCGCGAAGCCGCACGTGGTGGTGGCCCCGTTGAGGTTCAGCGATTGCGTGCCGCCCGCGGGTGACACGCCGATGATGGAGGTGACGGGGGCCACGACCGGATCGCGACTGATCGTGACCGTCTTGGTGAGGCCGCGGAAGCCGAGCTCGACGACGTAGTTGCCGCGGGCGCCGACCGGCGGGCGCAGCAGGAAATTCGCGGCGCCCGACTGCCCCGTGTTCGATGCACCGGGTGCAAAGTACTCCGGCGCCGGAGCGCTGCCCGGCATCAGGCGCGCGGTGATGTCGATCTCGTTCAGCTTGTACACGCCCATGCGCAGCGACGCCGCGATGGTGACCGAACCGTTCGCATCGAAATCGACGGCGGTGTCCGCGACGAGCGCCACCTGGTTCAACTTGAACGTGACGACGTTGAATTGCACCGACGCATTGCCCGCGTTCGCCATGAGCCAGCACGTGATGCCCGCATTCGGCGCCGCGGTGAAGAAGATGGTCGCGACGCCATTCGCATCGGTCTTGCTCGTGGCCTGCGACGAAGCATTCGGGAACGTGCCGCACACATCGTTCGACCACGAGACGGTCTCGCCGACGACGGGCGCTCCGGCCGCATTCGTGAAGCGCGCGCTGAAGGTCTTCACTTCGCTGCCCTGCACCGCGATGTTCACCGGCGTCACGGCCTGGCCGTTCGCCGCCGCGAGGGCGGAAACGGGAATCAGGAGCGCTACGAAAAGGGCCGCGAAGGCACGGGGAGACATGGACGGAATTATGTCACCAATCAAGCACTTCGCAAGGATTTCCGTCCCCCTTGTTGCTCCGAAACAACAACGTAAATAACTGGGGTCAGACTCCCATTTTCCGCAGTGCGGAAAATGGGAGTCTGACCCCAGTTATTTTGACCCCAGTTATTTCCTACTTCGAGGAAGCGGTGGGAGAGGCCCACTGCGGCACCGAGCAGGTCTCGGGCGGAATGCTCAGCGAGGCCCACGAGGCGAACGACAGGGCGATCAGGATGATCAGGGCGGCGACGGTTTTCATGCCCCCACTATGCCAATCGCCCCGCCGAAATCGGTTTCAGGCGGGGCGAAAGTTGTGAAGAGTTGTTTCCCGGAAGGCCGATTGTTTCGGCTGTAGTTAAAACAGCTGCCTTTCGATCGCCATCGACCCCGTATGCCCCTCGGCGTTGTACTCGAACGTCCCATGGTCGAGGTCGCTGAACCGGAAGCGGAACGTCCCGACCGGGAAGATCTGGAACTTCGACGGGTCGTACGTCGCAAAGAACACGGGCGAGCCCTTCGTCTTGTAGAGCGGGCCGGAGTACGTGTTGGCGTTCTCCCACTGGCCCTCGGGCATCACGAACCAAGTGGGTTTGCTGTCCTCGTCATAGGTGAACCACACGGAGAAGAGCCCGCCGTACTGTTGCATCAGCGAGATGCCCCACCCTCCTTGCGACGCGCCACCCCACCACATGCCGCCGATGCCAACGAGGGGCGCCGGAGTGCCGCCGCGGAAATCCTGCCGCGTGAGCTTCTTCCTTTCGACGGGCGAGGGAGCGTCGAGGTTATAGGGCTGTGCGCTAATCCCCGTCACGGCCATCGTGGCGGTCCCCTCGAACGAGAAGTTGAAACTCACGTCCCTGCCCCGAGGGCCGATGTCGAAGTGCCAGGGCTTGTACGCGTAGTAGGGCGATCCGCGCGGCGAGTACCGGTACGCAACGTAGTTCTCGTAGCGCGCGTACCAGCTCCCGGATTCGAGCACCTCCCACGTGGGATTGCCCTTGTCGTCGTACACGTAGAGCACCGAGAAGAGCCGGTCTTCCCGCTGCGCGATGCTGAGTCCCCAGCCGTTCTCCTGGAATCCGGCCCACCACATGTCTTCGAGCTCGCTGTCGGTGCGGCCATCGGGCGTCAGGGTGCGGAAGGCAAGGTCCGTCGTGACATACGCGCGGCCGATCGGATCGAAGATCTCCGCGCGCACGATACCGGGACCGATTCCGCTCGCGGCCATGGCCGCAAAGGCCGCATTGCCGTCCGCGTCGGAGACCACCGTTGCCCCAAGACCGCCCGTGAACGTGAGGCTCGTCCCACCGGCCCATTTGAAGGAGACCGGCAAACCGGACACCGGTTGCCCATCCGGGCTCGTCACGCGGACGCCAAAGGGCTGGGCGAACACCGTTCGGACCGGCGCGGCCTGATCCGTCCCGACGGGATTCAGTTTCATCACCGGCACGGCGGAGTCCGTGAAGAGCTGGACGGTCCCCCTCGTGAAGGGCCCACCGATACCGACCGAGAGCTCGATCGTCGTCGGCTGCGTGGAGGCCATGACGGCCGTGAAGTCGTGCAGGCGCGCGATGCCCTGCGCGTCCGTGATCGTGGCGCATCGCCAGGACAGGTGGGGCGGATAGTTCTCGCACCCCACACGCGAAGCCGGGTTCGAACCCAGGCTCACGAGGGCGCTGGAAAACAGGTAGCTGACCTCCACGTAGGGCCTGATGCTGCCGTATTGATCCGTGACGAGGACCGAGATCGGCTGGAACACCTGGCCGACAACGGCCCGTTGCGGTGACGAACCCGGCAAGGGGATGACGTCGGCCCTTGCATCCAACGAGGCGATGCAGGCGAGCGCGGCGATGTACAGCGAAAAGATGGGTCGCATCCGAGAACTCCCAGGAAGGACTGGTTAGGGGTCAGACCCCTAACTAGAAAAGCTGCCGTTCGATCGCCATCGTCCCCGTATGCCCCTCGGCGCTGTACTCGAACTTGCCGTGGTCGAGGTCGGTAAAGCGGAAGCGGTACGTACCCACCGGGAAGATCTCGAACTTCGACGCGTCGTACTCCGAGCCGAACCACGATGCGCTCTTCGTCTTGAAGAGCGTGCCGGAGTACGTATTGGAATTCTCCCAACGGCCTTCGGGCATCACGAACCAGGTGCGATCGCCGTTCGCGTCGTAGGTGAACCACACCGCGAAGAGGCCACCAGCCTGCTGCATCAACGAAATGCCCCACCCGCCTTGCGAGGGGCCACCCCACCACATGCCCCCGATGCCAACGAGCGGCGCCGGCGTGTCGCCCCGGAAATCCTGCCGCACGAGCTTCTTGCTGTTGAGGGGCGTGGGCGTGCGGCTGAGGATGTCCATCGTGGCGGTCACCTCGGACGTGAAGTTGAAATCCACGGCCGTGCCCTTCGCGCCGATGTCGAATTTCGTGACGTCATAGGCGTAGTACGGCGATCCACGCGGCGAATACCGGAACCCGATGTAGCGCTCGTAGCGCGCATTCGAAGCCCAGCCCCCGGACTCGATCACCTGCCACGTGGGATTGCCGTTGGCGTCGTACACGTAGAGCACGGGGAAGAGCCGGTCGAAGCGCTGCGCGATGCTGATGCCCCACCCGTTTTCCTGGAAGCCCGACCACCACATGTCTTCCAGCTCGCGGTCGGTGCGGCCGTCGGGCGTGGTGGTGCGGAAAGCGATGTCCGTCGTGACGTAGGCGCCCGCGGCGGTGTCGTAGATCGTCGCGCGCAGCGTCCCGGGCCCGATGCCCATCGTGGCCACGGCGGCCATGGCCGCATTCCCGCCCGCATCGGAAAGCGCCGTGCCTTCCACGTTGCCGAGGAACTCGATCGACGGACCGTCGACCCGGCTGAACAGGACCGGAACGCCGGACGCCGGTAGCCCATCCGCGTTCGTCACGCGTACCGCGAAGGGCTGGGCGAACGCGACCCCGACCGGCGCGTGTTGGTCCATGCCGGCGACGGGGGTGAGGACCTTCACCGGTCCGGCGGGATCCACGAAGAGCTGCGCGGTCTTGCCCTCGAAGGGTTCCCCGATGGCCGTCGCGACCGAGATGTTCGCGACCTGCGTGGAGGCCGTGACGGCGATGAAGCCGTGCAGGCGCGCGATGCCCTGCGGATCGGTGGTCGTGGTGCAATTCCAGCCGAGGTCGTAGAAGCAACCCGCGAACGAGTCCATTCTCACGAGGGTGCTGAGGAAGCTGTAGCGGACCGTGGCGCCGGGCCTGGGCGCGCCGGCACTATCCGTGAGGAGGAACGCGATCGGCTGGAACGGCTGGCCGGCCTGAGCCCGCTGCGGCGTGGAGCCCGCCAAGAAGGAGATACCGGCATCGGCTTCCAGCGCGACGATGCACGCCAGCGCCGCGATGACCCGGGAAAGGGTTCGCATGTAAGAACTCCAAATAAAGGTCGAAACGCGGGCGCGGTCGATAGGACTGCCGCACCTTCGAATGGTTCCTGCAAGAAGCCCGTATAGCCTAAACCAACGCTTAGCCCGAATTCCCGCCCGAACGCTTGTTGCCGCGCGCACTCCAGCGTAACGTCATCGCATGAACGCGACGACCCGACCGGAACACCTCCAGATGGAACAACGAACCCGCCGTGCGATCGTGGTCGACGACCATCCGATCGTGGCCGATGCGCTGGCCCTCGCCATCTCGTCGATGCGCGTGTTCGACCGCGTGGAATGCGCGGGCACGCTCAACCAGGCCATCCAGTTGCTCGAAACCGACCCGACGTGCGACCTCGCGATCCTCGATCTCCACCTCGAGGAAACCGACGGGCGTGCAACGCTCACCGGCCTGCGTGAACGCTTCCCGGACGTTCCCGTCCTCGTGTTCACGGGCAGCAGCTCGCTCGAGAACATCACGATGGCGTTCGAGTGCGGCGCGCGCGGCTTCGCGACGAAGACTTCGCCGATGAATGTCGTGCGAAGCGCGATCGGCCTCGTCCTCTCGGGCGGAAGCTACATCCCGCCGGAAGCGGTGCAGATCCTCGGATTCAATCCCCCGGCCGCGGCGAGCGCCACGTCCGGAACCACGCCGCCCGTGCGCTTCACGACGCGGCAGGAACAAGTCTTCGAACTCCTGTTGAAGGGGATGCCGAACAAGGTCATCGCATCCCGCCTCGACATGGCCGAAGGCACGACCAAGGCCCACCTCAACGCGGTGTTCCGCATCCTCGGGGTGCGCACGCGCGTGGAAGCTATCCTGCGGGCACGCCAGCTTGGGATGATCTAGCCCCGAGCGTTCGGAACCAGAGCACGAGGTCTCCCGCCGCAACGGGCTTGCGCAGCACCCGCACGCCGGTGCCGTCCAGCGCCCGCAGGCGATGCGGATCCGAATTCCCCGTCACCACCACGATGCGCTCCGGCTCCATGCACGCGCGCAGCCAGAGCGCGATGTCGAGCCCGGATTCGTGCGGCCCGAGCATGTCGTCCACGACCACCGCATCGGGCCAGGCGCCGTCGCGATGGTGCAGCGCCTCGAGCTCGTGGCGGCGCGTGGCGAATGCGTGGCGAACGCCGAGCGTGGCGAGCTGCAGGGCCAATGCGCCCCGCACCACGCGATCGTCCTCGACGATCCACACGCGCAGCCCCCACAGGCGCGCCCGGCTCGGAGGTTCCCGCTCGGGAGCCGCGGCGGGCCCGGCCGCAACACCCTCCGCGAGCGGAATGCGAAAGCCGATCTGCGTGCCCTTGCCCACGGTCGATTCGAGAGTCAGGCGCGCGCCGAGCAACTCCGCGATGCGCCGCACGATGGAAAGCCCCAGGCCCACGCCTTCGTCGCGGTTGCGCTCCGGGTTTCCGACCTGCACGAATTCGTCGAAGACGCGCGCCTGGTCCTCGGGCGCGATGCCGACGCCGGAGTCGGACACGACGATCTCCACCTCGGCGCCCTCCACGCGCGCGCGCAAGCCCACGCCGCCCTGCCGCGTGTAGCGCACCGCGTTCGAGAGGAGATTTCCCACCAATCGCCGGACCAGTTCCGGGTCACTCCTCACCGCGACCTCGGCGATCTCCGAACCCCACGCGAGGCCCTTCGCGGAACACAGGAACTCGTACTCGGACACGAGCGGCATCAGCACTTCGTGCAGCGAGTTCACGCGCACGTTCAGGCGCACCTCGCCCGCGTCGAAGCG
This sequence comes from Betaproteobacteria bacterium GR16-43, assembly GCA_001953215.1. Lineage (GTDB taxonomy): Bacteria > Pseudomonadota > Gammaproteobacteria > Burkholderiales > Usitatibacteraceae > Usitatibacter. Next base: position 366,490 of record CP019169.1, read on the forward strand.
CGAGAGGTCGAGCAGGTTGTCGAAGAGGGTCTGCAGGATGCCGATGGCTTCGCGCTGCTTGGTGAGCGCAGCCGCGCTTCCGGGCGGAAGGTTCTCCAGCGCCATGGTGTCGGCGAGGATCGAGATCGCGTAGAGCGGCTGGCGCAGGTCGTGGCTCGCGGCGGCCACGAAGAGCGCCCTCGCCTTCATCGCTTCGTGCGCGAGCTTCAGCGCATTCTGCAGCTCGACGGTCTTCTCCAGCACCTTGCGCTCGAGGCCGAAGGTGTAGTCCTGCAACTGCGCCGCCATGCGGTTGAATTCCTCGGCGAGCGCCTGCACTTCGTCGCCGGTCTTCACGTCGATGCGCGCGGCGAGGTCGCCGTGGGCGATGCGCTCGGCGCCGCGCTTCACATCGAGGATCGGGCCCGCGAGGCGCCGGGCAATCCACAAGCTCGCACCGAAGGCGACGAGCAAGCCCAGCACGAAGATGGCCACGCCTCGCATCAACGCTTCGCGCACCGGCTCGAAGACCTCCGCGGAGGGCTGCTCCACGAACACGTGCCAGCCCGTGGGCTCGAGGTTGCGCGCGCTCACGTAACGGCCGCCCTTGGTCGAAGCCACGTAGAGCGCACGCAGGCCGTCGTCCTGCTCCGTCGCGCCCGAGAGCGCCTGGAATTGCGGGGCCTCGGCGATCGATTGCCGCCGCAGCATGAGGTCGGTATCCGGGTGCGCGATGATCGTGCCCGCGCGGTCCGTGAGGTAGGCCACGCCCTGCTTTCCGACGCGCAGGCTGGCGATGTAGTCGGCGACGAATTTGAGGTCCACCAGCACGCCCACCGTGCCCGCGCCCGGCGCATCGGATTCACCCAGGACGATGGACACGAACGGCTCCAGGCCGTCGCGGAACGAGACGTCCCCGTAGGTGGACGCGGTACCGACCGGAAGCATCGGGGGCGGCGAACCTGCCGCGGGCTCGTTCACCCGATCCTTCCACACGCGTGAGACATAGAGCGTCTCCCGCCCTTCCGCGTCCCAGCGGTGGATCTCGTGGATGGCCGGGACGACCTTCAGCAGCCGCTGGAATTCGCGGCGGCGGTCCTCCTCGGTCAGCGCGCCCGAACGCCACGGCAGGCTCGAGACGTCGCGCACCTGGCGCTCGATGCCATGCAGGTGATCCTCGATCAGCCGGCGCGCGGCTTTCGCCTCCGCGGACTGCACCGCCCCGATGGAGCTCACGCCGTCGCGGTACGCCATCCACACCTCGACCGCCGTGGCCGGGACCCACAACGCCGCGGTCACCAAGGCGAACCAGCCGAAGTAGCGGCGGAAGATCACAGCACGCGATCCGCCCTGGCGATGAGGTGCCGGTCGAGCTTCACGCCGAACCCGCGGGCCGCCGCCGTGTTCACGACGAGCTCGAAGCGCTTGGGGCGCACCACCGGGATGCGCGCCGGCGGCACGCCCGCCAGCACGAGGCCGATCTGCCGCGCGAAGACGCGGAAGGGGTCGTCGATGACCGCGTCATAGGACATGTAGCCTCCCATCTCCGCGAAGCGCGTCTCGGGGTACAGCGCGGGCTTGCGGGTGGCCTCCAGCACCTTCACGAGCCTCTCCGGAAACTCCCCGGCCGCGATGGTCTTGGTCACGAGCCAGGCATCCACCCCCGGCGCGGCGGCGGTGATCTTGCCGAGATCCCGCTGCTCGTTCACTTCGACCACCACCCACCGGATGCCGAAGGCCGCGGCACTTTCCGCGAGGTAGCGCTGGGCGACCGATTCGCCGAGCCAGTAGTGGTCCACCACGATTCCGACGCGACGCGCGGCGGGAACGGATTCGCGCAGCAGCTCCAGGCGCTTCCAGTCCACGGGCAGGTAGAGCGTCAGGCCGGCCAGGTTCGTGTCGCGCTCGTCCAGCGAGCGCATGAGGCCGGCGTCTACCGGATCGGGCCTCGACGCGAAGATGATCGGCACCTCGCGGGTCACGGCCCGTGCTTCGATGGCCATGAACGACGAAGGCGCCACGAGGACGTCCGGGTGCGATGCAACCTGGTGCGAGAAGAGGGTGCGGACCTCCTGGGGATCGAACGAATCCAGCGTGACGTGCTCGACCGAGAGGGAATAGCGCCGCGTCACGCCCTCTTCCTCCAGGGCCTTGCGCAGCTTGGCGAAGGCGGCCTTCGCCCGGTCGTGGCCGAAGTTCACGTAGACGACCCGCTTGGCCACCGGGGCATCGGCGTCACACCCCGTAACCCCGCCACCCAGCAGGCACAGGACCGCCGGCAACAGCAGAGCCGATCTAAACGAATGGCCGAATTGCGGGCGGGCTTTCATACGTGCTACCAATTTAACAGACGCAAGAGCAATACCCACCCCAACAAGAACCACAACTAGAAAAGAGGAGCGCGCCCATGATCTCGAATCGATACACCTGGATGGCAGTGCTGGACGATGCCGGCCTGCAGCAACTGAACCTGACCGCGCTGGATTCCGGCGACCCCAACCTGCTCAATGCCACCGCCCCGATGGGCGCGAACCCCATGTACATCATCTATTGGGCCGACGGCGGGCTCCGCTGCGGCTTCCGGCACGTGAGCGAGGACACCAAGGGCAGCGGCCTGCACATCCGGGGCATTTGCGTGGCCGGCAGCACCGAGCAAGGCGCACGCGATTGGCTCGCGAACACGCCGAACGGGCAGGCGCTCCAGCAGGCCGCCAAGTGCCTCGAGCTGGTCAACTTCCAGGTGGAGACCTGATGGCAGCGGTTCCCGAAACCCCGCCCCTTCCGTTCTTCGTCCCGCTGGTGGGGCCCGTGAAGGGCGCGCCCCACCGCGGCGTGGACATCGGGCCGGTGCATCGCAACGAACTGGTGACGTGGCCGCAGGCGATCGCCGATTCGTTCACCCCCGAGGAGTGCGAACGCATCCTGCGCATGGGCACGGACTGCCGCCAGCAGACGGGCGGGATGTACTTCAACGTCGAGGGATACCGGAGCGTGGCCTCGCAATGGATCATGCCGGAGGGCGACGAGGCCGCCTGGCTCTACCGGCGCGTGGGCGAGTTCGCGGTGCGCGCGGCGCGGTGGTACCAGTTCGAGGTGACGGGATTTTTCGAGCCGCTGATGTTCCTGCGCTATGGCGCGAGCGACCACTTCGACTGGCACCTGGACTGCGGCCCGGACGGAACCTGCACCCGGAAGCTGAGCATCTCGATCCAGCTCACCCCCGAGGACGACTACGAGGGCGGGGACCTGGAGTTCTTTCCCCAGGGCGGGTCACTGGCGTGCCGCAAGCTGGGCACGGCGATCGTGTTTCCGTCGTTCTATGCGCACCGGATTACCCCGGTGACGCGGGGGACCCGGTCAACCCTGGTCGTCTGGTTGCACGGGCCCACCTTCCGCTAGGTGGGGCCGCCTTGAATCGGCGAGAATGGACGTTTACGCCCTATCCACGCCCACGAAATGTCCGGCAAGCCGACTCCCGAAGCCCCCAGCCACAGCAACTTCATCAAGCAACGCATCGACCATGACCTTGCGAAGGGCACCTACGCCCAGCGCCGCTGGAGCGGCGAGCCGGGCCTGGCCGCGCAGCAGGCGAAGGGCGAGCTCGACCCCGCGAAGATCCGCACGCGCTTCCCCCCGGAGCCCAACGGGTACCTGCACATCGGGCATGCGAAATCGATCTGCCTCAACTTCGGGTTGGCGAAGGAGTACGGCGGCGTCTGCCACATGCGCTTCGACGACACGAACCCGGAGAAGGAAGAGCAGGAGTTCGTCGACGCCATCCTCGACACCGTGCATTGGCTGGGATTCCACTGGGGCGAGAACGACGAGAACCTCTACCACGCAAGCGACTACTTCCAGTGGATGTACGACTTCGCCGTGGAGCTGATCAAGCACGACCTCGCGTACGTGGATTCGCAGAGCGCCGAGCTGATGCAGTTCAACCGCGGTTCGTTCCAGGAGCCGGGGCGCGATTCGCCGTTCCGGGGGCGGTCGATCGAGGAAAACCTGAAGCTCTTCGAGGAGATGCGCGACGGCCGGCACCCCGACGGCAAGCACGTGTTGCGCGCGAAGATCGACATGGCCTCGCCCAACATCAACATGCGCGACCCGGCGCTCTACCGCATCAAGAACGCCGAGCACCATCGCACGGGCGACAAGTGGCACATCTACCCCATGTACTCGTACGCGCACCCGATCGAGGACGCGCTGGAGAACATCACGCATTCGCTGTGCACGCTCGAGTTCGAGGACCAGCGGCCGTTCTACGACTGGGTGCTGGAGAAGATCGCTTCCTTTGGTCTCTTGCAGCGGCCCTTGCCGCAGCAGATCGAATTCGCGCGGATGAATATCGGCTACACGGTCATGTCGAAGCGGTACCTGAAGCAGCTCGTCGACGAAGGCCACGTGAACGGCTGGGACGACCCGCGCATGCCGACGATCGTGGGCATCCGCCGCCGCGGCTACCCGCCCGAGGCCATTCGCCTGTTCATGGAGCGCGCGGGCGTATCGAAGGCGGACCAGTGGATCGAGCCGAACGTGCTCGAGGATTGCGTGCGCGAGGTGCTGAACGAAAGCGCCCCGCGCCGTTTCGCGGTGCTGGATCCGCTGAAGCTCGTGATCACGAACTTCCCCGCGGGCAAGACCGAGGAGTGCCCCGCGCCGAACCATCCGCAGAAACCGGAGCTGGGGTCGCGTGTGCTTCCGTTCTCGGGCGAGCTGTGGATCGAGGCCGAGGACTTCCAGGAGGTGCCGGCGCCGAAGTACTTCCGCCTGTTCCCGGGCAACACGGTGCGGTTGAAGTACGGCTTCGTGATCAAGTGCACCGGGTTCAAGAAGGATGCTGCGGGGAAGGTGACCGAGGTGCACGCCGAGTACATGCCGGACTCGAAGTCGGGCACGCCGGGCGCGGACACGTACAAGGTGAAGGGCGTGATCCACTGGCTTTGCGCCGGCGCCGCGCTGGGCAAGGAGATCAAGCTGTACGACCGGCTATTCAAGGTCTCGGCGCCGGGCAAGGAATCGAAGAGCTACCTGGATGACTTGAATCCCGATTCGATTGCCACCGCGAAGGTCTACCTCGAGCCTTCGCTCGGTGTTGCTGCGGACGGCGAGGTGTTCCAATTCGAGCGCCACGGCTACTTCAAGCGCGATGGCGATACCTTCATTCGAACCGTGACGTTGCGGGATTCCTGGGGAGCGAAGAAATGAAACTACTTTCTGTTTTCGCTGGCGCTGTTGTTCTCGCGGTTGCCCTGCCGGTGCTTGCTGCTTCGGAAGAAATGAACTCGGAGCGGAGGTTCATCGGATCGGGGATGCAGCGCGCGGAGGTGATGCGCAGGATCGGGCCGCCGGACTCGAAGACGCAGGAGAAGTCGCGGCTGCCGAATAACACGTACGTCGTCGAGATCACGGTCGAGACCTACGAACCTGCGCGCGGGGATGAGCAGACGCGGACGGTGATTCGGTATGTGGGAGACACCGTGGATAGTGTGAAGAGGGAAATTGCCAGGTAGCTTGACGGGAGCTGAATCCCGCCCGAAGGAGGCGCGCATGTGTGACTGACCATCTGGGCGCGAACGACGAACCCGTGGGCCTGCGGCAGGCGCTCTGGTACCGAACCTTGGCCTACACACAGGCGCGATCCCCTCTGACAGTATGGGACTAGGGGTCCCGTACCATTTTCCTGAACGGTGATATCCTGCCTCACCAAGCTCCCGACACCACCCCACGGAGGCGCAGTTTGGGCCGACTTCCCCGGCGTTAGCCCCAGTGGCTAACCTGCTACACCTTCCCGAGAAGCTCCAGCAGAACCTCGTCCTCTTCGCTGACGCGAAGGTTGAAGCCGTGGACGAACTGTACGAGGAGCTCGCGAAGTCCGGCCCCGCCTTCTTTGGCGACGCTTACCTCGAATCTTTCGTCTCGCGCCTGAAACATTGGCCGCGCCCGGATCTTGATGCGTCCCTGACCGCTTTGGTTGGCCTTTGCCTATCCCGCGCAGCGCATGGAACTTCACCCGAGGAGTTTGCGGACGAAGTGTTGATCGCGCTTCGACGGACAGCGTTGCGTTCGCCGGACAAGACACGCAAGACCGTTACGAGGGACCGTGAGGAGCTTCTTCGCACCCGCATCCTTCGTTTTCTGACGCTGGACTCATTCGTTATTTCGGCGCGCGCGTATGACGTTCTGACCGCGCACCAGCGCGTGATGTACACGTGCAGGATTTTTTCGGACATTCGCTCAATCTTTGGTGACGACCTTGCGAAGGGGCCGGCAGCGGCCGTTATTGTTCATAAACTGAAGATTGAATTTAGGGAAAGTGGTGAGCGCAAAGAACTGTACTTTGCCCTCGACACCAAGGACCTGAAAACGCTCGCTGAGACGGTCAAACGGGCCGAAGCGAAAGAAGCCGCTTTGCGCAAGACGTTGGCAGCCATGGGCACCGTCTTGCTAGAACCGAAATGAGGTGACGTATGGGACATGCTGACCTTTGCTTTGATGACCTCGTCCGGGAGCAGCGCGTTTCGGAGAAGGAGGAGGTGCTGGACGCCTGCATGAATTACGTGGCGCGACAGCTGTTCCCACGCAACAAGGGCCTTGAGAACGTTCTCGCTCAACGGGAAGAACCCCACCCACTTCTGTTTGAAATCACCGCCCCTGGCGGTGACCATGCCTTTGACTTCGCACTGGTCGCGGAATTTACTGCGCACGCCACGAAGTGGAAAATGGAGACGGCATTGTCGTCGTCACTGACGAAAGCGGCGATGCACAACAGCTACCAACGGATAATCGGCCTAGGACCGGAAGTGATCCCTCTGGTACTTAGGGACCTCAAAGAAACTGGCGACGCGTGGTTCTGGGCACTGCACGCGCTCACTGGGGAAGATCCTGTCCCAGCCGCGCACCGGGGGGACTTCGAAAAAATGACAGGGGACTGGTTGGCGTGGGGATTAAAGCACGGGCATCTATAATTCCGCACCCGTTACTCGGGTCCTACGACAAGTTCCTGCCTCTTGCCTTCCCCCGGCTAGTACAGGACGGGTGCGAAGTGACAAGCAACTGCGCAAAGTACAACTGCGTTGCGTGGGCCGCGAATGTCACTCACCAATGCTGGTGGCCAGACGGCCAACCGCATCACTATTGGCCTGAAGGCTGTCCGCTCGAAGAAACCGTTGCAGGTTTTGAAGCGGTATTCATCGGCAAGCTGGGATACGAGCGGGCGGCCAACGCCGACCTTGAAAGCGGATTCGAGAAGGTCGCGTTATACGTGAACCCAAACGACATTCCGCTTCATATGGCGCGCCAATTGGAGGACGGAAACTGGACAAGCAAATGTGGTGTGACGTGGGATCTTACGCACTACTCGCTTGATTCACTTCGCGGGGGCGCAAACGACTACGGCAACCCGAAGTACATCTACCGCCGCCCAACGGCGCAGGCGAAGTGAAGGCTTAGTCCATACAAGCGAAGTTCCCTGCAAGCAGATGCGAAAAATCGAACCATACCGCCCTAAAGAGCAGACAAGTGAACCAACGCTGTTTGCGCGGCTGGCAGGCAACCTAAACGTACTGGTGGTTGGTGGCGGTGTTTGTTATCTCGTCGTCCTCGAGAGCTATAGAGGGGCGCTTCGCCCCTTCGGGCTTGTTCCTTCGGATGTGGGGATCGACTACAACGCGGCTATATGGCCGGTGCTCGGGGCGCTCCTTGTCGCGCTTCTGGCAGCCTACCTTTTCGGCGTGCTGCAATGGCTTCTTGCGCTTAAGGTGCACGCCACGAACTTCCCCCGACTTCTTGCTTACGGTGCACTTGTCGTTACCGTGCTGTCATTGGTGGCATACGCGGAACAAGTGCGGTACGTGGAGAGCATCAAGGCGGGTGGGTACACACCGTGGCGTGTATCGCTGCTCGGCGCGCTGCGCGCGGACCTTGTTTGCGTGCGCTGGAAGGAGGCAGGGTCTGCGAAAGCGCCGCTTCCCAACGGCAACGTGTTTCTACTGGGCTCCGCGGGCGGAACGGTGATCTTTTACGACATCGCCTCCGCGACCACGTGGCGAGTTGCCGCCAACGACCTTGTGATCACGGGTAGAGCGATCTTCCCTGCTTACTGGAAGATAGGTGGTGGCGGACCCGGCGAAGAGCGGTAGCAGGGACGGCTCTAGTCGTCATCGACATCCACGACGACGGCGCCTGCACCCGCCAGCCGCCGCCCCATCTTCCGCCTCAAACCCCCGCAGCCACACCGACTCCCGGCCGATCGCGACCTATTTGGTCTCGGTGGAATCACATCCTTCCGAGGGCCAAGCCCTTCGTTTAGTCCGCTTTAGCAATATCGGTCGTCGCGCTACCCTGTCACCCTCCCGAAGTCTCCAGGACACGCGCCCTCCCCATGCCCGACACCCGCCAGCTCCTCATCTGCTGCGACGGCACGAGCAACAACGTGACCGGCCGCAATCACGACACCAACGTGATCAAGATGCTCGACTTCTTCGGGAGCGACCCACAGCAAGTGGTCTACTACGACCCCGGCGTCGGCAACGGGGGCGTCCTGCCCGGCGTCACGTGGTGGGACAAGTTCGCGATGTTCCGCGACCGCGTGCTGGGCCTGGCGCTCGGCAGCGGCATCTACGAGAACGTGGCGCAGGGCTATCGCTTCGTCATGAAGGAGTACCGGCCCGGCGACGAGCTCTACTTCTTCGGCTTCTCGCGCGGCGCCTTCACGGCGCGGTGCATCGCGGGCATGGTGCGCAAGTTCGGCGTGCTGCCCCCGCACATGGCGGCGATGTTGCCCACGCTCGTGCACACCTACTTCTCGACACGCCGCGGTGAAGCGGCCAAGGCGTTGAACGAGGCGCTCACGGACCAGATCCGCCGCACCTTCGCGCGGCCCGACAGCCTGCAGATGAAGGTGCACTTCGTCGGCACGTGGGACACGGTGAAGGCCGTTGGCATGCCCTTCTTCCGCAAGCGCATCGCGGCCGATCCGTCGATCAAGGGCAAGGCCTTCCTGCACGTGCGCCAGGCACTTGCCCTGGACGAGCATCGCGCGCTCTTCGAGCCGCGCCTCTATGGCGACCCCAACGGCCCCGTCGGTCCCGGCCAGACGATGGAGCAACTGTGGTTCCCGGGCGCGCACTGCGACATCGGCGGTGGCTACCAGGACCAGGACTGCACGGGGAGCAACGCGGCCTTGGCCTGGCTGCTCGACGAGGCGCGACAAGTGGGCCTGCGCCTGTACGCACGAGGCGAGCTCGTGCAGGACTTCGCGGTCATCGAGCAAGCAGTGGCCACGCGATGCCAAGTGCCTCCCGGTGCGCCGCGCGTCCACTCGCAGATCTACGACATGAGCCTCTGGGCGATCGCCGGCCTCTGGGTTCGCGAGACCAACGCCATCGTGAACAAGAAGGTCGTTCCCGGCGTCGAGCATCCGAGTGCCTCGCAGCCACCGCTTTCGTTCCCCACCGACACGATCTGGCGCAAGCCCCGCCCGAAGGCCTGGGTCGCGCTCGCGGCGTTGGCCACGCTCGCCACCTTCCTGTTCGTGGGGCGCGTGCTCACTGGCATGAGCCCACCCGGCGGCTGGTTCGACCTCGTCGGCTACTGGAACCTCTTGCCGCAATACCTTGACGCGAACGGCAAGGTTGCGTGCCTCCAACTCTTCTGGTGGCTGGACGGCAGCGGCGGCTACTCGAAGCTGCAGGAAATGACGACGCTCGTGCCCGCCCTCTTCGCGGACCTCACGTTCATCGTGGCGTACGGATGCTTCCTCGCGTGGTTCGTCGCTCGCGCGTTCGCCACCGTCGCGGGCCTCAACCGCGCGGCCACGCCGAAGTCGAAGGCGCTCAACTTCCTGGGCCTCGCACTTCCCACCGCGATGATCGCGGACGTAGCCGAGAACGCGATGACCTGGGCCGTGTTCGCCACTACAAACGTGAGCTTCGGTGCTTCCTTCCTGGCGGTGCTGATGACGCTGGCCGCGGCGGTGAAGTGGATCTCACTGGGTGGAGTGGTTGCATTGATTGGATGGAGCCTGGTCCGGCGTCACTAAGGTTCATCACGCAAACACGCACATCCACTCCTGCACATACCCCGTCTCATCCTCCGCTTCAAACCCGCGCAGCAATATCGACTCCTGCCCGATCGCCACGAGTTGAGGTTCATGCAGCGGCGGGATCACGTCCCTGCTCTTCGACCCACGCTCCTCAGTCTCCGTGAGCGTCGCCACCTGATGCAGCGCGCTCCCATGCGTGACTGAATGGATCGAGAGCTTTCCCGGCAAGCCCTCGCCTCCCCGCACCTTCAGGCGCCGCCCACGACGCCGCATCACGAACACACGCGCATTCATCGGGCCATCGTAACGACGGGAAGCCGCCGGAAATCGGCCGGGGCGCAATTGTGGATAAGTGGTCCGAAACGCGCCCGGAATCCGTCCTTGCAGGTAGGACCCACCACCACCAGGAGAACCTGCACATGACCCACGACAGCAAAGCCTCCCCCTCCATGAAGGCCACCCTCGCCGCCCTGGGAGCCTCCCTCGGCGTCGCGATGGTGACGGTCGCCTACGCGGGCGACGGTTCGGTGAAGCCCCCCGACGCCGCGAAGGACCCGAAGAACGCGCCCGCCGATGCCAAGACCGTGAAGTTGGCGCCCGCTGACGCGAAGACCGTGAAGCTCGCACCGGCCGATGCGGCCGCGGTGAAGTTGAAGCCGCCGCCCGAAGAAGTGAAGGTCCCGGGTGACGCGACCCAGATGAAGAACGAGGCGCTGAAGAATAAGCCCGCCGGCAAGTAACGAGCCCCGCATGACCCAGCCGATCCCCATCCAGTGGCTCCCCCACTGGCGCCCCGAGGATCGGCTGGTGCGCACCTCGCACTACGCGTACCAGTGCGGCGGTTGCGGCCAATGCTGCCGCTCGAAAGTCATCACCGTGAATCCCTACGAGGTCGCACGCCTCGCGCGCTCGCAGGGAATCTCCACCACGCAATTCCTCGAGCAGCACACGAGCGGTGTCGCGCTCAACCGGCGCGAGGACGACACCTGCGTTTTCCTCGGCGAGCACGGCTGCAGCGTGCATGCCGACCGCCCGCTGGTCTGCCGCCTCTATCCGCTAGGCCGCCACGTGAGCCGCGAGGGCGACGAGACCTTCTCGCACGTCGCGCCTCATCCCCAAACAAAAGGCCACTACACCGAGCAAGGCACCGTGCAGTCGTGGCTCGATTCGCAAGGCGCGGAGCCGTTCATCTCCGCCACGAGCGCCTACCTCGATGCCTTCCACCGCCTCTTCGCGAAGATGGCCGAGCGCGAAGGCGGCGATGGCGTCACCGGTTGGCCGGACGCTCCGCGTGAGAGTCCTGTCGATTGGCTCGATATCGATGCGGCGGTTGGGGAGCCGCAGCCTTGGGAGACCGTTGAACAACGCATGGCGGCGCACATACGGTGGCTGGATGCGCAGGAGATTCGATAGCGCGCCCCGCTACGGCTTCGCCGCGGCCACGCCTTTCATCAACTCCGGCATCGCTTTCCCGAGCTGCTCCACCAAGGTCCGGCGGATCGCGAGGTACTTTTCGCCGTCATCCAGCAGCTCCCACGGATGGCCCTTCTCGGCCTTGCGAGGACTGTCCGCCATCGGATAGATGCGGTTCGCGACGATCCGTTGCCGCGCGGCCACCTTGCGCGCCGCGGGATCGATCAACGCGACGTCGAAATAAGCGAACACACCCAGGAAGCCCGAATCGCTGGCGCGGGTGTCCTCCACCGTGATGTACGTCAGCCGATCGATGTAGAACCCGAGGCCGGATCCGCGGCCGCGCCCCGTGCTCGTGTTCACGCCCTGGAATGTGTGATCGGCGCGCCGCGGCCAGAGCGCCACGATCCATTGCTTCTTCGCGGGATCGATCAACGGCGCAAGCGTCTTGACCAACGCCGCAGCGATGTCCGCCTCGTCGGCCTGGTCGAGCGTGTCGACGCCGGGCAGTCCCTCGCGGAAGGAAAGCTGCTTGAAGTTGGCCTGCGGATCGGCGGGCGTCACGCCGTCGATCACCGCCGTGGCGATCGCGTTATCCCACGGCAGGTTCGGGAACTTGAGCACCTCGCCGCTGGCGCCGAGGTTCGAGCCCGTGCTCGAGCGAGCGTAGCTCACGTTGAGCCGGTCGCCGATCAGCGGCGCGATGATGTATTCGGCGGCGATGGCGGGGAGTGCCGCGAGCAATGTGGCGATGAGGAGAACGCCGGAGCAGATTTTATTCATGGCGTGGATGATAAACCGCGCGGATCAGCGCTTCACCGGTCCCGCCACGTCCATGAGATAGCTGCGGAACGCCTTCAAGTGCGGCGGCGAAGCGGCATTGCGGTCCCACGCCGCCTCGTAGGTGATGATCGCCGAACCACGTCCCACCGCCACCACCGGGAACGCCGCGGCATTCCCGATGATGCGCGACTCCGGGACGATCGCCCCGCCGATGCCGAGCGAGGCCCACTCCTGCAGCACCTGGTAGCTCACGGCCTGGCCGGGATACTCGCGCACCTTCACGCCGGCGCGGCGGAAGAGCTCGCGCGTGAGCGGTGCCAGCCCGCAAACACCCAGTGTGAGGATCAACGTGTCACGCGCGATGTCCTCGAGCGAAATCTTCGGGGAGCCCGTTCCGGCACCGCCGCGCGGGATGTACCGGAGCACGTCCTGGTAGAGCACGCGGTTCCGCCGGGACTTGCTGCCCGCCAGCATCACGCCGCAGATCACGTCCACCTGCTCGCTCTCGAGCCGCGCGCCCAGCTCGCCGCTGTTGCACTCCTTGTAGATGATCTCGACGCCGGGGTTGTCCTGCCGGAACGGTTCGAAAAGCGCCATCAACCGCCGCGTATCGACGATGGGGGAGAACGCCACGCGCACGAGCTTGCGGTCGGGATCCAGCAACGCCCTCGCGCGCTGCTTCAATTCGCCGACGGAATCGAGCACGCCTCCGATCGAGGCCAGCAACTCGCGGCCGAAGGCGGTGGGCGCCACGCTGCGGGTCGTGCGGCTGAAGAGGCGTGCGCCCAGCTCCTCCTCCAGCTCCGACACGGCGTTGGAAATCGTGGGCTGCGAAACGCCGCGGGCGCGCGCCGCCTCGCTGAAGGAGCCGGATTCGGCCACGGCGCGGGCGTACTCGAGCTGGACCAGGTTCATGGCTCATATGCTACGGCTATGAATTCATTTCAGTCCAGTCCATTCTCAAATATGTTGGCGAAGCCCATGATTCGCCTTCAACCCACGACGGAGGCCGCATGACCGCCTTGCATTGGCTCGCCCTCACCGCGACGATGACCGCCCTTTTCTGGCTCACCTATGTACCCAACCGGCTGATCGCGATCGGCCTCTGGGCCACGATGGCCAACCCCACGCCGCAGGGTGCCGCCGCGCTCGGCCCGTGGGCACAACGCGCGAAGGCCGCGCACGCGAACGCCATCGAGAACCTCGCGCCCTTCGCGGTCCTCGTGCTCGTGGCCTACGCGAAGGGGCAGGACACGCAGGCCTCCGTGCTGATCGCGGCCCAGGTGTACTTCTGGGCGCGCCTCGCCCACTTCATCGTGTTCACGGCGGGGTTGCCCGGCGCGCGCACCGTCGCTTTCACGGCCGGCTGGATCGCGCAGATGGTCGTGGCGTACGCGGTCCTCCGGGGCATCGGGGGTTAGCGTGGGCGCACCCGTCACGGCCGTCGTGGGCTACGGCCCGGGCCTCGGCGCCGCGCTCGCCCGCCGGTTCGCGCGCGAAGGCCACGTGGTGGGCGCCTTCGCGCGCAAGCCCGTGGCCGAAGCCCCCCTGATCGCGCTGCCGTGCGACGTGACCGATGGCGCATCGATCGCGCGCGCGTTCGACGCGCTCGAGAAGAAATCCGGGCCCGTCGCGAACCTGCTCTACAACGCTTCGGCCCTGGTTCGCGGGCCCTTCCTGCAAACCGCGCCCGGGGATTTCGAGCGGGCCTGGCGTACCGCGGCATTCGGCGCATTCACCTGCGCCCAGCGCGTGCTTCCTGGGATGCTCGCGGCCGGCCGCGGGACGATTCTCTTCACGGGAGCCACGGCTTCGTTGCGCGGCGGTGCGAATTTCCCCGCCTTCGCCTCCGCCAAGTTCGCGCTGCGCGGCCTCGCGCAATCCCTCGCGCGCGAGTTCGGGCCGCAGGGCGTGCACGTGGCCCACGTCGTGATCGACGGCATGATCGGCCCGAAGCGCGAAGACCGCATCGACCCGGACCACATCGCCGAAGCCTACTGGAACCTCGCCGCGCAGCCCCGCTCGGCGTGGACGCAAGAAATCGACCTCAGGCCCCATGGCGAAAAGTTCTGACGACGCGAACGTCGACCTTCGCGTGCCGGTGGCGGTGCACGTCGAATCCCTCGCGTGGTTGCCGAGCCCCAGCCCCACGGTGTGGCGCCGCACGCTCTATCGCGAAGGCGGCGAGTTCGGCCCGGTGACGAGCGTGGTGCGCTACGACGCGCGCAGCGCCTTCGCGCCGCACAGCCATCCGGAGGGCGAGGAGATCCTCGTGCTAGAGGGTGTGTTCTCCGACGAGCACGGCGACTATCCGGCCGGCACGTACCTGCTCAATCCGCCCGGCAGCTCGCACAAGCCCGCGTCGCGCGAGGGCTGCGTGCTCTTCGTGCGGTTGCGACAGTACGGCGGAGAGGGAAGGCTTGCACGCGCGCTCGATACGAACGCGCTCGACTGGACCGCGACCGACAACGCGGACGTGCTGGAGAGGCCGCTCTACGCACAGGCGGGATTTCCCGAGACGATCTCGCTCCAGCAATGGCGGCCGGGCGCGCGCGTCTCGATTCCCGGCTCCGATCGTCCCCGGGAAATCCTCGTCCTCGAGGGCGCGGTCGAGAGCCCGCTCGGCGTGCATCCGGCGACGAGTTGGTTGCGCTGGCCGGCATCGTCGGGCGGGGTCGAGCTGCAAGCCCCGGGCGGGGCACGGGTCTACTGCAGGTAGCCGCGGCAAGCGCGGTGGTCGGATTTCCCCGTTGGGAATACTCTCCGCCTCACCATGGGAGAAGACCGCCGCATTGCCATCATCGCCGTCCACGGCGTAGGCCATCACCAGGCGGGTGAAGCCTCGCACGCCGCGGCCGACCTCCTGAGCACGCAGGGCTACTCCACGTTCGTCGAGACGCGCGTTCGCGTGCCGGTCCGGCCCGTTCCCTCGCCGGGCCACGGCCGCACCGAGCGCCGCTGGTGGCAGTTCCTCGACGAGGGTGCCGATACGCTGGCGGAGGCAAAGACCGAGGCGGTCGCGAAAACCGAAGCCGTCGCGAAAACCGAACCGGCCCCCGAGCGCCAGGAGCGGATGAAGGATCTCTCGATCGACTACATGACCGAGCAGCTCCAGAGCTACTACCCGCGCGACAAGGACCTCGTGTACGACACCGCGTACCTGTGCGCGAAGCGGCTCGACCCGGAGCGCCCGGCCGAGGTCCACGTCTTCGACATGTACTGGACGGACATCTCGCGCGTCTCGACGGCGGGCCTGCGCATGATCGGCGAGCTCTACCAGCTCCTCTTCTACGTGTGCAGCCTGGGGCGCAAATCGCTCGAGTTCGCGTGCGCCGCCTATCCGCAAGACCGTTCGTGGGAAGCGTTTCGCGCCTGCCACAGCCACGCGGAACGGTTGCTCACCATCTGGATCCCGGGCTTCAACCTGGCGCAGCTCGCGCTCGGGATCCTGATCGTCCCGCAGATGCTCTACGCGATGCCCCACTCGCTCGGGGCCACGATCGGCATCGGCGTTACGTTCGCGTTGCTCGTGCTCGGAGCGCTCGTGATCCTGCGGCGCCATCTCACGGGCACGGCGTGGCCCTGGCTCTTCCCGCTGACTGCCGTCGCATCACTGATCGCGGCACTCGGGTTGCCTCGGCTCTTCGGGCAGTGGATGCCGCTGCTCTTCGTGGAGATGGCGTGGGCCGTGGGTGCCGGCGCGCTCGTGGCGCTCGCGAAGATCTACGATCGCCGCAGGCCCGGGGCCTCCGAGGTCTCGATGATGATCGTGGCGATCGTGGCCGTGATCCTCGCGGCGGTTGCCTTCGTCGAGCCCTTCGACCGCTCGAACATCTGGCTGCTGGCGGTCTACGCCGGCATCTGGCTCTACTGCCTGCTGAACGGGCTCTGGAGCGCCTTCATCGCGTTGGCGTTCCTCTCCACGCTGGCCGCGTACTTCGTCTCGTGGAACGTGAAGGAGCCCGAAAAGCGCCGCGCGGCGTGGACGGCCAACCTCTCGCTCGTTCTCCCCGGCTTCGCCATCCTGTTGCTGAACCTCGCGATCTGGTGGGGCGTCGTGGGCCTGGGCGAGAACATCCTCGGCCCGCGCCTGAAGGAGCAGATCGAGGCGATCCTCACGATCAGCACGCCGTGGTCGTTCGCCGCACTACTGGGCATCGCCGTCGGGTGCCTGGTATGGACCGCCTGGGGTCTCGTGCCGAGCGTCCTGCTCGAGGTCTGGCCGCGCAAGCTCGCGCAACCCGCGCCCGCATTGGGCCGCTCGCTCAATGCGTTCTTCTGGGCGGCACGCGCCTCCGGCGAAATCCTGCGCTGGATCGTGATCTTCGCGATCCCCGTCTCGATGCTCGTGGTGGAGTATTTCCCGGGCTGGATCCCATCCGATCTGGTGCAGGGGATGCAGCGCTTCTCCAACCAGTACACCGCGTGGATCGGTCTCGCCCTCGTGACCATCATTGCCGGCCCCGGGCCGCTGCGCGCACTGGGCCTGGGCCTGCGCACGGCGATCGACGTGGCCATCGACGTGGCGAACTGGATGCGCCTGCACCCGGTGGACGAGAACCCGCGCGCGCGCATCTGTGCCCGCTACTACTCGCTGCTGAACTTCATCCTCGCCCGGAAGTACGACGCGATCGTGATCTTCTCGCACAGCCAGGGCACGGTCATCTCCGCCGACCTGCTGCGCTACTTCGAGAAGAGCGTCGTGCCCTCGCGCCCCGAGGGACTGGCCGACATTCCCGTGTACCTGTTCACGATGGGATGCCCGCTGCGCCAGCTCTACAGCCAGCGCTTCCCGCACCAGTACGGCTGGGGCCGCGACGAGCCGCCGACGTGGCCGGGGCTGCATCCCGACCCCGCGGACCTGCGCGTGACGCAATGGGTGAACGCGTATCGCAGCGGCGACTACGTGGGGCGCTTCCTCTGGCATTCATCCCGTGATGTTTCGGCGTGGAGTTCGACGCCCATGGAAATCGGCGCCCGCCGCGAAGTGTGCATCGGTCCCGGCGCCCACACGCACTACTGGGACGACACCGCGCTCGACATCGCGAAGGAACTGGACCGGTTGGTGAAGTGATGGACGATCCTACGCCGCCGAATGTTGCAGAAGCGAGACAGGGTGGTGTGCGGACGTTGACAATCATGTGGCACGATGCGTGCTCCAAAGTCCGAACAACAAACGACCAGGGAGACTAGCCATGCTCCGCCACACGCCACGCCTTGCCCCCCTCACCCTCGCTGTCCTTTCGGCCCTCGCCGCCCCCGCGTTCGGGCAGGAGAGCAAGCCGCCCGTCCAGCTCGAGAGCATCACTGTCACCGCGGAGCGACGCTCCGAGGACATCAAGGACGTGCCGAACTCCGTGTCGGCGATTCGCGGCGACCTCCTCGAGGCGCTCAACTCCAGCGGGCAGGACGTGCGCATGCTGGCCTCTCGCGTTCCGAGCCTCAATATCGAATCGTCCTTCGGCCGCGCCTTCCCGCGGTTCTACATCCGCGGCATCGGCAACACCGATTTCGACCTGAACGCCTCGCAGCCCGTCTCGCTGCTCTTCGACGACGTCGTGCAGGAGAATCCGATCCTCAAGGGTTTCCCGGTGTTCGACGTGGACCAGATCGAGGTCCTGCGCGGCCCGCAGGGCACGCTCTTCGGCCGCAACTCGCCGGCGGGCGTGGTGAAGTTCGAGTCCGCCAAGCCGCGCCAGGCGCGCGAGGGCTACATCAACATCGGCGGGGGCACGTTCAACTCGTTCAACGCCGACGGCGCGTTCAACACGCCGCTCAATTCCGATTGGGCGCTGCGCATCGCGGCGCAGACGCAGCACCGCGGGGATTGGGTGGACAACACCGTCCCGAACGCCCCCAACAAGTCCCTCGAAGGCTACGACGACACCGCGGGGCGCGTGCAACTGCTGTATGCACCAAACAAGGGCTTCAGCGCGCTCTTCAACGTGCACGCCCGCACCCTCGACGGCACCGCGCGGCTCTTCCGCGCCAACATCATCAAGCCCGGCAGCAACGACCTCGTCGACGGCTTCGACGAGGGCAAGATTTCCATCGACGGCCGCAACGAGCAGAGCCTGGATGCCGCGGGCGGCAGCGTGCGCCTGCGCTGGGACTGGAACACGCTGGCGCTCACCTCCATCACCGGCTACGAGCACGTGAAGGCCTACAGCCGCGGCGACATCGACGGCGGCTTCGGAGCCTCGTTCGCGCCGCCGATGGGCCCCGGCTTCATTCCGTTCCCGTCCGAGTCCGCCGACGGGCTGCCCAAGCACAAGCAGTTCACGCAGGAATTCCGGCTCGAGTCGCCGAAGAGCAAGACGTGGAGCTGGCTGGTCGGGCTGTACTTCTTCAAGGAAGACATCACGATCGACAGCTTCAGCTACGACACGCTCGCCGGCGGCGCGCAGAACGGCTACGCCAAGCAGACGCAGGACAACAAGGCGAGCGCGATCTACGGCTCGGTGAACGCGGAGATCGCGCCGAAGTGGACCGTGCGCGCCGGCCTTCGCTACACGAAGGACGACAAGGACTTCACGGCGCAGCGCACCCAGTCGCCGATCGGCGGCGGAGCCACGGGCGTGCTCACCGCCAATCCGAGCGACAACGATCTCTCCGGCGACGTGAGCCTGCTCTTCGCCCTCGATCCGAACACCAATCTCTACACGCGCTTGGCCCGCGGCTTCCGTGCGCCCAGCGTGCAGGGACGGATCCTGTTCGGGGACACGCTTTCCGTAGCCGATACGGAACACGTGAACTCGTTCGAGGCGGGCGTGAAGAGCGAGCTCTATGAGCGCCGCCTGCGCATCGCGGCCACCGCGTTCGCCTACGAGGTCAAGGACCAGCAGCTCACCGCGGTCGGAGGTGCGGCGAACTTCAACCGGCTCGTGAACGCCAAGAAGACGACCGGCCAGGGTCTCGAGCTCGACATGCAAGCGCTGATCACGCCGAACCTGCTGGGCACGCTGAGTGCCAGCTACAACAAGACCGAGATCAAGGATCCCGACCTGTTCGTCCAGGCCTGCGGTTCCGGTTGCACGGTGCTGGACCCGATCGTCGTGCCGGGCTCCAACGGCGGCGCGCCGACGGTCTCGATCAACGGCAACCCGCTGCCGAACGCGCCGAAGGTGGTCTACAACTTCACGCTGCGCTACACGGTGCCGCTCGGGGCCAACGAGCTCTTCTTCTATACGGACTGGGCGTACCGCAGCAAGATCAACTTCTTCCTCTACGAGTCGAAGGAATTCACGGGCAAGCCGCTGCTGGAGGGCGGGTTGCGCGTCGGATACCGGTTCGGCAACGGCCAGTACGAGGTCTCGGCCTTCGGGCGCAACATCACCAACGAGATCCGCGTGATCGGCGGCATCGACTTCAACAACTTGACCGGCATGATCAACGAGCCGCGCACCTGGGGCTTGCAGGCCAGGGCGAGCTTCTAACTTTCCACGGGATACGGGCCGTCCTCGAACGGCCCGTCTTCGTGGTACCCCTTCGAACCGATCGAGCGCGCGAGCGGGCTGCGCGGGTCCTTGTCGGCCGCTAGATCGCGCAGCGCCGACGCGAAGTCGTACTTCGGATTCCATCCCAGGTCACGGCGCGCTTTGTCGTTCACGTACACGCGATCGATCGTGGGGAACATTTTCCAGCCGCGGCGCCGGAATTCCGCTTCGAACGCCGGCACCCGCTCGCGTAGCACGGAAGGCGCGTCGATGCCGAGCCGTGCGACGTCGGCCGGCCCGAACGGAGTCGTGGCACTGATGATGTAGCGCGCGAAGGGCAACGACGCCGCTTTCTCGAGCGCGAGCAGGTGCGCCGCGACCACATCCTCCACGTCGGCGCGGCGATGCAGCAGCTCGTTCATCTTCGTATTGGCGTCCTCGTATCCATCGCGGATCGCCTTCTTGTCGTCCTGTTCCGGAAAGAAGCGCGACGTCCGCAGCACGAGGCACGACATCCCGTCACGCCCGTGGAAGATCTCGCAGAGCCCCTCCGCCATGGACTTCGAGAGCCCGTACATGTTCTTGGGGATCGAGGGCGTGTCCTCGGTGATCCACGCCGCCGGATCACCGGGCGCGGGATGCAGCGATTGCCCGAACGCGCTCGTGGTGCTGGTGTAGAGGAACGTCCTCGCGCCCGCGGCCGCGGCCTCTTCCAGCAGGTTGAGGGTGCCGCTCACGTTGACGTCGATGAATGCCTGCTTGCTGTGCGTCACGAGATGCGGCTTGTGGAGAGATGCCGCGTGGATGACCGCGCCGACGCCGGCCACGCATCTGCGAACCAGCGGCCGGTCGGTGATCGAGCCCTGCACGTCGGTGAATGCCGATGCGTTGGTGTCGAGGCCGATGACCTCGGTTCCCGAGCGGCGCAGGGTTCGAACGAGCGCTTCTCCGAGATGGCCGGCGCTACCTGTCACGAGGATCTTCATGGTCGACATTTTACCGGCCCACTCCTAAACCTTCGCTTACCGCCGAAAAGGGAATGGCGCCGCGACCGGGTCTCTCCTAAGTTGCGGATGGGGAATATTGCGTACGTTAAATGCCAAATGAGGCGTCGCAATCGGCACCCGCCGTGATCATCCTGAAGATCCAGGATTCCAAGAGGGCTCCATGAACGCGATCCTACGTGCGGCAATAGTGCTCGCCTGCGCCATTTCCGCCGCGGGTTGCGGCTCGCCGCAATACCGCGAGAGCAAGGCCGGCGCGTTTGCCGGCGACCTGGACGTGCGCTGGATCCGGAACGACCAGTTCCTGTTCATCCCCAGCAAGGACAAGCCGTTCACCTTCACCCGTGCCGACGGAACGAAGATCGTGCCGTCCGCGATGTACACCGACGGCGGATCGATCCCGCGCATGTTCTGGGGCGTCTCCGGTTTCTCTCCGTGGGGCTACGCGCCGGCCTTCATCGTCCATGACTGGATCTTCGAGGCCAAGCATTGCGCGAACCCCGCCGTGAAGTTCACGTTCGAGGAGAGCGCCGACATCCTCGGCGAAGGCCTCAAGACGATCATGGAAAAGGACACCACGGTTCGCAACGACTTCGCGTTCACCGCGATCGTGTCCGGCGTTCGCACGCCGATCGCGCGCAAGGTCTGGGACGACGGCAAGTGCAAGCCCGTCGGTGCCGCCGTGGAATTCTCCGCCACACCACCCGGAGAGCTCATCACCACCCTGAAGTTCTAGCCGTACGCGGGGAGGACCCCATGACATTCCACCAATCGCTCGTCGCACCCATCCTGGCGCTGGCACTGCTCTCGACGGCGGCCACGTCGGCGCAGGCCATGGCCCGGGATGAAAAGCCGGTCGGAAGCAAGGCCACGTTGCAGGCCTTGATGGACAAGCCCAACGATGAAGGCCTGTTCCAGGCCTTCCTGCTCAGCCTCCCGAAAGTGACGCTGCCGCAGGGAAAGAGGTACATCGTCGAAGGCGACCTGCTGCTCACCGAGGATCAAGTGCGCACGCACGTCCAGCGTGCCGTGGCTCGCGGACGCGTGCTGAAGTCCGGCGAACGCCCGGAGCTCATCGTGAACGAGGTCGATGGCAAGGCCGATTTCTGGGCCACGCCGGAGCAACGGCGGCTGACCTATGCGATCGACAGCCGGTCGTTCACGCCCGACGAGTACGCCAGGATCAAGCAGGACATCGCGAAGGCCGCGGGCGCATGGGTCTCCGCATGCTCCGATTGCGGGATCTCGTTCACGCACCTCCCCCAGTTCGATGCGGCGCCCGACCTCGACAGCGTCACGTTCATCGTGCAGCCCGTCAACACGGGCACGTTCGTCGCCGCGGCGTTCTTTCCGTCGTGGCCCAGGAACACGCGCTACGTGAACATCGATCGCTCGTACTTCACGTTGACGTCGGTCGATCCAGTGGGCGTCCTTCGCCACGAGCTCGGCCACGTGCTCGGCTATCGGCACGAGCACACGCGCGGCATCGCGGGCTGCTTCTACGAGGACGGCAAGTGGTTCGAGCTGACGGCGTACGACCCGCAGTCGGTGATGCACTACCTCTGCGGCAAGGCGGGCTCCGCGAAGCTCGAGCTCACGGAGTACGACATCGCGGGCCATCGAACGCAGTACGGGAGCGCACCCGTCGCCTCCGCGGGCTTCGATCCGACGCCGCCTCCCGGGATCCGGATGAAATTCGAAGGCGGCGACGTCAACAGCACCCTCTTCTCGGCACTGGCGATCCTCGCTCGGGAAAACCAGCTCCAGACGCGAACCGTCACCGTGGGCGACAAGGACGACTACTGCTCGATCCTCAAGGAAGCATTGGAAATTCCAAAGCGCGTCGCCTGCTCGGACGGCGCGGTGGGCCAGCTCTGGGCCTACCTCAATCCAACGGCGGGCAAGCCGTGGGGATTGGTGGCCGGACAGAAAGTCCAGGTTCCGTCGAACGTGGACATCAAGGGCTATTCGTTCGCGAAGACGATCGACGTCACCGGCAAGGGCGGCGCGGAGCAGGCGGCCGCGTTCAATCCGCTCATCAAGAGCCAGGAATCTTCTCCGGGGCTGCGCAAGACCATCATCGAGGGCTTCCAGGTCGACGTGTCGGCCGTCAATGCACGCCGCGTCCCTTCGACGATCGGGGCGCTCGATGCCCTGAAGAGCGAGAATTTCTACGTCGCGCCGACCGGATGGACGCAGCCTTCCAAGGTCAAGGCGTACTCGAACAACTGGGGTTCCGGGTACCTCACGTCGTGCAAGGGCACGGCAGCGCCGCCGGTCGGGAGCTACGCGGAGCTGATCTTCGCGGCAGAGGTTCCCGCGTGCGCCGCGAAAGCGTGCACGGACCGTTGCGCGTCGATCCTCATGGTCGACACGCCCGTGGCGGCGCACCCGAAGCTGCTGCGGGCCATGCGGAAACAGCCACCCGCCGACACGCCGCCGGCGAGCTGCAACGGCGTTGCCTGGAAGCGGGATTTCCACGGCACGCACATGGCGGGGATCATGACCGCCTCGCCGATGACGTACGGCATGGCGGGCCTCAGTCCCGGCTCGCCCCTGTGGGCCTATCCGCTGCCCGCGACGGCGGTGGACGACGCGCTTTCGAAGCACTTGAACGAGTGGACGACGGACACGGCCACCTTTCCGCCGGGCGTGAAGATCTTCCTCTTCGCGAGCGAGTTCACGACCGAAGCGGTTTCGCGGGGTTCGAACTATCCCGACGCCGCCGATCGCTTCACCGATTCGAACACGAGCCGCCTGATCCGCGACAACCAGGACGTGCTGCTCGTGACCGCGGCGGGGCAAGGCGACGAGGACCGTCCGGGCAGCGAGCTCATCCGCTCGAGCTCGAAGCGGTTCCCGATGAACCTCGGCGACCTCCCGAACGTGATCGTCGTCACCGCCTGCGACAACTGCGACACGGCCAGCCCGTCGCTGCTGGCCGATGCGAACTATGGAATCTTCGAGGACGAGCAGACGACTCCCCTGATCCACCTCGCCGCGCCGGGAGCCTCCCCCATTCCGGGCATCGTGACGGACTCGGCCAGCGACATCGCTTCGGCCAACGGGACGTCCCAGGCGGCGGCCTTCGTCGCCGGAACCGCCGCGGCCCTCTTCAACTGCCAGAACGTGTTCACCACCGCTCCGCAGATCAAGCGCCACCTGCTCGTGACGTCCCGCCCGACGCTGTTGAAGGAAGACAACAAGCGCGTCGCGGCCGGCATCGTCGACTACGAGCTCGCACTGAAGGACCCGAGGCTGGACTGGATGGTCCCCGCGATGGGCAGCAAGCACGAGACGGTGAACATCGAAGGCTGGTGCAGCAGCAAGATCGCCTTCACCGACGAACGCGGCACGACGGAGTACCGGATCGACGCCAAGGCGATCCGCCGCATGGCCAACGTGAAGCGGGTGGACGGCTCGAGCTACTGGGTGATCTACGAGGCCCGCGAGGGCGGCATCTACAAGCGGGGGCCGTTGAAGCTCGTGGAGGGCGCGCAGTTGCTCAAGGTGACCGGCAAGCCGGCGCTCGGCGTGGGGGACTTCAGCGACGTGCTCCTCGCCCCGCGGCCCGTTCCGATCGTCAGTTGCAAGGTGCCGGCGTGATGCGTGCCACCCTGCTCGCCGGCGCGATCTTCGCCCTGTTCATCGCCCTGCCCGCGAGGGCGGACGAGTGCACGACCGACGATCGCATCGAAACCGATTTCGGCGAAGTCGTCTCGACCGAGATCGAGATCGCGGACGGAACGTCGAAGGACATCTCCCCGGACATCAACCGCGGGGGGATCCGCTACATCCAGGCCATGGTTCGCGTGGCCCCCGCGCCGGGCCGCAAGTGGACCCTGTATGTCCGCGATGCTTTCCTGCGCGTGGTCGACGTGACGACCGACGCGAGCGCCGACGCGAACGGAACGGCGAAGACCGGCCGCATTCCACGCGGGAACGGCGCGCTGTATTTCGACTATGCCGTGACGCCGAAGGACTCGGCGCCGTTGAAGGTCTCGCGGATCGTCCTCATGCCCGAAGGCGCCAGGAACCCGTACTACTCGGTGCAGGACTCGAACAACGTGCAGTTCCGTTCCATCCTCAACATCTCGGTGCCGGCCGAGGCGCGCGCGCTGGGCGATCGGGTCGGCATGCTGATGGGATCGTGGGATCGCCGGGCGTGGTGCTGCACGGCCGTGGCCATCGCCCCGGACATCGTGCTCACCAACTGGCACTGCGGTGGATTGAAGGACGAGATCGCCGAGGACGGATTCTGGCAGGACGCCGTCTGCGCGCGCACGTCATTCGATTTTTCCTGGGACGAGGACACGATCAGCCGCGAGTTCCAATGCGTGAAGGTCCTCCAGGTGGATCGCGACCGGGACTTCGCGATCCTTCGCGTGAAGCCGCGCAACGGATACGACCAGCTCCGGCCCGTGCAGCGATGGGCCACGGCCGCGGCCGCGACACCGCTCACGGCCATCCAGCATCCCGTGTGCCGCCCCAAGCAAGTGACGCAAGGCGGCGACTGCAAGGTGCGCGATGCCAGCGTCGCCGGCTGGCAAGGCACCGCCGGCTCCGATTTCACGCACACCTGCGACACCAACAGCGGCAGCTCGGGCTCGCCGATGTTCGACGACTCGCAACGCCTGGTGGGCCTCCACCACCTGGGATTCCAGAAGATCAACGGCACCTGCGACAAGAAGAACAAGGCGGTTCACAGCCGCTCCATCTTCGACTCGCTCAACGCGGAAGCCAAGGCAGCGCTGAAGGACGTCACGGCGAACTAGACAACAGGGAGAAAAAGAAAATGAATACGATCGCATCGAGAATCGCCATCGTTGCCGCAGTCGCGCTGGCCGCCGGCTTTTCGCCCGACGGGCACGCGCAGGCCGGCCAGAACTGGACGCCCGAGGTGAGCCAGGGTTTCTGGTTCACGTCCCAGGGCTCGCGCATCCTTCCCGCCAAGTGGTTCGCGGTGCTCGAGCAATCGGGAAACACCACGCTCTTCCGGGACGACGCGAACATCACGCGGCTGGGCTACATCCCGGCAAAGGCCAGCACGAAGAATCCCGATGGATTCCCGATCGGCTTCGCGGTCGATCGCGACGCGCCGGACCAGCCCTGGCTGGGACTCACGTGCGCCGCGTGCCACACCACGCAACTCGTCTACAAGGACAAGCTCACCAACGCGGAAAAGAAGATCCTGATCGAAGGCGGGCCCGGCATGGCCGACTTCAACAACTTCTATCGGGACCTCATCGCGTCGCTCGCCGCGACGATGAGCGACGACGCGAAATTCGCCCGGTTCGCCGCGAACGTCCTCGGCGCCGCGGCCACGCCGGCGGCGCGCACCGATCTGCGCGCCGCGTTGACGAAAGTCCACGCCGCCAACGCCGCCCGCTATGCGCGCAACCTTCCGACGCTCGAAGCGGGGTACGGCCGGCTGGACGCGTTCGGGAACATCTTCAACGAAGTGCTCGTCCCTGCGCTCTCGGGCGCCAACAAGGCCGAGCCGCCGGACGCGCCGGTGTCCTATCCCTTCCTGTGGGATACGCCGCAGCACGACCGCGTCCAATGGAACGGCATCGCGCCCAACAACCTGCTGGGCCTCGGCGCGCTCAGCCGCAACACGTCGGAGGTGATCGGCGTCTTCGGGGATCTCCACCTCGAGGACTGCAAGGTCCTCGGCTGCTCGTACAGCAACCACATCGCCGTCCGGAATCTCGGCCGGCTCGAGTTCTGGCTGAAGCAACTGTGGTCGCCGCAGTGGAATGACAACGGGCTTCCGTCGATCGATTCCGATGCGGCGAAGCGCGGCAAGGACCGCTACGACGAGAAATGTCTCGGGTGCCACGAGAGGATCGTCCGCACCGACCCGGATCGCACCGTCACCGCGAAGATGGTGGACGTCATGTCCGACGACGCCATGGCGAGGCTCGCCGCGACGCGCTCCGGTTCGACGGGCCCGCTGAACGGGACCTTCCGCCGCGGGACGTTCAAGAAATTCGGTCCCACCGAACCCGCGGACGGCCTGTTGACCAACGGCCTCGTGGGCGTGCTGCTCGGGGATATCGCGGCAACCCTCGCGGCACTCGACGAGCAGCGCCGCGGCCCGTCGCCGTTGAACGCCTTGACGGTGGAAGCGGTTCCGACGGCGACCTCGGCGGCCGCGGTCTTGAACGACCTGCGCAGCTACGCGAACGACCGGAAGGAACTCCTCGACGCGCCGGCCGCGAGCAATGCCTTCACCGTGGCCGCGCGCTACGGCACCTACAAGGCCCGGCCCCTCAACGGGATCTGGGCCACGGCACCCTATCTCCACAACGGATCGGTGCCCAACCTGACGGAGCTGTTGAAGGCGCCCGCCGAACGCGTCAAGAAGTTCTTCGTGGGCAACCGCGAGATCGACACGGTCAACGTGGGACTGGTGAGTACTTCCGGCCCGTTCGAGTTCGACACGTCGAAACCGGGAAATCTCAATGCGGGCCATGAATACGGCACCACGACGCTCACGCCCGACCAGAAGAAGGACCTGATCGAGTACCTGAAGACGCTGTAGTCACCGCATCCATCGCAGGGCCCATCGGACTGTCGGCCTAAACGAATGTCTGTCCGTTCGGGCCTTGCGAAGCGGACGCAAGCGCGCGTAGCTTTTGACGCATGGGTGGCGCCTCCTTCTCCCGCGCGGTACTGGTCGACGACCATCAAATCGTCACCGACGCGTTGCGCACTTGCGTTCCGGCGATGCGCGACTTCGCGCGAATCGAGACGGCGACCACCCTGGCCGACGCCTGCGCGCTGCTCGAAGCCGATCCGGATTGCCAGCTCGTCGTGCTCGACCTGCACCTCCCCGATTCGCAAGGGCGCGAAACCCTGCTGGGATTGCGGGAGCGCTTTCCCGAAGTCCCGATCCTGGTCTACTCGGGCGACGCGACGCTCGGCGCGATCATCATGGCCTTCGACTGCGGCGCGCACGGCTACGTCACCAAGAACTCTCCGATGAATGTCATCGACGAAGCGATCCGCGAGGTCCTGGCGGGCGGCTTCTACATTCCGCCCGAGGCGGCGCGCGACCTCGGGTGGCCGCGAGGCAGCTAGGGCGCGGCGGAGGCCGAGGCTTCGAGGGTCGCGTCACGGATCCAGTCCGCAAGGTCGATCGCGGCCACCGGCTTCACCATGACGACGAACCCGCTGCTCTCGAGCGCCTCGACGCGCGCGCGCTCGACGTTGCCCGTCACGAGCAGGATGCGCTCCCTCGGCATCCATTGGCCCAGCCACTCCGCGACCTCGAGGCCGGTCGGGCCATCGCCCAGCATGTCGTCGATCACCGCCACGTCGGGGGGCGATCCGTCGGCCGCGAGCAGCACGCCGATCTCGGACTTCGATCCCATGAAGCGCGCATCGACCTTCCACGCGTCGAGCTGCACGCGCAGCGCGTCGCGCACGAGGAGATCGTCCTCGACGATCCACGCGCGCAGCCCGGGGAAGGTCACCGCGCGCTCCGGCCGGACCGGCACCTGGCCCGCGACGGCAGGCACCGCCGACGGCACCGCGATCTCCACGCACGTTCCCACCCCGACCTGCGACGTGAGCGTGAGCGGCGCGCCCAGCAACTCGCTGATGCGCCGCACGATCGAAAGCCCGAGTCCCACGCCCTTGTCGCGATCGCGCGCGGGGTTCGCGAGCTGCACGAACTCGTCGAAGATCCGGCCCTGGTCGGAGGCCGGGATTCCGACACCTGTATCCCGCACCGAAATGCGCACGAGGCCGTCGCTCGTCGCCGTCTCGAGCGTCACCTCCCCTTCGACCGTGTAGCGCACCGCGTTGGAGAGCAGGTTGCCGACGACTCGCCGCAACAGTTCCGGGTCGCACCGCACCCATTCCGGTCCGACGCGCGCCACGCCACGCAACCCCTTCGCGCGGCAGGTCATCTCCATGTCCACGGCCAGCGGCCCGAGCACGTCCCGCAGCGGAAAGTCGCGCAGTTCGACCTTCACGTCGCCCGCGTCGAAACGCGAAAGGTCGAGCAGGTTGTCGAACAGGGTGCGCAGCACCGCGATGGCGTGCCGCTGCTTCTCCACCACGCCGCTCGCGTACGCGGGAAGCGGCTCGATGACGAGCGCATCGGCGAGGAGCGAAATGGCATAGAGGGGCTGGCGCAGGTCGTGGCTCGCCGCGGCGAGGAACAATGCGCGCGCGCGCATCGCATCCTGAGCGACCTTGAGGGCCCCCTGCAGGTCGTGGGTCTTCTCGGCCACCTTGCGTTCGAGGCCCACCGTATAGTCGCGGAGCTGTTCGGCCATCGCGTTGAACGAATGCGCGAGGTCTTCCAATTCGTCCCCAGTGACGAGCTCGATGCGATGCTCGAGATTGCCCGCACCGTAGGCGGAGACGCCGTCCTTGAGGGCCACGACGGGGCGGGCGAGCCGCCGCGCGAGCAGCCACGCGATCCCGAGGGACACGATCACGCCGGCCACCACGAGCGCGAGCGTTCGATAGAAGGTGCCCATCGCGGGCTTCAACACCTGCCGCCACGGCGACTCCACCGACAGCGTCCAGGCCGGATTGTCCATGCGGCGCCACACGGTCAACGCGGGGCTGCCGGCGGCATCCTCGGTCCAGGCGCTCCCCTCGGGTTCGGTCCGCATGGCCTGGCGCGGGGCCGAGGTCCTCAGGGTCTGGCCCACGTCCTGGTGCGCGACGAGCACGCCCCGCTCGTCGACCACGGACATGCTCTCGCCCTCGCGCCGCTGCATGCGCGCCAGCTCCTCGCTCACGAACTGCAGGTTCACCGTCACGAGCGTCACGCCCGCGCGTTCGCCGCGATCGCGAAACGCGAGTTGCACGATGGGAGCCGAGCCGACGACGCGGTGCCGCACCGGACCGAACACGGCTTTCCCCGCGACGCTGCGGTCCGCGAGCGAAGCGTCGATGGGCTGCAGGGACTCGAAGCGGTTGCGCTCGGTGCGGCTGAGGTAGATCGATTCGCGCCCTTCGCTGTCGGCGAACGTGACGTCGGCCACGCTGGGCAGGAGCCGCATGAGGCGCTGCAGTTCCCGCACGCGCGCGCCCTGGCCCGCGCCGAAGGACCAGGGTGCGTTGGAAACCGCGAGGAAATTGCGTTCCACCTCCTCGAAGAGCGCGGTCACGCGGCCGAACACCGCGTTCGCGGCGCTCACGTGCAACTCGCGCGAGCGCTGCAGGTTCTCTCGCAGTGCGAACGTCATCTCGATCGCGCCCGCCGCGAGCACCGTGCCTGCAATGGCCGCGGAGATGACCACGGCATAGCGCCGGAAGAGGACCGAACGGCCGCTCATTCCGCGATCCAGCGATCGACTTCCGCCTCGAATGCGCTCCCGCGCTTGCCGCCGGTCCACCCGTGGGCCCGGGCGGTCTTCAGGTTGAACGCGAGCTCCGTCTTGTCCGGGAAGCGCACCGGCAAGTCCGCCACGCGCGTCCCCGTGAGGAGCTTCTGCAGGTAGTACGCGGTCGTGCCCGGAAAATCGACGACAGTGCCGTAGTGCATCCAGGCGCCGAGGTCCGCTTCATCCCAGGGAAAGAGGATGGGAAGGGGGATCGCGGCGGCCGTCTTGACGAGGCGCCGCGTGTGCTTGTCGAGGAAGGTGTCGGCGAGCACGAGGCCCGCCTCGACGCGGGCCTCGCGCAGGAGCTGCGGCAGGCTCTCGATGTTCGCGTCGGTGAGGCGCACGGGCACCCACGTGATGCGCATGCCTTCCGCGCGCTGCGCGTAGCGCCACTTGGCCTCGTCGTACGCGTCGCCGTGGATGGCCGCCACGCGCGTCAGCGGCTGCGGCCGAACGAACTCGCGCAGGAGCTCGAGGCGCTTCTCGTGCAGGTTGAGGCGAACGTCGCGCGCGGAGTCCGGCGAGTCGATGAGGTAGCGCGTGAACCCGGTCACGTTGGCTTCCGGCCGCTCCGCGTCGCGCACGAGGCCGAAGCCGTCCGAAAGCGGATTGCACTTGCACGCGAAGACGATCGGCACGGTGGACGTGCGCCGCGCCGCGGCCTTGGCGGGCAGCGCCCCTGGCGCGAGGATCACATCGGGCTTCCAGTCGAGCAGCCGCCCGATCTCGGCATCGTTGCGCGAGCGGATCTCCTGGCTGCGGGGCGAATCGGCGGGCAGGTCGCTCACCGGCAGCTCGTAGCGGAAGGTGCGGTAGTCGACGCGCTCGCCCGGCATGCGGGCAGCCACGGCCTTCTCGATGCCGGTGATGCGATTCGCCGCTTCCGCGGCGGAGAGCGTGCTGAGGTAGGCCACGCGATGGGCCGACGGCTGCGCGAGCGCCGGGCTCGCGGCCAGGAGGGTCAACACGAGCGCTAAACGAAAGAACATGTTGACGGGCCCCTGCGGGGTCATTACTTTCCAGTTAACAAAGGCTACCACTAAGAGCATCCCAATGATCCCCTGCGTCGTCCTCGCCAGCGGGCCCCGGGAGGGGCTGGACTTCACCGACTTCAAGAACGAGTACTACGACTTCCAGCCGGGGGTGATTCGCAAGTTTCCCTATGTCGTCGAGCTCCACGCGTACGGCGCGCACGATGGCGGCAACGGAGGGGGCGGAGAACCGGGCGGCGCGCCGATGAAGCCTTCGCTCGCGAAGTACGAACGCACCTTCTGGGACTTCAAGTACCACCCGGGCACCCGCAACCCCGACCAGAACTTCCCGCCGGCCATGCGGTTCGAGATCTGCCTGCCCTTCGGCGACCTCGGCCATGCCGCGGCCTTCCTCAAGCTCCACCCCGCGGGCATCCGGCTCGGCAGGCTCTTCACGCACGTGCAGATCGTGGCGCTGTCCACGCCGGCGTTCACCGGCACCATCCTCGACGAGAATCTCACCGACGCCTATCGCACGCCCGCCCACTGGATCGGTGCCTGAGCGTGGGCGCCATCACCATCCTGCCGAAGGGCGGATCCGCCGGCCCGCTCAAGTACGCGCAGTGCCAGGCCACGGGCTGGCTCTTCTCCGCCGACTACGGAACGCGCGGCACATGCTGCCTGATCGCGCCCGACTGGATCCTCACCTGCGGCCACCTGATTCCCGACGCCTATGTCGCCGCGGACTTCGTGGTCGCCTTCGAATTCGCGCAGGGCGAGGCGCCCGCGAATCGCGTGAGCAGGGCACTGCGCGCGGACAAGGAGAGCTTCGTCACCGGATGGCCGGACGTGGACTTCACGATCGTCCGCTTGCGCACGCCGGTTCGCGGCCTGGGGGCCTATCCGCTGAAGCAAGCCGTCGCGCCCAAGCCGGGCCTCGAGGTCGTGTGCCTGCAGCATCCGGACGAGATGGACTCCTGGAAGTGCTTCTCGCTCGGCAAGGTCGGCAAGACCGACGTGCCCGATTTCGAGCACGACGCGCCGGCCGCCGACGGATCTTCCGGCGGGCCGCTGCTCGATCGAGAGGGCCACCTGGTGGGCATCCACAGGGGATTGCCCGACGCCGGGGCCGCCTTCATCGCCACCACTGTGCCGGCGATCCTGGATCACCTTCGCCAGCCGCACATGCCCGACGATCTCGAGGACATCCTGGAGGCCTCGAAATGATCCAGCCCTCCAACTTCTTCCTGCGCGGCCCCTACGGCACGCCCGATTGGGACTTCGCCACGAACTCGCCCGGGGCGCTTCCGGGCGCCTACCCCTGCGGCTTGATCGAATCGATCGACGGCGCACGCTTCGGCGGATGCGTTCGCGTGGGGTTCGGCTGGATCCTCACGGCCCACCATGTCGTGGACATCCCGGACATGGTGACGCGCTTCCGGGCGACCTTCGGCTACGTCAACAACGCCACGAAGGGCACCGCCTATTCGCTGAGCCCCGAGGATTTCTTCTGCAGCGACGATGGCATCCAGGGTCCGAACGGCCTCGGCTTCACGCGCGACTACGCGTTCATCCGCATCGCCAACCCGCAGCAGGATCCTTCGACGATCCACATGGGCACCGCCCGCGTCCTGCCGCCCCAGAAAGGCGAGGAGCTGCACATTCCCCAGCATCGCTCGCGCCGCGCGATGCAGATCAGCCGCGAGCACAGCATCGAGTTTCCCGACGTGGGTCGCGTGGTCTCCGTGAAGGATCCGCACCTGATCTTCCATCGCTGCTCGACCTACGAGGGCTCCTCGGGCTCGCCGATCTTCGACACGCACTGGAAGGTGCTCGGCTTGCATACGCACGGCTTCCGGCCGAACAGCAAGGACGACATCGTCCGCGAGCTCAACTGGGGCACGCGCATCGACTCCATCGCGGCGGACGCGAAGGCGCGCGGCTTCAAGTTCCTCGACGAGATGCCGCTGCTGGCGCCGGTGGTTCCCTAGGCCCGGCTTCCTCCGGCGGCCGCACGCGCCTGAACATCGCGAGCAGCAACAGGTCGTAGATCACCTTCAGCGCGCCCGCGGCAAAGAGCGGCCATCCGAACGGCGAAATCCCCAGCAGGTATCCCGCGATGAACGGGCTCGCCGCGGAAGCGAGGCTGCGAGGCACCGCCGTGATGCTCGCCGCCGCAGGCCTCTCCGCCGCAGTGACGATCGCCATCACGTAGGAGCTTCGCGTGGGCACGTCCATCTGCGAGAGCGCGGCGCGGATCATCAGCAGCACGATCACCGGCGCGAGCGTGGGCATGAACGGGATCATCATCAGGCACACGTTCGCGGGGAGGTGGGTGAAGACCATCGTGTTCACGAGCCCGATGCGGTTGGCGATGCGCACCGCCGCGAGGAACGAGAACGCGCTCAGCACGCCGGTCCAGAAGAAGATCTGCCCGGTCGCGACGATCGAGAGGTCGTGCCGCTGGTAGAGCCACAACGCGACCATCGACTGCACGACCAGCCCGCCGCCGAACGCATCGAGGCTGAAGAGCGCGGCGAGCATCCAGACACGCTTCTTCGAAGGCCCCAGCGGCGCGCGGACCTCCCGCACCTGCGCATCGGCCTTCGGCAGCCCGCGATAGATGAACGCGGTCGCAACGCCGATGGACGCGTAGAGCAC
The DNA here is from genome assembly GCA_001953215.1 of Betaproteobacteria bacterium GR16-43. Classification (GTDB taxonomy): domain Bacteria; phylum Pseudomonadota; class Gammaproteobacteria; order Burkholderiales; family Usitatibacteraceae; genus Usitatibacter. The sequence goes on from CP019169.1 coordinate 400,135, forward strand.
GAACATCCACTGGATCGCGCCCAACATCGAAATGCCCGTGCTCTTCGCAATGAACACCGGTAGCCCCGCCGCGAGGGAACCGACGGCGGCCATCAATGCACCGGCAAGGCTGTAGTGCGCGAAGACCCGCGTGCGTTCCTTGTCGGCCGCGGCGCGCGTGAGCACCGAGTGTTCCAGCGGGAGGAAGACGCTCACGTCGCCGCTCGAGGGATTCAGCGTGCCCACGATCGCGATGACCAGCAGGGGCCAGAACGCGGTGAACGAAGCGAACGCGAGGCCCGTTGCGGCCATCAACACCGTGGCCGCGAGGAGCAGCGTCCGATAGTGGTAACGATGCGCGCGCAGCCCCACCCAGAGCGTGAGGAGCCCGGAGCCCAGCAACGTCGCGGTCGCGATGATGCCCACGTCGAGCGGCGTGAATCCCAGTTCGAGCAGGTAGAGCGGCAGCAGCAGGCTCACGAACCCGTCGCCGAACGCGCGCATGCCCTTCGCGGCCAGCAACCGCCGCACGACCGCTTTCGTCATGGTCCGAAGGCGAAGTCGTCGAAGGCCGTCACGCTATCCGCTTTCGTCCACACGCCGACGGCCCCGGACCCCGGGATGTGCGCATCGTCCAGCTCGATGTACGCCTTGCCGTCGAGCAGCACGCGAATGCGCTGGCCCTTGAACTCCGCGCGCAGCACATGCCACTGGTTCTTCGCGACGGGGGCGGTCACGTACTTGATCGTCTTCCGGCTGCCGTTCTCCGTGTAGTAGAGCGAGACGTTGTCTTCCATGGCATTGGCCCGCGCGACGTAGTAGTTGTTCCCGTCCTTCCACCGCCACACGATCCCGCCCGCCTGGTCTTCCTTGCCCGAGAGCGGCTTGAACTTCACTTCCACGAAGCCGTCGGCGAGCTTCTCGTTCTTGCGCACGCACCACGGGAAATCTCCGCTGCCCGTTTGCTTCAGGACGTTGGGCTTGCTTGGAGCGCCCGGGTCTTGCTCCACGACCCAGCGCGGGTTCCCGCGGCCCGTCACGCCCGCGGTCCAGTCGGCGGGCAATGCACCCACCGCGTCCATGTCGAATCCGATCATCGTCATTGCCGTCCCTCCAGGAGGAGCGTGCACACGGCGAGGTCTTCCACCGCGAGCCCGCTCGAATCGAAGATCACGATCTCGTCCGCTGCCGTTCGCGCCACGCGCCCCGCGACCACATCGGTCATCTCGCCGCACACGAAGCTCTCGTTCGGCATCGCGTTGCGGAGATCGCCGCCCTTCAGGCATTGCGCGGTCAGGTCCGTCACGATGCGTGCCTCGGCGAGCAGCGAGGCCGCGATCTCCGATTTCCGTTCGTTGTCCGCGCCCACCGCCGCGATGAACGTTCCCGGCCGCACGTCGCCCGCCTTGAGGAACGGGACTTTCGACGTCGTGCACGTCACCACGACTTCGCTCGCCAGCGTCGCCACGCGCAGGTCCTTCACCGCGAGGCACTCCAGCCCGAGCTCGTCGCGCGCCCAGCCCGCGACCTGCGTGGCGCGCGCCATGTCCAGGTCGAGGAGGTTCACGCGCCGCAGCCCGCATTCCTTCAACGCCTGCAGGTGGAAGCGGCCCAACGCACCGCATCCCACGACCGTCGCGACTTGCGCTCCTTTCATCGCGAGGTGCCGGATGGCCACCGCGGTCGTCGCAGCCGTGCGCAGGTTCGTGATCGATGGCGAATCCATGAGCGAGAGCAGGCGCCCCGTGGTCGCGTCGAAGACGGCCACCACGCCCTGGATCGTCGGCAAGCCATCGCACGCCCGGTTGCCGGGAAAGTTGGAGTTGATCTTGGCCACGAAGACCTGCGCGTAGCCAGGCGAAACCGCCGCGCACGCCTTCACGTGGAACGTGCCGTCGGGCACGGTGACGCCGGCCGAGACCGGCGGAGCGATGTGGCCGGCCTCGAGGGCCAGGAACGCGCGCTCGACCGCATCGATGGCCTGGCGCACGGTGACGCGCCCGAAGACTTCGGTGGAAGTGAGGATCCCGTCCATGGTCAGGTGTACAGCTTCGTGGCACCACCGATCGCCTTCCAGGCCGAATGGCCCCCCTTCATGAAGCTCGCTTCGAACCCGGCTTCACGCAACGCGGCCGCCGTTCGGCACCCGACGTGGAATCCGTAGACGCAGAACACCACCACCGGTTCATCCTTCTTGAGTTCTCCGACCCAGTCCTTGACGCGCTCGGGGTCGTGCCACGTCGCGCCGTCGATGATGTCCTGCGTGCGCGAAACGTAGAACTTGGGCCGTGCGTCGATGAATTGCACGGGTTCTCCCGCGTCGAGCATCGCCTTCACTTCTTCCGGCATCACGCCCGGGAGATCGCCGAACTCCGGCTGCTCCACGGGCCGCAGCGGTTCGACCTTTGTCGCGTCCTCGTAGCGCACCTGCACCGATTTCCAGTCGGCGTTGCGCAGGAACGCCTCGATGTACGCCTGGGCGTTCGCGCCGAAGTCGATGTGATACGCGTGCTCGTACATGTCGAGCGCGAAGATCGGGATGCCGCCCGCAACCGACTGCGTGTGTTCGGCCGCGTACTGGTTCACGAGCCTGCGATCGCGGGGGATGTAGCTCAACACCACCCAGCCCGAGCCTCCCGCGAGGCCCTTGGCCATCGCGAGGAACTCGTCCCGCCAGCGATCGACGGAACCGAAGTCCCGCGCGAGGGCTTCCTTCATCGCGGGCGTGGGTTGCCCGTCGCCGCCGAGGCTCGCGAAGTAGAGCTCGTGCAGCAGCGTGGAATTGAGCGCGGTGAGCTCGTCGCGCTTCAGCCCGTTCACCACGTGCGGTGGCGTCTTGGCGAAGTCGAGCGTCTCGAGTTGCGCGGTGATGGCGTTCAGGCGCCGAAGCGCACCGCCGTAGTTGTTCTCGTAGTGGCTCTCGATCAGCTTCAGCGATAGCCCGTTCAACAACCAGGGACGGCAGTGGATCGGCGTGAGGTGGTAGCGCATGGAACCCTCCATTGGGATGACGGTGCCCAAGCCGGGGCGTGCTGCGTGTACAGGGCTTGGACGGGTACCGTCTTGGAGGGATGAAGCTCCCGGGGGTCCTGCTTACCCCCAGCAACAACTCTACGCCGGAAGTTGGTACCGGCGCAATCCGTCGCGATACCTCCGGCTGCAAGGCACTTCGGCGCCATCCTTCATCTTGATCGTGGCGTCCCCGCCATCCGTGGGCTCGATCTCCACGACCTGGTCGAGGTTCACGATGTAGCTGCGGTGCACGCGGACGAACTTCGTCGCATCGACCCGCTCCTCGATCGCCGCCATCGTCGAGCGCAGGGGATAGTCCCTGCCCCGCACCCTCAGGTTCACGTAGTTGCCCATCGCCTGCATCCACTCGATGTCGCCGGCGGGCAGCAGGAATTCCTTGCCCAGCTTCTTCACCAGGAACCGCTCGGGCCGCTCGATCGATCCTTCCGGGGGGCCCGAGTCCGGCGCATCGAGCAGCGTCGCCTCGCCCTGCAGGCGCAACATGAAGAGCCGGTACGCGCCGACGATCAGGAGAAGGAAGATGTAGCTGCGGAAGTCCTTCAGGTATTCGTAGAAGAACGTCACCAGCCAATTGCCGGAGTCGTAGACCGCGCCCTGCCACGCGTAGAACGCCTTGCGCAACGCCACCATCGCGACGACGTGGATCGCGCAATAGGCCACGGTCCCCAGCACGTGCCATGGCAGGTTCTTGCGGAAGGACCCGAAGTGAAGCGGGAACCGCCCCTCGTAGGCGATGAGGGCCGGGATGAGCGCCAGGCCGACCATGTGGCTGCTCCATTCCCAGACCGCGGGCGCCCACGGTTGAACGTTCAGGCCGGCTCGCCTGACATCCACCTCGGCGATCTTCGTGTTCACGATCGACCCCACTGCGTAGAACACCACCCAGAACGCGACCTCGAAGTATCGGCGGCGCGGCAGGTAGCGCTGGAGGAAATCCCGGGGGTCGCGGTCCATGGCGGGATTCTACGGTCGCGCCGGGCGAGACACCCCGCCACTCGTCCCTGCGGGCTGCCGCTCGTCACCGATTTCCGATTCCCCGGCACATTTTCCGCCCCGTCCCGGCAGCAGAGGGTTACCTTTGCGCCATGAATCGACGCCACGACATCGACGCCCTGCGCGTCCTCGCCTTCTCGCTGCTGATCCTCTACCACTGGGCCATGGTCTACATCCAGGACTGGGGCTACCACGTGAAGAGCACCTACACCACGCAGGCGATCGAGATCCCGATGCTGTTCGTGAACCGCTGGCGGATGGACCTGATCTTCCTCATCAGCGGGGTGGCCACGGCGTACATGATGCGCAGCCGGGCACTGGGCGCTTTCGTGCGGGAGCGCGCGGGCCGGCTCCTGATCCCGCTGCTCTTCGGCATGGCCGTGGTGGTGCCGATCCAGCCCTATGCGCAGGGCGTGATGAACGGCCTCGTCGAGCCGGGCTTCCTCCAGTTCCTCGGCCGCTACTACACCGGCTACCCGTGGCCGAAGGGCGCGTTCGACGGCTGGAAGGAGGGCGTCACCTGGAACCACCTCTGGTACCTCGCCTACCTCTTCACGTACACGATGATCCTCGCCGCGTTGCAACCGCTCTTCCGGTCGGGCGCGGGTGAGCGGGTGCGTCGCACTTTCGCCTCGCTGCGCGGCGTGCGGCTCGTGCTCTATCCCGCGGTTCCGCTCCTCGTCTACACGTTCACGTTGCAGGGCCGGTTCCCGGAGACGCACAACCTCGTGAAGGATTGGTACGTGCACGCCGTCTCCGCCACGATGTTCCTCTACGGTTGGTGGCTGGGCAGTGACGAGGCGATCTGGAAGGAACTCGCGCGCATCCGCAAGGCGACGCTCTTCGCGGCGCTCGCGGCCTTCGCCGCCTACATCGCCATCGTCTTCACTGTCGACCGGGAGAACCCGGCCTTCACCAGCATCCTGGCGGCGCGCACGTTGCGCAACCTCTACATCTGGCTTGCGCTCTGCACGATCCTCGGGTGGGGCCATGCGCTGCTCAACAGGCCCTTCCAGTGGCTGCCGTTCGCAACGAGCGCCGTCTATCCCTGGTACGTGTTGCACCAGAGCCTGATCGTCCTGCTCGCGTATTGGTTGATCCCGCTGAAGGTGGGTCCCGTGCTCGAACCCGCACTCATCCTCGTGGGTACCGTCGCGGGTTGCTGGGCGCTGCACGTGGGCGTGATCGCACGCGTGGCGTTGCTGCGGCCGCTCTTCGGAATGTCGCGAGTGCCGGGTTCCCGGCCTTCTCCATCACCCGCGTACCGGGCCTCGAGCCCCTAGGGCGGGAGCTGGTACGCGGCGAGCGCGTCCACGACGCCCCAGCCGAGGTCGGCATTCCATACCGTGCCGGCGCTGCGTCGCGCAGTCTGGCGCAGCGCTTCGCGCGCGCGATCCTGCGTGAGGCCGGGAACGGCCGCCGCGAGGATGCCGAGCACGCCGGCCACCACCGGGCATGCCGCGCAGGTGCCGTTGTCGCACGCCGTGTGGCCCGCGAAGTGGCTGAAGCTGCACACGTCGGGCTTGTCGGCGAGCGTCGACGGGCCTTGCGAGGTGTAGCCGATCCACTCGTCGCGCAGGTTCACCGCGCCCACGCTGATCACGCGCGGATGGCCGTTCGCGCCGAGGGCATTGCCCGCGGCGAAGGAAACGAGGACGCCGTCGTTCATCACCTCGACCACCTTGCGCATGAACGGGTGCGCGATGTTGTGCGTGTAGTTGCGCGGATCGCCGGGCGGGAACGGATCCGAAGCCTGGGCGTGGAGACCCCAACTGTTCGAGAGGACTTGCGGCGTTCGATTGAGGCGGTGGCTCGTGAGCGCGACCTGGAAGGCCTGCAGCGCGGCGGAGAGGCAGGCGTTGTTGGGGCCCGCGGTGCGCCCGATCGCGTAGTCGAAGAGCACCGCCTCGGGGCAGGCGATGAGCGCATCGTGCGCGCACATGTTGCCGTGGCCTTCCCACGCCACGTTCGAGCTGCCGGGCGGGCTCGACGGGTCGGGCGACCAGCCTCCGGCCACCGGAAAGAAGGCGCGATCGACGCCGCCATCCACGATGCCGATCACGATGCCCGCACCGCGCGTGCGCGCCGTGGTCCACAACCGGTCGGCACCCAGGCGGTCCGCCACGTCCCGGCTCGAACCCGACGCCGCCGAGGGCCGGCAATCGGCCGCGATGGGCTGGATCTCCGGATCGGCCCACACGGCCACGACCTGCGGAAGCTTCAGGACCTTCTCGATGTCGGGTTGCCGCACGAACGCGCGGAGCACCTGCGTGTTCGCGTGCGCATCGACGCCGAAGCTCGCCATCGAGAGCGCCTCTTCGCGCGACGGGCCCCGCATCGGAACCGGCGCAAACGTGGGATCGATCGTGAACGCCGAGTCCACGACGAAGCTGGCACTCGTGAAGATTTCGGCGGTGCCCTGCTTCAGCTCGACCAGCAGCGGTATCGATTCGCGCTCCTTGCTGCGAGCCCGCAGGTCGGATTCGGTTCGAAGGATTTCGCGAAGGGTGGGCGATCTCGGAGGCCCGTTGTACGGCGCAGGCATGCGCTTGGTTGCCATGGCCCCACGCTAGGGGCTTCGATCCGGCGGAACAATTCAACCTTCGGCCTAAACGAACGCTTACGGGAGCCACAGGTAAAATGTTCTCTTCACGAACCTGTCGGAGCGCAGTCTTGAAATTCCTCGCGGCGATATTGACCCTCCTGATCGGCCTGCCCGCGGCCGGCGCCACCACGGTCACGATCGGCAACGGGACCCTGGAGATGCCTTCGCCCGGCTCGATGGGCGTGATCCGGAACAACGAGAGCGTGGTGTTCAAGGCCATCGACGCGGATGCGCGCAAGGGCGGCGGAAAGATCGTCGTGGCATTCGCCCGGAACACCTTCCTCCCCGGCGCCGACGAATGGGCCATCGTGTCGCTGCCCAGCGACGAACCGTTCAGCGCCGCCGCCTTCAAGCGGGATCCCGACGCGATCGCCAGGACGCTCGAAGCCGCTTCCGACAAGCGAAGCACCGAGGACCGCGTGGCACAGCTCCTCGCCGCCGCGGACATCGATACCACCGGCAACTCCGAACTGGGCATCGTCGCGAAGACCGACCGCTACGTGACGAACGTGGCCGTCGCGCGCTTCATCGGCTTGCCCACCGATGCCATGCCGTTGAAGGCGATGGTGGTCGTCACCACGATGATCTCGCTGCGCCACCGCATCGTGGGGCTCACGGTCTACAGGCCACTCAAGAACGGCAAGGACATCGCCAAGGCCCGCGAGCGAGCGATCGAGTGGGCGGAGGATGTTGCGAAGGCGAGTTGGTGACTCAGTAGAGCTCGAACGCGATCCCGTTCTTCTTCAACTGCCCTTCGATCAGCGTCGCCCACGCGTCGTGCGGCTTCCACACCGCGGACACCGCCTTGTACGCGGCCTCGGGCGCTTCCTTGAGCTTCAGCACGCGGTAGAGGAACACCATCGAAGAGGCGCGCAGGTTCACCTGGCAGTGGACCAGCACCTTCTTCCCGCCGAGGCCCGCGAGCACGCCCGCGAAGGTCTCGAAGTCATCCTCCGTCGGTTTGCCGAATTGAATCGGGATGTTCACGAACGTGAGACCTTGCTTCGTCACGATCAGCGGCTCGTCGCGCACCGCATCCGAAACGGTCGGCGGCGCGAGGTAGATCACCGCCTCGAAGCCCTGCTCCTTCAGCTTTGCGAGCGCACTGGCCGACGGCTGGCCGGAGGTCACCAGCTTCGGCGTGATCTCGACGACGTTGGGGATCTCGACCTTCTGCGCGGCCGCAAGCGCCGGGAGAAGCGTTGCAATGAAAACGGCGAGGGTTCGTCTCATGGGAAGGGGTCGGAAGTGCTTGAAGTGGCATGCGTTGGACGCTGCCCGCGACCCTCGCGGATTCGGACGGAGGCGACGGGTTCGCGGCACGATAGACTAACGGAATGACACAGGGCGAACCGGATTTCACCGGCGAAGAGGCCGGCGTCGCGACCGAGCCCACGCCCGAAGAGACGCAGCGCGCGCTCGAAGATGCGCTCGTCGGCGCCCCCAGCCTCGCCAAGCACGGGTTCATGGTGAGCGTGACGAAGCAGTCCGAAGTCCTCATCCAGCCCAAGAACGGCAAGCAGTACGTGATCCAGGTGATCGAGGACGATCCGGACCTCGCGCAACTCCAGATCGACATCTTCATGACGCACGGCTACGAAGTACGCTGGGCGACGACGAAGGCGGAGATCAACGCGGCCCTGCGCCGCTGCAATGAAGTCGACGTCCTGCTGCTCGACCGCGAGCTGCCCGACGCGAACGGCCTGATGATCCTGCAGGCGATCCGCGCGCATCCGCAGTTCGGCGCGCTCCCCGTGATCATGGTCACCGGCCTCTCGGGCCCGGCCGAGGTCGCCGAGGGACTCGTCGCGGGCGCCGATGGGTACGTGAGCAAGCCGTTCAAGATGAGCGGCCTGCTGCAGGCGGTGAAGCTGGTGCTCGGTACTACTTGAGGTAGCGGCATTCCTTCCGCTTGCCCGGGGCCGGATCACCGAAGACCGCGTTGCTGCACTCGATGGCGCCCACGAACGAGTCCATCCTCCACGAGGAGCCCGTTCCGTACGCGACCTTCTTCGCCCCCGTGAAGCGGCACATCGCACCCTCGGCCGCGCAGTTCGCCCACTGCGGCGGCGCGGGCAAGTACCCGATGGCTTGTGCGCTCGACTGGAAGCGGCAGTGTTTCTTCTTGCCGGGAGACGGGTCGGTGCCGCCGAAGGCACCCTTGTTGCAGGCGGCCGTGCCGTCGTACTGGCGCACCACCCACTTGCCGCCCTCGCCGTACTGGACTTTCCGGCTGCCGTCGAACTTGCAGGTGCCACCGTCATCCGCGCAGCGAACCCATCCATCGGCCCACGCGGTGCTGCAGGAAAAAAGAGCGAGCGCCAGGAACCACCGAATCGTTTTCATTTTTTATCCCCCTTTGGAGCAGGAAGGATGGCACAAAAAAAAGGGGGGCCGTAGCCCCCCCTCTCACCACACCTCTACGTGTCCGGCCTGGCTAGCCCTTCGGCATCATCACGGTATCGATCCCGTGGATGATTCCATTGCTGGCCTCGATCTCTTTCTTCGAACCATTGGCCCCGTTCACGGAGAATCCCGTGTCGAGGTCCGTTCCGCTGCGCGTGATCGCGAGCGCTTCCCCCTGCAGGCTGGGCAACTCGTGCGAGCGCATTTCCGAAGCGTAGATCGCCCCGCGCGTCGCATGGAAGTTGAGGACGCTGGCCAGCTTGGCCTTGTCCTTCAGCAGCGCGTTCAACGCGCCGTCGGGCAGCTTTTCGAACGCGTCGTTCGTGGGCGCGAAGACCGTGAACGGCCCCGTGCCCTTGTAGGCGCTTTCGAGGCCGGCGGCCCGCAGCGCATTGGAGTAGGTGGTGAAATGCGGCGAGTTCGCGGCGTTCACGACGATGTCGTTGTCGGGAGTGTTCAATGCAGTTCCTTGATCGGCACGATGTCGGCGGTCGTCACGGCGACGTGCGCGATCGCGCTGGGGTAGCAGTCCGAATCGTTCGCGGCGGTCGCGACGACTTCGTGGTTGAGGAGCGCGGTGAGCTCTCGCGGGGCGGTGCGGCAGCCGATGTACGTGATGGGGGTGTTCATGGGAATCCTCCGCTGCAGAGGCAGCGTCCCACTATGCGCGTGTGCCCCTCCACGACCTAGGGATATAAGTAAATTGGTCCCTTGACTTCACCCCAGCGCCTCATGGATTCGACGCGCTACTTCGGGGTCTCCGAGGTACCCGGAAGCACCGTGCCGATTCTCGGTCGGGTTCCTCACCTCGGACCAGTTCTCGATCGTGCCGTCATCCACCTGGAAGTTCCTCTGGTCGAGCGGGTACAGCGCCACGACGTCGCGCTCGTCCTTCGCGTTGAACCAGTGCTCGACGCAGGAAGGGATCGCCCGCACGCCGAGTGAATCGCGGATCGCCGTCACGGCCAGGGGCGCGCCGAGCGTCACGAAGAGCGGCACCTTCCAGCCGCGCGCCGCGCCGTGGGCCCGGAAGAGGTTGTAGGCGACCAGCGCGCCCAGCGAGTGCGCGACCACGACGGTTTCCTCGCCGGGCACCAGCGCCTCCATGACGACGGCGTCGATCGTCCGCGCGAAGGCCGGGGTGTAGAGATATTGGTAGGCATCGTAGGTGGCGAGCGCGACACCCGTGCCGTTGGCGAGCGGCACGTGGCGGTCGAGCGCGCGCACGAGACCCTGGAGCCATCCGCGATCGAGAGGGCCGCGCTGGAAGACGTCGTTCCCGGCGATGGCCTTCAGCTCGGCCTTGGTGACGCCGGCTTCCTTGCGCGATTGCTCCATCACCGCGCTCATGAACACGCGTTCGGGAGGCGATTCGGTGGCGGCGTGGAGGACGGCTTCGGCCGCGTCCTGCGAGGGCCCCCACTGCACGAGGGCCTCGAGCGCTTCGCCGTACCAGGGGAAGAGGACGTCCGCGTCGTCGATCGACCGCGTGAGGCCGTGGGCGTGCAGCCCGTCGTCGAGCGACTGCAGCCACTCCTTCTTGAGCGCGGCGGGCTCCTTGCCGCGCTGCGTCCGCCCGTGAATGAATACCAGTTTGCGACCCATGCCACGATGGTGGCCCGGCCCGCCCCGGGGCTACGAGCGAGTTTTCTGCATTGCCGGGCCGGGAAAAACCGCTACTGGTCGACCGGAGGCTCCGGAGGGGGTGCCGCTCCCTCGGGCTGCGGGTTCTCGGCCTGCTTCTCGGCAGCTTTCTGCTGCTGCTTCGCTTCTTTTTTCTGCTTCTTCGCGAGCTCTCTTTGGCGCTTGGCGAAGGCGTAGTTCGGTTTCGGCATCCTCTGTGGCCCTCCGGTGAAAGTTACTTGATGGTGGCGAGCGACCGGCTGGTGTAGACCCTGCGGCGTCCCGACCAGGCGGATTCGGCCTGCGACGCTTCCGACTTCGGCACGACCCGGCCCGGGATGATCAGGGCGTCGAGCGAATGGAGCACGCCGTTGCTGGCCTGCACGTCCTTCCGGGCGACGTTCGCGTCTTCCAGGGTGAAGCCGTCATCGGTAGCACCGATGGCGATGATGGTACCCGCGAGCGTGCGTACCTTGCCATGCGAAAGGTCCCACGAACGGAAGGCTCCGCGCAGCACGTGGTTGCGCAGCACTTCGCCGAGCTTCTTGCGGTCGCCCATCAGCGCGTCGAGTTCCTCGACGGGCAGGGCCTGGAAAGCGGTGTCGGTGGGGGCGAACAGGGTGAACGGTCCGGGAGACTTCAGCTCTTCGACGAGCTCGGCGACGATCAATGCGTAGGAGAGGCGGCTGAAACGGGGGTCGGCAACGATCGTGTCGATCAGGTCGGGCGAACCGATGGGCTTGTTCATGGGTGATGCTCCTTACCCCGCAGGCGAAGCGCCGCAGGTGATTCCACTGTGGACCCTGGGACCCGAATTTCCTAGGGATTTGAATAGAAAAGCCCGGCTAGGGCCGGGCTTCGTCGGGCAAAGCGCCCCGGGGATGGGGCGCGTCAAGCGATTACATCGGGCGGATGTTGCCAGCCGCGGGGCCCTTCGGGCCGGCGCGAACTTCGAATTCCACCTTCTGGGCTTCTTTGAGCGACTTGAAGCCGGAGCCCTGGATTTCGCTGTGGTGAGCGAAGAGATCGGGTCCACCGCCATCGGGGGTGATGAAACCGAAACCTTTAGCGTCGTTGAACCACTTCACGGTACCTGTAGCCATGTCTTGTTCCTTTTCTACTTCAGTTGGTGCGGGCAAACCGAGCCCGACGACGGTCACGATGATCAAGAAAGGGAATTTGACTGCCACTACGGAGCCGCTTTTACACGGCTGGGAGGGGAGACTGCGGCTTCACTTCTCTTGGTAATCCTGCACGCGCATTGTACTCCAAACCGTAGAATGGCGCTTCCCGCTACCCCCTTGGAGCCCGTACTTGGTCCCACGTCTCGCCGCCCTCGCCCTGGCCACGGTCATCATCGCCGGCCAGGCCCACGCCCAGGCCCCCCGCCGGGTGGACGAACTGATGCAGAAATCGGGGATGAATTCCCTCCTCGTCCAGCTCGAAAAGGCGATCCTGACCGAGATGGAGCGCGCCGCCGAGACCACGGTGGACCTGGGCATCGGCAGGCCGCTCACGGCCGACGACCGCACCCGGCTCGCCGCGACCGTCTCCTCCAGCTTCAACGCGGCCCGCATGAAGCAGGAGGTCAAGGCTTCGCTCCAGAAGAGCATGACGGCGCCCGACGAGAACGTCGTGCTGGCCTGGCTCGACACCGACTTCGGCAGGCGCATCGTCGCCACGGACACGAGCTACCACGCCGCGACCATGTCGATGCCGCAGCAGCAGTACTACGACGACGTGATGCGCGCCCGCAAGGGCATCACGCAGGACCGCGCCGACCTCCTGAAGCGCCTGGGCAGCGCGCTCTCCGAAGGCGAAGCCAACGCGCGCATGCGCACCAACATGACCGCGAGCGTCTTCTTCGGCGTGATGAGCGCCATGGACATGAGCGTGAACGAGATCGAGCTCGCCAAGAAGACCCTCGAGGCGCGACGCGGCGTCATGGCGCACGCGGCGAGGCAGGGCGCCGTCGCGCGCTTCGCGCACCAGTACCAGGCGCTGGACGACTCGCAGCTCGAGAAGCTCGTGACCTTTGCCGAGTCCCCGGCGGGCTTGCGCTACTACGACGCGATGGAAGCCGCGCTCGAGGGCTCCATCACGCGCGCCTCGCTGGACTTCGGCCGCCAGTACGCCGAGTTCGACAAGGCGCGCAAGAAGAAGTGATCCCTCGATGAACGCCCTCGCCCGCCTCGCCTGGTTCGCGCTCGCCTTCGTGGCGATGGCGGATGCGTCCGCGCAAGCCCGCAGGACCGACGAGCTGCTCCGCCGCTCCGGCACCTGGAAGCAGATGGGCCAGTACGAGGCCATGATCGGCGCCGGGATCGAGAACCAGCTCGCCCTCGAAGCGCAGGCGAGCCAGGGCCACCCGATGGATCCGAACGAGCGCGTGCTGATCCGCAAGGCCGCCGCGAAGGCGTTCAACGCCGAGCGCATGCGCAGCGACGTGCGCGCCGTGTTCGTGAAGGAACTGACCGCCGAGGACGAGGCGCAGGCCCTGGTGTGGTTCACCTCGAGCCTGGGCACGCGCCTCACGAAGATCGAGGAGAACTACGGCGAGATGTCCGATCCCGTTGCGCTCGAGGCGCGCGAGAAGGCCGTCGTGAAGTACGCGAAGGCGGCGCCCAAGGCGCGGCTGGCGCTCATGCGGCGCATGGCCGCGGCCACCAACGCGGGCGAACTCGCCGCGCGCATGGTCGCCAACACCACGGTGGCCATCCTCTACGGCGCGGCCGCCTCCACCAATGGCGACATCACGCCCGCGCAGAAGATGCGCGACGATTTCGAAGCCCGCCACCCGGTGATGGTCGCGGCGATGACCGAGACCTCGGTGGCCATCTTCGCGTACATGTACCGCACGGTGTCCGACGAGGATTTCGACCGCTACATCCAGTTCGCGGAATCGCCCGCTGGCCTGCGGATGAGCGATGCAACGCTGATCGGCATGGACCAGGCGTTCTCGCGCGCCTCGCTCGAGTTCGGCCTCGAGCTGGGTGAACTGGGCAAGCGGCAGACCGTCCGCCGCTCGGCTTGAGGCCTCGATGAACCGACGCACGCTGCTGGCCTTCCTGGCTTCCCTCTTCGCACCGCCCGTATTCGCCCAGAAGACGGTGAACGAGGCCGGGACCGTGGACCTGGTCGAGGGCGCGGTCACGGTGCAGCGCGCCGACAAGTCGCGCTACACGCCGAAAGTAGGCGACACGCTGAACGAAGGCGACGGCATCACCACCGGCAAGGACAGCGAGATCCACCTGAAGATGGTCGACGGCGGGCTGGTTGCCGTGCGCCCGGACACGAAGATGCGCATCGCGCAGTACCAGGCCACGGGCGAAGCGACCGACCGCAGCACCCTTGGCCTGCTCGAAGGCGGGATGCGCGTGGTGAGCGGCTGGATCGCGAGCGTGAATCCCAAGGGCTACCAGATCCGCACCTCGATCGCGACGATCGGCATCCGCGGCACGGACCACGAGACGCAGGTGCGCCTGAAGGACGACGGCGAGGATGGCGCGGGCATCTACGACCGCGTGTTCGCCGGCGGCACGTTCATCAAGTCGAAGGATGGGCGCGTCGACGTGACGCCGAATCGCGTCGGATTCTTCGGCTCGAAGAAGGGTGCGAAGCCGATGCTGATCGACCGGGTTCCGCGTTTCTATCGCGGCACCCGCAACGAAAACCGCATCGAAGGACTGCACGGAAGGCTGCAGGGGCAGTTGCCGAAGCTTCGCGAGGAGCGGCGCGCGCGCCTGAAGGAAGCCGCCGAGAAGAAAGGCAAGCGGCATCCGAAGCGGGATTGATCGGGAACGAAATCCGGACGTCGCCGCAATGACGTCCAACCTCCCATGAAATCCCTCTCCCGCAGGACCCGGGTCCTCCTCGTCGCCGCCGTGCTCCTCGTGGTGATTCCCGCCGCCGTCCTGGGCGGCCTCTACTACGAGTTCATGTCGCGGTTCTATCCGAAGGTCTCCATTCCCGCGATGCCCGCGCCGGCCAACCGCGCCGAAGCCAATCGGCAGGACCTCGAAGTGCTGGCGCTCCTGCCCCGCTACGACAAGAGCTTCTCGCTCGAGGCGGCCGATCGCTTCGGCATGGAGCGGCAGAAGGTGGTCGCGCGCGCGGCCGAGCTCACGCCCGCGCAGATGGAGATGGAAATCTCGCGGCTGGTGGCGATCGCGGACAACGGCCACACCACTGCGGGGCGGCGCCTGCGCCGCATCGAACGCGTGCCGATCCGCCTCGCGTGGTTCGCCGAGGGGCTCTACGTGGTGCGCGCCGCGGAGCCGCAGGCGAACCTGCTTTCGAACCGCGTGACGAGCATCAATGGCAAGACGCCGGAAGAGTTGGTCGCCGCGTTCGCGCCCTACCTGGGCGGGCCGATCGAGCATGCGAAGGCGACCATGCTGGTGTTCTTCGTTTCGCCTACCGTGTTCGCCGGCGTGTGGCCCGCGATGCAGGCCGATCGCCTCACGTTCGAGGTCGTGTCGCCCGCGGGCGCGAAGGACACGATCTCGCTCACCTCCACCGCGCCCGATCCCGAGAAGGCGTACAGCTTTCCGCCGCGCGACATCGCGCCGCAGCCGATCAAGACCGAAGCCGGCTCGTGGGTTTCCGTGCTCTCCGGGCGGAACGAGTTGCCTCTCACGCTGCGCGACGCCGATGCGAGCCTGTACACGATGCCGCTCGAGGGCAATGGCCTCTACGTGCACATCCTGTCGAACTCGGATGACGAGCGCGGCCCGCTCGACGACCAGCTCGCGAAGCTTTCCGCCACGCTGGCGCCGGGTTCGCTGCGCTACGCGATCCTCGACATGCGCGGGAACGGCGGCGGGGACTACACGAAGTCGCTCGCGTTCACGAAGGCGCTGCCGAAAGCGGTCGCGCCCGACGGGAAACTCTTCATCCTCACCGACAACGGGACCTTCTCCGCGGCGCTGGTCACCGTCGCGCGCGCGAAGTATTTCGGCGGCGATCGTTCGGTGGTCCTCGGCGAGCGCGTCGGCGATCGCGAGCGCTTCTGGGCCGAGGCGGGCGATCCCCTCGTGCTGCCCAACTCGAAGATCCGCGTGTTCTTCGCCACCGGCTACCACGACTGGCACGACGGCTGCGGCTGGAAGGACCGCGGGCGCTGCTTCTGGATCAATTGGGTGTTCGACGTTCCCGGCGGTGACCTCGCGCCGAAACAACCGATGACCTGGAAGTTCGCCGATTATCGAGAAGGCCGCGACACGCTGCTCGAGGACGCGCTGAAGAGAGCAAAATAATTGGGGTCAGACTCCCATTAAGTTAATTCCTTCGATGCGGTATCCCGCATCCGAATTAACTTAATGGGAGTCTGACCCCAATTATTTCTTCGGTATCGGCGCCCATCGGCGAACACACCGCCTGCCCCAGCCGCTGCCCGTTGATCTTGATCGGGTTGGAGAGCACGCGAAAGTCGGAGCGCTCGGGGTGCGGCACGGAACTGATCATCTTCGTGGCGTGCAGGAACGGGTTCTCGAGCGCCTTGCCCATCTCGTTGACGGGTGCGACCGGCAGCACGCCGCCCAGGACCTTGAGCCAGTGGTCGGTCGTCTGCTTGCGGAATTCGACGTCGAGCGTTTTCGTGAGCGCCTCGCGGTTCACCTGCCGCGAAGCCTGGTTCGCGAAGCGCGCGTCGGCGCCGATCGCCGGATTCCTCAACACGCCCAGCAGCGCCATCCAGAATTTCTCCGTGAGGCACATCACGAAGATCCAGCCGTTGCTCGTCGGGAAGGTCTGCACCGGCGCCACGGAGAAGTGGGCGCTGCGCGTCTGGCGCTCGGGCACGAAGCCCTCGTTCAGGTACCAGATCGCCGCATAGCCCAGTTGGTGGAGCGCCACGTCGAAGAGGCACGTGTCGACGTCGCAACCCGTGCCCGTCGCGCGCGCCTGGATCAACGCGGAGAGCAGCCCCACCATCGCGGTCAGGCCCGTCGTGTGGTCGATCATCGAGGGCGCGCCGATGCGCGTGGGCGGGCCGTCGGGTTCGCCCGTGAGGTGCATCAGCCCCGCCTCGGCCTGCATCAGATAGTCGTAGCCGGGCCACGAAGCGCGTTCGTTGTCGCGCCCGTAGGCGGAGAGATGCACGCAGACGATCGAGGGCTTCAGCTTCGAGAGCGTCTTGTAGTCGAGGCCCATCTTCGCGGCGAGATCGCCGCGGAGGTTGTTCAGCACCACTTCCGAATCCATCACCAGCCGCTCGAGCGCCGCCTTGCCCCCGGGCGTGCGCAGGTCGAGCGCGATGCTCTTCTTGTTCATGTTCCAGGTCTGGAAATACTCGCTGTCGGCATCCCCCAGGAGGTACGGGCCGGTCTTGCGCGCGGGATCGCCCCCGATCGCGGCGTTCTCGACCTTGATCACCTCCGCGCCCAGGTCCGCGAGGAACATCGAGCCGTAGGGCGCGGCGCCGAACTGCTCGACCGAGACGACGCGCACGCCGTTGAGGGGTTTCATCACGAATCCTTTTCGTCGGGAGGCTGGATGCGGAACTTCGTGTTGTGGCTGAAGCGGTCGCTCGGATAGAGCCCGATGCTCGCCATCACCATCCGGTCCTGGCTGTCGAAGTACTGGCGCGAGATGTGCAGCGCCGTGGAACCCGCGCGCGCCTTGAGCGGCCGCGCCTCGACGGGTGCCAGCGTCACCGCGACGATCTGCTGGCTCACCTCGACGATGCGCACGCCATGGTGGCGCTCCACGAGGCTGAAGACCGGTTGCCCGGCCTTGTCGATGTGGTCGAGGACGCCGCCGTGCTCGGCGCGCACGTAGATGAACATCGAGGCCACCGGCACCGTCTCCTTCTCCTTCGGCAGGAAGCGCAGCACGAAGGCCTCGTGCAGTTGCTGGCCTTCCTTCACCGCGAGGCGCTCGGCGAGATCCGCATCGGCCAGGAGCACGCGGCGCTTCACCACCTTCATGCGCGTGGCCTCGACGAACTGGACCAGCTCCTTCAGCGTGCCGATGCCCTGCATGAAGCGCGTGGGCCGCGACTTGGCGCGCACCACGGTGCCGACCCCGGCGCGCGCCGTGAGCAGGCCCTGGGACTTCAGGTCGCGCAGCGCCTCGCGCACGGTGTGGCGGCTCACGTCGAAGCGCTGCTGCAGCTCCGCCTCGGTGGGGATCATCTGCCCGACCTTGTAGCGGCCGGCCTCGATCTCCTCGGTGAGCAGGCGCGCGAGCGTGGCGTAGCGGCTGGCACCACCGCCGCGCCGGGCCGCCGCGAGGGTGGCCGCGCCATTGACAGGTTTCAAGGACATGGCGCATATTGTCCGTACAAACGGACAAAGCTGTCAATGCCCGCCACCCTCACCGCCGCCGAGGCCATCCGCACGCGCCGTTCCGTGCGCGCGTTCCTGCCCACGCCGGTGGACCGCGCGACGGTCGAGGGCCTCCTCACGCTCGCGAGCCGCAGCCCGAGCGGCAGCAACATCCAGCCGTGGAAAGTGCGCGTGATCGCGGGCGATGTGCGCAAGCGCGTCTCCGCCGCCATCCACGTCGCCCTCGATCGCGACGGCGAGGAAGGCCACAAGCGCGAGTGGAACTACTACCCGGTCAACTGGCGCGAGCCCTTCCTCGGGCGCCGCCGGAAGATCGGCTGGGACCTCTACGGACTCATGGGCATCCAGAAGGGCGACTTCGAGGCGACGGAGAAGCAACGCCGCCGCAACTACGACTTCTTCGACGCGCCCGTGGGCCTGCTCTTCACGCTCGACGAGGACCTCGAGATCGGCAGCTGGCTCGATCTCGGCATCTTCATCGGCGCGGTGATGATCGCCGCGCGGGGCCTGGGCCTCGACACGTGCCCGCAGGCCGCGCTCGCCAACTTCCACGATGTCCTGCGCGCCGAGCTGCGCATCCCCGCGAACGAGGTCGTCGTCTGCGGCATGGCCCTCGGTCACGCGGACCCCGACGCGCCGGAGAACAAGCTCGTCACCGAGCGTGCGAGCGCCGGCGAATTCGCCACCTTCGACGGTTTCTAGAACAGGAACACCCCATGCACCTGCCCGACAAGATGCTGCTGGTCGACGTCGCCCCGCGCGACGGCCTCCAGAGCCTGCCCAAGTGGATCGACACCGACACCAAGGTCTGGTTTTCCAATCGCCTCTCCGAGCTCGGCGTGCCCGTGGTCGAGGTGGCGAGCTTCGCGCACCCGAAGGTCGTTCCCAACATGAAGGACGCGGCCGACGTCTTCGCGAAGATCACGCGCAAGCCGGGCACGGTCTACCGGGGCCAGGCGCCGAACGTGCGCGGGGCGCACCGGGCCATCGAGGCGAAGGTGGGCGAGATGCTGGGCCTCATTACCGTCTCGGAGACGTACACGCAGCACAACCAGAACATGACCAACGCGGAGTGCGTGCAGCAGAACATCCAGATGTTCCGCCTGGCCGAGCAGAACAACATCCCGTTCGTCGCCGCCGTCGGCATGGCGTTCTGGTGCCCCTACGAGGGGCTGATTCCCGAGGAAGACGTCGAGAAGATCGTCGGCGAGTTCTACCACGCGGGCATCAAGCGCCAGTACCTCGCGGGCTCCCTCGGCATGGAGGATCCGGCGCACGTGAATCGCTTGTACAAGCGCCTCTACGCGAAGTTTCCCGGCATCGAGTTGGGCTTCCACATCCACAACATGTCCGGCATGGCCACCGCCAACATCCTCGCGGCGATGGACGCCGGCTGCCACTGGATGGAAGGTGCGATCTGCGGCATCGGCGGCGGCATGGCCATCCCCAGCTCCGCGGGCTCGTGCGGCAACTTCCCGCTCGAGGACCTGGTGACGATGCTCGAGGAATCGGGCGTGAAGACCGGCATGGATCCGATCAAGGTGCAGGAAGCCGCGCACGAGATCGCCGCGAAGCTCGGCATCCCGGTGCAGAGCCACCGCGGCGCCGGCAACACGCGCGAGATCATCATGAAGAAGGGGCGCGAGAACCCCAACGACCCGCACGTGAAGGGCTAGGACCCACGACAACGAGGAGAAGAACATGATCCGACGCATCGCATCCGCCGCGCTGCTGTTCCTGCTGGCCACGTTGGGCGCCACGGCGTGGGCGCAGAAGTTCCCCGAGAAGGCGGTGAAGCTGATCGTCCCGTACCCCGCGGGCCAGGCCACCGACATCGCCGCACGCCTCGTCGCCGAAGCGCTGTCGCGCGAGTGGGGCCAGCCCGTGGTCATCGACAACATCGGCGGCGGTGCCGCGATCCCCGGCATGGTCACCGGCCGCGAAGCCAAGGGCGACGGCTACACGCTGCTGATGGGCACGAGTGCGGCGATGGTCGTCAACCCCGCGATCATCGAGAAGCTGCCCTACGACCCGTTCAACGACTTCGTGCTGATCGGGCCGATCTTCCGCAACCCGCTGATCATCGTCGCGAACGACCAGGCGCCGTATGCGTCCCTGAAGGACCTGGTCGAGGCCGCGAAGAAGAATCCCGGCAAGCTGAACTGGGGCTACCCCGGCGCCGGCACCACGCAGCATTTGACCGGCGAGCTCTTCAAGCAGACCGCGGGCGTGGACATCCAGGGCGTGATGTACAAGGGCAGCGCGCAGGTCGTGCAGGACATGCTCGGCAACCAGATCCAGCTCTCCGTCGACGGCGTGCCGGCGAACCTGCCGCACATCAAGTCCGGGAAATTGAAGGCGCTCGCCTCCACCGGATCCTCGCGGGCGCCGCAGTTGCCGGACGTCGCGACGATCGCCGAGCTCGGCTACCCCGGTTTCGCGGGCGAAGGCTGGGGCGGCATGGTGGCCACGAAGTCCACGCCGCCGGAAATCGTCGCGAAGGTCTCGGCGGACCTTCGCAAGGTCCTCTCCGATCCGGCGCTGCAGCAGAAGATCGTCGCGGCGGGACTGGTCGTGGACAACATGCCGCGCGACGAGTGGATCGCGTTCGCGAAGAAGACCGCCGTGGTTTGGGGCGACGTCGCCCGGCGCAACAACATCAGGGTCCAGTAAAGCCCTTCGTCATTCCCGCGTAGGCGGGAATCCAGCCGAAATCGGGGTCAGGGTAGAAATATCTTCATATTTCTACCCTGACCCCGATTTCGAAGATATTTCTACCCTGACCCCGATTTTTCACGGTTTGTTGCGGCGCAGAAAAATCGGCCGTCGATTCGTCGCGATGCAATACAATTCGCACTGGAAAATCCGCATTTCGTCGCCCCCCGGTAGCGCTCCATCCCGCGAGTGCCTACCCTTCGCGGATACCCAGAATCCGGAACAATGACAATGACTTATCGAAACGGACTGCTGCTGGCCCTGGTATTTGTCCTCGCTGCGTGCAAAGGCACGGCCGGTCCCGACGCCAAGAAGGCCGCCACGCCCACCGCCCCGCTGCTGATCTCCGCCGAGGACATCCTCACGGTGAAGAACAGCTCGCTCGCCTCGGGCCCGTCGATCACGGGTTCCGTGCAGCCGGAGCGCCGCGCCGACCTCCGCGCCGAAGTGCAGGCCATCGTGCTGCAGGTGATGCGCGAGAACGGCGACGTCGTGAAGAAAGGCGATCCCCTCGTGCGCCTCGACGACACGTCCATCCGCGACCTGCTCGCCTCGGCCGAGAGCGCCAGCCGCGCCGCCGACCTCGCCTTCGACCAGGCGCAGCGCCAGCTCGAGCGCATGAAGACCCTGCGCACCTCGGGCATGACCAGCGCCCAGGCGATGGAGGATTCCGAGATCCGCCGCAACACCACGCAAAGCGAAGTCGAGGCCGCCAAGGCCCGCGTGGTGCAGGCCCGCCAGCAACTCGAGCGCACCACCGTGCGGGCTCCGTTCGACGGCGTGGTGAGCGACCGCAAGGTCTCCGCCGGCGACACGGCGCAGCTCGGCAAGGAACTGCTCAAGGTGATCGATCCGAGCAGCATGCGCTTCGAGGGCATGGTGTCCGCGGACCAGATCGGCGCCGTGAAGGCCGGCCAGCCGACGAGCTTCCGCGTGAACGGCTACGGCGAGGAGACCTTCACCGGCAAGGTGCGCCGCGTGAACCCGGCCGCGAACGCGACCACGCGCCAGGTCGAAGTGCTGGTGGACTTCACCGGGCCGAAGCAACCGAGGCTCGCGGGGCTCTATGCCGAAGGCCGCGTCGAGGCGGAGAGCACCAACGCGCTCACCCTCCCCGCCACGGCGATCGTGCGCGACGGCGACAAGTCCTCCGCCTGGCGCGTGAAGGAAAGCAAGCTGGAGAAGGCCGTGATCGCGTTGGGCGACCGCGACCCGAGGACCGGCGACTACGCCGTCAAGGGCGGCCTTGCCGAAGGCGACAAGGTCATCCGCTACCCGACCTCGCTGCTGAAGGACGGGCAGCTCGTGCAGTCCGGCTCCGCGCCCGCGACCGAGAACACGGCCACCACCGCGACCGCGCCCGCCAAGGGGAGCTAGACCATGTTCCTCTCCGACTTCAGCATCAAGCGGCCCGTCGCCACGGTCGTGATCATCATCGCGCTCATGTTCCTCGGGCTGCTCGCCCTGAAGAAGCTGCGCGTGAACCAGATCCCCGACGTGGAACAGCCGGTGATGGTCGTGACCATCCCGTACCCGGGCGCATCGCCCGAGACGGTGGAGCGCGAGATCACCAACCGCATCGAGAAGTCGCTGCAGAGCATCTCGCAGGTCTACCAGATCCGCTCGACCGCGAGCGAGAGCCAGGCGCAGATCGTCATCATCTTCAACTTCAAGAAGAACATGGTCGAGGCGTCGGACGAGATCCGCAACGCCATCAACTCCGTGCGCTACAAGCTGCCCGTGGAGATGCGCGAGCCGATCCTCACGCGCGTCGATCCTTCCGCGCAGCCGATCATGCAGTTGGCCCTTTCGGCGCAGAACCAGACGCATGCGGAAATCTCGCGCCTGGCCGAGGACGTGCTCGCCGACCAGTTGCGCGGCATCGACGGCGTCGCGGTCGTCTACGTGAACGGCGCGCTGCGCCGCGAGCTCTCCGTGCTGCTGCGCGCCGAACGCCTGCGCGAATACAACACCTCCGTCGCCGAAGTGGTGCAGGCCCTGCGCATGCAGAACACCACGGCCCCGGTCGGGCGCGTGAAGGGCGCGATGGACGAGCAGTCCATCCGTCTCGTCGGGCGCATCGAGACGCCGAAGCAATTCGAGGAAATCGTGGTGAAGAGGAACGCCGGCCAGGTCGTGCGCCTGGGCCAGGTGGCCACGGTGAGCGACGGCTTCGCGGAGCTCTCGGGCTTCAGCCTGCGCAACGCCAAGCCCAACGTGGGCCTCTCGGTCACGCGCTCGCGCGACGCGAGCACGGTCAGCGTCGCGGGCAAGATCCGCAAGCAGGTCGAGGAGATCAACAAGACGCTGCCGCCCGGCACGAAGCTCGAGGTCACGCAGGACGGCGGCAAGGATGCCGAGAGCAGCCTTCGCAACGTGATCGACGCGCTCATCTTCGGCGCCGGACTCACGATCCTCGTGGTGTATTGCTTCCTCAACTCCTGGCGCTCGACGCTCATCACCGCGACGTCGCTGCCCACGTCGGTCATCGCCGCGTTCATCGCGGTGTGGATCTGCGGCTTCACGCTCAACTTCATGACGCTGCTGGGGCTCTCGCTCGCCATCGGCGTGCTGATCGACGATGCGATCGTGGTTCGAGAAAACATCGTGAGGCACATGGAACGCGGAGCGGACCGCATGACCGCCGCGCGCCTGGGCACCGCCGAGATCGGCATGGCCGTGACGGCGACCACGTTCTCCATCATCGCCGTGTTCATTCCCGTGGCCTTCATGGGCGGCGGCGCGGGCGAGTGGTTCCGCCCCTTCGCGCTCACCGTGGCCGCCTCGGTGCTGGTGTCGCTCTTCATCTCGTTCACGCTGGACCCGATGCTCTCCGCCTACTGGGGCGACCCGGTCGGCTACCAGCACCAGGAGAAGAAGGGCCTCAGCAAGTACCTCGCGAAATTCAACGCGTGGTTCGACCACCAGGCCGACCGCTACGGCAACGTGATCGCGTGGGCGCTTCGCCACCGCTTCCTGATGGGCCTGATCTGCGTGGTGAGCTTCATCCTCGCGCTCGTGCTGCAGTTCACGGTGGGTTCCTCCACGTTCCTGCCCGCGTCCGACTACGGCACCATCGCGGTGGAAGTGCGCACGCCCTCCTCCGCCAGCCTCGAGTACGCGAAGCTCAAGGTGGAGAAGGCCGCGGAGCTCGCGCGCCAGATCCCCGAGACCAAGGCCACGAACAGCAACGTGAACGCGAGCGGCGGACGCGTGTACGTCGACCTCGGCAAGAGCTACGAGCGCAAGCGCTCGGCGTTCGTGATCGCCCAGGAACTGCGCGAGAAGCTGAAGTCGCTGGTCGGCGCCGAATACGCCGTGCTCGACGATCTCAACAACGGCGCGCGCAAGCCCGTGCAGATCCAGTTCTCCGGCCCCGACTCGCGCCGCCTCATGGCCATCACCGGCGACTTCATGGAGAAGATGAAGCAGATCCCGGGCGCCGTGGACGTGGGCCTTTCGGAGCAGGACCCGAAGGACGAGCTGAAGATCGAGCTCGATCGCGGCCTCGCGAACCAGCTCGGCATCTCGGTCGGCGATGCGGCGCAGGCGCTGCGCGTGGCCTTCGCGGGCGTCGAAGTCGGCGACTGGGTCGATCCCACGGGCGAGACGCGCGATGTCGCGGTGCGCCTGTCGCCGGAGGATCGCATCGACCGCAGCAACATCGAGCACCTGCCCGTCGCGGTCGGCGGCAGCAGCATGATGGTGCCGCTGGACCAGATCTCGACCATCACCATGGGCAAGGGCCCGGCGCAGATCCAGCACCTGGACGGCAAGCGCACGGTGACGGTGTCGGCGAACGTGTCGGGCCGCGCGTCGGGCGAGGTCACGGCCGACGCGATGAAGATCGCGAAAGCCATCGACTTCCCGGCGGGCTACGGCCTCACGCTGGGCGGGGCTTCGAGGGACCAGGCCGAAGTCTTCAGCGAAATGGCCATCGCGCTCGTGATGGGCATCGCGCTCATGTACCTCGTGCTGGTCATGCAGTTCAATTCGTTCACGGCGCCGATCCCGGTGATGATCTCGCTGCCGCTGTCGCTGATCGGCGTGGTGGTGGCGCTGCTGCTCACCAAGGGCTCGCTCAACCTCATGAGCTTCATCGGCATCATCATGCTCTGCGGCCTCGTGGCGAAGAACGCGATCCTGCTGCTCGACTGCGCGCGCAAGGAGGAAGCGCAGGGCGTGAATCGCGAGGAAGCGCTGATGCACGCCGGTCGCGTGCGCCTGCGGCCCATCCTCATGACCACGTTCGCGCTGATCGCCGGGATGATGCCGGTGGCGATCGGTGTCGGCGAAGGCGGCGAGTTCTACCGCCCGATGGCCGTGGCGATCATTGGCGGCACGATCACCTCGACGCTGCTCACGCTGCTCGTGGTGCCGACGGCCTACGACGTGATCGAGATCGGGCACGACATGGCGGTCGCCGCGTACAAGCTGCGCGCCGAGCGCTGGCCGTTCGCCCTCGCGCTGCCGCTCGCGGCGTGGGATTGCGCGCTGGCCATGATGTTCTGGGTCGGCCGGAAGCTGAAGGCCGCGTCGCTCTGGCCGTACCGGATGTTCAAGCGCCGCTCGTCGGTCGTTCCCCACGCTGGAGATTGACCCTGCGCGCCCTCACCCTCGTCACGGCCGTCTCGCTGCTCGCCGCTCCCGGCGCAGGGTTCGCACAGGGCACGAAGGAAAGGCTCTCCGAGGCGGACATCCTGATCGTGATCAGGTCGCACTCCAAGCCGCTGCGCGAGTGCGTGACGGAGCAGAAGCGGAGGAACCCGTCCCTGGGCGGAACGCTTCGCATCCAGTGGACCATCCAGCCGAACGGCAAGACCAGGTCCGTCGGCGCCGCGCCCGAGCAGTTCCGCTCGACGTACCTCGCCTCGTGCGTGGTCGGCCTGGTGAAGGGCTGGAATTTCCCGCCGCACCGCGTCCAAGGCGAAGCGGTCGACCTTCCCATCACGTTCTGACGCTGCAATATCGATAATTCCCCGGAATCCGGGCCCTTCGGGCGGGTTCCGACGTGAATTATTGACAATCCTCCGTCCCCTCGGTATTAATCGCTCCCACAAGAGCCGCGCGACCGACGCGGGATACCGAGGAGAAACCCATGTTCAAGAGCGCCCCTTCCGCGCGGCTGCCGGCCCTGGCTGTCATGGCCGCGCTGTCCTCCCCCGCTTTCGCCGAACAGACGGTCACGATGTGGAGCCACTGGCCGGACGAGGTCGCCAAGCGCACCTTCGTCGAGGAACGCGTGAAGGATTTCGAAGGCGCGAACAAGGAGTGCAAGGTCAAGCTGCAGTTCATCCAGAAGGCCGACCTCTACACGCAGGCCAAGACCTCGGTGCGCACCGGGCAGGCGCCGGACATTTTCTGGCTCGAACCGGACGAAATCGCCTTCGCGCAGAACGGCTACCTCGAGCCGCTCGACGGCATCGTCAACATGGCGAATCTCGAGGACTTCGCGAAGCGCTCGTGGACCTACAACGGCAAGGTCTACGGCCTTCCCGTCGAGGCGTACACGGTCGAGCTCTACTACAACCGCGAACTGCTGAAGAAAGCCGGCGTCGCCCTGCCGGCCTCGATGCAGCTCGACCAGGCCGGGTTCACCGAGATGGTGAAGAAGGCCGTGGCCGCGGGCATCACGCCCTTCGCCACGGGTGTCAGCGACCGGCCCTACCCCGGCGCGTACTTCCTGCAGGAAATGCTGCTGCGCAAGCTCGGCCCCGACGACTACAAGGCGCTGCTCACCGGCCAGCTCTCCTTCAAGGACCCGCGCGTGGCCGACGTCATGACGTGGGTGAAGCAGCTCGTGGACGCGGGCGCCTACTCGAAGAGTTTCTCCACGCTCAAGCTGGGCGAGTCGCACTACTACTTCCACACCAACCCCGGCGCGCTCATGTTCCCGATCGCGAGCTGGTATACGGGCCGCGCCTTCGTACCGCCGGACAAGGGCGGCCAGCCGAAGGATTTCCCGCTCGGCATCATGCAATACCCCGCGCCCACGGGTGCCAAGTGCCCCGAGTGCAAGACGCTCGCCGTCGGCGGCAGCTACGTGATGTACTCGCGCGGCAAGAACAAGGAGTGCGCCGGCAAGCTGCTGAACTCCATGGCGACCGTGGAAAACGGCAACAAGTGGATGCAGGGCGTTCTGCTCCAGACCGGCGTGCGCACCGACCCGGCGAAGATCCAGAGCATCTACGCGCCGTACTTCCGCGAGCTGCAGGAGCGCAACGCGCAAGCGAAGTACTTCATCGGCACGCCGCTGCACTACATGGCGGGCAAGTGCGCCGACGCATTCTCGCAAGTGCTGAACCGCGCCTTCCCGTCGGGCCAGATGAGCGTGGGTGACGCGGCCGGCCAGATGGACGCCGCCTGCAAGGCGTAGCGCGATGAAGGGCGTCGACACGCGCACGGCCGCGTGGCCGACGCTCATGGTGTTCCTGCTGCCCGCGCTCGCGGTCTACGCGGCGTTCACCGCGTATCCGGTCTTCCGCACGTTCTACAACAGCTTCTTCAACATCGCCGACCTCGACACGGCCCGCTACGTGGGCCTCGATCACTTCCGGGCGCTCGCGGGCGACAGCACCTTCCGCGCCTCGGTGGTGAACACGATGATCTGGTCGTTCGTGGCGCCCATCATCGATGTGGGCACCGGGCTGCTGCTGGCCCTTTGCCTGTACGCGGGCGTGCCGTTCGCGCGCTTCTTCCGCGTGGCGTGGTTCACCCCGGTGCTGCTCTCGTACGTCGTGGTCGGGATCATGTGGCTGTGGATCTACAACTACGACTGGGGTGTCGTGAACGCAACGCTGCGCGCCACGGGCCTGGGCGCGCTCGCGCATTCGTGGCTGGGCGACACGCACACCGCGCTGGCCGCGCTGATGGTGACGCACGCGTGGAAGTGGGCCGGCTTCAACATGGTCGTGTGCCTCGCGGCGATGCATTCGCTGCCGTCCGAGGTGCTCGAGGCCGCGGAGCTCGACAACTGCGGATGGGCCGCCAAGCTCTTCCACGTCGTGATCCCGCTGCTGCGGCCCACGCTGCTGAACCTCTACATCCTCGCCTTCATCGGGAAGATGAAGGTCTTCGACCTGGTCTTCATCATGACCGACGGCGGCCCGCTGTGGGCGACCGAGACCGTCTCGACCTACGTCTACAAGCGCGCCTTCAACTGGAACACGTTCGACCTGGGCTATCCCTCGGCCATCGCGGTGCTGTGGTTCCTGGTGGTGATCGCCTTCGTGGCGCTGCTCACCTGGCTCTTCCGGCAGAAGGACCGGTTGGAATTCTGATGGCGAACGCCGAACCCTTCGCCGACCGCGCGACCCGCATGCTGAGAAGCGCGCCGCTGGCCGCGGTGCTCGTGCTCTACACGCTCTACTCCGCGCTGCCCTTCGCGTGGATCGCGACGATGTCGGTTCGCACCACCTCGGAGATCAGCGCCAACCACTACGCCTGGCCCACCGTCTGGCATTGGGAGAAGTACCGCGCCGCGTGGTTCGATTCGAATTTCGGGACGTATTTCTGGAACAGCACGCTCGTGGTGGTGGCCGCCGTGGCCGTGGTCACCGTGCTCGGCGCGGCCGCGGCCCATTGCCTCGCGCGCTACCGCTTCCGCGGCAACCGGCTGGTGTACTTCATCCTGTTCAGCTCGATCATCTTCCCGCCGCAGATCATCCTCATCTCGCTCTTCCAGGTGATGGCGGGTTACGGGCTCTACAACTCGCGGCTCGGGTTGACGCTGGTCTACATCGGGCTGCAACTGCCGCTGACCGTCTACTTGCTCGAAGGCTTCTTCGCGCGCATCCCGCAGGATCTCTTCGACGCGGCCAAGATCGACGGCTACGGCGACTTCGAGATCTTCGTGCGCATCGTGCTGCCCGTGGGCATGCCCGCCATCGCGACCACGGTGATCCTGAACTTCATCCAGCTCTGGAACGAGTTCCTGTTCGCCGTCGTGCTGGTGAACGACCCGGGCTTGAGCACGCTGCCGATCGGGATCCGGCGCTTCATGGGCGACTACTTCCAGGACACCGGCATGATCGCCACCGGGATGATGATCGCGGTGCTTCCCGTGATCGTCGTGTACGCCTTCTTCTCCGAGAAGCTGATCCAGGGCATGACCGCGGGGGCGGTGAAATGAGGAACAGCGCATGGCGGTCGTAAGGCTCGACAATCTTTCCAAGCGCTACACGGGCACCGCGGACGCCGCGGTGGACCGCGTCTCGTTCACCGTCGCCGACGGCGAGTTCATGGTGCTGCTCGGCCCATCGGGTTGCGGCAAGTCCACCACGCTGCGGATGATCGCGGGCCTGGAGGCGATCAGCGAGGGCGCGTTGTGGATCGACGGCCGCCAGGTGAACACGGTGCCCGCGAAGGACCGCGACATCGCGATGGTGTTCCAGTCGTACGCGCTCTATCCGCACATGACGGTGCGCGACAACCTCGCCTTCGGATTGCGCCGCCGCGATGTGGCGAAGGCGGAGATCGAGCGGCGGGTGGCCCTGGCCGCGAGCATCCTGGGCCTGGAGCCGCTGCTCGAGCGCAAGCCCTTCGCGCTCTCGGGCGGACAGCGGCAGCGCGTGGCGCTGGGCCGCGCCATCGTGCGTGAACCCAAGGTGTTCCTTTTCGACGAGCCGCTCTCGAACCTGGATGCGGCGCTTCGCGTCGCCACACGCAACGAACTCGTGAAACTCCATCGGCGACTGGGAGTGACGATGATCTACGTGACCCACGACCAGGTCGAGGCCATGACCATGGGCCAGCGCATCTGCGTGATGAACCGCGGGCGCGTGGCACAGATCGGCGCACCGCTCGAGGTCTACCGCAATCCGGCCGACGCGTTCGTCGCGCGCTTCCTCGGCAGCCCGCCGATGAACCTGTTCCCGGCGACATTGCGCACCGATGGCGGGCGCGCCCTCGCCGCGGCCGGCACGCACGCGATCCCGCTCGAGCGCTGGCGCACCGAAGCGCTCAGCCCGGGCCGCGAGGTGCTCTGCGGCATCCGCCCCGAAGCCTTCGAGATCGCGGGACGCACGACGGCCGGGACAGCGACTGTCACCGGATCGCTTTCGGCCATCGAGCCGTTGGGCGCGGAGACGCTGTTGCTGGTCGACCTCGGCCCCGGCGTAGGCGAAGTGACGGCGCGCGTGCGCGACGACGTGGACGCGCCGATCGGCTCCACCATGGCACTCTCGTTCCAGCCCGCTTCCGTCTACCTGTTCGACCGGACCAGCGAGCTCGCGATTCCCGCGGAGGGGCGCGCATGATGAAAGTGGGCCTCATCGGCGCGGGCTGGGTCACCCAGCATCACCTGCGCGCCTGGCGCAGCCAGCATCCGCGCGCGAAAGTGGTGGCGATCGCCGATCCTTCGGCCGACCGCGCTTCCGACCGGGCGCGCGAATTCGACATCCCCGTCGTGTTCCCGAGCGCGGCGAGGTTGGTCGAGCGCGGGGACATCGACGCCATCGATGTCGCGAGCCCCCGCGAGTTCCACGCCGAGGCCGTGCGGCTCGCGGCCGATCGCGGCATTCCGGTGCTCTGCCAGAAGCCGCTCGCGCCCAACTTTGCGGAGGCGGAACGACTCGCCGACGAAGTGGCGGGGCGCACACGGCTCATGGTCCACGAGAACTGGCGCTTCCGGCGCTACTACCGCGAGGCTCGCGCGTGGCTCGATGGCGGCGTCGCGGGGCAGGTCGTGCAAGCGCGCATGACGCTGCTCAGCTCCGGACTGATTCCCGATGCCGCGGGCAAGCTGCCCGGGCTCGAGCGCCAGCCCTTCATGCGCGGGCTCGATCGCATGCTGGTGATGGAGGTGCTGATCCACCACCTGGACACGCTGCGCTTCCTGTTGGGGCCGCTCACGGTCGAAGCCTCGCGCATCGGCCGCACGTGCCCGCAGATCCGCGGCGAGGACCACGCCCTGGTCACGCTCGCCACCCGGACCGGTGCCGCGGTCATCCTCCACGGGAACATGGCGGCCCATGGCCACCCGCCCGCGTTCCGCGACCGGCTGGAGATCCTCGGGGATCGCGCGACGATCGCCTTCGAAGAGGGCCGCCTCACCGCGACGGGCGCCGAGACGCGCGAGGTGACCTTCGACCTCGCCGAGACCTACCAGGCATCGTACGATGCGGTCGTCGGCCACTTCGTCGACGCGCTGCGCTTCGACGCGCCCTTCGAAACCGCGCCCGCCGACAACCTCGAAACGCTCAAGCTGGTCGAGCGCATCTACCAACTCGACGGACGCTGATGGTCACCTCCGCCCTCGACGGGCCCGAACCGCAAGACGCCCAGGACCTCGTGGTGAAGGCCCTCGAGGAGGAGATCATCTTCGGGCGGCTCCAGCCGGGGACGCGCCTGATCGAGGACGCGTTGATGGATCGCTTCGGCGCCACCCGCCACGTGGTGCGTTCCGCGCTCTTCACGCTGGAACGCACCGGCATCGTCGTGCGCGAGCGCAACCGGGGCGCGATGGTGCGCTCCCTCACGCCCATGCAGGTGCGCAAGATTTACGACGTGCGTGAAATGCTCCAACGGCAAGCCGCGCTGCTGATCGCGCTGCCGGCACCGCTCGACTTCGTCCGCGGCCTCGAGGACATCCACGAACGCTACGTCCGTGCCGTGCGGGATTCGCGCCACCGTGACGTGCACGAGTTGAACGACGCCTTCCACGTTGCCCTGTTTTCCGGCTGCGACAACCCGTACCTGGTCGACTCCATCAAGACCTACATGTTCCTCAGCCTCCCGGTGCGCGCCAAGACCATGACGAACCCCGAGTTGCTCCAGGTCTCCGTGAACCACCATGCGGCGATGATCCGGCTGCTGGAGGGGAGCGACAATTGGTCGCTCGCCCAGCTCTGCGTCGACCACATCCAGCCCGCGAAGGGCGCCTACCTCGCGGTAACAATCCCCGAGCCACCCGGCGCTCGCGCACCTTAAAATGGGCGTGTGAACGCCGCTGCCCTCCCGCCGGACCCGCCGCTGCAACTGCCCGAGCACGTGCCGGTGGATTTCTCCCGGCCGACGATGGCGCAGTTTGTGTTGCTCTCGATGATGCTGCACGTGCTGGCGGTGCTGCTCTTCGGGGCGCCGAGCGGCGGCAGCCGCGAGGGCCGAGCGCTGTGGGGTTCGCTCAGCGTGGTCATCAACAACGCGATCGAATCGCGGCCGAACCTGAAACTCGATCGCGGCCTGGGCAACGCGCTGCCCGGCCTGCCCGCGCAACGCAAGGCGGTGGTGCCCGCCGCGCCGCCCGTGACGCAACCGCCCGAGCCCGCAGCGAAGGCCGAGCCGGTCGCACCTCCGCCCGTCGAAGCCGCACCGGCGCGCGTCGAACCCGACCCCGCGCCCGCCCCGCCTCCCGAGACGTTCATCGTGCCGCCGTTGATGGACAAGCTCGTCGTGCCCGACCGGCGCGAATTGCTCCAGGCGCCGAAGGAGCTGCCGCCCCCGGTCGAGAAGCCGGTCGAAGCGCCGCCGAAGCCGAAAGCCGAACCGCGGCCGGTCGTGAAAGAGCAGCCCATCGAGACACCGACGGTGCCCACGCCCGTCGTGCCCGCGCCGCCTCCGGTTCCGGTGCCTCCGGCACCGATGCCCGCGGCGCCCTCGGCGCTCGAGCTTCCCACGGCGCCGCGGGTCGAGCGCGTGCCCATCGAGGCACCTCCCGTCGCGGCTCCGCTGGTCGAACCGAAGCCGCCGCCCGTCGTCGAGCCGAAGCCCGCGCCGGTGATCGAGCGAACGCCCGTGCCACCGCCGGTCGAGAGCGCACCGGTGCCGACGCCCGCGGTGCCGGAGGCCGCGACGCGAACGCCTGCGCCGACCCCAGCCCCTACGCCCGCGCCGGACGCCGTCACACCGAAAGCGCCTGCTGTCGAGGCACCTCCTGTTCCGCAACCCGCCGTGCAGCAACCCGCGGTTCAGCAACCTCCGGCCGTCACGACGCAACCGCCCGCGACGCAAGCCCCGGCAACACAACAGCCCCCGACGCAGGCACCGGCTTCGCAAGCGCCCGCGATCGAGCGCCCCGTGCCGCGCACGCCGGAAGCACCCATCGGAAAGCCTTCGGCCTCACCGTTCCGCGCACCGCCCGTGGACGATCCGTTCAGTGGCAAGCAAGCGCCGCCGTCGACGTACGATCCGACGGCGCCCTCGGTCGATCTCGACGCGATGAAGAAGCGCGCGGGACAGTTGGCACGCGAGGGCGCCGGCAATCGCGCGATCCTTCCCTTCCCCATGCCGCCGGGCGAAGAGCGCAAGACGAAGGAGCAGATCGCCATCGAAAACGCGCGCAAGCCCGACTGCAACAAGGCCTACCAGGGCCTGGGATTGCTCGCCGTCATTCCGCTCGTCGCCAACGAGTTCGGTGAAGGGACGTGTCGCTGGCGTTGAAATAATTGGGGTCAGACTCCCATTAAGTTAATTCCGACAGAATTAACTTAATGGGAGTCTGACCCCAATTATTCGTGGCACTTGCCCGGATTTCGCCACAATTGCTCCCCGGCAAAGCCACATCGCGGGGCTAGCCTTGGGCGCATTCCTTCGACGCGAGGCGAGCCATGTCCTTCCCCCTCATCGTGCGAGCGGCGATCGTCGCCCTGATCGCCATCCTGATCCTCGGTGCCATCGCACTCATCAACGGGAAGATCTCCGAGCGCAGCCATCGGGCCGCCACCGTGGAGCGCCAGTTCGAGGAGGAATCGAGCGGCGCGCAGCTCGTGAGCGGACCGTTCCTGGTGCTCACCTGCGAGCGCGCCCTGAAGTCGACCGTCGCGGAATGCGAGCATCGGACCCAGGCGTTCGTTCCCAAGCTGCTGAACATTGACGTCTCGATGCCGGTGGAGACGCTGCACCGCGGCATCTATCCGATCCTCCAGTACCGTTCCACGATCGCGCTCACGGGCACGATCGAGTGGCCCGCCCCGCCCGCGCAGGATTCGTATGGGGTTGCCGCGTGGAAGCATGCGTACCTCGTGGTCGCGGTGACCGATCCGCGCGGGATCAAGTCGGTGTCGCCCGAGGGCACCGCGAGCTTCGATCCCCGCTTCGCCATCCGGCTCGATTTCGGTCCCTGGTCGGCGCACAAGGCGGGCGAAATCGTGGCCTTCGATGTGAAGACGCAGATCAACGGAACCTCCAACCTGATGTTCACGCCGATCGGCGACCAGACGGCGATCAAGGTCGTTTCGCCATGGCCCCATCCCTCGTTCACCGGCGCGTGGGCACCGGACTCGCGCACCATCGGAGACAGCGGCTTCGAGGCGACGTGGCGCATCCGGAGCCAGGCGACCGGAGGCCTCGACCGCTGGCGCAAGAGCATCGACGACGGCTCGCTGTTCAAGACGGGCGCCTCCACCGGCCTCGCGCTCTTCAACCCGGTCAACGTCTATGCGCTTTCCTACCGCGCGACCGAGTACGCGTTCCTCTTCCTGCTGTTCACGTTCGCGGCCCTCGCGCTCGCGGAGGTCCTGGGCGGCGTGAAGCTGCACGCGATCCAGTACCTGCTCGTGGGCTCGGCGCTCGCGGTGTTCTTCCTGCTGCTGATTGCGCTCTCCGAGCACATCGCGTTCGGGAGGGCGTACGCCTTCGCCGCGGGCGCTTGCGTGGCCCTGCTCACCACCTACCTTCGCCACCCGCTTCGCACGTATCCGAAGGTCGCCGCGTTCTTCGGAATGTTCGTGACCCTCTATGGTGCGCTCTACGCCCTGTTGCGCCTCGAGGACCACGCGATGCTCGTGGGATCGTTGATGGTGTTCGGCGTGCTCGCCGTGACCATGATCGCCACGCGCCAGGTGGATTGGGCGGAGTTCTCGCGGCGGATCGCGAGACCGTCGCCGGCGGCGGGCTGATCCGGAGCGCTCAGCGAGCCGCCTGGTACACCTCCGCGAGCGAGCGATTCTTCGTGCCGCCCGCGAACGCGATCGCGACGCGCCCGAGCTTCTCCGGGTCACCGCCCGCCACCTGTTCGGCGAGGGCGCGGGCCTCCTCCGGCTTCAGCGAACGCACATGCACGCGGGAGAAGCAGCGCCCCGGCCGGATCAGCGCCTCGTCCAGGTCGCCGATGTTCGGCAGGTTGGTCGAGAAGATGATCTTGCGGCCCTGCGCGCGCACCACGCCGTCGGCGATCGTGAGGAAGCGGTGCAGGTGCAGGTTGCCGTCCGACCGGGGCTTCAGAACATGGTCCGCATCCTCGACCACGAACGCGTCCTCCTCGCCGGTGATGAACTTCACGAAGATCGCGTCGTTCTCCAGCGCGCGCATGTCGCCCGTGTAGATGGCGCGCGCATTCTCGCCCTTGCGCCGCGACATCTCGCCGAGGATGGCGCGCAGCAGGCGCGTCTTGCCGGTGCCGGGCGGGCCTTGCAACACGAGCACCGTCTCCGGCGCGTCGAGGTAGCGCGTGATGAAGGGCTTCACGCCGCCCGCGATCTCGGGATAGGCGGCATCGTGGAGCACGTCGTTGGCCAGCTCCTCGATGGCCGCGCTCTCGATGTCGTTCTCGCCGGTGCGGAACTGCCATTCGATCGTGAACATCGGTTCCATGATGCGCGTGGAGCCGGCGAGCGCGAGCAAGCGCTCCTTCGCCTGCTCGGCGCGAGCGAGGTCCGCCGCCCAGATGCCGAACGACAGCGAGCAATAGTCGAGCTTGCGCGTGCCGCCGCCGGACACGTAGAGGCCTTCGGCGTCGAGCACGATGTTGTCGCGCCCCAGCCGCTCGGCGCGCCACGCGGCGTCCAGCGCCACGGCGTCCAGCAGGACCTCCAGCTCGATACGCGCGGCGAAGCGCAGCTCCCGGTAGATCGGGTAGCACTGCTCGCCGTCTTCCAGCGCACGGGCCTGGCGGTTCTCGCGCACGAGGCTCCCGAAGTGCCAGTTGCGCTTCGAGAATCCCACGGACTTCGTCTTCGTTGCGTTCTTCACTGCAAATCCTTTATGCGGTCTTGGGAAAAACCCGGCCGTCCGGATCATTCCGACCGGCCGGGGTCATGCACGGATCTTCACGAGATCCTTCAACACGCCGTCGAGGCCTCCGTACACCGAGATCGATCCGATCTTTTCGGTGACCTTCTCCAGCGTTTCCAGCTCCTTCAGGCGCAGGGCCGTCGGGTTGTCCTCCATCACCTTCGCGGTGTTCAGGAGCGAGCGGGTCGCGCCCGTTTCCTCGCGGCGGCGGATCGCGTTGGCTTGCGCCACCTTCTCCGCCTCCACCACCTTCGCCAGGATCGTCTTCATTTCACCCGGCAGGATGATGTCCTTCACGCCGACCGAGTCCACCTCCAGGCCGAATCCCTCGATGCGGCGCTTGATGTGGGCCTCGACCACCGCGTCGAGCGCGCCCTTGTCCTCGAGCAACTCGTCGAGCGTGCGGGTGCCGACTGCCGAACGCAGGCCGAACTGGAGCTCCTTGTAGAGGTAGTCCACCGGCTTGGCCTGCTTCGCATGCGCCACCAGCACGTCCGTCACGCGGTAGCCCGCAGTCAGGTTGACCCGCAGCGAGACCTTGTCCTTGGTGAGGATCTCCTGGCCCGCAACTTCGAGCACTTGCAGGCGCAGATCCACCACCTCGACCTTCAGCTCGCGGCGAAACTTCCAGAACGCGTGCAACCCCGCTTCCAGCACCTTCTCGACCTTGCCGTCGACGTACAGCACGCCCTGGTGGTATTGCGGCACGATCACCGAGAACATGCCCTCGATGCCCGTGACGCGAATCCCCTTGGCCATGCCCGTCATCACCTGGCGGGCGAGCGCGGCATCGACCGCGAAATCCCGGGCGATGTCGAGCTTGTCGACACGAATGTCGACGTAGCCCTTCCAGTACAGGCGACGCGCATCCGGCGGCAGCACTTCAACCAGCACGCCGTTCTCGTAGCGAAGGCCCACCTCGTTGGCGCCAATCGCCACGACGTGGAACTCGCGCTCGGCCAGGGCTGGCTCCGCCTTGCGGAGGTACTCCGAGAGGCGGTGGTCGAACAACGGCTTGTCGAGCGCGAACTTCTCGACGGTGTGACGGCGGAACGGATCGAACACGCCATGCTCACCCGCCGGCAACACCTTCACGAAGTCGCCCTTTCGGAACAGCAACGCTCGCTCGTCCTTCTTCACATGAAACTTTCGAAACATGAACACGACACTCTCCTTCCTTCGTTGGACATCCAGGTGGATCCGCTCCCCGGCAGCCCGGCGCATGGCCGCGGAATGCGGTGGGGAGTCCGGCCGCGCCTCTCGTACCAGGCCTTCCCGCGGCGCCCTATCTGCGCACTCGCGAGTCGGCGAGGTCGTTCGGCTGTTGCCGGCTCGCCACCGCACGCACATCGGCGCACGGGCCGGGCCACCGGTTGCGAAGCGATGCGTTGCTTCGCGCGGAGCGGCTCCGGTACTGCATTTGCTGCAAGGGGAGTCGAACCCCATCACCCTTTCGGGCTTTACCGTGAGTGATCGCGGGAGTCGAACCCGCGACAAACGGATTAACAGTCCGCTGCTCTACCAACTGAGCTAGATCACGCTGGTGTTCACTCCTCCCGAACCACCGGTACACGCCCCACCGACATCGGGCGAGCGCGCCAGGGAGGACTCACGAGCCTCGCCCGCTGGCGATCCGTTCGGAAACGAACTCTGTCGCACCGTCTTTCGACGGCGCATTCGGATGTGGTCCATTGTTGGTTGGCGCGGTGGGACTCGAACCCACACCGTCCGGATTAAGAGTCCGGCGCTCTGCCTTCGAGCTCCACGCCAGGTGGGGTGACCTTCGGAATCGAACCGGGTCTTCCGCGTTCACAGCGCGGCGTGCTGCCGTTACACCACGGTCACCAATGTTTGACTGCCTTGTTTCCTGGCGCGCAGACTTCTCCCACAGGGAGGTGCCATGAACAAGACATACCGGCTCATCTTTTCGCTCGTCTTGGCCTTCGCTTCTGCCGCGATCTTCGCGCAGCAGCCCGGCATGAAGGCCAACGTCGTCATCGTCGAATCCGTCGATGACTTCCAGGCCTGGCTCCGGAAGGCCGCGGCCGATCCGGCGAACGCCGGCCGGTATCCGCCGAGCCTCAAGGAAGTTCCCATCGGCAAGAAGGTCCACTTCCCGATTCTCGTCGGTGGCCTGACGCCGCCCGCGCAGGGCGTGATGAATTTCGTCGCCGACGTGGAGTTCTTCGCACCGGGTGGAAAGTCGATCGGTGCGGCGAAGCAGTGCTGCCGCTTCACGATCACCGACCGGCCCGACTACCGCACCGTGATGCTCGCCCCGACGATGAACCTCGAACTGGAGGCGAACGATCCGAAGGGGGTCTACACCGTGAAGGTCAGCGTCACCGACGGATCGAATGTGCTGACCGCGAGCGAGACGTTCACGGTCATCGAGGGGAGTATCGGGGCACCTGCGAAGTCCGCGACACCCGAGAAACCTTCGGCACCGAAGTTGCGAATGGACGCGCCCGCGAAGGATCCCGGCGGGAATGTCGACAAGCGCAACTGCCTGGACCTTCCGACGCCATCGGAGATCATCAAGTGCACGGAGGGGAAGTAGTCAAATTGGCGCGCCTGGCGGGACTCGAACCCGCAATGACGAACTACCCGGGCATTACTCCGGGCCGCGCTGCGGTTGGAAACGCGCTTCCCTCCAGAGCCGTCATCGGACCCTGTCGGTGCATCCGCAACCGTACCCGCGCACGCGCTTGCGAGCTCGCCCCCGTTTTACCGGGCACCTGATCCACAATCGTTTTAGGTGTGCACTTTCCCTGTTGTGCTACAGACGCTTGGAACTCGAAGAGGGGCCGCGGCGTTTTGCGTCCGCCGCGGCGAAGACGTGCTGCAACCTCCATTTCTCTGGGTTGACTGACTAACCCTTCACGCAGAGGATCTGCTTCAGGGTCGCTACGATCTCGACAAGATCGCTCTGGGCTTCCATCACCTTGTCGATGTCCTTGTACGCCGACGGGATCTCGTCGATCACGCCGCCGTCCTTGCGACACTCGACACCGGCGGTCTGCGCTTCCAGGTCCTCGCGCGTGAAGCGCTTGCGGGCAGCCGTTCGGCTCATGCGGCGGCCCGCCCCGTGCGAGCACGAGCAATACGAATCCGCGTTGCCCTTGCCGCGCACGATGAAGCTCTTCGCGCCCATCGAACCCGGAATGATCCCCAGTTCGCCGGCCCGGGCCGACACCGCACCCTTGCGGGTCACCCACACGTTCTCCCCGAAGTGCTCCTCGAGGCGCGCGTAGTTGTGGTGGCAGTTCGTCACTTCACCGGCGAACTCGACGCGGCGATCCAGCGCCTTCTCGAGCGCGCGATGCACGAGGTACAGCATCAGGTCTCGGTTGAGCGCCGCGTACTCCTGCGCCCAGCCGAGGCCTTCCACGTACGCATCGAACTCCGGCGAACCTTCGTCCAGCCACGCGAGATCGCGATCCGGGAGCCCGCGGTCGATCTGCTGGGCAATCCGTTTCGCGCGCTCGATCGCGACCGTCCCGATGGTGTTGCCGACGTTGCGCGAGCCCGAGTGCAGCATGATCCAGACGGCCCCGTTCACATCCAGGCAGATCTCGATGAAGTGATTGCCTCCACCGAGGCTACCCAGCTGGCGCCACATGCGGCCCTCGTCGAAGCGGCCCATCCACTCCAGGATGCGGAGCTTCGGGTAGCGCTCTTCCAGGTTGCGGACGCGCTTCTGCAGCTTCGGCGCGACCAGGCCGTGCTTCGCTTCGACCGGATGCTTGTGGAATCCAAACCCGACCGGGACATCGCGCTCGATCTGCGAACGCAGGCGATGCAGGTTGTGCGGCAGGTCGCCGGCGACGAGATCCGTCTTCACCGCCAGCATCCCGCAGCCGATATCCACGCCCACCGCGGCCGGAACGATGGCCGCTCGCGTCGGGATCACGGTTCCCACGGTCGCACCGCGGCCCAGGTGCACGTCCGGCATCACCGCCACCGGTCCGGCGAGGATCGGGAGCTGCGTGACGTTGCGAATCTGCTCGATCGCTTCCTGCTCGATCCCCATGTTTCCCGTCCAGAGACGGGCGCCGGGGAGCTGCTTTTCGTAGTTCTCTTTCATGGCGTTCCTCTCATGGTTGGAAAGATGGTTGATGGAAAAGTTTTGGGCAATACCTGCCCGTCGCGCCCGCCGCCAAGTGCGGCGGGCGCCAAAAGACCACATCCGAATTGTTAAAGAACGCCGGCACCTCGATCGGAGCCGGAAAAACAAAAGCCCGGAGTCTTTCGATCTCCGGGCTTCGTGGCACAGCACGATGGACAGGCGGCGTTAGGCCGTCATCCTCCCGGAAATGAGCGCAAGACCCCCTGCCCGCGTCGAGGCGGAGCATGGGCGCTGCATGTCGATGTGAAAGTTGCGTTTCATTTCGGTTTTCTTCGTGCGTGTTGCGTTATGGGACGCGAATCGTGCCAGCGTGACTTGCACGTGTCAAGTGCCCTTTTTCTCAGTGCCTTCGCGACACGATGCGATGCCACGCTGCGCACCCTGGTGTTGCGGGTCGAGCTTCAACGCCTCTTCGTATTCCACGACGGCGCGAGTGCAGTCCTTCTTCGCCCGGAGGATCGCGCCGCGGCTGGCGTACAACTGCGCGGTGCGAACGCCGCTCGCAAGCGCCGCATCCGAATCCGCTAGCGCGCCGTCATAGTCCTTCTGCGCCGCGCGCACGTTCGAACGCATGGTGAGCGCAACCTGGTTGCCTGCATCGAGGCGGATCACCGCGTCGAGATCGGCGAGCGTGCCCTGCAGGTCGTTCTCGCGGCGGCGCAGGGCTGCGCGCTGGAGCAGCGCCTTCGCATCGGCGGGATTCGCCTTGATCGCCTCGTCATATGCGGCGAGCGCTTCCTTCGGGCTCTTGTTGGCCAGCCGCTCGTCGCATTCGAGCGCGGGAATCGGAGGGAACACCTGGCCGCCGTTGTAGGTGAAATACATCTTGTTCTGGCTGCGCGAGACGAACACCCGGTGGGACTTCAGGAAATCCGTGCCGAGGAACACATCGGGCGGCGTGCCCCTCATGTTCGCGAATTCCGTCGTGTAGTCCTGGATGCGCAACTGCGGATCGCGGATGAGTTCGTTGCCGATCGCCACCGTGTCGAACCTGCCGACCCAATTCCGGTTGACGCTGCCTCCGATCCCGCCCGAGCAACCCCCGGGCGTGACGCCCGGCGAATCCTTCGCAAGGCCGACCTGCTCCGCAAAGGCGAGCGCGACGATCGAGGTCGCGGCACCGCTGTCGAGGACGGCGCGCGCCGCCTTGCCGTTGATCTTCACCGGGAGTACGAGCTTCGACAGGTTCTCCTCCAGCGGCACCTGCTCCGCGTTGGGATCCCAGTAGCCGAGGAACGAGTTCTTGCAGTTCTCGGGCTGGTACACGCGCACCACGCTCTTGGCGTAGTCGAATTCCAGGTCGACGAGCTTGAAGAAGTCGTCACCCAGGACGAGGTCGAAGCCCGGCAACGGCCGCTCGCCCACGACCTGGAGGAGCCAGTCCTTGCGCACCGCCTCTCCCAGGCGAACCTCTTCGACCCGGGTGATGAAGACGCGCGAAGTGCCGCCGAAGCCCCCGACGATGCTGTTGGTGGGACGCGTGGGCAAGTCGAGCTTCTCCGCCGAAGCCTTGCTGAGGAAGGTCTTGTCGGCGCCTGTATCCAGCATCACGCCGATCTTCTTGCCGTTGATGGCGCCGTCGAGGACGGGGTGGTGGTTGTTCACGAGGCGAATCGGCCACTCGGCGATGCGCACGAGCTTGCACTTGGGCGGCTCCTGCGCGAACGCGGGCATGCCGAGCGCCGCAAGAACCACGGGGAGGGCTCGAAACAGCCGGGTCGCGTTCATGGGCTACGGATCCTTGGGCCTCTGGAGATCGTGATACTTCACGATCTTGCGCGCCTCGTCCATCCGCATCCCGCCGCGCACGAGGTCGCGCACTTTCGCCTCGGCGGCCGTCACGTCTTCGGCGATCTTCAGCACCTCGTCCTCGCGGGACGCGGGAACCACGACGACCCCGTCCGCATCGCCGCGGATGAGGTCCCCGGGCGCCACGCAGACACCCCCGATGTTCACGGCGACATTGAGGCCCGCGAGCTCGATGCGCCCCTTGCCTGTGCGCATCCAGTGGCCGCGCGAGTAGATCGGGTAGTTCAACTCCATGCACAGCGCCGCGTCGCGCACGAGCCCGTCGACCAGCGTGCCCGCGATGCCGTTGCGGTGCGCCATCTCGGTAAGGATGCTGCCCCAGGTGCTCACGTCGTCGCGGCCCTGGTTGTCGATCACGATCACGCTGCCGGGCGCGACATCGTCGATGTACTCGCCCACGTTTCCCGCGGTGATCGTCGCGGGACGATAGAGGATCGTGAACGCGCGGCCCGTCATGCGGAATTTCTTGTCGATGGGCGCGATGCGATGGCACTGGCCCGCGATGCGCAGGCGATCGAGCGCGTCGCTGATCGCGGCGCATTCCAGGCGCGCGGCGCGCGCGACGTTGGCATCCATGGTCAATCCGCCTTGATCTTCGCGTCGGTGATGACCTTCGACCAGTAGGCGAGGTCGGTCTTCACGACGGCGTCCAGTTCCGTGGGTGTGAGGTAGCGCATCGTCATGCCGGTGGCCCGCGTCCTTTCGATTGCATCGGGCGACGAGAGCGCCTGCTTCGCCGCGGCGGTCAGCTTCGCGATCACGTCGGGCGGCGTGCCCGCGGGCGCGAAGAGCGCTAGCCACGCCTCCAGTTCGAACGCGGGATAACCGGACTCCGCCGCGGTCGGAACATCCGGGAGCAGGGGATGACGGGTCTTCGCGGCGACGGCCAGCGCGCGCAGCTTGCCCGCCTGCACGAAGCCGAGCAGCGAAGGCGGCGTGGCGATGGTGACCTGCACGTTGCCCGCGATCACGTCCTGCATGGCCGGGCCCGCGCCCTTGTACGGGACGTGCGTGAAGTCCGTGCCGGTCTGCTGCTTGAAGAGCTCCATGCCCACGTGGGGCACCGAGCCGCTGCCGGGCGTGGCGTAGTTCAGCTTCCCGGGGTTGGCCTTCGCGAGGGCCACGAGTTCCTTCAGGTTGTTCGCGGGCACGGAGGGATGCACGGCGAGCACGTGGGGCGAGACGACGAGCATGCCCACAGAGGCGAAGTCCTTGACCGGATCCCACTGCAAATCCTTGAACATCGATGGATTGCCGACGTGGAACATTGAGTAGCCCACGAGCAACGTGTAGCCATCGGGCTTGGCCTTCGCAACCAGCGTTGCGCCGATGTTGCCGCTCGCACCGGGCTTGTTGTCCACGATGATCGGCTGGCCCAGCGCC
Organism: Betaproteobacteria bacterium GR16-43; assembly: GCA_001953215.1. Classification (GTDB taxonomy): domain Bacteria; phylum Pseudomonadota; class Gammaproteobacteria; order Burkholderiales; family Usitatibacteraceae; genus Usitatibacter. Next base: position 443,048 of record CP019169.1, read on the forward strand.
TTCGACATCTCGGGCGTGATCATGCGGGCGACGGTATCGAGGATGCCGCCGGGGGCCACGGGCACCACGATCGTGATGGGCTTGTTGGGAAACCCCTGCGCGAAAGCGCTCGTGGCGAGGGCGGTGACGATCGTGGCAAGGATGCGGTTCATGGTGGCCATCATCGCACTCCGTGGCACTCCATTGGACGCGGCTCACCCATATAGCTTGATACCAACGTGTTCGGTGACGACGCGAAACTCCGGCGCCGGAGTTCCTCGCCTTCGCGCCGCGCCAGATCTGCCTGCTCCTGTCCGACCTGCGCCTGCAATCGGGGCATGAAGTTTCGGATCATCCGCTGCGACTCGGAATCGACGATGGGCAACGCGGCGGTGCCATACACGATGGCGCGATACGGATCGGGCGTGACCCGCGCACCCGTGGGCGACATTCCGGCACCCGCGCTGAACATCGCGGTATAGAGAGCGCGCACGTCACCGGCTCGCACGGCGGCCTCCAGGAATCCGGGGCCGTACTGCCGATAGGCGGCCCAGCCCTCCAGGTCCCGCTCGATGTCCTCGCGCGAGAGAGGCGGATTGACCGCGAACTGCGCCATCGCGCTCACGGAACCAGCCTGTGCTGCGCGGAACAGGTACCTCCATGCCGCTCCTTCCGTCGCGTCGTCGATGCCGGCGCAAGCCTCCGCGTACTCCTCGTAGCGTTCGGCCCCAGCGCGGGTCATCGCCTGCTGGCGTTCGAGGGCGGGGCTGGCGGGCATGCGGGCCAGTGTCGCGAGTTGCCGGTCCATGCTCGCGAGGACCTGCTTCGCCTGCTGGCAGCGCGCGAGCTCGGCGCCCACGCGACAAGCCGCCTCGGGGACGCCGGCGTCGGCATCCTTCTTCAGCGCGGCAAGGACGTCACGAACGGAGGCCGTGCGCGGTGGCACAACGTGCGACGTGGGCAACGCGGCCGGTTGCGGAGCGGGACTCTCACTCACGGGAGGGGCCGCGACGACTGAGGGACTCGAAGGCGGCGGGCTCGCCGGCGCGACGACACGGCCGAGCTCGTTGCGAGGAATGGAACTCGGTGCCGCCGGAGGCTGCGGCCACAGCGCGATCGCGAGGAGTGCCGCAACGACGCACAGCGCCCCGACGGCCAGGACCTTTCGCACGAGCGCTCCCGGGAAATGGACTTCCGGATTTTAACTGGAGGCTTAGAATGTCCTCATGAACGCTCCCGACAAGCCCTTCCCCTTCGACGACGCCCTCGCCACCGCCGCGGACCAGCTCGAGCAAAAGGTCATCGCGTGGCGCCGCGACCTCCACGCGAACCCCGAGCTCGGCAACCGCGAGTTCCGCACTTCGAAGCTGATCGCGGAGCACTTGAAGTCGCTCCCCGGCATGGAGGTGATCGAGAAGGTCGCGCACACCGGCGTGATCGGCATCCTCAAGGGCGGCCGGCCCGGTCCGGTCGTGGCCCTGCGCGCGGACATCGATGCGCTCCCGGTCGAGGAGCAGGTCGATGTCCCGTTTCGCAGCAAGGCGAAGACAGAATGGAACGGTGTCCAATGCGGCGTGATGCACGCCTGCGGCCACGATGCGCACACCGCGATCCAGATGGGTGCGGCGGCGCTCCTCTCCGGGATGCGCGAGCAGATCGCGGGCACCATCAAGTTCGTGTTCCAGCCCGCCGAAGAAGGCGTGCCCGATGACGAGGAAGGCGGCGCGCGCCTGATGATCAAGGAGAAGGCGCTCAAGAATCCCGACGTCGGCGCCATCTTCGGGCTGCACGTCACCTCGAACCATCATGCGGGCAAGGTCGGTTATCGCTCGGGTCCGATGATGGCTTCGTCGGACACGTGGCGCGTTTTCCTGAAAGGCGAGCAGACGCACGGCGCGCAACCGTGGCGCGGCGTGGACCCGATCGTGGTCGGTGCGCAGATCGTGATGGGCCTGCAGACCATCGTGTCGCGCAAGCTCGACATCGCGAAGGAGCCGTCGGTCGTCTCGGTGGGCAGCATCCACGCCGGCAACCGCGACAACATCATCCCCGACGACCTGAAGATGGAAGGCACCATCCGCGCCTTCGACGAGGCACAGCGCGACAGCATCCACGAGCACGTGAAGCGCATCAGCGAGATGATCGCCGCCGCGGGCGGCGCGAAAGCCTCGGTGCAGATCCTGCGCGGCTACGACGTGACGGTGAACGATCCGGCGTTGACCGAATGGGCGGTGCCGACGCTGCAGCGCGTCGCGGGCGAAACGAACGTGGGCATCGTGGACAAGGTGTGCGGCGCCGAGGACTTCGCGTTCTTCCAGAAGGAGATCCCGGGCCTGTTCTATCGCCTGGGCTGCACGCCGCCGGACAAGGCGATCCGCGATTCGGCGCCGAACCACAGTCCCCGTTTCTTCATCGACGAGAGCTGCCTCAAGCTCGGCGTGAAGCTGCAATGCACGCTCGCGCTGGATTGGCTCGCCGCGAATGCCTAGGTGGCTCGCGGCGGCGCTGTTCGCATTCGCCGCGTTCGACGCCACAGCCGAACTCCAGCTTCGCATCGCCGAGACGAGCCCGGCCCTTCCCGCCGTGCTCACGGCCGACGAACCGATCTTTCTTCGCATCGAGTTCTCCGGTGCCGAGAAGTCGAACCTCTGGGCGCGTCCGTACTATCGCGGTGAACCCGTGATGCAGGCGAAGACCAACACGTCGCTCCAGCACGTGGGCTCGGGCAGCGCGCTCGCCTGGTTCTCGCTGGATCGCGAATCCCAGGTAGACGAGGTGCGCATCCGCACCGGCGGCGGCAGCCCCTATCGTGAAACCGACGTCCTTCGCTTTCCGCTCGAAGTGCGCGGCACCGGCCAGCATGGAGAGCAGCGTCCGCGCGCCCAGTGGGTAACGGATCTCACGCGCGAAAACGAGATCATCCGGCGCGAACTGCGCAGCGAGGAACGCTCGCGCAACTCGCCGCTGGACATGGTGATCTTCTCGGGCTTCGGCCTGCTCGTGATGGGCTTCCTCGCCGTGAACGTGGTCGGCCCGCTCTGGGCGATGTGGAAGTGGCGCGGCGCCTTGCGCGTGATCGGCATCCTGCCGCTGCCCGTGATGGCCTTCGTCGTGGGCCGCATCATCGTCGACACGTCGCACGATCCGACCTCGCACAACCTCTGGCCGTTCGAGATCCTGATGGTCGGCGGCGGGGGCGTGGCGCTCTACTTCCTGCTCGGCGTGATCAGGCGCGTACGAGGCGGATCCGCGTGATCTCGCTCGGGATGCCGAATCGATTCGGCGGACCCCAGTAGCCCGTCCCGCGATTCACGTAGACCGCCATCCGGCCCAGGCGATGCAGGCCCGCCGTGAACGGCTGCTGCAGGCGCACGAAGAAGTTCCAGGGCCAGAACTGACCGCCGTGCGTGTGGCCCGAAAGCTGGAGGTCCGCTCCCGCCGCGGCTGCACCAGTGGCACTGCGGGGTTGGTGAGCCAGCATCACCTTCGTTGAATCCTCCGGTGCACCGTGCAAAGCCGCTTGCGGATCGCTGCGCTGCGTCTCGTCGAAATGATGCGCGGAGTAATCCGTGATGCCCGCGACGGTGACTTGCGCTCCGTCGTGCTGGAGCACCACGTGTTCATTCATGAGCACGCGCGTACCGAGACGACGCAGCTCCGCCACCCACGCTTTCGCTCCGGAGTAGTACTCGTGGTTGCCCGTGACGACGTAGGTGCCGTGGCGCGATTCGAGGTTGCCCAGCGGCGCCGTGTCCCGTGCGAGCTCGCCCACGCTGCCGTCCACGAGGTCGCCCGTGATGGCCACCATGTCGGCCTTGAGGCTGTTCACGCGCTGCACGATCGCATCGACGAACGGTCGCTTGATCGTGGGGCCGACGTGGATGTCGCTGATCTGCGCGATGGTGAAGCCCTCCAGCGCGGGGGCGAGCCCGACGATCGGGACGCGCACGTCCGTCACCGCCGCGGTGCGGCGCGCCATCACGTACCCGATGCCCGTCACGCCCGGCACCAACGCCATCACGAGCAGCGCGCTCGGTTGGAGCCATGCGGCGTGCAGCGCGGGGCTCGCGAGATTCAGCGCAATCAACACCACATCCCGGGCGAACGTGAGCACGAAGAGCCACGAGAAGACGCCCGTCATGAGCCACGGCACCAGGATGCGCCACTGCTTGTCCGCGCGGAAATGGAAGCCCTTGGGGAGGAACCAGAAAACGGCGAGGAGGAAGGCGGCGCCCGCGACCTGGACGGGCCAGGGGAACGGCGCCAGGAGGCGAAAGCCGATGTAGACGTTCAGCAGAGCGAGGATGGGGAGCATTGGGTGTAGCTGGGGATGGCTTTCCGGGATTCAAGTAGCATGTTTCCGCCGCCCCCCATCGCGGTACCAACCATCAGGGAGAAAAGCATGAAAACGCTACCGAAAGTCGCCGCCCTCGCGGTCTGCGCCGCGTTCGCGATCCCCGCCTACGCCCAGATGAACATTCCCGGCGTGACCAAGACGAAGGAAGTCGAGAAGCTCTCCAAGTCCGACATCGCCAAGGAGATGCTGCTGAAGAACAAGGACATCGACGCCTGCAAGGACGAAGCCAAGAAGAAGGAACCGAAGGTCACCGGCAACCTGGCCGTGCGCTTCAAGGTGAACACCGACGGCACGACCACGGACATCTCGATCGTGGACGTGAAGCTGCAGAACTCGGCCTTCGGCAGCTGCGTGCAGGGCAAGGTCAAGGGCTGGACGTTCTCGAAGGCGAAGCAGAAGAGCGACAACTACGACCTCGTGGCGGCGTTCTAGCCCCACGCACGCGACATGGGCGACGAGACCCCGCGCAATTCCGCGGCCCGAATCCTCGTCCTGGCCGTGGCGGTGTGCCTCTACGCCGCCGCGGCCGTCGCGTACTACTACTGGGCGCCTGACCATCTTTGGGTGCCGGCAATTCCCGCGACGATCGCTACGCTCTATCTCTTGATCTTTGTTGCCGGGTCGGAGAATGCCTGCGTCAAAGCGGTGACTTACCTGGTGCGGATCCTGTAGATCGGAAGGTGATGCATTTTCCGGTTCGTTTTAACATGGCCGGATCTGGTTCGAGTTGAGCCGTCAATGAGTTGCAACTCATCAAACATTTTTTTAACGGACAGGATTTGCGGGAACATTGCATTTCTGCTGTCCATATCTCGTTAGGCCTCATAAGATGCCACTCGTCATCATTTGGGAACCAGGGACCTTCGGACACTACTGGGAGAAGCTTAAACTTTGGTTGCGGAGGAAAGTTCGATCGAGAATATTCGACGCCATCGAGCGTGGAGATGAAGATGCTGTTATTCGGCTTGCTTCCTCCGGAAGGCTGGTCCGCGCAAGAGACGAGTTCGGAAGCAGGCCACTGGTTGCGAGTATCGCCGCAAAACGAAGTCGTATTGCGATTGACCTCATTGCGCGCGACGGATACGTCCGTGGTGACGGCGCCGTCGCGCATGCGGTCATGTGGGGAGACCTTGCAGTACTAAAGGCGCTGATCGAGTCGGCTGCTGACCTGAACGAGCCGTTGCCTGCAGGCCCGAATGAAAAGGGCTGGACGCCCCTGATGTGGGCGACAAACCGGCATAACTTCGAGGCAATGAAATTGCTGCTCGCCGCAGGTGGGGACGTCAACGCTATTGCAGGCGACGGCACTACTGCGCTCATGTGTACTCGCGCGGGGACCGACGACGATCTGATTGCGCTGGACATCTTGTGCGCGTACAAGCCGGAATTGACAGTCAAAGACTGGCGCGGCCGAACCATACTCGACGAAGCGAGAGATCGAGCACGATTCAGTAGTAAGACGGGTATGCGTGACATTCTCCATCGACACTACCCAGAGCTTGCTGTTCATGAGGCCTAACAACGCGTTGGAGCGGACCGCGAACCTTCGTGGCGCACTGTGTCATTGCGAACGGGCATCGTGCCCGGCCGCTCAACTCGGTCGTTAGGCAGCACTATGGCGAGGTACCGACGACGACCGTGGCAGAAAACGAAGATCGCGTGGACCAATATGTGGGCCAGCGAGCTCTACACGGTGATTGCTTCAGCAGCCGCGCGTGAGAGAAACAAATCGGTTCATGCCCGTACTCGCCATCGCCGGCGCCGTCTCGAAGCTCTCGCAATGTATCGGCACCGCTTTGGAGATTCGCCATCCTTGAATAGACATGACGGCATGCGCCTGCCAAGACTCGAAGGTCTTTGGCTCAAGAACGGCTATGCGTGGTGGAAGGCGCCGGAGAGGAAGAGGCGAAGTGCTGCCTAACAACGCGTTGGAGCGGACCGTGAACAAGTTCGCGATCGCCGCGTTCCTCGTCGTTGGAGCTTCGTGTGTCTCCCAAGCGGCGGAAAAGGCGGAATCGCCGTGGAACTGCGACAAAGGCCGCGCATTCCCCTCCAAGGAGGTCACGCGGCTCAAGCACGCTGAAGCCGTTGCATTGGCCACAGTCGCCGCAAAGAACGAGGGTTGGGACTTGTCCAAGTACAGACATCACTCCACTTGTTACAGCGTGAAGCCTCGTCCGGAGTGGACGGTGTTCTTTGAAAGCCGCGCGGAAATCGTTCGACCCGGAGACCATTTCACTGTCTGGGTTCGCGACGACAATCGCTCTACGAAAATCATGGCGGGGGAGTGAGAGTGGTGCCTAGCAACGCGTTGGAGCGGACGTGTTGCCCGGAGCGCATCGCGTCCGGGTCACCGCTCAACTTAGTCGTTAGACCAGATCGAAATGCCGTCGCACGGACCTAGACAGGACGCAACGAAGAAGCGAGAGCAGCTTTCCCGCAGGAAGGAGGCGCTGACTCGAGCCATTCAGGAGAACCAGTCGCGCGAGGTCGTCCTGCGCGCAGCCGAGGAATACCGTACGTCCTACCTATCATTCTTGAAGGCCAAGCTGCATTTGGCCAAAGAGGCGCTTGTCGTTGGCACGGTCAATCTAGGCAAGAATGCTGGCAGCCTTCGGCTCAAAGCGGCGAGCGTTACAGCTCAATCCGATGTAGACCGATTTGAATCCGAAATTGCCAAATGGTCAGCGATGTCAATGGAAGACGTGTTGCATGAGCAGGGTCCGGCCTAACAAGACAATGGATGCCTTCACCCTTCCAGGCTTCGACCTCGGTGCCTTTGTCCGCGCTACGCTCGCTGAAGATCTCGGCGAAGGCCTCCCTGGCGGCGGCCGCGACGTCACCTCCGAGAGCGTCATTCCCGCCAATGCGCGCTTTGCCGGGGTGATGGACAGCCGCGAGGCGATCTACGCGACACGGATGGGCGGCGCGACCAATTACCGCATGGGGCTGTGGGATGCCGTGATGATCAAGGACAACCATGTTGCGGTGGCGGGCGGCGTCGGGCCGGCAGTGGAGCGCGCGAAGGCGGCAGGCGTGGCGCGGATCATCTGCGAAGTCGATCGACTCGACCAGATCGAGCCGGCGATCGTGGCCGGTGCCACCCAAATCCTGCTCGACAATATGACGCCGGCAATGCTGGCCGAGGCAGTGACGTTGGTGGCCGGACGCGCGGCGACGGAGGCTTCGGGTGGAGTGCGGCTCGATACGATCGCCGCGATCGCGGCGAGCGGTGTGGACTACGTCTCGGTCGGGCGGCTGATGCAAAGCGCCCCGGCGGCAGATATCGGACTGGATTTTGAGCTCGTGTAAGCCCGCCTAGCGGGGCCAAGCGGCACAGAAAGCGGAGAGCCTATGCAGCGACTACCAGCCGTTCGAATCGCAGTTCCCACCGATGCTGCCGGGGTTAGGTCATGTGTCGTCTCGGCCTTCGAGCACTATATTGAGCGCATCGGAAAGCCGCCGGCTCCCATGCTTCTTGATTTCGACGCAGAGATACAGGAAGGGCACGTTTGGCTTGTATCCACTGACGGAGGTGTAGTCGGTGCTTTGGTCCAGTACCAAACCGAGCTAGGCTTTTACATCGACACGGTCGCCGTTGTACCTTCGAGTCAAGGTACGGGGGTCGGCCGTGCACTTCTCGAATTTGCCGAGAAGGAAGCACTGCGACGCGGTTACCAGTCGGTCTACCTGTGTACGAACTCGAAGATGACGGAGAACCAGGTCTTCTACCCCCGAATTGGGTACATCGAGTACGAACGAAAGAACGAGGCGGGTTTTGACCGAGTCTTCTATCGCAAGGATCTCGCTGCGGCACAGTCTCACGGTGCCTCCTGACAGTCGTTAGGCGTCATGCAGATTGCCGGTGCTGCCCCTTCCGACGTTTCGCAAGCCGTGGACTGCTTGGCCGCTGCGTTCGCGGAGGATCCGATTACGGGGTTCCTGCTTCAAACCGGTCCGAGTTACCGAGAGCGTCTGACGCGGTTCTTCTCGCTGTTGGTGAGAGCGCGCATCGAGCTCGGCATGCCCGTGCTCGTGGCGCGCGCCACCGCCAGCATTCATGGGGCAGCGATGGGCAACTCCACCGCGCCGCCACCATGGCCGAAGGAGCTCGAGGAAGAGTGGGGGCGCCTCGAGACGTCCATTCCCGGCTTCAACGATCGCGCGGCGCTCTACGATGAGATCGCCGAGAGGAGCAAGCCGCCGGTGTCGCACTACTATCTTGGAGTGATCGGCATGGATCCGACCATGCATGGCCGGGGCATCGGGAGGCGGCTGCTCAGGTCGTTCTGTGACCTGTCGGCATCCGATCCGCTGTCCAGAGGGGTCCATCTGGAGACGGCGAATCCATCGAATGTCCGGTTCTACGAGCGCGCCGGCTTTGCGGTGACCGGCCAGGGCAGACTCGGCAGCGCAACCCTATGGTGCATGTTCCTACGCCACGAACCGCGCCATGACGCCTAACCCCTCCATCGAGCGGACGTTAGGCACCTCGGGGAGCGCCATGCTGTTCGGGAACAGATCTACCTTCGCCGTCGAAGCAATGATTGAAGAAGGATTGAAGCCTCCCACGACAGCATGGGGTCGAGTCTGCGTATGGTGCGAAGGCGCGCCGATAGGTGACATTGCGGAAGAGCATTGCGGAATTGACCATGCATTCCATCGACTCTCACAGCTGGTTGAATCACTCGGAGACCTATGGCGCGAAGAATTCTCCGGTCTCACCGACCTGGAAATACTCAATGCGCTTGACGGCCGTCTCTACGGATACCACGGCAATGTCCGGATTGAAGACGATCGATCACTTGAGGAGCTGAGGGCAGACGCCTCGACGTACGGGAAGTTCGACTTCCTGACTGGTTGCGGCGAGCCCTTTGATAGGAACGGCAAGTGTTTTGTGATTCAAGATCCAAGCGGTCTAGTCAAGATCCTCGGCAATGAGCTACCTGCGGGTCACGGCATCTGCGTCACAACGACGGCCCAGGACCTCCGCTCCGCGGTCATTCCGGCGGTCGAGTGGTTCAACAAGCAAAGTAAGTCTCTCGCGGGACTATGAGATGCCGAACAACACGTTGGAGCAGACCGTGAAAAACCTCACCGGTCACGACAGGCAGCTCGTTCAAAGTTACGTCGAGGATTCGCTCACGTATGAGGATGCGCTTCGCCAGGCCGACTCCCCGAATGAAGTTCGCCTTGCCATAAAGCTGCTTGACGGGATGACGTGGCTCGATGATCCCGACGAAGGCACCGCGCCCGATGGAGGTAGCGTGACTCAGCCATCGCAGCCCAAGAAGCCTCTTCGGCCGTCGAGTAGTGAGGCAATACCGCCCGAAGGGGAGCGGAGTGACACCTGACAACGCGCTGGAGCCGCTTCAACAATGAAGCCAATTGCCGTCCTTGTACTTGCGTGGTTTGTGGTCACCATCCCCCTAATGGGCAGGGCCTGATGGGCCATGGCAGTTCCTGGATGATTGACCGCGAACGGCTCCATCGGGACGGCTATGCCTTGCTCCGTGGAGCGATTCCGTCGGACTGGCTGGATGACCTGCGCGCCGCGTTCGATGCGGGCACAAAGCCGTCGGACCAGTGGCCGATACCGCGCCAGGTGAGCTGGCGTCATTCGCTAGTGGACCTCGATTCGAAGGTGCAGGCCGTGTGCCGCCTGCCGGAGATGCTGGCCGTGGTCGGAGAGTTGATGGGCGAACGGTTCTTCCTCTCGCAGGCGGAGGGCCGTGAGCCCTTGCGGGGCGGCGGCTACCAGACATTGCATCGCGACCTGTCGGCCCAGCGGCCCGGCGACTCGGTGAACGCCTTGGCCTACCTCGACGACTACGGCGCGGAGAACGGCGCGACCCGTATCGTCCCCGGCAGCCATCGCCCTGCGCAGGGCGAGCCGTTCGACTTCAATGATGAGTCCCGGTCGGTCCTGCTCACGGGCTCCGCCGGTGACATCCTGGTGTTCGATGCCGACCTGGTGCATGCGGCCAGCCTGAACGCGACCGGTACGCGCCGTCGATCCCTCCTGATTTGCTATTTGACCGAAGCGCTCTATGCTTCGCACCTCGAAACGACGAAACTCCGCAGCGTTCGGATGGATACGGCCGACCGGTTCGATCCATCGGATTTTGCGGGGATGCTGCGCGACTACTCCAGCGGCTTCTCGGTTGCCGGCACGGGTGCCGCTTCATCCGGCAGCTTCGGCGTATCGGAGGCATGATGTTCCATGTGCGTCTTCTTCCCCGGCTGGGGAGTCTTGTCGGCCCCCGGCGCGACCTCTTCGCCGTGGTGCCTCTTTTCCTGTTTCACCTTCTTGTCGTGGGCAATGTTGCGCGGGTCAGTCATGGCTGTTCTCGCTAGGTGGTGAAGCTGCATCCTGCTCTGAAAGCAAGGATGGGCAGGTAGGACAACCCCACGCTGGAGCGTGGGACAACGCCGGGACCGGCGAAAACTCGGAGGGACTTGATGACCGATCGAACCGGAGGCTGCTTGTGTGGACAGGTGCGCTATCGCATCGCCTCGGAACCCGTTGCCACGCGGATCTGCTGGTGCAAGGACTGCCAGCGCATCTCTTCCAATGGAACCGTGAACTTGCTCGTCGCGAGTCCAACGATTGAGGTCACGGGAAACGTCAGCGCGTATACGAGAGCCGCCGAGAGCGGCAATCAGGTGACTCGCCGCTTTTGCGGTCAGTGTGGATCGCAACTGTTCGCCGATTCGTCTGGACGGCCGGGATTGACGGTCGTACGGGTCGGAACGCTGGACGATCCATCCGCCGCCAAACCGAGCGCAAACATCTGGAGCGTCAGTGCGCCGGCCTGGGCTTGTCTCGACCCTGCGCTCGAGCGCGTGGAACGAGCGCCATTGCCGCCGCAACCGCCGAAGAATTAGTGCGAGCGATGCTGCCTGACAACGCGCTGGAGCGGATCGGGTACGTCGTCGCTCCGGCGGTCTTCGACGCAACGGAAACAGCTTCGATCGCGAAAACGATTGAAGCCGTGACGATTGCGAGCGCCGGCACCAGGAACCTGCTGGAACTGGGCTGGTGTCGCGCGCTTGTGGACCGGATCCGCAGCACGCTCGGGATCCAAGGTGTTGCCGTCCAGTGCACGCTCTTCGACAAGACTCCTGAATGCAACTGGCTCGTCGCCTTTCACCAGGACCTCTCCATCCCTGTCCGCGAAAGGGTCGAACACTCCGAGCTTCGGACGTGGTCTCTGAAGGAAGGTCAGCATTTCGTGCAACCACCAGTTGCACTGCTGGAGCAGTTGACCGCCGTACGCATTCACATCGACGACTGTGACTTGGAGAATGGGCCGCTCCGACTGGTGCCGGCTTCGCATCGCCACGGACGCCTGGACGCGCCGGGAGCGAAGCGTCTTCGTGATGTAGCGGGTGAGGTGCCGCTTCCGGTTGGCAGCGGCGGTGCACTCGTACTGAAGCCTCTTCTGCTTCACGCCTCATCGAAGGCGTCTTCGCCGCGTCATCGCAGAGTGTTGCACTTTCTCTTCGGGCCGGCTTCAATCGACTATGGCTTGCAGTGGTCGCATGCCGTCTAGCATGGAGAAGCTACCGAAGGATCTCCAGGCCGCACTCGAGAAGCTGCGGGACTACATGCACAACTTCCATCCGGACCTGGATCGGGGTGCGTTTCCGGTCGAGTTCTGGCGAAACCCGGATGACGATCTCTATTGGGAAACGCTGCTGTACTTCCCCCTGTTCGTGCCCGAGGAAACTCGCGCGGCCCTCGATAGCCTCCCCATGGGCTTTCGCATCGCGTTTCCGGTCTTCTGGCTCGAGGACGACTACCAGGTCAATGGCGACACGGCTTTGACGAACGCCGGCGAGTGGCTCCTGCCGAGTGCGATCTGGGCGTTCACGGAGATCGGGATGCAATCCGAGGTCCGGGCTCTGCACGCTGCACTGGAATCGGTCCGCCGAAATCCCGAGGATGACGAAGCTGCCGGCGCGGCCTATCGTGCGGCGGCCGGTCCGAACCAGGGTGACGAACGGGAGGGCGTACTCTTCGCCTTCTTCACTGCGAACCGAGCACTTTTCGAGGCATGAAGGCCACAGCATGAACATGCGAGAGAAAGCAAAGCACCTGTTGGACGCCAACGCCAACAACACTCCCGTTGAAGGAGGTCTCTTCTCGCCCAATGCACTGCAACAGGTCCGGCTCGACTACACCGAAGCCAGCCTGGAGCGCATCGACGCATTGCTGGACCAGCTTCGCGAAAAAATGAAGCCGGCCGCCGCCGATTTTCTCGGGGACATTCCAAAGCAGAACTTTGCGCTCACGCTCGCGTTCTACATCGGCGAATACATCGCCCGCAACGCCAACAAGCCTGTTGACTGGGTCAGCTACGACGACGCCAGGGGCCGCCTTCCGCCGACGCACACGCCGCCGAAGGGATTTCATTCGCACGTCGCGGGCTTCCTGGGGCCCCTCTTCCTGATGCCGCTGGTGGTGTTGGACGATCAATTGTTCAACGGCAGCCGCGAGGTCAATGCCCGGAAGTTCGTCGACGACGCGCTCTCCACGCTCGAAGGACAGGCGCTCACGCAAGGGGACGAGTGGCGTCCGGAATACCTCGACTTGTTCCTGGCAAACCGGAGGGTTCCCGGCGGCGTCCAGTATTCCGAAGCGCTCGGCAAGCTGAAACTGGATGGATCACTCGACAGCCTGGAGCGTGTCGACGGCTTGCTCATGGCGGTCAGGAACACGAATCCGGACTACGGCCCGTTCATCAGCCGGCTCAACACGGCGAACTTCGTCTGGCTGCTCGCGACTTATCTCGCCAGGACGACCGCGCAATTGACGAGCTGCTCGCTGAAGTGGCTGGACTTCAATGCGGCGCGGGCGTTCGACCCGGGCATGAAGCAAAAATTCGAGACGACCTATTGCTGCGTCCTCGGGGACCGGCTGTACTTCCCCATCCTGGAGATCAACGAGATCCTCTTCGGTTCGCAGGGCAATGGCTCGTGCAGGAGGTTTGCCGAGAGGGTCGTGGCCAGCGATGTTCCGCGATTGATCACGTTGCGCCGCGGGCCCGTCGCGTCGCGCACCTCGCCGCAGGAATGGCAATTGCCGATTCGCCAGGCGGGTTTCATGGCCGCGCATGGCGCATTCATGGTGGCCGAAGGCGGGCTCCTGTCCCCTGTCCTGCTGCAACCCCAACCCGGCACGGAGAAACACGTGCTGGTCGACTTCATGATGTACGGCGACGGGAATGCGGCCAATGAGAGGGGGCAGAGCGTCCTCGAGGAAAACCCCGACAACCTTCCCTACCAGGTCTTTCTCTATGAAGGTTGGGCGAACCTGCCCGAAGGGCGGCTGGACGCGATCGTGGTCGACTTGCGGGCCTACAAGAAGCCGAAGTTCACGATGACCGTCGTCGTGCCTTTTTCGCCGGCGAAATCGGAGAAGGGATTCAAGGTCCATTCCCCCAGGCTCTCGGACTGCTCCGCGGCAGGATCCCTGGCGCCGGAAATCGCGATCGCATTCTTTGAAGGCATCGACAGCAACAATGCCCTCAAATGGAATGATCACTTCGAGCGCTAAACGGGAAAATCCGGATGGCGGTTCCACGCGACTACGGTGGATTCTCGAAGGCCTGTGAGCGGCACTTCGCGCCGATGATTTCGAAGCTCGGGATGCTGCCTCTCGGAGGCGCGAATTTCGGGCGTCGCCGTGGCCGCTGGATCGACGGATTGTTCCTCCAGCAAAGTGGGTACGGCTCGGGGGACTTCTGCGTCAACGTGGGATTCAATATTCCCGAGCTCTCCGAACTCTGGCGCACGCCAGCGGTGTTTGGACTCTCCATGGGCGGCCGACTCTCCGCCGCAGGCGTCGGCCACGACCGTTGGCTGCGCGCCTCGAACAAGGCGGAGCTTCTGGAGGGCCTGGCGGAATTTGCGAAGCATCTCGAGTCGGCGATGCCGTGGTTCGACGAGACACAAACCTTCGATGACCTTGTCGAGCGATACCGTCGGGTCGGCAGGATCGGAAGCTCGCCACCGACCGCCGTATCGGTCTTTCGCCAGTTGGATACGACAAACTACGGTTTCCTGCTCTTTCTCGCAGGGAAACCCGACGAGTCCAAAGCGTGGTTGGAGCCGGTACATGCGACGCTCACCAGGACGCCTCGCTACATCACAAAGGATGCCAAGATCCTGTACGAGAAGGCGCCGGGTGCACGCCTGTTCAAGCTCACGAAAGACGAGCTTCACCAACTGGGCGCGATCGAAGCGGTACTGGCTCGGACCTAGGAAGGGCGCAACGTGAACGCCAGCCCACGATTCAGCTCGGTGCTATTCGACTGGGGCGGAACCCTGATGTCCGAAGACGGGCCCACCGACATCTCAATGGGTCTTTGGCCCGAGGTGCGAGCCATCGACGGAGCGAGGGAGACCCTCGCGGCGTTGGCGCCGACCCATCGACTCGGCATCGCGACCAACGCGACCGTCTCGAAGCGAGACATGATCGAACGCGCCCTCGATCGCGTGTCGTTGCTTCCCTATATCACGGACATCTTCTGCTACACCGAGATTGGCGCACGAAAGGACTCCGGGGAGTTTTGGTCCAAGGTTTTCTCGACCCTGGGTCTTGAACCCGGGAATGTCGCGATGGTTGGCGATACACTCGACCAGGATGTCATCGCACCGCGGAAATTCGGCGTGTTCTCGGTCTGGTTCAATGAAGGGGGCCGAAGCCCGCTCGAAGCTCCTGGAGTACCGACCATCCATCGACTTCCCGAACTCGTCCCATTGCTGAGGCCCTGAAGGAGCATCCGATGGACCATGCGGAATTCTGGACAATCGTGGAATCGAGCAAGGCCACATCCGGCGGCAGCTTCGACGGATACGCCGACTCGCTCGCCTCGCGTTTGGAGGCGCTCCCGCCCGAGAAGATCATTGCCTTCCAGCGCACGTTCGACGAGCTGCGAAACAAGGCGTACTCCTGGGATCTCTGGGGCGCGGCGTACGTCATTGGCGGAGGCTGTTCGGACGATGCGTTCACCGACTTCCGAAGCTGGCTCATCTCCATGGGTCGGGAAACGTACGAGAAGGCACTCGTGGATCCCGAGTCTCTCGCGACGGTGACGATCGGCCCCAACGGCGAAGAGGATGCCTTCTTCGAGGAGTTCGCCTACATGGCCGCACGAGCCTATGAGGAAAAGACCGGCCGGAACATGACCTACGAGAGTGCGAGTTCTCCGGCCGAACCGAGTGGCATCGAGTGGGAAGAAGACGGCGATGACCTGGCGCAGCGCTATCCGAAGCTCCACGCGAAATACGGAGAGTCCTGACTCCCTCGCACGATGGCCAGGAACGTCGAGATCAAGGCGCGCGTCGCCGACCTTGCGGAGGTCGAGGTGCACGCACGCCGCATCGCCACCGAAGGCCCGACCGATATCGCCCAGGACGACACGTTCTTCACCTGCACCAACGGAAGACTCAAGTTGCGCGAGTTCTCCTCGACGCAGGGACAGTTGATCTTCTACTCCCGGCCGGATGAGGGCGGACCCAAGGTCAGCGACTACTGGATCACCGATACGCACTCCCCGGCCGTCTTGCGGGAAACGCTTGCGAAAGCACTCGGCATCGTCGGCCGCGTTCGAAAGCAGCGCCGCCTCTACCTTCTCGATCGAACGCGCATCCACCTCGACGACGTCGAAGGGCTCGGCTCGTTCGTGGAGCTCGAGGTCGTCCTGCGCGACGATGAATCCCCGGCCCAAGGCGCCGAGACCGCGCGGCAAGTCATGAAGAGCCTCGGAATCGCGGAGTCGCAACTCGTGCAAGGGGCCTACGTGGACCTCGAAAAGCGGAGCTAGCGGGATGTTCGCCATCAAAGTCGAGATCGACGACCCGAAGGCCACGATGTTCGTTTTCGAAGCGCAAAAGACGATGTACGGCGGCAAGCTCATCGCGAAGGGCGACACGATCTTCCTCTTCGCGAGCGAAAACGAAGGCGGCCCGGGCCTGATTGCGCGCGGCACCGTCACGTCGGCCGAGGCAACGCCCCGGAAGCGCGGAGTCGAGCGGCAAACGCCGCGCGTCAGCATCACGGTGCGGCGCACCGCACTTGCGAAGCGCCGGCTGGGTCGGGCCGAGCTCAAGGCCTACTCGAACTGGAAGGACGGACGGCCCGAGACCGAGCTCAACTTCAAGTTCTATCGCCAGGCCACGAACAAGATCGTGGGCCTCACGGACGAGGCCGCCGCCTTCCTACGCGGATTCTTCTAACGCCGTAAAGTAGCGCCTGCAACCCAAACGGGGAGGCAGGCATGGCCCGCATCATCTCGGCACTACTCCTGGCCGCGTGCGTTTCGCTCTCGGCGGCCGCCCAGACGTTCCCCTCGAAGCCCGTGAAGATGGTCGTGGGCTTCCCGCCCGGTGGTGGCACCGACATCCTCGCCCGCATCGTCGCGCAGAAATTGTCCGAGACGTGGGGCCAGCAGGTCGTCGTGGAGAACCGGCCGGGCGCTTCCGCGACCATCGGCGCGAACGTCGTGGCGAAGGCGCCGCCCGACGGCTACACGATCTCCATGGGCCAGCTCACGCCGAATGCGATCGCACCCGCACTCATGCCCGAGCTGCCGTACGACGCGGCCAAGGGCTTCGTGCCGATCATCCTCGTGGGGACGTCGCCGAACGTGCTCGCGGTCAATCCCGGCCTGCCCGCAAGGAACGTGGCCGAACTCGTGGCGCTCGCGAAGTCGAAGCCGGGCAAGCTCACCTACGCATCCTCCGGGCCCGGCAGCTTGCAGCACATCGCCGCGGAGTTGTTCAAGAGCGTGGCAAAAGTGGATCTCGTCCACGTGCCCTACAAGGGCAGTGGCCAGGCGGTGGTCGATCTCGTCTCGGGCCAGGTGGACATGAACTTCGATGCCATTCCGCCCGTGATCCAGCACATCAAGTCGGGGCGGCTGCGCGCCGTCGCGGTCACTGCGGCGAAGCGCGCTTCGGGATTGCCCGACGTGCCGACCATCGCCGAGTCCGGCTATGCGGAGTACGACCTCACGACGTGGTGGGGTCTCTTCGCACCCGCCGGAACGCCCCCGGACATCGTGGCCAAGGTGCACAAGGACACGCTCGCCGCCCTTCAGAACGCGGAAGTGAAGGAGCGCTTCGCGAGCCTCAGCGTCGATCCCGGCGGAGGAACCTCGCAGGAATTCGCGGAGTACGTCCGCGGCGAGATCGCCAAGTACGACCGCATCGTGAAGCAGCTCGGCATCAAGTCCGAATAGATGAAGACGATCACGCGCCTTGCCGCCGCGCTCGCGCTCCTTGCGTGCTTGCCGGCCGCGTCGCAGGTCTTCGGGTCCCGCGTCACGAAGGAGAGGATCCAGACCGCCATCGCGGCGACCTATGCCTCCGGTACCGATTCGCGCAACCGGACCTGCGTGACGCTCCCGTACCTGAACAAGCGGTACAAGGGCCGCGGGGAAAGTGCATTCGGCTGGACGCCGCTGGCCTTCGCCGCGCAGATGGATGCGCCGCACCTGGGCGAGTACCCTCCGCAACTCGACGCCCTCTTCAAGCTGCTCGCGCGCGCCGGCTTTGTAGAACCCATCGAACCGGCGGCCAACGGCGCGGCGCAATACGGGCTCACGTGGAAGGGCTACGCGGCCTCGGGCGAGAGCGAGTGCTTCCGCATTTCGAGCCACGAGTACGACGTGGACGTGAAGTCGTTCGAATCCGTGGCGCCACGCGAGGGCGCGTCCATCTACCGCGCCATGGCGACGGCCGTTCCGCGCCATATCGACGATTGGGTGAAGGACCCGGAATTCACGAAGTTCTATCCCGAGTCCGCGAAATACGTCCTGGGCTTCCGCACGCCCGTGGCCTACGACCTCGCGCACGTGGATGGCCACCTTTCGGTGATCCGGATTCCGGGCGCCCTCGATACCTCACCCCCGAAACCGCGTCCCCTCTGGGCGCGGAACGAACATGAGGGCCCGGCCGCCACGGTACCGAAAGGCCTTCCCGATCTCACGCCCTCCACGGCGTTGCCCATCATCCGGGAGTACCTGCAGACGGAGCGCGGCGCGAATGTGGCGCGCATGTGCCTGTGGTTCCCCTTCCCGGCCATCGACGAGAACAACCTCGAAGAGGCCCGCAAGCGCCCGGAGGGTGCGGCCTTTCCGACGCTCTACTTCACGGTCCGTTCGCGGGACCGCGATGACAGCGACCAGCGCACATCCTTCGAGTGGTTCCGCCGCCTCGAGGCCGCGGGCCTGGCGACCTCCAGGCGCGTGGAACGCGGCGGCGTGCGTTTCGACCTCACGCCGGCCGGCATGGCCATCGTGGACAAGAACCGATACTGCCTGCACGTGGGCAACAGGGCCGTCGAGGAGGTCCTGTGGGTGGCCCCGCTCTCGGCCGCCAACCTGACGCCCAAGTTCGCGTTGCGCATGTCTTTCACGCCCGCGCCCGGGGCGGAGGTGTTCGTGGCGAAGTTCCCGCTCCTCACGCGGCTGAAGGAAGTCGGCGTGGCGGCGCATGGCGAATTCGCAGTGTCGCGCGCCGGCGAACTCCTCCCCAACGTGATCCCCCAGTTCCTGCGATTCCAACCGGACCCGGCGACCCTGCCCGAGATCCGCTAGGCGAGACTAGCCACTGGCTGTGTCGATTCCGGGCTTTCCCGAACGACTAGTCATGGCTGGATCTCCAGCCCTAGCCAGAAGGAGAAGTTCGACATGAAGTTCCTGTGCCTGGGTTACTTCGACCGGGAAGCGATGGGCGCGCTTTCCGAGGCCGAGGTCGATGCGCTGATGACGCAATGCAAGCCCCACATGGGTGTGTACCAGGGGACGGGGCAGGTTCTCGTCGATGCCGGCCTCGACCTCCGGGCGAAGAGCCTGCGGCGGAGGAATGGAACGCTGGCCATCACCGACGGGCCTTTCGTCGAGACCAAGGAGATGGTTGGCGGCACCTTCATCATCGATGCCGCGGACATGGACGACGCGATCCGCGTGGCCTCGCTGCACCCGGCCACGCAGGTGCTCGACGGCGAGCGCTTCGGATGGGGCCTCGAGATCCGCCCCATCCACTACTTCAAGACGCCGGAGACGCCCGAGGTCACCTGGCAGCCGCCGGTTCCGTAGGCCCTCGTGGCAGTTTCGCGGTTCGGATTCCGTTAGGGAGGGTAGGCCCTACCCTGACGAGGATCTTCCGATGCGCCATTGCGCCGCCTGCATCTTTCCGCTCCTGATCGTCGCCTGCGCCCCGATGCCCCATGTGGTTCCCGACGTCGTGGGCAAGCCCGCCTCGGAGGTGACCCGACTGGTCGCCGCCTCCGAAGCGAAGCTCTTCCCCTGCAGCATTGCGAGCGCGAAGGGAGCCAGCGGCGCCAGCGCGGACCTCGGGACCTTCCTCAAGTCCGAAGTCACGCTCGCCCCGGGAACCTATCGGGTGACCCTGTCCTGCAGCAGCGGCTCGCACACCTTCCGGCCGGAAGTCGACGTCGCCGCACGCGCGGGCAAGAGCTACCGCCTCACCGGCTACCTCATCGACGACTCGATCACGATCTTCACGATGAAGATGCGCGTGAAGGTCGCCGAGATTCCCTGACCGCTCACTTCGCCGCGGCAATCTCCTTCAGGGTGAACGTGTAGCTCACCTTGTCCAGCGGCTTGTGGCACGCGAGGCACTCGGCCTGGTTCACGCCGGGGCGGTGCTTCTTGTCGAGCGTGAAGACGGCGTAGTTCCAGTCCTCGTTCCTCAGCATCTCGGGGATGTCCTTGCCCCAGCCCGCGTCGCGCGCCATCGCCGTGTAGAAGAGCTGCTTGTCGGCCACGAAGAAGCCGTCCGCGCCCTTCACCGGGTTCTTCGCGTCGTCGAGCTTGGCCGACCACACTTCCGCGAAGAGCACCGATCCGTTCGGAAGGTCCTTGCCCGCCTTGGCCGCCGCCACCGCCGCCTTGTTGGCGTAGTAGTAGCGCACCTGCTTCGTCGCCGGGAAATTGATCGTGTGGTACATCACGTACGAATTCTTGTAGTCCTCGGGGAAGGTGACGCCGGTCTTCGTGAGCTGCGGCATGAAGTCGGATTTCGCGGCCGCGCCCGCGCCCGGCAGCGAGGCGAAATACGCGGCGACGTTGGCGATCTCGTCCGGCGTGAGCTGCGCGGCGATGGCATTCATGATCGGGTTCTTGCGCGTGCCGTCCTTCAACACCTTCAGTTGCGCCTCGATGTATCCGGCGCGCTGGGCCGCAAGGTTGGGGATGGTTTCGCCCACGCTCACGCCCGCCACGCCATGGCAGGCGCCGCAGACGGCGGCGACCTTCGCCTTGCCGGCCTCGAGGTCGGCGGCCTGGGCCGCGGGGATTGCGAGGAGGATTGCTGCGACGGTTGCCTGTACCTTGGTCATGTTCTTCTCCCTGGGGTGATCTCGGGTCAACGCCTGATGCGGGTCAACTATTCCACCGCATCGTCGAGGACCTTACGCCAAAAGCGGCCAGGACGGATTCAGCCGCCATCACCCCCCGGTCCGTGGCTTCCTCGATGAGCGAAAGGCCACTGGCATCGGCATGGGCGAAATGCACGCGCCCGCGGTGCCCGACGATCGTACGACGCTCCTCGCCCCAGATGCGACCGGGCACCGGGCGCACCATCGCGTGCCCGTTGGCGAAGACGTCCACGCGCTGGGTGATGCTCCGCATTTCCGGGTGCGGACTCGAGAGCTCGGCAAATGCCATCGCGGCCCAACGCAGGCGGGGCGTCTCCAGCAGTCGCTTGCGCGCCACGGCCGGCGGTTCGCCCGCAAGCGGCAGGTACCACGTGAGCACGGTCGGGCCGGGCCGCGCGCTGAGCCCCTGGTGCGTGGCCACGACGTAGCCCAGCGACGGCCCGTCATAGAGCACGTTGTCCCACGAAAGCGGCGCGCCCACGTGCGGGTAGGGCGGCTCGGAGAGCGTGAGGTTCGCCGTGATCCACGGCGCATAGTCGTAGCCGCGCAACGACGCGGCCAGCGCCGACGGCGCATTGACCAGCGCGCGCGCGGCGAAGCCGAACGGCGCGGCCCATACGACGCGCTCGGCCTCGATGCGGATCGAGCGCGACTCGCGGGTGAGGAAAACTTCCAGCGCGACGCCCTTCGCGCTCTCCTCCATCCGATGCACCATCGCGCCCGGCGTGAGCGCGAACTTGTAGCGCTCCATGAGTTCTCGCACCACGAAGCCATTTCCTTCCGGCCACGTGAGCACGGCTTCGCGATCGGCATGCTCCGCGGCGCCCACGCGGCACGCGAAATAGTGGATGCCGGCCCAGGCGGACGCGTCGCGGTGCTCGCAGCCGAAATCGTCGCGGCACGCGTAGTTCGCGACCCAGTGCACGGTGTCGGAGTTGAAGCCCTCCGCGCGCAACCAGCCCTCCATCGTGATCTTGTCGAGCGCCAGCAACGCCGGATCGCGCGACGAATACTCGACCGGAATGGCGAATGCGCGCCGTCCGTCCTTCCCGCGAAGCCGCTGGAATTCGCTCATGCGGCGCTGGAAACGCTCCCACTCCGCAAGCTCGCTCGGCGAACGGCCCGCGAGCGGCGCCACGCGATCGGTCCAGGTGCCGTCGCGGTACAGGCGCTCCTGCGGCGCCTGCACGAGGGCGCGCTCGTCGTAGCGCGCCACCTCGGCCTCGGGATCGCCCTGCAGCACGCCCAGTTCGGCCAGCAGCAGCCGCAGCGAACGCGATTCCCGCGTCGGCAAGGGAATGTAGTGCGAGCCCCACGGATACTTGCTGACGGCGTTCTCGCCCCAGCGCGCGTTACCGCCGGGCGCGGACTCGAGCTCGAGCAGTTCGAAATCGGAGAAGCCCGCGCGTCGCAGCCGCCACGCCGCGGCCAATCCCGAGAGACCCGCGCCGACGATGGCCACCTTGACCCGGCGAGTTTCCGAAGCTGCCGGCAATCCACCATCCCGCAGCCGATGACCCGCCGCGTGGTTGGTCGTGAGCAGATCACCCGGGGGCGGCGGCGCCTCGCCCTTCGTGCACCCTGCAGCGGCCAGCGCCGCGGACGTGCCGAGGAATTCTCTTCGATTCATGAATAATCGGGGTCAGGGTAGAAATATCTTCATATTTCCACCCTGACCCCGATTTTGAAGATATTTCTACCCTGACCCCGATTATTCATCAGTCGGCGGCGAGGGGCGCGGCGGCGGGGGCACGGCGCCACTCGGACTCGAAGTAGCGCACCAGCGCGTGGTTGTTGAGGCGGTTCACTTCGGTGGGCACGCGCGCCATGTCCTTCGGGAACGTGAAGAGCGATCCGTGCACCTCGGGCGAAACGAAGCGCAGGCCCGCGGGATAGGAGGCCGGCGGCACATACGGCTCGTTCGACGCGACGATGAAGCCCCACTCGCCGAACGAAGGCACCAGGGCGTGCAGAGGCGTGGCTTCGAAACCGACCTCCTCCAGTGTCGTGACCACGCACCAGTACGACTTGCGCGCATAGAGCGGCGAAGTCGACTGGATCACCGCCAGGCCCTTCGCGGAGAGCCGGCGCTTCAGCAGCGAGTAGAACGACGTTGTGTAGAGCTTGCCCAGCGCGTGGTTGCTCGGGTCCGGGAAGTCGATCACGACGAAATCGTAGAAGTCGCGCGAATTCTCCAGCCAGATGAAGGCGTCCGCGTTGATCACCTTCACCTTCGGGTTCACGAGCGCGTCGCCGTTCAACACGCGCAGCGACGGGGCTTCCGAGAAGAGCTTCGTGATCGCCGGGTCGAGGTCCACCAGCGTCACCGCCTCGATGTTCGGGTACTTGAGGATCTCGCGCACGGCGAGCCCGTCGCCGCCGCCCAGCACGAGAGCCCGGCGCGCATGCGGAATGGAGGCCAGCGCCGGATGCACCAGCGCCTCGTGGTAGCGGTATTCGTCCATCGAGCTGAACTGGAGGTTGCCGTTGAGGTACAGGCGCCAGTCGTCGCGCCAGCGCGTGACCACGATGCGCTGGGCCTTGCTCGATTCGGCGTACACGATCTGGTCGGTGTAGAGCTTGTCCTCGGAGAGCCGCGTGAGTTGCTCGGAGTAGACGAAACCCGCCAGCAGCGCGCACGCAACGATCACGCAGCGCACCGCGATGCCCGTGGAGCGGCCCAGCTTGTCGCGGAACACCCACGCGGCCCAGATCGCCACGGCCGCGTTCATGAGTCCGAAGAGGAAGGCCGTGCGGATCAACCCGAGGCGCGGAGCCAGCAGCAGCGGAAACGCGATCGAGACGCCCAGCGCGCCCAGATAGTCGAACGTGAGCACTTGCGCCACGAGGTCCCGGAAGCCCAGGCGCTCCTTCAGGATGCGCATTACGAGAGGAATCTCGAGCCCGACCAGGATGCCCACCAGCACGACGATCCCGTAGAGCAGGACGCGGAACCCCGGGCCGGCGTACGCGAAAGACAGGAACATCACCGCCGCCGAGAAACCGCCCACCATCGCGATCATCAGCTCGATGTCGATGAAGCGCGCGATCAGCCCGTTCACGACGTACTTCGACGCGTACGAACCCACGCCCATCGAAGCCAGGTAGATGCCGATCACGAGCGAGAACTGCGTGACCGAATCGCCGAGCAGGTACGTCGACGCCGCCGCCGCGATCAGTTCGTAGACGAGGCCGCACGCGGCGACCACGAATACCGATCCCAGCAGCGCTCGCGTGAGCACCTCGCCCCGTGCGATCGGGGCTTCGGCGACGGCCGGCGTATCCATCGCTAGTGGATCGAGGCCGCCACGATGATCGCGATCGCGATGCAGAACGCCGCCACCACGGTGGCCAGCGGCTGGTTGCGGTTCTCGATCAGCTCCTTCCACAGGTCGTACGGCGTGAGCTTGTCGATCACGACGAACGCGATGGCGACGAGGAAGACCCCGATCACCGAGTAGACGATGGAACCGACCAGCGCTGCGGGCTTCAGGTACTCGAACATGGCTCTCTCCCTGTGAGCTTAGGGGTCTGACCCCTAAACGTTACTTGTGACCGGAACCGCCGCTGCTGCCGCCGCCGGAGCTGCCGCGCCCCCAGCTCGACGTCGAATCGTCGGCGCGCTTGCGCGAGAACTCCTGCGCCTCCGAGGCCATCACGGACCAGCCCTTGTACTGGGCCATCCCGTAGAGGCCGAAGGCGAGGAAAGCGGATGCGAGATAGAAGCGGAACATGGAGTCTCCTCAATCGTCGTCGTCATCGTCGTCCGACGACGTGGATGCGTAATCGCTTTCGGACCAGCGTTTCGTCTCGAAGGCCCGCGAGCGCAGCCACGCGCCCAGCGGCCAGAGGAACAGGTACCCGGTGAACAGCCAGAAGTTGGACCAGTCCACCTTCGCGCGGTAGACCTGCACGGTGCCGGTGATCTTGCCCGCCTCGCCCGGGGGCGACAGCGCATCGATCGCGAGCGTGTAGCGCCCGGGCGGAACGCCGGCGATCTCCGCGACATCGTCCTTGCTTCCGTCCTTCACGCCGCCCACGTTGTGGAAGCCGAGCGAGCGCTTGAGGGCATAGGCGCGCCCGTTGTCCGCGTCCACGAGCTGCATGTCGAGCGAGAGCCAGTTGTCGGTGAGGTTGGTGGTCGTGCGCACGATCGCCCGCCCGCTGCCGAAGCCGCCCAGCTTGAAGGGCTCGCTCGTCGTGCGCGCGGTCTGGCCCGCCTGCGCGGCGAACGGCACCGGATCGGGGCGCCGAGCCGATTGCAGCGTCGAGAAGAGCATTTGCGCAAAGAAGGCCAGCACCACGAAGGCCCCGAAGGCCATCCAATAGCGCCCCACCTTCCCCTTGTGCGGCGAGGGCTGGTTGGGCGCCACGCCCTCGGGCTTGGGCGGCTTGGCCTTCAGCGCGAAGGCCTTGAAGAGTTCCGGGCCCTCGACGTATTCGCCGACCGACCACGAGAGATCGCCCGCCGTGGCCTCCGACGAGAGCATGAGCGGCGGATCCACGTAGTCGTCGCAGCGCGCGACATCGCCCACCATCACGCGCCAGTAGAACTCGCCGACCACGTAGTTCACGCTGGCCGTCGAGCGCGAGAAATGCTTGAACGTGTGGCCCAGGTAGCGCACCGCCGGACCGCCGGAGGAGACCATGATGCTCGTCTCCTTGGGGATCTCCGCGGCCGTCTTCACGAAACTGAAGTGCCCGTTGTACTCGGTGATCCACGCGTAGCCCTGCTCGACGTTGTGCAGCAGGTACTCGCCCCACCCGTAGGAGACGCCGTCGACGACGACGGTGCGGGTCATGAAGCCCATCACCTCGTAGCGCACGTTCTTCCAGCGCCCCATCGTGCCCAGCGGGAAGTACGGCCGCGCCTTGTTTTCGTTGCGCGTGTTCTTCTGCACGATCTCGCCGACCGTGCCCTTCACGTCCGTGATCGAGCCGCACGAGTCGCAGGCGACGACCTCGGTGGTGGTGAGGCGCTTCTCGATCGGGGCGCCGCAGCCCGCGCACTTGAACGCCTGTGCGGTGCCCTTGGTGAAGCCGATCTGCCCCGGATCGCGCAGGCCTGAAAAGCCGAACGCATCGAACGGGAGCTTCTCGCCCACGTAGAGGTGCGGGGGCGTAAGGGAGTAGTCGATCGTGGCGAAGCGCGCGCCGTCGCCGCGCAGGTCGACCACGTTCGCCTTGTAGCCGGAAGTCCAGCGGAACGGCAGCTCGCCTTCGCCCGCCACGACCTCGGCGGCATCGACGTTCATCACCGTGTACGAGCCCGCGTACCACTGCTCGCCCTTGATGACGATCTTCTGCCCGGCCTTCAGTGTCTCGAACGCAGGCAGCGGCTGCGGCGGGACGAGGTAGGTGAGGGTGTATTCGCGCATCGCGTCGGAGAGCCATGCGCTCTTGCCGCCGCCGAAGAGCACGTGCCACTCGCTCCACACGCCGGCGCCGTACTTGTATTGCAAGCGCCCGACGACGCTGAAGCCCACGCCGCGATGCTTGCCGTCGGCGCCGATGCGGATCGGCGAATCGTCCTCGAGCAGCTCGGCCTGCTTGCCGATGTTCTCGATGTTGACCCCGTCGCGCACGAGCGTGGCGCGGCAGAACGCGCACACCGCCACGATCGACGAGGCGCCGCGGAACCGCACGGGGGCTCCGCACGATGGGCAGGCTTTGGCGTTCGGGTTCGACTGCGACACATCCCCTCCCCGGGATTCGGCGCGGCCAGTATAGCGCCACGATCCCGCCCTTCCATTGCCACCTTCGGCTTGCACGATGTGAATATGCCCTGGACTTTGTCGCACGCCGCTGCCGTCCTACCCTTGCGCCGCTGGTGCCGCGGGCCCCTGAGCTTCGCCGGATTGGTGGCGGGCAGCTTCGCGCCGGATGCGGGCTACTACGTCCTCGCGTTCGACGTGGGCACCTTCGCGCACACGCCCGCGGGCAGCGTGCTCGCGTGCGTGCCGATCGGCCTCGCGCTGGTCCTGGCGCTTCATGCGCTGCGGCAGTCCTGGTGCTTCCTGTTGCCCCAACCACACCGCGGCGCGATCGCGACCCATCTCGACGCGCCGATGGCGCCCCTGCTGGTCCTCATTCCGTCCATCGTGATCGGTGCGTGGACCCACATCGCGTGGGACGCCTGCACGCACGGCACCGGCTGGGTCGTCGAAGCCTTGCCGTACCTGAAAACGCCGATGCCCGGCACGACGATCGGCTTCTATCACGTGCTGCAGGAGCTGAGCACGATCGTGGGTGCCGCGATCCTGGTCGTGGCGTATCGACGCTGGCTTCGGAGCGTGCCGGCAGGAAATACCCCGAATCACGCGGACGAAACGGATGGGCAGCGCTGGCGCATCCTCGTCGCGATCGGATGCGGGCTCATCGCGGCGGCGATCGCCTCGATCCTCGCCGCGGACTACGCCTCCGCGTTTTCCGGTGCCGTCGCGGTGCGCACCTTCCTCTTCCGCGGCGCGCTGCACGGCACCCTGGTGCTCGCCGTCCTCTACACGCTGGTGGCCGTCGGCGTGCACGCATGGCGCAGCCGATGAATCCGTACGACTGCACGATCGTCGGCGCGAGCTTCGCGGGCCTCGCCTGCGCGACCACGCTCGCCCACGCCGGCCATCGCGTGCTCGTGCTCGAGCGCAAGGCCGAAGCCGGCGAGAAGCTCCACACCACGGGCCTGCTCGTGAAGGAGGCGGTCGAGTCGTCGGCGTTGCTGGCGGACCTGCCGCCCGTCCTCGTGCGGCGGCTCGAAGGAGTGCGGTTGTACGCGCCCGACCTTCGTGCCGTCGATCTCGATGCGCCCGGCTACTACTTCCTCGCCACGGACACGGGTGCGTTGCTGCGCTGGATGGCGGGCCGAGCCGAGGAGGCCGGCGCCGAGATCCGCTGGCGCACGCCGTTCGAGACGGCCGGCAAGCTCGCAGCCGGATTCACGCTCGGCCGGATCGGCTCGACGCGCTATCTCGTCGGTGCGGACGGGCCTACCTCGCGAGTGGCGCGTGCCCTGCGTCTCGGCGTGAATCGTGAATTCCTCTTCGGCATCGAGCACGAATATGACGTCCGGGGCATACCGGACGCGAACCGGCTGCACTGCTTCCTCGACCGGCGGATCGCGCCCGGCTACCTCGGGTGGGTCGTGGCCGGCGTCGGCACCGTGCAGGTGGGCATCGCGCGGCGCGAGCGCGGCGGCGCGGCTCGCGAGGCCAAGGCCGCGCTCGCGTTGTTCCTCGACAAGATCGCCCCGGTCTTCGATTTCCGTTCGAGCCCGCCCACCTCGGTGCGGGCGGGATTGATCCCGTGCGGTGGCGTCGTGCGCAAGGCTTTCGCCGAGCGCGTGTTGCTGGTTGGCGACGCGGCGGGCACCGTTTCGCCGCTCACGGCCGGCGGCATCCACACGGCGCTACGCCACGGCGCCGCGGCCGGAGTGGCGATCGATGCTTTCCTGGGCGGGCGCTCGGCGGATCCGGGGTCGCGCATCGCGAGCGCGTATCCGCGGTTCCGGGCAAAGCGCCTGTTGCGATGGGCTTTCGACCGCTTCCAGCACGACGGGCTGGCGAATGCGCTACTGGGAACGCGGGTGGTGCGGGAGGCGGCGAGCCGCATCTACTTCCACCGCGGGGCGCGGCGCTAGGGGGTCAGGCGATGGCCATGGCGGCCATCACCGCGAAGGCGACGAGCATGGCGGCCAGCGGGAGCGCGGGCCGGTACTGCGGGGGCGGGGTGTTCGACGTATCCATGTGAACTTCTACGTCCGATCGATTGTCCCGGATGCAGGGAGGCGATTGGGAATCCCAATCGGACCTTCCCGCGTATCATTTGCCGGCCCCCTCGCAAAAACCCGAAGGAATCGAGATGACGACCTTCTTCCGCCGCCTCCTGCTGACCGCCCTCGCCGTCCCCGCGCTCGCCCTCGCCGCGCCCACGGAGACCGAGATCCGCGCCATCGCCGCCGCCAACACGGACTACCAGTACGCCAAGCAGGCGATCCAGAAAGAGGACTGGAAGTCCGCGATCAAGGCGCTGGACAGCGCCGCGCGCAACGACCCGAACAGCGCCGACATCGAGAACCTCCTGGGCTACGCCTATCGCCGCAACGGTGACCTCGACGATGCCTTCAAGCACTACCAGCGCGCCCTCACGCTGAACCCGCGCCACCTCGGCGCGCACGAATACGTGGGCCGCGCCTACCTGATGGCCGGCCAGCCCGACAAGGCCAAGGAGCACCTGGCCGCGCTCGAACAGTATTGCCAGGCCTCGTGCCCGGAGCGCGAGTCGCTCAAGAAGGCCATCGCCGAGTGGGATCCGTGGAAATCCGGTGCGCGCGCCGGACGTAGCTACTGAACACCATTGCCCGAAGGATCGACATGACCCGCATCGCAGCCACCCTCCTCGCTTGCGCCCTCGTGGCCGCGCCCTCGCTCGCACTCGCCGACGCGACGGAAACGAATACGAACAAGATTCCCGCGGTCGCGAGCGACTACGACAACGCGAAGAAAGCCATCGCGAACAAGGACTGGAAAGCCGCGATCAAGTCCCTCGAAGCCGCCGAACGCAGCGACCCGAAGGACGCGGACGTGCAGAACCTCCTCGGCTATTCCCATCGCAAGTCCGGCAACCTCGATGCGGCCTTCCCGCACTACGCGCGCGCCCTCGAGCTGAACCCGAAGCACCTCGGCGCGCACGAGTACGTGGGCGAGGCCTACCTCCTGGCCGGCAAGCCCGCGAAGGCGAAGGAGCACCTGGCCCAGCTGGAGAAGTTCTGCCCGCAGGGCTGCGAGGAGCGCGACGACCTCCGCCGCGCCATCGCGGAGTACGAGCGCAAGGCGGGCCGGTAGCCACGGCCCGATGCGACCGGCAACCGCCCTCCTCCTCGCCACGCTCGCCAGCATTCCGGCCTACGGCCGGGACCTCTCCGCCTTCGGCGTCCTGCGCGTCGACCTCCCGCAGCCGCCGCTCGAAATCGCGGCGCCCGGCCGCTGGAGCTTCGACACCTCGCTCGGCTACCAGAACACCTGGTCGATGAGCCCCAACGTCCGGGACTACTTCGAGCGCCGTCCGGCGGATCGCCGGCTCGACAACGCGGACATCGCGGTCATCTCCTCGCTGCCCGGCGAGAAATTCCTCGCGGACCTCGAGCTGGGCGTGATGGACTTCAGCGTCCGCCGCCAGTTCGATGCGCATTGGTCCGCGCGGGGCACCGTTGGCGTGATCGGATACACCGGTGGCTTCCTCGATTCGGCGATCGAGGGCTACCACCGCGCGCTCGGCTTCAACGAATACCTGCGCAACGCCGTGCCGCGCAACGAATTCACCGTGCTCGCGGGACTGAAGGAAACGAACACGCTGCTGCGCGATCCGCCGTCGAGCGGCTTCCTCGATCCCGAGATCGGCGTGCGCTATGCGCTGCACCCGCGCCCCGAACCATGGAACGTGGTCCTCGACGGCGTGCTCAAGATTCCGGTCGGCGGCGAGCGCGCCTGGCTCTCGAACGGCGGATGGGACGTGGGGATGCAAGCCACGCTGCAGGGCGTGTCCGGAGCGCACAGCGCGACCGCGAGCCTCTCGGCGGCGTACTCGAAGGGCGGCGGCATCGTGCAGACCGGCGGTTACCGGTGGTCGCCGGGCTTCCTGCTCGGCTACGCGTACAACTTCGACAACCGCACGAGCGCCTTCGCGCAGGGCTACGTCTACCAGTACCCCCTCAACGGCGACGACACGGCGATGGACGGGCTGCGCAAGCACAAGTCGCAGGTGACGCTGGGCGTGCGCCACCGCGCGGGGGATTCCGAATTCAGCTTCGCCATCGTCGAGGCTTTCGGGGCCTACAACGGGATGCCCGACTTCGGGGTCCAGCTAAGCTGGACGCTGCGCTGACCAACTAGGGCGAAAGGCGTCCTCCGCAGATAAACGCGGATAAACGCCGATGAACTCCTCCAGCAACAAGAAGAATTCGGGTCAAACCCAAATGTCTTTCTGTTTGCTTGAGGGGGTCATCGGCGTTTATCCGCGTTTATCTGCGGAGAGCGCCTTTCGCCTTGGTTAGTTACCGCGCGCGGCGCGACTCTGTCATTGCGCCATAGACCAGCACCGCCATCTGTTCGCGGTAGTACTTGCGGATGTCGCCGGGGCCCGCGGTTCCGACCACGACCGTGAGTTTTTCCGCGGGATCGTTCCAGAAGAGCGTCCCGTTGGCGCCATTCCACGTGTAGTCGCCGGGTGAGCCGGGCGTGGCCGCGATGCCGTCGACCAGGCGGACGGCGACCGTGAGGCCGAACCCGTAGCCGTCGCGATGGCCTTCGATGCCGGCGACCTGGTTGCGGATCGCCGCGCCGAGATGATCGCTCGTCATGAGCGCAACGGTCTTCGGGGAGAGCACGCGCTGGCCGTCGAGCGTGCCGCCGTTCTGGAGCATCTGCGCGAACCGCAAGTAGTCCCCGACCGTGGACCACGCGCAGGAGCCGCCGCAGTCGAACTTGGCCGCCTTGTTGAGCAACTGGATGTCCTGCGGCTTGCCGGAAAGCGGATCGTTGGGCAGCGGCTTCGCGACCCGCTCCTTCGGCGGGATGTTGAACGTCGTGTCGGGCATCTTCACCTTGTCCCAGACCGACGCCTTGAGGTATTCGCCGAGGCGCTTGCCGCTCACCTTCTCGACGACGAGGCCCAGCACGTCGATCGAGAGGCCGTAGTCCCAGGTCGTGCCCGGCTGGTAGAGCAGCGGCAGCGGCCCGATCTTGTCGATGAACTCGGCGCCGGTGTACTGGATGGCCGCGCCCGCGGAGCTGCCGGGCCAGAGCTTGTGCACGGCCGTGTTGCCGCGCGCGCCGTACGTGATGCCCGAGGTGTGGCGGAAGAGATCCTGGATGTAGATCGGGTTCTTCGCCGGCTCGGTGGTGACATCGCCGTTCGCGCCGACGACTCCCACGCCCGCCTTCGCGAATTGCGGGAAGTACTCGTCCAGGCGCGACTTCAACGGCAGGCGGCCTTGTTCGGTCAGCGTGAGCGCGCCGACGCCGGCCATCACCTTCGTCATCGACGCGAGCTGGAACACCGCGTTCAGCGGCATCGGCGTGCCGGCCGTCTTGTCGAGGTAGCCGTAGGCCTTGTAGTGGACGAGCTTGCCGTCCCGCGCGATGGCGACGACCGCTCCGGGAATGCGCCCGGCTTCGATCTCGCGCGCCCAGAACGCATCCATGCGCGCGAGGCCTTCCGTGGAGAACCCCGACTTGCCCGGTGCGGCGGCCGGAAGGGGTTGCTGGGCCGAGGCTCCGGCGGAAATACCGAGGAACAAAACGCAGGCGGCGACTCTCAACATGACATCTCCTCCGGATATTGGAATGGTTGTGATGTCGATCATACCCAGCGCGCTGGCCACGCAAGCCACTTCCCATGCACGAGCTCTTCCCCGCCTTGTATGGGACGCGGCGGGTGCGTTCCGCGACGACGGCGCCGCCAGCATGGGCGCGGCGCTCGCCTTCTACACGTTGCTCTCGATGGCGCCGCTGATGATGGTCGTGATCTTCGTGGCCGGCATCTTCATC
Organism: Betaproteobacteria bacterium GR16-43; assembly: GCA_001953215.1. Lineage (GTDB taxonomy): Bacteria > Pseudomonadota > Gammaproteobacteria > Burkholderiales > Usitatibacteraceae > Usitatibacter. The sequence goes on from CP019169.1 coordinate 475,338, forward strand.
GGCGACGCGGCGGCGCGCGACGTGTTGCTGGGTGAACTCAACGGGCTGCTGGGCGATGCGGGCGCGGCCGGCGTGCGTACGGTGCTCGCGGCGGCCGACCGGCCTTCGGGCGCGTCAATCGGCACGCTGGTGAGCCTGGCCTTCCTGTTCCTCGGCTGCACGACCGTCTTCGCGGAACTGAAGACCGACCTGGACCGCATCTGGGGCTTCAAGGCGCCGCCTTCGGGGGGCGCGTGGCAGTTCATCCGCTCGCGCGCGATGTCGTTCGGACTGGTGGTGACGATCGCCTTCCTGCTGCTCGTCTCGCTCGTGGTGAGCGGCGTGGTCTCGGCGGTGGGTACCTACCTGGGCACCGGGGCGTGGTCCGAGGCCCTGATCCACGTCGCGGAGATCGGCGCTTCGTTCCTCGTGTCGACGTTGCTCTTCGCCGCCGTGTACAAGCTGCTGCCCTCCTCGCCGCTCGCCTGGCGCGAGGTCTGGCTGGGCGCGACGGTGACGGCCCTGCTGTTCGCGGTGGGGAAGTTCGCGATCGGCCTGTACCTGGGCAAGAGCGCCGTTGCTTCGTCGTACGGCGCGGCGGGCACGGTGGTCGCGGTGATCGTCTGGGTCTACTGGTGCGCGCAGGTCTTCTTCTTCGGCGCGGAAATCACCAAGGTCAATGCCCAGCGCCTCGAAGAAAAATCGGGGTCAGGGTAGAAATATCTACATATTTCTACCCTGACCCCGATTACCAAGACATTTCTACCCTGACCCCGATTTTGAGGTCAGTCGTCGAATTCGGCGGGGAAGTCGGACATCTGGACCGAGGGATCGTCCGCGTCGGAGGACCAGGCGCGGCCTTCGTGCAGCTCGAACTCCACGACCGGCAGGCCGTCTTCGTCGATCTCCAGGAGCGGGGGAAGCTTCCTGAAGCGGGGCATCTCGATGCGGGTGGCTCTCATGGTCTTCTCCCTTCCTTTGCGTTGGTCGATGGAGAGACTGTAGGGCCCCCACGGGGTCCGATCCTGTAGGACAGGACCGATTCGACTGTCGGTTGGGATGCCTAGATCAGGATGATCAGGATGGCGAGGCCGGTGGCCGCCGCATAGGCGCCGAGCACCTTCAGGCGCGCGGGATCCTGGCGGCGCGCGAGCCTCGGGACGGGCATGGTCCAGCCGGCGCGCGACTTCGTGTCCGACTGGTCGGCGGGGATCACCGCGAGGCGCGCGAGGCCCTCGGTGGAATCGAAGCGCGGCGAAGGACGCAGCGCCATCTGGTCTTCCGAGAGGGACAGGGGGCGCGAGCGCGGCTCGACGTCGTGCGGCGCGGGGGGCGTGTTGGGGATGGTGCTCGACCCCTCGGCCGGCTTCACGCGCGCGAGCGCTTCGGCCTCGGCCACCTCGGCGGCGCACGAGCGCAGGTCCGACGCGAACTCGATCGCGGATTGGTAGCGGTCGGCCGGGTCCTTCTTCAGCGCGCGCGCCACGATGTAGTCGAGCACCGAGGGCAACGTGGGCTGCAGGTGGCGCGGCGGCTTGGCCTGCATGTTGGCGATGGAGAAGAGCAGCGCCGAGACGTCCTCGCCCGCGAACGGCTTCGCCCCCGTGAGCATCTCGTAGAGCACCACGCCGAGCGAGAAGATGTCGGCTCGCGCGTCGACTTCGCGGCCCGCGATCTGCTCGGGCGACATGTACTGGGGCGAGCCCAGCAACGTGCCGGTCTGCGTCTTCACCGCGTTCTCGTGCAGGCGCGCGATGCCGAAGTCCATCAGCTTCACGCGGCCGTCCTTCAGCACCATGATGTTGCCGGGCTTGATGTCGCGGTGGACCACGCGCTTCTCGTGCGCGACGGCCAGCCCCTCGGCCACGGTGGCCGCGATGTTGACCGCTTGCGACGGCGTGAGGGTTCCCCAGCGGATCAGGTCGCGCAGCTCGTTGCCCTCGAGCAGCTCCATCGCGATGAACGCCACGTCGCCCTCGCGGCCGACGTCGTAGATCGTGATCACCGCGGGATGGCTCACGCCGCCCGCGGCCCTCGCCTCCTGCAGGAAGCGCGCCTCGTGGATGTCGCGTTCGCGCGCGTTGCCGGTGAGCGCGATGGTCTTGATCGCCACCGTGCGGCCGAGCGACGGATCGCCCGCGCAATACACCACGCCCATGGCGCCGCGGCCGAGCTCCGAGATGACCCGGAAGCGGCCGAATTTTTCCGGGAGCGCGGGCTGTTCCATCAGGAGCCCCCGAACTTGCGGCGCAGGTCGCGCCAGAAATCCGGTTCCGGTTCCGGCGGCTTCGGCTTCGCCTTGGTGCCGAAGGTGTGGGCGAGCGTGACGCGCTCGCCCGCGTCCAGGTCGACCGGCATCTCCAGCGTCGGGAAGCCCTGCGATCGAATCTGCAGCACGTGCTTGCCCGGCGTGAGCTGGATCTCGGTGAGCGGCGGCGTCCGGCCCTTCACCACGCCGTCGACGACGATCTCGCCGCGCGGCTTGATCAGCAGCGCCACCGTCGCGGGCACGACGACCGGCGGGAAGAGGCGCTGGTGGCCTTCGCGCACGAGGACGCCGGCGAAGAGGATGGCCGCGGCGCCGAGCACGGCGGTGAACACGAGGTTCCTGCGGCGCGCCATCTTGCGCTTCGCATCGGGCGTGAAGAAGGTGTGTAGCCGCACGCGCGTGTCGGTGAACTCGCCCGCGGTTTCCAGCTCGCTCGCGCGTTCCGGCGACGTGGCCTCGAGGGCCTTGGCGAAATCCTGGGTGACCAGCAGGCGCTGCGGCTCGGAGAAGCGCGCGGCGGCCGCGGCGGCCACGAGCCCGTCGCCGAAAACGCGCGCGTCGTCACCCCGGGCCGTGAGGGCCAGCGGGCCGTAGTTCACGCCCGCATGCAGCGGCTCCCCGCGGTGCACGGCCTGGACGACGTCGAGGGCCCGGGCCGGCTCGCCGAACATCACGATCGCCATGCCTTCCTCGGCATCGAGCACGACGCGCTCGCCCGCGGCCACCCACGCCATCGCCTCGCGAACGCGATGCTCGAGCTTCTCCTTCTCGGCGGCTTGCTCGCCGACCGGGAGCGCCTCGAAACGCGGGATCCGGAAGTACGCGATGTTCGCGTAGACCGGGATGGGGGCGGGGGGCGTCATAAGGGAACTAGGATCTGCCCAAAATCGGGGTCAGGGTAGAAATAAGTGCTGCGCAACGCGCGGCATTTATTTCTACCCTGACCCCGATTTTGCTTCTGACCCTAATTCTTTGTATTCACGTGAGGGCGACGTAGTCCTTGTCGTCCTGCTGGTTGCGCTCGAAGCGCAGGAAATCGTAGTAGCCGCAGTTGGTGGCGGCGGGATATTTGCGGCAGACGCCGGGGCGCACTTCGTAGACGGTGCAGCGGCGCTTCTCCTGGTCGAAGAACATGCACGCGGAGTCGAAGATCGTGTCCTTCTTGTGGCGCAGGATCTTCGCGGTCTTGGCGTCGTCGAGCTTGGTGAACTTCGCTTCGGCTTCCTTCGGCCCCAGTCCGAAATGCTTGCCGAGCCGGGCGATGTCGCGGTCGGTGACTTCGATGTCCGAGTAGGTGCAGCAATAGCCGGGGCACTTCAGGCAGTTGTAGCGGACGCGGACCGGGATGGGAAAAGGTTTTTTCATGGGCAAGCACCTGCGAAAGTTGGTGCGATTGTACCCACTCAACGTGCCCCCCGCCACGCCTCCTTCGTGTGCGCCGCGTCCAGCTCCCCGCTGCGGTGGAAGCGCAGGTGCGTGATGTCGTTCGGGAAGAACATGCCCCAGGTCCACTCGACGAAGATGCGCACCTTGCGCCCGAAGGTGGGCATGCGCGAAAGATAGTAGGCGCGCCAGAGCAGCCAGGCCGGGAGGCCCGAAAGCGGGATGCCGAAGACCTCGGCCACGCCCTTGCGGTAGCCGATCGCCGCCATCGAGCCGCGCGAACGGTGCGAGAAGCCGGTGCGTGGCAACCCGGCGATCGCGGCGCGCAGGTTCGCCGCGAGGCACAGGGCTTCCTGCACCGCGTATTGGGCCGTCGGAGGCGCCGCCTGGCCGTCGTGGGCGTTGAGCGCCAGGGCGCAATCGCCGATCGCCCACACGCCCGGCGCCCCGGGGACCGAGAGGTCGGCGTGCACCACGATGCGGCCGCGATCGGTGGCGAGCCCGGCGCGCTGCACCAGCGGGTTCGGCCGCGTGCCGATGGTGCAGATCACCGTGGCCGTGGCCAGCGTGCGGCCCTGGGCCAGCTCGATTTCGCGGTCGCTCACGCGCGACGCCCGCGTGTTGATCCGCACGTCGACGCCGCGCGCCACGAGCGAGCGAGTCGCGGCGGCGCCCAAACGCTCCGGGAGCTCGGGCAGGAGCCGCGGACCGCCCTGCAGCAGCGTCACCTTCAGTTCGTCCGGCCTCACGCCCCGGAAGTAGCGCCGGATGTTGCGCAGGCAATCGACCAGCTCGCCCGCCGTCTCGACGCCGGAGAAACCGCCCCCGACGACCACGAAGTGGCCGAGCGCGCCGCGCACCTCGGGATCGCGCTCGAGCTCGATCTGCGCCACGCGCCGCAGCACGATGTTGCGGATGTGCATCGCGTCGCCCACGGTCTTCAGCGGCAGCGCGTGCTCCGCCATTCCCGGCAGCAGGTCGGTGTGCGCGCGATTGCCGAACGCGAGCACCAGGTGCTCGTAGGCGATCACCCGCTCGCCCGCGAGCGAGGGCGTGGTGAGGGTTCGCTTCGCCACGTCGATGGACTGCACGCAGCCCATGATGAAGCGGCTGTGGTCGAGCATCTCGCGGATGGGTGCCACCACCTGCTCGGGGAAGATCGACGCGCCCAGCGCTTCGGGAAGCATCGGATTGAACGTGGTGTGGCTCTCTTCGCTGATGAGCAGGAGTTCGTAGCCCTCGGGGAGCTTTCCGTCGAGGGCACGGGCGAGCGTGGTGCCGGCGAATCCGCCGCCCACGATGACGATGGTCTTGGTCTCGGACATGGAGCTTGGTCTCGGCGATCGGCCCTGCCTTACGTTGCGCGCGTTGCGTAAGGAACCCGGCGGGCAGGCCACTAACCCCCGGAATGCGCCGCAACCGCGCTTTCGACATCCACCCCCACAACTCATGCAAGGAGCGTTCCATGAAGCAAGCCCCCCTCAACGCCGCCATCGCCGGCCTGCTCGCCCTCGGTCTTTCCGCCGCGGTTTCCGCCGGCCCGGTCGAGCAACCGAAGGGCAGCGAGAAGTGTTACGGCATCGCGAAGGCCGGCAAGAACGACTGCGGCACCGCCAAGCACGCCTGCGCCGCCGAAGCCAAGACCGACAACGATCCGACGGAATGGAAGTACGTGGCCAAGGGCACGTGCGAGCAGGCCGGCGGCAAGACGAAGAAGTGACCATGCGCGCGCTCAACCTGTACTACGGGCGCGCCTCGAGCGTGGCCGACCTGCTCCAGCCCGTGCTGGCGCTCGTCGGCCGGCTCTACGTGGCCAAGGTGTTCTTCGCTTCGGGCCTCACGAAGGTGCGCGACTGGTCGATCACGGTGGCGTTGTTCGAGAACGAGTACCAGGTGCCGTTCCTGTCGCCGCAAGTGGCCGCCGCGATGGGCACGGCCGGCGAACTCACGCTCCCGGTATTGCTCGCCATCGGCCTCGGGACGCGCTTCGCGGCGGTGGGGCTCTTCATCCTCAACGCGGTGGCCGTGATTTCGTATCCGGAGATCTCGGACGCGGGCATCAAGGACCACATCCTCTGGGGTTCGATCCTCGCCATGCTCTTCGCCTACGGGCCCGGGATCTTCTCGGCGGACCGCGCGCTCATGGTGCGTTACGGGAAAGGAGGCCGGACGGCATAATGGGGCGATGGAAAAACGCTCCCTCGGAAAATCCGGCATCTCCGTAGCGCCCCTCGCCTTCGGCGGCAACGTGTTCGGGTGGACCGCCGACCAGGCGACGTCCTTCCGGATGCTCGATCGCTTCGTCGACCTGGGCTTCAACCTTGTCGACACCGCCAACACTTATTCGACGTGGGTTGCGGGCCACCAGGGCGGCGAGTCCGAGACCGTGCTCGGCAACTGGCTCTCGCAATCGGGCAAGCGCGACAAGGTCGTCGTCGCCACCAAGGTCGGCATGAAGATGGGCGACGGCTCGCAGGGCCTGAAGGCCGCATACATCGCGAAGTCGGTCGAGGATTCGCTGCGCCGCCTGCGCACCGACCGCATCGACCTCTACCAGGCGCACATCGACGACGCGGAAACGCCCCTCGAGGAGACGCTCGGGGCCTTCGCGAAACTCATCCAGGCCGGCAAGGTGCGCGCGATTGGTGCGTCGAACTACAAGGGTGCACGGCTGCGCGAAGCGCTCGAGACGAGCAAGCGCCTGGGCCTTCCGCGCTACGAGACCCTGCAGCCCTCGTACAACCTCTACGACCGCGAGGACTTCGAAAACGACCTGCTTCCGGTGGTGAAGGAATACAACCTCGGCGTCATCCCCTACTTCGCCCTCGCGCGCGGCTTCCTCACCGGAAAGTACCGCAAGGCCGAGGACATCGTCGGCCGCCCGCGCGAAGCGGGACTGAAGAAGTTCTTCGAAGGCGACCGGGGCACCCGCGTGCTGGCGGCGCTGGACCAGGTCGCCAAGCGGAAAAACATGTTACCCGCCGAGATCGCCGTGGCGTGGGTCATGTCCGCGCCGGGAATCACCGCACCGATTGCGAGCGCGACGTCGCTGTCGCAGCTGGACGAAGTGTTGTCCGGGGTGCATCGGCAGCTGGACGACGAGGACCGGGCCATCCTAGACCGCGCTTGACGCCGCCTCCCGGCGGGGCTCACCATGCCCGCACAACATCCCAGGGAGGGAACATGCAACCAGTCGGAGTCGGTATTCGCATCGCCGCGGGCATCGTTGATCTCATCATCATGATGATCATCATCTTTCCGCTCACGTTCCTCGCCGGGCAGAGCATGGGCCTGCAGCTCGGCTTGAGCCTGGTCGGCATCGCCTACTTCATCGTGATGGAAGCGCTGAAGGGCCAGACCATCGGCAAGATGGCGCTGGGCATCAAGGTGGTGAAGAAGGACGGCTCGCCGATCAGCTGGCAGGAGTCGATCATCCGCAACATCCTGCGGATCGTCGATGCGCTGCCCTTCCTGTACCTGATCGGGATCATCCTGATCGCCGTGACGGCGAACAAGCAGCGCGTCGGCGACATGGCCGCCGGCACGCTCGTCGTCAAGAAGTAGGCGTCACCTTCTCGAGGGCGGTCTTCCAGCCCTCGATGTAGTCCCGGTAGTTCTCCTCGCTCCATTCCCGCATGAAACGCTCGCCGGCCTCTCCGAGGCTGGTGAGCGTGTACGCCACCGTCACGCGCGTGCGCGACGGGCCCAGGGCCGCGCACTGCACCAGCACCACGGCCGTGCGATTGCCCGGCGTCGTGCGCACGTACTGCACGATGCCGTTCGCCCCATCGTGGCGGGTCATGGTCCAGATCGTCTGTTCTCCCCCGTGGCCGGTCGTGAAGACCATGCCGGCCTCGGTGCGGCCGTCTTTCGGATGGACGTAGCGCGGGTTCCAGCCTTCGGCCCAGGCGCGCTCGCCCTCGGGCGTGAACATCGGGAAGGCCCGCTCCACGGGCCACGCGAGGATGAACGAATGGGAACGGACGATGCGCGCGCTCATGCGCCCTCCTTCTCGCGCAGGCGATGGCTGTGGCGGGCGTCGAGATCGAGACCATAGATCTTCTTCAGCTGCTCGATCCGCTGCAGCGTGCCGCGCTCGAACGCGTGCTTGCCCTCGAAGGCGTGGAGCACGACGCCCTCCAGGAGGTCGCCCAGCGTCATGTCGTGGTATTCGGCCAGCGCCTTCAGCACCTTCAGCAGGCGCTTCTCGATCTTGACGCCGGTCTGCACGCGCTCGACTTCGAGGGCGGGCTCGGCGGCGCGGGTCTTTCGGATTCGCGTGGCCACGGGACCTCCGGGAAACGGGGAGGCGGTGATTATTGATGTACATATGTACATTGTCAAGGCGCCGTCCCGCGCCCGGACCCGGGGCCCCGTCGTAAACTAGCGCCATGTCCGACCCCATCCTCTGCCTCGACGACTACGAACGCGCCGCCAAGGGCCGCCTGCCGCGTCCGATCTACCAGTACTACTGCGGCGGCGCGGAGACCAACCAGTCGCTGCGCGCCAACCGTGCGGATTTCCAGCGCTACGAATTCGTGCCGCGTGCGCTCGTGAACGTGGCCACGCGCTCGACGGAAGCCACCCTGTTCGGCGAGTGGTACGCCGCCCCCTTTGGCATCGCACCGATGGGACTTTCCGCGCTGGCCACGTATCGCGGCGACCTCGTTCTCGCGCGGGCGGCGGCAAAGGCCCGCATCCCGATGGTCATGAGCGCGACCTCGCTCGTGCGCATGGAGGAACTCGCGCAAGTGTCGCCCTCGGCGTGGTTCCAGGCGTACATGCCGGGCAAGATCGAGCGCATCGTCGCGCTGGTCGACCGCGTGGCCGCCGCCGGATTCAAGACGCTGGTGTTCACGGTCGATGTTCCCGTGGGCGCCAACCGCGAGAACAACGTGCGCGCGGGCTTCTCGACGCCGCTCAAGCCCAGCCTGCGCCTCGCGTGGGACGGCTGCATCCGCCCGCGCTGGACGATCGGCACGTTCCTGCGCACGATCGCGCAGCACGGCATGCCGCACTTCGAGAACTCGTTCGCCGAACGCGGGGCGCCGATCCTCTCGGCCAACGCCGAGCGCGATTTCCGCGCGCGCGACAACCTCGACTGGTCCCACTTCGACCTCATCCGCAAGCGCTGGACCGGCAAGCTCGTCGTGAAGGGCCTGCTCGCGAAGGAAGACGCGGTGCTCGCGCGGGACCACGGAGCGGACGGCATCGTCGTCTCGAACCACGGCGGGCGCCAGCTGGACGGCGCGGTCTCGCCGGTGCGAGCACTGCCGGAGATCGTCGAGGCCTTGAAGGGCACGATCCCGGTGATGATGGACAGCGGCGTGCGGCGCGGCACCGACGTGCTGAAGGCGCTGGCCCTCGGCGCGGACTTCGTCTTCGTGGGCCGTCCGTTCCTCTACGCGGCGGCGATGGGCGGTGAAGCCGGCGTGCTGCACGCGGCCTCGATCCTGCAGGAAGAAGTGGCCCGCGACCTCGCGATGCTGGGCGTCACCACGATCGGCGAGGTCGGGCCCGAGCACATCCGAAAGAACTGAAAAATCGGGGTCAGGGTAGAAATAAGTGCTGCGCAACGCGCGGCATTTATTTCTACCCTGACCCCGATTTTTCACGGACCCTTGAACAGCGCCTCACCTCGTTCACGCAGCAGGGCGATGAGGCGCAGGGCGGCCGGCGAAAGGTAGCTGTCCTTGCGATAGACGAGGTCGAAGCGCCGGCGCATCGTCGTCTCGCGCAGCGCCACCTCGCGCAGCCGCGAGCCGGCCACGAACGGTGCGACATGCCGCCGCGACGTGAAGGTGAGCAGCTCGGTCTGCTCGATCAACGCCGGCATCATGAGGATCAGGTTGGTTTCGATCTGCACCTTGGGCGCGGGCAGCCCCCGGCGCTGGAATTCGCGTTCGAGCCACTCGCGCGTCCCGACCACTTCGGGCGCCAGCACCCAGCGGTACTCGAGCAGGTCCTGCAGCGTGACGTTCTTGCGGCGCAGCACCGGGTGCGTGCGGCTCGCGATCACCACCGCCTCGTCCTCGCACACCGGGTGGCGCACGATCGTCTCGTCGGGCCGCACCGCCGTGCTGACGATGAGATCGAGTTCTCCCGCGCGCAACTGCGTGGCGAGGACGTCGTTCTGCCCGACAACGGCCTTGATCGTGACTTCGCGCGCGTCCTTCAGGTAGAGCTGCGTGGCCGCGGGCAGGAGGAAGCGCGCGAGGGTCGGGAGCATGCCCACGCGCACATGGCCGGCGACGCCCTCGCCCAGCTCGCCGATCTCGCGCACGGCTTCCTCGGCCGCCACGCGCAGCGACCGCGCACGCACCACCAGCGCCTTGCCCGCCGACGTGAGCCGGATGCCGCGTCCGACCCGCTCGAAGAGCGCGGTGCCCAGGGTCTCCTCGAGGCGGCGCACGCACCCCGTGAGCGCCGGTTGCGTGCGGAAGAGTTTCTTCGCGGCGCGCCCGAGATGGCCCGTCTCGGCGATCACCTCGAAGTAGCGCAGGTCCCGCAAATCCAATTGATCAGCCATATCTATCGATTATAAGGAATTAGCAAATGGACGTGATGGATGGCCGGGGCGAGAATTCCCCCAGCCGTCCACAACAGCCACCCCGGAGGATTCACCATGATGCTGCGCCGCTCCATCCTCGGCCTCGCCGCCGCCGCCTTCGCGACCGCCGCCGCGGCGCAGTCCTACCCCAGCAAGCCGATCAAGCTCGTGGTGCCGTTCCCGCCCGCCGGCGGCACCGACATCCTTGCCCGCACCGTGGCGAACAAACTCACGGAAATGAACAAGTGGACCGTCGTCGTCGACAACAAGCCGGGCGCCGGCGGCAACATCGGCGTCGATGCCACGGCGAAATCCGCGCCGGACGGCTACACGGTCGTGATGGGCCAGACCAGCAACCTCACGATCAGCCCTTCCCTCTACGCGAAGCTGCCCTATGACCCGGTGAAGGACCTCGAGCCCGTCGTGCTCGTCGGCTCCGGCCCGATCGCCATCGTCGTGCGCGCCGACTCGCGCTTCAAGACGCTCGCCGACCTCCTGAAGGAAGGCAAGGAAAAGCCGGGCACGCTCATGATGGCTTCGCCGGGCAACGGCACCGTGGCCCACCTCGCGGGCGTGCGCCTGATGAACGTCACGGGTGCCAAGTTCGAGCACGTTCCGTACAAGGGCTCGAGCGGCGCGGTGCCCGATCTCCTGGGCGGCAGCGTCGATTTCTACCTCTCGTCGCTGCCGACGCTCCAGAGCCACATCTCGGGCGGCAAGATGCGCGCGCTCGCGGTGACCTCGCCGAAGCGCTCGCCCGTGATCGCCTCCGTGCCCACGGTGGGCGAGACCGTGAAGGGGTTCGACGCCAACACCTGGTTCGGCATCCTCGCTCCCGCCGGCACGCCCAAGCCCGTCATCGCTACGCTCAACGCCGAGATCAACAAGATCCTCAAGGATCCGGCCGTGCGCAAGGCGATCGAGGCCGAGGGCGGCGAAGTGCTGGGCGGCACGCCCGAGCAGTTCAAGGCGTTGATCAAGAACGATCTCGCGAGTTGGGCGAAGGAAGTGAAATCGTCCGGCGCCAAAGTGGACTGAGGGGGGACGGCCATGAACGACCACACCGAAACGCTGCAACCCGAAATCATCCGCGACTTCCCGCGCGTCGCACCGAATGTCGTGAAGCTGGCCTCGCAATACGCTTCCTCGATCCTCGCCGACGTCGCGGGCCGCCGCGGCGCGCTCGACGGCCGCATCGCGCCGCTCACGCCGAAGACCCGCCTGGCGGGCACGGCCTTCACCGTGGAAGTCCGAGCGGGCGATAACCTGATGATCCACGCGGCCATGCAGATCGCGAAACCCGGCGACGTGCTCGTCATCGACGGCAAGGGCGACACCACGTGCGCGCTCATGGGCACGATCATGATGAACGCGTGCGTGCAGCTCGGGATCGCGGGCGTGGTGATCGACGCCGCGGTGCGCGACAGCGAGGAGATCGTGGAGATGGGCTATCCCGTCTACGCGGTCGGCACCAACCCGAATGGACCGACCAAGTACACGCCCGGCCGCATCAACCATCCGATCTCGATCGGCGGCGTCACCGTGCATCCCGGCGATCTCGTGGTCGGCGATGCCGACGGCGTCACCGTCATCGAACGCGCGAAGGCCCCGCACATGCTCGAGCTGGCCGCGAAGAAGGTCGCAGACGAGCAGGCGCGCATCGCCGCGCTGAAGCAAGGCCGGGACCTCCGTCCGGCGTGGGTCGTGAAGGCACTGCAGGCCAACGGCGTGCTGAAGGCGGGCGAGGCGCTATGAGCAAGCCCGTCGTCGTCGTGACCGCGGCGGACCTGGCACCCCAGGCGCTCGAGATCCTCGGGAGCTGCGACGTGCGCTTCCTCGGCAAGACGCCCAGCGAGGAAGACATCGTGAACGCCTGCACGGACTACCAACCCGCGGCGATCATCGTGCGCTACGGCACGATCTCGAAGCGTGCGATGCTGGCCAGCAGCAAGCTGCGCGTGGTCGCCAAGCACGGCGCGGGCACCGACACGATCGACAAGAAGGCCGCCGCGGAGCTCGGCATCGAGGTCAACGCGGCCGCGGGCGCCAATGCCGATGCGGTGGCCGAGCATTCGTGGGCGCTGATCCTCGGTTGCGCCAAGGGCGTCGTGAAGCTGGACGCGCGCATGCGGGCGGGCCACTGGGACAAGGCCACGCACAAGAGCTTCGAGTTGCACGGCAAGACGTTGGGGGTGGTGGGATTGGGCGCCATCGGCCAGCGCGTGGCGCGACTGGGTGTCGCCTTCGGCATGGAAGTCCTGGCCTTCGATCCGTTCACCAAGGAGGTGCCGACGGGCGTGATGTTGACGTCGCTCGCGGCCGTGCTCTCGCAATCGCACGTCGTCTCGCTCAACTGCCCGCTCACCGAGGACAACCGCCACATGATCAATCGCGAGGCCATCGCCTCGATGCGCGACGGAGTCATCCTCGTGAACACCGGCCGCGGCGGCCTGGTCGACGATGCCGCGCTGATCGAAGCGCTGCGCTCCGGCAAGCTTCGCGGCGCGGGGCTCGATGCCTTCACGCCTGAGCCGCTCGTGGGCGAGCATCACTACCGCGATGTCCCCAACACGATCCTGTCGCCCCACGTGGGCGGCGTGAGCGAGGACGCCTACGTGAACATGGGCATCGCCGCGGCGAATAACGTGATCGGCGTCTTGCGGCGCGCGGGCTGAGCCGCACGTCCGCGACCTCTTCCTCCCGCGCTATTTCTTCAGGAAGCCCGAAGGCATCGCGGCTTCGACACGAGCGAGATCGCGTTCCGTGCGGTCGCACTCGGCCATCTGCATGTTCTTCGTGTGCGCATCCTTCATCTGCCGCTCGAGCCTCGAGCCCGGCAGGGGTGCGCCGAGGTCTTCCTTCAACCAGCCGCGCACCTCGTTCACCGGCGCCTGCAGCTCCGGCATCGCGAGCTTCGAGAACGCGGAGTTCGCCCAGGCCTTCTCGACGGCACCGCGCCGCTCGGGGAAGAACACCTCGCATTGGCGCAGCTTCATGAGCGTGCGCGGTACGTATGCGAGCACCGCATCGCGCGCCATCGCAGTGTCCTTGATCGGTGGCAACGGCTCCACGGGTACGCCCTCCTTGCCGTAGGGACAGAAGGCCTCCCATCGACCGGCCGACTCCATCAACGCCTGCGAGTCCTCGGGCGTGGGCTTCATCTTGCCGAGCTCGTTCATGCGCTTCGCCTGCGCCTCGCGCTCCGGCGTGCGCGGTTCGCGGCTGCGCTTCTCGATCTCCTCCATGCGCGCCGCGCCACCGGCGAAATTGCCGACGATCATCATCTCTGTGTAGTCGCGGGCCTGCCGGCACTTCTCCGGAGCGCGGGCCTTCTGGAGCGCGATGAATTCCTGCATCTCGGGGCTGACCGCCCATGCCATGGAGACAGCGGGCAACAGGGCGAGGAAAGCGAGGGTGTGCAGGACGCGATGGCGAAGGCGCATGGTTCCTCCCGACAGTTGGCGACAGTTAGGGGTCGGACCCCTAAGCTCCAGACTTAGGGGTCTGACCCCTAAGGAAGTCGAAGTCGACGCCCTTGTCGGCTTGCGTCACGGTTTGCAGGAAGAGCTTGTGGTATCCGCGTGAAGCTCTCGGTGGCGTCACGGGATTGGCTTTCGCGCGCGCGGCGAGCTCCGCGTCGGAGACGAGCAACGCGATCGAGCGATCCTTCACGCTCAGCTTGATGCGATCGCCGTTCTTCACGTACGCGAGCGGGCCGCCGATGGCGCTCTCGGGCGTGACGTGCAGCACGATGGTGCCCGCGGCCGTGCCGCTCATGCGGCCGTCGGAGATGCGCACCATGTCCTTCACCCCGGCGCGCGCGAGCTTCTTGGGGATCGGGAGGTAGCCGGCCTCGGGCATGCCGGGCGCACCCAGCGGGCCGATGTTCTTCAGCACGAGGATGTCTTCCGCGGTGACGTCGAGCTTGTCGTCGTCGATGCGCTTCGCGAGGTCCTCGAGGTTCTCGAACACGACGGCGCGTCCCTCGTGTTCCATCAGCTTCGGATGCGCGGCCGATTGCTTGATGATCGCGCCGCCCGGGGCCAGGTTGCCCTGCAGCACCGCGATGCCGCCCTGGGGGAAGATTGGGTTCGACCGCGGCCGCACCACGTCCTGCGCGAAGCCCTCGCCCGCGGCTTCCATCTCCTCGCCGAGCGTGCGGCCGGTGACCGTGAGTGTGTCGAGATGCAGCAGCGGCTTCAGCTCGCGCAGCAGCGTATGCATGCCGCCCGCGTGGTGGAAGTCCTCCATGTAGTGCTGGCCGGACGGCTTCAGGTCGACCAGCACGGGTGTGTCGCGGCCCAGTTCGTCGAGGCGTGCGAGCGAGAGATCGATGCCGAGCCGCCCGGCGACGGCGGTCAAATGAATCACGCCGTTGGTCGATCCGCCAATCGCGAGCAGCACGCGCAGCGCGTTCTCGAACGCCTTCGCCGTCATGATCCGGTCGGGCGTGAGCTTCGATTTCACCATCGCCACGGCCGTGGCCCCGGTGCGTTCGGCCACGCGAATGCGGTCGGCCGTCACCGCGGGCGGAGACGCGCCGCCGGGCACCGTCATGCCGAGCGCTTCGGCCACGCACGCCATTGTCGAGGCCGTGCCCATCACCGAGCACGTGCCCACGCTCGCCACGAGCTGGTTGTTCACGCTCGAGATCTCGCCGTCGTCGATTTCCTCGGCGCGATACTTGGCCCAGAAGCGGCGGCAATCGGTGCAGGCGCCCACGCGCTCGCTGCGATGCGAGCCGGTGAGCATCGAGCCGGTCACGAGCTGGATCGCGGGCACGTTCGCCGAAGCCGCACCCATCAGTTGCGCGGGCACGGTCTTGTCGCAACCGCCGATCAGCACCACCGCGTCCATCGGCTGCGCGCGGATCATCTCCTCGGTGTCGATCGACATGAGGTTGCGCAGGTACATCGAGGTCGGGGACGAGAAGCTCTCGTGGATCGAGATCGTCGGGAAATCCATCGGCAGGCCGCCGGCCAGCATCACCCCGCGCTTCACGGCCTCGATCAGCTGCGGCGCGTTGCCATGGCACGGGTTGTAGGCGCTGCCCGTGTTGGCGATACCCACGATCGGCCGGTCGAGCGCGTCGTCCGTGTAGCCGGCTCCCTTGATGAACGCCTTGCGCAGGAACAGCGAAAAGCCGCTGTCGCCGTAGGACGTGAGTCCCTTCTTCAAGCCATTGCTCATGGAAAGTATCGAATCGAGGGGTTACGATCGTCCTCGATTCTATACGCCGGAGGAGAGAGACCATGAAAACGATCCGCGCCATCGCGGGCGCCTTGCTGTGCCTGGCCGCCGGCCATGCACTCGCCCAGTACCCGAACAAGCCGATCAAGCTCGTGGTGCCCTACGTTCCGGGCGGCGCCACCGACGTGATCGGCCGCGTGCTGGCCCAGGCGCTCACCGGCCCGCTCGGCCAGCAGGTGATCGTCGAGAACAAGGCGGGCGCCGGCGGCAACCTCGGCGCCGAATCGGTCGCGAAGTCCCCGCCCGACGGCTACACGCTGCTCATGGGAGCCATGACCTCGCACTCGATCATGGTCACGCTCGAGAAGGACACGATCCGCTACAACCTCGAGAAGGACCTGGTGCCGATCTCGATGGCGGGCTCGGTGCCGCTCGTGTGGGTGGTGAACCCCGCGCTGCCGGTGAAGAACATGCAGGAGCTGGTCGCCTATGCGAAGGCGAATCCCAACAAGCTCACCTATGCCTCTTCGGGCGCGGGCGCCCCGCAGCGCATGTGCGCCGAGCTGCTGCGCAAGATGGGCGGCGGCCTCGACATGGTCCACGTCCCCTACAAGGGCAGCGGTGCGGCGATGACCGACCTCGTGAGCGGCCAGGTCACGACGATGTGCGAGACCGTGCCCGCCTCGATCGGCTTCATCAAGGCCGGTCGCCTGCGCGCGCTCGCGGTCACCACGCCGCAGCGCATCTCGATGCTGCCCGATGTTCCGACGACCGCGGAGGCCGGCATGCCCGGCTACGAAGTGGCGTCCAACTTCGGCGTCGCGGCGCCCGCAGGCACGCCCAAGGCCATCATCGACAAGCTGAGCGCCGAGATCCAGAAGGCGCTCGCCCGCCCCGAAGTGCAGGAGCAGATGCTCGCGCAGGGCGCCTACGCGACGCCCACCACGCCCGAGCAGGCCGCCGCGCGCATCCACAAGGAAATCGAGATGTGGGCGAAGGTGATCAAGGACGCCAACATCAAGGCCGATTGATGGGTTCCCGCCGCGGTTTCCTCGGCGGGGTTTCGGCGGCCGGCGCGCTCGCGCTGGCCCCCAATTCGCTTTTCGCAAAGACGACGCTCCTCGCAAAGACCATGGACAAGAAACTCGGTGTGGCGCTCGTCGGGCTCGGCATGTATTCCACCGGGCAACTGGGGCCCGCACTGCGGCTCACGCAGCATTGCCGGCTCACGGGCGTGGTGACGGGTTCGCGCGAGAAGGGCCTGCGCTGGGCGCGCGACTACGGCTTCCCGGAAGCGAGCGTCTACGGCTACGACACGATGGCCGCGATCGCGAAGGATCCGGGCATCGACATCGTCTACGTCGTGACTCCCAATGCGCTCCACGCGGAGCATGCGATCGCCGCGGCGAAGGCCGGCAAGCACGTGATCTGCGAAAAGCCGATGGCCAACTCCGTGGCCGAGTGCGACGCGATCCTCGCGGCCTGCAAGGCGGCGGGCGTTCGATTGTCGATCGGCTATCGCCTGCACTTCGATCCGTTCCACGAGGAGCTGCGCCGCCTCGTGCGCACGAACGAGTTCGGCCCCTTCACGGCGATGTCGGGCGGCTTCGCGTTCACGATGGGCCAGAAGCAATGGCGCGCCGAGAAGAAGCTGGCGGGCGGCGGGCCGCTGATGGACCTGGGGATCTACGTGCTGCAGGAAGCCTGCATGGGCGCGGGTGCCGCACCGGTGGCCATCACCGCTCGCGAGCTCCCGAAGAAGCGCCCGGAGTTCTTCGTCGACGTCGAGGAGAGCATCGCGTGGACGATGGAGTTCGCCAACGGCGCGCGCTGCGAGTGCTTCACGAGCTACAACGAAGGCCGAAACGATTTCCGCGCCGAGGCGAAGGGCGGCTGGTTCGAGATGAAGCCCGCCTTCAACTACGGCGGATTGAAGGGCGCCACGAGCCGCGGGCCGCTCGCGATCACGCCGCCCGCGAGCCAGCAGGCGCTGCAGATGGACGACTTCGCCGTGTGCGTGCGCGACAAGCTCCCGACCCGCGTGCCCGGCGAGATGGGCCGGCGCGACGTGGCGATCATCGAGGCCATCTACGCCTCGGCCGCGGCGGAGGGCAAGCGCGTCGAAGTGAAGTCCTAGGCATTTCTCGGTAGAATCGCGTCCGGTCGGCAGTTCACCCAGGCGTTGCCGCGCGATTGCATCGCGAGCTAAACCTGCCAGTCCCCCTCCAGGTCGCGATCCTTCGTGCGCCCTGCTGCAAGCCGGCAACCCCAGCACTTCGCGTGGCGCACGGGAGGAACGACATGAACCCTTCGCGTGAAACCATTCCGCTGTTCTCGGCGGACATCTCGCAGTACTGCAAGACCCTTCGCCGCCTGCTCGCCGAGTCCGGCGCCCAGGCGCTTCCCAGCCACGTGGCCCTGCTGAACCTGCTCGCGAAGAGCGCGGGCCATCGCAACTACCAGGCGCTGCGGGCTGCGCCTGCCGTGCATTCGCCCTTCGCGACACAGTCCACCGGGGAGCCCGTGGCCCATCCCCTGCGAATCCCGGCCGGAACGGGCCTTCCGCGCACCACGCTGCGCGCGCTCGGGCACTTCGACACGGCGGGCCGGCTCACGCGCTGGCCCACGCAGTTCGCGGTGCAGCAGACGGCGCTTTGGGGCTTGTGGGCACGCCTGCCAACTCGACGCGTCCTGACGGAAGGCGAGGTCAACCAATACCTCGAAGCGTCCCACGCGTTCGGCGACCCGGCCACGCTGCGCCGGGAGTTGGTGAATGCCCGCCTCCTGTGGCGCACGCGCGACGGCCGCGAGTATCGCAAGGAGCCCCGCCGGCCGGAGCCGCCGGCGAAGGACTTCCTTTCGGCGCTGTTCGGGCTGGTCGGCCGGTCTCCCGGGGACTGAAGGGCCGGTTGCGTTGCGGTTGAAACGCACCGCCTTGCCGCCCTGTGAACCACGGCATTTGCCCCTGCAATATGAGTGTGGCCTAATGCGGGCACAAAGGCGGTGCATCCCATGAGGTGCACCCCGTTATTCCGCTGTGGGAGGCTGTTCCTCATTCTAAGAAAAGGGAATGGTCGCCATGGACCAGGACACGCTCAAGCTGCTCGCGAAGGTGAAGGTGGTCGCCCGAAAGGCGCTCAACCTCGAGATTGACGTGCAGCGCCTGACGCACGACCGGGAGTACGCCGCCGACATCCTCGGCAAGGCTTCGTTGACGGACAACGAGGACCTCGTCCTCGCCGCCATCACGCTGCAGGACCGCTTCGGCCTGCTCGCGGAGAAGCCCGCCGCGAAGCCGAAGGCCGGCGAGACGACCCCCGACCCCAACAAGTACAAGCTCGGCGCGCGCGGCTAGAAGCCGCTACTTCAGCGCCTTGAACCGCAGGCGGTGGGGCGCGGCGCCCTCCTCGCCCAGCCGGCGCTTCTTGTCGTCCTCGTACTCGCGGTAGTTGCCCGGAAAGAACAACCATTGCGAGTCGCCCTCGGCCGCGAGGATGTGCGTCGCGATGCGGTCGAGGAACCAGCGGTCGTGCGAGATCACGAGCACGGAGCCCGCGAATTCCTGCAGCGCGTCTTCGAGGGCGCGCAGCGTTTCCACGTCGAGGTCGTTGGACGGTTCGTCCAGCAGCAGCACGTTGCCGCCCGCGAGCAGCGTCTTCGCGAGGTGCAGCCGCCCGCGTTCCCCGCCCGACAGGTTGCCCGCCAGCTTCTGCTGGTCCTGACCCTTGAAGTTGAAGCGGCCGATGTAGGCGCGCGACTGGATCTCGAATTTCCCGATGGTGAGGATGTCCTGCCCGCCCGAGACCACCTGCCACACGTTCTGGTCCGCGGGGAGCTGGCGCGTCTGGTCGACGAAGGTGACCTGCGCCGTGTGGCCGATCTTGACCGTGCCGGCGTCCGCTTTTTCGGTACCGGTGATCAGCTTGAAGAGCGTGGACTTGCCCGCGCCGTTGGGGCCGATGATGCCCACGATGGCGCCCGGCGGCACCTTGAACGAGAGGTTGTCGATCAGCAGGCGATCGCCGAAGGACTTGGAGACGCCCTCGAACTCGATCACCTCGTTGCCGAGCCGCTCGGCCACGGGAATGAAGATCTCCTGCGTCTCGTTGCGATGCTGGTACTCGTACGAGGCGAGCTCGTCGAAGCGCTGCATGCGCGCCTTGCTCTTGGCCTGGCGGCCCTTCGGGTTCTGGCGCACCCACTCGAGCTCTTTCTTGAGCGCCTTCTGGCGCGCGCTCTCGGTGGACTCTTCCTTCTGCAGGCGGTCGCGCTTCTGCAGCAGCCAGCTCGAGTAATTGCCCTCGTAGGGAATGCCCGTGCCGCGGTCGAGCTCGAGGATCCACTCCGCCGCGTTGTCGAGGAAGTAGCGATCGTGGGTCACGGCCACCACGGTGCCCGGGAAGCGCGCCAGGTATTGCTCGAGCCAGTCCACGCTCTCGGCATCGAGGTGGTTCGTGGGCTCGTCGAGCAGCAGCATGTCGGGCTTCGAGAGCAGCAACCGGCAAAGCGCCACGCGGCGCTTCTCGCCGCCGGAGAGCTTGTCGACGATCGCATCCCACGGGGGCAGGCGCAGGGCGTCGGCGGCCACTTCCATCTGCACGTCCGTCGTGTCGGAGTTGCCGGAAGACAGGATCTTCTCGAGGCGCTCCTGCTCGGCGGCGAGCTTGTCGAAATCCGCGTCGGGTTCGGCATAGGCCGCGTAGACCTTGTCCAGCGCCTTCTGCGCGTTGAACACTTCGCCCAGGCCTTCCTCGACGGCTTCGCGAACGGTCTGGCCCGGCGTGAGTTCGGGCTCCTGCTTGAGGTAGCCGACCTTGATGCCGGGCATGGCGTAGGCTTCGCCCTCGATCTCCTTGTCCTCGCCGGCCATGATGCGCAGGACCGTGGACTTGCCCGCGCCGTTCAGGCCCAGCAGGCCGATCTTGGCGCCGGGGTAGAAGGCCAGGTTGATGTTCTTGAGGATCTGGCGCTTGGGCGGCACGATCTTGCCCACGCGCTTCATCGTGTAGACGTATTGCATCGGAATACTTTCGGGAGGAACTGCGAAAACCTCTATTTTCGCCGATTGTCAGACCCAATGCACGATCCATCCACGGCGGAGGCCAAAATGTACAAGCTTCAGGTTCAGGACGACCCCGACAATCCCGCTTCCTGGCACGACGTCCTGGGGGCCGGCGGCTCCCCGCTCACCTTCAAGGAAGAGGGCGAGGCGCGGCGCAAGCTGGAGGAGCTCTACCCGGTCCAGGTGAAGGCGGAGCGCTTCGACGCAGGACCGAAGGTCACTCGCGTCATTTCCATCCTCACCGACGACGACGATTGGCCCAAGAAGAAGTAGAGCCCCTCGCGGGGGCTTCAGCAAGGCGAAAGGCGTCCTCCGCAGATAAACGCCGATGACCCCCTCAAGCAAAGAGAAAGAGCTTTAGGGTTTAACCCAGGCCTTGCATTTGCTGGAGGTGTTCATCGGCGTTTATCTGCGTTTATCTGCGGAGAGCGCCTTTCGCCTTGGTCTTTCAGCGCAGCAAGAAAAGCGGGGCCACTGCCCCCTCCAGGAGACAGCGGCCCCATCCGCCGGCCCTACGGCCCAGGTCCGGCGAACTCGGCGAACCGCCTAGCGGCGGTACGGGTTGTCGGGCGCGGCGTCGCGGCTGTTGCGCACGCCGTCGTTGTCGCGGTCGCGGTCGGCGTAGTCGGGAATGCCGTCGTGATCGCGGTCACCGTAGCGCGAGTGCGCCACGCGGTCCGGGGTCCAACGCTCGTGCTGCAGGTGCCAGCGGCCGTTGTCCTGGCGCCACGTCGGCGGCGCGTACACGTAGCCGGGTCGCGCCCGGATGTAGTGCCCGTTCACCCAGACGTGGCGGCTTCCACGGTAGTCCCAGTACCCCGGGGCCCACACGTAGCCGACGCGCGGCGCCGGAACCGTTTCATAGCGGACGGCCGGCGGGCCGAAGTTGAGGTAGATGTCCGTATCGGCGAGTACGGGCTTGGCCGCCGCGGTGGCGAGCATGGCCGAAGCGACAAGCGTGGTGAGGATCATCTTGCGCATGTGCGTTTCTCATTAGGGTTTCTTGCGGGGATCGGCCTGGGCCGCGGATGCCGTCTGCGTGACGGGTTGCCACCCGCCATGCACGAAGTGGAAGAGACCGTCGCGCTCTTCCCATCCGTAGGGCTGCCAGCGAAAGCCGCGCCGTTCCGGGATCCATTCGCCGGGCGACCATCGGTAGCCCGTGCCGCGCCAATCCCAGAACCCCGGAGACCACGTGTAGCCTTTGCGGGGCGAAGGCGTGGCCTCGAACGGTTGTTCGGCGGGAGGCGCCGTGCGATTGACGATCACGGACGGGGTTGCGGCTTTCGCCGGCATCGCGGTGAAGGTCGCCGCGAGGGCGAACCCCAGGATCAGGTTTCTGGAGTACATGCCGCCAGACTAAGGACCGCGGCACCCGGCCACTGCCGGTCATGACCCTATTCGAGGGTCAGTCCCCTCCGACAGATGTCGGAGGGGATCGACAAACAACGGCTCAGCGGTAGCGATACGAGGCGTGGCCCCAGTAGCCGTGGTCGTAGCGCCAGTGGTTGCCGACGTGCGTCCAGCGCGAGGGGTAGTACGCGTAGCCGGGGCGATTGCGTTCCCAGTGGCCCGCATACCAATAGTGGCGATCGGCGCGCACGCCCCAGTAGCCCGGGGCCCAGACGTAGCCCACGCGCGGCGCGGGCACGACTTCGTAGCGAGGCGCAGGCGGCGCGAAGTTGAGGACGATGCCCACATCCGTGCGGGCCTCCGCCACCGACGAGACGCTTGCGAGTGCCGCCACGGCGAGCGAGACGGCCAACAGTTTGCGATTCAGCATGGTGATCCTCCTTGGGTTTGCATCCCCTTAACGTCCCGCGCCACGCCGGGCTGACACCGATACGAGTTGTTACATCTCGTTGGCGTAAAATCGAGGGTCGAGAAACACGCTGGAATCGCCGCCATGACCATCCTTTCCGACCAGCTCCACTTGCACCCGGACCAGCTCGGCGCCCACTGGATGCCGTTCACCGCGAACCGCCAGTTCAAGCAGAACCCGCGGATGATCGCGAAGGCCGAAGGGATGTACTACTGGACGCCCGAGGGACGCCAGGTGTTGGACGGCTTCTCCGGCCTGTGGTGCTGCAACGCGGGCCACTGCAGGAAGCCCATCGTCGAGGCGATCCAGAAACAAGCGGCCACGCTCGACTATTCGCCCGCCTTCCAGATGGCGCACCCGCTGTCGTTCGAGCTGGCGAACCGCATCGTCGAGATCGCGCCGCCCTCGATGAAGCACGTCTTCTACACGAACTCCGGCTCCGAAGCGGTCGACACGGCGCTGAAGATCGCGCTCGCCTACCAGCGCGTGAAGGGCGAGGCCTCGCGCACGCGGCTCATCGGGCGCGAACGCGGCTATCACGGCGTGGGCTTCGGCGGCATCTCGGTCGGCGGCATGGTCGCCAACCGCAAGATGTTCGGCGCGATGCTGGCCGGCGTGGATCACCTGCCCCATACGCACAACCTCGCGAAGAACGCGTACTCGCACGGCTTGCCCGAGCACGGCGCCGAGCTAGCCGACGAGCTGGAGCGCCTGGTCGCGCTGCACGACGCCTCGACGATCGCCGCGGTGATCGTCGAGCCGATGGCCGGATCCACTGGCGTGTTGATGCCGCCCAAGGGTTATCTCAAGCGCCTGCGCGAGATCACGAAGAAGCACGGCATCCTGCTCATCTTCGACGAGGTGATCACCGCGTTCGGCCGGCTGGGCGGACCGTTCGCCGCGCAGGTGTTCGACGTCGAGCCCGACATGATCACGTTCGCGAAGGGCGTCACCTCCGGCACCGTGCCCATGGGCGGCGTTCTCGCGACGAAGGCGGTCCACGACGCGTTCATGGTCGGGCCTCCCGGGGCGATCGAGCTCTTCCACGGGTACACGTACTCGGCGCATCCGCTCGCGTGCGCGGCCGGCATCGCCACACTCCAGCTCTACAAGGACGAGGATCTCTTCAACCGCGCGGCGAAGATGGCCCCGGCGATGGAACAGGCGATCCACGGCCTGAAGGGCGCACGCAACGTGATCGACCTGCGCAACTTCGGGCTCGTGGGCGCGGTGGAGCTGTCGTCCCGTCCCGACGCGCCGGGCGCCCGGGCCTTCGAAGTGCTGCTCAAGTGCTGGGAGAAAGGCGTGCTGGTCCGTACCGCGGGCGACAACATCGCCGTGGCCCCGCCCCTCATCGTCGAAGCCTCGCAGATCGCGCAGATCGCCGATACACTGCGGGAAGCGATCCAGTCGGTCGACTAGAACGACCGGGACCCATAAAAAAACACGGAGGCCCACCGCGAAATGATCTCCACCGATGAATTCACCCGCGATCCGCAGCGCGCCTACAAGGCCGGCGAAACGGTCTTCCGCGAAGGCGACGACGGCTACGTGATGTACGTCGTCCTCGAGGGCGCGGTGAAGCTCTCGGTCACGGGGCGCAGCGTCGAGAAGGTCGTGAAGGGCGGCGTGTTCGGCGAGATGGCGCTGATCGACAAGTCGCCGCGCAGTGCCTCCGCCGTCGCGGCCACGGACTGCACGCTGGTCACGGTGACCACCGAACGGTTCAAGGCGCTCGTACAGGAAACGCCTGGGTTCGCGCTCGAGATCATGGGCATCATGGCGGCGCGGCTTCGCAGCATGGACCGGCGCATCTAGCGCGGCCTGCCGCATCCCATCGCAGGAATTCCGGAGGAAGCATGGCAGACAAGAGAGTGGCGATCGTCACGGGCGCGGGACAGGGCATCGGCAAGGCTTCCGCGCTGGCGCTGTTGAAGGAAGGCTACTGCGTGGCACTCGCCGGGCGCCGCGTCGAGATGCTCGAGGCCGCGATCGCGGAGTCGGGCGCGAGCGCCGATCGTGCCGTCGCCGTGAAGTGCGACGTGGGCGATCCCGCGTCGGTGAAGGCGCTCTTCGACAAGGCGCAACAGGCCTTCGGCGGACGCCTCGACGTTCTCTTCAACAACGCGGGCCAGGGCGCGCCGGCCATCCCGATGGAAGAGCTCACCTACGAGCAGTGGACGCAGGTCGTGAACACCAACCTCACGGGCCCGTTCCTCTGCACCCAGCACGCGGTGCGCATCATGAAGAACCAGAAGCCGATGGGCGGCCGCATCATCAACAACGGGTCGATCTCCGCGCACGCACCGCGCCCGTTCTCGGTGGCGTACACCTCGACGAAGCACGCGATCACCGGCCTCACGAAGACCACCTCGCTCGACGGCCGGCCGTTCGACATCGCTTGCAGCCAGATCGACATCGGCAACGCCGCCACGCCGATGACCGAACGCATGACCAAGGGCGTGCCGCAACCCAATGGCACCACGATGGTCGAGCCGCGGATGGACGTCGCGCACGTCGCGAGCGCCGTCGTCTACATGGCGGGACTGCCGCTCGATGCGAACGTGCAGTTCATGACGATCATGGCGACGAAGATGCCGTTCGTCGGGCGGGGCTAGCTCCGGAGCGCCTGCACCACGCGGCTCACGAAGCCCGCCGAGTGCGCCCCATCCAGCCAGCGCGTGACGACGACGGCTTCGTTCTCCGGGTCGATCCACACGGTGTGGCCGCCGGCGCCGAACATGAAGAAGCTCGCGCGTGAAGCGTCCGCGTACATTCGCCCGTCGCCGTTGAGCCAGGTGAGCCAGCCGTAGAAGGGCGCCACCGCGCACGGCGCATGCATGCGCTGCGCCCACTCTCGCGGCACGAGTTGCTTGCCGTCGTGCAGACCTCCATCCAGCATCAACTGGCCGACGCGAGCCTGGTCGCGCGCGCTGACCGTCACGCCGCCACCCCAGTGCGTGCCGCCGGGGACCGACTGGATCTTCCGCCCGCCGATTTCCACCCACGAATCGTCGTAGCCTTCCCAGCGGAAATCACGCCCGCCGCCGATCGGCTTCAGCACCGACTCGAGGAACACTTCCGGCAGCGGCCGCTTGAAGAGGTGCAGCAGCGCGAGCGAGAACTGGTTGATGCGCACGTCGTTGTATTCCCAGTACGTGCCCGGTGCGCGCAACGAACGCAGCTCGCCCTTCTTTCCGCCCGGCGGCTTCGGATCGTGCGACACACGCCGATTGTGTTCCACCTGGTCGGGCATGCCGAAGCATTCGCCCTGCCATTCGCTGGTCTGCGTGAGCAGGTGCAGCCACGTGATCGCGCGGTTGTGGTCGGAATCGAATCCGATGCCCGGAAGCCGTTCGCTCACGCGCTCGCCCGGTTCGAGCAAGCCTTTCGCATGCGCGATGCCGGCGAGCAGCGCGAGGTAGGTCTTCGCGACGCTGTAGGTCTGGTCGGCGCGATCGGGCTCGCCCCATGCGGCGACTTCCTTGCCGCGCACACGGATCACGCCGGAGACGCCGCCGCGCGGGTGCACCGGCCCGCGCAGGCGATTGAACGGCGGCGGGTCGTCGTGATGGACGCCCCAACGCGCGGGATCGGCGGCGGGGTCCCGCGGCCAGGGAATTTCGTGCGCTTGCGAAAAGGCGATGGCTTCGCCGAATTTATCCATGATGTTCCTGCGCGATCTGCCGGAACGCCTGCTCGAAAGCCTCCGGCGGCTGCGCGCCTTCGATGACGTAGCGATCGTTCACGACCACGTGCGGCACGCCAGCGACACCTCGCTTCTGCCAGTAGCGTTCGCGCTCCCGCACTTCCGACTTGTACTCGCTGCCTTCCAGGATGGACTTCGCGCGCGCGGGATCGAGGCCGACCGCGCCGCAGAGTTCCACGAGCACATCGGTCGCACCCGGGTTGCGGCCCTCGCCGTGGTACGCGCGAAGCAGCGCGCGCTTCAACGCCAGGGCACGCCCCTCGAGTCCCGCCCAATGCAACATGCGATGCGCGTTGAACGTGTTCCACACGTGCTTGCGGGGACCGAACGCGAATCCGACGGCCGCTCCACGCTCGCGGATCCGGGCCTGCGCCTGTGCCACTTCCTCCGGCGTACGGCCGTACTTGCGCGCGAGGTAGGCGACGGTGTCCGCGCCTTCGGCACCCATGTCCGGATTGAGCTCGAAGGGTTCGACGTGCAAGGTGGCTTCGACCTCGCCATCCAGGCGCGACAGCGCCCGATCGACCGAGGCCAGGCCGATCGCGCACCAGGGGCACGCGACATCGGAGACGAAAGCAATGTCGAGACGATGTTGTTCCATGGCGCAAGCGTAGCGCGAAATCATGGGCAGACTTTGTAATTAGGGTCAGCACGATAACTCGGCGAAGTCGAGTTATCGTGCTGACCCTAATTACAAAAGTCGGGCCCCAATTAATTTGCGGGCGATATACTGCCCCCCGTTTTCTTTTCGACAGGCCGCGGCGCGATGACGACCATCTATAAGGTGTTGGCTCCCCTTTCGCTCGTGCTGCCTTTGCATCCCGCGTGGGGCATGGAAGAAGACGGCTACGACCTGTGGCTGCGCTATCGCGCGCTGGGCGGCGCCGCGAAGACGCACGTGGCCGCGCGCGCGAAGTCGATCGTGCATCCCGCCGACCCTTCGCTCACGACGCAAGCGGCGATCGCGGAGCTGCATCGCGGACTCACCGGAATGCTCGGTGCGTCGCCGAAGCTCGCGCGCAAGATCGACGATGGCGCGCTCGTGCTGGCCACGCCCGCCTCGATGCCGAAGCTGAAGACGCTCGGCTTGCCGCTCGCTTCACTCGGCGGCGAGGGCTACCTGCTGCGGGCGATGAAGATCGACGGCAAGAAGGTCACGCTGGTCGCCGCCAACACCGACATCGGCCTGCTCTACGGCACGTACGCGTGGCTGCGCGCCGCGCTCACGCGCCGCGATCTCGGCAAGCTCGATGAAGTCTCGGTCCCGAAAGTGCAGCTTCGCATGCTCAACCACTGGGACAACCTCGATCGCACGGTCGAGCGCGGCTACGCGGGCGAATCGATCTGGGACTGGTGGGCGCTGCCCGACGTGAAGGACGCGCGCTACGTGGACTACGCGCGCGCCAACGCCTCGCTCGGCATCAATGCCGCGTCCCTGAACAACGTGAACTCGAAGAAGGAGATCCTCACGGCGCCGTGGATCGCCAAGGCCGCGGCCGTGGCCGATGTCCTTCGCCCGTACGGCATCAAGGTCTACCTCTCCGTGCGCTGGTCGGCGCCGGTGGAACTGGAAGAGCTGCAGACCGCGGACCCGCTCGATGCCAAGGTCGGCGCATGGTGGAAGAAGAAGGCCGACGAGATCTACGCGGCGATCCCCGATTTCGGCGGCTTCGTCGTGAAGGCCAACTCCGAGGGGCAGCCCGGGCCGCACGACTACCAGCGCACGCACGCCGATGGCGCGAACATGCTCGCCGAAGCGCTCGCGCCGCACGGCGGCCTCGTGCTGTGGCGCGCGTTCGTCTATTCGCAGCACAACACCGAGGACCGTGCCAAGCAGGCGTACTCGGACTTCATCCCGCTCGACGGGAAGTTCCTGCCCAACGTGCTGGTCCAGGTGAAGAACGGCCCGATCGACTTCCAGCCGCGCGAGCCCTTCCACCCGATGTTCGGCGCGATGCCGAAGACGCCGCTGCTGATCGAGTTCCAGATCACCAAGGAATACCTCGGCTTCGCGACCCACATCGCCTACCTCGGCGACATGTACGAGGAAGTGCTCGAGGCCGACACGTACCGGAAGGGGCCGGGCTCGACCGTGGCCAAGGTCATCGACGGGCGCCTGCACGGCAACGCGCTCACCGGCATGTCGGGTGTTGCCAACATCGGCAGCTCGCGCACGTGGAGCGGCTCGCATTTCGACCAGGCCAACTGGTACGCCTTCGGCCGCCTCGCCTGGGATCCGGAGGCTTCGGCGAAGGACTTCGCGAAGGAGTGGGCGGCGCAGACGTTCTCGAGCGACCCCAAGGTGGTCAATGCCGTCACCGACATCCTCATGCGTTCGCGTGAAGCGGTCGTCGACTACATGACGCCGCTCGGACTGCACCACATCATGGACACCGGCCATCACCACGGGCCGGGCCCCTGGGTGTCCACCCTCAAGCGTCCCGAGTGGAACCCGACGTACTACCACCAGGCCGGCCGCGACGGGATCGGGTTCGATCGGACGAAGACCGGGAGCAACGCCATCGCCCAGTACGCCCCGGAGCTCGAACGCGCGCTATCCGACCCGCGCACGACGCCCGAGAAGTTCCTCCTCTGGTTCCACCGCCTGCCGTGGGACTACAAGATGCGGTCGGGCCGCACGCTCTGGGCCGAGATGGTGCATCGATACGACGCCGGCGTCGCGGCCGCCGCCGACCTTCGCAAGCGCTGGAGCCGCCTGAAACCCGTCATCGATCCGCGCCGCCACGAGGAAGTCGCGGCCCTGCTCGTCGTGCAGGAGCAGGAAGCGAAATGGTGGCGCGACGCCTGCATCGCCTACTTCCAGTCGGTCTCCGGATTGAAGATGCCGGCGGGCACGAAGGCCCCTCCGTTGTCCGTAGACGAGTACCGCAAGAAGCATTTTCCCTACGCGCCCGGGCGCGGCTGACGGCCCCGGAATCGCGCAGGCCGCCCGAAAACAGGGCTTCCATGCACCGGTTGACAGCACGATTTATCTCAACGTACAGTGAAATGGTTGCGCTACCAATTAGGTCGCGCGCAGGGTAACGCTACCAAAGAGTGGCACCGGGCTGTCCCACCAGGAGGAGAAAAGAAAATGCAGAAGAAGCGCGAAATGGCGTGCCGTCGCGGCTTGGCGGGTCGCCGCATCTTGTTTGGTACCGCAACGCTGGCCGGACTGGTCGCACAAGCGTTGGCACAAACACCCCCGACAACCCCCGAAAGCCGCGAGACGGTCGTCGTCACCGGCTACCGGGCGAGCGTGGAATCCTCGACGCGCGACAAGCGCGAAGCGACGGGTTTCCAGGACTCGATCTTCGCCGAGGACATCGGCAAGTTCCCCGATAGCAACATCGCCGAATCGCTGAACCGGATTCCCGGCGTGCTGATCAGCCGCGAGATCACGGGCGAAGGCCTGAACATCCAGATCCGCGGCCTGGGCACCAGCTTCACCAAGATCCTCCTGAACGGTGCGCCGGTTGCCGTGGCCTCCACGGGCCGCACGGACAACCAGAACACGAACCGCGAAGTCGACCTCGACATGCTGCCGACGGACCTCTTCCGCCGGTTGTCGGTCTACAAGAGCCCGACGGCCGCGATGACCGAGGGCGGCGCGGCGGGCGTGGTCGACATGCGCACGGCGCGTCCCTTCGACACCCCGGGCCGCAATATCTCCGTCGCCGTCTCCGGCGTGGAGAACCAGGTCGCCGACAAGTGGGGCAACAAGGGCTCCATCGTCGCCAGCCAGACCTGGGGCGACACGTTCGGCATCCTGGGCGGCTTCGCCTGGGGCAAGAACAAGATCCGCACCACGGGCTTCGAGACGATCGGCTGGACCAACCCGAACCTCTCGGCCACGCAAAACACGGCGGCCACGCGCAACAACACCGGCGGCGGCAACTTCACGATCCCGGGCACCGTGCCCGCGAACGCCGGCAACGGCCTCGTGACCGGCGCCGTGATCGACCAGGCGTTCCTGCTCGCGCACAACCCGGGCCTGGACATCACGGCGATCGACAACGCGATCATCCCGCGCCTCGGCCGCACGATGGACGAGTCGGGCACCAAGAACCGCTACAGCGGCGTGGTGAGCCTGGAATGGCGCCCCACCCAGGACCTGTACTTCTACCTTGACGCGCTCGACGCCAAGAAGAAGAACGACATGAAGCGCATCGACATGAACTGGGTCGGGCGCAACGGCGCGATCATCCCGCTCAACATGACGGTCGACCGTACCGATTGCTCGCAGGGTTGCGTGGTGACCTCGGCCACGTACGCCAATGCGCAGTTCTTCCTCGAGTACCGCCCGTACATCGAGGACGTGAAGCTCTGGGGCGTGAACCCCGGGATGGAATGGCAGATCGGCAAGAACCTGAAGGCCGACGCGCAGATCAACTTCACGAAGAGCGAGTTCCATCGCGAGTCGCCCACGGTGCTGCCGATCACGGCCGCAAGCTCGGGCGTGACGGTGAACTTCACCAACGGCGAAGTCCCCACGATCGCCACCAACATCGACCTGAACAACCCGGCCAACTTCGTCTGGGCCGGCGGGCGCGTGAACCAGCAGGAAGAGTTCCGCAAGACCGAGACCAAGGGCGGGCGTTTCAACCTCACGTGGGGCGACAAGGCCTTCAACGTGAAGGGTGGCGTTGCGTACGACGACATCGAGCGCCGCATCACGGCGCGCGACAACTCGGGCGCCTGGCAGGCCGCGACGTGCGGCAACAACCCGAGCGTGTTCCTGCTCGGGCCGAACGGCGGACCGGCTTGCGACGGCGCCAACACCCCCGGCGCCAGCGCCGCGTCCCTGTATCCGGGCTACGGCACGGGCTACACGGCGGGTGCGGGACTGCCGGCCAGCCTCACGTACCGCGGCTCGTTGGTTCCGCTCGCGCAACTGCCGAGCTACCTGATGCCCGGTCCCGCCGGCTTCGTCACGGTGGACTGGAACCGCTTCTCGACGGCCACGAACTACGGCACCTTCGTGAACACGGCGCCGGAAGTCGGCTCCTCGAACACGGGCGCCAGCGCCGGATTCATCGAGGAGAAGGCCTCCGCGTTCTACATGGAGGTGAACGGCAAGTCCGAGCCGTTCAACATGCCGCTCAAGTACAACGCGGGCCTGCGCTACGTGCGCACGGAGCAGACGGTCGGGGGCTTCATCTCGATCACCGATCCGCGCAACGCCGCGCAGAACCTTACGCTGAACGGCTCCAAGTACCCGAACATCGACCAGTTCGTCTACATCGACTCGACGTACAACAACACCCTGCCCTCCGCGACCGCGGCGCTGAACCTGGCGAAGGACGTGGTGCTGCGGACCTCGGCGTCGAGGACGATGACGCGGGCCGACCCCAACGCCATCCGGCCGTCGATCAACTTCAGCTCGCCTTCGGCCGACGTGGGCACGGCGGGCAATCCGGACCTCAAGCCCTACCTGTCGGATAACTTCGACCTCGGGCTGGAGTGGTACACCGGGGCGTCGGGCTACGTATCGGCCACGCCGTTCTACAAGCGCATCAAGGGCTTCACCACCAACCAGAACACCACGGTGCCGTTCACGGCGCTGGCCCCGTTCGGGATCAACTACGACTCGCTCTCGCCCACGCAGCAAGCGGCGCTGAACGCGCGTGGCGGCCCCAACGCCGCCACGGTCGTGATCACGCAAGCGGTCAACGCCGAGGGCTACCTGCGCATCAAGGGCCTCGAGTTGAACTGGGTGCAGCCGCTCGACAAGATCCTGCCGATCCGGGGCTTCGGCTTCAGCGCCAACCTCACGCGCATCAAGCAGGAAACGAGTGGTGGCGTGTCGGGCGCGGTGGCCTTGGGCGTTCCGGAGAAGACGTACAATATGACGGCCTACTACGAGCAGCACGGCTTCATGGCGCGGATCTCGCAGACGTTCCAGGAAGGCAGCCAGGTCGCCACCGCGAACCAGAACGGCATCACGGCCGCGGCGCTCTTCTCGGACGACTACAAGCAGGTGGATTTCTCGTCGAGCGTGGACCTCGGTACGGTCTTCGACAAGACGAGCCCGTGGTGGCCGCAGCTCACCTTCGACGTGATCAACCTCACGCGGGAAACGCAACGGACGTATTTCCAGTTCCAGAACGCGACGTTCACGGAATACAAACCGGGCCGTACCTACGTCGTCGGCTTGCGCGCCAAGTTCTGAGCACGGCGGGCAGGCAGTAGTTCCTCGACGAGGGCGACCGAAGCCACTTCGGTCGCCCTCGCCGCTTGTACCGTACGAGCAAACCGTCCAGACCATGATGAACGTGAAGAACCGCCCCACCGCCAAGCGCACCGTAGCCACGATCTCCGACGTGGCCAAGCGCGCCGGCGTCTCGCCGATGACCGTCTCGCGCGTCGTGAACGGCGAGTCGAACGTGCGCGACACCACGCGCGACAAGGTGAATGCCGCCGTCGCGGCGTTGAACTACATCCCGAACCAGGCGGCGCGCCGGCTGGCGGGCTCGAAGCTGATCCGCATCGCCATCCTCTACAGCAACCCCTCGGCCGGATACCTGAACGAGCTGCTGGTGGGCGTGCTGAACCGCGCGAGCCTCGCGCACATGCAGCTCGTGGTCGAGAAATGCGATTCGGGCTTGCGCGGCGAGGAAGAAGCGCGCGAGCTCATCGACAGCGGCATCGACGGCATCATCCTGCCGCCCCCGCTGTGCGATTCCGTGCGCCTGCTCGACCTCGTGGCCGAAACCTCCACGCCCGCCGTCGCCATCGCGAGCGGCCAGCCCGACAAGCGCATCTGCGCCATCGGCATCGACGACTACCGCGCCGCCTACGAGATGACGCAGCACCTCATCTCGCTGGGCCACCATCGCATCGGCTTCATCCTCGGCCACCCGAACCAGACCGCGAGCGCCCGCCGCCTCGCGGGCTTCCGCGCCGCGATGAAGCAGGCCGCCCTCGAAGTGCCCGACGAGCTGATGGCGCAGGGCATGTACAACTACCGCTCCGGACTGGACGCGGCCGAGATCCTGCTCTCCGTCGACCATCGCCCGTCCGCGATCTTCGCGTCGAACGACGACATGGCGGCCGCCACGGTGGCCATCGCCCACCGCCTGCATCTCGACGTGCCGGGCGATCTCACGGTCGCCGGCTTCGACGATGCCGCGCTCGCCACCACGATCTGGCCCGAGCTCACCACCGTGCGCCAGCCCATCACCGAAATGGCGGGCGCCGCGGTCGACCTCCTCGTGCGCCTCATCCGCGCGCGCCGCGAGGGCGCGCCGGAGGCTTCCGAGCACGTCGTGATGGATTTCTCGCTGATCCGGCGCCAGTCCGATGCGGCGCCGCGCCTGCGCCCGCCGGTGGCGATCGCCCACAAGGCCTGACCCAGGGCCGTTCCCCCATGGATTCACGCCTCCGCGCCATTGCCGCCGCCGTGGCGAGCGCCGTTTCGATCGCGAGCCCCGCGGGCGCGGACGAAATCGTCGTGCAATCGATCAACGCGTACGTGAAGAGCACGGTCGACAACTTCAACCGCGAGAATCCCGGCGACAAGGTTCATTTCCGGCTCGTCTCCTACCAATCGATCAACGACAGCCTGCCGGTCCAGCTCGCCTCGGGCGGCGGGCCGGACATCTCGATGGTGGCCGACTGGAACGGGCTCGCGAAGTACTACCTCGACCTGCGCCCCTACGTGGACGCGGCGTACTTCGAGCGCGAGTTCGGAACCGTCCTGGCGATGCTGCGCGCCCGGGACGCGCGCCCCGACGCGATCAACGGCATGACCGGCGCCATCACGATGAACGGCGCCTACGTGAACCGCACGCTCTTCCGCCAGGCCGGGATCGCGATGCCCAGCCCGGGGGCCACGTGGGACGACTGGGCCGACGCCGCCCGCCGGGTCGCGAAGGCTACGCGCACGCCGATGGCGATGGAAGTGGATCGCTCCGCCCATCGCTTCGCGAGCATCGCGATCAGCTACGGCGCGAAGCTCGTGGATGCGAACGGCGACTTCGTCGTGGACGAGGGCCTGAAGGCCGCGATCCGCAAGTTCGTCGCGTGGCACCGCGACGGCACGCTTCCCATGGACCTCTGGGGCGCGGTCGGCGGCGCCACGCACCGCGACAACTTCGACGACTTCATGAACGCGAAGGTCGTCCTCTACTTCGGCGGCTCCTGGCAGCTGGAGCGCATGAACAAGGAAGTGGGCGACCTCTTCGACTGGGCCGTGATCGACGCGCCCTGCGGCCCCGCGGCGTGCGCGCTGATGCCCGGCGGCGGCGCGATGGTGGCGTTCAAGCACACGAAATCCCCGAAGCTGGCCGCGCGCTACCTCGCCTTCGCCGCGCGCGAGGAGAACATGCGCGAGCAACTGGCCCGGGGCGCCAACATCCCGCTCGCCACCACGCTCGTGAAAACCGGCGTCTCCTACCCGAACGCCTCGGAGCTGGTCCGCGAGGCGCTCGCGAGCTACACGCGCCAGGTCCCGTCGATTCCCCCGGCCGCGTACGCGTTCCAGGGCTGGCGCTTCCAGCGCGCGGCGATGAACGCGATGACCACGCGCATCAGCCAGGTGTTGAACAACGAGCTCGACGTCGACACCGCCGCGGCCTTCATCAAGAAGGACGTCGACCTCGCCATCCAGGCGGCGCGGCGATGAAGGGCTTCGAAGAGAAGGCCATGGGCGTGCTCTCGGCGATCGCCTCGCTGCCGGCCCGTGCGGTCGAGCCGCTGATGGTGCTGCTCCAGCGGGTGCTCGGCGTGGGGCGCCTGCCGTGGGTGTTCCTGCTGCCCAACCTCACGGTGATCCTGTTCTTCTCGGTGCTGCCGATCCTGATCAACGTCCTGTATTCGGTCACCGGCAGCGACAACCTCTATCCGAGCGAGCGCCACTTCGTCGGGCTCGCCAACTACGCGACGCTGCTGGAGTGCGGCGACTACCTCGATCCGTCGACGTGCTCGCGCGATCTCTTCTGGCGCGCGGTGCGCAACGCGCTGGTGTTCGTGCCCTCGCAGGTCGTGGTGATGATCGGCTTCGCGCTGGTGACCGCGATCGCGCTGAACCGCCGCATCCATGCGCGCGGCTTCTTCCGCGGCATCTTCTTCTTCCCGGTGATGCTCTCGCCCGTCGTGGTGGCGATGACCTGGGTCTGGCTGCTGCAGCGCGACGGCGCGCTGAACGGCGTCCTCGGCGCGTTCGGGTTGGATCGGTTGAGCTGGCTTTCGGATCCGGCGCGCGCCTTCAAGTGGTCGATCTTCGTGACCGTGTGGGCCCACATGGGCTTCTACACGATCATCCTGCTCGCGGGCCTGCAGAGCATCCCGGCCGACATCTACGAAGCCGCCAAGATGGACCGCGCCTCGCCGTGGCGGGTGTTCTCGCGCATCACGCTGCCGCTGCTGAAGCCCGTGTTGCTCGTGGTCTTCATCCTCTGCACGATCCGCTCCGTGCAGACCTTCGACGAGATCTACGTGCTCACCGGCGGCGGCCCCGGCACGGCGACCAAGATGATCGTGCACTACATCTACGAGACCGGCTTCGCGGTGATGCCGCGCAACTACGGGCTCGCGGCCGCGGCCTCGCTGATGCTGGGCGTGGTGCTGTTCCTCTTCACCGCGCTGCAGATGAAGCTCTCGCGGAAGGGCCAGGATGCGTGAAGCCCTGACCGCACCCGGCTCCGCCTGGGGCTTCCTCGCGCGCAAGCGCGGCGGCATCCGCGCCGACTGGACCGACTACGTGACCTACGCGTACCTGATCGCGGGCGTGGTGGTCATGCTGGCGCCGGTGCTGTGGGTCGTGCTCTCGTCGTTCAAGGGCGAGGGCAACCTGACCCAGTTCCCGCCCACCCTGTTGCCCGAGACCATCGAGTCCGTGACGGTCCAGGGCTACGACCGTCCCCTGTCGTTGTTCCGGGTCCGGCGCGACGACGGCACCACGGTCACGCTGGCGCAGGTCCGCCGCGTGGGCATCGAGGCGCAGATGGTGGACCCGGCGCATCCGGAAGCCGGCCGCATCACGGTGCCGGTGGATCGTGCGGAGCCGGTGCGCAAGTTCCACATCGCCACGGAGAACTACACGCGGCTGCTCACGAGCGCCGGCGGACGCATCTGGTCGTCGATCTACAACACCGTGTTCATCACGGTGGTGGCCACGCTCATCACGCTCGTGATGAACGCGATGGCGGCCTTCGCATTGTCCAAGTACAAGTTCCGCGGCAGCAACCTCGCGCTGCTGGCCATCCTGGCCACGCTCATGGTGCCGTCCACCATCGTGCTGGTGCCGATCTACCTCATCGTCTCCGAGCTGGGCCTCGTGAACAACCTCTGGGGCGTGATCCTGCCGGTGATCTCGACGCCCACGGGCGTGTTCCTGCTGCGCCAGTACATGCTCACGATCCCCGACGAGCTGCTCGAAGCCGCGCGCATGGACCACGCGAGCGAGTGGCGCATCTTCTGGCGGCTGATCCTTCCGCTGTCCACGCCGGCGCTCGCGGTGGTGGCCATCTTCTCGATCATGTCGCGCTGGAACGATTTCCTGCTGCCGCTCATCGTGCTGAACAAGCCCGAGGTGCACACGCTGCAGATCGCGCTCGCGGGCTACACCGACGAGAACGGCATCCAGTACGGGATGCTGCTCGCGATGACCACGCTCACCGCGCTGCCGCTGGCGCTGGGCTTCATCTTCCTGCAGCGCTACATCACCACCGGCATCGCTTCCACGGGGATCAAATGAGGATCGAGATGCATTTGGCTGGGGTGTCCTTGGAAGCGTTGTTGGGAACGCAGATCCCCGCAGATGACCCCCCGCAGATCCCCGCGGATAAAGACTTCATGAGTAGTCGTACGGGAATCTGCCGGTACGTCTCAAGCCAAGAGCATCTATCTGCGGAGATCCGCGGGGGGTCATCTGCGGGGATCTGCGTTCCCAACAACCTCAACAAGAACGGGAACGGCTCATGGCGAGTTTGACGATCGAAGGCCTCGCGAAGACCTTCGGCGCGGTCGACGTCATCCGAGATGCCAACCTCGAGATCCCCGACGGCGAGTTCGTCGTGTTCGTGGGCCCCTCGGGCTGCGGCAAGTCGACGCTGTTGCGCTGCATCGCCGGCCTCGAGGAGGTCACGGCGGGCGACATCCGCATCGACGGCGTGAGCGTGGTGCGCAAGGCCGCCGCCGACCGCGGCGTCGCGATGGTGTTCCAGAGCTACGCGCTCTATCCGCACATGACGGTGCGCGAGAACCTCTCGTTCGGCCTCGAGAACATCCGGATGAAGAAGGACGAGATCGCCCGGCGCGTGGACCACGCGGCGAAGCTGCTGCGCATCGACCCGTACCTGGAGCGGAAGCCGCGGCAACTTTCCGGCGGCCAGCGCCAGCGCGTGGCCATCGGCCGGGCCATCACGCGCGACCCGAAGATCTTCCTCTTCGACGAGCCGCTGTCGAACCTCGACGCCGAGCTGCGCGTGATCATGCGCCTGGAGATCGCGAAGCTCCACGACCGCCTCGGCAACACGATGATCTACGTGACGCACGACCAGGTCGAGGCCATGACGATGGCCGACCGCATCGTCGTGCTGCGCGCCGGCGTGATCGAGCAGGTGGGTCCGCCGCTCGAGCTCTACAACCGCCCGCGCAACAAGTTCGTCGCGGGCTTCATCGGCTCGCCGCGCATGAACTTCTTCCCCGGTCGCATCGTGCGCGCGGGCGAATCCGATTTCGACCTCGAGTGCGACGGCCTCGGCGCGATCACCCTGCCGCGCGAGGGACGCGCCCTGCTCGAAGGCCAGTTCGTGAGCTTCGGCGTGCGCCCCGAGGACCTGCAGCTCGCGAGCGAAGGCGGCAACGCCTGGCCGCTCAAGGTCGACGTGACCGAGCAGCACGGCTCCAGCACCTACGTGCACTGCAGCGCGCCCAGCGGTCCGGTGTTGCTGCACATCCCCGGCCAGGGCTCGCAGAAGACCGGCGACATCCTGCACGTCCGGCCCGCGCCCGGACACTGGCACGTCTTCGGCGCCGACGAGCTGCGCATCGAGGAGAAGCGCGCGTGATCACGGCCGGCATCGACCTCGGAACCTCCAGCGTCAAGGTTGCGCTGGTGTGCGAGGACGACCGCGTCATCGCCAGTGCCAGCCGGCCGCTCGTGGTGAGCCGCCCGCATCCGGGCTTCAGCGAGCAGGAGCCCGAGCATTGGGTGAAGGCCGTCATCGAATGCCTCGACGAGCTCAAGATGAAGAACGGCGCGGCGCTCGCGGAGACGG
This sequence comes from Betaproteobacteria bacterium GR16-43, assembly GCA_001953215.1. GTDB lineage: Bacteria > Pseudomonadota > Gammaproteobacteria > Burkholderiales > Usitatibacteraceae > Usitatibacter. The sequence continues at coordinate 513,526 of CP019169.1, forward strand.
CCGCCATCGGCCTGTCGGGCCACATGCACGGTGCCACGCTGCTGGACGAGACCGGCGCGGTGCTGCGCCCCTGCATCCTCTGGAACGACGGCCGCAGCGCCGAGCAGTGCCAGCGCCTCACGCGCGACTGGCCGGGCCTGCATGCGGTCACCGGCAACCTCGCGATGCCGGGGTTCACGGCACCCAAGCTGATGTGGGTTCGCGAGCACGAGCCGGCGATCTTCGCGCGCGTGGCGAAGGTCCTGCTGCCGAAGGCTTACGTCCGCTACCGCTTCACCGGTGAATACATCGAGGAAATGTCGGACGCCTCCGGCACGCTCTGGCTCGACGTGGGCAAACGCGAATGGTCCGAACCCGCGCTCGCCGCCACCGGAATGCGACACGACCAGATGCCGCAGCTCGTCGAAGGCAATGCCGTGGCGGGAGTGCTCGCGTCCGAGTGGGTGAAGCGCTGGGGTTTCAGGAAAGCCCCCATCTTCGCCGGTGGCGCGGGCGACAACGCCGCAGGCGCCGTCGGCGTGGGCGCGGTGCATGCGGGCGATGCGTTCGTCTCGCTCGGAACCTCCGGCGTGCTCTGGGCCACCACGGCCACCTTCGCTCCGGCGCCCGCGCGGGCCGTGCATGCGTTCTGCCATGCGCTTCCCAACACCTGGCACCAGATGGGCGTGCTGCTCTCGGCCGCCGCCAGCCTCGCGTGGTGGTCGGGCGTCACCGGTGTGGACGAACCCACGCTGCTGGGCGAGATCGATGCGTCCGTGCCTTCTTCGGATTGCTGGTTCGCGCCCTACCTCAATGGCGAACGCACGCCGCACAACGATGCGCTGGTGCGTGGCGGCTTTCTCGGGCTGGACGGCGGCAGCACGCGCGCGCGGATGACGCTCGCGGTGCTGGAAGGCGTGGCCTATGCGATGCGCGATGCGCAGCAAGCGCTGGCCAGTGCCGGCACGACACTCACCCAGGCCGACCTGATCGGCGGCGGCGCGCGCTCGCCGCTGTGGGCGCAGCTCATGGCCGACGTGTTGAACATTCCCCTGCACCAGGTGGCCGAGAGCGAGATCGGCTGCGCCTTCGGCGCGGCACGCCTGGCCCGCCTCGCCGCGGGTGCCTCGCTGGACGGCTTGCGCCGCCCCGCGCGCGTGCGCAGCTTCGAACCCCACGTGGACCGCGCCGCGCTGCACGCGCAGCGCCACGGCCACTGGCAGAGCCTGTACCCGGCGCTCGGCGCCTTCGCCCGCCAGCGATACGGATGCTGATGAAACGATCGAGCTTTTTCGCGCGGGCCAAGCCTGTCGCCTACCGCTACTACCAACCGGATCGCCGCGTGCTGGGGCGGCGCATGGCCGACCACCTGCGCTTCGCCGTCTGCTACTGGCACACGTTCGGCGGCACGGGCGCCGATCCGTTCGGTTCCGACACCTTCCAGCGCCCCTGGCACGCGGCGGGCGGCGACGCGATGCGGCAGGCCGAGCACAAGGCCGAGGTCGCCTTCGAGCTCTTCGAACTGCTGCGCGCGCCGTTCTTCACGTTCCACGACCGCGACCTGGCCCCTGAAGGCGCCACGCTGCGCGAATCGAACCTGAATCTGCGTCGGATGGGCGACTCGATCGAGAAGAGGATGCGCCGCACGGGCGTGAAGCCGCTCTGGGGCATGGCCAACCTCACCTCGCATCCGCGCTACATGTCAGGTGCGGCCACCAACCCCGACCCCGAGGTGTTCGCCTACGCCGCCGCGCAGGCAAAGAACGCGCTCGAGTTCACGCACGACCTCGGGGGCGCCAACTACGCGCTCTGGGGCGGGCGCGAAGGCTACGAGACGCTGCTCAACACGGACCTGAAGCGCGAGCTGGACCAGCTCGGCCGCTTCCTGTCCCTGGTGGTCGAGCACAAGCACAAGATCGGATTCCGCGGCGCGATCCTGATCGAGCCCAAGCCCGCCGAACCCAGCAAGCACCAGTACGACCGCGACGTCGCCACCATCTACGCCCTGCTCGAGCGGAACGGCCTGGAGCGCGAGGTCGGCATCAACATCGAGCAGAACCACGCGCTGCTGGCGGGGCACTCGTTCGAGCACGAGATCGCGCTCGCGCAGGCGCTCGGCGTGTTCGGTTCGATCGACATCAACCGCGGCGACGACAACCTCGGCTGGGACACGGTGCAGTTCGCCAACAATCTCCCCCAGGTGGCCCTCGCCATGTACCACATCGTCCGTGGCGGCGGGTTCACCACGGGCGGCCTCAACTTCGACGCGAAGGTGCGCCGGCAGTCGATCGACCCCGAGGACCTCGTGGTCGCGCACGCCGCGTCCATGGACCTCTGCGCGCGGGCCCTGCTCGTGGCCGAGAAGATGATCGACGACGCCGAACTCGCGAGCCACGTCGAGGCGCGCTATGCGGGCTGGAACGGCAAGTTCGGCCGCGACGTCCTCACCGGAAGAAAGACACTGGCGCAGCTCGCCGCGCACGTGGACAAGAACAACCTCGAGCCGCAGCCGCGCTCGGGGCGCCAGGAACGCCTCGAGGCGCTGGTCAACCGCTACACCTGAACACACTCCATCGATCCAGAAAGACCGCCATGAAAAAATCCGCTTCGTTCTTCGAACAATCCGAACCGGCCAAGTTCCGCTACTACAAGCCCGACCAGAAAGTGCTCGGCAAGAAGATGGCCGACCACCTCCGCTTCGCGGTGTGCTACTGGCACAGCTTCGTCTGGCCCGGCCTCGATCCCTTCGGCGGCGAGACGTTCCATCGCCCCTGGCACGCCGCGGGCGGCGACCCGATGAAGCAGGCGCAGCAGAAGGCCGACGTCGCCTTCGAGCTCTTCCGCCTCGTGCGCGCTCCGTACTTCACGTTCCACGACCGCGACATCGCGCCCGAGGGCGCAACGCTGCGCGAATCGAACCTGAACGTCCGCAAGATCGGCGAGACCTTCGAGAAGAAGATGTCGAAGAGCGGCGTGAAGCTGCTCTGGGGCACGGCGAACCTGTTCAGCCACCGCCGCTTCATGTCGGGGGCGGCGACGAACCCGGATCCCGAAGTCTTCGCCTACGCCGCCGCGCAGGTGAAGAACGTGCTCGAGATGACCCACGAGCTGAAGGGCGAGAACTACGTGCTCTGGGGCGGCCGCGAAGGCTACGAGACGCTGCTGAACACGAACGTGGGCCGCGAGCTGGACCAGCTCGGCCGCTTCCTGAACCTCGTCGTGGACCACAAGCACAAGATCGGCTTCAAGGGCCTCGTCCTCATCGAGCCGAAGCCGGCCGAGCCGACCAAGCACCAGTACGACTACGACGTCTCCACCGTCTACGGCTTCCTCAAGCGCTACGGGCTCGAGAAGGAAGTGAAGGTGAACATCGAGCAGAACCACGCGCTGCTGGCCGGTCATACGTTCGAGCACGAGATCGCGCTCGCGCATGCGCTCGGGATCTTCGGTTCCATCGACATGAACCGCGGCGACGAGCAGTCCGGCTGGGATACCGACCAGTTCCCGAACAACCTCCCGCAGATGGCGCTCGCGATGTACCACATCATCCAGGGCGGGGGCTTCACGTCGGGCGGCCTCAACTTCGACGCGAAGGTGCGCCGCCAGTCGATCGATCCGGACGACCTCGTCCACGCCCACGCCGATGCGATGGACCTCTGCGCCCGCGCGCTGCTCGTCGCCGAGAAGATGATCAAGGACGGCAAGCTCGCGAAGCACGTCGAGGCGCGCTACGCCGGCTGGAAGGGCAAGTTCGGCCGCGACATCCTCGCGGGCAAGATGACGCTCGCGCAGCTCGCCAAGCACGTGGACAAGAACAACCTCGATCCGCAGCCGCGATCGGGACAGCAGGAGAAGCTGGAAGCGCTCGTGAATCAATATATCTAGGACTGGATTCCCGCCTTCGCGGGAATGACGATCAATGGAGGAGGAGAGAAACATGAGCCCAAAAAAATGGGGCGCCACGCTGGTGGCAGCCCTTGCAGTGGTGGTGACGTCCCAGGCCGCGTTCGCGAAGGGCGAGCTGGTCGGCGTGTCCTGGTCGAATTTCCAGGAAGAGCGCTGGAAGAAGGACGAGGCCGCGATCAAGGCGGCGCTGGAAGCCGCGGGCGCGAAGTACATCTCGGCCGATGCGCAGGGCTCCAACGAGAAGCAGTTGGCCGACGTCGAAGCGTTGATCGCCAAGGGCGCCAAGGCGTTGATCATCCTCGCGCAGGATGCGAGCGCCGTGTTGCCCGCCGTGAACAAGGCGAAGGAAGCGAAGATCCCGGTGGTGGCCTACGACCGGCTGATCCAGGACGCGAGCGTGCTCTACGTCACGTTCGACAACGTCGAGGTGGGCCGGCTGCAGGCGCGGGCCGTGCTCGCGGCGAAGCCGAAGGGCAACTACGTGCTCATCAAGGGCTCGCCCACCGACCCGAACGCCGACATGCTGGCCAACGGGCAGCGCGACGTCCTGGCCGACGCGATCTACAAGAAGGACGTGAAGATCGTCGGCGAGCAGTACACCGAGGGCTGGTCGCCCGAGGCGGCGCAGAAGAACATGGAGCAGATCCTCACGAAGAACAACAACAAGGTGGACGCGGTGGTCGCTTCCAACGACGGCACGGCGGGCGCGGCGATCGCGGCGTTGCGCGCGCAGAACATGGTCGGCGTGCCGGTCTCGGGCCAGGACGCGGACGTGGCGGCGTTGAATCGCGTGGCCAAGGGCGAGCAGACCGTCACCGTGTGGAAGGATGCGCGCGAGCTGGGCAAGGTCGCGGGCGCCTACGCGGCGCAGATCGCGGCCGGCGGCAAGCGCGGCGACGTGAAGGACGTGCGGATGTGGAGCGGCGGCAGCAAGAAGGTGCAGATCCCGTCGGTGTTCCTGAAGCCGGTCGCGATCACCCGCGACAACCTCGACGTCGTCATCACCGCGGGTTGGGTCACCAAGGCGCAGGTGTGCGCCGGCGTCGAGGCCGCGAAAGCGCCACCGGCCTGCAAGTGAAGGACTAAGCTTCGACGATGCGTGCCTGGCTGGAAAAAGCGGGGTTCGACCCGCGCTTCACCTCGCTCGTGCTGGCGCTGGCCCTCATCTGGGTCGCGCTGGCGCTGGCGACGGACGGCATCTTCCTCACGCCCCGCAACCTCTACAACCTCTCGATCCAGACCTGCGTCACGGCGCTGATGGCGTGCGGCATGGTCTACCTGATCGTCGCGCGGCAGATCGACCTCTCGGTCGGCTCGCAGATGGCGTTCACCGGGATGGTGATCGCCTGGGTGCAGGTCGAGGGGCTGGGCGCCGAGACGCCGTTCGCGTGGATCGCCTCGATCGGCGCGGGGCTCGTCGCGGGCATGCTGCTCGGGGCGTTCCAGGGTTGGTGGACGGCCTACCGGGGCCTGCCCGCGTTCGTGGTGACGCTGGCGGGCTACCTCATGTTTCGCGGCGCGGCGTTTCTTGTGGCCGATGGACAGACGCTCGCGCCCCTTTCCACGACGTTCCAGCGCATCGGCGGCGGCGTCCACGGTTCGATCGGCCCGCAGTGGAGCTGGCTGCTGGGCCTGCTCGCCTGCGCCTGGGTGATCTCGCAAGCCGTGTACGCGCGGCGTTCTCGCCGGCGCTACAACGCGGCGATGGCACCGATGTGGGCCGAGGTGGTGAAGACCCTCGTCACGTGCGCCGCCTTGCTTGGATTCGTGGCTGTCGTCTGCGCGTACCCCGATCCGGGTGTCGACGAGGGCGTGGCCGCCACGGGCAAGGGCATCGGCGTTCCCGTGCTGATCCTCATCGCGGTCGCGGCCGTGCTCACGATCGTGTCGCAACGCACGCGCTTCGGCCGCCACGTATTCGCGTACGGCGGCAATCCGGAGGCCGCGTTCCTCTCGGGCCTGCCGACCAAGCGCGTCGTGCTCACGCTCTTCATGCTGATGGGCGCGCTCGCGGCGATCGCGGCCGTGATCACCACGTCGCGCCTGAACTCGGGCACGCACTCGATCGGCCAGATGGCCGAGCTCTACGTGATCGCGGCCACGGTCATTGGTGGAGCGTCGTTCGCGGGGGGCGTGGGCACGATCCCGGGCGCCATCGTGGGCGCGCTGCTGATCCAGAGCCTCGACAACGGCATGGTGCTGATGGATGTGTCCAGCGCCAAGCGCCAGATCTTCATCGGGCTGATCCTCATCGGCGCGGTGTGGATGGACAACGTCTACACCCGCCGGATGACGCGATGACGGCCCTCGTCGAAGTTCGCGGGTTGAGCAAGCACTTCGGCGGCCTCATGGCCGTCGATCGCGTGCATTGCACGCTGCACGCCGGCGAAGTGGTCGGGCTGCTCGGCCACAACGGGGCGGGCAAGAGCACGCTGATCAAGGTGCTTTCGGGCGTGTACCCCGCCGACGAAGGCGAGATCCTGGTCCGCGGCGAGCAGAAGACCTTCGAAAGCCCGAGCGAGGCGCGCGAAGCGGGCATCGAGACCATCCACCAGACGCTGGCGCTCGCCGAAAACCTCGACGCGCCCTCGAACCTCTTCCTCGGCCGCGAGTTGCTCACGCCGTGGCGCACGCTCGACACCGACCGCATGGAGCACGAGGCGCTGCAGGTGATCTCGCGCCTGAACCCGAACTTCCGCGACATGAAGAAGCCGGTGCGCGACATGTCCGGCGGCCAGCGCCAGACCGTGGCCATCGCCCGGGCGCTCTACTTCAACGCGAAGATCCTCATCATGGACGAGCCGTGCGCCGCGCTCGGGCCCGCCGAGGTACGCATGGTGCAGGAGACCATCCGCCGCCTGAAGGCCGAAGGCATCGGCATATTCCTCATCAGCCACGACATGGGCGACGTGTTCGAGGCTTGCGACCGCGTGACCGTGATGAAGAACGGCGCCGTCGTCGATACCGTTCGCGTCGCCGACGTGACGCAGGATGACGTACTGGCGATGATCATCCTTGGGGAAAAGTCAAAGGCAAGGGGGACACAGATGAACACAGATGAACACAGATAAAACCTTCTTGTGTGGGCGCGGCTTGCGGTACCCGCTTTCGAAGCCATGCCCTACCCTGACTGGTTTATCTGTGTTTATCTGTGTTCATCTGTGTCCCCCTTCTTTTGTCCCCCCTAGAGGAAAGCGATGCAATACAGACCGCTAGGCCGCACCGGCTGGAACATCTCGACCGTGAGCTTCGGTGCCTGGGCGATCGGCGGGACCTGGGGCCCGGTCGACGACACCGAGGCGATGAGCGCGCTCCACTACGCCCTCGATGTCGGCGTGAATTTCTTCGACACGGCCGACGTCTACGGCGACGGTCACAGCGAGCGCCTGCTGGCGCGCCTGCGGCGCGAGCGCAAGGACACCTTCTACATCGCCACCAAGGCCGGCCGGCGCGCGGCGCGGCACGTGGCCAAGGCGTACACCCGCAAGAATCTCACCGCGTACGTCGAGCGCAGCCTCGCCAACCTTGAGACGGAGGCCCTCGACCTGCTGCAGCTGCATTGCCCGCCCACGAGCGTCTACTACATGCCCGAGGTCTTCGGCGTGCTCGACGGCCTCGTCGCCGCGGGCAAGGTCCGGCACTACGGCGTGAGCGTCGAGAAGGTCGAGGAAGGCATGAAGGCGCTCGACTATCCGGGCGTGCAGTCGGTGCAGATCATCTTCAACCCGTTTCGCCAGCGGCCCGCGGAGCGCTTCTTCTCGATGGCGCATGCGGCGGGCGTGGGCATCCTCGCTCGCCTGCCGCTGTGCTCGGGCCTGCTCACCGGGAAGTTTTCCGCCGACAGCACGTTCGCGGAGGACGACCATCGCAAGTTCAATCGCGAGGGCGCGGCGTTCGACAAGGGCGAGACGTTCTCGGGAATCGACTACGCAACGGGCCTCGCCGCCGTTCGCGAGCTGCGCCGCCACGTTCCCGAGGGCTTCACGATGGGCCAGATGGCGCTGCGCTGGATCCAGATGAACCCGCACGTCACGTGCAGCATCCCCGGCGCGCGCCGGCCGTTGCAGGTGGCCGAGAACATGGCGGCGGCGGACCTGCCGGCGCTGGATCCGGCGACGATGCGGGCCATCGCGGAGATCTACGGGCAGTACGCGAAGCCGCTCGTGCACGGGCGCTGGTGACCTTCGCGTAGTATCCCCGGGATGAAACGCCTCCCCATCCTGCTGGCACTCCTGGCCCTGCATCCCGCGCCGGCGGCATTCGCCCAGGCGAAGGCGGACACCGTGCTTCGCGCCAAGTACATTCGCTGCGGGGCGATCCTCGGCGCCGCGAGCCTGGCCATGCCGGGCACGAAGCGTGGAGACGCCTATGCGGGCGCCGCCCTCGTCGTCGGCGTCTGGGCCGCGAAGCTGGACGAGGCGGCGGGAATGGCGCCCGGCGCGGCGACCGACGCGGCAGGCCGGGAGATCGGCACCACGCTGCTGGAGCTCGCGAGGGGCGCCAGGACCGGCGCGTCCGCCGAGGAGTCCGCGCAATACGTCGTCCAGACGAACGCCCAGGAGCTCGAGCAATGCACGGAGACGTTTCGCCGCGAAGCGACCCGGCTGAGGGGGGGCAAATGAAGTATCTCTTCGTGCTGCTGATGCTCGTGGCGATGTCCGCCAGTGCGCAGACGTACAAGTGCAAGAGACCCGACGGCAAGATCAGCTTCCAGGACCAGCCGTGCGAACCGGGCTCCAAGGGAGATGCGGTCTACATCCCGGACCCGAGCCCGTCCTACGACCCGGCCGCCGTGCCGCAGAAGGCCCCGGCGCCTGCGTCGACCGCAAGGCGCGACAGGATTTTCGGCGCGCCGCCAAACCGGGAGGACGAGGCCCTGCGCGAGCGCAACCGCCAGCTCGAGGCGGAGAACCGCGCGCTGGCCTGCAACTCGGCGCGGCGCAGCCTTGCGGCCCTCCAGACCCAGCGTCCGGCCTACCGCACCGACGCCTCGGGGAACAAGGCGTACATCGAGGACGGCAATCGCGCCGCCGAGCTCGCCGCGGCCCAGCAGAACGTCAGCGAGAGCTGCCGGTAGCTACGCGCTCGAGGTGTTGGGCAAGTAGTCGAAGTGGGTGAAGTCCGCCGGGCACGCGAGGCCCGACTGGTCGAACGCGAGCATCCCGATGAAGGCTCCCGTGAACGAGCCGTGCGCACCGCGCCCGCCCTCGTCCGAGATCACGCTGGCATCGAGCACCGGTCCCACGAGCCTCCAGCCGCTGCCCGTGTCGAAGAAGAATTGCGCATCCGGCCCGTTCACCTCGGCGGCCAGGCGAACCGGCCCGTCGCCCGGCAACGCGATCGGCGCCGCCAGCGGGAAGACCATGCGCCCGTCCGGATAGTCTCCGAGGCAGGACATCATCGTGAGCGCGCGGCCGAGCTTCTCGTGCCACGTGACCGCGATGAAGTGGAACTTGAAGCGGTTGTAGTAGTAGGTGAGGCCCGCGACCTGCTGGTACGTCGTCGGCGCGAACGTGACGGCCGTCTCCGCGCGGAAGTGGAAATCCTCCTGGCGGCGGGCCACGAGGCTCTGCTCGAACCAGCTTCCGATCGATTCGCGCGCGTGCAGGCGCAGCGCCGAGCCGGTGAGCGAGAACAGGCGCTCGGGGTGCGGCGTGCGCAGCCACTGGAATTCCATCGGCAGCTCGCGGACCTTCGTGAAGTCCGTGCGCGAATCCTTCGGCGGCAACGGCATCACCGAGTTGTCGGGTGATTCGACCTCCACGTGCGGAACCACGCCGCCGCCCGCGAGGTAGAGCCAGCCATCGTCGCGCCATTCGCATTTCTGGATCGCGGTCTCGCGGCCGAGCGGGGAACGTCGCGTGCCGGGCAGCGGGCGGCCGCACAGGTGCGTGTGGTAGACCTTGCCGTCGGGCGTCTCGACGATCTGGCCGTGGCCCGCGCGCTGCAGCGGCGCATCGGGCTTGTCCTTCGAGGTGATCGGATGCGAAAGCGGGTGCAGCTCGTACGGACCGTCGAGCTTGCGCGAGCGGGCCATCGTCACGCCATGGTTGTACGAAGTGCCGCCCTCGGCCGTGGTGAGGTAGTACCAGCCGTTCTTCTTGTAGACGTGCGGGCCTTCGACCAGCCCGAGCGGCGTGCCGCGGAAGACGTTCTTCACCGGACCCACGAGCTTGCCGGCCTTCGCATCCCATTCCTGCAGCAGGATGCCGTCGAACGCGGGCGTCTTCGGGTTGCCGCCCACCGACTCGGTCCGGTAGTTCCACACCATGTTGAGGAACCACTTCTTCCCGTCGTCATCGTGGAAGAGCGTCGGATCGAAGCCCGAAGAGTTCACGTAGACCGGATCGCTCCACGGCCCGGTGATCGCGGGCGCCGTGACGATGTAGTTGTGCACGTCCTTGAAGTTGCCGTCGTAGCGCTTCACGTCGGTGTAGACCAGCCAGAACTTTCCGTCGGCGTGCGACAGGCACGGAGCCCAGATGCCGCACGAATCCGGGTTGCCGCGCATGTCGAGCTGCGCGGCTCGCGTGAGCGGCCGGTTCACGAGCTTCCAGTTCACCAGGTCCTTCGAGTGGTGGATCTGCACGCCGGGATACCACTCGAAGGTCGAGACCGCGATGTAGTAGTCGTCGCCGACGCGGCAGATGGAAGGATCGGGATTGAAGCCGGGCAGGATGGGATTGCGGATCATGGGTCTCTAGGCTTTCGGGTTCGTCTTGCGGCCGATGCTCGGTTGCTTCGGGTCGTATTGCCAGCCGGGGATGAGATAGCGCATCGCCATCGCGTCGTCGCGCGCGCCGCTGCCGACTTTCTTGAAGAGCTCGTGCGCGGCTTCGATGCGCTTCATGTCGGGAAGGATGCCCAGCCCCGGCGCCTCGGGCACCGCGACTTCGCCGTCGGCGATCACGAGCGGCTCGCGCGTGAGGCGCTCCTCGCCCTCCTGCCAGATCCAGTGCGTGTCGATCGCGGTGATGCGCCCCGGTGCCGCCGCCGCGCAGTGCGTGAACATCGCGAGCGAGACGTCGAAATGGTTGTTCGAATGCGAGCCCCACGTGAGGCCCCACGCTTCGCAGAGCTGCGCGAGGCGCACCGAGCCCTGCATCGTCCAGAAGTGCGGATCGGCGAGCGGGATGTCCACGGCGCCGAGCAGGTGCGAGTGCGCCATCTGCCGCCAGTCGGTCGCGATCATGTTCGTGGCGGTGGGCACGCCCGTGGCGCGCTTGAACTCGGCCATGATTTCGCGTCCGGAGTAGCCGTCTTCCGGGCCGCACGGGTCCTCGGCGTACGCGAGGACATCGCCCTTGCCGCGGCAGACCTCGATGGCTTCTTGAAGGGACCACGCGCCGTTCGGGTCCAGCGTGACGCGCGAATCGGGAAAGCGCTTCTTGATCGCGGTGACGGCGTCCATCTCGGTCTCGCCGCGCATCACGCCGCCCTTCAGCTTGAAATCCTTGAAGCCGTAGCGCGCGACCGCGGCCTCGGCCTGCCGCACGATCGCCGCGGGCGTGACGGCTTCTTCATGGCGCACGCTGAACCAGTCGTCCTTGCCGCCCTTGCCCGCGAGGTACGGAAGGTCGGTGCGCTCGCGATTGCCGAGATAGAAGAGATACGCCAGCATCGGCACGGCATTGCGCTGCTTGCCCGCGCCGAGCAATTCGCACACGGGAACGCCGAGATGCTGGCCGAGGAGATCGAGCAGCGCGGTCTCGATGCCCGTCACCACGTTGTCCAAACGGAGGTTGATCTCGTGCGGCTGCTTCAGCACCGCCGCTTCCGCGGCCGAGGTCACCTGGTGCTGCATGCCGCGCGCGCCCTTTCCCGCGACGGCCTCGCGCACCGCATCGAGCGTGCGGTTGTACCGGCCGATCTCGGTGCCAACGACCCTCGGCACCGAGTTTTCGAGCGCCTTCAGGATGCCGTTGCCCCCGGGGACCTCCCCGATTCCGGTGTGGCCCGCGTTGTCCGTCAGCAGGACCAGGGTTCGGGTGAAATAGGGGGCATGGGCACCGCAGAGGTTCAACAGCATGCCGTCATGGCCTGCAACCGGAATGACCTGCATCCCGGTAACAACGGGACTTCCACCCATTCAGGGTCTCCTCGGGGCCGTATTTGTTGTGGCTACCATTTTCTGGCCCTAGAATAGGTAGCGCTACCATTATAAGAAAATAACTGGAGGAGAAGCATGCGTCCCGGTCGACACGCCTGGCGTGGACCGCTGGCCGCCGTCCTGTTCGTCGCGGCCACCCTCGGGGGCTGCGCGACCGGTGCCGGACGTCCAGCCGGCCCCGAATCCCCGGGCCAGGGTACCCATTGGATCGCTTCCTGGGGCACCGCCCAGATGGTGCCCGAGGGGCAGAACGTCCTTCCCGAGGCGGACTGGAAGGACGCGACCCTGCGCCAGTACATCCGGGTCTCGCTCCCCGGCAGCCGGCTGCGGCTGCGGATCAGCAACGTCTTCGGCACGGCTCCCCTGGCCATCGAGGCGGCGACCCTTGCCCGGCCCGTGGCCCTGGCCCGGCCGGACATCGACCCCGCGACGCTCCGCACCCTCACGTTCGGCGGCCGCGCCGGCGTCACCATCCCCGCCGGGGCCGAGTACTACTCCGATCCCGTCACCCTCGAACATCCGGCCGGCGCCGACCTCGCCATCTCGCTCCACTACAAGGATGCGCCCGCCCGCCAGACCGGCCACCCCGGCTCGCGCACGACGAGCTTCACGGCCAAGGGCAACCGCGTGGCCGACGCCGCCTGGCCCGACGCCGCGAAATTCGTGCGCTGGTACCAGATCGCCGACCTCGAAGTCGAGGCCCCGCGCTCGGTGGGCGTCGTGTCCGCCATCGGGGATTCGATCACCGACGGCGCGGGCACGACCACCGACGGCAACGACCGCTGGACCGATGCCCTGGCCGCGCGCTTCGCGCGCGAAGGCCATCGCATGGGAATCGTGAATACGGGCATCGGCGGCGGGCGCCTGCTGCGCGACGGGCTCGGCCCGAACCTCGTGGCGCGCTTCGACCGCGACGTGCTCGGCCGCAGCGGCGTCACGCACGCGATCGTGCTGATCGGCGTGAACGACCTGGGCTCGCAGCACCGCAACAACGAAGACACGCCGGCGGCGCGCGCGAAACTCGTGGAAGACATGCAATCCGCTTTCAGGCAGGTCGTCGGGCGCGCGCATGCGAAGGGCGTGTGCGTGACCGGCGGCACGATCGTTCCGTACGGCACGAGCGGCTACTACAAGCCCAACGAGTTGAACGAAGCCGACCGCCAGCAGTTGAACGCGTGGATCCGAACCTCGGGCGTATTCGATTCCGTTGCCGATTTCGATGCCGCCATCCGCGACCCGCAGCAGCCCAACCGCATGCGCACCGAGCACGACAGCGGCGATGGCCTGCATCCGTCGCCCGCCGGCTACCGCGCGATGGCCGATGCAGTGCCGCTCGCCGCGCTGCAGGGCTGCACGAGTCCGCCGCCGTCCTCCTATCGCAACCCGGTGCTTACCGGTTTCCACGCCGACCCGAGCCTCTGCCGCGTCGGCAGCGACTACTACCTCGCCACCAGCAGCTTCGAGTATTTCCCGGGCGTACCGATCTATCACAGCAAGGACCTCGTGCATTGGCGGCAGATCGGCCACGCCCTCACGCGCGAGAGCCAGTTGCCGCTCGCGGGGCAGAAGGCCTCGAAGGGCATCTTCGCGCCCACGTTGCGATGCCAGGGCGGCCTGTTCTACATGGTCACCACCAACGTCGACGGCGGCGGGAATTTCTACGTCACCACGCGCGACCCGGCGGGCGAATGGTCCGAGCCGGTGTGGCTGCGCGAGAAGGACGGATGGATGGATCCGTCGCTCTTCTTCGATGACGACGGCACGGTCTACTACACGCGCCACGGTGGCGGACGCAATGGCGGCGTGTACCAGGCGCGCATCGACCTGAAGGCGGGCAAGCTCCTCGAAGACGCGAAGTTGATCTGGCCGGGGACCGGCGGCATCTGGCCCGAGGGCCCGCACCTCTACAAGATCGACGGCACCTACTACCTGCTGATTTCCGAAGGCGGAACTTCGTACGGCCACATGCTCACGGTCGCGCGCTCGAAATCGCCGTGGGGTCCGTTCGAGGCGAATCCCGCGAATCCGATCCTCACGCATCGCGCCCGGCCCGAGCTGCCGCTGCAAGCGATCGGCCATGCGGACCTCGTGCAAGCCGAGAACGGAAGCTGGTGGATCGTCCTGCTGGGCGTGCGGTCGCTCGAGCGCAACCACCACATCGGCCGCGAGACGTTGCTGGCTCCCGTCACGTGGGATGCGCAAGGCTGGCCGGTGGTGAACGGAGGAAGGCCCCTCGCGTTGCAGATGGCGGCCGAGCGCTTGCCGCCTTCGGCCCCGTGGCCGCGCGAAGCGGTGCGCGACGAGTTCAACGGCCCGCGCCTGGGCCTGCAGTGGGCGCACCTGCGCGGTCCCGCGACGGGACTCTGGTCGCTCACCGAACGCGCGGGCACGCTGCGCCTGAAGGGCTCGCAGCAGACGCTCGACGACGCAGCCACGCCCGCGTTCGTCGCGCGCCGGCAGGAACACCTGCGCATGCGCGCGGCCACGCAGCTCGAGTTCTCGCCCACGGCGGAGCCGCAGATGGCCGGGTTGGTGCTTCGGCAGAACGAGGACAATTACTACGCACTGCGCGTCGCAGGTGCAGGCGCTCGCCGCATCGAGCTCGTGACGCGCGTGAAGGGCGTGACGGCGGTGCGCGAGTCCCAGCCCCTCGGCGCGGGTGCCGTGACGCTGCAGGTCGAAGCGTTCCCGGAGCGCTACGACTTCAGCATCCGCGCGGCCGATGGCACCACGCGCGCCATCGGCTCGGCGCCGACGCAACCCTTGTCGTCGGAGAAGGCCGGAGGATTCACCGGCGTCTTCGTCGGGATGTATGCCAGCGCAGCTTCCGGCGGCCCGATGCCGCCCGCGGATTTCGCCTGGTTCGACTACGAGCCCCTGGAAAACTGACATGCGCACACTGAAGCGACCCCTGGCCGCCGCCTGCCTCTTCGCCGTCCTCGCGGGCGCGGCCGCACAGGAGAATCCCATGCCCTTCCGAGGCGCCGGCGGCATCGGCTCCGTAGCCATGCCCGCGAGCTTCGCCCTCGCCGCAACCTGGGATCTCGCGCTGGTCCGCGAAGCGAACGAGGTCATCGGCCGCGAGTTGCGCGCCCGCGGCGTGCGTCTTGCGCTGGGCCCGTCGCTCGAGATCGCACGCGATCCGCGCCGCGGCCAGGTCGAGCATTCGTTCGGGGAAGATCCGTTCCTCGTCGGCGAGATGGGCGTGGCCGCGATCGAGGGCCTGCATGGCTCGACGCCCGCCACGCTCGCCGTGGCCGTAGGTCCCTGGGCCGGCCCGCAGCCGCCCGCACCGGACAGCGTCGCCGGCCCCGCGCCGGTCGCCGAGCGCGAGCTGCGCGAAACCTACTTCCCGCCGTTCGAGGCCGCCATCCGCCGCGCGAAGGTGGATGCGATCGTCGCTTCCCGCGCGGACGTCGACAGCATCCCCGCGCATGCGAACCGCTGGCTGCAGGGCGTGCTGCGCGACGAACTGAAGTTCACCGGCGCACTGCTCGCGGCACCCGGAGGTATTGCCGACCTGCACAAGGTCTACGGTGTGGCAGCCACCAAAGTGGATGCCGAGCGCATCGCGCGCGCCGCGGGCCTCGAAGCGGAACTGCAGCTCCCCGCCGTGAGCTCGACGAGCCTGGGCCACCTGCCACAAGGCGGCGACGCCATCGCCGCGAAAGTCGCGCAACGCTCGATCATCCTGTTGAAGAACGACGGCGCGCTGCCGCTGGAGGCGAAATCGAAAGTGGCCGTCGTCGAAGCGGGACGGCTGAACTCCGTCCCGGGCGCAACGCTCCGGAAGCTGCTGGCGCCGCGCGCGCAGGAGGGCCTGAAGGGCGCCACGCACGTCGTGGTCGTCGTGGGCGACACGGGCACCGAGGCGGCGCTGAAAGCCATGGAGGCCGCGAAGAGTGCGACGCTCCCCGTGATCGTCGTGTACACCGGTGCGCGCGTGGAGCTCGACGCGCGCGTCGCGGATGCCGCCAACGCGCTGGTCGCCGCGTGGGGCCTGGACAAGCAGGCACCCCGGGCGATCGCCGATGTGCTGTCGGGCACGGTCAACCCGGGTGGCAAGCTGCCCGTCACGATCGCGCGCAACCCGGGCCAGCTCCCGCTCTTCTACAACGCCAAGCCTTCGGCGCGTCGCGGTTATCTCTTCGACACGAGCGACCCGTTGTTCCCCTTCGGTTGGGGGCTCGGATACTCGGCTTTCGAACTCGGTGCGCCCGTGCTCTCGGGGCCTTCGATGCCCATCGACGGATCGATCCGCGTCTCGGTCGAAGTGCGCAATGCCGGCTCGCGCGCCGGCGACGAGACGGTGCAGCTCTACGTGCGCGACAAGATCGGTTCCATCGCGCGCCCGGTCAAGCAACTGAAGGGCTTCCAGCGCGTGACCCTCGCCGCGGGCGAGAAGCGCACGGTCACGTTCACGCTCGAGGCGAGCGCCCTCGAGATGTGGGACGACCGGATGCGCCGCGCCGTCGAGCCGGGAGAATTCGACGTGATGACGGGCGCCAACTCCGCGCAACTGCAAACCACGACGCTGACCGTCCTCGGGAGATCCGACAAATGATGTACATGGGCCGACGCAACGCCATCAAGCACCTCGCGGGTCTGACCGCCTACGCCGGATCGGTCACGTCGTTGCCGACCTTCGCCGTCACGGCCCCCACGCCCGCGCCTGCGTACAAGATGCCCGATCTTCCCGTCGACGAGCGCGTGAAGGATCTCCTCTCGCGCATGACGCTGGAGGAAAAGGTCGCGCAGATGATCGCGCTCTGGTCCACGAAGACCGGCGTCTTCGCCGACGGCAGCGCGGAGTTCTCGCCCGCCAAGGCGAGCCAGGTGTACCCGGACAGCTTCGGCCAGTGGACCCGGCCGTCGGACCGCAAGGGCGCGCCCAACATTCCGGGCACGCGCTGGCGCACGAGCCAGGAGACGGTGCGCGTCGTGAACGACATCCAGCGCTGGGCCACCACGCAGACGCGCCTCGGAATTCCCGTGCTGTTCCACGAGGAGTGCCTGCACGGCTACATGGCGCCCGACGCGACGATGTTCCCGATGGCCATCGGCCTGTCGGGCAGCTTCGACCCCGCGATGGTGCGCGAAGTGAACAGCACGATCGCCCGCGAGATGCGCGCCCACGGTTCGCACCTCGCGCTCTCGCCCGTCGTGGACATCGCGCGCGACCCGCGCTGGGGCCGCATCGAGGAGACCTTCGGCGAAGATCCCTACTTGTGCGCCGAGATGGGCGTGGCATCCGTGCTCGGGCTGCAGGGCGAAGGCCGCACGCTCGGGCCGGGCAAGGTGTTCGCGACGCTGAAGCACATGACCGGCCACGGGCAGCCGCAGGCCGGCGAGAACGTGGGGCCCGCACCGCTCGCCGAGCGCGAGCTGCGCGAGAGCTTCTTTCCGCCGTTCCGCGAAGTCGTGGCGCGCACCGGCATCAGCTCGGTGATGCCGTCGTACAACGAGATCGACGGTGTGGCCTCGCACGCGAACAAGTGGCTCATCGGCGGCGTGTTGCGCGGCGAGTGGAAATTCGACGGCATCATCGCGAGCGACTACAACGCGGTGGAGCAACTGAACACGCTGCACCACGTCGTCGGGAATTTCCCCGATGCCGGGGTGAAGGCGCTCGAGGCCGGCGTCGATTGCGAACTGCCCGATGGCGCGGCGTTCCGCTCGCTCGCGGCGCTCGTGCGCTCCGGCCGCGTGCCCGAGTCGACGATCGACACCGCGTGCTCGCGCATGCTGTCGATCAAGTTCCGCGCGGGCCTGTTCGAGAATCCGTTCGCCGATCTCGCCGAAGCGCAGGGCCTCACCGGCAACGAGCCGGCGCGGGCGCTGGCGCTGCATGCGGCGCGCCGATCGCTGTGCCTGCTGAAGAACGACGGCTTGCTGCCGCTCAAGGCGGGCGCGCACAAGCGCGTGGCGGTGATCGGGCCCAACGCGGCGATCGCGCGCCTCGGTGGCTACTCCGGCAAGCCGAAGGTCTCGGTCCCGCTGCTGGAGGGCGTCCGGGTGCGTCTTCAGGGCCTGGCCGAAGTGGTGCACGCGCAGGGCGTGTTCATCACGCAGAGCGAGGAACGCGAAGCCGATGCCGTGCTGCTCGCCGACCCCGCGAAGAACCGGCAACTGATCGCGGAAGCCGTGGCCGTCGCGAAGACGGCCGACGTCATCCTGCTCGCCATCGGCGACACCGAACAGACGAGCCGCGAGGGCTACGCGTCCAATCACCTGGGCGACCGGCAGGGCCTCGACCTCGTGGGCGAGCAGAACGCGTTGCTGGACGCATTGCACGCCCTCGGCAAGCCGATCGTCGTGCTGGCGATCAATGGCCGTCCGCCGAGCTATCCGAACGTCGTCGCCAAGGCCAACGCGCTGCTCGAATGCTGGTATCCCGGCCAGGAAGGCGGCACGGCGATGGCCGAAGCGTTGTTCGGCGACGTGAACCCGGGTGCCAAGCTGCCGGTGACCGTGGCCCGCGACGTGTCGCAGGTTCCGCTCTACTACAACGCCCGTCCCACGCCGCGCCTGGGCACCGCGCAGCCGGTGCCGCTGTTTCCGTTCGGCTTCGGCCTGAGCTACACCACGTTCTCGATCGGCGCGCCCAAGTTGTCGGCGAAGTCGATCGGCGCCAAGTCCCACGTCGTGGTCGAAGTCGCCGTGCGCAACACCGGCAAGCGCGCCGGGGACGAAGTGATCCAGGTCTACGTCCACGACCGCGTGGCTTCGGTCGTGCGGCCGGTGAAGCAATTGCAGGGCTTCGAGCGCGTGACGCTGGCACCCGGCGAGCAGCGCACCGTGCGGATCGCGCTCGGCCCCCGCGCCTTCTCGCTGTGGAATGCCCAGATGAAGGAAGTCGTCGAGCCCGGCACGTTCGACATCCTCGTCGGACCCAATTCGCGCGACCTGCAGGCGGTCACGCTCGAAATCACCTGAACCCAAGACGGAGTCACTCCCTTGACGATCTCACGCCGCGACGTTTCAAAAATGCTCCTCGGTGCCGGACTCGGTTCCCTTCTCCCGATGGGAGCCGTGTTCGGTGCCGAAGGGGCATTCCCCCCCGGTGAGTCGCTCGATGCGCTGGGCCGGAAGAAGGGCCTGCGCTTCGGCAACGCCATCGGCATCTCGGCCAGCGGCACGCGCAAGGGCTCGCGCTTCCACGACGCGGGCTACCAGGCGCTCATGGCCCACGAATGCGGGGTGCTGGTCGCGGAGAACGAGACCAAGTGGCAGTCGCTGCGGCCGAAGCCCGGCGAGTTCCGCTTCGGCCAGGCCGACGAGATGTTCGCGTGGGCGCGCTCGAAGCAAATGCTCGTGCGCGGCCACACGCTCATCTGGCAGCCGCCGAAGTGGATGCCCAAGTGGGTCAACGAATACGACTTCGGCGCGCAGCCGGCGAAGGAAGCCGCACGCCTGCTGACCGAACACGTGTCCACCGTCTGCCGGCACTACGGCACGCAGATCTCCAGCTACGACGTGGTGAACGAGGCGGTGGATCCGAAGGACGGCCAGCTGCGCTCGAACGTCTTCACCGAACGCCTCGGCAAGATCGAGCAGCTGGACCTCATGTTCCGCCTCGCGCGCGAGCACGCACCGCACGCCCAGCTGGTCTATAACGACTACATGAGCTGGGGCGACGGATACAACAAGCACCGCGACGGCGTGCTGAAGCTGCTCGCCGAGTTCCGCAAGCGCGGCACGCCGGTCCATGCGCTCGGCCTGCAGAGCCACATCGGCTCCACCGAGGACGGCACCGAGCCCGAGCACAGCACGGCGTACCAACGCGAGTGGCGCAAGTTCCTGGACGAGGTCACGGCCATGGACTACGACCTCCTCATCACCGAATTCGACGTGCACGACGGCCACTTCAAGGGCGATTTCGCGGCGCGCGACGCGGCGGTGGCATCCCTCACCAAGGGCTATCTCGACCTCACGTTGAGCTATCCCCGCGTGCATACGCTGATGACCTGGGGCCTCGCCGACAACGCGAGCTGGCTGCAGGACCGCTATCCGCGAGAAGACGGCCTGCCCAAGCGGCCCTGCCCGTACGACGCGGAGCTGCGCGCCAAGCCGATGCGCACGGCAATCGCCGATGCCCTGCGCGCCATGCCGGTGCGCGTGGCCGCGAAAGCCTGATCGCGCCGTGACCGTCTCCCGCGCGGCGTCCGCGCTCCTCGCCGCGCTCTTCGCCTGCGCCACGCTCCCCGCGCTGGCGCTCGGCCAGAAATCGTTCGTCGCGAATGCGCTGTCGCCCGGCTCCGTTGCGCTGGTGCAGGAGGGCCGGGCCGCGCCGTTGCATGTCGATGCCGCCGATCACGCCGGCGTGATTCGCGCCGCGGGCGATCTCCAGGCCGACATCGAGCGCGTCTCGTCCCTGCGGCCGGAGCTGCGCAAGCGAGGCGAGCCCGCCGGCGCCGACGTCGTGATCATCGGCACGCTGGGCAAGAGCGCGCTCATCGACCGGCTCGTGAAAGCCGGAACGCTCGACGTGTCCGGCATCCGGGGCAAGTGGGAAGGCTATCTCGTGCAAGCGGTCGCGCGTCCGCTGCCGGGCGTCGAACGCGCCCTGGTGATCGCCGGGGCCGACAAGCGCGGCACCATCTTCGGCATCTACGAAGTCTCGGAGCAGATCGGCGTCTCACCCTGGTATTGGTGGGCCGACGTGCCGGTGAAGCGCCGCGCGAGCCTGTTCATCGCACCGGGAACACGCGTGGCCGACGCGCCCGTCGTGCAGTATCGCGGCATCTTCCTGAACGACGAGGAGCCCGCGCTCACCGGCTGGGCGAAGGAAAAGTACGGCGGCTACAACCACAAGTTCTACGAGCGCGTGTTCGAGTTGATCCTGCGGCTTCGCGGAAACTACCTCTGGCCCGCGATGTGGAACAGCGCCTTCTACAAGGACGACCCGGAGAACGGCCGCCTCGCGGACGAATACGGCATCGTGATGAGCACCTCGCACCACGAGCCGATGATGCGGGCCCATTTCGAGTGGCGCAAGAACGGCCGCGGTCCCTGGGACTACGACAGGAACGAGAAAGTCCTCCGGGACTTCTGGCGCGGCGGCCTGCGCGAGACGCGCGACTTCGAGAAGGTCGTCACCCTCGGCATGCGCGGCGACGGCGACACGCCGATGTCCGCCGACGCGAACGTGGCGCTGCTCGAGCGCATCGTGGCCGACCAGCGCCGCATCATCGGCGAGGAGTTGAATCGCGACGTGACGAAGGTCCCGCAGGTCTGGGCCCTCTACAAGGAAGTGCAGGAGTACTACGAACGCGGCATGCGCGTTCCCGACGA
This sequence comes from Betaproteobacteria bacterium GR16-43, assembly GCA_001953215.1. Taxonomy (GTDB): domain Bacteria; phylum Pseudomonadota; class Gammaproteobacteria; order Burkholderiales; family Usitatibacteraceae; genus Usitatibacter. The sequence continues at coordinate 534,815 of CP019169.1, forward strand.
CGTGCTGCTGCTCTGGTGCGACGACAACTGGGGCAACAACCGCCGGCTGCCCACGCCGGAAGAGCGCAAGCGTCCCGGCGGCGCCGGTGTGTACTACCACTTCGACTACGTGGGCAGCCCGCGTTCGTACAAGTGGGTCAACGTGACGCCGCTGCCCAAGATCTGGGAGCAGATGCATCTCGCGTGGAAGTACGAGGCCACTCGCCTTTGGATCGTGAACGTGGGCGACCTGAAGCCGATGGAAGTGCCTACGGAGTTCTTCCTCGCGTATGCGTGGAACCCGGCGAACTGGCCAGCCGACCGCCTCCAGGAATTCCTGCGCCTGTGGGCCGCGCGCGAATTCGGGCCGGAGCACGCGGCCGATATCGCCGACCTCGTCGCGAAATACACGAAGTACAACGGACGGCGCAAACCCGAGATGCTCGACCCGGCGACCTACAGCCTCGTGAACTACGGGGAAGCCGACCGGATCGTCGACGAGTACAACGCGATCGCCGCGCGCGCGGAGAAGATCGGCGCCGGCCTGCCCGCCTCGCACCGCGATGCGTTCTACCAACTCGTGCTGTATCCCGTGAAAGCGGGCGCGGTCGTGAACGAGCTGCTGGCCACCGCCGGGTTCAACCGTCTCTACGCGACGCAGGGGCGCGCTTCCACCAACGACTACGCGGCCCACGCGCGCAAGCTCTTCGCGCTCGATGCCGAGCTCGTGCGCCGTTTCCACGAGGACATCGCCGGCGGCAAGTGGAACCACATGATGTCGCAGACCCACCTCGGCTACACGTACTGGAACCAGCCTCCGCGCAACACCATGCCCGCGGTCACCGAGGTGCAGGTGCCGAAAGCCGCGGACATGGGCGTGGCCGTCGAGGGCAGCGCGGACGCTTGGCCCGGGCGCGGCGTGGGCAAGCTCACGCTGCCGGTCCTCGACGTGTTCGAGCGGCAACCACGCACCCTCGAGGTTTTCAATCGGGGCGCAGAGCCGTTCCGCTACGCCATCACGGCGAGCGCGCCGTGGATCACGCTCACGCCCGCCGCGGGGCTGGTGGAGCGCGACCAACGCGTCGTGGTCGATGCGCGCTGGGACGAAGTGCCCGACGGCACCACCGAGGCGATGCTCACCGTGAGCGGGCCGGGCGAACGCAAGGTCACGGTGCTGGTGCCGATCCACAAGCCGGCGGCGAAGCCCGCGCGCCTGCGATTCATCGAGACGCAGGGCGTGGTGTCGATGGAGCCCGAGCACTATTCGCGCTCCATCTCGGTCACGAATCGTGGATGGTTCCTCGTTCCGGACCACGGGCGCACCTTGTCGGGCATGACCACGATGCCCGTGGAAGGCCCCGCCGCTTCGCTGGCCGATGGCGTGCGCCTCGAATTCGACGTGCACCTCTTCACGGCGGGAAAGATGACGGTTCACGTCGCGCTCGCGCCCACGCAGAAATTCCAGCCGGGTCCGGGCCTGCGCTATGCCGTTTCCTTCGGCGACGAGGCACCGCAGGTCGTGAACCTGCATGCCGACGAGTCGCGCGTGACCTGGGGCAAGCAAGTGGCCGACGGCGTCTCGCAGTTCTCCACCGAGCACACGGTGGCGGCGGGTCCGCGCACGCTCAAGTTCTGGGCGCTCGATCCCGGCGTGGTCGTGCAGAAGATCGTCATCGACGCGGGGGGCCTCAAGCCCAGCTATCTCGGCCCGCCCGAAAGCCCGCGGATCCCGTAGCCATGCGCATCCTCGTCATCGGCGGCACGGGCTCCATGACCCATCGCGTCACCGAGCTCGCCGTCCAGCAGGGCCACGACGTGCTCGTCGTCGCGCGGGGCCGGCGTCCCCTGCCCGGTGGCCTCGACGTTCCGATGGTGCGGGCGGAGCGTTCGGAACTGCGCTCGCTCGCCCCGACGCTGAAGGATTTCGCACCCGAGGCCGTGGTCGATTCGATCTGCTTCGAACCCGCGCGCGCCGAGGACCTCGTGGCGCTCTTTCCCGCCGCACGCCGCGTCGTGCTCGTCAGCACCGTCGATGTCTACGGCGAAGACGTGGGCGGCATGGCGGTCACCGAATCGCGCGCGCCCAACCCGGTGACGCCGTACGCGAAGGGCAAGCTCGCCTGCGAGCGCGTCGTGCTCGAGGGCCTCGGGCCCCGCGCGACCGTCATCCGCCCGAGCCACATGCTGGGCCGCACGTACCTCACGACGAGTCTCTGGGGCCGCAGCCCGTACCTCGTGGACCGCGTGCGGAAGGGCAAGCCGATCCCGGCGATCGACGGCGGACGCAACCTCATGACGCCGGTGTACGCGCTCGACGTGGCGCACTGGATCCTGGCCGCGCTCGGGAGCGAGAGTGCCAACGGCGAGATCTTCAACGCCGTGGGCGCCGAGACCGTCACGCAACGCGACTACTACGCGTGCATCGCGCGGGTGCTCGGCATGGAGCTGCAACTGGTGGCGGTGCCTTCGCACGTCTTCCGCCGGCACGTCGACGCGCCCTCGCAATTCAACTGGCATCGTCCGTACAGTTGCGCGAAGGCCGTGGCGCGCCTCGGGCATACCCCGGTGGGAACGTTGCGCTCGATGATCGGGGAGACCGTGCGCCACATGCTCGACCACGGCCTGGTGAAGGATTGCGCCGAGCATCCGCTCGACGACCGGTTGGTCGAGCTGGTGCTGCGCCACGAAGCGGAACTGGGGGAAACCCTCGCTTCGCGCAAGCCGGCCTAGGGAAGCTCTGATCAAGTGCCGGGGTGTGCGACGGGTCGATTTCGAGGTCGATTCGAGGCGCGAGGCCGCGGCAAGGTAGGTACCTTGCAAGGTCGAGCAACGACGAAGCGGCCCGAAATCGCCCGTCCCGTCAGACGGCGAGCGCGTACGGTCGACGTGCCAGGGTTGCGGCAACGCACATCCCCGGGACTTGATCAGAGCTTCCCTAGGACGCGGCTTTCGGTTCGACCAGCGCGGCGACCTGCTCCTTCTCGTCGCCGCCCTGCACGCGCAAGCCCGCGGCCACGCTGTTGCGGTCGACGTCGGAGCGGTTCTGGCTCATCTTCCACTTGCCGGTGAGCGAACGCAGCGGAATCTCGATGCCCACGATCGCGCCGATCATCTTCGCCACGAAATCCTCGGGCGCATCGCCGACCTTCCACGGCTTCGGCAGGCGGCCTTCGTTGAAGTCGACGAGCTGCTCGAGATGCGCACGCAGCCACGCCGCGTCGTCATGCACGTGCAGCGTGCCCTTCGCATGCGCCACGGCGTAGTTCCACGTCGGAACGACCTTGCCGTCGACTTTCTTGCCCGGATACCACGAGGGCGTGATGTAGGCCTCGGGGCCGGTGAAGACGGCCAGCACGTCGATGCCCGCGTTGAAGTCCTTCCACAGCGGATTGCCGCGCGCCACGTGCCCGCGCAGCGTGCCGAAGGGACCGGGTTGCGCATCCAGCAGGAGCGGGATGTGGTTCGCCTCGAGGCCGCGCGCGGTCAGCGTGACGAGCGTCGACAGCGGCCGCTCGCGGATCAGCGCATGCAGGACGTCGATGCGCGGCTCGTCGAAGTGCTTGGGCGTGTACATGATGGAAGACTAGTCGAAAACCGTTTCGTCCGTCATGCGCCGATCTGCCAGGTGCCGGAGTCGTTCGCGGCGACACCCGCATGGCGTGGCAGCAGCTTGCGCATGTGGTGGAACTTCAACTCCGTGCCGTCGGGCAGGCGCACCTGCACCGGCATCACCGAGCGGTAGCCCAGCGCTTCGTACAGCGGCACTCCGGGGAGCGTCGCGTCGAGCGCCACTTCGAAATGGCCGTTCGCGCGGATCGAGGTTTCGGTGACTTCCATGAGCCGCCGGGCAACACCTCGGCGCGCCCAGTCGGGATGCACGAAGAGGCTGCGCACGCGCGGGATGTACGGCTCGCGCACGACGGCGGGCACCTTGCTCGCGCCATCGAAGTACGGCGGCACGTTCAGGCTCCAGCCGCCCGAGCCCGCGATCCAGCCGCCCACTTCGCCCACGAAGTAGTTGCGCTCGTGGAGGATCGACTCCTCGACGGTGCCGACATAGAACAGGAAGGCCTCGACCTGGTGGAGGTCGTAGAACCCGAGGCTCAGCTCGCGGATCGAACGGCGCTGCATGTCGCGCAGCGAAGGCAGGTCGCGCGGGACGGCACGCCGGATGACGAACGGGGACGGAAGCGAGCCGGTGTCGTGCTGCAGGGCCATGTGCGATTCCTTTCGTTACTGGACGAAAATCTTATCGGTTCGGGTCCGGCCGATACAGATATAGCGAATGCCTGTGTATACCGGTACAGTTTGGCGTGTATTCCATCTGTACCGGTCGGGCGCGGCGGGCGCTGTGACTGCCACCGGCCGGGGAGGAGCCGGACAATGAAGACCATGACACCCCTCGATTCCGACGGCGGCCTCCTCTACGAGACGCTCGCCGCGCGCCTGTCCGAGGCGATCGACTCCGGCCGCGTGAAGGCCGGCGAGCGCCTGCCCTCGGTGCGCACGCTCTCGCGGCAGTACAGCGTGAGCATCGCCACCGCCGTGCAGGCCTATCGCCACCTGGAGGACCGGCGCGTGATCGAGGCGCGCCCCAAGTCGGGCTACTTCGCCGCGCCTCCGAAGCCCTCGCTGCCCGAGCCCCGCGAGTCGAAGCCGCCGCAATCGGCGCGCTACGTGCAGACCTCGCCGTTGTTCGTCGAGTACTTCAAGTGCCTCGACCGCACCGACATCGTCCCGCTCGGCGCGCTGCGGCCCGACCCCGTGCTGCTGCCCACGCGCAGGCTCGCGAGCCTGCTCTCCACGGCCGCCCGGCGCCACGCGGACCTCGCGGCCTCGTACTCGCCCTCCGCCGGCACCGAACGTCTGCGCCGCGTGATCGCCCGGCGCGGCCTCGACTACGGCTGCCGCTTCGATGCGGACGACGTCGTGATCACCGACGGCTGCGTGGACGCGCTGAACCTCTCGCTGCGAGCCGTGGCGCGCGCCGGGGACACGATCGCGCTCGAATCGCCGACCTACTTCACCATGCTCCAGATGATCGAGAGCCTGGGCATGAAGGCCTTCGAGATCCCCACCAACCCGCGCACCGGGCTTTCGCTCGAGGCGTTCGAGTTCGCCACGCGCAAGAAGGGCACGGTGAAGGCGTTGATGATCACGCCGAGCTTCACCAACCCGACCGGCGCGCTGATGCCGGGCGCCAACCGCAAGGCGCTGGCCGAGCTGTGCGAGAAGCGCGGCATCCCGATCATCGAGGACGACGTCTATGCCGACACGTGGTTCGGCGAGGCACGCCCGCTGCCGATCAAGGCGTGGGACCGCACCGGCAACGTGCTGCTGTGCTCGTCGTTCAGCAAGACCATCGCGCCGGGGTTCCGCGTGGGCTGGTCTGTGGCCGGACGGTATCGCGACGCGGTCCAGGTGCTGAAGCGCATCGGCTCCATCTTCACGCCGCCCATTCCCCAGCTCGCCCTCGCCGAGTACGTGGAGACCGGGGGCTTCGACCATCACCTGCGGAAGCTCCGCCGCTCGCTGGCCGAACGCCAACAACAACTCGCGCAGGCCGTCGCGGAATCCTTCCCGGAAGGCACGCGACTCTCGCGCCCGATGGGAGGCTACGTGACCTGGGTGGAGTTGCCGGCCCGGTGCGACGCGGTCGCGCTATTCAGGCGCGCTCGCGACGAGGCGATCCTGCTGGCGCCCGGGCCGCTCTTCACCACGACCGGTCGCTTTCGAAATGCGTTGCGTTTCAACTATGGGACGCTATGGTCACGAACGACCGAACAAGCGATCGCTCGCGTCGGACGCATGGCCCACGAGAGTTAGGGTCAGACCACCAAAGTCAAAAGCGCTTGAACCGCGGAGGACGCGGAGAACGCAGAGGACACCAGATCCCGGAAGCAAGAGGGTCAGGTCCTAGGGGTTCGGCGAGTGCCACAGGGATCAGTACCTCTCCGCGCTCTCCGCGTCCTCCGCGGTTCAATCGCTTTTGACTTTCCGGTGTTGATCTTCGCTTTCTGACCGCGGCCGGCCAAAGTGGCCGGCCGCGTCGTCATCGAACCCGCGGCTGGGGCGAAGGCGTCCCTCACTCCCCACGCGGGCGGCGACCCGAATTCTTCGCTAGGCAGGCCGCGCACAGCCTGACGAAGTCGCCGTCCTTCACCTGCTCAAACCATCAACCACTCGCGCATCGCCGCGCGAGCTTCCGTTTCGACGCGCTCGCGGCACCATCGTTCCGTGGTGCAGCACGCCCAACACGCCTTCAATCGTTTCAACATCGCCAGCTCCTCGGGTAACGCGGCTCAAAATGCACAAAGCCCGGATCCTTTCGGTTTCCGGGCTTCGCGAGGGACTGCTTCGCTGGCGATGCGGGCCTACTTCATCGCGCTCCCGGATTCATGCGACGGCATCGCATCGAGTCGATCGACGGCCTGCCAAAAGCAGGACGCGACCGCGCCTCGGCGCAGTACGGTCGTTTTGTGAATGGAAGTCCGGGTCATGCGTTTTTCCTTCATGATTCAGGGTACGGTGTCATGCTGCCATGCAGCATGAAACTTCGTCAAGGCCCCGCGATGCTTTTTCTTCACGGGACGTGACGCAAGCCGATTCCTACAAGAGGCCGGGCCCACCGGCGACTTCCCTCGCGGCGCATGCGACTCAGACTCGAAGCCTGGAGGAGTCATGGTGGTCATGCATGCGTCGCATCCGACGCCGCAGTATCGAAGGATCCTCGTCCCCACGGACGGCTCGATCGGCACGCGCAACGCGGCCGAAGCGGCCGCGCAGCTGGCGCTCGTGAGCGGCGGATGCCTCATCGCGCTGCACGTGCACGGGACCGATGCCCCCGGCACGGCCGCCTCGAGTGGCGAATCGGGTCCGATCCTGCCCCTGGAGGCCGTGACGGTGGAGACGCCCGAGGTGGACGCCGCGACGGCGCTGGATGCGGTCGCGGCGATCGCCCGTTGCTACGGCATCGAGGTCGAGACCGAGTCGGTGATCGACGACAAGCCCGCGCGCGCCATCGCGGAGGCGGCGGAAAGCCACGACTGCGACCTCATCGTCCTGGCCTCGCGCGGCTATGGGCCCCTGCTCTCGGCGCTCACCGCGAGCGGTGCCTCGTCCCTCGTCGTTGCGGAATGCTCGGTGCCGGTGCTCGTCGTGCGCTGACGACAGCGCGATGTTGTAGGCTTCACGCGTGTACACCGTGAAGGAAATTTTCTACACCTTGCAGGGCGAGGGCGCCAACACCGGCACCCCCGCGGTCTTCTGCCGCTTCGCGGGCTGCAACCTCTGGAGCGGCCGCGAGGAGGATCGCGCGGCGGCCACCTGCAATTTCTGCGACACCGACTTCATCGGCACCGACGGGCCGGGCGGCGGGAAGTTCGCCGCGGCCACCGCGCTCGCCGACGCCGTCGCTTCGCGCTGGCCCGGTTTAGGGTCAGCACCTTTATTGGGTAATCGTGCTGACCCTAAACTCGTGGTTTGCACGGGTGGTGAGCCGCTGCTGCAGCTCGATCGCGCGTTGATCGATGCGTTCCATGCGCGGGGCTTTCGCGTGGCCGTCGAGACCAACGGCACGCAAGCCATTCCCGAGGGCATCGACTGGATCTGCGTGAGCCCGAAGGCGACCGCGCCCGTGGTCGTCGAACGCGGCCACGAGTTGAAGCTGGTGTACCCGCAGCGCGACGCGATGCCGGATCGTTTCGAGTCGCTCGCGTTCGAACATTTCTTCCTGCAGCCGATGGACGGCCCCGCGCGCGAGGCCAACACCAAGGCTGCCATCGATTACTGCCTCCAGCACCCGCGCTGGCGGCTCTCCCTCCAGACCCACAAGATCATCGGAATCGCATGAGCGTTGAAATTTCCTACCGCTTCGGCTTCGACGCGGCGCACCACTTCGACCACTTTCCCGAAGGACACCCCAACCGCGGCATGCACGGCCACTCCTTCCACGTGGAAGTCGCCCTCGAAGGCGAGCCCGATCCCGCCACCGGATTCGTCGCCGACCTGGGCGACCTCGAAGCCGTGTGCGCTGAAGTGCGCAAGGCCCTCGACCATAAAGTACTGAACGACGTGCCGGGCCTCGCCAAGCCCAGCCTCGAAAACCTGAGCGTGTGGATCTGGAAGCGCCTCGAGCCGCGCTACGCCACGCTCGCTCGCGTCACGATCCTGCGCGATTCCGCGGGGCAATCGTGCACCTATCGCGGTACCTGAACCCCAAGGGAGAACGAAGAATGACCAAGACCATCGCCGCAGTCCTCATCGGCGCCGCGTTCCTCGCGCCGGCGCTCGCCGCCGACCTCGACGTGAAGCCGGCCGACACAGTGGAGAGCGTGCTCGCCGCGCAGAAGGGCAAGCGCGTCACGCTGAAGACGCGCTCGGGCCAGGAAGTCACGGGCGTCGTGAAGTTCGTTTCCAACCGCCTGGTCCAGGTAAGCCAGGTGGCCGGGAAGGAATTCTTCGACGCCGTGGTGCCGCTGGATGCCGTGGAGACGGTGCTGGTCCGGGTGAAGGACTAGCACCGCGGCGTTACGCAGCCTCCCAGCGCGAAGGTGGCAAGCGCTGTGACGGCGAGGACTTTCATTTTCGGCTTCATGCGCTATTCTCCAAAGAGGTCCATGACAGCCCGAAGGTAGCCCAGCATGCGTCCCTTGCCAGTCGGCCGGTTCCGTTTCCTGTTGTGGGTTTTCGCGGTCGGCTGCGCCGGCCTTTCGCAGGCCGCGCTCGCGCAAGCCTGGCCCGCGAAGCCGGTGAAGATCGTCGTGCCGTTCGCCGCCGGCGGCCCGGCCGACATCTATGCGCGCGCGATCGGGGAAAAACTCTCGACCGCGCTGGGGCAGCCCTTCGTCGTGGAGAACAAGCCCGGCGGTGGATCCATCGTCGGAACGGACTTCGCCGCGAAGAGCGCGCCCGACGGCTACACGCTGCTCATGATGTCGAACACGCACACCGTGAACGAGTCGCTGGTTCCCGAGCGGCCGTTCCAGCTGATGCGCGATTTCGTTCCCGTTGCGCCGGTGAATTATTCGGACCTCGTGCTGGTCGCGCATCCGTCGGTCCCCGCGAACTCGCTGCGGGAGCTGGTGGCGCTCGCGAAGTCGAAGCCCGGCACGTTGAACTACGCATCGTCGGGCAACGGCACGCCGTACCACATGGCCGGCGAGCTCTTCAAGGCGATGGCCGGCGTGGACCTCCTCCACGTGCCGTACAAGGGAAGCTCGGGCGCGCGCACCGACCTGCTCGGCGGCCAGGTGATGATGATGTTCGACGCGATCACGACGATGGGCCCGCAGGTGCGCGCCGGGAAGCTGAAGGCCTTCGGCACCACCGGCAAGTCGCGCTCCGCCGTCCTGTCCGAAGTCCCCACCGTGAGCGAAGCGGGCGTACCGGGCTACGAGGCCGTGATCTGGCTGGGCCTGATGGCGCCCGCGGGCACGCCGAAGCCCGTCGTGGAGAAATTGAACGCCGAGGTCACGCGCATCACGAACGCGCCCGAGATGAAGGACGCGTGGGCGAAGCAGGGCGCGGTCGCGATGGCGATGTCCACCGACGAATTCGCGCGCTACATGCGCGACGACATCGAGAAGTGGGCGCGCATCGTGAAGCTCTCGGGCGCGAAGCCCGACCAGTAGCGATGCGCCTCGCGTTCCTTTCCGGTGGCGCGGCCAACGGGATCGTCGCCCGCGTCGCGAAGGATGCGGGCATCGAGGTCGGCGGCACGTTCGGCCCGGTGGGCGCGATGCGCGACAAGCTCCTCGCCGGCGAGCCGTGCGACCTCGTGATCCTCACCCATGCGCAGATCGCCGGCCTCACGGCATCGGGGCACGTGGAGCCTGCCGCGGTTTCCGACCTCGGCACGGTGCAGACCTCGGTCGCGGTTCGCACGGACGCGCCGCCGGTCGATGTCTCGACGCCCGAAGGGTTGCGCGCGGCGTTGCTCGCGGCCGACGCGATCCACTTCCCCGATCCACTGAAGGCCACGGCCGGCATCCACTTCGCCCAGGTGATGGACGCGCTCGGAATCTCGGCTGCGGTCGCTTCGAAGTTGCGCACGCATCCGGGCGGATTGCCGGCGATGGCCGCGGTGGCGGCCTCGAAGGGAAACCCGATCGGCGTCACGCAGGCCACGGAGATCGCCGTCACCGCGGGCGTCCGGCTCGTGGCGCCGCTGCCCGCCCCGCATGGATTGGCGACGGTCTACACGGTCGCGGTGAACGTGGCCTCGGGCGAGAAGCAGGCCGCGACGGAATTCATCGCCCGCCTCGTCGGTCGCGAAGCCGCGGTGCTGCGCGCGCAGATGGGTTTCGAAGGCGCGTTGGTGCGGCGCGCGACGCGAGGCGATGAGGCCGCCATTCGCGAACTCGTGTTCTCCATCCTCGCGAAGGAGTATTCCATCCAGCCCGAACCCGAGGGCACCGACCGCGACCTCTTCGACCTCGACGCACACTACTTCACGCGCGGCGGAACGTTCGACGTCGCCATCGACCCGTCGGGTGCGCTCGTGGGTTGCTGCGGCACGTACGCCACGGATGCGGCTTCGTGCGAGCTGCGCAAGATGTACGTGCGGCGCGATGCGCGTGGCCAGGGGCTGGCGAAACGCCTGCTCGAACGGGCGATCGCCTTCGGGAGGGCGCGTGGCTGCGAACGGATCGAACTCGAGACCGCCTCGGTGCTGAAGGAAGCGATCTCGATGTACGAGAAGGCGGGGTTCGTGCGCGGGGTACAACCGCCACACGTGCAGCGCTGCGACCGGGTCTACTCCCTCGCCCTGAGATAACTGGGGTCAGACTCCCATTATTTATCCGACGAACGCGGCGGGAACGGGATCCTCGCCGATCGCGTTGCGCAGGATCGCCCAGTGCATCGCTTCGTCACCCAGGATCGTTGCCGCGGCCTGGGCCAGTCCGCGATCGTTGAACTTTCCGATCGCCCCGACATAGGCGCTCACCGCGCCCTTCTCCAGCCCGCCCGCGAAGCGCAGCACGTCCGCCTGCACCTTGAGCGTTTCCACCGGGAACGTGTACTTCGCCTTCGCGTTCACCGGATCGCCGCCCAGCTTCTTGACGACGCCGGCGAGCAGGTCGATGTGCGCCTTGTGGTGGCCCTGGAACTTCACGGCGAGGTCGAGCACGGGCTTCTGCAGCAGGCCGCTCTCGGCGCCCACCTGGTAGGCGGCGACGGCTTCGTGTTCCGCGCCCAGCGCCGCGTTGAGGATGGCCACGTCGGACTCCGCCGCCTTGTTGGCGGGCTTCGCGAGCGCCTCCTGCCCCGCGAGCAGCGCGACCGCGGTGCCCGAAAGCAGGATGCCCGACTGGGTGATGAACGCACGGCGTCCGAGGAAAAAGCTGCTCATGGTGTGCCTCCTGATGGCGTCTTTGGGTGGGGGAGCGCCGCCAGCACGTTGGCGACGATGCGATCGCAACGCGCGCCGTCGAAGGCGAAGGCCTCCTCCAGAGCGACGTCGATTTCACGGGAAAGGGATTCGCGCAGCAGGCCCTTGGCGCGGAAGTGGCGCGAACGCACGGTGGCCTCGGGAATGTCGAGGCTCGCGGCGACTTCGTCCACGCTCATCTCCTCGAGCTCGCGCAGGATGAAGACGGTGCGGAATTGTTCGGGCAGTTCATCGATGCGCGCTTCGATGAGGCGGCGGGTCTCGGCCCGCAGCGCCGCGCGCTCGGGGAGTTCCACGGGGGATTCGACGGACATGACGGACTCCGAATGCAGGGACGCGCCCTCGTCCAGGACGATCACCTCGGCGCTGCGCTTCCTCTTGCGCAACCGTCCCAGCGACTCGTTGGCGACGATGCGCACGAGCCAGGTCGAGAGCTTCGCGTCGGCGCGAAAGCCGGGAAGGGCCCGGTAGGCGGAGAGGTACGCCTCCTGCAGCGCGTCCTCGGCTTCCGCGTCGTCGCGAAGGATCGCGCGCGCCGTGCGATAAAGACGGCGGTTGTGCTTGCGCATCATCTCCGTGAACGCGGCCGCATCGCCCGCCGCGAGGCGCGTGGCGAAGTCCCTGTCGTCCTTGGGGGCAATGGCCGTGTTCGTGTTCATGCCCATTGGATGATGCGCCGGGCTCCCGCGTTCCGGCATCAGGGAATAAAGGGGTCAGACTCCTTTATTCGAAAAGACAGTCACGAATGAATAAAGGAGTCTGACCCCTTTATTCATCTCGCGAGGGTTTGCAGTCTCTCGAGCACGGCGGCATCGAGGGAGATGCCGTCCCGCCGCTGGCGTTCGAGGTGGGCGAGCTCGATTTCGCCGGGCACCAGCACGGGCCGTTGCGGATCGGCGGGGGGCGTTGCGTGGAGGATCGACCGGAAATCCTGCATGCGTTCTTCGAGCCACGACTCGGAGCCCAGGCGCATCACGTCGATGAGGCAGAAGAAATGTCCGAGGTTGCCGGGCTTCTCCGGCGACTCCGACCACGAGTTCACGTGCGTGAGGTAGGCCGCGTTCGAGAGCAGGCCGGCGAAGAGGTCGACGAACAGCGCGAGGCCGTAGCCCTTGTGCCCGCCGATGGGCAGCAGGAAGCCTTCGAGCGCCGCCTTCGGATCGGTGGTGGCGTTGCCTTGCGCATCCGTGGCCCACGTGTCGGGAATCGACTTCCCGGCCTTGGCCGCATCGCGGATCTTCGCGCGCGCGACCACCGAGAGCGCCATGTCCAGGATGAACGGCGCGCCGCCGGGATTGGGCACCGCGAAGGCGACGGGGCTGTTGCCGAGCCTCGCCTCCTTGCCGCCCGTGGGCGCGATCGTCGTCGACGCGTTGCTGCCGATCACGCTCGCGAAGCCCGCTTCGGCCGCGAGATACGAGTAAGGTCCAACCGGACCGAAATGGTTGCTGTTGCGCGCAAACGCGATGCCGATACCCGATTCGCGCGCGAGCTCCATCGCCGCATGCAGCGAACGCATTCCCACCAGCGGACCCACCCCATTGTCGCCATCGACCTTCGCCATGGCCGGCGCGATGCGTTCCACGCGCACGTCGGCTCGCGCCTTGATGCCGCCGATGCGGATGCGCTCGCCGTAACTTTCGACACGGCTCACGCCATGCGTGGAGATCCCGAAGAGGTCGCCCAGCACCAGCACGCGCGCGGCGAGCGCGGCATCCTCGGCGGGCAGGCCGAGGCGTTCCAGGGCTCCGCTGGCGAGGGCCTGGAGCTTCGCCTCGGGAACGGAAACGTTCAACGGGTCAGTCGGCCTTGATGCCGGCTGTCGCGATCACCTTGGCCCAGGCCTCGCGTTCCTTCTTGATGTACGCGGCGAGCTGCGGGCGCGTCATCGGTACCGGCTCCATGCCGTGCTCGGCGAGCTGCTTCTTCACGTCCGGGTCCTTCAACACCTTCACGAGTTCCGCATTCAAGCGATCGAGGATCGCGGGCGGTGTCTTGCCCGGGGCCACGAGCGCGTACCAGTTCACGGCCTCGAAGCCGGGGAAGCCCTGCTCCGCGACGGTCGGCACGTTCGGAAGCGCCGCCATGCGCGTGAGGCCCGAGGTCGCGATCGCGCGCAGCTTGCCGGCCTCGATGTGCGGGCCGGCCGTGGAGAGCGTGGAGAAATAGCCGGTCACGCGGCCCGTCAGCAGGTCCGTCATGATCGGGCCGCCGCCCTTGTAGGGAATGTGCACGATGTCGACGCCCGCGCGTTGCTTGAGCATCTCGCCCGCGAGGTGCGAGGCCGAACCGACGCCGGTGGAGGCGTAGTTGAGCGTGCCCGGCTCCTTTTTCGCGAGCGCGACCAGCTCGGTCAGGTTCTTCGCCGGCACCGACGGATGCACGACGAACACGGCGGGGAACACCACGCCCATCGTGAGGGGTGCCAGATCCTTCTCGGGATCGTAGGGCAGGTTCTTCACGAGGCTGGGCGCCACGGAGAGCGGGCCCACGGAACTCAAGTGGATCGTGTAGCCGTCGGGCGGCGCATTCGCCACGAGCTGCGCGGCCAGGTTGCCGCCCGCGCCTGCCTTGTTGTCGACGATCACGCTCTGCTTCACGTTCTCGGAAAGCTTCTTCGCGATGATGCGCGCCGAGGCATCGGTGGCGCCGCCCGCGGCGAAGCCCACCACGAGCGTGATCGGCTTCGATGGAAAGTTGGATTGCGCGGCGGCTGCACCCGCGAAGGCCAGTGCGGCGAAGGCTGCTGCGTTGCGAAAGCGGGACATCGATCGTCTCCTTGATGCCTGGGGGTCAGACCCCTAGGCAACGGCTTGGGGGTCTGACCCTAGTTCCGATAGCTCGAGTCCGCCCGATCCAGCATCCGCAGCAGCGCGGGCCATTCCATCACGCCGTAGGGACGGCGCGTCTGGGGCTGGTAGTTCATGTACGTTTCCTGCAGCACGCTTTCGGGCACCTGCACGAGCTTGGCGCCCGTGGCCATCGCCGCGAGCTGCGAGCGCGCGGTGAGCTCGAGCCGGTGCATCCAGTTGAACGCCTCGCCGATGGTCTTGCCCACGGTGAGCAGGCCGTGGTTGCGCAGGATCAGCGCCTCGCCCTGGCCGAGGTCCTTCAGCAGCGAGGCCTCCTCTTTCGTGTCGAGCACCACGCCCTGGTAGTCGTGGTAGCCGATCTTGAGGAAGCGCATCGAGGTCTGCGTGAGCGGGAGCACGCCGCACTCCAGCGCCGAGAGCGCCATGCCGGCCCAGGTGTGGGTGTGGATCACGCAGGCGACGTCGTGGCGCGCCTTGTGGATCGCGCCGTGGATCACGTAGCCCGCCTTGTTGATGCCGTAGTCCAGGTCGCCGAAGTCGGGCTTCAGCAGGATGTTGCCGTCGATGTCGATCTTGATCAGCGACGAGGCCGTGATCTCCTCGTACATCATCCCGTAGGCATTGATGAGGAAGGCCCCGTCCTCGCCCGGCACGGCGGCCGAGATGTGGTTGGCCATCATGTCGGCCATTTCGTAGCGGGCCACGAGGCGGTAGCAGGCGGCGAGGTCGATGCGCGCCTTCCACTCCGCGGGCGAGACGCGGCCCTTCATCGAAGCGATCGGCAGGTGGGCCATGTTGCTCATGGGGATCTCCTCACTCCGGGGCGATGCCTTCCACCGGGCGGCGGCGCTCGAGGTGGAACCGCACGAGGGCCGCGAAGCGGTAGACGGCGTGGACGAATTTTCCGTACGGCAGCGTGACGAAGAGCGCCAGCACGGCCCCCAAGTGTACGGCGAGGAGCAGGCCCATCGCACGGGTCTCGCGGAAGAAGAGGAGGCCCAGCCCGGTGGCGCTGGTGAGGAACAGGAGTGCCAGGAAGCCGACGTTCATGCCGGTGAATCCCGGGTCGCCGAGGTCCCGGTCGCGGCGCAGGCCGTTCATGAACAGGCCGGCCGGTCCGATGAGCAAGCCAACGCCGCCGGCCATGCCCAGGAGGACGGGCACGCTCGTCATCGCATACGGAGCCTTCCAGCCGAAGGCGTAGTGGTAGACCGTGGCGACCGAAGTCGCCGCGAGGCAGAGCAGGAAGCCGTAGAACGTGAAGTGGTGGAAGACGCGCCGCGCCGGGGAGCGCTCCTGGTCCGGTTGCGTGCAGCCGTCGCCGCCGCCGTCGAGGTACTTGAGCGTGAGCGCATCGTGCAGCGCCTCGGCGAACGACACGGGTTTCAGGAACTCGCCCGGCGGCTCCTCGAGGTCCGACCAGAAGCGCGCGAAACCCATCCCGAGGGCCAGCAGCACGAACAGCGACACCGCGCCGAACAGACCCGCCATCGCACCGTGCGGCAGCACCGCATAGAACGAACCCTGCGCATCCGTGAACGACTGGAAGAGCTTCGCCGGATCCGAAACCAGCGCGATGAACACGAACAGCATCGCGATGCCCGCGGCGAGGGCCAGGGCCGTCGTCAGTCCGTTGCGCTCGAACGCACGCCCGAGGAATCCCGGCCACGCGTACTTGCGGTACGTCTGCAGCCGCACCCGCGCCAACACCTTGGGGAAATTCAGCTGGAACTCGTGCGGCGGCGCGTACTGGCAGGCGTACAGGCAAGCGCCGCAGTTGTGGCACAGGTTCGCGAGGTAGTGGATGTCGGGCTCGCTGAACGAAAGCCGGCGCTCGAGCGCGGGGAAGGTCGCGCAGTAGCCCTCGCAGTAGCGGCACGCGTTGCAGATCGCGAGCACGCGCTGCGCCTCGGCGACCAGCTCCTCGAGGCGCGGGTTAGCCGCGGACATGGCGCGCGGCCTCCTCGCCCGCGATGCGGCCGAACGTCGTGCCGATCGCCATGCCGATGCCCGCGACATAACCCTGGCCCAGCACATTGCCCGCCATGATCTCGCCGGCCGCGAAGGCATTCGGGCACGCGGTGCCGTCGTCCATCACGATGCGCGCCTTCGCATCGACTGCAACACCCAGGTAGGTGAACGTGATGCCCGGCCGCAGCGGATAGGCGTAGAACGGCGGCGTGTCGATCCTTCGCGCCCAGTGCGTCTTCGCGGGCACGAGGCCCTCGGTCACGCAGTTGTCGAGCACCGTGTGGTCGAAATTTCCAGGCCTCACCGATTCGTTGAAACGCGCGACCGTCGCCTCCAGCTTCGCGGCGTCCAGCCCCAGTTGCGGCGCGAGCTCGCGCAGCGACGCGGCCTTCAGCGGCGGGAACACGGGCGGCATGAACTTGCCCATCGATTTCGCGTCGATGATCGAGTAGGCGATCTGGTCGGGCTGGCCGGCGACGAGGCGGCCCCAGATGGCGTAGCGCTTGGGCCAGAAATCCTCGCCTTCGTCGTAGAAGCGTTCGGCGTCCCGGTTCACCACGATGCCGAGCGAGACGCAGTCCACGCGCGTCACGATGCCGCCGTCGAACTTGGGCGAGCGCGCATCGATGGCCACGCAATGGCCCTGCGTCGGGTCGCCGATCGAGCGTGCGCCCTTGGCGATCAACTGCTTCAGGATCCGCCCCATGTTGTAGGGCGTCCCGCGCACGATGAAGTTGTCGGCCGGCGGTCCCCACGCTTCGCGCAACCACGCGAGGTTCGATTCGAAGCCGCCGCACGCAGCCACCACGGCGCGCGCCTCGATCACGTGCTCGGCGCCGTCCTTGCGCACCGTCGCCGACTTGAACACGGGTCCTTCGAAGTTCACGTCGAGCACTTCCGTGTCGTAGTGGATCTCGATGCCCAGGGCCGCGGCCGAACGGTAGTACGCGTTCAGGAGCGCCTTGCCGCCGCCGAGGAAGAAGGCGTTGGTGCGGGAGACATGCAGCGTCCCGCCGAGGGCCTTCTGGAAGCGCACGCCGTGGCGGGCCATCCAGGGCCGGCACGAATCGGTGTGGCGGATGGTGAGGCGGGCCAGCGCTTCGTCGGTGCGCCCGCCCGTCACCTTGAGGAGGTCCTGCCAGTACTCTTCCTCGGGGTAGGCCTCGGTCAGCGTCTCGGTGGGCGCCGCGTGCATCGAACGGATGTTGCGGGTGTGGCGGCTGTTGCCGCCGCGGTACGCCGGCGGGGCCCATTCGACCAGCACCACGCTTGCGCCCGCTTCGCGCGCCATGAGGGCGGCGCAAAGCCCGGCGTTGCCACCGCCCAGCACCAATACCTCACAGTTGCGGGCGATGCCGGGCAACGCTATTTCTTCGCGACGCCGGCGTCCTTCATCGACTCCAGCTTGCCCAGGTCCAGGCCGCTCACGCCGGCTTTCAGCGTGGGAAGGTCGACGCCGCCCGCGGCCTTCACCATGAAGCGGTCGGCCACGACGAGGCTGTATTCGTTGTCGCCGCCCCGCTTCGAGATGCGCTCGTGGACGATGCGGCCGCCTTCCTTCTTCGTGCGCTCGGAGCCGTTGTCGTCTTCCTTCTCGACGTCGAGCGCGCCCATCCAGCCGGCCAGGCCCAGCATCGCGCCGGCGCCGCCCGAATCGGTCACCTCGAGGCGCACCTGCTTGCCGCTCGCATCGCCGTACGAAGCCTTGGCGGTCGTGACCTTGAGCGAATCCGGGCCGCTGCGCTCCGCGCTGCTGCTGGTCTTCGAGAGGCCGGCGAACTTCTCGGGGATGAAGGCCTTCACCTCCTCGACGGACAGGGGCTCGACCTTGCGGCCGCCGGAGAGCACAGTGCCCAGCACATCCACCGCCGCGGCGGCCTGCTGGTTCGCGTCCCCGCTCTTGTTGGCCGCGTCCAGCTTCTGGTTCGCGGCTTCGATCTTCTTGCTGAAGTCGTCGAGCTTGGCCTTCGTCTTCTCGCGCTGGTACGACGAAGCCGCGCCGGCGAGGAGGCCGCCGCCCGAGACCTTCGCCGTGGCGAGCGCCGCGGCCGTGGAGATGCAGCCGCCGATGCCGCCCACGATCAGCGCAAAGACGAACGACACGGCGACCACGGCCACCGTGTAGATCACCGACTTGTCCTCCGGACTCTTCTTCGCGAGCAGCAGCCCGAGGTAGATCTGGTAGACCGCATAGACGATGCCGGCCAGCGCGACGAGCCAGCCCAGGACCGGGATGAACGCGACGATGCCCGCGATCCAGGCCGGGGTGAACGAGTAGGCCGCGACCTTGAGCGACTGGTCGAAGTCCTTCGTGGAGCCGAAGTTGGGCGCGAAGAGATCGATGATGAAGGCCACGACGAAGACCATGAGGATCGCCATCACCAACTGGTAGACGAACATCGCCGAGGCGAAGAAGATCCCCATCCCGCCGAAGAACATGCCGATCGCGAGGCTGAAGAGGAAGGAAATCACCGCCGGGATCGCCGCCAGGACGAGCACGTACTTCACGATGAGGTCGTTGCGGTTCGCCGGCTCTGCCGCGATCACGGGCCATTCCGTTTTCGGAGTGAGCAGGATGTTCTTGACTCGATCGATGAGGTTCACGACGGCTCCCGGGTTCACCTTGATAGGGATCAGCAGTTTACCGGTCCGGTTTTACCCGGAACAGGGTCTGCTACATATAATGGCCGGCTATGTCGAATTCCGAACCCCTCATCGAGGTCCAGGACCTGCACTTCGGCTACGGGAAGCGCCCGGTGCTGAAGGGGGTGAGCCTGCGCATCCCGCGGGGCCAGGTGACCGCCATCCTGGGCGCCAGCGGCAGCGGCAAGACGACCCTTTTGCAGCTCATCGCCGGCTCGCTCAAGCCCCAGCGCGGCTCGGTCCGGGTGTTCGGCCAGGACGTCCACGCGCTCAGCCAGGAGCGGCTCTACGCCCTGCGCCGGCGCATCGGCATGATGTTCCAGAAGGGGGGGCTTTTCACCGACCTCACCGTCTTCGAGAACATCGCCTACCCGATCCGCGAGCACACCAGGTTCCCGGAAGACGTGATCCGCGACCTGGTGATCATGAAGCTGGAGTCGGTCGGGTTGCGCGGCACCCACAAGCAGCACCCGAACGAGCTTTCCGGGGGCATGGCACGCCGGGTGGCCCTCGCGCGCGCCACGGCGATGGACCCGGACCTCATGATCTTCGACGAACCTTTCGCCGGGCTGGATCCGATCACCCTGAACGTGATCTGCAACCTGATCCGCACCCTGAACGACGCGCTGGGTTCCACCTCCGTGGTCGTGACCTACGACGTGAAGGAAGCCATCAAGCTCGCGGACTACCTCTTCCTGATGGGCAACGGCGTCATCGTCGGCGAAGGCCCCACGCAGGAATTGCTCGCCTCGAAGGATCCCTACGTCCACCAGTTCCTGCACGCCGAGCCCGACGGCCCGGTCCCGTTCCATCTTCCGGCGCGCAAGCTGGCCGACGAATTGGGCGTGCCGTGCTGAACCTGAACCTCACGTCCGACGCCTTCTTCGACGCGTTCACGCGCGATTCGAGCGGCTACATCGCCTACCTCGACCGCGATCGGCGGGTGGCCTGGTGCAACGACAGCTACGCCGAATGGCAGGGCCATGCGCGCAAGGAGATCCTCGGCAAGTCGCTGGTCGAGCTCTTCGGCGCCGAGGTCTATGCGCAGTACGCACCGCACATGGACCGCGCGTTCGAAGGCGACCGCGTGCGCTACGAGCGGCTCGCCCGCAGGCCCGACGGAACGTCCGCCTGGATCTCGGTCACGCTCGATCCGCACTGCGACGACCGGGGCCAGGTGGTCGGCGTGTTCTCGTGCGCGCTGGAAGTGAACGAGTTGAAGCGCACGCACGACGCGCTCGACCGCGCGCTGCTCGAGCTTGCGAGCCACATGGAGAACACGCCGCTCGCCGTCGTGGAATTCTCCGCCACCATCCACATCAAGCGCTGGTCGCCCCAGGCCGAGGCGATCTTCGGCTGGACCGCGGCCGAGGCGATCGGCCGCCGGCCCAACGAGCTCGGCCTGGTCCACGAAGACTCGCTGCCCACGATCCGGGCACAGACGCAGGAGCTGCGCGACGGCCTGGTGAAGCGAAACCGCATGCTCGCCCGCAACGTGCGCAAGGACGGGCGCGTGATCCACACCGAGTGGTTCAACTCCTCGTTCTTCGACGCCGAGGGCCAGCTCTCCTCGATCCTCGGCCTCTGCCAGGACGTGACGGCCCGCGTGGAGTCGGACGAGCAACTGCGCCAGGCCGCGGTGCACGACGCGCTGACGGGCCTGCCCAATCGCACCTCGCTCGCCACACGCCTCGAGCACGCGATCCTGCGCGTGAACCGCAGCGGCGATCGCCTCGCCCTCCTGTTCATCGACCTCGATCGCTTCAAGAAAGTGAACGACACGCTGGGCCACGCCGCCGGCGACGAAGTGCTGCGCCAGGCCGCCGCGCGCATCCGGGCGTGCGTGCGCGAGGTCGACTCGGTCGCGCGCCTGGGCGGCGACGAATTCGTGGTGCTGCTGGAAACCGACGTGCGGCCCGACACGCCCTCCATCATCGGCGAGCGGATCCGCAACGCGTTCAACGTGCCGTTCCAGTGGAAATCGATGGACGTGCGCTGCGGGGCCAGCGTGGGCATCTCGCTCTACCCCGACCACGCGCGCGACCCGGAGCTGCTGCTCGCCACGGCCGACGAGGCCATGTACCGCGCCAAGCAGGGTGCCTAGAACGCGCCTCTTCGGGCGATAATGCGAAAAAACCCGAGGAGATTCCCCATGAAGAGATTCCTTCTCGCCGCGCCGCTGCTGCTCGCCACCGCGATCTGCACCGATGCAGCCGCCTACTGCGTCCACAACGAGCTGAAGGACAAGTCCATCACCGTGGTCCAGGAAGAGCACCCCGACTGGAAGCGCCAGGAAGCACGCTTCAAGAAGACGCTCCCGCCGGGCGCCAGCCAATGCTGCGAGTACAAGAACCTCGACTGCAATCCCAACGGGCGCCCGAATTCGCTCGTCGGCCTCGAAGTGTCGGTCGATGGCGACACGCCGCTCAAGTGCGGCCCGGTCGGCATGCCGGAGAAGGGCCGCCAGGTGAAGATCACGGGCGAGAGCACGTTGCGCGTCGTGCCCAACCCGAAGATGGACAAGGGCAGCACCGCGCCCTACATCGCGCGCGTCTTCAACGCCGAGAAGCAGGACGTCACCGGGCCCTCGGGCCTTCCCTGTCGCTAGGAGGATCCATGTTCCACCGCTTCACGGCGGCGGCCGCCTTCGCGCTCGCCGCGACGGGCGCGTTCGCCCAGTCCGACTATCCCGCGCGCGCCATCACGATGGTCGTGCCTTTCCCGCCCGGAGGCGTGGCCGACATCACGGCGCGCCCGGTGGCCGAGGCGATGGGCCGCATCCTCAAGCAGCCCGTGGTCGTCGAGAACAAGGCCGGGGCCGGCGGCGGTGTCGGCATGAGCTACGTCGCCAAGGCGAAGCCCGATGGCTACATCGTGCTGCTGGCACTCTCGTCGATCTCGATCATCCCCGAGGCGGACAAGATCCTCGGCCGTGAGCCGATGTTCACGCTGAACCAGCTCGTGCCGATCGCGCGCTTCACCGCGGACCCGACCGTCCTCGCCGTGCGCGCCGACAGCCCCTGGAAAAGTGCGAAGGACATGGTCGAGGCCGCGAAGAAGGCACCGGGCTCGATTCCCTACGGCTCGTCGGGCAACTACGGGACGATGCACGTGCCCATGGAAATGCTCACGGCCACGACGGGCACGAAGATGCTCCACGTCCCGTACACCGGCGCGGGTCCCGCGGTCGTCGCGTTGCTCGGCGGCAGCGTGGACGCGCTGTCCACGGGACCTTCCTCGGTGATGGGCCACGTGAAGGGCGGCAAGGTTCGCGTGCTCGCGAGCTGGGGTGACGCACGCCTCGCGCAGTTGCCCGACGTGCCCACGCTGAAGGAGCTGGGCTACGACGCGCAATTCTCGCAGTGGACCGGCCTCTTCGTTCCCGCGGGCACGCCGCCCGAGGTGGTCGCGAAGCTGCGCGAGGCCGCACGCGCCGTGGTGAACGACGAGACCTTCAAGGCCGCGCTCGGAAAGGTCGAAACCGCGATCCAGTACCTGGATGCGCCGCAGTTCCAGTCGTTCTGGGACGCCGATTCGCGCAAGCTCGCCGACGTGGTCAAGAAAATCGGGAAGGTGGAATAGATGCGCATCGTTCGTCTCGCGGCGTTCACCGCCGTGCTCGTGGCTTCGACCGCTTTCGCGGCCGAGCCCGCGCCCAGCGCCGCGCTGCAGAAATTCTTCGACCGCGTGTTCCAGGAGGACCTGCGCGAGAACCCCGAAGTGGCCACGCTGCTGGGCTTCGAAGGCTACGGCGACAAGCTGGTGGATCGCTCCGCGGCCGCAACGGAACGCCGCAAGGCCCGCGTGAACGCACGCCTGGCCGAATTGAAGCGCTTCGACCCGAAGAGCCTCAACACGCAGGACCGCATCTCGCGCGACGTGATGCTCGATGGCCTCACGCGCGATGCGCGCGTCAACGAGACGTTCGGCAAGCTGCCCTTTGGCGCCGACGATTCCGACAGCTGGCTCATCGCCTCGCCGATCCAGGGCGTGCAGGACTGGTTCGCCGTGATCGCGAAGACGGCCCCCACGCGCAACGCGAAGGACTACGAGGCGTATCTCAAGCGCCTCGACGCGCTGCCCCTCACGTTCCAGCAGCTCACCGCACGGCTGCGCGTGGGGATGCAGTCCGGATGGATGCCGCCGCGCGCCGTGATGAGCACGGTGGCCGCGCAGATCGAACCGTTCACGAAGGGCGAGCCGGCCGAATCGCCGATGTACGCGCCGTTCCTGGCGTTCCCGGACACGATTTCCGCCGCCGACCAGGCCGCCCTCGCCGCCCGCGGGAAACGCGCCGTCCAGGAAAAGGTGCAGCCCACCTTCGCGGCGTTCCACGCCTTCGTCGAGCGCGAATACATTCCGGCGGCACCCGAGGCCATCGCGTTCTCCTCGCGGCCCGCGGGTCCGAAGGGTTACGCGATCGCGGCCGAAGCCGGCACCACGAGCACGCTCACGCCCAGGGAGATCCACGAGATCGGTCTGCAGGAAGTCGCGCGCATCCGCGCCGAGATGGAGAAAGTGATCGCCTCCACCGGTTTCAAGGGCACGTTCGCGGACTTCCAGAAGTTCCTGCGCGAGGACCCGCGCTTCTATTTCACGAAGTCCGAGGACATGGTCGCCGCCTACCGCGACATGGCCAAGCGCGCCGACGCGGAGCTGCCGAAGTTCTTCGCCGAGCTGCCGCGCCTGCCCTACGGCGTGCGTGCGATGGACCCGCGCGAAGGCGACAACTCGGACCACTACTCGCGCGGCGCACTCGACGGCACCCGCGCCGGCTTCTTCGAGGCGAACGCGAACAACCTCACCAAGCATCCGAAGTACGACATGGAGTCCACGCTGCTGCACGAGGCCGTGCCGGGCCACCACCTGCAGATCGCGCGTGCGCAGGAACTGAAGGGCATTCCGGAGTTCCGCCGCGCCGGCAGCTACAACGCGTACCAGGAAGGCTGGGCGCTGTACGCGGAAAGCCTGGGCTACGAGATGGGCTTCTACAAGGATCCGTACACGCGCTTCGGCACGCTCTCCAACGAGATGTTGCGCGCCTGCCGCCTCGCGATCGACACCGGCATCCACGCCTTCGGCTGGACGCGCGAGCAATCGATCAAGTACCTGCTCGACAATTCCGGCGTGCACGATGCCTATGCCACGGCCGAGATCGACCGCTACATCGCCTGGCCGGGCCAGGCGCTGGGCTACAAGGTCGGCGAGCTGAAGATCAAGGCCCTGCGCGCGAAGGCGAGCGCGGCCCTGGGCGAGCGCTTCGACCTGCGCCGCTTCCACAACGCGGTCCTCGACGACGGGCCGCTGCCGCTCGCCGTGCTCGAGGCGCGCATCGACGACTGGATCAGGATCGAAAAGGGGAGAAAACCATGAAACGCTGGATCGCCATTGCCGCACTCGCCGCGCTGCCCGTTGCCGCGCAGCAGGATTTCTCGAAGGTCGAAGTGAAGACGCAGAAACTGAGCGACACGGTCTACATGCTCGAAGGCGCCGGGGGCAACCTCGGGGTGAGTGTGGGCGAGGACGCGGTGTTCGTGGTCGACGACCAGTACGCCCCGATGGCCCCGAAGATCCAGGCGGCCATCGCCGCGCTCACGGCCAAGCCGGTGAAGTTCATCCTGAACACCCACTGGCACGGCGACCACACCGGCGGCAACGAGACCTTCGGCAAGGCCGGGGCCATCGTCGTCGCCCACGAGAACGTGCGCCGGCGCATGAGCACCGAGCAGTTCATCGAGCTCTTCAAGGCGAAGGTCCCGGCGTCGCCCAAGGCCGCGCTGCCCATCGTCACGTTCGCCTCCGACGTCACGTTCCAGTTGAGCGGCGAGGAGATCCGCGCGATCCACGTTCCCCGCGCCCACACGGACGGCGACGCGATCGTGCATTTCGTGAAGGCCGACGTGATCCACATGGGCGACACGTTCTTCCATCCCATGTACCCCTTCATCGACAGCTCCTCCGGCGGCACGGCCGACGGCATGATCGCGGCGGCCGACAAGGTGCTGGCGATGGCCGGGGACAAGACGAAGATCATCCCGGGCCACGGGCCGCTCGCCACCAAGGCCGACCTGAAGGCCTACCGCGACATGCTGGCCGAGTTGAGCGGGCGCGTCGCGAAGCTCGCCAAGGCCGGCAAGACCATGGACGAGATCAAGGCGGCCAACGTGGGCGCCGGCTTCGACGAGAAGTGGGGCAACGGCTTCATCAAGGCCGACAAGTTCGTCGAGATGCTCGCCGCGCCCCTGCTGAAGAAGTAGGCGCAATTTCGGAATTTGTGAACTACGCCACGGCGCCTCCCGGCGCCGGGGTGTAGGGTCGCGCGATGCTCGACCTGCCCACCCTGCTCCTTGCCCTCGTCGCCACGGACCTTGTCCTGGGCGCGACGCTGGCGATCGGATCGCGCGGGCGCTTCCGCGACGGGGTTCCCTACTGGTTCGGCGCCCTGGGCGCCCGCGTGGCGTCGATCGTCTTCCTGGGGCTCCCCGCGTCGGCTGGCGATCCGGCCCTCGCCATCGTCGCGGTCACGCTGCTGGCGCTCTCGTACACCCTGCAGGCCGCGGCCCTGCTGCAATTCGGCTCGCGCCGCCTCCCGGCCTGGGTGCATACCGCCGTGCTGGCGGGCGTGGGCGTGCCCTTCGCGCTGCTCGCAGGCGACACGGGCTCGCGCATCCTCTTCACCGGGTTGGCGCTCGGCACCGTGATGCTGGTCATCGCGGGCATCGCCACGCAATTGCAGGCGCCGATCAGCCGGGCCACACGGGCGCTTGCCGTCGGCGCGTATGTCGCCGGCGCAGTGGTGTTCTACGTGCGCGCGGTCGGCTCCGCCTGGGCCGCCGATCCGCTCAAGGCTTTCCTCGAGCCGAGTGCCTTGCAGGCCATCACGCTGATGCTGGCCTACATGGCCACGCTCGCGGCCTCGTGCGCCTTCATGCTGCTGCTGAAGGAACGCGGCGATGCGTCCTCCGAGCGGCTGGCCTCGCTCGATTCGCTCACCGGCGCGTACAACCGCCGCTCCTTCCTCGAGAACGCGGAGCGCACGCTTGCCCTGGCCCTGCGCGCGAACCAGCCCCTGTCGGTGATCATGGTGGACATCGACCACTTCCGCCGCATCAACGAGCACCACGGCCAGCGGATCGGCGACGAGGTCCTGCGCAGGCTCGCCGACGTCGTGCGGTCGCAACTGCGCAAGGAAGACCTCCTGTCGCGTTTCGGAGGTGAAGAGTTCTGCGTCCTGCTGCCGCAAGTGCCCGGCCCGGGCGCCGTGATCGTGGCCGGGCGCATCCGCAAGGCCGTGTGCGCCGAGCCGATCCGCATCGACGGGCGCGAGATCGAGGTCACCGTGAGCGCGGGCGTGGCCGCGCGGCTGGACGAAGGCCCGGAGAGCATCGACGCCATCCTCGGCCGCGCCGACCAGGCGATGTCGCTCGCCAAGAACCGCGGCCGCAACCGCGTCGTGGCGCTCTCGCTCGGACGGTCCGTAGCCGCGTAAAATCGCGGCATGCAACTCCTCTACATCGCCGATCCCCTCTGCTCCTGGTGCTATGGCTTCGGCCCGGAGCTCGACAAACTCCTGGCCGCGCATCCCGAAGCGAAGGTCGACCTCGTGATGGGCGGCCTGCGCGCGTTCAACACCGAGCCGGTGAGCCCCGCCTTCGTCGACATGCTGCGCGGCCACTGGAAGCACGTGGCCGACGCGAGCGGGCTGCCGCTCTCAGATTCGCTGATCTCGACGCCGGGCTTCGTCTACGACACCGAGCCGCCCTGCCGCGCGGTGGTCACGGCGCGCACGATCGACGCCACGAAAGCCCTGCCGCTGCTGAAGGCCGTGCAATCGGCGTTCTATCGCGACGGGCGTGACGTCACGAAAGCCGAGGTCGTCGCCGATCTCGCCGCCTCCGTGGGCTACGACCGCGCGGCCTTCCTCGAGAAATTCGACGGCTCCGAGATGCGCGACGAGACGCGCCTCGATTTCAGCACCGCGCAGACGCTGGGCGTCACGGGCTTTCCTACGCTTGGCATCGCGTACGGCCAGCAGCTCTATCTCGTGACCTCGGGCTACGTGACGGCCGACGTGCTCGAGCAGCGGCTCGCGGAGATCGATCGGCTTTCGCGCGAGCGCGCGGTGGCCAATCCCGCCGCCTGAGCCTGCCGGTAACAAGGCTTGGGAGGCGGCTTCGTGAGCTGATCTCGCCGCCGCGCTACGATAGCCCTTCGCCGGCCGTTCGAGCCGGCCTCCCGGAGGAGAACCCCATGACCCAGAACCGCCGCGATTTCCTCAACGCCGGCGCCGCGATCGGCGCCGCCACCGTCGCCGCGTGCGCGGCGCCCGGCACGACGACCGCGCAGTCCGGCAAGATCCTGTTCGCCCAGAAGCCCGTGCTCGTTCCGGTGATGGGATCGGACGAGCATTTCCAGGTGCGCCGCATCTACTGCGTCGGCCGCAACTACGCCGCGCACGCCCGCGAGATGGGCTCCGATCCGACGCGCGAGCCGCCGTTCTTCTTCCAGAAGCCGACGGATGCGATCCAAGTGGTCGCGCCCGGACAGACCGTCGACCATCCGTATCCGCCGATCACGAAGAATTACCACTACGAGATCGAGCTGGTCGCGGTGCTGAAGGGCGGCGGGCGCAACATCCCGGCCGACAAGGCACTGGACATCGTCTATGGCTACGCCACGGGCCTCGACATGACCCGGCGCGACCTGCAGCGGGCGATGGGCGACCAGAAGAAGCCGTGGGAAGTGGGCAAGAGCTTCGACCAGTCCGCGGTCATCACGCACATCTACCCCGCGACCCAGGTCGGCCACCTCGACAAGGGCGCCATCTGGCTCAAGGTGAACGGGCAGGTGAAGCAGAACGCGAACCTGAACCAGATGACGTGGAACGTGGCCGAGCAGATCGCCAACCTCTCGACGTTCTACGAGCTCTTCGCCGGAGACATCATCTACACCGGCACGCCGGAGAACGTGGGCCCGGTGGTGAAGGGCGACCTCATGACCGGCCACATCGACGGGCTCTACGACCTGAACGCGAAGGTGGTGTGATCCTGCGCCTGGCCGCAACGCTGCTGCTGTCCTGCGGGCTCGCCTTCGGCGAGCCCGTTTCGTTTACGGCGCCGCAGCGCGCACAGGATTTCGATGCGATGGCCCGCGCGGTGGAGAAGGACTACGTCTATCTCGCTTCGCGCGACGGTTGGCGCCGCTCCCGGGAGGCGTGGCGGAAGAAGGCGCTGGCCGCGACGACACCACTCGCTTTCGCGCTCGCCCTCGAAGGCGCGTTGCGCGAGCTTCGCGACGACCACGTCTTCCTCCGCGTCCAGGGCTTCACGCTCGAGCGCCGCGTTCCCGCCGGTACCGACGTGTGGGCGAGCTGGACGGGGTCGCGCGCCACCATCGACGCAGTGCGTCCGTCGAGCGTCGCCGATGTGGCGGGCCTCCACCCCGGGCAGCAGATCGTGTCCGTGCAGGGCGTGCCGGTCGAGCGTGTCGTTCGCGAGTTGGTTGGCGGTTCCGCGAACCCCGCCGCGCGCGACTGGGCGTTGCGGCACGTGATGGCGGGCCCGCGCGACGGCAGCTACTTCGTCGGCGTGCGCGAGGAAGGCAGCGATGCGCGGCCGCGGCAGTACGAAGTCGTTCGCACGGCCGTGCCCGAGGGCAACGGCACACCGCTACTCGCACGCAAGATCGGCGAAGCGCGCGACATCGCCTATATCCGACTGCGGAACAACTTGGGCGACGAAGGCGTGGTGATGCACTTCGACGCGGCGCTGCAGCAGATGCGCGAGACGCGCGCGATGATCCTCGACCTGCGCAGTACGGAATCGGGCGGATCGGAAGCCGTGGTGCGCGCGATCCTCGGTCGCTTCGTCGAGAAGGAATCGCCATGGCAGGTTCGCGAGGGTCGGGGAAAGGCCCGCACGACCGATGTCGTTGCGCCGCGCGGCCCGTTCGCATTTCGCGGCCCGCTCGTGGTGCTGGTCGATCGCTGGACTGCGGCCGAAGGTGAAGCGCTCGCGGCCGGCCTCGATGCCGTGGCCAACGCAACGCTCGTGGGCACGTCGATGGCCGGGCTGCGGGGCGTGCGTCGCGAAGTGACGCTGCCCCAAACCGGATGGGTGGTCGCCTTCCCCGCGGAGCGTGCGCTCCACGTGAACGGCAAATCGCGCGAGTCACTGCGGCCCGATGTCGAGGTCGATCTCGTGCACCCTTCGGGCGGCCCCGGCGACCCCATCCTCTACCAGGGCCTCAAGCACCTCACGAAATAATTGGGGTCAGACTCCCATTAAGTTCGAAATCGGGGTCAGGGTAGAAATATCGCCCCGCGGCGATGGCCGCGAAAGATATTTCTACCCTGACCCCGATTTCGAGTCTGACCCCAATTATTTTTTGATCTTGGCCTGGACGCGTTGGTCGAAGCGCTCGACGTTGACGACGACGCGCTCGTGCGTGCCTTCGCCGATGAGCTCGCGCTCGTCGTCGCAGCGGACCTTGAAGTAGATGGTGCGGCCCTCGACCTTCAGCACTTCCGCGGTGGCGCGGACCTTCATGCCGACGGGCGTGGCGGCGACGTGCGTCACGTCGAGGTGGGTGCCCAGGCTCTGGTGATGCTCGGGGAGCGACTGCTCCACCGCGGCCAGCGCGGCAGCCTCGATCAAGTTGATCATCACCGGCGTGGCGAGGACGCGGATGCGCCCGCTGCCGATGCGCGGCGCGGTGTGCTGTTCGCCGACGAGGAGTTCGGCGGTGCCGGTCAGTCCGGCGGGCAAGTGGAGTTCGAGGGGCATGCGATGGCGTTCCGGTGTGAAGCGCCATTCTGACAGAATGCGCATTCACATCGCGCCGCCCCCATGCCCGTCTCCGTCCCCAACGCACGCATCACGTTCACCGTCCACGGCGCGCCGTATTCCGAAGCCGTGGGCGATGTATACCATTCCGTCGCTGGAGGCCTCGAGCAGGCGCGGCAGGTCTTCCTCGCCGGGAACGGGCTGCCCGAGCGCTGGCGTGGCCGCGATTCCTTTGTGATCCTCGAGACCGGCTTCGGCACCGGCCTGAATTTCCTCGCGACGTGGGACGCGATGCGCGCGGATCCGCAAAGGCCGAAGCGCGTGCACTTCGTCTCCGTCGAAAGGGAACCGCTCGCGCGCGAGGACCTGCGTCGCGTGCTCGAGCCGTTGACCGAAGTTGCGCCGCTCGCGCACGCGCTGATCGAAGCGTGGCCTCCGCCCGTCGCGGGCTTCCATCGCATCCACTTCGACAACGGCCAGGTGATCCTCACGTTGCTCCAGGGCGATGCGATCGCCCTCTTGCCGCAACTCGTGGCGCAAGTGGACGCCTTCTTCCTCGACGGCTTCACGCCCGCGCGCAACCCCGCGATCTGGTCGCCCGAAGTCGTGCGCGAGCTCGCGCGTCTTGCGGCGCCGGGTGCTACGCTTTCCACATGGACCGTCGCGGGCGGCGTTCGCGGCGCGCTCACCGATGCGGGCTTTCTCGTCGAGAAGCGCGCGGGATTCGCGTTCAAGCGCGAGAGCCTGGGCGGAACGTGGCATGTTCCGGCGCAGGCGCCCTCGTCGATCGCGCGCAGGGCCGTAGTCATCGGTGCAGGGCTCGCGGGAACCGCATGCGCGGAGCGTCTCGGCGTTCGTGGCTGGGATGTCGCGCTCGTCGATGGCCGCGACGCAGGCTCCAGCGGTGCCGTGGGTCTCGTGCGCCCGATCGCGAACCTGCGGGATGCGACCAACGCGCAACTCTCGCGCAGTGCATTCCTTTACGCGCTGCAGCACTACGGCACGCTGCAGACGGATGGTTATCACCTGCAATGGGATCGCTGCGGCGTGCTGCAACTCGCGGGCGACGACGACGAGGCCCGGCGCTTCGCGGCGATCGCACAGTCGCAGCACTACCCGCTCGAGCTCCTCACGTTCGTGGGCCGCGATCGTGCGTGCGAGATCGCCGGACGCGACGTGCCACAGCCGGGGTGGTGGTTCCCGCGCGGCTCCTGGGTCTCGCTGCCCAGCCTCGCGATCGCCGCCCTCGCGCGCGTGGGTCCGCGCGTCACGAAGTCCCTGGGCCGCAGGGTCGAGCGCATCGAACGCGAGGGCGCGGCCTGGCGCGCCCTCGATGCGAGCGGTCGCGTGATCGCCGAGGCGCCGGTGATGATCCTCGCGAACGCGGCCGATGCGAAGAGACTCGCACCCGACGCGCGTCTCTCCTTGAGTTCCGTGCGTGGCCAACTCACGTACGTGCCGGCGGACCCGTCGCGCAGCCTCGGCGTGATCGTCTCGGGCAATGGCTACGTCGCCCCACTTCCCGACGGCGGCCACTGCGTCGGCGCGACCTACCAGCATGACGACGCCGATGTCTCCGTTCGCGCGTCCGACCATCGCCACAATCTCGATCGCGCGGAGACGATGCTGCCGGGATTCACGGCGGGCGTTCATCCGATGAACCTCGCGGGCTGGACGGGATTTCGCGCGACGGTACCCGATCGCCTCCCCATCTTCGGTGCATGCGCCGCGCCGGGGTTGTATGCGGCGACCGGGCTCGGCTCTCGTGGACTGCTCTGGTCGCCCCTCGGCGCCGAGCTTCTCGCCTCGATGCTCGAAGGCGAACCCTTGCCGCTGCCCCGCGACCTCGCGGGCGCCATCTCGCCGCGCCGCTTCCTCTCGTAAGACGAAATCGGGGTCAGGGTAGAAATATCTAAATATTTCTACCCTGACCCCGATTATTTCTTTTCGACGCCCCGGAGGGCGTAGGAGAGGCCGGTGAGCACGATCCAGCCGGCCGCGGCCACGGCGAGAATGGTCGTACGGTTTGGAAGGTCTTCCATCATGAAGGTCCACACGCCGGCCACGAAGCAGAGGGATCCCGCCACGCCGAGCAGGTTGGTCTTCGCATCGAAGGCGAGCGCCTTCTTGCAATGCGGGCAGAGGAACGCGTTGTACCAGCGGCCGATGGGATTGGCGCTCACGACGCCGCTGCAATGGGGACATTTCAACGCGGGCATGTTTTGACCTAGTTTCGCTCTATTTTAGGGTTGGCGGACTGGAAAACCGCCAGAGTTGTCCACATCTTGTTCGACTGAAAGCATTTGCCGCGCACTCGGCCGAACGGATGCCTAGAATAGCCTTCCGGCGCCGCAGTCCCACCCCGTCCGGTTTTCAGCGAGCCCCATGAACGACCTCTCCCAGGAAGCAGCCGCCGGCGCGGCCGCCGATGCGCAATCCTCCGACAGCATTTCGATCCGGGGCGCGCGCCAGAACAACCTCAAGAACCTCGACGTCGATTTCCCCACCGGGGAATTGATCGTGGTGACCGGCCCCTCGGGCTCGGGCAAGTCCTCGCTCGTGTTCGACACGCTCTACGCCGAGGGCCAGCGGCGCTACGTCGAGACGTTCTCGCCGTACGCACGCCAGTTCCTCGACCGCATGGACAAGCCGCAGGTCGATTCCGTCGAGGGCATTCCGCCCGCCATCGCCATCGACCAGACCAACCCGGTGCGCACGTCGCGCTCCACGGTCGGCACGATGACGGAGATCAACGATCACCTGAAGCTGCTCTTCGCGCGCGCGGCCAACCTCTACTGCCGCGGCTGCTCGCGCCCCGTGCGCCGCGACACGCCCGAGTCGATCTTCCGCGAAATGGGCGAACGTGCCGCGGCCGCGGGCGATCCGCGCCTGGTCATCACCTTCCCTGTCGACGTGCCGAAGAATTTCACCGAGGCGGAAGTCACCAAGCACCTCGAAGCGCAAGGGTATGCGCGCATCCACCAGCGCAAGGGCACGCGCCTGGACGTCGTGCAGGATCGCGTCAAGATCTCGAGCGCCGAGAAGGCGCGCGTGGTCGAGGCCATCGAGGCGGCGCTGCGGGTCGGGGCGGGACGCGTGAATGTGTATGTGGAAAGCGAACCCTCTCCCCAGCCCTCTCCCAAAGGAGAGGGAGCAAAGTCACCCTCTCCCTTGGGAGAGGGCCGGGGAGAGGGTCAAGCGTGGCGCTTCTCCGGCGACTTCCACTGCCCCGATTGCGACATCCACTATTCGGATCCGACGCCGTCGCGCTTCTCGTTCAACTCGCCCATCGGAGCCTGCGACGCATGCCGCGGTTTCGGCCGCGTGATCGGCGTGGACTTCGGCCTCGTGATCCCCGACGAGACGAAGACGCTCGCCGGCGGCGCGGTGAAGCCCTTCCAGACGAAGAGCTTCGACGAATGCCAGGACGAACTCGAGAAGTACGCGAAGCGTTGCGGCATCGCGCTCGACATCCCCTTCCGCGACCTTCCCGAAGAGCATCGCCAATGGGTCCTGCAGGGCGACCCGGGCTGGGTGAACTGGCGCAAGACCGGCAAGACGCACTGGTACGGCGTGAAGGTCTTCTTCGACTGGCTGGAGACCAAGGCCTACAAGATGCACATCCGCGTGCTGCTCTCGCGCTACCGGGCGTACACGCCGTGCGCCGCTTGCGATGGCGCGCGCCTCAAGCCCGAATCGTTGCTGTGGCGCGTGGGCACGAAAGCCGAAGCCGATCGCGCGCTCGATCCGAAGCTGCGTCACCGGCCGCACGGCGTCGCGTGGACACTGGAGCAGCTCCGGGCCCTGCCCGGCCTCTCGCTGCACGACGTGATGATGCTGTCGATCGACCGCACGAAGGATCTCTTCACGACGATCACGCTGCCGGCCCCGATGGACGAAGCCACGTCGCAACTGCTGGAGGAAGTGCGCGCGCGCCTGGGCTACCTCGGCAAGGTGGGCCTGGGCTACCTCACGCTCGACCGCCAGTCGCGCACGCTCTCGGGCGGCGAAGTGCAGCGCATCAACCTCACCACCGCCCTCGGCACCTCGCTGGTGAACACGCTCTTCGTGCTGGACGAGCCTTCCATCGGCCTGCATCCGCGCGACATGGGCCGCGTGATCGACGTGATGAAGCGCCTGCGCGACGCGGGCAACTCGCTCGTCGTGGTCGAGCACGACCCGCAGATCATGCTCGAAGCCGACAAGCTGCTCGACATGGGCCCCGGCCCCGGCGAGCGCGGCGGCGAGATCGTGTTCTTCGGGCCGCCCGATGCGCTGAAGCGCTCGGGCACCGTCACCGCCGACTACCTTTCGGGTCGCCGTCGTGCGGACTCCGGCGTGGTCCCCGTGCCACCGGATGCGAAGACGCGCCGGCTCGTCGTGCAGGGCGCCACCGAACACAATCTGAAGAGCATCGACGCCGCATTCCCGCTTAACCGCCTCGTGTGCGTGACGGGCGTCTCGGGGTCGGGCAAGTCCACGCTCGTGCAGGACATCCTGCATCCCGCGCTGCTGAAGCACCTGGGCCGCCCGACGGAAACGCCGGGTGCCTTCAAGGGCCTGGGCGGCCTCGAACACGTGAACGACGTGGTGTTCGTCGACCAGTCGCCGATCGGGCGCACGACGCGCTCGAACCCCGCGAGCTACGTGGGCGCGTTCGACGCGATCCGCGATCTCTTCGCGAAAGCGCCGGAGTCGAAGGCGCGCGGCTACACGGCCGGCACGTTCAGCTTCAACTCCGGCAACGGCCGCTGCCCCGCCTGCAGCGGCAATGGCTTCGAGCACGTCGAGATGCAGTTCCTGTCCGACGTGTACCTCCGCTGCCCGGATTGCAACGGCAAGCGCTACCGCGACGAGATCCTCGAGATCCAGTGGGGCGGCCGGCACATCGCGGATGTGCTCGAGCTCACGGTGCACGAAGCGCTCACGTTCTTCGCCGGGCACCCGGAGGTGCTCACGTGCCTGGAGCCGCTCGCCGACGTGGGCCTCGACTACCTTCGATTGGGCCAGCCCGTGCCGACGCTCTCGGGTGGCGAGGCGCAGCGCCTGAAGCTCGCGGGCCATCTCGCCGAAGCCTCGGGGCGTTCCATCTCCGCGCTGCCGATGCGGCCCGAAGTGCGCGCCCGGCGAACCGGCAAGGCTCTCCCCGCGTTGCACCCGGCGGTGGAGAAGCCCACGCGCATCTTCCTGTTCGACGAGCCGACCACCGGCCTGCACTTCGAGGACATCCGCAAGCTCCTCATCGCGTTCCGCCGGCTCATCGCCGCGGGCCACTCGCTCATCGTGATCGAGCACAACCTCGACGTGATCCGCGCGTCCGACTGGATCGTGGACCTCGGTCCCGAGGGCGGCGATGCGGGCGGCGAAGTGATCGCGGAAGGCACGCCGTCGCAGGTCATGCAGAACCCGCGCTCGCACACGGGCACGGCGCTTCGTGACTACGAAGTGGCCCTCAACGGCACGGGCGTGCGCACGAAGGAGGATCGCGGCGCGTACATGCCGCTCACGGTGCCCGGCCAGTCGACGAAATCGATCTTCGTGCGCCACGCGCGCGAGCACAACTTGAAAGGCATCGACGTCTCGATTCCGCGCGGGAAGTTCACCGTGGTGACGGGTGTCTCCGGATCGGGCAAGTCCACGCTCGCCTTCGACATCATCTTCGCCGAAGGCCAGCGCCGCTACCTCGAGTCGCTGAACGCCTATGCGCGGCAGTTCGTGCAGCCGGCTTCGAAGCCGGACGTCGACGCGATCTTCGGCATTCCGCCGACCGTTGCCATCGAGCAGCGCACCAGTCGCGGCGGCTCGAAGAGCACGGTGGCCACGCAAACCGAGATCCACCACTTCCTGCGCCTGCTGTTCGTGAAGCTGGGCACGCAGTACTGCCCCGATTGCGACGTGCCGATCGAGCCGCAGAGCCTCGATGCGATCGCGGCGAGGATCCTCAAGGAGCGCCGCGGCGAGACCATCGCCGTGCTGGCACCCTTGATCGTGAACCGCAAGGGCGTGTACACGGACCTCGCCAAGTGGGCGCTTGCGAAAGGCGTGTCGCACCTGCGCGTGGATGGCGACTACCTGCCGACCAACCGGTGGCCGCGCCTGGATCGCTTCAAGGAGCACACGCTGGAACTGCCGATCGCGCAAGTGGTCGTGACCCCCGCGAACGAAAAGGAATTGCGTGCCGCGCTCGCAGCGGCCATCGAAGCCGGCAAGGGCGTCGTGCACACCTGCCGCGGCGGATGGGGTGGACGCGAGGTGCAGGTCTATTCGACCAAGCGCGCGTGCGGCAATTGCGGGCGCAGCTTCCCGGAGCTGGACCCGCGCCTCTTCTCGTACAACTCGAAGCACGGCTGGTGCGCCGCCTGCTACGGCACGGGACTCCAGATCGACGAAGTGAAGTGGGACGACGAGCGCTCGAAGACCGGCACCGAGGACCACGTGCTCGACTCGTGGGTCGAGTGGCTGGAGCTGGACGAGGCCTGCCCGTCGTGCGACGGCAAGCGCCTCAACAAGGAGGCGCTCTCGGTGCGCTTCCGGAACGAGTCGATCGCGGACATGAGTGCGCAGCCGATTTCCGCGGCGCGTTCGTTCTTCAAGAAACTGCAGGTGGGCGGGCGTGAAGGCGAGATCGCCCGCGACATCCTCACGGAACTGAATTCGCGGCTGGGCTTCCTCGAGCAGGTCGGATTGGGCTACCTCTCGCTCGACCGCGGGGCGCCCACGCTCTCCGGAGGCGAAGCACAGCGCATCCGCCTGGCCGCGCAATTGGGATCGAACCTGCGCGGGGTCTGCTACATCCTCGACGAGCCGACCATCGGCCTGCACCCGCGCGACAACAAGATCCTCCTCGAGACGCTCCACCAGCTGAACCGCAACGGCAACACGCTGATCGTGGTCGAGCACGACGAGGACACGATCCGCCACGCGCAGCACGTGATCGACCTCGGGCCCGGCGCGGGCCGCGTGGGCGGCGAGATCGTGGCGCAGGGCACGGCGGCCGAGCTCGAGAAGAATCCGAACTCGATCACCGGCCGCTTCCTCGCCAAGCCGCTTCAGCATCCGGTGCAGCCGCGTCGTCCGGTGAACCGCGCCACGCCCTCGATCCAGGTCACGGGCGCGGCGATGCACAACCTCCAGGGCGTGGACGTGAAGTTCCCGCTGTCGCGCCTCACCGTGGTGACGGGCGTCTCGGGCTCGGGCAAGTCCACGCTCGCGCGCGACGTGCTGCGCGAGAACCTCGAGCGCCTCGTGGCCTCGGTGCGCGACCGCAAGAAGACCCCCAACTTCGGCGGCTGCAAGTCGATCACCGGGTGGGAGACGATCTCGCGCGTGCTGGAAGTGGATCAGACGCCGATCGGCAAGACGCCGCGCTCCTGCCCCGCGACGTACGTGGGCTTCTTCGACACGATCCGCAAGCTCTTCGCCGACACGCAGGAATCGAAGATCCGTGGCTACACGGCAAGCCGCTTCTCCTTCAACACCTCGGGCGGGCGCTGCGACGCGTGCGAAGGCCAGGGCGTGAAGAAGGTGGAGATGAGCTTCCTGCCCGACGTGAAAGTGCTCTGCGAGGAGTGCCGCGGCTCGCGCTTCAACCCGGAGACGCTGGCCGTGAAGATGCGCGGCAAGTCGATCGGCGAAGTGCTGGCGCTCTCCGTCGACGAGGCAGTGGAGTTCTTCGTGAACCATCCGTCGATCCACCACGCGCTGCGCCTCTTGCAAGATGTCGGTCTGGGTTATCTCACGCTGGGACAGCAGAGCCCGACGCTCTCGGGCGGCGAAGCCCAGCGCATCAAGCTCGTGACCGAGCTCTCGAAGGTGCGGCGTATCGACGCGCCCGATCCGAGGCGCAAGGCCCCGCTCGCGCAAACGCTCTACGTGCTCGACGAACCGACGGTGGGCCTGCACATGGCCGACGTGGAGAAGTTGATCC
Source organism: Betaproteobacteria bacterium GR16-43 (assembly GCA_001953215.1). Taxonomy (GTDB): domain Bacteria; phylum Pseudomonadota; class Gammaproteobacteria; order Burkholderiales; family Usitatibacteraceae; genus Usitatibacter. The sequence goes on from CP019169.1 coordinate 572,324, forward strand.
GCGTGCTGCATCGCCTCGTCGATGCCGGCAACACCGTGGTGCTGATCGAGCACAACCTCGACGTGATCGCGGAAGCCGACTGGATCATCGACATGGGTCCGGAAGGCGGCGGGGGTGGCGGAAAGGTCGTGATGGCAGCGCCGCCCGAGGCGTTCCTCGAGAAGACATCCCACACGCACACCGCGCACGCGCTGCGCGACTTCATGAAGGCCTCGAAACGCACATGACCGAGCGCACCGCCTCCTGCAGTTGCGGCCAATTGACGGCGAAGGTCTCGGGCGATCCGATTCGCGTCTCCATCTGCCATTGCTACGCGTGCCAGATCCGGACCGGCAGCGTGTTCGCGGCGCAAGCACGTTTTCCGCGGGAAGCCGTGAAGATCTCGGGAAAATCTTCGCAATACGTTCGCGTCGGTGATGGGGGCGGTCGCGTACACTTCAGCTTCTGTCCCACGTGCGCCGCTACCGTACACTTCTACCTCGAAGGGCACGAGGCGTCGATCGCGATCCCCGTCGGCGCCTTCGCGGACCGGAGTTTCCCGCCGCCGGTGTTTTCGATGTACGAAGACCGCAAGCACGAGTGGGTCGAAGTTCCCGCCAACGCAGAGCACCGCCCCTGAGCCGACCATGGCCGCCATCCAAGACATCGCTGAAGCCCGCTCGCTGCTAGAACGCGCCGAGCATGAATCCGATCCCGAGCAGGAATGCGAGCACATCGAGGAGGCGCTGATCCTCCTCGAGACCGCGGAGGACCTGACGCCGCAGCAGGAGGAGCTCATCGCGAACGTGCGCCTCGCCTACGCGAAGCGCTTCCTGAACCGCGTGGCGCTCCTGAAGAAGTCGACGTTCGAGGTGTGGAACCACTACCTCACGATCGTGGAAATGCTCGAACCCGAGATCGACGCGCTCGCCCTCGAGGACCCTCAGATGGCCGAGAACCGGCGCGCGTTCGTCGCGATGTGGGGCCCCGAAGTGGAGGCCGCGCTGGAGCGAAGCCTCAAGTCCTGAAGTCGTAAGATGGCGGGATGAGAATCCTCCTCGCCGCTGCCGGCCTCGCGTTGCTCGTGCCCTCCGCCTTCGCCCAGACGCAGGCTTCGACCCTGGCACCCGGCGAATACGTCCGCGAGGGCGGCTGGGGCTACCTCACCTTGCGCGCCGGCCCGCGCGGGGCGCAGCCCTTCGAGATCCAGGCCTACGGGGCCAACGCGCACACGTGCGAGCTGGACGGGCGGGTGGCCAACGGCAAGGCCACGCTCGAGGCGATGGAAAAGAACGATCCCTGCATCGTCACATTCACGGCGGTCCCGGAGGGCGTCGTTGTCGACCCCACGGAATCCTGCAAGTCCTACTACTGCGGCGTCCGCGCGAGGTTCGAAGGTTTGTACCTGCGGCCGGCGCCGGGCTGCGCTCCGAAGGCCGTCCGCGCCACGCGCGACGAGTTCAAGAAGCTCTACGATGCGAAGCGCCACGCCGAGGCGCGTGACAAGCTCGAGCCGATCCTGAAAAACTGCGCGCGTACCACCTCGGACATCCAGGGCGGGAGCATCCGCAACGACCTCGCCGTCACGCTCCACAAGATGAAGGATTTCACCGCCTGCCGCGCGGTGCTCGAGCCGCTCGCCGAGGAGGCGAAAATGACGGACGAGCAGTTGCGCGGCCAATACCCGCCGGCCGACGCGGACAACCACGTCGACCTCGCCCGCGCCACCCGTACGAACCTGAAACTATGCAAATCGCCATCCTGACCTTCGAAGGCTTCAACGAGCTCGACTCCATCGTCGCGCTCGCGATCCTCAACCGCGTGCGCGACAGCCGCTGGCGCGTGTCGCTCGCCTGCCCCAAGCCGACCGTCACATCGATGAACGGCGTCGTCGTGCAGGCGCAGTGCTCGCTGCAGGATGCCGCAAAGGCCGACGTCGTGATCGTGGGCAGCGGCATCAACACGCGGGACGTGGTGAAGGACCCAGCGTTGATGAGCCAACTGCAACTCGATCCCGCACGGCAGCTCATCGCGGCGCAGTGTTCCGGAACGCTCGTGCTCGCGAAGCTGGGCCTGCTGTCCGGTGTGCCGGCGTGCACCGACCTCACGACGAAACCGTGGGTGCAGGAAGCGGGCGTCGAAGTGCTGAACCAGCCTTTCTTCGCGAAGGGCAATGTCGCGACGGCGGGGGGATGCCTTTCTTCGCAGTACCTCGCGGCCTGGGTGATCGCTCGTACGGCTGGCCTCGATGCCGCGCGTGCGGCGATGCATTACGTGGCGCCGGTGGGGGAGAAGGACGAGTACGTCGAGCGGGCGATGGGGAACATTGCGGCGTATCTTCCTGCGGTCGGCGACGCGGGACGCACGCTCGCGCAAGTGAATTCCCGCTAGGCGTCTACGGAGGGCTTGTGGAACACGATCACTGGAATCTGGGCAGGTGGAACCGAATCCCGGTATCGATGCACTGGTCGCTGCTGCTCAGCTTTGCCTGGCTGTATCTCCTGCTGTGGACCTTGCTGGCCACGGCGATCGCCTCGGTCGCCCTGTTCGCGCTCTTCGTGGCCCACGAGTTCGGGCATGTGGCGATGCTGCGCTGGCGCAGGATTCCCGTCGCGGGCATCACCCTGAGCGGCATTCACGGCGAGACGAGCTATGGGTACGCCCGCCCGCAGGACGAGGCCTGGGTCGCCTGGGGCGGCGTGCTGGCCCAGCTTGCGGTGCTTGTCGTGGCATCCATCCTTGCGGCCGTGGTCGACTTCTCCAATCCCCTTGCGTCGCTCATCGCGGCCCCGGTCCTGTTCGTGCTGACGAAGTTCAACATCTTCCTCATCGTGATCGCGCTCCTGCCGATCGGGCCGTTCGACGGACGGAAAGCGTGGACCGCGATACCGCTGATACGGTCCTCCCTTCGCCGGCGCGTTCGCGTGAACCGTGCGCCAAAGCTCACGCCGGAGCAGCAGCGCGAGCTCGAGGCGAGATCGCATGTCGAGGCCTCTGAATTGATCGAGAAGCTCACCAAGAAGACGGATGCGTCGAGGGAAGATGCCTGACGACGCCTTGGACCATCGCGACGCGTGTCGCACTTGAAGTACACGCACGCGCTTGTCATCGGTGGCACCGGCATGCTTCGGCGTGCCTCCGCAGTCATCGCCCGGCAGTCGGAATATTTCACCGCGATCGCGAGAACCTCGGCGTCCCTCGAAACACTGGCTCGCGAAATCGGGAGTTCGCCGACGGATGGGCACTCCTTTGTGGCCCTCGATTGGGGCAAGCCAGATCAATTCATCTCGGACCTGTTTCGACTCTTCGAGCAGGGTGACCCGCCGACTCTCGTTCTTGCGTGGCTGCACGATGCGGCATTGGGACCGCGCGTTGCGACCGCCCTATCAAGCCAGGGCACGCACTGCGATTTCTTTCAGATCTTGGGCAGCTCCGCCGCGACGCCCGGTGCCCGCGCCGCCGGATTGACCAGTGAATTCGGTCGCGTGGCGCACCACCAGGTCATTCTCGGATTCAAAGTCGAAGGGGCTTCGTCGCGCTGGCTGACCGACGAGGAAGTTTCGAGCGGCGTGCTTGAAGCCATTTCAATGAGACAACCCACGCATGTCGTCGGAACGACGGCGCCGTGGGAAAGGCGACCGAAAGGAACTCCATGACCGATGCCACACTCACCGGCAGTTGCCTGTGCGGGAGCGTCAGCTACCGCGTGCGGAAACCGTTCCTGCGTTTCGCGCATTGCCACTGCGGGCGTTGCCGCAAGGCCACGGGCACCGGCCACGCTTCGAACATCTACGTCGATCCGTCGAACTTCGAATGGGTCTCCGGCCGCGAGTTCACGAAGCGCTACGACCTTCCCACCGCACAAAGCTTCTCCACGACTTTCTGTACCCAGTGCGGCACGCCTTTGCCGCATCACACCCGGAGCGGCCGCGAGATGGTCATCCCCGCAGGTTCATTGGACGATCCGCCGGGGTCGCTACCGCAGGTCCGGATTTTCTGGGACTCGAGGGCGCCGTGGGAAGGCTCCGCGGATGGAGTGCCGACGGCCAGCGAACTACCCAACGGATGGCGATAGACCCATGAGCACCGAAACCGAAGCCCTCGAGCACTTCTACTCCGCGGTCAATCGCAACGACATGCGGGCCATCACCCGGGATTTCGATCCACGGATCGTGCGCATCGAGCCCGAGGGCTTCCCGACGGCTGGGACCTATCGTGGCATCGCGCAAGTGCAGGAGCACGTCACGAAAGGACGCGGGACATGGGCCGAGGGGACTTGCGAGCCCGAGAAGTTCCTGGTGAATGGAGACAAGGTTGTCGTCTACCTCCACGCCCGGGTCCGCCTGCAAGGCTCGACCGAATGGGTGGGCGGGCGGTTTGCCGATGGCTTCGTGTTTCGCAACGCCAAGATCATCCAATATCTTTCGTTCGGAGAACGGGCGGAGGCCCTCGAGTGGGCCGGCATCAAGGACTGATATGAGGGCCGTGCCGAAGCGTATCCTGTAGGGCTTCCCCACCCCTGATCCTGGAGCCCATGAACACCCTTCGCTTCGTTGCCTTCGCCGCAACCGTGCTCGCCGCCCCATCCGCCCTCGCCGAAATGACCGGCAAGCAGGCCGCCGGCGTTTTCGACCGCATCCGCACGACCCCCGCCGAGCAGAAGCTCTACTGCGAGGCGATCGGCATCGCGCGCGACACGAAGCCCCGCGACGCCGAGGCGACGAAGAAGGTGAACAAGCGCATGGACGAGATCCCGCGCCTGCTGCCGGGCTACATCGACGCCTTCACCTACCAGAGCTCGAAGGCCCGTGACGAGAGCTACTGGAAGACGCCGGAAGGTGCGGCGCTCCAGAAGGCCCAGCTCGACCTCATCGCCGTCTGCAAGTAAGCATGACCGTCGTCATCAACGCGGAGCGGCCCGACTCCAGGGATGCATCGGCGCTCATCGAGGAGCTCGACGATGTCCTCGACCCCCTCTACCCGAGCGAAAGCCGGCACGGATTCAGCATCGACAAGCTGATCCAGGACAACGTCGCCTTCTTCGTCGTGCGCGAGGACGGCAAGCCTGCCGGCTGCGGCGGCGTGAAGCTTTTCGGCACGGAGTACGGCGAGGTGAAGCGCATGTACGTGCGCCCCGAGTTTCGCGGCGCCGGTCTCGGCCGGAAGATGCTGCGCCATCTCGAAGACTACGCACGCAAGAAGGGCGTTCCGCTCCTGCGGCTGGAGACGGGCATCTACCAGTCCGAAGCCATCGGCATGTACGAGCGCTACGGCTTCGAGCGCGTCGGGCCTTTCGGCGAGTACAAGGAAGATCCCAACAGCATCTTCTTCGAGAAGCGGACATGACCCCTTTCCTGCGAACGGGCTTCGCCTTCCTCACGGCGCTTGCCTTGTTGGCGGCTTGCGCGAGCGCCCCCGTCCCCCCTGTGGCGGACGTCGCGCCCAAGGGCAGCCTGCGCGTGGCGGTCGGCGTCGGCGCCGCAGCCTCCGCGTTCTGGACCACGCGCGATGCGTCCGGCAAACTGCGCGGCGTCACCGTCGAGCTGGGCAAGGCGGCCGCGGAACAATTGGGCATTCCGCTGCAGATCGTCGAATACCAGAACTCCGGCGAAATCACGGCGGCCGCCGCGAAGGGCGACTGGGACATTTCGTTCATGCCGGGTGACCCCGAGCGCGAGAAGTTCATCGATCCGGGTCCCGCCTTCGTCGTCTACGAGAGCGGCTACCTGGTGCGGCCGGGGTCCACGATTCGCAATGCAGCCGAGGTGGACCGCGCCGGAACGCGCGTCGGTGCCGTCGAAGGCACGAGCACTTCGCGCACCGTGGCGAAGGCGCTCAAGCAGGCCACGCTCACCCTGTACCCGAAGCCCGAGACCGCCATGCAGTTGCTGGCCGAAGGCAAGCTCGACGCGATCGCCGCGGGACGCGATGGGTTGCTCGAGTTTTCGCAGCGCACGCCCGGCACGCGCTTGCTCGACGACGTGATCCAGTCCACCGGCGTGATCGTGGTGGTCCCGAAGGATCGCCCGGCTACACGCGCGTGGGCCGCGCAGTTCCTCGAGAAGGCGAAGCAGGACGGCACCGTGCGCCGCGCGCTCGACAGCGCCGGATTCACGACCGCGCAGGTCGCGCCGCCCTCCACCCCACGGCCGTGACGGCGCAGGACGGGCTGATCGAGGTCTTCTTCTATGGCCTCTACATGGACGCGGACATCCTCGCCGCGAAGGGCGTGGTGCCGCGCGAGCCTCGCATCGCCTACGTCGAGGATCACGTCGTGAAGCTCGGCAGCAAGGCCATGCTCCTGCCTTCACCCAAGGGGCGCGCGTACGGCCTCCTCTTCCAGCTCACGCGTGCCGAGATCGACCGGCTCTACGCAGGCATGGACGACTACCGCGAACAAGCCTTCACCGCCGTGCAGCCGAACGGCCAAGCCATCGCAGCCGTCAGCAGGGTCCACGTCGATCCTCCGGTGCGCTCTGCGGAGGACCCGGCCTATGGCGTGCCGTTTCGCGCGCTGCTTCGGAAGCTCGGGCTGCCCGGCCCGCAATCCTCGGGCCCGATCGCGCTCCGGGCCATCGACGTCGCCCCGCGCGCCAAGCGCTCGAACTACCCACCGCCCTTCGCCGCGCTCGTCGAGGGACGCACGAAGCGCCAGCTGGGCGAAGCCTTCGGGCTCTCGAACTTCGGCGTGAACCTCACGACGCTCGCACCCGGCGCGGTTTCGGCCGTACGGCACGCGCACACGAAGCAGGACGAGTTCGTCTACATCCTCGAGGGCCATCCGACGCTGGTGACTGACGAGGGCCGCACTCCGCTGTCGCCCGGCATGTGCGCCGGCTTTCCCGCCGGCACCGGCAATGGCCATCACCTGTTGAACGAAACCGCGGCGGACGTCGTGTACTTCGAGGTGGGCGATCGCACGCCGGGCGACGCGGCGAGCTACCCGGACGATGACCTCCAGGCGACGTTCGTCGAGGGCGCGTGGCGGTTCACGCACAAGGACGGCACACCGTACTAGTCGATGACGAACCTGCGCGAACTGGCCTCCCCCTTGCAGGCGCCGATGCTGCGCCCGGTGGGACCCGAAGTGGATCGCATCCAGATCGGCCAGCCGCTCGCGGCGAAGGACATCGATGCCGCCGCGGCATTCGTCGCCGCCAACCCCGCGACGTGGCTGCGCATCTACAACGGAAGCAGCGAAGACGCGGTCGACCTGGAATTCCTCGCGGCTTTTCCCGGCGTGCGCAACCTGTGGCTGGACCTGCCGCCCGACACCCTCATCGACCTCACGATTCTCGAGATCCTGCCCCCGCAGCTCGAAGGCCTCTATCTGCCCTTCACCAAGCGGCGCATTCGCGGGCTCGACACTCTGCAGCGCTTCACAGGGCTTCGCAGGCTCGCGATTTCGGGCAACGTGCCCGGCATCGAGGTTGTTTCGAAACTGACCGCACTCGAGAAGCTCGACCTGTTCCGCACCAAGGTCGCAACGCTCGACGCCCTCGCAGGCCTGCCGCGCTTGCGCGACGTTGAAGTGGCACGCAGCACCGTGGGAGACGCAACGGCCCTCGCCCGCGCGCCGGCGCTCGAGCGCCTTGCCTTCAACGAAGTGCGCGGCCTGGACGACCTGGCTTTCGTCCCCCGATGCGCGTCGCTCTCGCGGTTACAATTCTTCTTCTGCAAGACGGATGCGGCGCTTCCATCGCTCGCGCCGCTGAAGGCGCTGGAGCAGCTCCGGCTCACCGGTTCGTCACCCCGCGCAAGGATCGAGGACCTCTGGGCCGCGCCTATGCTCACGCACTTGCTGCACGAAGAGGACGGCGGCGTGCTGGATGCCGCGGCACTCCTGGCCCTGCCCCGTCACGCTACGATGAAGTTCGCCCACTTCGAAAACCTGGACGAGGACGAATGCGCGGCCGTCGGAAAGCGCCTGGGCATTCGCTGCTTCGGAACCGCGGGCGAGCTCCCCGGCTTCTGGCCCTGATGAATACCACCCCACCCACCTGAAACTGGAGAATGTTCTTGCGTGCATCGAAAGCATCCGTAGCAACCCTGTTGATCGCAACCGCCCTCGCCCTGCCTCTCGTGGCGCGCGCCGACACCCCCCAGAACCTGAGCGCGAAGGTGGCCGGCAAGGCCTTCGAAAGCGACGACAACGGCATCCTGTACCTCATGCCCACGAAGACGGGCCTGAACCTGATCGCGTCCACCAAGGGTGCGTCAGCCTACCCGCCGCCGAAGACGCCGATCGACCGCCTCAGCATCATGTGCAAGGACTTCGAGGGCAAGCCTGTGAAATGGGTCGCCAAGGATTTCGGCAATCACGGCTGCGAAGTGAAGTTCGTCCAAGGCGAGAGCAAGACGCCAATGGGCGATCCGCAGGCGGAGTACCGGGCGAGCGGTGGCAACAACACGCTGGAGATCACTTCGGTCAAGGGCAAGGTGATCGAGGGCAAGTTCTCGTTCGAGCTGGTCGAGGTGAAGACCAAGGCAAAGCTGGCGATCACCGACGGGACCTTCAAGGCCGAAGACCGCCAGAAATGAAGTTCGTCCTGCCCTTCCTGCTATTCCTGCTCCAGGCCTGCGCGATGACGCCCGTGAATGATGCCGCCTCCGATGCACGCACGATCGCCCTGCTCACCCGCCAGGCCGACGATTGGGACCAGGCGATCGTCCGCAAGGACCGCGCCGCGATCGAGTCGAACATGGCGGAGGACTTCCGCCAGATCGACGGCGCCGGGAACGTCGAGACGAAGAAGAGCTTCGTGGACGACCTGGTCTCGCCGCAGCTCACCATCGATCCGTACAAGGTCGAGGAGTTCGACGTGCGCCTCTACGGCGATACCGCGCTCCTGAGCGGCCGTACGCGCATGACCGGGAAGTACGACGGCAAGCCGTTCGCGTCGCACTATCGCTACATCGACATCTACGTGAAGCGCGATGGACGCTGGCGAATCGTGAGCGTCCAGATCTCGAAGATTCCCGCATGATCCTCGAAGCCGCACCCCTGCAGGTGAAGGCCGGCCAGTTCGATGCGTTCGAGGCGGCGTTTCGCGAAGCGCAGGCGATCATCGCCTCGATGCCCGGCTACCAATCGCACGAGTTGCAGCGCTGTCTCGAGCGCGAGGGTCAATACCTGCTGTTGGTGCGCTGGGACAGCGTCGCCTCTCACGAAGAGGGCTTCCGGAAATCCGCGGGCTACCAGGACTGGAAGCGGTTGCTGCACCACTTCTACGACCCGTTCCCGACCGTGCTGCACTACGAAGCCGTGGACCTTCGTCGATGAAGTCCCGGGACAAACCCGTCGCTTGTCCGGAGTGCATCAACCTCACGGCGCACGAGTTCCGCTCGCCCGAGGATCTCATCAACGCGGTGCGCGTCGCCGCGCAGGAGATGGACCACGGCGTGATCGAGCGCGTCGTGGAGGGTGGGCGCGGCGCGGAGGATGAACGCGGCGCGGCCGAGCAGGAGTCGCTGGAATCCATCTTCGCGTCCGGCGAGCTGCCTGACACGATCCGCTACCGGTTCCGCTGCACCACCTGCGGAGCGGTCTTCACGCTCTCCGCGGATACGCGCGATGGCAGCGGGAACTGGAGCCGCGAAGGGACCTAGCGCGCGTTCTTCAGCGGCTGGCCCGAGAGGAAGCGCCCGAGGTTGTCGAGGAAGATCCCCGCAACGCGGTCGTAGTTGCCCTGCGCATGGCCGGACGAATGCGGCGAAACCATCACGCGCGGCAGGTCCCAGAGCGGGGAGGCGGGGTCGAGCGGCTCGAACTCGAACACGTCGAGCCACGCGCCGCCGAGATGTCCCGAACGCAGCACCTCGATGAAATCCTTCTCGACGATGACTTCCCCGCGCGCGACGTTCACGACATGCGCGCCCTTCGGCAGGCTCGCGAGGCCGGCGCCGTCGATCAGGCCGCGCGTGAGATCCGAGAGCGGGCAGGCCAGCACCAGCCAGTCGGTCTTCGGGAGGTGCGCACGGATGCCCGAGTAGGAAATGACCGCATCACAATGTTCATGGTCCCGCGCCTCGGGACGAGCCCCGGTCACGCGCAAGCCGATGGCCTTCAGCAGCCGCGCGATCTCCCCGCCGATGGGCCCCAGGCCCACGACCAGCGCCGAAGTGCCGGCGAGGTCCGGGGGTGCGCGATCCTCCAGCATCGGTTCCCACGCGTGCCGGCGTTGCGCATCCATCACGTCGGGGAAACGCCTCGCGAGCGCGATCACGCCACCCACGGCCGTGATGGCCACGGTGGCCGAGAGCGCGCCCGCCGCGGTGGTCAACGGGATGCCGCGAGCCTTGATCGGATTCCACACCGGTCGATCGGTGCCCGCCGAGTGCGTCTGCACCCAGCGCAACCCGCGCGAATTCCCGAGCAGGTGGAAGAAGCGCTCCATCGTGGGTGAAATGTTGAACTTGCTCGAGCGCCCGGTGATGTCGCGCGACAGGAAGGCCGCGTCGATGCCGAAATCCCCATCCGGGCCCGGTTCGGCGTCAAGATGGAGGAAGCGGTGCGGCTGCCCTGCGATCACCGTGGCCAGGCGCGGACCGAAACGCGTCAACACCTCCGGCGAGAGAAGGATGGTAACCATCGCCCATCTTCGCATGGCCTCCCGAACCCGCTAAAGTCCCGATTCGCCCTCGAAGCGCAGGAAACATCCATGCAGCTCCCCGCCCTCGCAGCCTTCGCCACGCTCCTTGCCGCCCTTGTGCCGGCGGACGCCGCCGCGCAGGCCTACCCCGCAAAACCGGTGAAGATCATCGTCGCCTTCACCGCGGGCGGCACCACCGATGTTCTCGCACGCACGGTCGGCAATCGCCTCTCGGAGAAACTGAAGCAGCCCTTCGTGATCGAGAACAAGCCGGGCGCCGGCGGCAACATCGGCACGGAGCTCGTGGTGCGCGCGCCCGCCGACGGCTACACGCTGATCGTGAACTCGGTGGGACCGATGGCGGTCAACGCGACGCTGTACGGAAACCTCACCTACAACCCGCTCACCGACCTCGTGCCGATCGTGCAGATCGCCGACGTGCCCAATGTCCTCGTCGTCCCGCCGGGCCTCGGCGTGAAGGACATGGAAAGCTTCCTCGCCTACGCGAAGAAAAACGCCGGCAAGCTGAACTACTCCTCGACCGGCATCGGCACCTCGTCCCACTTGTCGGGCTACATGCTCGCGTCTCGCGCGGGCTTCGAGGCGACGCACATCCCCTACAAGGGCGCGGAGGCGTTGAAGGACCTCCTCGCGGGCCGCATCCAGTTCATGTTCGCCACCATCCCGTCCGTCATCGCGCACATCAAGGCGGGAACGCTCGTGGCGATCGCGGTGACCAGCACGAAGCGCTCGCGCTCGATGCCGGACATCCCGACGGTCGCGGAGAAGGGCTTCCCGGGCTTCGAGGCCGGCTCCTGGTTCGGCTTCTTCGGGCCGAAGGGCACGCCGCGCGAAGTGGTCGACACACTCAACAAGGCGGTGAACGAGATCATCGTGGAGAAGGACGTCGAGTCACGCATGGTCGAGCAGGGCGCCGATCCCGTGGACCGCACGCCGGAGCGCTTCGGCGCGTTCGTGAAGAGCGAGCACGACAAATGGGCGAAGGTCGTGAAAGAATCCGGCGCGAAGGTGGACTGAGACGATGCGCCTGCCCGCCCTCTTGCTCCTCGCGATCGCCGCGTCCTCCGCGGTGTTCGACGCGCGCGCGGCCGACCCGAAGAAGGTCTTCCGCTTCGCGATCGAGGTGGCCGAGAGCAGCCTCGATCCGCCGCGCGTGAGCGACCTCTACTCGAACATCATCATGGCGAACGTCTACGACGCGCCGCTGCGCTACGACTACCTCGCGCGGCCGATGAAATTGAAACCCAACACCGCAGCCGCCCTCCCCGAAGTGACCGACGGCGGGCGCACGTTCACGCTGCGCGTGAAGCCCGGCATCTACTTCGCCGACGATCCCGCGTTCAAGGGAAAGAAGCGCGAACTGGTGGCCGAGGACTACGTCTACTCGATCAAGCGCCTGATCGACGCGCGGTTGCGCGCGCCGCTGCTGGCGGAGATCGAGGACCTCGTGGTCGGCGCCTCCGAGGCCGCCGAGAAGAGCCGCAAGACGAATACGTTCGACTACGACGCGCCGATCGAGGGCCTGCGCGCCCTGGATCGCTACACGCTGCAGATCCGCCTGAAGGATCCCTCCTTCATCTTCATCTACAACTTTGCCGACTGCCGTGTCAGCTGCGCCGTGGCGCGCGAGGTGGTCGAGCACTATGGCGACGACATCACCTCGCATCCTGTGGGCACGGGACCTTTCCGCGTCACGTCGTGGAAGCGGGCCTCCAAGATCGCGCTCGACGCGAACCCGAACTACCGCGAGGAGTACTTCGAGGCCGAACCGCCGGCGGACGATCCGGAGGCCGCCGAGGTGATGGCCGCGCTGAAGGGCAAGCGCCTGCCGATCGTGGGACGCGTCGAGGTGTACGTCCTCGAAGCGGTGCAGCCGCGCTGGCTCGCTTTCCTGAACGAGGAACACGACCTCCTCTTCCGCATCCCGGAGGAATACGCATACATCGCGGCGCCCGAGAACAAGATCGCGCCGAACCTCAGGAAGCGCGGCATCCACATGGCGCAGGTGCCCGCGCTCGATCTCACGTTCAACTACTTCAACATGGAAGATCCGGTGTGGGGCGGCTACACGCCGGAGAAAGTGGCGCTGCGCCGGGCGGTGTCGCTCGGCTACAAGGTGTCCGACGAGATCGCCATCGTGCGCAAGGGCCAGGCGATCGCGGCGGAGACGCCGTACAGCCCCGGCGTCGCGGGCTACGACCCGAAGTTCCGCACCTCCGCGGGCGAGTACAGCCCGGCCAAGGCGAAGGCCCTGCTCGACATGTTCGGCTACGTCGACCGCGACGGAGACGGCTACCGCGACATGCCCGACGGCAGCCCGCTCGAGCTGAAATCCAACTCCACGACCACCGCTCGCGACAACCAGCTGGACGAGCTCTGGAAACGCAGCATGGACGAGATCGGCATCCGCTACTCCATCCGCAAGGCGCAGTGGCCGGACCTGCTGAAGGAGTCGAACGCGGGCAAGCTGCAGTTCTGGCAGCTCGGCGGCTCGGCATCCTCGCCCGATGCGGACACGTGGCTGCAGACGTACTACGGCCCCAACGCAGGGTTCAAGGGCAACCGCTCGCGCTTCAAGCTCGACGCGTACGACAAGCTCTACGAGAAAGCGCGCGCGATGCCCGATTCACCCGAACGCACGAAGCTCTACCAGGAAATGGCTCGGCTGCTCGTGGCCTACGCGCCCTCGAAAATCAACACGCACCGCATCCTCACGGACTTCTGGCATCCGTGGGTCTCGGGCTTCCGCCGCCCGCCCGTGCAGAGCCAACCGTGGTGGAAGTTCATCGACATCGACGTGTTGCGCGCGCCTGCCGCCGCGCACTGAAGGCGAGCCCCGGAGCGACCGGGAAAGGCCCTGGGGCCGCCCAGGAAGCCCCAGGCGAGGCGGAAAGTGAGCGCAGGCTATCCCAGCGCTATTCGCGGGTCCGGGAGACCCTTCCACGGTACAATACGGGCTGCGGTCGTCGGCTGCGCCTCAACCGGTTGGCGCCCCGGCCGCACCGGACCTTGACGGGTCCGGCTCCAGACGCAAACCCCATCAGCCTGAAACCGGTCGGGAGCCCCAAAGGCTCCTCCAGGCCGATCTTTCAGGAGAAGTGCCATCAGTACGACGTTCGAAAGCCTCGGGCTGCTGCCCGAGCTGCTGCGCGCCATCGCGGAGCAAGGTTACACAGAGCCCACCCCCATCCAAGCCCAGGCCATCCCCGTCGTCCTTTCCGGGCGCGACCTGCTGGGCGCCGCCCAGACGGGCACCGGCAAGACCGCCGGCTTCACGCTGCCGCTGCTGCAGCGCCTGGCGCCCTTCGCGAGCAAGAGCTTCTCGCCCGCGATGCACCCGGTGCGCGCGTTGATCCTCACGCCCACCCGCGAACTCGCGATCCAGGTCCACGAGAGCGTGCGGACGTACGGCAAGCACATCCCTTTGAAGCCCTTCTGCGTCTATGGAGGTGTGAACATCAATCCGCAGATCACCGAGCTGCGCAAAGGGGTCGAGATCCTCGTGGCCACGCCGGGCCGATTGCTGGACCTCACGGGCCAGAAGGCCGTCGACTTGCGCCAGGTGCAGGTCCTCATCCTCGACGAAGCCGACCGCATGCTGGACATGGGCTTCATTCCGGACATCAAGCGGATCATCAGCCTGCTGCCGCCGATCCGCCAGAACCTGCTCTTCTCGGCCACGTTCTCCGACGAGATCCGCCGGCTCTCCGCGCAGTTCCTGCGCGATCCGGCCACGGTCGAAGTCGCGCGCCGCAACACGCCCGCCGAGCTCGTGACGCAATACGCCTACCAGGTCGACGCCGCGAAGAAGCGCCCGCTGCTCGCCCACCTCGTGAAGACCCACGACTGGTCGCAAGTGCTCGTGTTCTGCAAGACCAAGCACGGCGCCAACCGCCTCGCGAGCCAGCTGATCCGCGACGGCATCAACGCCGACGCGATCCACGGCAACAAGGCCCAGAACGCGCGCATCCGTTCGCTCGAGGGATTCAAGAACAACACCGTGCGGGTCCTCGTCGCCACCGACATCGCCGCGCGCGGCCTCGACATCGAGGCGCTGCCGCACGTGGTGAACTTCGACCTGCCGCATGTGCCCGAGGATTACGTGCACCGCATCGGCCGCACCGGCCGCGCGGGCATGGAAGGTGAAGCAATCTCGTTCATTTCTTCCGAAGATCGTCCGCTGATGTCGGCGATCGAGAACCTCATCAAGAAGAAGATCGACCGGCGCGAAGTGCCGGGCCTTTCCGAGTCGTCGATTCGCGAGAACATGGTGGAGTCGCGCGAGGAGCGCGCGCCTCGCGGCGGCGGCGGCGGCCGCGGCGGACGCAGCGGACGTGGTGGCGGGGGCGGCGGAGGCCGATCCCAGCAACCGCAGCGCGAAGCGCAGAAGCCTCGTGAGCCGCAGCAGCCGCGTGAACCGCGCCCGCCTCGCGAACCGCAGCAAGCGCGCGATCCGCAACAGGCGCGCGACCCGCAGCAGCAGCGGGAGTCACAGCGCGAGGCGCAGTCGCAACGGCGTGAGCCGCGCAAGCCGCAGGGCGCCTCGAAACCCCAGGGCGGTCGCGAATATCGCGACAACCGTTCCGACCGCTCGCCGCCGCCGCGCCCGCGCGATTCGGGAGGCGGCATCGATTTCTCGAAGCCCTACGAACCGGCCGCGACGGCGGCCTCGGAGCCCGCGGGCGGCGAGACCGCGCCCAAGCGCCGTGGCCCGGCCGCGGCGGTCCCCGCACTCTTCCGCCGGAAAGGCTGACCGCAACCGCCCATGCGTGACCCGAATCCCCAGGCCATCCTGCTGCGCGACTACACGCCGCCGGCTTTCCTCGTCGACTCGGTCGAACTCGACGTCGACATCGGGGAGGCGAACGCCACGATCCGCTCGAAGCTGGCGATGCGCCGCAACCCGGCGTCGAAGGATGCGGGGGCACCGCTCGTGCTCGACGGCCGTCACCTCGAATTGGTGTCGGTCGCGATCGACGGCCGCAAGCTCGCCGCGGCCGAGTACACGGTGGATGAGGACCGATTGCGCATCGCGAGCGTGCCCGCGGCGTTCACGTTCGAGGCCGAGGTTCGGTTCAATCCCTGGGCGAACACGCGCCTGGAAGGCTTCTACGCCTCGAAGGACGGGCTCTTCTCGCAATGCGAGGCGCAGGGCTTTCGCTGCATCACCTACTTCCCCGACCGCCCCGACGTGATGGCGCGCTACGCCGTCACGTTGCACGGCGACAAGGCCCGCTTCCCGCGCATGCTCGCCAACGGCAACCTCGTGGCGAGCGGGGAAGAGCCTTCGGATCGCCACTGGGCGCGCTGGGAGGATCCCTTCCCGAAACCCTCGTACCTGTTCGCGATGGTCGCGGCACGGCTCGACCTCCTCGAGGAGCAGTTCACGACGCAGTCGGGGCGCAAGGCCCTGCTGCAGGTCTACGTGGAGCCGGGCAAGCTCGACCAGGCCTCCTTCGCGATGCACGCCCTGAAGAAGTCGATGCGCTGGGACGAAGAGGTGTTCGGCCTGGAGCTCGATCTCGAGCGCTTCATGATCGTCGCGGTCGGCGACTACAACATGGGCGCGATGGAGAACAAGGGCCTCAACATCTTCAACACGAAGTACGTCCTCGCGCGGCCCGACACGGCGACCGACGAGGATTTCTACGGCATCGACAAGGTCGTGGCCCACGAGTACTTCCACAACTGGACCGGCAACCGCGTCACGTGCCGCGACTGGTTCCAGCTCACGCTGAAGGAAGGCCTCACGGTCTTCCGCGACCAGGAGTACAGCGCGGACGAGTACTCGCGCGCCGTCGCGCGCATCCAGGACGTGCGCGACCTGCGCTCTCGGCAGTTCCCCGAGGACGCGAGTCCGATGGCGCATCCGGTGCGGCCCGAGTCCTACGTCGAGATCAACAACTTCTACACGGCGACGGTCTACGACAAGGGCGCCGAAGTCGTGCGCATGATCCACACCCTGCTCGGCAAGGAACGCTTCCGCAAGGGCATGGACCTCTACTTCCAGCGCCACGACGGGCAGGCCGTCACGTGCGACGACTTCGTGCAGGCGATGCACGACGCGAGCGCCGTGGACCTCTCGCAGTTCCGCCGTTGGTACTCGCAAGCGGGCACGCCGCACGTGGAATGCCGCGGCACCTACGACGAAGCTGCACGCACCTACTCGCTCGTCGTGCGCCAGTCCTCCGCCGCGCAGGGCCCGTTGCACATCCCGATGGCCCTGGGCCTCGTGGCGCCGGATGGCACCGACGTACCCTTGCGTCTCCAGGGTGAGTCCGAAGCAGGCGGTACCACGCGCGTGCTCGACCTGCGCGAAGCCGAGCAGTGCTTCGTCTTCGTCGACGTGCCCGCGCGCCCGGTGCCTTCGGTATTCCGCGGGTTTTCCGCGCCGGTCGTGACGGACACGGGGGCGAGCGACGCGGACCTCACGCACTTGATGGCGCACGACAACGACGCCTTCAATCGCTGGGAAGCGGGCCAGGCGCTCGCCACGCGCATCATCCTCGCGGGCATCGCGGCGGCTCGTGCCGGCAAGGCGATGGAAATTCCGCCGTCCTACGTCGAGTCGATCGGCCGCGTGCTCGTGAACGCCTCGCGCGACCCGGCGCTGGCTGCCGAGTGCCTGGCACTCCCGCCCGAGTCGGTCCTGGCCGAGGCCATGGACGTGGCCGATCCGGATGCGATCCATGCTGCGCGCAACCGCTTGAAGCGCGAGCTGGCCGAGCGCTACCGCACGCGATTCGAGGGCGCCTTCCGCCATTTCACCGTGACCGGCGCCTATTCACCGGATGCGAATGCCGCGGGACGCCGCGCGCTGCGCAATGCCGCGTTGGGCTACCTGATGGCGATCGACGATTCCACCGCGCGCGCGCTCACGTTCCTCGAGTACCGCCGCGCCGAGAACATGACCGACGCGATGGGCGCGCTCGAATGCCTCGCGAACTCCGCCGGCGCCGAACGCGATCGCGCGCTGGGCATGTTCTACGAGAAGTGGAAGGACGAGGCACTGGTGGTGGACAAATGGTTCCGCGTGCAGGCGTTGAGCGACCTTCCCAAGACGCTCGATCGCGTGCGAGGCCTGCTGGAGCATCCCGCCTTCGACCTCAAGAACCCCAACCGGGTGCGTGCACTGGTGCACGCGTTCTCCGGCAATGCGCTGCACTTCCACGTGGCCGACGGCTCGGGCTATCGCTTCGTCGCCGAGCAGGTCGTCGCGCTGGACCGCTTGAACCCGCAGATCGCCTCGCGGCTCGCGCGGGCTTTCGATCGCTGGAAGAAGTACGACGGCTCGCGCCAGGCGCATGCGCGCGCGGCGCTGGAATCGATCCGTGCGGCCGAGGGCTTGTCGAGCGACGTGGGTGAAGTCGTGGACCGGGCGCTCGCCTAGCGGCGCTAGCGCTGGAGGTTCGAGGGCTCCGCATCCGGCAGGGTGTGCCCCTGCACCGATTCGCGCGTGAAGGCCGCGCGCAATGCGTCGAGCGAATGGCGCGGGCCGTGCGGGTGGTCCATCCAGCGTTCCCAGGCGACGACAACGCGGTGCCCACGGCTCGCGACCTTCTGCCGCGCCATGGCGCCCAGGTGCCAGAAGCGCCGGCCCGCTGCGTTCGCGCGAAGGGCGCGAAAGCCCGGAACGACTTCCCGTTCGATCAACGCGATCCAGCGATCGCGCGTGCGCTGGACGCCGAACTCCGCCGCGCGCTCAAGGCCGTTGGCGACCAATGCGCGGTACAGGGCCCGGTCGCGCCGCAAGCTGTCGACGGCTCGCAGCACGTCGCCGGGCCCACGCACTTCGATGAAATCCAGCGGAGAACGGCGCTGCTCGAGGTAGGCCGGCTCTGGCATGGCGAGCAGCGGCACGCCCGCGTGCCACGCGTTGTACAGCTTGGTCGCGGGCTTGGTCGCGAGGACGCGCGGCGACTCGTTGCGCGCCGCGAGCGCGAGGTCCACGTCGCGGTAGTTTTCCCAACCGGTGGCATGGGCCTCGAACGCGACGCCTCGCGCAGCCAGGTCCCGAAGGAACGTTTTCGAACCAAACCATTCGGGCGCCGAACCGAGGCGGCCGTGATAGGCCAGGTTGCGAATGGCCGAGCCCCGCGATGCATCGCGCGGCAGCAGGCCGGGCTGCGGCCACAAGGGCACGAAGCGCTCGTGCGGTGCGGCATCGAGTCCGTTCTGCACGATCGCGAGGTCGCACGCATGCACGGGCGCGCGGTCCGCGCGCACGATCACCAGGAATGCATCGGCGGCCCGGCTGGCGAAGCCGTTCGCATCATCGCGATGCGCAATGCAGATGGCGCCGGGCACGAAGCGATCGGACAAGCCGACCTCGTAGCCCCGCTCGCGCAGTGCGGGGGCGAGCCGCACGTACGATTGCGCGATCCACGAGTTGCGGCCGCCGACAAAGCGCTGGGGCTGGCTCGCGATGTCACATTCGCCGAGCCGCTCCAGGTCGGGCCAGTCCCGCGTGCGATTACGCAGGACGAAAACAATGCGGACGCTTTTCTGTATTTCTTGCATGGTCGTACGCTGAGAACAGCAGGTACGACTGCGTCACTGCGACATTGTTGCCGATGCATTTGTAAGAAAACGTATCGCCAGGGCGACACGAAAATGAAAAGGGCCGCACAAGGCGGCACCCGTCCAATGAAAAGGGCCGCACAAGGCGGCCCTTTTTGCTCCAGACGCGGGAGGGACGGATCAGTTCTTCTTGATCGTCTCCAGCATCTTGAAGATCGTGCGCGACGAGCCGATGAAAAGACGCTTGAAAGTCTTCGGCAGGCAGCGGCGCTCGAGGGTGTTGCGGCGCACTCGCTTACGTTCGGCCATGGGGGCTACTCCATCCGGGGATTCGAGGACGAATTATACCGTCAATTCAACAACCTGACATTCCCATCGACGATCTCGGCCCGGATGCGCGAGCCGTCCTGGCGCACCATGTCGCCCCTCGCTTTCACGAGTCCGTTTTCGAAGGCGCCTTCGAAACGCGTGCCGTCCGCGAACCAGAAGACCCCGAGGCCCTGCGGGCGGCCTTCGGCCATCTCGCCTTCGTACTTGAGCCCGCTCGCGTGGAAATAGGTGCCCTTGCCGGTGAGCGCGCCACCTCGGATGTCGCCTTCATAGCGGTCGCCGTTCGAGAACGTGTAGATGCCCTGGCCTTCCGGTTTCCCATTCTGGAACGAGCCCTGGATGACGTCGCCACCCTTCGCGATGTAGCGGCCCTTGCCGTTCATCTTGCCCTGCGCCATTTCGCCTTCGTAGCGATCGCCGCTCTTGAAGCGGTAGACGCCCGTGCCGTGGGGCTTGCCATCGACGAACGAGCCGTCGAACGTATCGCCGTCCTTCGTGACCGAAGTGCCGCGCCCGACGATGATGCCGGCTTTCACGTCGCCTTCGTACGTGTCGCCCGAAGCGAACAGGTACTTGCCCTTGCCGCTCGGCCGGTCGTTCGCGAAGTCGCCTTCGTAGCGATCGCCGTTTTCCCAAACGTACACGCCCGGACCATCCTTCAGGCCTTCCTTGAATTCGCCCTGGTACTGGAAGGCCTTCGAGGTGTATTCGCCCTTGCCGTGCAGCGAGAGGCCGCGCATGCCGCCGCGATAGATGGAACCGTCGGCGAACGTAAGTTCGCGCACACCGGGAGAGATCTCGCGTCCCGGGAGGTCGTCGCGCTTCGCCGGTGCCGCGGGTGGCGCTGCGGCTGCCGCTGCGGGTGCCGCAGCCGCAGGCGGTTGCAATGGGGGCTTGGGGGCTGCCGGCGCAGGTCCTGCGGGCGCGGAAGTGACCGGCACCGCGGTCGCTGCCGGTCGTGATGTCGTGGGTGCACTGGCGACGACCGTGGCCTTTTCCTCGGGCTTCGCCGGCGGCGTCGATACGGACTGCGGTTCCGGCTTCGCGTCGCCACGCGTGACGGGGTTCTGGGAAGCGGGTGGCGCCTCCGCGGTACTCGCGACTCGCGTGGGGCGCAGCAGTGCCTCGATGCGATTCTTCGCGAGCGGAGCGAAGCTGCCGTTCGGATACTTGTCGAGATAGGCCCGCACGTCTTCCACGCGAGTCGAATCGCGCACGCTGACCCAGAACTCGCGCTCGATCTGCGCTTGCGTATCCGCACTCGGTCCCGAGACGGATTGCCCCGGCGTCGCGGGACGGGCGGTGGACGCGTTGAACAGGAAATCCCCCTTGAGCGAGGACGAGTCCCACGGGGTCTGCAGCTTGCGCGTCTCCTGTTCCACCGCCTCGCGCACGCGCTTGAACATGATCTCCACCGGCTGGTCCGGCGTGCGGATGTTCTGGAGGAGGTACTTCGTGTAGACGCCGTTGCGCCCGAAGCCGTCGGCGGCCACCGAACCCGGTGAAGTCGCGTAGGCGATCAGCGTGCCGGAAGGCGCGCTCATCTGCGCGAGGCCCGCACTCGTCACCTTGAAGCTGGATGCGAAAGGATTGTCGCGGCATGCATCCAGGATGAGGAAGTTGAATCGCGTCTTCGCGCGGTCCATCCGGTCGAAGACCTGGTTGATCTCGACCGAGAAGAACGTCACGTCTTCCTCGCTGCCCATGGCGGCGTCGATCGGGATGAGGTAGTTGCGGTCCTTGAACTGCATCGCATGGCCGGCGTAGAAGAAGAGCGCCGTGTTGGCGCCTTCGAGCGCCGCGCCGAATTCGCGGATGCCCTCGATCATGTCGCGCCGCGTGACGTTCTCCTTCACGATCACCTTGAAGCCCAGCTCTTTCAGGACTTCACCCAGGTCGCGCGCGTCGTTCGTGGCGTTGCGCAGTTGTGCGGAGGCGTAGTTGTTGTTCCCGATGAGCAGCGCGACGCGGTCGGCTGCATGGGAGCCGAAGGCGAAGAATGCGAGAAGGACGATCGCGACGCGCATGGATCAGCGAGCGAGCACGGCGAGTTCGGGAAGGTCCGGGCGCTCGCGGGCAAGCGACGCCCAGGCGAGGCGCGCGTCCTGGGTGGCGCCGAGGTCCTGGAGCACGAATGCGTGCAGGACGCGGTCGGCGAAGGTCTTCGTCCTGTTGCGCGACGCTTCCGCTCGCATGATCGCGGCAACCGGCATCGTCTCGAAGGTCGCAGTGCCGAGGACCCCTGAATCGGAGGAGAGCGTCCAGCTATAGCGCCTTCCAATGTCGAATTTCATCCCCGCCTCCAACGACTGGCTCTTCGACGATCCGCGCCAGATAAACTTGCCATCGGAGCTGTGGACGACCACGGTGAAACCCGAAGGTCCGCTTTCCGCATCCCACGCGAACGTTGGATGCAATGTCGCGATCGGGCCGGCTTGCGGATAGAGCAACACGGGCCGCGCGGGTTTCTGCAACGAGATGCTGCGCATGCGCACGCTCGCCGTGACGGCCTCGGCGTTGCGCTGCACGAGGACGGCGCTGGGCGCGGACACGGCGTCACGGCGCGAAGGCGGGGTTCCCCTCACCACTTTCGCTTCGGCGGCCTCGACGATGAATTCCCCCGGACCCTGGAGCGTGAATTCCACGCCGGTAGCGGTATAGACCAGGACGGCGCGGGCACCCTTGCCCAGCGTGATGGGCGTCGCCGTATCCACCGTGGAGAGCATGCCGAGCTTTGCGCCATTCGCAGCGCGAGCTTCGCCCCGTACGTCGGCCACGAAGGCGACAGGCGCGCCTAGCGCAACCGTGGCAAGAAGGGAGAGGACCGCGGCGGAGGTGGCGAGATGTCGGACGAGGGCCACGGGCAGTGCGGCTATTTTCCCGCGAGGGTCGCGAGCTCGGGCAGGTCGGCTCGCTCCTTCGCGAGCTTCGACCATTGCTCCTGCGCCTCCTGCGACGCGCCGAGGTCCTGGAGCATCAGCGCGTACATCACGCGGTCGGAGAACTCCGCGCGCTCGGACGGCTTGCGTTTTTCCGCGACCTGGATGGCTTCGGAAGGCAGTGTGCGAAACCGGGCGGAGCCCAACTCGCTGCCCGCGATGCGCACGACCCAGGCGTACTCCGTGTCGGGTTTCAGCTTCGCGGGAACGCGATAGGAATTGCCGACTGCCTTGCCCGCGTGCACGGCCTTTTCCTCGCCCACGACGGAGAGCGTGATCTCCGCCGGCGCGGTGGCCGTCCAGCGGAATGTCGGTTGCAGCGTGGCGATGTTGCCTTGGGTCGGGAAGACGAGAGGCGACACGGCCTTCGGCGGCGCAATGGAGCGCATGCGCACGCTGGCCGCGGAAGTCTGGCCCACCTGGCCGAGGACCCTCGCGTTGGCCCGCCATTCCGTTGCGCGTGCCGTCGGCGCGGGACCGCTTCCAGCTCCGACCTCGGATTCGTTCACGACGAACTCGCCGGGTCCGCGAAGGGGATACTCCTTGCCGCTCGCGATGAACATCACCGAAGCCTGCGCGTCCTTGGCAACCACGACCTTCTGGCCGCGGGCGAGTTCGGAAAGCAGGCGCGCCTTGGATCCGTCGACCGTCACCTCACCCTTGAGGTTGGTCAGGAACGCCACGCTCTCAGCGGGAAACGCCGCCAGGGATGCAAGCGAACCCAGGATGGCCAGTGCGCGCTGGATCGTCTTTTTCATGTCGACCTCCGCTGTCATTTCTCCGTCGGCGTGGCGCGCGCCGTACGGATGCCCCAAACCATGACCGGGCTGTGACCCTTGAGCTTGTGCTCGCCCAGTGGATCGAAGTGGAAGCGTTCCCCGATCCTGCTCACGACGGACTCGGTGATCACGATCTTGCGACCGAGCTCCTTTGTGAGTCCTTCCACCCGGGCCGCGACATTGACCGCATCGCCGATCGCCGAGTAATTGTGCCGCTCCGATGAACCGATATTTCCCACCGTGACGGTCCCATAGTTTACGCCGATTCCAATGGTCAACGTCGGCAGGCCCTCGCGTTCGAACTCGATGTTCAGGGCGTCGAGTTCCGACATCATCTCGAGCGCGCACTGCACCGCATCCACGCACGGGTCCGCGGATTTGAACGGCGCACCGAAGAAGACCATCAAGCCATCGCCGATGAACTTGTCGACGGTGCCATCCAGCTTGTGCACCGCGCTCACCATGCGGTCGAAGTAGCGCTGCAGCACATTGGTGACGATCTGCGGCGACATTTTCTCGGAGAGAGCGGTGAAATCCCTTACGTCGCTGAAGAGTACGCAGATGTCGGCGAGCTTGGCACCCGCGCCGAAGTCGAGATGCCCCTGCAGCATTTCGCGCATGACCGCGGGGCTCACCTGGCCGGCAAATGTGCGTAGCATCTGGATGCGCGCGAGGACCGCCTTGATGGCGTCGTACACGCCGCGCACACCCAGGGCGATCCAGAAGGTGAGCGTGATCGCGGCGATAGGGACCAGGACTTGGAGCTGGCGGATGGCCATCAGGCTTAACGCGAGCAGCGCCAGCGGAAACAGCACCGCCCCGGCCACGATCACCCAGGGACGCGCGCGCACGAGCACCGCAAGCGCCGCGATGGCGCAGAGGAGGATGGCGAGCCATTCGGGCGCGGGCGAGAGCATGCCGTGCGACAGATGGCTGCGTAGAACCTGCAAGTGAGTCGCCACGCCGGGCTGGCTGAATTTTGCGCCGGGCGCTTCGACGCGGTGCATGTCTTCGGGAAGCTGGATCACCTTCACCGGCAGGAACCAGCGGTCACGGTCACCCGTCATGCTTCCGAGCAGCACGATGCGCCCCGCGAAGCGCTCGCGCAGGCGCTGCTCGTCACCGGCGTCGAACCAGGCCTCCACCTCGTGCATCGGGATGTGGCGCACTGGTGGCCCGCCGACGCTGTAGTCGATGTACCCCTCGCCCACATTCCGGTTGAGCTGGCGCAGCATCTGGCCCGCGAGCGTCGGCACCGGTGCGCCGCCTTCGTAGCGCAACGCCTCGGCGAAGCGGCGCGACACGCCGTCGGGATCCTGCAACTGGCGATCCACCCCGAGATTTTCGGGCTTCACGATGCGCAGGAAATTCTCCTGCACGGGAATCAACTCGTCGCGATCGCTCACGTGCTGCACGAACACCAGCGGTGCTTCGCGCTTGAGCGCGAAGATCCCGATCATCATCGGCCCGTCGCCGTCGAAGCCCGGCACGATCTTGTCAAAGGATCGCTCGGGCAAGCCGATGTCGACGCCCACCGCGAGCGGCTTGGCGATTGCCAGCGCGCGATAGACTTTGCCGAAGTGCTTGTGCCAAAGCGCGATCGGTTCGGGGAAGGCCGATTCGGTGTCGATATCGGTGCCGATGAGCACGACGTCGTTGTCCAGCGGCCGCGGAAAGCGATCCCGGAGGAAGCGCATCTGCGCGTCGAACGCGAGGCGTTCGGCGCCTGCGAACGCGGACTCGATCGGCTTCGGGGCGAGGCCCCCCGCGGCCGCGAGGACCAGGACGAAGGCGTACAGGAACACGCGCTTGAGGCGAGGATGCTTCAGACGGGGAGAGGACCGCAGGCGCTCGCCGAACGCGAGCAGCCTTACGAATGCAGTGGGGCGCTCGGTGGCGATGGGGGCTCCGGGAAACGGGGCTGGAACGGTTCGAGGACCATTCTAGCGGCGGGTGCCGAGCGGGGAAAGTTTCTCGCTTTCCCGTTTTGCAAATGCAAACGCCCCACCGGGGTACGGTGGGGCGTTTGACTTTGTAGCACCCTGGCGATGACCTACTTTCTCACGGGCAATCCGCAATATCATCGGCGCGGCGTCGTTTCACGGACCTGTTCGGGATGGGAAGGGGTGGGGCCAACGCGCTATGGTCGCCAGGAATTCTGTCGAGGCGGCGTGCGTGGTGTTGCTGCACGTCGTCTCATGTTCGGGATTAGAAGGTGCTGGAGTTTGTATTGCAAAGAGGCGCTCGCGTGTTGTTGCGAGGTCTCGAGCACAAGTTATTGCGCAAGGTTATAGAGTCAAGCCGCACGGGCAATTAGTACCGGTCAGCTCAGAGCATTACTGCTCGTGCACACCCGGCCTATCAACGTGGTGGTCTACCACGACCCTTCAGGGAGCTCGAAGCTCCGGGAGATCTCATCTTCAGGCGAGTTTCCCGCTTAGATGCTTTCAGCGGTTATCTCTTCCGTATATAGCTACCCGGCAATGCCACTGGCGTGACAACCGGTACACCAGGGATACGTCCACTCCGGTCCTCTCGTACTAGGAGCAGCCCCCGTCAAATCTCCAACGCCCACGGCAGATAGGGACCAAACTGTCTCACGACGTTTTGAACCCAGCTCACGTACCACTTTAAATGGCGAACAGCCATACCCTTGGGACCGGCTACAGCCCCAGGATGTGATGAGCCGACATCGAGGTGCCAAACTCCCCCGTCGATATGAACTCTTGGGAGGAATCAGCCTGTTATCCCCAGAGTACCTTTTATCCGTTGAGCGATGACCCTTCCATTCAGAATCACCGGATCACTATGACCTGCTTTCGCACCTGCTCGACTTGTCAGTCTCGCAGTCAAGCCACCTTATGCCATTGCACTATGAGTACGATTTCCGACCGTACCTAGGTGACCTTCGCACTCCTCCGTTACTCTTTGGGAGGAGACCGCCCCAGTCAAACTGCCTACCATGCACGGTCCCCGACCCCGTCAAGGGGCCCAGGTTAGAACCGCAACGTCGTCAGGCTGGTATTTCAACGTTGGCTCCACGGCACCTAGCGGCACCGCTTCAAAGCCTCCCAGCTATCCTACACAGACAACGTCACAGTCCAATGCAAAGCTACAGTAAAGGTTCATGGGGTCTTTCCGTCTAGCCGCGGGTAGATTGCATCTTCACAAACATTTCAACTTCGCTGAGTCTCAGGAGGAGACAGTGTGGCCATCGTTACGCCATTCGTGCGGGTCGGAACTTACCCGACAAGGAATTTCGCTACCTTAGGACCGTTATAGTTACGGCCGCCGTTTACCGGGGCTTCGATCAAGAGCTTGCACCCCATCACTTAACCTTCCGGCACCGGGCAGGCGTCACACCCTATACGTCGACTTCCAACGTCTTAGCAGAGTGCTGTGTTTTTGATAAACAGTCGCAGCCACCGATTCTCTGCGGCCTCTTTCGGCTTCGCGGGTAAACCGCTACACCTACCAGAGGCACACCTTCTTCCGAAGTTACGGTGTCAATTTGCCGAGTTCCTTCTCCTGAGTTCTCTCAAGCGCCTGAGAATTTTCATCCTGCCCACCTGTGTCGGTTTGCGGTACGGTCCCAACGGGCTGAAGCTTAGTGGCTTTTCCTGGAAGCAGGGTATCCGCGACTTCAGAGAGCAAGCTCTCCTGGTCCCGCGCCTCAGCATTAACCCCCCGGATTTCCCTAAGGGATCTGCCTACACGCTTCACCGGCACATCCAACAGCCGGTTCGCATAACCTTCTCCGTCCCCACATCGCACCCGTCGGCGGTTCCGGAATATTGACCGGATTCCCATCAGCTACGGCTCTCGCCCTCACCTTAGGGGCCGACTCACCCTGCGCCGATGAACGTTGCGCAGGAAACCTTGGGCTTTCGGCGAGCGGGCCTTTCACCCGCTTTATCGCTACTCATGTCAGCATTCGCACTTCCCATACCTCCAGCAACCCTTACGAGTCACCTTCGCAGGCGTAGGGAACGCTCCTCTACCACACAACGCTTAACGCGTTGCATCCGCAGCTTCGGTTATCGGCTTGAGCCCCGTTACATCTTCCGCGCAGGACGACTCGATCAGTGAGCTATTACGCTTTCTTTAAAGGATGGCTGCTTCTAAGCCAACCTCCTGACTGTCTGTGCCTTCCCACCTCGTTTTCCACTTAGCCGATATTGGGGACCTTAGCTGGCGGTCTGGGTTGTTTCCCTCTTGTCCCCGGACGTTAGCACCCGGGGACTGTCTCCCGTGCTGCTGCTCTGCGGTATTCGGAGTTTGCCATGGGTTGGTAAGCCTAAGCGGCCCCCTAGCCATAACAGTGCTCTACCCCCGCAGGCAATACACGAGGCACTACCTCAATAGTTTTCGAGGAGAACCAGCTATCTCCGGTTTTGTTTAGCCTTTCACCCCTATCCACAGCTCATCCCCGACCTTTTCAACGGGCGTGGGTTCGGCCCTCCGGTGAGTGTTACCCCACTTTCAGCCTGGCCATGGATAGATCAACCGGTTTCGGGTCTACGCCCAGCTACTGAACGCCCTGTTCAGACTCGCTTTCGCTGCGCCTCCGGCATCAAGCCTTAAGCTTGCAACTGAACGTAAGTCGCTGACCCATTATACAAAAGGTACGCCGTCACCCTTGCGGGCTCCGACTGTTTGTATGCATGCGGTTTCAGGATCTATTTCACTCCCCTCCCGGGGTTCTTTTCGCCTTTCCCTCACGGTACTGGTTCACTATCGGTCGATAACGAGTATTTAGCCTTGGAGGATGGTCCCCCCATCTTCAGACAGGATTTCACGTGTCCCGCCCTACTTGTCTCGAGCTTAGTTCCACAGATGCGTTTTCGCGTACGGGGCTATCACCCACTACGGCTGGCCTTTCCAGACCATTTCGCTAACGCACCTGCTAAAACTCGACGGCTGGTCCCATTTCGCTCGCCACTACTCTGGGAATCTCGGTTGATTTCTGTTCCTGCGGTTACTGAGATGTTTCAGTTCTCCGCGTTCGCTCCTATGACCCTATGTATTCAGGTCACGGTGACCTCAAAGAGGCCGGGTTTCCCCATTCGGAAATCTGCGGATCAGCGCCCATTTGCCGGCTCCCCGCAGCTTATCGCAGGCTGTCGCGTCCTTCATCGCCTGTTATCGCCAAGGCATCCACCACATGCACTTATTCGCTTGACCCTATAACCTTGCTGCCTCAAACAACGAAGCACCCGGAAGTAAAGTTCTTCCAGGCATCACGAAAGTCATAGATCTCTCACGCGCTTGTGCGTCCATCAAAACAAACAAGTTCGATGAACATGCAATACATCACCCAGTCGTGCATTCGCGCCCCGGCTTCTACAAACCTTCGCACGCTGTAGCAGCAACCCCAGGCAATCGCTTGCCAGGAGTGCTACGTGCAAAAGAAGCCACGCGAACACACCACCTTCTAATCCGGATTTTTAAAGAGCAGCCGATACGATCACTTCTTGGAAAAGAAGCATCAAGGAGCATTCATCCGAAGCCCGCGCGATCTGCACGGTGCCCCAATCAAACACTCGTTGATGATTCCTCTAAACACCTTGGTGGAGCTGGACGGGATCGAACCGACGACCCCCTGCTTGCAAAGCAGGTGCTCTCCCAACTGAGCTACAGCCCCCCGCACGCTCACCCACAACCTGGCGCCTTCGTTGGTGGGTCTGGATGGATTCGAACCATCGACCCCCGCCTTATCAAGACGGTGCTCTAACCAACTGAGCTACAGACCCGTGCCCCGAGGCCTAACAAAGAACAACCGATAGATGGTGGGCGCTACAGATACGCGCGCGTCTCTAGAAAGGAGGTGATCCAGCCGCACCTTCCGATACGGCTACCTTGTTACGACTTCACCCCAGTCATGAATCTCACCGTGGTCGGCGCCATCCTTGCGGTTAAGCGACCGGCTTCTGGTGAAACCCACTCCCATGGTGTGACGGGCGGTGTGTACAAGACCCGGGAACGTATTCACCGCGACATGCTGATCCGCGATTACTAGCGATTCCGACTTCATGCAGTCGAGTTGCAGACTGCAATCCGGACTACGACGCGCTTTCTAGGGATTGGCTCCACCTCGCGGCTTAGCAACCCTCTGTACGCGCCATTGTATTACGTGTGAAGCCCTACCCATAAGGGCCATGAGGACTTGACGTCATCCCCACCTTCCTCCGGTTTGTCACCGGCAGTCTCATTAGAGTGCCCAACTAAATGTAGCAACTAATGACAAGGGTTGCGCTCGTTGCGGGACTTAACCCAACATCTCACGACACGAGCTGACGACAGCCATGCAGCACCTGTGTTCCAGTTCCCTTTCGGGCACACCTGAATCTCTTCAGGCTTCCGGACATGTCAAGGGTAGGTAAGGTTTTTCGCGTTGCATCGAATTAATCCACATAATCCACCGCTTGTGCGGGTCCCCGTCAATTCCTTTGAGTTTTAACCTTGCGGCCGTACTCCCCAGGCGGTCGACTTCACGCGTTAGCTTCGTTACTGAGAGTGTCAAACCCCCAACAACCAGTCGACATCGTTTAGGGCGTGGACTACCAGGGTATCTAATCCTGTTTGCTCCCCACGCTTTCGTGCATGAGCGTCAGTATCAGCCCAGAGACCTGCCTTCGCCATCGGTGTTCCTCCTGATATCTACGCATTTCACTGCTACACCAGGAATTCCAGTCTCCTCTGCCGTACTCCAGACTTCCAGTCCCAAACGCCATTCCCAGGTTAAGCCCGGGGATTTCACGTCTGGCTTAAAAGCCCGCCTGCGCACGCTTTACGCCCAGTAATTCCGATTAACGCTCGCACCCTACGTATTACCGCGGCTGCTGGCACGTAGTTAGCCGGTGCTTATTCTTCCGGTACCGTCAGTAGTCACGGATATTCACCGTAACCGTTTCGCTCCGGACAAAAGAGCTTTACAACCCGAAGGCCTTCTTCACTCACGCGGAATGGCTGGATCAGGGTTTCCCCCATTGTCCAAAATTCCCCACTGCTGCCTCCCGTAGGAGTCTGGGCCGTGTCTCAGTCCCAGTGTGGCTGATCATCCTCTCAGACCAGCTACCGATCATCGCCTTGGTGGGCCATTACCCCGCCAACTAGCTAATCGGACATCGGCCAACCCAGTCGCGCGAGGCCTTACGGTCCCCCGCTTTCCTCTCTCGAGCTCATGCGGTATTAATCCGGCTTTCGCCGGGCTATCCCCCACAACTGGACATGTTCCGATGTATTACTCACCCGTTCGCCGCTCGCCGCCAGGGTTGCCCCCGCGCTGCCGCTCGACTTGCATGTGTAAAGCATTCCGCCAGCGTTCAATCTGAGCCAGGATCAAACTCTTGAGTTCAATCCAAGTTATTCACTCACAAAGAATTAACTTCAATTCAAAGTGAGCACTGCAAGTATCGCTTGAGCCCTCCCCAAAGCAACGCTCGCGCGTGCCCCAGGTCAGGTTGCGTTCATACCCGCAACACCCACCTCTATCGGCTGTAACTTGTTAAAGAGCGATTTCGCGGCCAGACGTACACGACCGACGAAGCCCACCACTATAGCCGGATTTGCACCCCCGGTCAACAACGGCGCGGGAAGCTTTCCTGGGCTCAGGCCCCTGGTTTCAGGAAAATCCGGGCGAATTTCCGCTTCCCAACCTGTAGGACGCAGGTCGCCCCTGCGGCGAGCCTTGCGGCCTTGTCGGTCACCTTTTCCCCGTCCACCCGGACCCCGCCCTGCTCGATCATGCGCAAGGCCTCCGAGGTACTGGGGCACAAGCCCGTCGCCTTGAGGACCTGAACCAGAGGCATATCCGGGCCCGAGCAGACGAGCGTTTGTTCGGGAAGGTCTTCCGGGATCCCCCCGTGCTTGAAACGCGACTCGAAGTCCTCGAGCGCCGCATCGGCAGCGCGACGGTCGTGGAAGCGAGCGACGATTTCCTGCGCGAAGCGCACTTTGATGTCGCGCGGGTTTCCTCCGCCCTCCACAGCCTTCTTCCAGCCCGAAATGGTGGCGAGCGACTCGAACGACAGGAGTTCGATGTAGCGCCACATGAGCTCGTCGGACACCGACATCAGCTTTCCGAACATTTCGTTGGGTGGCTCGTCGATCCCGACGTAGTTGCCGAGCGACTTCGACATCTTCTCGACGCCGTCCAGGCCTTCCAGCAGCGGCATCGTGAGGATCACCTGCGGTTCCTGGCCAAAGTGCTTCTGCAGCTCGCGGCCCACGAGCAGGTTGAACTTCTGGTCGTTGCCGCCCAGCTCGACGTCTGCCTTCATCGCCACGGAGTCGTAGCCCTGCATGAGCGGGTACAGGAATTCGTGGATCGAGATGGGACGCTGTTCGGCAAAACGCTTCGCGAAATCATCGCGCTCGAGGATTCGCGCAACCGTGTATGTGGCCGCCAGCTTGATCATGCCCGCGGCACCCAGCGCGTTCCCCCAGACCGAGTTGAACATCACTTCGGTCTTCTCCGGATGCAGGATCTTGAAGACCTGCGACTTGTACGTTTCAGCGTTGGCCGCGATCTGCTCGGGTGTGAGCGGGGGACGTGTCGCATTCTTGCCGCTCGGGTCGCCGATCAGCCCCGTGAAATCGCCGATCAGGAACATGACGTGGTGCCCCATGTCCTGGAATTGCCGCATCTTGTTGAGCAGGACCGAGTGCCCGAGGTGCAAGTCCGGGGCAGTCGGATCGAAGCCGGCCTTCACCCGGAGTGGCTTTCCACGGGCGAGCTTGCGAAGCAGGTCTTCCTCGACCAGGACCTCCACGGCGCCCCTGCGAATTTCCTCCAAGTCTGTCGGATGAGTCATTGATTTGATTCCGTTTTCCGCCGGAAATCCGGCTGTTTCTGATATGCTTTACCCACCCGATCCCACGCGATCCGATGCCCGTCGAAAAAGCCGACATTCTAGCGCAGCGATCCGAGCGCCTTCGACCTGTCCGGCAGGTGGCGTTCGCATGCCTGCTGCTGGGATTGCCTGCGCTCAGCATCGTGACGGCCTTCGGGGTCGCTCCGGGGACGGTGGTTTCGACCCAGCCCGTCGAAACGGTGCAGCAACTGGTTGCGTTGCCCGTTTTTGCCCCTGACGAAGCCCCGATGGGCCGGTTCGTCACCCAGGAGCGCGTCCTTCGCGGCGACACCGTCGCCGCGCTCTTCGACCGACTGGGCGTGCGCGACGCGCGCGCGATGGAATTCGTGCGGACCGACCGGAAGGGCAGCACGCTTTTCCGCAAGCTGGTGCCGGGCAAGACCCTCCAGGCCGAAACAGGCCCCGATGGCGAATTGCTGGCGCTGCGCTACTACCTCGGCTCCGACGGGGTCCTCGAAGTCCTGAAGACGGCCGCGGGGTTCACGGCAACGGATCGCGCCGCCGGCGGATCACCGCGCGTCTTCCACAAGTCCGCGACGATTCGCTCCTCGTTGTTCGCGGCGACCGACTCGGCCGGGATCCCGGACGCAGTCGCCATGCAAATCGCGCGCGTCTTCGCGACCGACATCGATTTCCACTCGGACCTGCGAAAGGGCGATCACTTCACGGTGGTCTATGAAATGCTCTACGACGCGGGTGAGCTGATCGGCCCCGGGCGCATCCTGGCCGCCGAGTTCGTGAACGATGGGCGCGTGCACAACGCGGTGCTGTTCAGCGACGGCGAAGGCGGCGAGACGCATTTCGAGCTCGATGGGTCCAATCGTGCCAAGGCGTTCCTGCGTTCGCCGGTGGAGTTCTCGCGAGTGAGCTCGGGATTCGGCAACCGGTTCCATCCGCTGCTCAAGAACTGGCGTGCGCATACGGGCGTCGACTTCGCCGCTCCGAAGGGCACTCGCGTGCTGGCCGCGGCGGATGGATACGTGCTCGGTGCCGGTTGGCGCAATGGATACGGCAACGCCGTCGAGATCAAGCACGGCGGCGCCATCTCCACCCTCTACGGGCATCTGTCCGGCTTTGCGGGTGGCATTCGCGCCGGCACACGCGTGCGCCAGGGTGACGCCATCGGCTACGTCGGCGCAACAGGTTGGGCCACGGGGCCGCACCTGCACTATGAATTCAAGGTTTCCGGCATGCACCAGGATCCGATGAAGGTGGCACTGCCGAAGGCTTCTCCCGTGGCTCCGGGCCTGCGCGCGGAGTTCGATGCCGTTGCCCGCGACGCGAGCGCCAAGCTCGACCTCGTTCGCACCGCACAAGCTTCCCGATTCGAATAGCGTGGCGGCAATCTTCGTCGGGGTGATGTCGGGGACAAGCCTCGACGGGGCCGATGCCGCGATCATCGATTTCGCGCACGAGGCGCCTCGCTCGCTCGGTCTCGCGTCGATTCCCTTCCCCGAATCGCTGCGTTCCGCACTTCTCGCGTTGAGCGAGTCTGGGGAGGACGGCGTCGACGCTGTGGCGCAGGCCTCGTGCCTGCTCGCGGACCTCTACGCCGAGGCCGTCGAACTCGCGCTGCGGGAGTCGGGTGTCCGACCGGAAGCCGTGACGGCAATAGGCTGCCACGGCCAGACCGTGCGCCACCGACCCGAGCGTGGCTATACGGTGCAGATCAACGACCCCGCTCGCCTCGTCGAACGAATCGGAATCGATGTGGTGGCCGACTTTCGCCGGCGCGATGTCGCCGCCGGCGGCCAAGGCGCGCCCCTGGTCCCCGCCTTCCACGACGCGGTGTTTCGAAGCGCCACGTTGTCGCGCGCGATCGTGAACATCGGTGGCATCAGCAACGCGTCGCTGCTCCCCGCGGGCTCGCCTCACCTCGGCTACGACTGCGGCCCCGGAAATGTCCTGATGGACGCGTGGATACACCGGCACCTCGGTGCTTCGTACGATGCCGGCGGAGCGTGGGCAGCGCGTGGCAAGGTCAACGAAGCTCTCCTCTCACGATTGCTCGACGACGAGTACTTCGCACGCGTGCCTCCCAAGAGCACGGGCCGCGAACGGTTCAACCTTTCGTGGCTCGAGGCGAAGAGGGATGGGGATACTCCACCGGAGGACGTGCAGGCCACCTTGCTGGAACTGACCGCGCGCGCGATCCTCGACTCCATCCAGCGCTTCGGCCCGGAGACCCGCGAGATCTACCTTTGCGGCGGCGGCGCGCGCAACGCGATCCTGGGCTCCCGGATCGCATCGCTTTCCCCGGGTCGGCGGGTCTCCGATACCCAGGCGCTGGGCATCGCACCCGAAGCCGTCGAAGCAGCGGCCTTCGCTTGGCTGGCCATGAAGAGCGTGCGGCGCGAAGCGATCGACAACACGCGGGTCACCGGCGCTCGGGGCCCGCGGATACTCGGAGCGATCTACCCGCGCTGAAATGACGAAGGGGAGCCGAAGCTCCCCTTGCACGAACACCGGTGCCGCGCGTCAGACCGAAAAGGACGATCCGCAACCGCAAGTGGACGACGCGTTCGGGTTCTTGATCACGAACTGCGCGCCTTCGAGCCCCTCGGTGTAGTCGATCTCCGCACCCGTCAGGTATTGGTAGCTCATCGGATCGATCAGCAGGCTCACGCCGTTCTTGCTCATCACCGTGTCGTCTTCGTTGGTGATCTCGTCGAACGTGAAGCCGTATTGCAGGCCCGAGCAGCCGCCGCCGGTCACGAAGACACGGAGCTTCAACTCGTTGTTGCCCTCTTCCTCGATCAGCGCCTTCACCTTGTTGGCGGCGCTCTCGGTGAAGACGAGCGGGTCGGGAATCACGGTAGCCATGTCATTCATATGGGATCTCCTGGGCGAACTTCAACCGGTGATGCCGGTGTTGGTGGGCTTGAACTCGACCACCTTGTCGCTTTTCTGCGGGTTTTCGTAGACCAGTTGGCCCATCACGATCGCACCAACGTGGATCTCGATGGATTTGTAAGAGACATTGCCTGTGACACGCGCCTTGGGCAGGAGTTCGACGTACTCGGTCGCGCGCACAGGACCCGCGACGGTCCCGTTGATCACGACATGCGCCACGTCGATTTCGCCCTCGACCTTCGCCAGTTCGGAGAGCACCAGGGTGCCCGGCTTGGTACCGGTGGCCTTCACGTTGCCCTTCACGTGTCCATCGATGCGCAGCCCGCCGGTGAAGGAGATGTTGCCTTCGATGCTGGAGCCCGAGCCGATCAGGCTGTCGATGGGGCTCGGCTTGTTGGTCTTGCCGAACATGATCTGCTCCTACGGGATGTTGACGGTTCGGGACAGTTTAACCTGTCCCCCCGGCGACTGCAGCACACGGACGTCCACGCTGCGCAGCACCGCCCCGTCCGGGATCCGGAAGCGGCCTTCCACCTTCTGGTAGAAGCGGAACTCGACGCCACCCGCGGTCTCCCCGGCGGCCGGGTCCGGATAGGTCACGGTCGTCAGCACGTTCTTCTCTTCCACCCGGGCAACGACCTGCACCTTCCCCTTGAAGTCCTGTTTGCGCTGCCCGCCCTGTGTGAGCAGCATGCGGTAGCGGAATTCCAGCGGCTTGCCGTCGGATTCCACCTTGAGGTTCGAGATCGCGATGCCCTCGGGGGTAGTGCCGGACGACATGATGTTGCGCAGGAAGCTCAGGTCCTCCTTGAGCGTCGAGTTCTCGTCCTGCAGCTGGGTGACCGTTCGCGCCAGTTCCGACTGGGAGGACTTCTCGATCTGCAGCTGCCGGTCGCGTTCGGTGAGCGAGCTCTTCGCGGTTTCGAGGTCGCGCTTGAGGATTCGGTTCTCCTCGCCCAGCGCCGCCATCTGCTCGCGCGCTTCCTGGAAGTTGAATCCGGTGATGCGATAGCTGTTCTCGACCAGCCACCACACCACGCATGCGACGACGGCCATCATCAGGAGGGTCACGAGCCAGCGCCAGTACCACGCCATTTGCGAACGGATCGTCATGCGCGCGGAGCGCATGCCGAAGGTGCTGCGCAGCCGGCGCGCGATGCCCCTCACGGGAGCAGCGCCACCTGGTCGATGCCCATCGTCTCCGGAAAGCCGAACATGAGGTTCATGTTCTGCACCGCCTGGCCGGCCGCCCCCTTGACGAGGTTGTCCTCGACGGCGAGCACGACGAGCATGTCGCCATCCATGGGACGGTGCACCGCGATGCGGCAGAAGTTCGAGCCTCGTACCCAGCGTGTCTCGGGCTCGGTGCCGGCCGGCAGGACATCCACGAAGGGCTCCCCGGCGAAGCGTTTTTCGAACAGCGCCTGGAAGTCCGTCTCCCGCGTGATCGGCGCATAGATCGTCGCCAGGATGCCGCGAACCATCGGCGTCAGGTGCGGCACGAAAGTGAGGCCCAGCTTGCGCCCCGACACGCCCTCCAGGCTCTGCAGGCTCTCGAGGATTTCGGGATGGTGGCGATGCCCGTGGACCGCATAGGCCTTGAAGTTGTCGGAGGCCTCCGGAAAGATGATTCCGAGCTCCGCCTTGCGGCCCGCACCGCTCACGCCGGACTTCCCGTCCGCGATGAGGTGGCCATGGTCCACGAACGCCGTTTCCACGAGGGGAAGCAGTGCAAGCTGGACGGCCGTGGCATAGCAACCGGGGTTCGCCACGAGCCGGGCACCGCGGATGCGTTCACGATTGATCTCCGGGAGGCCATAGACCGCTTCGCCGAAGAGCTCCGGCGAAGCATGCGTGACCTTGTACCACTTCTCCCAGGTGGCGCGATCCTTCAGGCGAAAGTCCGCCGAGAAATCGACGATGCGCGCCCCCCCGTCGAGCAGTGCACGGGCCTGCGACATGGCCACGCCGTTGGGCGTCGCGAAGAACACGACGTCGCAGCCTGCCAGGGGGGACTTCGCGGGGTCGGTAAAGGCCAGGTCGACGCGCCCTCGCAGCGAAGGGAACATCCTCGCAACGGGCGTACCGGCCTCGCCGCGCGACGTGATCGCCTTCACCTCGACCTGGGGATGCGCGGCGAGCAGCCTCAGCAGCTCCACGCCCGTGTATCCCGTGCCTCCAACGATGCCGACCTTGATCATGGTTCCCTTCCCGTCATGGTGGTGCGCCTTGCCGGGAATGCGCTTCAAGAAACGAAAAGCCGCCCGGCGAAGGCGGCTTTTCGTCCCAACGCGCAATCGTGCAGCGCGCTCCGCCTATCGCTTCGAGAATTGCTTGCGGCGTCGCGCCTTGTGCAGGCCAACCTTCTTGCGCTCGACTTCGCGCGCATCGCGCGTGACGAGCCCGGCCTTCGAAAGGGCCGGCTTGAGGGTGGGATCGTACTCGATGAGCGCGCGAGTGATGCCGTGGCGCACCGCACCGGCCTGGCCGGATTCGCCGCCGCCGAACACGTTCACCTTGATGTCGAACGTGACGAGGTGGTTCGTGAGCTCGAGGGGCTGGCGCACGATCATCCGGCCCGTCTCCCGCGAGAAGAAGATGTCGAGCGGCTTGCCGTTCACGACGATCTCGCCCTTGCCCGACTTGATGAAGACCCGCGCCACCGCGTTCTTGCGGCGACCGGTTCCGTAGTTGTACTTGTCGATCATGGTCGCTCCTTAGATCTCGAGGGACTTGGGCTGCTGGGAGGTATGCGGGTGCGTGGCGCCGGCGTAGATCTTGAGCTTCTTGATCATCGCGTAGCCCAGCGGCCCCTTCGGCAGCATGCCCTTGACCGCGAGCTTCAGGACGCGGTCCGGATGGCGAGCCTGCATCTTCTTGAAGTTGGTCTCGTAGATGCCGCCCGGATAAGTGGAGTGGCGGAAGTACTTCTTGTCCGACTCCTTGGCTCCCGTGACGCGCAGCTTTTCCACGTTCACGACGACGATGTAGTCGCCCGTGTCCACGTGGGGGGTAAATTCAGGTTTGTGCTTGCCCCGCAGGCGGGTGGCAACTTCCACCGCGAGGCGGCCGAGCACTTTGTCCGTGGCGTCGACGATGAACCAGTCGCGCCGGACCTCGTGGCCCTTGGCCGAGAAGGTCTTCATGGCAATTCCTTTCCTTGTTGCGTCCCTGGATGCCGCCAAGCCCTGGGGCCGGACGATATTTTTGAACGCGAGCTGTTTTGGTGATGAACCCGAAATTATAGGGAAATCAGCCCTTTGTGTCAAAGCCTCGGTCGGCTAGAATCCCCCGGACCATGTCTCCGACTTCATCCGGCAACCCCTCTCCCGACCGGTACGCCCGCATCGCCGTCGTCGCCCTTCTGGCCATCGGGACGGTCCTCGTTCTGGTGCCTTTCCTGGCCGCGCTGCTCTTCGCCGTCGTCCTCTGCATGTCGACCTGGCCCGCCTATGCGGGGCTGCGGGACCGCCTGGGGGGCCGCCAGTCGGTAGCCGCCCTCATCATGACACTGGGCTTGCTCCTCGCCATCGCGTTGCCCATCGCGCTCGTGGCGCAGAGCCTGATCGTGCATTCGGGGGACATCCTCGACCTTTTTCGCGGACTCCTCGATCGCCGCGAGGCGGTGCAGCTCCCCGCGTTCGTGAAGGACCTGCCCCTCGTGGGCGGATGGCTCGACCAGTATTGGCAATCCCTCACAGGCAGCCGCGACGAGCTGGTCGCGCTCGCGAAACGCCTGGTGGAGCCCGGCAAGAAGATCCTGATCGCGACCGGCGGGGCCGTCGGCACCGGGCTGTTCCAGGTGCTGGTCGCCATCTTCGTGGCGTTCTTCCTCTACCGCGACGGCGCATTCGCGGCCGATCTATTCCGCCGTGCCGTGTCGCGCCTGGCCGGCCTCGAACAGGGCGGTGTCCTGCTGACGACCGCGCAGAACACCGTTCGGGGCGTGGTGTACGGACTGATCGGCACGGCGCTCGCGCAAGCGGGCGTTGCGTTGATTGGATTCCTGATTGCGGGCGTACCGGGAGCGTTCCTGCTCGCGGCGCTCACGTTCGTCCTGTCGCTTGTGCCGATGGGTCCGGTGGTCGCCTGGGGAGGGGCCGCGGTCTGGCTCTACGCGACCGACAGCCCCGGCTGGGCGATCTTCATGGTGATCTACGGCGTAGGCGTGATCAGCTCCGTCGACAACTTCGTGAAGCCCATCCTCATGAGCCGCGCGGGCGGGCTCTCGATGCTGCTCGTCGTTCTCGGCGTGTTCGGTGGCGCCGTGGCCTTTGGCTTCATCGGCCTGTTCGTCGGTCCCGTGCTGCTCGCCGTGTCCTGGAAGATGCTCAAGGCCTGGCTCATCGAGAAGGAGGCGCACGAGACGACGCCGGGCCCGGAGGCTTCAGCGCCATGAAGGCCCGCATCAAATTGTCGGAAGGCATGACGTTCGTGGCGGAAAGCGGCAGCGGCCACGCCATCATTTCGGATGCCGCACCGGACGTCGGCGGTCGCAACCTCGGCGCGCGGCCCATGGAGCTCGTCCTGATGGGTACGGGAGCCTGCACGGCCATCGACGTGATGCATATCCTTCGCAAGGCTCGCCAGCCGGTGAGCGACTGCGTGGTGGAACTCGATGCGGACCGCGCGGAGAAGGAGCCGAAGGTTTTCACGAAGATCCGCATGCGCTACATCGTGACCGGCCGGGGCCTCGATCCCGCGCAGGTCGAGCGCGCCGTGAAGCTCTCCAAGGAGAAGTACTGCTCGGCGACGATCATGCTCGCCGCGACGGTCGAAATCACCTACGACGTCGAGGTCCGCGAAGGCTGATTCAGACCCAGTAGGCGAGGCGCGTCATCACCTTCGACGCCGCGCGCATTGCCGCCTGGACTGGTGCCGGCAACGCGTGCGCGCCCAGCGCCTCGCCGCTGCGCCCGTGCTGGATCTCGTCGTCGCGCATCTGCTCGACGATCGCACGGCTCCGCCCATCGCCCTCCGGCAGGCGCTCGAGGTGGCCGTCGAGGTGCTTTTCCACCTGGCGCTCGGTCTCGACCAGGAATCCCAGGCTCCACCGGTCGCCCGCGAGGCCGGACGCGACCCCCAGGGCGAACGAGCCCGCATACCAGAAGGGATCGAGTGCGCTGGGCCGCGCGCCCAATTCATCGAGGCGCTTGCGGCACCACTGCAGATGGTCGCGCTCTTCGGCGCTCGCGTGCTCCAACGCGTCGCGGACGGCGGGATCCCGCGCGACCGTGGCCTGGCCCGCATAGAGCGCCTGCGCGCAAATCTCTCCGGCGTGGTTCACGCGCATCAAGCCGGCTGAATGCCGCGACTCTTCCGGGGACAGGTTGGAAGTGCCGGCCGGAGCCGGCCTCGAGGCACCGGCCGCGCCCGACAGCGTACGCAGGGCGCTATCCGCCGCGACGAGGATTCGATCCAGGGGCGAGTGGCTCATGGTGCGAAGTCTAAAGAAAACGGGCGCGGCTTGCGCCGCGCCCGTTGGTTCCAGCTGTACTGTGCTCGGCTCGCTCTAGAACAGGTGACGCACGCCGAGGCCCACGCCTTCGGGGTTCTGGCCCGCGGCGCCCAGCGTGTTCGTACCGAAGTTGCAGTTCATGCCGTTGTTGTTGTCGACTTTCGTGTAGCTCGCGATGAAGAACGTGCGGCGCGAGAAGTCGTAGCGATAGCCGATCGAACCCATGTCGCAATCCTGGTTCGTTCCGTCGATCTCGGCGTGCTGGATCGAGGCGAGCAGGACGTGCTTGCCGAACGCCCAGTCGATACCGACCATGTACGACGTGTCCTTCTCTTGCGAGCGCGTGTCGGCTGCAGTAGCAACGCGGTCGCGCTTGTACTCGCCGTAGTTGCCGGAGAGCTTGAAGTCGCCGAACTTGTACGAGGCGGCGATGGAGTTGCCGTCTTCGCTGAGGTTCGTCGCCGCAGCACCCGTGCCGCTCGTGGCGACGTCCTTGTGCTTCTCGTACGCGTACGCGACGTAGACCGGGCCGGACGACCAGGTGACCGAACCACCGTAGACGCTGGGGTTCACGGTGCCGGTCTTGCCTTCGTTCGCCGTGTACTGCAGGCGAACGGCGAAGCCCGCCATCGTCGGCGACCAGTACTGCACCGAGTTGTTTTCGCGACGGCTGAAGTTGCCTTGGTCGAGCGCGGCGCCGGTGATGTCGCCGTTGGTCAGGTCGCCCCAGGGGTCGACCGCCGTCTGCGTCACTTTCATCGGGGTGTCCCAACGGCCCAGCAGGATCGAGCCGAAGCCGCCTTGCAGGCCGATGGCGCTGTTGCGAGTCGCGAAGGAGGCCGACGTGTTATCCGGCGGGAAGCCGGTTTCGAGTTGGAAGAAAGCCTTGAGGCCGCCACCGAGATCTTCCGTGCCGCGAACGCCCAGATACGACGCCTGGTCGGCAACGCGGTTGCGACGGCCAACGGGGGTCGTGCCGCCTTTCGCCTCGACGGACTCGAACGTCGCATAGATGCGACCGTAGAGCGTCACAGGGTTGGCGGTCTGCGCCATGGCTTCGGGCGCGACGCACGCGCCGACGACAGCCAGAGCGATCAGTTTCTTGTTCATCAGAATCTCCTTTGTTGAGTGAGGCCGTGTGTGCTGGAACGCTGGGAACCTCTGGGGATTTTTTATCGCCCGGATTTTGCACTTCTCCCGCTTAATCTTTTGAGAAGCCGCTAGCATCATGCCAAAGGCCTTCGCATCCCTCAAGTAGAAACGCCCATTTGCGCAACAAACCGGGGGTGTTGTTGCGAAAATACCACAACGAAAATTTACCCCTTGCGGACCCCTGAAAACAGGCGTTGCAGTTCCGCACCAGGGTCGGGTGCGGCCATGAATGCGGACCCTACCAAGTAGGCACTCACACCCTTGGAAACCATCGCGGCTACGTCATCCGGCGTCGCGATACCGCTCTCGGTCACGACGATTCGACCGCTGGGAATCCGCGGCAGCAAATCGAGGGTGGTCTCCAACCGGGACGTGAAAGTGCGCAGATCCCGGTTGTTGATGCCCTGGAGCGGCGTCTGGAGCTGGAGCGCGACCTCCAATTCCGCGGCATCGTGGCTTTCGACGAGCACGTCCATGCCGAGCGACTTGGCCAGGCGCTCGAGCGCGAGCAAATCGGCCGGGGGCACGGCCCCGACGATGAGCAGGATGCAATCCGCGCCCATGGCGCGCGACTCGTAGACCTGCCACGGGTCGATCACGAAGTCCTTGCGGATCACGGGGAGCGCGCAGGCCTGTCTGGCCTCCACCAGGTCCGCGGGCGAACCCCCGAAGTACTCGCGGTCGGTGAGCACGGAGAGGCACGAGGCGCCGTTCGCCGCATAGCTGCGGGCGATTGCGGTCACGTCGAAGTCGGCGCGGATCGTCCCGCGGCTCGGGCTCGCACGCTTGATCTCGGCGATGACCGCGGCTCCGCGTTGCGCGTCGCGGCGAATGGCCGCCTCGAAGCCGCGCGGAGGCGATGCCTCGCGCGACTCGCGCTCGATGCGCTCCATCGGGCGAGCCGCACGGCCCGCCTCGATCTCGACGCGCTTCGTGGCGAGGATGCGCCGCAGGATGTCGCTCGACATCAGGCGGACTTCGCCTGGGCCTGCGTGAAGGCGACAAGCTGCTCGAGCTTGGAGCGCGCGGCACCGGTGGCGATCGAATCGCGCGCCGCCGCCACGCCGTCCCAGAGGCTGGCGGAAACCCCGGACACGTAAAGCGCCGCGGCGGCATTCAGCACCACCACGTCTCGCGAAGGGCCGGCCTCGTTGGCGAGCACCGAAAGCACCCGCTCCTTCGAGGATTCCTTGTCCTTCACCTGGATGGCGTCGAGCGGCGCGACGTCGAAGCCGAACTGGCGTGGCTCGATCGCGTACTCGGTGATGAAGTCGTGCTTGAGTTCCGCGACGTGCGTGGGCCCCGAGATCGAGATCTCGTCGAGGCCGTCCTGCCCGTGCACCGTGATCACGTGGCGGCTGCCCAGCATCTTCAGCACGCGCGCCTGGATGCCCACGAGATCCTGGTGGAAGACGCCCATCACCTGGTTCGGGGCCCCCGCCGGGTTCGTGAGCGGGCCGAGGATGTTGAGGATCGTGCGCATGCCGAGCTCCTTCCTCACGGGCGCGGCGTGCTTCATCGCCGGGTGGTGGCTGGGCGCGAACATGAACCCCAGGCCCACCTCGCGGATCGAGTGCGCGACCTGCTCCGGCGTGAGCGCGACGTTCACGCCGAGCAGCTCGAGCACGTCGGCGCTGCCCGATTGCGACGACACCGCGCGGTTGCCGTGCTTCGCCACGCGCGCGCCCGCGCCCGCGGCGACGAACGCGGCCGTGGTGGAGATGTTGAACGTGTGTGCCTTGTCGCCGCCCGTACCGCACGTGTCGACCAGGTGATCGATGGGACCGACGTCGACCTTCGTGGAGAACTCGCGCATCACCGATGCCGCCGCCGCGATCTCCGAGACCGATTCCGTCTTCACGTGCAGGCCCATCAGCACGGCGGAGAGCTGCACGGGCGTGACCTTGCCCTCCATCACCTGGCGCATGAAGTCGACCATCTCGTCGAAGAAGATCTCGCGCTTGTCGGACAGCCGGTTGATCGCTTCCTGGGGCGTGAACATGTCAATTCACCTGCATCGAGAGGAAGTTGCGGAGGAGCGCGTGGCCGTGCTCCGTGAGGATGGATTCGGGGTGGAACTGCACGCCCTCCACCGCGAGCGTCTTGTGGCGAACGCCCATGATCTCGCCGTCGTCCGTCCAGGCCGTGACCTCGAGGTCCCCGGGACACGATTCGCGTTCGATCGCGAGCGAGTGGTAGCGCGTGGCGTTGTACGGCGAGGGCAATCCCTTGAACACGCCGACGCCGGTGTGGTTGATGCGCGAAACCTTCCCGTGCATCAACGTCCGGGCATGGATCACCTTGCCGCCGAACGCCTGGCCGATCGCCTGGTGCCCGAGGCACACGCCCAGCAACGGGATGCGTCCCGAGAAGCGGCCGATCAACCCGAGGGAGATCCCCGCCTCGTTGGGCGTGCAGGGGCCCGGCGAGATCACGATGCGCTCCGGCGCCAGCCGCTCGACATCGTCGAGGGAAACCTCGTCGTTGCGCACCACCTTCACGTCCTGCCCGAGTTCCCCGAGGTATTGCACGAGGTTGTAGGTGAACGAATCGTAGTTGTCGATCATGAGCAGCATGGCAGGCTCCTCACGCGACCGGTTTGTCGAGGACGGAGCGCACCAGCTCGGCCGCGGCGAGCACGGCCCGCGCCTTGTTCTGCGTCTCGCGCCACTCGTTGTCGGGGATCGAATCGGCCACGATGCCGGCCGCGGCCTGCACGTGCAGTTGCCCGCCCTTCACCACGCCCGTGCGGATCGAGATCGCGAGGTCCGTGTCGCCGTTGAAGCCGATGTAGCCCGCCGCGCCCGCGTAGACGCCGCGCCGCTCGGTCTCGAGCTCGTCGATGATCTCCATCGAGCGCACCTTCGGCGTCCCCGTGACGGTTCCAGCCGGGAATGTCGCGCGGAAGAGCTGCATCGGCGTGAGCGCGGGATCGACCTCGCCCTCCACGTTGGAGACCATGTGCATCACGTGCGAGTAGCGCTCGACCACCATGGTCTCGGTTACCTTCACGCTGCCGGTCTTCGCGATGCGACCCACGTCGTTGCGGCCCAGGTCGATCAGCATGAGGTGTTCGGCGCGCTCCTTGGGATCGCTCACCAGTTCCTGTTCCATCGCGAGATCCTTCTCGGGCGTGGCCCCGCGCTTTCGCGTTCCCGCGATCGGCCTCAGCGTCACCTTGTTGCCCTGCCGGCGCACGAGGATCTCGGGCGAAGCGC
Organism: Betaproteobacteria bacterium GR16-43; assembly: GCA_001953215.1. GTDB lineage: Bacteria > Pseudomonadota > Gammaproteobacteria > Burkholderiales > Usitatibacteraceae > Usitatibacter. The sequence continues at coordinate 617,041 of CP019169.1, forward strand.
CGACCAGCTGCGTGTCGCCGAAATCGAAATAGAACATGTAGGGCGACGGGTTGATCGAGCGCAGCGCCCGGTAGAGGTTCACCGGAGAAGCGGTGAACGGCTGCGAGAGCCGCTGCGAGACCTGCACCTGCATGATGTCGCCTTCGGTGATGTAGCGCATCGCCTTCGCGACCGCCTCGTGGAAGGCCTTCTCGCCCATGTTGGATCGCGGCGCCACCGATTCGGGCTGCGGAGCGTGCGGAGGCAGCACCGCGGGGTTGCGCAGCTGCCCGCGCAGCGCTTCCAGGCGCGCCTGCGCCTCGGCGAACGCGCCGGGCCGGGAAGGATCGGCGTAGACGAGGAGGTGCAGCTTGCCGGAGAGGTTGTCGACGACGGCGAGCTCCTCCGACAGCAGCAGGCGGATCTCGGGGACATCCAGGGGATCGGGCTTGGTGCCGGCCCGCAGCCGCGCTTCGATGTAGCGCACCGCGTCGTAGCTGAAATAGCCCGCGACGCCGCCGGCGAAGCGCAGGGCGGGCGGAGGCGGCGCGGCCTTGAAGCGCTTCAGGTACTCGTCGACGTATTCGAGCGGATCCTCGCGCTCGCATTGCTCCACGGCCTTGCCGTCGCGGGAGAGCGTCACGCGGTTGCCCGAGACTTCGAGGCGCTCGCGCGCCGGCAAGCCGACGATCGAATAGCGGCCGAAGCGCTCGCCGCCGATCACCGATTCCAGCAGGTACGAGCCGGGCCGGTTGGCGAGCTTGAGGTAGATGGAAAGGGGCGTGTCGAGGTCCGCGAAGGTCTCGAGCGCGACAGGGATTCGGTTGTAGCCGGCGCGGCCGAGCGCCAGGAATTCGGTTTCAGTCATGGATCACCACACGGTTCACTTCGGAAAAGGACGACAGGCAGTGCGACGCGATCTAGCGCCAGCTCTGCCATCGCCAACCGAGGTGCGCTCCGTGCAGTGACATGGGATTCGGCCGTGGAGAATTAGGGGTACGACGCAACCATTGTAATCGATCCGGCCGCGGCTTCAAGGCTGGCCACGACGGCGTCGGCCCCGAGCGCTTCGACGGCGAGGCCTTCGCGATAGCCGTACGGGACCACGACGACGGCCATCCCTGCCGCCCTCGCGGCCTTCACGTCGTTCGCGGAATCCCCGATCACCCACGATTCCGCGGGCGTCACGCCCAGGGCCCCGGCCGCCGCGAGGAAAGCGTCGGGCTCCGGCTTCCTGCGCGCCACGTCGTCGCCGCTCACGACGGCGCCGAAGTAGGGCGACAGGCCCGTGGCCGCCAGGAGCGGGAGCGTGAATCGCGAGGCCTTGTTCGTCACGCACGCGAGCGCCATTCCCCGGGCGCGAAACCGATCCAGTCCCGCGATCACGCCGGGATAGGGACGCGAGCGATCGGCCACGTGCGCGAGATAGGTGTTCTCGAAAATTTCCAGCGCATGGTCATGGGCACCGCCATCGCCACCCGTTTCGGCGAGCACGCGGTGCACGAGGTTCGCGACCCCCTTGCCGATGAACTCCACGACCTGGGCTTCCGGCAGCGTCGCACGCCCCAATTGCAGCAGCATCCGGTTGGCCGCGGACGCGATGTCGGGCGCGGTGTCGAGCAGCGTTCCGTCGAGGTCGAGCAGCACCGCGCGAAACGCGCGCGGGCCTGCGTTCATCGCGCCCCGAGCTCGGCGCGCATCTTGCGAATGGCGGCGGCGCGATCGCCGGCCCCGAAGATCGCGGAGCCCGCGACGAACGTGTCGGCGCCCGCCTTCGCAACCGCGCCGATGTTGTCGGCCTTGATGCCGCCGTCGACTTCGAGCCAGATCTCGCGCCCGGTCGCATCGATGCGCTTGCGCGCTTCCGTCACTTTCGCCAGGGACGAAGCGATGAACGATTGGCCGCCGAACCCCGGGTTCACCGACATGATGAGCACGAGGTCCACGAGATCCATCACGTGGTCGAGGTGGTCGAGCGGCGTGCCGGGGTTGAACACGAGCCCGGCCTTGCAACCCGCATCGCGGATCAGCCCCAGCGTGCGATGCACGTGTTCGCTCGCCTCGGGGTGGAAGCTGATGATCGAGGCTCCCGCCTTGGCGAAATCGCCGACGATGCGGTCCACGGGCTTCACCATCAGGTGGACGTCGATGGGCACCTTGCAGTGCGGCTTGATCGCCTCGCAGACCAGCGGCCCCACCGTGAGGTTGGGAACGTAGTGGTTGTCCATCACGTCGAAATGGATGAGGTCGGCACCCGCGTCGATCACGCCGCGCACCTCGTCGCCGAGGCGCGCGAAGTCCGCCGAAAGGATGCTGGGGGCGATGCGAAAGGTCGTCGTGGGCATCGTGCGTGGCGCGCTCGGAAGGGCGTGGCGATTCTACGTTGAAACGCGTCGCGCCGCCGCGAGACGGCGTGCGATTCCTGCTAACATGGTTGGATGCCGGAAGCGAAGAAATACCTCGTGGCGGTGACTGCACACTCCACCTATCTGCCGGACCAGTCGGACGAGGAGGAGGACCGCTATGTGTTCGCCTACACGATCCGCATCACGAACAACGGCAACGTCCCGGCGCAGCTCGTGAGCCGCCACTGGATCATCACGGATGCCGAGAACCAGGTGCAGGAAGTGCGCGGCATGGGCGTGGTCGGCGAGCAGCCGACGCTGAAGCCCGGCGACACGTTCGAATACTCCAGCGGCTCGTCCATTCCCACCGCGGTGGGAACGATGCGTGGCACCTACCAGATGGTGGCCGAGGATGGCACGCGCTTCGAGGCGCCGATCCCGGAGTTCACGCTGAGCGTCCCGCGCGTCCTCCACTGACGCGTCATTTCGGTTTCTTCGGGAGCGTCCACCACACGATCGCCACGGCGATCGCGAGAACCGCGACGATTTCGAGGAACACCCAGACCATCCCGAAACTATACTCGACCGCGATGCCGCATCGAATCGCCCCGCTCTGCCTCGCCCTGCTCCTCGCCGCGGGATGCGCCACGCCTCCGTCCGCGCCCGTCGCGAAGGCCCCGGAAGGGCTGCTCTGCCCGCCCGCCGAGAAACCGGTTTGCCCCACGCCCACCCCGACACCCACGCCGACGCCCGACGCGGACTACAAGGGCCGCCTGCTGCCCGCCACGTGGGCCGATCTTCCCGACTGGGGCAAGGAAAGCCTGCGGCCGTCGCTCGAGGCGTTCGCGCGCGGCTGCCCGGTGCTCGAGAAGCAGGATCGCTGGAAAGGGGTGTGCGCCGGCGCGGGATCGCTCGACGCGGGGGCCAGCGAGCGCGACATCGCCGCGTTCTTCGAGCTGAACTTCGATCCGTGGCAGGCGGTGAACGCCGACGACACGACGACCGGCATGGTGACCGGCTACTACGAGCCGCTGCTGCGCGGCAGTCGCACGCGTTCGGGCAAGTTCAAGTACCCGCTCTACGCCGTACCGCAGGACATGCTCACCATCGACCTCTCCGAGGTCTATCCCGATCTCAAGAACCGGCGCCTGCGCGGCCGCGTGGAAGGCAACAAGGTCGTGCCTTACCTCGCGCGGAGCGACATCGATCGCGACCGCAGCCCGCTGAACGGCCTCGAGCTCGTCTGGGTCGACGACGCCATCGACGCATTCTTCCTGCACATCCAGGGCTCGGGACAGGTGGAACTCGAGAGCGGCGAGCGGCTGCGCATGGGCTACGCGGACCAGAACGGTCACCCGTTCAAGTCGCTCGGACGCCTGCTGATCCAGCGCGGAGAGCTGCCCGCGGAGCGCGCCTCGATGCAGGGGATCAAGGACTGGGCGCGCAAGAACCCCGCGAAGCTGCAGGAATACCTGAACGCCAATCCGAGCTACGTCTTCTTCCGCGAGCTGCCGAAGGACCTCGGCGGGCCCATCGGCGCGCTGGGCGTGCCGCTCACGCCCGAGCGCTCGATCGCGGTCGATGCGCGCGTCGTGCCGCTGGGTGCACCGGTGTACCTCGTCACGTCGTGGCCCAATACCGCGCAGCCGCTGAACCGGCTCATGGCGGCGCAGGACACGGGCGGAGCCATCAACGGCGGCGTGCGCGCGGATTTCTTCTGGGGATTCGGCGACCCGGCCGGGGCTCTCGCGGGTCGCATGCGCCAGGGCGGGCGCATGTGGGTTCTCTATCCGAAGGGCCAGCCGCCGCCGGCGGCCAACAACACGAACGGAAAAACCCCATGACCCTGGCCATCGGATGCATCCTGGTTGCGGCGCTCCTGCCGTTCGTGACGGTCGGAATGGCGAAGTACAAGCGCGGCTACGACAACAACGCGCCGCGCGAGTGGGAGGCGAACCTCAAGGGCTGGAGGCAGCGCGCGGTTGCCGCGCACCAGAACCACTTCGAAGCCTTCGCTCCCTTCGCGGCCGGCGTGATCGTGGCGCAGCTGGCGCGCGTGCCGCAGGGCGCGATCGACGTCATCGTCGTCGTCTTCGTGGCCGCGCGGATCGCCTATACGGCCGCGTACATCGCCGACAAGGGGATCCTGCGCTCGACGATCTGGATGGTCGGACTTGCCTGCACGATCGCGCTCTACGCGAGCGCGATGTCCGCGCGCTGAACTACTGCTTGGCGATGGGCGCCTTGGCGAGGGCCGCCTTCGCATCCACGAGGCGCTTCTCGAACTGGTCCTTGGTCATCGCGCCGGGAACCCGCTCGCCGTCCTCGAAGAAGATCGTGGGCGTGCCCTGGATGCGCTTGTCGCGGCCGAACGCCAGCACCTTGTCGATCGGCGTGTCGCACTTGCCGTCGCTCGCCGGGGTGCTGTCTTTCAGCATCATGTCCATCCACGCCTTGCCGCGGTCGGCCGCGCACCAGACCGCCTTCGACTTGTCGGTGGAATCGGGCGACAGGATCGGATACAGGAAGACATAGACCGTGATGTCGTTCACGGTGGCCAGGTCGCGTTCGAAACGCTTGCAGTAGCCGCAGTTCGGATCCTCGAACAGCGCGATCTTGCGCGAGCCGTTGCCGCGCACGATCTTCACCGCGGCGTCGAGCGGAAGCTGGTCGAACTTCACGGCCGTCAGTTGCTTCTGGCGCGCCTCGGTGACGTTCTCGCGCGTCTTGGTGTCGATCAACTGCCCGCCCACGTAGAGGAACGAGGCCTTGTCGTCGGTGTAGAAGATCTCGCCGCCGCCGGCGACTTCGTAGAGATTGCCGTAGGTGATCTTGCGCACCGAATCGATGGGGATGTCGGGGAAGCGCTTCTTCAGCTCCGCCTTCACCTGCTCGGTCACGGGTTTGGCCGGCTCGGGGGACTGCGCCAGCGCAGCGGCGCACAGTCCGAGGGAGAACAACGCGGCGGCCAGGGGGAATGTGGTTTTCATTTTTGGGTCGGTCGGGTGGGGTATGCCTTCGGCATCGGCGTGCGCCTGAAGTTCAGGCCGTTCGTCGCCATTATCGCACCGCCCGGGAGGCGAGGAAGCGCTTCACCCAGGGCGTGCGATCCACTACGCGCAGGCCCGCGTTCCGGATGGCCGCCGCCCGCGGCCCGGGCCGGGAGAAGAGGCGATCCAGGCCGTCGGTCACCTGGTGCATGCCGCCCACGTCCTCGCGCCGGGAGCGCGCGTAACGGCGCAGCAACGCGAAGTCGCCCGGGCGCTCGAGTGGCGGTCGCGAGCCGAGGATTTCGGCCAGGCGCCTCGCATCCTGGAACCCGAGGTTCACGCCCTGGCCCGCGAGGGGATGCACGGCATGGGCCGCATCGCCGATGAGGGCCACGCCCGGTGCGACGGGCCGCGGAACGCGGATCGAGCGCAAGGGAAACCGCGCCACGCCCGAATCGAGCCGCAGGTCGCCGAGGGCGGCACCGCCGGCGTCACGGACACGCTCCGCGAGCCGTTCCGGATCGAGCGCGGAGAGTTCGTCCGCGATCGCCGTGGGCGCCGACCACACGATCGAGATGCGCCGGCCCGGAAGCGGCAGCCAGGCCAGCACGCCGTCTTCGCGAAACCACTGGCGCGCGAGGCCCTGGGGATCGCGCTGCGTTTCGAAATTCGCGACGACCGCCGTTTCCGAATAGGGTCGTTCTTCCGCGGCGAGTCCGATGGCGGCACGCACCGGAGAGTCGGGTCCGTCCGCGCCGACCAGCAGGTCGCCCTCCACGCGCTTGCCGCTGGCCAATTCGGCCCACGATCCCGACGCGCTCGCGCCGAACGCGGTCGCCGCCGTGTCGCGCAGGATCGTGACACCGGGAATGCGCGAGGCGCGCGCTTCGAGCGCCGCGGCGATCGCACCGGCCTCGACGATCCACGCCAGCGCGCCACCCGCGGGCGCCGCGAAGCGAAGGTCCGATCCGCCTCCGCCCGAGACCTCCATGCGCTTCACCGCCGCGATGCGCTTCGCGTCGAGCAGGTCCCACGCGCCCAGCTCGCGCAGGAACGCACGCGAACCGGGACTCACGGCGAAGACGCGAAGGTCGAAGCCACCCTCCATCGCACGGCGCGCGGGCGAGGCCTCGATGACCGTGATTTCGCTGCCCGCCGATGCGCACGCGAACGCGAGCCCGACCGGGCCGCCGCCGGCCACGACGATGCGGGCGCGCTTCATGGCGCGGGTGCTCCGTGGATCATGCGATCGGCCAGCAGTTGCCGCGCGGGCGGGACCACATCGAGGGCCGCGAGCGCAAGGCCGCGCAGCCACGTCGGGATCCGCCGCCGGTCGGCGAACGCCGAGACGAGGAAGTCGGTGAAGGCCACGCCGCGAGCCGCGTCGCGCCGCCGCGCATCGCGATACGCGAACAGCATGGCATCGCTGCCCAACGCATCGGGCGCCGTCGCCGTGATGGCCTCGACGAGTTCCACCGCGTCGCGCAAGCCCAGGTTCAACCCCTGGCCGGCGATCGGGTGCAGGGCCTGCGCCGCGTTGCCGACGATCACCGTGCGCAACGCCACGGTCGAGTTGACGGTGCGAAGGCGCAGCGGGAACGCGGCGCGCGGCCCCGCCGAAACGAAGCGACCCGCGCGATCGCCGAAGTGTTCCTGCAATGCCGCGAGGAACGCGCCCTCTTCCAGCGCCATCAGCCGCTTCGCCTCCTCCGGCGTCGCGGTCCACACGAGGGCGAACCGCTCTTCCACCGGCAAGAGCGCAACCGGCCCCAATGGCGTAAAGCGCTCATAGGCGCGGCCGAGCGTCGCACGATCGGTGCGCACCGCGGCCGTGAGGGCGAGCTGCCCGTAGTCTTTCGTCTCGTACGAGATGCCCGGAATGCGCGACGAGTTGGCGCCGCCATCGGCCAGCACCAGCAATTTCGCCTGGGCCTCGCGCCCGGAAGCGAACCGCAGGGTCGCGGCATCGCGCGTGACCGTGATCGCCTCGCAGGACTGGCCGAAGGCGACTTCCACCGGCGACTCCCGGAGGCGAGCTTGCAGCGAGGCCTCGAGCGCGCCGAACGGCACGGTGTATCCGAGCGCCGGCAAGCCTTGGTCCGACGCTTCGATCACCGTGCGACCCGGCCCGCCCTGCTGCGAGATGTGGATCGAGGCGATCGGCGTGGCGCTCGCGGCCGGCCAGGCGCGGGCTTCCTCGAGGAAGCCGCGGCTCGCGTGGGAGAGGGCCAGCGTGCGCTGGTCGTTCGAGGGCCCGCCACGCGCCTCGAACACCGCCACCGACAACCCGTGGTCGGCGAGGAGCGCGGCAACCGTGGCGCCGACCGGACCGGCGCCGATGAGGGCGATGTCGAGAATGCTACCGGCCCCGGACGGCGTCCTCGACGTCCTTCACGGTCTTCGGGCAAGCGCTCGTGAGGACATCGCGGCCCTTGGCGGTGACGAGCACGTCGTCCTCGATGCGAACGCCGATGTTCCAGAACGCCTTCGGCACGTTCGGCGCCGGGCGGATGTACAGGCCGGGTTCGACCGTGAGCACCATGCCGGGCTTCAACTTGCGCCACTTGCCCTTGCGCATGTAGTCGCCGGCATCGTGCACGTCGAGGCCGAGCCAGTGGCCGGTGCGATGCATGTAGAACTGCTTGTACGAGCCGTCCTCGAGCACCTTGTCCACGCTGCCCTTGCAGAGCTTGAAGTCGATCAGGCCCTGCACCAGCACTTTCGTGGCCGCGTCGTGGTAGTCGATGAAGTCGGCTTCCGGCTTCACGGCCTTGATGGCCGATTCCTGCGAGGCGAGCACGAGCTCGTAGACATCCTTCTGCACCGGCGTGAACTTGCCGTCGATCGGCCAGGTGCGCGTGATGTCGGAGGCGTAGCTGTCCAGCTCGCAGCCCGCGTCGACCAGCAGCAGCTCGCCCTTCTTCAGCTCGGCCGTGTTTTCCCGATAGTGAAGCACGCACGCGTTGCCGCCCGCCGCGACGATCGAGCCATACGCCGGCGAACGCGCGCCGTTGCGCACGAACTCGTGCAGCAGTTCGGCTTCGATCTCGTATTCGCGCTTGCCGGGCTTCGAGGCCGCCATCGCGCGCGCGTGGGCGGCGCTGGAGATCTCCCCGGCGCGGCGCATGATCGCGATCTCGTTGTCGTCCTTGAACAGGCGCATGTCGTTCAGCGGCGCGCGCACGTCATGGATGCCCTCGGGCGCGGTCACGCCGCTGCGGGCCTTGCCGCGAACCGTGTTGAGCCAGCCCGTCACGCGCGCGTCCCACGCGGGATCGGCGCCGACGGTGGTGAAGAGCGCGGGCTGGTTCGCGATCAGCTCCGGCAGGCGCGCGTCGAGCTCGCCGTACGGATAGGCCTCGTCGAAGCCGAACACGTCCTTCGCCAGGTCGGGACCGTAGCGGAAGCCGTCCCAGATCTCGCGCTCGAGGTTCTTCTCGCGGCAGAAGAGGATCTCGCGCGGCTTCTTGCCGAGCACGAGGACCACGACCGCCTCGGGTTCGCGGAAGCCGGAGAGGTAGTAGAAGCCGCTGTCCCAGCGATAGTCGTAGTGGGAATCGGCGTTGCGGGTGCGCTCGGGCGCGGTCGGAAGCACCACCACGCCCTCGCCCAGCCCGGAGGCGAGGCGCGAACGGCGTTTGCGGAAGGGCTTCAGCAGGTTGGGGTTTTCGAGTTTCATGGCGGGTATTTTACTCCGAGAGCCGGCGGTCCAAATCGGCGAGCTGCGCGGCGGTCCCGACGTTGTCCCACGGCCCCTGGTACAACTCGCCGGAGACGCGACCGGCCTCGCAGGCCTCGTACATCCAGGGGAACAGGCGCATCGGCACATTCGGCTCGACGCCCAGGAAGTGCTCCGGATGGAACACGGAGATGTTGCCGTACGTAAGCCACGGTTTCGCCTCGCGCGTGACGCGGCCGTCGCGCAGGCCCATGTCGCCGGACGGGTGGTAGTCCGGATTCGGGACCAGCACGAAATGCGCGGCGCGCTCGCGGGGCCGGCGCGCGATGTCGTCGGCCACGGAATGCAGGCTTCCGTAGTCGAACCGCGTATAGATGTCGGCGCTCACCGCGAGGAACGGTTCATCGCCCAGCATCGAAAGGGCGCGTGCGATGCCGCCCGCCGTCTCGAGCGCGGGGTCTTCGGCCGAATAGCGGATGCTCGCGCCGTAGCGGGATCCGTCGCCCAGCGCCGCGACGATCTGCGAGCCGAGGTACGCATGGTTCACGACGAGCTCGGTGATGCCCCCGGCCACGAGCGCCTCGACCTGCCATTCGATCAGCCGCTTGCCGCCCGCGCCGAGCAACGGCTTGGGCGTGGCATCGGTGAGGGGCTGCAGGCGGGCCCCACGGCCGGCGGCCAGGACGATCGCCTTCAAAACGTGAACCGCGCTTCGGTACGCGTGCCCTCGATCGCATCGAGCAGCGGCAGCAGCGGCCCCAGCTCGCGATAGCGCGCCGCGGCGTGGCGCACGTAGCCCACGAAGCGCGGCGTGTCCTCGAGGTAGCCGGGCTTGCCGTCGCGATAGTGGATGCGCGCGAAGATGCCGAGCACCTTCAGGTGGCGCTGGAGCGCCATCCATTCCACGTCGCGCCAGAACTCGGCGAAGTCCGGCCGCACCGGCAGGCCGGCCTTGCGGGCGCATTCCCAGTAGCGCACGGTCCAGTCGAGGATGCGTTCCTCTTCCCAGCTCACGAAGGCGTCGCGGAAGAGCGAGGCGATGTCGTAGCCGATCGGACCCAGCACGGCGTCCTGGAAATCTAGGATGCCGGGATTGGGCTCGCTCACCATCAGGTTGCGCGGCATGAAGTCGCGATGGACGAAGACCCGCGGTTGCGCAAGGTTGTTGTCGAGCACCTTGCGAAAGACCGCTTCGAGGCTTGCGCGCTCCCGATCCGAAAGCGCGTAGCCGCGATGGCGCAGCACGTACCACTCCGGGAAGAGGTCCAGCTCGCGGCGCAGCAGCTTCTCGTCATATTCGGGAAGCACGCCCTCGCGCGTGGCGCCCTGCCAGGTGACCAGGGCGGCCGTGGCTTCGCGGAAAAGCGGTTCGGCGTTCTCGGCCTTGAGCACGTGGAGGTAGGTCTCGCGCCCCAGGTCCGTCAGCAGGAGGAACCCCTGCTCCAGGTCCTGGTGGAACACCTCGGGCGCGTTCAGCCCGGCCTCGCGCAGCAGGCCGGCCACGTGGATGAACGGACGGCAGTTCTCGCGCTCGGGCGGAGCGTCCATCGCGATCCAGGTGCGTTCGCCGGAAAGCACCCGGAAGTAGCGGCGGAAGCTCGCGTCGGCCGAGGCCGGCTCGCGGCGAAAGGGGATTCCGCCCAGCGCGCGCTGGAGCCACGCGTCGAGGGCTTCGAGACGGTCGGTCACTTCGGGAAAGGGCGAGCGGAAAGGCGTGATTTTGCGTGTATCCTCGCGATTTTAGCATCGTCCCCCGCCGCTTCCGGATGCCCTCCCGTAACCGCCTGACGGCGATCGCGATCGCGACCGCTTTCGCGATCGAACCCCTGCACGCGCAAGCTCAAGCGATCGAGCACCTGCAGCTTCGGCTCGAACGCGCGCTGGGCGCGCTGCCCAAGCGCATCGATCGCCAGGCCGCCAAGTTCCTCGAAGCCGACCGCATCGAGGGCGATCGCGACACCGGCATCGTGGCCACGGGCGACGTCACGCTGCGGCAACTGGGTGCGGCGATCCGCGCCGACCGCGTCGAATACACCGAGGCGAACGACACCGCCCTGGCCACGGGCAACGTGAAGCTCGAGCGCGAAGGCAGCTCGGCCACCGGGCCGAAACTCACCTTCCACCCGGACGCGGACACGGGCGAGATGGAGAGCCCGGTCTTCGCGATCCCGAAGCTCGGCAACCGCCCGATCTCGGCGCGCGGCTCGGCCGAACGCGCGGTGCTCGAGCCCGACGACAAGACGCGCCTCTACCAGGCGCTCTACACGTCCTGCCCCGTGCCGCGCAACGATTGGTACCTCAAGGTGAGCGAGCTCGAGCTGGACAGCTCGCGCAACGTCGGCACCGCGTACAACTCGACCGTCTTCTTCCTCGGCGTGCCGATCCTCTACTCGCCCTGGCTCACGTTCCCGATCGACAACCAGCGGCGCAGCGGCTTCCTCGCGCCCACGCTCGGCACGTCGGGCAAGAGCGGCTTCGAGGTGGCGCTGCCGTACTACTGGAACATCGCGGAGAACCGCGACGCGACGATCACGCCGAAGCTCTTCAGCAAGCGCGGCGTGCAACTGGGCCTCGAGGGACGCTACCTCGAGCCGAAGTTCTCGGGCCAGATCGACGCGGAGTTCCTGCCCAACGACAAGATCGCCGAACGCGACCGCTACTTCCTCGGCCTGCGCCATGTGCAGTCGCTTCCCTACGGCTTCACCGCCGCGGTGACCGCGCAAAAGGTCTCCGACGACGACTACTTCCGCGACCTTTCCACGCGCCTGGCCGCCACGGCGCAGACCAACCTGCCGCGCGACGGGATCCTCGCCTGGGGCAACGAGGACATCGCGCTCTCGGCGCGCGTGCTCGCGTTCCAGACGCTGCAGGACCCGGCGCAGCCCCCCGTCGACTCGCCCTACAAGATGCTGCCCCAGCTCCTGGCCCGCGCCTATTGGCAGGACTGGCACGGCATCGACACCACGTTCTCCGGCGAGCTCTCGCGCTTCTCGCACCCGACGAAGACGAACGGGGACCGCTTCATCCTCTACCCGACGGTGCAGGTGCCGTGGCGCCGGCCCTGGGGCTACGTGGTGCCGAAGGTGGGCTACCACTTCACGCGCTACGACACCGACCCGAACGCCGACGGCCTGGTGAGCGACACGCGCTCGCTGCCGATCGCGAGCGTGGACGCGGGCCTCTACTTCGACCGGCCCTACACGTTCCTCGGGCGCGAGTACCAGCAGACGCTCGAGCCGCGCCTGTACTACCTCTACGTCCCTTTCCGCGACCAGACGAAGCTGCCGAACTTCACCACGGCGGAGATGGACTTCAACTATTCGCAGATCTTCTCCGAGAACCGCTTCATCGGCGGCGACCGCATCGGCGACGCGAACCAGGTGACGCTCGCCCTCGCCACGCGCTTCGCCGAGAGCGACACGGGCGTCGAGCGGTTGAAGGCCGCGCTCGCGCAGGTCTACTACTTCGAGCCCCGGCGCGTGACGCTGAACCCGGGCGAGCAGCCCCAGGACACGGGCCGCTCGGACCTGCTCGCCATCATCTCCGCGACGGTCGCGAAGAACACCGTCATCGATGCCGGCCTGCAGTACGCCACGGGCGCCAACCAGCAGAGCAAGAACTACTTCGGGGTGCGCTACTTCCCGCAGCCCGGCAGCGTGATCAACGCGTCCTACCGCTACACGCGCGACGCCATCGAGCAGATCGACCTGTCGACCCAGTGGCCGCTCACGAGCACGATCACCGGCGTGGCGCGCGTGAACTGGAGCCTCCGGGACAACAAGCTCCTCGAGGGCCTGGCGGGCTTCGAATATAATGCGGGCTGCTGGCAGGTTCGCGCCGTGGCGCACCGGTTCATCACCTCGTCACAGCAGGTCTCGACCTCCTTCCAGATCCAGCTCGAGCTCACCGGGCTCTCGCGCATCGGCATCAACCCGCTGGAAACGCTCCGGCAGAACATCACCGGCTACCGCCGCTCCGACGAAATCGTCCCGCCATGAACAAAGCGCTCCTCGCCCCCATCCTCCTCGCCGCCGCGGCCGCCTACGCGCAGGCCCCGGCCACGCCGAGCGCGCCTCCCGCGCCGCGGCTGGACACGAGGCTCTCCACGACGCCTTCGCGCATCGTCGCCGTCGACCGCATCGTGGCCGTCGTGAACGACGAGGTGATCACCCAGAACGACCTCACCGAGCGCGTGGCCCTGGTGGCCGCCCAGTTGCGCAAGGGCGGGGCCCAGTTGCCCGCCGCGGACGCGCTCCAGCGCCAGATCCTGGAGCGCATGATCAACGACATGGTGCAGGTCCAGATGGCGAAGGAGTCGGGCCTGCGCGTGGACGACGCCACGCTCGACCGCACCATCCAGCGCATCGCCTCGGAGAACAATCTCTCGATGAGCGATTTCCGCGCCGCGCTCGAGCGCGACAGCGTGAACTACACCCGCTTCCGCGACGACATCCGCAGCGAAATCCTGCTCGCGCGCCTGCGCGAGCGCGAGATCGAGAACACGCTCGTGGTCACCGACGCCGAAGTGGAAACCGAAGTCGCGCGCGAAGCGAAGGAGAAGTCCGGCGATTCCGAGTACCGCCTCTCGCACGTCCTGGTGATGGTGCCCGCGCAGGCTTCGCCCGAGCAGATCGAGCAGCGCCGCCGCCGCGCGCTGCTGGCGCTCTCCGAGTTGCGCCGCGGCACGAACTTCGCGCAGGTCGCCGCCCAGTTCTCCGACGCGCCCGACGCCCTGCAGGGCGGCAACCTCGGCTGGCGCGCCTCGGGCCGCCTGCCCTCGCTCTTCCTCGATGCGATCGAGAAGCTCCAGCCGGGCGACATCAGCGACATCGTGCGCAGCCCCAACGGCTTCCACATCGTGAAGCTGCTCGAGAAGCGCGGCAAGGCCGCGGCCGGCGGCATCCAGCAATCCAAGGTGCGCCACATCCTCGTGCGCTCCAAGGAAGGCCTTTCGGACACGGAAGCGCGCGAGCGCCTGCAGCGCCTGCGCGAGCGCGTGGCCACCGGCACCGACTTCGGCGAACTGGCGAAGCTGCACTCCGACGATTCGTCGGCCGCGAAGGGCGGCGACCTGGGCTGGGTCGCCCCGGGCGACACCGTCCCCGAATTCGAACGCGCCATGAACGCATTGCAAGCCAACGAAGTGAGCCAGCCGATCCAGACGCCGTTCGGATGGCACCTGATCCAGGTGCAGGAACGCCGCTCCGACGAGCTCTCCGAGGACCGCAAGAAGCTCGCGGCCCGCCAGGCCATCCGCGCCCGCAAGGGCGACGAGGCCTACGCCGACTGGCTGCGCCAGGCCCGCGACCGCGCCTTCGTCGAGAACCGACTCGACGAGCGCTAGCGCGCCCGCCGGGGGCCACGCCGTGGCGCAACTTCCCCGCATCGCCATCACGGCCGGCGAACCCGCCGGCATCGGGCCGGATCTCTGCGTGCTCCTGGCCGCGAAGCCCTTCGCGGGCGAGCTCGTGTTCCTCGGGGATCGCAACGTGTTCGAGGCGCGCGCGAAGCAACGCGGCGTCGCCTTCGATCTCCCCGACTACGCGCCCGGCACGCACGCGCCCGCATCCCTGTTGAACACGCCGGTCGCACGCACGGTCTCGCCCGGCAAGCTCGACCCGGCAAACGGGCGCCACGTGCTGGCGCTGCTCGACCGCGCGATCGACGGCTGCGTCGCGAAGGAATTCGCGGCGATGGTCACCGCCCCGGTGCAGAAGAGCACGATCAACGACGCGGGCGTTGCCTTCTCCGGCCATACGGAATACCTCGCCGAGCGCACGCACACGCCGCGCGTGGTGATGATGCTCGTGGGCGGCACGCTGCGCGTGGCGCTTGCCACGACGCACTTGTCGCTGGCGCAAGTGCCCGCGGCGATCACGCAGGCCGGCCTCGTGGAAACGCTGCGCATCGTCGATCGCGACCTGCGCGCGCGCTTCGGCTTCGCGAAACCGCGCATCCTCGTGGCGGGCCTGAACCCGCATGCGGGTGAATCGGGCCACCTGGGCCGCGAGGAGATCGAGCGGATCGCGCCCGCCCTGGCGGCCGTCCAGGCCGAAGGCATCGATGCGCGCGGCCCCTACCCGGCCGACACGCTCTTCACGCCGCGCATGCTCGAAAACGCGGACGCGGTGCTCGCGATGTACCACGACCAGGGCCTGCCGGTACTGAAGCACGCGGCTTTCGGCGACGCGGTGAACGTGACGCTGGGGCTTCCGATCGTGCGCACCTCGGTCGATCACGGCACCGCGCTCGACCTCGCGGGCCACGGCGACATCGACACGGGAAGCCTCGAGGCCGCGCTGGCCCTCGCCATCGACCTCGCGCGCCGCTGATGCTCCCGAAACCCCGCAAGCGCTTCGGCCAGCACTTCCTCACCGACCGGCACTATCTCTCGCGCATCGTCTCCACGATCGACCCGAAGCCGGGCGACAACATGGTGGAGATCGGCCCCGGGCCGGGCGCGCTCACCGACGAGCTCGCGAAGCACGTGAAGCCGCTGCACGTGATCGAGGTGGACCGCGACCTCGCCGCCGCCCTGCGCGCGCGCTACGACCCGTCGCGGGTGACCGTGCATGAGGCCGACGTGCTCGAGTTCGATTTCTCCTCGCTGCCCACGCCGCTGCGCGTGGTCGGCAACCTGCCGTACAACATCTCCTCGCCGATCCTCTTCCAGGTCGCCGCGTTCGCCGAGCACGTCGTGGACGCGGTCTTCATGCTGCAGCGCGAAGTGGTCGAGCGCATGGTGGCCGATCCCGACAGCGCCGAGTACGGGCGGCTTTCGGTGATGCTGCAGTACCGCTTCGCGATGGACCTCGCGGTGAAGGTGCCGCCCGGCGCATTCACCCCGCCGCCGAAGGTCGATTCCGCTGTCGTGTGGATGCGGCCGCTCGGGGCTTCGCGCTTGCGCGCGAAGGATGAGGCGCTCTTCGCGCGCGTCGTCGCCGCCGCGTTCTCCCAGCGCCGCAAGACGCTGCGCAATGCCCTGAAGCCGCTCGGGATGAGTGAAGCCTTCGAGCGCGCGGGCATCGACCTGCAACGCCGCGGGGAGACGCTGGGGGTGGCGGAGTTCGTCGCCCTCGCGGATGCCGCCTCGGGCTAGAAGTAGCCCGCCTTGTGCAGCTTGTAGAGCGCCCAGAGCAGGAACAGGACGCCGAACCCGATGCCGACTGCCGAGGCACCGCCCTTCTTCGCGGGCGCGGGCGTGGCGCCGGACGCGGGTGTCTGCGCGAGCCACGCCTCGAAATCGGCGGGCGTGTCCCACTGCGAACGGAACTGCTGCATGAAGGCGCGAAAGTCCGCCTCGGGCTTCACGATCCCGCCCTGCTGGTAGTCGTAGGCCACGAACCCGTGTGGGGCGAAAAGGCCCACGATCTGGTGCAAAGACTCATAGAGAGCCCGCGGATCGCTCGCCATGCTCATGTGCATGCCGGCGCGGCGCGGTCCGATCTCCAGGTACGGAAGCTTCGCGCCATCCACGAGGATCAGCGCACCGTGCTCGCCCGCCTCGAACTTCGCCGCGGGATCGTACGCGAGCAGGCTCGCGCGAATCGCCTCGAGCCTCGCGCGGTCCTCCGCCGTGGGTTCGCCGTGCGGCTCGTCGTCGTCGACCTGCTCCTCGAGCGGCGCGTCGCCCGACGGGATGAAGAGTGTCACGTCATAGGACATGTCAGTCCCTCTGGATGAACTCGATCTTGTAGCCGTCCGGGTCTTCCACGAAGGCGATCACCGTGGTGCCGTGCTTCATCGGGCCCGCTTCGCGCGTCACCTTGCCGCCGCGCTTCTTCACGTCGTCGCACGCGCGGTACGCATCGGGCACCGCGACCGCGAGGTGGCCGAAGCCGGTGCCGATCTCGTAGGACTTCGTGTCCCAGTTGTGCGTGAGCTCGACCACGGTGTGGTCGGCTTCGTCGCCGTAGCCCACGAAGGCGAGCGTGAACTTGCCCTCCGGGTAGTCCTTCCTGCGCAGCAGCTTCATGCCGAGCACGCCGGTGTAGAAATCGATCGACTTGTCGAGGTCACCGACGCGCAGCATCGTGTGGAGCATCCTCATGCAGCCTCCGGTTCAGAACGAACGGTAGTGATGGTCGCTCGCGTGGAGCACGTCGCGCAACCGGCGGTAGTCGGGGCACAGGCGCTCGACCTCGGCCCAGAAGCTGGGCGAGTGGTTCATGTGGCGCAGGTGGGCGAGCTCGTGGCACACGACGTAGTCGATCAATTCCGGCGGCGCCTTCACGAGCCGCCACGCGAGGCGGATCTCGCGCTTCGAGTTGCAGCTGCCCCAGCGGCCGAGCGCCGAGGAGAGGAACACGCGCGGCATCGGCAATCCCGCGCCGCGCGCGTACGTGAAGGCACGGCCCGCGAGATGGGCCAGCGCCGCGCGCTTGTACCAGGCGACGACGGCCTTCTTCACCGCGTCGTCCGAATCCGCGGACGCGACGTGCAACTCACCGCCCTGGATTTCGACGCGGGCCCGGGCCGCGATGGAACGGCGCAGCACGAGCGACTGGCCGAGGTAAGGGAGCACGGCTCCATCGGCCCACGACGCGGCGGGCACCCGCTTGGCGCCCCACTCCGCGACCTTCTTCGTGATCCATTGCTCGCTCGCGCGCAGGTAGCCTTCGATGCTCGCGACCGAGGTCATCAGGGGAGCGTTCACCGTGAGGCCGTTCGCGTCGATCTTCAATCCCACGCCACGGCGGCCGCGGCGGCGCACCAGGACGTAATCCATCTCTGCGCCACCCAGAAGCAGGCGGCGCAGGTCACGCGAGACCAGCTCACGGGTCGGCATAGCGCTCCGGGTTCAACTTGCGCATCTGCCCTTCGATCCAGTTTTCCAGTTCCGCGTTGACGCTCGCGGCTTCGCGGCCCTGCGTGGGGATTGGCTTGCCGATCACCACGCGCACCGTGCCCGGATGCTTTCGAAACGCATACCGGCCCCAGTACTCGCCCGCGTTGTGCGCGATCGGCACGACGGGAGCGCCGGTCTTCGTGGCCAACAGCGCGCCACCCTGGCCGTAGCGGCCGCGTTGGCCCACCGGGATGCGCGTGCCTTCGGGGAAGATCGAGACCCACATGCCCTGGGCCATGCGCCTCGCACCGGTCTCCACGATCTGGTCGCGCGCGGACTTCCCGCTCGAGCGGTCGATCGGAATGGCGCGGATGCCCATCAGGCCCCAGCCCACGAACGGAAGCCAGAGCAGTTGCTTCTTCACGATCCAGCATTGCGGCGGGAACGTCGCCTGCATGAAAACCGTTTCCCACGCCGACTGGTGCTTGGCCATCAGCACGCTCGGGCGATCGGGAAGGTTCTCCCAGCCCTCGACGGTCCAGCGGATGCCGCAGCAGAGGCGCGCCAGCCAGATCACGCACCACGCATAGAGCTTCGCCACGGCGCAGCCCGCGCGGTAGCCGAAGAGGCCGCCGAGGGGGACCGCGATCCCGAAAGGGATGGTGACCGCCACCGCGAGCACCAGGAAGATCGCGGAACGCAGCGCCGTCATGCGTGCGGGGCGGTGAGGTGCTTCACGGCCTCGGCGAGGTCGTCGAAGACTTGCGTCTTGCGCGGCAGCTTGCCGTCGGCCTGCGTCTTCTTGCCCTTGCCCGTGAGCACGAGGATGGGTTGCGCGCCGACCGCATCGGCCGCCTCCAGGTCGCGCAGGCTGTCGCCGATGGCCGGCACGCCCTTCAGCTCGGTGTGGAAGCGCAGCGCGATCTCCTCGAACATGCCGGTCTTCGGCTTGCGGCAGGTGCAGCTCTCTTCCGCCGTGTGCGGGCAGAAGAAGAGCGCGTCGATGCGCCCGCCCTGGCGGAACACCATCTCCATCATCTTGTCGTTGATGGCGTTCAGCGTCGCCATGTCGAAGAGCCCGCGCCCGATGCCCGACTGGTTGGTCGCGACGGCCACGCGGAACCCATCCTGCGAAAGGCGCGCGATGGCCTCGATCGAACCCGGGATGGCACGCCATTCGCCCGGCGACTTGATGTAGTTCGCGCTGTCGAAATTGATGACGCCGTCGCGGTCGAGGATGATGAGCTTCATGTCGAGAGCTTCGAGATGTCGGCGACCTTGTTCATCACGGCGCCCAATCTTGCGAGGAGGCCCAGGCGCGCCGCACGAAGCTTGGCATCCTCCGCGTTGACGAGCACCTTGTCGAAGAACGCATCGACGGCGGGACGCAGGGACGCGAGCGCGGTGAGCGCGCCTTTGTAATCCTGCGCCGCGAGCTTCGCATCGACCGAAGGCTCCGCCACCGCCAGCGCCGCTTGCAATGTCTTTTCCTCGGCGGCCTCGAGCAACGCGAAGTCCACCGCGCCATAGCCCTCCGACTTCCGCAGGATGTTCTGGATGCGCTTGTTCGCCGCGGCCAGCGCTTCGGCTTCCGGCATCGCGCGGAACGCCTTCACCGCCTCGATGCGATCCCACACCGCCTTCACCTGCGTCGGCTCACCCGTCAGCACCGCTTCGACTTCGTGCGCGTCGAAGCCCTTGTCGCGCAGCATCGGGCGCAGGCGGTCGAGCATGAACGCGTGCACCTGGCCCACCGAGTCGGGCGCCAGCTTGCCCGCGGGGAATCCTTCGAACGCCTCCTTCAACAGGAGGCCGAGGTCGAGCTCGCGCGCCTCGACCTTCTCGGAAAGAATGCGCAGCACGCCGAGCGCGGCGCGGCGCAAGGCGAACGGGTCCTTGTCGCCGGTCGGCGCCTGGCCGACACCGAAGAGGCCCACGAGCGATTCCAGCTTGTCGGCGAGCGCCAGCGCGATGCTCACGTCGCCGACGGGAAGTTCGTCGCCCGCGAAGCGCGGCCAGTAGTGCTGCTCGATGGCGCGCACGACCGACGGTTCCTCGCCATCGGATTCGGCGTAGTACCGGCCCATGATGCCCTGCAGCTCCGGAAACTCGCCCACCATCAGGGTCACGAGGTCCGCCTTCGCCAGCAGCGCGGCGCGATCGGCGTAGGACTTGCCCTTGTCCCCGCGCGGCAGCATCGCCTGGATGCGCGAAGCGAGGCGGCGCAGGCGCTCGACGCGTTCGAGCTGCGTGCCGAGCTTGTTGTGGTAGACGATCGTGCCCAGTTGCGCGGCGCGGTCCGCGAGCTTCGTCTTGCGATCCGTCTCGAAGAAGAAGCGCGCATCGGCCAGGCGCGGGCGCACGACGCGCTCGTTGCCCTGCACGATGTTGGCCGGATCGGCCAGGCGCATGTTGCTCACGATGAGGAAGCGGTTCGTGAGCTTTCCGTTCGCGTCGAAGAGCGGGAAGTACTTCTGGTTCTGGCGCATCGTGAGCGTCAGGCACTCGGCGGGCACGGCGAGGAACTCGACCTCGAAGGCTCCGGCATACACGGTGGGCATCTCGACCAGCGCGGTCACTTCGTCGAGGAGCGCGAGATAGCCGGATTCCGGCCCGAGCGTGCCGCCGTGCTGCTTTGCGGCGGCCTGCAACTGCTCGAGGATGCTCGCGCGCCGGCGCGCGAACGACGCGATGACGCCGCCTTCCTGGCCCAACGCGCGCTCATAGTCGTCGGCGCGCGCGATCGAGAGCGCCTTCGCGCCCTGGAAGCGATGGCCTTTCGTCTCGCGTCCCGATTCGAGGCCGAGCGCCTTCACGGCAACGAGCTTCTCGCCGTGCAATGCGACCAGCGCGTGCGCCGGACGGACGAAATTCACCGTCGTGCGGCCGTCGGCCAACTGGTAGCTCATCATCTTCGGGATCGGCAATGCGGCGAGCGTCTCGTCGATCGCGGCCTGCAACGCCTGCGCGAGCGGAACCGCGGGCGTGGTCGTGTCGACGAAGAGCGCCTCGGCCTTGCCGTCCATGCGCTTCTTGAATTTCGCGGGATCGAAGCCCGAGAGCCCCAGGGCTTCCAGCTTCTTCGCGAGCGCGGGCGTGGGCTTGCCGGCGGCGTCCAGGCCCACGGACACGGGCATGAGCTTCACTTCGAGCGCCTTGGGTTCCGAGTTCTCGCGCACGACCCGCAGGCCCATCGCGAGGCGGCGCGGCGTGGCGAACGACAGCGCATCGCTCGGCTCCTCGACCAACCCGCGCTTCATCAAGCCATCACGGATGCCCTGCGCGAAAGCCGCGCCGAGTTTCGCAAGCGCCTTCGGAGGCAGCTCCTCGCAGAGCAGCTCGACCAGCAGCGGCGCGGTCATGGCGCCTCCCCGTGCAACATGGGAAAGCCCAGGCGTTCGCGCGACTCGTAGTAGCTCGCCGCCACGGCGCGCGCGAGCTTGCGGATGCGCCCGATGTACGCGGCGCGTTCGGTCACGGAGATCGCCCCGCGCGCGTCCAGCAAATTGAATGTGTGCGCGGCCTTCAGCACCTGCTCGTAGGCAGGCAATGCGAGCTGGCTCGTCATCAGGTGCTCGGCCGCGGCTTCGTAGTCGCCGAAGTGGCCGAAGAGCGCCTTCGCGTCCGAGTGCTCGAAGTTGTACGTGGACTGCTCGACTTCGTTCTGGTGGTAGACGTCGCCGTACGAAAGCCGGCGCGTCTTGCCGCGCTCGTCCCACTCGGTCCACACCAGGTCGTAGACGTTCTCCACGCCCTGCAGGTACATCGCGAGGCGCTCGAGGCCGTAGGTGATCTCGCCGGTGATCGGCTTGCAGTCGAGGCCGCCGACCTGCTGGAAGTAGGTGAACTGCGTGATCTCCATGCCGTTCATCCAGACTTCCCAGCCCAGGCCCCAGGCCCCGAGGGTGGGGTTCTCCCAGTCGTCCTCGACGAAGCGCACGTCGTTCTTCGAGAGATCGAAGCCGACCGCTTCCAGCGATCCGAGGTAGAGCTCGAGGATGTCGGGAGGCGAAGGCTTCAGGACGACCTGGTATTGGTAGTAGTGCTGCAGCCGGTTCGGGTTCTCGCCATAGCGCCCGTCCTTGGGACGGCGCGAGGGTTGCACGTAGGCCGAGCGCCACGGCTCGGGCCCGAGGGAGCGCAGGAAGGTCGCGGTGTGGGACGTGCCCGCGCCCACTTCCATGTCGTACGGCTGGAGGATCGCGCAGCCGCGCTCTCCCCAATATTGCTGGAGGCGGAGGATCAGCTGCTGGAAGGTGACCATCGGGAAGGGAAACGGCGTTGCCAAAGGGCTGATTTTAGCGGATATGCTGCCGTCCATGACCGACTCACCGGCGAATGCGCCCGCCTGGAAGACCTGCCTCGACGTCGAGGGGCAGAACGCGAGTCACTACCTCGACTACGTGAACGTGCATTTGCTGGCCTGCATCGCGCAGCCGCCGCGCCACGTCCTCGAGCTGGGTTGCAACGCGGGCGCGCTCGGCCAGGAACTGAAGAAGCGCCATCCCGGCGCGAAGGTCGTGGGCATCGAGGCCGGCCGCGCCGCCGCCGATGTCGCCGCGACGCGCCTCGACCAGGTGATCTGCTCGCGCCTCGAGGACGTCGACCTGCCGGGCCACGGCTTCCAGCGCGGCGCGTTCGATCTCATGATCGCCGCCGACATCCTCGAGCATCTCGTGAATCCGTGGAACGTGCTGGTGCGCATGCGGCCCTTCCTGGCCCCGGACGCGATCGTGCTGGCCAGCATTCCGAACGTGCGCAACCTCGGCCTGCTCGAGCAGCTCGCCGTGCACGGCCGGTGGGACTATGCCGAGCGCGGCCTGCTGGACGTGACGCACCTGCGCTTCTTCACGCTCTCGGGGATGCGCCGGATGTTCGAGGAAACCGGCTATCGCTTCGAGGGACAGGTGCCCGTCGTCTCGCAGGACATGCTCGAACTGCAACGCACGGCGCAGGGCCAGGCGATGGTGGACATCACGGGGGGCCGCCTGCGCCTCGTGGGATTGACGCCCGCCGAGGTCAACGAGCTCTGCGCCTTCCAGTTCATCATCCGGGCGCGTTCCGCATAGCGGCGAGCGGTGCGCTTACCGGCGGCGGGCGAGATATCCCGCACCCGCGAGCATCCCCGCGAGCAGGAGGAACACGGGCAGGTTGCCCCACGAAATGTACGGCGTGGTCCCCGTGAACGGCACGGCATCGGCCAGCAGCGTGCCCGCCGTGAA
Source organism: Betaproteobacteria bacterium GR16-43 (assembly GCA_001953215.1). Classification (GTDB taxonomy): domain Bacteria; phylum Pseudomonadota; class Gammaproteobacteria; order Burkholderiales; family Usitatibacteraceae; genus Usitatibacter. The sequence goes on from CP019169.1 coordinate 640,044, forward strand.
CTGGGGCAACCGGCTCACGACGCGGCCGCGTTCATCGACGGCGGCCGTCACGCCCGTGTTCGTGGCACGCAGCGACCAGCGCCCCGTCTCGATGGAGCGCAGTTGCGACGCCTGCAGGTGCTGGTCGGAGGCGAGCGAACGGCCGAACCACGCGGTGTTGCTCACGTTCAGCAGCACCTGCGCTTCCGGCAGTTGCGCGATGACCTCCTCGCCGAAAATGTCCTCGTAGCAGATCGTCACCGCCACCGGCAGGCCCGCGGCCCGCAGCAGCGGCTGGCCGGGCGCCCCGCGCTCGAAATCGGCGAGCGGAATGTGCAGGATGGCCAGCGCCCAGTGGAAACCGGGCAGCGTGTACTCGCCGAAGGGAACGAGGTGGCGCTTGCGAAACGACTGCGTCGCGCCGCGCCCGAGGGAAACCACGCTGTTGAAGTAGACGTAGCGTCCGTCCACGACGCCGCGCTCGAGCGCGCCGATGAGCAGGTCCTTCTTCTGCTCGATCGCGCGCGTGCGCAGGTCGTCGATGTAGCCGGGTGGCAGGCGATCGAGAAACGTCGGGAGCGCCGTCTCCGGGAACACGACCACGCGAGCCTCCGCGCGGGCCGCCATGTCCCGGTACTCGGCCAGCGTCCTCGCGCGCTCCTCTTCGCGGAACTTGAGGTCCTGCGGCACGTTGCCCTGCAGCAGCGCGAAGCGAACCGGCTCGCCCGAGGGCGAGGTCCAGGCCACGAAGCGCAACAACCCGCCGCCGCCCAGCAGTACGACCAGACCCGCGAGGGCGAGTGCGCGGGCGCGCGACCAGGGTGCCGCGCCGATCGCCGCGACCATCAACGCAGCCGCCGCGGCCAGGGCCAGCGAAACGCCGTAGGCGCCCAGCAGGGGCGCGTATCCGGCCAGCGGCCCCGAGGGCGCCTGCGAAGTGCCGAGCGTGAGCCAGGGAAAGCCCGTGAAGAGCCAGCCGCGCAGCCACTCGAGCGCCACGAACGCCGCGGGCATCGCGAGGACGCGCGCGTGGCCGCCGCGCGGTGTGAGCCGGAATGCGAGCCAGCCCGCGGCGGCCGGGAAGATCGCGAGGTAGAAGCAGAAGAGGAACGTGGCGATCGCCGCGAGCACCGCGTTCATGCCGCCGTACTCGTGCATGCTCACGTAGACCCACGAGACGCCCGCGAGGAAGTATCCCAGGCCGAACGCCAGGCCCGAGAGGGCCGCCTGCAGCGCCGAGCCGCTCGCGTTCCACACGAGGAACAGGACCAGCAGCGCCGCGATCGGAACCGGCCACCAGTAGAAGGGCGCGAAGCCCAGCACGCCCGCGGCGCCCGCGAAGAGCGGCAGCAGCAGGCCACGCGCGACGACCCCGGCCGCCGCGATCCGCGACGGCGGCGCCGGGGCCCGCGTCACTCCGCGGGCTCCTTCGTCTTGTCGACCAGCAGCGCGTGGATCTTGCGGCTGTCCGCGCGCAGCACGGTGAAGTGGAATCCCCCGGTCTCCAGGGCCTCGCCCCGCTTGGGCAGGCGCCCGAACTGGCCGAGCACGAGGCCGCCGATCGTGTCGTGGTCGTCGTCGGCGAACTTCGTGCCGAAGTGCTCGTTGAAGTCGGCGATCTCGGTGGTGGCCTTGACGCGGTACTTGCCGTTGCGGTCGAGGATGATGTTGTCCTCGGTCTCGTCGAAGTCGTACTCGTCCTCGATGTCGCCCACGATCTGCTCGATCACGTCCTCGATGGTGACCAGGCCCGCCACCCCGCCGTACTCGTCGACCACGATGGCGATGTGGTTGCGGTTCGAGCGGAACTCCTTCAGCAGCACGTTGAGGCGCTTCGCCTCCGGCACGAACACCGCCGGGCGCAGCATCTCGCGCACGTTGAACTCGTCCTCGGCGTAGAACTTGAGGAGGTCCTTCGCGAGCAGGATGCCGATCACGTTGTCGCGGTTGTCCTCGTAGACCGGGAAGCGCGAGTGGGCCTTGTCGATCACGAACGGGATGAACGCCTCGGGCGCCTCGGCCACGTCGATCATGTCCATCTGCGAGCGCGGGATCATCACGTCCCGCACCTGCGTCTCCGACACTTGCAGGACACCTTCGATCATCGACAGCGCGTCGGCATCGAGGAGGCGGCGCTCGAAGGCGGAATGCAGCAGCTCCACCAGCTGCTCGCGGTCCTCGGGCTCCCGGAGCAACAGGGAGGAGAGGCGTTCGAGCAGGCTCGGCTTCGCGGGTTCGTTCATGCCGTTCGGCGGGAGGGAAGAAGAACCGGGGACTCTAGCAGAAATCGGCTTCCGCTCTGGTGGCCGCCCCGAGGGATAATCCGGCGAACGCAGCCACGGAGGAGCCCGGATGGATGCACGCATGATGAAGCTGCCGCTCACGATCGCGTCGATCATTCGCCACGCCGAACGCTGGCACGGCGCGACCGAGGTCGTCTCGCGCCACGTGGAGGGCGACATCCATCGCGAAACGTATGCGGACGTCGCCAGCCGCGCGCGGCGCCTCGCCCGCGCCCTCGGGCGCCTCGGCGTGCAGCCGGGCGATCGCGTCGGCACCATCGCCTGGAACGGCCACCGGCACCTCGAGATCTACTACGCGACCTCCTGCTCGCTCGCCATCTGCCACACGCTGAACCCGCGGCTCTTCCCGGAGCAGATCGCGTGGATCGCCCAGGATGCCGCCGACCGCGTCGTCTTCTTCGACCTCACGTTCCTCAAGCTCGTCGAATCCCTCGCCCCGAAGCTGCCCGCGGTGCTCCATTGGGTGGCGATGACCGACCGCGCGCACATGCCGCAGAGCAGCCTGCCGCTGCTCTGCTTCGAGGAGCTCGTCGCGGCCGAGGAGGATCGCTACGAATGGCCCGACTGCGACGAGGACCGCGCCTCGAGCCTTTGCTACACGTCGGGAACGACCGGTAATCCCAAGGGTGCGCTCTACTCCCATCGCTCCACCGTCCTTCACGCGATGGCGGAATGCTTCCCCGATGTCTTCGGCCTCTCGGCCACCGAGACCGTGCTGCCGGTGGTCCCCATGTTCCACGTCAACGCGTGGGGCATTCCCTATGCCGCGCCGATGGCCGGCACCAAGCTCGTCTTCCCGGGCGCGGGCCTCGACGGCGCGAGCCTGTGCGAGCTCTTCGAAGGCGAGAAGGTGACGATGTCGGCGGGTGTGCCGACGGTGTGGCAGGGCTTGCTCCAGTATCTCGAAACGAGCGGCAAGCGCGTCGAGCACCTGAAGCGCCTCGTGATCGGGGGCTCGGCCGCGCCGCCCGCGATGATCCGGGACTTCCGCGAGAAGCACGGGATCGAGGTGCTGCACGCGTGGGGCATGACCGAGATGTCGCCGCTCGGCACGCTGAACCAGTTCAAGGTGAAGCATGCGGACTGGACCGAAGCGGCGCGCGACGCGCTGCGCGAGAAGCAGGGGCGCCCGCACTTCGGCGTGGACCTCGAGATCGTGGGCGGCGACGGAAGACCGCTCCCGCACGACGGCACGGCGTTCGGCGACCTCGTCGTGCGCGGCCACTGGATCATCGACCGCTACTACCGGGATGCGGGCGGCGATGTGCTGCGCGACGGCTGGTTCCCCACCGGCGACGTCGCCACGATCGATGCCGACGGCTACATGAAGATCACCGACCGCTCGAAGGACGTCATCAAGAGCGGCGGCGAGTGGATCAGCTCCATCGACATCGAGAACCTCGCGATGGCGCACCCCGCGATCGCCGAGGCCGCCGTCATCGGCGTGCCCCACCCGAAGTGGGCCGAGCGGCCCATCCTCGTCGCGGTGAAGAAAGCCGGCGCGGAGGTCACGAAGGAGGCGATGCTCGATTTCCTGCGGCCGCGGATCGCCAAGTTCTGGGTGCCCGACGACGTGGTGTTCGTGGAGTCGTTGCCGCACACCGCGACCGGCAAGCTCTCGAAGCTCGAGCTGCGCAAGCAGTTCGCGAACTACAAGCCGGCCTCGTAGGGATTCGCGAACCCGAGCCGCGCGAGGATGGCGGCCTCGCGGGCTTCCATGCGCTTCGCGTCGCGCTCGCGTTCGTGGTCGAGGCCTTGCAGGTGGAGCACGCCGTGCACGAGGAGGTGCGCATGGTGGGCCTGCACCGCCTTGCCTTGCGCCTTCGCTTCGCGCGCCACCACCGCGGCGCAGATCACGATGTCGCCCTCGAGGCCGGGTGTGTCGTCGTAGACGAACGTGAGGACGTTGGTCGCGTAGTCCTTGCCGCGGAATTCGCGGTTCAGCCGCCGCGCTTCGGTTTCACCCACGTAGCGCAACGTGAGCGTGGCCTTGCGCGCAAGCGCGGCGAGCGTCCAGCGGCGCAGCGTGGCATCGGCCGGAATGTGCGCGGCGCGGGACGCGCGCTGGATCGCGATCGTGGCGCTGGGTGAACCGGCCATCAGGAGGGTTTGTGCCGCTCGTACGCGTCGACGATCGCCTGCACCAGCGGGTGGCGCACGACGTCTTCGGACTGGAACTCGGTGAAGCCGATGCCGCGCACGCCCGCGAGCACCTGGCGCGCCTCGATCAGTCCCGAGGCCTGGCCCTTGGCGAGGTCGATCTGCGTCACGTCCCCGGTGATCACGGCCTTGGAGCCGAAGCCGATGCGCGTGAGGAACATCTTCATCTGCTCGGGCGTGGTGTTCTGCGCCTCGTCCAGGATCACGAACGACTGGTTCAGCGTCCGGCCGCGCATGAACGCGAGCGGCGCGATCTCGATGGCGCCCCGCTCGAAGAGCCGTGCGACCTTGTCGTAGCCCATGAGGTCGTACAGCGCGTCGTAGAGCGGGCGCAGGTAAGGGTCGATCTTCTGCGCAAGGTCGCCCGGCAGGAAGCCCAGCTTTTCGCCCGCCTCGACGGCCGGGCGCGTGAGGACGATGCGCTTCACGTCGTCGCGCTCGAAGGCATCGATCGCCGCGGCCACCGCGAGGAAGGTCTTGCCGGTCCCCGCCGGCCCCACGCCGAACGTGATGTCCACCGCGCGCATCTGGCGGAGGTATTGCGCCTGGCGCGGCGTCCGGGCAGTGAGGTCGCCACCGCGCGGCAGCACCAGCGCGGGCAAATCGGGGTCGCGCGGCGGCGGCTCCTTGCGGCCGAGGCTCACCAGGCCCAGCTGCACGTCCTCGACCGTCAGGCCGCGCTTCGCCTGCTCGTAGAAACGTTCGAGCGAACGCGCCGCGAGCTTCGCCTTCTCCGGCGGGCCCGAGATCGCGAAGCGCTCGCCACGCCGCGCGATGGTGACGTCGAGCGCGATCTCGATCTGCCGCAGGTTCGCGTCGATCGGGCCGCAAAGGGCCGCGAGCCGGGCGTTGTCGACCGGTTCGAACGTGACTTCCTCGGAAGGCGGGCTGCGTCGGGGGCTCAAGGTCCGTATTGTCCCACGCCGCGCGAAAGAAAAAGCCCGCCGGGCTTGCGCGCGGCGGGCCGGGTTGCGGCGACGACGTGTTACACGCCCGCGCGCTGCATCTGCGCCTTCAGGGCTTCGTCGATCGCGTTCAGGCTCTCGGCGTAGTGCGCCTTGGTCTCCTTCGACAAGCCCGGCTTCGCCTGCGCGACCCGTAGGTCGGCGGCGAGCTGCAGCGCGTTCATGCGCTGCAACGCCCTCGCGTCGGCCGGCTGGCCCGCGGACGGGCGCGTGACGGCGGTGGCGACGCGGCGCAGGTGCTCGCGCTGGAGGTTCCTGCGCATCGGCGAGACTTCGCGGCCGCTCTTCAATTCACTCCACACCGAGCCCTGCAGGTTGTCGTAGAGCTCGGAGAGCTTGAACGTCGCCTCGCCCTTCTTCGCGATCGACTGCGATTCGACGATGCGCGTGGCGACCACGTCGCTCATCACCTGGTCGAGCACCGTGCGCTGGAGCGTGAGCAGCGTGTTGGGCACGCTCACCATCGGCTGCCGGGTCACTTCGCCGCGCTGCAACTGGTCGAAGTAGTCCAGGCGGCTGTGCGGCAGGCTCGCGAGGAACTCGGGCTTGAACGTGAAGCTGTCGACCGAGAACAGGCCGTCGTTCAGGAGCTTCAGCGCTTCGCGCTGCTGCGTGGCCGGAACCGGCGTGAACGGCAGGCGGCCGGAGCCGGCGCGGTCGCGCACCTGCACGATGCCGCCGACGTACTTGGTGACCGGCAGCAGGCCGCGCGCCATCTGGTCGAAGCCCGCGAGGAAGCTGCGGCGCAGCGTGTCGTACGACTCGCCCGGCTGCAGCTGCTTCGCCTGGATGCGTTCCCACAGCTCGCGCGACAGCTCGAGGCGCTTGCGGTAGTAGGCGAGCGGGTTGTCCGAGAGGTCCCAGACGTTGACCGTGGGGTCCATGCCCTGCGGAGAGCCGCCGATGAAGGAATCCTCGTCGGTGCCGTAGGCGAGCAGCGGATCCTTGGCGCCGCGGGCGGCGATGCTCTCCAGCTCCGCCTTCTCGTTCGCGGGATCGATCGGCTTGTACGCGTACTCGATCGCCCAGTAGTCGTACGGTCCGAGGCTGGGCTGCACGTAGTTGGTGGCCTTCTCGCCCTTCATCGGGATGTTGAAGGGCGGGTAGTCCATCACCGAGCCGATGAGGCCGTTCTTCGCGGTGAACACCGGATCCGCGAGCTGCGCGGCCGTGTAGATCGTCGAGGAACGGAAGTTGTGGCGCAGGCCCAGCGTGTGGCCGACTTCGTGCGTGATCACTTCCTTCACGTACTCGTAGACGAATTTGTCCGCTTCGGGGCTGTCGGGCGCCAGGTCGCCGCGCGCTTCGAGGATGTCCATCGCGAAATCGGCTTCGAGGTGCGCCTGCTCCGCGAAGCTGCAGAACTGCTGCGAGCTGCCGAGGAAGCCGGGCATGCCCTCGTGCGCATGGGCCTTCGGCGCGTCCTCGCTCACGAAGCGGCGGCTGGAACGCGTGAAGATGTCCGTCATCAGGATGTCGGCGTCGATGATCTCGCCGGTGCGCGGGTCGGCCAGCGACGGGCCGATGGCCGGGGCACCGCCCGCGGCGAGGTACCAGCGCACGGTCGCGAAGCGCGTGTCGGACGTCTCGAAATCGGCGTCGTCCGGCTGGACCTTGGCCTGGATCGCGTCCTTGAAGCCGATCTTCTCGAAGGCCTTGTTCCACTCGAGCACGCCGTCGATCACGGCCTGGCGATGCTTCACCGGGATGTTCTTGTCGAGCCAGTAGACGATCGGCTTCACCGCCTCGCTCATCGCGGCGTTCGGGTCCTTCTTCTCGAGCCTCCAGCGGCGCACGTAGTGCACGTTGGGATTGGGGCGCAGGTCGTCGGTGAAGTCGGTGAACGAAGTCGTGAAGTAGCCGACGCGCTCATCGGCCAGGCGCGGGGCCATCGGCTTCTCGGGCAGCCTGGCGAAGTTCACGCGATAGCCGAGGAAGAGGCTGCGCGCATCGGGCACGTTCTGGGGCGGCGGCACGACGGGCACGGCCGGGTTCGGCACGAGCGGGCGCGCGGCGAGCTTCGGCACCGCGAAGTGCAGCGAGACGTCGAAGCCGGTGTTCTCGTCGCTCGTGCTCGCCTTCACGAGGCTCGAGTTGCGGCCGTCGAGGGCGTAGGGGATGCGGAAGGCGTTCTCGAGCGTCGTGGCAGCGCCGGCCATGTCGACCAGCAGCAGGGCGTTGGCTTCGACCAGGACGGACTTCGTGTCGGGGTGCGGCGCGCTCGCGACGGCGCCCGAGGCGAGGAGGCTTTCTGAGAAGCTGGTCTTGATCGCGCGTTCCGTCGGCGAGCCCTTCGGCGCGCGGAAGCGTTCGTTGGCGAGGATGAGCTGCATCTGCGTGCCCACCTTCTTGAAGTAGACGATGCCGCTGTCGTCCATCAGGCCGCCGTAGATGCGCTGCTCGCCCAGGCCGCCCATGTTCACGAGCGCCAGCAGGAACGGCTTGTCGAGCTGGTCGGGCTTCACCTCGATCCAGACCTTGTCGTCCTTCTGCCAGAGGGTGAAGAAACCCTTGGTCTCCTTGGCGTCCTTCACGATGTCCTTGAAGGGACGCGGGGTGCCGGGCGTCGGAGCGGTCGTCGCGGCCGGGGAGCCCGGCGTCGTCGCGGCCGGGCCGGGGGTCACGGTCTGCGCGCTGGGCGCGGGATTGCTCGGGGCCGGGGCGGGCGACGGCGTCTGGGCCAGGGTGGCGAAGCTGCCGGCGACGAGGCTCGCGCCGAGGGCCAGGGCGACGGCCTCACGAAGGGTCGGGCGTGTGCGCGGGAGGGAATTCATGGTTTCTCCTGGTGGGAAAAAGTGATCGGCATTTGTTACCGAAGCGCGGAAAGCTAACATGCGCCCCGCAAGGCTTTGTCACGGAATGTCACGCTGTGGACACAGGGTCGCCGGCCGTAACCACGCGGCCGCGCAAGCTGTGCGGATAGGCCCGGGTGATCTCGAGTTCGACGTACTGTCCGGCCAGCCGGGCAGGCCCGGCAAAGTTCACGACGCGGTTGTTTTCGGTCCGGCCCGCGAGCTCGGCGGCATCCTTCCGGGACGGGCCTTCCACCAGCACTCGCTGGCGTGAACCGACCATCGCCTCGGAGTATTCCTCCGAGAGCTCCTGCAGGCGCTTCTGGAGGCGGGTCAGCCGCGCGAGTTTCACGTCCGCCGGCGTTGCGTCCGCGAGATTCGCGGCCGGCGTCCCGGGGCGCGGGCTGTAGATGAAGGAAAACGATCCGTCGAAACGCACGTCCTCGACGAGCTGCAGGGTCTGTTCGAAATCGGCGTCGGTCTCGCCGGGAAAGCCGACGATGAAGTCGGTCGAGAGCGAGATGTCCGGGCGGGCCACCCGCAGGCGCCGGACGATCGACTTGTATTCCATCGCCGTGTAGTTGCGCTTCATCGCGGCGAGCACCCGGTCCGATCCGGACTGGACGGGCAGGTGCAGTTGCGAGACGAGCTTGGGCAGCTTCGCGTACGCGTCGATCAGTCGCTGCGTGAATTCCAGCGGGTGCGAAGTCGTGTAGCGGATGCGTTCGATCGCTTCGATGCGCGAGACGTGTGCCAGCAGGAGCGCGAAGTCGGCGCGCTCGCCGTCGGCCATCTCGCCCACGTAGGCGTTCACGTTCTGGCCGAGGAGCGTCACTTCCTTCACGCCCTTGCCCGCGAGCTCGCGCACTTCGGCGAGCACGGATTCGAACGGGCGCGAGACTTCCTCGCCGCGCGTGTAGGGCACGACGCAGAACGTGCAGTACTTGCTGCAGCCTTCCATGATCGAGACGAAGGCCGAGGTGCCTTCGACGCGCGCCGGCGGCAGGTGGTCGAACTTCTCGATCTCGGGGAAGGAGATGTCCACCTGGGCCTCGCCGCTCGCACGGCGCTCGGCGATCATCGCGGGCAGGCGGTGCAGCGTCTGCGGGCCGAAGACGAGGTCCACGTACGGCGCACGCTTCACGATCTCCCCGCCCTCCTGGCTCGCCACGCAGCCGCCCACGCCGATCAGCAGGCCGGGCTTGTCCTTCTTGAGGGCGCGCACGCGGCCCAGGTCGGCGAAGACCTTCTCCTGCGCCTTTTCGCGCACGGAACACGTGTTGAAGAGGATGAGGTCGGCGTCCTCGGCGCGATCGGTCTTCTCGAAGCCTTCGGAGGCGTGGAGCACGTCGGCCATCTTGTCCGAGTCGTACTCGTTCATCTGGCATCCGAACGTGCGGATGAAGACCTTCTTGGGGGGCTGGGCCATGCGGTCCTGGGGGCGGAGGGTAGTCCGGGCAGGGTTGGAACGGATTGCAATTTTCTCACATCCACGACTCTCGGGGGAGCCAACGTCCTACGCCAAAGCGTGTGTCCTCCGACAGCCGGGGTCCGCGGGGCTCCGTAAAGTCGGACGCAACGACCTGGAGGTCACTATGCGAATGTCCGTTCTTGCTTCTTCCGCCGCGGTTGCCGCGGCGTTCCTCGCGGGTTGCGCAAGCGCCCCGCCCCCCAACGAACAGATGGCCGTCGGCCGCAGGGCCGTCGAACGCGCGGCGGGGACACCCGAAGTCGTGCAGTGGGCGCCCTCCGAGCTCGATCGGGCGAAGGCGAAGATTGCCGACGCGGAACGCGCGATGGCCAATCGCGACTACGACGTGGCCCGCCGCATGGCCGACGAGGCCGAAGCCGATGCCCGCCTGGCCGAAGCCCGAGCCGGTGCCCGCAAGAACGATCGCGCCATTGCCGAAGTGAACGAAGCCCTGCGAAGCCTGCGCGAAGAACTCGCGCGCCGCCCCGCAGGTTGATGAGGAGAACGCCTTGAAGATCCATTCCCTGAGCACCACCCGCCCCACAGCCCTCGTCATCGCGATGTCCGCCCTCTGGCTGGCCGCGTGCGCGACCACGGGCACCAACGACACCCTCGAAGCCGCCCGCGCCGAAGTGCGCACCGCAGCCGGCAATCCGGATGTCGTTTCCCGCGCACCGCTCGAACTGCGCACCGCGCAGGAAGCCTTGAGCCGCGCCGACAACCTCAACCGCGAGCGCGAGCCCGTCGTCGAAGTGAACCACCATGCGTACCTCGCCCAGGCTCGCGCGCAGACCGCGATCGACCTGGCGCGCGCGCGCCGCGATACCGATGAGCTCACGCGAGTGCAAGCCGAAGTGGACCGCCTGCGCCTCGCGGCCCGCACCCAGGAAGCCTACGCCGCGAGGAAGGATGCGTCCGAGGCGCGCAACCAGGCCGCGGCGGCAAACCAGCAGGCCAACGCCGCGAACCAGCAAGCGCAGATCGCGGCCCAGCAAGCCCGCGACGCATCGCTGCAGGCCCAGTCCGCGAACCAGAACGCCGACATCGAACGCGCACGTGCCGCCGCTGCCTCGGCGGAAGCGGCGGATGCCCGCGAGAAGCTTCGCGTCCTGGTGATCGAATTGCAGGGCCGGGAAACGGAACGGGGTCTGCTCGTCACCCTGGGCGACGTCCTCTTTGCCACGGGTCGCTCGGAGCTGCTGCCCAACGCCGCGGCGCGCATGGACAAGCTGGCGGCCTTCCTGAACCAGTTCCCGCAGAAGAGCCTGCTGATCGAGGGCTACACGGACTCGGTCGGAGCCGACTCCGTGAACCGGGAGTTGTCGATGCGTCGTGCCGAAGCCGTGCGTGCCGCATTGGCGCAACGCGGCGTGAGCCCGACGCGCATGGCCACGCGAGGCTATGGCGAAGAGTTTCCGGTCGCCAGCAACAATTCCGTCGAAGGCCGCGCCATGAACCGGCGTGTCGAAGTCGTTGTGACGGACGAGCGCGGGAACCTCAAGCCGCGGGCCTGACGATCCACGGTCGACGCGAACGCCGCCACTCGAAAGACTGGCGGCGTTTTCACTTGCGGATCGGCACAGCGGGCCTCATCCGATATGCTCCGCAAGGTCCCCGTCGCCATGAACCCCGCGTTGAAAGCGATGTCACAGAGATCCGCGCCCGTATCCCCCGATACGGAGTTTGAAGAATGAATCTGCATCCAAAGGCGCAGCGCATCCTGGCGCTGCTGGCCGTGGCGTTTGCCTGCTCGACCGCCGCCGCCCTCGACACCCCCATCGCGCCGTACGAACCCGTCCAGGGCGCCTGGTATCCCATCGGCAAGCCCGGCATCTACGTGAATGTCGACGTCGGTCCGACCGGGTTCACGTTCGTCTCGATCCACGATTTCGCCAACGGCGTGGAGCGCGTCCGCTATCTGCAGGGCCCGCTGGAGCGCTCGAGTGATGCGGACTCGGAAAGCACGGGCCTGCGCGCGCGCATGCGATCGCGCGTCTACGTGCAGGAGGGCGGCTCCTGCATCGGCTGCCCTTACGTTCCCGAGACGACGCGGGACCTGAACCAGGGGGACGCCGAAGTTCGTTTCCTCGACGGATCGGCCGGCACCCTCGTGCTCGAAGGGCAGGCCATCCCGATCGCACGCTACGGCATGTTCGCGGACGCCTCCGGCCTGCTGCAGAACCGCCTCGCGGGACGCTGGGCGATGGCTTCGCGCACCCGGCTGGGCGATCGCGTGGACACCGTGACGATCACGCCTTACCCGCTTCCGTCCAACAGCTTTTTCCTGGCGCCGGCCGACGTGTCGGATCCCGCGCCCCCGCCCGGCCGCTCTTTCGTGATCAGCTGCGACACCTGCTCCCCTCTCGACGCGCCGCCGTTCGCCGGGGGATTCGCGCTGCTGGTGGCCCACGACGACGGGAAGATGGTGGTCTACAACGGAGGGGGCGGCTTCGGCATCCACACATTCCGCGCCGCGTATCGCCTCACCGACCTCGAAGGGGTGATCCAGGGCCGCGGCATTCCCTCGGCCGTCGTGGACAACGCCCTGGACCCGCTCCACGCCGTGATCCGCGACTTCACGCTCGTGTCGCTGCCATCCGACTGGACGCTTGCGGTTGGCGCCGCGCGCATGCCCATCACGCCTTACCGACCGGTGCAGGGTTCGTGGTACCCGGTCGGCAAGCCCGGCATCTATGTAAACGTGGACGTCGGGCCCACCGGATTCACGTTCGTCTCGATCCAGGATTTCGACGCGCAGGGCCGCGAGCGCACGCGCTACCTGCAGGGCTCGCTGCAGACCTCGATCGATGCCGACTGGGAATCCACCGGCATCCGCGCGCGCCTGCAGTCACGCGTGTACGTGCAGGAAGGCGGTTCGTGCCTTGACTGTCCCTACGTCGCGGAGCGCACGCGCGACTTGAACCAGGGCGATGCCGAGGTTCGTTTCCTCAACGGGTCGACGGGCAGCCTGGTGCTCGAAGGGCAGGTCATCCCGATCGAACGCTATGCGATGTACAACGGCGATGCGGGCCGGCTGGAGAATCGCCTCGAGGGGCGGTGGCTGATGACCTCGCGCCTGCCCCAGGCCGATCGCGTCGATACCGTGACGATCAAGCCCTTCGTTCGCCGGCCGGGGGCCACCATCGGCCTGTTCGGACCCGCCGACGTCCCTGACCCTTACCCGGCGTCCAGCCGCTGGTTCACGGTCACCTGCGACACCTGCAACGCCTCGCGAGGATGGCCCTTGTCCGATGGGCTCTTGATCGCGCACGACGGCGGCAAGCTCGTGTTCTACAACTTCTACAGTGGTTACTTCGGAACCCTCGACTACAAAAGCTACAAGGCCGCGTACCGTCTCACGGACCGGGAGGGCATGATCGAGGGCCGGGAAATTCCCTCCTACCGGGCAGCCGGCGACGCCCACCAGATCGCCATCGTCGTTGGAGGGGCGCTCGACTTCAAACTGGTGCGCCTGCCTTCCGATTGGCGGCAGTAGCGCGCAAGCCTCGCGGCCTCAAGCCTTGCGGGGACGAACGACGGTGAACACGATCACCACGAGGCTGATCACGACACCGAGCGCCACGAGGAACGGCGTCCAGTTCGTCTCCGCCGGCAGTCCCATCGCGCTGATGGTCCGGAAGGTGAGTCCGTCGGTGTCGGGCGGCAGGGCGCCGATGTTGGTGACGGCCCCGGTGGTCGTGTCGATGGAGATGAGCCGCGTCGTCGCCGGCGCACCCATGTTCGAGTTCACGGCGTAGAGCACACCGCGGTTCGAGAACGTGAGGGAGTTGATGCCGTTCGCGTACGGCGCGTTCACGATCGCCACGCCGGGTTTCATCACGCCGGTGTCCGGGTCGACCACGTCGAGCGTCCCGGACGCGCCTGCGGCGGCGACGAGGATCTCGTTCTTCAAACCGATGGCGAGGCCGCCGGTCTGCGTCGCCTCGCCGGGCTTGCCGAGCGGCGTCACCACGCCGGTCTTGGTGTTCACGATGCCCACCTGCCGAAGCGACGGGATCCACATGTAGAGCTTGTTGTCGCTGTCGAACGAGATATCCGAGCCCGCCAGCCCGAGCGGGCCGATCACGGTCGCGTCACCGTTGGCCGGATCGATCGTGACGAGCGAGTGCGGGATGTGCGGCGAGAGCCCGGCGGTGATGCCGTAGAGGACGCCCGTGGCCGGATGGAACGCGAGGCCCGTGATGCCGACGGAATCCTTGCCCCCGACCCGGATGGACGCCACGCGCGTCGCCGCGGCCGTGACGGGATCGATCGTGTAGAGGATGCCGGCGCCGACCTCGTTGGACGACGAAGCGCTGTAGCCGCTCACGGAGGCGGCGTAGAGCCGCTCGGCCCCGTGCGCCGCGAGGGCGAGGGGCAGGGCTGCAGCAACGAGGAGAGCGGGCCAATGCCGCATGAGGGACCGCCGGCCCGAGGCCGGCGCTGCTCTGGAATCTGGTGGCGAGTCAGGGATTTGAACCCCGGACCAACGGATTATGATTCCGCTGCTCTAACCGCTGAGCTAACTCGCCGAACCGGTGATTTTACTTGATCGTGAGGGGTGAGTCGATGGCGAGCGTGGCCGCGTCGAAGAAGGCGTCGCGGCGCGAATCCGGGATCTCCAGCACCCGGGCCACGTCCTTCACGAAGGCCTCGTTGAACTCCTGCGGCCCCGCGGGAAAGAGCGTGAGGTAGATCGTGAGCGTGGCGAGGTCGCTGCCGAAGGACGAGGGATGGATCGGGTCCGAGTAGAGCTTCAGCCTCGGGTCCTTCGAGAGCGCGCGGAACCACGCCTCGCCGGCCGGGATGAGGATCGCGTCGGCGCCCTTGGCCGCCATGCGGTAGGACAGCATCACGTCCGGCCATTCCTTGGGACGGTCGGAGAGCGGCCAGACCATGTAGACCGCGGTCTTGGCACCCGTGGCCCGGATCGGCTTGTCGAAGCGCTTCACCATCTCGATCAGCTCGCGGCGCGCATCCTCCTGGCCCGAGGTGCCCTGCTGGAGCACGACGTAGTCCCAGCCCTTCTTGATGGCCTCCATCGCCCGCCCGTCGCGCCAGTGGTCCTCGAGGCTGAACGCGGGATAGGCGATCGACTCCACGACGACGTTGCGCCCGGTCGCCTTCGCCACCTTGGCGACGCGGCCCGGGATGTCGGTCTCGTACGTGAGGCTGTTGCCGATGAAGAGGACCCGCGTGGCCTTCGCGGCGGGCGCCTGCGCCCATGCCGGGGCCACGGCGATGACGGACAGCAAGGCAGCGGCGAGGAAGCGTTTCATGCCGGCCAGTTTATCGACGGACGCGCGCGGTGCTGTTACGGAATCTTGGGCCGCGTGATCAGACGTTGAAGCGGAAGTGCATGACATCGCCGTCCTTGACGATGTAATCCTTGCCCTCGAGGCGCATCTTGCCCGCCTCCTTCGCCTTCGCCTCGCCGTTCAGCGCGACGAAATCCTCGTAGGCGATCACTTCGGCGCGGATGAAGCCCTTCTCGAAATCCGTGTGGATCGCGGCGGCGGCCCGGGGCGCGGAATCCCCCTTGTGGATGGTCCAGGCGCGCACTTCCTTCTCGCCCGCCGTGAAGTAGGTCTGCAGCCCGAGGAGGTCGTAGGTCGCGCGGATGAGGCGGTTCAGGCCCGGCTCCTCGAGGCCGAGGTCGGCCAGGAAGACCTGCTTGTCCTCGCCCGAGAGGTCGGAGATCTCGGCCTCGATCTTCGCGCAGATCGCGACGACCGGCGCGCCCTCCTTCTTCGCGTAGGCGGTCACGCGGTCGAGGAGCGGGTTGTTGGTGAAGCCCTTCTCGTCCACGTTGGCGATGTAGAGCGCGGGCTTCGCGGTGAGCAGCTGCAGCGGCTGCAGCAGCGCGAACTCGTCGGGCGTGAAGTCCATCGTGCGCACCGGGTGGAACCCGTCGAGCGCCTTCTGCACCTTCTCCAGGATGGCGACCATCTTCGCCGCTTCCTTGTCGCCGGAGCGCACCGTCTTGCCGTGGCGGTGGATGGCCTTCTCCACGGTCGACATGTCGGCGAGTGCCAGCTCGGTGTGGATCACCTCGATGTCGGAGATGGGATCGACCTTGTTCGCGACGTGGATCACGTTGTCGTCGTTGAAGCAGCGCACGACGTTGGCGATCGCATTCGTCTCGCGGATGTTGGCGAGGAACTGGTTGCCGAGGCCCTCGCCCTTCGAGGCGCCGGCCACCAGGCCCGCGATGTCGACGAACTCGACGACGGCCGGCAGCGTCTTCTGCGGCTTCGCGATCGCGGCCAGCTTGTCCAGGCGCGGATCGGGCACCTCGACGATGCCGACGTTGGGCTCGATCGTGCAGAACGGGTAGTTCTCCGCGGCGATCCCGGCCTTGGTGAGCGCGTTGAAGAGGGTGGACTTGCCGACGTTGGGCAAGCCGACGATGCCGCATTGGAGGCTCATGCTTTCGGTTCCTTTTCCTTCGATTCCTTCAGCGCCTGTTCCTTCAGCGCGGCGCGCGCCTCGAGGGCGGCCTTGCGTTTCGCCTCGTCCTCGGGCGACGTATGCAGCCACGACATCGCGTCCTGCAGGCGGCCCGACGCAATCTTCGTGAGGAGGTCGAGGCTTCGATCGAACGGCGGATCGATCGCCTCCTGCTCCTCGCGCCGCGCCTTCTCCAGCACGTAATCCGGAACGCGATTCTTGTCGCCCGGGTGGCCGATGCCGATGCGCAGGCGCCAGAAGTCCTTCGTTCCCAGCACTTCGGCGATGTCCGAGAGGCCGTTGTGGCCTCCCGTGCCGCCACCCAGCTTCAACTTCAGAGTGCCGGGCGGCAGGTCCAGCTCGTCATGGACCACCAGCATCTCCGCGGGCTCGATGCGGTAGAAACGCATCAGGGCGGCAACGCTGCGGCCGCTCTCGTTCATGAACGTCGCGGGCTTGAGCATCCAGTATTCCCGCCCGCCCTCGGTCACGCGCGCCGTCCAGCCGGAGAACTTCGATTCCTTCTTCCACTCGGCGCGCTGGCGTTCGGCGATGGCGTCGACCCACCAGAAGCCCGCGTTGTGGCGCGTGCGCTCGTACTCGCGGCCCGGGTTACCGAGCCCGACGATCAGGCGGATGTCCGACATCGATTCGTGTTCGCGTGGTTGGCTTCAAAACAAAACGCCCGCCGGGTTTCCGGCGGGCGCATGGCGTTGCGGGCGCTGGGCGATTACTTCTTGTCCTTGTCCTTGGCACCGCCGCCGGCCTTGGCTTCCTTCTCCTTCTCCGCGGCCAGCTCTTCCGCCGTCTTCTGCGCGGTGGTCGGCACGTCCGCCGCCGACACGGCCGCCGTTGCGGCCAGTTCCGCCGCCTCTTCGTCCGCCGTCATGACGCGCGGGATGACGACCGTCGCGACCGTCGGGTCCTCGCCCTTCACGCCGACGGCTTCCACGCCCGCGGGCAGGGTGATCGTCGAAAGGTGCAGCGAGTGGCCGGCCTGGATGTCCTTCAGGTCCACGACGATGAACTCGGGGAGGTCCTTCGGCAGGCACGAGATCTCGAGCTCGTTCATCACGTGCTGGACGATGCCGCCGGCCACTTTCACGCCGGGCGAGATTTCCGCGTTGATGAAGTGCAGCGGGACCTTCATGTGGATCTTCTTGTTCGCATCCACGCGCTGGAAATCGGCGTGCAGGATGAGCGGGCGGAACGGGTGCATCTGGTAGTCGCGCAGCAGCGCCTGCGTCTTCTCGCTGCCCACTTCCATGTCGAGGACGGAAGCGTGGAACGCCTCCATCTTGAGCTTGAACCACAGGTCCTTGTGGTCGAGCTGGATCGCTTGCGCGTCCTTGCCGGCGCCGTACAGCACGCCCGGCACCTTCGACTCGCGGCGCAGGCGGCGGCTCGCACCCGTGCCCTGAACGCTCCGCGGTTCGGCTTTGACGGTGATTTTCACTTTGACATCTCCAGTTTCATTTTCATCGGTGGCTCGCGACCAAGCTCACCGTACTTTCGAGGGAAGTCCCCTCACTGCCCTACTACTCGACAAACAGAGAACTCACTGAGCTCTCCTCACAAATCCTTCGCATCGTCTCGGCCAGCAGCTCGGCCACGCTGATCTGGCGGATCTTCTTGCACGCCTCGGCCTCGGGCTTGAGCGGGATCGTGTCGCACACGACCAGCTCGTCGATCACCGAGGCCTCGATGCGGCTGATGGCCTGCCCGGACAACACCGGGTGCGTGCAATACGCCACCACGCGGATGGCGCCCTGTTCCTTCAACGCACGCGCCGCTTCGCAGAGCGTGTTGGCGGTGTCGACCATGTCGTCCATGATCACGCACGTGCGGCCGTTCACGTCGCCGATGATGTTCATCACCGTGGCCACGTTCGGCCGCGGGCGGCGCTTGTCGATGATCGCGAGGTCGGACTCCAGCCGCTTCGCGATGGCCCGGGCCCGCACCACCCCGCCGACGTCCGGCGAAACCACCACCAGGTTCTTGTAGCTGTGCTTCCACACGTCGCCCAGCAGGATCGGCGTCGCGTAGATGTTGTCCACCGGGATGTCGAAGAACCCCTGGATCTGGTCCGCGTGCAGGTCCATCGTCAACACGCGGTTCACGCCCGCGCTCACCAGCATGTTCGCCACGACCTTGGCCGAGATCGCGACCCGCGCGCTTCTCGGGCGGCGGTCCTGGCGCGCGTAGCCGAAGTACGGCATCGCGGCCGTGATGCGGGCGGCACTCGAGCGGCGCAGCGCATCCGACATGATCATGAGCTCCATGAGCGTGTCGTTGGTCGGCGCGCAGGTCGACTGGAGGATGAAGCAGTCCTTGCCGCGGACGTTCTCCAGGAGCTCGACCATCACCTCGCCGTCGCTGAACTTCGAGACGCTGGCTTTCCCGAGCTGCACGTTCAGCCGCTGCGCGACCTTCTGCGCGAGCTTCGGGTTGGCGTTGCCGGTGAACACCATCAGGTTGTCGAAGGCCATCGCTCTTCCCAAATCACCGGCACGATCGAAGAAATTTGGCAGGGGAGGAAGGATTCGAACCCTCGAATGCCGGAATCAAAATCCGGTGCCTTAACCAACTTGGCGACTCCCCTGCAGTCCTGCGGTACGGCTACAGCCCAGCAAACTGCACTTCGGCTTCCCAATGCATTTACAGCCTCAAAGGATGCTTCGCGATGCCCTGCGTCACGAATCCCTGCATCTTCGCGGGCACCTCGCGCAACACGCGGTGGGCCTCCTCGCAGCTCCCGAACCCGGCGAAGACACACCCCCCGGAACCGGTGAGCCGTGCCGCCACCTTTGCCGACTCCGAATGCTGCCCAAGCCATTCGAGATGCGCCTTGACCGACGGGAACCGGGCCACCACGACATTCTGCAGGTCGTTGCCGAATTTCCCATCCAAAGGTTTGAGATCCCAAGGACGCGCCGAAAAGTCTTCCATTTTAAGGGGTTCCGTGTTTCGGGTCAATTCAGGCGCCCCGAAAACGAGGGGGGTCGGGACCGGGTCCGGGGGTACCAGGACCACGTACCAGAGGGGGGGTACCGCCAGGGGCGCCAGTCGCTCCCCGACCCCCTCCACCCACGCCGTTTCGCCGAAGAGGAAGAACGGCACATCGGCCCCGAGCCGGGCGCCCATCGCCCGCAGCGCCTCGGGCGGCACCTGCGTTCGCCACAACCGGTCCAGGACGACCAGCGTGGTCGCCGCGTCCGAGCTTCCGCCGCCCAACCCGCCGCCCATCGGGATGTGCTTTTCGAGCTCGACGTCGGCGCCGAGCCGGGTGCCGGCCTCGGCCTTCAACAATTGCGCGGCGCGGACCACGAGGTCGCTCGCCTCGGGGACGCCTTCGACGTCGTTCACGCGCCGGATCGCGCCGTCCTCGCGCACGCGAAAGCGCAGCTTGTCCATGCGATCGACGAGCGTGAAGGCGCTTTGCAGCAGGTGATAGCCGTCGGAACGCCGGCCGACCACGTGCAGGAACAGGTTCAGCTTCGCGGGCGCGGGATAGTCGGGACCGGGCAGCTGCAACCTCAGTCCTCCAGCGCGCGATACGAGTCGACGACGAGCTTCACCACCGTATCGCCGCGCGTGGCCGTGATGCGCCGGGCGAGCTCGACGGCACCGGCGCGTTGCGTCTCGTCGATGGTCACGGTCCATCCGGCCGCGGCAGGGCCCGTGGACCCGGCGCCATGCAGCCAGCCCGAGAGCATCGCGGGCTCGAGCGCGGCGCCGAGCAGGCGCTGCGTGAGCGTGGCGAAGTCGGGCGCGCGTTCGTCGCCGCCGCTCGCGCGCCGCAACAGCGCGCCGCCCGCGTCCGAATCGATGCGCGCGACCTCGGTGCCGACCGGAGAGGACACGACCCACGCGTCGGAGGCCGTGCGATGCGTCCAGCGCAGCTTCGCGATGTCGCTGCGATCGGCGACGCGCACCGAGAGGCGCCCCGCCATCTCGAACTCGCGCGGGACGCCCGTGAGCGAAGGCGTGGACATCGGCGCGGGCTCCAGCGCCGCGCATCCGGCGAGCATGAGCAGCCCGCCGGCGACGAAGGCACGCACGATCAGGGCTTGAACTTCTGGATGACGGCGAGCAGCGTCTCGTGCTCGGGGTTCTCGGCGAGCGCGGTGCGCCACACCTTGCGCGCTTCGTCGCGCTGCCCGGCTTTCCACAGCACTTCGCCGAGGTGGGCGGCGATCTCGGGATCGGCTCGCTGCGTGTAGGCGCTCTGCAGCAGCTTCAGCGCCTCCTCGATGTTGCCCTGGCGATAGTGGACCCAGCCCAGGCTGTCGAGGATGAACGGGTCGTCGGGCGCCAGCTTCACCGCCTGCTCGATCAGCGTGCGCGCTTCGGCCAGGCGATTGGTTTTCTCCGCGAGCGTGTAGCCCAGCGCGTTGTACGCATGCGCGTAGTCGGGCTTCATCTTGATCACGCGGCGCAGGTCCACTTCGGCGACATCGAGCTTGTCGATGCGCTCCGCGGCCATCGCGCGGTCGTAGAGCAGCTCGTAGGAGTCCGGGTACTCCTTCACGGCCGCGGTGAGCATGTCGTAGGTTTCCTTCCACGACTTGGCGTCGCGCAGCAACTGCGCATCGACCTGGATGATCTGGATCTTGTCCTCTTCGGTGCGCGGTTCGATCTTCTGCAGGTACATGCGGCCCGCGGCGAGGCCCTGCTGGCGCGTGACGAGCATCGCGACCTTGAGCTGGGCCCGCATCCAGTCGTTGGCTTCGACCTTGCCGTACCAGGCGATGGCTTCGTCGAGGTCCTTGCGGCCTTCGGCGGCCTGGCCGAGCGCGAGGTACACGGCGCTCGGGTCCCGGTACTGCTGGTCCAGCGCGCGCTTGAACGCGGCCGTGGCGTCGGCGTAGTCCTCCATCTGCAGCGAGAGCAGGCCCACGGCATAGGACGGCTGCGGGTCGCCGGGGGAGAGCTTCTCCAGCGCGCGGAACTGCTCCCTCGCCTCGGCGAGCTTGCGTTCCGAGGCGAGCTCGCGGCCGAGTTGCGAGCGCACGTCCTTGGAATCGGGGTGGCTCGCGACGAAACCCTGGTAGTAGGCGAGCACTTCCTGCGGCGCGGTCTTGCGCAGGACCTGCGCCTGCAGGATGGCCGCGGCCTCCCAGCCGGGGCGCATCTCGAGCGAGCGCTTCGCTTCCGCGCCGGCGGGCTCGAAGCGCCCCGCGAGGAGCGCGGCCACGCCGCGGGCGTAGTGCGCTTCGGGGACCGACAGGTACGGCGCGGTGAGCGAGGTCGTCGCCTCGAGGACCGCGGCCTTGTCGGTGAACTTCGAGAAGAGGTGCGAGAGCTGCATCAGCAGGGCCGCACGGTCCGGGCTCTTGCGCAGCAACGCCTCCAGGGTGCCCTGGGCCTTGAGGAGGTCGCCTTCGTTGGCGAGGAGCGAGGCGATGATCTCGCGCGCGAGGCTCGAGTCGGGATCGATTTCGAGCAGCAGCGCCGCCGCGTCGAGCGCGGGGCCGTAGGCGCGGGCGCGGACCGCGGCTTCGACGGCGCGCCGGGCCACGGCAGGGTCGCGCGTCTCGCGGGCGATGCGCGCGTAGAGGGCGAGCGCCTGGTCGAGGTCGCCGCGCTGCGTCGCGAGTTCCGCCTTCAGGAACTCGTAGATCGCTTCGGTGGGGACTTCCGGCTCGGCGGCGCGGACGGGGCCCGCGATCGCGAGCGCCAGGAGGCCTGCGGGGAGGATGCGGTAAGGGAATCTTGCTGCCATGGTGTCCTGCTCCGGGGCCGGCCTGGGGAGGCGACCGACGTGACCTATGATAGTACGACCAGCGCGAACGGAAGTCGTTGCAACGCGCCCGTATAATCGTCCGCAAATGCCGGAACTTCCCGAAGTCGAGACGACCCGCCGCGGCCTCGAGCCCCACGTGGTGGGCCGCAGGATCCGCGAGGTCGTCGTCCGCGAGCCGCGCCTGCGCTGGCCCGTGCCTCGCGACCTCGGCCGCAAGCTGCGCGGCGAACCGGTGCTTGCCATTCGCCGGCGCGGCAAATACCTGCTGTTCGACTATCCCAAGGGGCACCTGCTGGTTCACCTCGGCATGTCCGGCCAGTTGACGGTCGTGCCCGCGGACCGGCCCGCGAGAGCCCACGACCACGTGGAGCTCAAGCTCGAAGGCACGGAATCGCTGCGCCTGAACGACCCGCGCCGCTTCGGGGCGATGCTCTGGATCGCGGGACCGGCCGAACGCCACGTGCTGCTGCGCAACCTCGGCGTGGAGCCCTTCGATGACGCCTTCACCGGGGCCGCGATGCACGCATTGGCCAGGGGCCGGCGCGTCGCGGTGAAGCACTTCATCATGAACGCGAACGTCGTCACCGGCGTGGGCAACATCTACGCGAGCGAGGCGCTGTTCCGCGCGGGGATCCATCCGCTGCGCCCCGCGGGCCGCATTTCCCTCGAGCGCTGGAACCTCCTCGCCGAGGCGATCCGGGCGACCCTCACTCGCGCGCTCGAAGCCGGCGGCTCGACGCTGCGCAACTACGTCTCCGCGAGCGGCGAGCCGGGGAAGTTCCAGGACGTGACCTCCGTGTATGCGCGCGAGGGCGAGCCGTGCCGCGTGTGCAAGCGCCCGATCCGCGCGATCCGCCAGGGCCAGCGCGCGACGTACTACTGCGCGGGCTGCCAGACATGAGCGTCACCGGCAGCTGGTTCGTCGGCACGCGCGCCTTCGAGAACAGCCTCACGCAGCTGAAGGAATGGCGCGAAGCGACGGCCACCAGCCTCTCCGGGTTCCGCCGCTGGGCGCAGGTCGGCAAGCTCCTCGACGACCACGCGGCCGCACGCCTCGCGCACCTCGAGCGCCGCCTCGCCGCCGAGAAGCTCACCATCGTGTTCGTGGCGGAAAAATCGCGCGGCAAGAGCGAGCTCATCAACGCGCTCTTCTTCGCCGACCTCGGGGCCCGCCTGCTGCCCGCGGGCCCGGGGCGCACGACGCTCTGCCCGACCGAGATCCTCTTCGACCCCTCGCGCCCGCCCTCGATCCGGGTGCTTCCGATCGAGACGCGGGAGAGCGCCCAGTCGCTGCGCGAATACCTCGCGCACGTCGATTCGTGGAAGGAGATCCTGCTCGACCCGGCGAAGCCCGAGACGCTCGCCGCCGCCTTCGACGTCCTGTCCGAGTCGGTGCACGTGGCGGCGGCCGAAGCCGTGAGCCTCGGCGTGGTCCCGGAGGAAGGCGCGCAGCGCGTCGAAGTCCCGCGCTGGCGCTATGCGATCGTGAACTATCCGCACCCACTGCTCCGGCGCGGCCTGGTGATCCTCGACACGCCGGGCCACGATGCGCTCGCCGCGGAGCCCGAGCTCACGCTGAACCGCGTACCCGACGCCGACGCGATCATCTTCATGGCGTCCGTCGACGCGGGCGTCACGGCGCTGGACCGCGCCCTGTGGGTCGATCACATCGCACCCATCGGCAGCGATCCGAACACGCGCTTCATCGTGCTGAACAAGATCGACACGCTGCGCCGCGGCGAGGCTTCCGAGGGCCACGTGCTCACCGAGATCGACCGCCACGTGCGCGCGGCCGCGGAGGCGCTCGGCGTCGATCCGACCCGCGTCTTCGCGCTCTCGGCCCGCCTGGGGCTCGTCGCCCGCGTGGCCGGCGACCGCGACACGCTCATGCGAAGCCGCCTCTACCGGCTGGAGCAGGCCCTCTCGCAGGGACTGCTGCATCGCCGCCGCCTGGACCATGCGACCGCCGTGCGCGCCGAGGTGCGCTCGGTGCTGGCCGAGACCCGCGCGCTGCTCGACAGCCGCCTCACGTTCACTTCCGACCAGGTGCAGGAGTTCACGGCGCTGCAGAACAAGAACCAGCGCCTGATCGAGACCCTCGCGCGCAAGGCCAACGGCGAGCGGGCGCGCCAGGAGCAGGCGCACGTCACGATGGCCGCGCTGCGCGTGATCCACGTGAAGCAGGTCGCGCGGCTCGACGAGCTCCTCGACCCGGGCACGGCGCGCGCGCGCGGCGGCCGGGCCCGCGAAGCCATCGGCGCGAGCTCCTTCTCGCGCAAGATTCCCGAGGCCCTCGACGCCTACTTCCGCGACTCGCGCGAGCGCCTCACCGGCGCGATCGGCATCATCTCCGACGTGAAGAAGGCGATGGCGGAGGTGAGCCGCAAGTTCGAGGAGGAGTACGGCATGAGCGCCGTCGAGCCGCAGGAGTTCGGCACCGAGCGCTTCCTCGTGGAGCTGAACCGCCTCGAGGAGCAGTGCACGCTCGACTTCAAGAGCCGCACCAGCCTCATCACGTTCCGCCGCAAGACGCTGGGCACGCTGTTCTTCGACACGGTGGCGCTGAACGTCGTGCGCATTTTCGAGATCGCCGACCGCGAGGTGCGCGCGTGGATGAGCTCGTTCATCCGCCCGCTCGAATCCCGGCTCTCGGCCTTCCAGGAGCAGACCAATTCGCGCATCGAGGGCATGGGCCGCATCCGCGACGCGGAGACCGACCTCGTGGCGCGCCTCGCCGAGCTGGAGAAACTGCTGGAGGAAGTGCAGACGCAGCGGCGCGAATGGGACGGCTTCAGCGAGCGCATCACGGGACTGCTCGACGTCGACCGCGACGCCGCTTCGCTCGCCTAGGGAATCAGGGCTTCCCGGGCCGGGCGATGCCCGCGGCCAGCAGCCCTTCGTACTTCGCCTGCAGCTGCTCCCGCGGCTCGGCGAAATCCAGCGGGATGCAATCGACCGGACAGACCTCGACGCACTGCGGCTTGTCGAAGTGGCCCACGCACTCGGTGCAACGCTTCGGGTCGATCACGTAGATCTCGACGCCGGCGGAGATCGCCTGGTTGGGGCACTCGGGCTCGCACACGTCGCAGTTGATGCACGCATCGGTGATCTTCAGCGCCACGGCTTCATTCCGATTCGACCATCCCCTTGCCGATCTTCTCGCGCATGCGCTGCACGGTGAGCGGGTGCACGAACGAGGTCACGTCGCCGCCCAGCACCGCGATCTCGCGCACGATCGTGGCCGAGAGGAAGAGGTAGGTGTCCGAAGGCGTGAGGAAGAGGGTTTCCACGCCGGGAGCGAGGCGGCGGTTCATGCCCGCCAGCTGGAATTCGTACTCGAAGTCCGACACGGCGCGCAGGCCGCGCAGGATCACGCCCGAGCGCTGCTCCTTCACGAACTCGGAGAGCAGGCCCGCGAAGCCCATCACCTTCACGTTCGGATAGCGCTCGAGCACCGTGCGCGCCAGGTTCACGCGCTCCTCGAGCGAGAAGAAGGGCCTCTTGGCCTGGCTGTGGGCGACGCCGACGATCACCTCGTCGAAGAGCTTCGCGGCTCGCTGGATCAAGTCCTCGTGGCCGTTGGTGATGGGGTCGAACGTTCCGGGATAGACGGCGCGCTTGATGGTCATGGCTGGCTCGGGGGCTCGGGGTTGTCGTATTGGTACAGGGCGAAGCGTACCGCGCCCGCGCTGCCTTCGCGCAACGGCGTCCAGGGCGGGTCCACGGACAGGGGCTCGGCGCTCTCGACGTACACGCGGGCGCCGGGGTTCAGGCGCGGCCCCAGCTTCGCCAGCGCCTGCCCGGCGAGCCCGCTCGCATAGGGCGGGTCGAGGAAGGCGATGTCGAAGCGATCCCCGCTGCGCGCGAGCCAGGCGAGGGAGTCGCTCGCCACCACGAGCGCGCCGGTCGCGCCCAATTCCGTGGCAGCGGCCTTCAGGGCTTCGACGGTCGCGCGGTCGCGTTCGACCATCACCACGCGGGAAGCCCCGCGCGACAGCGCCTCGAATCCCAGGGCGCCGCTGCCCGCGAAGAGGTCGAGGCAGGCCAGTCCGTCGAGCCGTTGGCCGAGCCAGTTGAAGAGGGTTTCGCGCACCCGGTCGGGCGTGGGGCGCAGGCCGGGGATCCCGGGAAACCGCACGAGGCGGCTGCGCCATGCACCGCCGATGATGCGC
The DNA here is from genome assembly GCA_001953215.1 of Betaproteobacteria bacterium GR16-43. GTDB lineage: Bacteria > Pseudomonadota > Gammaproteobacteria > Burkholderiales > Usitatibacteraceae > Usitatibacter. Next base: position 666,082 of record CP019169.1, read on the forward strand.
ACGCGATTGCGGCCGGTCATGGCAAATCGATAATACCGTAGAATATTTTTGCCCTCCCGCTGTCATGGCTGTTCCCAAGCTGGTGTTCCGAATGTTTTCGCGCGAACCGAAGAAACCCCCCACCGAAGACAGCGCCGCCTCCGACTGGAGATCGCGGCTGAAGGCCGGCTTGTCGGCGACGGGCGCGCGCCTGAAGCAGGCCGCGGACGTGTTCCGCGCCGCACCGAAGATCGACGAGGCGCTCTACGAAGCCCTCGAGTCCACGCTCCTCGCCGCCGACGTGGGCACCACGGCCACGCAACGCCTGATCGGCGAACTGCGCCGCGCGGTGAAGTCCAAGCGCCTGCAGGACGGCGCGCAGCTCGAAGCCGAATTGCGCGCGTCGCTCACGGCGCTGCTCACGCCGCTCGAGAAGCCTTTGCCGGCGGCGACGCCGAAGCCGTGGGTCATCCTCCTCGCGGGCGTGAACGGCGCGGGCAAGACGACGAGCATCGCCAAGCTCACGCGCCTCTTCCAGTCGCAGGGCAAGAGCGTGTTGCTCGCGGCGGGAGACACGTTCCGCGCCGCGGCGCGCGAGCAGCTCATGGCCTGGGGCGAACGCCACGGCGTCGCGGTCGTCACGCAGGCGCAGGGCGATTCCGCGGCGGTGATCTACGACGCGGTGCAGTCCGCGCGCGCCAAGGGCATCGACGTCGTGCTCGCCGACACGGCCGGCCGGCTGCCCACGCAACTGCACCTGATGGAGGAGATCCGCAAGGTGAAGCGCGTGATCGCCAAGGCCGACGCGGGCGCCCCGCACGAGGTCTGGCTCGTGCTCGACGCGAACACGGGCCAGAACGCGGTGCAGCAGGTGAAGGCCTTCGACGAGGCGCTGGGCCTGACGGGGCTCATCGTCACCAAGCTGGACGGCACCGCCAAGGGCGGGTCCCTCGCGGCGATCGCCGCCGAGCGGCCCGTGCCCGTGCGCTTCATCGGCGTGGGCGAGAAAGCCGACGACCTGAGGCCCTTCGTCGCGGCCGAGTTCGTGGAAGCCCTCTTCGCGTGATCCAGTTCTCCGCGGTCACGCAGCGCTATCCGGGCCGCGAGGCGCTGCGCGACGTGAGCTGCGAGATCGGAACCGGCGAGCGCGTCGCCGTCACCGGGCACTCCGGGGCGGGCAAGACCACGCTGCTCAAGCTCGCCGCCGGAATCGAGCGCGCGAGCGCGGGCAGCGTCGTGGTGCATGGCCAGAACCTCGCCGCCCTCGGCGAAACGGCGCTCGCCGTGCTGCGCCGGCGGATCGGCTTCGTGTTCCAGGACCACAAGCTGCTCTTCGACCGGAATGCGCACGAGAACGTCGCGCTGCCCCTGCAAGTGTCCGGGTTCACGCGGGCGGAGATGCAGCGGCGCGTGCGCGCCTCGCTCGACAAGGTGGGGCTGCTCGGACGCGAGAAGGCGATGCCGGTCGCGCTCTCCGGCGGCGAGCAGCAGCGCTTGTGCATCGCGCGCGCGATCGTGAACCGGCCCGCGATCCTCATCGCCGATGAACCGACCGGCAACCTCGACGCGGAGTCCGCCCGCGCGATCGTCGAGCTGTTCTCCTCCTTCAACCAGGTGGGCGTGACGGTGCTGATCTCCTCGCACGACGAGGCGAGCCTGGAGCGCCTGGGCGGCCGGCGCATCACGCTGGCGCAGGGGGCGCTCGTCGCATGAGGCACTGGTTCATGCTCCATGCGCAGGCGGCCGGCGCGGCGCTCGGGCGTGTCGTGGCCCAGCCGCTCGCCACGATCTCGGCCGTGCTCGTGATCGCCATCGCGATCGCGCTGCCGGTTCTCGCGGCCGTCGTGCTGAAGAGCGTTTCGACGGTCGCCGCGGGCCTCGACACGGACCCGCACGTGAACGTCTACCTCGCGCTCGACGCGAGCGACGAGGACGCGAAGAAGCTCGCGCCGCTGCTGCGCGCGCATCCCGACGCGGCCTCGGTGCGCTTCGTCGCGCGCGCCGAAGCCCTGCAGGAATTGAAATCGACCACGCACCTGGCGGAGCTGCTGGCGAGCCTCGAGCGCAACCCGCTCCCGCATGCGTACACCGTGCGGCTGCGCACGACCGACGCCGCGCGGCTCGATGCGTTGAAGGCCGACTGGCAGAAGCTCCCCAAGGTCGACCAGGTCGTGGCCGACTTCGAGTGGTCCGAGCGCCTGGGCCGCTGGGTGCGTTTCGGAGACCGGGCGCTCGCCGCCGTGGGGATCTTCCTGGCGCTCGCGGTGGTGTTCATCGTCGGCCACCTGATCCGGCTGCAGGTGCTCACCCGTCGCGAGGAGATCCAGGTGAGCCAGCTGGTCGGGGCGACGGCCGCGGACGTCCGGCGGCCCTTCCTCTACCACGGGATCCTGCAGGGACTCCTGGCGGGCCTGGCCGCCGTGGGCCTCGCCGCCCTGGTTTCGGCCTGGCTCCAGTACGAGCTGCGAGCCCTCACTAGCACGTATGCGGCTGAATTCAAGGTTGTTTTCCTGGACTTCGGCAGCGCCCTGACGATCGCCCTGGGGGCCGCCCTGCTGGGCTGGGTCGGGGCCTGGGTCTCCGTCGGCCGGGAGCTTCGCCGGTTCGCGGCCCGCCCCTGATGGAACGATTCCAGGGCTTAGCACTCAAATACTGCGAGTGCTAAAATACCCCGAAGGAGGCACAGATCCATGAGCACCACCATGACCCTTCCGATGTTGTCCGTGTCCAGCCTGGAGTCGTACATCCAGGCCGTGAATGCCGTTCCGATGCTCACGCAGGAGCGCGAGACCGACCTGGGCCGCCGCCTGAAGGCGACTGGCGATGTCGCGGCCGCGCACGACCTCGTGCTTTCGCACTTGCGCCTCGTGGTGTCCGTCGCCCGCAACTACATGGGCTACGGCCTGCCGCAAGCCGACCTCGTGCAGGAAGGCAACATCGGCCTGATGAAGGCCGTGAAGCGCTTCGATCCGGAACGCGGCGTGCGCCTCGCCTCCTTCGCCATCCATTGGATCAAGGCCGAGATCCACGAATTCATCCTGCGCAACTGGCGGCTGGTGAAGGTCGCCACCACGAAGGCGCAGCGCAAGCTGTTCTTCAACCTGCGCAGCATGAAGAAATCCACGGCGGCGCTTTCGCCCACCGAGGTCGCGCAGGTCGCCCAGACGCTGAACGTGAAGGAAAGCGACGTCGTCGAGATGGAGCAGCGCCTCCAGGGTCACGACATCTCGCTCGAGCCCACGGTGGACGACAGCGAGGATTCGATCACGCCGATCGCCTACCTGCGCGAACCGGGCGCCGGCCCCGCGGAAATCTACGCCGACGAGCAGGCCGAAACGCTGCGCTCCGAAGGCCTGAAGAGCGCGCTCGAGGCGCTGGACGAACGCAGCCGCCGCATCGTCCAGGCTCGCTGGCTGAACGAGTCCGATCCGATGACGCTGCACGAGCTCGCCGACGAGTTCGGCGTTTCCGCCGAACGCATCCGGCAGATCGAGGCCAAGGCGCTGCAGAAGATGAAGGGCGCGCTGGCTTCCGTGCGCTGAGCCTCGCACCTCGCAAATGGAAAGGCCCGCTCCGGCGGGCCTTTTTCCTTTTGCGAACGCGCGACACCTAGCTGTTCAGCAGCACCTTCAGGTCGGCCGCGATCTTCGCGGTCTCCAGGCCGTACGGGAACACGAGCCGCAGCTTGCCTTCGCGGTCGAACACGAACGTCTGCGCGGTGTGGTCCATCGTGTAGCTGCCCGGCTCGCGGCCGGCGCGTTCCTGCGCGTAGATCTTGAAGTCCTTCTCCACCTTCGCGGTCTCGGCCGCATCGCCCCAGAGGCCCAGGAACGCCGGGTTGAACGCGGGCACGTACTGCGCGAGCAGTTCCTTCGTGTCGCGCTTCGGGTCGACCGTGACGAAGAGCACCTGCACGCGATCCGCATCCGGCCCCAGCAGCTTCATCGCCTTCGCCATGTCCGCGAGGGTGGTGGGGCACACGTCCGGGCACTGCGTGTAGCCGAAGAACACGGCCACCACCTTGCCGCGGAAGCTCGCGAGCGTGCGCACCTGCCCGGTATGGTCGGTGAGGCGCAGCTCGCCCCCGAGGTTGGCGCCGGTGACGTCGAGGCCGTGGAACGGCGTCTTCGGCGTGAGGTCGCAGCCGGCGATGAGCCACGCGGCCAGGCCGATCGCGAGGAGCGTTCGGCGCTTCACGCGCCCAGCAGCGGAAGGTAGTGGTCGACCATCAGGGCCGCGAAGAGCATCGCGAGGTAGAAGATCGAGTAGGCGAAGGTCTTCTTCGCGAGCGCGTCGCTGTAGCGCCGCCAGATGCGGATGGCGTATGCGAGGAACACCGCGTCGAGCACCAGCGCGCATCCGAGGTAGAAGACCCCCGCCATGCCGGTGGCGAACGGCAACAGCGTCGTGGCGACGAGGATGAGCGTGTAGAAGAGCAGGTGCAGGCGCGTGAACTCTTCCCCGTGCGTGACGGGCAGCATCGGCACGCCGGCGCGCTCGTATTCCTTGCGGCGATAGAGCGCGAGCGCCCAGAAGTGCGGCGGCGTCCACGCGAAGATGATGAGGAAGAGCAGCAGCGGCTGGTACGGAACGTCGCCGGTGATCGCGGCCCAGCCCAGTACCGGCGGCATCGCTCCGGAGGCGCCGCCGATCACGATGTTCTGCGGCGTCGCGGGCTTGAGGAAGATCGTGTAGATGATCGCGTAGCCGACGAACGTGGCGAGCGTGAGCCACATCGTGAGCGGGTTCACCGCATGCCAGAGGATCGCGAGGCCCAGGCCGCCGATGGCGCCCGAACCCAGGAGGATCTGCGACTGCGTGATCGTGCCCATCACCGTGGGCCGCGCGCGCGTGCGCGCCATCACGGCGTCGATCTTCTGCTCCACGAGGCAATTGAAGGCGGCGGCGGCACCGGCGACCAGCGCGATGCCGACGGTCGCCCAGGCGACACGGTCGAGCGGGGGCAGCGCCGGGGCCGCGAGCAGCATCCCGATCACCGCGGTGAACACGATGAGCGACACGACGCGCGGCTTGGTGAGGCGCCAGAACTGGGTGCCGATGCCTTCGGCGGGAGTGGCGGTGGGCTGGAGCATGGGGCGTGTGGTCAAGCCTTTGAATTTTATCCCATTTGGGATGCCTTCAGCAGGCGTCCCAGGTCCTTCAGCATGCGCTTCGAATCGGCCTGCGCGGGGAACCGCATCATCACGTCGCCGCGCGGGTCGAGGAGGTAGATGAAAGCCCGGTCATTGCCCGCCCCGGGGGGTAGCGCGAGTCCCCGCGGCGTGACGGCGATCACCTGTCCGGGATACTCGGCCGCGAGCGCCGCACTGGGCGCCGCGAAGTCGTCGGCCACGAACACGCGCTCCACGCGAATCGCATTTCGCCCGAGGGCCAGCCGCACCTGGCGCATCGCGGCCAGCTTCGCCTGGCAGGCCTCCGCGCAGGCGCCGGAGTCGGAGGCGACCAGCACCCACTTGCCCTTCAGCGACTCGAAACGAAAAGCCCCGCCCTCGGCGCGACCGAAGGCCTGGTCGGTCACCGGCCTGGGCGCCAGCAACTCGCCGTAGTTCGACGTGAGCTCCGGCTTGTAGAACTGGTAGGTGAGCAGCGAGGCCACGATGGGCGACGCGAACAGGGCGAAGAGCATCAGAAGCTTCGTGCGGGGCGAGAGCGTCATGTCAGTCCCTGCGCAGGTTCACGACGAGCCACAACACGGCAACCGTCGCGGCGAGCGAGAACCACGTGAGCGCGTATTCCTGGTGGCGGGCCACGCCGGCATCGGGCTTCTCCTCGACCGCGGCGAGCCCCGGCGACGGCGGGTTCGCCAGCACCACGAAGGGCAAGACGTCGATGCGCTTCTGTTCCTGGTACTTCGCGATCGAAAGGTTCTGCCAGACCTCGCCCGCGACGACGTTCGCGGAGAGTTCGAGGACGCGAGCCGGCGGCACGGCGGCCAGTCCCTGGACCGTCACCACGCCCGCGGGCGCCGGGGCCGCGGGCGCCTTCGGATAGCCTGCGTCGCGCGCGATCCAGCCCCGATTGACCAGCACCGCCGGCCCTGTGCCCTCGATTCGAAGCGGCGTCACGACATGGAACCCGGCGCGGCCGCTCGCGTTCAGCCGGTTGTCGATGAACACCTGAGCCGCAGCCAAGTACGTGCCGGTGGCGACGACACGCCGGAACACCAGGGCCTGCGGGTCCGCGATGGGGCCCTCGAGCCGGAAGGGCGCCTCGCGGATGCGCTCGTCGAGGATCGCCTGCCGCGCGGTCTTCTCGTCGGCGCGATGCACCTGCCAGCGCCCGAGCGAGACGAGCAGGACCAGCATCGCCAGCGCGGCCACGGTCGGCACGAGCCGCGGGGCGAAACGCCAGGGACCGATCCTCACGGGCGCGCCGCTCCTGCGTCGGCAGCGTAAAATGGCTCCAACATGAAAATCGTCATCCTCGTGCTGTTGTTCGCCGTCATCGTGAGCCTGTTCTCGGGCCTGTTCTTCATCTACAAGGACAAGGGCCAGTCGGAGCGCGCCGTGAAGGCGCTCACCGTGCGCATCGTGCTCTCGCTCGTGGTGTTCGCGCTGCTGGTGATCTCGTACTACTTCGGATTGATTCCCGGCACCCCCGGCAATCCAACCCCCTAAAGCAAAAGGCGTCCTCCGCAGATAGAAATCGGGGTCAGGGTAGAAATAAATGATTGGCCCAGCAGTGCCAATCACTTATTTCTACCCTGACCCCGATTTCTATCTGCGTTTATCCGCGTTTATCTGCGGAGGACGCCTTTGCCTTTGCTTAGACCCAGTAGACGAAGACGAAGAGCAGCAGCCAGACCACGTCCACGAAGTGCCAGTACCAGCTCACGGCCTCGAAGCCGAAGTGGTGCTCGGGCCTGAAGTGCCCCGCCACGCAACGGAAGAGGATCACGATCAGCATCGTCACCCCGAGCGTCACGTGGAATCCGTGGAACCCGGTCAACATGAAGAAGGTGGAACCGAAGACCCCCGTCGTCAGCTTGAGGTTCAGGTCCGAATACGCGTGCATGTATTCGTAGATCTGCAGGCCCAGGAACAGCAGGCCCAGCATGATCGTGAGCGACAGGCCGAAGATCAGGTTCTGGCGGTCGCCCTTCTTGAGCGCCCAGTGGGCCCAGGTGACGGTCACGCCCGAGGACAGCAGCAGCAGCGTGTTGATTGCCGGGATGCCCAGCGCGTGCATCGCCGAGAATTCCGGCGGGCGGTAGGGGCCGGCCGAGGGCCAGTGCGTGGCGAAGTCGGGCCACAGCAGCTTGTTGTCGATGTCGCCCAGCCAGGGCAGCGAGTACACGCGCGCGTAGAAGAGCGCGCCGAAGAACGCCGCGAAGAACATCACCTCCGAGAAGATGAACCAGCTCATCGCCCAGCGGAAGGACATGTCCACCTGCCCGTTGAAGAGCCCGCCTTCGCTCTCGCGGATCACGGTGCCGAACCAGCCGAACAGCATGTAGACCAGCGTGAAGAAGCCGATGCCGAAGGGCACCCAGCCCACGCCGTAGCTGTTCATCAGCAGGACGCCGCCGATCGCCATGAAGAAGAGCGCGACCGACCCCACCACCGGCCAGTGCGAGGGGGGTGCGAAGTAGTAGCCGCCAGGTTGTGCGTTGCTCACGGTATTGCTCCCTTTTATCTTGTGACCAGCTTCACGATGCCGAACAACACGAGCACGAAGGCCAAGGCGCAGATCAGGCCCGCGGCGATCACCGCCTGCGGCGTGAGGCGCTTCGTGTCCGCCTCGTACTCGTCCTTCTTTCGTACCCCGAAGAAACTCCAGAACACCGCCTTGAAGGCGTCCTTCACCGCTAGGCTCCCGAGGCCTTGACCTCGAAGAACGTATACGAAAGCGAGATCACGTCCATGTCGCGCGGCGCGTTCGAGCTCACGCGGAACACCACCGGCATCTCGCGCGTCTCGCCCGCCGCGAGCGTCTGGTTGGAGAAGCAGAAGCACTCCTGCTTCTCCACGTAGCGCGCCGCGACCGACGGGGCGGTGTTCATGACCGCATGCGCCGTCACGGGACGGCCCAGGTTGTTCTGCACGCGGTAGCGCACCGTCACCAGTTCGCCGGGATGCAGCTTCACCGAGCGCTCGAGCGCCTCGAAGCGCCACGGCAGCCCCGCGTTCGAGGCGAGGAGTTCGACCGTCACGTCGCGCGAAGCATCCACCTGCGTGTTCCCGGCGCCGACCACGCGCGTCTGGGTGATGCCCAGCGCATCGCAGATCTGCTTGTACATCGGCACCATCGCGAATCCGAAGCCCAGCATCGCCACGGTGATCACCAGGAGCTTGCCCATCAGCCGCTTGTTCTCGAGTTCCTGTGCGGGCGTCATCATGCGGAGAAGACCTTCAGCATGAACACGGCGTAGATCCCGAGCACCATCGCCGCGAGCACGGCCGCCGACAGCAGCGCGTTCCTGCGCTGCTGGGGCGTGGGCTTGTGCGGCTCGGCCATGGCGTCGATCGGCGTCGCCTACTTGACGACCGGGGCCGTCTCGAACGTGTGGTACGGGACCGGCGAAGGCAGGTGCGTCCACTCGAGCGAGTCGGCGCCCTCCCAGGTCCTGTCGGGCGCCTTGGCGCCGCCACGGATCGTCGAGATCACGATGTAGAGGAACAGCAGCTGCGAGAAGCCGAAGATGAACGCCCCGACGGTCGAGATCTGGTTCCACTCGGTGAACTGCAGCGCGTAGTCCGGGATGCGCCGCGGCATGCCGGCCAGGCCCAGGAAGTGCTGCGGGAAGAACGCGACGTTGAAGCCGATCATCGAGAGCCAGAAGTGCAGCTTGCCGAGGCCCTCGCTGTACATGTGGCCGGTCCACTTCGGCAGCCAGAAGTAGATGCCCGCCATGATGGCGAAGAGCGCGCCCGACACGAGCACGTAGTGGAAGTGCGCCACCACGTAGTAGGTGTTGTGCAGCGTGATGTCCACCGGCGTGATGGCCAGCACCAGGCCCGAGAAGCCCCCGATGGTGAACAGGCACAGGAAGCCCACCGCGAAGAGCATCGGGGTCTCGAACGTCATCGAGCCCTTCCACATCGTGGCGATCCAGTTGAAGATCTTCACGCCCGTGGGCACCGCGATCAGCATCGTCGCGTACATGAAGAACAGGTTGCCCGCGGCCGGCATGCCGACCGTGAACATGTGGTGTCCCCACACGATGAACGACAGGATGGCGATCGACGAGGTCGCGTAGACCATCGACGCGTAGCCGAAGAGCGGCTTGCGCGCGAACGCCGGGATGATCTGCGAGACGATCCCGAACGCCGGCAGGATCATGATGTAGACCTCGGGGTGGCCGAAGAACCAGAAGATGTGCATGAACATCGTCGGGTCGCCGCCGCCGGCCGCGTTGAAGAACGAGGTGCCGAAGTGGCGGTCGGTGAGCAGCATCGTCACCGCGCCGGCCAGCACCGGCATCACGGCGATCAGCAGGTAGGCGGTGATGAGCCACGTCCACACGAACAGCGGCATCTTCATCAGCGTCATGCCGGGCGCGCGCAGGTTGAGGATCGTCGTGATGATGTTGATCGAGCCCATGATCGACGAGGCGCCCAGGATGTGGACGGCCAGGATCGTCATGTCGATCGACATGCCCTGCTGGATGATGAGCGGCGGGTAGAGCGTCCAGCCCGAGGCGGCCGCGCCGCCGGGCACGAAGAACGAGCCCACGAGCAGGAGTGCCGCCGGGATCAGCAGCCAGAAGCTCCAGTTGTTCATGCGCGGGAACGCCATGTCGGCCGCGCCGATCTGCATCGGCACGAGCCAGTTCGCGAAGCCCACGAAGGCCGGCATGATCGCGCCGAACACCATCACCAGGCCGTGCACGGTGGTGAGCGAGTTGAAGAACTGCGGCTCCACCAGCTGCAGGCCGGGCTGGAAGAGCTCGGCGCGGATCAGCAGCGCCATGGAGCCGCCCATGAGGAACATGGCGAACGAGAACCACAGGTACATCGTGCCGATGTCCTTGTGGTTCGTCGTGTACATCCAGCGGCTGAAGCCCGCCGGGGGCCCGTGGTGATCGTGGGCGTGGGCGTGGTCGTGGCCGTGGGTGTCGTGAGCGTGGGTGGCTGTGCTCATGGTGCTCTCCGCTTGTCTCTTGTGCGTTTCGGGTTCCGGCGTTACTTGCGCGCGGACTTCACTTCGGCCGGCATCACTTCACCGCCCTTGTTGCCCCAGCTGGTGCGCGTGTGCGTGATGACGGAAGCGAGGTCCGCGTCCGAGAGCTGTGCGAACGACGCCATCGCCGTGCCGGGCTTGCCCTTCAGCTCGAGGTCGATCTGCGCGCCCTTCGGGCCGTTGGCGACCTTGCTGCCGGCGAGCGGCGGGAACGCGGGCGGCGTGCCCTTGCCCTCGGCGCCGTGGCAGGCCTGGCAGTTGGCCGCGTAGACCTTCGCGCCGTTGGCCTTCAGCTCGTCGACGCTCCACTTCTTGTTCGGGTCTTCGGCCGGGGCGGCAGCGGCCGGCGTGGCATCGGCGACCGGAGCCGGAGGCGGCGGCATCTTCGCCTTCTTGTCGGCGATCCACTTCGCGTAGTCCTCGGCCGAGACGGCGTCGACCACGATCGGCATGTAGCCGTGTTCCTTGCCGCAGATCTGCGAGCACTGGCCCAGGTAGCGGCCGGGCTTGTCGACCTTGAACCACGCATCCTTCACGAAGCCCGGGATGCCGTACTGGTTCACGCCCAGCTGCGGCACGTACCAGCCGTGGATCACGTCGTTCGAGGTGATGAGCAGGCGCACCTTCTTGCCCACCGGGACGACCACGGGGTTGTCGACCTCGAGCAGGTAATTGGGGTTCTTCTTGGGGCCGGGCTTCTCGTGCTCCTCGATCTGCTCGCGCGGCGTCGAGAGGCTGGAGAAGTAGCGCACGCCGTCCTGCAGGTAGTCGTATTCCCACTTCCACTGGTAGGCGGTGACCTTGATGCTCATGTCCGGGTTCGAGCCGTCCTTCATGTCGAGCACGGTCTTCGTGGCCGGGTAGGCCATCGCGATCAGGATCACGAACGGCACGACCGTCCAGATGATCTCGATCGTCGTGTTCTCGTGGAACTGGGCCGCCTGCGCGCCGCGGCTCTTGCGGTGCGCGAACACCGACCAGAACATCGCGCCGAACACGACGATGAAGATGCCGACGCAGACCCAAAGAATGCCGAAGTGCAGGTTGTAGATCTCCTGCGCGATCGGCGTGGCCGGCGGCAGGATGTCGACGTGGTAGTCGGCGAGGACCGGCGCGGATAGGAACGCGGCGGCGGCGGCAACGGCTCTGGTGAGTTTCACTGGCATGGCCAAGACCTTTTTTTCGGTTATCCCCTAGTCGGCGGCGACCTTGAGCCAGGGCCGCAGCGTCGCGGCCAGCTCCCGTCTACCGTCGTCGGACAGCATCCGCCCCAGCGGTACCGTCCTGCCTGCATACGCGAGCCCCAACGTGCACCGGTGCCCCCGCTCCCTCAATACCACGCGTGCCCAACCGCGCTGCGCCACGAAGCTCGTTTCGCGCGACGCGTCGCGCGCTTCGAGCCTCACTTCCCCCGTGGCGCCGATCTCCAGGCGCTCGAAATCCGCGTCATGGCGCTGCAGGGTCCGGAATGCAAACCACAGCAACGCGACCTCGAGCCCCGCGAAGGGCATCACCGGCCAGGCCCCCAGCAGCGAGGCCCCGAACGCCACGACCAGCGTCGTTCCGCCGATCGCCGCAAGGCACCCACGCCGGCCCTTCGGACCCAGCGAACGGTTGGGCGCAGAGAAGTGCACGAAGGGTGGGGAACCCGCGGTATCCAAGAAGGGCGAGCCGCTTGCCGGAAAACCGCGCCATTTTAGCCGACCCGGGGGGCGCACGCAAAAAACTGCGGGGGTCGGAGTCGAATTTGCGGCAACAAGCGAAAGCCGGAAATTCGACTCCGACCCCATTTATTGGCTTTCTACCGGGGGATCCTCGTCCTCGGACTCTTCCGGCTTGGCCGGGATGCGGTAGGACTCCGAGGCCCACGCGCCCAGGTCGATCATCCGGCAGCGCTCCGAGCAGAAGGGCCGCCACGGGTTCTCGGGCGAGAACGCCGCGGGCTCGCCGCAGGTCGGGCAGGAGACGGTCTTCACAGGTTGCAGAAGGCAAGGTCGAAGGCCACGTCCCGGTCGTAGACGCGGGATTTCTGCACGCCCTCGGGGAGCAGGAAGCGGATGTTGAGCGCGTACTTGTTCGCGCTGATCTCGGGGACGCACGGCGTATTGCGCGCGAGGGTGAGGCGAAGCATCTGCGCCGGCTTGTCCGCCGGGGTCTGCTGGAAGACGCCCTGGTAGGCAACCAGCGAGACGGTGCGCCCGCTCTCGCGGAGCACGCGCAGGACGATCGAAAGCGCCGCGTTCACGGGGTCCAGCGGCTTCATCCATTCCATCAGGTTGGCGCGGCGCTCGTCGGGCTCGCGGGCGAGCCAGTAGTGGTAGCTCGGCAGGTCGAATTCGCTCGTTCCCCCGGGAATGCCGGCGCGCTGCTTGATCGACATCAGCCACTCGTTCTCGCGCAGGCCCTGCCCGGTCTTGCCCGAGAGCGCGCGCAGGTTCGTGAAGGCGCTGTCGATCTCCCCCAGCACGTAGTTCAGCTTGTCCTCGCTGATCGCGGGATTGTTGCGCAGGGCATCGAGGAAGGTGCGCTGGCGGTCGAGTTCCTGCAGCAGGTCGCTCTTCAGGTCGGCGCGGCTCGCGACCTCGAGGATCTCGAACATGCCCGTGAGGCCCGCGTGGTGGTCCGCGGGGTCGTCCCCCAGCAGGAAGTGGTGCACGCGCGTGTAGAGGTCTTCCAGGCGCAGCAGCGTGCGCACGCGCTCGTTGAGGGGATATTCGTAGGTGATCACCGGCACCGGTCCGTGGAAGGCGTAGGTACCGGCGAAGCATACATCGCGTGCAGCCGCTCGCACTGCGGGTCGAGGTCCTCCTCGGGGCCCGCATTGCATACCACGTCGTCGGCCAGCTGCAGGCGCCTCCAGCGGGGCCACTGGGTCGCCATGATGGAGCGCACCTCGACTTCGGGCAGGCCCGAGCGGTGCCGCACCCGGGCGACCTGCTCGGCCTCGGACACGTCCACCACGAGCGTGCGCCACGCGCGCGCCTCGCCGCCGGTCTCGAACAGCAGCGGCACCACCAGCACGACGTAGGGTCCGGTCGCCTCGGCCTGGGCGCGATCGGAGGCCGCGCGGATCAGGGGATGAAGGATCGCTTCGAGGCGGGCGCGCGAGCCGGGGTCGGAGAAGGCGAGTGCGCGCATGGCCTTGCGGTCGAGGGCTCCGTCGGGGCCGAGGACCTCGGGCCCGAACGCGGCGCGCAACGCCGGGATCGCGGCCCCCTGTGCCGCCGTGAGCGAACGCGAGATTTCGTCGGCGTCGATCACGCTGGCTCCCAGGCGGGCAAGCCTTTGCGCCACCGTGGACTTGCCGGACCCGATGCCGCCGGTGAGCCCGACGACCCGCTTCACGACGGGAAGTAGCCCAGCCAGGCCACCGTCGCCTGCCGTCCCCAGAGCAGCCCGACGAGGCCGCCGAGCGCGAGGTACGGGCCGAAGGGGATGCGGGTGTCGCGCCCCGTGCGGGCCAGGGCCATGCCGGCCAGGCCGATCACCGCGCCCAATCCCGCCGAAACCAGGACGATGAAGGGCAACATCGCCCAGCCGAGCCAGGCACCCAGGGCCGCGAGCAGCTTGAAGTCGCCGTATCCCATGCCCTCCTTGCGGACCACGAGCTTGAAGCCCCAGTACACCAGCCAGAGCGACAGGTAGCCCGCGACGGCCCCCAGCACCGCCGAGGGCAGGCTCGTGAACGTGGAGCCCATGTTGAACAACAGCCCCGTCCACAGCAGCGGCAACGTGATGTCGTCGGGCAGCAGCTGCGTATCGAAGTCGATCAGCGCGAGGGCCAGCAGCGACCAGGCGAAAATCAGCGCCCCCGCCAATGCGGGCGAGTATCCGAAGCGCCAGGCGAGGAAACCGGCGAGGGCGCCGGCCGCGAGTTCCACCGCGGGATAGCGCGCGCTGATGCGCGCCTTGCACGCCGCGCACTTGCCGCCCAGCAGCAGCCAGCTCACGACCGGGATGTTCTGGTCGAACGTGATCGGGGTGGCGCACGACGGGCAACGCGAGCGCGGCGTGACCAGGTTGAAGACCTCGCGGGGCGGCGGCTCCACGCCCGTCACCTCGGCGCAGTCGGCGCGCCACTCGGCCTCCATCATCTTCGGCAGGCGGTAGACCACGACGTTGAGGAAGGAGCCGACGCACAGGCCCAGCACGACGCACACGCCGATCAGCGCCGCGGGCGACGCCTGGAGGGATTCGATCACGTTGGGCTGCCTTTGCGGTCCATGCGGTTCGTGCGGGGGTAACAAAAAAGGCGCGGGAAGCCCCGCGCCTTTGGGTGTGTCGCGGGGAGCGTCAGACGGCGCCGCCCAGCTTGAAGATCGGAAGGTACATGGCGACGACGAGGCCGCCGATCAGGCCGCCCAGGACCACCATGATCGCCGGCTCCATCAACGAGGCCAGGGCGTCGACCGCGTCGTCGACCTCCTGCTCGAAGAAGTCGGCCACCTTCGAGAGCATGGAGTCGAGCGCGCCGGACTCCTCGCCGATCGCCGTCATCTGCATCACCATGCTCGGGAAGACGTTCGAGTTCTGCATCGCGACCGTGAGGCTGGTGCCGGTGGAGACCTCGTTCTGGATGCGCTTGGTGGCTTCGTAGTAGACGTAGTTGCCCGCCGCGCCCGCCACGGAATCGAGGGATTCCACCAGCGGCACGCCGGCGGCGAACATCGTGGAGAGCGTGCGGCACCAGCGCGCGATCGAGGCCTTGCGGATCACCTCGCCGAAGACCGGCAGGCGCAGCAGCAGGCGGTCGAACCCGCGCTGCATCGCCGTCGAGCGCTTGTACGCGTAGCTCACGCCGTAGAACGTGCCCACCACCGTGCCGAGCATGATCCACCAGTACGCCACGAAGAATTCCGACATGTTCAGCACGATCTGCGTGGGCGCCGGGAGGTCCGCGCCGAAGTTCTTGAACAGGTCCTTGAACACCGGGATCACGAAAATCATGATGACCGCGACGATCACGACGCCGATCACGATCACCGCGATCGGGTAGAACAGCGCGCCCTTGATCTTGCCCTTGATGGCGAGGATCTTTTCCTTGTAGGTCGCGAGGCGGTCGAGCAGCGAATCGAGAATACCGGCCTGTTCACCCGCGGCGACGAGGTTGCAGAACAGCGCGTCGAAGTACTGCGGGTACTTGCGGAAGGCCTGGCCCAGCGAGGAGCCCGTCTCCACTTCGGTCTTGATGTCGAGGAGCAGCTTCCCGACGGAAGGATTCGCGTGGCCCTTGCCGACGATGTCGAAGGACTGCAGCAGCGGCACGCCCGCCTTCATCATCACCGCGAGCTGGCGCGTGAAGATCGTGATGTCCTTCTCGGTGATCTTCTTGCCGCCCCGCGTGGAAACCTTCTTCACGGAGATCTGCTGCATGCCCTGGCGGCGCAGCGTGGCCAGCACGACGTGTTCCCCGCCCGCGCGGATCTCGCCCTTGACGGTTTTCCCGGACTTGTCCTTCCCGCTCCAGGAATAGTTGTAGAGCTTGACGTCCTTGCCGGTATCTTTTTTCGCGACCGCTGCCATGTCCGCTCTCCCTACTCGTTGGTGACGCCCTCGACTTCCTCGAGGGAAGTGAGGCCCTTCTTCACCTTGATGAGACCCGATTGCCGCAGGTCCTTGATCCCCTCGCGCCGGGACTGGTCGGCGAGGTCGATCGCGGTGCCGTTCTTCATGATGATGCGTTCCATCTCGTCGGAGATCGGCATCACCTGGTAGATCCCGACGCGGCCCTTGTAGCCGGTATTCTTGCATAGGTCACAACCGACGGGCGCGAACGGCTGCCACGTCCCGTCGAGGTCTTCCTCGACGAATCCCGCGCGCTTCAGCGCCTCCTCGGGAATCTCCACCGGCCGCTTGCAGGTGCAGAGCTTGCGCGCCAGGCGCTGGGCCGTGACCAGGATCACGGAGGATGCGATGTTGAACGGCGCGATGCCCATGTTCATCAGGCGCGTGAGCGTCTGCGGCGCGTCGTTGGTGTGCAGGGTCGAGAGCACCATGTGGCCGGTCTGCGCGGCCTTGATCGAGATCTCGCCGGTCTCGATGTCGCGGATCTCGCCCACCATGATGATGTCCGGATCCTGGCGCAGGAAGGCCTTCAGCGCCGCGGGGAACGTCATCCCCGCCTTGTCGTTGATGTTGACCTGGTTCACGCCGGGCAAGTTGATCTCCGCCGGGTCCTCGGCCGTCGAGATGTTGATCCCGGGCTTGTTGAGGATGTTCAGGCACGTGTAGAGAGAAACCGTCTTGCCCGAGCCCGTCGGCCCCGTCACCAGCACCATCCCGTAGGGGCGCTGGATGGCGTTCATCAGGTTCTCTTTCTGGTCCGGATCGTAGCCCAGGGCGTCGATCCCGAGCGTGGCGCTCGAGGGATCGAGGATCCGCATGCAAATCTTTTCGCCGAAGAGCGTCGGCAGCGTCGAGACGCGGAAGTCGATGGCGCGCGTCTTGGACAGCACCAGCTTCATGCGCCCGTCCTGCGGGATGCGCTTCTCGGAGATGTCGAGCTTCGAGACCACCTTGATGCGCGAGGCGAGCTTCTCCTTGATCGCGAGCGGCGGCTGCGCCACGTCGTAGAGGATGCCGTCCTGCCGGTAGCGGATGCGGTAGAACTTCTCGTAGGGCTCGAAGTGGATGTCCGAAGCCCCGCCGTTGATCGCGTCGAGCAGCACCTTCTGCACGTACTTCACGACCGGCGCGTCGTCGATGTCCTCGATCTGCTGGGCGGCCGCGGCCGACTCCATCTCGCCTTCCTCCGGCAGCTGGAGGTCGACGTCTTCCACCATCTTCTCGAGGGCCTTGCCGCCGCCCTCGGTGATGCGCTTGACGAAGTTGTTGAGCTTGTCGTCCTCGACGACCACCGGCTCCATGGTCATGCCGGTGGCGAACTTCACCTCCTGCATCACCTGCTCGTTCGACGGGTCGCTCATCGCGACGAACAGGCGGTTGCCGCGCTTGCCCAGCGCGATCACGCGATGGTTGCCGACGATCTTGTTGTCGATGAGGTTGACCGGGAGCTGGTCGGGATCGACGGCATTCAGGTCCAGCAGCGGATAGCCGAACGTATTGGCCGCGAACTGCGAGACTTCCTTCGCCGAGAGCTTCTTCGAACCGATCAACTGCTGGACGAACGTCATCCCGGCCTTGGCCGCCTCGGCCTGGATGGCGTTGGCATCAGCCTGGACCAGCTTGCCCTGCTGGACGAGTGCACGTCCGAGGGCGTTGAAATGGGACGGGGCGGCGGCCATAAGAATCCTGTTAAATCAACGGCATGATGCGCCTTCTTGGAGCAGCCTGTAAAGAACGCCGGTTCAGCGCTCCGACAGGGCCTTTTCGACCGCCGCGACGAGCTTCGGATCGTCGGGGGTGACGCGCGAACCGAAGCTCGCGACCGGCTGGCCGTGGCGGTCGAGGACGTACTTGTGGAAGTTCCATTTCGGGGCCTCGCCGGTCTTCTCGGCCAGGCCCTTGTAGAGCGGATTCGCCTCGGGTCCGGTCACCACCGTCTTCTCGTACATCGGGAAGCGCACCTTGTAGGTCCGCTCGCAGAAGTCCGCCACCTCGGCGTTGGTGCCAGGCTCCTGCTTGCCGAAATCGTTCGAGGGAAAGCCCAGCACGACCAGGCCCTTGCCCTGGTACTTCTGGTAGAGCTTCTCGAGGCCCTCGTACTGGGACGTGAACCCGCAATAGCTGGCCGTGTTCACCACGAGGACCACCTGGCCGTCGAAGCGGCAGAGGTTGTCGGGCTTGCCTTGCAGGGTGCTCACCTTCTGGTCCAGCAGGGCCGGGCAGGCGGCGGAGGCGAGAGCGGGAACGGCAGCGGCAGCGAAAAGGGCGAGGCGAAGGTTCACGGGATTCCTCGGGTCATTCCAGGGGGATCCCCATGATACGGACGTCCCGGGCCTTCCCGATGCGCCATACCGCACATGCGGCCTCCGCCGAACCCGGCTGCTATAATTTCAAGTACTTATACGAGCCGCCGCGCCCGTCGCGGGCCCCGCGGCCGACGTTTCTCCCGAATGCCCCTCCACGTCCTCGGCATCAACCACCAAAGCGCCTCGCTCGAGGTCCGCGAGAAGCTCGCCTTCCCGCCGGACCGGCAGTCGGACGCGCTGGTGGAGCTCGCCGGGCGCTCGGGCGTCGGTGAAGCCGTCCTCCTGTCCACCTGCAACCGCACCGAGGTCTACGTGCAGGCCGAGGATGCGAACGTCGTGCGCGAGTGGCTCGAGGCCTGTGCGGTTCGCGCCGGCACGAGCGTCTCGGCCATCCTCTACGGCCACACCGAGGATGCGGCCGTGCGCCATGCGTTTCGCGTCGCGGCGGGGCTGGACTCGATGGTGCTGGGCGAGCCCCAGATCCTGGGCCAGGTGAAGCAGTCGGTTCGCACCGCCGAGAACAGCGGCACGCTGGGGCCCACGCTGCAGCGCCTCTTCCAGCAGACCTTCGCGGTGGCCAAGCAGGTGCGCTCCGAGACCGCGCTCGGCGCCCAGTCGATCTCGATGGCGGCCGCGTCGCTCAAGCTCGCGCAGAACCTCTTCGGCGACCTCTCGCGCACCAACGTGCTGCTGATCGGGGTCGGCGAGATGGTCGAGCTCGCGGCCACCTACTTCGCGGGGCAGCAGCCGAAGACCGTGGTCGTGGCCAACCGCACGCTCGAGCGCGGGGAGGCGTTCGCGCAGCGCTTCGCGGCGAAGGCGATCCCGCTCTCCGAAGTGCCCGAGCGCCTCGCCGGTTTCGACATCGTTGTGACCGGCACCGCTTCGTCGTTGCCGATCCTGGGCAAGGCCCACTTCGAACGCGCCCTCGCCGCGCGGAAGAGGAAGCCGATGTTCGCGGTCGACTTCGCCGTGCCGCGCGACGTGGAACCCGAGGCCGCGACGCTGGAAGACCTCTTCCTCTACACCATCGACGATCTCGGCGAGATCGTGAAGGAAGGCCTCGAGCAGCGCCGCGCCGCCGTCGACGAGGCCGAGGCCATCGTCGGCGCGCAGGTCACGCGCTTCCGCGACTGGCTGGGAACGCGCGCCGCGGTGCCCGCGATCGTGCAGCTGCGGAACAAGGCCGAACAGTACCGCCAGGCCGAGCTCGCGAAGGCGCGCACGCGCCTCGCGCGGGGCGACGATCCCGCCAGCGTCCTCGAAGCGATGTCGGTCGGGCTCGCCAACAAATTCCTCCACCATCCGACGCAGGCGCTGTCCCACGCGGACGAGCGCGAGCGCGCGATGCTGCTGCGCGCCCTCGAATCGCTCTTCCCCGACCGCGACGACAACGGCGGCTCCCGATGAAATCCACGATCGCGGCCAAGCTCGCCAACCTCGATGCGCGCCTGAAGGAAATCGACGCGCGCCTGATGGACCCGGACATCACCGGCGACCTCGACAACTACCGCAAGCTCTCGCAGGAGCGCGCCGAGATCCAGCCCGTGGTCGAGCTCTTCAACGACTATCGCAAGGTCGAGGGCGACGTCGCCACCGCCGAGGAAATGGCGCGCGACGCCTCGATGCGCGAGTTCGCCGAAGCCGAGGTGAAGACCGGGCGGGCCCGCCTGGTGGAGCTCGAGGCCGACCTGCAGAAGATGCTCCTGCCGCGCGACCCCAACGACGACAAGAACCTCTTCCTCGAAGTGCGCGCGGGCACCGGCGGCGACGAGAGCGCGCTCTTCGCGGGAGACCTCTTTCGCATGTATTCGCGCTTCGCCGAGCGCAACCGCTGGCAGGTCGAGATCATGAGCCAGAGCGACGGCGAAGCCGGCGGATTCAAGGAAATCATCGCGCGCATCGTCGGGCGCGGCGCGTACTCGAAGCTCAAGTTCGAATCCGGCGGGCACCGCGTGCAGCGCGTTCCCGCCACCGAGACGCAGGGCCGCATCCACACCTCGGCCGCCACGGTCGCCGTGATGCCCGAGGCCGACGACACGAGCGACATCGTGATCAACCCCGCGGACGTGCGCGTCGACACCTACCGGGCGAGCGGCGCCGGCGGCCAGCACGTGAACAAGACGGATTCGGCCGTGCGACTCACCCACGCCCCCACGGGCATCGTGGTCGAGTGCCAGGACGGGCGCAGCCAGCACAAGAACAAGGAGCAGGCCTGGCGCATCCTTGCCGCGCGCATCAAGGACAAGCAGCAGCGCGAGCAGGCGGCGAAGGAAGCCTCGGAGAGGAAGAGCCTCATCGGCAGCGGCGACCGCTCCGACCGCATCCGCACCTACAACTTCCCGCAGGGGCGCGTGACCGACCACCGCATCAACCTCACGCTGCACCAGATCGAGAAGATCATGGACGGCGACATGGACGACCTGCTGAACGCGCTCGCCGCCGAGCACCAGGCCGACCAGCTCGCGGGCCTGTCCGACGCGGCTTGATGCGCACGATCCACGTCTCGCTCCAGGAAGCGGAGGACTCGATCGGCAAGGTCGACGCCCGCGTGCTCGTGTGCGACGTCCTCGGCGTGGACCGCGCGTTCCTTGCGACGCATCCCTTCCACATCCTCACCGAGACGCAGGACGCGCGCATCGACATGCTGGTGGCGCAGCGCCTGCTCGGCCAGCCCGTGGCCTACCTCGTCGGCAAGCGCGAGTTCTACGGCCGCGATTTCGAAGTCGACGGCAACGTCCTCATCCCCCGGCCGGATACGGAGACGCTCGTGGAAGCGGCGTTGAAGCGCATGCCCGCAACGGCTTGCAGCGTGCTCGACCTGGGCACGGGTAGCGGCGCCATCGCGATCACGCTGGCGTGCGAGCGCGCGGAGGCGCGCGCCACGGCCGTGGACAAGAGCGCCGGTGCGCTCGCGGTCGCCCGGGCCAACGCCGAGCGCCTGGCGCCGGGCCGCGTCGAATTCCTCGAAGGCAGCTGGTTCGCGCCGGTCGCCGGGAGGCGATTCGACCTCGTGGTCGCGAACCCGCCCTACGTCGCCGCGAAGGATCCGCACCTCGGCCAGGGCGACCTGCGCTTCGAGCCGCCGGGCGCACTCACCGACGGCAGCGCCGACGGGCTGGATTCGATCCGCGCGATCGTCGCGGGCGCTCGCGAGCACTTGAATCCCGGCGGATGGCTCCTGCTTGAACATGGCTACGACCAGTCGGAGACGGCGCGAGCGCTCTTCGAGGCGGCGGGCCTGCGTGAATTCGCCTCGATTCCGGACCTCGCCGGCATCCAGCGCGTCGCCGCGGGCAGGGCGGCCTGACGCGGTAAAATGGCGGCAACCCAGGAGAAAAGACCATGAGCGTCCAGGACACCATCAAATCCCAGGTCACCTCGCACCCCGTGGTGCTCTACATGAAGGGCTCGCCGCAGTTTCCGCAATGCGGCTTCTCGGCCAACGCCGTGCAGATCCTCAAGGCCTCCGGCGCGCAGGAGGTCTTCACGGTCGACGTGCTGCAGGACCCGGACATCCGCCAGGGCATCAAGGAATTCGCCAACTGGCCGACCATCCCGCAGCTCTACGTGAACGGGGAATTCGTCGGCGGCTCGGACATCATGAAGGAGATGTACCAGAGCGGCGAGCTGCAGAAGCTCCTCTCCGCCCCGAAGTAGCGATGCGCCACGCGCGCGGCCCCACCAAGCTGCGCGTGATGTACGGGTCGGAGATCGCCATCGGCCCGGGCAAGGCCGAGCTGCTCCACGCCATCGCGGCCACCGGCTCCATCTCCGCTTCCGCCAAGCAGCTCGGCATGTCCTACCGCCGGGCGTGGCTGCTCGTCGACACCATGAACCGCTGCTTCCGCGAGCCCGTCGTCGCTTCCGCGACCGGTGGCTCGGGCGGCGGCGGCGCGATCGTCACCGACTTCGGCAAGAGGGTGCTCGAGCGATTCGCCGCGATGGGGCGCGCCGTCGATCGCGCGCTGGATCCCGAGCTGGAGCGTTTCTCCGACCTGCTGAAGTAGGCCCGTTATATCTCGCGGTATATTACGGGGATGCAGGCCGCCCGCCTCCTCCTCGCCCTCGCCCTTTGCGTCCTCCCCGCCGCCGCCCGGGCCGAGGACTTCACCGTCTTCGCCGCGGCGAGCTTGAAGGAAGCACTCGACGCACAGGCGAAGGCCTTCGAAGCCGCGAAGGGCCACAAGGCCGCCATCTCCTATGCGGGCAGCAACGCGCTCGCGAAGCAGATCGAAGCGGGTGCGCCGGCCGCGCTCTTCATCTCCGCGGACGTGGACTGGGTCGACTACGTCGAACGGAAGCAGCTCATCGTGCCGGGCTCGCGCGTGAACCTGCTGCGCAACGACCTGGTCCTCATCGCGCCGGCCGCGTCGGCGACCGCGCTCAGGATCGCGCCGGGCTTCGCGCTTGCGGCCGAGCTGGGCGCCAACCGCCTCGCGATGGCCAATCCCGAGGCGGTGCCCGCGGGCAAGTACGGCAAGGCGTCGCTCACGGCGCTCGGCGTGTGGGATGCGGTGGCTCCCAAGGTCGCTTCGGCCGAGAACGTGCGCGCGGCGCTGGCCCTCGTCTCGCGTGGAGAGGCGCCCTTCGGCATCGTCTATCGCACCGACGCGATGGCCGACAAGGGCGTGCGCATCGTGGACACCTTCCCGGCGAACACGCACCCGGCGATCGTCTATCCTCTCGTGATGTTGAAGAACGCGAAAGCGGATCCGGCGCGCGAGTTCGCCACGTGGCTTGCCGCCCCCGAGGCGCGGGCGACGTGGGAGCGCTACGGTTTCCGCCGCGACTAGCCATTGCTGAGCGCCGACGAGTGGCGCGTCGTCACGCTGAGCCTCCAGGTCGCGTTCTGGGGGGTCGCGGGTAGCCTGCCGCTCGGCATCGCGGTCGCGTACGTCCTCGCGCGCTTCGACTTTCCCGGCAAGACGCTCTTCGACGCGTTCGTCCATTTGCCGCTGGTGCTGCCGCCGGTGGTCGTGGGCTTCGCGCTCCTCGTGCTCTTCGGACGCAACGGCCCGATCGGCAGCCTCCTCGCTCCTTTGGGCATCGTGTTTGCGTTCAAGTGGACCGGCGCCGCGCTCGCCGCGGCGATCATGGGTTTCCCGCTGCTCGTGCGTGCGTTGCGGCTCGCGTTCGAATCGATCGACCCGCGCCTGGAACGCGCCGCGCGCACGCTGGGCGCGGGGCCGTGGCGTGTCTTCTTCACGATCACGCTACCGCTCGCCATCCCGGGCCTCGCGACCGGGGCGCTGCTCTGCTTCGCGCGCTGCCTCGGCGAATTCGGCGCCACGATCACGTTCGTGTCCAACATTCCCGGCGAGACACAGACGCTGCCGCTCGCGATCTACACCTACACGCAGGTGCCCGGCGCCGACGCGCAAGCCCTGAAGCTCTCGATCCTCTCCGTGATCCTGTCGCTCGTCGCACTCGCGGCCAGCGAGTGGCTCGTCCGCCGCAGCCGGGGAAAATCCGCCCATGGTTGAAGTCGACGTCGCCATCGATCGCGAGGATTTCCACCTCGAGGCGCGCTTCGCGGCCGACGCGCCCATCGTCGCGCTCTTCGGACGCTCCGGTTCGGGCAAGACCACGCTCGTGAACGCGATCGCGGGGCTCGTGCGCCCAAGGCGCGGGCGCATCGCCGTCGCGGGTCGCGTCTTGTTCGATGCGTCCCGGCAGATCGACCTCGCGCCGGAGAAGCGCCGCGTGGGCTACGTTTTCCAGGAAGGCCTGCTCTTCCCGCATCTCTCGGTGCGCGCGAACCTCGACTACGGCGAACGCCTGCTGCCCGCGGGCGAGCGCTTCGTCGACCGCCCGCGCGTGATCGCCCTCCTCGGCCTCGACGCGTTGCTGGCCCGCAAGCCCAACACCCTTTCCGGCGGCGAAAAGCAACGCGTGGCGATCGGCCGGGCGCTGCTCGCCAGTCCGCACGTGCTGTTGATGGACGAGCCGCTCGCTTCCCTCGACGCGCCGCGCAAGGCCGAGATCCTCGCGTACGTCGAGTTGCTGCGCGACGAACTGAAGCTGCCCATCGTCTACGTGAGCCACGCGCTGGAGGAAGTCACGCGCCTCGCCGACCACCTCGTGGTGATGTCCGAGGGCCACGTGGTGGCCGCGGGCCCCGCCGTCGACGTGTTGGGCCGCAAGGACCTCGCACCGCACCTCGGCCGCTTCGAGGCGGGATCGGTCATCGAGGCGCGGGTGGCCACCCACGACGAGGCCTACGGACTCACGACGCTCGCCTTCGACGGCGGCCAGCTCATCGTGCCCAACGTCGACGCGCTTCCGGGTGAACCGGTACGCGCCCGCATCCGCGCCCGCGATGTGTCGATCGCGCTCGAGCGCCCCGCCGGCGTGAGCGTCCAGAACATCCTGCCCGCGACGGTCGATGCGATCGGCGACGAATTCGGCGCGATCGTCGACGTGCAGCTCCACATCGGCTCCACGGTCCTCACCGCGCGCGTCACGCGCAAGGCCGTCGCGGAACTGCGCCTTGCCCGCGGCCGCCCGGTCTTCGCAATGGTGAAGGCCGTCTCCATCGACCGGCGCAGCGTCGGATTCGCCTGAAACCGACCTAGGCACTCGACTTCATATCTGTCCGGGCGAGGTCTTGGGCAAGAATCGGGGCCATGAACGACATCGGCGCGAGCCTCGCCCTCGCGCTTCGCCTCATCACCGGCGGTGATCCCTCGTTGTGGCACGTGGTGCTCCTCTCGCTCGAGGTGAGCCTCGCGGCCGCCGCGCTGGCCTGCCTGCTCGGCCTGCCGCTGGGCGCCCTCGTCGCCGTCGAGCGCTTCCCGGGGCGCCGCGCCGCGATCGTGACGCTGAACGCGCTGCTTGCCCTGCCTTCCGTCGTCGTGGGCCTCGTCGTCTACCTCCTGCTTTCACGGGCCGGGCCGCTGGGTTCGCTGGGCATCCTCTTCACGCCCACCGCGATCGTCATTGCGCAGGCCATCCTCGTGATGCCGATCGTCGCCGCCCTCGCGCGCCAGTTCGTCGAGGACGGCTGGCGCGACTACGAAGAGCAGTTGCGATCGTTCGGCGTCACCCCGTTGCGCGCGATCCCGACGCTCCTGTGGGACCTGCGCTACGCGCTCTTCACCGTCGTGCTCGCGGGCTTCGGCCGCGCGGCGAGCGAAGTGGGCGCCGTGATGATCGTGGGCGGCAACATCGACGGCGTTACACGCGTGATGACCACCGCGATCGCCCTCGAGACGAGCAAGGGCGATCTCCCGCTCGCGCTGGGACTGGGCATCGTGCTGCTCGCCATCGTGCTCGCGCTGAACGCCGTTGCGTATGCCATCCGCGAGTGGAGCGCGAAGCACCATGGGTGAAGCCATGCTCCCGCTCGAGGCCCGCGCCCTCACCGTGCGCTTCAACGGCCACACGGCGATCGAGGATGTGAGCTTCTCGCTCGATGGCGCGATGCCCGCCGTGATCCTGGGAGCCAATGGCGCGGGCAAGAGTGTGCTGCTGCGCGTGCTGCACGGGTTGATCGCACCGACCTCGGGCTCCGTCACCTGGTCGGGCGCGAACGAACGCCCGCGCGCGCAGGCGATGGTGTTCCAGCGGCCCGTGCTGCTTCGGCGCCCCGCGCTCGCGAACATCGAGTACGCGCTGGCCGTGAACGGCATCGGGGGCGCGGAGCGCACGGCCCGCGCACGCGAAGCGCTCGAACGGGTCGGCCTCTCGCATCTCGCCCATCGCCAGGCCCGCGTGCTGTCCGGCGGCGAGCAGCAACGCCTCGCGCTTGCGCGAGCCTCGGCCCTGCGCCCGCGCGTGCTCTTCCTCGACGAGCCCACCTCGAGCCTCGACCCCACGGCGAGCGCGGACGTCGAGCGCATCGTGGGCGAGATCCGCGCGGGCGGCACCGCCATCGTGATGACCACGCACAACCTCGGCCTCGCGAAGCGCGTCGCGGGCGAGATCCTCTTCCTGCACGCCGGGCGCCTCGTGGAGCGCGCACCCGCGCAATCGTTCTTCAACCACCCGCGGTCGCCCGAAGCGGCCGCCTTCCTCGAAGGAGAATTGCCATGGAGCGTTTCCTCTCCCGCCTGAGCGCCACGTGGCTCGCGGCGTCGTTCGTCGCGGCCCTGCTGCTCGCGACCGGCGCGAAGGCCCAGGACTTCATCACCGTCGCGTCCACGACGTCCACCGAGCAGTCGGGCCTCTTCAAGCACTTGCTGCCTGAAGCGAAGAAGGCCCTCGGCTTCGACGTGCGCGTGGTCGCGGTCGGCACCGGGCAGGCGCTCGACATGGGGCGCAAGGGCGACGCGGACGTCGTCTTCGTGCACGACAAGGTGGCCGAGGAGATATTCCTCGGCGAAGGCTTCGGCGTGAAGCGCTTCGAAGTGATGTACAACGACTTCATCCTCGTGGGCCCGAAATCCGATCCGGCGCAGGCGAAGGGCAAGGACGTCGAAGCCGCGCTGAAGAAGATCGCCGCCGCACAGGCCCCGTTCGCTTCGCGCGCCGACAAGAGCGGCACGCACGCCGCGGAGCTTCGCTACTGGAAAGCCGCGGGCATCGAGCAGCCAAAAGGCGCGTGGTATCGCGAGACCGGCTCCGGCATGGGCCCCACGCTGAACACCGCTTCGGGAATGAACGCGTACGCGCTCACCGACCGCGGCACGTGGCTTTCCTTCAAGAACCGCGGAGAACTCGTGGTCCTCGTCGAAGGCGACACGAAACTCTTCAACCAGTACGGCGTGATGCTCGTGAACCCCGCGAAGCATCCGCACGTGAAGAAGGACATGGGCCAGAAGTTCATCGACTGGATCCTCTCGCCGGCGGGCCAGTCCGCCGTCGCCGCGTACAAGATCGACGGCGAGCAGCTCTTCTTCCCGAACTACAAGCCCGGCGCCGCGTAGCCGCCAACCCTGCAATAATGTCCGGATGATCCGCATCGACATCCGTCCGGTCTGGACTTTCCGCGGCAAGGAGCTGCGCGAGTTCGACTTCGCCGTGATCGCGCTGCTCGAGGGCATCGAGCGTTCCGGCAAGCTCACGCGCGCCGCGGAGCACGCCGGGTTCTCCTACCGCCATGCCTGGAACCTGATCGAGCAGTGGAGCCAGTTCCTCGGCTCGCCGCTGGTCGATCGGCAGAAGGGACGCGGCACGAGCCTCACGCCGCTGGGCACCAACCTGCTCTGGGCGGGCAAGCGGGCGCAAGCGCGGCTGGAGCCCGAGCTTCAAAACCTCGCTTCCGAATTCGCGACCGC
This sequence comes from Betaproteobacteria bacterium GR16-43, assembly GCA_001953215.1. Classification (GTDB taxonomy): domain Bacteria; phylum Pseudomonadota; class Gammaproteobacteria; order Burkholderiales; family Usitatibacteraceae; genus Usitatibacter. The sequence continues at coordinate 693,296 of CP019169.1, forward strand.
GCTGAACGAAGCCCTGTTCGATGCGCACGAGCGGCTCGACATCCACGCGAGCCACGATTTCGCCGTGGCCGCCTTGATGGAAATCCTCGCGGGCTCCGCGCTCGGGGTCGACAGCCAGTACACGGGCAGCTTCGACGCCATCGCGCGCCTCAAGCGCCGCGAGTGCGACCTCGCGGGTTTCCACCTTCCCCTCGGCGCCATCGGCACCTCGATGGCGCGGCGCTACAAGGAAGGCCTGCCCGCCGATGTGGTCCTGATGGGCTTCGTCACGCGCAACCAGGGCCTCATCGTCCGCTCGGGCAATCCGAAGCAGATCCACTCGATCGAGGATCTCCTCCGGGCCGACGTGCGCATGATCAACCGCCAGCGCGGCTCCGGCACGCGCTCGCTGCTCGAATACCTGCTCGACACGGCGGCCATCGACCGCGCCCGCGTGCGCGGCTACGAATTCGAGGAATCGACCCACTCGGCGGTCGCCGCCCTCATTGCCGGCAGCCAGGCCGACGTCGGTCTCGGCACCGAAGCGGCCGCACGCCAGTTCGGCCTCGGATTCGAACCCCTCTGCATCGAACGCTACCTCTTCGCCTGCCACGAGCGCACGTGGGATACGCCCGCGATGGAAGCGCTGCGCAAGACGTTGCGCGGCGCGCGCTTCGCCGCCGACGTCGCGCGCCTGCCGGGCTATGCCGTGGACCGCCCCGGCCACCTCCTTTCGCTGTCCGAAGCCTTCGCACCCAACATTGCCGTCACGGAGCCCCGATGAAACGACGCACCCTCCTGCAAGCCGCGCTGGCCGCACCCGCCCTCGCCGGCCTTCCCCGCTTTGCCATCGCCCAGCAACTGCCCTTCGATCCGCAGCCCGCGAAGTGGCGCACGTTCGAACTCACGTCGCGCGTGGAGCTCGCCAACCCGAAGGGCGTGACCACCGTGTGGATCCCGCTGCCCTCGGTGGAATCCGACTACCAGGACGTGCTCGGCAACGAGTGGAAGGGCAACGCCGTGCGCATGATGGTGGTCGCCGACGGCAACTCGGGCGCGAAGATGCTGCGCGCCGAATGGGGCACGGATGAAGGGAAGCCCTGGGTCGAAGTCACGAGCCGCGTGAAGACGCAGAACCGCAAGTTCGACCTTGCCGCGAACACCAACGCGAAGCTGCCCGCCGAGGAGCGCGCGTACTACACCGCGGCCACGGCCTCGCTCCCGACGGACGGCCTGGTGCGCAAGACCGCGCTCGAAGCCACGAAGGGCGCGAAAACCGAACTGGAAAAGGCGAAGGCGATCTACGAGTGGATCGTGGACAACACCTTCCGCGATCCCAAGACCGTCGGCTGCGGCCGCGGCGACGTGAAGGTGATGCTCGAGACCGGCAACCTCGGCGGCAAGTGCGCCGACCTGAACGCCCTCTACGTGGCCATGGCCCGTTCCGTGGGCCTGCCCGCGCGCGATGTGTACGGCCTGCGCGTGGTGAAGAGCGAGTTCGGCTACCGCAGCCTGGGCGCCGGCAGCGAAGTCGTGACGCGAGCGCAGCACTGCCGAGCCGAAGTCTTCGTGACCGGCCGCGGCTGGATCCCGGTGGACCCGGCCGACGTGCGCAAGGTGGTGCTCGAGGAAAAGCCGCAGCCCACCAACCTCGCCGATCCGATCGTGCCCCCGGTGCGCGCCAAGCTCTTCGGCGCGTGGGAGATGAACTGGCTCGCGTACAACGACGCGCACGACGTGAAGCTGCCCGGATCCTCGGGGGCCGCGCTCCCGTTCCTGATGTACCCGCAAGCCGAAACGGGCGGCCAACTCGTGAATCCCTACGCCCCGGACGACTTCAAGTACAAGCTCACCGCCCGCGAAATCACCTGACGTGTAGGACACGTCCGACAAGGGAGTGGCGTGCCGCTCCCTATAATCCTAGGCTCCCGCCGTGTTCCCCGAGGAGCCCCGCATGCGGCCCACTATCCGAAGAGCCGCACCCGTCGTAGCGGCCGCACTCGCAAGCGCATTGGCCACGGCCCCGTCCTTCGGGGCCGTGCAGATGGTCCGCGCCGATCTCGCCGACCTTTCGCTCGAGCAGCTCTCCAACGTCGTGGTGACGAGCGTCTCGCGCCGCGAGGAACGGCTCGCCGACGCGCCCGCCTCCATCTACGTCATCACGTCCCAGGAAATCCGCGCTTCCGGCGCCACCACGCTGCCCGAAGCGCTGCGCCTCGCCCCCAACCTCGACGTCGCGCGTGCCGACGCGGTGCAGTACGCGATCAGCGCGCGCGGCTTCAACAACGTGCTCGCCAACAAGATGCTGGTGCTGATCGACGGGCGCACGGTCTACACGCCGCTCTTCTCGGGCGTGTTCTGGGAAGCGCAGGACGTGCTGCTGCGGGACGTCGAGCGCATCGAGGTGATCAGCGGCCCCGGCGGCACGCTCTGGGGTGCGAACGCGATGAACGGCGTGATCAACGTGATCACGAAGAGCGCGCGGGACACGCAGGGCCTCGACGTCTCGATCGGCAGCGGCAACCGCGAGACGAGCGGCGGCGCACGCTTCGGCGGCGCTTTCGCGGGGGGCTACTACCGCTTCTACGCGAAGTCCGCGGACCGCAGCAATTCGGAGAACGCGGCCGGTTCCGACATCCGCGATTCCTCGCAGTTGATGCAGGCGGGCTTCCGCGCGGATTGGGACGACGCGCAGCGGACGTTCACGATCCAGGCCGACGCGTACGACGGCTCGGTGGACCAGATCGGGCCTTCGCGGGAGATCTCGGGCGCGAACGCGCTCGTGCGCTACGCGCGCAAGCTCTCCGACGGCGGCCGCCTCCACGTGCAGGCCTACTACGACCGCACGGACCGCTTCCACCCGAACACCTTCAAGGAGACGCTCGAAACGGCCGACCTCGAGCTGCAGCACGCCTTCAAGGTGGGCATGCACCAGCTCGTGTGGGGAGGCGGCTACCGCCGGTCGCGCGACGAGATCGACAACTATCCGTCGCAGGCCTTCCTGCCCGATCGCAAGACCCTCGCGTGGACCAACCTGTTCGTCCAGGACCAGCTCTCGCTCGGATCCCAGGTGGACCTCACGATCGGCCTGAAGGCCGAGCACAACACGTACTCCGGCCAGGAATGGCTGCCGAGCGCGCGGCTCGCGTGGCGTCCCGCCAACGACCGCCTCGCCTGGGCCGCGCTCTCGCGCGCGATCCGCGCTCCGTCGCGCATCGATCGCGACTACTACCAGCCGGGCCAGCCACCGTACGCCATCACCGGAAACGAGACGTTCGAATCGGAGGTCGCCAACGTGGCCGAGCTGGGCTACCGCGCCACGCTCACGCCGTCGCTGTCGTATTCGGCGACCGCGTTCTACAGCGACTACGACAAGTTGCGCAGCGTCGGCCCGGGCAATGGCGCCCTCATCCTCCGGAACGACCTCGAGGGCACCGAGTACGGCATCGAAGCCTGGGGCCGCTGGCAGGTCGTGCCGTCGTTCGCGCTTTCCGGCGGCTTCGTGGCGATGCACCAGAAGATCGAGCTGGCGCCCGGAACCGTCGATTTCGGAGGCCGCGCCGCGCTCGGCAACGACCCCGACGGCTGGATGAAGCTGCGCGCGGCTTGGACCGTGACGCGCGACATCGACCTGGACGTGTTCCTGCGCTACTACGCCGCGCGGCCCAACCCGGCGGTGCCGAGCTACACCGCGGTCGACGCCCGCGTCGCCTGGCGCGTCACGCCGGCCTTCGAACTCTCGCTCGCGCTGCAGAACCTGTTCGACGACAAGCACGCCGAGTGGGGCGTGGATCCCGCGCGCCCCGTGTTCCAGCGCTCGGCCTTCTTCAAGGCGACATGGCGCCCCTGATCCACCGCGTCGCCGCGCTCGCGCTCGTGCTGGCCACGGCGTGCGTGCCCGCGCGCGCGCAGGACGGGCCGATTACCGAGGAGAGCATCAAGGCGGCGTTCCTCTACAAGTTCCCCGGCTTCGTCGACTGGCCTTCTCCCGCGCTCGAACGCAGCGACGAGCCGGTGGTGATCGGCGTCTACGGATCGGACGACGTCGGAGCCGAATTGCTTTCACTCTCGGCCACGCGCAAGGGCGGCCGCCCCCTCGTCGTGAAGAGCGTGCGCAACACCGAAGGCTTGAAGGATACCCACGTGCTCTTCATCGGCGCGAAGGAACGTTCGCGCGCGCCCGAGATGATCCGCGCCGCGCAGCATGCCGGCGTGCTCACCGTCACCGATTGGGATGGCGCGCTGCGCATGGGCAGCGTGATCAACTTCGTCACGACGCCCGACGGCCGCGTGCGCTTCGAGATCTCGCTGGAGCCGGCGGAGAAGAGCCGCCTGCGCCTGTCGTCCCGCCTGCTCGCGGTCGCGCAGCAGGTGCACAGCGTGAGGCCCTGAGCGATGACGAGCCGCCCCGTCGCCAAGTCGCTGCGCAACAAGCTGATGCTCGTGGTGCTCGCCACGACCACCACCGCGCTCGTGGTGGCGGCCGCGTCGCTCATCCTCTACGACCTGCGCAGCTACCGGCAGACCAGCGTCGACAACCTCACCACGCAGGCCGAGATCCTCGCGCGCGCCTCGGTGCCGGCCCTCGCGTTCAACGACGTGAAGAGCGCGCAGGAGGACCTGAACCAGTTGCGCGCGCGCCCGCAGGTCCTCGCCGCGGCGATCTACCAGCCCAACGGGCGGCTCTTCACCGCGTTCACGCAGACCGGGGACCTGACCGACATCCCCGCGATCCCCGAGAAGTCCGGCTGGCGCGTGGCCGACGACCGCATGCTGCTGTTCCTGCCGATCCGCGAGAAGGGCGAGTTGCTGGGCACCGTATTCCTGAGCGCGCACTACCGCGTGGCCGAACGGCTTTCGGATTACCTCGTGATCGTCGCCGCCGTGATGGCCGCCAGCTTCGGCGTGGCGCTGCTCATCTCCGCGTGGCTGCAGGCGGCGTTGATGCGCCCGATCCTCGAGATCGGAAACCTCGCGCGCGAAGTGGTCGAGCGGCGCGACTACACGCGCAAGGCGAACAAGACCACCGACGACGAGATCGGCGACTTGGTCGATGCCTTCAACGCGATGCTCTCGGAAGTCGGGCGGCGCGAAGGCTCGCTCGAGGAAGCCGACAAGCGCAAGGACGAGTTCCTCGCCACGCTCGCCCACGAGCTGCGCAATCCGCTCGCCCCGCTCACCAACGCGCTGCAGATCCTGCGCATCGCCCCGGACGAGGCCACGCGTGCGCGCGCCCGCGAGATCATGGACCGGCAGTTGCGCCAGATGGTGCGCCTGGTCGACGACCTCCTCGACGTCTCGCGCATCACCACGGGCAAGCTGGTCGTGAAGGCGCAGCGCGTCGAGCTGGGCGGCGTGATCCGCAACGCGCTCGAGACGGCCGCGCCGCTCGTGCAGGCGATGCGCCACACGCTCGAAGTCGACCTGTGCCCCGACCCGGTGACCATCGATGGCGACCCGACGCGCCTGGCACAGGTGTTCGCGAACCTCGTCAACAACGCGTGCAAATACACGCCCGAGGGTGGAACGATCCGCGTCACCTGCCGGATCGACGCTGGCAAGGCGCTGGTCACCGTGCGCGACAACGGCATCGGCATCGAACGCGACGTGCTGCCGAAGATCTTCGACATGTTCGCGCAGGCCGACCGCTCGCTCGAGCGCACGCATGCGGGCCTGGGCGTGGGCCTCACGCTCGCCCGCCGCCTGGTGGAGCTGCACGGCGGCGAGCTCGTCGCCGCCAGCGAGGGTCTTGGGCGCGGTAGTGAATTCACCGTGCGCTTGCCGCTCGCCGCACCCGTCGTGGCCAAACCCAGCGTCGAGGCGCCGGTCGTGTCGTTCGGCCCGGACGCGCGGCGCATCCTCCTCGTGGACGACAACGTGGACTTCTCGTCCAGCCTCGCGTTGCTGCTGCGCGCGCTGGGCCACGAGGTGCGCGTCGCCGACAACGGCGCCGACGGACTCAAGCTCGCGCGCGAGTTCCGACCCGACTTCGCATTCCTCGACATCGGCATGCCGGGCATGAACGGCTACGACCTCGCTCGCGCGGTGCGTGCATCCCCGGGGCTCAACGGCGTCGTGCTCACGGCGATCACCGGCTGGGGACAGGAGAAGGATCGCCAGCGCGCACGCGAATCCGGTTTCGACCACCACCTCACCAAGCCGGTCGAAGTGGACAACCTGCGCGCCATCCTCGCGTCGACCGAAGCCGCGCTATAGTCGCGGGACCATGCCGCGCCGATTTCCGTTGCTTGTTGCCTTCGCAGTGGCCGCGCTCGCGGCCCTGCCCGTTTTCGCCGCGCGCGAGTTCACCGACGATGCCGGGCGCAAGGTTTCGCTGCCGGACAAGGTGACGCGCGTCTACGCCGCCGGCCCGCCCGCCTCGGTGCTGGTCTTCGCGCTCGCCCCCGACACGCTCGTGGGCTGGACACGCGCTTTCCGTCCCGACGAATCCGAGTGGGTGCCGGAGAAGTACGCGAAGCTGCCCGAGCTGGGCCGCCTCACGGGCCGCGGCAACACGGCGAACGTCGAAGGGATCCTGCAGGCGAAGCCCGACCTCATCGTGGACATGGGCTCGACCAACGCCACGTTCGCCTCGCTCGCCGACCGCGTGCAGCAGCAGACCGGCATCCCGTACATCCTGCTCGACGGCCGGCTCGACACCACGCCGCAACAGATCGAGAAGCTCGCGACCGCGCTCGGCGCCGAAGCGCGCGGCAGGGAACTCGCCACGTATGCACGGGACCTCATAGGTCGCCTGCAATCGAAGATCGCGGCGATTCCTCCGGACAAGCGCCCGGAGGTCTACTACGCCCGCGGGCCGCAGGGCCTGCAAACCGGGCTCAGGGGTTCGATCAACGTGGAGATGATCGAATTCCTCGGCGCGAAGAATCTCGCCGCGACGCAAGCGGGCGGGCTCACGAACGTGGGCCTCGAGCAGGTGGTGCTGTGGGATCCGCCGGTGATCGTCACCAACGACCCGAACTTCTATCGCGAAGTGTGGAAGCTTCCGGTGTGGAACAGCGTCACCGCGGTGCGCAAGAAGCGCGTGTACCTCTCGCCGCACCTGCCGTTCGGGTGGTTCGACTATCCGCCGGGGGCCAATCGCCTCATCGGACTGCTCTGGCTCTCCGAGATCCTCTACCCCGAAACGTTCAGGCATGACCTTCGCAAGGAGGTCGCGACGTTCTACAAGCTCTTCTACCATCGCGAGCCGACGCTGCCCCAGCTCGATGCGCTGCTGGCGGAGCCGGGCGTAGCACCCCGATGACGTGGCAACTCCGGTGAGCGCGCGATGATCATCCCGCGCGCGAGTTTCCCCGCCTGGCTCGCGGGCGCGATTGGGCTGATGCTCGCAGCCGTCGCGGTGAGCATGGGCGTGGGGAGCTTTCCCGTCGCCGCGGCGGATGTCGTGCGCGTGCTGTGGGCGGCGCTCACGGGAGGCGATGCGAACGTGGCGGAGAACGTGCGCGCCGTGGTGTTGCAGGTGCGTGGCCCGCGCGTCATCGCGGCACTCTCGGTCGGGGCCGCGCTCGCATCGGCCGGTGCGGCCTACCAGAACATGTTCCGCAATCCGCTCGTCTCGCCCGACATCCTCGGCGTCTCCGGCGGCTGCGCATTGGGCGCGGTGACGGGCATCCTCTTCTCGCTGCCGATCGCGGCGATCCAGGGGCTTTCGTTCGCGGGCGGCCTCGCGGCGGTGAGCCTCGTGCTCGCGATCGGCGCGTGGGTGCGCGGCCACGATCGCGTGCTGACCCTCGTGCTGACCGGCGTCGTCGTGGGCTCACTCTTCGGGGCCGGGATCGCTTTCGCGAAGTACGTGGCCGACCCCTACAACCAGCTTCCCGCGATCACGTTCTGGTTGCTCGGCAGTTTCTCCGGCGTGCTGCCGCGCGACCTCGCGTATGCGCTGCCGCTGATCCTCGTGGGCTTCGTGCCGCTCGTGCTGCTGCGCTGGCGGATCAACCTGCTTTCGCTGCCCGATGACGAAGCGAAAGCGCTGGGCATCGACGTGGGCAAACTCCGCTTCGTGATCATCGTGGCCGCGACACTCGTGACTTCCGCGGGTGTTGCGATCGCCGGGGTGATCGGTTGGGTGGGATTGGTCGTGCCGCATGCGGCGCGTTTGCTGGTCGGCGCGGAGTTCGCGCGCGTGCTGCCGGTTTCCGCCGTGCTGGGTGGAGCCTTCATGCTGCTGGTGGACACGCTCTGCCGCACGATCGCGCGCACCGAACTTCCGCCCGGCGTCATCACCGCGCTCGTGGGCACGCCGGTGTTCATCGTCCTGCTCGCCGCCACGTTCCGCCGCCCGCGATGACGCTCGCCGCCCACGCCCTCGACTACGGCTATCCCGGCCGCGTGATCGGCCGCGGCCTCGACGTGACGCTCGAGGACGGCGAAGTGCTCTGCGTGCTCGGCCCCAACGGGACCGGGAAGACCACGCTCTTTCGCACGCTGCTGGGGCTGCTGCCCGCGTTGTCGGGGCGTGTGAGTGCCGGTGGCCAAGCGCTGGTCACGCTGACGCGCGCACAGATCGCACGCGAAGTGGCCTACGTTCCGCAGGCATCTTCCAGCTATTTCGATTTCTCGCTCGCGGAGATGGTGGAGATGGGCCGCACCGCGCACCTGGGCCCCTTCGCGCGTCCCGGGGCACGCGATCGTGAACTCGCGCGCGCGGCCCTCGAGCGCATGGGCATCGCCGCCCTCGCCGACCGGCCCGTGGGCGCGGTGAGCGGCGGCGAGCGGCAACTGGCGCTGATCGCGCGGGCGCTGGCCACCGAAGCGCGCTCGATCGTGATGGACGAGCCGACCGCGAATCTCGACTTCGGCAACCAGTCGCGCGTGCTCGCCGAAGTGACTCGGCTGAAAGCCTCCGGCATCGCCGTGCTGCTCTGCACGCACGATCCCGATCACGCCCTGCAAGTCGCCGACCGTGCGTTGCTGCTGCGTTCGGGGCAGGTGCTGGCGCTGGGTCCGGCCAACGAGGTGCTCACCGACGCGAACCTCTCGGCGCTCTATGGTATTGATGTGAAGGTGTCGTCGATCGAGATGAACGGCTCGATACGGCGCGTCTGCGTGCCGCAAATAATTGGGGTCAGAAAAATCGGGGTCAGGGTAGAAATATCTTTCGAGGCAGGAGCCACGTGAAGATATTTCTACCCTGACCCCGATTTTTCTGACCCCAATTATTTCACCCGCCAGATCACATTCCCGACGTCATCGGCCACGAGCAACGCACCCCGCTTGTCGATCGCCACCCCGACCGGGCGCCCGTACGCTTCGCCGGAATCGCTCACGAATCCCCCGAGCACCTCGCGCGGGTTCTCGCCGGTGGGCACGCCGTCGCGGAACGGGATGAAGACCACGTTGTAGCCGCTGCGGGGTTTGCGGTTCCAGGAGCCGTGCTGGCCCACGAAGGCGCCGCTCGCATACGTCGAAGGAAGCGCATTGCCGTCCGCGAACGCGAGGCCCAACGGTGCCACGTGGTTGCCGAGCGCGTAGTCGGGCTTCACGGCCTTCGCGACGAGGTCCGGCCGCGGTGGCTGGACGCGATCGTCGACATGCGCGCCGTAGTAGCTGTACGGCCATCCGTAGAACGCGCCGTCCCGCACGGAGGTGAGGTAGTCGGGCACGAGATCGCTGCCCAGTTCGTCGCGTTCGTTGACCACGGTCCAGAGCGCGCCGGTCTTCGCATCCCACGCCATGCCGTTCGGATTGCGAAGGCCCGAGGCGTACAGGCGCTTGGCGCCGGTCTTCGTGTCGATCTCCCAGATCGCGGCGCGGCCTTCCTCCTCGGCCATGCCGTGCTCGGCCACGTTGCTGTTCGATCCCACGGTGGCGTAGAGCTTCGAGCCATCGCGACTGGCGATCACGTTCTTGGTCCAGTGGTGGTTGCGCGGGCCGCCGGGAAGGTCCGCAACCTTCGTACCTGTGGCGGCGATGCTCGTCGCGCCCTCCGCGTACGGAAAGCGCACGATCGCATCCGTATTCGCGACGTAGAGGTCCGCTCCCACGAGCACCATGCCGACCGGCGAGTTGAGCCCCGAGAGGAACACGGTTCGCGTCTCGGCCACGCCGTCGCCATCGACGTCGCGCAGCAGCGTGATGCGATTCGCATTCGGCACCGCGGACCCGGCCTTCTTCATGAAGAAGCCCATTGCCTTCGCCTTGATGCCCTTGCCTTCCTCGGGATGCTCGGGCGCGGACGCCTCGGCCACGAGCGTGTCGCCATTCGGGAGCACGTAAACCCAGCGGGGATGCTGCAGGCCTTTCGCGAACGCGGTGACCTGCAGGCCATTCGCCGCGCGCGGTTGCACGCCCTCGGGCCAACCGACGGCCTTCGCGACATTCACGGTGGGGATGAGCGAATGCTGCGGAGCCGGCAATTCGGGATTGGGGCCCATGCCCGCCGTGTCCGTGAGCTGTGCTGTACCGCAACTCGCGGCGAGAAGGAGCGGCGTGACGACGGAAAGGCGGGCGATGTTCATCGCTCGACTATCGACCCCTGGGTCGTGCGAAGCAATCAGAGTTGTCCTACGAGTCGTCGTTCTTGTCTGTCCGTCTCTTGGGGAGGACGGAGGGTGGGTAGGACTTTTTCTTCGTCGGGGCCTTGCCCGGGCTTGGCGTGACGAGTAGGAAGTCGGGTAAAGAGTTCTGATGAGACCGGCTTGAAAGCGTCTTATCTTGCATCACTCACGGTTCGACCATCAGGAGGGACAGCTCCGATGCCCCGAGCGAAGAAAGAAGCCCTACCGCACCCTCCATCCTTCCGAGTGTGCGATCACCGTGCCCGCAAAACGATCTTGCGTATCCCAGATGAATTGGCAGACCTTGGTTTGGTTTGGATCATCGCGCGCCACGGTCGGAGGACAGGGGGTGCGGTAGGACCTCTTTTTTCGCTCAGGGCATCGGGCTGTCCCTCCTGATGGTCGGACCGTGAGTGAGGCCAAATAAAACGGTTTTGAACGAGCTCGCCTCAGAACTCTTCACCTGATCTTCCCACTCGTTGCGCCAAGCCCAGTCATGGCCCCGACGAAAAAAAGGTCCTACCCACCCCCTCGTCCTCCGCCTACGAAGTGCTGTCCTACCCATCCCCTCGTCCTCCGCCTACGAAGTGCTGTCCTACCCACCCCCTCGTCCTCCAAACTATGAGACGAGTCGATCGCGCTTCGCCAGCGCCGGGAACCACCGCATCCACAGGAGCGCGACCAGCAGCGTTCCAACACCACCGACCAACACGGAACCGATGGCCCCGATCCCGCCGGCCATCGCGCCCGCGCGGAAGTCGCCCAATTCGTTGCTGGCGCCGATGAAGGTGGAATTCACCGCGCTCACCCGGCCACGCATCTCGTCGGGCGTTTCGGTCTGCACGAGGGTCAGGCGGATCACGACGCTCACCATGTCCGCGCCGCCGCCGATGATGAGTGCCGCCATCGAGAGCCAGAACGCGGTGGAAAGGCCGAACACGAGCATGGTCGCTCCGTAGATCGCGACCGCGACGAACATCTTGCGGCCGACGCGGCTGGAGAGCGGGTTCTGCGTGAGCCAGAACGCCATCGCGAGCGCCCCGATCGCGGGCGCGGAGCGCAGCAAGCCCAATCCCCACGGCCCCGTGTGCAGCACGTCTTTCGCGTAGATCGGCATGAGGGCATTGACGCCACCGAGCAGCACGGCGAAGAGATCGAGGGAAATCGCGCCGAGCACCACCTTGTGGTTCCACACGAACGTGAAGCCCGCGAGCAGCGAACGCACCGACACCGGCTCCGCCGCAGGCGGCTGCGCGGGCCGCTGGATCAACGCGACCAGGGCCACCGACACCAACAGCAGCAGCGCCGAGATGCCATAGACCACCTGCGCCCCGGCCACGTAGAGGAATCCGCCGAGCGCCGGCCCGCCGATGACGGCGAACTTCATCACGCCGGAGCTCACCGCCGTTCCGCGTGCGAGTTGCTGGATCGGAACGAGCGAGGGAATCAGCGCCTGCGTGGAGGGCATCTGCAGTGCGCGTGCGATGCCGATGGCGATCGCGAGCCCGAGGATGTGGTTGCGATGCAGCCATTCGCCGAGGCTGCCCCACGCGAGCACGAACGCGACGCCGAACTGCACCGCCATCGCCGCGGCCATGACCTTGCGCCGATCGACGCGGTCGACCAATTGCCCTGCGGGGATGGTGAGCAGGAACGCCGGCACGAACTGGAACAGGCCCACGAGGCCCAGGTCCCACGGGTCGCCGGTGAGCGAGTAGATCTGCCAGCCGATCGCCACGAGGATCATCTGCTGCGCGGCGGTGGCGAGCAGGCGCGAGCCGAGGAAGAACTTGAAGCTGCGCGAGAAGATCCCGGGTTCGTCCCCTGGCGCGGCGGTGTTCACAACGCGTAGAGCCTCAACTCTTCGGGGTCGTTCGGCATGGTGACGAACTTCTCGAAGCGCAGGCCCAGGCGCTCCAGCAGCCGGGCGGAATCCTCGTTGTCCTTCGAGTTGATCGCCACGATGCGCGGAAAACCGAGCACCTTGCGTCCGTGCTCGAGGACGGCGGCGGTCGATTCGTACGCGTAGCCCAGTCCGCGGAAGCGCGGCAGGAAGGCGAAGCCGATGTCCACGTCGTCCAGGCCGTCGCGCTTGATGAGCCCGCTGAATCCCGCCGCTTCCCCCGTGGCTTTCACCTCGACCAGCAGCGAACCCACGTTGTGCTTCGCGTACATGGCGAGCGGGCCGCGCTCGAGGTAGCCGCACGCGTCTTCGAGCGTGCGCACGTTCCGGTCGCCGATGAAGCGCTTCCAGTCGGGGTCGTTGAGCAACTCGACGATGAAGGCCGCGTCGCCGAGGGTGAGGGGCCGCAGGCGCAGGCGTTCGGTTTCGAGGGAGTACATCGTCTCGATTATAGGATCTTCCCAGCGGCGCACGCGGCGATCAGGCGCTCCAGCCGGCGATCGCGCGTGGCTTCCTGTTTCGCGCTCATCACCCAGTACGCCATGAGGCGCTTGTACGACGGCGCGCGCGCCTCGAGGAACGTCCACGCGGCCTTGTTCTTCTTGATGCGCGCGAGGAACTCGGGCGAGAGCGTCGCATCGCGGCGCTGGTACGTGTAGCCGACCGCGTGCTTCTCCCCTCGCGCCTTGAACACCGCCAGCCCCGCGGCCTGCATCCGACCCTCGGCCTGGAGCTCCGCCACGCGGCGAACGTTGATGGCGCTCCAGACGCTCTTCGGGCGGCGGGGCGTGAAGCGCACCGAGTATCTCTCCGAATCTTCCGAGCGGCGGATGCCGTCGATCCAGCCGACGCACAAGGCCTCGTCGACGGACTGCGGCCACGTGACGCTGGGCTTGCCCGAGTCCACCCGGTAGTAGACGAGGATCAGTTCCTCGTGCGTCTCGTGGTGTTTCGCGAACCAGCGGCGCAGCTCGGCCGGCGTGCGGAAGGACTTCTTCATCGCCTCAGTGCGCTGCGGTGAGCGCGGCAACGAGCGCGCTGCGATATTCCGGGTCCTTCTCGTGGAACTCGAAGCGGCCGCGCGCGATGTCGATGTTGCCGTAGGCCTCGGCACGCGGGCCCTTGCCTTCGAAGAAGAGCTTCAACTCGAGCGGCTTTCCCGCGATGTCGCCGGGCGTGCCCTTCAACGAGAGCGCGGTGAACCGCACCTCGGGCGCCATCTTGAGCTTGGCCGACGGTTGCCCGTAGAGCTCGGCCAGCCCCTGCACGAACGCATCGCTCTCCGCGCCTCGCGACCGCAACGTCACGGTGCCCATCGACATCGTGACCGGCCCGCCCGGCATGGCTTCCCACTTCACGCCCAATTCCACCTGGAACGAGACGGGCTTGCCCTTGTAGGTGGACCACGCGACGAAGGACTGGCCGGCGGACGACTTGATGCCCATGTCCACGTCGACGAAGTCGGCGGCATCCTTGGGCTTCACCATCTGGGGCTTGGCGGCATCGGGAAAAGCCGACGCCGAAGCGAGCAGGACCGCGATTGCCAGGAGCAGGGAACGCATGGGACCGCTAGCCTTGCCTCTCTTCGTACCAGCCGGCGTCGGTCACGACGCGCTGGAAATCCTGCGCGGTGCGGCAGCGCGTGGCGTCGATGGCGAAGAAGGTGACTTCGGCCGAAGCGGCGAGCGCGTCGACGTAGAGATCCGCCGTTTTCTCGAACGTGTCCGGTTTCACGTCGAGGCGTTCCAGCTCTGTCTTGATGCCACCGGGTTCCTCGAGGACGATCACGAGTTCGAGGTGGCCGTGCGGCTCGGTGCGCGACGAGAGCAGCTTGTAGCGGAAGCCGCCGGGATGGTCCTCGCTCTTGCCCCACGAGGAAAGCCAGAAGCGGTGCGGGAAGCGCACCTGGAAATCGAGGGCGACGGTCGAATCACCGGAACTCATGCCCCCTATCGTACCTGCTGCGCCGCCTGTCCGCGCCGCCACGCCGCCGGCGGTGCCCCGTACTCGCGCCGGAACGCGCGGCTGAACGCCGTGTCCGTCTGGTAGCCGACGTCCTCGGCGATGCGCGCGAGCGGCGCATTGCTTCGGGCCAGCATGTTGGCGGCGAGCAACATGCGCCATTGCGTGAGGTACTGCATCGGCGAAGTGCCCACCAGTTGCTGGAAGCGCTCGGCGAGCACGGACCGCGAGGTTCCGGCTTCGCGCGCCAGCTCCTCCAGCGTCCACGCGTGCGCGGGTCGCTTGTGCAGCGCATTCAGCGCGCCGCCGACCACGCGGTCGCGCACGCCTGCGAGCCAACCGGTGCGATCGTCGGCTTGTTCGTTCATGTAGAGGCGCAGCACTTCGATGAACAACACCTCGGAGAGCTTCGCCAGGACGCCCGCGCCGCCGGGGCGCGGCGAACGCGCTTCGGCCAACGCATAACGCAGCGAAGCCTCGAGCCACGTGCCCGCGTTGGAGCCGCGCACGTTCACGCGCACCACGGGCGGCAGGCCGGCCAGCAGCATGCGCGCAAGACGCGAATCGCAAGCGAGATAACCACACACCAGGCGAGTCATGTGTCCCCCGCCGCCATACGCGAGCTCGCGCGGGCGGCGCTTCAGCAACTCGTCGAGGCGCGCGGGCTTCGCGGGCGGCAGGCCGAGCTCCGACGTCATGCGGTGCGCGTGGCCCTGCGGAAAGACGACCACGTCTCCCGCGGTGAGGCGCACGGGCGCCTCGCCCTCGATCTCCACGAAGCACTCGCCCTCCGTGATCATGTGGAAGATCACGACCCGCTCGGCGCCGGGCTCGAGCACCGGGGCGGCGGAATCGGCGTGGGGCGATTGGTAGCACCAGGGCGCCGTGAACCGTCCCTTGATGAAGATGGCGCCGACGAGGCGTACGACGCGCAGCGTTTCCGAAAGGGCATCCATCACTCGGCTCCGACTTCGATGCGCAGTGCGACGGGCACCGCGTTTTCGACCGCGTTGGGAATCGGCGAGCAGCGCTGGCTCTCGCGCACGAGCGTACGCAGGCGATTGGCCGACACGCCCTTCGCACTGATGCGGACGTGGAGCGCAACATCCGTCGGTGCCGCGCACACCGCTTCGCCGGAAGCATCCGACAACCCCAGCAGGCCGCGCGTGTCCGATCGGCTGCTCACCTTCACCTCGAGCGCGGTGAGTTCGATGCCTTCGGCCGCCGCCTCCATCGCGATCCGCGTCGCGGCACACGAAGCGATCCCGGCGCGGAAGAGCCAGCCCGGAGTGACCTGGTCGCCGGTGCCGCCGAGTTCGTCGGGCATGTCCGTCTGCATGCGCGTCCCGTTCGCGTGGCTCGCCACGACGCGCGTGCCGTTCTCCCAGCGCGCGGTGGCCGGAGCGTCGTCGTGCAGGCCCATGTCGGGGCGGCGTTTCAGCGCGGCCTTCACGCGTTGGAGGGCGGCCGCGACGTCTTGCATGGCCATGGGGAGACCCGGGCGAAGTCGGAAAACGCAATTGTGAGCGTCCCGACGCCCGCGGCCAAGAGCGAAAACAGCCGTCCGGACGATCGGGTAATCAATCGCGACGCCGGGGCAGGACCGGGGCGGCCCGGGAACGGTTAAATGCGCGTCCCACCATAGACCCCCATTGGCCAGAGGCCTTCCACCATGAATGCACCCACCGATTTCGCCGCCCTCAAGACCCGACAGCAGACCGCCTGGGCGAGCGGCGACTACGCCGTGATCGGCACCACCCTGCAGATCGTCGGCGAGCAGTTGGCCGAAGCCTGCGACCTGCGCTTCGGCGAAGCCGTGCTCGACGTCGCGGCCGGCAACGGCAACGCGACGCTCGCCGCAGCACGCCGTGGCTGCAACGTGACTTCCACCGACTACGTGGCCTCGCTGCTCGAACGCGGCTCGGATCGCGCGCGCGCCGAAGGCCTGAACGTCGTCTTCCAGGCGGCCGATGCCGAAGCCCTCCCGTTCAAGGATGCGAGCTTCGACGTCGTGCTCTCCACCTTCGGCGTGATGTTCGCACCCGACCAGGCGAAGGCCGCATCGGAAATGGCGCGCGTGGTCCGCCCCGGCGGGCGCATCGGCATGGCGAACTGGACGCCCGGCAGCCTCGTGGGCCAGATGTTCAAGATCCTCGGCCGCCACCTGCCCCCGCCTCCCGGCGTGCAGTCGCCGTCGCTCTGGGGCACCGAAGCCTACCTGCGCACGCTCTTCGGCCCGCAGGCGAAGATCGACGTGACGCCGCGCATGTTCAACTTCCGTTATCGCTCGGCCGCGCACTTCATCGACGTCTTCCGCACCTGGTATGGCCCGGTGCACAAGGCGTTCGCCGCGCTGCCGCCGGAGAAGGCCGCCGTGCTGGAGCTCGAGCTGACCCAGCTCCTCGAAGGCCTCAACAAAGGGGGTTCGGCATCGTTGCTCGTGCCGAGCGAGTACCTCGAGATCGTCGTGACGCTAGGGAAGCTCTGATCCAGTGCCGGGGTGTGCGACGGGTCGATTTCGAGGTCGATTCTAGGCGCGAGGCCGCAGCAAGGTAGGTACCTTGCAAGGTCGAGCAACGACGAAGCGGCCCGAAATCGCCCGTCCCGTCAGACGGCGAGCGCGTACGGTCGACGTGCCAGGGTTGCGGCAGGTGCGGCGTCTGCTACGTTTCTTGGCTTGCGAATAGGTCGGCTATTCGCTGCGCCGCGCGCCTTGCATCCATCCGCACCTGCCGCAACGCACATCCCCGGGACTGGATCAGAGCTTCCCTAGGGGCGTGATCGCCCCGGAGGTCAGGCCGCGGTCGCGCCCTTCGCGATCTCGGCCTCGATCTCCGAGACCACCTTCAGCCACTGGTCCTTGCGCAGGATCTTCGGGCTCGCCACCGAGAGCGCGCCCTTGCTGTGCACGATGCGGGAAGACCGCAGCAGGTCGGGCGGAGTCTGCCCCGACGACAGGAACGTGACCGCGACGCCCTTGAAGCGCTTCAGCTCCGGGTACTGCAGCGGCACGAAGCTCATGAAGTAGATCTTGCGCTCGCCGATCTTGGCGAGCGAGCGCGCGACCGCGATCGAGTACGCGTCGGCCGCGGCATCGGCGACCTCGATGCGGAGGTTTTCGTCGGTCGGCGTGAAGCGGCTCATGGGTTACCTCCTGGATTGGCCGCTACAGTACCCCACACTTCCCTTCCGCGCCTTTGTCAAAAATACTTGACATCCCCGATGAGTCAAGTATATTTGACACCATGTCAAATCAATCACACATGGCGGGGAACCCCGAAATGAACGCATCGTTCGAGGAAAAGAGCGTCTGGATCCAGTTGGTGAGCCTCGTGGCCGTCCTCGGCTCGTACTTCGCGATCGCCGGACTCATGCTGTCGAAAGGCGTCACGGTCATCGTCGCATACGTGCCGCTCTTCTTCGTCGCCGTGGTGCTGCTGGTGGTCGTCCTGGTGGCGGGGCACGTCGTCGCCGCGCTCGCGAGCAAACCCGAGGGCCGCGACGAGCGCGACCGTCTGATCGGCTGGCGCGCCGAGAGCAACTCGGCCTGGATCCTCGCCGTGGGCGTCTGCGCCGCGATCACGGGCCTGGTGGCCTCGATCGAGAACGTCTACATCGCGCACCTGCTGGTGCTCTCGATGCTCCTGTCCGAAGTCGCCAAGAATGTCTTCCAGCTCGTCTACTACCGCCGGGGCCTGTAGCGATGAGCCGCTCGAAGATGGGCATCGAGAACAGCATCCGGACGCTGCGGTTCCACCATCGCGAGATGACGCAGCAGGAGCTGGCCGATCGCATCGGCGTCACGCGCCAGACCGTGAATGCCATCGAAGGCAACAAGTACTCGCCCTCGCTGGAGGTGGCCTTCCGGATCGCGGAGGTGTTCGGCAAGCCGCTGGAAGAAGTCTTCCAGTACGTCGCGAAACCGGGGTAGTCGCTACTTCTTGACGGTGACGACGTGCGCCTGGATCTTTCCGTCGACGCGGCCGGATCCGAAGCGCGCGGCCAGCGCACGGGCCGCGGCATCGGTGGCTTCGACGAGACGCGCCGCATCGCGGGCCTCGATCTCGTTTCGCAACGGCGTTCCCTGGCAGTACGCGATCGCCGGAATTCGCGCCGACGTTGCCTTGCTACGCGCCGCGATCGTGGCGATCGAGGCAGGCCTCGTGAAGCCTCCGTTGGCGAGATCGCGCTCGATCGCGGAACGGTCGTGATAGCCGTGGGGCGTGCGCGACATGAAGCGCGGCGGATCGGCCGGGAAGACCGATTCGAGCGCGGTCGTGACCACGTCGGCGAATTCGTTCTCCTCGATGCGGTCCCACGCGTTGAAGATGAGCACGCCGCCCGGAGCGAGAACGCGGCGCGCCTCGGTGAACGCCTTCGCTTTGTCGGGAAAGAACATCACGCCGAACTGGCAGGCCACGGCATCGAACGCGCCATCCGCGAAAGGCAGGTTCATCGCGTCGGCCTGCCGCCATTCGACCTTGCGTTCGGTTCCCATCGCGGCGGCCATGTCCAGCATCGCCTGGTTCAGGTCCGTGGCCACGATGGAAGTGCTCGCGGGTAACCGCGAAGCGAGGCGGCGCGTCACGACCCCTGTACCGGCGGCAATCTCGAGCACGCGAGCCGGGGACTTCGCCGCCAGGCGGCCCGCCAGGTCGTCGGCATACGGCTCGAAGATCAGCGGGACCAGGTACTCCTCGTAGAGCTTCGGAATCGAGCCTGCGAAGAGTTTGTCGCTATCGGGAGCGCTCACGATGCACGAATGCGCCGGCTCGCCACGTGAAGGACCATCAACCGCGCGGCCTCGAGGAAGACCAGCGCCGCGGCGCTCACTTCAAGGAGGATGGTTGCGTTCATCGCGGGCGAGTGCGCGGACATCGGAGCCAGGACGTAGTGCCCGAGGCTGTCCATCCCCAGCGCCGCATACACCGCGACGAGCAGCAGGCCCACGACGGGGTAGCCACGACTCACCAGCAGCCAGCCGCAGAACCCCAGCGCGCTCATCGCCGCCCACGCGGAGTACACGCCCGCTCGCGTCCACGTGACCGGCAAGCCCGGATAGTCGGCGAGGAATTCCGCGTTGTGGATGAAGTGCACGAGGCTCGCCGCGCCGTAGACCAGCATCAACACGGGAAGCAACTTGCGCATGGGCGGCCCCCCTATTCCTTGTGGGTCCGCATGAGCCACACGCCCAGGGCGCCGAACGCCAGGGCGACCACGCCGAGGAACGTCCAGAACCACGCGTATCCCAGCCCGGCGGCCCTTTGCTCCGGGTCCGCGATTTCGCCCAGCGAGGTGAAGCCGTTGATCGCGACGGCCAGGCACACCATCGCGAAGATCGCGGACATGATGATGCTCATCTGCAGGGTGATCTTCAATTCAGGAATCCAGCCCTTGGTCGTTGCGCCACCAGGCTTCGGCGCCGTTGATGTGGATGAGGATCTCGTCGGCGCGATAACCCGTGGCCTTGGCTTCCAGGCGCAACCCGGGCTCGTGCAATTCCTCGTGCACGGCCTCCCAGTCGTCCCACTGGGCGGAGTCGTCGTTCTTGTTGGCCTGCAGCAGCTTCAGCTCGCGATCGAACAGGCCCTGCACCGCCTGGAATTCCTCGGTCGCATGGAAGACGCCGGTGTACCACGGAGAGCTCGCGTCGCCCTTCGAGACCTCGATGGTGCCCAGGAGCACGTTGCCGCGCACGAGGTCCAGCTTCATGGGGATTTGTTGTTTTGCCACGTTCGATTCTCCCGGTTCAGGAGTAGCACGATACCGTTTCCGGCCAACGCCAGCACGATCACCCCACCCAGCCACGATTCGGGCAGGCTGAGCACGACCGGAATCGCAACCGCGACGGACGCGACGAGCATCCCGATGCCGATCCTGCCGGTGGTCCCCAGCGGCATCAGGTCTTCCTCCAGACGCTCGCGAGCCAGGGCTGCTGCTCGAGCGGCAATCCGGGCGGACGATAGTAGTGCTCCAGTTCCACGAACGACGCCGCTTGAAGGAATGCGCGCCAGGCTTCCAGGTCGTGGTACGCCCCGTATCGCCCGCGATTCCAGCCCTCCTCGTTGCTTCCGCGCGGATTCGAGGCGAAGAGCACACCCTCGGGCTTGAGCGCCGCTCGCAACTCGCCCAGCACGCGTGGCAGTTCCTGTCGCGGCACGTGGAAGAGCGATGCATTGGCGAAGACGCCGTCGAAGCGGCTCGCGGGAAGCTGGAGCGCGAGGAAGTCCTGCTCCCACACTTCGCACCCGCTGTGCTCCCGTGCCATGGCGGCGAGTGGGGCCGAACCTTCGAGACCGATCGGTTCATGGCCCAGCGCGCGAAAGGCCGCGAGGTCGCGCCCGGGGCCGCAACCGAAATCGAGGATGCGAAACGGCGGCGTACCGCGGATGTGCCGCAGCAGCGCGTCGATGTTCTGCGTCACGTCGTGGCCCCGCGTGCCTTCCCAGAACTCGGCGGCGCGCGCGCTGTAGTGCTCGAGCGTCTTCTCCGAGACGAGTGCGAGATCCGCAGGCGGGGTCTCGATCGTCACTGTGCCCTTCCGGCGGGACCGAAGTAGAGAGCGGCGTCGAAATGGAGGATGTCGGTGTCCTTGCGGATCTCTTCGGGAAACGAACCGCAGGGATCGGCTTTCCGGACCACGCGCCGCGCCATGGGCTCGATGGCGGAATGTCCGGACCACTGGTTCACCCGTACATCCTCGATGACCCCGTCGAAGCGGATCGCGACCGATACCACTGCTTTGCCTTCCACGCCGGTCGTGGTGGCCTCGTACGCGCCGGCTTGGTAGATCCTGGCCACGCAGGCTTCGACGTACTTCCGGAAGCGCGGCTCCATCCCGGCGTCGACGTGCGTCCTGCGCGGATTGGACAGGTAGGAAGCGCTCGATTTCTGGAAGGCGGCCGTTGCAGCCCGCGCGCGCTCCAGGTTCCGGGCCTCGACCTCCTTGTCCGGCGGAGGCGTGATCCACTGGCGGAGGAGGGTCGGCAGGACGGCGACGGTGGCAATCAACACCATCAGGATCAGCGCCAACAGGAGCGTGCGGGCATAGGGCGTGCGCTCCGCCTCCAGCTTGTCGACGAGCCCGCGCACGTTCTGGAGCGCCTTCTTCTCGAGGGCCCCCTGCGCGTCGTGGACTTCTTCGCTCATTTCCATTCCTTCGCGAGTTGATCCAGTCAGAACCAATAATCCGCGACGCATTTTCCATCGCGTGGCAGGTCTTCGAAGTTCACGAGCCCGTCGAAATGGTCGATCGGCAGGTGCGCCACCGCTTCCGGTTCGGTCAGGCGCACGTTGACCGCGAGGCGACGCTTCCCTTCCTTGTTGGTCTGCAGGGCCCGCCAGTACGCCACGCAGCCGCAGGTCGCGCAGAAGTGGAAGCCGAGCGCCTTGCCGCGAATGTAGGCCTGCGTCGGACCCGAGACGTGCACGCCTTCACCTTCGTAGTCGTAGATCCACAGGACGCCATAGCGGCGGCAGACCGTGCAATTGCACGCGGTGGCCGACTCGGGCGTGCTTTCGAATCGCCATTGGACCGCACCGCAGTGGCAGGCACCCTGGATCATGATTATTCCCCGCGGGCATCCGGAGGTTGCCGGACGAGCACCCTCTCCGTCGAACCCAGGATGACGAGCGCATTGAGGTCGCGGCGGTGTTCTATCTCGAGGCGGCTGTAGCCTTCTCCATCGCGGCCGTCCCATGTGCGCAGCTTCACGCGGCCGCCGTGGATGCGATATTTGCAATCGACGCGCTCCACGAGATTGGTGCGCTTTTCGAGGAGGAAGATGAAGCACTTGCCATCGCCGCGCAGCGCGAGGCTGAGCCGGCCCTCGGAGTCGTCGTAGACCCAGTTGGCAATCTCGTTGCCGCCTTGCGCGCCGAACGCGTTGGTCGCGACAAGACCCACTCCCGCAAGGGCTGCGACGATCGCAAGCGCTTTGCCAATCCACCCCATCTCAGGACTTCGCTTTCTTCGACGGCTTCGGCTTCTTCAAGGGCTTCGACTTGCCGGACTTGTTGAACGCGACCGCTTGACGAAAGAGTGTCTTGAAAGCGGTTGCGTCCACTTCACTTCCTTCGGGGATGTCGATCGCGCGGCGCGTGTTCCCTTCGAGGCTCGAGTTGAAGAGACGCTTGGGGTCCTTCAACGCGGCGCCGTGGGCGAAGGTGAGCTTCACGGCCTTCTTGTAGGTCTCGCCGGTGCAAATGATGCCGTCGTGCGACCAGACCGGAATGGCCCACTTCCACTCCTCGACGACTTTCGGATCCGCTTCGTGGATGAGCTTGCGCATCCGGGCGAGGATTTTCCCGCGCCAGTCCCCGAGTTCGGCGATTCGCTCCGAAATCCGTTCCTCTGCGGCCGGGCCTGGATTGGCGTCTGGCTTCTTCATCGTTTTCACTTCCCGCGTGGAATGTAGATGGGAATATAGGTCGTCCCGCCGCCGCCGCTCTGGCATCGCCCCTGCGGGACCGAAGTAATCTCGCCTTGCTTCGGTTCCGGCGCTGCGCCGAAGAACCGGGCCTTCATGTACGCGGACGCCGCGGGCAGGTCTGTCGAGTTTCGTACGCCGACCGAGCCGCTGCCCGACGACGGGAAAGAGAAGTCGGTGAGGTAGGTGACCTCACCCGGCTTCACATTGAACATCGCCATGCGCTGGCCGCAATTCGCGGCATAGCGCTTGTCCGCCACGATCGAGACCAGGCCGTAGCCACGACCCGCCGGGGCCACCCGGAGCTTGCGCACGAGATAGCCGCCCTCGGCGGTGCCGACGATTCCATCCGGGAGCCAGCCATCGGCATGGAACTTCCCGTCCTTCAGGTCGCCGCTGTGAATGACCAGCTTGGTTCCTTCCGGCGCTCCGATGATCACGATGCCCTCGTCCGGGCCGAGCTTCAGTTCCGAGGGGCCCTGGACGTTCGACAACGAAACGCATCCGCCCAGGATGAAGGAAATGGCGAAGGTCCAGCTCCTCGTACCGCTCTTCATTCCGCTTCTCCGTTGTCCATGTTGAATCGGAACACCCGCCCGTCGACGCGAGTGACGACGAGCCTGTTGCCCGCATCGATGCCGCCGATGCTGCCCCAAGCGTAGTGCGAGACCGTGCGCCTGAGTATGGATCGATCAGGAACGATTGCCCGAAGCGGCACCGATTTCACCTTTCGACCGTGGTTCCAGAAGCCGATCATTTCCACGGAATCGTCCGCGTCCAGGGCCAGGAGGTTCAATCCACCGTATCCGACGGCGAGGTGCTCGCCATCGTCGGAAATGTAGAGCGAACGGAACCAGCCGGGAATTTTCCACAGCGGCTTGCCCGTAGCCAACTCGACCCCTTGGGTTCCGGTGCCCGGGTCCGAGATCGCGGCGAATTTTCCGTTCGGGCTCACGACACGGTGCGCGGCCGGTGGCGGCAAGGGCGCATCGGCAAGCGCACTTCCAATGAAAAAGCAGAGTGCCGCGAGGAGTCCCCAGATTCCGATGATCACGGCCGCCGCGATTCGACTCACCGGCTTTCCGTTCGCGGCGATCTCCTGCGCGCGGGCGCGACACTCGACGAGAACCTCCTGCGGGACGAGCTTCACCGCGACGGCAATTCCAAGGGGAACGAGAACGAGGTCATCGAGATACCCCAATACCGGAATGAAATCCGGAATCAGGTCGATCGGACTGATCGCGTACGCGACAACGCCACCCACGAGCCACTTCGCATACCACGGCGTTCGCGGATCTCGCGCGGCCAAATACAGCGCGTGCGTCTCGAGCTTGAGACGGCGGACACGCTCCTTGAATTTCTCCAGTGTCTTCACGGGGGAGGAAACCTGGGCGGCGGTTCCTTCTTCTTGAACAAACCGAAAACCATGTCGGCCTCCGATCTCACGCACCCCAAGAATGTAGCATGTGCAACCGTGCCCTCCCTCCTCTTCGGCCGCGATCCGGACGTGCAGACCTTGTCGGCGCTGCTGGACGCCCATCGCCTGGTCAGCATCGTCGGAACGGGGGGCGTCGGCAAGACGGCCCTGGCCTCGCGGCTGGGGGAGATGCAGCGCGACCGGACCCGCCATACCGTCCACCACGTCGAGCTCGTCGCACTCACCGACTGGCACCAGGTCGTACCGGCGCTGGTGCGTGCGCTACAGCTTCCCGTGTCGCGAGCCCCGGCAATCGATTCCGTCCACTCCGCATTGCGCGGCGGGCCCCATCTGCTCGTGCTGGACAACTGCGAACACCTGCTGCCCGGCGTCGCGGATGTGATCGCCGGGTTGATGGCCGCCGCGCCCGAGCTGAGCATTCTCGCGACCAGCCAGGAGGCGTTGAATCTCCAGGGCGAGCGGGTGTACCGGCTGGGGGGACTGCCTGACTCCGGCGCCGTGGCCCTCTTCGCCGATCGCGCACGCGCGGCGGACCGGCACTTCGCCCTGACGCCGGAAAACACCGACGCGGTCGCCGACATCTGCCGCCAGCTCGACGGCATTCCGCTCGCCATCGAACTGGGCGCCGCACGTCTCAGGACGCTGGGGCTCGAGGGCTTGCGCAAACGGCTGGACGATCGATTGCAGTTGCTCTCCACCGGCGCGCGTGACTTGCCGGCTCGCCATCGCACGCTGCGTGCCGCGCTGGAATGGAGCTGGTCCCTGCTGCACGCGGCAGAGCAAACGGTATTTCGCCGGCTGGGCGTCATGGCGGGCAGCTTCGACCTGGACGCCGCGCAGGCCGTGGCATCCGATGCGCACATTCCCGCTACCGCCGTGATCGATGCACTCGCCGTGCTGTGCGACAAGTCGCTGGTGGTGGTGGAGCCGCAGGCCGATGGCACGGTGCGTTATCGCCTCCTCGAAACGATGCGCCACTTCGCGCTCGACCACTTGCGCACGGCCGGCGAGGAAGCGGCCATCCGCGATCGTCACCTCGAGCACTTCCTGCAGCTCTCCGAAGCCGCGAGCCACGCCCTCACGGGACCGCAGCAGGGCGCCTGGCTGGCACGACTGGATCGCGACCGCGACAACCTGTTCGCCGCGCACATCGCTTGCGATGCGGCACCCGATGGCGTCGAGCGCGGGCTGCGGCTTGCGAACGCGCTGATCCGCTACTGGTTCAACCGCGACGCACTGCTGCTCGGCCAACGCGTCATCGCGGAAGCGCTGGCGCGGCCGGGCAAGGAGCGCACGCCCCAGCGTCGCGCGCAGGCGCTCATGAACCACGCCCGCATGCTGCTCTTCCGCGGCCTGGATGCGGAAGCGTCCGTGCAGCTCGGGCTCGCCATCGACTCAGGCCGGCGCTGTGGCGCGCTGCCCGTGGTCGTGGAGGCGATGGGGCGCCTGGGCTATGCGCAGATCGCCTTGAACGACCGCGTTGCCGCCCGCGCGACACTGGAAGAGGCGTGCTCCCTCGCGAAGGACCTCCAGGGCGAGCAGCGGCCCGGCGCCATCGCGAACTCCAACCTCGCCGAGCTGGAGCGAATGGAAGGCCATTTCGAGGCCGCCCTCGAGCGCTACGAGGCGAGTCTCGCCATTCACGTCGCCTCGGGTGACCGCCAGGCCACGATGATCAGCACGAACAATCTCGCCATGGCCGCGCTGGCCGTGAAAGCGCTGCCCCAGGTGCGCGAGCGGGCACGTGCCTCGCTCGCGATCTGCGACGAGCTGGACTCCAAGCGAGGCCGGCTGGTCGTGATGGAGGTCTGCGCGGGCCTCGCCGCCGACCTGGAGGATTGGGCGCAGGCGGTACGCTTCGACACCGCGGCGAAGCGCCTCACCGCGGCCCTGGGCCGGCGCCGCGACGTGGTCGACGAGGCCTTCCTCGCGCCGCGCATCACCCGGGCGCGCAAGGCGCTGGGCCGCAAGCCCGCGCTGGCCTGCGACGCGGAGGCGGAGGCGCTCGACTACGACGCCGCCATCGAGGCCATGCGGGAGTGGCTGGACTCCCGGCAGGACCTCACCTCGCCGGCGTCCCGGGATGCGGTCCTCACCGCGCGCGAGCAGGAAGTGCTTTCCCTGGTCGCGAAAGGCTACGGCAATGGCGATGTCGCCCGGCTGATGGATATCAGCGTGCTGACCGTGCGCACCCACCGCCAGCGGCTCATGGACAAGCTGCAGCTGCACAACGCGGCCGAGATCACCGCCTACGCCGTGAAAATGGGGTGGTACGACCCCGAATAGCCGGCCGCCTGCTGCGGTAATCGCTCGGCTACTGCATATGCAGTATTCGGTCGGCGACTGCGAATCCCTATGCTCCGTTCCGTCAGATCCGCATCGCGGTCTGCATACCAAGGAGCCCACAACATGAAGATGCAACGCACTGCACGATTCGGCCTTGCGCTGGCAGCCCTGCTGCTGTCCGCCTCCGCCCTCGCCGACTGGAAATACTACGAGACCAAGAAATACGGCTTCTCCATGCTGGTTCCCGAAGGCGCCAGCCTGACCACCCGGGAATGGGGCGGCGGATGGGGCGGCATCTCGGGCTCGAGCGAAGGCGTGAAGTTCCATGGCCAGGCCAAGCTGGGCGCCAAGGAATCGAACGAGGACATCGAGAAGTACGCCGTGAACCTCATCGGCGTTCCCGCCAGCGCGTGGGTGAAGACCGACACCATCACGAACACGCGCGGCTGGGAGCGCGGCTACGTGTTCAAGGCCAACGTCGGCTCGCGCCTGCTGTTCGGCATGTACGGCGTCGGCCCCAAGGGCAACTACCTGCTCTACCTCGACACAACGCCCGGCGACTACATGGACCACAAGAAGGACTACGACAAGTGGTACGAGTCGATCCGGCTCGACTGAATCGTGGCCCCTCGCGTCACTCGCGCGGCGATGGCGGACTACCTGTCCGCCATCATCGCCACCAACGATCCCTCGCTTCTGGCGGGCGCCTTGGGCGAACTGGCGCGCGAACACGGCATGCGGGAAGTGGCCCAGGCCGCGGGCATGTCCCGCGAGGCGCTCTACAAGGCGCTCCGGCCGGATGCCCAGCCCCGCTTCGCCACGATCAACCGGGTATGCGGTGCGCTGGGTGTGAAGCTGGTGGTGAAGCCTGCGGGCTAGAGCGCGCTGATGTGGACGTAGTACCCGTCGGGATCGCGGAGGGAGAACTCCATCGTTCCGGTGCTCGGGTTCAGGTGCGGCTCTTCCTCGAGACGGCCCAATGCTTGCGCCCTCGGCAGCGCCATCGCGAAATCATCGACGCGGAAGAACAAGAGAAGGCCGTTGCCGGGCTGCGCGCGGTCGGCGCTCGCCAAGGACGGATGATCGTGGGCTCCCCACTCGTGGAGGCAGAGCAGGACCGTTCCATCGGCGTCGAGGATTTGACCCCAATGATCGTGGGCGGGAGCCGATTCCGGAATGCCCAGCAGCGACTGGTACCACTTGAAACTGCGGGCCACGTCGGCAACGCCGATGATCGTCCAGATGCGTTTCACGGACTCTTCCTGACATACGGCAGCACGAACATGTACAGGCCGGTCACGAAGAGCAGGAAGAGCGGCAACAAAGGCGAGTACGTCACCCAATCGGGAGGCTGCCCCTGCGACATGGCCGCGAAGTTCGCGATGACGGTGAGCGCGAAGGCCATCGACACCCAGCGGTGGAACTGCCGAATCCATTTGCTCCAGTTCATTTGGCCCCCTTGCGCGCTTCAAGCATTTTCCATCCGTTGCCCGACGGATCGCGGAAGCTCGCGTCCACGCTCCCGTAGCGCGCAATCGGTTCCTGCGTAAATTCCACGCCGCGGGTCTTCATCCCCTCGCAGGCGGCGCGGCAATCGTCCACCTCCAGCACCAGCGGCGGCATGGCGCCCTTCGCCACGATCTCGCGCACGGTCTGCGCGGTCGCCGCGTCGATCACCGGCGGGCCCGGCAGGAACAGGCCGAGCTGGAAGGACGGCTGCTCCGGGTGCTGCACCGTGAGCCAGCGGTAGTCGCCATTCCGTGCGTCCGTGTGGACGCTGAAGCCGAGTTTCTCGACGTAGAACTTGAGCGCTTCCTCCTGATCGCGGACGTACACACCAACGACTTGCACACCTTGGCTCATGGGGCCTCCTCCGATTCGTCAGAGGCCATCGTATCGCCCGCTTCCCGGCGGCGCTTCTCCGAAACTGCGATCGTGAGGCCGGGCCGCTGGGCGGCGGCCACGTAGCAGTTCGGCACCTGCTCGAGCTGGTGCGAAGCCGACTTCTGGCGCGCGCGAAGCTCGCCCGGGCTCTCGCCGGTGATATCGCGGAACGTGCGTCCGAATGTGCCCATGCTGTTCCAGCCGGTCTGGAACGCGATCTCGGTGATGGAAAGATCGGTGTCCCGGAGCAGCGCCGTGGCTTTCTCGATGCGGCGCGTGAGCAGGTAGCGGTGCGGCGGTACGCCGAAGGCCTCCTTGAACGATCGTGCGAAGTGGGCTTCCGAAACGTGGCTCACTTCCGCCAGACGCCGGACGGGCCACTCCTCGTGCGAGGCGGCGTCCATCCGATCCTTCGCGCGCAGCAGGCGTCGCAACAGCTCCGGGTCCTGGGCCTGCATTCCGCTCCCGCCTAGATTTCCATCTCGACGGGCAACCGTCGATCGATCCGGTTTCGGACCACCTGCCCGATCATCCGGGCATAGTCGCGATCCTGCGGAACCAGGAGTGGCAGCTTGATCACTTCCTTCACCGCGCGGTCGATGGTGTCCGCAGTGATCTCTCCCGCACTGCGTCCGATCGCAGAATGGATGGCGATCTCCTGGCCCCAGAAGTAGATCTGCGCGGCCCGGATGTTGTCCTGCATTCGCCGGACTTCACTCGTGGCCTGCGGCTCCGCAAGCCGAAGCCAGATGTCGACGTACAGGAAGTCGACCGGCGCCGTTTCGTCCGGACGCCATGCCAGGGCATCCTCCTGGACAATCGCGATCTTCCGTTGTGCCGGCTCGGGCAATGAGTCGAACGCGCCCGACTCGCGGAAGAGCCGAATGACATCGGCATCGCGCTCCACGATCGTCACGTGCGTCACGCGGGGGTTGAGGGCGCAATTCGCGGCAATCCACCCCATGCCGAGCCCCATGACGACTGTGTTCCCGAACGCATGGAGGAACCCCAGTTCCTGGCTTTCGATCTCGTGTGGCGTCAGCGACATCCACGTTTCCCACTTGTCGCCGTCGACGCCACTTGCGGATCGAACCCTGCGAGCCAGCGATGGAAGCATCTCCAGCATGCAGGGCCCCGAGTAGTAGCCCCAGTCATGAATCAACGCGCCGCCTGGATTGATTTTCCACGGCCCGTGCTCACCGGTGCGATACCGGGGCACGAACGAATCCGTAGTCCAGAGGGACTTGCCGAGCGCCGCTGCAATGGCGGCGTTCGCGGAGGTTGTCATTTCTTCGTCGCTCGCTTTCGAGCCGCCTTCGCCGTGCCGCGAAGGATGTCCAGGCGGTTGGCCGGCGCGTTCGGAGACAGGAAATCGGGAATCGTACGCGGAGTTCGTCTCGGCCGGCTGAGGAAGGCCACGGGCCACTCGGTCAAGCGAGTCTTCTTCACATGAACGAACTTGCCCGGTTCCGGTTCGTTGATGTATTGCCGTTGGCGGATGAGGGCCAGCGGTTCTTCGGCCTCTCTCGTGCGCTTGCTGAACGCGAAGGCCTTCGGATAGGTTGCGAAGGCGTAGTAGTAGTCATCGCCGCCCTCTTCGGGATGACACCAAACGCGGTACTCCAGCACTTCGTCCCACACGTAGCCGCCGCCGGCGAATACCGCAGCGGGAAACGTCCCGACACGTTTCGCATTCACGGCTCTCGGATACCTTGCGCGACGCGTCATTCGGCGCCGCTGCGCTCGATGTAACTCATGAGCGAGGCGCCCGCGCACCCAATGCCCAAGGCGACCAAACCCCCCAGGTTGAGCCAGATCGACCAGGCGAACTTCGCGAGCATGCCTCCAATGAAGGCCACCGAAGCGAAGAAGTACCAAAACACCATCAACACGGGCGAAGTGGGAATTTCGAACTTGTCTTCAGGAACCGGAGTGCCCTGCCGCACTGCATCGACTTCGGCAGGTGACGCCAGGGCCTTGCTCCGGCACAACCGGCAAAAGGACGTGCCTGCGGCGTTGCCGTTGTCGCAGTAGTGGCACCTCCAGGCGTATCCGGGAATCATTGCTTGCAGCGGTAGATGACCTGGTACGCCTTCTCCGCCACGTCGTCGTCGAGAAGACAGACGAACGCGTCGTGAAGCGATTGCGGAACCCTGGCCTGGCGAAAGCGCTCGAGCAATTCGCGGACGACGGCCTTTCGGCGGTCGTCAGGTGCGGCCAGAAGCATTTCGAGCGTCTGGTTCATTTCCAGGTCCTCGCACGCTGCCAGGAGCATTGTGACGAGGCCTTCGACTTCGCCGTAGGTTTTCGGAATCGTGGTCATGCGGGCTTGTGGCAAACCGCTTCGATGTTGTGCCCGTCCGGACCAATGACGAAGGCCGCATAGTAGTTCGCGTTGTAGTTCGGGCGCAGGCCTGGCGCGCCATTATCCTTGCCACCCGCCTCCAGGGCCGCGCGATAGAAGGCATCAACCTGTTGGCGACTCTCGGCGATGAACGCGATGTGAAGATGCGCAGGCTTTTCCTCGGTCTGGAACAAGACCAAAGAAACGGTGCCTTCTGGATGGCAAAGCTCGACTCCGTACGTCGGCTTCCCCTCCGCGACCACGACTACGCCGAGCGGTTCGAGCGCCTTGAGGAAAAACGCCTTGCTCGCTGCAAAGTCGCTGACTCCGAATTTGACGTGGTCAAACATCAGCCCTCCTGATCGGAAAATCCTTCACCCAGCGTATTTGAGCCTCGGTGTCCGGGCAAGCGACGCCTCTTGCTCGGCTGATCGACGAGAAGATCTCTCGCTCGGGCAATCCCTGGTACTTCAGGATGCACGCGGCCAGAAGGGCTGAACGCCCGATACCAGCGCGACAATGAATTGCAATGGCCGCGCCGCTCCTTAGGTCGCTCTCGATGCGCATCACCAACTTTTCGGCGGCGCGCACGGAGCTGGGAACGCCTCGGTCCGCAACGGGGAACGAAACGAAGTCAATTCCATTGTCACGACACAGCGGCTCTTCTTCCGACAAGCGAAGTTCACGCACTTCACTTGGTTCCAGCAGGGAAACCACGAGGCCCACGCCGGCCGCGCGCCACGAGGCAACCTCGTCGCTGAGCCAATCGTCGCTGCGCGGTCGCGCCATGACGCCCAGTCGGCCTCCAACGGCTTCGGGTATCCAGTAGATTTCGGCGGCCACCATGGCAATCACCTTGAGACAAACCACCAAGCGGCGACCACCAGCACGAGGCTCGCCACAAGTGCCAATGATCCCCAGGCAAAGTACAGCGCTCGGTAAATGGGATGGCGGCCAGCAAGCTCTGTCGAAGTGGTTGCACGGTATTCGGACGAAAGAATGTAGCGCCACGGTCGAACGCTGGCCACAAAGACCAGCGCGGCGATGTCTGCGGCGGCCAGCAGGATCGAGACGCCCACTTCCACTGCGGCGACGGCTACTTCGATGACCATCCTACGACGCCTTCGGCCCTGGAAGCTGCCCAGTGGCGAGAAACTCGAGCTCTTCGTCGCTCGGCGGCAATTGCGCAACGACCCACCGGGCGCGATGCACGAGGCTGCGGTGAACGAAGACACAGTATTGCCCTTCGCGACCGTTTTCGAGCGATCGCGTCTCGACCTTGGCGGGGACATCCTCGCGCAAAAGCCAGGAACACATGACCTCTGCAGAACCCTGGTCCGCATAGCTGCGGAACATCTCCCATTCGTCGCTTGCGCTCATGGTGGCGTCCTCAGGCCGCTTACATCGATGGAAGAAGCAATGGATGGGCCGCGAGAAGCATGACACCCACGTGAATGGCCGCACCCAGACCGACCGCCCGAAGTGCGACACCACGGGAAACCCGCGGAAGCACCTGGCGGAATGCGTAGACGACCAGGGGAATGTAGAGGAGTGCGGCAGTGATCGAGCCTGGCGAATAGGTGCGCGTGACGAGGCTGCCGAGAAGATGCAGGGCCGCATTGATGCCGAGGATCGCCGCGAGCGTGGCGACGAGCCATGTCAAGGAAGCTCGCGCCCGAATGGCGACAACGGACGCGACCATGAGAAGCCAGAAGACACCGTTGAGGAACAGGAACTGGGGATTCGACACGAAGGACTGCGAGAAATTCGAAACCCACTCCGGAAAGTGCAGCCAATACTCTTCGGCGACGTGAAGGCCATAGGCGAGCGGGAACAGCCAGACCCAGGGGCCGATCTCGTGGCGCGCGCTATGCAGCGGCGACCGCCTCAATCTCGACTTTCCACTTCGGCTCGAGGAGCTGGCAGCACACGACCGTGGAAGAAACTCGATGCGCGCCCAATTGCTTGAGGCGCATTTGCGCGTTGGCTTCGTCGTCCTTTGGATCGGCCAGGTAGGTGCGCAGCGACACGAGATTCGACACGGTCATTCCCGCTGACGCCAGGATCGAACGGATGTGTGCCCAAATGAGCTCCGCCTGGCCTTCGAACGATTCGGGCATGGTGGCGCCGTCTTGCTCAAATCCGTTGAGCCCGCTGATGAACAGGAGCCGGGAGCCGGCGGGAACCTCGAGCCCATGCACGTAGCCGCGATACGGCGGGAAGAGGCTCGGAGGATTGTGAACAACGGGCGCCATTTCAGGTTCCTACTTGGTTGGGTCGGCCAAGCACCAGCCCCCACCCAACATCCGCTCACGGAATTCGGGCTTGAGCTCACTCGGCCCATTCTCTCCCAGCAGGCCGCACGGGTCGTACCAGTTCGGCGTGCGTACGCTGCCGAGAATTGGAGGAATCTGGCCCGAAAACTCAGGCACACCCGGGCAACGAAAGTGCCAGAGAGCATAGCGCTCCGGTGTCGCATCGAAACAGAGGAGCTCCTTGATTCCACCGTTGCAATTGGTGGCAACGACCAGGACGTCCCCTGGAAGATCCTCGTTGCGCGAATTCACGCGCAGAACAACGTCGTGGTGAAACTCGCCCTGCTTCCAGTGCTCGAGCAATGTGTATCCACCGTAGCGTTGCCGCAACGTGCTCAAGAGATTCGCAAGCGACATGCGCTCGGTGAGGAAGCGAGGCAACGTGTTCTCAGACGGCATCGGCGCGATTCCTCCGCACGGGTCGGACAGGACCGCCAGTCGATCGCGGTTCGAGTCCAGAAAACCGATGATCCCCTTCGGTTGCGAAAGCCGCCCATACGATGATGTAGAAGATCACTTCGACGGCCACAAACCACTCTGCGCCCGTCGCCGCAAAAAAGAAGGTGACGACTACGGCGCAGATCAGAACGAGCGCAAGGACAAAGCGCATGTTTCCACCTCGTTCACATCACTACGGAGAAGTTGAATTTGGCACCGGCAGCTTCAGCCTTCTTCGCGAATTCGATACTCTCGCACAACTCGGAGACGACGTCCTCGTAGTCGTTCTTGACGAGTCCGAATCGCGGCTTGTCCGCGATGATCACTTTCAGGAGTCCGTTCAGCACTCCAAGTGCATCGGCGGATGCGACCCACACGCCGTCGCGCGCCATCAGTTCGTCGGTCGACTCCATTCCCTCCGGCAGATCCGCGTCGGTGGTATTGAACTTCACGTCCGTGAAGTCGAGGAGGTTCGTGAATGAGCCGATCTTCGCCGAGCCGGCGAGCTTGTCGAGTTTTTCGGCGTGCTTGTGAAGGGCCGGTTTGTCCGATTCATCGGAAGTCACCGCGCCATCAACAAGGTAGTTCGCCCAGAGTACGGAGCTCAAAATCCCTCCCTGATACCTAAGGACCGAGTCGAGTGGCTAGCCACGCCTGACGACCGAGGCGTCTCATTCACCCGGGATATACCTGAGGAGACTGCCTTCGGAGCCAAAGTAGAGGGTGGCATGACCGCCGGGATAGCCCACGGGCTCACCATTTGGGGCGAGGCGCTTCGTGAACTCCACGAAGACGCTCCATTGCTTCCCCTCGCGCAGGGCCTTGAACTTGCACGGCGTCTCGGTGGTGCATCGAGCCTTGAGGTACTTCTTCGCCGCCTGAATCGCCGAAGCCTGGTCGGTAATTGCATCGGCACTCGCCAATGCACTGGATGCAAGCACGCAGGCGAGGATAGCGACGGCGCGGATCATGTCTACTTCAAGCCAGCGGTCTTGATCATGTAGATCACGATCGCAGCAAAAATCGCCATGTGCGCCCAGTCGATGCCGCGAAGCTTGCCCTTGCCCAGAAATCGGTAGCCGTCGCCGTCATCGGAAATGACACGGTAGCGCGCAATTGGGAAAAGCGGGATGAATAGCGCAACAAAGTAGTGGGTCGTCATATAGGAGTCGGTCTCATCGTCGTAATCAGACTTGCCGTAGAGCTTGAACCCGAAGGTGTTGAGCGTTGTGAGTGAAGGCGCCTTGTCGATCGGAGACAGATCGGGGAATAGATTGTTGGATTCCTTAGGCATCACGTACCTCACCTAGAACGGAAATGCTTGAACCTAGCACGATGTGACCCAGCTCAAGTGACGCGAACAGCAGCGCCGGGAACTCACTCGCATCCTTTCGCACGGCTTCAACACTGGCCACTGCCTCCACGGATTCGCCGTCCGGGCGCGTAATGAGAACGCGATGACGGCTACCAAAAACGAGGGGGATGGGCTCAAGCCCGACAAACGCCACGGTGCCGAGATCGGCGACGGCGAAAGTGTATGTGACCGTGAGATGCATGTTGCTCGGCTTCGTCATTTAAAGGCGAGGCACGCGTTGTTAGCCGGCATTTTCCCTCGCCAACCTGGCCGCCCTGTTTACGGCATCACCGATCGGCGGTGTGTCGAGGTGCCCCTCCTCCGCGACGTGACAAAGCACCGGCCCCTCGGTTGAACCTACACCGAGCTGCGACAAGGCTGGAACCTCGCGCACAAGGCGAACAAGCGCAGATTCGCATGCGCTCGCACGCTCCGAAGGAGATCTCGATGCTCGGATTGCCACGATGAACATCCCGGGATTGAAGAACCACCATCCGTCAGTGTCGAGGCCGTTCAAGGTGTCCCGGATCAGGAAGGCATCCTCCGGTTGTACCCCATCTTCGAGGCAGGCGCAGACGATCACACATCGCTCGGAAACGTTCGCCTGAAGCCGCCTGGCGAGCACATCGGGCGATGGTGGGACGGGAAGCGTCATTGGACGGCACGATCCTGTTGTCGCAGTTTCGAAGCGATGAGGAAGGGCTCGCGTGGTTTCGCGGTACCAGCGACGAGTTCGGCAATGTGACTGCCAACCGCCGGCCCGTGTTTGAATCCGTGCCCGGAACCGCATCCGACGAGCCAGACGTTCTCGAGGCCCGGGTGCCGATCAATGACGAGGTCGCCGCTCGAACTGTTCTCGTATTGACACACCCGCGTTTCACTCAAGGGAGCCTTGGCCAGCGACGGGAATCGTCGAGCCAGGAAAGCGCGCGCCTCTTCTTCTCCGGCCGCACTCGCACGGCGATCACTCGTACTTGGATCCATTGGCGGTCCATGCGTATCGTTCGCCACCTTGAATCCGCGGCCTTCAAGGCTAGGCAAGCCATAGAAGGGCAGATCGGCCCAGACAGGAAGGTTGCCGGTGGCGCCGGCGTCCACCGAAAAGAAGAAGACCTCCTGCCGGGTGACAAACAGGCGGTTCGCCATCGCATCGGGGCAGATCCGATCCAACCAGGGGCCGCAAGCGAAAACGAACTGTTCCGCATCGATCCGCTCGCCGCTCTTCGTGATCACCGCGGGTAGAGCACCGTGCTCCCCTTGTTCGGCCTGGATCGGCGTTACCGCGCCTGAAAGAAACGTGACGCCGTTAGCCTTCAGTTCTGAAGCCAGCGACTGGATCGCCCTTCGAGCCATCAGCGCACCGGCCGCCGGCTCGAGGAAGCCGGCCTCATCACTGCCCACACGCATGACCGGATACCGGCGCCTCAGCTCATCGGCGGCCAGCAAAGTGAACGGAATGTTCTTCCGGGATAGCACCCGTGCGCTTGCTTGAACCAGCTCGCTTGGCTGCGTATGCACCCACAGCACACCCATCGGATGAAAGATGGGCAGTCCAGAGCGCGCTGAAAGGGCTTGCCACTCGCCGATGGAGCGCCAAGCCCACTCCGAGTAGATTTCCTTCTCGCCGTAACCGCAGCGAGTCACACGGCTTTCTCCCCCGGACGACGCGCCACTGTGGGCGGGGCCGACGGCGTCGATGACGGCCACTCGCCGACCCGCCATGTGCAGCTTGTACGCCGTCCAGATTCCGAAGACTCCGGCGCCGACAACGACCACGTCGTAACTTCTGCGTGGAGCGGCTGCGAACGTCGTACAACCGCTCGCGACGGTAGCGACGGCTAACGCACCGAGAGATCGCAGCAACTCTCGCCGGCTGCTTCTCCATTGGGCGCTCTGCTGACGTGATCGTTTTTTCATTGTCCGCTCACTTGCCGTGGACCTTCACAAACTCCTCCGCCTCCCGGAGTGTCTTTGGGTAGGCGACCGTAGCGCCATGCCGCTTTCACGCCGTAGATTAGAGGCAGTGTGACGAATACTGCGATTTCCACGCTCGACATGAACCACGCTGAGATCGCCAGGACAACGCCCAAACCACACAAGACCATCGGCCCCGCCTTTGTTTGGCTGATTCTTGAGAGATATGTGAATGCGAGTGCGAGACACGCGACTGGAAGTATCGCGTGATACCAGAATAGCCAGCGAAGCGAGCTGTCAATGAACCATGCCGAAAACATTCGACTGTAGTTTGGGTTGGCTGGATTCCCTACAAAGAAGAGGATGTACCACATAGGCACCATCGCCAAAACGGGAAGTACGTACATGGCGCCGGCAATTCGCTCGGCCGGCCATTTCATGGCGTTTCCAACGCGTTGTTGGACGTCAATCGCCACCTACCTCCACCATTTGTTGAATAGGGAGTGCCAGAACCGGTCGCCATACCGCATGGCGAGGAAACCGAAGCGGATTCGCTATGTGGGGGCATCAGGCTCTTGCATTCGGTAGTGAGACGCGCGTACGCCTATTGGACCGCAAGGAATCCAGTGTGCGCACTGATGCCGCACATGCCGGGTCTCTTGTGCCACCACATGACGTTGACGTACGGCCTTCCCTCCCCCTTCCGGACAGCGAACTCTCCGACAAGACTTTTCCCAATAGGTCTCGTGCTGATCGTTTCATAGGGCTCGTAAATTGGTATCCCTCCAGGGTGCTGATTGGAGTACGCAAGGATGACTTCCGCCTCGCGGAGATCTCCCTCCAAGTTCTTGGGCACCCGCACACGATAGTGATTTGCCTTCACCCGTTCGACCTTGATCAAGGCATTGTATTCGGGCCCCGCTCTCGGAACAGTGCAAGCGAGCGCGACCGGGGAGGCCAGAAGGGCGCAAAAGAAGAAGGCTGCTCTCACTTGGGTCGCGCGCGACGGTAGTGCGTGGCGACGGCACCGCTGCGGAGCGGTTTCGCCGAGACCAACTCGAGCCGTCGCGTGCTGGGCAGCCCGCTCTCGTACAGCTTCGGGCCGTGGCCAGCGATCCTGGGGTGGATGAGCAACTTGTACTCGTCGATCAGATCCAGCCGGTCCAGCTCGGCCGCGAGCTTGCCGCTACCGAGGAGCACGCCGGCAGGGGTCGCCTCCTTGAGTTTCTGCACGCTTGCGCGCAAGTCGCTGGCGATGTGGTGACTATTGGTCCAAGGGAAATCCGTTCGCGTCGCCGACACGACGTACTTCGGCTTGGCCTCCAGCTTGGCCGCCCACTCGCGCATCGCAGGTGGCGCCTCCGCGTCGCCGCGGGCGACCGCCGGCCAGTAGCTCTCCATCATTTCGTACGTGACGCGGCCCCACAGCATCGCACCGCCCTCGTCCATGAGGCGGGTGAAGAAGGCGTGTGTCTCGTCGTCGGCGATTCCCTCTTGGTGATCGACGCAGCCGTCGAGGGTGACGTTGATGCTGAAAGTCAGGAGCCCCATGGCGTCCTCTGTTCGTGTCGCCTAACGACCGAGTTGAGCGGCGGCCGGGCACGGCGCCCATTCGCAATGACACAGTGCGTCACGATGGCTCACGGTTCGCTCCAACACGTTGTTAGGCGTCATTGTCACCTTATCGGCGGAGATATTCCTTGTCGCGAATGGTGCGCCAACTTTCGTCCGTCCAGCCACTGTCACGCCGAAAGAAGAAAATTACGTTGAGCCGCCCTAGCTGAGCCCGAACCTCCGCCGTGAAATCGTGAGCGATGACAACGATTGGCGATGCCGTACCCGTCTTCTCAAGGGCCTTCGACATTGTTGGAGTGTCAACGATGGAGGAAGACTCGCCCCGCATTCCCGGGAAGGTGATGACAGTGTAGGGGCCACCGATCAGACGATGAGCGTCAACATACGGCACGAACTCCCGCGGAGCCTTTGAAGCTACTTGAGAGGCGCTCACGTTCCTCGCGATGGTGGACCTCAGCGCCATGTTCGATGACGCCTAACGACCGAGTTGAGCGGCCGGGCACGAAGCCCATTCGCAATGACACAGTGCGCCACGGTGCTTCACGGTCTGCTCCAACGCGTTGTTAGGCATCACTTGGCCCCTCTTGGCGACCAGCAGCCAAGACTCCCGACGCGCAAGACGCTAAGGCCGCTGCCGCAATCAACGCGGTAAGCAACGTAAGGGTTACGGCGTTGTCCAGCAGGCGCTCGACGAGCTTGCTGCTTTCTTCGCGATGCCGCAATTGGATGAGCGCCAGCTCGCGCAGGCTCTCAGGGTCCTTCAAGGTTCGGATTTTCTCCGTGATCTCGGACGTAAGCGGCGCGATAACTGGGCGTGGTGCGTAGAAATGCCACCAGGCGAAGAAGCCGCCTCCGAAGAAGACGAAGAGCGCGGCTATGCCGAATGCAGTTGCGGCTACGACCTTCAAACTTCGCATGTCGGCTCCTGTGATGCCTAGCGACCGAGTTGAGCGGCCGGGCACGACGCCCGTTCGCTATGACCGCGCGCCACGACGGTTCACGGTCCGCTCGATGTTAGGCAGCATGTTACTGAGGAAAGGTGAAATTGATAGGCGCGCCATCGGGCAGATCCTTGATTTGCTCGGCGACGTAACCGCAGAACCCAAGCAACTGATCGATCGGCAGCGTGGCTAGGTTTCCTGGTTCATAGGCGCCGCCCACTGGAGCCGGAAGCTTGAGGCAGTAGCGCTCGCCATCCTTGAGTGGTCCCAGCTTGTCGTGAGCCGCTTTGACCAGTTTCCGCATTTCCCAGTCTTCCGCGAACTCCGGATCCTGCAACAACGAGGCGAGCTCGCTGTCGTTGGTTGCGACGACGCGACAGTAAAGGTCTTCGGGGCACAGGCGCCAGTACTGCGCGGCTTGATCCTTGATTAGGAGGTTGCCAAATGAATTGATCGCCACGACTTCGACGGGATCGATGCCCGTCCAACCCCACGACTCCTTCACCAGTTCGACGACGCTCACATGCTGCCTAACGACCGAGTTGAGCGGACGGACACGACGCCCATTCGCAATGACATAGCGCGTCACGACGGTTCACGGTCCAACGCGTTGTTAGGCGTCATTGTTGCGACGGACTTCTCGACGGTTGAGTGAAGGCAAGCCAATGTCCATCAGGGAGCCGCACGTGAAAATCGCGTTGACCCCATGGCTCGTCCATCGGGGGGTGTACATCGCCCTTGGGAAGTACGAGTAGCTCACCAAGCATCTCCTGATACAAAGGGTCGACGTCACGCACGTCGATACACACGGTGATTCGAACCTTTGCACCGAGTTCCGGCAGCTCCCGTCCGGGTTCTTCAAGGATTCGGATCGCCGCGCCCTCCCTCTCCAGATATGCGTAGCCCCTTGCGCGGAACTTGACCTCAAACCGCAGCACGCGTGTGAACAGATCGACCGCTTGCGCGAGATCCGGGACATGCAAGAAGGGCGTCACCTGCAAGATATCAACCATTTCGAACCTCGCAAACTGCCACCGGCACAATGACGTCTAACGACCGAGCTGAGCGGCCGGGCACGATGCCCATTCGCAATGACACAGTGCACCACGATTTTCCACGGTCCGCTCCAACGCCTTGTTAGATGTCAATTGGCCGCTCCATTTCCATGGTGAGGCAATAGTCCTTGAACCCGACGGCCCGCCAGAATGCCGCACCGGAAGTATTTCCCACGAGGACGTCGATTCGCAACCGAGGCGCCCCGGCCCAGGAATTGCGCCAAAGCCACTCCAGCGCCTGGCGGCCGAAGCCACGGCGTCGAAAGTCGGAGCGAACGAAAAGCTGCCGCAGATAGACGTGCTCGGGACCGACTCGGTAGAGGGCGTAACCTACCGGCGAGCCAGAGACCTCAAAAATGGCGGCGCGGTAGTCAGCGCGAAGCCACGCAGCCATGCGCTCGGCCAACTCGTGAACGGTCATCGCGTTCCGGTGGCCTTCGTCCTGGATGAGCTGCGCGTTCAACGGAGCCAGCAGCACTGCGTCTTCGATACACGCATGACGAAGGTGCAGCGTTTCCATTGACAGCTAACGACCGAGTTCAGCGGCCGGGCACGATACCGACTCGCAATGACACAGCGCGCCACGTTTTTCCGCAGTCCGCTCCAACGCGTTGCTAGATGTCATGCCTTCTTGCCCCTCGAGTCGGTCGCTTCGTTTCCGCGAAACGGCTTCCCACTGGTGTGTTGAAAGAACTGGTCGACGTCTTCGGGATTCAATTTGTACGCAAGCGACCAAATGCCCGCGGTAGCAACCAGTGCACCGAACGCAACAAAATACTCGACGATGTTCCCAGCCGAGCCGAACAGTGCGCCGCCGATGCAAAGACCGGCGATCCCAGACCAAAAGAGCAGGGTGTACAGCCAACTTTTCGCTCGATCGTTCATTCGACGATGGTTCGCATGACATCTAACGACCGAATTGAGCGGCCGGCCACAACGCCCATTCGCAATGACACAGCGCGCCACGGTGGTTCACGGTCCGCTCCAGCGCGTTGTTAGATGGCATTTGCCCCCCTTTCAATTGCATCTGCCGCCGTTGGCAAGACTGCGCGTGATCCGAGCTTCGCGACGCCACATTTCCGGATGAAGGTGTTGATTCGCCTTGACGTCCGCTCCACCTGAGGCCAGTTCCACTCGGTCGCTCGATCGAGGTCGTGCCGGTGCCCGGCCTGCCAGGCGGTAGCGCGTTTGAGAGTGTTGTGATTGGTGTGAGAGTGAAGGATTCCCTTGGGAGATTCTCCACCCAAGTGCAGCTGAATGAGGCCCCAGCCACGCGCGGAGTAGCGCCATGCGTCGGAGCCGACGCCGATCCGCTCGATGAGGATCTCCCCGCTGTCGGGGGCAAGCAGTTCCAACGAAGCGGAATTCGCCGTACCAGGACACTTTCCGATGTCGTACCTCTGCGCCACTTCGCCGAACGACCGAAACTCCACCACCGACTGGTTGAACGGCGAAGCAGATTCGAACACACGACATTCGGATTCGACGAACACGAAATCAAGCACGATCTTGAAGTCATCAGCCAGGGCGTAGAAGTCACAGTTCGGCACGTTCGTCCAAATGCCATCTAACGACCGAGTTGAGCGGCCGGGCACGATGCCGACTCGCAAGGAAACAGTGCGCCACGATGGTTCACGGTCCGCTCCAACGCGTTGTTAGAGGTCACAGCGCCCACCGCAGCCCGATTCCAACAAGGACTAGGCCGATGCCGACAAAGGTGAGCACGCTGTAGGTTATGGAGAGCGGGCGGCGACCTTTCCGGCCGCTGCCGATGGGCGCCGTAAACGAGACCGGGTGTTGGTACATGACGGGCGCCCAAACAAGGAAGCCGAGGGCCGAGACCAGGTAGCCGAACTTTCCGCCTTGCACCCATGCCCCAACGCAAGCACCGATGGCTATCAAGGCGAGTGCCAAGTTGAGCACTCGTGTCGTGCGAGAGGGAGTTGTTGCAGTGGATGCGTCCATTCGGATGACCTCTAACGACCGAGTTGAGCGGCGGGGCACAACGGCCATTCGCAAAGATACACCGCGCCACGATGGCGCACGATCCGCCCCAACGCGTTGTTAGCTGGCATGAAATTCACGGGCCCGCTGGACGAACCGAAGAAAGGCGAGCCGATAGCGCTGACTGTTCGCGCGCCACGTTCCCGTTCCGTGAGGTCTAACGACCGAGTTGAGCGGCCGGGCACGACGCCCATTCGCAACGACAAAGTGGGCCACGACGGTTCACGGTCCGCTCCAACGCGTTGTTAGGCGTCATGCCTCATGTCTATTCGAAAAAACTCGCGCGCTGCCCAGCAATAGACAACTGAAACGACAAAGCCAACAAAAACGCCGAACTCGATTACACCCGCGTCCGGCCGGCTTGGTCCATGGATCAACCCCCAAGCGGCAATGATATTCATCCCGAGAAGCATGGTCACGCCGATGCCGCCGACGACAACCATAGAGAAATCCCACCGACTGTGACGAGACCCTCTCAATGAGTAGCATCCAAATATGAACGCGGCGATCGGAATCATTCCAACGAAGAACGCAATCCCTGGCAAGTAGGGCTTGAGCTCGTCCGCCACAAATAGCGGCCCACCACAGAATGAAAGCAGGGCGCCCAGTTTGATGCCGAGGAGCTGCCAAGGAAACCGAGGGAGATGCGGGACCGGTCTTTGCATGACGCCTAACGACCGAGTTGAGCGGGCGGGGGCGATACCCGTTCGCAACGACACAGCGCGCCACGATGGTTCACGGTCCGCTCCAACGCGTTGTTAGACAGCATGCCTTTCACCTCAGTGCGGCACCACACGAGGGGCACTTTGCCGGATTCCACGGAATGCCGTCATCATTTGGGACGCGTTCACAGTTGGGGCAGCGGTAGACACGAAGACCGAGA
The DNA here is from genome assembly GCA_001953215.1 of Betaproteobacteria bacterium GR16-43. GTDB lineage: Bacteria > Pseudomonadota > Gammaproteobacteria > Burkholderiales > Usitatibacteraceae > Usitatibacter. The sequence goes on from CP019169.1 coordinate 736,523, forward strand.
AGTGCTCCGATACTGATGCATGCGATGAAAGCGATGGTCAGGATCTCGGAGTAGTTTGACGCGAGGTAGTTCGTGGCGAGACCGCCAACGACGCCAACCACCAACCAAGGAATGGCTAGGCGTCCTGCCTTGCGACGACGTTGTTGAAATTCCTCGGCCGTATTCATGGGGCATGCTGTCTAACGACCGAGTTGAGCGGCTGGGCACGATGCCCACTCGCAATGACACAGCGCGCCACGGTGGCTCACGGTCCGCTCCAACGCGTTGTTAGAAGGCTGCATCATCGAGACCTCTCGCGCCAGGACTGCAACTGCTGAATGAGGCCGTCTCCATCACAGATCGGTTCGACATTATCCAGCTCGAAGAACACGAGGGGCACCTCCTCGTAAGTGGCGCGCGTTTCCTCAGACATCTGTTTCCAATTTCCGTCGATATGAAATGACTCGGCATACTGGAACAAGTGCACACGCACGCGATCCGGTTCATCCATCTCCGTCTCGCCGAGGTAGATCAGCGTCTCGATATGAGGCAGGGTCAGCTTCTCGTCAGCGTACATCAACGAGAAGTATGTCTCCCCCGCCTGCAATTCCTCTCGGGTCACGTCTGCAGCCTTCTAGCGACCGGGTTGAGCGGCCGGGCACGACACCCGTTCGCAATGACACAGCGCGCTACGATGGCTCACGGTCCGCTCCAACGCGTTGTTAGATTGCATGTACTAGCCCTCCCCGATTGTTGCGCCGAACGCGACAAGGCCCACAGCTGCAAGGGCTAGAGCAAGAAGCTTGAGCCACTCCTTTGCGTTGAGGTGATTCAGAAAGTGATTGGCGAAAGGTTGCGCAAACGACGATTCGATCGAGAGGCCGCGTCTCTTGTAGTGCGAAGCGATGACGTACATCGATGCCAACGCCCAGAGAAGCACGCCGGTTGCGCCTACGAGAAAGCCTAGATATCGAGGCATGCAATCTAACGACCGAGTTGAGCGGCCGGGCACGACGCCCATTCCGTGGGGGCGCGCATCATTTCCTGAGCGCGCCACCACGGCCCGCGGTCTTCCCCGGTCCGCTCGAACGCGTTGTTAGACGTCGTTCTTTGACCAGCCGCAACTCGACGGTGTACCCCAGCGCCTTGGCGTACTTCTGAAGCGTGGCAATGGAAGGCGAATGCTTTGGCTCGGCTGATTCCAGGCGCGCAATTGCGGATTGAGTAGTGCCGATTCGGGCGGCAACCTCCGCCTGCGTGAGGCCCGATTCGGCGCGTGCCTTCAGCACCTCGTCGAGAAACGCGAACTCCCCGGCCGACTCCTCGTACGCCGCTCGCACCTCAGGCCGCGCGAGAGCGCGCCGTTTGAATTGCTTGAGACTGCTGCTCATAGGACTTCCTTCATTCGTCGCCGCGCGATCTCGAGCTCCTTGGGCGGTGTCTTGTCGGTCTTCTTCACGAACTGGTGAAGAATCACGATGCGCCGGTCGACGACCGTGCAGTAGAACACCCGCGCAATTCCCTCCGCGGCCTTGATCCGGAGTTCGAACAAGCCGCCACCCATCGCGCGGGTGTGTGGCATTCCTAGGTCTGGACCGAACAGCTCCAAGCGCTCTGCGTAACGGATGAACCGGGCAACAAACCCTGGCGCGAGGCCAAGTATCTCCGTCTCGACACGGTCGCTATAAAAGGTTACGGACCAGGCCACGACGGAAGTATAGCATATTCGCTATGTTCGCCGGAGCCGCCGAACGACGTCTAACGACCGAGTTGAGCGGCCGGGCACGATGCCAACTCGCAACCACATAGTGCGCCACGATGGTCCACGGTCCGCTCCAACGCGTTGTTAGGCATCATGATTGATCGAGGCTCGCTGACCAGTCGCTTTGAGTGCTGAGCGCGTGGGGAATTGTATCGATGATCTCCGAGGGGCCCTCCACGTCCCACATATGGATTGAGCTCATTGATTCGTCGTAAGTGATCGTAAGTCGCATGGCATTTTGTTCGAGCCACGACTTCAACAGAGCAACCTCGTCGGGTCGGTCGGGATCTGCGGAGATGGTCGCCCGTTTGAGGGTCATGATGCCTAACGACCGAGTTGAGTGGCCGCACTCGGCGCCGCTTGCCGCGTGCAGAGCCAGCCAACCACCGGTTGGCAACCAGGGCGCGGCCCACCATGTTTCACGGTCCGCTCCAACGCGTTGTTAGGCATCACTCTTCCAGATAGTGACTAGTCCGCCGCAAAAGGACGCGACGCCGAGCAGGACGCAAACCGCAGCGCCTCCCCATGCCCCAGAGCGGTCGCCGAAGATAGACAGCACACCCGCGACAACATCGAGCTGCGGTGGTGTGAAGATTGGCCACCGGCCGTCACGAAATGCGAAATATGCCACGACGAAAAAGTAGAACGAGAGGGCAATAAACCCCAGGCCCGCGAGCAGGCCGACTGTTTCCTTCGATTGTTCCTTGCGAGGCGGCTTCAAGAGTGATGCCTAACGGCCGAGTTGAGCGGCCGAGCACAACGCCCATTCGCAAAGACACTGCGCGCCACGATCGGTCACGGTCCGCTCCAACGCGTTGTTAGATGTCATTGTGCACCGCCCTTCGGCCAAGGCGGAACCCAATCCACGCTGCCAGCAGCGTTAATGGGAGAGTGTAGGCAATTGCATAGACAGCGAGCGTCATCATGGGACTTCCGAGGAACGCCGAATTGTGCGACGCGGTGATTAGCCAATTTCGGTACGCAAAGTGGATCACGGAAACCCCGCACGCAATCGCCATTCCGACGAAGAGCTTCAGTCCCGCTCGACTCGCCAGGTACCCCGCCCCTCCGCAGCACGCAAGACCCCAAGCAAATAGGCCGGCGCTCGCTGTGGAATTGATGGGCCAAGCACCCTCCATCGACGCGATCGAATAAATCACGACGATCCCGATTGTCGGAATTCCGGCCGCTTTCGCGATGCCTGCGCCCAATGACATCTAACGACCGAGTTGAGCGGCCGGGCACGATGCCCATTCGCAATGACACAGCGCGTCACGATGGTTCACGGTCCGCTCCAACGCGCTGTTAGGCAGCACGCTATTCACGGAGACTCACCTTCAGTTCGGGCCTCTTCTGTTTGAGGTCGCTCACGATGTCACGCAGTTTACGGGCGTCCTCGGGGAGCCGCTCCTTCAAGTGTGACATTCCCGTTAGCACAAGATGCTTCGGCATGGACGATTGCTCAGAGTCCCGAACACAGTCCCAGAACGCATCCCAGTTCATTCCATAGTACGAGGGAAAGCCGAGTACGGCCGCAAACATCTCGTGCAGCGAATTCCCGGTGCTAGCGAATCCCACGTCGATCGTGAGTTCGTCGCCGCTCATGGCGTGCTGCCTAACGACCGAGTTGAGCGGCCGGGCACGATGCCGACTCGCAATGACACAGTGCGCCACGATCTTTCACGGTCCGCTCCAACGCGTTGTTAGGCAGGGTCCTCATGTGATCGAAGCCACGATGACACCCATGAGAAGTATGCCGAGAATCGAGAAGTATGTGAGCCAGCCATGATTCGTCCGTAGCCCGCGATACGCCGCGTAGCCCAGCGGGACAACTCCCAGCAAAAGGAATACGCCGGCTGCAGCATGTCCTCTGAGAGCGAGCGAGCCGGCCCAGATCGGTGCGGCCAAGACCAGAAACGCTGCAATGGGCAGTTCGGGCAGAAACGCTAGCCACGCCCCGGGTGCGGAGAGAAAGTGTTTGGGGGCGCCCGATTGCTCGGGCGGCTCTATCTCGATCGGTGCAATCACCGCAGGACATCCGCAAGAGGAACAAGTGCCCGAATGGGGCGGATTGGCGCTCCCACACTTCTTACACGCCCAAGCATACGGCGGTGCGGACACTGCCTAACGACCGAGTTGAGCGGCCGCGCTCGGTGCCGCTTGCCGCGGGCAGAGCCAGCCAACCACTGGTCGGAACCCGGGGCGTGGCCCACCATGCCTCACGGTCCGCTCCAACGCGTTGTTAGGTGTCATGTTCCTACCTTGAGACTCCGGCATTGATTGGCACAGCACAAGGGCCCGAAGCGCTCACTCGAAAGACGCGCCCGTCGGTCGTTCGCCATTCGAGCACGAATAGCCCCGACCCCACATCTCGCACGGCAGGACCTAGCTTTGCCACGAGCTCCCGGAGAGTCAGCCCCTTCGGAAGGGTCTCGACCATCTTCGAAGCGATGGGCGCTGAATTGGGTGAAACAAACGGCACGTCCCAATGGCACTGTTTGTCGGCGGCCGCTGGTGCCTGTGCGAGCAACACTACGGAGATCGTGATCGCTGGGTACATGACACCTAACGACCGAGTTGAGCGGCCGGCCACGATGCCGACTCGCAATGACACAGTGCGCCACGATGGTTCACGGTCCGCTCCAACGCGTTGTTAGAAGTCACCGGTATTCACCAAGGGCAAACTTGGCGCCCAATGCAGTTACCGCCGGCTCGAGCTTCTCACGATAGGACGGATCGCCGACGAAGACGACCTCAAGGAGCGGCAACCGCTGGCCCTTGAGGCGCGTCAGTGCCGCCCCAAGAATCGCCGCCGTCTTTTCGTCTCGGCCACCCGAGACGGCAATCCGCGTAGCTTCGGCCTCGCCGCGCTTCATCATCGACACGAGGCTATCGATGTCTTGGCTCGCGCCCGGCGAGGCCTCGGGCGCGGCGGCCTTCAGTGCGTCAGACAACCCACCACGCGCGGGAAAGTAGGCAAACAGATAGGGCTGGTTTCCGAATGTCGCGGCGGCCACCGATTGGCGCGCGGCGCGATCGTCACCCCTTGAGGAGTTGGTCGCGCAACCACTCGCGATCGCCAATGCGAGGGATGCGATGCATGCAGTGAGATAGCGGTTCATAGGTGACTTCTAACGACCGAGTTGAGCGGCCGGGCACGACGCCCATTCGCAATGACATAGCGCGCCACGATGGTTCACGGTCCGCTCCAGTGCGTTGTTAGGTGTACGTTCGCTTGTCTTCATACGATCGCTCGAAGCCGATCCACCAAGTCGGCTACCCCGCCCATGTTGTCATCGCCACCGGAGAATCCCTGAAAGGCTTTCAGATTTTCGGACCGCCATGCTCGATAGCGCTTGTTCGCTGCGACCTGCTCCGCCACGCGAAGTGCCCGCTGAAGCTGCTTCTTCGTCGGACGAGCAGACCGCGCGAGACGCTTTGCCTCCAAAGGCATTTTGGCGGGGGGTACTCCGGCAGCCGTGACCAGCAGTTCGCAAGCGGCGAGCGCAAGCTCCACTGGCCCATACCTCTCGTTCAGATACTTCCCTGAGTTGTAGTGCTTGAGCAGATCGCGACGCCGCTTCGCAATCCACGCCTCGAAGCTGAGGCCGGACTTCTTCCACCCGCGAGGGGGGTCTTCGATGTCGTCGAGCACTGTGAGCGAAACGATTTCTTCGATCTGGGCCGGAGTGAAGGCTTTGGTCGTGCCCGTTGTCGAGTACTTCTCATATGCGGCAAGCGCTTTCGCAACCCGACTGGGCGAATACTTGCCGCGGAAATCGGCGAGCCAATCCATTGCGTCATCGGTATCAAAGCCCGTGTGTCCGAAGTGCCCCATTGTCTCTCGTACACCTAACGACCGAGTTGAGCGGCCGGGCGCGACGCCCATTCGCAAAGACACAGCGCGCCACGATGGTTCACGGTCCGCTCCAACTCGTTGTTAGACAGCACTTCGTCTCCTCCTTTCCGGCGCTTTCCACCACGCATAACCGTTCTTGAGCCACAGACCCTCGAGTCTAGGTAGACGTACGCCATCATGTCTATTCAAGGAAGGCGAGTCCCCAAAACGGCGGCGATACATTGCAAGAGCTTCGAGACGGCGCTGGCGATGGCGAGTACGGGCATGAACCGATTTGTTTCTCTCACGCGCGGCTGCTGAAGCAATGACCGTGTAAAGCTCGCTGGCCCGCATATGGGTCCACGCGATCTTCGTTTTCTGCCACGGTCGTCGTCGGTACCTCGCCATGGTGCTGTCTAACGACCGAGTTGAGCGGCCGGGCACGATGCCGGCTCGCAATGACACAGCGCGACACGGTGGCTCACGGTCCGCTCCAACGCGTTGTTAGACAGCATTGATTCCCTTCTTCCGCGCCTTCCACCAACCGATGAGACTCTCCGCGTACTTCTGGCTGCGCTCAAGTGGAAGGGGCACACCCATGTGCTCGGTGGTGAGTTTGTGAAGATGCCGGGCCAGCGCGTCGGCCGCGGCTCCATCTCGAAGGAATTTCAGGACGACCGGCGCATAGGAGTCGTACTCGTCGAGAGGAGCGTCTGGGTCGTCGGGATCGAGAATAACCCCGATTGGATCCCACGATCGGAGTTCGTACTCCACCGCCCGAAGGTCATCGCGGATCTCCTTCCTCTGCACGTTGTTCAATGCTGTCTAACGACCGAGTTGAGCGGCCGGGCACAACGCCCATTCGCAATGACACAGCGCGTCACGGTGGTTCACGGTCCGCTCCAACGAGTTGTTAGACAGCAAGCAGCTTCTCATCGAACCACACATCTTTGTGGTTGGGCGCCAAGAGCACTCGCCATCCTGGACCGAGGCCAAGATAGGGTACCAACGCCGGACATTGCTCCGACAGGTGCGCTACGTGAACCGGTTTGAAGAAGGTCAGATCCTGGGACAACTCTTCACCACCCCAGATGTACCACCCACAAGATGTGCCCTGACGCGGATGACGGAGTGCGTTGAGCGGCTCCAAGGAAAGTGTTTCGAGCGCCACGCCCGCCATCTCCTGTGCGCCCACTGGCACGAACAAGGCCCCGAATCTTGCGGCCATGCTCTGTTGTTCGGAGTCGCTCATTTGTGGGGCTTGCTGTCTAACGACCGAGTTGAGCGGCCGGGCACGATGCCCGTTCGAAATGACACAGCGCGCCACGATGGTTCACGGTCCGCTCCAACGCGTTGTTAGATCGCAGGCTTTGCATACTGAACTCGAAGCTGATTCAACATCTCGGCAAGCTGCGCCGCGGGCATTCCGTAAGTGTCGGGAAGCGCACCTTCAACGCCGGACATCGCGGAGCTGAGTCGTCGAAGGCTGGCAGATTCGCGAAAACCTGGAGCGTAGTTCCAGCCGACCATGTGATTGTGATGGATTGTCACTGGCACGAACAGTTGAACATTCGACCATGCGACGAAAGTCCTTCGGAAGAGGCTCACGGACAAGAAGCCCTTCTCGTCCAAAGTGAGGTAAGAGCTCTTGGGGTGGAGTCCAATGGCGAAGACGACCGCTGCCAGGCCGAAGAACACTATGCAAGAGATAGCCACGACCGGTTCTCGAGGAAGCATCCAAACGCCGGCCGCGACGAAAATGCCCGAGCCCAGCATGAACAAGAGCATCTTCCTGGGACTCGTTCGAAATGTGACAGGTAGCGTTTGCACTCGCGATGCCTCGCCTGCGATCTAACGACCGAGTTGAGCGGCCGGGCACGACACCCATTCGCAAAGACACAGCGCGCCACGACGGTTCACGGTCCGATCCAACGCGTTGTTAGAAGGCCTACTTGCCATGGCTAACCCAGATGACATTCCCATTGCGCTTGTCGATCTCGGCGATCGCGACGCCCCTAGCAGAGTCGCTCGGAAGCGTTCCTTGAACGGTCCAGACTCCCCTATGAAGCGATGCTCGGAAAGGCTTCTGTTTTTCAACTTGATCACGGCCGTACAAAGGTACCCAAGCGGCGAGGGCAATGGCGATGGCTGCGTTTTCGTCGGGAACAACGCCCGCGTTGAATTGCCCCAACGAGAATACCGCCGGTAGCGCAACCAGGATTGCCAGAACTGCCACGGCTCGACGCATAGGCCTTCTAACGACCAAGTTGAGCGGCCGGGCACGGCGCCCATTCGCGAAGACACAGTGCGCCACGATGGGTCACGGTCCGCTCCAACGCGTTGTTAGACGGCTCTTGCCAGCAGAATAGTGTCATCGTCTGGCTCCTGGAACACTAACGCTCCACCCTCTTCGACTTGAACCAAGAGGCCTGTGCCACACTCCTCACGCCACATCTCGAGATTCTGCCCCGGCACGGCGCCCTCCGTCGGACCGCCAATCACAACTAGCACGCGACATCGCACGCCGGGGCCATGATTGAGATCGATCAAGTCGCCCACCATCGGTAGCTCGCCGCTCGGGTAAGGTGCCGACATGTGCGATGAGAGCCGTCTAACGACCGAGTTGAGCGGCCGGGCACGGCGCCCATTCGCAAAGACACAGCGCGCCACGATGGTTCACGGTCCGCTCCAACGCGTTGTTAGATTGCACGCACTGCCTCGCTCTCCAGTCCTTCGGATTGTCGGTAGATCCGGCGAAGTGCATAGAGAAACATTGCGTGGTAACCCAGGGCGAAGATGCCGAAGTACACGCCAAGGTTCAGCGGATGGTCCTTTCCGTACGTCACGGCGAAGAAGATCGCCATGGCAGGCAGGCCCAAGGACATGACGAAGCGAGGCCAAGAAGAAATAGAAGCTTTGGTCCAACGCCGTGGATCGCTCATGAGACTCATCGGTTCTCCTTCGCTGATAGTTCCGCGTGCAATCTAACGACCGAGTTGAGCGGCCGGGCACGATACCCGTTCGCAAAGACACAGCGCGCCACGATGATTCACGGTCCGCTCCAACGCGTTGTTAGATCGCATGGGCCCTCAGTTTGAACTCGTTTCCCTCAGCGTAGATCTCCCCGCCTGGAAAGGACGCCGGCGCGAAAGCTTCTTGGATCAACACGCGAACGTCACCGAATAGCGGCAAGCCCTCGTCAGGTGGCACCTTGTTCGGCTTCCAACCTCCGAGGTCGACGATCCATTCGTCGCGCTTCCAGGTGATGAGAAGAAACCAGTCCATTGGGTCAGCGCCGGAGATGAAACGCTCGACTTTGGCGATGGCGTCCGGCGTGATCGTGACCATGCGATCTAACGACCGAGTTGAGCGGCCGGCCGCGACGCCCATTCGCAAAGACACAGCGCGCCACAATGTTTTACGGTCCGCTCCAACGCGTTGTTAGATGGCCGGTTATCGCAAGCCACGGCTATAGTCTCCACTTTCGAAAGCTTTGAACTCGTGCGTTGAACCACCGGACAACTGAGGCGAGCCCGACGACGGCGCCGACGATTGCAATTGGCCACGCCCACTCGAGCGGGACCCACCGGATGGCCACAATGAGCGCGACGCCAACAACGATACCCCAAGCTTCGAGGCCATCGGTGGGATAGCTTCGGAGGTTCTCATCGGTCGGTGACCTTCGGAAATGTTCCCGCGTCGGTTCCATTCTAGGCAGCCATCTAACGACCGAGTTGAGCGGCCGGGCACAACGCCCATTCGCAACGACACAGCGCGCCACGATGGTTCACGGTCCGCTCCAACGCGTTGTTAGATGGCATTTGTGCTTCCGAGGTTCGCGAGCCACAAAGGTGAAGTGAACAGCGCAAGCGCGACGCCTAGTGTTACGAATATGACTAACCAATAGACGCTTCGCTTCCACGGCATCGGATCACGCCGCCAGGTATACGGAGCGAAGATCACCGAGCCCACGGCCTCTCCCACCACTTCGAAAATGAGCCAAGCCGCGCCAAGCACAGGCACGGCAAGGACGTAAAACCACCACGGCGCGCCGGCGGCACTTCCTTGGCGCCATAGCGCGTAGAACCCTCCGCCGAAGATGCTGTTCAAAATACCGTACAGCAGACCGACAAAAGTCACCAGGGCGAGGGCTGCACCGACGTTCCTAATCCAACGTGGCATGGCGGCTCTCAAGTGCCATCTAACGACCAAGTTGAGCGGCCGGGCACGGCGCCCATTCGCGAAGACACAGTGCGCCACGATGGGTCACGGTCCGCTCCAACGCGTTGTTAGACGGCTCTTGCCAGCAGAATAGTGTCATCGTCTGGCTCCTGGAACACTAACGCTCCACCCTCTTCGACTTGAACCAAGAGGCCTGTGCCACACTCCTCACGCCACATCTCGAGATTCTGCCCCGGCACGGCGCCCTCCGTCGGACCGCCAATCACAACTAGCACGCGACATCGCACGCCGGGGCCATGATTGAGATCGATCAAGTCGCCCACCATCGGTAGCTCGCCGCTCGGGTAAGGTGCCGACATGTGCGATGAGAGCCGTCTAACGACCGAGTTGAGCGGCCGGGCACGATGCCCATTCGCAATGACACAGCGCGCCACGATGGTTCACGGTCCGCTCCAACGCGTGGTTAGGCAGCAGCGCCATGCCGCTCGATAGCCATGGCCGCACTTTGCCGCGTTGCCGCAGTCGCGGCAGGGTTCCTCGCGACGTCCCTCAGCACCTGAACCCAGCGCCTCCGCTGCGCCGGGCCGACGTCACCATTGAGTATGGCATTGACGATTTGAACGGTGGCTGGGGATGGCTGTCGCCCGAGCGATGCCGGGAGCATGAATTCAAAGCCGGGGATTGCTTCAATTTCGTGTACCAGGGGACCGGGCGATCCGAGTTCTGCGTCGGGATGGCGTTCGAATACAGCGAACATTGCAGGGAGCGCCTGCGCTCGCTCATTCGCAGGAATAGTCCGAAATCCATCGAAGAACTGATATAGGCGGTGCATGTCCTCTGCCTCATTCCCGGACGGCTCAAACGAATCGAGTGCTTGAATGAGGTTATCAACCACGGTGCTCATGCCTGCTGCCTAACGACCGAGTTGAGCGGCCGCGCTCGGTGCCGCTTGCCGCGGGCAGAGCCAGCCAACCACTGGTTGGAACCCGGGGCGTGGCCCACCATGCCTCACGGTCCGCTCCAACGCGTTGTTAGGTGTCATGTTCCTACCTTGAGACTCCGGCATTGATTGGCACAGCACAAGGGCCCGAAGCGCTCACTCGAAAGACGCGCCCGTCGGTCGTTCGCCATTCGAGCACGAATAGCCCCGACCCCACATCTCGCACGGCAGGACCTAGCTTTGCCAAGAGCTCCCGGAGAGTCAGCCCCTTCGGAAGGGTCTCGACCATCTTCGAAGAGATGGGCGCTGAATTGGGTGAAACAAACGGCACGTCCCAATGGCACTGTTTGTCGGCGGCCGCTGGTGCCTGTGCGAGCAACACTACGGAGATCGTGATCGCTGGGTACATGACACCTAACGATCGAGTTGAGCGGCCGGCCACGGCGCCCATTCGCAATGACACAGTGCGCCACGATGGCTCACGGTCCGCTCCAACGCGTTGTTAGATGGCCGATCATCGCAAGCCACGGCTAGAGTCTCCACTTTCGGAGACCCTGAAGTCGTGCGTGGAACCACCGGACCATTGAGGCGAGTCCCACGACGGCTCCAACGATCGCGACTGGCCACGCCCACTCGAGAGGAACCCACCGGATGGCCACAATGAGTGCGACCCCAACAACGATGCCCCAAGCCTCAAGGCCGTCGGTGGGATAGCGTCGAAGGTTTTCATCGGTCGGCGACCTTCGGAGATGTTCCTGCGTTGGTTCCATTTGGATAGCCATCTAACGACCGAGTTGAGCGGCCGGCAACGATGCCGACTCGCAACACAGCGCGCCACGATGGCTCACGGTCCGCTCCAACGCGTTGTTAGATTGCACGTTCACCAATTCACTCCGCAGACTGGGCAACGACGTGATGCCAAAGTTTCCGCATTCGCGTTCGATCCCTTCTCAACTATCTCCCAATCTCCACCGCAGGCGGGGCAACGGGCACGACCAGAGCGCTTGAGCAATTGGTCATGAGCGATGAATCCGGCCGCGACGGCTAATGCTATCCCAGACCCAAATACCCATTTGTCGGGTATCTCGGGAAACACTCGAAAGGCAATGGCCACGCACGCGGGAACGATACCGACGATGATGCAGGCCAGAAGAATCCAATTTCTGCGACTGCGGTGCGACAACGCTCGCTTCAACTGTCGCTCAAAGTCCTCGGTCGTTGCCATCGTGCAATCTAACGATCGAGTTGAGCGGCCGCCCACGATGCCCGTTCGCAAAGACACAGCGTGCCACGATGTTTCACGGTCCGCTCCAACGCGTTGTTAGGCTTCATTGAGCGCTCGATCAAGACGCTGAAGATTGCGTATATATACGCCATCAAGCTTCACAAGCCTCCCCCACACCGCTTGGCGCATCAGCGCCCGACGAATGTAGGGCTTCGCCGATTCGTCGATTGTCCCTTCATCGGCGAGCTGTCCGAAGCCGGTGGCGATGACGGAAGCGTCGACGGTGTAAATATACTGCTGGTCGTCGAAGTCTTCATCGGCCAGCTGGGCTTTGATTGTTGCCTCATCCGCAATGGCGTCGCTGTAGTCCGACGCGTCGATCTCACCCACGGACTCGAGCGTCCAGATGATGCAGTCTTCCACCGGCGCACGGGGATTGTTGCGCCGCCACTCGCGAAACTCCTCCAGGGCAGTGTCTCCCTCGTCTGAGCCAAACGGGCCCAGCTCATCCGAGCAGTCCCAGAAGAACTCGTCCGGAATGAGTTCGATCGCCCGAGGATGGCCCCGGACTTTGTCGATTCCGTAGTCTTCATCGTCGCTCATCGCAATACTCCCCAATGAAGCCTAACGACCGAGTTGAGCGGCCAGCCACGATGCCAGCTCGCAATGACACAGCGCGCCACGATCGTTCACGGTCCGCTCCAACGCGTTGTTAGACAGCACTGCTGCCATGTGTTTCTCGCCCTGCCATGCCCTCGGCGACGTAGCGCTCTCGCCGCTGAGTCTCCGAGACACAGAGGAAGAGTTGCCGCAAAGCGTAGAGCATCGCAATCTGAACTGCCACCAGGAACATCGCCGGTGCCATCGCCGATTGCCAACCCTCGACCGCTCCCAGATAAATCACGCCGACGACCAATCCAACTTGGACAATGAGAGATATCGCAAATCGCGGCAAGGTCCCAACGCAATGCGAGGACCACCTAATGGGATGGGCAAATAGTTCGTACACGCTTCCTCCTAGTTGTCGCCGGCAGTGCTGTCTAACAAGATATGGACAGCAGAAATGCAGTGTTATTGCAGATCCTGTCCGTTAAAAAAATGTTTGATGAGTTGCAACTCATTGACGGCTCAACCCAAAACCAGATTGACCCATGTTAAAACGAACCGGGAAATACATCACCCCTCCCCTTTTGGCCGCCGGTCCCGCTGTTTCGCCGAGACCGACCTGATCACCGTCGTCAGCTTCGGAGCGGCAGCGAACGCCTCCCCGCGCGTGGCCAGCGCCTGATCGATCAGCGCCCGGATGTCCTTGTCCTCCAGGTCCTTCGCCCCTCCCATCAGCCGCACATGGCGCACCTGGTTGCCCTCCCCGCGCAGCAATCCCTTGGGATCCTTGAGCTTCACGCCCCATAGGAAGCAGAGCGTCACCCACCGGGGCATCGCGGCCAGCGACAGCGGAGCGTCCAGCGGCCGTTCGTTCGGGCTGAACCCGAAGACCAGCGAGTTGTAGTTGTCGTAGACCATCTCGTAGCCCCGCGGCACCAGCGCACGCATCTTCGCCCGCGTGGCTTTGATCTCGCGCGCCATCTCGGGAGTGTATTTCGCCACGAACTTCGCGATTTCAGTCTCGGTGCTCTTGGCCATGGCGCCATTCTGCACCCGCGTCAACGCACTCGCATTCCCGCCGTTGTTCCTGTGTGGACGTCCAATCCCCTCAATCCGAACCCCGTTTGCTGGACCAGGTGCGTCACGGCATCCGGATGCGCCACTACAGCATCCGCACCGAGCGCACCTACGTGCACTGGATCAAGAGGTTCGTCGTGTTCCATGGCCGGCGCCATCCGCGCGAGATGGGAGGCGAAGAGGTCACGGCCTTCCTCTCGGCCCTGGCCACCGAGCGCAACGTCGCCGCAGCCACGCAGAACCAGGCGCTCTCGGCCATCCTCTTCCTCTACAAGGAGGTGCTTGGCGTCGAGCTTCCGTGGCTGGATGCCGTGCGCCGCGCGAAGAAGCCCACGCGGCTGCCCACCGTCCTCACGCAAGCCGAGGTTCGCGTGCTCCTCGCGCACATCGAAGGCGTGCACGGGCTGATGGCGCGCCTCATGTATGGCACGGGAATGCGCCTGATGGAATGCGTACGCCTGCGTGTGAAGGATCTCGAGCTGGAAAGACGCGAAGTAACCGTCCGCCAAGGCAAGGGTGGACGCGATCGCATGACGGTCCTGCCCGAATCTCTTGTGGCGCCCCTCGATGCACACCTGGCGAGCGTCAAGGAATGGTTCCTGCGCGATCGTGCGGACGACCTTTCTGGTGTGGAGCTTCCGCACGCCTACGGCCGCAAGAATCCCGGCGCGGGAAAAATATGGGGCTGGCAGTGGGTCTTCCCGTCCCACGAGATCACGATCGACCAGCGCACCGGCGTGCGCCGAAGGCATCACACATACGAACAATCACTTCAACGCGCCGTCGCACGCGCCGCCCGCCACGCGCGCATCGTGAAGCCGGTTACGACTCACACCCTGCGGCACAGCTTCGCGACACACTTGATGGAAGCTGGTTACGACATCCGCACAGTGCAAGAGCTGCTCGGGCACCGCGACGTGAGTACCACCATGATCTATACCCACGTGCTGAACCGCGGCGGCCGCGGCGTGGTGAGTCCGCTGGACCGCTGAACCTCAAGCGTGGATCTGGCGTCCGCCGCCGAAGGCCCAGTTCTCCCATTGCGTCTCCTTGAACACGACCATCACGTGCTCCGGGTCGAGGCCCGGGTCGCGCGCGACGCCGGCCATGATGTCGGCGAGGATCTTGCGCTTCACCTTCACGCTGCGGCCGACGGAAAGCAGGATCTCGATCAGAACGAAGTCCTTGCTCCGCGAAGAGGTGAGGTCAGGGTACTCGCCGTCGTAGCGGAAATCGTCGGCGTCGAGCTCGAGCACGCGGTGGAAGCGGTCCTTCTCCGGCACGCCCGAGGCGACCAGCGCCGCATGCACCGCGGCGAGCACGCCGGACTTGAAGGCGGAGGTCTTGGGTTTGGCGACGGTGAGCGTAATGAGCGGCATGGTGCCTCCGGTCAGTTAGGGAGGAAGTAGCGGGCCACGCGGGCAGCCAGGCGCCGCACCCGCAGGTCGATGGCGATGGCGGCCTGCACGAGGAGGTCGCCTGGATGCTGGGCGCGCAGCCGGCGGGCCTGCCATTCGAGTTGCAGCGGTGCATTGCGATCCACGGCGTTTCCTTTCGTGTCGTTGACAACGCCACTCTAGGACTCCAGAATCAATCTGTTAAACGAATTGTTCGAATACGATGTATTCAATTTATTCATAGATCATGCAGACCTCCAACCTCGAGATCGACCTCCTGCGCAGCTTCGCCGCCGTCGCCGACACGGGCAGCTTCACCGCCGGGGCGGAACTCGTGGCGCGCACCCAGTCCGCGGTGAGCGTGCAGGTGAAGCGCCTGGAGGAGATCGTGGGCCGCAGGGTCTTTGAGCGCACCAGCCGCTCGCTCGCCCTCACGCCCGAGGGGGAAACACTGCTGGGCTACGCCCGGCGCATCCTCGCGTTGAACGACGAATCCGTCCGCCGCATCGCCTCGCCGCCGGTAGCCGGCGAGATCCGCCTCGGCATCACCGAGTATTTCGTCCCGAACGAGCTGCCCACGCTCCTCGCGCGCTTCGCCGCGGCCCATCCCGGCGTACACCTCGAAGTTCGCATGGGCCTGTCACGGGACCTGCGCGGGGAGCTCGCGCGCAAGGAACTCGATGCGGTGATCGTCCGGCTCACGCCCCGCGAACGCGCGAACGCGATCTGGAGCGAGCCCCAGGTCTGGGTGGCGCACGAGGCCTTCGAGGTCGCACCGGGAGCGGTGTTGCCGCTCGCGTTGTTGCGCGCACCGTGCATGCTGCGCCAGCACGCCCTGGAGTCGATGAAGCGGCTCAAGCGGCCCTGCAAGGTCGCCTTCAGCGGGTCGAGCATGGTGAGCGTGCAGGCCGCGGTGAGCGCGGGCATCGGCGTCTCCATCGTTCCGCGCTCATCCGTGGCCGCCGGCATGCGGGTGCTGCCGAACGGCCGGAACTATCCCGACGCCGGGCGGCTGGATATCGGCGTGCTGCGCGGCTCGGGCGCGCGAGTGGAGATCGTGGATGCGCTCGAGCGCGTGGCTGCGCAGGCCCTGCGGGTGATCGCCGTCACGTCGCGATCTTCCTAGCGCCCCCGCCGGTTGAATCGAACCCCGATCCACACACCGATCATCGTCGCAAGGACGTTCACGATCATCGTGGCCGCCAACAGGCCCTTTGTGTCCTCATCCGTATCCGCGATCCAGAGGAACGCCGCCAGCAGTGCGCCGAGGATCGCGCCCAGCCGGTACTCCGAGTGCCTCGCGATGCGCGCGCAGATGAATCCGCCCAGGATCGAGCAGGCGCCCTCCATCACGACGATGATGGCGTCGGTCGCGCCGTGGTCCGCGATCGTGGACATCAGCTCGACGATCTCATCCGTCGATTTCCCCGTCGCCGCGAGGAACCCGCTGTAGATCGCCACGAACACGATGCCCAGAGCGAACGAGAGCATCACTTTGACTACGAATGCGACCAGCACCGCCTTCAGCGCGGAGCCGGGCTCCTTCGCGGTGTGGCCCGCGCCGAGGTTCGCCTTCGGCGGCGCGTAGGGGCTATTGGGCAAAGCGCATGCCGGCCAGGATGTCCAGCATCCGTGCCACCGATTTCTCCTCGCCCGCGTTCGAGAGCACGGTGAACGTGACGCTCACGTTGCCCACCGCCATCACGCCCTGCGACATGAAGCGGTACTCGCCGGGTGCCGGATTCTTGTCGGTCGCGCTGAAGCGAAAGCCCGTGGCGCTTCGCCCCTTGAATTCGCGTGGCTGCAGATCGCCCGTCGATTGCTCGCGGATGCGAATGATCACCGCCTTTGTTGCATCGAGCAGCTGCTCGCGCGTGGGCGGGGGCGCGTCACGGTCCCTGGGCGGCAGGACGGTCATCAGCATCTTCCAGTTCTCGCCGGTTGCGGGCATGACTTCGACGGTGCCGATCCCTTTGCCGAGCGCGTCGCGCCAATCCGGGGGCAGGTCGAGTGCCAGGTACTTGCCGCTGCCCGCCGGGTATTGGCGAGCGCCCTCGAGGGACTTGGCGCGGAACGCCATCGCGTCGAGCACCGCAAGCAGAGGCTCGGGATCGGGCCGCGTCTCGCCCACCTTGGTGACGCGCACGTCGATCCAGTAGCCGTCGCGGTAGGCGTGCGCGGAAACGTTCGTCTGCACCACCGCATGACCGCCCGGTTTGTCGAGGTGGAACTGCACGACGCTGAAGCCGTTGCGGTCGCGCTCGCTCAGGTCGCGCGCAGCCTCGTTCACCTTCGCGGTGTTGCGCTTCCACAGGTCGCGGCATGCCGAGGCCGAATCGCATTGGTCGGTCTTGTCGAGGAAGATCGAGAACTGGAGCTCCCGCGACGGGCTCGCGATGAAGTAGTACACCCCACCTCCGGCACTTCGCTTCTCCTGCAACACCTGCCAGTCGTCGCGCGGCAGGCGCAACGCCCACGGCGCTTGCGGCACAAAGAATTGCAGGCCCGCGTCGTTGATGCGGAAATCCGCGGCGGCGGGCGCGGCGGCCAACGCGGCAAGAACGGCGGCGATGCGCTTCAAGGCTTCTTCCCCTTCGCTTCGTTGTACGCGGCTTCGATGCCGGGCTGCAGCACGTAGCTGCGGAAGATCAATTCGCGCTGCGGGGATTCTCCCACGAGCGTGGCGCGGTACTTCTCCAGGTGCACGCTGCGCCGGGCCTGCTCCAGCGTCTCGCCGCGCGCCACGGCCGCGCCCACCTGCGAGGCGAGGGCCTCGAGCATGCGCATCGTGGTCCACACGTGGTCGTCCTTGCGCAGGATCGGACCGTGCCCCGGCACGATCAGCTTCGGTTTCAACTCCAGCAGGCGTCCCAGCGTGGCTGCGTACGCGGAAGGGTACGACGTGGAGCCGACCAGCGGCACCGGGAACACGACGAGGTCGCCCGCGATGAGGATCCCCTCGTTCGGCAGGTGCACCACGAGGTCCGCCGCGGTGTGGCCCGCGCCGAGGTGGCGAATGTCGATCACGCGCTCACCGCGCCGCAGCACGAATCGCCCGTCGATCGCGAGGGTCGGCAGCACCGCTTCGATGGCCGGGCCTTCGCGCAGGTAGCTCTCGACGAGGGTCGCGTCCGCAAGGTACGCCTCGCGCTCCTCTTCCGTAAGGGCCTTGCCCGCGAAATTTTCGCCCTTCTGCACCTTCTCGCGCAGTTGCTTCGCGAACCCGCCGCCGCCTTCGAGGAACGCCTTGCGGTTCGTCTCGCCGGTCTTGAGCATGTCCTCGCGCGCGCTCGTGTGCGCGATGAACTCGATGCCGGGATACGCCTCGCGCCACGTCGCGTTGCCGCCCACGTGGTCGATGTGCCAGTGCGTGTTCACGAGGTAGCGCACCGGGCGCTTGGTGATCGCCCGCAGCGCCGCGATGGACTCCTTCGCCGAGGACGGCGTGAGGTTCGCATCCACGACCACCACGTCCTCGTCGTTCACGAGGAAGACCACGTTCGCGTCGAACATGAGGCCGGGCGGCTCGGTGCGCACGGCCACGTAGACGCCCTCGGCGTACTTCTCGACCTTGATTCCGGCTTGTGCGCTGAACGCGCAAGCGAACGCGATCGTCGTCCCCGCGAAGGCGGGGATCCAGCTACAGCTCCGCAAGGACTCTCTCAATAAGCTTCTCCGACTCACGGACATAGTCGCCCCCGAAGAGATTCGCGTGGTTCAGCAGGTGGTAGATATTGTAGAAATTCCGCCGCACGGAGTATCCGTCATCGAGCGCCCACGCCGCGCGGTAGCCGGCCTGGAAGTCCTTCGGGAAACCCCCGAAGAGTTCCGTCATCGCGAGGTCGGCTTCGCGATCGCCCACGTACACGGCCGGGTCGAACACCACCGGCGTGCCGTCGGCGAGCGCGGCCGCTTTGCCCGTCCACAAATCGCCATGCAGCAGCGACTTCGCCGGCGAGTAGGTGCGAAACAGGATCTCTGCGTCCGCGAGCAGCCGTTCGCCGCGGTCGATCATCTTCGAGGGCAGCCGCTTGTGCGCCGCTAGGCGCAATTGGGCCTGCAACCGGTGCGTCCGCCAGAACGAGAGCCAATCGTCGCTCCACACATTCGGCTGCGGCGACGATCCGATGAAGTTGTGCCGCCCCCATCCGAATTTTTTCTGCGGCGCACGATGCTGGGCCGCGAGCGCTTCGCCGAGACGCGCGGCGGGCGTCACCTTGGCGCCGGGCTTCGGATCGATGGGTGCATCCATGTCGAGTGGCGCCAGGTCCAGCCACTCGAGGACGAGCCATGCATGTTCGTCCTCGTCACGCGAGTCGTTTTCACCCCCGTCGTTGCCACGCGCGCGGGAACCAAGCACGACGACTTTCGGAACACGGATCGCCGCCGCATTCGCGATCGCGCGCAAACCATTCGCCTCGGCCTCGAACATCTCCGCATGCTCGCCCGCATTCGCCTTCACGAAATACGCGCGCTTTCCGCCGCCATCCTCGCCCTGCAGCTTGAACGCCTTGTGAATGCAACCACCGGCAACGGGCTCGGTGGAGAGCGGCTCGAAGGTGGCTTCGAGCGCGTCGGAAATGGATTGCGCGACGCGCCCGGCGATCTCGTCCAGGGGAACGCTCAGCGCAGGCGGCCGAGCGACTGCTCGAGGTCCGCGATCAGGTCCGCCGTGTCCTCGAGGCCGATCTGCAGGCGCACGAGCGGCCCGCCCTTCCACGGCTTCACGGAACGCATCATGTGCGCGGGCACGACGAGGCTCTCGTAGCCGCCCCAGCTATAGCCCAGCGCGAAGAGCTCGAGGCCATCGACGAAGGCCGCCATCTCCTTCGGGCTCGCGTCGAGCTCGATCGCGAAGAGGCCCGCGGCACCGCGGAAGTCGCGTTTCCACAGGGCATGCCCCGCATCGCTCGGCAACGCGGGATGCAACACCCGCTTCACGCGCTTGTGCTTCTCGAGGTGACGCGCGACTTCGAGGCCGCTCGCTTCATGCTGCTTCAGGCGCACATCCATCGTGCGCATGCCGCGCAGCGTGAGGAAGAGATCGTCGGGGCTCACGTGCTGCCCCATGTCATACGCGGTCTGGCGCAGGCGCGGGCACCACTTCTCGTTCGCGACCACCGCGCCGATCAGCACGTCCGAGTGGCCCGCCGGATACTTCGTCGCCGCCTGGATCACGAGATCCGCGCCGTGTTCGAACGACGGGAAGAAGCGCCCCGTGGCCCACGTGTTGTCGTGGATCACCGCGGCGCCCCGCTCGCGCGCCACGCGGGCGATGGCGGGAAAGTCCTGGACCTCGAACGTGTGCGAGCCCGGGCTCTCGAGGTAGACCACGGTCGTATTGGGCTTCATCAGCGCCGCGATACCCTCGCCGATCAACGGGTCGTAGTACGTCGTCTCCACGCCAAAGCGCTTCAGCGTGCGGTCGCAGAACCTGCGCGCCGGACCGTACGCCGAATCGAGCATCAACACGTGATCGCCCGCCTTCACCGTGGCCATCAACGCCAGCGCCACCGCCGCGAGGCCCGAAGGCGCCGCCACCGCACGATAGCCGCCCTCCAGCTCGGCCATCATCTCCTCGAACGCCACGCGTAGCGGCATGTTCGCGATGCCGTACGTCGGCACCGCCTCGCCCGCATCGAAACGCTTCTGGATCTCCTCCAGCTCCGCGAGATTCTTGAAGACGACCGTCGAGGCGCGAATCACCGGCAAGTTGATCGTTCTTGCCTCGTTCTTCGCCTTCCTTCCACCCTGGATGAACTTTGTTTTCGCCTTCATCTGTGTTTATCAGTGTTCATCTGTGTCAAAGCATCGCTTCCATCTCGCGCCGCACCTTCACCGCCTCGGAGTCCTTGTCGTATTCAACGTCATCCCAAGTCACCGTCGCCCCCTCGGGAAGATCCCGCTTCAACTTGACGCGATGCGCCAGCCCGATGGGCAACGCACCTTTGGCTTTCGAATCCACCGCCGCCATCAACTTGCCCCACACGGTGTACCCGCCCTCGCCATCGAGCATCTCGCCGGCCTTCAGGGCACGCTTGGCCGTGGCCACCGCGTCGCCGCGCCAGCCCGTCGCACTGCCCGTGGCCTCGCCGCGCACCGCCGCGCTCGCGACACTGATGCCCAGTTCCAGGCCGATCAGGTGGGAAGGCTTGTACATGGCCGCGTACTCGCCCGTGGAATCCGTGACGATGCCGTACTCGTTGAAGCAGCGCCGCACGTACTCGTGCCCCGCCGCGAAGGTGACGTACACGCCCCAGCGCAGGTCGCGGAACACGGGCCGCCCGTCTCGCTCGAGGCTGGAGATCACTTCCACCTGCCCCGCATGCTCGAGGCTGCCGCCCACGCCCTTCGGCCGCAGCACGCGCGGCAAGTCGTCCACGCCGCAGGGCGGAAAGGCGAGCCCATCGCGCGCGGGCGTGAGGCCGGTGGCGTTGGCCACCGCGGCCATCTCGATGGCGCTCTTGGTCCCGTCGAGGAAGGAATTGAACATCTGCGCGTTGAAATCGCCCTTCGCGACCATCTCGTCATTGAAACCGTAGTGGCCCCACACCGTCTTCGGCGTGGACGCGTGGTAGGCCGGGAGGTACTTCGTGCCCTTGCCGGCGGCGATGACGGTGAAGCCCGCGGCACGCGCCCAGTCCACCAGCTCGCAGATCAACGCGGGTTGGTCCCCGTAGGCGAGCGAATACACGATGCCGGCTTCCTGCGCGCGCCGCGCCAGCAGCGGGCCCGCGAGCGCGTCGGCTTCCACGTTCACCATCACGATGTGCTTGCGGTGTTTGCAGCACGCGAGCACATTGTGGATTCCAACGGCGGGGTTTCCGGTGGCATCGATCACGACTTCGGTTTCGGGATGCGCGATTTCCTTTTCGGTATCCTCGGTGATGAGCGTGCGTGCGATTTCCTCCGCGCTCCAGCCGGTGCGCGCGAGCGATGCGCGGGCGCGGTCGGGCGCGAGGTCGCAAATCGCGCGGATGCGGATGCCGGGTGTGTGCCGCGCCTGCGCGAGGTACATCGAGCCGAACTTGCCGGCGCCGATCAACACCACGCGCACCGGATTGTTCGCGCTTTCGCGCTTCTGCAAGAGGGAGTAGAGGTTCATTACCGATGAAGTGTTGCAGGTGAATTGTCGCTTGCGGGAGCCTGTGGATTGCCACACAGAGTTTACCGCCGCGTCCCGCGAAAATACACGCCATGCAACGCGATCCGAAACCCGTTGATCCCGCCCTCGCCGCGCGCATCGCGGCCCTCGCTCCCGATCTCGATCGGATTGCGCTCGCCGCGTGCATCCTCGATCGCGACCTCGTCTATCGCTGGGTGAACGACACCTACCTCGCGTACTACGGGCAGCCGCGGGCAAACCTCGAGAACAAGTGGCTCCCGGGCGTCTTTCCCAAGCAGCCGAAGGATGCGCGCCGTGAGCAGCTGCGCCGCGCTCTCGAGGGCGAGACCGTCGTTTTCGACCGCGAGGCGATGACCGGTCCCAACGTGGGCCGCTGGTCGCGCGCGCACTACATGCCGATCCACGACGGCCCCAGGGTCGTCGGCGTGCTGGTGATCGCCACCAACATCCAGCACCTGAAGGACGTCGAGCGCGATCTCGCGCAGAGGGAGCGGCAGCTCGCCCTCATCAACGAGAACGTCGGCGTGCCGATGTCCTACATCGACGCCGAGTGGCGCTTCCAGTACACCAACCAGCCCGGCCTCGACTGGAAGCCGGGCCGGACCCGCGAGAACGCCCAAGGCCAGAAGTTGGCCGACGTGTTCACGCCGGAGACCTTCGCGGCGGTGCGCCCGCACATCGAGCGCGCCTTCCGCGGCGAGCGCGTGGTCTACGAGCGCGAGGGCAAGCAAACCGACGGCTCCCTGCGCTGGATTCGCGTGCACCTCGTGCCCGACGTCGGTCCCGACGGCACCGTGCGCGGCGTCTACACCATCGTGATCGACGTGGACGAGGACCATCGCCTGCGAGAGGCGCTGCTCGGCCAGGAATCGCGCCTGCGGTTCTTCGCGGAGAACATCCCGGGTCCCATCGCGTTCGTCGACGCGGATTTCCGCTACCGCTTCGTGAACAAGGTCTTCCTCACGCTGCGCGGCTTCCGCGTGGAAGACGTGATCGGCCGGCGCGTGGTCGAGATCATGGGCCCCGAGCTCTCGCGCGACTACTTCGAGCCGTACGTGGAGAGGCTGCGGCGCGGGGAAACGTGCGAGTACGAACGTCTCGTGGCGACCCCGAATGCCGATGCCCGCTGGCACCTCGTACGCCTGGTGCCGATTCTCACCGACGGCATCTTCGAGGGCTACTACATCGTCGGCACCGACGTGCACGAGCTGAAGGGCACGCAGGAGCGCCTGCGCTCGGCCCAGCAGGCCGTCGAGGAAAAGGAACGCCAGCTGCGCCAGGTGATCGACTCGATCCCGACGCCGATGGTCTATTGCGATGCGGACGGCTGCTACCGCTACGTGAACCAGGCGTTCGTGGACTACATCGGCCGGCCGGCCTCGCAGATCATCGGCCGCACGGTACGCGAGCTGCTCGGCGAAGACCGCTGGAACATCTTCCAGCCGAGCCTCGAACGCGTGCGCGCGGGGGAATCGCTCCAGGTCGAGCGCCTGATCCCGTTCGCCGATGGCCGCAGCCGCTGGATGAACGTGCGCCTCACGCCGCGCCTGGATCCGGAGGGGCGCTACCTCGGCCACTACGCGACCACGAGCGACATCCACGAACAGAAGATGGTCGAGAACGACCTGCGCCGCGCGAACTCGATCCTCTCGGCGCACTTCGACAACACGCCGCTGGGCGTGCTCGAGCTCGATACCGAGATGCGCATCGTGCGCTGGTCGGGTCAAGCCGAACGCATCTTCGGCTGGTCGGCTTCCGAGGTGCTGGGCCGCAAGCTCGCGAGCTGGCGCTTCGTCTACGAAGAGGACATGGACCAGGTCTCCAAGGTCGTGCGCGACATGGTGGACGGCCCGCAGCCGCACACGACCGTCGTGAACCGCAACTATCGCAAGGACGGCTCGGTGATCTGGGTGGAGTGGCACAACTCCGCGCTGAAGGACGATTCGGGCAACGTGATCTCGTTGCTGGCGCTGGCCCAGGACGTGTCGCTGCGCATGCAGGCCGAAGAGAAGCTGCTCTACATGGCCACGCACGACGGCCTCACGAACCTGCCCAACCGCATGATCCTGAACGACCGGCTCGACTCCGCGCTGGCTCGCGCCCGCCGCTCGCGCACGAGTGCCGCCGTGATGTTCCTCGACCTCGACCGCTTCAAGGACGTGAACGACACGCTCGGCCATCGGGTGGGGGACCAACTGCTAAAGGAGTTGGCGCGCCGCCTTCGCGCGGCGCTGCGGCAATCGGACCTCATCGCGCGCATCTCCGGCGACGAATTCGTGATGGTCCTGGAGGACCTTCCCGACCAGGAGGCGCCAGAGCGCGTGGCCGCGAAGGTGCTCGACGAAGTGCGCCGTGCGTTCGTCTTCGATGGCCATGAAGTGCACGTGAGTGCCAGCCTCGGCCTCGCCCTCTTCCCCGGCGACGGCGAGGATCCCGACACGTTGATCCGCAACGCCGACTCCGCGATGTACGCGGCCAAGGAACTCGGTCGCAACAATTTCCGCCTTTTCTCCTCGGAGCTCGCTGCACGGCGTACCCGGCGGCTGGAATCCGAAGCGGCGCTGCAGCGTGCGTTGAAGGCGAAGCAGCTCGTGCTGCACTACCAGCCGGTGATGGATATCGCGACGGGTGAGATCGGGCGGGCCGAAGCGCTGCTCCGCTGGAACGATCCCGTGCGCGGCCTCGTGATGCCGGCTGCGTTCTTCCCGCTGATGGAGGAAGGCCTCGGCCAGGACATCGGCAACTGGGTCCTCGAGCAGGCCTGCACGCAGGCGCGGGAGTGGCGCGACGCGGGCCTGGGCCCGATCGTGGCTTGCGTGAACATCGCGGCAACGCAGTTGAAGGACGCCACGCTGCTGCCGTCGCTCAAGCGCATCCTCACGCGCACCGGGTGCGAACCCTCGTGGCTCGAGTTCGACGTGACCGAATCCACGCTCGTGCGCGACATCGAAGCCGCGGCGGTCTTGCTGGGCAAGCTTCGCGCGATGGGCATTCGCATCGCGGTGGACGATTTCGGCACCGGGTCGTCCAGCCTCGCCCACTTGCGCCACCTGCCCGTGGACGTGCTGAAGATCGACAAGACCTTCATCGCCGACGTGGTCACCGGCCCCCTCGGCAAGCCCAAGGCGGGCAACGCCGGTGCGGCCATCGTCAGCGCCATCGTCGGCCTCGCCGGCGGGCTCGGCCTGGAGGTGATCGCCGAGGGCGTGGAGAAGGCCTCGCAGCAGGCGTTCCTGAAGCGCATCGGCTGCGGCTTCGGCCAGGGCTACCACCTCTGCCCGCCGCTGCCCGTCGCCGACCTCGAGAAATTCCTCCGCGCCCGCAAGAAGCGCGGAAAGAAGTAGCGGAGATGAATAAAGGGGTCAGACTCCTTTATTCATCTCACCAGGAGATCGAGACGCGGGCTCCGCCGAGAGGGGAGTCGGTGATGCGAGCTTCGCCGCCATGCCATTCGGCGACGGACCGCACGATGGCCAGGCCCAGCCCCACGCCGCCGGATTCACGGTCGCGGGCGCCCTCGAGGCGCGTGAAGGGTTCGAAGAGGCGTTCGCGATCGTTGGGCGGGATCCCGGGGCCGTCGTCGTCGACGTTGATGACCGTGCGCGGGCCGGCCGATTCCACGGTGAGCGCCACGCGCGTCTTCGCGTAGCGCGCGGCATTCCGGACCACGTTGATCAACGCCCGCGACAGGTACTTCGCGTCGCACGACAGGTTCTCGGGAAGGTTGCGCGGGGCTTCGATGGCCACGTCGCGTCCCGAGGCGCGCATCTCGTCCTTCGCGCGGCGGATCACGTCGTCCATCAGCACCGTGGCGGCGATCGCCATCGGCTTGTACGGCGGCGCTTCGCGCAGGCTCGCGAGCAGCAGCAGCTCGTTGACCAGTTCCTCGAGCGCGAGCACGTCCTGCTCCATCGCGACGTAGCGGCGCTCGCGGTCCTCCGGGTTGGGGCTCGAGCGCGCGAGTTCCAAGTCGAACTTCAATTGCGCGAGCGGCGTCCTCAATTCGTGCGCCACGCTCTGCTCCAGGTCCGAATGCGAACGCACCAGCGCCTGCACGCGGTCGGCCATCACGTTGAACGCCGAAGCGATCGGTTGCAGCATCGAGCCCCTCTCCACTTGCGCACGCACGCCGAAATCCCCCTCTCCGACCCGCGAAGTCGCGGCCTTCAGTGCCTCCACGTCGCGCCAGAGCGGCTTCGCCCAGCGGTAGAGGATCGCGCACATCGCGAGCGTCACCAACGCGATGATGATGGCGTAGTACCAGAGCACGTACTCGAACGCGCCGATCGATTCGATGCGCAGCACGCGATCGGACCCCTTCAACTTGCGCAGCGCCACCTGCCCGCCGCCCGGGCGGTCGCGCAATGCCACCGCCCCGTCGCGCAGCCGCTCCTTCTCCGCGGGCGACATGAACCAGTCGTTCATCGCCTGCGAGAGCGGGATGATCGAGTGTTCGATGCGGAAGGTTTCCTCGACGAGCTTCAGCCGCCCCTCGGAATCGGGCACGCGCGTGTCGTTGAGGATGCGCTCGGCGCGCTCGAGCGAACCGGCCCACCGCGCCCGCGACTGCTCGATGTGCATCTGGTCCATCACCTGGTCGGTGACGTACATGAAGAGCACGAATGCCGCCGTCGCCGGCAGCATGAGGAAGAGATAGAGCCGGAAGAAGAGGCGAAGCATGGTGGGGAAATAATTGGGGTCAGACTCCCATTAAGTTAATTCTGATGCGGCATCCCACATCGGAAATCAACTTAATGGGAGTCTGACCCCAATTATTGTCAGCCTTCTCCGGTGAAGAGGTAGCCCCGCAACCGAACCGTCTTGATCATCGACTCCGCGCCACCCGCATCGGCGAGCTTGCGGCGCAGCCGGCAGATGCGCGCATCGATCGAGCGGTCGAGGCCGTCGTAGTCGATGCCGCGCACGACCCGCAGGATCTCGTCGCGGGTCACGACCGTGCCCTGGCGCGTCGCGAGCAGCCACAGGATGTCGAAGTCCCCCGTGGTGAGGTCCACTTCGCGGGTGTCGATTTCCGCGGTGCGCTTCGAGCCGTCGATCGAAAGGCGGCCGAGGTTCAGCCTCGCGTCGCGCGATTCGGGCGGGGCGGTGCGCGCACGGCGCAGGATCGCCTCGATGCGCGCGAGCAGCACGCGCGGCTCGACCGGCTTCACGACGTAGTCGTCGGCGCCCATCTCCAGGCCCAGGACCTGGTCGATGTCCTCGCCCTTCGCGGTGAGGATGAGGATCGGCGTGCGATCGGCGCGGCGGATCTCGCGGCAGACCGTGAGGCCATCCTTGCCCGGCAGCATGAGGTCGAGCACGACGATGTCGGGCCGCAGGCGCTCGAGCCGCTCGGAGACCGACATGCCGTCGGCTTCGATGAAGACTTCGAGGTTGTGGTTTTCGAGGTATTCGCGGATCGACGCGGCGAGGCGCGCGTTGTCCTCGACGAGTAGCACGCGCGCGCGGCGCAGTTGCGGCGCGGCTCCGGTGGTACGTGAGACGGATTCCACCTGCATCATCGGCTCCCCTCGGGAGAAGTTACCCGAAGGATACTCTACGCGGCGCAGCCGCCTTGGCCGTGACCCTTCCTCACGTCGCGTTGCAGATTGTTACCGTGCCGGACCCCTCAAACCCAGATGATCTTGGGCGTCTTGGGGGCCATCAGGGACGATTTCTGGATCGAATCCTCGGCCGCGGGAGCCGGGGCGGTCCGGGTCCGCGGGGCGAGCGTCGGTGCCATGTCCGTTTGGGTGATCGTGTCCATCGGGGCTACCGGCTTGTTGTCGATCGGGTAGCCGTCCTGGCCGATGCGGTCCCCGCAGGCGGTGAGCGCCACGCAGGCGAGGAATGCAACGGGAATCACGCGGTCGAAGAAGGTCATGGCTTGTCTCCCTGCAATTTGTTTTGGGAACCTGCAGCCATGGTGGCGGTCGAGTGAAGACGCGGCCATCGGAAGTCGCCACGGCGGCGCGTAGGATTGCGCCGACAAAGGCTCGGGCTGGACGCCGATGGGTAAATATTGCGCGTCGGCGTCCAATGTCCACATGCCGAAAACGCCCGCAGCCACGCCCGCCGAAGTCACGCGACCCGTCACGCCCGAGGTCCCGCCCGAGCCCGCTTCGCCGGTTCCGTTTACGCTCGTCATCGCGGTCTGGATGATCGTGGCGCTGGGCACCGTGGCCTTTCTCTGGGCGGCGCGGGCCTTCTTCATTCCCTTGCTGCTGGGAATCACCCTCGCGTATGTGCTGCGCCCGGCGGTGGACGTGCTCGTCTCCGTGAAGATCCCGCGAGGCCTGGCCGCCATGGTCGCCGTGCTCACCGTGGTCGGCACGATCGCCCTGGGCATCTATTCGCTTTCCGACGACGCGGCGAAGCTGCTGGAAACGCTCCCCCGCGCGGCACGGGAAGTCCGCGTGGCGATGCAGGACACGCGTGTGGCGAAGCCCGCCGCATTGAACCAGGTACGCGAGGCCGCCCGGGAGCTGGACCGTGCCGCGGCCGCCGCTTCCGGAAGCGTCGTGCCTCAAGCGCCCGCGGCCACGTCGTCGCTCGGCACGCGCCTGCAGGAGTACCTCGTGGCCCAGGGCATGGCGGTGGTGTTCCTCGCCGGCCAGGCGCTGTTTGTCTTCCTCCTCACGTGGTTCGTGCTGAGCGAGGGCGACACCTTTAAACGCAAGCTCCTCACGATGGTCGGCACGTCGCTCGCCCGCAAGAAGATCACCGTGCGCATCCTCGACGACATCGATTCGCAGGTGCAGCGCCAGATGGGCACGATGGTGGCCGCGAACCTGTTGATCGGCGTCTGCACCGGCATCTCCTTCTACCTGCTGGGCGTGGAGCAACCCTTGTTGTGGGGCGTGCTCTCCGGAACGCTGCACTTCATCCCCTACGTGGGCCAGGCGATCGTCACGGGCCTGAGCAGCGCCGCGGCGTACCTGCAGTTCGGCTCGGCGGGTTTCGCATTCGCGGTGGGCGGCGTCACGCTCGGGATTTCGTTCGCCATCGGCGTCGTGCTGATGACCTTCCTGCAGAGCCGTGTGTCGCGCGTGAACGCCACCGTGCTCTTCGTGGCCATCCTCTTCTTCGGTTGGCTCTGGGGCGCCTGGGGCCTGGTGCTCGCCGCGCCGATCGTCGCGATGGTGAAGAGCGTTTGCGACAACGTGGAAGCTTTTGCATTCGCGCGGGAATTTCTTTCCGGCGAGCGCCCGGCCGCGCGCGTGCCCGCCCCCGCTCCCGCACCCGATTCGACTCCGTAGGACCCCGGCTACAGGCGATTGGGATGGGGCCTACGAGGCGCCGTCCGCGCGCCTACATTCCGCGCCCGGCCCCTCCCTCAAGATTTGCAGGCATCGCGTGAATCGCTCTTCGCGGTTCGCGCGCATCACGATTCTCTTCAACGCAACAACCTAGGAGCTTAGCCATGAACTGGGATCGCATCGAAGGCAACTGGAAGCAGCTGAAGGGCAAGGTCACGGAGCAGTGGGGCAAGATCACCGACGACGACTTCGACGTCATCGCGGGCAAACGCGACCAGCTCGCCGGCAAGATCCAGGAAACCTACGGCATCGGCAAGGACGAGGCGGAGAAGCAGGTTTCCGACTTCGAGGCCCGTGCCCGCCGCGAAAACTGGCTGCAGTAACCCAATCACTTAAAGGACATCACACATGAGAACGAAACTGATCGTCGCGGCCCTTGCAGCTACCTTTGCCTGTGGCTCCGCGCTTGCCATGACGGAAACCGAGTACAAGGCCCAGAAATCCAAGATCGAAGCCGACTACAAGGTGATGAAGGAACGCTGCAAGGGGATGACCGGCAACACCAAGGACATCTGCCAGGCCGAAGTGAAGGGTGAGCACGAGATCGCCGAGAAGGAACTCACGGCGAACTACAAGCCCAGCGACAAGCACCAGTACGACCTGCGGATCGCCAAAGCCGACGCCAGCTACAACGTGGCCAAGGAAAAGTGCGACGACCTGAAGGGCAACGACAAGGACGTGTGCGTGAAGGAAGCCAAGGCTGTCCACACCGCCGCCAAGGCCAACGCCAAGGTCTCGAAGACGGTCGCCACGCAATCGACGAACCCGTCGACGACGATCACCGGCGAGAACAAGTCGGTCGAGAAGATCGCCGACGCCAAGCGTGACGCCAACAACGACAAGAAGGAAGCCGTGTACAAGGTCGCGAAAGAGAAGTGCGACGCCCTGTCCGGCCAGGCCAAGGATGACTGCATCGCCAAGGCGAAGCTGACCTACGGGATGTAATCGTCCTGGCGTCACCGTGCTGCGGTGACGTCACCCCCGAGCGGTTTTGTCGGGGGCCCAAAAAAAGCCCGCCCCGAAAAGGGCGGGCTTTTTTGCTTCTTAGGGGTCAGACCCCTAACGATTCGCTCAACCGCCCGTCGTGGTGAGGTTGTTGTTCACCGCCGTGACGCCGCTCGTCGCGATGGCGAGATTCTCGGCGCGCTTGGCAGCCGCGGCGTTGGGCGCGGTGCCGTTCATCGTGACGATGCTGCCCGTCGTGTCGACGTCGATGCGCAGCGCGGAGAGTTCCGGATCCTTCACGAGAGCGGCCTTCACGGACGCGGTGATCGCGGCCTCTTCGGCGGTCTTCTCGATCTTGGCGACGACTTCGCCGGTCTTGCGCGCGGCGGTGTCGGCGGCGGCTTCGGTCTTCGCGACGGCGCGATCGGCTTTCGCGTTCATTTCCTGGCGGTCGCACGCGGCGAGGACCAATGCGCCGAGTGCGATCGCGACTGCGGCGACGATGGGTTTCGTGTTCATGGTGGCTCCTGATGGTTGACGGAAGTTGCAAGTGACGCAAGCTTCATTGGATCGGATCGGCATCGGGAGCGCCGTCGGAGGCGAGCGCAATCGCGTGTCGGAATCGGCTGTGGACGATCGCGGATCGCAAGTAGGCGCCGTCCGACGCGGGAATCGACGTGCGCCGACATTGCAATCGAGGCGCGCGACCTACTCTGTGCCTTGTGTGGTGCAGCCAATGGCCGCCCGCCATTCCAGTCCACGCCCTTCCCATTCACCCAAAGGAGAACGCCATGAACGTCCGAAAACTTTCCAGCTTCGCTGCCGCCGCTTTCGTCGGCCTCACGCTCGCCGCTTGCGCGGGCACCGCCACCACGAAGAGCACCGGTGACGTGGTCGATGACGCGTGGATCGCGACGAAGGTCAAGTCCAAGCTGATCGACGACCCGCTCACGAAGGCCCGCGACATCCAGGTCGAGACCTTCAAGGGCACCGTGCAGCTCGCCGGCTTCGCCGACAGCCAGGCCGAAATCGACCGCGCCGTCTCGCTCGCGCAGAACACGCAGGGCGTCACGTCGGTCCGCAACAACATCACCCTGAAGACGCGCTAAGCCATTCGCAACCCAAGGAGCCGAACCATGCGTACCGGACAACCCAACTCGCAGACCCCGATCGCCCGGGATTTCCAGAACGTGGTCGACGATGCCCACGAGCTGCTGAAGACCGTGCAGACCGAAGGTGAAGATCAACTCAGCAACGTTCGCTCGAAAGTGCAGGACACGATCGACGTCGCCCGCGCCAAGGTCGGCGCGGTGGGATCGCACGTGCAGAAAACCGCGAAGCAGGCGGCCGTGACGACCGACGAATACGTGCGTGCCAATCCCTGGCAGGCCGTGGGCGTGGGTGCGCTGGCCGGTGCGCTGGTCGGCTTCCTGGTCGCGCGTCGCTAGGACCCGGGCGCCGTGATGCGAAAGAACCTCGTCGCGGATGTCCGCGGGATCGCTTCGGACGCAGTGCGCATCGTGCGCACCCGCCTGGAGCTCCTCTCCATCGAATTCCAGGAGGAGAAGGCCCGCGTCGTCCGCCAGGTGCTCGTCGCATCCGGCGCCCTCTTTTTCTCGTTCTTCGGGATGCTGCTCGCCCTTGCTTGGCTGGTGCTGGCGCTTCCCGTGGAGTATCGCCAGGCCGTGATCGGCTGCGTGGGGCTTGCGTTCCTGGCCGCCGCGGCGAGCTGTGCCTTCTGGCTGTCGCGCAACGGCGGCCGTACCCCGTTCGCGTCGACCATCGACACGTTGATCCGCGACGAGGCCGCCTTCAGGGGCGGCGACGACTGAGTTGCGGGCGCCTCGCATGAGCACCCTCTCGATCCTCGAGCAGCGCCGCCAGCTGGTGCTGCTCTCCGCCGGCCTGCAGCGCGCCACGATTCGCCGCCGGCTCGACGCGGTCGAGCAACGCCCGCGCGTCGCGCTCTTCGGTTCGCTCGCCGCCATCGCCGCGCAGCCCGGCGTTCGCCGCGTGGCGCTCGGCGTGGCCCTGATGGCGTATCGCGCCTGGCGCCGCCGCCGCGGCTAGCCGTTTCGCTTTTCCGTTACACCAACCAGGAGAGACACCATGAAACTGAAGATCCTCGGCGCCATCACGTTGAGCGCCCTCGGCCTTGCCGCTTGCGGCAGCAGCCCGACGTACGACAACGATTCGACCTATTCGCGTAACTCGTACGCCAGCAACGCGTACACCGAATACGGGCGCGTCACGAACATCGAGCAGGTCGGCGGCGATGGCCGCACCTCGGGCGGCGGTGCAGTCCTCGGCGGCATCGTGGGCGGCGTGCTGGGCCACCAGGTCGGCAGCGGCCGCGGCAACACCGCAGCCACCATCGGCGGCGCAGTGGCCGGTGCCGCGATCGGCAATGAAGTCGAGCGTCGCCGCGATGACGGGGCGTTCCGCGTCGATGTGCGTCTCGACAACGGCGACCTGCGCAGCACCACCCTCGAGAACGTCGGCGACCTGCGTGTCGGCGACCGTGTGCGCGTAGCCGAAGGCCGCATCACCCGCTACTGAGCAGTACAAACAAATAAAGGGGTCAGACTCCTTTATTCGCGTCTCTTGCGAATAAAGGAGTCTGACCCCTTTATTTGTTTGCCCTACTGGCGGGAGGAGAGGAGTTCTTCGACGACCCGCGGGACCGCGGGGAAGTCCTTGCTCTTGTCGAGGAAGTGATCGGCGCCCGCCTCGAAGGAAGCGACTTTCAACGCCGGAACGGCGTGGTTGGTGAGCACCACGATCGTCGTGTGGCGACCGGCATCGGCGCGCAGGCGGCGAATGACGCCGAACCCGGTGCCTTGCGCGAGCTGCAGGTCCACCACGGCGATATCGAATACACGGCCCGCGCAGGCGGCCACGGCCTCGGCCTCGGTCGTCGCGGTGGCAACGACCTCGACACGCCCGGGGATCGTGAGCATCTCGACCAGGCGCTCGGCGATCGCGGGCGAATCCTCCACGACCAGGGCGTGCAACGGTTTCTGGAGCAATCCGGGTGCGTCGTTCATTTCAACTCCCGAGAGAGGAGGTTCCCGACGCGCATCCCTCTGCGTGGTGGCCCCCCCGAAGAGTACGGAGATCAGGCTGCGGGCGGGAGTAAAGCCGGCGAAGGGAAGCATGGCATCACGCGATGAGTTGGTTCTTGACGGCGTAATACGTGATGTCCGCGTTCGACTTGAAGCTCATCTTCTCGAGGATGCGCGAGCGGTACGTGCTGACCGTCTTCACGCTGAGGAAGAGCTCCTTGGCGATGTCCGACACGCTCTGGCCACCGGCCAGCTTGCAGAAGATCTGGAATTCGCGCTCCGAGAGCGTCGAGTGCGTCGGCGTATCCGCCGCGGGGCCCGACAGGCCTTGCGCGAGGCGGTCCGCGATGCGCGGGCTCACGTACTTGCGGCCCTGCGTGGCGGCCAGCACGGCGGCCACGAGGCTTTCGGACGGCGCGTCCTTGGGCACGAAGCCCGAGGCGCCGGCCTTGAGGATATTGATGGCGTACTGGTCTTCCGGATAGCCGCTCACGATGAGCACGGCCATTTCCGGGCGGATCGAACGCGCGCGCGTGAGGACGTCCACGCCCGACATGTCGGACAGCGACAAGTCGATCAAAGCGACGTCGAACGGCTCCTTGCGAATGAGGTTGATCGCTTCCTCGCCCGTGCGGGCTTCGGCAACGATCTCCATGTCGACGCGGCTGTCGAAGACCTGCTTCAGGCCCATTCGAACCACGTCGTGGTCATCGACGATGAGCAGCCTGATCATGTGTGCAAATCCCTGTTTGGTGTGGGTTCAGCAAGGATTACAGCATGGCCATCCGGGGCCAAGCGTAGGCCGGGGCGGATAGTCCCGTAGGACAAATCCTACACCCCGAAAGTGCCCCGAATCGGGTCACCGGAACGTGTATTTGAAGGTGATCCGGTCGCGCCGCAGCGCGATATGTTCGGCCTGCATCCCAGGGATCGCCGGCATGTAGTCGCGGGTCTTCTTGTAGACGATCTTTCCGGAGCCGGCGTCGTAGCACAGCGACTGCCCCGCGTTGTCGCAGGACGAGCGGCTGGCGTGGAGGCGCTCGTCCTCGGGGCGGTAGGAGAGATCCAGGTTGGGCTCTCCCGGCTGCAGGAGGAACGGCGCGCGCTGCAGCGCCGGAGGGGTCTCGATCATGGCCGCCTTGGGCTTCAACTGCAGGCTCTTCATGGGGCCACCCTCCTCGCCCGCGGCGAGCAGCGGGAAGGCGACGAAGGCGAGCGCGATGGAGAGGCGGGTGACCATGAGGCCATCCTCCGCGTTCCACTCCCTTTGCAATGCCGGTGCGTGACGCATCGCGATGTAGGACAGCGGCGGTCGCGGCGGATTCCTACGTCACGGCGGGACATGAACGGATGCCTCGGTCGCGAGCGGGCGCCTATCGTGGCCCCATTCCCCAGGAGAACCGCCATGGAGCGCAATACCGCCCTCGCCGCCGTCATCATCACTTGTGCCACCGCCACCATCGCCTTCGCCAGCCTCGCGGCTTACGCCGAGGCGAGCGACCCGGGTCCGCAAGCCGGAGACCCGCCGCGCTGGTACGTCCCCGCCGATACGCCCGCGAAAAAGTACGCCACGCTCATGAAGGAAGCCGGCGCCGCCCTCCAGGAGGCGCGGATCGAGTGCCGCCAGCTCTACGGTTCGGCCGCCGAACGCTCCCGTTGCGAAGCCGATGCCCGGGCCCAATATGAGGCGGACAAGCGCCGCGCCCAGGGCTTCCTGCGGGGCGACCAAGGCTGACCGCCCGGAGCAGGTGCGTCCAACCCCCGGTTTCCGCTATAATTCTGGGTCCTGGCCAGCCGTTTTTGGCCTTGATCTGGGGTGGTAGCTCAGCTGGGAGAGCGCCGCGTTCGCAATGCGGAGGTCGAGGGTTCGATCCCCTTTCACTCCACCAGACACCTGAAACGAAAAAGCCCGCCTAGCGCGGGCTTTTTCGTTGTTGCGACGGGTCGCTGGATGGTCGACCAGACCGTCAAGGAATCACGACCGTGTAGTCCTCGACCTCGCCGTAGGTGAAGCTCTCGCACGGCGTCGGGGGCTGCCCCCACTTCATCGAGATGCGCATGCGCGCGTTGCCCGATGCCACCCCCGCGGGAATCGTGAACGACGTGCCGAGGGTTCCGGTGCCGCTGAAGCCGGCCACGAGCTCGCTGTCGCTGAAGACGCCGTCGCGGTTGTAGTCGATCCAGACGCGCCAGTACTCCTGGTACGGCCCACCGATAGATCCCGTGATGGTGTTCGTCGCCGCCAGCGGGATAGCCGCGGTGCCGGTGAAGTCGGCATAGCCGCCATTGTTGCCGGTGGTGCGCGTCACGCCCGCGATGGTTACGGCCTGGATCCATTCCCACGTGGATGTGTTGCCGCGCGAGGCGCAGTAGTTCGCGATGCCCAGTTGCGAGACGACATGCGTCGCACCGGCGGACACGAGGCTCGCGTTGCGCACGGTGCCGGGGTTCGCCGCCACGGTGTAGTTCACCGTGCTGCTACCGGTGATCGGCATCGCGGTCGTGATCGTCACCCACGACGGCGCGCCCGTGACGCTCCACGTGCAAGCGGCCGGTGCGGTCACCGTCATCGACCCCGTGCCACCCGCGATCGGAATGGAAGGACTCGTTCCCGGCGAGACGGAGGTGCCCGCGCACACACCCGCGGCTTGCGACACCGGGAGCGAAGCTCCGGCGATCGTGACCGTGGCGCTGCGGATCGCTCCGGTGTCGGTGTTCGCGGCAGCGTTGTAGCTCACTGTCGCGCTACCGGTGCCCGAAGTGCCCGACGGGAAGGTGAGCCACGACGGCGCGCCCGTGATCGTCCATCCGCACGCCGCGGGGGCCGTGAGGCTGACCGTCCCGGAGGACGCCGTGTTGACCAGCGAGAGGCTCGAAGGATCGAGCGACGCGCCCGCGCAGAGATCCCCGAGCTGCGTCACGGTGAAGCTCTGGCCCGCGACGGTGAAGGTCGATGTGCGCTCCCCACCACCCGCGTTGCTCGCCACCGTGAAGGAGAGCGTCGTGCTGCCCGTCCCCGAAGTGGTCATCGTGATCCAGGCCGGCTTGCCGGTGACCGTCCACGCGCAGCCCGAGTTGGCCGTCACCGTCACGCTGCTGCTGCCGCCGGACGAGCCAAGGGTTCGGCTCGCGGGCGAGATCGTCGGTCCCGTGCCGCACGGGCTGGCCGCCTGGCTCACGACATAGCTTTTCGTCGCGATGGTGAGCGTGGCGCTCCGTGCGGCGCCCGGGTTCGTGGCTACGCTGTACGTCGCGTTGCCCGAGCCCGTCGTGCTCGGCGAGGTGACCGTGATCCAGGAGGGCGCGCCCGTCACCGTCCACGTGCACGTGCTGTTGGCGCTGACCCACGTCGACCCGGATCCGCCGAGGTAGGAGGGCGAATGGCTGGTGGGTGATAGCGAAGCGTTCGAGCACGGATGCGCGGACTGGTTGATGGCGAACGATGCGTCGCCGACCTTCAGCGTCGCGCCGCGTCCGAACTGCGTCGTGTTCTCGGCGACGGTGTAGGTGAGCGTCGCGGTGCCGATTCCGGGGTTGGACGACGTCACCGTCACCCACGACGGAATCTGCAGGACGCGCCAGGAGCACCCCGGCGCATGCGTTACTGCAATGCTTCCGGAGGCCGCGTCCTGGTTGTAGGTCGCGCTGCCCGGCGAAACCGTGGCGAGGCTCGCGATGCACGCGGCATCGATGAGCTCCGCTCCGGTCGAGGCGGTGCCCGAGCCGAAGCCGCCGGCGACCAGGACTTCGCCGTTGGCCAGCTTGACGGCCGTCGTCGCCACCCGCGTGTTGACCATCGATCCGCCGCTGGACCAGGTGCCCCCCGCGACGTCGTAGCGCTCGATTGCCGCGAGGGACGACGTGCTTCCGAAACCACCGGTGATCACGACATCGCCCGTGCCGAGCAGCGCCGCGACGTGCCCGTTGCGCAGCGTCGCGATGCTTCCGGTTGTCGTGAACGTTCCGGAGGCGGGATCGTAGAGCTCCGCCGCGGCGACGCCCGAACTCCAGTCGGAGGTGGAGATGCCGCCGGCGACGAGCACTTTCCCGTTGGCCAGCAGCGTGGCCGTGGCATCCGAACGCACCGAAGCCATCGTGCCGGCCGCGGACCACGAGCCCGTCGTGGGATCCCACGCCTCTGCGCTCGAGAGGAAGACCGAGCTCGTGCTCCGGCCACCGACCACCAGCACGCGGCCGTCGGCGAGCAGGCTCGCCGCGAAGCGGGTGCGCGCGGTAACGAGCGATCCAGTGGCCGCGAAGCTGCCGGTGGTCGGGTCATAGATTTCGGCGGCGGCGGCGGTGGAGTCGCCTCCGATCACGAGGACGCGACCATCGGGCAGCACGACTACGGCAGCCGATTGCCGGCCGGCGATCATCGAGCCTGTCGCGCTCCACGTGTTGGTCGCGGGATCGTAGATCTCGGCGCTCGCGAGATTCAGCGGCGGGCTCTGGTTGACCGTGGTGCCACCGGCCACGAGCACGCGCCCGTCGGGAAGGAGCGCGCCGACCGCATACGCCCGTGCCGTGGACATGGACGGCGCGGCGCTGAAGGTTGCCGTCGCGGCGTCGAAGACCTCGGCACTCGCGATGGCCCACGCGCTCGAGGGCGCGAAGCCTCCGGCCACCAGGGCACGTCCGTCGGGCAACGCCACCGAGACGTGGTTCAGCCTCGCCGTGGCCATCGAGCCGGCCGGCTCGGTGCTCGCGAAGACATCGAACGAAATGAACGAAAGGGCCAGCGCGAAGGCCGAAGC
Organism: Betaproteobacteria bacterium GR16-43; assembly: GCA_001953215.1. GTDB lineage: Bacteria > Pseudomonadota > Gammaproteobacteria > Burkholderiales > Usitatibacteraceae > Usitatibacter. Next base: position 774,738 of record CP019169.1, read on the forward strand.
AATGCGCGCGCAGGACGTGGAACGATCCATGGTGTTTCTCCCTGATTTTCTTGGTATGCCCGAACCGTATGCGCCTCCGCGGTGGAAAGCAAACCGGGCGCGGGCGATATTCGCCCGGTTTTTCCCGGGTGGGAATTCGACTACGGAGGGACGGGCATTCCACTGGCAGCGGCCCCCGCATCGCGCTGCGACCATGGGCCATGCCCAACCGCCAATACCTCCGGCGCGCACGCCGGACGCCGCGCAACTTCACCCGCATGCTGCTACCCCACGAGCGCGACGAACGCGCCGACGGCACACGGGCCGAAGCCGAACCACAGCACGTCATGAAGCAGGCCGAACGCGACCTCGCCGCAGGGCAGGAAGACACCGATTGCCGCTCGCAGCCACCCGGCGCCGCGGCTGGGAAGACCAGTCCAGCCGCCGAGAAAAAGGAATGAACCTCATGCCCAAGTGCGAAGTCTGCGGCAACGATTACCACCGCGCGTTCGAAGTCCACCAGGACGGGAAGACGCACGTCTTCGACAGTTTCGAATGCGCCATCCACCGCATGGCGCCGCAGTGCGCGCATTGCGGCTGCCGCATCCTGGGACACGGCCTCGAAGTCGAGGGCGGAAGGATTTTCTGCTGCGCGAGCTGCGCGCGGCATTCGGGCGTCACCGCCCTGGTCGACCACACTGGAGAACACACATGAGCACCGTGATTGCAGGCCTCTTCGACACCGGTCCGCGCGCGGCCGCCGCGCTGGGCCAACTGCGCATGGCGGGCGTGGACGACCCGGATGTCTGTGAATTCGCGATCAATCCGCCGGGCCAGCACGGTTCGTATGCGATCGGAGGCGATCGGGACGAGTCGCCGGGCGCCGAGCATATCGACGAAGGCGGCGCCAAGGGCGCGATGATGGGCGGGGCCGTCGGCCTCGTGGTCGGCGCCGCGGCGGCGCTGGCCGTCGGGCCGTTCGCGATTCCGCTTGCCGCGGGTGCGGGCGCCTACTCGGGCTCGCTCGTGGGCGGCCTGAACGAAACCGGCGATGGTCCGCCCCGCACGGAACGCCTTCGCCCTGCGGGGACGCTGGTCGCGGTCAACGTGAGCGCTTCCGACAAGGACGAACTCGCCATCGCGCGCATCCTCAAGAGTGCCGGAGCCGTCGAAGTCGAACGCGCGGAAGGACAGTGGACGAACGGAGCGTGGGCCGACTTCGATCCCCTCCAGCCCCCGAACCGCATCGACCAGTAAGACGGAGAATATTTCTACCCTGACCCCGATTTCCTCTTGTACGCCCAGATCATCATCCCCACGCCGGCCGCGACCATCGGGATGGAGAGCCACTGCCCCATCGAGAGGTTGAACGCGAGCAGGCCGAGGAAGTCGTCGGGCTGGCGGCCGAACTCGGAGATGAAGCGCAGCGTGCCGTAGCCGAGGAGGAAGAACGCGCTCACGGCTCCGGCCGGGCGCGGCCGCGACGCGAACCACCACAGCAGCACGAAGAGGATCACGCCTTCGCACGCGAACTGGTAGAGCTGCGACGGATGGCGCGCGAGCGGCTCGCGGTCGATCTGCGGGAACCACATGCCCCACGGCACATCGGTCGGGCGCCCCGGCAACTCGCCGTTGATGAAGTTGCCCATGCGGCCCGCGCCGAGGCCCACGGGCACTGCCGGTGCGACCAGGTCCATCACTTCGATCCAGCGCAACTTCTTCCGCCAGCAGAACACCGCCACCGCGACCAGCACGCCGAGGAAGCCGCCGTGGAAACTCATCCCGCCGGTCCACACTTGCAAGATCTCGAGCGGGTGCGCGAGATAGTAGTCGGCCTTGTAGAACAGCACGTAGCCCAGGCGCCCGCCCAGGATCACGCCGAGCACGCCGTAGAACAGCAGGTCGTCGACGTCGTTCACGCTCATCGCGCCGCCGAAGCCGCGCTTCACGCGCAACTTGGTGAGCAGCAGGAACGCGATGAACGCGACCACGTACATCAGCCCGTACCAGCGAATGGCGAGCGGGCCGAGCGAAAAGAGGATGGGATCGAACTGCGGATGGGTCAGCATGCGGGCGGCCGGATAATTGGGGTCAGACTCCCATTAAGTTAATCGGACGGAGGTGATTAACTTAATGGGAGTCTGACCCCAATTATCCGGGACCGCCCGCCGTACCGCTACTCGCTGTCGGTTTCTCCGAACACGAACACGTCCCGCACGCCCGGTACCGTGCGCGCGACGCGGTAGATCTCCGCTTCCTGCGATTCGTCCTTCATCGTGCCGGTCACGCTCACGTGGCCGTCATGCACCGAGACCATCAGCAGCGAATGGTCGAGACGGTGGTCGGCAAGCAGGCGCGTGAGCACCTCTTCCTGCACCTGCACATCGGTCGTGCTTTCCCGCACGGCGGGGCCCAGCTCCTGCGCAAACGCGGGGACGTAGGCGGCCAGGGCCGTGGCGAACACGGCGCAGCCCGTAAGGATCCTCTTCATGTGTTGCTCCTTTCGTGGATGGAAAACGGCGTTACTGCGAGCCCGCGTCGGCGAAGACGAACACGCTGCGCACGCCGTCGACATGGCGCGCGACGGAGTAGATCTCCGTCTCCTGCGAATGGTCCCTCAGCGTGCCGACGACGTTCACGCGGCCGTCGAGCACCGAGACGACGAGCATCGAGCCCTCGAGATTGCGGTCGGACGTGAGCTGGTGGGTGACCTCGTGCTGAAGCTGGACGTCGGAGGCGCTTTGCTGCGCCGCGGGTGCCACGTCCTGTGCGAATGCGGGAATGGCCACGGCAAGCGCCGCGGCGACGGCACAACCCGTCAAGATCCTTTTCATGTGCTGCTCCTTTCGTGAAGATGAATTACCGCCGCTTGTGCAGCGACGTGCGTGCTGCCCAAGTGGGAGGGCGTTCCCCGTACGCCGTTCCTCGATGTAGCAATTCGATACAATGAACGTCGCATTTCCGCTCTCGAGTTCCCATGGCTGACAAATACCGCTCCTTCACGATCACGCACGGCGTTCCGCGCTCGCCCAATCGTTCCATGCTGCGAGCCATCGGCTACCAGGACGCCGATTTCGAGAAGCCCATCGTCGGCATCGCCAACGGCCACTCGACGATGAATCCCTGCAATGCGGGAATTCAACCCCTGGCCGACGCGGCCGATTCAGCCGCGCGCAAGGCGGGCGCCATGCCGCAGATGTTCGGCACCATCACCGTCACCGACGGCATCTCGATGGGCACCGAAGGGATGAAGTACTCGCTCGTCTCGCGCGAAGTGATCGCCGACGCGATCGAGACCGCGACGCAGAGCCAGTTCATGGACGGCGTGCTCGCCATCGGCGGGTGCGACAAGAATCTGCCGGGCGCCATGATCGGCATCTGCCGCATGAACATCCCCGCGATCTGCGTCTACGGCGGCACCATCAAGCCGGGCCGCCACAAGGGGCAGGATCTCCAGATCGTTTCCGTCTTCGAATCCGTCGGCTCGTTCTCCGCGGGAAAGATGACGAAGGAAGACTTCGAGTGCATCGAGCGGAAAGCCCTGCCCGGCGTCGGAGCCTGCGGCGGCATGTACACCGCGAACACGATGTCGTCCTCCGTCGAAGCCGTGGGCATGTCGCTGCCGTATTCGTCGACGATGGCCGCGGAGGATGACGAGAAGCGCGCCTCGGCCGCGCAGAGCATGGAAGTGCTCGTTGCCGCCGTGAAGGCGGGCCTGAAGCCGAGCGACATCGTCACGAAGAAATCGATCGAGAACGCCGTCGCGGTGATCATGGCCACGGGCGGCTCCACCAACGGCGTGCTGCACTGGCTCGCGATCGCGCATGCGGCCGGCGTGCCCTGGACGCTCGACGACTTCGAACGCATGCGCCAGAAGGTGCCGGTGCTCTGCGACATGAAGCCCTCGGGCAAGTACGTCGCGGTCGATCTCCACAAGGCCGGCGGCGTCCCGCAGGTGATGAAGATCCTCCTCAAGAACGGCGTGCTGCACGGCGACTGCATGACCATCACCGGCAAGACCGTCGCGGAAAACCTGAAGGACGTGCCGGACGAACCGCGGGCCGACCAGGACGTGATCCGCCCGTGGGGCAACCCGATGTACCGGGAAGGCCACCTCGCGGTGTTGAGGGGCAATCTCTCGCCCGACGGATGCGTGGCGAAGATTACCGGCCTCAAGAGCCCCGCAATCACCGGCCCCGCGCGCGTGTTCGACTCCGAGCCCGCGTGCATGGACGCGATCATGGCCAAGAAGATCCAGGCCGGCGACGTGGTCATCATTCGCTACGAAGGACCCAAGGGCGGACCGGGCATGCGCGAGATGCTGGCCCCCAGCTCCGCGCTGATCGGCCAGGGCCTCGGCGAATCCGTGGGCCTCATCACCGACGGGCGCTTTTCCGGCGGCACGTGGGGCATGGTGGTCGGCCACGTCACGCCCGAAGCGTTCGAGGGCGGCACGATCGCGCTGGTGAAGGAAGGCGATTCCATCACCATCGATTCGCGCAAACTCCTCATCCAGCTGAATGTCGATGAAGCCGAGATCGCGAAGCGCCGCGCCGCGTGGAAGCAGCCCGCTCCGAAGTACAGGACCGGCGTGCTCGGGAAGTACGCGAAGCTCGTCGGTACCGCGGCGCTCGGGGCCGTTACCGACTAGTGGCGAGCGAATGGCCCGGTTCAGCCCGGCCGCCATGCCTTGCCGAGGCCTTGATGGTTTGATACCAGATCGTCGCGAGCAACACGACCACCCCGAATGCGACGACGACGAGAAGCGCGATGACGGCGCGAGTCCTGGCGTTGGCGGACAACTCCTCTTTCGTCACGGCCTTCGAGGACGATCCGGCTCCCAACGAAACGCCGCAGTTTTCGCATTGCCGGCTCGATGGCAGAACCTCGGCCCGGCAGTATGAACAGTAGTAAGGATTTGTCATGGTGCCGTGAGCAGGAGTACCAGGAGACATCGAATGAGAAGCAATGAAGGAAAGGATAGCGCGTTGTCCCGGAGGAGTCTCGAGCCATGAAAGTCCATAGCGCCACCCCCGTCCTCTTCATGAAATGGGTCGAACCCTCGCGCGACTGGTTCATGAAGGTCGGCTTCACCGTGATGTTCGACGTGCCTGCCAAGAATCCGAGGTACCTCGGTTTCGTGGGGCTGCAGAATAACGGCGTGCAGGTGATGCTCGAGACGCGCGGCAACGACAACGAATCACCTCAGATCCGCGAGCGCACGCTGGAGTCCGCGCACGCCGTCGTGTTCATCGAGGTGGACGACTTGGACGCCGTGATCGCCGCGCTGGCCGGCACCAAAGTCCTCGCCGAGCGCCACAAGACCTTCTACGGCGCCGACGAGATTTCCTACGAAGAACCCGGCGGACACATCGTCACGTTCGCGAAGATGGACCGGTAGGGGTCGGACTCCCATTTGCGTTTCTGTCCGAATTGCGGGACTGCAAATGGGAGTCTGACCCCATTTATTTGGAATCACGAAAGGAAAGAATCCCCATGCGATTGATCGCCGCTTCCCTGGCCGCGTTCGCCTTCGCCGCCACCACCTTCGCCGCCGACGTGCCCCTGCCGAAGGGCGTGACGAAAGTGACGAGCGTCGAAGGCATCACCGAGTACGGCCTGGCCAACGGCCTGCGCGTGCTCTTCGCGCCCGATCCCTCGAAGCCCACCACCACGGTGAACACGACCTATCTCGTCGGTTCGCGCCACGAGAACTACGGCGAGACGGGCATGGCGCACCTGCTGGAGCACCTGTTGTTCAAGGGAACGCCGACGCACCCGCTCGCGTGGAGCGAGTTCACGCGCCGCGGCCTGCGCGCCAATGGATCCACGTGGACGGATCGCACCAACTACTTCGCGAGCTTCGCGGCGAACGACGAGAACCTCGACTGGTACCTGCGCTGGTCCGCCGACGCGATGACCAACTCGTTCATCGCGCGCAAGGACCTCGACACCGAGATGACCGTGGTGCGCAACGAGATGGAGCGCTCCGAGAACAACCCCGGCAGCGTGCTGCTCACGCGCATCGTCGAGGCGTCCTACTCCTGGCACAACTACGGCAAGTCCACGATCGGCGCGCGTTCCGACGTGGAGAACGTGAACATCGAGCGCCTGCAGGCCTTCTATCGCACCTACTACCAGCCCGACAATGCGGTGCTCATCATCGCGGGCAAGTTCGACGAGGCGAAGACCCTGGCCTTGGTCGCCGCGACGTTCGGGCCGATTCCTCGTCCGGCCCGCAAGCTCCCGGCGACGTACACGGTGGACCCCGAGCAGCAGGGCGAACGCAGCATCACGGTCCGGCGCGTGGGCGACGTGCAGGTCGTGATGGCCGCGTACCACGTGCCCGCGGGGCCCGATCCCGATTTCGCGGCCGTGCAGTTGCTCGCTTCGGTCCTCGGCGACACGCCTTCGGGCCGCCTGCACAAGTCGATGGTCGAGACGAAGCAGGCCGCCGAGGTCTACAACGTCGCGTTCGCGTGGCGCGAGCCCAGCCTCGTGCTCTTCGGCGCGGACGTGGCGGCCGGTGGCTCCCTCGACACCGCGGGCCGCACGTTGCTCTCGACGCTGGAAGGCATCGCCGCGCAACCGATCACCGACGCCGAGGTCGATCGCGCCCGCACCAAGTACCTCAAGGATTTCGAACTGAACGCGGCCGATCCCGAGCGGGTCGGCATCGCGCTGTCCGGCGCGATCGCCCAGGGCGACTGGCGCCTGTTCTTCCTCCAGCGCGACCGCATTCGCAACGCGAAGGCTGCCGACGTGCAACGCGTGGCCCTCGCCTATCTCCTGCCCGACAACCGCACCACGGGCGTCTTCATCCCGACGCCGCAACCGAAGCGCCCGCCGGCCCCGGTGCTCGTCGACGTCGCGCCGATGGTGAAGGACTATCGCGGCGATGCAGCGGTCGTCGCGGGCGAAGCCTTCGACGCCACCACGGCCAACATCGAATCGCGTACGCATCGCAGCCGCCTCGCGAACGGCATGTCGGTCGCCTTGCTGCCCAAGAAGACGCGCGGGGGCGCCGTGCAGGTGCGCATCTCGCTGCGCTTCGGAGAGGAAAAGGCGCTCTTCGGTTCGGTGCCCGCGGGTTCGATGACGGCGGCGATGCTGAATCGCGGCGCGGGCGGCCTGACGCGCACGCAGATCCAGGATGCGTACGATCGCCTGAAGGCCCGCGTGGGCACCTTCGGCGGCGAGACGCGGGTCTCGATCGGCATCGAAACGACGCGAGAGAACCTGCCCGAGGTGCTGAAGCTGGTGGCGACGCAATTGCGCCAGCCGGACTTCCCCGCGGCCGAGCTGGAGCTCCTTCGCACCGAGCGCCTGACCGGCATCGAGAGCCAGCGCAAGGAACCCGAGGCGCAGGCGCGCGAAGCGCTCTCGCGCCTGGGCAACCCGTATCCGAAGGGGGACGTGCGCTACTTCCGCACGTTCGACGAGCAGGTTGCGGAGATGAAGGCGCTCACGATCGAGCGCGTCCGCGCCTTCCATCGCGATTTCTACGGCGCCAACAACGCGGAACTCGCGGTCGTCGGCGACTTCGACGAGGCGGCATTGAAGGCGCAGGTGGCCACGCTCTTCGGCGACTGGAAGAGCGCGAAGCCATACACGCGCGTGCCCGCGCCGCTCTTCGCGGTGCCGGCCACGGTGCTGCGCCTCGAGACGCCGGACAAGGCGAATGCGTACTTCACGGCGCAGGCCCGCTCCGCGTTGCGCGACGATGCGCCCGACTATCCGGCTGCGCTCGTGGCCGACCGCATCATCGGCGGCGGGCAGGGTTCGGTGCTGTGGCGGCGGATTCGCGAGAAGGACGGCACCAGCTACGGCGTGGGCAGCTCGCTCGCGCCCAGCTCGTTCGACCAGCACACGATCTGGACCGCGTTTGCGATCTACGCGCCGCAGAACGCCAAACGCCTCGAGGACGCGTTCCGCGAGGAATTCGCGCGCGTCCAGCGTGACGGCTTCACGGCAAAGGAATTGCAGGACGCGAAGAACGGCCTCGCGCAAGCTCGAAAGCTGGGCCTCGCGCAGGACGGACAGCTCGTCTTCATGCTCACGAGCCAGCTCGAGCTCGGCCGCACGATGGACTACGTGGCGGGCGTGGACCGCGCGATCGAAGGCGTGACGCTGGAGCAGGCCAACGCGGCGTTCCGCAAGTACATCGCGCCGGCCGAGGGCGTCGAGATCTTCGCGGGGGATTTCGCGAAGACCTCGAAATAGCGCTTACTTGCTGGTGGCGTCCTTGATCTTGTCGCCGGCCTTCTCGATCTTCTCGCCGGCTTTCTCGACGGCGTTGTCGACCTTCTTGCCGGCCTTTTCCATCGGGCCTTCCTTCTGGCACGCGGCGAGCGTGGCGGCGAAGGCAATGATGGCGACGACTGCAAACGGTTTCATCGTGTTCATGGGTTCAGCCTCGTTTTTGTGAGTGACTGAAGCTACGATACGGACAACGACAGGGCGACGGTATCGGTGCTGTCCTACAAGAAATAAATGGGGTCAGACTCCCATTGGCAGTCCCATGATTCGGACAGAAACGCGAATGGGAATCTGACCCCGTTACTCCGCCTCGATCTTCGCCGCCTTCACGATCTTGCCCCACTTCGCGGACTCGGCGGCCTGGAACTTCGCGAGCTCCTCCGGCGTTGAAGTGGCGACGTCGGTGCCGGTCGATTCGTAGAACTTCTTCGCGGCATCGCTCTTCGTCGCGGCGATGAGCATCGCGTGCAGCTTCGCCACCACGGCCGGCGGCGTCTTCGCGGGCACGTACGCCGCGAACCAGTAGCCCATCTCGTAGCCTTTCACGCCGGCCTCGTCGATGGTCGGGATCTCGGGCGCCAACGCCGAACGCTTCAGGGCGGTCACGCCGAGCGCGCGCACCTTGCCGCCCTTCACTTGCGGGATTCCGGTGGCGGTGTCGGTGATCATCATGTCGATCTGCCCGCCGAGGAGGTCGGTGATCGCGAGCGGGTTGCTCTTGTACGGCACGTGCAGGATGTCGATGCCCGCCATCTGCTGCAGCAATTCACCGGCGATGCGCGACGACGACGATCCGCTGCCGAACGTGAGCTTGCCGGGCTGCTTCTTCGCGAGCGCGATGAACTCGGCCACGGTCTTCGCGGGCACCTTCGGGTTCACGATCATGACCTGCCCGCCCTTGCCCAGCAGCGTGAGCGGCACGAAGTCCTTCACCGGGTCGTACGGCAACTTCTTGTAGAGGTGCTCGTTGGCCGCGTGCGTGGTGTTGGTCGTGATGAGCACGGTGTAGCCGTCGCCCGCCGCGCCTGCGACCGCCTGCGCCGCGATGAAGCCGCTCGCACCGGGCTTGTTCTCGACCACGACCGATTGCTTGCCCTGCTCGGCCACCGATTGACCGATGGCGCGCGCGATCTGGTCGGTGGCGCTGCCCGCGGCGAACGGCACGACGAAGGTGAGGGTCTTGGCGGGATAGTCCTGGGCGAGGGCGGGTGCGGCCACCAGGGCGGCCAGCATGAGGGCGCGAATGATCGTTTTCATTTTTTCTCCTCCGGAACGAACGACTCCAATGTCGTCGGAATCTCCACGGGCAGTTCCAGAAGCAGGAATGCCAACGTCTTGCCATGCGTGTCGAGGTTGAGCGATCCGTTCACGCCGCCATCCAACACCCCATCGAGCACGAAGTTCATCGCGCCCAGCTTCGGCAGCAGGTAGCGCTTCACGGCTTGCGGCTTGCGATGCGCGAAGAGTTCGGCCACGCGCGCTTCCGTGACCTGCGCGACGATCACTTCAAAGAGTTCAGGCCGATACGCGATCACGCTGATGTTGGAGCGATCGCCCTTGTCGCCGGTGCGGCCATGCGCGACGCGGTGCAGTGCGATCACCATGCGCCCACCTTGTGCCAGCGCGCCGGCACCGCTTCGCGCGGAACGAAGCCCGAGAGCGTGTCGAGTCGTGGCCGCAGCGCGGTGCGAACACCGCCGCCACCCGCCGGGCCGCACGTGTAGAGCGCGGTCACTTCGCGCGCAAGACGATCGGCCATCGTTCGATCCGGATGCTTCGCCGCCACGCGCAATCGCACTTCGGTCGCATGGCCGTGGGGCGTGCGCGCGAGCCGCCGACCCGCGTCGTCGCCGAAGACGCTCGTGACGCCGATCAAGTCGATGCGCACCTCGAGCTTCGGCAAGCGCTGGCGCAGCACATCGCCCGCGAGGCGCGCGCGGGCCTCGGCGTTCGGACCGGCATAGGAGATCTCGCCTTCCGCGAGCCAGCCGCCTTCGTGGCAGACGTTCACCTTCAGTTTGTCGGGCCGCGCGTGGCCACGCACGCCGTCGAGCGCAACGCGATCGCGCCCGGTCTCGCGCACTTCGGCTTGCGCGATGTCGGCGGTGACGTCGGGCGTGAGGTAGGCCGCGGGATCGTGCACTTCGTAGAGCAGCTGTTCCTTCACGGTCGCGAGCGTGACCATGCCGCCGGTCGCGTCGGCCTTGCCGATTTCGCAGCGGCCGTCTTCCTGGACCGTTGCGACCGGAAATCCGACGTCGTGAAGATCCGGAACGTCCTTGAAACCCGGGTCGGCGAAATAGCCGCCCGTCACCTGCGAGCCGCACTCGAGGAGATGGCCCGCCATCGTCGCGCGGCCGAGGCGGTCCCAGTCGTCGGGCTGCCAGCCGAAGTGCGCCATCGCCGGCCCGACGGCGAGCGACGGATCCGCCACGCGGCCGCACACGACGATCTCCGCGCCGCCGGCGAGGGCCGCCGCGATCGCTTCCGCGCCCAGGTAGGCATTCGCGCTCACGACCTCGACGGTATCGAGCGCGGCGCCGATCGATTCGCGCAGCAACGTGCGATGGGTCGCACCGGAGAGATCGTCGCCGCTCACGACGGCGACGCGAGGCTCGCGAACACCCAATTCCTTCGCGAGCGCGCGGATTCGCTGTGCCGCCCCGCGTGGATTCGCCGCGCCGAAGTTGCTCACGATCCGGATCTCGTTCGCGATGCACTTCGCGAGGATCGGCGCGAGGAGTTCATCGAGCAGCGGCTCGTACCCCCCCTCGGGATTGGCGCGGCGCGCAAGTTGCGCGAGGGCCAGGGTGCGTTCGGCGAGCGTCTCGAAGAGAAGGAACGCGGGCCCGCCTCGTGCGATCAGCGTCTCGACCACCGGCCCCGCCGCATCGGTGCGATCGCCCGAGAATCCCGCGGCGCAACCGATGTGGAGGGTCACATCACTCGGCCAGGGAACCGGTGATCGCCGCGATGCGCTTCATCGCCGCGTCGTCGAGTTTCGGGATGATCGCCGCCGCCTTCATGTTCTCCGTCACCTGCTCGGGCTTCGAGGCGCCCGTGATCACGGTCGAGACGTTCGGGTTCTTCGAGCACCAGGCGATGGCGAGTTGCGCCAAGGAACAGTCGAGGTCCTTCGCGACCGCCTCGAGCTTGCCCACCGCATCGTTCGCGGCCTTGTCCGTCAACTTGGGCAACAGGAATTTCATGCGCTCGATCGCGCCGCGGCTGCCGGCGGGAACACCGGTGCGGTACTTCCCCGTGAGCAGTCCCGAAGCAAGGGGGCTCCACGTCGTGAGGCCCAGGCCGATGTCCTTGTAGAGCTTCCCATACTCGTCCTCGACCCGCTTGCGGTGGAAGACGTTGTACTCGGGCTGCTCCATCAGCGGCTTGTGCAGGTGGTGCTTCTCCGCGACGTCGTACGCCGCGCGAATGCTCGCCGCGTCCCACTCGGAAGTGCCCCAGTAGAGCGCCTTGCCGCGCGCGATGATGTCGTGCATCGCCCACACCGTTTCCTCGATGGGCGTGTGCGGATCGGGGCGGTGGCAATAGACGAGGTCCACGTACTCCATCTGCAGGCGCTTCAACGAGGCGTCGATCGAGCCCAGCAGGTATTTGCGGTTCAGCGTATTGCGGGTGTTCGGGCCGTCGGAGAGGCCCCAATAGAACTTGGTCGAGACCACGTACTTCAAGCGCGGCCAGCCGAGCTGCTTCAGCGCGTCGCCCATGATCTCTTCGCTCTTGCCGTTGGCGTAGATCTCGGCGTTGTCGAAGAAGTTCACGCCGGCATCCCACGCGGCGGCCATGCACGCCTTGGCCGCGCCCGTGTCCATCTGGTTGCCGTACGTCACCCACGAGCCGAACGAGAGTTCGCTCACCTTGAGGCCGGAACGGCCGAGTCGTCGATAGTCCATGCGCAGATTATAGACGCCGTAACAACGTACTTTTTGAATGGGATTAATCTCGACGGATACAACCCGCCGGGACTTCCATGAGAACCATCGCCGCGTGCCTTGCCTCGTTTGCTGTCTCGCTCGCCTTCGCGCAGGCGCCGCAAGTCCAACCTCCGAAAATTCCCGCCACGATTACCGACGCCGCGTGGCTGCAGGGCTACTGGATCGGCGAAGGCATGGGTGGCGTCGGCGAGGACAACTGGATGCCGCCCAGCAAGGGCGTGATGCTGGGAACCTTCCGCCTCACGAAGTCCGACGGCTCGAAGGAATTCTACGAATTGCTCGGCATCGAGGAATTCGAAGGGTCGTTGCGCCTGGTCGTGAAGCACTTCAATACCGACTGGGTCGGCTGGGAGGAGAAGGACTTCTCGTACAAGTTCCGGCTGACGAAGCTCACGGCGGACGAGGTGGTGTTCGGCGCCCTCGCGTTCCAGCGCACGGCGCCCGACACCTTCATCTTCCGCATCACGATGCGGCAGAAGGAAGGCCCGCCGAAAGTGGAGACGATCACCTTCCGCAAGAAGGCGCTGTAGCGATGCGCTACGCCGAGCACGCGCCGTGCGCGGAGCTCGCGGCGGTGGTGCGCTGCGTGTGGATCGGCGAGGATGCTTCGCCCGATCCTTCACCCCAGCCGATCGTCGGCGACGGCTGCCCCGAGTTGCTGGTGCACTTCGGTTCGCCGATGCACGAACGCGATGTGAAGGGGCGCGATGTCCCGCAGCCCCGCACGCTGGTCGCCGGGCAACTCACGCAACCGCTGTGGCTGCGTCCTTCGGGGCCGGTCGGTGTGCTCGGCGTTCGCTTCCATCCGTGGGCTGCGCATCGCGTGCTGCGCGTGCCGCTGGTGGATCTCACCGATCGCCGCGTGCCGCTGCGCGAGCTGATGGAAGGGGCCGAAGCGCTGGCGGATGCGGTTGCCGCGTGCGGCGACGATGCCGCGCGCGTCGGCGTCGCGGAGGCCTTCGTGCTTCGGCGCCTCGCCGAGCAGGATCCGGGCGACGATGCGGTGGTCGCGCAATGCGTGGCGCGCCTCGACCAGGCCCGCGCCGAACTCGATGCCCTCTCGATCGACGAACTCGCCCGTGAAGCGAACGTGGGCCGCCGCCAGCTGGAGCGCCGCTTCGCCGAACGCGTGGGCGTTTCCCCGCGCGCCCTCGGGGGGATCCTCCGGCTGCGCCGCTTCTTCGACCAGCTCGATTTCGCCGGCGCCCCGCTCGTCGATGCCGCCCTCGCCGCCGGCTACTACGACCAGAGCCACTTCGCTCGCGAATTCCGCCGCTACGCCGGCCTCACGGCCACCGAGTTCCTCGCAACGCGGCCGGCGCTGGCCTCCGCCATCTTCGATCTGGGCTAAGGGACCAGCACCGTAATCGGGGTCAGTGTAGAAATATCTAGATATTTCTACACTGACCCCGATTTCGATGTCGCAAACGTACAAGCCACTCGGCGCCGGGAACCCTAGACTCCCGCCACGACATCGAAACGGAGCTCCCATGAAACTGCTGTTCGCCGCCGCAATGCTCGCGATCTCCACCGTCGCCACCGCGCAATCGCCCTCGCGGGTCGCGGCACTCGAGTGGATGACCGGCACCTGGGTCCACGAGACGCCCGAGGGCCGCACGACGGAAACGTGGCTCGGACCCGGCAACGGCCTCATGGTCGCGGCCAACCTCGCGACGTGGAAGTCCGGACGCAAGTTCTTCGAGTTCCTGCGCATCGGCGATACGCCCGACGGTTTTTCGTACTACGCAAGCCCGGGCGGCAAGCCGGTCACCGAGTTCAAGCTGAAGACGCTGGGCGATCGCAAGGTCGTGTTCGAGAACCCGCAGCACGATTTCCCGCAACGCATCCTCTACTGGCGCGATGGCGAGGCGCTCGTGGCGCGCATCGAAGGCACGGCCGGCGGGAAGGAGAAGGGCGAGGAGTGGAGGTTCGTGCGGCAGAAGTGAGCATCAAATAATTGGGGTCAGACTCCCATTAAGTTAGTTCCTTTGATGCGGTATGCCGCATCCGAATTAACTTAATGGGAGTCTGACCCCAATTATTTTAGAATCTCGAGGTGGATCACTCCCGCCGCAACGTCCTCCTCCTCGCCGCCTGCCAGGCCCTGCTGCTCACCAATGCGGTCACGCTGATCTCGGTGGGGGCGCTGGCGGGGTACGCGCTCGCCGACAACAAGATCTTCGCCACGCTCCCGTCGGCCACCTACATCCTCGGCGGCTGGCTCTCGACAATGCCCGCCTCGCTCTGGATGAAGCGCGTGGGGCGGCGCAACGGCTTCCTCACCGGCGGTGCGTTCGGCCTCGCGGGGTCCGTGGTCGCCTCGCTGGGGATCGCGTTCGCCAGCCTGCCCATCCTCTGCGTGGGCACGATGATCCTCGGCGTCTACAACGCGTTCGGCCTGTACTACCGCTTCGCCGCCGCGGACGTGGCGCCCCCCGACTTCAAGGCGCGCGCGATCTCCTTCGTGCTCGCGGGCGGCCTCCTCGGCGGGTTCATCGGCCCGAACGTGAGCAAGCTCACGGTCGATCTCCTCGCCCCGCGCTTCCTCGCCACGTACGCCTCGCTCTTCGTGTTCTGCCTCATCGCGATGGCGATCGTGTCGTTCCTGGCCGTGCCCACACCGAAGGCCGAGGGGCCCGGCGAGGCGGCCCGGCCCATGGGCGAGATCGCACGCCAGCCCACGTTCCTGGTCGCGGCCGGATGCTCGGCCATCGGCTATGGCGTGATGACGCTCCTCATGACCGCGACGCCGCTGGCGATGGGATTCTGCGGGTACCCGTACGCGGCTTCGGCGGGCGTGATCGCCGCGCACGTGGTCGCGATGTTCTCGCCGTCCTTCTTCACGGGTTCGCTCATCCAGCGCTTCGGCGTGCTCCCGGTGATCGTCACCGGGCTCCTGCTCGAGCTCTCCTGCGTCGGGATCGCGCTCTCCGGGCAGGAAGTGATGAACTTCTGGTGGGCGCTGGTCCTCCTCGGCCTGGGCTGGAACTTCACGTACGTCGGCGGCACGACGCTGCTCACCGAAGCGCATCGCCCGGCGGAGAAAGCGAAGGTGCAGGGCCTGAACGAGATGATCACCTTCGGCGTGCAGGCCATGGGTGCGCTCACCTCGGGCGTCTTGGTGAACACGGCCGGATGGGCCACACTCAACTACCTGGCGGCCCCGCTGCTCGTCCTGGCGGGAAGCTCGGCCGTGTGGCTCGCCTGGCGCCGGCGCGCGGTGCCGGCCGCCCCCTAGGAACCGCAAGGAGATCGCGACGATGAGCGAAGAATTCGAAGTCCACGTGGCCTGGCCGGCGGACGAAGCGTCCAAGCGTCCGCCCGACACGGTCTACTCCCGCGACAGCTGGCTCTCCGCGCCCGGCAAGCCGGAGGTGTTCGGCTCCTCGCCCCCGGCTTTCGGCGGCGACCCGAAGGGCTACAACCCCGAGGTGCTGCTGATCCTCTCGCTCTCGCAGTGCCACATGCTCACCTTCCTGGCGCTCGCCGCGAAGAACAAGCTCACGGTGCTGCACTACGAGGATCGCGCGATCGGCCGGCTCGGGAAGAACGCCGAGGGCAAGATGCAGATGGTCGAGGTGCTCCTGAAGCCGAAGGTCACGATGCCCAAGGGCACCGATGCCGACGCGGTGAACTCGCTGCACAACCGCGCGCACTCGCTCTGCTTCATGGCGAACTCCGTCAATTTCCCGGTCGAACGGGAACCGGAGCTGATCGAGCGGTGATGGAAGGCTCGACCGGAGCGGCGCTCTCCGCGAGCGCGCGCCGCGTGCAGGACGCCCTCGCCGCGCTCGGACTGGATTGCGTCATCACCGAGCACGCCGCTTCCGCGCGCACCTCGCAGGAAGCGGCCGACCTCCTGGGCTGCACGGTCGGGCAGATCGCGAAGTCGCTCGTGTTCCGTGGGACGTCGACGGGCGACCCGGTGCTGGTGATCGCGAGCGGCGCCAACCGCGTGGATGAAGCGAAGGTCGGCGCGCTGCTGGGCGAGCCGATCGGTCGCGCGAAACCCGAGTTCGTTCGCGAGGTGACGGGCTATGCGATCGGCGGCATTCCGCCCGTGGGCCATGCGCGATCGATTCGCACCTTCGTCGATGCGGACCTCCTCGCGTTCGACGTGGTCTTCGCCGCCGGGGGAACGCCCAATGCGCTCTTCCCGATCAAACCCGCCGATCTGCTGCGCGTGTGCGGGAACGTGAAGGCCGACGTAAAGAATTAGGGCAAACAAAATCGGGGTCAGGGTAGAAATAAGTGCTGTGCAACGCGCAGCATTTATTTCTACCCTGACCCCGATTTTGTTTGCCCCTACTTCTTTTTCTTGCGCTTTCGGAGGGCGGCGGCGTAGGCCAGGCGCGCCCACTCGAGCATCTCGCGCGGATTCTCGAGCGACTCCTCGGGGGCCTGGTAGTACGAGGTCACGATCGTCTCGCCGCTCTTGCTCTCCTGGAACACGAAGGGCTCCAGGCCGCGGGCCGTGAACGTGGCGCGGGTCTCGTCGTCGACCTTGAGGTAGAGCGTGTCGTCCGCGACGAGCGCGAAGAAGACCTCGCCGTGCCACAAACCCCAGGCGCCGAACATGGGCTTTGTGCGCACCGGCCCGAAGTCGCGCATCGTCTCGATGACGTGTTCGACGAATTCGGGGGGCTTCTTCGGCATGAATTCGGTGTCCGGAAACGGCGAGATGGCGAAGGCGCATCGGTCCACGATGGCGCCATTCACCACCGAGGAGGTTACATGGCTTTCAGGATCACGGGTCTCTACCCCGCCGAGTTCGCGCCGCTCTACGACCTGGACGACGCAGCCCTCGCCAGGCACCGCGCCGTGCGCCGCATCTGCGACGGCAAGCCGGGCTTTCCCTGCCGCGTGAGCCTCGAGGATGCGGAGCCGGGAGAAGCGGTCCTGCTCCTCAACTACGAGCACCTGCCCGTCGACTCGCCGTATCGCTCCAGCCACGCCATCTACGTGCGGCCCGCGGTGAAGGCGCCGTTCGATGCGATCGATGTCGTGCCGCCGGCCCTGCGTTCGCGCCTCCTCTCGGTGCGGGCCTTCGACGCCAATGGCCACATCGTCGACGCGGAGATTACGGAGGGCGCCCAGGTCGAGCCGCTCATCGAACGTTTTTTCGCCCTACATGACGTCACGTATCTCCACGCCCACTTCGCGCGCCGGGGCTGCTTCGCCGCGCGGATCGACCGGCACGGTATTTAGGGTCAGCACGTTAACCCAGTTATCGTCCTGACCCTGAATGCAGTTATCGTGCTGACCCTAAATCTGATGTCCGGAAATGGCGAGCCGCAAGGCTCGCCCGGGCGGATAATGGCCACCATGAACCTCGACTCCGACCAGTGCTATCGCGCGCTGCTCTCCCACGACGCCCGCTTCGACGGCCGCTTCTTCGTGGGGGTGCGCACCACGCGCATCTACTGCCGCCCGGTGTGCACGGTGAAGCCGCCGCTCGCGAAGAACTGCCGCTACTTCCAGAGCGCCGCGGCGGCGGAGATCGAGGGATTCCGCCCGTGCCTGCGCTGCCGGCCCGAGCTCGCACCCGGATTCGCGGCCGTCGATGCGAATCGCCGCCTCGCGCAATCGGCCGCGCGCCTCATCGACGACGGCAAGTTGCAGGAGTCGAGCCTCGAGGACCTGGCGGCGCACCTCGCCGTCACCGACCGCCACCTGCGCCGCGTGTTCCAGCAGGAGTTCGGCGTCTCGCCGGTCGAGTACGCGCAGACGCAGCGCCTGCTCCTCGCGAAGCGCCTGCTCACGGACACCGACATGACGGTGCTCGACGCCGCGCTCGCCAGCGGCTTCGCGAGCCTGCGCCGCTTCAACGACCTCTTCCGCAAGCGCTATCGGATGACGCCCGGCGAGCTGCGAAAGACGGGCGAGCGCAAGCGCCCGACGGATCGCCTCAGCTTCGACCTCGCCTACCGTCCGCCCTACGACTGGCCCTCGACGCTGGCCTTCCTCGCCAAGCGCGCGATCGCGGGCGTGGAAACGGTCGACGACAAGCGCTACCGCAGGACGCTGCGTGCGGGAAAGCTCGCGGGCTGGATCGAAGTCGCACCCGCGCCGAAGCGAGATGCACTGCGCGTCACCGTCAGCGCCTCACTCTCCACCGCGATCCCGGGCGTGCTTTCGCGCGTGAAGGCGCTCTTCGATCTCGCGTGCAATCCGGTCGAGATCACCGAAGCCCTGGGCCCGCTCGCGAAAGCCAACCCCGGTCTTCGCCTGCCCGGCGCGGTCGACGGCTTCGAGATCGCCGTGCGCGCCATCCTCGGCCAGCAGGTCACGGTGAAGGCCGCCATCACGATCGCGGGCCGCTTCGTGAACGCGTTCGGCGATGTCCATGAAACGCCGCACGCAGGCCTCACGCGCCTCTTCCCGAAACCCGCGGCGATCGCGACCCTCACGCAGGACGACGTCGCGAAGCACGGCATCATCGCCACGCGTGCGCGGGCCATCATCGAGCTCGCCCGCGCGCTCGTCGAGGATCGGCTTTCGCTCGAGCCCACGGCCGAAGTCGAAGCCACGCTCGCCGCCCTCGAAGCCATTCCCGGCGTGGGCCCCTGGACCGCGCAGTACATCGCCATGCGCGCCCTCGCCTGGCCCGACGCATTCCCGCATCCCGACGTCGCCGTGCTGAAGGCGATGCGCCACGACAAGCCGCGCGACGCCCTCGCCAACGCCGAAGCCTGGCGACCCTGGCGCGCCTACGCCGTGCTCCACCTGTGGAAGTCCCTGGAGAAGACACCATGACGACCAAGTACACCCGGTTCGAAACGCCCCTCGGCACCATGTTCGCCGTGGCCACCGACGGCGAGATCACGCGCCTGGATTTCACCGACGCGAAGTACGTCGCGAAACTCGCCGACGACGCGAAGGAAGACCGCAACGACCCCGCGCTCGCGCGCTGCGCCCGGCAAGTGGCCGAGTATTTCGCGGGAAAGCGCGACGCGTTCGACCTGCCGTTCGCCCCGCAGGGCACCGACTTCCAGAAACGCATCTGGCGGGAGATCGCGAAGGTGCGCTTCGGCAAGACCATCACCTACTCGGAGCTCGCGAAGCGCGCCGGCGCCGAAGGCTCCGCGCGTGCCGCCGGCGCGGCCACCGGACGCAATCCGATCGCCGTGGCGATTCCGTGCCATCGCATCGTCGGCGCGGACGGCAGCCTCACCGGATACGCGGGCGGCCTTCCGCGCAAGACGAAGCTGCTCGAACTCGAAGGCGTGCTGCGGGGCGCGCGGCAGGGCGCACTCCTCTGAAGCCCTCCGACATCGCGCGCCTGGTCGCCCTCGCGGCGATGTGGGGCGCGTCGTATCTCTTCATGCGCAAGGCCGTGCCGTACTTCGGTCCCGTGGCCCTGATCGAGCTGCGCGTGCTCTTCGGCGGCTTGATCCTGTTCGCCTACGTGACCGCGATGCGCGGCACGGTCGGCTGGCGGGAACACGGGCGCGCTTATCTCTTCGTCGGCGCCATCGGGCTCGCGTTGCCGTTCGTGTTGATCGCGCAGGCGCTGACCACGATCGACGCCTCGACCGCCGTGATCCTGAACGCCCTCTCGCCACTCTTCGCCTCGCTGGTGGCCGCGGTGTGGATCCGCGAGCCGCTCACGGCCCCGAAGGTGACCGGGATCCTGCTCTGCCTCGTGGGAACCGCGGTGCTCGTCGGATGGACGCCGAAGCCGATGAGCGGCCGCGAACTGCTCGCCGCTTCGTGCTGCGTCCTCGCGACCGCGCTCTACGGCTACACGATCGTGTTCACCAAGGTGAAGCTGAAGGGTGCGAGCCCGATCGGGACTTCGGCGGGAACGCTGCTCATGGCGGCGGTGGCGCTCGCGCCGTTCGTGCTCGTCGTGCCGCCCGCCCACCCGATCGGCGAAGCGCCGGCCATCGCGTGGTTCTGCGTCGCCGGCCTCGCGATCATCTCCACGGCGATGGCGTTCATCCTCTACTACCGCCTCATCGCCGACGTGGGTCCCGTGAAGGCGATCACCGTCACGCTCCTCGTGCCGATCTTCGGGATGGTGTGGGGCGTGATCTTCCTCGGGGAACCGGTCACCCCGGGGCGCATCGCGGGCTGCGCGATCATCCTCGCGGGGTGTTCCCTCATCCTGGGCCTCGTGCCGGTTCGCCGCTTCGCGGGCTAAGGCAAAGGGACACAGATAAACACAGATGAACACAGATAACCTCGGTTGGGTATGAACGAGAGCGTGGGGCTATCGTCGTAGAATTCACCTGCCGCGCACTTGAAAACCAGATTTGCCCTTATCTGTGTTCATCTGTGTTTATCTGTGTCCCCTGCCTTTGACTTTGACTTTGCCTTAGGTCTCATGCCCAACCGCCTCGCCCACGAAACCAGCCCCTACCTCCAGCAGCACGCGGACAATCCGGTCGATTGGTACCCGTGGGGCCCGGAGGCGCTCGCGGAGTCGAAGCGCACGGGAAAGCCCATCCTCCTGTCCGTCGGCTACTCGGCGTGCCACTGGTGCCACGTGATGGCGCACGAGTCGTTCGAGGACGAGGCCGTCGCGAAGGTGATGAACGAGCTCTTCGTGAACATCAAGGTGGACCGCGAGGAACGCCCGGACATCGACCAGATCTACCAGTCGGCGCAGGCGATGCTCACGCAGAGGAACGGCGGCTGGCCGCTCACGATGTTCCTCACGCCCGACCAGATGCCGTTCCACGGCGGCACGTACTTCCCGAAGACGGCGCGCTACGGGCTGCCGGGTTTTCCCGACCTGTTGAAGCGCGTGCGCGAGTTCCACGACCAGGGCGGCGACGAAATCCGCGAGCAGAACGCGCAACTGCTCGCGGCCCTCGGCCGCGCGAACCCGAAGAGCGGCGCGCATGTGGCCGCGCTCGACCGCGCGCCGCTCGACGCGGCGTACGCCTTCCTGCGCCAGACCTTCGACAGCGAACACGGCGGCTTCGGCGGCGCGCCCAAGTTCCCGCACCCCGATTCGATCGAGTTCCTGCTGCGGCATTTCGCCGCGAATGGCGACGCGGAGGCGCTCGGCATGGCGGCGATCAGCCTCGCCAAGATGGCCGAGGGCGGCATCTTCGATCATCTCGGCGGCGGCTTCGCGCGCTACAGCGTGGACGACGAGTGGGCCATCCCGCACTTCGAGAAGATGCTCTACGACAACGGCTGGCTCCTGCGCCTCTACGCGGATGCGTGGCTGGTGACGAAGGAGCCGCTCTTCGAACGCACCGCGGACGAGACCGCGGCGTGGGTGATGCGCGAGATGCAGTCGCCCGAGGGCGGCTACTACTCCTCGCTCGACGCCGACTCGGAAGGCCACGAGGGCAAGTATTACGTGTGGACGCCCGAGAGCGTGAAGGCGCTGCTCACCCCGGAGGAATTCGCGATCGTCTCGCCGCACTTCGGGCTCGACCGGCCCGCCAATTTCGAAGGCAAGGAGTGGCACTTCGTCGTCGCGAAGCCGCTCGAGGCCGTCGCCGAATCGGTCGGGTTGCCGCTCGCGGGGGCCGAGGATCTCCTCGCCTCGGCGCGCGCGAAACTCTTCGTCGCTCGCGAGCGGCGCGTGCGGCCCGGGCGCGACGAGAAGATCCTCGTGTCGTGGAACGCGCTGATGATCGGCGGCATGGCGCGTGCCGCGCGGGCCTTCGGCAAGCCCGAATGGCTCGCCTCGGCGCGGAAGGCCCTCGAGTTCGTCCGCGAGCGCATGTGGAAAAACGAGCGCCTGCTCGCCACGTACAAGGACGGCCGCGCCCATCTCGACGCCTACCTCGACGACCACGCCTTCCTGCTCGCGGCCCTGCTCGAGGTGATGCAGGCCGGCTTCGAGGCGAAGGACCTGGCGTGGGCCGAAGCGCTGGGCGACGTGCTGCTCGAAGAGTTCCAGGACGAGAAGGACGGCGGTTTCTTCTTCACGGCGCATGGGCACGAGCCGCTTATCCACCGGCCGAAGCCGGGGCACGACAACGCAACACCTTCGGGCAACGGGGTCGCGGCGCTCGCGCTCACGCGCCTGGCCTACCTCACCGGCGAGATGCGCTTCCGCGAGGCGGCCGAACGCACCCTGGCCCTCTACGCACCGGCGATGGCGCGCCACCCCGCGGGCTTCGGAAGCCTGCTCGCCACCCTCGAAGAGACGCTCGTGCCCCCGCGGCTCGTGAAGGTCGCGGGTCCCGCGGCGTCGCTCGAGCCCTGGCGCGCGCTCCTCGACGGGGCCTACCTGCCGACGACGGTGGCGATCGCGCAGCCGGGAAGCGCGCCCGTCAACGCATTGGTGTGCGAAGGCGTTACCTGCCTGCCACCGATCCACACGCCGTCCGCATTGCGGGAAACGCTGAAAATCCACACAATGCCCGCTTCGTAACGCGCTTCATTTTCGGGAGTTTGCCAACCATGAAGACCCAAGCCCTCCTCCTCGCCATGGGCATCGCCGTTGCCGCGGCGCCCGCCCTCGCCAACGAGGAACTCGCCAAGAAGAACGCGTGCACGGCGTGCCACGCCGTCGACAGGAAGCTGGTCGGTCCGGCCTACAAGGACGTCGCGAAGAAGTACGCGGGCGACGCCACCGCCGAAGCCAAGCTGATCGAGAAGGTGAAGAAGGGCGGCTCGGGCGTCTGGGGCCCGGTCATGATGCCGCCCAATGGCGCCGTGAAGGACGAGGATGTGAAGACCCTCGTGAAGTGGATCCTGGCGCTGAAATGACGCGTCATTCCCGCGAACGCGGGAATCCAGGCTGCAAAATCGGGGTCAGGGTAGAAATAAGTGCTGCGCAACGCGCGGCATTTATTTCTACCCTGACCCCGATTTTGTTTGTCCTCGCCGCCTGCGGCAAGACGGAACCCCCGCCCCCGCAAGCGCCCGGCACCGTCACCGTCCTCATCGCCCACGCGGGCCCGCTCACGGGCTCCATCGCCCACCAGGGCAAGGATGACGAAAACGGCGTGGCGCTCGCCCTCGAACAGGCCAACGCGAAGAAGCCGGTGATCGGCGGCAAGCCGGTCGTCTTCAAGCTCCTCTCCGAGGACGACCAGGGCGACCCGAAGCTGGGCACCCTCGTGGCGCAGAAGTTCGTCGATGCGAAGGTCGCCGCGGTGATCGGGCACCTGAATTCCGGCGTCACCATCCCCGCCTCCGAGATCTACGCCAAGGCGGGCATCCCCGTGATCTCCGGTTCGGCCACCAATCCGGACCTCACGGAACGCAAGTTGAATGGCGTCTTCCGCACCGTCGGGCGCGACGACCAGCAGGGGCCCGCCATCGCCGCGTACATCTCGGGCGAGCTGAAGGCGAAGACGGTCGCGATCGTCGACGACAAGACCTCCTACGGCGAGGGCCTCGCCACCGAAGTCGAGAAGTCGCTGCGCAAGTCCGGCGTCACGCTGGTCGGCCGCGAGCGCACCACCGACAAGGAAACCGATTTCAAGGCGATCCTCACGCGCATGAAGAGCCGCAACCCCGACGTGGTCTTCCACGGCGGCATGGACGCGACCGGCGGACTCATGCTGAAGCAGGCGCGCGAGCTCGGCATGAAGTCGGTCTTCGCGTTCGGCGACGGCGCCTGTACCGAGGAGATGGCGATGCTCGCCGGTCCCGCCGGAGAAGGCCTTGCTTGCTCGCAGGCGGGGCTGCCTGCCGAAGCGGCGAGCAAGGAGTTCCTCGAGGCCTTCACGAAGAAGTACGGCCCCACGAAGCTCTATGCGCCGTTCTTCTACGACGCGACCAACGTCGTGCTCGAGGCGATGAAGAAAGCCGATTCCGTGGACCCCGCGCGCTTCGTCCCGGAGATGTACAAGGTCTCGCTCTCCGGGGCCACCGGCAAGCTCGAGTTCGACGCGAAAGGCGACCGCAAGGACGCCGAAATGACCATCTTCCGCATGCAGGGTGGCAAGATCGTCCCCGTCGCCGTGGTGAAGGCCGGAGTTTCAACGCCTTTTACCCGGTAGGGCTATAATTCCGGCCTGCATTTCTTGGCCTCACGTCCCCCGTTTCGACCCAATCCATTCAGGAGAGCTCCATGAATTCGTCGTTCAAGCTGGCCCTCGCCGTTGCCGCCGCGCTCGCGGTCGCATCGTGCGGCAAGAAAGAAGAAGCTCCGGCCCCGAAAGCCGCCGAAGCCAAGCCGGCCGCACCCGCCGGCGTGACCGTGACGATCGCCCACGCGGGCCCGCTCACCGGCTCCATCGCCCACCTCGGCAAGGATGACGAGAACGGCGTGGCCCTGGCGGTCGAGAACGCCAACAAGGCCGGCATCAAGATCGGCGGCCAGCCCGTCACCTTCAAGATGGTGAGCGAGGACGACCAGGCCGACCCGAAAGTCGGCACCACCGTCGCGCAGAAGCTCGTGGACGCGAAGGTCGCCGCCGTCGTGGGCCACCTGAACTCCGGCGTCACGATCCCGGCTTCCGAGATCTACGCCAAGGCCGGCATCCCGGTGATCTCCGGCTCCGCCACGAACCCGACCCTGACCGAGCGCGGCCTGAAGAACGTGTTCCGCACCGTCGGCCGCGACGACCAGCAGGGCCCGGCCATCGCCGCCTACATCGCGGGCGAACTGAAGGGCAAGAAGGTCGCGATCATCGACGACAAGACCGCGTACGGCGAAGGCATCGCCAACGAAGTCGAGAAGACGCTGAAAGCCGCGAAGGTCAACATCGTCGCGCGCGAGCGTACGACCGACAAGGAAACCGACTTCAAGGCCATCCTGACCAAGATCAAGGGCAAGAGCCCCGACGTCGTCTTCCACGGCGGCATGGACGCCACCGGCGGCCCGCTGCTGAAGCAGGCACGGGAACTGGGCATCAAGGCCGTGTTCGCGTTCGGCGATGGTGCATGCACGAACGAGATGAGCAAGCTGGCCGGCCCCGCGTCGGAAGGCATGGCGTGCTCGCAGGCCGGCCTGCCCGCCGAAGCGGCGAGCAAGGAGTTCAAGGACCAGTTCACCGCGAAGTACGGCGAGATCAAGCAGTACGCCCCGTATTTCTATGACGGCGCCTGGGCCATGATCGAGGCGATGAAGAAGGCGGATTCCACGGATCCCGCCAAGTTCGTCCCGGTGATCAGCCAGGTGAGCTTCACGGGTTCGACCGGCAAGGTCGAGTTCGATGCCAAGGGCGACCGCAAGGACGCGGAAATGACGATCTTCCGCATGGGCAAGGACGGCAAGATCGCCCCGGTGGCGATCGTGAAGAACGGCGTCTCGGCTCCGTTCTCCGCGGCTCCGGCTCCGGCTGCCGCCGCTCCGGCCGCCGCTGCCCCGGCTGCTGCGGCCCCGGCCGCGGCTCCGAAGGCCGAAGCCAAGAAGGAAGAGCCCAAGAAAGACGAGAAGAAGAAATAAGTCGTCTTTAAAGGCACAATGGAACGGCACCGGAAACGGTGCCGTTTCCATTTGGGCCGGGGGGCACTCACTGGATATCTTTCTTCAGCAGGTCATCAACGGCCTCACGCTGGGCTGCGTCTACGCAGTCGTGGCGCTGGGCTATACGATGGTCTACGGCATCATCCAGCTCATCAACTTCGCCCACGGCGAAGTGGTGATGATCGGCTGCATGACGGCCTTCTCCGTGATCGTGGCGCTCGCCGGCAGCGGCATGCCGCCGCTCGTGATCGTGGGCCTGGGCATCCTCGCCGCCGTGCCGGTGTGCATGGCCGTGGGCTACATCGTGGAGCGCGTTGCCTACCGGCCGCTGCGCCACGCGCCTCGCCTGGCGCCGTTGATCACCGCGATCGGCGTCTCGATCATCCTGCAGCACCTCGCTCTCCTGGTGTGGAGCCGCAACGTGATCGCCTTCCCGCAGATTATCGAGCTGAAGCTCTTCCACCTCGGCAGCTCCGACAACAGCGCGGCGATCTCGAACGTGCAGATCGCGATCATCCTGGTGTCGGTCGCGATGATGGCCGGGCTCCTCGCGCTGGTCTACAAGACGAAGATCGGCATCGCGATGCGCGCCACGTCGCAGAACCCGCTGGTTGCGGGGTTGATGGGCATCAACATCAACAACGTGATCTCGTTCACGTTCGTGATCGGCGCCGCGCTCGGGGCCACCGCCGGCGTGATGGTCGGGTCCTACTACGGCATCGCGCACTACCAGATGGGATTCCTGCTGGGACTCAAGGCCTTCAGCGCCGCGGTGCTGGGCGGCATCGGCAACCTCGCGGGCGCGGTGCTCGGTGGAATTCTCATGGGATTGATCGAGTCGCTCGGCGCGGGTTACGTGGGCGATGCGACCAATGTGTGCTTCCTCAACCAGTTCCTTCCCGGGTTCAACGACGTGTGCCTCGCGAGCCCGGAATCGAGCCTGTTCGGTTCCAACTACAAGGACGTCTACGCGTTCATCGTGTTGATCCTCGTGCTGGTGTTCCGTCCGTCGGGTTTGCTTGGCGAACGTGTCGGCGATCGGGCGTAATGATGCGTTATCCCCTTCATGGAAACGTCCTCTCCCGCGCAGGCGTTGTTGGAAACGCCGATCCCCGCCGATTTGCCGCGGATCTCCGCAGATGTAGATCGGGAGCATGTAAATCGGATGACGCACTCGATCATCGGAGCTGCGCAAACGGTGAGTACGAAGCTAGGACAAGGCTTTCTGGAGAAGGTGTACGAGAATGCGCTGGGCTTGGAGCTTCGCAAAGCTGGGCTGACCGTCGAACATCAACGCCCCGTTGCAGTGACGTACGACGGAGTCGTCGTTGGGGACTACCTGCCGGATCTGATCGTCGAAAACGAGGTCGTCGTCGAAGTGAAGACCGTAGATTTCCTCGAACGCGCGCACCGATTGCAGTGCGTCAACTATCTTCGCGCGACGGGGTTTCGTGTCTGCCTCCTCTTGAATTTCGGCACGCGCCGACTCGAAGTGCGACGTCTTGTCATGAGATTTTGATCCGCGGAGATCTGCGGAAAATCTGCGGAGATCGGCGTTTCCAAGTGCGGTCACTCACATGACGCTCGTCGACACGATCAAGAAGCATCCCCAAGCCCGCTGGATCGGCATGGCACTGATCGCCATTGCGTTGCTGGCGCTTCCGTTCGTGCTGGTGCAGGTCGGCACGGCGTGGGTGCGCATCACCAACCTGGCCCTCCTGTTCGTGCTGCTGTCGCTCGGGCTGAACATCGTCGTGGGCTTCGCGGGCCTGCTCGACCTCGGCTACATCGCCTTCTATGCCGTCGGGGCCTACGTCTACGCGCTCCTCGCCTCGCCGCACTTCAACATCCACTGGCCCTGGTGGGCGATCCTGCCCCTTGGCGCTGCCGTGGCGTGTTTCTTCGGCGTGATCCTCGGCACGCCCACGTTGAAGTTGCGCGGCGACTACCTCGCCATCGTGACGCTGGGCTTCGGGGAGATCATCCGGATTTTCCTCAACAACCTGTCGGAGCCGTTCAACCTCACCAACGGCCCGAAGGGCATCAGCACGATCGACCCGATCAACTTCTTCGGCATCAGCTTCGGCAATACCAGCACGCTGGGACCACTGCAGTTCAACGAAGCGACGAAGTACTACTTCTTCCTGCTCGCGGTCCTCATGCTGGTGATCGTCGTGAACCTGCGCCTGCAGGATTCGCGCATCGGCCGCGCCTGGGAGGCCATCCGCGAGGACGAGGTGGCCGCGCGCGCGATGGGCATCAACACCACGCGCATGAAGCTGCTCGCCTTCGCGATGGGCGCTTCGTTCGGCGGCATCTCGGGCGCCATCTTCTCCTCGATCCAGGGCTTCATCAGCCCCGAGAGCTTCGTGCTGAACGAGAGCGTGATGGTGCTCGCCATGGTGGTGCTGGGCGGCATGGGCAACATCTGGGGCGTGATCCTCGGCGCGATCCTGCTGTCGTTCGTGCCCGAGATCCTGCGCTACACCGTCGAGCCCGCGCAGCGCATGCTCTTCGGCCGCTCGATCATCGACCCCGAAGTGATCCGCATGCTGCTCTTCGGCCTGGCGATGGTCGTCGTCATGCTCGTGCGCCCCGCGGGCCTTTGGCCTTCCGCGGTGCGGCAACGTGAATTGGCGCCGGACGACGAGGCCCCAGCCGCATGAGCCAACCTCCGGTCGCTCTGCTCGAAGTCTCCGGCGTCACCAAGCGCTTCGGCGGCCTCACCGCGCTCTCCGACGTCACGTTCACCATCTTCGGCGGTGTCGTGTACGGCTTGATCGGCCCCAACGGCGCCGGCAAGACCACGCTCTTCAACGTGATCACGCGCCTCTACAAGCACGAGGAAGGCTCGCTCCAGTTCAACGGCCAGGCGCTCGACGACGCGCCGCCCGATCGCATCGCCGCGCTCGGCATCGCGCGCACGTTCCAGAACATCCGGCTCTTCGCGAACCTCTCGGCGCTGGAGAACGTGATGATCGGCCGCCATGTGCGCACCAAGGCCGGGGTCTTCGGAGCGATCGTTCGCAACAAGGGCACGCGCGACGAGGAAGCGGCCATCCACAAGCGCGCCCTCGAGCTGCTCGAGTACGTCGGCGTGGCCGACCGCGCCAACGACCTCGCCAAGCACCTCTCCTACGGCGACCAGCGCCGCCTCGAGATCGCGCGCGCTCTCGCCACCGAGCCGAAACTCCTCGCCCTCGACGAACCCGCCGCGGGCATGAACGCCACCGAGAAGCTCGAGCTTCGCAAGCTGATCGAACGCATCCGCGGCGACGGCATGACGATCCTGCTGATCGAGCACGACGTGAAGCTCGTGATGGGGCTCTGCGATCGCGTGCTCGTCCTCGACTACGGCCGCAAGATCGCCGAGGGTTCGCCGAAGGACGTGCAGAAGGACCCGAAAGTCATCGAGGCATACCTCGGAACCCCTCATCCTTCGCAAGTGGCAGCGGGAGCGGAGTGATGGGTACGAAGGGCTATTGGACACAGATAAACACAGATGAACACAGATAAAACCTTGGAGTGTGTTCGTGCCCGGCGCCACGGCATCGAAGCGAGTCATAGAAACCCTTTGAAGGTTTTATCTGTGTTCATCTGTGTTCATCTGTGTCCCCTTGCCTTTCCTGACCTCACATGAGCCTTCTCGCCCTGGAGGCTCTCCACGTTTCCTACGGCGGCATCAAGGCCGTGAAAGGCATCGACGTCACGGTCGACGAAGGCGAGCTGGTCTGCCTCATCGGTGCCAACGGCGCCGGCAAGACGACGACCCTGAAAGCCATCACCGGCCTCCTGCATCCCGCCGCGGGCCGCGTGATGTACGCGGGCGAGGAGATCTCGGGGCGCAAGTCCTTCGAGATCGCGCGCCGGGGCCTGGCCCTCGTGCCCGAAGGCCGCGGCGTGTTTCCGCAGCTCACGATCGAGGAGAACCTGCGCATGGGCGCCTACGCCCGCGACGACAAGCCCGGCGTCGCGCAGGACATGGAGCGCATGTTCTCGCTCTTCCCGCGCCTGAAGGAGCGCCGCGCCCAGACCGCGGGCACGCTCTCCGGCGGCGAGCAGCAGATGCTGGCCATCGGCCGCGCCCTCATGAGCCGCCCGAAGCTGCTGCTCCTCGACGAACCCAGCATGGGCCTGGCGCCGCTCATGGTCGAGAAGATCTTCGAGGTGATCCGGGCCGTTTCCTCCGAGGGCGTGACCCTGCTGCTGGTCGAGCAGAACGCGCGCCTGGCGCTCGAGGCGAGCCACCGCGGCTACGTGCTGGAGGGCGGAACCGTCACGCTCTCCGGAGACGCGAAGTCGCTGCTGGGAAACCCGCAGGTCCGTCAGGCATACTTGGGAGAGTAGGTCGTTGCACCTGTAATGCCTTCGAGTGATGCGGCTCATACGGCCGCAGGGGAACCCGGACAACAATAGGACCCATGACCCTATCCAGGCAGAGGCGGGGAGCCCTTCTGGCGGCCATCGCCATGGCCTTGCTCGGTACGCTCGTTTTCCTCTTCATCCG
Source organism: Betaproteobacteria bacterium GR16-43 (assembly GCA_001953215.1). Classification (GTDB taxonomy): domain Bacteria; phylum Pseudomonadota; class Gammaproteobacteria; order Burkholderiales; family Usitatibacteraceae; genus Usitatibacter. The sequence continues at coordinate 804,775 of CP019169.1, forward strand.
CACCCTGGGCTTCGATGCGCGGCGCGATGCGGATACCGCCACGCTGCTGCGCGAGTTGCGCGCGCTCGACCTGCGCGTGGACGGCGACGCGGGCCGCCTCGCCAACGACTATTCCGCCGCGCAGCCGCCCGCGATCGATCGTTCCCCGCTCATCTTCCGCGCGCTCCACGAGCTGGAACAGCGCGCGAGTCCCGAGGTCGCCCCGAAGATCCAGGGCCTGCGCGCGGACGTGAGCGACAAGCTCGCGGCACTCGCGGCGTTGCGCCTGGCCCATGCCGACTCCGTCGCGGCGCTGCAGACATCCGAGGAAGCGTTGTCGCAGCTCACGTCCGAGGCGGCCGCCGCGCGTGCGAAACGCCCGGGCAGCGCGAACGCCACCTACGCCGTCGAAGGCCAATCCGAAGGGCTGCGCTACCGGCTGCGTGAAGCCGGCGTGGAGACCCAGGCCGAGGACGCGCGCACCATCGAAGCCGTCCTGATGCGCCTGCAGGCCGCGGCGGCGAGCGCGGATCCCGCGCTGGCTGCGGCCGCGAGCCGGGCCGAAGCGGCCGCGAAGGGCTTCGTCGCCGCGCTGGCCGCCGAGTCGGTGGCCTTCCGCAAGGTCACGTTCCATCCGGCGGGCGCGCGCATCGAGCGCCTCACGCAGCAGCTCGGCCGGATGGTCGACGGCCAACTGGACGACCAGCAGCGCTGGCGCACCTACCTCTTCTTCTACGCCGCGGCGCTGCTCATCCTCGCCGGCGCACTCGCCGCGCGGGTGGTGTCGGGCCAGGCCGCGCTGCGCGCCGCGAACGAAACGCTCGAGAAACGCGTGGCCGAGCGCACCACGGAGCTCACCGCCACGCTCGCGCAGCTGAAGGAATCCGAAGCGCAGCTCGTGCAGACCGAGAAGATGTCCTCGCTGGGCCAGATGATCGCGGGCGTCGCGCACGAGCTCAACACGCCGCTCGCCTACGTGAAGAACAGCCTCTGGTCGGTGCGAAGCCGCATGCCCGACCTGCGCGACGCGCTGGTGCAAGCGGAACGCCTGAAGGTGATCCTGCAATCCGAGTCGCCCGACGCCGCCGACCTCCAGGAGGCCTTCGCGGCCCTCGGCGCCCGCTTGAAGCAGCTCGAGGCCCACCACGTGATGGAGGACCTCGACAGCCTCACCAAGGACGGCGTGCACGGCATCGAGCAGATCTCGGAGCTGGTGACCAACCTCAAGAACTTCTCGCGCGTCGACCGCAGCCACGTGTCGAGCTTCAACGTGAACGAAGGCGTGCAGGCCACGCTCCTCATCGCGCGCACGCAGCTTCGCAACGTGGCCATCGACAAGCGGCTGGGCGAGATCCCTTCCATCACCTGCTCGCCTTCGCAGGTGAACCAGGTGCTGCTGAACCTCCTCACCAACGCCGCGCAGGCGCTGGACAAGCCCGGCGGGCGCATCACCGTGGCCACGCGCGTCGTGGATGCGGGCGCCATCGCCATCGACGTCGAGGACAACGGCCGCGGCATCGACCCCGAGGTCCTGCCGAAGATCTTCGACCCCTTCTTCACCACCAAGGAAGTCGGCAAGGGCACGGGCCTGGGACTGTCCATCGCCTACAAGATCGTGCAGCAGCACGGCGGCTTCTTCGACGTGCGCTCCGAAGTGGGCGTGGGCTCCACGTTCACGGTCACGCTGCCGCTCCAGCCTCCCGCCGCCCTCGCGCGCGCGGTCAACGAGGAAGCAACGGCTTGAGTCCGCGCGGCACGTGAACCTCCCCGGCCGCATCGGCAAGTACGACGTGCAATCCGTGCTCGGCAAGGGCGCGGCCGGCGTCGTCTATCGCGGCTTCGACAGCGGCATCAAGCGTCCGGTGGCGATGAAGGTCGTCGTGAAGGGCGACCTCGAGCCCAACGACCAGGAATACGTCCTCCAGCGCTTCCGCCACGAGGCCCAGGCGGTGGGCCGGCTCATGCACCCGCGCATCGCCGCGATCTACGATTTCATCGAGGACGAGGAGATCGCCTGCATCGTGATGGAGCTGGTGAACGGCCGCACGCTCGACCAGCACCTGCAGGAAGTCTCGCAGTACGGCTTTCGCGACGCGTGGGAGTTGCTGCGGCAGATCCTCGACGGGCTGGCCTACTCGCACGCGCAAGGCGTGCTGCATCGCGACCTGAAGCCCGGCAACATCCTCGTGAATGCCGAGGGGCGCATCAAGATCTCCGACTTCGGCGTGGCGCGCATCGACTCGTCCACCATCACGCAACTGGGCGACATCGTCGGCACGCCGCACTACATGGCGCCCGAGCAATTCAGCGGCGCGGAATGCACTGAGCGCACCGACCTCTACCAGGTGGGCGTCATCGCCTACGAACTGGTCACGGGCCGCCGCCCCTTCACCGGCACCAGCGCGGAGATCCTGCGCCAGGTGCTGAACGACCGCCCGGCGAATCCCTCGCAGCACAACGCGCGCTCCGCCTGGAGCCTCGACTGGGCGATCCAGAAGGCGCTGTCGAAGGATCCCGCCGACCGCTTCCCCACCTGCAAGTCGCTGGCCGAGGCGCTGCGCAAGGGGCTGGAAGAGAGCCTGGGCGGGCCGATCGTCAATGCGCAAGCCGCCACGAGCATGCCCATCGGGGCTCCCGCGATTCCCGGGGCGAACCTCCTCGACAAGGCACGCCTCATCGCCGGCGCCAAGGATGCGGGGGTGCTCACCAACACCGTTTCGGGCGACCTCAAGGCCTCCACGTTCATCGCGCCCGGCGACCCGCAGAAGGCCCGCGTGCTCTTCGTGGACGACGAGGAACGCATCCTCAATGGCCTGCGCACCATCTTCAAGCAGCACTACCACGTGTTCACCGCCGAGAACGGCACGCTCGCCCTCGAGTTCGTGAAGCGCTTCGGCATCCACGTGGTCGTGAGCGACCAGCGCATGCCCGGCATGACGGGCGTGGAGCTGCTGCGCCAGGTGAAGGAGGCCGCGCCCACGGCGGTGCGCATCCTGCTCACCGGCTACTCCGACCTCGCGTCGATCGTGGGTTCGATCAACGACGGCGAAGTGTTCCGCTTCGTGAAGAAGCCGTGGGACAACGCCGACCTGCAGAAGACCCTCGCCGACGGCGTGGCGATCGCCCTCGAACTCGCGGCCGCCGGCGCGGAGAAAGCCGGCGACGAGAAGTTCGAGGGATCGGTGCTGATGGTGGAGCCCGCGGGCGAGATCGCCGATGGACTGCGGCAACTCTTCTCGGGCAGCGCCCGGGTGCACAACGTCGAATCCCCGCTCGATGCCGTGAAGGTCCTCGAGACCGAGGAAGTCGGCGTGATCGTGGCCGACCTCGCGTCCAGCCGCGACGGATTGGTGACCCTCTTCAAGCTGCTGAAGGCGGAGCGGCCCGAGATCCTCGCCATCCTCATCTCGGATGCGCCCGACTCCGAGCTCGCCATCGAGCTGATCAACGAGGCGCAGGTCTATCGCCTGCTGCAGAAGCCGGTCGACGTTCGCCAGCTCCGCGTGCACGTGGACGCCGCGCTGCGCCGCTACGCGATCTACAAGGCGAAGCCCGCGCTCGCGAAGCAGCACCAGGTGGAGGAAAGCGTGCAGGCGCAAACCTCTCTCTGGGGTGCTCGCCTGGCCGATCGCATTCGCTCCCTCGGGCCGGGACCAGAGGCGTCCTAGTTTCGCGGGTTTCCGCGCGCTTGGAAACGCCGCCGCCTCTCTGGATCGTAACCTAGCCTCATTTCATCGGCGGGGATCGGCGGAAAATCGGCGGAGATCGGCGTCTCCAAGCGCGCGGCATCCGCGTACCCAGCCATTCAATTCCTCGCGAGCCACGCCTCCAGCCCGCCGCTGGGCATCGGGCGCGCGAAGCGATAGCCCTGCGCCACGTCGCATCCGAAGCGCTTCAGCTCGACCAGCTCATGGTCGGTCTCCACACCCTCGGCCACCACGAGCAATCCCAGGTTGTGGCCCAGCTCGATGGTGGAGCGCACGATGGCGGCGTTGCGCCCGTCGACCTCCATGCCGCTCACGAACGTGCGGTCGATCTTCAGTTCGTTCACCGGCAACTGCTTGATGTAGGCGAGCGACGAGTACCCGGTGCCGTAGTCGTCGATCGACATCGCCACGCCGAGGTCGCGGATGCGCCGCAGCGTGGCCTGGGCGCTCGCGGGATCGTCCATGAGGCCGCTCTCGGTGATTTCCAGGCACAGCAACGAGGCCGGCACTTCCTCCGCGCGTAGCGCTTCGGTGATGGCCAACACCAACGACTCGCCGGAGCGCAGGTCGCGCGCCGAGATGTTCACCGAGACGCGCAGCTGCAGTCCCTTGCGATGCCACTCGCCGCATTGCTTCACGGCCCGCCGCAGGACCCAGTAGGTGATGGCGCTGATGTAGCCCGTCTGCTCCGCGAACGGAATGAATTCGCCCGGCGGGACGAAGCCGCGCACCGGGTGGTCCCAGCGCACCAGCGCTTCCACGGCCCCGACCTTCATCGTGGCGAGCGTCATCTTCGGCTGGTAGTGCAGCACGAGTTCGTCGTTCTCGACCGCGCTGCGCAGCTCGCCCAGCATCGTGAGGTGCTCGCGGCGGCGCTCGTCGTGGCCGGGGTCGTACGTGGCCACGCTGCCCATGTTGCGCTTCGCCACGTACATCGCGACGTCGGCGGCCCGCACCAGCGCCGCGCCGTCCTCGCCGTGCTGCGGGAAGGTCGCGAGGCCGATGCTGGCACCCAGGTCCATCGACTGGCCGTCGATCACGATGCGCTTCTCGAGCGCCTTCAGGACCTTCGCCGCGACCTGCGGCGCGCGCTCCGAGTCGCCGCTCGCGAGCAGCACCGCGAACTCGTCGCCACCCAGGCGCGAGACGATATCCGACTCGCGCAGCACCGAGCGCACGCGCAAGGCCACTTCGCGAAGCACCTGGTCGCCGACCGGATGGCCGAGCGTGTCGTTGATGGCCTTGAACCGGTCCAGGTCCAGCAGCATCACCGTGAGGGGTTCGCCCGCGCGGCGGGCCGTGAGGATCGCCTGCTCGAGCTGGACATGGAACATCGCGCGGTTGGGCAACGCGGTGAGGCCGTCCTCGTAGGCCAGCCGCAGGATCTCGGCCTCGCGGCTCTTGATGCCGTCCAGCATGTGGTTGAAGCTCACGGCCAGCTCGCCGATCTCGTCCCTCTGTTCGACTTCCACGGGGTGTGAATAGTCGCCCTGCTGGACACGTTTGGCGCCCTCGGCCAGGCGCTGCACCGGGCCGGTGATGCCGCGCGCGATCACGAGGCTGCCCAGCGCGAAGGCCACGAGCGAGGTGATGGCCAGGCCGAAGAAGATGTCGTCGATGCGCTTGAACGGCAGCAGGCCCTCGGCGAGCGGGCGCTGCAGCACGGCCGCGAGTGGCGCGCCCGTGGCGGTGCGCAGGTCCGTCTCTCGCGACTGGTAGGCCACGCCGGCCACGTCGAGCTCGCTCGTGCGGCCCGCGAAGCCCTCGGGCGGAAGTGCGGCCGGCAGCGCGTTGCGGGACGCCGCCTCGAGCGTCGAGGCATGCAGCGTCCATGCCGCACCCGGCGCGGGGCGGCTCAGGAACGAGACCTCGAGGCCGGTGAGGTTGCGCATCTCGCGCGCGAAGTCGTCGTTCACCTCGAACGCGAGCCCCACCCACGCGATCGGCTCGGGCGCCAGGACCGGGACGATCACGAGCTGGTATGGACGCGAGCCCAGCACGACCACGGCGGTCGCCGTTCCCTGGTTCGCGGCCTCGTCGATGAGGCGGGGGAAAGCGAAGGGTTTGCCCGCACGCGATTCGTCCTGCGTGTCCGCGCGCACGACGCGGTCGAGCGAGATCAGCATCATCGCGCTGGCCCCCAGCCGGCCACCGTGGTTGCGCAGCACGGAGAGGATCGTGCCCGTGCTCCCGGTGGCGACGGCCTGGCGAAACGCGAAGTCGGCCGAGAGGATCGAAGCGCCCTGCTCGAGGCGCGCCTGGTTCTGCGCGAGCAGGCGCTGGAAGATGCGCTCGCCCTGGGCCAGCGTGAGGTCGATGGTCTCGCGCGCCACCTGGGCGTTCGCGCGCGCGACGAGGATCGCGGCGATCCCCTGCACCAGGACCAGCAGGACCAGGAAGAAGATGGCGATGCGCGCGCGAAGGCTGCGGACGGCCATCAGTACTTGAGTCGGTCGAGCGGCGGTTTGTAGCGGGGCTTGCGGGGCGCGACGTCGATCACGTAGGCGGCCGGCTGGTGGGCTTGCGCCTCGAGGACCACGGCCGAGGGGGCAGCGGCCTTCCGCTGCCCCGGGTGCCACGCGCGCAGCTCGTAGGCGCCGGCGGGAAGGTCGCGCAGTTGGGCACGGCCCTGCTCGTCGGTGCGCGCGAAGTACGGCGTGGAGACCACGAGGATGTAGGCGATCATCCAGTCGTGGATGTTGCAGCCGAGCGTCACGACCCCCGGCTTGTCGAAGCGCACCTCGCCGGGGCTGCGGCCGGTGTAGAGCTTGATCTCGAAGGACTTCGCGGGCGAGAAGGAGTAGACGTGGTGCTGCATCGGATCGCGGTTGGGGAACGCGACGGACGTGCCCGTCTGGATCACGCTAACATACGGCACGAATTCGCGATCCGCTTGCGCGACATCGACGGCCTTCGCGGTGCGTGCCTCCTGGGGGCCGCTCGCGGGCGTGGCGTAGACCACCGCATCGGCCACGGGTTTGCCGGCGGCGTCTTGGACCTGCGCTTCGATGGAAGCCGCGACGGCGGCGCGGACCACGAAAGCGGCGCAGGCAGGGAGGAGAACCGCGAGTCTGGATGCCATGGGCGCACCTATTCTAGAGCTTCTCCTCGCTTTCGCTTCGGCCGCGGACCCGATGGACATGGCCGTGCCCGGGCCGCTCGACGCGATCGCGAACGGGCGTGCCGTGATCGAGCTCCGGCCGCGCTACAACCACATCGAGGAAAGCGACAAGCCCCTGGTGTCCGAGGGCTTCACGTATCGCGCGATCCTGGGCTGGGCGAGCGCCCCGTGGGCGAACCTTCGGCTCACCGCGGAGCTCATCAACACGGGCCACATCGGCGACAAGAAGTACAACGAAAACGGGGCCGACCGCACCTCGCCCTATCCGCTGCTCCCGGACCCCGACTCCACCGACGTGAACCGCGCATTCATCGACTACACGGGCTTCGAGGCCACGCGGCTTCGCGCCGGCCGCCAGCTCGTGCGCATGGACAACCAGCGCTGGGTGAGCGACAACGATTTCCGCAATACGCCGCAGCTCTTCGACGGTGTCTCGGGCACCAACACGGCGATCGCGAACGTCGAGTTGCATGCGAGCTACTACTGGCGCGTGCGCACCACGTCGGGCACGTCCGCGCCACTGAATCTCACGCTGCTGCATGCCGCGTGGAACCCCGCGCCGGACCATGGCCTGGCGGCGTATGCGTATTTCCACGACCAGGCGCAGAACGGGGCCTTCACGGGTTTCGCGGACAACTCGTATCGCGTCGTGGGCGCTCGCGCGGAGGGCTCGGTGAAGGGCCTGGCGCCGGTGGACCTCGTCTACACGGCCGAGGCCGCGATGCAGCGGCCGTTCTCCGGCGGCGACTCGAGGGTCGACGCAAACTACTGGCGCCTGGGCGGTGGTGCGAGCGGTGACGCGTGGACGTTGCGCTACGACTACGAGGTGAAGGGCAGCAACAACGGCGTGTACGGATTGCAGATGCCGCTCACGGATTTCTACGGCTTCAACGGCTGGACGCTCCACTTCTTCAACACGCCGGCGCGGGGCCTGCGGGACCAGTGGCTCACGGGTCGGGTGCAGGCGGGGCCGGTCGTGCTCTATGGCGAGTCGCACCGGTTCAAGTCCGATTTCGGCGGCCTCGACTACGGCAAGGAGAATGACGTGGGGCTCACGTGGCTCGCAATGGACGGGATCACGGTCCGCCTGCAGCACGCGCGCTACCGGCCGGGAACCGCGCAGCCGCCGCAGCCTCGAATCACCAAGACCTGGCTCAGCCTCACGTACACTTACTGACGATGTCGCTCACGAAATCCGATCTCGCCGACCTGGCGCGCGCGAAGGAATTGCTCGAGAACCCCGGCCTCGCCGCGAAGCTCACGGGCATGCTGGGCACGCCGATCGACAAGGGCATGAAGTTGCTGCCCGCCTCGATGCAGAAGGCCGTGCACAAAGCCACCGAGGCGGCGCTGAGGAAGGCGCTCGATACGGCGGTGAAGTCGATGGGCGAGCAGACCCACGGCCCGGCGCGCGATCGCATGCACAAGCTTGCGGCGGCGGCCTCGGGCGCGGTGGGCGGGGCTTTCGGCATCGCGGCGCTCGCGATCGAGCTGCCCATCTCCACGACCGTGATGCTGCGATCCATCGCGGCCATCGCGGCTTCGGAGGGCGAAAACCCGCGCCACCTCGAGACGAAGCTCGCGTGCATCGAAGTCTTCGCGCTCGGCAGCACGAAGGACAAGCGCGACGACGCGGCGGAGTCCGGCTATTTCGCGGCGAGGAGCGCGCTCGCGACGGCGGTGTCCGAAGCGGCCAAGCACCTCGCGCAGAAAGGGCTCTCGAAGTCCGGGGCGCCCGCGCTGGTGCGGCTGGTCGGCTTGATCGCGTCGCGCTTCGGCGTCGTCGTGTCGGAGAAGGCCGCGGCGCAGGCCATCCCGATCCTCGGCGCGGCGGGCGGCGCGATGATCAACACCGTCTTCATCGGGCACTACCAGGACATGGCGCGCGGGCATTTCATCGTCCGCCGCCTGGAGAAGATCCACGGGGCCGAACCGGTTCGGCTCGCCTACGAAAAACTCTAGAGGAGCAACGATGGCCGCTTACGTACTCGCCGAAATCGAGATCACCAACCCCGAGGGCTACAAGGAATACGCAGCCCTCGTGCCCGCCACGATCGCGCAGTACGGCGGCAAGTTCCTCGTGCGCGGCGGCAACGTGCATCCGCTCGAAGGCGACTGGCCGCAGCGCCGGCGGGTGATCATCGAATTCCCTTCGCGGGAGCGCGCGCTCGAGTGGTACAACTCTCCCGAGTACGTGAAGCCGGCCGCGCTTCGGAAGGCCAACTCCAATGGGCGGTTGCTGCTCCTCGACGGGGCGTGAGTTCAAGTCAAAAGCGATTGAACCGCAGAGGCCCCGGAGACCCCTGAGGAAAGGCAGAACCGAATCGAGGGCCTGGGTCGCCGATTCACAGGACTCTTTTTCCTTGATTTTCCTCAGGGGCCTCCGGGGCCTCTGCGGTTCAATCGCCTTTGATTTACACCCAATCCTTCCCGGTCAGGAAGTCGGAAGTAAGTCGCGCCTCGGGAGAGCCGGGTTCGGGCTTCCAGTCGTACCGCCACGAAACAACCGGCGGCATCGACATCAGGATCGACTCGGTGCGCCCGCCCGACTGCAGGCCGAAGAGGGTGCCGCGGTCCCAGACGAGATTGAACTCCACGTAGCGGCCGCGGCGGTACGCCTGGAAATCGCGCTCGCGGGTTCCGTACGCGGCTTCGCGGCGGCGTTTCACGATGGGCAGGTACGCGGGCAGCAGCGCATCGCCCGTGGCGCGCATCACCCCGAAGGCATGATCGAAGCCGCCCAGCGTGAAGTCGTCGAAGAACGTGCCGCCGATGCCGCGCGGCTCCCGGCGATGCTTTAGGAAGAAGTACGCGTCGCACGTCTTCTTGAACCGCGGGTAGAGCGCCGGATCGAGCGGAATCAGCGCATCGCGCAGCGTGCCGTGGAAATGCACGCAGTCCTCCTCGAAGCCGTAGTAGGGCGTGAGGTCCATCCCGCCGCCGAACCACCAGACATCGCCCGCCACGAAGCAGCGCACGTTCATGTGCACCGTCGGCACGTACGGGTTCACCGGATGGAAGACGAGCGAGACACCCAGCGCCTCCCACGGCCGGCCCGCGATCTCCGGGCGATGCACCGAGGCCGAGGGCGGAAGGCTCGCGCCCTTCACGTGCGAGAAGCCGACGCCCGCGCGTTCGAGCAGCGTGCCGTTCTCGAGGATGCGCGTGATGCCGCCGCCGCCCTCGGGGCGCTCCCATTCGTCGCGGCCAAAGGTACGGCCATCCTGCCGACCCATCTCGGCGGCGATGGTTTCCTGCAACCCGAGCAAGTAGTTCCGGACGGCGTCGATATTCATGGCCGCCAGTTTAGCCGGGCGCGAGTTCGAAGATGCCCTCGACTTCGACCGCGACGCCCGAAGGCAGCGAGGCCACGCCCACGGCCGAGCGCGCGTGCCGGCCCGCATCGCCGAAGATCTCCACCATGACGTCGGAAGCGCCGTTCACCACCTGCGGCTGGTTCACGAAGTCGGGTACCGAATTCACGTAGCCGGTGAGCCGCACGACCCGCACCACGCGATCGAGGTCGCCGCCGGCCGCATTGCGAACATGGGCCACGAGGTTCAACGCGCACATGCGAGCCGCTCGCTGTCCGTCGATCAGCTCGAGCCCGTCGCCCAGCTTGCCGATGAACCGGCGCTCGCCGTTCCATTGCGAGACCTGGCCGGAGACGTAGACGAGGTTGCCGACCACCACGAACGGCACGTAGTTTGCCGCGGGTGCGCTCGCGTTTGGCAGTTCAATGCCCTTCTCTTTCAGGCGGTCGTCGATTCTTCCAGGCATGTGAGCTCCAGATTGGTGAACACCGCGCGGATCAGCGCCGGTTGAACGCCCGATGCCCGATGTCCCGGCGCATCTGCAGGCCGTTGAACTGGATCTTCTCCGCTACTTCATACGCACGCGCGGCGGCGACCTTCACGTTCTCGCCCAGCGCCGTCACGCAGAGCACGCGCCCGCCGTTGGTGACGACCGCGCCATCCTTGCCCGCGTCGCGGTCCTTGAAGGTGGTTCCCGCGTGGAAGACGTGCACGTCCTCCATGTCCTTCGGCAGGCCGGTGATCTCGTCGCCCTTGCGCGGGGCCTCGGGGTAACCCGCCGCCGCGAGCACGACGCCCAGCGCGGCGCGGCGATCCCATTCGGCCTCGGCCTGGTCGAGCGTTCCATCGATGGCATGCGCGACGATCGCGAGGAAGTCGCTCTTCAGGCGCATGAAGATGGGCTGCGTCTCGGGGTCGCCCATGCGGCAGTTGAACTCGACCACGCGCGGCGCACCGTCCTTGCCGACCATCAGGCCCGCGTAGAGGAAGCCCTGGAACGGAATGCCGTCGGCCATCATGCCCTTCACGGCCGGCATGATGATTTCGCGCATCGCGCGGTTGTGCACTTCGGGAGTGACCACGGGCGCGGGTGAGTACGCACCCATGCCGCCGGTGTTCGGGCCCTGGTCGCCGTCGAAGATGCGCTTGTGGTCCTGGCTCGAGGCGAAGGGCAGCACGTTGCGGCCGTCGGCCATCACGATGAAGCTCGCCTCCTCGCCCTCCATGAACTCCTCGATCACGACGCGCGCACCCGCGTCACCGAGCTTGTTGCCGGCGAGCATCATGTCGACCGCGTCGTGGGCTTCCTTCACGTTCGTCGCGACCACCACGCCCTTGCCCGCGGCGAGGCCGTCGGCCTTGATCACGATCGGCGCTCCGTTCGCATCGATGTAGTCGTGCGCGGCCTTCGCGTCGGTGAACGTCTCGTAGCGCGAGGTGGGGATCCTGTGGCGCGCCATGAAGCGCTTGGCGAAATCCTTGGAGGATTCGAGCTGCGCGGCTGCCTTGGTCGGCCCGAAGATGCGCAAGCCCGCTTCGCGAAACGCATCGACCACGCCCGCGGCGAGGGGACCCTCGGGACCGACGACCGTCGTGTGGATGCTCTCCTGCTTCGCGAAGGCGACCAGCTCCGGAATGCCGGTGATGTCGACGTTGAAGAGCCCGTCCTCGCGCGCCGTGCCCGCGTTGCCCGGCGCCACGTACACACGCGAAACTTTCGGGGATTGGGCGAGGCGCCAGGCCATGGCGTGCTCGCGGCCTCCGGAACCGATCACCAGCAACTTCATGTGGAGCTCCGATTCGTCATTCCCGCGCAAGCGGGAATCCAGTCTGGACCCCCGCCTTCGCGGGGGTGACGGGGTTAATGACGGAAGTGCCGCATCCCGGTGAACACCATCGCCATCCCGTGCTCGTCGGCCGCGGCGATCACTTCCTTGTCGCGCATCGAGCCGCCGGGCTGGATCACGGCCTTCGCACCGGCAGCCGCGATCACGTCCAGCCCGTCGCGGAACGGGAAGAACGCATCGGAGGCCGCGACCGAACCCTTGAGCGAAAGGCCCGCGTTCTTCGCCTTGATCGCGGCGATGCGGGTCGAGTCCACGCGGCTCATCTGGCCCGCGCCGACGCCCAGCGTCATGCCGTGCGCGCAGAACACGATGGCGTTGGATTTCACGAACTTGGCCACGCGGTAGGCGAAGACCAGGTCGTTCATCTCGGCCTTCGTCGGGTTGCGCTTCGAGACGATGCGAAGCTCGGAGACGTCGAAGTCGTCCGGCGTCTGCACCAGCAAGCCGCCGCCGACGCGCTTCATCTCGATCCTGTTGAGATCCTTCGCGACGTCGATGGCCAGCACGCGCACATTCTTCTTCACCGCGAAGAGCTCCAGCGCCGCCGGTTCGTACGAGGGGGCCATCACGACCTCGGCGAATTGCTTCGAGATCTCCTCCGCCGTGGCGCCATCGACCGCACGGTTGAACGCGATGATGCCGCCGAAGGCCGAAGTCGGATCCGTGAGGAACGCCCGCTTGTACGCATCGGCCGACGATTCCGCGACGGCCACGCCGCACGGGTTCGCGTGCTTCACGATCACGCACGCAGGCACGTCGAAGGTGCGGACGCATTCCCACGCCGCATCCGCATCCGCGATGTTGTTGTACGAAAGCTCCTTGCCCTGCAACTGCTTGAACGAAGCCAGCGTGCCCTTGGGCGGATCGCGCTCCACGTAGAACGCGGCCTTCTGGTGCGGGTTCTCGCCGTAGCGCAGGGGCTGGGCGAGCGTCATCGAGACGTTGAAGCGGTCGGGGAAGTCCCGCGCCGCGCCCGTTTCGCTGCGCGCGGTGAGCCAGTTCGAGATCATCCCGTCGTATTCGGCCGTGTGGCTGAAGGCCTTGGCCGCGAGGGCGTAGCGGTCGGCCATCTCGAGCGCGCCGCCGTTCTCCTTCATTTTCTTCACGATGCCGGCATAGTCGGCGGGATCGGTCACCACCGCGACGAACGCGTGGTTCTTGGCCGCGGCGCGCACCATGGCCGGGCCGCCGATGTCGATATTCTCGATGGCGTCGTCCATCGAGACGCCCTTCTTCGCCACGGTCTGCGCGAAGGGATAGAGGTTCACCACCACGAGGTCGATCGGCGGGATGCCGTGCTCGGCCATGGCCTTCGTGTGGTGCGCGAGGTCACGCCGCGCGAGGATGCCGCCGTGCACCTTGGGGTGCAGCGTCTTCACGCGGCCGTCCATCATCTCCGGAAAGCCCGTGTAGTCGCCGACCTCGGTCACGACCACGCCGTTCAGTTGCAGGAGCTTGGCGGTACCGCCGGTGGAGAGGATCTCGACGCCGTGGGTGAGCAGCGCCTTCGCAAGCTCGACGATGCCGGCTTTTTCCGAAACGCTGAGCAGGGCGCGGCGGATCTTCACCGCGGCCATCATTCGATCCCGTGTTCCTGGAGCTTCTTGCGCAGCGTGTTGCGGTTGATGCCGAGGAGCTCGGCGGCCCGCGTCTGGTTGCCCTGGGCGTGGTTCATGACCACTTCCAGCATCGGTTTTTCCACGCAGGCGAGGACCATGGCGTAGACGTCGATCGTCTTCTCGCCATCCAGGTCCTTGAAGTACTGCTTCATCACTTTGCGCACGGTGGAGGACAGCTCGTTCTCGCGCGAGCTGGACTCGGCGCGATCGGCACGGTGTTGTGTTCTAGGCTGCAAGGGCGACCTCGTCTTCATATTCAAGGCGCGGCGAGGCTTCCAGCTGCTCGCCGAAGAATTGGGTGATGGCGGCCAGTTGCTCGGCGGCCGTCTCCATCGTGTTCATGCGCGCGCGGAACACGGCGGAGTTCTTGAGCCCCCTCGTGTACCACGCGATGTGCTTGCGCGCGACGCGCGAGCCGCGCTCGATCCCGTAGAACTCGTAGAGATCGTGCAGGTGTTCCATGCAAACGTCGCGGATCTCGGTGACTTCCGGCGGGGCCAGCTTCTCGCCCGTCTTCAGGAAGTGCTCGATCTCGCGGAAGATCCACGGGCGGCCCTGCGCGGCACGGCCGATCATCACCGCATCGGCGCCCGTGTACTCGAGGACGAACTTCGCCTTCTCGGGCGTCGTGATGTCGCCGTTGGCCACCACCGGGATCCTCACGGAGCGCTTCACGTCGCGGATCGTGTCGTACTCCGCGTCGCCCGTGTACATGCAGGCGCGCGTGCGGCCGTGCATGGCGAGCGACTGGATGCCGTGCTCTTCCGCGATGCGAGCGATCGTGATCGCGTTGCGGTTGTCCTTGCTCCAGCCCGTGCGGATCTTGAGCGTGACCGGAACGTTCACGGCGCGCACGACCGCATCCACGATCCGCGCCACCAGCGGCTCGTCCTTCAGCAGCGCCGAGCCCGCGGCCACGTTGCAGATCTTCTTGGCCGGGCAGCCCATGTTGATGTCGATGATGTGGGCGCCCTTGTCCACGTTGTAGCGGGCGGCCTCGGCCATCATCTCGGGATCGGAACCCGCGATCTGGATGACCTTCGGCTCCACTTCGCCGTCGTGGTTGCCGCGGCGGATGGTCTTCTCCGAGCCCCACAGCAGCGAATTGGACGCGACCATCTCGGAGACGGCCATGCCCGCGCCGAGCTTCTTGCAAAGCTGGCGGAACGGCCGGTCCGTCACGCCGGCCATGGGCGCGACGATGAGGTTGTTCTTGAGTTGGTGGGGTCCGATTTTCACGCAGGTTGCCGCTGGTATCCGGGCTGTTTCGCGCATGCGTTGCAGCATCGCGAAGGGGTGCCTATTTTATACGCAGCCGATTTCGCGAGGAAGTGAAATTTGGCACACACATGATTCGCCTCACGCCTTCGCGAGAAAAAAGTCAACCAGTCGAGGCTATCGATTCAGCAGCGCACGCAGGCGTACGACACCCGCGTCCAGCAGCGCACTCGCTTGCCGTTCGCGTGGAATACGTTCGTAATCGACCGGGCCCGCGGGCACGAAGCGTTCGCGCGGCGTGCCGTCGACGTGGAAGAGGCGCTCGGCCGGATAGTTGAAGCCGATGCCGGTGGAAGACAGCTTGTCCGTGAAGACCGCGCCCTCGAGCCTTCCCATGGCCGTGCCGACGATGACGCCGCGCCGCGTGCCGTCCAGGCCGATGGCCATGCCCTCGCCCATGCTCGCGGTCCAGCGCCCGACGAGCACGACGAGCGGCCCCTCGTAGGTCCAGGGGCCCCGCGGCGCCACTTCGGCTCGCCATTCCGCGCCCTTGCGGGGCTTGCCCTTCTGGTAGACCGCGGGCTTCGAGAAGAAGCGGCCGAGGATCGGCTCCGCGACGTCGGTGCTGCCGCCTGCCGCCGTCTCGGACAGATCGAGGATCAGGCCACGCGTGTCCTTCAGCGCTTCCAGCGCGGCGTCGAAGGCCGGGACGGCATCCGTGTCGCCGACCGCGGTCACCCGGATGTAGCCCAGGCCATCGGGGAGGCGGCGCCACGAGACGAGCGATTCGGCGCGCGGCCGGAACGATCGCGCCAGCCGAACCTCGCGCAGCGTGCCATCGCCGCCGCGGATCGAGAGCACGCGATCCGCATCGTGCGTGCCTGCGAGCTCCGCCAGCAGGGCCCACTGGCGCACGCGCTCGGGGTCCTTGCGGCAGCAGGGAAGGCGGCGCTGGACGCGCTCGGCGATCGCGACGCCGTTGAGCGACAACACTTCGTCGCCGGCCCGCACGCCCGCGACTTCGGCGGCATGGCCGGAGCGCACTTGCGTGACGATCGCGTGCGTTCCCCGCCATTCGGCCCACAGATCGGAGCCGCTCGGAACGAGGCGGGTGGACGCAGGCGTGTTGGTCCGCAAATGGAGATGAAAATCGGTGAGCGTCTCGAGCGTGGCTTCGAGTGCTCCGATGAACGCGTCGCGGCTCTTCGCCTCCGCCGCGCGCGGCCGATGCGTAGCGCGCACCGCCTCCCAATCGACATCGCGGCTTTCGAAGTACGCATACTCCGCGCCGAGCGTGCGCCACAGGTGGTCGAAGTCCGCGCCGTAGTCGGGCGCGGCCGCTCCGGCCGCCATCGCGAACGCGAGCGTGGCGGCGGCAAAGATCGTGCGCATTGCGTCCTCGTAGCCTGTTTCGGGGGAAAGAAAACGGCGGGCCACGGCCCGCCGTTTTGTTCAACACAACCGACCTACAGCTGCCCTAGAACGTCTTCCGCAGCGTCACGCCGAAGGTGCGAGGCTGGTTGGTCGCGAATCCCAGGCGTGCGCGGCCACCCCGCTCCCGGTCGAAGGAAAGCAGCGCCTTCTCGTCGGTCACGTTGTTCACGTAGAGGATCGCCGAAAATCCCTTCTCGAAGTCCATCCCCGCGCTCAGGTTGACCAGGTTGTAGCTGGGCAACTCGAGATCGAGCGTGGTGGCCGCGGTCGCCGGCGCACCCAGGAACGGCAGCCCGTGCACGAAGGTGCGCGGGTTGTTCTCCTGGTCCGAGGGCTGCGTGAAGCGGCTGCCCACGTATTGCCAGGAGGCCGAGACATAGGACTCGCGTCCCATCGCGGTGAAGTTGTAGGTGATGCTGGCGGTCATTTGCCCCTTCGGGACGGACGGGAGGCGGTTGCCCTCGCGAATGCCGCCCAGGACCGCGCCGGTGCCGTCCCGGACGGTCGAATCGAACTCCGCTTGCACATAGGAGCCCGCAAAGCCCAGCTCGAGGCGGTCCATCGGGAAGAAGGTCATCTCCGCCTCGACGCCGGTCGAGTGCGCCTTGGGCACGTTGAACACCACGCGCGACGAGCAGGAGCCCGCATCCAGCGTGACCTGCAGGTCCTTCATCTGCGTATGGAACGCGGCCGCGTTGAAGCGGAATCCAGGGTGCTGCGTCTTGACGCCGACCTCGTAGTTCCACAGCGACTCGTCGCTGAAGCGCTGGTAGCCGCCGAAGATCGCGCGGTCCTGGGTGGAGCACAGCGGCAGGTTGAGCGGATCGTTGACGCCGCCGAGGCGGAAACCCTTCGACGCCTGCGCATTCCAGGTCACGCCCGGCGACATCTTGTAGGCCAGCAGGAAGCGCGGGTTGGTGCCGTTCGATTTCGTCTCGTCGGACGCGTTGTCGCCGTTGGCGAACAAGCCACCGGACTTGAACGTGCGCTCTTCCTTGTAGTCGTAATAACGCAAGCCCGCCGTTCCCGTCAGCTGGTTGGTGATGTCATAGCTCACCTCGCCGAACAACGCGTACTGCTTCAAGTTGTAGGGAATGTCGGCGTTGTAGGGCGAATCCGCGGGGAAGCCGTTGGCCGCGCCCGCCGCCGTTCCGGCGCCGAGCACGGCGTTGGTCACGGCGTCGTAGCCCGGAGTGGGAAGGCGCTGCGCATACTTGCGGTCGCTGTCGGCATAGAAGGCGCCGGCCAGCCATTGCAGCGGTCCCTTGGCCGTGGAGGCCAGGCGCAATTCCTGCGTGAAACCCTTGAAGTCGGTGGTGTCGTTCAAGCGCGAAGGCAGCAGCACGCCGGCGGTCGGGAACTTGAGATCGACCGACACCGAACCGGTCAACGCACTGGCATCGCGGCTCACCAGGATGTTGCGATCGGTATACGTGGTCACCGAGGTCAGCTCCGAAAATCCGAGGCCGGCCTTGATCACCAGGTCGGCGATCGTCGTCTTGTCCTCGAACTTCTCGCGCTGCAGCAGGTATTGCTGGTCTTCCCCGAACGTGACCGGCGGGACCGTGGTCGTGTAGGGGTTGGCGTAGAGGTTGTACTTTTCCTCGCGGTTGAAGCCGTCGTAGGTCGACTTCTGGTAGACGATCCGCGGCATGATCGTGAGGTCCCGGCTGGGCTGGAAGGTGAAGCTCAAGCGCCCGCCGATGCGATCGCCCTCGTTCACGTCCTTGGCGCCGCCCGGGCCGAGGGCGTCGGCCCAACCGCCGAAGCGCGTGTAGTAGGCAACCATGCGAGCGGCCGCCGTGTCGCTCATCGGCACATTCAATGCCGCCTTCAGGCCGCCGCCGGCACTGCCGCCGGAAATCTTGTTCGCGTTGACTTCGACGACCCCTTCACTGACGCCCAGCTTCGCCGCATTGGTGATGTATCGCATCGTGCCGCCGATGTTGCCGGCGCCATAGAGCGTGCCTTGCGGGCCGCGCAGCGTCTCGACGCGGTTCAGGTCGAACAGGTCGAGGTCGGGCGTGAACAGCGACATCGAGATCGCCGTTTCGTCGAGGTAGACGCCCACCTGCTCCTTGACGCCGGGCTGGTCGCGGACGATCTGCCCCGAGGCGACGCCGCGGATGGACACCTGGCTTTGCCCCGGGCCGAGGTTCTGGATGGCGACGCCCGCGATATTGCGCGACAGGTCCTCCAGCGTCTGGGAGCCGGAGCGACGGATGTCCTCTTCGGTCTGCGCGTTGATTGAGAACGGCACATCCTGCAGCGATGACTCGCGCTTGGTCGCCGTGACGGTGATGCTCTCGACTTTCTGGGCACCCTCCGGCTTCGGAGGCGGCGTTTGCTGGGCGCTGGCGATGCCCGCAACGCCAATTGCCAGAGTGGAGGGGAAAGCCAGCAGTACGGCCTTTGCCATCGGACGTAGTTTCATGATCGACGCGTCTCCCAAGAGTAGTTGTTGGATTTTTTGCTACGTGGGCGCAATCCTACTACTTTGCGAAACCTCGCTGAAAGCTTGGCGAAGGGCGCTAGACTTCCGTGGAATGGGTATTCCTTCCCGCAGAAGCGGCGTAGCGGTGCGAAGGCTGGTCGCGCGGCCGCTGACGGCCGAGGCGTTCGCACCGTTCGGCACGGTGATCTCGGCCGAAGGCCTGCCCGGCCACCCGATCAACGCCGGCACCACCCTGCGCTTCGACGTGATACCGGACCTGCGGCTCACGCTCGACGGTGGCACGCCGCTGCTGGCGATCTATCGCGCTTCCGAGCGCCAATTCCCCTTGCTCCTGGTGGATTTCGAGCGCCATGCGCGCGGCAGCCAGGCCTTCGTTCCCATGGCGGGCGCGCGATTCGTGGTGGTCGTGGCGCGGGGCGATGCTCCGCCGACCGCCGAAGCCTTCCACGCGTTCGCCGTGGACGGCACGCAGGGTGTGGTCCTCGCTCCGGGCACCTGGCATCACGGAC
This sequence comes from Betaproteobacteria bacterium GR16-43, assembly GCA_001953215.1. Classification (GTDB taxonomy): domain Bacteria; phylum Pseudomonadota; class Gammaproteobacteria; order Burkholderiales; family Usitatibacteraceae; genus Usitatibacter. Next base: position 823,978 of record CP019169.1, read on the forward strand.
TCCTGGCGCGCGATGCCGGCGATTTCGTGGTGCTGGAGCGTGGTGCCCCCGCCGGCGAGCGCGTCGATTGCGAATCGCTGCGGCTGGAAGCACCGGTGGAGCTCGCCCTCCCCGGCTGACTCAGGCGGCGATCGTCTCGGCCAGCGCGACCAGCGACCGGTCGCTGCCCCTCGGGCCCAGGAGCGAGATGCCGAGCGGCGCGCCCAGGCGGCTCGCGAGCGGCAGCGAGACCTGCGGCAGCCGCGCGAGCCCCGCGAAGCTGAGCATGCGGATCGCGAGATTGCGGTAGTTCTCCAACGCCGCCTCGCTGTCGGTCAGGAGCGGGGCCACGTCCGGCATCGTCGGCATCAGCAACACGCCGTCGTTACCCAGCAGCGCCTCCATGTGCGCCACGAAGCGCGCGCGGTACGCGGTTCCTTCTTCGAACTGCGCGTCGGTCACGCCCTTCGCCCATGCGAAGCGATCGGCCACGCCGGGTCCCAGCGGCGGCGCGTGGCGTTCAATGAACGGGCCGTCGGTGAGCCACGCTTCGCGACCCTGCACGTAGCGGAAATTCCAGTAGAGCGAATCGAGCGAGTCGAACGTCGCGGTGACCGCCGTGGCGGTACCGAGCAAGCCTTCGATGCGCATGGCGGCAGGCGCGAGGGCTTCCCGGCCCGGCGCCTCGAGCAGCGCCCACAGGTCCGTGGCCCGGAGCAGTCGCACGCGCTCCGGCAGCGGCGCGGAATCGCTTCCCAGCAGCACGTCCGAGACGCGGGCGAATGTCGCGACGTCGCGCGCGAGGTAGCCGCAGGTGTCGAGGCTCGGTGAGAGGTCGAGCGTTTTGGCGAGCGAAATGCGCCCATGCGAGGGACGGATGCCGTAGAGGCCGCAGTGGTTGGCCGGTGCGCGCACCGAGCCCCCGGTATCGGTGCCGAGCGCGAAATCGCACAGGTTGTTCGAGACGGCGCTCGCGGATCCGCACGACGAACCGCCGCAGATGCGGTCGGGAGCGGCACCGTTACGCGGCGTCCCGAAGTGCGCGTTCTTGCCGTTCATCGAGAACGCCAGCTCGTCGGTGTGCGTCTTGCCGACGAAGCGCGCGCCCGCATCAAGCAGCTTCTGCACCGTCGGCGCCGTCGTGGGTTTGATACCCGAGAGCGCCAGCATCAGCGGGTTGCCGCCGCCCGTCGGATAACCCGTGACGTCGAAGAGATCCTTGGCCGCGAAGGTTAGTCCGGCGAGCCGGCCATCGGATGCATTGGGGACAGGGACGGCCGGGTAAGGCAGGAAGGCGTGACAGGAATCGTTGTCGAGCAGCATGTCATCGTTTTCGTGAGTGGGGGCCGTCGCGTTGCACAATACATTCGAGAGCGTCGCCACGACCTTGTCGGCGTCAAAACAGATCGCGGACTCGCACAAAGATCAGACCAGTTTCAGCCGCGCGGCGCGCCTTCCTGGCGATGACTTCCGAGAGTCGAATTCTACTGTGCAGCATGTCAGCAAGGTCCATGCCGTCCATGCAGAGGATCTTCTTGCCGCCCCGGCCGAAGGCATAAAGACCATCTTCAGAGAAGCCACACTCGCTCACTAAGAGCCCTCGCGACCAACTCGATTTGTCCTCCACCTTCGCATTGAATGCTCGGAGGACGCCTGCGTCGACCCTGTCTTTTGTCCACTTTGCTTCCAAGAGGTAGGTGTCACCCTCCAGCTGAAAGCTTCCGTCGATCTGTTCACCACGGTTTCGAAACGGCTCTCGCGGCTTCAACTTGTTCAAAGCAAACAGCTCGTTTAAGAAGCGTTCAAATGCATATCCGCGCGGCGCGCCCTCGAGCTGGCTGGTCTCGAGAAGAGAGTTTCGCAATGTCTCGCAGTCCTTTTCGTCGAGCGCCGTCGGGACTGCTTGCGTAGAGGGCGCTACGTTGTCAGGCGTCTTCCCAGCCAAGCGCAGTACTAGGGTGGAAAATTCGTCGGCAGCTCCTGGGACCTCAGGAACTACTTTTCCCCTCCGTTTCAGGGTCTCTCGGTGCCCCCAAAGGGCGTGCAAACACTTCAGAGCTTCGCCGGCACTTACCGACCGCAAATAGTAGCGAAGCCGTTTGGCCTTGCTATCGCCTCCCCCTCGATACCGAGGATCGTCGATGTCGACAGACAGCTCATCACTGAAGAACTCGGCGAAGGTTCGGTCAGAGAAGTCAAGAACGTAGCCGCCACCCATCCCGAAGACTTCGTCGAGAAACTGAAGGTCGCTGGCTTTGAATCGCGGGGTATCCAAGGGAGTCTGGCGTGCGATCGGCGGTCGCTAAATATACCTCTGCCGCCACGCGCTAATGGCAAGGCCCGAAGTCGAGCAGCATCTCATTCCTTCGGAAGCGGGAAAGCATAGCCGCCGACCCTGGAAGTGGAAAGCCCGAGGCTCGCCAGGCCCTCCAGCAGCTTCACCGCCGCCGCCACGCCATCGATCACGGGCACGCCGTGCTCGCGCGCGAGTTCCGCGGCGAGGTCCGCCATGCCCGCGCAGCCGAGGACGATGGCCTCGCTGCGATCCTCGCGCAACGCCGTGGCGATCTCCGCGCCGATGCGCGCCCGGGCGGGCGATCCGGGCTCCTCCAGCGAGAGTACCGGCACTTCGGCGGCTCGCACGCGCGCGCACCGGGATGCGAGGCCGTACTTCACGAGGTTGTGCTCGATCGCCGGGATCGAGCGGCCCAGCGTCGTCACCACCGAGAAGCGGCCCGCGACAAGCGACGCAAGATGAAACGCCGCCTCGCCGATCCCGACGACCGGCGCCGTGGCCAGCGAACGGGCCGCATCGAGCCCGGTGTCGTCGAAGCAGGCGATGGCGTAGCCGGCCGGCGGCGTGCCTTCGGCTTCCGCGCGTGCGATGCAGGCGAGAAGCCCGGGCACCGAAAACGCTTCGTCGTAGTAGCCCTCGATGGAAGCCGGTCCGTCGGCGGGATTCACCGCATCGATCGTGGTGCCCGGTGCCGCCACGGCGCGCGCCGCCGCACCGATCTTCGCCGTCATCGAAGCGGTCGTGTTGGGATTGACGAAGAGCAGGCGCACGGCGGTCAGGCCATGGCCGTGACGGCGTTCGCTGCGGCCGCGGTGGCTTCGGTGCGCAGGCAGCGGGCCTGGTGGCCCGGCGCGAGCTCGAGCGCCGGCGGTTGCGTCGCGAGACACGCGTCCGCCGCGAATCGGCAGCGCTCGGCGAACGCGCAGCCTTGCGGCAAATGCGCGAGGTCCGGCGGGCTGCCGCCGATCGTCTGGAGGCGAGAGCCCTTCGCCAGTGCGCCATGCGCGCGGCTCTGCAGCAGCGCCAGCGTATACGGATGGCGCGGCGCGCGGATCAACGTGCGCGCGGGCCCTTCCTCGACGATGCGCCCGGCATACATCACGGCGATGCGATCCGCGACTTCGATCGCCGCGCCGATGTCGTGCGTGACGAACACGATCGCGAGGCCCAGCTCACGCTGCAGTTCGCGCAGCAGCAACAGGATCTGGATCTGCACGGTTGCATCGAGCGCGGTGGTCGGCTCGTCGGCGAGGAGCACCTGCGGGTTGCAGGCCAGCGCCAGCGCGATCATCGCGCGCTGGCGCATCCCGCCGCTCATTTCGTGCGGATAGGCATCGAGGCGACGCTCCGGACTTGGAATGCGCACGCGTTCGAACAGTTGCAGCGCCCGCTTGCGCGCGTCGGTCGCGCTCACGTTTTCGTGACGAAGAATGCTTTCCACGATCTGCTTGCCGACGGTGTAAACCGGGTCCAATGCCAGCAGCGGCTCCTGGAAGATCATCGACGCGACCTTGCCGCGGTAGTCGGCGAGCGCCCGGCCGCCCAGCGCGAGCACATCCTGACCCACGACGCGGATCGTGCCTTCCATCACGGTGCGCTTCGGCGAATGCAGTCGCAGCAACGCGCGCAACGTGACGCTCTTGCCCGACCCGGATTCGCCGATCAGCGCGACCGCCTCGCCGCGATGCACGGTGAGATCCACGCCGCTCACCGCTTGTACGGGTGCGCGCCCCCCGGTGAAGGTCACGCGCAGGTCGCGCACGAGGACCAGCGGATCGTCGGGCGTCGGGCTCACGCGGCGGCCCCCGCTGCGCGGCTGTGGCCGGAGCCTGGCTCGTGCATGAGGCAGGCCACGGCGTGCCCGTCGCCGGCGAGCGTCGGCACGCGCGTGATGCACACCGGTTCGGCGAATTTGCAGCGCGTGTGGAAGCGGCAGCCGGGCGGCGGATCGATCGGGTTGGGCGGATCCCCGGCGAGCGGCGCTTCCTGCGTGCGCCGGTCCGGATCCATGCTCGGCATGGAGGCGAGCAGCGCCTTTGTGTACGGATGCTTCGGCGCCACGAAAATTTCCTCCGAGGCTCCGATCTCGACCACCTGCCCCAGGTACATGACCATCACGCGATCCGAGATGTAGCGCACGACGTTCAAGTCGTGGCTGATGAAGAGGTAGGTGAGGCCGAACTCCTCCTTCAAGTCGAGCAGCAGGTTCAACACCTGTGCCTCCACCGACTTGTCGAGCGCGGAGACCGCCTCGTCGAGGATGATGAGCCGCGGCTGCAGCGCGAGCGCGCGGGCGATGTTGACGCGCTGGCGCTGGCCGCCCGAGAGCTCGTGCGGATAACGTTCCGCGAAGCGCCGCGGCTCCAGGCCCACTCGCGCCAGCAGCTCGCGCGCGCGGCTCACCGAAGTGCGCGCCTCCACTCCGTGCACCTGCGGGCCGAAAGCGACCGAGTCCTCGATCGTGAGCCGCGGGTTGAGCGACGAGTAGCTGTCCTGGAACACCATCTGCACCTGGCGGCGGAAGTCCTTCAGCGTGAGGCCGCGCCCGCCGACGGTGCGGCCATCGAAGTCGATCTCGCCGCCGGTCCTCTCGATCAAGTGCATCAGCAGCCGCGCGGTGGTGCTCTTGCCGCAGCCCGATTCGCCCACCACGCCGAGCGTCTCGCCCTTCAGCACCTCGAAGTCGATGCCGTCGACCGCGCACACCGTGCCCGCGCCGCGCCCCCACTGGCCCTTCAGCGGGAAGTGCTTCACCAGCTGCCGTACGCGCAGCATCGGCTGGCGCGGTCCGCCGACGTCGTCCGCGCTCATTGCTTGACGTCCATCGCCGAGCGCAGCCCGTCGGAGAGCACGTTGAAGGAGATCGACGTGATGAAGATCATCACGCCGGGCAGCGCCGCGATCCACGGTTGCGTGTAAATGGCGGTGCGCAGCGTGTTGAGCATGAGGCCCCATTCGGGCTGCGGCGGCTTCACGCCAAGGCCGAGGAAGGAGAGGCCCGAGGCCAGGATCATCGAGACGGCGATGAGGCTCGTCGAGTAGACGAAGATGGGACCCAGCACGTTGCCCAGCACGTGCACGCGCACGATGGTGAACGCGCTCGCGCCGGAGGCGCGGGCGGCTTCGACGAATTCGCGCCCCCGAACCTGCACCGTCGCGCTTTCGGCCACGCGCGCGATCAGCGGGATGAAGACGACGGTGAGGGAGATCAGCGAATTGGTGATGCCGGCGCCCAGCGCTCCGGAGAGCGCGATCGCGAGCAACACCGACGGGAAGGCATAGAACACGTCGATGGTGCGCATGATGGCCGTGTTCACCGCGCCACCCGCATAGCCGGCGAGGATGCCGATCGCGGAGCCGAGGAAGAAGGCCGCCAGCACGGGCGTGATGCCCATGAAGAGCGACAGGCGCGCGCCCATCATCAGGCGCGAGAGCATGTCGCGCCCCAGCTCGTCGCTGCCGAGCGGATAGCCCGCGGTGCCGATGGGTTTCAGGCGGCTCAGCATCGACGCCTTGAACGGATCGGCGGGCGTGATGTACGAACCGAAGACCGCCAGCAGCACCAGCAGCAGCACGACGAAGCCCGCGGCCATCGCCACCTTGTCGCGGCGGAGCTTGCGCCACACCGTGGCCCAGTAGCCGGGGCTGCGCTCGAAGACGACCGGGACGATGGCGGGCGGGGCGCCGGCGAGGATGGCCATCTTCAGGCCCGGGAGATGCGCGGATCCAGCGTGCCCTGCACGAGGTCCACCACCAGGTTCAGCAGCACGAAGAACATCGCCAGCACCAGGATCGTGCCCTGCAGCAGCGGCAGGTCGCGTTGGAAGATGGCGCTGTTGAGGAGGAAGCCCGTGCCCGGAAACGCGAACACGGTCTCGATCAGGATCGAGCCGCCCAGCAGGTAGCCCAGCTGCAGGCCCATCACCGCCAGCGCCGTGGGCGCCACGTTCTTCACGATGTGGCGGAACACGCCGTAGTCGGTGAGACCCTTGGCCCGCAAGCCGACGACGAACTCCTGCGCGAGCATCTCCGCCACCAGCGCGCGAACGGTGCGGGCGATGATTCCCATCGGCACCACGCTCTTGGCCACCGCCGGCAGGATCAGGTATTGGACGTGTTCCCAGTTCCAATGCCAGTCGGTGGAGCCGCCGGGGCCCGCGCCCGTGGCGGGCAGCCAGTTCAGCTGCGCCGCGAAGATGATCACGAGGACCATGCCCAGCCAGTAGTGCGGCACGCTCACGCCGACGATCGACAGCAGCGAGGCCACGCGGTCGACCCAGGAGCCGCTGAAATAGCCGGCGACGAAACCGAACAGGGAACCGAAGAAGAAGCCGATCAGCGTCGCCACCGCCGCCAGCATGAGGGTGTTGCCGACGGCTTTGTAGACTTCGGCCGCGACCGGACGGCCGCTCGCGATGGAAGTGCCGAGGTCGCCGTGCAGCGCGCGCCACACCCAGGAGAGGAATTGCTCGGGCAGCGAGCGATCGAAGCCGTAGAGCTTGATGAGCTGCTGGCGCAGGTCCTCCGACGCATCCGGCGGCAGCACCGACACCAGCGGATCGCCGGGGGCCAGGTGCACGAGGAGGAAGCAGACGAGCGCCACGCCCGCCATGATCGGCAGCGTATAGACGATCCGGCGGGCGAGGCTCGCGAACATGCGGCTACTGCATCGTCATCGTCGCGATGTCGATGAACCAGCTCTTCGGCTGCACCACGTTCTTCACCTTGGCGCTCATCGCGCGCGGGCCCACGTCGTGCGCGATCCAGACGAACGGCGCGTCTTCGACGATGTACGCGTGCAGCTTCGCGAGCGCGGCGTCACGCTGCTTGTCGTCGAAGCTGGTGCGCGCATCGGCGATGAGCTTGTCCACGGTCTCGTTGCCGTAGTAGCCCCAGTTGTTGGAGACCGGCGGGAAGGTTTTCGTGGAGACGAATCGCACCATGGCGAAGAACGGATCCATCGCCGCGAAGCTCACGTTGGTGGCGTTCGCTCCATTGGCCGAAGGATCCTTCGCGCCCTTGCGCCAGTTGGTGAACAGCGTGTTCCACTCGATCACGTCGAACTCGACGTCGAAGTAGCAGGCCTTGAGCGACTGCTGCACGAACTCGTTCATCGGCAGCGGCTGCATCTGGCCCGAGCCCGAGGCGGAGATCTGCACCTTCACCTTGAGCGGCTTGGCGGCGGAGAAGCCGGCCTTGCCCATCAGCGCCTGCGCGGCCTTCGGGTCGTACTTGATGTCGAACTTCGGGTTGCCCCACCACGGATGTCCCGGAGGCACGGTGCCTTTCGGGATGCCCATCATGCCGCCCAGCAGCTTCGAGAGGCTCTCGCGATCGACGCAGAGGTTGGCCGCGTAGCGCACATCCTTGTTGAGCCACGGCGAGCCCTCGGCGAAGGAGAGCTGCCACGGCCACACGTGCGGCTGCGGGTTGCTGTAGATGACGTTGCCGCGGCTCTTGATCTCGGCCATCGCGTCGGGCGACGGCGCCTCGATCCAGTCCACCTGGCCGGAGAGCAGCGCGGCGGTGCGCGCGCTGGCTTCGGGCATCGGCAGCATGACGACCTTGTCGATCTTCGGCACGCGCTTCGGATCCCAATAGGCTTTGTTGGCCGCGACCTCGAGGCGCTCGCGCGCCACGAAACGCGTCATCTTGAAAGGCCCGGTGCCCGAGGCGTCGGCGGCGAAGGCGGTCCATGCGGCCTTCGACTTGTCGGCCGGCGTGGCACTCGCGGCGGCGTCGAACTTCTTCTGCCAATGCGCCGGCGAAGCCATGAAGAGGTTGGAGAGGTTGATGGGCAGGAACGAATCGGGCTCCGAGGTGGTGAGCTCCACCGTCAGGTCGTCGATCTTGCGGGCGGTGCGCAGCGTCGGCATGCGCGATGCCGTGACGCCGACCTGGCTCGGGTCGAACTGGACGGCTTCCTTGTCGAGCACCTTCTGGACGTTCCAGACGACGGCGTCGGCGTTGAAGGCCGAACCGTCGTGGAACTTCACGCCGGGGCGCAGCTTGAAGGTCCACTTGGTCTTGTCCTTCGCGTCCACGGCCCACGAAGTGGCGAGGCCCGGGATCAGGACGCTCGGCGCGTCGGCCTTGGAGAGGTCCCATTGCGTAAGCGCGTCGTACATCGGAATGCCGGTGAAGCGGTTGCCCTCGAAGCCCTGGTCGGGCTGCCCCAGCGTGCGCGGGATGTCGGCGGCCGTCATGGCGATGCGCAATACCTTCTCTTGCGCGAGTGCGGGCACGGCCAGAGAGAGGGTGAGGGCCGCCGCGCTGACGACGAGCGAGACGCGGGTGGTGAGCGGAAGACGCGCAGGCATTGAGGGCTCCCATGGTGTCATTGGCGCCGACGAGGGCGTGATGTGTCGGAACGCAAGACACATGCCACGGTGCAAGCGTGCGGTCAGGAACGCTGGCGACGCCAAAGCCGGCACCAAAAGAGCGCGGCGCTAACCCAGTGTGGCGCAGCCTGCACTTGTCTTGTGCGTGGGGTCATCGCGATCCGTATCCCCCGCCGCCCGGGGTCTGGATCACGAAAACGTCGTCGACGCCCATCTCGGTTTCATCCGCGAACGAGAGGTCGGTGCGCGAACCGTTGGCGCGTTCGACCCAATTGGCCCCGACTTTGGCCGGGGAGCCGCCCGCCATTCCGTAGGGCGGGATGCGCCGATGGCCCGCGAGGATGGCGGCGGTCATCGGTTCGAGGAAGCGCACGCGCCGGATGGCCCCATTGCCGCCGTGCCACCTCCCGGCGCCGCCGCTGTCGTGCCGGATCGTGTGCTCGTCGATGCGCACCGGGAAGCGCCACTCCAGGACCTCAGGGTCGGTGAGGCGCGAATTCGTCATGTGCGTCTGGACCGTATCGGTGCCGTTGAAACCGGGACCGGCTCCGGTGCCGCCCGAGATCGTCTCGTAGTATTGGTAGCGGGCGTTGCCGAAGGTGAAGTTGCTCATCGTGCCGCAGGAGGCGCCCATCGCACCCAGCGCACCGTAGAGCGTGTCGGTGATGCACTGCGAGGTCTCCACGTTGCCGGCGACGGTGGCCGCCGGCGGGCGCGGATTCAGCATCGATCCCTCGGGGATGATGACCTTCAGCGGCTTGAGGCACCCGGCGTTCAGCGGGATCTCGTCGTCCACCAGCGTGCGGAAGACGTAGAGCACCGCCGCGTAGACCACGGCCGCGGGCGCGTTGAAGTTGCTCGCGAGCTGGTCGCTGGTGCCGGTGAAGTCGATCGTGGCGCTGCGGCGGTCGGGGCCGATGGAGATCTTCACGCGGATCACCGCGCCGGTGTCCATCTCGTACTCGAAGGATCCGTCCTTCAGCACGCCGATCACGCGGCGCACACTCTCTTCCGCGTTGTCCTGCACGTGCTTCATGTAGGCCTGCACGACATCGAGGCCGAAGTGCTGGACCATGCGATGCAGCTCGCGCACGCCCTTCTCGTTGGCGGCGATCTGCGCACGCAGGTCCGCGATGTTCTGGTCGGGATTGCGGGCAGGGAACGTGGCTCCGCGCAGCAGCGCGCGCATTTCCTTCTCGAGCATGCGGCCGTTCTCGACCAGCTTCACGTTGTCGAGGAGCACGCCTTCCTCCTCCACCGTGTGCGAGAACGGCGGCATCGAGCCCGGCGTGATGCCGCCGATGTCGGCATGGTGGCCCCTCGACCCCACGTAGAACAGGATCGAGCTCCCCTGGTCGTCGAACACGGGCGTGATCACGGTCACGTCCGGAAGATGCGTCCCGCCGTTGTACGGGTCGTTCAGCACGTAGACGTCGCCGGGCTTCATGGCGCCCGCGTTCTTGCGGATCACCGTCTTGATCGATTCGCCCATCGAACCCAGGTGCACCGGCATGTGCGGCGCGTTGGCGATGAGGTTGCCCTCGGCGTCGAAGAGCGCGCAGGAGAAATCGAGGCGCTCCTTGATGTTCACCGAGTACGCGGTCTGCGCCAGGCGCACGCCCATCTGCTCGGCGATGGACATGAAGAGGTTGTTGAACACCTCCAGCATCACCGGATCGGCCTTCGTGCCGGCGGCGTAGGTCGCTTTCCTCGGCACGACGCGCTCGAGGACCATGTGGTCCAGCGGCGTCACGCGCGCTTCCCACCCGGGCTCGACGACGGTGGTGGCGTTGCGTTCGGCGATGATCGCGGGCCCGGCGATCTTCTGCCCGAGGGCGAGCGCGTCGCGGTCGAACACCGGCGTGTCGTGCGAGGCTCCGCCCGTGGTCATCGGCACCCGGGCCACCGGCAGCGCGGTCGGGCGAGCAGGGAGGCCGGCCACCGGCTTCTCCTCCGGCGCATCGGAAATCCCCACGGCCTCGACCGAGACCGCCTCGATCACGAGGATGCGGTCGGGCATGAGGAAGCTGAAGCGCGCCCCGTATTGCTTCTCGAATTCGGCGCGCATCGCGGCGGGTGCGGACATCGGCACGGCGAGCGCGGTGTCGGTGCCGTCGTACTTGAGGTGCACGCGCTTGTGGATCTCGCCCACGGTCGCGCCCTGGTTCGCGAGCTCCTCGGTGCATTGCATCGCGAGCTTGGCGGCGAGGAATTCCACGCCCGTGAGGGCCGCGTCCTCGAGCTTCTGCTCCATCGCCTCTTCGCGCAGCGCCCTCACCTGGGCCAGGCCCATGCCGTAGGCCGAGAGCACGCCTGCCAGCGGATGGATGTAGACGCGCTTCATGCCGAGCTCATCCGCGACAAGGCAGGCATGCTGGCCGCCCGCGCCGCCGAAGCAGGCGAGCGTGTACTCGGTCACGTCGTGGCCGCGCTGCACCGAGATGAACTTGATCGCGTTCGCCATGTTGGCCACGGCGATCGCGATGAAGCCCTCGGCGAGTTTCTCGGGCGACTGCGCATCGCCCGTGGTCTTCTCGATCTGCGCGGCGAGCGCGGTGAACTTCGCGCGCACCACCTCGGCGTCGAGGGCTTCGTTCGCCTTCGCGCCGAAGACCTTCGGAAAGAACGCGGGCTGGATCTTCCCCAGCATCACGTTGCAGTCGGTGACGGCGAGCGGGCCGCCGCGCCGATAGCACGCCGGGCCCGGATTGGCGCCCGCGGAATCGGGGCCGACCCGCTGGCGCTGGCCGTCGAAGTGCAGGATCGATCCGCCGCCGGCTGCGATGGTGTGGATCGCCATCATCGGGGCTCGCATTCGCACACCCGCCACCTGTGTCTCGAACTCGCGCTCGAGCGTGCCCGCGTAGTGCGAGACGTCCGTCGAAGTCCCGCCCATGTCGAAGCCGATGATCTTCCCGAAGCCCGCGAGCTCGGAAGTCTTCACCATGCCCACGATGCCGCCCGCCGGCCCGGAGAGGATCGAGTCCTTGCCCTGGAAGCGCTGCGCGTCGGTGAGGCCGCCGTTCGACTGCATGAACATCACGCGCGCCCCGGGCAGGTCACCCGAGACCTGGTCCACGTAGCGGCGCAGGATCGGCGAGAGATAGGCGTCGACCACCGTCGTATCCCCGCGCGAGACGATCTTCATGAGCGGGCTCACCTGGTGCGACACCGAGACTTGCCGGAACCCCGCTTCCCACGCGAGCTCGGCCACGCGGGCCTCGTGCTTCGGATAGCGGTAGCCGTGCAGGAAGACGATCGCGGCGGAGCGGAAGCCCTCGTCGTGCGCGGCCTTGATCAGGCGCCACGCCTCGCCTTCGTCCAGCTCGCGGATCAGGTCGCCGTGCGCGCCCATGCGCTCGGGGATCTCGATCACCTTCTTGTAGAGCAGCTCCGGAAGCTTGATGTGGCGATCGAAGATGCGCGGGCGGTTCTGGTAGGCGATGCGCAGCTGGTCGCGGAAACCCTGCGTGATGAGCAGCACCGTGGGCTCGCCCTTGCGCTCGAGCAGCGCATTCGTGGCGACCGTCGTGCCCATCTTCACCGCTTCGATCTGCTCGACCGGGATCGGCTCGCCCGGCTTCACGTCGAGGAGATGGCGGATCGCGGCGACCGCGGCGTCGCGATACTGCTCGGGATTCTCCGAAAGCAGCTTGTGCGTCACCAGCATGCCATCGAGCCTGCGGCCGACGACATCGGTGAAGGTACCGCCGCGATCGATCCAGAATTGCCACTTCATAATTGGGGTCAGACTCCCATTCACCTAATTCAGACTGCGATTGCGTTTACGGCTCGCGGCGCCACCAGGAATGCCCTGGAGCGCCTTGAGCGACCGGCTGGGGATGATTCGATCTCCACGCAAATTCTTGACCTGGAGCGAATCGCCGCCCTGACATTGAAACGCCCAGCGCGAACTCGTGCTCGTCACATCCCTGCAATCGTTCCAGCTAGCTTGTGAGCGGCCGCAAGGACATGTTTGGGCACGGAGGCAAAAATTAACTTAATGGGAGTCTGACCCCAATTATTCAAAGGGACGACGCTGCGCGGGCGGCCTGGTCGTACAGCCCCGACATGAAGCGAAGGAACGCGGCGACGTCGGCCAGCTTCTCGTTGTCGGAGCCGTCGGGATTCAAGCTCGCCACCAGGCAAGCCTCCCGCACCTCGCGATACTTGTCGATCAGCGCCTGCCCCTTCGCCGTCGTCGAGAACAGCACCTCCTTGCCGTTCTTCTCGCTCTTCACGAGGCCGGCGGCGGAGAGCTTCTTCAGCGAGTAGCTCACGACGTGGGTATCCTCGACGTTCAGCACGAAGCAGATGTCGGCAAGCTTCTTGTTGCGCGCCCGGTGGTTCACGTGGTGCAGCACCAGGACGTCCATGGGGGTGAGGTCCTTCATCCCCGCGGCGGTCATGCAGCGCACGATCCAGCGATGGAAAGCGTGGCCGCACATGATCATGCCGTATTCGAACTCCGAGACCTCGGCCCCGCGCCCGACGGCGAGGTGGGCGGAGGAGACGATCCGGGGCGGGACAAGAGGTTTTGATTTCATTTTGCCGACAAAATATCAGCAATTTGTTGACATATGCAATCCCCCGATGCTAGAAAGCGGGGAATCACCCAGGAGACCTTCCATGAAGCGCCTGCACGCCCTCGCCGCCGCCCTCGCGTTCGCCGCCACATTCCCCGCCCTCGCCCAGACCAAGTGGGACATGCCCACGCCGTACGCCGCCACCAACTTCCACACCGAGAACGTGAACCAGTTCGCGGCCGATGTCGACAAGGCCACGGGCGGCAAGGTGAAGATCACCGTGCACGCCAACGCCTCGCTCTTCAAGGCCAACGAGATCAAGCGTGCCGTGCAGGGCGGGCAGGCCCAGATCGGCGAGATCCTCCTGTCGGGCTATTCGAACGAGGATCCGATGTTCGGCGTCGATTCCGTCCCGTTCCTCGCCACGAGCTACCCCGACGCGAAGAAGCTCTGGGGCGCTTCGAGGAAGGCGATCGAGGAGCGCTTCGCGAAGCAGGGCATGAAGGTCCTCTACGCAGTGCCGTGGCCGCCGCAGGGCATCTACTCCACGAAACCGATCGCCTCGGTCGCGGACATGAAGGGCCTCAAGATGCGCTCGTACAACCCGAACACGTCGCGCATCGCCGAGCTCGCCGGCGCGCAGCCCGTCACCATCCAGGCCGCGGAGCTCGCGCAGGCCATGGCCACCGGCGCGGTCAACGCCAACATCACCTCGGGCGCCACCGGATACGACACGAAGGCCTGGGAGGTCGTGAAGAACTACTACGACACGCAGGCCTGGCTGCCGAAGAACGTGGTGTTCGTGAACCAGAAAGCCTTCGACGCGCTGGACAAGGCAAGCCAGGACGCGATCGTGAAGTCCGCGGCCGAGGCCGAGGCGCGCGGCTGGAAGATTTCCGAGGAGAAGACGGGCTTCTACAACGCCGAGCTGAAGAAGAACGGCATGAACGTCGCGCCGCCGTCGCCGCAGCTGAAGGCCGACTTCGAGAAGATCGGCGCCACGATCACCGAGGAATGGCTGAAGGCCGCCGGGGCGGACGGCAAGGCCGTGGTCGACGCATTCCGGAAGTGAGGAAGGCGCTCGACACGCTCTACGACGCCGCGGCCTGGGCCGCGGCGTTTTTCATGGTGGGCGTGCTCCTGATGGTCCTCGCGAGCGTGCTCGGGCGCGAGTTCGGCTTCAACCTGCGCGGCTCCGACGCGTACGCCGGCTACTGCATGGCAGCCGCGAGCTTCCTCGCGCTCGCGCACACGCTGCGCCGCGGCGAGCACATCCGCGTGAACCTGTTCCTCGAGCGTTCCGGGCCGAAGGCGCGGCATGCGCTCGAGCTCCTCTCGCACGGCGTGGGCCTCTTCTTCTGCGGAGCGCTGGCCGTCTACAGCGTGCGGCTCGTCTACCAGTCGTACACGTTCAACGACATCTCGCAGGGCAACGACGCGACGCCGCTGTGGATCCCGCAGGTTGCAATGGCCGTGGGCGCGGTCGTGCTCGCCGTCGCGATGCTGGACGATTTCATCCTGCACGTCCGGGGCCGCGCGCACGAGCGCTCGAAGGCCGCGGCCGACGAACTGAAACTGATCGAGTAGCCATGGGCGACATCACCATCACGCTGCTGCTGATCGCGTTCCTCTTCGTGCTGCTGGGCGGGGGGCTCTGGATCGGCCTCGCCCTCCTCGGCGTGGCCTGGATCGGCATGGAACTCTTCACCTCCCGCCCCGTGGGCGATGCCATGGCGGTGACGGTGTGGGGTTCGCTCTCCTCGTGGACGCTCACCGCCCTGCCGCTCTTCGTCTGGATGGGCGAGATCCTCTTCCGCACGCGGCTCTCGGAGGACATGTTCAAGGGCCTCGCGCCGTGGCTGCAGAAGCTGCCCGGCCGCTTGCTGCACACCAACATCATCGGCTGCACGATCTTCGCCGCGGTGTCGGGCTCCTCGGCGGCCACCTGCGCGACGATCGGCAAGATGACGCTCCCGGAGCTGAAGAAACGGGGCTACCCGGAGGACATGACCGTCGGCACGCTCGCGGGCGCCGGGACACTCGGGCTGCTGATCCCGCCGTCGATCATCATGATCGTCTATGGCGTCACGGCCGAGGTCTCGATCACCAAGCTCTTCATCGCGGGCGTGATCCCGGGCCTGCTGCTGGCCGGACTCTTCATGGGCTACACGGTGGTGTGGTCGCTCGCGAACCCGGGGCGCATCCCGCCGCCGGACGCGCCGCTCACGTTCCAGCAGAAAGTCTACGAATCGCGCCACCTGATCCCGGTGGTGGGGCTCATCGTCACGGTGCTGGGCTCGATCTACGTCGGCATCGCGACGGCGACCGAAGCCGCGGCGCTTGGCGTGGTCGGCGCGCTCGTCGTCTCGGCCGCGCAGGGCTCGATGAACCGCAAGGTCTTCGTCGAGAGCCTGATGGGCGCCACGCGCCTGTACTGCATGATCGCGCTGATCCTCGCAGGCGCCGCATTCCTCACGCTGTCGATGGGGTTCATCGGCCTGCCGCGCCACCTCGCGGAATTCATCTCCGGGCTGGGCCTGTCGCAGCTCGGGCTCCTGTTCGCGCTGATGATCTTCTACATCGTGCTTGGCTGCTTCCTCGACGGCATTTCGATGGTCGTGCTCACGATGGGCGTGATCCTCCCCACGATCCAGAAAGCAGGCATCGACCTCCTCTGGTTCGGCATCTTCATCGTGCTCGTGGTCGAGATGGCGCAGATCACGCCGCCGGTGGGATTCAACCTCTTCGTGCTGCAGGGGATGACCAAGCGCGAGATCCCGTGGATCGCGCGGGTTTCGTTGCCGCTCTTCTTCCTGATGGTCGTCGCGGTGGCGCTGCTCTATTTCTTCCCGGGGCTCGTGACCTGGCTCCCGGCGCGCATGTAGGAGTGACGTAGTTCACGCGTCGCGTCGCGCGCGGCCCGTATACTCGGGTCATGGAGTCCGTGACGCAGTTGCTCTCCTCGATACGATCGGGGGAGCCGGATGCCGCCGCACGGCTCTACGCCGTCCTGTATCCCGAGATCAAGCGCCTGGCGCGCTCGCGCCTGTTCGAGGTGGGAGGCATTCCCAACCTCGGAACGACCGCGCTCGTGAACGAGGGGTTCCTGCGCATCGCCGAACGCGAAGGGATCGAAGGCGCCACCCGCGAGCAGTTCTTCGCCTACACCGGCAAGGTGTTGCGCTCGGTCGTGCTCGACTGGCTGCGCGCCCGCGACGCGGAGAAGCGAGGCGGCGGCGCGGTGCACGTCACGCTCTCCGGCGCCGACGACGTGGCGCTGCCCGAAACGCCCGACGAATGGGCCGCCCTCGACGCGGCACTCGCCCGGCTCGAACGCATCGACCCGCCGCTCTACGCGCTCGTGGAGCTGCGGTATTTCGCCGGCTTTCGCATCGAGGAGATTGCCGCGATGCGCGGCGTCACCACGCGCACCATCGACCGCGACTGGGCCCGGGCCCGCGCGCTGCTCGAGGAGATGCTCGGTTCGACGCATGGATGATGCACAGCTTCGCCGCCGTTCCGCGCTGATCTCCGAGGCGCTCGAGCGCGACCCCGCCACGCTCGACGGCTGGCTCGCCGCGCTGCCCGCCGAGGACGCGAAGGCCGTTCGCCGCGCCCTCGCCCTGCAGTCGCAACCCGAAGCCGGCGGCCTGGGTGGCGTGAGCGCCGACCGTTTCGTTCACCTCCTCGCGGCCGCCGTCGATCGCGACGCCACTCCCGCCGCGCACGCGCGGGACCGCTTCGGCGCCTGGTCGCTCACCCACAAGCTGGGCGAGGGCGGCATGGGCGAAGTGTGGAAGGCCGAGCGCGCCGACGGCCTCTACCAGGGTGCGGCCGCGATCAAGCTGTTGCGCGCCGACGTCGATCGAAACGTGCTGGCCCGCCGCTTCGCGCGCGAACGCGAAGTGCTCGCGCGCCTGGACCACCCGAACATCGCGCGCCTGCTCGACGCGGGGCTCGCCGACACCCATCCGTTCATCGTGCTGGAGTACGTCGAGGGACGCACGCTGCTCGATCACGCCGCGCAGCGAAAACTCTCCACGCGCGCGCGGGTGGCGCTGGTGCGGAAGGTCGCCGAAGCGGTGGCGCACGCGCATGGGCGCCTGGTCGTGCATCGGGATCTCAAGCCCCACAACATCCTCGTCACCGAAGCGGGCATGCCGAAGGTCCTCGACTTCGGCATCGCCGCGCTGCTCGACGACGAGGGCCAGGCCGGCGACGGGCTCACGCGCGCGACCGGCCGCGCCCTCACGCTCGAGTACAGCGCGCCCGAGCAGGTCGCGGGCCTTCCCACCGATGTCCGTGCCGACGTCTACTCCCTCGGCGTCGTGCTCTACGAATTGCTCGCCGGCTCGCGCCCGCACGAGGCGAAGGACGGCACGCGCCGGGCGATGGAATACGCGATCGTCCACGACGAAGCCCGGTCGCTGGACGCGAAGCGATTCGATGCCAGCCTCGTCGCCGTGGTCGCGCGGGCGTTGGCGCGCGAGCCGGAGCGCCGCTATCCGACCATGGCTGCGTTCGCCGACGACCTCGCGCGCTGGCTCGACGCGCGGCCCGTGTCCGCAACCACACCCACCGCGCTCCAACGCCTGCTGCTCTGGTCGCGGCGCAATCGCGCGCTCTCGGCGGCCACTGCCGCAGCGCTGGTTGCGGTGGGCGTCGGTCTCGTCGTCGCGATCTGGCTCGCCGAGCAGGCACGCGGGCAGGAACGCGTGGCCGTCGCCGCGCTCGCCGATGCCCAACAGCAGGCGCTGCGCGCCAAGGTGGCGCTCGCTCGAGCGGAGAGCGAGTCGTCGCGCGCCGAGCGCGAGGCGGCGAATGCGCAGCAGCAAGCCGCGATTGCCACCACCGAGAGCGAGAACGCGAAACGCGGCGAAGCCAAGGCGCTCGCGGCCGAGTCGGCCTCCCGGCGCGACAAGGCGCAGGCCGAGAGCGAAGCGGGCAAGGCGAAGGCGGTCAGCGCATTCCTCGTCGACATCTTCCAGGCCGCCGATCCGGAGAAGGCCAAGGGCGAGAAGCTCACGGCCCGTGACGTGGTCGATGCCGCCACGACGGAGCTCGACAAGCGCTTCGCCACGCAACCCGACACGCGCGCGGAGTTGCAGCGCACGCTCGGCACGACGTACACGTCGCTCCAGCGTCCGGACAAGGCCCTGCCGCTGCTCCTCGCCGCGGCGGAAGCGGAGGAAGCGAAATCCGGCAAGAGCTCGCTGTCGCGCGCGCGCATCCTGCTGTCGCTGGCACTCGCCGAGTCCGATGCGGAGAAATTCGTGGACGCCGTCGCGCACTACCGCGAGGCGCTTCCGATCGTCGAAGCGGCCGACGGGCCGGTGTCCGAGCCGGTCGCGATCGGCAAGGTCAACCTCACGTTCGCGCAATGCAAGGTGGAGCCGAACGAAGCGTGCCTCGCGATCGCCGAGAAGCTGGCGGAGGACGTGCGCTCGAGGCTGGGCGACACGCACTGGCTCTACGTCGAAGCGCAGAATGGCCGCGCCACCGGGCTCAGCGTGATCGGGCGCTGGCGCGAGGTGCCCGGCGTGCTGCGCCCGCTGGAGCCGCTCCTGCTGGTGCCGCCGCCGGGCAAGGTCGTCTCGGCGCTCACCATTCGCGGCAACCTCGCGATCAGCATCTACCGCAGCGGCGATCTCGTGGGCGCCGCGACGCGCCTCGGACCGCTCACGGAAGATCTCGAGAAGGTCCTCGGCCCCGAGGCCAACCAGACCCTGGTTCACCGCTGGTACCTGGCGGAGTTCCAACGCCAGCGCGGCGAGTATCGCGATTGCCAGGCGCAGAACGCCCGGCTGGTGGAGATCCGCTCGCGCACCTCCGGACCGGAGCATGCGCTCACCATCGACGTTCTCTCCAAGGCGGCCATCTGCGCGCGCGCGGCCAATGACGCAGCCGCGGCGAAGGGTTATTTCGATCGCGCGATCGCGGCGCTGCCCGAGAAGGATGTCCCGCCGCAGCGCTCCGTCCTGCGCGCGCTGGTGGGCCTGGCAAACGTCGCGATCGATGCGGGCGACCTGCCCAAAGCGACGGCACTCCTCGATCGCTCGATGGCGCTCGTCACCGCGCTCAAGCTCGAGAGCGGCGACGAGTGGCTCATGCTTTCCGCCCTTCGCGCCACGGTTCGCAGCGCCACCGACGCGACCGGCGCGGCGACGCAGCTCTCGGCCGACTTCGCCACGCCCACCGGGGCGCGCACCGCGGGCAGCCATGCCCTGAGGGGAATCTTCGCCTATCTCCTCGCGCTGTCCGGCCAACCGGACCGCGCGCGCGAGGAAAGCGCCGCGGCCCGCAAGCTCGCCGCCGCCCGCATCCCGGCCACCCACCCTTACTTCGCCGTGCTCGACTACGTCGACGCCATCGCGAGCGGCGATCCGGCGAAGAAAGCGGCCGCGCTCGCGGCGCTGGAGAAGGCCATCCATCGTCCGGCTACGCTCCCGCTCGCGCCGCTCTGGTTCACGCTCTGATGTCGTAAAACGCGACGCGTCCGCGTCTGCTTCCGTGTAGACCCAAACGGGAGTGGCCTTGGTTCGCGTTGCATCGTTCCTGTTGTTCTTCATCGCGCCGTCCGCCCTCGCCGCGTCCATCGACTTCGGCGGCTTCGCGTTCGACCGCCTCCCGTACGAAGCCTTCGCCCGCGCCACCGGCATGACTTGCCATGCGCACGCCACCTCCTCGACTTGCTCCGGCGCGATCGAAATCGAAGGCATGAAAGTCCCCGGCGTCGCGTTGTGGCGCAAGACCCGCCGCGGCGAGATGGTGCTCGCCCAGGGCACGGCCGAGCTTCGCTGCGACACCGCGGGCGTCCAGCGCCTCGTGAAGGCCGGCACCGCGAAGTGGGGCAAGCCGGCCGCGCACGTACTGCCGGGCCGGAAGACCCTCTGGACCTGGCGCGACGCCGCGGCCAACCGCGCCACCTTCAGCGACGCGCCCGACGCCGGACGCGCCACCTGCACCTTGCTGGTCGAGGACGGCCGCTGGGCCCGCGAATAGGCGATGTCGCGTTTTGCCGCGGCGCCGCGTCTGTATCCCTGAACGCCCCCTTTTTTTTCCTTGGAGAACCCGCATGCGTCCGACCCGCCTCGCCCTCGCCGTTGCCGCCCTTTGCCTCGCCACCGCCGCCCACGCCGACCCGAGCCGGCCCGGCAAGTACGACTACTCGGTGAAGGTGAACGTGATGGGCATGGGCATGCCCGCCATCAACTTCTCGCAGTGCGTCACGAAGAAGGACATCGACGAGGGCAAGGCCTACGTGAACAAGGAACAGAAGGGCTGCACCTACTCGGACATGAAGCGCGACGGCGACCGCATCTCCTTCCGCATGGCGTGCAAGGACCCGGTGATGACGGGCGACGCGACCGGCACCATCGGCGCCGACGCCTTCACCATCGACATGCGCGCGATCGTCACCGAGCCCATGAAGATGGAGCAGCGCACGACCGTCAGCGCCAAGCGCACCGGGGATTGCTGATGAAAGCGCCGCTTCGCGTCCTGGCGTTCTCGCTCGCGGCTTTCGCCACGATGGGCGCGCGCGCCGACGTCTTCAGCGACGCCTACCAGTGCGTGAAGGCCAACGCGAAGCTGGCGCTCGTCACCGCGGAAGTCGGTCCGGGTGCCGTGGAGTTCGTCGTGACCAAGCCGCAGTGCGTGGCGCTGGTGACGTCACCGGCGCCCGTGCCCACCGGCGTGATGGTCGGCACGCTCGGCCTCACCGCCACCGGCGTCCTGCCGAAGAAGAACCCGGGCTGCGAAGGCGCGCTCTACACCACCGCGGCGAAGCCCGTCGCGAGCATCCTCGACAAGCTGGGCATCCTGCCGGCGAGCGTCAACAAGCAGATCGCGAGCGGAGCCTCGAACGAGGCGATCGGCCAGGCGGTGCAGGCCATCCCGGGTTCGTCGATCGCGTTCGCGTCGTTCAGCTGCGGCTGCGGGCTCTCCAACGCGGGCCTCAATCCCGACACGGTGAAGGAAATCTACAAGGCCACCCTCGCCGCGGGCAGCAAGTGCGCGGACGTGCTCGGCAACGCGATCGAAGGCGGCGCGAAAGCGATCGAGTCCGCCGCGAGCGCGGCCGGCGATGCGCTCTCGGGCCAGACGAAGCACATGGATCCGCAGAAGTACTACGCACTCTACTTCCGCCCGCGCCTGATGGCGGACTACGCCACGTTCCGCACGCAGCCGCAGAACCTGCGTCCGTACCTCGAGACGGTCGAGCCCGTGCCGCAGTGCGAGCACTACTTCGACAAGCACACGATGTCGGAAGCGAACGCTTCGAAGACCTGCTACGCGCTGCGCGACCAGTACGTGGCGGAGTACGCGCAGAAGCAGCCGCAGATGGAAGAGACGCGGCAGATGACGGACCTGCGCACGTTCGGGTCCGAGACCCAGAGTGCCGGCCGGTTCCTGCTCAACAGCGACACGGGCCCCTATGGCAAGTACTGCGGCACCCGATTCAAGACGGAGCCCGGATACACCGTCGACAAGCGGGCGCGCGAAAACTTCCAGCTGGCCTGCATGACGACCGCGGGCCTGTACCTGGGCTACACCGTCAAGCACTACGAGTTCAAGTTCCCGAACTGGACCTACACGGTCAACCAGAACAGCCCGGATCGCTTCCAGAACCGCATGGCGGCCGCGGCCAACAATCCCGGCGGGCGCAAGGCGGCGGACATTCGCAAGCAGGCCATCGACCAGCTCTTCGCGGAATTCGCGCCGCTCGCCGACAAGGCGTATCCGGCGTGGGTGTCCACGGTCGTGAAGGAGGAGAAGGAAGCCGATGCGAAGGGCATGAAGCAGGACGCCCTCAACAAGGACAAGGAAGCCAAGGACAAGGCCGCCAAGGAAGCGAAGGACAAGGCCGACGCGGCCAAGGGACTCGCCGAGGCGCAGGCCGGTTGCAAGGACGAGCACTGCAAGGCCGACGTGGTCTCCTATCTCGCGAATTGCAAGAGGACCGGCGGCACCGAGGGCGCTCAGTTGGAGTCCGGGCTCCAGTGCAACCTGAACCTCGGCGTGCTGCACGACGTCTCCGCACGGCGCGTGGCGATCGACGCGAAGTTCGACGGGCAGGTGAAGGGCCTGCTCTCGGTCGTCTGCCCGCCGGACAAGGATTGCTCGACCGGCGTTCACCGGCAGCGCGCGGAGATCCAGGCCGAGGAAGACAAGGTCTGGAAGTACGTGCTCGACAGTGCCAACGCGCGCGGCAACACGAAGAACGCCAAGGCGACGATCTACGCGGAGACGCTGAACCTGCTGAAGCCGATCGAGGCGAAGACCATCGTCGCCGCGACCGTGACGCGCAACTTCCAGGCGGTGCCGCCCACCGTGGCGAACGTCCCGCCGGCGGTGGCACCGCCGAAGCCGCCCGTCGTGGCCTACGCGCCTCCTGTCACGCCCACCACGCCGGTGAAACCCCCGACCTCGATTCCGCCCAAGGTTCCACCCGCGATCGTTCCGCCGCCGGCACCGCCGCCGTCCTTCCCCACGGGCGCGGGTTCGATCGGAAACAACCTTGCCGCGAACGGCAACGCCTCGCTCGTGAAGGACTGCGAACCGAAGAGCGCGGTGGAGACGCAGCAACTCGTGTGCACGAACGACGCGGCGCTGAACCGCTGCCGTTCCCTCATCGCCAGCGGCAAGGTGCGCAGCTGCGTGGCCAAGTCCGGCCGCTGAACCTCGAATGGAGAACCCCATGAAGACACTGATCCTCGTTTCCCTCGTCGCCGTGGCCCTGGCTCCCGCGGCGCACGCCGCCGATGCGAAGGTGGACCGCTCGAAGGGCACGCAGAAGCTGCAGGACATGGGCAAGGCCGCGACCCGGCCCTATGTCACGGTCTACGAAGTGAAGTCCAACGTGAGCGAGATCGACGCGCGTGGCACGACCGCGATGTTCACCACCGCGCTCATCAAGAGCCGGCAGTTCCGCGTGGTCGAGCGCAATCGCCTCGCCGAGGGCGTGGGGCGCGAACGCGAAATGAACGCGAGCGGCGTCACGAGCGGCGAAGGCGCCACGAAGCAGTTGAAGGGCGCGGGATTCGTCTTCGAGGCGTCGATCACGGAACTCGCCACGCAGGTGAAGTCGTCCTCGAGCGGCTTCTCCATCGGCGGCATGCAGGTCGGCCAGTCGGCGGGGCAGGATGAGCTGGGCATGGACATCCGCGTGCTCAACGTGCAGACGGGTGAAGTGCTGGACGCCATCAACGTGCGCAAGAAACTCGATTCATCCGGCTCGAGCGTGAATGGCGTGGGCTCCTTGCTGGACACGATCGCCAGCCGCCGCGGCATCAACACCGGCGGCCTCACGCCCGACGTGAACGCGCAGAACTCCAAGCGCGAATCGCTCGACCGGGCGCTGCGCGAGCTGATCGAGCTGGCCGTGCTCGAGCTCGCTTCGCGCCAGAAGGAGTGGGAGCTCGATTAGGGGCCAGCTCGAGTAAGCGAGTATCGATTAAGGGGTCAGACCCCAATTGGGGATAATTGGGGTCTGACCCCATTGACTTCCCCATGTGCCTCATCGCCCTCGCCTGGAAGGCTGACCCCCGCTACTTGCTCGTCGTCGCGGCCAATCGCGACGAGTGGCGCGAGCGGCCGACCGAAGCGGCGCAATGGTGGAAGGACCATCCCGAAATCCTCGCGGGGCGCGACCTCCAGGCGGGCGGCACGTGGATGGGCGTCACGAAAAGTGGGCGCTTCGCGGCCGTGACGAATTTCCGTGATCCGTCGGACAAGCGCTCCACGGCCCTTTCGCGCGGCAGCCTCGTCGCCGACTTCCTGCTCTCCGAAGCGACGCCCGGCGAATATCTCGATCACCTCGCCGAACGCGCGCCGCTCTTCAACGGCTTCAATCTCCTCGTGGGAGATCGGCAGGCGCTTGCCTATTTCGGCAGCCGCGAAAAGACGCAACGCACCGTGACGCCGGGCGTGCATGGACTTTCGAACCATCTCCTCGACGAGCCCTGGCCGAAGGTGACGCGCGCACGGCGCGGGATGGAAGTTGCAATCGCCGATACGAATCCCGCGAATCGGCTCTTCGCGGTGCTCTCGGATCGCAGCGTCGCGGCGGATGGCGAGCTGCCCGACACGGGCGTGGGCCTCGCGTGGGAGCGGCGGCTGGCGCCCGCGCTCATCACGGGGACGGACTATGGGACCCGCGCTTCCACGGTGCTCACCATCGCGTCCGATGGCGCCGTCACCTTCGAGGAACGCACGCTCGACGCAGCGGGCGCCCCCTCCGGCGTCCAGAAAATCGCCTTCCGCGTATCATGATCCAAGGCGTCCGGGAATTGGCTTCAGGGAGAGACCCGAATGGATACCGAAAGAACCGTCAAGAACCCGTACATCCAGGTCGTCGAGGATCACCTGGAAAGCGGGGATCCCCCCGAAACGAAGGCGGCCCTCGATGCCCTCGTGGCCAAGGGGCGTTCGCCTGGCGAGGCCAAGCAGCTCGTGGCCACCGTGGTGCGCGACGAGATGTCGGAGATGATGTCCGCCGGCCGGGAGTTCGACAACGCGAAGTACGCCGCGGCCCTCAAGAAGCTGCTCGCCACCGAAAGGTAGGCAGCCCGCGCGGGCGTTTCCCCTCGCCCGGGTAACGTCCGACTAACGCGGCGGTGAGGCACGCGGCCGCCCCATCCCTTACGATCACGCTTGGAAGTGAAACGTGGCGTATGTAAAAGCCGACTGTAGGGGCTCTGGCGGGGTGCTGCCGTGACCCAAAAAAGAAGCCCCGCGCCAAACACGGAGGAAGTACCGATGAGGTTTTTCCAGCGGGCCCTTGCGGTCCTGTCGGCGGCGATCGCGCTGTCCGCTCATGCCGCCGCTCCCGGCGTCACCGCCAACGAAATCCTGATCGGCCAGGACGTCGACCTGACCGGCGCCATCGCCGTGCGCATGAAGCCCCTGCTCCAGGCGGCCGACGCGTACTTCGAAAAGGTCAACGCCGCCGGCGGCGTGAACGGCCGCAAGATCAAGATCGCCCGCCTGGACAGCGGCAACAAGCCCGACAAGACGAAGGAAAACATCAAGGCCTTCGAGAAGCAGGGCGTCTTCGCGATGTGGGCGATCTCGGGCACCGGCAACGTCGGCGCGGCGCTGCCCCTGCTCACGGAGAAGGGCATCCCGCTCATCGGCTCCACCTCGGGCGCGGACAGCTTCTACAACAAGAAGAACCCCGTGCTCATCAACCTGAAGGCGGGCTACGGCGACGAGATCCGCCGGATGATGGGCCACCTGAAGGACACCTACACGACCCGCGTGGCGATCCTGTACATCGACAACGGCTTCGGCAAGGAAGCGCTCAAGAGCGCGCAGGAAGCCGCGAAGGCGAACAACCTCGAAGTGGTCAACATTTCGTCGCACAAGGAAGACGGCTCCGACATGGACGCCGCCGCGCAGGCGACCGCGAAGGCCAAGCCCGCCGCGGTGCTGATGCTCACGCTTTCCGGTCCGGCGCCGAAGATGATCGACGCGTACGTGAAGACCGGGCACCGCTCGCAGATCTTCGCGCTGTCGATCATCGCGGCCGACGCGCTCTACAAGTCCATCGGCGACAAGTCGCGCGGCGTGATCGTGACGCAGGTGACACCCTTCCCCACCGACCGCAACATCCAGCTCGTGCGCGAGTACCAGGACCTCGTGGTTCCCAAGGGCGTGAAGGATTTCTCGCACGCCGGGGTCGAGGGCTACATGTACGCGAAGGCGCTCGTCGAAGGCCTGCAGGCGGCCGGCAAGAATCCGACGCGCGAAAGCCTCATCGGCGCGTTCGAGAAGATGGACAGCAAGAACCTGGGCGGCCTCAAGCTGAGCTTCTCGCCCGAGAAGCACAACGGCAGCGACTTCGTGGAGATCACGATGATCGGCCGCGAGGGCAAGCTGGTCCGCTGACCTCGCCGTCGCCCCCGCGAAGGCGGGGGCCTAGAGCTTCCCCGCGGCCTTCGCCGCGGCCACTTCCTTCGCGAGCTCCTCGCCGCTCTTCCAGTGCGGCACGCGGAAGACCATCCGCTTCGAGCGCTGCCAGAACGCGTTGTTGCCGTTCATCTCCTCGCCCCAGTACTTGTTGGCGAGCGCCATGTTCTCCTTCGGGTGGAGCAGGAACGCATCCTTCGCGCCCTGCCCGCCGAAGATGTAGAGCTTGCCGTCGATCATCACCCACGAGTTCGCGTTGCCGCCCCACGGAATGCCGTAGACGATGCCGTTGGTGCAGTAGCCGCCGAACTGCGGGATGTACTTCTCCGGAGCGGCGTCGAAGAGCTTCTTGTGCTCGGCAGATGCGAAGCGGAACGTGACGCCCTTGTAGACGCTCTTCACCGACGGATCGCCGGGCTTCTCCGCGTTGTCCGTGAAGTAGTTCACGACGTCGTAGCCGAAGAGCATCAGGTGCTTGTCGCCGCCTTCGGAAACGGCGTTCACCGGCGAGAGGCCTTCGCCGGGACTTTGCGTGATCATCGGGGCACAGCCCGCGGCGCCGAGCGCGATTCCCAGCGCGGCGATCCCTCTTGCGAAGCGATTCATGTGTTCTCCTTCAGGAAGACAGGCCCACGGGGGCGAGATACAGGACGGTGATCCAGGCGTTCCCGGAGAGGACGAACGCGAGGAGCGCAAAGGCCGCGCTCATCGCGAACACCGCGGGACGCGCGAGCAGGCTCCTCGAGACGCAAGCGCGCAGCGCGGCCGCGAATTGCCGCAGGCTCTCGCGGACCATGACCAGCAGGGGTGCCACGAAGCTCAACAACACGAGCCACGTGAGATCCACGCCGCCCATCATCATGAGGAACGCGATCTCCGGCACCGCGACCGCGAGGAGCGCGAGGACAAGCGCCACCAGCACCTGCGTGGCCTTCCCGAGTTCGTCCCATCGCCGCATCGCGTTTCTCCTCAGGGTTCGTCCGATTCGCCCGACCCCTGGGCCGCGCGCGTCAATCGGTCGTTCACCGCTTCCCATGCTACATCCGGGGGCGGCGCTTCCACGAGGATGACATCGGCACCGCTGGTATCGAGCGAACGCAAGTGCGCGTATAGATCGTGCGCGTAGGCGGTCGAATTCTCCGGCGCGCTCTGCCAGTGGGAGGCGGCCGATGCGCGTCCTGGGCCGCGGGCGAGGACGGCCACGCGTTTTCCGGCAGCCGCGAGTTCCCGCACGCGAAGCTCGAGGGCCCCCTCGCCCGTGAGTTCGAGCGGCGTGCGCGGTGCGTAGTGCGCGGCGAGCGTGCCCGAGGCGCGCGGGGCTTCGTCATCTCGCGACCGCGGCATCTCGCCGAGCGCTTCCGCGAGTTGCTCGCGCGTGATCGCACCCGGGCGCAGCAACACCGGCGTGCCGCGCGACAGGTCGAGGATGGTGGACTCGATGCCCACGTCGCAGGCGCCGCCATCGAGGATCATCAGGTCCGGGCCGAATTCATCGCGCACGTGTTGTGCCGTGGTCGGGCTCACGTGGCCGAACTTGTTGGCCGAAGGTGCCGCGATGGCGCCGCTGCCGGTTTTCGCGAACGCGTTCAACAGCGCCTGGGCCATCGGATGCAAAGGGCAACGCAGGCCCACGCTGTCCTGGCCGCCGGTCACCGAGGGAGAAACACGCTCGGCCTTCTCGAGGATGATCGTGAGCGGACCGGGCCAGAACGCCGTCGCAACCTTGCGCGCGGATTCCGGGATGTCGCGCGCCCAATCGCCGAGCGCATTCGCGTTCGCAATGTGCACGATCACCGGATGGTCGGCGGGACGGCCCTTCGCCGCGAAGATCTTCGCAACGGCGTTCGGGTTGGCGGCATCGGCACCGAGGCCGTAGACGGTCTCCGTCGGGAACGCGACCAGCTCGCCCGCGGCAAGACGGGCGGCCGCGGCGGCGAGGTTATCCGGCATGTCGGCCGCACTGCACATGCAGCGGCAACGTCACGCGCCTTGTCCCCTCGCCCCACACCGGCGCGAGCCGCGCGCGGGCCTCAGCGAGATACGTGGGCTGCGATTCGAGCAATCGGCGCGTGGCGCTCCAGCTGCCTACGTAGTCCAGCAACTGGTCGACCGTCCAGTCCCGCTCGATTCCCGGCGCGGGGAAGGCGACGCGTGCAAACGGAAATGGCACGTCCTTGTACTCGTCCCACAGCAACCGGTTCTGCTTCGGCCAGTGCGGCCGCAGCGGATCGAGGACGGTACGCTCGAACTCAAGCTCCATCGCTGGGTCGAGATCCGTGCGGTAGTAGCCGACGACGAGCAGCAATCCACCTGGACGCAGCACGCGCTTCGCCTCTGCGTAAAACTTCGCGACATCGAACCAATGCAGGGCCTGCGCGACGCAGATCGCGTCGAAGCTCGCGGCAGGAAAATTCGTCGCTTCCGCGGGCTGCACCGAGTACGTCACGCCCGACGCCGCGATCGCATCTCCGATCTGCTGCGCACTCGCGTCGGTCGCTTCCACTCGGTCGAAGTACCGCGCAAGGCCGATCGCGGCCTGGCCGCTGCCGGTGGCGCAGTCCCACACGCTCGCGTGGCCGGGTGCGAGGCGCGCGAGCTCACGGAAGATCGCGTCGGGATAGCTGGGCCGCGACTGGGCATAGACGCTCGAGTGCTTCGAGAAATGGTCGACGAACGCCATGGCACTCAATGCGCCTTTTCCCAGTTGTCGCCCACGCCCGCCTCCACGACCAGGGGGACATCGAGCTTCGCGACCCCCATCATCATCTTCTCGACCTCGGGCTTCACGCGGTCGAGTTCGGACTCCGGCACTTCGAGCACGAGTTCGTCATGCACCTGCATCACGAGCTTGGTCGCGTACTTCCCGGCCTCGAGCCAGC
This sequence comes from Betaproteobacteria bacterium GR16-43, assembly GCA_001953215.1. Classification (GTDB taxonomy): domain Bacteria; phylum Pseudomonadota; class Gammaproteobacteria; order Burkholderiales; family Usitatibacteraceae; genus Usitatibacter. The sequence continues at coordinate 852,911 of CP019169.1, forward strand.
CCTGCACCGCGATCATCGCGAGCTTGATGAGATCCGCGGCCGTGCCCTGCATCGGCGCGTTGATGGCCTGGCGCTCGGCCCCCTGGCGGCGCGGTGCATTGCCGGAGTTGATGTCGGGAAGCCAGAGCCGGCGGCCGAACACGGTCTCCACGTAGCCTTTCTCCCGCGCTTCCTGCCGCGTGCGCTCCATGTAGTTCGCCACGCCCGGATAGCGCTGGAAGTACTTGTCCATGTAGCTCGCCGCGGCCGCGCGCTCGATGCCGAGGTTGCCCGCGAGGCCGAAGGCGCTCATGCCGTAGATGAGCCCGAAGTTGATCACCTTCGCGTAGCGGCGCTGTTCGCTCGACACGTGGTCGATCGCCACGCCGAAGACTTCGGCCGCGGTGTGCCGGTGGATATCCTCGCCGCGCGAGAAGGCATCGAGCAGGCCCGGGTCGGCGGAGAGGTGCGCCATGATGCGCAGCTCGATCTGCGAGTAGTCGGCCGAGACGATCTTCGACCCCGGTGGTGCGACGAACGCCTCGCGAATCCGCCGGCCCTCGGTGGTGCGCACCGGGATGTTCTGCAGGTTGGGGTCGTTCGACGAAAGCCGCCCCGTCACCGCCACGGCCTGCGCGTAGTTCGTGTGCACGCGGCCCGTCTTCGGGTGGACCATGCGCGGCAGCTTGTCGGTGTACGTGCTCTTCAGCTTCGAGACCGAGCGGTGGTCCAGGATCGTGCGGGCGAGCGGATGGTCCTCGGCGAGTTTTTCGAGAACTTCTTCATCCGTCGAAGGCGCGCCCGAGGGCGTCTTCTTCACCGCCTTGAGACCCATGCGGACGAAGAAGATCTCCGCCAGTTGCTTGGGCGAACCCAGGTTGAACGGACCGCCCGCCAGCTCGTGGGCCTTCTGCTCCAGCTCGAGCATCTTCTGGCCCAGCTCCTGGCCCTGGCGCGCGAGCAGTTGCCCGTCGATCAGCACGCCGTTCCTCTCCATCGCCAGCAATACGGAAGACACCGGGATCTCGATGCCGGCGTAAATGTACTGGAGCTTCTCGTCGGCTTCGAGGCGGGGTGCCAATGCGCGATGGATCTGCAGCGTCACGTCGGAATCTTCGGCGGAATACGCGGCCGCGCGCGCGATGTCCACCTGGTCGAAGGGAATGGACGAGGCGCCCTTGCCGGCGACGTCGACGTACTGCAGCAGGCCCGTGGCCCCGAGGAAGCGCGCGGCGAGCGCATCCATGTCGTGGCGCTGGTTGCTCTGCAGGACATAGGAGGCCAGCAAGGTGTCATGCGTGAAACCGCGCGTGGCGATGCCGTAGTTGCCGAGGACCTGGCGGTCGTACTTCGTGTTCTGGCCGACCTTCGGCTTCGAGGCATCTTCGAGCCACGGCTTCAGCCGCGCCAGCACCTGGTCGAGGGGCAGTTGCTGCGGCGCGCCCGCGTAGCGGTGCGTGAGCGGGATATACGCACCCTCGCCCGGCACCGTGCTGAACGAGATGCCGACCAGCTCGGCCTGCATCGGATCGAGGCTCGTGGTTTCCGTGTCGATGCAGGCGAGGGGCGCTTCCTCCACCTTGCGTGCCCAGCGCTCGAGCGCCGCTTCGTCCATCACCGTCTCGTAGTTGCGCGTGTCGACGAAAGGCGTGATGTCGGCCACCGGGTCGACGCCGGCATTGAGGATGGCGAAGTTGCGGCCCTTCTTCTCCTGCGAGCGGGCGCCGGCCGCGCGGCGGGCCTCGTCGGAATCCGCCGCGGGCGCGCCTCCTTCCACAGGCGCATCGCCTGCCGAGAGCAAATCGCCTTTCGCGGGCGCATCCGCCTTCTTCGCCAGGCTGTCGCGCAGCGTGCGGAAACCGAAGCGTTCGTAGAGCGCGGCCAACTTCTCGTTGTCCGGTTCCTTCGGAGTGAGGGACTCGACCTCGAAAGGCAGCGGCACATCCGTCTTGATCGTCACCAGGATGCGCGCGGTGGGCAGCCAGTCGAGGGCCTTGCGCAAATTCTCGCCGACCGCACCCTTCACTTCCGCGGCGCGCGCCACCAGTGCGTCGAGCGAACCGTATTCCTGCAGGAGCTTGGCGGCGGTCTTCGGTCCCACTTTTTCCACGCCCGGGACGTTGTCCACCGAATCGCCCACGAGCGTGAGGTAGTCGACGATGCGCTCGGGCGGGACGCCGAATTTTTCCTTCACGCCTTCGGGGCCGAGGCGCTCGTTGGACATGGTGTTCACCCAGAGCACCTTCTCGCTCACGAGCTGCGTCAGGTCCTTGTCCCCGGTGGAGATGATCGTCTTCCAGCCGTGCACGTGCTCCGCGTGCTTCGCGAGGGTGCCGATCACGTCGTCGGCCTCCACGCCGTCCACGACGACGATGGGCCAGCCCAGCGCCGCGATGGTCTCGTAGAGCGGCGCGATCTGCGAGGCGAGCTCCTCGGGCATCGCCGAGCGCGTGGCCTTGTATTCGGGATAGAGCTCGTCGCGAAAGGTCTTGCCGCGGGGATCGAGCACGCAGGCGATATAATCCGACGGATAGTCCTGCCTCAGCTTGCGCAGCATGTTGACCACGCCGTAGATGGCGTTGGTCGGCTCCCCCGAAGGGCTACGCAGGTTCTGGATCGCGTGGAACGCGCGATAGAAGTAGCTCGAGGTATCGACCAGCAGGATCTTCTTCTGCGCTTCCGTCATCTCACCCCGCGAGCCCCGCCGCCATGCTCCAGAACAAAGTCCCCAAGCCTTCCGACCCGCAGCGCGTGCTGCAGTCGCAATCCTCCGCGCGCGAAGCGTGGAGGATGTTCGAGTTTATCGCAGAGTTCGTCACCGCGACCGAGCACCTGCAGGCGATCCACCCGGCGGTGGCCATCTTCGGCAGCGCGCGCATCGCGCCGCCGCATCCGTACTACGCGCAGGCCGAAGACATCGCGCGGCGCCTGTCCGATGCAGGCTTCTCCGTCATCTCCGGCGGCGGCCCCGGCATCATGGAAGCGGTGAACAAGGGCGCGCAGGCCGGCCCCAGCCCGAGCGTGGGCCTGAACATCCGCCTGCCGCACGAGCAGGGCGGCAACGCCTACCAGGATGTATCGCACACCTTCCAGCACTTCTTCGCGCGCAAGGTCATGTTCGTGAAGCAATCCTGTGCGTTCGTGATGATGCCGGGCGGCTACGGCACGCTGGACGAGTTGTTCGAGGTGCTCACGCTGATCCAGACCGGGAAGATCCGGCCGCTGCCGCTGATCCTCGTGCGCTCGGCCTTCTGGGGCGGGCTGCTCGAGTGGATCGAAGGCACGCTCGTGAAGGAAGGCATGATCAGCCCGGGCAATCGCTCGCTCCTGCGCGTCGTGGACGATCCGCAGCAGATCGTCGATGCGATCTTCGACCACTACGGCACGCGCGGATTCGCGCCGTCGCCCGCCGAACGCGAGGCTGGGTTCGCGCTCTAAGTGATAGACTGGTTTTCGAAGAAATGAGGCTCGCCATGCGCTCCGTGCTTGCCGTGATGCTGCTTTCGGCCGCGTTCGCCGCCGGAGCACAGTCGCAACCCCGCCCCCTGCCGCCCGGAACCACGCCGCTCGACCGCCCGCCGCCGATGGCGCCCACCGATGTCGCGCACGAGCAGGGGCCGGCGCCCGAGGTCACGATGCGCATGGATGGCGACAATGAAATCGCCGAGTACCGCATGAAGGGCAAGCTCTACATGATGCGCGTGAAGCCGAAGAACGGCCCGGCCTACACGCTGATGGACCACAAGGGCGACGGCAGCTTCACCAAGCAGGACCATACGCTCACGCCCAACACCTCCGTTCCGCAGTGGGTCCTGCTCGAATTCTGAACGTTCCACTTTCCACCTAATGTCGGTCTTCACACCGGTCACGGAGGCAGAGGCCTCCGCGTTCCTCGGGCACTATTCGCTCGGGGCACTCGAATCGCTCCAGGGCATCGCCCAGGGCATCGAGAACACCAACTATTTCCTCGACACCACCACCGGGCGCTATGTCCTCACGCTCTTCGAGAGCGTGCCGCGCGAGTCGCTGCCGTTCTTCATGGGACTGATGGACCACCTCGCGACGCACGACGTCACCTGCCCGGCGCCGATGCGCCTGGACGAAGGCGGCTTCGTGGGCGAGCTGAACGGCCGCGCCGCGACGATCGTCTCGCGCCTGCCGGGATCCCCGATCCACGAACCCACGCCCGCCGATTGCCGCGACGTGGGGCACGTGCTCGCCGCGCTGCACCTCGCGGGCCTCGAGTTTGACGGCGCGCTCGCGAACGAGAAGGGCCAGGCCTGGCGCGAGCGCTTCGCCGAGATGGCGGCGCCGAAGCTTTCGCGCGACGAGAACGCGTTGATCGAATCGGAGAATCGCTACCAGGCGATGCACGATGACTCGGTGATGCCGCAGGGCATCATCCACGGCGACCTCTTCCGCGACAACGTGTTGTGGGATTCGCGCGGCAACGGCGGCGTGATCGACTTCTACTTCGCCTGCGACGACGTGCTGCTCTTCGACCTCGCGATCACCGCGAACGACTGGTGCGTCACGAAGGACGCGGCGCTGGACCTTCCTCGCGCGAAGGCCTTCGTGGCGGGCTACGAAACGCTGCGGCCGCTGACGGAGCTCGAGCGCGAGCTCTGGCCCGTGATGCTGCGGCGCGCGGCGCTGCGCACGTGGCTCGGACGCATCGGCTACAACCACTTCCCGCGCGATTCGCACATGACCATCCCCAAGGACCACGAATTCTCCCGGCGCCTGCTCGAGCATCACATCGCGCATGCCCGCGAGCTCGAGGCCGCCACGGCATGAGCGCCGAAGCGCCCGACGGCGCCGCACCACCGATCCGCGTTTCCGACGTGCGCGCTTCGCGGGGCGTGCGCTGGCTCGCCGGGGGCTTCGCGCTGTTCAAGGAACGGCCGCTGGGCTGGCTGGGGCTGGCCCTCGGTTGGCTAGTGATGAGCTTCGGGTTGCTGATCATCCCGCTGATCGGCGTCCTCGCGTTCTACCTGCTGCAGCCGGTGTTCTTCGCGAGCTTCGCCCTCGTGGCCCGCAAGCAGGGCACGGGCGAACGCATCGATTCGGGCGATCTCTTCCTCGGCTTCAAGTCCAACCTGAAGGCGCTCGCGGGCGTGGGCGCCATCGAACTCTTCGTGGCCGTGTGCGTGAGCGTGGTCTTCGCGACCTTCGCGGTGCCGACTGCCATCGACGGCACCGGCCGTGTCCTCGGCGCCCAGGAGCTCGTCGCGCAACTCCAGGGCAAGGAGTGGATCCTCATCGGCGGCTTCCTGCTGGTGGGCATCGTGAAGGGCGCGCTCTGGTTCACGCCCGCGCTGATCGCCTTCCACGGCCTCTCGGCGGCGCACGCGGTGCGCTGGAGCCTCTATGCGGCGCTCTCCAACGTCGGCGCGATGGTGCTCTACTCGATCGCGCTCTTCGCGATGTTCTTCGCTGCCGCGCTGCCTTGGCTGCTGGGGCTTTTCATCGCGATGCCGGTGATGATCGCGAGTACCTACGTGGGGTACCGCGAGGTGTTTGAAGAGGAAAGCAAAGTCAAAAGCGATTGAACCGCAGAGGCCCCTGAGGCCCCGGAGAAAACCAAAGCGTCTGGTTCCTGAAATGGAAGAACGCGACCTGACCCGTCAGAAACCGAACAGGTTTTGCTTTTCTCCGGGGCCTCAGGGGCCTCTGCGGTTCAATCGCTTTTGACCTTCAAACCGGCGTGAGCTTGGCGTACTGGAGTGCCAGCCACTTCGTGCCCTCGCCCCGGAAGCGCACCTGCACGCGAGCATCGAGGCCGCGGCCCTCGAAGTTGAGCACCACGCCCTCGCCGAACTTCGCGTGCACCACGTTCTGCCCGATCCCGAAGGGATGCTCGTCGGGGCGGGCGGTCTCGAAGCTCGCCCGCTGGGCGGTGGAGTAGACGTTCGGGTCCGCCTTCGGGGCACGCCCGCCACCGGAATTCCAGTTGCGCTCGCCGCCGCCGTGGCCGTGACCGCCGCCTCCGCCCCAGTTGCTGGTGGGCGAGTAGAAGGTCTTCTTCTCGGGCAGCACGATCCACTTGCAGAGCTCCGCGGGGATTTCCTCCACGAAGCGCGAGACGATGCCGTAGCGCGGCTGGCCGTGCAGCATGCGGCTGCCGGCGTACGTGAGGTAGAGGCGCTTCCTTGCGCGCGTGATCGCGACGTACATGAGGCGGCGCTCCTCTTCGAGGCCGCCGTCCTCGTTCATGCTGTTCTCGTGCGGGAAGAGGCCTTCCTCGAGGCCCGAGACGAACACGGCGTTGAACTCCAGGCCCTTGGCCGAGTGCATCGTCATCAACTGCAGCGCGTCCTGCCCCGCAGAGGCTTCGTGGTCGCCCGCCTCGAGGCTCGCATGCGAGAGGAACGCGGCGAGCACCTGCTGCTGGTGCGTGCCGGTGGCGGGCACGTCTTCGGCGGATTCGCCCGCCGGCGTGTCGCCGTGCTCGAACTCCTCGGCGAAGAGCGTGCAGGCATTCACGAGTTCGTTCAGGTTCTCGAGGCGGTCCTGCCCATCGCGCTCGGCGGCGTAGTGCGCCTTCAGGCCGCTGCGCTCGAGGATCTCTTCCACGAGCTCGGGCAGGTTCAGGTTCTCGGCCGCGGTGGAGAGCCCCTCGATCAACTGCACGAAGTGCGCGATCGCCGTGCCGCTGCGGCCGCTCACGAGTCCCTTGCGCGCCGCCTTGAAGAGGTTCTCCGCGACGCCGCTCGCCACGGCTTCCTGCAACTGCTCGATGCTGCGGGCGCCCACGCCGCGCGCCGGGAAGTTCACCACGCGGGTGAAAGCCGTGTCGTCGTCGGTGTTGCCCGAGAGGCGCAGGTAGGCGAGCGCGTGCTTCACCTCCATGCGTTCGAAGAACCGCAGGCCGCCGTAGACCTTGTACGAAAGGCCCGCGCGGAAGAGGGAGTGCTCGAGGATGCGCGACTGCGCGTTGGATCGATAGAGCAGCGACATGTCCGAGAGGTTCATGCCCTCGCGGTGCAACTGCTTCACCTCGTCCACGATGAACTGCGCCTCTTCGCCGTCGGTGGCGGCCGCGAAGACGCGCAGCGGCTCGCCCTTGCCCTCCGCGGTCCAGAGGTTCTTGCCGAGGCGCGCCTTGTTCTGCGCGATGACGGCGTTGGCCGCGTCGAGGATGTGGCCCTGCGAGCGGTAGTTCTGCTCGAGCTTCACCACGTTCGAGACCGCGAAGTCCTTCACGAACTCGTTCATGTTGCCGACGTCGGCGCCGCGGAAGCGGTAGATCGAGTTGTGCGTGACCACCCCATTGGCGATGAAGTTGTGGGTCGGCTCGACATCGAGGTCGTAGACCATCCGGCCGCGCCCCGGGATGCGTTCGACCTGCTGGACGACGGCGAACTCGCCGCGCTCGTCGAGCATCGACATCCCCGGCACCACGTCCGCCGCGAGGACCTGGCCGAAGGGCAGCTCGACGTCCTCCTCCTCGAGCTCGGGAAGCTGCGAGTGCTCGATCACCACTTCCGGCCCGCCCGGGCGTGCCCACGCGCGCCGCGTCACCAGCAGGCCCTCGTGCGTTTCCTCGAGCGCCACGAAGCCCGCGAAGTGCGCGTGCTCCGGCGTGCTCACCAGCGTGCGGCCGTCGCGCAAGGTGATGCGCACCAGCTCGCGCCGCGCGCGGCTGCGATGCACGCGCTCCACGCGGGCGGTGCCGAACAGGCCTTCGCCGAAGCAGGTCATCACGCGGTCGCCGGCGACGACCGCCTCGATCGGCCGATACTCGCCGTCCGCCATCGTGACCGCCGTGCCGCCCACCAGGCACTGGTCGTCGTCGCCCACCGCGAACACGCACCCGTTCGAGCCGGCGAGCATCTTGATCCACTGGTACTGCAGCTTGTTCGTGTCCTGGAATTCGTCGACCAGGATGTACTTGAAGCGCTCCTGGTAGTGGTGCAGCAGGTTCAGGTTCTTCGAGAGGAGCTCGAAGGTGCGCAGCAGCAGCTCCGCGAAATCGACCACGCCCTCGCGATTGCACTGCGCGTCGTAGTCCGCGTAGAAGGCCACCATCCGGCGCGTGAAGTCGTCGCCTGCCTCCACCGCGTTGGCGCGCAGGCCCTGCTCCTTGCAGTTGTTGATGAAGTTCTGCAACTGGCGCGGCGGGTATTTCTCCTCGTCCACGCCCTGCGCCTTCGACAGGCGCTTGATGATCGCCTGCTGGTCGGCCGAATCGAGGATCTGGAAGAGCTGCGGCAGGCCGGCGTCGCGAAAATGCGCGCGGAGCATCCGGTTGCAGAGGCCGTGGAAGGTGCCGATCCACATGCCGCGCGTGTTGATCGGCAGCATGGCCGACAGGCGCGTGAGCATCTCGCGCGCGGCCTTGTTCGTGAACGTGACCGCGAGGATCCCGGCCGGGCTCGCCTCCCGCGTGGTGATCAGGTGGGCGATGCGGGTGGTGAGCACGCGCGTCTTCCCGCTGCCGGCGCCCGCCAGGATCAGGGCGGATTCGCGGGGGAGCGTGACGGCTTTGAGCTGCTCGGGGTTGAGGCCGGAAACGAGGTCGGGCATGGAGCGGGGGCGAAACGTCTAACCCCAATTATTTCACGCCGGGAGGCGAAATTCCTTCCGGAATCGCGAAACTTCGGCGGGGGATCGCAGCACCACGACGCGGGGATTGCGGGCCTGCGCGAGCGCGGTGCCGATGCGCGGGCGGGTCTGTTCGTTGAAGTGCCAGACGTAGCGCAGGAACTCCATGTCGACGCGCTCCGGATCGCGCAGGGCGAGCGAGCCCCAGAGCACTCGCCAGAGGCAGCGCCAGCGCCCGAAGTCGAGCCAGACGACGGTGTCGGCCGTGGGCAGGCGCTCGGCCAGCGTGGCGTGGTACGTCCCGTCCATCACCCAGGCATCGCGGTCGGCGAGCGTGCGCACGGTCTTGCGCCAGGCGTCCTCCGGGGGCTGCTTCCGGCCGGGGCCCCACTCGCCCCGGTCGACCGTGACCAGCGGCAGGCGCAGGCGCGACGCCAGCCAACGGGCCAGCGTGGTCTTGCCCGAACCGCTGCAACCGATCACCAGGATGCGTTTCACGCGAAAATCCTAGGCCAAAAAAGAGGGGCGCCGCAACGGCGCCCCAATATTTATTCCCCAACCAAAGGAGACCCGAAACTAGAACGGGCCTGCTGGAAAGACACGGGAATCGGGCCAAAGTTCCGAGCCGCGGAGAGGGGGGCGGGCGGGCCCAGCCCGGGGGATTGGCCGCTAGGCGCCGGTACAATTCGCCCATGAATGAACTGAGCGAGTTGCTCCTCGGACTGGCCGGATTCAGCCTCGCCGTCGTCCTGATCACTGTCATCGTTTCCGTCACGCGCGCGCGCAGGCTTCCGCTGCAGCGCCCGTCCAGCACGTTGATTGCGCGCGAGGAAATCCCCGAAGCCCAGCGCGCGCTCTTCGACAGCGTGGGACCGCGCCTGGCCGCCCTCGGTTTCGTGCCGGCGTACGCGCAACGAACGCTGCGTTACGCGGCAACCCTGGCAAGCGACCCCTTGTACCAGGACGTCCTTCTCCATCCGGGAGAAGCGGTGGTGGCGAGCGTCGAAATCCCGGAGGCGCCCGACTACGGCGAGCCCGTGTCCGTGACGTTCATGACCGAGTACGCCGACGGCACGGCCGCCTGGACCATCAACCGCCTCAAGCACTACCTGCTCCCGCTCGCGCCGGAATGGTCCGTGGATGACGACTACCTTCCCGCATTCGAAGACACGTATCGCGCCCACGTGCGGCGAGTGCACGCCTCGGGAAGGACCGTCGTGCGCGAAGTCGACACACTGCGGGAACGCACCCTTACCGGTGGCGCAAGATTGTTCCAGTCCTGGATCGATCGCGGCATCGCCATTCCCGTGCGCGAACCGGAGCGCTGGCGCCTTTCGTGGAGCGCCGCGTTGAAGCTGGTAGTGAAGGCGCTCTTCGGCCTGGGGCGTGCCATGCGCGCGAAACCCTCGGCACTGGCACCCGCGGGGGAAGCCCTGGTGATCGAGCGCCAGTACGCGGCGACCAAGTCCCTGCAGTGGTCCAGAGGCGACAAGCACCTGCTCACGTGGATCAGCATCGCGGCCTTCGCCGCGCTCGGGGCGTGGCTCTGGACCTGGACCTTCATGCTCATCCTGCTCGGCGTGATCGGGCTGCACGAGATGGGGCACTTCTTCGCGATGCGCATCGTGGGCTACCGCAACCTCCACGTATTTTTCGTCCCGGGGCTGGGCGGCCTGGCGACCGGGCAGAAGGCCGACGCGACTCCACTCCAGAAGGTGTTCGTGTATCTCGCGGGCCCGGTACCGGGCCTCATCCTGTGCATCGTCATCGCCGCGGCGACCAACAACACCTCGCTCGAGGGCCGGCCATGGCTCGCCGACTTGATCGCCATCGCGTTCATCGTGAACTTCCTCAACCTGTTGCCCGTGACCCCGCTCGACGGCGGGCGCGTCGCCGAAACGTTGCTGTTCTCGAAGGTGCCGTTGCTGCGCCTGGTGTTCGCCGGCATCTGCGCGGCGCTGCTCCTGGGCGCGGGCCTCTATACGGGCGACTGGGTATTGCGCTTCGTGGGCCTCTTCGTCGCGATAACCCTGCCCCACCAGTGGCGCGTGTACCGGCTCGAGTCGTCGCTGCCGCCGCGCGAGGGCGCGCTCGAGGAGCCACAGGCGCGCGCAGTCGTCTTCGCGGCGGCGGCGGCGCCACAGTTCGCGCGCTGGTCGGGCGGCAATCGCGCCGCAGCCGCCCTGGCGCTGGTCGACGAGGTGCAGGCGCGCAAGCCGCGCTGGGGTGAGGTCGTCGCGGGCCTCGCCATCTACGCCGTCTGCCTCGTGCCGCCGGCCCTGGCGGCCCTCCACATTGCGCAGCCCGGGCTCGGCTTGCTGGGCCCCCCTTCGATCCCCAAGTCCGCCGGCTTCGTGGGCCCGCCCGTACCGCCCCGTGACTGGAAGACCGAGATCGCGCAGGCCGTGGGCAAGCCGCCGATGGAGCAGCTGGAACTGATGCTCACGGCGATGGAGGCCGGTTATCCGGATGAGGGCGAGGAAGAACCCGGGGTCGTGGAGTCGAAGGCATGGGCCATCGCGAAGACACTTCCGCCGGGCAATCGGTTGCGCACGCGTGCGCTGTATGCCCTCGCCACGGTCGATGACCGCGACGCGGCAACGCCGCAGTTCCGGGCTGCCGAGAAGGAACTCTCCGAAGTGACGGGGGAAGACCGCCTGACCTACGCCCGGCTCCTCGAATTCAAAGTGAGATACACCGGCGCGACCGGCATCGACGACCTGCGCCGTGCGTTGTCGATTCGCGAATCGCTTTCGCCCGTGAATAGTCCGCCCACGGTCCGCACGCGTAGCCGCCTGGCGCTCCGTCTCTATGAGGCGGGGTCGCGCGCCGAGGCGGGCCAACTGCTCGAACGCTCCGTCACCGGCGAACGGCCGGGCCAGGTTTCGGATCGCTGGGCAGCGGACCGCGAATTCGTGGACTTCCTCATCGCCGAAGGGCGCAGCCCCGAGGCCGAGCAGCGTCTGGAGGCGATTGCCACCGATGCCCGGGTGCAATCGGGGCCGAAACACAAGGTGGTCTGGCTCGAGGAGGCTGTGTCGCGGCGCCTGCTTGCGGCACAGCTATCCCAGGCAACCCCGGCGGCATCGGCACGCGCCCGCTCGACCCTCGAAGCGATCGAGACGCTTCGCGACACCGCAAGCGGCGGCAAGGGATGGGCGCGCGCGTACTACCACCACCTCGACCGGCTCGCGGTGGCCGACGCCATCGGTGACGCGGCAATGGCGCAGAGCGCGACGCTGGCGTTGCGAGACCAGTACGCGGGCAAGCCGTCGGCGAAACCGCTCTGTGAGATGTTCACGCCGGATTCCCTCGCAGACGCGAGCCCTTTGGACCGGCCGCGCCTGGCGTCGTACGCGCGCCGCCTGGAGCGGCTGGGCCTCTGCCCCCACCGGGGATGAGGCCGCGACTGGGCCGCCCGGTATAATTTCGCCTTTGCGCCACGCACGGTCATTCCCCTGATGGAACCGCAATACCACCCGAAAGCCATCGAAGCGAAGGTCCAGGAGGAATGGACACGCACGAAGGCCTTCGTCGCCCCCGACAGCTCCCCGAAGCCCAAGTACTACTGCGTCTCGATGCTGCCCTACCCGTCGGGCAAGCTGCACATGGGGCACGTGCGCAACTACACGATCAACGACGCGCTCTACCACTTCCTGCGCATGAAGGGCATGAACGTGCTCTTCCCGATGGGCTGGGACGCCTTCGGCCTGCCCGCCGAGAACGCCGCGATGAAGAACGGCGTGCCGCCCGCGAAATGGACCTGGGACAACATCGCGTACATGAAGCAGCAGTGCCAGGCGATGGGTTGGGCCATCGACTGGACGCGCGAAGTCGCTACCTGTTCGCCCGCCTACTATCGCTGGAACCAGTGGTTCTTCCTGCGCCTGTGGGAAAAGGGCATCGCGTACAAGAAGACCGGCACGGTGAACTGGGATCCGGTGGACATGACCGTGCTCGCCAACGAGCAGGTGATCGACGGCAAGGGCTGGCGCACCGGCGCCACGGTGGAAAAGCGCGAGATCCCCATGTGGTACATGCGGATCACGCAGTACGCCGACGAGCTCGTGGATTCGCTGGACGGCCTCGGCTGGCCCGAGCAGGTGAAGCAGATGCAGAGGAACTGGATCGGCCGCTCCGCGGGCGTCGAGTTCACGCTGCCCTACGCCGAGGAGACCGCCCGCCGCATGAACGACGGGAAGCCCGGCATGAAGGTCTTCACCACGCGCGCCGACACGATCATGGGCATCACCTTCGCCGCCGTGGCCGCGGAGCATCCGCTCGCCACCGAAGCCGCGAAGAACAATCCGGCGCTCGCGGCCTTCATCGAGGAGTGCAAGAAAGGCGGCGTGCAGGAAGCCGAACTCGCGACGATGGAGAAGAAGGGCCTGCGCACCGGGCTCTACGTGCTCCATCCTTTTACGAAGGAAAAGGTCGAGGTCTGGGTCGGCAATTACGTCCTGATGGGCTACGGCGAAGGCGCCGTGATGGGCGTGCCGGGCCACGACGAGCGCGACTTCGCCTTCGCGAAGCAATACGGATTGCCGATCAAGCAGGTGATCGACGTGAACCGCAAGCCCTACTCCACCGAGGCGTGGGAGCCGTGGTACGAGGCTCCGGGCAAGAACGTGCACTCCGGAAAGTACGACGGCCTCGAGCAGTCCGCGGCGATCGATGCCGTGGCCGCCGACCTCGAAGCGATGAAGCTCGGCGTGAAGCGCATCCAGTACCGCCTGCGCGACTGGGGCATCTCCCGCCAGCGCTACTGGGGCACGCCGATCCCGATCGTGCATTGCCCGAAGTGCGGCGACGTCGCGGTGCCGGACGACCAGCTGCCCGTGGTGCTGCCCGAGGACCTCGTGCCCGACGGCACCGGCAGCCCGCTCGCGAAATCGCCCGCGTTCTACGAGACGAAGTGCCCGAAGTGCCACGGCGCGGCCAAGCGCGAGACGGACACGATGGACACCTTCGTCGATTCGTCGTGGTACTTCATGCGCTACACGAGCCCGGGTGCCAAGACGATGGTGGACGCGCGCAACGACCACTGGATGCCGATGGACCAGTACATCGGCGGCATCGAGCACGCGATCCTGCACCTGCTCTACGCGCGCTTCTGGACCAAGGCCATGCGCGACCTGGGCCTGGTGAAGATCGACGAGCCGTTCCAGAACCTGCTCACGCAGGGCATGGTGCTGAACCACATCTTTTCGCGGCGCGGCGCCAAGGGCGGCATCGAGTACTTCGCGCCCGAAGAAGTCGACGTGATCCACGACGCCGAGGGCAAGGCGATCGTGGGTGCCAAGTCGAAGGCCGACGGCAAGCCCGTCGACTACGAGGGCGTGGGCACGATGTCGAAGTCGAAGAAGAACGGCGTCGACCCGCAGGACATGATCGAGAAGTACGGCGCGGACACGGCGCGGTTCTACGTGATGCAGGCCAACCCGCCCACGGACACGATGCTCTGGTCCGACGAGAGCGTGGACGGATCGTTCCGCTTCCTGCGCAGCCTCTGGAAGATGGTGCACGACCATCGCGAGGCGGGGATCGTCGAACGCTATTCCCCCTCCCCTGGGAGGGGGCAGGGGGAGGGTTCACCTTCTCTTTCGAAAGAACTGAAGGATCTCCGCCTCAAGCTCCACAAGACCATCGACAAGGTCGCGGACGACTACGGCCGGCGCATGCAGTACAACACCGCGATCGCCGCCATCCGTGAACTCCTGAACCTCCACGGGGATCTCAAGGACAAGACCCCGGTGGCGCGCGCGGTCTCGCAGGAAGTGCTGGAGGCCGCGGTCGTGCTGCTCTCGCCGATCATTCCGCACGTGACGACGGTGCTCTGGTCGGAGCTGCGCCCGGGCACGAAGCTGATCGACCAGCCGTGGCCGGCGGTGGATGCCTCCGCGTTGGTGCAGGATACGGTGGAGCTCGTGGTGCAGGTGAACGGGAAGCTGCGAGGGCACATCACCGTGAGCGCGACTGCAACGAAGGAAGAGATTGAATCCATTGCCTTGCAAAGCGAGGCGGCACTCAAGTTCATGGCGGGGCAAAAACCCAAGAAGGTGATTGTCGTGCCTGGAAAGCTGGTGAACATCGTTGTTTAAGACGACGCTTGCGCGGTACTGGGTCCCCGCCTTCGCGGGGATGACAATGGCGGCCGTGCTGGCCGCCTGCGGCTTCCAGCTGCGTGGCGACGCGCCCACGGGCCTCGACACGGTCTTCATCTCGAGCGACAAGCCTTCGCTCGTCGCGGTCGACATCCGCCGCACGCTCGCGGCCAGCAAGACGCGCATCACGAAGACCGCCCCGGAGGCGCAGGCGCACGTGCGCATCACGGAAGAGAACCGCGAGAAGACCATCTTCACCATCAACACCGCGGGCCGCGTGTACGAGTACCGCCTGCGCCTGCTGGTGAGCTACCAGGTGAGCGTGACCGGGCAGGAAGATCCGATCGTCCCGCCCTCGACCATCGACATCAATCGCGTCGTGACCTACAGCGAATCGGCTCCGGTGGCCAAGGAAGCGGAAGAGCAGCTCCTCTACCGGGACATGGTCGCCGAAGCCTCCGGCCAGATCCTGCGGCGCATCGCGACCGTGCGGCGCCCGAGCTAGCGTGAAGCTCGCCGCGCGCACGCTGGACGCGCACCTGAAGAAGGGCCTGGGCTCGCTCTACGTGATCTACGGCGCCGAGGCGCTGGTCGCCCTCGAGGCCTCCGATCGCATTCGCGAAGCCACGCGCGCCGCCGGCTATTCGGAGCGCGAAGTGTTCACGGCGGAGCCGGGTGCGGACTGGGGCAAGCTCGCGGCCTCGGCTTCGAACCTTTCGCTCTTCGCGTCGAAGCGGCTCTACGAGATCCGCATCCCCACCGGCAAGCCCGGCACCGAGGGATCGAAGGCGCTCGTGGCCTACTGCGCGCGCCTGCCCGAGGACACGATCACGCTCATCTTCCTGCCCGAGCTCGACTGGCAGCAGTTGAAGTCCACGTGGTTCACGGCGCTCGAAGCCGCGGGGGCGATGGTCGAGGCGAAGCCGGTCACGCGAGAGGAGCTGCCCGACTGGCTCGCCACGCGCCTGGCGAAGCAGAAGCAGCACGCCGCGATCGAGACGCTCGAGTGGCTCGCCGACCGCACCGAGGGCAACCTGCTCGCCGCGCGCCAGGAAGTGGAGAAGCTCGGCTTGCTGCTGCCGGAAGGGGAGATCACGCTGGAGGCGATTCGCGACGCGGTGACGGACGTCTCGCGCTTCGAGCGCGAAGCGCTCCTCGACGCGGTGCATGCGGGCGATCGCGCCAAGGTCGTTCGCATCGTGGCGTCGCTCGAAGCCGAGGGCGAGCCGCTGCCGTTGCTGCTCTGGGTGCTCGCCGAGGAACTGCGCCACATGATGGCGCTCTCGGCCAACCAGCGTCCCAAGCGCTTCCTGCCCCCCGAACGCATGCAGGCCCTGAACAAGACGGCTCGGCGCCACAACCCCGCCAGCTTCGCGCGCGAACTCTTGCGAGCGCACCGGATCGACCGCATGATCAAGGGCGTCGAGACCGGCGACCCCTGGGACAGCATGCTCGAACTGTCCCTGGGCCTCGCGGGAATGCCGGTCCTGAACGAGCAAGCCGCATGAACATGCCCAACGACCTCCAGGCCCCCAACGAAGAACTGCGCGCCGCGATGCTCGCCGTGGGCGAAGCCGCGTGTGCGGCCGCCACGAGCCTCGCCCGCGCCTCCACGGCCGCGAAAAACGGCGCGCTCATGGCCGCAGCCAAGGCGCTGGAAGAGCGCGAGAAGACGATCCTCGCCGCCAATGCGCGCGACGTGAAGGCCGCGCGCACCGAAGGCAACGACGACGCTTTCATCGACCGCCTGACGCTCACGGCGAAGGCCGTCGACGAAATGGCGGCGGGCCTGCGCCAGATCGCCACGCTGCCCGATCCGGTCGGCGCCATCACCGACCTCACCTACCGGCCCTCCGGAATCCAGGTCGGCAAGATGCGCGTGCCGCTGGGCGTGGTGGCGATCATCTACGAATCCCGCCCCGACGTGACCGCCGATGCAGGCGGCCTGTGCCTCAAGGCCGGCAACGCGTGCATCCTGCGCGGCGGCAGCGAGGCGATGCACTCCAACCTGGCCATCGCCGCCTGCCTCGCCGAAGGGTTGAAGGAAGCGGGGCTGCCCGCCGCGGCGATCCAGCTGGTCGAGACCACGGACCGCGCCGCCGTGGGCGAGCTGATCACGATGGAAGGACACATCGACGTGATCGTGCCGCGCGGCGGCAAGGGGCTGATCGAGCGCATCTCGAAGGACGCGCGCGTGCCCGTCATCAAGCACCTGGACGGCGTGTGCCACGTGTACGTGGACGCGAGCGCCGACGTCGCGATGGCCGTGCGCATCGCCGACAACGCGAAGACGCAACGCTACGGCACCTGCAACACGATGGAGACGCTGCTGGTCGATCGCCACATCGCCAGCGCGTTCCTGCCCGAGATCGGCAAGGTCTACGCCGCGAAGGGCGTGGAGATGCGCGGCTGCGCCGAGACGCGCAAGTACCTCCCCGAATCGAAGCTCGCCTCGGAAGACGATTGGTACGCCGAGTACTTGGCACCCATCATCGCCATCCGCGTGGTGGCCGGCCTGGACGAGGCCATGGCGCACATCGCGACGTTCGGCTCGCAGCACACCGACGCGATCGTCACGGGGAACTTCGCGCATGCGCAGCGCTTCCTGCGGGAAGTCGATTCCGCGAGCGTGATGGTGAACGCCTCGACCCGCTTCGCCGACGGCTTCGAATTCGGGCTGGGCGCGGAGATCGGCATCTCGACCAACAAGCTGCATGCCCGCGGGCCGGTCGGCCTCGAGGGGCTCACGTCGCTGAAGTGGGTCGTGCTGGGCGACGGGCACGTCCGCGGCTGACTTGGCCCCAATCGGACTCTTCGGCGGGACGTTCGACCCGATCCATTTCGGGCACCTGCGCCTCGCCACGGAACTCGCGGAGGGCTTCGGCCTCGAGAAGGTCGTGTTCCTCCCGGCCGGCCTTCCCTACCATCGCGGCCGCGATTCGCACGCAACCAACGAGCAACGCCTCACGATGGTGAAGCTCGCCACGCAACGCGACTCGCGCTTCGACGTCGATGACCGCGAGTTGAAGCGCGACGGCCCGACCTACACCTACGACACGCTCTGGGAGTATCGCCAGGAACGCGGCGCCGACCAGCCGATCGTGTTCCTCATCGGCTCGGATGCGTTTGCCCAGATCAACACGTGGCACAAGTGGCAATCGCTCTTCGGCCTCGCGCATTTCGCCGTGGCCATCCGGGCCGACGATGCGGCCTGGCAATCGAAGGGCCCGGGCGCATTCCCGCCCGAGGTGGGTCCGCGCGTGACGCTGAACCGCCGCGAGCTGCTCGCTTCCCCCGCGGGCAAGGTGATGACGTTCTCGATGACCCCGCTCGCCATCTCCTCGACAGCCATCAAGAATCTCGCGCACGATGGAGCCTCGATCCGCTACCTCACGCCCGACCCGGT
Organism: Betaproteobacteria bacterium GR16-43; assembly: GCA_001953215.1. Taxonomy (GTDB): domain Bacteria; phylum Pseudomonadota; class Gammaproteobacteria; order Burkholderiales; family Usitatibacteraceae; genus Usitatibacter. The sequence continues at coordinate 870,947 of CP019169.1, forward strand.
TGCCGAGTACATTCGGTCCCACAAGCTCTACACCCCCGCCTCCTGAAGAAAACCCATGCTCTCCACACCCGCCAAGAAGAAACTCGTCGTCGATGCCCTGGACGACATCAAGGCCCGCGACATCCTCGCCATCGACGTGCGCAAGCTCACCTACGCCTTCGACTGGATCGTGGTCGCCACGGCCGAATCGGCCCGCCAGACCAAGTCGCTCGCCAAGCACGTGTACGACAAGTTGCGCGAGAAGGGCGCGACCGTGATCGGCATGGAGGGCGAAGGGTCCGGTGAATGGATCCTCGTGGACGCGGGCGACGTTGTCGCGCACATCATGCAGCCGGTCACGCGCAGCTACTACAACCTGGAAGAGCTCTGGAGCGAGGGCAAGAGCGACCCGGTCGTGAACTCCTCGGAGCCGGTCGAGATGACCATCCCGGTGCCGACGCGCCCGCCGCGCGAAGCGAAAGCCCCGAAGAAAAAGGCGCCGGTGAAGAAGAAGGTCGTGGCCGAGAAAAAAGCGCCCGCCAGGAAGAAAGCCGTGGCCACGAAGAAGCCCGCCGCGAAGAAGCCTGCCACGAAGAAACCCGCCGCGAAGAAGCCTGCCGCGAAGAAGAAGCCGGTCGCCAAGAAGTCCTGAAGGTGCGTGTTTCGATCCTCTCGGTCGGCCACAAGATGCCCGCCTGGGTGCAGGAGGGCTACCAGGAATACGCGAAGCGCATGCCGCCCGAGATCCGCCTGGACCTGGTCGAGCTGAAGCCCGAGGACCGCACCTCCGGCAAGACGACCGAGAAGGCCAAGGCGCTCGAAGGCGAGCGCATCCTCGCGGCGGTTCCCGAGGGCGCCTCGCTGATCGCCCTGGACGAAAAAGGCCGCGCCATCACGACGCAGGGCTTGTCCGTGCTCCTCACCGAATGGATGCGCGACGGCTCGCACCCGGCGTTCGTCATCGGCGGTGCGGACGGGCTCTCCGACGAAGTGAAGCAGCGGGCCGGCAAGCTCGTCTCGCTCTCGTCGCTCACGTTGCCGCACGCGATGGTGCGGGTATTGCTTGCAGAGCAGCTCTACCGCGCGTGGTCGATCCTCGCGCGGCACCCCTACCACCGTGAGTGAAGCCCGCATGATCTACCTCGCCTCCCGAAGCCCGCGCCGCCGCGAGCTGCTGCAGCAGATCGGCGTGAAGTACGAGCCCCTCCTCTTCCGCGAGGGCTCACGCCTGGACACCGAGACGAGCGAAGACGCCCTCCCCGGCGAGCAGCCCGACGACTACGTCCGCCGCGTGACCGAGCTGAAGGCCGAGGCAGCCTGGGAGCGCGTGGTGATGCGCCGTGGCCTGCAGAGGAAACCCGTGCTCGCCGCCGACACCACCGTGGCGCTTGCCGGCGAGATCCTCGCCAAGCCCGTGGACAAGGCCGACGCCGAGCGCATGCTGAAGCTGCTCTCGGGCAGGCAGCACCGCGTGCTCACCGCGGTCGCCCTCAAGTTCGAGGACCGCTTCCGGCTGGAAGTGAGCGAATCCCTGGTGACCTTCGCGCCGCTCGACGACGAGCGGATCGCCGCCTACATCGCCTCGGGCGAGCCCTTCGACAAGGCCGGCGGCTACGGCATCCAGGGCAAGGCGGGCGCTTTCGTGCAACGCCTCGAAGGCAGCTACACTGGGGTCATGGGCCTGCCCTTGTTCGAGACGGCCCGCCTTTTGAGAGAATTCGGAGTGACGGTGCCGTAAGGCGACCGACCCAAAAAGCTTAGGGGACACAGATGAACACAGATCAACACCGATGGACTGATTTCCTGGGAGGCAGCGCCGCCTAGAGCCATTTCGTGGACGAGCATCGAAGCCCCGGAAACTCATGCCGGGGTTATCTGTGTTCATCTGTGTTCATCTGTGTCCCCTGGCTTTATCGCCGGGAGGCCAGATGAACGAGCAAATCCTCATCAACATCACCCCGCAGGAGACGCGGGTCGCCCTCACCGAACAGGGTTCGGTGCAGGAGCTCCACGTCGAGCGCGATTCGAGCCGCGGCCTGGTGGGCAACATCTACCTGGGCCGCGTGTGCCGCGTGCTGCCGGGGATGCAATCGGCCTTCGTCGAGATCGGCCTCGCCCGCGCGGCGTTCCTGCACGTGGCCGACATCTGGACCGCGCGCAACGGCGGCGGCGACGTCCGGCCGATCGAGCGCATCCTCTCCGAAGGCCAGACACTCCTCGTGCAAGTGGTGAAGGACCCGATCGGTTCCAAGGGCGCGCGGCTTTCCACGCAGGTCTCGATCGCCGGGCGTCTGCTGGTCTACCTGCCGCAGGACCCGCACATCGGCATCTCGCAGCGGATCGAGGACGAAGTCGAGCGGGAGCACCTGCGCGAGAAGGTGCACGCGCTGATCCCGCAGGGCGAATCCGGCGGCTTCATCGTGCGCACCGTGGCCGAGACGGCGAGCGACGCCGAGCTGGGCTCCGACATCGAATACCTCATCACGCTGTGGAAGCAGATCCAGCAGTCGGCGACCACGGCGGCACCGCAGGCGCTGCTCTACCAGGACCTCTCGCTCGCCGCGCGCGTGCTGCGCGACCTGGTCACGAGCACGACCGAGCGGATCATCGTCGACTCGCGCGAGGTCCACCAGAAGCTGGTGGAGTTCGCGACGAAGTACACGCCCAAGGTGCTGCCGGTGCTGGAGCACTACCAGGGCGAGCGGCCGCTCTTCGACCTCTTCGCGGTCGAGGACGAGATCGAGCGGGCGCTTTCGCGGCGCGTGGACCTGAAGAGCGGCGGCTACGTGATCCTCGACCAGACCGAGGCGCTCACCACCGTGGACGTGAATACGGGCGGGTTCGTCTCGGGCCGCTCGTTCGACGACACGATCTTCAAGACCAACCTCGAGGCCACGCAGGCGATCGCGCGGCAACTGCGGTTGCGGAACCTCGGCGGCATCATCATCGTCGACTTCATCGACATGGATTCGCAGGAGCATCGCGACGCGGTGCTCTCGGAATTCAGGAAGGCGCTCTCCCGCGACCGCACGCGCATCACGCTGAACGGCTTCACGCAGCTCGGGCTGGTGGAGATGACGCGCAAGCGCACGCGCGAATCGCTCGCGCACCTACTCTGCGAGGCGTGTCCCGTGTGCAAGGGGCGAGGAGAACTGAAGACCGCGCAGACGATCTGCTACGAGATCCTGCGCGAGATCCTGAGGGCCGACCGGCAGTTCAGCGCGAAGGAATACCGCATCCTCGCGTCACAGCAAGTGATCGACCTCTTCCTCGACGAGGAATCACAGGGCCTCACGTCGCTCGGCGACTTCATCGCCAAGCCGATCTCCATGCAGGTGGAAACGACGTACATGCAGGAGAACTACGACGTGATCCTGGTGTAGAAATAATTGGGGTCAGACTCCCATTAAGTTAATTCTCGCGATGCGGTGCGCCGCATCCGAATTAACTTAATGGGAGTCTGACCCCAATTATTTCGCTAGTTCTTCAGGTTCTGCAGCAGCCGCTTGGCTTCCTGGAGGCGCTGGATGGAGTTGTCCAGGCGCTGCGTCGTCGACGGATCCTTCTCCGTCTCCGTGCCCGGGGCGGGCATTTGCTGCGTCACGTCGGGGCGATAGTTCGGGTCGAGCGCCGGGATCTGCACCGTCCTGTCGCCGGCCGCGGACGGAAGGCGCTGCGTGCGCTGCTGGTCCGCCGGGGGATCCATGGCCGCGAGGCGCTGCGTGCTCATGGCTTCGAACGGAGCTTCGACGCGCTGCGTGTCCTCTGCGCCGGGAGCTCCGGGAAGCGCGGCGATGTCCGAGAGGAAATCGTCCGAGACCATCGGCGCGGCGGGCACGGGCGCCGGCTTGGCGGCCGGGGCGGGCTTCGGGGCGGCGGGCATGGCCGAAGGAGCCAGCGGCGCGGGCGAGCCCGGCCCCGCGGCCTGCATCATCTCGGACGGTGTGATCGTCGTTTCCGGGCGCGGCATGGGCGTGCCGACCATGTCGGGGATCGGCGTGCGCGATTCGCTCGCGGACACGCGGTCGATCAGGCCCTGGATCATGTCGCGCTGCTTCTTGAGATCCGCCTCGATGGTTTTCAACGCCGCCATCTGCTCGTTGATCGAGGAGGTCTTCTCGTTGATCTTGGCGAGGTTGTCGAGGCGCGACTGCAGTTGCTGCTTGTGGTCCTTCATCTGCGTCTCGAGCGGCATCACCACCGCCTGCACCCAGCGCTCGGCCTGCGTCTTGGCGTCCATGAAGGTGGAGCGCGCCTGCTTCACGACCGTGTTGTAGAACTTCTTGATGAACGGGCCGGTCGGGTGGGCGATGTTGATCGGATCGCGCACGAACGCGTCGGCCTCGTGCACCAGCAGTTGCAACTTGGTGCGCTGGGGATCGAGGTCGAGGGACGGCAGGTTCATTTTCTGGAAGGCGAACTTCTGGATGAACGTGTTGTAGACGCCCTGCATCAGCTTCTTGATGTCCTCGCTCGCGACGTAGACGGCCTCGAAGTCCGCGCTCATGAGGCGCGACATCTCGCGCATCGAGCGCTGCAGGCCCACCGTCGTCCACGAGGATTCCATCGCCGCCTCGCTCTTCGCCATGATCTGGTCGAGGTGGGCTGGATTCAGCCGGTCCATCAGCGCCGAGCGCTTGGCGTTGAACTGGGCGTTGTTGATCTTGTATTCGGCGAGGGCCGTGTTGTACTGGTTCTTCTCCAGCGTGATCTTCTGCCAGAGCTTGGTCACCACGTCGCGGCTCTTGCCCTGCAGGCCCTGCAGTTCGGCCACGCCCGCCTGGTTGGCTTCCTGCTTCTTCGCCACCAGCGCGCGCGAGGAGGCCATCATGCCGCCGATCTCGCTCACCACGGCCTTGCAGAGGATCGCGCGCTTCATCGGCACGATCTCGTCGGCGAGGAATTTCTCGAGGGGCTGGATGCCGCTGCGCTTGATCAGCGGCTCGTCCTCGCGGATCTTGGCGAGCAGGGCCTTCTGGGCCGACAGCGCGAAGATGCGTTCGCGCGGGAGGTTCAGGTGCGTGCCGGTGGTATCCACCATGCGCTGGATGGCGCGGTCGATCTCCGGCAGCGTCTTCAGCTCGTCCCACATGAGGTCGATCTTGTTCAGCACCGCGATCTTCTGCGGCAGGCCCGGGCGCACGTAGCGGTCCCAGATCTCGAGGTCGCTCTTGGTGACGCCCGTGTCGATCGACAGCAGGAACAGCACCGCATGCGCGCTCGGGATGGTGCTCACCGTGAGCTCGGGCTCCATGCCCAGGGCGTTCAGGCCCGGCGTATCGAGGATGGAGAGCCCGTTGGTGAGCAGCGGGTGCGGGAAATTGATCATGGCGTAGCGCCATGCGGGCACTTCGACCAGCTCTTCCTCGCCGGGGAGCTCGCCGTTCTCGTTCAGCATCGGCGAGAGGCCCAGCATGCGGGCTTCGAGCGCGTAGACCTTCTTGGTTTCCACCAGGGCCGTGAGCGCCTTGCGCATGTCGACCGTGGAATTGATGTTCAACCGGACCTTGCTCCACTCCACCGGCATGTTCTTCAGCTGGGAGATGGACTCGTCGCGGTAGCGCGTCTCGACCGACAGGAGCTTCAGGTACGGCTCCTCGTTCGGGTCGTGGAAGATTTCGGTGGGGCACATCGTGGTGCGGCCCACGTCGGAGGGCAGCAGCCGCTCCTTGAAGCTCGAAAAGAAGAGCGCGTTGATGAGCTCGGACTTGCCGCGCGAGTACTCCGCGAGGAAAGCGAGCATCAGCCGGCCCTTGTTCAGGTTCTCGAGCAGGTCGTAGAAGCGGATGGACTGCTGGACGTCCAGGTGCCCGTTGCTCTCCAGCCAGTCGTGGTACTCGTGGACGGACTTGGTGAGCTCATCGCGCCACTGGTTGTAGCGGGCGATTTCGGACTCGAAGCGGGTCGAGTTGGCGGGCGCGGGAGCGGCGGACATTCGGCCACTATAGCCGAATTGCCGAAATGAATCCGTGAGTTACCGCACAGAAAAAAAAGGCGTTATTGGCTTTGCCGTACCCAGCATTTACGCAGGAGGGGCATACGGGGCTGGCCGAGCAATGGCCGCTCCATCCGCGTCGAGCAACGTTTCAGGTAGCAAGGAGCGTTCTAGGTGAACATCCTTGATCTTGGCGAGCTTGTCGGCAATTTCGCTTAGCTCCTTGCTGTGACGGCGACCGGGAGGGGCAATTACCTTGATCGTCTTCTTGGGGAAGTCGGCCTTGATCATTCGAACCGACGGCGCAATGTCGGAGTCACCGCAGATGAGGAACGCTTCGTCGTACTCGTCGCGGTACGCGCCCCGCACCATGCTCAGAGCGAGATTCACGTCGCTCTCCTTTTCCTCATGCGCGGTCCATCCGGCCCCGCACTTGTTGCAACCCCTCTCCTTCTCTTTGAAATTCCCGAGAAGCGGAGTCACCCCAGAAACTGACAGCGCCTTGACGTAGGCTTGATGACGTTTGTGAGCGCTTTCAAGCCACGTCGCATATGCGGAGAAGTAGTAGACCCCAACGAGGTCATGCACTTTGGGATCAAGGAAACAGAGAATGACCTTGCGTAGATCGACCCACTTGAGATGGGGTCGCTTCAGGTCTTGTATCGCGTGATACAAGTTGAAGCCGTCAATGAATGCGGCAACTCGTATCACGGGGAAAGGGGTGCCGCGAACCGTAGCCCGCGGCGGGCGCCTAGGTGTTGGCCCAGGCGGGATGACTCACTTATCATCATATGCCCAAACCCCTTGAATTTCAAGCCCATGGGCGAGAACTAAAGGCCCGACGCCCGCTTGATCTTGCGGAGTTGAAGTTCGATCCAGTCTTGAAATTCTTCGAAGCTCTCCTTGCTCATTCCCTCCGGCCACTGAAGGATTACTGAGCCCCCATCCGCGAAGTTGTAAACGTCCTGTTTGAATCCACGCGTTGGCTGAACGGGCTGCTGAATCGCAGCGGCAGGGGTTGGCGCAACTGGCACCGCTGGTTTCGCTTCCATGACCGTGACCTCTCCAATTGGGACACCGGACCCCTCGCCTTCAACAAAGGCGAATTTTCCGTCGTCACTAAACCCCACGACACGGCGCGGCTGCTGAAATTGAACCACCCCTCCGGATTCCCACTGAATCAGCGAACCAATCCGGACGTTGGGCGGATTCGCCTCAACGGCCACTTCACTACCAGCCGCGCTCTCCGTAGAAGGCAATATATCAGAACTGACAAGTTGGGCATATCTGATGGATTCCCGAAAACTCTTAATACAAGCCTCGGCGCCGCTTGGATTAAAGCCTTTTACAGTTACCAGATAGTGGGCAATCGTTTGATTTGATGGAAGATTTTTTGGATCAAACTGACGAAGCAAGTCGGCGAAGACCTTGGGCTTTTGAACCGTTTCCTTGAGCTTTTGCACCCGAAAGTCGGCATTAGGCGCCATCATGAGGTCAACGCCCAAGGGCGTAAGCTTTACGAGGCGACTCGCATTAGCGCCCCTATCAGTCATCAATCCGAAGTTCAGCATCGCAGCCACCGTGAGACGAGCGCCGCTGCTCTTAGGCCCGTAGCCCCAGTGTTGGAATGCGGAGGTCAGCGGGGCCTCGTACTTAGATTCCCCGTCCCAAAACTGCTTGGCGCGATTCACCGCCGTCTCCAGGTTGATCGACGGATAGGAAGCGCTTCGGCCACCGCCACGCGCTTCGACCTCCACCTTTTCTACCGCCGTCTCCTTGGCCGCCATCACAGACCCCTTTGAGTAGGTACGGCGCCCAAGGTACACCCAAGGAAGAACTGAGTCAAGGCTACAAGCCTCGGGACGTTTTCCGCATATGTCTAAAAATGTCTTGACAAGGGTTTCCGGCGGAGGGAAACTGGCTGCGTCCATACAGGAACCAGCGCCGTGACCTCTATCCTCTCCGCCCCGTACTTCCATGACGAACAGGCTGCCTACGACTTCATCGAAGGGCGCATCTGGGCCAACGGTCGCGTCTGCCCGAAGTGCGGAGTGATTGGCGAAAGCGGCAAGCTCAACGGCAAGTCCACGCGCATCGGCGTGTATAAGTGCTACGCCTGCCGTAAGCCCTTCACGGTCAAAGTCGGCACCGTGTTTGAGTCCAGCCACATCCCCATGCGCCTCTGGCTGCAAGCCATCTTCCTGATCGCATCGAGCAAGAAGGGGATCAGCACGAACCAGTTGCAGCGCACCCTTGGCATCACGATCAAGGCCGCGTGGTTCCTCACCCATCGCATCCGTGAGGCAATGAAGGATGGCAGCGTGGACATGTTCGGCGTGGATGGCGGAGCGGTCGAGGTAGATGAAACCTTTATCGGGCGCGACTTCCGCAAGAAGCCCAAGGGAGAGAAGCGCGGGCGCGGCTTCTACCATAAGAGCAAAGTTGTTTCCCTCGTTGATCGCTCTACGGGTCGCGCCCGTAGCATCGTGGTCGATAGACTCCGCGCGAAGACCCTCTATCCGATCCTCAACGCGAACATTGCGCGCGAAGCCCGGCTCATGACGGACGAGGCGAGCTACTACCAGACCATCGGCAAGATGTTTGCTCAACACGGCTGGACGCTTCACGGCCAGGGAAACTATGTGAATCGGAAAGACAACACGATTCACACCAATACCGTTGAAGGCTTCTTCTCCATCTTCAAGCGGGGCATGAAAGGCATCTACCAGCACTGCAACCACAACCATCTGCATCGCTACGTCACGGAGTTCGATTTCCGCTATAACAACCGTGCTGCGAACGGCGTGGATGACGTGCAACGCGCCGAGATTTTGCTTCGTGGCGTGGTTGGCAAGCGACTCACCTACAGGACAGTTGCTTGCTGAGTTCAAACACCGCAAGCGCAAGGTGACTGCCGATGCCAGCAAAACCCACGAAGCCCCCCGCGAAGAAAAAGCGAAGCACCCGGACGAAAGACCCGGCGCAGTCGGCTCGCTTTTTGGAGACGGCGAAGAAGCTTGAGGCCGACGAGAGCGGAGAAGCCTTCTCCCGTGTCCTTGACGTTGTTGCGCCGAAGCCCAAGGGAAAATAGGAGAGCGCCATGAGGACATAGCGCAGAGGCTCGCGGTTACAACGCCACCGGACGCGAGCCCAAATGGAAAACGGCCCAAACAGTTCACACCTTGCAGGGAGAGGACTGTTTGGGCCGGGCGTGGCGAGTAGTAACCCCCACTCACAACGTAAGGAATCCTATCATGCCGTTTCCGAAACAGAATGCCCGGGCCTTTACGCGGGCGAACATCGAAGGAATCAGCCCCGGGCAGAACGGTTGCTATGGGCTTTTCGTCAACCAGGGCGGTTGGGTTTATGTCGGCAAGGGCGACATTCGCACACGGTTGATGGAGCACCTGAGAGGCGACAATCCCGATATCACTCGCGCGGGTCCGACCCACTACGTTGACGTCATTACGCCGGATATGGACGCCGAGGAAAAACGCTTGATTGTCGAGCTTCAGCCGTCCTGCAACAAGAAGGTGGGCTAGACGTTGCCACCTGCGCCGTCGTACTTGCCTGTTGTCCGGTCGAAATAGAAGTCGCGTCCATTCACCGAAATGCAGGTGTAGAACACGCCGACGCGAATCTGTACCTCTTGGCCGGTGAGGGAGTCTTTGATGGTCGTGTCCCTCACCGCGCCAGGAGTCCCAAGGCGGTTCAAGAGCGTCCCAAAGGCTTCGCGGGCGCGACCCTTCCAGATATCCCAACGGGACGCACCGGTAGACGCCGGGCGGCGCACCGGAAACAGCAATAGTTTGGCCATAGGTCTGCCCATTCATTCAGAGTAGACCGGGGTCTGTAGACCCAATGCCCGGAACAGGCGGATTCGAGGGTAGGACTTCATCACCTGCCCCCTTGGGTACGGCAAAGCCAATAACGCCAAAAAAAAGGCCGGGCACAAGGGCCCGGCCATCGGGATGCTGCGAGCGTTGGAGACCGAGGAGCGGCGGTTCCTACGCAGCGCGGCGGAAATGCTCGTCGTTCGCGGGCTCGTCGCGGGGCACGTTGTGGCGCTCGCGGGGAGCCTGGCTCGGCGTCCAGTCGGTGCTGGGGAACATCAGGGTGCCGCGCTCGCCTTCCAGCAGCAGGAAGAGGTTCATCGCGAACAGCACGACCAGCGGGGTGGCTACGGCGAACAGCAGGGCGAATTCGTTCACAAGATTCAGGGTGTTCATGGTGGTCTCCAGGGCTCGTTTTCGGGTTGTCTGCGCCTTGTTCCTGCAGCGCATGACCGCACTCTAGGAGCGCGCCCGGGGCCCTGCCAGCGGGATGCGACGAAACGGAGAAACCGGGGGGCGAAATGCGGCCGGCGCGGCGGTTTCGGCTTCCCGGGCGATGGCCAGGAAGCGTTCCCGCCAGGCGGAGCGGCGGGCGAAGGCGGTCGAAACGAGGGTCTGGAGGGGGCTCTTCATGGACAGCCACGATAGCGGCCGTCCATGACAAATTCGTGTGAATAGTAATCGGGGTCAGGGTAGAAATAACTTCATATTTCTACCCTGACCCCGATTTCAGAGATATTTCTACCCTGACCCCGATTTCAGAGATATTTCTACCCTGACCCCGATTATTCCTAGAAGACGCCCCCGGTGGCGACCAGCACCTGGTCCCGGAGGGCGAGGAGGCGGGGCCCGACGTCCTGGATGATCCGCTGGCGGGTCATGTCGAAGATCGGCCCGCTGCAGTTGAGGGCCAGGACTCGGTGGCCTTCGCGGGAAACCATCGGCACGCCCACGGCCCAGACGTCCTTCACCCATTCGCCGACCGACAGGCAGAAGCCGAAGCGCTCGTAGTCGCGCACCGCCTTCTCGATCCCCGCTTCGATGGCCTCCCACTGCGGGCGCGGGGTCATCTTGCGGTAGGCGATGAGCCTTTCCTCGCGCGCCGGCTGCGGCAGGGCCGCCAGGTAGGCCCGGCCCATCGCCGTCCACCCGTGCGGCACGCGCGAGCCCACGTCGAGGCTGATGTGGAACATCTGGCCCGAGCCCTGGCAGATCTCGAGGAAGACCATGTGCTCGCCGCTGGGATCCGGTGCCCCGAGCGACACCGAAGCGTGCACGTCGTCCGCCAGTTGCTGCATGAGGGGACGCGCCACGTTGCGCACGTCGAGCGTGCCGAGATAGGAGTGGCTGAACGACAGCACGCCGACCGAGAGCGCGTAGCGCCCGGTCTCCGGGGAATAGGTGAGGTAGCCGAGTTGCGTGAGCGTGAACGTGAGGCGGCTCACGGTCGGCTTGGCGAGGCGCGTGCGCTTCGCGATCTCGGCATTGCCCAGCTCGCGATCCTTGCGCGAGAAACAGCGCAGGATGTCCAGCCCGCGCGCGAGCGCGGTGACGAAGCGCCGGTCGAGCTGCGGCGAGCGCGTGCGCAGGACCGGGACGTGGGCGCGCTTCACGGATTCACCACCACTTTGCCGAGCACCTTGCGGTCCGACATGCGCGCGATCGCATCGGCCACGCCTTCGAGGCCCACGCGTTCCGTGATGGCGGGGCGCACCTTGCCTGCAAGCATCCAGGCCACGAGGTCCTTCATGTTGCGGGCGTGGCCTGCCGGATCTTTCCGCGTCCAGTCGCCCCAGTACACGCCGAGGATCTGCCGCTCCTTCAGCAACGCGAGGTTCAGCGGCAGCTTCGGGATCTCGCCCGCCGCGAAGCCGATCACGAGGAAGCGGCCGCGCCATCCGGTCGCGCGCAGGGCCGGCTCCGAGTGCGGCCCGCCCACCGCGTCGAAGACCACGTCGACGCCCTTCTTGCCCGCGATCGCGTCGAGGCGCGCGCGGAGGTCTTCCTTCAGATAGTCGATCGTCTCGTCGGCGCCGTGCTTGCGGCAAAGGGCGAGCTTCTCCTCGCTGGAGGCACACGCGATGACGCGAGCGCCCATCGCCTTGCCGCATTCGATCGCGGCGATGCCGGTGCCGCCGGACGCACCCAGCACCGCGAGCGTTTCGCCCGGCTGGAGGTTGGCGACCTCGCGCAAGGCGTGCAGCGCCGTGCCGTACGTGAGCGCGAACGCCGCGGCGTCATCGAAGCCGATGCCCTCGGGCAACGGCATCGTGCGCGCCGCATCGACCACGCAAAGCTGTGCACACGCGCCATGCCCGGAGAGGCCGATCACCGAGTCGCCCACGCGCGGGCGTTCGACGCCCTCGCCCACCGCACGCACGATGCCGGCCAACTCCGCGCCCGGCGAAAACGGCAGCGGCGGCTTCACCTGGTACATCCCGCGCACCATCAGGGCATCGGGAAAGTTGAGCGAGGCCGCGCGCACCTCGACCACGACCTGGCCGGGGCCGGGCTTTGGATCGGGGAGTTCGCCCACCGCGAGCGCCGCGGGGCCTTCGAGCTTCGAACAGATCACCGCTTTCATGCAGCCCTCCTCGCATCGCGCAGCCGCCCGGCCTCGAGGCGCGGGACGACCTGCAGGATGTCCTTCGATGCGGCGTAGGCGACTTCGTCGTCCAGGCCGCGGGAAAGCATCATCCGGCCCACGCGTGAATCGCGCAGGCATTCGTCGGCGGACGTGCCGTCGTGGAGCTTCATCGCGGCGATCGCGGCATCCGTGAGGTCCACGTCGCCGGCGCGCGAGAAGAGCTTCGCGAGGTGGCCGGCCCCGTGGAAATCCTCGAGGTTGAAATTCTCGACGGACCCCGAGCAGGCGAGCAGCACCGTTTCCCCCGGGTGTTGCGCCTCGACGAACTCCACGACCGCGCGGCCGTTCACGAGCGCGGCGGCGTACACGTGGTTCGCGCCCGCCGATTTCATGAGGGCCACCGTTCCGTTCGTCGTCGAGTAGATGAGCGTGTTGCCCGCGAGCGGCGCGGAGCGCGTGAGCGCCAGCGGTGAAGGATGGTGGAAGCCCGCGAGCGTCTCGGCCCGCAGTTCGCCGGACAGCACGTAGCTGCCCGCGGCACGACCCTTCGCGGCTTCGCGCGCGGCGTCGCCATCGAGCGTGGGGATGACCTCGGCCGCGCCGGCCGCGAACGCCGCGGCGATCGTCGTGGTGGCGAAGAGCACATCGAGCACGATCACCACTTTTCCCGGAAGGCGCTCGGCGTCGAGGTCTTCCTTGCGCATGAGCACGTGCACGCGCCGCGTCATGAGACGGGGTTCGCGATGGCGAAGACCCCGCTCGCGCGCAGGATCGCCTTGCCTTCGACCTTGAGCAGGCCCTGGGCGTACACGAGGCGCTTGCCCGTGCGCAGGATGTCCACGTGCGCCTCGATCCAATCGCCTTCCTTGGCCGATTGCAGGTAGTCGCAACTCAGGTTCACCGTCACCGTGGACAGCCGCGGTTCGCGCGTGAGCCCGATCACGATGCCGAAGGCGGTATCGACAAGCGCGGCCAGCACGCCGCCGTGGACGACGCGGCGCAGGTTCAAGTGCTTGTTCAGCGCGCGCATCGCGACGATGTTGCGGACGTTCGCGTCGCTCGGCAGGTAGAGCGGGCCCAGGACTTCGAGGAATGGGCCCGGGCGCCCGAGGGGCGCGAAGCCCTGCGGCGCGTCGCTCAAGCCTTCTCGCCCAGCAACCGGTCGCTGAAGAGCCCGAGGTGGTGCTCGGCGTCGCCGAACGTCGCGTTCAGGATCGCGAGCCGCTTGAACCAGTGGCTCACGATGAGTTCGTCGGTGACGCCGATGCCGCCGTGCAATTGCACCGCCTGCTGGCCCACGTAGCGCGCGCCCTGGCCGATGTGCGCCTTCGCGGCACTCACCATGCGGCGGCGCTGGGCCTGGTCGGGGTGGTTCGCGCCCGCGGCCGCGACGATCGCCATCGAGCGCGTCTCCACGGCGCGGATCGTCATGTCGACCATGCGGTGCTGCAGCGCCTGGAAGCGGCCGATGGGCTGGCCGAATTGCTGCCGGGTCTTCAGGTATTCGAGCGTGGCTTCGTTCAGCGCGTCGATGATGCCGAGCGCTTCGGCACAGAGTGCGGCGATGCCGCGATCGACCGTGCGCTCGAGGATCGGAAACGCGCCGTCCGCCGCGCCGACGAGCGAATCCGCGCCGACGGCGACACCCGACAGCGAGACCTCCGCGGCGCGCCCGCCATCCTGCGTCGCGTAGCCGCGCATCGAGACGCCCTTCGCCTTCGCATCGACGAGGAAGAGCGAGATGCCGCCTTCGTCCTGCGCGCCACCGGCGGTGCGTGCGGAAACCAGGATCGCATCGGCCGAGGGCGCATCGCGGACGACGGCCTTCTTCCCGTCGAGCTTCCAGCCGGTGCCGTCGCGCTTCGCGGTCGTTTCGACGTGGGCGAGCGCGTAGCGCGAGCGGGGTTCGCCGTGCGCGAACGCCATCAACTTCTCGCCGCCGACGATCGCCGGCAGCCAGGCTTCCTTCTGCGAGGCGCTGCCCGCGGCCGCGAGGGTTCCGCCACCCAGCACCACGGTGGAGACATAAGGTTCGACCACGAGGGCGCGCCCCAGCGCTTCCATCACGACCATCGTGTCGAAGGCGTCGCCGCCCAGGCCGCCGTCATCTTCGGGGATGGCGATGCCGAGCAATCCGAGCTCGGCCAGTTGCGCCCACGTCTCGCGCGAGAAACCTTCGGGGGATGCGGCGCGCGCGCGGCGCGATTCGAACCCGTATTCCTTGGAGAGGAACTTGCGAAGCGAATCCTGCAGCATGCCCTGCTCGGGCGTGAGGTTGAAGTCCATGGTTACAGTCCGAGGGAGAGCTGCGCGACGATGTTCTTCTGGATCTCGTTCGACCCGCCGTAGATGGAGGTCTTGCGCATGTTGAAGTAGTGGCCCGAGAGCGGCGCCGCGTAGTCGGCGCCCACGCCTTCGCCCGTCCAGCCGGCATCGAGCGCTTCGGGAACGTACGGGATGCCGTAGACGCCCACGGCCTGCATCATCAATTCGGAGAGCGCCTGCTGGATCTCGGTGCCGCGCACCTTGAGGATCGAAGCCTCCGGCCCCGGCGCCCGCTTGCCTTCGCCTTCGGCCGAGAGCACGCGCAGGTTCGTGAACTCGAGCGCCATCAGGTCGATCTCGACTTGCGCGATGCGGTCGCGGAAGCGCGTGTCCTCGATCAGGGGACGCCCGCCGCCGCCGGGTTCCATGCGCGCGATCTCCTTCAGCCGCTTCAGCTCGCGCTTGCACGCGCCCACGCCCGCGATGCCGGTGCGCTCGTGGCCCAGCAGGAATTTCGCGCACGTCCAGCCCTTGTTCTCTTCGCCGACCAGGTTCGCGACGGGCACCTTCACGTCCTCGAACCACACTTCATTGATCTCGTGCTCGCCATCCAGCATGCGGATCGGGCGCACGGTGATCCCCGGCGTCTTCATGTCCACGAGCAGGAACGAGATGCCTTCCTGCGGGCGGCCTTCGGTGGCGGTGCGCGCGAGCACGAAGATCCAGTCGGCGAACTGCCCCAACGTGTTCCAGGTCTTCTGGCCGTTGACGATGTAGTGGTCGCCGCGGCGGACGGCTTTCGTCTTCAGCGACGCGAGGTCCGAGCCCGCGCCCGGCTCCGAATAGCCCTGGCACCACCAGTCCTCGCCGGAGAGGATGCGCGGCAGGAAGTGCTGCTTCTGCGCGGCGTTGCCGAACCGCATGATCACCGGCGCCACCATCTTCACGCCGAACGGCAGGATGCGCGGCGCTCCGGCGGCGGCGCATTCCTCGTCGAAGATCTGCTGCTGCACGGCGGTCCAGCCGGGGCCGCCGAACTCCGTCGGCCAGCCCGGAGCGACCCAGCCCTGTTTCGCGAGCGTGCGATGCCAGCGCATGTAGTCTTCGCGACCGAGGCGCTTGCCTCCGTGCACCTTGGCGGAGATTTCCGCGGGCAGGCTTTTCGCGATGTAGGCGTGCACTTCCTGGCGGAACGCCTGTTCTGCGGCAGTGAATTCGAGGTCCATGGCGGTTGTTCCGCGAAGCGGAATGTTGTTCTGCGATCGATTGCGGGAGCTTATATCGGGCGCTATGCTTCGCGCAAAGACCAACGAGGAGAGACATGGCTACCCGCAAACTGCTGGGGGCGATGCTGGCGGCTTTCGCCCTTGCATCCCCGACCCTCGCAAACGCCCAGGTCCGCATCGCCTACATCGACCCGCTCTCCGGCGCGATGGGCGCCACGGGCGAGCACGGCCTTCGCGAGCTCGAATTCGCCGTCGAGGCGATCAACGCGAAAGGCGGCGTGCTCGGCCAGAAGCTGGTCGTCGTGCCGATGGACAACAAGCTCTCCGCGCAGGAGAGCCTGATCCTGCTGAAGAGCGCGATCGACCAGGGCATCCGCTACATCTCGCAGGGCAACGGCTCCTCGGTCGCCGGCGCGCTGATCGACGCGATCAACAAGCACAACGAACGCGAGCCGGCGAAGTCGATCGTCTTCCTCAATTACGCGGCGGTCGATCCGGACTTCACCAACGACAAGTGCAGCTTCTGGCACTTCCGCTTCGACGCCAACACCGACATGAAGATGGCGGCGCTGACGGACTATTTGAAGGGCCAGAAGAAGGTCTCGAAGGTCTACCTGCTGAACCAGGACTACTCGCACGGCCACCAGGTCTCGAAGGTCGCCAAGGCGATGCTCGCCGAGAAGCGCCCCGACGTGAAGGTGGTCGGCGACGAGCTGCACCCGCTCGCGCGCGTGAAGGACTTCGCGCCCTACATCGCGAAGGTCCAGGCTTCGGGCGCGGACACGGTGATCACGGGCAACTGGGGCACGGACCTCTCGCTGCTGGTGAAGGCCGCGAAGGACGCGAACCTCAAGGCCGACTTCTACACGTACTACGGCGGCACCGTGGGCGTGCCTCCCGCGATGGGCGACGCGGGCATCGACCGCGTGAAGGTCGTGAGCTACTGGAGCGCCAACTCCGCGAACGCCGCGGGCCAGGCGGTGCAGGACGCCTACCGCAAGAAGTACGGCGCCGACCAGGATCCGTATTCGCAATCGATCCGCATCTCGGCCGAATTCCTGGTGCGGGCGATGGAGAAGGCGAAGAGCACCGACCCGGTCGCGGTGGCGAAAGCGATGGAAGCGATGAAGATCGACGGCCCGTTCGGCGAGATCACGATGCGCGCCGAGGACCACCAGATCATCCAGCCGATGTTCATCGCCACCTTCGTGAAGGGCGGGGGGGCGTTGAAGTACAGCGCCGACGGCACCAACGACTACGCCTTCCGGGCGGATGCGCGCGTCGAGGCGGCCGCGGCGGCACGGCCCACGACCTGCAAGATGAAACGGCCGTAAGCCGTTGGAGCTGTTCTTCACCTCGCTGCTGAACGGAGTGACCTACGGGTTGCTCCTGTTCATGCTGTCCTCGGGGCTCACGCTCATCTTCAGCATGATGGGCGTGCTCAACTTCGCGCACGCGAGCTTCTACATGCTGGGCGCGTACTTCGGCTACGTGATCAGCTCGTACGTGGGGTTCTATCCGGCGCTGCTGCTGGCGCCCCTCGCCGTGGGCGCGATCGGCGCGCTGATCGAGCGCTACGGCATGCGAAGGGCGCACGCCTCGGGCCATCTCGCGGAGCTGCTCTTCACCTTCGGCCTCGCGTTCCTCATCGAGGAGGTCGTGCACCTCGTGTGGGGGAAATCTCCCGTGCCCTACCGCGTGCCGCCTTCGCTCGACGGCCCGCTCTTCACGCTGTTCTCGGCCACGTTCCCCACCTACAAGGCCTTCATGATGGCGGTGTCGGTCGGGATGCTCGCCGCGCTCTATGCCCTGCTCACGCGCACGCGCGTGGGGCTGCTGGTGCAAGCGGCCCTCAGCAAGCCGGACATGGTGGAAGCGCTGGGCCACAACGTGCCGCGCCTCTTCATGCTCGTGTTCGGCGGCGGTGTCGGATTGGCCGCGCTCGCGGGCGTGATCGGCGGCAACGCGTTCGTCACCGAGCCGGGCATGGCCGCGGCGGTGGGTTCGATCGTGTTCGTGGTGGTCGTGGTCGGCGGGCTGGGTTCGATCACCGGAGCGTTCGTGGCATCGCTCGCGATCGGCATCCTGCAGACGTTCGCGGTGGCGGTGGACTACAAGCTGCCGTTCTTCGATCGCGTGACCGTTTCGCAGACCGCACCCGTGCTGCCCTACCTCATCATGGTGCTCATGCTGATCGCGCGGCCGCGCGGGCTCATGGGCACGCGCGAAACATGACGCGCTCCCGCCTGGCGCTCTGGGCCGTCACGCTCCTCGTGCTGGTGGTGGCCCCGCTCGTCTTCAGCAAGGGCTTCGCGCTCTCGCTGCTCTGCCAGATGGGCATCCTCGTGGTGTTCGCGCTCTCGTACAACATGCTGCTCGGCCAGACGGGGCTGCTGTCCTTCGGCCACGCGGTGTACTACGGCCTGGGCGCGCTCTTTGCGATCCACGTGCTGAACCTGAACAAGGTGCCCACGCCGTTCATCCCGCTCGTGGGCGGGCTGGCCGGGCTCGCGTTCGGCCTCGTGTTCGGCTACATCACCACGCGCCGCGCCGGCACGACGTTCGCGATGATCACGCTGGGCGTCGGCGAAATGGTCGCCGCGAGCTCGCTCATGTTTCCCGCGTTCTTCGGCGGCGAAGCGGGCATCTCGGGCAACCGTTCGCAGGAGCCGTTCTTCGGGCTCACGTTCGGCCCGCAGATCCAGGTGTACTACCTGATCGCCGCGTGGCTGGTGATCTGCGTGGTCGCGATGCACGCCCTCACGCGCACGCCGCTCGGCCGCATGGCGAACGCGGTGCGGGACAACCCCGAGCGCGCGCAATTCGTGGGCTACGATCCGCAGCGCGTGCGCTTCCTCATGGTCGCGCTTTCGGGTTTCTTCGCGGGCGTGGCCGGCGGGCTCGCCACGCTGAACTACGAGATCGTCTCGGCCGAATCGCTCTCGGCGCTCACCTCCGGCATGGTGCTGCTCGCCACGTTCGTGGGCGGCGTCGGTTTCTTCGCCGGGCCGATCCTGGGCGCCATCGTGATCACGCTCATGTCCACGGTGCTCGCGGGCTACACGAAAGCGTGGCCGTTCTACTTCGGGCTGCTCTTCCTCTCGACGGTGCTCTTCGTGCCCGGCGGGCTCACCGGCGTGGTCGTGCTGCAGAAGCGGCTCTGGGATGCGGGCCTGCTTTCGCGCGTGGCGCCGGTGTACGTGCGCATGGCGGTGCCGGGCCTCGTGTTCGTGGGCGGGGCCGTCGTCGCGGTCGAGATGGCGTATCGCGGCGTCCGCTTGCCGGGCGCGTGGCTGGGCACGTTCGCGGCGATGGCCGTGGGCCTGCTCGCGGCGCGCTGGCTTTGGCGCCGCGAATCCGACCGCTGGGCCGCAGCCCTCGAAGCGCTCGCCGGAAAGGCCGCGCCGTGACAGCCGCCTTGGCCCTCACGGGCGTGCGCAAGCGCTTCGGCGCGACCGAGATCGTGCGCGGCGTGGACCTCGAAGTGCGCGCGGGCGAGCGCCACGCGATCATCGGGCCGAACGGCGCGGGCAAGTCGGTGCTGTTCAACCTCATCACCGCGCGCTTCGCACCCACCGAGGGCAAGATCGCGCTGAACGGAGGCGAGATCACGGGCCGCAAGCCCCACGAGATCAATCGCCTCGGTCTTTCGCGCAGCTTCCAGGTGACGAACCTCTTCCACCGCATGACCGTGTTCGAGAACGTGCGCTGCGCGGTGCTCTGGTCGCTGGGCCACGGCTACGCGTTCTGGAAATTCGTCGATCGCCTGCGCGATGCGAACGAGCGCGCGCGGGAGATCGTCGAGCGCGTGGGCCTGGCGGAACGCGCCGCGTCGCCCGCGGGAATCCTCTCCTACGCCGAACAACGCGCGCTCGAGATCGGCATCACCATCGCGGGCGACGCGAAGGTGATCCTGCTGGACGAACCCACGGCGGGCATGAGCCGCACGGAAACCGAAGCGGCCGTGGCCCTCATCCGCAAGGTGACCGAGGGCCGCACGCTGGTGATCGTCGAGCACGACATGAGTGTGGTCTTCGGCCTGGCGGACCGCATCTCGGTGCTGGTGTACGGACAGGTCATCGCCACCGGCACGCCGGCGGAGATCCGCGCGAATGCGGCCGTGCGCGAGGCGTACCTCGGGAGCGCCGCCCATGCTTGAAGTGCGCGGACTGCACGCGTGGTACGGCAAGAGCCACATCCTCCAGGGCGTGGACCTCGACGTGCGCGAGGGCGAGATCGTGAGCCTGCTGGGCCGCAACGGCGTCGGCCGCTCGACGACGGTGAAGGCGATCATGGGACAGGTGAATGCACGCGGGAACGTGCGCTTCCGCGGCGAGGAATTGGTCGGCCGCAAACCCTACGAGATCGCGCGCTCCGGCGTCGGCTACGTGCCCGAGGACCGGGCGATCTTCGCCGACCTCACCGTGCGGCAGAACCTGGCACTCGGCCGCAAGGCGAAGGCGGCTTCGAAGTTCGACGAGGCCGAGGCCTTCGAACTCTTTCCGCGCCTGCGCGAGCGCGCCGACGTCGCCGCGGGCGTGCTCTCCGGCGGCGAGCAGCAGATGCTCACGTTGTGCCGTACGCTGATGGGCGACCCGAAGCTCGTGATGATCGACGAGCCCACCGAAGGCCTGGCGCCGATGATCGTGGCGCTCGTCGCGCAGTTCCTCGACCAGGTGCGCAAGCGCGGCATCCCGATCCTGCTGGTGGAGCAGAAGCTCGACATCGCCCTCGAGCTTTCCGAGCGCGTCTACGTGCTCGGGCATGGGAAGGTTGTTTTCGAGGGCACGCCCGCGGAGTTGCGGGCGCGTCCGGAAATTCGCAAGGAATGGTTGGAGGTCTAGGTCATTGAATAAAGGGGTCAGACTCCTTTATTGATGCTTGCTTTGTTCAATAAAGGAGTCTGACCCCTTTATTCAGTGATTTTTCCGGGAGGCATTGTGGACACGAAGAGCAACACAGCACGGTACGAAACGAAGGGCAACATCGCCCTCATCACCTTCGACAACCCGCCGGTGAACGGCCTGGGCTATCCGGTGCGCAGCGCCGTCGTGGCCGGCATCGAGCGCGCGCTGTCCGATCCCGCGATCCAGGCGATCGTCGTCACCGGCGCCGGCAAGGCGTTTTCCGGCGGCGCCGACATCAAGGAGTTCGGCACGCCGAAGGCTGCGGCCGAGCCCACGCTGCACACGATGATCCGCGTGGCGGAGAGTTCGACGAAGCCCGTGATCGCCGCGATCCACACCGTGTGCATGGGCGGCGGGCTCGAGTTCTCGCTCGCGTGCCACTTCCGCGTCGCGGCCCCCGGAGCGCAGATCGCGCTGCCGGAAGTGAAGCTGGGCCTCGTGCCCGGCGCCGGCGGCACGCAGCGCCTGCCGCGGGCCGTGGGCCTCGAGACCGCGTTGAACATGATCGTGTCGGGCAATCCCGTTCCTTCCGAGTCGCTGAAAGGAACGGCGCTCTTCGACGAGATCATCGAGGGCGATTTCGCGGCCGGTGCGCTCGCCTTCGCCGCGAAGGTCGTCGCCGAGAAACGCCCGATGAAGAAAGTGCGCGACCTCAAGGTGAACCCGATGAACGCCGAAGCGTTCCTCGATTTTGCGCTCAATACGGTGAAGACGGTCGCCAAGAACTTCCCGGCGCCCGCGAAGTGCGTGGAAGCGATCGCCGCTTCCGTCGACAAGCCGTTCGAGGAAGGCCTCAAGATCGAACGCGACATTTTCCTGGCCCTCATGCAGTCGCCGGAATCGCGCGCGCTGCGCCACGCGTTCTTCGCCGAGCGCGCCGCCTCGAAGATCCCCGACATCCCCGAAGACACGAAGCCGCGCAAGATCGACAAGGTCGCGGTGATCGGCGCCGGCACCATGGGCGGCGGCATCACGATGAACTTCCTCAACGCCGGCATCCCGGTCACGATCCTCGAGACGAAGCAGGAAGCGCTCGACAAGGGTCTCGCCACCATCCGCAAGAACTACGAGGGCACGGTGAAGAAGGGCCGGCTCACGGCGGAGAAGATGGAGCAGCGCATGGCGCTCCTCAAGCCCACGCTCTCCTACGACGACCTGAAGGACGCCGACCTCATCATCGAGGCTGTGTTCGAGGAGATCGGCGTGAAGGAGCAGGTGTTCAACAAGCTGGACGCCGTCGCCAAGCCCGGCGCCATCCTCGCTTCCAATACCTCCACGCTCGACGTCGACAAGATCGCGTCGTTCACCAAGCGCCCGCAGGACGTCGTGGGCATGCACTTCTTCAGCCCCGCCAACGTGATGAAGCTGCTCGAGGTCGTCCGCGGCAAGAAGAGCGCGCCCGACGTGATGGCCACCGTGATGGGCATCGGCAAGAAGATCAAGAAGACCGCCGTGGTCTCGGGCGTGTGCGACGGCTTCATCGGCAACCGCATGCTCAAGTACTACGGCCGCATGGCCAACGAGCTGGTGGAGGAAGGCGCCTCGCCCCAGCAAGTGGACCGCGCGATGGAGAAGTTCGGCATGGCGATGGGTCCGTTCCGCGTGGCCGACCTCGCCGGCAACGACATCGGCTTCGCCATCCGCAAACGCCTCTACGCCGAGGACCCGAAGGCGAAGAAGCTGCCGATCGCCGACAGGATCTGCGAGATGGGCCGCTTCGGCCAGAAGACCGGCGCGGGCTGGTACCGCTACGAGCCGGGCCAACGCGCGGCGATCCCCGATCCCGTCGTGGACAAGGTGATCGAGGAAGTGCGTAAGGCCAACGGCGTCACGCCCCGCAAGATCGGCGACGATGAAATCATTGAAAGGTGCGTCTACGCGCTCGTGAACGAAGGCGCTCGCATCGTCGAGGAGGGGATCGCGGCTCGCGCTTCCGACGTGGACATGGTCTACCTCACCGGTTACGGCTTTCCGCTGTTCCGCGGCGGACCGATGCTCTATGCGGATATGGTGGGGTTGCCCAATGTCGAGCGCGCGATGCGGAAGTTCCGCGCGCAGACCGGGGATGCCTTCTGGGAACCCGCTGCCCTCCTCTCCCGCCTCGCGGCGGAAGGAAAGAGCTTCAACTGACTACTGCGAAAGGCGTCCTCCGCAGATAAACACAGATAAACGCCGATAAACCAAAGACAAGAATTGGTTTGGCCTTTCATCTGCGTTTATCTGTGTTTATCTGCGGAGAGCGCCTTTCGCCTTTGACTTGGCCTTTGCTTTAGGAGAACCACATGCGTGAAGCAGTGATCGTGTCGACGGCCCGCACGGGCCTCGCGAAGAGCTGGAAAGGCGCCCTCAACATGACCCACGGCGCGACCATGGCGGGCCACGTCGTGAAGGCCGCCGTCGAGCGCGCGAAGGTCGACCCCGCCGAGGTCGAGGACATCATCATGGGCTGCGGCTACCCCGAGGGCGCCACGGGCGTGAACGTCGCCCGCCAGGCGGGCCTGCGCGCGGGCCTGCCCGTGACCAGCACCGGCGTCACCGTGAGCCGCTTCTGTTCTTCGGGACTGCAGGCGATCGCGATGGCGGCGCATGCGGTGATCGTCGACGGTTCGCCCGTCATGGTCGCGGGCGGCGTCGAGTCGATCTCGTGCGTGCAGCAGCACGCGAACCAGCACATGCGCCGCGAAGGCTGGCTCCTGGAGAACAAGCCCTCGCTCTACATGACGATGCTGGAGACCGCCGAGAACGTGGCCAAGCGCTACAAGATCCCGCGCGACGTGCAGGACGAATATGGCGTGCGCTCGCAGTTGCGGGCCGCCGGCGCGGCCGCCGCGGGAAAGACCCGCGACGAGATCGTCCCCTTCCCCACCATCATGGGCATGGGCGACAAGGACAGCGGCAAGCTCTTCTCGAAGGAAGTCGTGCTCGATTCCGACGAGGGCATCCGCGCCGACACGACGCTGGAAGGGGTTTCGAAGATCAAGTCCGCGGTCCCCGGCGGCGTGGTGGCCGCGGGCAACGCGAGCCAGTTCTCCGATGGCGCCTCGGCGTGCGTGCTCATGGATTCGAAGCTGGCCGAGAAGCGCGGCATCCAGCCCCTCGGGATCTTCCGCGGCTTCGCGGTCGCCGGCTGCGAGCCCGACGAGATGGGCATCGGCCCGGTGTTCGCGGTGCCGCGCCTGCTCGAGCGCGCGGGCCTCAAGGTCGCCGATATCGGGCTCTGGGAATTGAACGAGGCCTTCGCGGTGCAGGTGCTCTACTGCCGCGACAAGCTCGGCATCCCCGACGATCGCCTCAACGTGAACGGCGGTTCGATCGCCGTCGGGCACCCCTTCGGCATGACCGGTGCGCGGCTCGTGGGCCACGCGCTGATCGAGGGCAAGCGCCGCGGCGTGAAGTACGTGGTGGCGACGATGTGCGTCGCCGGCGGCATCGGCGCCGCGGGCCTGTTCGAGGTGGCGTGATGGGCGCGCGCGATCTCTTCGACTTGAAAGGCCAGGTGGCACTCGTCACGGGCGGCTCGCGCGGGCTGGGCCTGCAGATCGCCGAAGGCCTGGGCGAGATGGGCTGCAAGGTCGCGATCACGGCGCGCAAGGCCGACGAGCTGGCCGAAGGCAAGGCGCGCCTGGAGAAGCTCGGCATCGAAGTCCTCACCGTCGTCGGCGACCTCGGCAAGCCCGAGGGCATTCCCGCGCTGGTCGATGCGGTGCTCGCGAAGTTCGGCACGATCGACATCCTCGTGAACAACGCCGGCGCCACCTGGGGCGCGCCCGCCGAGGCCTATCCCGACGAGGCGTGGCACAAGGTCATGAACCTGAACGTGAACGCGATGTTCTTCCTCTCCCGCGAAGTGGCGAAGAAGGCGATGATTCCGAAGAAGGGCGGGCGCATCATCAACGTGGCCTCGATCGCGGGGCTGCGCGGCGGTCCGCCCGACATGCACACCGTGGCCTACAACACCTCGAAGGCCGCGGCGATCAACCTCACCCGCGCGCTCGCCTCCGAGTGGGGCCACTTCGAGATCCGCGTGAACGCGATCTGCCCGGGCTTCTTCCCGTCGAAGATGGCGAGCGGCATCCTGGAGAAGATCGGCGATCGCGTCGTGAAGAACACGCCGCTGGGCCGCCTGGGCGGCGACGAGGACTTGAAGGGCGCCGCGATCTTCCTCGCGTCGAAGGCTTCGCGCCACATCACCGGCCAGCACATCGTCGTCGACGGGGGCATCAGCATCGCATGAGCTTCGAGAAATTCACCGGCACGCGCCCGGTCGCCCCGCAGCATGCGTTCGACGCGAACCGCCTCGCGGAGTGGATGCGCGCGAACGTGGACTCGGCCATCGGCCCGCTGGAGATCGCCCAGTTCAAGGGCGGTCAATCCAATCCCACGTACCTCGTCTCCGGCGGAGGCAAGCGCTATGCATTGCGCCGGAAGCCACCGGGCAAGCTCCTGCCCTCCGCGCACGCCGTCGATCGCGAGTACCGCGTGATGACGGCGCTCGGCAACACCGATGTTCCCGTGCCGAAGACCTACGCGCTGTGCGAAGACCCCGAGGTGATCGGCACCGCGTTCTTCCTCATGGACTACCTCGAGGGCCGCGTGCTCTGGGACCCGCAGCTCCCGGGGTTCACGCCGGCCGAGCGCGCCGCGCACTACGAGGAGATGGGCCGCGTCATCGCGGCGCTGCACAAGGTGGACGTCCAGGCCGCGGGCCTCGAGAGCTACGGCAAGAGCGGCAACTATCTTTCGCGCCAGATCGATCGCTGGAGCAAGCAGTACCGCGCCTCGGAGACCGAGACCATCGAGGCGATGGATCGACTCATCGAATGGCTGCCCGCCAACATTCCCGCCGGCGACGAGACTTCCGTCGTGCATGGCGACTATCGCATCGACAACGTGGTGTTCCATCCCACCGAGCCGCGCATCCTCGGCGTGCTCGACTGGGAGCTCTCGACGCTGGGTCATCCGCTCGCCGACTTCGCCTACCACTGCATGACGTGGCGGATGCCGGGCGGGGCTCACGCGCGCGGGCTGCTCGATGCCGACTTCGCGGGACTGGGGATTCCCGACGAATCGGCGTACGTCGCGGCGTACTGCAAGCGCACGGGCCGCGACGGCATCGAGAACTGGGACTACTACCTCGCCTTCAACATGTTCCGCCTTGCCGCGATCCTGCAAGGCGTCATGGCGCGCGCGCTGCAGGGGAATGCAGCGAGCGCGGAAGCGCTGGAAGCGGGCAAGCGCGCGCGTCCGATCGGCGAAGAAGGCTGGCGGCAAGCGCAGCGACTCATCAAGTAAGGGGGGGCGGGACATGGATTTCGGCTATTCGGAAAAGACACGCTCGCTGCAGGCCCGGGTGACCGCGTTCATGGAACAGAACGTGTATCCCGCGGAGAGCATCTTCGCGGAGGAAGTGCGCGTGCATCGCGCGCAAGGCAACCCGTGGCAACCCACGAAGGTGATGGAGGCGTTGAAGGAGAAGGCGCGCTCCCAGGGGTTGTGGAACCTCTTCCTGCCCGCCTCCGACAAGGGCGCGGGGCTCACCAACCTCGAGTACGCGCCGCTCTGCGAAATCATGGGCCGCTCGGACATCGGGCCCGAGGCGTTCAACTGCAACGCGCCCGACACCGGGAACATGGAGGTGCTCGAGCGCTACGGCACCGCCGAGCACAAGAAGCAGTGGCTCGAACCGTTGCTGGCCGGGAAGATCCGCTCCGCCTTCGCGATGACCGAGCCGGACGTGGCGTCGTCGGACGCGACCAACATCCAGGCGCGCATCGAGCGCGACGGCGACAGCTACGTGATCAACGGCCGCAAGTGGTGGACCACGGGCGCGCCCGACCCGCGCTGCAAGATCCTCATCTTCATGGGCAAGACCAACCCGGCCGCGGAGAACAAGCATTCGCAGCAGTCGATGATCCTCGTGCCGCTCGATGCGCCCGGCGTGAAGCTGATCCGCCCGCTCACGGTGTTCGGCGACGACGACGCGCCGCACGGCCACGGCGAGTTCCTGTTCGAGAACGTGCGCGTGCCGGCCACGAACATCCTCCTCGGCGAAGGCCGCGGCTTCGAGATCGCGCAGGGCCGACTGGGACCGGGCCGCATCCACCATTGCATGCGGCTCATCGGCGTGGCCGAACGCGCGCTGGAGTTGATGTGCCGGCGCGTGAAGAAGCGCGTGGCCTTCGGGCGGCCCGTCTCCGAGCAGGGCGTGACGCTGGAGCGCATCGCCAACGCGCGGATCCTGATCGACCAGGCTCGCCTGCTCGTGCTGAACGCCGCGTGGATGATGGACACCTCGGGCAACAAGGTCGCGCGGAAGGAGATCGCGATGATCAAGGTGGCCGCGCCCACCATGGCGTTGACCGTGATCGACTGGGCGATCCAGGCGCACGGGGCCGCGGGCGTGTCCGACGATTTCCCGCTCGCGTCGATGTACGCGAAAGCCCGCACGCTGCGCCTGGCCGACGGCCCGGACGAAGTGCACCGCAACCAGATCGGCTCGCTCGAGCTGCGCCGCTACGACTGACGAGGCCAGTCCATGACGAACCTGCACCATGCCGTGTGGCCCCGCGAAGTTCCGAAGCACCTGGAGCTTCCCGAGACGAGCGTTTGGTACAACCTCGAAGTCTCGGCGAGGCGGTATCCGCGGAAGGCCGCGTTCATCTGCTACGACAACACGCTGACGTACGCGCGCCTCCAGTCCGAGGCCGAGGCGATGGCGGGTTTCCTGCAACAGGACCTGAAGGTGGCCAAGGGCGACCGCGTGCTGCTCTTCATGCAGAACAGCCTGCAGTTCGTGATCGCCTACTACGCGATCCTGCGCGCCGACGCGGTGGTGGTGCCGATCAACCCGATGAACCTCACCGAGGAGTTGCGCCACTACGTGAAGGATTGCGGGGCGAAGGTGGCCGTGGT
Organism: Betaproteobacteria bacterium GR16-43; assembly: GCA_001953215.1. Lineage (GTDB taxonomy): Bacteria > Pseudomonadota > Gammaproteobacteria > Burkholderiales > Usitatibacteraceae > Usitatibacter. The sequence goes on from CP019169.1 coordinate 898,591, forward strand.
CGCGCAGGAGTTGTGGCCGCAGGCCGCGCCGCTCGCCGCGCCAGATGCGCTCGGGCACGCTGCGATCGGCCATGCGATCGTCGCCGCGTACGCCGACTACCTCACCGAGCCCACGGACCTCAAGGTTCCCGATGCGTTCAAGCTGCCGCGGCAGGCGATCGCGGGGCCGAACATCACGCTTTGGTCCGATGCGATGGGCAAGCGTCGCGCGCCTGGCGTGCACACGGCGAAGCCCGACGACCTCGCGGTGATGCCGTACACGTCGGGCACCACCGGGCAACCGAAGGGTTGCATGCACTCGCACCGCACGTTGATGAGCACCGCGGTCTTCGGCGTCGAGTGGTTCAAGATTTCCCACGAGGTGAGCTACCTCGGCGTGCTCCCGTACTTCCACGTGACGGGCATGCAGAACAGCATGAACACGCCGATCTTCAGCGGCGGCACCGTGATCCTGCTGCCACGCTGGGACCGCGAGGTCGCCGGGCCGCTCATCGCGCGCTACAACGTGACCGCGTGGACGCTGATCCCGACGATGGTGGTGGACCTCCTCGCGAGCCCGAACGCCGCGAACTGGGACCTCTCGAGCCTGCAGCGCATGAGCGGCGGCGGCGCCGCGATGCCCGAGGCGATCGCCACCAAGCTGAAGGAGCTCTGCGGCATCGCGTTCGTCGAGGGCTACGGCCTCACCGAGACGATGGCGCCTTCGCACGTGAACCCGCCCGACCGCCCGAAGAAGCAGTGCCTCGGCATCCCGTTCATCGACACGGATTCGCGCATCGTCGATCCGGCCACGCTCGAGGAGCTGCCGGTGGGCGAAGTGGGCGAGATCGTCACGGCGGGCCCGCAGGTCTTCCTGGGCTACTGGGGAAACCCGAAGGCCACGGCCGAAGCGTTCTTCGAGCGCGACGGGAAGCGCTTCTTCCGCACGGGCGACCTGGGCCGCATGGACGAAGAGGGTTACTTCTTCCTGGTCGATCGCCTCAAGCGCATGATCAACGCGCACGGCCTGAAGGTGTGGCCGGCCGAGGTGGAGGCGCTGCTCTACGGCCACCCGGACGTGCAGGAAGCGTGCGTGATCGCCGCCAGGGACGCGCAGCGCGGCGAGACCGTGAAGGCGATGGTCGTGCTGAAGCCCGCCAGCCGCGGCAAGGTGGAAGCCGAAGCCATCACCACGTGGGCGCGCGAAAAGATGGCGGCCTACAAGGTGCCGCGCATCGTGGAATTCGTCGAATCGCTCCCGCGCTCGGCCACCGGCAAGATCCTCTGGCGCGAACTCCAGGAACGCGAGAACAAGAAATAATCGAAATAATTGGGGTCAGACTCCCATTAAGCTAATCGGTCCGGCTCTCTCGCTGCACGGCGAGAGGGCGGATTAACTTAATGGGAGTCTGACCCCAATTATTCTTACAGGTACTTCTGGTAGTCCGTGTACGACAGCCCGTAGACCATCCGGGTGCGCTCGATGAAGCGGCGCAGCTCGGCGGGGCCTTTCTTCGCGGCTTGCACGGCGAGTTGCTCGCCCGTGTTCGGCGTGGACTGCGCCTGCGCGACGGGAACCAGGGTGATGCCCGCGGCAACGGCGGCCGCGGCGAAACGAAGCGTGGAACGGTTCATCGTGATCTCCTGCGGTGACTGGGGGGACCGCAGGAACAAGGTTAGGCATCCGCCTTGGACGGCGCGACCTCCGTGCGACAGGATGCGCCGGCGCGGGAATGGACGGCGCCTGGAACCGGGTTTCGCGCCGGCAGCGGGCAAGACACTTTCGTGTCCACGCGCGCGCCGGCCGGCATGTTGTTGAACACCCACACCCGCGAGGGTGCGTGCCGGCCCCCGAAGAAGGCCTTGAGGAAACTAGGCAGCTTCACGGGCGCTCTCGTCGTTGGCGGCTTCGGCGGTCCGCGCGGCTTCTTCGGCGCGGACACGGGCGTCGGCCTTCACGATCGCGCCCAGCACGCAGGCCGGAGAGGACGTGGACTCGATGGCGCCGAGGTGCGGGAGGAGCAGGCTGCCGCGTTCGCCGTTCAGGGCCAGCCAGACGTGCAGCGCGGCAACGGCTGCGACGGGGGCGGTGATCGCGAAGAGCAGGCTCAGGTTCTGGACTTCCATGGTGCGTTTCCTTTTTGGTGGGCGCGGTGTGTTTCGCGCTGGAACCCACTTTACGGATCGCACCCGCGCCAGTCCGTGGCGCGTTCTGCCGATTACAGATGAAATTGTGGACACGGGAAAGTGCGCTTTGGCACAGTCCCTGCCCCCGGAGCCCTACGCCAGCAGGGCGGCCTTGATGGCGCCGGTGGCCTGCAGCTCCAGCCACGTGACCGGCAGCATGATGACGAGCTGGCACGCGATCAGCACCAGCACCGGCGTGATGTCCACGCCGCCGATGTTGGGGACGACCTTCCGGAAGGGCTTCAGGAAGGGCCGGGTCAGCGCGTCGAAGAACGGCGCCACCGGATGGTAGGGATTCACCCAGGACAGCAGCGCCTGGATGAACACGGCGCCCATCACGATGTAGACCGAGAGCCGCACCAGCTTCACGAGCGCCAGGAAGAGCGCCGGCGTGAGCGCGCCGGGGTTGTCGGTGAGCTGGGCCCCGAAGAGCAACAGCAGGACCACCTGCAGCAGGAATTCCCCGGCCCACGCCACCAGCAGCGAGGCGAGGTCCAGGCCCCACAGGCCCGGGATCACGCGGCGCAGCGGCTTCACCGCGAAATCGGTGAGCGCCATCGTGAACTGCGCGATGGGATTGCGCGCGGGAGCCCGCAGCGCCTGCATCCAGAAGCGCACCAGCGCCGCAAGGATGAAGATGTGGAAGATGGCATCGACGACGAACGCCAGCGCGGTGATGAGCATCCCGGTTCAGCCTTTCCCGAATTCTTCGCCCAGCTCCCGCGAGCGCTCGGCTGCGGCCTTCACCGCTTCGACGAACTTCTCGCGCACGAGGTGGCCTTCCATCACCGAGAGGGCGCGCTCGGTGGTCCCACCCTTCGAGGTGACATTGGCGCGCAGCCGCGCCGGATCTTCGTTGCGTTCGACGGCGAGCTTGGCCGCGCCGACGAAAGTCCACAACGCGAGCGTGCGGGCCTTCTCGGGTGCGAGGCCCAGGTCGCGCGCCGCGGCCTCCAGCGCTTCCATCGCATAGAAGACGTAGGCCGGCCCGCTGCCGGAGACGGCGGTGACCGCATCGAGATCGCCTTCGCGATCGAACCAGACCGTGGCACCCACGGCACCGAGAAGGTCGTTGGCCGCGCGCCGGTCCGCCTCGGCCACGCCCTCGGAGGCGAAGAGGCCGGTCACGCCGGCGTGCACGAGCGCGGGGGTGTTCGGCATCGCGCGCACGAGGCGCGTGTAGCCCCCCAGCCAGCGCGCGAGGTCGACCAGCCGGATGCCGGCCGCGATCGACACCACGAGTTGTTTCCGGAGATGCGGCCGGATGGAGGCCGCCGCCTCGCGCATCACCTGCGGCTTCACGGCGAGCACGATCACGTTGGCGTGCGCGATCTCCTCGCCCGGAGCCTCGACGGCGTTCACGTGGAAGTCCGCCGCGAGCTTTGCGCGGGCCGCGGCATTCGGCTCGACCACCAGCACGTCCTCGCCGCGCGTGCCCTTCGCGACCAGCCCGCCGAGGATGGCCGCGGCCATGTTGCCGCCGCCGATGAATGCGACCTTCATGCCGCCCTCTCCCGGCTCCCGAAAATCGCCGTGCCTATTCTCACCATGGTCGAGCCTTCCGCGATCGCAGCCTCCAGGTCGTCGGTCATGCCCATGGAGAGAGTGTCCAATGAATAGCCCGCATCGCGCAGGCCTTCGTAGAGGACGCGCAGCGTGGCGAACTCGCGGCGCTGGCGGGCGGTGTCCTCGGACGGCGCGGCGATGCCCATCAGGCCGCGCAGCTTGAGACCCGGGAGCGCAGCCACTGCCTCTGCGAGCGGCACGACCTCGTTCGCCTCCACCCCGCTCTTCGTGGCCTCGCCGCTGATGTTCACCTGGATGCAGACCTGCAGCGGTTCGCGGCCCGCCGGACGCGCCTTCGAAAGCGCCTCGGCGATCTTCACGCGGTCCAGGCCCTGGTACCAGTCGAAGGCCTGCGCCACGTCGCGCGCCTTGTTGCTCTGGAGGGGGCCGATGAAGTGCCAGCAGGCGCCCGCCTGCCCGATCGCGGCGATCTTGGGTATGGCCTCCTGCACATAGTTCTCGCCGAAATCCCGGCAGCCTGCGGCCAGGGCTTCGGAAATCATGTCGGGGGAACGGGTCTTGGACACGGCGACCAGGCGGACTTCGCGGCTATCCCCTTGTAATGCCTCGGAAATGCGCCGCCGTACACCTTGCAGGTTGGCGGCGATTGGGGACATACTAGGCTCGTTGTTCGAAGCGCAATTCTAACGGATCGACCCCATGGACATCGCAGAGCTTCTCGCCTTTTCGGTCAAGAACAAGGCTTCGGACCTTCACCTCTCCGCCGGCCTGCCGCCGATGATTCGCGTGCACGGCGACGTGCGGCGCATCAACGTGCCCCCGCTCGAGCACAAGGACGTGCACGGGATGGTGTACGACATCATGAACGACTCGCAGCGCAAGGTTTACGAGGAAACGCTGGAGGTCGACTTCTCCTTCGAGATCCCCAACCTCGCCCGCTTCCGCGTGAACGCGTTCAACCAGAACCGCGGCGCCGGCGCCGTGTTCCGGACCATTCCGTCGAAGGTGCTGACGCTCGAGGAGCTGAACGCGCCGAAGATCTTCGCGGAGATCGCCAACCAGCCGCGCGGCCTCGTGCTCGTCACGGGCCCCACGGGTTCGGGCAAGTCGACCACGCTCGCGGCGATGGTCAACTACGTGAACGAGAACGAATACGGCCACATCCTCACCGTCGAGGATCCGATCGAATTCGTGCACGAAGCGAAGAAGTGCCTGATCAACCAGCGCGAGGTCGGCCCGCACACCCTCTCGTTCTCGAACGCGCTGCGCAGCGCGCTGCGCGAGGACCCGGACATCATCCTCGTGGGCGAGATGCGAGACCTCGAAACCATCCGCCTCGCCATGACGGCCGCCGAAACGGGCCACCTGGTGTTCGGCACGCTGCACACGTCCTCGGCCGCCAAGACGGTCGACCGCATCATCGACGTGTTCCCCGCCGCGGAAAAGGAAATGATCCGCGCGATGCTCTCGGAATCGCTGCGTGCGGTGATCTCGCAGACGCTGTGCAAGACCAAGGACGGCACCGGCCGCGTCGCGGCGCACGAAATCATGATCGGCACGCCGGCCATCCGAAACCTGATCCGCGAGGCGAAGGTCGCGCAGATGTACTCCGCGATCCAGACCGGCCAGGCCATCGGCATGCAGACGCTCGACCAGAACCTGCTCGAACTCGTGAAACGCAACCTCGTCGCCCCGCCCGAAGCGCGCAACAAGGCGATGAACAAGGACATGTTCCTCGGCTGAGGCCGACGGGACTGGAGGATCCACCATGGAACGCGAACAGTCACTCAAGTTCATGCACGACCTGCTCCGCGCCCTCATCGCGCGCAAGGGCTCGGACCTCTTCATCACCGCGGGCTTCCCGCCGGCGATGAAGGTCGACGGCAAGGTGCAGCCCGTCTCGCAGCAGAGCTTGTCGCCGGTGCACTCGCAGGAGCTCGCCCGCTCGATCATGACGGACAAGCAGGCGGCGGAGTTCGAAGCCACGAACGAGTGCAACTTCGCGATCAGCCCCTCGGGCATCGGGCGCTTCCGCGTGAACGCGTTCGTGCAGCAGGGGCGCGTGGGCCTGGTGCTGCGCACGATCACCACCCAGATCCCGAAGTTCGACGACCTGGGCCTGCCCCACGTGCTGAAGGACGTGGCGATGACCAAGCGCGGCCTGGTCATCTTCGTGGGCGGCACGGGCTCGGGCAAGTCGACCTCGCTCGCCTCGATGATCGGCCACCGGAACGAGAACAGCTACGGCCACATCATCACCATCGAGGACCCGGTCGAATACGTCCACGAGCACAAGAACTGCATCATCTCGCAGCGGGAAGTCGGCGTGGACACCGACAACTGGTTCGCCGCCCTGAAGAACACGCTGCGCCAGGCGCCCGACGTGATCCTCATCGGCGAGATCCGCGAACGCGAGACGATGGAGTTCGCCATCGCCTTCGCGGAAACCGGCCACCTTTGCATGTCGACGCTGCACGCCAACAGCGCGAACCAGGCGCTGGACCGGATCATCAACTTCTTCCCGGAAGAGCGCCGCGCCCAGCTGCTGATGGACTTGTCGCTCAACCTGAAGGCCATCATCTCGCAGCGCCTGATCCCCAAGAAGGGCACCAAGGGGCGCGTGGCCGCGATCGAGATCCTGCTCAACTCGCCGCTCATGTCGGACCTCATCTTCAAGGGCGAGGTGCACGAGATGAAGGCGCTCGTGGCGCGCTCGCGCGAGCTCGGCATGCAGACGTTCGACCAGGCGCTGTTCGACCTCTTCGAGGCCGACATGATCACCTTCGAGGATGCGCTGCGGAACGCCGACTCGGTGAACGACCTTCGCCTGAAGATCAAGCTCGAGAGCAAGAACGCGAAGAACCGCGACCTGGGTTCCGGCCTGGAGCACCTGGAGATCGTGAAGTAAGGGCAAAGTCAAAGGCGAAAGGCGTCCTCCGCAGATAAACACCGATAAACGCCGATCACTCCCTCCAGCAAACAGAAAGGACTTTGGGTTTAACCCAAGGTCCTTTTTATTTGCTTGTGGTGGTCATCGGCGTGTATCGGTGTTTATCTGCGGAGGACGCCTTTCGCCTTTGACTTTGCCCTTGCCCTACCACCGCGCAGGCGGTTTCCGGTGGATCACGATCCGCTCCGGTTCCACCGAGATGTAGTGGCCCTGCACCAGATCCTTGAAGATGCGGCTCACCATCTCGCGAGAGCAGCCGACGCGGCTCGCGATCTCGCTCTGCGTGAGGCGCTCGGGGATGAACTGCACGCCGTCCTTCGTGACCGCGCTGTCCAGCAGCAGCCGCGCCACGCGCCCGTAGGCATCCATGAGCGCCAGGCTGCGGACGTTCTCGGTCAGCACGCGCACCTGGTGGATGAGCTTGCGGATGAAGCTCATCGCGAACGCGGGATTCCGCTTCACGAAGTCCGCGAACTCCTCGCGCGGCACCACCAGCATCCTGCAGGGCTCGAGGGTCGTCACGGAGGCTGAACGCGGGCCTTCGTCGAACGCGATGTCGCCGAAGTATTCGCCCGGGCCCATGACCGACAGCACGACCTCGCGCCCGCCGGCGTCGCTCACGAAGGCGCGCGCCCGGCCCTCGACGATGATGTAGAGCGAATCGGTGTCCTCGCCCTCGGTCACGAGCACCGTGCGCGCCTTGAAGCTGCGCGGCACGGCGTGGCGGGAGATTTCAGCGAGCTCCTCGGGACTGAGGATGAGGCTCGCATCGGGCTTGACGTGGTCGTTCATCGGGAGGGATGGTACTCCCGATCGACCCTCTCCCCGGCCCTCTCCCAAGGGAGAGGGTGAACTCAGGAGAGGTCGGCCATCAGGTCCGAGAGGTCGTCCGCGTGCTCTTCCTCGACGGCGAGGATGCCCTCGAGCATGCGCCGGGTGGTGTGATCGTCCTGCCCGATGTATTCGATCATCGCGCGGTAGGAGTCGATCGCGATGCGCTCGGCGATGAGGTTCTCCTTGAGCATGTCCTTCAGCTTCGTGCTCGGCCGGTACTCGGCGTGGGCGCGATTCTTCAGCGTCGCGGGATCCATGTCGGGCTCGCCCCCCAGCTGCACGATGCGCTCGGCGATCTGGTCGGCGTGGCCCTGCTCGGCGATCGAGTGCTCGAGGAACTCCTCGGCAGCGACCTTGGCCTTGATGCCGCGGGCCATGAAGTAGTCGTGGCGATAGCGCAGCACGCAGATGAGTTCGGTCGCGAGCGCCTCGTTGAGGAGCTTCACCACCTCTTCGCGGTTACCGACGTAGGTGGGCGTGACGGCCCCTTCCTCGATGTGCTTGCGCGCATCGCGGCGGAGCGTCTCGACGTCGGGCATGACCCGCTTCTGGATGGACTGGTCGTTCATGGAACCTCCCGGGGGGCGAATGGGGACAGGCCGTGCGAGCGCGCGGCCTGCCTGCCCTCATTCAACCGTTTCGACGGGGGGTTCTCTGTAGGCGGGGGCAGAAACGTGTGTGGGAGCCGTCCGACGCCGCGGTGCGGCCAGGCGCGGCTGGTTCGACGGCGTGGGGGCGCGCATGCGAACCAGCTCGTCCAGCAGGCGGCCGACGAGCACGTCGTCGTCGGCGATGTGGGCCGACGGCGCGGCGAAGTAGTAGCCCTGCAGCATGTCGGCGCCGGCCTCGATGGCGAGCAGCGCGCCGGCCGAATCCTCGATGCCTTCGACCACCACCCGCGCACCCATGCCATGCAGCATGTCGACCAGCGAGGGAAGCATGCGCCGCGCCTTCGCGTCGCCCACCGCGCGGGCGAGGATGGTGCGGTCGAGCTTCACGTAGTCGGGGCGCAGCGAGGCCACGCGGTCGAAATTGGAGCGGGCGACGCCGAAGTCGTCCATTGCGATGGCCAGGCCCATCTCGCGATAGGCCGCGACGGCATCGACCAGGCGGCCTTCGTCCTCGCAGGTGTTCTCGAGGATCTCGTAGCAGACGCGCGCGGGCGTGAGGCCGAAGTAGCCGATGCGGTTGCGCACGGCGATGGCGGCTTCCGCGTCCGCCACGGCCGCGGCCGGATGCACGTTCAGGAAAAGCAGGGCGTGGCCCGGGTCCACCGAAGCGAAGCTGCGCAGGTGCAGCGTGCGCGCGGTGCGGTCGATCGAGACGATTTCGGCCGTATCCAGGCCTTCCAGGAGGTCGTTGGCGCGCACCGAGCGGCCGGGGCCGTCCACGGCCCGCAGCAGGCCTTCGTAACCGGCCAGGCGGCTCTCATGGACGTCATAGATCGGCTGGAAGGCCGAACTGAGGGTATGGCCGTTGAATGCGATGGTGGGCGGCACGGAGGCGGTCCTGGGTTTGCCGCCGGGGCATTCCGGCGAAGGGCCCACTTTGCCGCGCCGGAATTACGTCCGAATGACGCGTTTCCAGCCCTTCATTGCAACTGTCACCGGCCGGTCGGGAAGAATCCGGCAAGGGCTTCGGCGATCTCCGTCATCCGGTACGGCTTTTTCAGCACGCGGTTGATTCCGGCCGAAAGCGCGCGCGTCTCGAAGCCGGCGCCGCCGTAGCCCGTGGCGATCACGATCGGGATGGCCGGCTTCAGCCGGCGCAATTCCACGGCGAGCGTGGTGCCCGCCATCTCCGGCATCACCTCGTCGCTCACCACCGCGTCGAAGCGCTTGGGGTCGGCCTGGAATGCTTCCAGCGCCTCCTGGCTGCTGGAGAAGCCGGCGGGCTCGTAGCCGAGGTTGGCGAGCATCTCCTCGAGGGCCGCCAGCACCTGCACCTCGTCGTCCACGGCGAGGATGACCTGCCCCCGGCCCGGCAGCTTCGGCTCGGGCGGCGGCGCGGCGACGGCCGCTTCATCGTGCCTCGGGATCCACACCTTGAACGTGGTGCCCTTGCCCTGCTCGCTCTCCACGTCGAGCGAACCCTTGTGCTCCTTCACCACGGAGTGCACCAGCGCCAGGCCCAGGCCCGTGCCGCGGCCGGCGCGCTTGGTGGTGAAGAACGGCTCGAAGATGCGGTCGATCACCTCGGGCGCGATGCCGTGCCCGGAGTCCTTCACGGAGAGCGTCACGTACTCGCCCGGCGTGAGCTCGCCGATGCGCGTCATGCGGGTCTCCCCGACGTTCTCCACGCCCACGCGCACGTCGAGCGTGCCGCCCTCGGTCATCGCGTGGATGGCGTTGGTGCAGAGGTTCATGCAGAGCTGGTGGATGCGCGTGGGATCGCCCATCACGGTGGCATCGGCCACGGCGGCCTCGAAATGGACTTCCACGTCCACGGTCGAGCCGCGGATCAGGTCGCACGCCTCCTGCGCGATGGTCGGAACGATCACGGCGATGCGCTCGCCCGTGTCCATGCGGCTGTACGAGAGGATCTGCGTCACGAGCGACTTGGCGCGGTTGCCCGCGTTCATGATCGTGTCGATGTAGCGCTTCATGTCCTCGTCCTTCGCCTTCAGCTGGGCCAGCTCGCCGTAGCCCAGGATGGCGCCGAGGATGTTGTTGAAGTCGTGCGCGATGCCGCCGGCCAGGTGGCCGACGGCCTCCATCTTTTCGGCCTGCTTCAACTGCGATTCGAGGCGCTGGCGGTCTTCCTCCGACTTGATCTTCTCGGAGACGTCGGTCACGAAGCCGATCAGCCGGCGGCGCGGCGGCCCGAGGGCCACCGGATCCTCGATCATGTAGCCGTTCACGCCGATGGGCACGTAGCTTCCGTCGTCGCGCTGCATGCGGTATTCGACGGAGACATGGCGCAGGCGCCCTTCGAGAACCGCTTCCTGCAGCCCGCGCAGCCGCGGCACGTCGTCCGGGTGCGCGCGCGCGTTCCACTGGCGCAGGTTGCTCACGTTCTCGGGCGCCACGCCGATCACCTCCTGCGTGACGCCGTCCCAGAGGATCTCGCCGGTGGCGGGGTCCAGCTCATAGAGCAGGTTTCCGGAGGCGCGGATGACGGCCTCGTAGCGCCTTCGCCACGCCCGCGTGGTCTTGCCCGCCTCCTGGCGCTCGTTCAGCAGCGCCGCGGCGAAGAGCGTGGTCACCACGATGGTGGCGAGGTAGGCCTGCAGGTGCAGGATCGACTTCCAGTCGGCGATGCCGTCGATCGAGAACGGCCCGAAGCCCTGCGCGGTGTGCCAGTAGCAGATGAGGCCGAAGATCGCGAGGCCCAGCGTGGCGGCGCGCAGCCCGAAACCCAGCGCCGCCCAGATGAGGAATGGCGCGCAGAGATAGGCGAGCGGCGGGATGAAGCCCGAAGTCTGCGAGCGCGCGCTGAAGACGTAGTGGGCCGTGAAGATGAGGCCCGCGTAGAGCACGACCAGCTCGGGCAGCCGGGCCTTCGAGGCCTGCATCGCCTCGCGCCAGCCCTCGCGGCTCCAGGCGAGGATGAGCGGCGCGATCAGCATCATGCCGAGGATGTCGGAGACGAACACCACCGACCACTGCTCGCGGAACGGAGCCTCGAACTGGATGTACGAGAAGATCGCGTCGAAGATCGAGAGCCCGGCCACGAGCGGCACCATGCCGATCAGGAGCGCGGCCAGGCCCTTCACCGTGTCGATCGTGACGCGCGGCTTGGCAAGTTGCTGCAGGCCGAGGGCCACGATGGCGGGTTCGGCCGTGTTGATGAAGGAAGCCGCGACCGAGCGGCCGATCGAGAATCCCAGGTCGTACCCGAGGTAGAGGTTCACCAGGAAGACGACGCCCAGGTAGACCGGCCAGCGCACCCGGGCGGCCACCAGCAGGGTGCCCAGCACCAGGCCGTCGGCGGGCCAGATGAAATGCGGAAATCGCGTCTGGACCGGGAGGTCCGTCGCGTAGGCCGACAGGGCGAAATAGAACGCGAAGAAGGAGAGATACGCGAGCGCCTGGCCCGCGGGGGTGGCGTTCCCCGTCCATTCCTCGACACCCCACCGTGTAGCTGAATTCATCGTTTTTCCGGGACCCCTTCGGATTCTACGGGCTCCGGCGGTAAAATGCGTTTGTCAGCCGGAGGAAGGGAACCGAAAAGCACATGGAAGCCCACATCCTGGTCGTCGACGACGACCCCGCAATCCGCGAGTTGATCCGCGAGTACCTGGCCGAAAACGACTTCAAGGTCTCGGTCGCCGAAACCGGTGGGGACATGGATCGCGTCCTCGCCGTCGAGGTCGTGGATCTCGTGATCCTCGACCTGAAGCTGCCCGACGAGGATGGCCTCGCCATCGCGCGGCGGCTGCGCGAGTCGCTCGACCTGCCGATCATCATCCTCACCGGACGCAAGGACGAGGCGGACCGCGTCATGGGCCTGGAGCTCGGGGCCGACGACTACGTCACCAAGCCCTTCAGCCAGCGCGAGCTGCTGGCCCGAATCAAGGCGGTGCTGCGCCGGACCGAAGGCAAGCGGGCGGCGCGGCGCGGCGAAAGCGTGCGGGCCTACATCTTCGCGGGCTGGGAGCTGAACACCGGCACGCGCCGCCTGAAGGCGCCGGACGCCAACTCGGTGGAGCTCACCAACAGCGAGTACGCGCTGCTCGTGGCGTTCCTGCGCTCCCCGCAGCGCGTGCTCACGCGCGACCAGCTGCTCGAAGCGAGCCGCCTGCACGACGACATCTACGACCGCTCGATCGACGTGCAGATCCTGCGCCTTCGCCGCAAGGTGGAGGAGAGCCCCAACTCCCCGAACCTCATCAAGACCGAACGCGGAGCAGGCTACTACCTCAACTGCACCGTCGAGACGAAATAGATGGCGCAGTCGCGGGCCGGCAGGATTGCCGCGTCCGCCCTGCGCTACGTGAGCTTCAAGCCGCGGCTCATCCAGTCGCTGCGCCACTACACCCGCGACGACTTCATCGCCGACCTCGCCTCGGGCATCACGGTGGCGGTCATCGCGCTGCCGCTCGCGATGGCCTTCGGCATCGCCTCGGGCGTGCGGCCCGAGCAGGGCATCGCCACCGCCATCGTCGCGGGCTTCCTCATCTCGGCGCTGGGCGGCTCGCGCGTGCAGATCGGCGGGCCCGCGGGCGCCTTCGTGGCCCTGCTCTACTCGATCGCCGAGAAGTACGGCGTGCCCAACCTGCTGATCGCCACGATGATGGCGGGCGTCTTGCTGTTCACGCTCGGTGCGCTGCGCATGGGAACGCTGATCCGCTATATCCCCGTGGCCATCATCACCGGGTTCACCTCGGGCATCGCGGTGATCATCGCGCTGTCGCAGGTGCGCGATTTCCTCGGCCTCCACGTCGAGAAGATGCCGGCGAACTTCTTCTCGCAACTGGGCGTGATCGCCGAGCACGTGCACACGGCCAACCCGGTCGCGATCACGATCGGCCTGCTCTCGCTGCTGGCCATCGTGGTCTGGCCGGTGCGCACGACGGAGGCGAGGGGCTGGCGCAAACTCGCGGCCAAGCTGCCGGCCACCATCGCCGTGCTGGGGTTCTCCGCGCTCGCGGTGTGGGCGCTGGACCTGCCGGTGGAGACCATCGGAACCCGCTTCGGCCAGCTGCCGCGCGGGCTGCCCACGCCGGCCTTCCCCGCGTTCGAGTGGGCCACGGCGCAGAACCTGTTCGCGCCCACCCTCGCCATCGCGATCCTCTGCGCCATCGAATCGCTGCTGTGCGCGCGCGTGGCCGACAACCTCATCGACGAGCGCCATGACCCGAACCAGGAGTTGATGGCGCAAGGCATCGCCAATTTCGTGAGCCCGTTCTTCGGCGGCATCGCGGCCACCGGCACCATCGCCCGCACCGTCACCAACGTGAAGAGCGGCGCGCGCACGCCCGTCTCCGGGATCATCCACGCGGTGGTGCTCTTCCTCATCGTGCTGCTGCTGGCGCCTCTCGCGAGCTTCATCCCGCTGGCCGCCCTCGCCGCGATCCTGCTGTGGGTCGCGTTCAACATGGGCGAGTGGCGCGAGTTCCCGAAGATGCAGCAGTTCTCGCTCGCCTACCGCGCGACGATGCTCACCACGTTCGTCCTCACGGTGGCGCTCGATGTCGCGGTCGCGGTGCAGGCGGGCCTCATCCTCGCGTGCCTCTTCTTCATCTACCGCATGTCGGCGCTGACCCGCATCGACCGCATGCCGATCCCCGCGAGCCTCGCAACCCGTCCCGACGGCCGGCGGGTGGAGGCGTGGCGCGTGTACGGTTCGCTCTTCTTCGGCTCGGTCACCAAGATCGAGGCGTTCGCGGAGCCGGGCGTCGAGCCGCCGGGCGTGCTGATCCTGGAGTTGCACCAGGTCATCAACATCGACAACACCGGACTCGAGGCGATGGAGCATGTGCTCTCCCACCTGCGGCGCCACAACGCGCGGCTGATCCTCGTGGCGCCCAACGACCAGCCCCTGAACATGCTGCGCCGGGGCGGGTTCCTCGATCGGCTGGGCCGGGCTCACTTGTTCGGGACGCTGGAAGATGCCCTGGACGCGCTGGAGTCCGAGGCCGGGGACGAAGGCGACGCCCTCGAGGTCGCGCCCTAGCGAAGCACCCACTTGTGCACGAACCCGGCAACAGGCCAAATATTGGCACGATCATGCTAATATGTTGGCCATGTCCATGGCAGCAGCCCTCTTCTCCGACAGTCAGGCCCGCGTCTTCCGGTGGGTGTTCGGACAGCCGGAGCGCCGCTATCACCTGAACGAATTGCGGCGCCTGACCGGGCTCGGAAGCGCCTCTCTCCAGCGAGAGCTCGGAAAGCTGGCCGAGGCCGGACTGGTGCGATCGGAGAAGGTGGGTAACTTGCGCGTATTCCAGGCCAACACGGAAAGCCCCGTGTATGAAGAACTGGCCGGCCTCACGCGAAAGACATTGGGTGCGCAGCCCCAGCTACGGGAGGCCCTGGCGCCGATTCAAGCGAACCTCGACCTCGCCTTCATCTATGGCTCGATCGCAAAAGGAACGGACACCGCGGCGAGCGACATCGATCTCATGCTGGTCGGAAAGGGCCTGCTATTGAGCGAGATCCTCGAGCTGCTCCTTCCGGTGGAGTCGCAGTTGGGACGGAAGATCAACCCAACGTTGTACACGCCGGCGGATTACAAGCGCCGCCGCGCGGAAAGAGGCTCGTTCCTGAATCGAGTGTTGGCGCAGCCGGTGATTCCGTTGATCGGAGAAACGCTTGGCCCTGCCCGCTCTCGATAACCTCGTTCGCATCAAGCAGCTCAAAGCTGAATCTCCCGCGGAGGGGGAGGTGGAGAGGATGCTGCAAATGGCGCGCACCTTCCTTGCCGACGCCCAGCTCAAGGGTCCATCCCTGAACGGACGTTTCCTTGCGGTCTACAGCGCAAGTCACGCGGCGGCGCTAGCCGCGCTGCGATGGCATGGCTACCGCAGCGAGCACCGCTTCACCGTATTTCAGTGCCTCGCGCACACGGTGGAATGGGAGGCGGCACGCTGGCGCGCACTGGACTTGGCGCACCAGAAGCGCAATCTCGCGGAGTACGAAGGCTCCCTCGAGGTGGAAGAGTCCACGGTCGCGGAGTTGATCGCGCTCGCGAAGGAATTGATCGCCGATGTAGCGAAACTGACCCAACCGGGAAAGAAGTGAACGAAGCCGAAAACTGGACCAGGAGAAGCTGACCCCGTTGCTGCGCCTTCGCCGCTCCGCAAGCCGAGTCGGGGCCGGGGGAACGCTAGCGTTTCTTGTGCGCGCGGCGTTGAAAGACCTGGGCGAAATACTCGCGCAGCCCATAGAGAGCAACGAACACGAGCAAAGCCCAGCCGGAGACGGTGTACCAGAAGAAGTAGGAATCTTCCCGTACATCGATCCACCCTCCCCCCATCCGTCCGAGCGGAACCCGGCCCTCATGCCCGGCCACCCAGAGGTCGTGCGTGCCAATTGCAGCGACGGCGATCGCCCAGACGACCAGGTCGAGCTCGAGCAACTTGACGACAAGCTTTCTGGGTCGTCCTTCGGGGACGATGACCGCCAGCCACAGGAGTGCGAGGAAAGGCGCTCCCACTGCAAGGGTGAATCGGCTCGCGCTATTGCTCGCAAACGCGGCAAGGACTCCAAGACACGTCACGACCAGCATGATCGTTGCGAACAGGGTCCTCTTCCAGCTGCGTGGGCCAAAAACGGCTTCGATGTCGGCTGCCTTGACAGGCAGTGATCCTGCGCGGGGAAGAATGAACGGACCCGCCAGGGCAACGATCGCCATGACGATGACCACCAGGCTATCGAGGGGCGTCATTGCCGCTTTCGCACCCGACGATCGAGTCGGGCTTCGCCACCCATGTTAGAACGGATCGGGGTACGGGGCACCCCGTAACCGCCGACACTTCATCCCCCGGAATCTGCATTTCGTCGCGTCCACCTCCTTTTCCTCGGCCCGAGGTTGCGCACCGCCGGCAGGACGCGGAGACTGCGCCCATCCAGAAAACCACAGGGGAGTTCCCGATGCTCACGCTTCAAGGTGTCACCCACGTCTACCCCAACGGCACCCGCGCGCTCGAGAACGCGAGCCTCACGATCCCCACGGGGATGTTCGGCCTGCTGGGGCCCAACGGCGCGGGCAAGTCGACCCTGATGCGGTGCATCGCCACGCTGCAGGCACCGTCCGAGGGCAGCATCCGCTTCGGCGACATCGACGTGATCCGCGAGCCGGAACGCCTGCGCGCCACGCTGGGCTACCTGCCGCAGGACTTCGGCGTCTACCCGCGCGTTTCGGCCTACGACCTTCTCGACCACCTCGCCGTATTGAAGGGAATCGCGACGAAAGGCGAGCGGAAGGAAACCATCGAGGCGCTGCTCCAGCAGGTGAACCTGTGGGACGTGCGCAAGAAGGCCGTCGCGGGATTCTCCGGCGGGATGCGCCAGCGCTTCGGCATCGCGCAGGCGCTGATCGGCAGCCCGAAGCTCATCATCGTGGACGAGCCCACCGCGGGCCTGGACCCCGAGGAGCGGAACCGCTTCAACAATCTTCTTTCGGAGATCGGCCAGAACGTGGTCGTGATCCTCTCGACGCACATCGTCGACGACGTGACCGACCTCTGCGAGAACATGGCCATCATCGTGGGCGGCCGGATCGTGCAGGTCGGAAAGCCGCAGGAACTGCTGGGGCAATTGCGCGGGCGCATCTGGACCAGCGTGATCGACAAGTCGGCCCTCGAGGACACGAAGCAGCGCCTGCAGGTCATCTCGACGCGCCTGCGCGCCGGGCACACCGAGGTCCACGTGGCGGCGGATGCGGCGCCGGCGGGATTCGAACCGGTGGAAGCGACGCTGGAGGACCTGTACTTCGCGACGCTGTCGAAGGAGCGGCGCGCCAACGCGGCCCGCGACACCGCCACGCCCGCCACCCCTTCCTAGGAGACCGCCATGCTCGGACGCATCGCGGCCTTCGAGGTCCGCTACCAGCTGCGCGCGCCGCTCTTCGCGATCGCGTTCGCGCTCTTCTTCCTCCTCACGTTCGCCTCGGTCACGGTCGACACGGTCCAGATCGGCGGGCGCGGCAACGTGAACGTGAACTCGCCGTTCGCCATCTCGCTCACCGTGGCGACGATGTGCATCTTCGCGCTCTTCGTCGCCGCGGCGTTCGTCTCCAACGTGATCCTGCGCGACGACGAGACCGGCTTTGCGCCGATCCTGCGCGCCACCCGCATCACCAAGCGCGACTACCTCATCGGGCGGTTCTCGGGCGCCTTCCTGGTCGCGTTCCTGGTGGTGATGTCGGTGCCGCTCGCCATCCTCATCGGTTCGCACATGCCCTGGCTGGATCGCGAGAAGCTCGGGCCGTTCGTCGCCTCGCACTACCTCTACGCGTTGTTCGTGATGGCGCTGCCGGCGCTGCTGGTGATGTCGGCCGGCCTCTTCGCGCTCGCCACCGTCACGCGCTCGATGATGTGGACGTACGTGGGGCTGCTCGCCTTCCTCGTGCTCTTCATCACCAGCCGCGTGCTGCTGCGCGACCCGGCCTACGACACGATCGGCGCGCTCTCCGATCCGTTCGGCTTCAGCGCCCTGCAGCGCACCACGCGCTACTGGACCGCGGCCGACCGCAACACGATGCTGCCGCCGCTCGAGGGCCTGATGCTCGCGAACCGGCTGATCTGGCTCGGCGTCGCCGGAGTCCTCTTCGCGATCGCGTACTGGCGCTTCCGCTTCGAGGTCGTCGGCAAGGCGGCGAAGGATCCCGCCACGGCGGAACCCGCGGCCATGGCGGCGGCGAACGCGCTGCGCGAATTGCCCGCGCCGCGGGCCGACGTGCGGACGCGCTGGGGCCAGCTGATGGCGCTCACGCGCTTCGACGTGGCTTTCGTGTTCACGAGCCCGGCGTTCTTCGTGCTGCTGGCGCTGAGCGCCCTCAATGCGGTCGGCGGCCTGCTGGGCGTGGCTTCGAACCGCGGAATCGATTATTTCCCGGTGACGCGCGCCGTCGTCAATGCGTTGAACGGTTCGTTCAGCTTCTTCCAGGTCATCATCGCGATCTACTACGCGGGCGAGCTCGTCTGGCGCGACCAGGACCGGCGCATGCACGAGATCGTGGGCGCCACGGCGGCGCCGGACTGGGCGTTCGCGCTCCCGAAGGCGCTCGCCATCTCGCTGGTGGTGACGGCCACGTTCCTGGCCGGCGCGCTGATGGGCGTGGTCTTCCAGCTCGCGCACGGCTACACCGACCTCCAGCTGAGCAGCTACTTCCTGTGGTTCGTGCTGCCGGGCGTGATCGCCGGCATCCAGCTCGCGATCCTGTCCGTGTTCGTGCAGGTCGTGGTCCCCAACAAGTACATGGGCTGGGCCGTGCTGCTGGTCTACGTGGTCGCGCTGACTTCGCTCGCCACCGCCGGTTTCGAGCACAACCTCTACAACTACGCGTCGACGCCCATTGTGCCGATCTCCGACATGAACGGGCTCGGCCGCTTCTGGATCGGCGCGGCGTGGTTCCAGGCGTACTGGTTCGCCCTCGCGATGCTCCTGCTGGTATGTGCGCACCTGCTCTGGCGCCGGGGGACGGAGACTCGGCTGAAACCGCGCATGGTGCATGCCGTGCGGCGCCTGACGGCCGCGCCCGGGGCGTTCGCGGCACTCGGCCTCGTGGCCTTCGTGGGCTCCGGCGTATACATCTTCCACAACACCAACGTGCTGAATCGCTACGCCACGGCGCCCGATCGCGAGCACCGCCAGGCCGAGTACGAGAAGGCCCTGCTTCCCTTCGAGAAGGTGCCCCAGCCGCGCATCACGGACGTGAAGCTCGCCGTCGACCTCTACCCGAAACAGGCGCGGGCCGTGACGCGCGGCGAGTACGCGATCGAGAACAAGACCGGTGCGCCGCTGGACCACGTGCACGTGCGCTGGAACACGGACGCGCGCCTGGCGATGACCGAGCTCACCGTCGAGGGCGCCGAACAGGAGAAGGACTACGGCGAATACAACTACCGCATCTTCCGCTTCGCGACGCCGATGCAACCCGGCGAGCGGCGCACGCTCCGGTTCGGCAACACGCTGGAGGAAAAGGGCTTCGCGAACGCCGGGCCGCTCACGCGCATCGTGGACAACGGCAGCTTCCTCGACACCATGCTGATCGCGCCCTTCCTCGGCATGTCCGAGCAGATGCTCCTCACCGACCGCGCCAAGCGCCGCAAGTACGGGCTGCCCGCGGAGCTGCGCCCGCCGAAGCTGGAGGACATGACCGCGGTCGGCAACCACTACCTCCGCCACGACAGCGACTGGGTGAACGCGGAGATCGCCCTCACCACCGACGCCGACCAGGTGCCGGTGGCCCCGGGCCGCGTGGTCTCCGACACGACCGAGGGGTCGCGCCGGACGCTGCGCACGCGCACCGAGGCGCCGATCCTGCAGTTCTTCTCCATGCAGTCGGCGCGCTACGCGGTGAAGCACGACACGTGGAAACCGAAGGCGGGCGAGTCGGTGGCGCTCGCGGTGTACTACCACCCGGCGCACGAGCACAACGTGCAGAAGATGATGGATGCCATGAAGGTCTCGCTCGAGGTCTTCACCGAGCGCTTCTCGCCCTACCAGTTCCACCAGGCGCGCATCCTCGAGTTCCCGGCCTACGAGAGCTTCGCGCAGGCGTTCGCAGGCACGATGCCGTACTCGGAGGCGATCGGCTTCATCCAGAACCACCCGAAGGACCCGGTCGCCGGCGACGAGAAGATCGACCTCGTCACCTACGTGACCGCGCACGAGATGGGCCACCAGTGGTGGGCGCACCAGGTGATCGGCGCCGACAAGCAGGGCATGACGATGCTCTCCGAGACGTTCGCGCAGTACTCGGCCATGCTCGTCATGGAGAAGCTCTACGGGCCCGAGATGGCGCGCAAGTTCCTCAAGTACGAACTCGATTCGTACCTGCGCAACCGGGGCGGCGAGGTGGTGGAGGAACTGCCGAGCATCCGCGTGGAGAACCAGGGCTACGTCCACTACCGCAAGGGCACGCTCGTCATGTACTGGCTGAAGGAGATGGTGGGCGAGGACGCGGTGAACCGGTCGCTGCGCCGGCTGATCGCGCAATACGCCTTCAAGGCGGCGCCCTACCCATCGTCCTCCGATTTCGTGAAGATCCTGCGCGAGGAAGCCGGGCCGCAGCACGACGCGCTCATCACCGACCTCTTCGAGAAGATCACGCTCTACGACATGAAAGCGAAGGAAGCCACGTCGAAGAAGCGCTCCGACGGCAAGTACGACGTTACCTTCACCATCGACGGCAGGAAGCTCTACGCCGACGGCAAGGGCAAGGAGACCGAGTCCCCGATGTCGGAGGCGTTCGAGGTGGGCGTCTTCACCGCGCAGCCCGGCAAGAAGGGCTTCTCGAAGAAGAGCGTGCTGATGGTGGAGAAGCGCGTCGTCGCCACGGGCGAGACGAAGGTGACGTACACCGTCGACCAGGAGCCGAAATGGGTCGGTGTCGATCCGTACAACAAGCGGATCGACCGCAATTCGGACGACAACCTGACGGCCGTGAAGGCTGGCTCGTAGCAAGCGAGGGAATACGTAGGCGGGCTCCCACACGGAGCCCGCCCTCCGCCGACAGATCGGGCCCGGAGGCCGGGGGAAAATGCGGTTCCCCCACCGCATTCCGTCCACGACCATGATCCGCTTCGACATTCGCTGCCAGCTCGACTACCAGGTCGACGGGCAGAGCGAGCTGATGTTCAACATCCAGCCCGCGCACACCCTCCAGCAGGCCGTGGACTCGGAATCGATCGCGTGGACGGGCGTGAACGACGTCGCGTCCTTCTCCGACCCGGGCCTGGGCAACCGCATGCTGAAGACGAGCGTGGCTTCGGGCCTCGTGCGCGTCGACTACAACGCCAGGGTCTCGATCGCGCACCACGTCGCGCATCCCCGCGACATCGAGGAAGTGCCCGTGGGCTCGCTCGCGCCCGAGATCCTTCCCTACCTGCTGCCGACGCGGTACTGCGAGTCGGACCAGCTCTCCGCGTTCGCGCAATCGCAATTCGGCCACCTGCCGCGCGGCTATTCGCGGGTGCAGGCGGTGTGCGATTGGGTGCATGGCCACGTGCGTTTCGCGCCGGGCGCCTCCGACTCGTGGACGTCGGCCACCGGCACGCTGCGCTCGGGCGCCGGCGTGTGCCGCGATTTCGCGCACCTCACGATTGCACTCCTGCGCGCACTCAACATTCCCGCGCGCTTCGTGGCCGGCTACGACTACGGCGCGGACCCGGCGCTGGGCCCGACGGATTTCCACGCGTACGTGGAAGCGTTCCTGCGCGACCGCTGGTACATCTTCGATGCGTCGCGGATCTGCCCGCGCAAGGGTCTCGTGCGGATCGGCACCGGCTACGACGCGGCCGATGTCGCCTTCGCCACGATCTACGGACCCACGCGTTTCCTGGGCATGAAGCTCGACATCGAGCCGTTCGACCTGCGCGGCCGCGCGCTCGCCGTGACGGACGATCCAGGCGTGGCGATCTCCACCGCTTCGCTCGCCGACATGCTGCCGGTCGTGACCAACGCCCTGGTGTTGCGTACCATGGCCGCGTGATCTCACCGCGTCCCGACTGATGCCGGCCTGTCCTGTCTGCCAACAGGATTGCGCATTGCTGGGCGTGGTCGACTTCAACAAGACGTGCGAGGAAGCCCGCGGCAAGTTCCTGCCGCCGGCCGGCGTGCCCGTTGCGTATTTTCGCTGTGGCGATTGCGGCTTCACGTTCGCGCCCGAGCTGTGCGCGTGGACGCTGGAGGAATTCGAGGCGCGCATCTACAACGCCGACTACGCCCTCGTGGACCCCGACTACCTCGACCTCCGGCCCCGCGCGAATGCGGCAAGCCTCGTCCCGATGCTGGGCGAACGGGGACGCGCGATCCGACACCTCGATTTCGGCGGCGGCAACGGGCTGCTCTCGCGGTTGCTGCGCGAAGCCGGCTGGCAGTCCACGTCCTACGATCCTTTCGTCGATCGCGACGTTTCGCTCGCGACGCTGGGCCGCTTCGACCTCATCACGGCCTTCGAAGTTTTCGAGCACGTGCCCGACGTCCAGCAGTTGATGGCGAGCGTCGCGTCGTTGCTTGCACCCGATGGCGTCGTGCTGTTCTCGACGATGGCCTCCGACGGCCACCTGCACGCGGGCCAGCGCATCGACTGGTGGTACGCGGCGCCGCGCAACGGCCACATCAGCCTCTACTCGCGGAAGAGCCTCGACATCCTCGCCGAACAGCAGGGCCTGAAGTTCGGCAGCTTCAACGAAGGCTTCCACGCGTACTTCCGCACCATTCCGGCCTGGGCGGCGCCGATCTTCGCGCCGAAGGGCTAGCGGCAAACCCGAAAGGACAAACATGTTCAATCTCTCGGTCCCGTGGTGGGAGCTCGTCGTCCGGGCGCTCGCCGTCTATCTCTTCCTGCTGCTGGCCCTGCGCCTCACCGGCAAGCGCCAGGTGGGGCAGCTGGCGCCGTTCGACCTCGTGCTCCTGCTCGTGTTGTCGAACGCGGTGCAGAACTCGATGAACGCGGGCGACAACTCGCTCGGGGGCGGCCTCATCTCGGCGGCCACGCTGGTCGCACTGAACTACGGGATCGGCGCGATGACGTATCGCAGCCGGAGCGTCGAGAAGTTCGTCGAGGGTGTGCCGCAGGTGTTGATCCACAACGGCAAGCTGAATCGCGCCGTGATGAAGAGCGCGCAGCTCACGCACGCCGAGTTGGAGAGCGCGCTGCGGCTGCAGGGATGCGACGGCATCGAGAATTGCATGACCGCCATCCTGGAGAACAACGGCGCGATCAGCGTCGGACACAAGCTGCCCGCGGCCACCTAGGGGGCGAGGCGCACCCCGAGCAGCACGCCGAATTCCTTCGCGAAGTTGCAGCTGATGCGCGCGTGCACCTTGCCCTGCTCGTCGTAGAAGCGCGCCCGGTCGGCGATCGGGAAGACCGCCTCGTGCCAGATGTTCGGATGGATGTAGAGGCCCTTGCCGCCGTCGACGTGGAAGGCGACGAAGTCCTCGGGCTTCACGTCGTCGCCGGGTTTCGCGAGCGGGCAGACGAAGGCTTCGCCATTGCGCGGAAAGAAGAGCTGGCCGCCGTCCGGATGGTAGTTCGCATGCCAGAGCAGGACCTGCGAACGCGGCACGGTCTGGCGCTCGCGCTTCGCTTCCTTCGGATCGCACGACCAGCCGAAGAGATACTCGTTCGACGCCACGGCGTTGTTCTTGCCGAAGAGCACGTCGCCTTCCCACCAGAAGTCGAACTCTCCGTGCGTTGTCCCGCCTTCGTTGCCGGTGCCCTCGTCCATCGGCCGCCAGCCGGGTTGCGGCCACGTCACGATCTCGATCGCGCAATGCTTCGGGTCGTCGACCAGCCGGCCATAGCCCCGAAGGCTTTCCTCGGTCGCGCGCACGACGGGCACGTCGACCACGTCGAGCGTCTCGGGCAGCTCCGGGGCGAGGTAGCTGTCCACGCTCAGCTCTCCAGCAGCGCGACGGTCCCGAGTCCTCCGTCGGCGCAGATCGAGACGATGGCGCGCTTGCCCGGGCCTTTCGCCGCGAGCTCCTTCGTGGCCTGCGAAAGGATGCGCGCGCCGGTGGCACCGAACGGGTGTCCGATCGAGACGCTGCCGCCGTTCGGGTTCCAGCGTTCCCACGGGAACTTGCCCATCGGGGCGTCGACCTTCGCCTTCTCGCGCAGGAACGTCTCGTCCTCCAGCGCGGCCACGTTGCACAGCACCTGCGCCGCGAAGGCTTCGTGGATTTCCCAGAGGTCGATCGAGGCGAGCGTGAGGCTGTGGCGCGCGAGCAGGCGCGGGATCGCGTAGGCCGGCGCCATCAGCAGGCCTTCGTTGAAGAGGTCCACGGCGGCGACTTCCCAGTCGACGAGGCGCACGCGGGGATGGCTGCCCGGCAGCCGGGAGACGCCCTCCGACGTTCCGACCCAGATCGCGGCTGCGCCATCGGTCAGCGGCGAGGCGTTGCCCGCGGTGATCGTGCCCTTGCCGCTCGTGCGATCGAACGCGGGCTTCAGCGTGGCGAGCTTCTCGGGCGACGTATCGGCGCGCGGGATGCCGTCCTTCGCCATGCCTTCGACGGGAATCACGAGGTCGTCGAAGAATCCCGCCGTCATCGCCGCGACCGCGCGGCGATGCGATTCGTACGCGATGCGGTCCTGGTCGGCGCGCGCGATGTTCCAGGCCTTGGCCATTTCCTCGCAATGCTCGCCCATGCTCTTGCCGGTGGCGCGGTTGGCCACGCTCGGCACGTGCAGCTTGATGTCCTTGCCGCGGATCTCCAGGAAGCGGTCCACGCGCTCGCCGAAGCTGCGCGCCTGCGAGAGGCGGCGGATCCAGTCGGAGAGCCCCTGCGTGAGCGCGATCTGCACGCGGCTCATGCTCTCCACGCCGCCGCAAACGGCGAGCTGGTGCTCCGCGCCCAGCATGCCCGCCGCCTCGAACACCGCGACCATGCTCGTGGAGCACGCCATCACGGTCGAGAAGGCCGGCACGGAGCGGTCGAGGCCCGCGTCGATCCACACCTCGCGCGCGATGTTGCTCCAGCCGAGGTTGGGCGCGACGCTGCCCCAGACCACGAAGTCGATCGCGCCCGCGGAACAGCCGCCGGCCATGGCCTTCGCGACGGGAACGGAGAGCGCCACGGCGTCCAGCTTGCGAAGCGGGCCGTCGACGCGGGAGAACGGCGTGCGGACGCCGGGAACGAGGAAGATGTCGTGCGTATTCACGGAAGCTCGCCGAGGCAAAACGCCAGTCTAGCCCCAACCCTCGGGGTGTTCCTTCTCGAACTTTTCGCGGTCCTGCCGGAACTGCGCCTCCAGCTCCTCGCGGCCCGATTTCGCGAGCGACATCAGGCGCTGCTGGTCGCGATAGTGCGGAAGCATCGAGTCCATGAGTGCCACGTTGTGCTGCCGGAACGCGTTGGCCATGTCGCGGGCGCGGAACGGCTCCACGCCCATCGCCTCGAGCGCGCGGCGGCCCGTGCGCAGCGATCCCTCGAAGAGTTCGCGCTCGACGACTTCGACACCGCGCAGACGCAGCTCGAAGTAGTGCGAGACGTTGCGGGCCCGCGCGATGATGCGCAGGTTCGGGAAGTTGGCGCGCACGCGGTCGACGAGCGCCAGGCTGTCCTCCACGTTGTCGATGGCGTTCACGAGGAGTTTCGCGTCCGCCGCACCCGCCGCGCGCAGCAGATCCAGGCGCGAGGCGTCGCCGTAGAACACCGGGAAGCCAAAGTCGCGCAGCAGCTCGATCTGGTCGGGATCGTGGTCCAGCACAACGGCGCGCATGCCGTTGGCGAAGAGCAGGCGGCCCACGATCTGCCCGAAGCGGCCGAAGCCCGCGATGATGATCGGTTCCTGCTGGTCGATCGTGTCGTCCTCGCGCTCGGTGCGCACCGCGCGCGCGATGAGCTTGTCGTGGATCACGAGCAGCAGCGGCGTGGCCGCCATCGAGAGGGCCACGACGATCGTGAGCAGGTCCTCCCATTCCGGCGTGAGCACGTGCGCGAGCTTCGCCACGCCGAAGACCACGAAGGCGAATTCGCCGCCCTGCGAGAGCAGGATGGCGAAGAGCAGGCGCTGTCGCTTCGTGATGTCGAGCGCGCGCGCGACGAGGTAGAGCGCGGCGAGCTTGAGCGCGAGGAACCCGGCCACGAGCAGGGCCACGTCGCGCGTCTGGCTCAGCAGCAGGCCGAAGTCGATCGTCATCCCCACGGCGATGAAGAAGAGGCCCAGCAGCAGCCCCTTGAAAGGCTCGATGTCGGATTCGAGCGCGTGGCGGAACTCGGAGCTCGCGAGCAGCACGCCGGCGAGGAAGCCGCCGAGCGCGGGCGAGAGTCCCGCCTCCTGGACGAAGAGCGCGATCCCGATCACGAGCAGCAGGGCGAATGCGGTGAAGACCTCGCGCAGGTTCACGCGGGCAATGAGGCGCAGCAGCGGCCGGAGCAGATACCGCCCGATGACGATGACCCCCGCGATCGCCGCGAAGGCGATGCCGGCGCGTTCCCAGACCGTCAGCCCTCCGGCGTGCGGCACGTGGCCCAGCAGCGGAACCAGCGCGATCAGCGGCAGCGCGGCGATGTCCTGGAAGAGGAGGATGCCGAAGATCGATTGGCCGGTCGGCGTGGCGAGCTCGTTTCGCTCCTGCATCGTGGAAATGGCGATCGCGGTGGACGAGAGCGCCAGCGTGATGCCCGCGATCACGGCCGCCGTCGGCGGCACGCCGAACGCGTAGAGGCCCAGCGCCAGCACGACCCCACACGCCGCGATCTGCAGGCTGCCGCCCACGAAGACCGCGTGGCGCGTCGCCGCGAGGCGCTTCGGTTCGAGCTCGAGCCCGATCACGAAGAGCAGCAGCACCACGCCCAGCTCCGCGAGGTGCAGCGTCGATTCCACGTTCGAGATGAAGCGCAGGCCCCAGGGGCCGATGATGGCTCCGGCGATGAGGTAGCCCAGCACGCTCCCGAGCCCGAAGCGCTTGGCGATCGGCACGCAGAGTACCGTCGCGGCGAGGAAGATCAGCGCCTCTTTCATCGCTTCGCCCGCCAGTCGGCGAGCCGTTGCTTCAACGCGGCGGCCGAAGCCGCGAGGGCCTGCGCGCCGATCTCGTGCGAGCCGTGGACGATGAACGGATCGAGCCAGTGCATGCCGCAGTAGCGCGCGGTCTGCTCCACTGGAGGCGTGAAGTGCGCGAACACGTGGTGGTGGCGGCCTTCTGGCGTGTACGCGTCGTCGTTGCCGCCCGTGGTGGAAACCCAGAGGCAATCCTTGCCCGCGAGCGCGCCGCCGCCCTCGCCGTACGCCCAGCCCTTCGTGAGCACGACGTCGAAGTAGTGCTTGAGCATCCCGGGCACCGAGTACCAGTAGATCGGATGCATCAGGACGACCAGCCCCGCGCGTTCCAGCACCGCACGCTCCGCGGCCACGTCGATCTCGAAGTCGGGATAGAGGTTGTAGAGCGAGCGCACCTCCACGCCGTCCAGCGTCGCGGCGGAATCCACCAGCGCGCGGCACGCGATCGAGCGGCGCGGGTACGGGTGCGCGTAGACGAGGGCTATCGTTTCCATTGGTCGAGGACGATCCCCGCGAAGATCGCGGCGCCCAGCCAGTTGTTGTGCAGGAAGGCCTTGAAGCAGCCTTCGCGCGTGCGGTTGCGGATCAAGCGGTAGTGGTAGCCGGCGATGACGGAGGCCACGAGCAACCCGCCCGTGTAGAACGGCCCGTAGCCCTGCCAGATGCCGATGAAGAGCATCGCGAGCAGGAAGAGCGCGTAGCAGGTCATCACCGCGAGCACGTCGTGCTTGCCGAACAGCAGCGCCGAAGTCTTGATGCCCAGGCGCACGTCGTCGGCGCGGTCGACCATCGCGTACTCGGTGTCGTAGGCGATGGTCCAGAGCACGTGCGCGGCGAGCAGCGCCCAGCCCAGCGGCGGCACGACGCCCTGCAGCGCCGCGAAGGACATCGGAATGCCGAACCCGAACGCAACACCGAGCCAGGCCTGCGGGATGGCGAGGAAGCGCTTGGTGAACGGATAGGCCACGGCGAGGATGAGGGCCACGACGGCGAGGATCACGGTGAGCCGGTTCAGCTTCAGCACCATCGCGAATGCGACGGCGGCGAGCACCGCGGCCACCGCGAGCGCTTCCCACGGTTCGATGACGCCGGTGGCCAGCGGGCGATTCTTCGTGCGTTCGACCTGCAAGTCGAACTTGCGGTCGGCGAAGTCGTTGATCGCGCAGCCCGCCGAGCGCATCAGCACCGTGCCCACGATGAAGATCCACAGCGCAAGCCACTGCGGCACGCCGCCCCCGGCGAGCCACAGGCCCCAGAGCGTGGGCCAGAGCAGCAGGAGGATGCCGATCGGCTTGTCGAGGCGGATCAGCTTCTCGTAGGCGTCGAGGCGCGCGAGGAGCTTGCTCGTGCTCATGGGCGCAATTCCAGCAATGCGGGCAGGAAGACTTCGGTGACCATCAGCGGCCGCCCGTGCTTCACGAAGACCGAACGCCGCGCCCAGAGCGCCGGGAAGTCGCGCCCGAAGACCTGGCGGGCGCGCTTCCACAACGGGTGGCGAAATCCCACGCGCAGGTATTCGAGGGGACGGCGCGAGACGAGCGGATCGGTGAACAACGCCTCGGCCAGCGGGCGGTTGCCGAGGCCGCGCAGGCTCCTCCACACGCCGAACAGGTCGCGGCGCGCGGCGATGGAGTGCGCGAGGACCACGGGTTGCCCGTTGGCATGCAGGATCACTTCGCGCACCAGGGCGCGCTTGTGGGCGGGACGGCCGATCGCGCGGTATTCGTCGTCATTGGGATGGCGCAGCCGCTGCTGGATGCGTTCGACGCGGAAGCTCTTCGAGTGCGAGACGATGCGCCACGTGAGCGAGCCGCGCCAGGTGAGCCAGGGGCGCCAGGGGTCGGGGTGCGGGGGCGCGAGGCGCTTCCATCGGTTCATGCCTTGAGGAAGAAGCGCTTGGTGCCGAGCCAGCGCTCCAGGTGGCGCGAGACCGCGGCATCGCCGGTCGCGATGAGTTCGTCGGCCACGTCGCGCGCCGACTCCAGCAGATCCGTGTCGCGTTCGAGGTCGGCGAAGCGCAGCAGCGGGGCTCCGCTCTGGCGGCTGCCGAGGAACTCGCCCGGGCCGCGCAGCAGGAGATCCTGGCGTGCGATCTCGAAGCCGTCGTCGTTCTCGTAGATGATCTTCAAGCGTTGCGTGGCCGCCTCGGACAACGGTCGATGATACAGAAGGATGGCCAGGCTCTTGCCGGGTCCGCGGCCCACGCGCCCGCGCAACTGGTGGAGCTGTGCAAGTCCCATGCGCTCGGCGTGTTCGATCACCATCAGCGTCGCGTTCGGCACGTCCACGCCGACCTCGATCACGGTCGTGGCCACGAGGAGCTGGATGCGCCGGGCCTTGAAGTCCTCCATCACCTGCGCCTTTTCCTCGGTCTTCAGGCGGCCGTGCACCAGGCCCACGGCGAGGTCGGGAAAGGTCGCCTGCAGCGTCTCGTAGGTCTCGATCGCGGTCTTCAGCTGCAGGACTTCGCTCTCCTCGATCAGCGGGCAGACCCAGTAGGCCTGGTCGCCTTCGGCGCAGGCGTCGCGCACGCGCGCCAGCACTTCGTCGCGGCGCGATTCGTCCACCAGCTTGGTGACGATGGGCGTGCGGCCCGGCGGCATCTCGTCGATCACGGAGACGTCGAGGTCGGCGAAGTAGCTCATCGAGAGCGTGCGCGGGATGGGCGTCGCGCTCATCATCAACTGGTGGGGCTCGACGCCTTTCGCGGCGAGGGCCAGGCGTTGCGCCACGCCGAAGCGATGCTGCTCGTCGACGATGGCCAGGCCCAGCTTCGCGAACTTCACGTCGTCCTGGAAGAGCGCGTGCGTTCCGATGGCGAGCTGCGTCTCGCCCGCGGCGATCGCCTCGAGCGCCTGCTTCTTCGCGCGCGCCTTGAGGCTCCCCGCGACCCACGCGACGCGGATGCCGAGCGGCTCGAGCCAGTGCTTGAGCTTCAAGTAGTGCTGCTCGGCGAGGATCTCCGTCGGCGCCATGAACGCGACCTGCGCGGCATTCTCGACGGCTTGCACGGCGGCCAGCGCGGCGACGAGCGTCTTGCCGCTGCCCACGTCGCCCTGCAGCAGGCGGCGCATCGGATGCGGAAGGGCCAGGTCCTTCGCGATCGTGGCCGACGCCTTCTTCTGCGCGCGGGTGAGCGCGAAGGGCAGCGACTTCACCAGCGCGTTGGTGAGCGTGTGCTTCGCGGGAAGCTTCGTCGCGGCCTTGGAGCGCCGCTCGCGATAGGCGATGCGCATGGCGAGCTGCTGGGCGAGGAGCTCGTCGAACTTGAGGCGCCGCCACGCCGGGTGCGTGCGCTCCTCGAGGCTCGCGCGGTCGACCTTCGGCGGCGGGCGGTGCAGGAAGAGCACGCTCTCGCGGAAACGCCCGAGACGAAGTTGCGCGAGGAGCTCGGGTTCGAGCGTGTCCTCGAGGGCGAACTTGTCGAGCGCGCCGCCGATCCTCTCGCGCAGTTCGTTCTGGGAGAGTCCGGCGGTCGTCGGGTACACGGGCGTGAGCGAAGTCGGCAGCGGCGTGTCCTTGCCCACCACGCGGTACTTCGGGTGGACCATCTCGTCGCCGAAGAATCCGGGACGCACCTCGCCGAAGAGGCGCAGGCGCTTGCCCGCCTGCATCTGCTTCACCTGGCTGGGATAGAAATTCATGAAGCGCACCCAGAGGTCGCGCTCGCCGTCGGTGAGCTTCACGACCAGCGTCCGGCGCGGGCGGTACTTCACGTCGGCTTCGACCACCTCGGCTTCGACGACGACGGCGTCTCCCGTGCGCGCGTCCTTCAGCGCGGTGAGCTGGGTCTCGTCCTCGTAGCGCAGCGGCAGGTGCAGCACGAGGTCCAGCCTCGAGTGGATGCCGAGCTTCTCGAGCTGTTTTTCGACCTCGGGTCTGGAGGGCACGGCGCTGGCGCGGCCCGCGTTACTCGCCGAGGTGCAGGATCGCGTCGATCTCGACCTGGGCGCCGCGCGGCAGCGAAGCGACTCCGATCGTCGCGCGCGCGGGGAACGGCGCCTTGAAGCGCGCGGCCATCATGTCGTTCACCGTCGAGAACTTGCCGAGGTCCACGAGGTAGATGGTGAGCCGGGCGACGCGCTCGAAGCTGCCCCCGGCGGCCTTGCACACGGCCTCGAGGTTGTCGAAGACCTGCTTCACCTGCGCCTCGAACCCTTCGACGATCTGCATCGATTTCGGATCCAGCGGAATCTGCCCGGAGAGGTACACGGTGTTGCCGGCGCGCACGGCCTGCGAGTAGGGGCCGATGGCGGCCGGGGCGTCGGGCGTGGAGATGGGTTTCATGTCGGCTTCGCTATTGTTTGCGCTTGAGTCGCGTGATGCGCACCACTTCGGGAATCCTGCGCAGGCGGCGGAAGACCTGTGCCAAGTGCATGCGGTTCTTCACCTGCACCGTGAACACGATGGTGGTGAACGCCTGGTTCGCCTTCTGCTCGGTCTCGATGTGGTCGATGTTGGAGTCGGCTTCGGAGATCTCGGCCGCGAGGCGCGCGAGCACGCCGCGCTGGTTGGCCGCGGTCAAGCGTGCGTTCACGTCGAAGAGGCGCTGCGGGTCCGCGTCCCACTGCACGTCGACCCACTTCTCCGGATCGAAATGGAAGGGGTGGATCGCGGGGCAGTCGTGCGTGTGCACCACGAGGCCCTGGCCCTTCTTGATCTGCGCGATGATCGGGTCGCCGGGAATCGGGCGGCAGCAGGGCGCGAACTGCACCGCCATGCCTTCGGTGCCGCGGATGGTGATGGAATCGAGGTGATGGTGCTTGTGTTCCTCGTTCGCCTCGGCGTGTCCCTCGGGCGACGTGAGGAGCTTCTTGCCGACCACCACCGCCAGGCGCTTGCCCAGGCCGATCTCGGCCAGCACTTCCTCGCGCGAATGCGCGCTGTCGCCCTTGAGGAAGCGCTTCCAGTGCGCGTCGCCCACTTCGTCCGGGTTCGCCTTCAGCGAGCGCAGGGCCTGCACGAGGAGCAGTTCGCCCACCTCGGCCGATTCCTGCGACTGCATGGTCTTCAGGTAATGGCGGATGTGCGAGCGCGCCTTGCCCGTGCCGACGTACGAGAGCCAGGCGGGATTCGGCCGCGCGCTGGGGTCGGTCACGATCTCGACGCGGTCGCCGTTGCGAAGCACCGTGCCCAGCGGGACGGCCTCGCTGTTCACGCGCGCCGAGACGCAGTGGTTGCCCACGTCGGTGTGCACGGCATAGGCGAAGTCGATCGCCGTCGCTCCCTTGGGCAGCGAGAAGATCTTGCCCTTGGGCGAGAACACGTAGACCTCGTCGGGGAAGAGGTCGACCTTGATGTGCTCGAGGAACTCGAGCGCGTCGCCCGACTCGCTCTGGATCTCCAGCAGCGACTGCAGCCACTGGCTCTTCAGCTGCACGCCCTTCGCGTCGCTCTCGTCGGACTTGTAGAGCCAGTGCGAGGCCACGCCGGCTTCCGCCACCTTGTGCATGTCCGCGGTGCGGATCTGGATCTCGAGCGGCATGCCGAACGGACCGAAGAGCGTGGTGTGCAGCGACTGGTAGCCGTTGGCCTTCGGGATCGCGATGTAGTCCTTGAACTTGCCCGGGATCGGCTTGTACATCGTGTGCAGCGCGCCCAGGGCCAGGTAGGCCTGCGGGATGTCGGGCACGATGATGCGGAAGCCGTAGATGTCGAGGACTTCGGAGAACGAGATGTTCTTCTCCTGCATCTTCTTGTAGATCGAGGAGATGTGCTTCTCGCGCCCGGTCACCTGCGCGTCGACCTTGAAGTCCTTCAGGCGGTCCTTGATCTGGTCGGCGATCTTGCCCACCGCGTCGCGCCGGTTGCCGCGCGCCTTCTTCAGCGCCTTGTCCAGCACCCGGAAGCGGTTGGGGTGCATGTAGCGGAAGCCCAGGTCTTCCAGCTCGTAGTAGAGCGACGACAGGCCCAGGCGGTTGGCGATCGGCGCGTAGATCTCGAGCGTTTCCTTGGCGATGCGCTCCTGCTTTTCGGCATGCACGGCGTCGAGCGTGCGCATGTTGTGCAGGCGATCGGCGAGCTTGATGAGGATCACGCGCACGTCGCGCGCCATCGCGAGCAGCATCTTGCGGAAGTTCTCCGCCTGCGCGTGCTGCAGCGTCTCGAACTCGATGCGGTCGATCTTCGAGACGCCGTCGACCAGCTCGGCCACGGCCTTGCCGAAGCGCTTGGCGATCTCGTTCTTGGTGGTGGGCGTGTCCTCGACGACGTCGTGCAGCAGCGCGGCCATCATGGCCTGCGGGTCGAGGTGCCATTCGGCCAGGATCTTCGCCACCGCGAGCGGGTGGGTGATGTACGGCTCGCCGCTCTTGCGGAATTGCCCCGAGTGCGCGGAACGCGCCATCTCGTAGGCCTGCTCGATCGGGGCGATGTCCTCGCGCTTGAGGTAGCCGAGGGCGGAGGTCAGTTCTTCGGCGCCGGGTCCGGGTAGTGCGAGTCCACCGGCTTTGGAGCCGGTCGCGGTAGCCGCATGGACACCGAGCGTGGGCATGAGGAGAAAATCGGGGTCAGGGTAGAAATATCTCGCCGGGCCCCCGCCCGGTCAGGATATTTCTACCCTGACCCCGATTTTCGTTACAGCACCGGAGGTACAGGTGCCGGCGGGTTCAGCAGCTCGCGGCCCACTTTGCCGGCTGCGATTTCGCGCAGCGCGATCACGGTGGGCTTGTCCTTGTTCGGTTCCACGAGGGGCGTGGCGCCGAGCGCGATCTGGCGGGCGCGGTTGGTCGCGGCGAGCGTGAGCTCGAAGCGGTTGGGCATGAACTTGATGCAGTCGTCGACAGTGATGCGGGCCATGGCGCGTCTCCAGTTACCTGAACTCGTCAATGAGCTTCGAGAGGCGAACCGACTGCTGTGCCCGCGTCACGCGGGACGCGCGCACCACGGACTGCAGTTCTGTAAGCGCCGCCTCGAAGCGCTCATTGACAATTATATATGGAAATTCAAGTACATGGGATATTTCCTCGCGGGCGCTGGCCATGCGCTTCGCGATCGCCTCCGGGGAGTCCGTTCCACGCCCCTGCAAGCGGCGTTCCAGCTCGGCCAGCGAGGGGGGCAGGATGAAGATCCCGACCATGTGCGGGAAGAGCTTCTGCAGCTGCTGGGCGCCCTGCCAGTCGATTTCCAGCAGCACGTCGTGGTCGCCGGCGATCTCCTGCTCGATCCAGCGGCGGCTCGTGCCGTAGTAGTTGCCGTAGACGTTCGCGTGCTCGACGAAGTCGCCCGCGGCGATCATCCGCTCGAAGGTGGCGCGGTCGACGAAGTGGTATTCGCGCCCGTTCGCCTCGCCGTCGCGCGGGGCGCGCGTGGTGAACGACACGGAGAGGCGGATGTTCTTGTCGGCCGCGAGCAGTTTGCCGACGAGCGAGGTCTTGCCCGCCCCGGATGGCGCTACCACCACGAACAGGTTCCCGACCCCGCTCATTCGATGTTCTGGACCTGCTCGCGCATCTGCTCGATCAGCACCTTCAGCTCGACCGCGATGCTGGTGATCTCGTTGGCCACCGACTTGGAGCCCAGCGTGTTGGCCTCGCGATTCAGCTCCTGGCAGAGGAAGTCCAGGCGCTTGCCGCACGCCCCGCCCTTCGAGAGCACCCGGCGCACTTCGGCCACGTGCGCGGCCAGGCGCGAGAGTTCCTCGTCCACGTCGATGCGCGCGGCATAGAGCGCCACTTCCTGCTGCAGGCGCTCGTCCATCGGGGCCGCGCTCGCCTCGGCGATCTTCGTGGCGAGCTTGTCGCGGAAGGCGGCGACGGCCGCGGGCATCAGCGGGGCTGCCTGTTTGGCGAGCTCGGCCATGCGGTCGAGGCGCTCGACCAGCATCGCTTCCAGCTTGGCGCCTTCGCGGGCGCGCGTCTGGTTCAGCTCGCGGATGGCCTGGTCGATCATCGCCGCGACGTCCTCGCGCAGCTGGTCCGGCGAGAGCGCCTCGTCGGAGAGCACGCCGGGCCAATGCAGGATCTCCGCGACGCTGAGCGGCGCCGCGTCGGGGAACTGCGCGCGCGCGGCCGCGGCGGCCGTGGCGAGCGACCGCATCGCCGCCGGATCGGGCGTCAGGGCCCGCGGCCCCGACGACTTGGGGGTGAACGTCAGCCGGCAATCGACCTTGCCGCGCGTGAGTTTCGCCGTCACCGCCTCGCGCAACACCGATTCCAGCGCCCGCATTTCATCTGGAATGCGGCTCTGGAACTCCAGGTACCGGTGGTTCACCGTCTTCAACTCGAGCGCGAGTTGGCCCTTGGCGCTCTCGCGGGCGGTGCTCGCGAAGCCGGTCATGCTGGCGATCATGGGGTTTGGCGTGGGGTAAGTGCGCCTTTACAAGGCGCGTAGGACTACCGATACAATGGCATGAATTATAGCGGAACCGCCTCACCCTCTCGCCCCATGCCCCAGCAGGTCAACCAGCCGCTTCCCGCGGGCTATGTGCTGAACGGCTATCGGATCGAGAAGCCGCTGTCCTCGGGCGGATTCAGCATCGTCTACCTCGCCCGCGACGAATCCGGCACGCCCTTCGCGATCAAGGAGTACCTCCCCTCCTCGCTCGCGCTGAGGAGCGAGGGCGTGGAGGTCGACATCTCCGACGAGGCGAACCTCTCGATCTTCCGCCACGGCCTCAAGTGCTTCTTCGAGGAGGGCCGCGCGCTCGCGATGATCTCGCACCCGAACGTGGTGCGCGTGGAGAACTTCTTCCGCGCCAACGAGACCTGCTACATGGTCATGCAGTACGTGCGCGGACGCACGCTGCAGTTCCACATCCAGAGGAACCGCCACGAGTTCACCGACGGATTCATCCGCCGGCTCTTCATCCACCTGATGAACGGGCTGCGCGAGGTGCACACGAACAAGCTGCTGCACCTGGACATCAAGCCCGCGAACATCTTCCTCGCCATGGACGGGCGGCCCGTGCTGCTCGACTTCGGCGCCGCGCGCATCACGCTCTCGGAGGAAGCGCTGAAGCTGAAGCCCATGTACACGGCCGGCTTCGCCGCGCCCGAGCACTATCGCTTCAACCCGCAGGAGCTGGGCCCGTGGAGCGACATCTACTCCGTCGGCGCCACGATCTACACCTGCATCGCGGGCACTCCGCCGCAAGCCGCCGACGCACGCGAGAAGAAGGACCACATGATCCCGCTGAAGTCCCTCGCGCGGCAGCCCTACTCGGAGGACCTCTTCAAGATCACCACCGATTGCCTCTCGCTCGACTACCTCCAGCGCCCCCAGACCGCCTTCGATCTCCAGAAGCGCCTCATGGAAGAGCCGGTGGAGGAGAAGAAGGGCGGCTTCTTCGACACGCTCTCCAAGCCCGTCTCGAAGCTCTTCTCGCGGTAGCCGCATCATGCGATTCACCATTTTCCAGGACAGCCATCAGGGCGACCGCAAGGGCAACGAGGACCGTGTCGGCTACTCGTACAGCCGCAACGTCCTGCTGCTCGTGATCGCCGACGGCATGGGCGGCCACATGAAGGGCGAGCTGGCCGCCGAGATCGCGGTGACCGAGATCACCCGCCGCTTCCAGCAGGAAGCGCGCAACCGCCTCAAGAAGCCCCAGGAGTTCCTCGTCTCCGCGATCAACTCCGCGCACCGCGCCATCGTGGCGCAGGCGGTGGAGGAGAACCTGCTGGAGAGCCCGCGCACGACCTGCGTGGCGTGCATCGTTCAAGGGAGCAGCGCCTACTGGGTCCACGCGGGCGACTCGCGGCTCAACGTGCTGCGCAAGGGCCAGGTCGTCGCGGCCACCTCCGACCATTCGCGCGTGCAGCAGATGATCGAGGCCGGCGCCATCACCCCGGAGCAGGCCGCGCGCCACCCGGACCGCAACAAGGTCTACAGCTGCCTGGGCGGCGTCGTGCCGCCGCAGATCTCGGTGGGCCGCGAGTTCAAGCTGGAGCAGGGCGACACGATCCTGCTGTCCACCGACGGCTTCTGGGCGCAGATCCCGGCCACGCTCATCGGCACGCTGCTGAGGAAGCAGGACCTCGTGGGCCTCATGCCGGGCCTGATCACCGAGGCCCACCGGCGCGCGATGGGCGAGTCCGACAACATCTCGGTGGTGGCGATGACCTGGGAGAACCAGGAAGACGAGAACGTGAGCGACACCGCGCAGATGCTGGGCGACGAGCAGTTCACCACGTCGTCCAACACGCAGGAGCTCGACATCCCGGGTCCCGCCGACGACGTGACCGAGGAAGACATCGAGAAGGCGATCGCCGAGATCCAGAGCGCCATCCGCAAGGTGCCGCGCTGATGGCGCGCTCCGGCCGCGGCGCCGACCAGCTCCGCCCCATCCGCTTCCACCGCCGCTACACGATGCATGCGGAGGGCTCCGTGCTCGTGGAGTTCGGCAACACCCACGTGCTCTGCACCGCGAGCGTCGAGGAGAAGGTGCCGCCGTTCCTGAAGGGCAAGGGCCGCGGCTGGGTGACGGCGGAATACGGCATGCTGCCGCGCGCCACGAACACGCGCGGATCGCGCGAGGCGGCCTCGGGCAAGCAGTCCGGGCGCACGCACGAGATCCAGCGCCTCATCGGACGCAGCCTGCGGGCCATCACCGACCTCTCGATCCTCGGCGAACGGCAGATCAGCATCGATTGCGACGTGATCCAGGCCGACGGCGGCACGCGCTGCGCCTCGATCACCGGGGCCATGGTGGCGCTGGCCGATGCGTGCGCGTGGCTGCGGGCGAAGGGCTCGCTGCAGGCCGATCCGTTGCGCGACTACGTCGCGGCGGTCTCCGTGGGCCTCGTCGGCGGCGAAGCGCTGCTCGACCTCGACTACGCGGAAGACTCCGGCTGCGATACCGACATGAACGTGGTGATGACCGGCTCCGGTCGCTTCGTCGAGGTCCAGGGCACCGCGGAAGGCGAGCCGTTCACGCGCGCCCAGATGGACCAGTTGATGGGCCTCGCGGGCACCGGCATCGCGAGCCTGGTGGCCCTGCAACGCGAGGCGGCCGCGCTTCCCTTGCCCTCCGGGAGAGGCAAGCCGTGAAGCGGGTGGTGATCGCCTCGGGAAACCCGGGGAAGCTGGGCGAGCTCACGCAGTTGCTGGAACCCCTCGGGATGGACCCGCTGGCGCAATCGATCTTCAACGTGGGCGAGATCGAGGAGCCGTACACGACGTTCGTGGAGAACGCGCTCGCCAAGGCGCGCAACGCGAGCGCGAAATCGGGATTGCCGGCGATCGCGGACGATTCGGGCCTGTGCGTGGCCACGCTCGACGGGCGTCCCGGCGTCGATTCCGCGTACTTCGCGGGCCGCGAGGGCGGCCGCGCCGAACGCGACCGGCGCAACAACGAACTGCTGGTCGAGTCGCTGCGCGACGCGAAGGACCGCTCGGCTTTCTACTACTGCGTGCTGGTCCTGGTGGACTCCGCGAACGACCCCTGCCCCGTGATCGCCGACGGCACCTGGCACGGCGAGATCACGCTGCAACCGCGCGGCACGCGCGGCTTCGGGTACGACTCGCATTTCCTGCTGCCGTGGCGCGGCCTCACCGCCGCGGAGCTCCACGCCGAAGAGAAGAACCGGGTGAGCCACCGCGCGCGCGCCATGGATGCGCTGGAGGCGAAGCTGGCCGCCCTCCAGGCGCACACCGACCGCTAGCGCCCGTGAATCCGATCGCCGGTCCGCGCAGCCCGCGCTTCGCGCAACTGCCGCCGCTGGCGCTCTACGTCCACATCCCGTGGTGCCTTCGCAAGTGCCCGTACTGCGACTTCAATTCGCACGAGAAAAAAGGCGAGCTGCCCGAGGCGCAATACGTCGATGCGCTCATCGCCGACCTGGAGGCGAGCCTGCCCGACGTGTATGGGCGCAAGTTCGCGACCGTGTTCATCGGCGGCGGCACGCCTTCACTCTTCTCGCCCGCGTCGATCGAGCGCCTGCTCACGGCGGTGCGCACGCGCATCCCGTTCGAGTTCGAGGCCGAAGTCACCATGGAAGCCAACCCGGGCACCTTCGAGGCCGAGCGCTTCCGCGGCTACCGCGAAGCCGGCGTCACGCGCCTGTCGATCGGCGTGCAGAGCTTCGACGACGAGCGCCTGGCGGCCATCGGGCGCGTGCATGGCGCGGCCGAAGCGAAGCGCGCGGTGGAATGCGCGCTCGGCCTCTTCGACACCGTGAACGTGGACCTGATGTACGCGCTCCCGGGCCAGTCGCTCGCGGGCGCGCTGGCCGACGTGGGCGAGGCCGTGGCCCTCGGCGCGCCGCACATCTCGGCCTACCACCTCACGCTCGAGCCCAACACGCTCTTCCACCGCTACCCGCCGAAACTTCCCGACGACGAAGTGGCCGCGGACATGCAGGAGGCGATCGAGGCGGCGCTCGCGGCCTCGGGCCACGAGCACTACGAGACCTCGGCGTTCGCGAAGCCCGGGCATCGCGCCCGCCACAACCTCAACTACTGGACCTTCGGCGACTACGTCGGCATCGGCGCGGGCGCGCACGGCAAGCTCTCGTTCCGCGACCGCGTCCAGCGCGAGGTGCGGCTGCGCGCCCCGAAGGCCTACCTCGACGCCGCGCTCGCGGGCAACGCGGTGCAGGAGCGCGCCGACGTTGAGGCCGCGCAACTGCCGTTCGAGTTCCTGATGAATGCGTTGCGCCTGACCGAAGGATTTCCCGTGGCGCTCTTCGGCGCGCGAACCGGGCTGCCGATCGCCACGGTCGAACGCGACCTGGCCGCGGCCGAGGGCGAAGGCTTCATCACGCGCGACCTCGAGGCGATCCGGCCCACCGAGCGCGGGCGGCACTTCCTGAACGACCTGCTCGAGCGCTTCCTGCCCGACGATCCGGCGGCGGGCGCGATGCCCGTCGCCTTCCCGATCAATATCGCTTCGACGGATACACGCCGTTCTTGACGAACGGCGGCTCGCGGCCGACCAGCGCTTCGAGCATCACCAGCTCCGCGTCGCTGTGGTTCAGGAACGGCCCCGGTTCGGCCCGCAGCGCGGTGCCGTCGTCGAGCAGGTAGAGCGGCGACTCGTGGTGCTCGGTCTTCACGACCTTCGCAGGCATGTTGCGGCCGTCGATCACGGCCTCGCCGTAGCACAGGCAGAAGTACACGCGCTGCGGCTCGACCTCGAGATAGGCGCCGGTACCGCGGATGCCGATGGCCGCGGGGCCCGTCTTGATGCTGAGCTCCTTCTTGCCGAACACCGCGAGGAGCTTGCCGTTGGCCACGGTGATCGCCGTGACGAGGCCGCCGGCGCCGGAAGTCTCGATCGCCGTCTCGCCACGCAGCAGGAAGGCATCGCTGCCCACCACGACCACGGCCTGGCTCGCCTTGCCGGTGACCACGCGGTCGCCCGGTTTCACCGGCGTGCCGACCTTCGCGGGCGCGCCGTTCACCGTGGCGTTGCCCTCCAGCTTCGCCACGCCCTCGACGCCGCCCAGCGACCCCGCGGCCAGCGCCTGCGAGAGCCAGCCGCTCATCCCGGCCGGGGCGGCGGTCGCTGCCGCTACGTAGCCGAGCCAGCGTCGGCGGGAGATTCGGGAAGTCATGGCGTCCTTTCGTGGATGAACAACAGATCGCTGACGGCGTGCCCCAGGTTCAGGCCCCGCCGCTCGAAGCGCGTTTCGGGCCGCGTCGAGGGCCTTGGAACGAATCCGTCGCCGCAATTGGCCAGGCCTTTCGTGGCGGCGAGCACCGCGAGGGCCTGGTCGGCGTAATCCTGCCAGTCCGTGGCGAAATGCAGGTAGCCCCCGGGGGCCAGGCGCCCCGCCAGGAGCGCCGCGAAGTCGGGCTGCAGGATCCGGCGCTTGTGGTGGCGCTTCTTGGGCCAGGGGTCCGGGAAGAAGATGTGGATGCCGGCCAATGACGCGGGGGGGACCATGTTCCTCAATACTTCCACGGCATCGTGCTGGATGACCCGGACGTTGGTCAGTGCCCGCTCCTCGATCCATTTCAGCAGGCTGCCCACTCCAGGCGTGTGCACCTCGATGGCCACGTAGTCGGTGCCGGGGTTGGCGGCGGCGATCTCGGCCGTGGTGTCGCCCATGCCCGACCCGATCTCCACGACCACCGGCGCACGGCGGCCGAAGACCTCGGCCCAGTCCAGCGGCCCGCCCCGGTAGGGCAGCCCAAAGCGCGGCATCAGGGCGTCGTAGGCGCGCTGCTGGGCGGGGGAGAAGCGTCCCTGGCGCAGGACGTAGCTTCGGATCGGAGGGTGATTCATGGCGGGCGGGGTGGGGGTCGCGCGGTGCATTCTAGCCAATTGACTTTGAGGGGGGCGGAGCCTAGATTCGAATCGACGATTACCCTCGTTTCCCTACGGTCGCGCCCAACCGTCCCCTATCCGTCCCATGGACACCCGCAAGCCCCTCCTGGCGCTCCTGGCCGTCGCAGCTTCGACCGCGGCGATGGGGAACTACGTCGGGACCTTGCGCGCGCCACAGGCGTTCCTGACGATGGAATCGAGCCCCTACGCGTTCAGCGCTCCGGGCACCTTCGGCGTCATGCCGAGCCTCACGGACCCGGGCTTCCGCCTGAAGCTGGGCTACCAGGCCACCCGCTACCTTTCGATCGAGAGCGAATTCGTCGATTTCGGCCGCCCGGGCGCGAGCCCGTTCCAGAGCCCGGCCAACCTCTCCTCCCAGTTCCGCAGCACCGGCTTCGGCGTGGACGCCGTGGCCAGCCTGCCGATGTGGAACAAGTTCTCGCTCTACGGGCGCCTGGGTGCGTACCGGGGCGATTCGCGCCCGATGTTCGCGCCCTACACGGCTTCGTTGATGGTGGATTCCGGGCGCGGCACGCGCATGCGCTACGGACTCGGCGCGAGCTACGACTTCACCAAGGCCTTCGGCATCCGCGCGGAGTTCGAGCGCTTCTCGCCGCTCACCCACCCGCTGCCCACGGACGCCGAAGCCGACCAGATCTCCGTCGGCGTGCTCTGGCGCTTCTAGGCCGTTTTCTGGATCAATCCCGCCGTGGGTGAGCTCGGGCTCGCCTCGTAGGGCTTCTTCGCCATCCGGCCGGCGAGGAAGGCCTCGCGCCCCGCTTCCACCGCGAGCTTCATCGCGCGGGCCATGCGCACCGGCTCCTTCGCGAGCGCGATCGCGGTGTTCATCAGGACGCCGTCGCAACCGAGTTCCATCGCGATGGCCGCATCCGACGCCGTGCCGATGCCCGCATCCACCAGCACCGGGACCTTCGCGCGGTCGAGGATGATCTGCAGGTTCCACGGGTTCACGATGCCCATGCCGGAGCCGATCAACGACGCGAGCGGCATCACCGCGACCACGCCGAGGTCCTCCAGTTGCCGGGCCATGATCGGATCGTCGCTGCAATACGCCATCACCTGGAAACCCTCGGAGACGAGCTGCTTCGCGGCGACCATCGTCTCGGGCATGTTGGGGAAGAGCGTCTTCGCATCGCCCAGCACTTCGAGCTTCACCAACGAGTGGCCATCCAGCAGTTCGCGCGCCAGGCGCAGCGTGCGCACCGCGTCCTCCGCGCTGTAGCAGCCTGCGGTGTTGGGCAGGATGGTGAAGCGCGAGGGCGGCAGCACGTCGAGCAGGTTGGGCTCGCCGGCCTTCTGGCCGATGTTGGTGCGGCGGATCGCGACGGTGACGATGTTCGCGCCGCTCTCCTCGATCGCGCGCCGGGTCTCGTCGAAATCCCGGTACTTGCCCGTGCCCACGAGCAGGCGCGAGTCGTACGCCTTGCCGCCGATGACGAGCTTTTCGTTCGCGGCCATGCGCTAGCCTCCCCCGACCGCGACGACGACCTCGACGCGATCGCCGTCGGAGAGCCGCGCCTCGGCGAAGCGGCTGCGCGGCACGATCTCGCCGTTCACCTCGATGGCGAGGCGCTTGCCGGCGAGCGACATGGCGTCCAGGAACTGGTTGAACGTGGGCGGCGCGGCGAACTCGCGCGCTTCGCCGTTCACGGTGACCTTGATCGGGTGTGTCATGGGGAAAAGTCTAGCACCGTGCGCGCGGTGCTCCCCTTGACCTACATCTGCTTGAAACGCTGGGCGTACGCGCGGCTCACGGGCAGCTCCGTCTTGCCGTCCTTCAGCTGGAGGAACGTGCGGCCCGCCAGATCGCGACGCGTGGAGGCGACCTGGTT
This sequence comes from Betaproteobacteria bacterium GR16-43, assembly GCA_001953215.1. Lineage (GTDB taxonomy): Bacteria > Pseudomonadota > Gammaproteobacteria > Burkholderiales > Usitatibacteraceae > Usitatibacter. The sequence continues at coordinate 941,261 of CP019169.1, forward strand.
CATGTTCACGATGGTGCTGCGATGCACTTGCCAGAAAAGCTCGGTGTCGAGCTGCCCGGCGAGCTCGGCGAGCGGCAGGCGGATCAGCGATTCGCCCTCGAGCGTGACGACGCAGGTGTACTTGTCGGAGGCCTGGAAATAGATCACGTCGTCGACCGCGATCTGGTGCACGACCTCGCCCTTCAGCGCACGGACCCAGCGCAGTTTTCCGGCGCCGCCCACGCCCGGCAGTGCACGCGCGAGCTTTGCGAGGACATCCTCCAGCCCCGGAGGCGGTTCCGCGGCCGCGAGCTTGCGGCGCAGGCGCTCGAGGCACTTCGCGAGCCGCTCGTCGGTGACCGGTTTCAGGATGTAGTCGACCGCGTCGCGATCGAAAGCCTCGACCGCGTATTGGTCGTAGGCGGTGACGAACACGACGTGGGTACGAGCCCCGCCGCGCCCGGCCACTTCGAGCCCGGTCAATCCGGGCATGCGGATGTCGAGGAAGGCGACCTCGGGCTCTTCGTCGTCGAGGGCGCGCAACGCATCGAGTCCGTTGGCGGCGAGGGGCAGCACTTCGAGGTCCGGCCAGAGCGCGGCGAGCCGCGCCCGCAGGTGCTCGGCGAGCGCGAGTTCGTCGTCGGCGATGAGCGCTCGTGTCATGCGGGCAGGCGGATGGTGACGCTCGTGCCCGCGGGCGCGTTCTCGCGGATCGTGAGCGAAGCGCGCTCGCCGTAGAGCAGCCGCAGGCGGTCGCGCAGGTTCGTGAGGCCCACGCCCCCGGTGGTGACCGGCGCGAAGCCCATGCCGGTGTCCGCGACCTCGATGGCCACCTGTTCGCCTTCGCGGCGAACGCGCACGGCGATCTCCCCGCCGTCGACCTTCGGCTCGAGCCCGTGCCGGATGGCGTTCTCCACCACGGGCTGGATCAGCATCGGCGGCAATGTGAACGCGGCCAGGTCTTCGGGCACGTCGACCTTGTAGCGCAGGCGGTTGCCCATGCGCACGCCCAGCACGTCGAGGAAGGCGCCGATCAGGCCCGCCTCGTCGCCGAGCGTGGTCGACTCGGCGCGCGTGGCCGCGAGCGTGGCGCGCAGGAACCGGATGAAGCTCTCCAGCATGCGCTTGGCCTTCGCCGGGTCGGGGTCGATGAGGCCCGTCACGTTGGCCAGCGTGTTGAAGAGGAAGTGCGGCTCGATCTGCGCCTGCAGGGCGCGCAGGTTGGCGAGCGCGGCCTCGCGCTCGATGCGTTCGAGCTTCGTGCGCTCGCGCTCGATCATCGCTTCGGCCACCGCCGAGCGCTCGCGCCAGAAGAACACGGCGGTGAGCACGAGCGAGATCACGATGCTGCTCACCAGGATCGACATCACCGCCGCGGGGCTGGCACCCCAGCCCCGGATGCCGATGTCCATGAAGTGCGACACGATCCAGAATCCGCCCAGCACCGACAGCGTGGGAATCCCGGAGTAGTAGAGGATTTTCACCAGGACGTGGGAACGGCGGGCGGCGCGCTCGATCCCGAGGGCTCCCCCGGACCAGAACCCGAAGTGGATCAGGTAGCCGACCACGTTGGAAATCAGCAGGTAGGCGTTCACCTTGGCCCACGAGGAGCGGTTGCCCCCGAGCGCGATGTCGAGCGTGTAGAACACCGCGGCGAACCCGCAGTTCCAGATGAAGGTGTAGATGAAGTCGCGCAGCACGCTGCACGGCCAGCGGCGGAAGAACGGGATGATCTCGAGCGGGTGGAACTTCCCGTCCTCGATCTCCGTGCGGACCCGCGCGACCGGGTCCTCGATCGGGGTGGACGTCATGCCCCCGATGCTACGGCCTGCCGGGGACGCGGACAACGCCGCTTTCACGCGCGCTTCTCCAGGTACTCGCGGATCTTCTGCTCCTCCCACTCGGTGCCGAGGAAAGTGCGCCCGGCGAACACGCTCAGCCCGTGCGCGAGCAAGCCGATGCCCCAGCCGAAGGCCGACCAGCCCACCCAGAGGCGGCCCGGGTTCTGCAGCAGGTTGAGGACGAGGAGGCCGCCGATGACGAACACGTAGACGAGGGCATGCACGTACCAGCCGCGAACGTTGCGGGCATGGCGGCGGGCTTCCTTGTAGCGGGCGTGGGTGGTGAGGTCGTCCATGGCGGTCTCCGGGGGTAGGGAATCGATGGCCGCAGGATAGGGGGCCTTCCCGCGGGCGGGGACCGGCTGCGACGAACGGCGGCCGGGGCTCGCCAATCGCCGGTAAAATGGCGTGGCCGGCGCGGGTGTAGCTCAATGGCAGAGCAGAAGCTTCCCAAGCTTACGACGAGGGTTCGATTCCCTTCACCCGCTCCACCCCCTGAGCCCGTGCCCTCCCGGAAAAAGCAGCCTTCCCCCGCCCCGTTCGCCACCCGCGTGGTCCGCTGGCAGCGCGTGCACGGACGACACGGCCTCCCCTGGCAGGCCTCCGCCGACGCCTATCGGCGCTGGCTCTCCGAGGTGATGCTGCAGCAGACGCAGGTGGCCGCCGTGATCCCCTATTTCGAACGCTTCCTCGGGCGCTTTCCCGATGTCGCCGCACTGGCCGGCGCGCCGGAGGACGACGTGCTCGCCCTCTGGAGCGGCCTCGGCTACTACGCGCGCGCGCGCAACCTGCATCGGGCGGCGCGCGAGGTGATGGATCGCTTCGCGGGCGTGTTTCCGGTGCGCTTCGACGAACTCATCACGCTGCCGGGCGTGGGGCGCAGCACGGCGGCGGCGATCGCGGCTTTCGCGAGCGGCGAGCGCCGCGCGATCCTCGACGGCAACGTGAAGCGCGTCGTGGCCCGGCACGCGGGCATCGGGGGCGATCCCTCCACGGGTGCGGTCCTGGAGGCGCTCTGGGACGCCGCCGAGGCGCGCCTGCCCGCGCGCGGCATCGAGGCCTACACGCAAGGCATGATGGATCTCGGCGCGACCGTGTGCCTGGCACGCAATCCACGTTGCGATGCGTGCCCGGTGCGTGCGGATTGCGTCGCCGCGAACGAGGATCGAATCGCCGAGTTACCCGGACGCAAGAAGCGAGCGGAGCGCAAGCGCCGCAGCACGGCGATGCTGGTCGCGATCTCGAAAGGCGAGGTCCTGCTCGTGAAGCGGCCTTCGCCCGGCATCTGGGGCGGCCTCTGGTCGTTGCCCGAAGTGGAGGCCTCCGAAGTACCGAAGGGCGCGATCGCATTGCCGCCCTTCGAACATGCGTTCACGCACTTCACGCTCGAGATCTCGCCCTATCGAATAAAGGGGTCAGACTCCTTCATTCGCGCGACGGGTCTTTCGCGAATGAAGGAGTCTGACCCCTTTATTCAGCTACCCATTTCGGAAGTCGATTCCGCCGCGCTGCCGGCGCCCGTGAAGAAGTTGCTGCTGGAGCTGGGCGCCGCTACGGAAGCGCCTGCTCGTTCCACGCGGTCCCGGAAGTGATGGTGCCGGCGAACATGCCGTATACGCTCGCCACGCCCTCGTACACTGGATTGCCCGGCACGAAGAACTCCTGGTGCTCGACCAGGCTCTCCACCGTAAGCTCCGCCTCGAATGCGGGGATGCGGACGTGCAGCTTCATGAAGTAGGTCTTGCCCGAGTCCTTGCTCGTCCACGTCGGCCGCTCGGGCCGCACGAACGAATCGAGCGCGTAGGTGGTTCCGTCGGGCATCTGCACCGTGGCGTGGCTCTTGATTTCCTGCCCCGGCTGGATCGGTCCCAGGTCGGTGACACCGACCGAGTTGGAGATGCAGACGCCGTTGTTCAGCTGCATGTCCTGCAGGATCCACTTGGGGCCCGCACCGGTGCCAAAGCCACCGTACTCGTGGTCCATCCACGTGACGCCATGCACGGGATAGACGCGGTTTTCAAGCGTGATGAAACCCGTGGCATGCAGGCGCGTGAGCGAGTAGTAGTAGTTGTTGGTGTCGAGGTGGCCGCCGGTCTTGTTCGCGACGGGCTGCACGCCCGTGCCCCACACGATGAAAGGCGGGCCCTTCTGCCGGAACTGGAGCTGGAACAACACTTCCGTGCCGGTCTTCGCATCGTTCAGCAACGCATTCACCCGCATGTTGGTCAGCGTGCTTCCCCACAGGGCGTGCATGTCCACGTAGGAGTGGATCGCCCGCGCCTTGGCGCCGGAGCCATTGCCGTCGGCGCTCACGAGTTCGATCCGCGGGACCTCGGTGAAGCCCAGGCCGGGATTCACCAGGAGCACGTCGACGACCTGGCCCTGCGTCGGCCCCGAGCCCAGGACCGATACGCCGGTCGCTCCCAGGCCCTTGCCGATGAAGTTCACGATCGGCGGCTGCGTGTAGCCGCTGCCTCCCTGCGTCACGACCATCGCCGAGAGGCAATTCACCGGGTTGCCCAGCCGCACGTACCAGTCGCGCGTCGGATCGAATTGCGCCCATTCGCTGCCGTTGAACTGATAGGGCGGCAAGTACGGCGTGCTGCTCTGGTAATGCTTCTTGTTGTCGACGTCGGTGAGGCTGATCTGCGTGAAGCCGATGCCGAGGTTGCCCTGGAAGGATGCAGCGTTGATCTCGAAGCCGAACGTGCGGTCCACCGAGGTGAGCGTGCCGGTGTGCCACCACCAATCGGTCGGTGCGTCGCGGTGCAGGTATTGGTCGGCGGGAATGTCGATCACCGAGGCCTCGGGCGAGATCGGCGGGACCGGAGGGGTCCAGGGACCGACGGCCTTGGAGGCGGCGGCCTTGGGAGCGAGAGCCTTCAGCGTGCGCGTGGACATGTCGGTCTCCAGGTGGGAGGGGAACGACCACCCTACGCCCGCCGGCGTCCGCGCGGCACCTAACCTGCGTTAATTCCGCGTTAGCGCGGAGAATCAGGCGATCAGCTTCTGCTGCCGCAGGAAGCGGTGGAGGATCGCCAGGCGCACGGAAGCGTCGCGCAGCTCGAGGAGCTTCTGCTTCACGTCGTTGCGCAGCGGGAGGATCTCGGCGAGCCGGAAGCTGACCCAGCTCGCGTCCTCGAACTGGAACGGCGCGGCGAAGCGCGCTTCCCCGATGCCGATGATCGCCTTCTGGAGGAAATCCGCGCACTCGGCGAGCCCCGGCGTGTCGCTCATCTCGTCTTCGCCGCCCTGGCGCTCGATGGTCCCCACGATGAGGCCCTGCTTCGTGACCTCGGTCTCGAGGATGCGGAAGCGCTCGATCCCTTCGGCCTTCACCTTGAGGATGCCGAGCTCCTCCATGTCGGCCTCGGCGATGCGCGCGAGGCAGCCCACCGATTCCGGCACCGCGGGCGTGCCGACTTCGGCGCCCTCCTTGATCATGCAGACGCCGAAGAGGCTGCCGGCCTTGAGGCACTCCTTCGCCATGTCCATGTAGCGCACCTCGAAGATGCGCAGCGGCAGGATCGTGCCCGGGTAGAGGACGGTGGCGAGCGGGAAGATGGGCACGGTCTCCCGTTTCTTTCCCGCGCCGAGCAGGTTCAGGATCAGCACTTGGGGAACCTACACTTTCCAGACGTCCCGGTGGCGCAGGATCACGTCGTAGTCCGCGCCGAAGCGTTCGGCAAGCTGGCTCGCGACGTACACCGAGCGATGCCGCCCGCCGGTGCAGCCGATGGCCACGGTGAGCGAAGCGCGCTGGTCGAGCACGTATTTCGGCAGCCAGCGCTGGAGAAAGCGCTGGATGTCCTCGATCACCACGCCCGCCTCGGTCTCGCGCTCGAGGAAGGCGACGACTTCGGGATCGACGCCGGTGAGCGGGCGCAGCTTCGGGTCGTAGTGCGGGTTGGGCAGGAAGCGCATGTCGAAGACGAAGTCGGCGTCGAGCGGCACGCCGCCCTTGTAGCCGAAGGAGGTGAACACGAGCGACAGGCGCGAGCGGCCGGCCACGACGAGGTCCTGGATCCAGCCGCGCAGCTGCGAGGGCGTGAGCGCGCTCGTGTCGATGCGCTGGCCGATCTCGGCCACGCCCTCGAGCAGCTTCCGCTCCTCGGCGATCGCCTCGTGGATGGTGCGCGCCTCGCGCGCGAGCGGATGCGGGCGGCGCGTCTCGGAAAAGCGCCGCACGAGGCTCTCGTCGGTGGCGTCGAGGAAGATCACGCCCACGTCGATGCCGCGCTCGCGCTCGCGCGCGACGATGGCCGGCAACTGCGAGAGCGTCTCGGGGCTGCGCGCATCGGCGCTGATCGCCACCTTCGGCTCGCTCCTCGAGGCGACGAGGTCGTGGACCATCCCCGCGGGCAGGTTGTCGACGCAGAAGAAGCCCGCGTCCTCGAGCGCCTTCAGCGCAACGCTCTTGCCCGAGCCGGATACTCCCGAGAGCAGGACCAGTTGCATGGGCTAGTTCGCTTCGTCGCGCTTCAACGCCTCGGCCTCGTCGCGCATGATCGCGGCCTGGCGGGCGATGAACTCGCGCGTGGAGTCGATGCCCCGCGTGAGGAGGATGTGGTTGCGCACCGCCGCCTCGACCAGCACCGCGAGGTTGCGCCCGGGCGCCACGGCGAGCGTGACCGTGGGCACCTCGACGCCGAGGATGGTGCGCGTGCCCGAACGCGTGGACAGGCGGTCGCGCTCGGCGTTGCTGCCGTTCTCCGGACTCTCCATGTGCACGATCATGCGCAGCGTCTTCCTCGGGCGCACCGCGGTCTCGCCGAAGATCGAACGGATGTTCAGCACGCCCAGGCCGCGGACCTCGAGGAAATCGCGCAACATCGGCGGGCAGCGGCCCGAGACGGTCTCGGGGCCGATCTGCTGGAGTTCGACCGCGTCGTCCGCCACCAGCCCGTGTCCACGCGAGATCAACTCGAGGGCGAGCTCGCTCTTGCCGATCGAGGAATCGCCCGTGATCAGCACGCCGATCTCGAGCACGTCGAGGAACACGCCATGCAGCGTGGTGATCGAGCCCAGTTCCTGCTGCAGGTAAGGCCGCAGCACGTTGATCACCTGCTGGCTGGGCTCGGGCGACGCGAGCATCGGCGTGGCGACGTGCGCGGCGGCATCCTGCAGCACCGCGGGGACGGAGATGCCGTCGCACACGATGACCGCGACCGTCTCGCCGCCCACGACGCGCAGCGTGGTCATTTCGCGCGAGGCGGGATCGAGCGCGTCGAGGTACTCGATTTCGCTGCGGCCCAGCACCTGCACCATCAGCGGATGGATGAGGTTCAAATGCCCGATGAGGCCGATGCCGGGGCGCGCGAGCATTTCGCCGGTGATCTCGCGCGCGGAGCCCGCGGCCCCCGCGATCCACACGAGGCCCAGGCGCTCGCGCCGGTCGTCAAACAGCTGCTGAACGCTGAGCCGGGGCATAGGGTGACCACTCCGTGATCATCCGGTGGGCTTCCTTCGGGTCGTCGGTCGCGAGCAGGGCTTCGCGGAACACGGGGTCGCTGAACATCTGCGCGAGTTCCGAGAGGATCTGCAGGTGCGCTTCGGTGGCGTGCTCCGGCACCAGCATCGCGAAGGCCAGGCGCACCGGTTGCCCGTCGGGCGCCTCGAACGGGATCGGTGCGTGCGTCTTCACGAACGCGCAGACCGGCTCGCGCAGGGCCTTGATGCGCCCGTGCGGGATGGCCACCCCGCAGCCGAGCGCGGTGGAGCCCAGCTTCTCGCGCTCGAAGAAACTGTCGAACACGCGCGCGCGCGGGATCTGGCGCGAGTTCTCGAACAGCAGGCCCACCTGCTCGAACAGGCGCTTCTTGCTCGTCGCGTCCAGGTCGAGCAGGACGTGCGAGGCGGGCAACAGCGGTGCGATGAGGTTCACCCTAGCCCTCGGCCTCGCCGTTCTGCGATTTCTTGATGCTGGACTGGTTGTGCTTGGTGCCCGCCTTGAACTTCTCCTTGTGCTTGACCACCTGGCGATCGAGCTTGTCCATCAGCCCGTCGATCGCCGCGTACATGTCGACTTCATGGCACTCCACGTGGATGTCCTTGCCGGACAGGTGCACGTTGGCCTCGATCTTCTGGTCCAGTTTCTCGACCGTCATCACCACGTTCACGTCGATCACGTGGTCGAAGTGGCGGTTGATGCGTTCCAGTTTGCTGACGACGTACTGGCGGATCGCGGGGGTGATGTCGACATGGTGACCGGTGAGCTGGAGGTTCATCGACTTCTCCTTTTCGGCTAGATCGACTTGCGGAGGTTCGCGGGCTGGATGTGCATGGCTTCCCTGTACTTCGCTACGGTGCGTCTTGCAACCTGGATGCCCTGCTGGGCGAGGATGTCGGAGATGCGGTGGTCGGAGAGGGGCTTCTTGCCGTCCTCCGCGGCCACCAGCTGCTTGATCAGCGCGCGGATGGCCGTGGCCGAGCATGCGCCGCCGGTATCGGTGGAGACGTGGCTGCCGAAGAAATACTTCAGCTCGAAGATGCCGCGCGCGGTGATCATGTACTTCTGCGTGGTCACGCGCGAGATGGTCGATTCGTGCAGGCCCACGGCCTCGGCGATTTCGCGCAGCACCAGCGGGCGCATCGCGACCTCGCCGTGCTCGAAGAAGTTCTTCTGGCGGTCGACGATGGCCTGCGTCACGCGCAGGATCGTGTCGAAGCGCTGCTGCACGTTCTTGATCAGCCAGCGCGCCTCCTGCAACTGTCCCGCGAGGTGCTTGGCGCCGTTGTCGCGCGAGGACTGCAGGATGTCGGCGTACATCTTGTTCACGCGCAGGCGCGGCATCGCGTCGCGGTTCAGCGCGGCGATCCAGCGCGTGCCCACGCGGCGCACGACCACGTCGGGCACCACGTAGCGGATCTCGCCGGTGCCGTATTGCCGGCCCGGCTTGGGGTCGAGCGAGACGATGAGATCGCGCACGTCGCGCAGCTCGTCCTCGTCCACGCCGAGCGTGCGCTTCAGCCGGTTGAAGTCGCGCGCGGCGAGGATGTCGAGATGCTTGGAGCACAGCTCGATCGCCTGGGCCCGCATCGGGGTGGATTCGGGCAATGCTTTCAGTTGTAACGTGAGGCACTCGCTCACGTCGCGCGCGCCCACGCCGGAGGGTTCCATGTTCTGCACGTGCTTCAGCGCGATCGCCACGTCCTCCGGCTCGAGCTCGCTCACTTCCAGGGCCGCCATCTCGCGCAGCTCCTCGAGCGTGTGCTGGAGGTAGCCGTCTTCGTCGAGGTTGCCGATCACCAGCGCGGCCAGCTGCTTGTCGCGGCCGGAGAGCGCCATGAAGGAGAGCTGTTGCGTGAGGTGCTCGTGCAGGGTGGGTTCGGCGGCGGCGAACTGGGTGAAGTCCTCGCGGTCGTCGTCGCGGCGCGGGGAGGAGCCCATCTCCTCGCTGGAGGCGTGCATGTCCTCGCGGTGCTCGGGGCGCTCTTCGGTTCCCTCGGGGGCGCCCTCGGGCGTGGTGGTGGTGCCGGCGTCGGCGGGCGCGTTGGCCAGCTGGGGCGCGGCCGTTTCCTCGCTGCCGCTGGGCTCCGCACGCTCGAGCAAGGGGTTCTCGGCCAGGTAGCGTTCGAGCTCCTGGTTCAGCTCGACCGTCGACAGCTGCAGCAAGCGAATGGACTGCTGCAGCTGCGGCGTGAGGGTGAGGTGCTGCGAGAGTTTGAGCTGGAGGCTGTGCTTCATGAAGTCGAAAGCACTGGGGAGGTGCGAGGTCCGCTACAGGCGGAAATTCTCCCCGAGGTAGACCTTCCTTACGGATTCATTATAGATGATTTCCTCCGGCTTCCCGAAGGCGAGTACCGACCCCTGGTTGATGATGTAGGCGTGGTCGCAGATGCCCAGCGTCTCGCGCACATTGTGATCCGTGATGAGCACGCCGATGCCGCGCTCCTTCAGGAAGCGGATGATCTGCTGGATGTCGAGCACGGCGATCGGATCGACGCCCGCGAAGGGTTCGTCCAGCAGGATGAAGCGCGGGCTCGTGGCCAGCGCGCGCGCGATTTCGACGCGGCGGCGCTCGCCGCCCGACAGGGCCGTGGCCGGGCTCGCGCGCAGGTGGCCCACGTGCAGGTCGTCCAGCAATTCCTCCAGCCGCGCCTCGATCTCCTCGCTCTCCAGCCCCTGCAATTCGAGCACGGCCTGGATGTTCTGCGCGACGGTGAGCTTGCGGAAGATCGACGCTTCCTGCGGAAGGTACGAAAGCCCCAGGCGCGAGCGCCGGTAGATCGGCATGTGCGTGAGGTCCGTGCCGTCGAGCGAGACCTTGCCGCTGTCGATGGGGACCAGGCCCAGGATCATGTAGAAGCACGTGGTCTTGCCGGCGCCGTTGGGCCCGAGCAGGCCGACGACTTCGCCGCTCTCGACGGTGAGCGACACATCGGAGACGACGGTGCGCTTGCGGTAGCGCTTCTTCAGGCCCTCGGCGCGCAACACCGCCGCCTGGGGTTCGGTCTTCACGACGGTGAGGCGGTCGCGAACGGGCGTGGGCGTGGCCGACATGTCGTCAGCGGATCGCCGGACCCGCGTCGGGCTTGAGTTGCAGGGGCGTGGGCGGCGGCGGCGACTTCGCGTCGGCCTTGGCGTCCTTGCCGGGCTCCTTCTTCTGCGGGATGAGCGTGGCCTTCACGCGCGAACTCACGGCGCCCGGTTGCGCGTTGCCGCTCACCTCGAAGAGCTCGCGCTCCGTGTCGTAGGTGATGACGTCGCCGGTGATCTCGCCCTGGGCGCTCTTCAGCCTCGCCTTGTCGAAAAGCTTCAGCTTCGCGGTCTTGTCGTCGAACTCCGCGCGCTGCGCCCAGCCCTCGATGTAGTCATCGGCCTTGTCGCGCTTCTGGCGGAACGTGACGGGCGAGCCATCGGCGACGTAGAACTTGTAGTTCTCCGGGTCGCGCTTCACCGTGAGCTTGGCTGCGGAGACCCGCATCGTGCCCTGCGTCACGACGACGTTGCCGTCCAGGACGAGCACGCCCGTGTTGTCATCGCCCACCGAGCGGTCGGCGCCGATGATGATCTCCTTGTCGCGGTCGGACTTTTCCGCGGACGCGCCCAGGGCGGCTCCGGCGAGCAGTGCGAGGACCAGGAAGCGAAGCGTGCGCATCGGCCGTGTTCTCTATTTCCGCTTGGGCGGCTTGTAGGTCGAGCGCACCTGGTTCATCTTCATCGTGCGCTCGTTGTTGTTCAGCTCGAGGTCCGCGGCGACCGCGTGCCCCGAGGGCGATTCCATGCGCACCTCGCTCGAGGTGCGGGCGATGCCTTCGTCGGGGAGCACCAGCATGCGGTCCGTGAAGATCTTGAGCGGCTCGGAGCGTTCGTCGGCTTCCCGCCGCACGACCACGTTGCCCTCGATCCACACTTGCTCGCCGCCCTTCTCCAGCCGGCCGCGTTCCGCGGTGATGTTGACCCGGGGCTGCCTGGGCTGGAAAGCGTTGAAATCCAGCGTCTCCAGCAGGGAGGAATCGTCGTCCGGGAAATGTACCATCTTCCTCGCAACCAGGGTGTAGAGCACCTTGCCGTCCACGCCCAGCTTGCGCGCGCTGAAGTTCTCCACGATGAGGTCGGGATCGTGCCGCTGCTTGCCGTCGGCGCGCGCCACGGCGGGCTGCACGAGCGCGTTCAGCCACATGGTGAGGCCCACCAGCAGTGCCATCACGCCAAGCGGCAACCACGAAGTGGGGCGGATCATCCGCTAGCCCTTGCGCGGAAGGCCGTCGACGAGGTCGCGGCGTCCCTGTGCCAGCAGGATGGCTTCGACGAACTCTCGCGCGGCGCCGCGGCCCCCTGATTTCTTCGTGATGACGTGCGCGTGCTTGCGCACGGCGCGCACCGCATTGGCAGGCGCGGCCACGAGGCCCGCGAGGCGCATCGCGGGAAGGTCGGGCAGGTCGTCACCCATGTAGGCGCAGGCGGAAGCATCGAGCTTGTGACGCTTGAGGAGGCGTTGCAGTTCCTTGCCCTTGTCCGCGGCGCCCTGGATGACGTCGTCCAATTGGAGATCGCTCACGCGCTGCGCGACGATCTTCGACGTGCGCCCGGTGAGGATCGCGACCTTGATGCCCGCCAGGCCGAGGAGCTTCAGTCCCAGCCCATCCTGGATGTCGAAGGCCTTCATCGCCTCGCCCGCGGGTCCGAAGTAGATCCGTCCATCGGTGAGCACGCCGTCCACGTCGAACACCGCGATGCGGATCGCCTTCGCGCGCTTCGCGAACGCGGCCACCTAGACCACGCCCTCGGCGAGGAGGTCGTGGAACGTGAGGGCGCCCACCAGCCGGCCTTCGCGATCGGCCACCACGAGGCGGCCTCCCATCGGGCGGTCCTGCAGCATGCGCGCGGCTTCGGCGGCGAGTTTCTCGGGCGCGATGGTGTATGGATTCTTCGTCATCACGTCGGCCACGCGCAGCGTCTTGATGTGGTCGTGCTTCTCGAGGGCGCGGCGCAAGTCGCCGTCGGTGAAGATCCCGAGGATGCGGTCGTTCGCATCGACGATGACCGTCATGCCGATGCCCTTCGCGGTCATCTCGACGATCGCCTGCGGGAGCAACGCATCGGGCGCGGTGCGCGGCAATTGCTCGCCCTTGCGCATGATGTCGGCCACGTGCACGAGGAGCTTGCGGCCCAGTGCGCCGCCCGGGTGGTGCTGCGCGAAATCCTCGGTCTTGAAGCCGCGCGCATCGAGCAGCGCCATGGCCAGCGCGTCGCCCAGGGCGAGCGTGGCCGTCGTGCTGGCCGTGGGCGCCAGCTCCAGCGGACAGGCCTCGCGTTCCACCGCGACGTCCAGGTGCACGTCGGCTTCGCGCGCGAGCAGCGAGCCCGGCTTGCCGGTCATCGCGATCACCTTGGCCCCGCGGCGCTTCAGCAGCGGCAGGATCGCGAGGATTTCGTTGGACGTACCCGAATACGAGATGGCGATCACCACGTCCTCGTGCGTGATCATGCCGAGGTCGCCATGGCTCGCCTCGGCCGGATGCACGAAGAACGCGGGCGTCCCGGTGGACGCGAGCGTGGCGGCGATCTTGCCGGCCACGTGGCCGCTCTTGCCCATGCCGGTGACCACGACGCGCCCGTTGGTGCCCAGGATGATGCGCAGCGCCTGCAGGAAAGGCTCGCCGATGCGCTCCTTCAGCCGGGCCACCGCCTCGGCCTCGATGTCGAGGACGCTGCGGGCGAGTTCGATGAAGTGATTCGCGTCGGAGAGCGCGTGGGGATGTAGTACATTCGTCATGGCCCCGGAATTATAAGTCCATGCACGACGCCCTGCCCGTAGCCCTGATCCTGCTAGGCGCCGCCGTCGCGGTCGTCGTGCTTTTCCGCAGGCTCTCGATGCCCGCGATCCTGGGTTACCTGCTGGTGGGCGCCGTGATCGGCCCCAACGCGCTGGGCGTGGTTTCCGACACCGAGGACCGCCGCTACCTCGCCGAATTCGGCGTGGTCTTCCTGATGTTCTCCGTGGGCCTGGAATTCAGCTTGCCCCAGCTGATGGGCATGCGCCGGATGGTCTTCGGACTGGGCTCGGCGCAGGTGATCCTCGTGATGGGGATCGTCACCACCATCGCGCACTTCGCGGGGCTCTCCTGGCAGACGGGCCTGGTGCTGGGCGGCGTGCTCGCGATGAGCTCCACGGCCATCGTCTCCAAGTGGCTCTCCGAGGCGGGCCAGCTCCAGTCGCCGCACGGACGGATGATCCTGGGCGTGCTGCTGTTCCAGGACCTCGCGGTGATCCCGCTGCTGATCCTGATCCCGGCGCTGGGCTTCCCCCCCGAGGCCCTGATGAACGAGCTGCTTTGGGGCCTCATCAAGGCCGCGATCGTCCTCGCGATCGTGCTGGTCGTGGGCCAGAAGGTCATGCGCCCGCTGTTCCACCTCGTGGCGCGCCAGAAATCCTCGGAACTCTTCGTCCTTTTCGTGCTGTTCGTGGCTCTCGGGCTCGCGTACGTGACGGAGCACGCGGGCCTGTCGCTCGCCCTCGGGGCCTTCCTCGCCGGCATGCTCATCTCGGAGACCGAGTACCGCTACCAGGTCGAGGACTACATCAAGCCGTTCCGCGACGTGCTGCTGGGGCTCTTCTTCGTGACCATCGGCATGCTGCTCGACATCCGCGCGGTGATCGAGCACTTCGTCCTCGTGGGGCTTGTGCTGGTCGGGCTGCTGGTGATGAACTTCGGCGTGGTCTACGCGCTCGGGCGCGCCTTCGACGCCAACAAGCCTTCGGCGTTGCGCGCCGCGCTGGCCCTCGCACCGGCGGGCGAGTTCGCCTTCGTGCTGCTCGCCCTCGCCTCGAAGACCGGCGGCTTCGACCCGGTCGTCCTGCAGGTCGTGCTGGCGGCCTCGCTGCTCTCGATGCTGCTTTCGCCCGTGCTGCTCACGCGCATGGAGCGCATCGTCCTGCACTTCGTCGAGAGCGAATGGACGCAGCGCGCGATGGCGCTGCACACGCTCGCCCAGAAATCGATGGCCACGCGCGGGCACGTGATCGTGTGCGGCTACGGGCGCAGCGGGCAGGCGCTCGCGCGCTTCCTCGCGCGCGAGAAGCTCCCCGTGATCGCGCTCGACTCCGACCCGGAGCGCGTGCGCCAGGCCGCGGCGGCCGGCGACTCGGTGGTCTACGGCGACGCCTCGCGCCGCGAAGTGCTCGTGGCCGCCGCGATCTCGCGCGCCACGGCGGTGGTCGTGAGCTTCGCGGACACGCCGAAGGCGCTCGCGATCCTCGAGCACGTGCGCGAGATACGGCCGGAGTTGCCGGTCGTGGTCCGCACCTTCGACGACTCGGACGTGCGCCGGTTGAAGGACGCGGGCGCGGCCGAAGTCGTGGCCGAGGTGGTCGAAGGTTCCCTCATGCTCGCCACGCAGACGATGCTGCAGGTGGGCCTGCCGTTCGAAAAGGTGCTGGAAACGCTGCGGAGTGCGCGCGAAGAGCGCTACCAGCTCGTGCCCGGGTTCTTCCACGGCGCGACCGACGAGGGCTCCACCGCCGCGGGGCAGGAACGCCTGCGCACGATGGTCGTGGTGCGCGATGCGGCGTGCTGTGGGAAGGCCATCTCCACCCTGAGTCTTCCCAGGCTCGGCGTGACCCTCACGTCGATGCGCCGGCCCAATGTGGGCGAGGTCACGGCCCTGGATGAAGAGCGCCTGCGCGAAGGTGATGTGCTGGTGCTGATGGGTTCGAAGGAAGCGCTCGCGAAGGCCGAGATCCGCTTGCTGCAGGGCTGAAATGAAAACGGCCCGCCGAAGCGGGCCGTCGGTGCACGTTGCCAGCGATCAGAACGTGTAGCAGACGATGAAGGGCTGCGATTCGTAGCCGGTGACCGTAGTGATGTCGGTGGCCGCGGTCTTCACGGCCGATCCGTTCGCCACGGCGCGCATCGAACCCGTCGCGGTCTTGCCGTCGTCCATCTGGAGGTCGAGCTGCACGACGAACTTGCCGAGGATGCCGTCCGAGCAGATCTGGTAGGTGCCGGACATGCCGCTGATTTGGCCATCGACATCGGCGCGATAGCTGGAGAGTCCGACCATGCCGTTGAACGCGTTCTTCGGCAGGAAATCCGCGCAGGTCGCGAGGTCGATGGGCATCGTGGTGCCGCCCGGCGCAAGCCCGGCGAGCCGCACCTGTTGCCAGAATTGCATCGACTCGGCCGTGTAGGTGCCCGTCGCGCAAGAGTTCCAGCTGCCCTCGATCACGCCGTTGCCGTTGCCGTTGGTCGGTGCCGGCGTGGCGCCCGTCAAATGGCCGACGGCCGAAAGATCGTCGCCCGGAAGCGCGCGGAATTTGTCCTGGTAGCCGTAGACGAACGTGGGGATGGTGCGGAAGTCGCCCGCGACCGCCTTCACCTTCGCGCTGTTGATCAGTTCCTGGCCCTTCAGGATGCCGCCGAGCAGCAGGCCGATGATCACGAGGACGATGGCGATCTCGACCAGCGTGAAGCCCGACTGCTGGGACTTGGGGGAGCGTTTCTGGGTCTTCATTTTGGATACCTCTCCGGGTGCGTGTGCCTTGGTAGCCTCTATTGAGCAAGCCGTGTGCCACTACTGTCAATCCTAATCCCGTCAAGGACTTATGGCAATTTCCCGGGTTTGACGGAGCGCCGGGCCGTCTCGCCTGTCGAGATGTCGCACAGGACCTGTCCGGCATCCGAACACTCCGCTATCCTCCCCGCACCCCCTCCGGCGCGCCCCGCTTGGCCTCTTCCGCACCCCTGAAGCATCGCATCACGCGCGCGCTCTCGGCCTCGCGGCCCTGGGTCGTGCTCGCGATGCTGCTGGCGTTGCACGCCGCGCTGGTGGCCACCCCCGGCGGCGATTTCCAGCGCACGTGGCTCATGGTGCATTTCGGCCTTTTCCTGCTGTGGCAGCCGTTCTTCGCGACCGAACGCGAGCTGGACCGGCCTTCGGTGGCGGTGCTGCTCGCCCTCACCGCGGCCATCCTCTGGTTCCTCGCCGGCTGGATGATCGTCACGTGGATGGTGCTGTTGCTGGGCGTGCTGGGCGGGAAAGTCTTCACGGTGCGCAGGGCGAAGGCCGGGCGGTTCTTCTTCCTCGTCGCGTTCACCTACCTGCTCGCGATGCTGCTGCTATGGGCGGTGCCGACGCTGATCCTTCCCGAGCAGCCGGTCCCGGAGCCCGTTGCGCAGCTCGCGCGGATCTTCCTGCCGATCCTGCTGGCCCTGCTGCTGCTCTCTCCCTCGGCGCCGAGCGACGAGCCCGCGCAGGTCTTCGATTTTTTCTACGCGGTGCTGGTCTTCCAGCTGGTCGTGATGCTGGTGCTGGGTTCGCTCGCGCTCATGCGCTTCACCGCGGACCGCTACTTCCCGTCGGTCGCGCTCACGATGGTGTCGCTCGGCATCGCGCTCTTCATCCTCGCGGTGCTGTGGAGCCCGCGCGGCGGCTTCGGGGGACTGCGCACGTCGTTCTCGCGCTACCTGCTCTCGGTGGGCATGCCGTTCGAGCTGTGGATGCGGCGCGTGGCGGAGATCGCCGAGTCCGAGCCCGATTCGCGCCGCTTCCTCGAGTTGGCACTCAAGGAAGTCGCGGCCTTCCCGTGGATGCGCGGCGGGCAATGGCGCTCGCCCGAGGGCGAGGGGCGCTTCGGCGATTCCGAGGGCTTCCCCTCCACGTTCCGGTACCACGAGCTGGAGCTCACCTTCCAGACGGGCGTGCGCCTCTCGCCGGCCCTGTTCCTCCACATGCGGCTGCTGGCACAAGTGGTCGGCGAGTTCTACGAGGGCAAGCGGCGCGAGAGCGCGATGAAGCGCAACGCCTACCTCGAAGCCGTGCACGAGACCGGCGCGCGCCTCACGCACGACATCAAGAACCTGCTGCAGTCGCTCTACGCGTTGACCTCCGCGGCGCCGAAGTCGCCCGCGGAGGGCTACGACGGCCTGCTGCAGCGCCAGTTGCCGCAGCTCACCCACCGCCTGCACGCCACGCTGGAAAAGCTGCGCGAGCCGGACCTGCTCACGCACGACCCGGCGATCGATGCCGGCGAATGGTGGGACGACGTGCGGCGGCGGCTCGCGGAGAGCGAGGTCGCGCTCGAGGATCGCATTGCACCGGGCGCCGAGTTGCCCGCGGCGCTTTTCGACAGCGTGCTCGAAAACTGCCTCGACAACGCGCGCGCCAAACGCGAACGCGAGCCGGCCACGCGCATCACGGTCGCTCTCGAAGCGACGCGCGAGTCGGTGTGGCTGGAGGTTCGCGACACCGGGCGCGCGATCCCGGAGCCGATCGCGGCCCGCCTGCTGCAGGAACCGATCGAGAGGGCGCGCGGCAGCGGGCTTTCCATCGGCCTCTACCAGGCCGCGCGCCAGGCGAAGGCCGCGGGGTTCACGCTGGTACTACGCTCGAACGTCGACGGCGAAGTGGCCTTCCGGCTCACCGGCTCTTCAGGCTGAGGCGAGCTTTCGCAGCACTTCGTCGAGCGCCACGTCCCAGGGTTCGAGCGCAATGCCGAACGCCTGGACCAGCTTCGCATTCGACAGGCGCGAATTCTCCGGCCTGCGCACCGGCGTGGGGTACTCGGCGCTCGGAATGGCGATCACGCGCGGCACCTTCGAGCCGGGATGCAACGCGGCCTGCCGCTCGAAGATCGCGCGCGCAAAGCCCCACCACGTGACTTCGCCCGCGGCGGAGCAGTGATACACACCCTTCGCGGCACGCAAGCTCGCGTCGTCTCGCGCAAGCAATGCATCGACCGCGCGAGCCAGTTGCAGCGCGGACGTGGGCGCCCCGTGCTGGTCGTCGACCACGCGCAATTCGTCGCGGGTCTTCGCGGCATTGAGCATCGTGAGCAGGAAGTTCTTGCCGCGCGGGCCGTAGACCCAGCTCGTGCGCAGGATCACGTGGTCCGCCCCGCTCGCCGCGAGCGCTTGTTCGCCCTCGAGCTTCGTGGCGCCGTAGGTGCCGAGCGGACGGACGGGATCGGTCTCGACGTAGGGCGAGTCCTTCGTGCCGTCGAAGACGTAATCGGTGGAGAAGTGGATGACCACGGCGCCCACACGCTTCGCCGCCGCGCCGATGGCGCCCGGAGCCACGGCGTTCACGGCTCGCGCGGCATCGGCGTCGGTTTCGGCGCGATCGACCGCGGTGTAGGCACCGGCATTCACGACGACGTGCGGTTTCGCCGCATCGATCACGGCGGCGATGCGGGCGGAATCGGCGAGGTCGAGCGTCGAGCGATCGTGCGCGAGGACTTCGCACGTGCCCGACAGCCGCTCGACCACCGCGGCGCCGACCTGCCCGCCGGCGCCCGTCACCAGCACGCGCTTCACGGGTAGGTCTCGGCCTGCGCCAGCGGAGTGCCTGCGGCGTCGTTGGCCTTCAGCAGCGGGGCACCATCGAGCGGCCACGCGATGCCGAGCGCCGGATCGTTCCAGAGCAACGTGCGTTCGTGCGCGGGCGCGTAGTAGTCGGTCGTCTTGTAGAGGAAGTCCGCGCTCTCGGACGTGACCACGAAGCCGTGCGCGAATCCCGCGGGCACCCAGAGCATGCGGCGGTTGGCTTCGGAGAGGGCGACGCCGAAGCTGCGACCGAACGTGGGCGAGGAGCGGCGCAGGTCCACGGCAACGTCGTAGACCTCGCCCGCGGTGACGCGTACGAGCTTTCCCTGCGGTTGCTGGATTTGATAGTGCAAACCGCGCAGCACGCCCTTCGCCGAACGCGAGTGGTTGTCCTGCACGAAGCGCACGTCGGTGCCCGCGGCCGCGTTGAAGGCCTTCTCGTTCCAGCTCTCGAAGAAGAAGCCGCGGGCATCGCCGAAGACCTTCGGCTCGAGGAGGAGCACGCCCGGCAGGTTGGTCGCGACGACGTTCAAAACACGCGGTCCTGGAGAATGTCGAGGAGGTATTCGCCGTAGGCGTTCTTGCGCATCGGCGCGGCGAGGCGCTCGAGCTGGGCGGCGTCGATGTAGCCGCAGCGGTAGGCGATTTCCTCGGGGCAGGCAATCTTCAAGCCCTGCCGCCGCTCGATCGTCTCGATGAAGTGCGCGGCCTCCAGCAGGCTCTCGTGCGTGCCGGTGTCGAGCCACGCGCTGCCGCGGCCCATCACCTCGACCGTGAGCGCCCCGCGCTTCAGGTACTCGCGGTTCACGTCGGTGATCTCCAGCTCGCCGCGCGGCGAAGGCTTGAGGTTCGCGGCGATGTCGCACACCTGGGTGTCGTAGTAGTAGAGGCCGGTCACGGCGTAGCGCGACTTCGGCGCCGCGGGTTTCTCCTCGATGGAGACCGCCGTGCCCTTCGCGTCGAACTCCACCACGCCGTAGCGTTCGGGATCCTTCACCGGATAGGCGAACACGGTGGCCCCGGACGTGGTGCCGTTCGCGCGTTGCAGCGATTCGCCGAGGTCGTGGCCGTGGAAGATGTTGTCTCCGAGAATGAGGCACGACGGATTCGCGCCCACGAACGAACGCCCGATGATGAAAGCCTGCGCCAGCCCCTCGGGCTTCGGCTGCACCGCGTAGGAAAGCGAAAGGCCCCACTCGCGCCCGTCGCCCAGCAGCTCGGCGAAGCGCGGCGTGTCCTGCGGCGTGGAGATGAGCAGGATCTCGCGGATGCCCGAGAGCATCAGCGTCGAGAGCGGGTAGTAGACCATCGGCTTGTCGTACACCGGCAGCAGCTGCTTCGAGACCACGCGCGTGGCCGGGTAGAGCCGCGTGCCCGAGCCTCCCGCGAGGATGATGCCCTTGCGATCCATCACGAAATCCTCTCGGTGTAGTTCTTCTCGATCCAGTGGCGGTACTCGCCGCTCTTCACGTTGGCCACCCACGCGGCGTTGTCGAGGTACCAGCGCACGGTCTTCGCAAGGCCCGTCTCGAACGACTCGCGCGGCCTCCAGCCCAGCTCCACCTGGAGCTTGCGGCTGTCGATGGCGTAGCGGCGATCGTGGCCCGGGCGATCGGCGACATACGTGATCAGCGCGCGGTGGCCGCCCGCGCGCGGGCGTTCCCGGTCGAGGATGTCGCAGAGCGTGTGCACGACCTCGAGGTTGCGCTTCTCCGCGTTGCCGCCCACGTTGTAGACCTCGCCCACGCGGCCGCCGTCGAGCACCTTGCGGATCGCCTCGCAGTGGTCGGCCACATAGAGCCAGTCACGCACCTGGCGGCCGTCGCCGTAGACCGGCAGCGGCTTGCCCTCGAGCGCGTTGGAGATCATCAACGGCACGAGCTTCTCGGGGAATTGCAGCGGACCGTAGTTGTTCGAGCAGTTCGTCGTGAGGACGGGCAGGCCGTACGTGTGGTGGTATGCGCGCACCAGGTGGTCCGAGCCTGCCTTCGAGGCCGAGTACGGGCTGTTGGGCGCATAGGCCGTCGTTTCCGAGAACGCAGGGTCGGATTCGCCGAGGCTGCCGTACACCTCGTCGGTGGAAACGTGCACGAAGCGGAACGCCTGCTTCGCCGAGGGCACGAGGGCACCCCAGTACGCGCGCACGGCTTCCAGCAGCGTGAAGGTGCCGACGATGTTGGTGCGGATGAAATCGCCGGGGCCGTGGATCGAGCGGTCGACGTGGCTCTCGGCGGCGAAGTGCACGATCGCGCGCGGCGCATGCTCCTTCAACAACGCGTCGAGGACTTCGCGGTCGCCGATGTCGGCGCGCACGAAGCGGTGGCGCGCATCCTTCGCCACGCTCGCCAGGTTCGCGAGGTTGCCCGCGTAGGTGAGCTTGTCCAGGTTCACCACGGGCTCGCCCGCGTGCGCCAGCCAGTCGAGGACGAAATTGGAGCCGATGAAGCCGGCGCCGCCGGTTACGAGAATCGTCATCGCGAGGCCTTCTGCAGTTCGAGGAGCTTCAGGTATTTGTGGAAGGTGTTGTTGCAGCCGATGGCCACGTGGGCGAAGCCCGGCGCGCCGTCGAGGAAGCCGAACTTGAAGAAGTAGAACTTCACGAAGCGCACCGCCGGGTTCACGAACAACCGCCACGCATTCGCGCGCACGCCCTGCTTGAAGAGCGCCTCCGCGTGGAGCGAGGTGTAGCGGTTCTGCTTGGCGAGGTAGGTCGCGATGTCCTCGGCGGAGTCGTGCAGCAGGTCCCCGGTGAGGCGCGCGACCTGCGAGGTGGTGAGCACGGCTTCGTGGACTTCGTCGTTGGACCAGCTCGCGTGGGCCCGGTGGAAGAGGCGCAGCGTCCAGTCCGGATAGCCCTCGCCGTGCTTGAGCCACACGCCCAGGAAGCGGTTGCGGCGAGCGAGGCGATACGCGTTGCAGCGCGGCTTGGCCATCTCGGCGCGGATCGTCGCGGCCAGGGCTTCGGTCACGCGCTCGTCCACGTCCAGGCACAACACCCAGTCGTGCTTCGCGCCCTGCACCGCGAACTGCTTCTGCCGCCCGAAGCCCTGCCATTCGTGGACGACCACGCGCGCGCCCTCGCGCTCGGCGATGGCGACGGTCGCGTCGGTGCTGCCCGAGTCGACCACGAGGACCTCGGCGGCGAAACGCACGCTGGCGAGGCACTCGCCGATCTGGCTCGCGGCATCCTTCGCGATGATGCAGACGGTGAGGGGAAGTGGGTCCATGGCAAAAGCGCCGTATTTTACCTTGAGCGGCCGCTCGCCCTTAGAATGCGCCATGGCTGCGACGCGCGTGCTCTTCGTGAAGCTGTCCTCGCTGGGCGACGTGATCCACCACATGCCCGCGGTCACCGACCTCTGCGCGCGGCGTCCCGACGCTCGCATCCACTGGGCGGTCGAGGAGGCCTACGCGGACCTGGTCCGGCTGCATCCCGCGGTCGAGCAGGCCATCGCGGTTCCGTTGCGGCGGGTGCGCGGGCGCCTCGGCACGCGCGAGGCGTGGCGCGAGCTGGGTGCGGCGCGGCGCGCGTTGCGCCGCCATCCCTACGACTACGTGGTCGACACCCAGGGCCTGCTGAAGAGCGCACTGGTTTCCACCATGGCGAACGGGGCCAAGTTCGGCTTCGACCGCGCGAGCGCCCGCGAAGGCCTGGCCGCGCGTTTCTACGACCAGGGCCTGCGCGTGGCGCGCGCCCAGCACGCGGTGGAGCGCAACCGGCAGCTCGTGGCCGAGGTCTTCGGATACAACGTCGACACGCTTCCCGACTACGGCATCGCCGCCCCGCCGTCGCCGCCCGCGTGGGCGCCGCCGCGCTACTACGTCGCGCTGCATGCCTCGAGCCGCGCCGACAAGCTCTGGCCCGACGATCGCTGGGTCGAGCTCGCCCGGCGCCTCTCGGAACGCGGTCTCGTGGCCGTTTATCCGGGCGGAAGCGCCCTCGAGCGAAACGCCGCGGCGCGTCTCGCGAGCCTCTCGCCCGGAGGCCTGCTGGCCCCACCCATGTCGCTCGTCGAAGCGGCGGCGCTGCTCTCCGCGGCCGATGGCGTTGTCGGCGTGGATACGGGCCTCACGCACCTCGCCGTCGCATTGGACGTGCCCACGCTGGGCCTCTACGTCGCCACGGACCCGGCGCTCACCGGACTGCACGGCGGGCCGGGCGCGGTGAACCTTGGCGGCCCCGGACGCGTGCCGACCGTCGATGAGGTGGAGGCCGCGATGGGGTACGGGCCGGCGCCCGACACGTCCGCGGAATGAGCCACCCGCTCTACGCCCTGGCCTGGTGGCTCGCGGCGCCCATCGCCGTCGTGCGCCTCGCGTGGCGGGCCCGCAAGCAGCGCGGGTACCTCGAGCACGTGGGCGAGCGCTTCGGGACCTACGCGCCCGCGCCGAAGGCTCCGCGCATCTGGATCCATGCGGTCTCCGTGGGCGAGACCCGCGCGGCCGCGATCCTGATCGAGGCGCTGCGCCCGCGGTTCCCCGGTCATCGCTTCCTCGTCACCCACATGACGCCCACGGGCCGCGCCACCGGCGTGGAGCTGCTGGGCGACGGCGTCGAACGCGCCTGGCTGCCGTATGACCTCGGCTTCGCGACGCGCCGATTCATCGCACACTTCGAGCCCGAGTTCGGCGTGGTCCTCGAGACCGAGTTGTGGCCGCGCCTGCTCGAGCAGGCGGCGCTCGCGGGCGTGCCGGTGTTCCTGGCGAACGCGCGCCTCTCCGACCGCTCGGCGGCGGGCTATGCGCGCTTTCCGGGCCTCACGCACTGGGCCCTGGCGAGCCTCGCGGGCATCGCGGCGCAGTCGGATGCGGACGCGCGCCGCTTCACGGCCCTCGGCGCGAACGACGTGGCCGTCACCGGGAACATCAAGTTCGACCTCGCGGTGGGCGAAGAG
Source organism: Betaproteobacteria bacterium GR16-43 (assembly GCA_001953215.1). Lineage (GTDB taxonomy): Bacteria > Pseudomonadota > Gammaproteobacteria > Burkholderiales > Usitatibacteraceae > Usitatibacter. The sequence continues at coordinate 964,746 of CP019169.1, forward strand.
GCGATCGCGCGCGGCCGTGCGTTCCGCGAGCGGCTCGGGCGCGACCGTCGCGTGTGCGTCGTGGGCAGCACGCGCGACGGCGAGGAGGCCCTGCTCCTCGAGGCCCTCGCCGCGGCTCCGGCGAACCCCGGCGTGCTTTTCGTGATCGTCCCGCGGCATCCGCAGCGCTTCGACGCGGTGGCCGAGCTCGCGCGCGCGCGCGGCTTCGCGGTCCAGCGGCGCAGCGAGGATGCCGCCATCGCGCCCGCGACGCGCGTCGTGGTCGGCGATTCGATGGGAGAGATGCTCGCGTACTACGCGGCGGCCGACGTGGTGCTGATGGGCGGAAGCTTCCTCGACTACGGCAGCCAGAACCTGATCGAGGCGTGCGCGGTGGGCAAGCCCGTCGTGGTCGGGCCTTCGACGTACAACTTCGAGGAGGCTTCGAAGAGCGCGATCGCGGCGGGAGCCGCGGTGCGTGCGCCCGATGCTTCGCGAGCCGTTGCCGAAGCACTCGCGTTGCTGGGCGACGATGCGCGCCGCAATGCGATGGGGGAAGCCGCCCTCGCCTTCGCGCGATCCAATCGCGGCGCCGTGGACCGGTTGGCGGGATGGATCGCGGCGTCCCTGCCGCGCACGCGGCGCGGCTAGGTCTTAGGTTCGACGCCTTTCAGTTTCGACCCAGGGTCCGATTGACCGCCTCGAGGTCGGCCTCGACGAGGCGGCCCGATGCCGCCTTCAGCCGCAGCGTGTTCATCAGGTAGAGGTAACGGGCCGACTGCAGGTTGCTGCGGGCCTGGAACACCTGTTGCTGCGCGTTCAGCACGTCCACGCTCGTGCGCACGCCCACGTCGCGGCCGAGGATGGTCGATTCGAGCTGGCTCTGCGTCGAGGCCAGCGCGCGCTCGACCGCCTGGACCACGGCGATGCCGTTGGTCACGTTGAGGAACTGCGTGCGCGTGGCCTGGATCACGGAGCGGCGCGTGTTCTCGAGGTCCTGGTCGGCCCTGTCGCGCAGGGCGACCGCTTCGCGCACGCGTGACGTCGTGAGCCCGCCCTCGAAGATGGGCACGCCCAGCACGATGCCGATGGTGCCCGTGCGTCCGGTCGGCGAAATCCCGTCGAGGCCCTGCACCGCCGACGGGTTCTTCGCGACGCCGTAGCTCGCGGAGAAGTCGAGCGTGGGCAGGTAACCGGCCTTCGCGCGGTCGACTTCCTGCTTGGCCGCCTCCGCCTGCGCCTGCGCCGCGAGGAGGGTGAGGCTCGACTGCTCGGCCGCCGCGGTCCAGGCGTCGATGTTGTTCGGTTCGGGCGAGACGAGCGCGAGCGGCTCCTTCACCGGCACGAGGCCGTCGATGGGCTTGCCCACGATCTGCTCCAGGGCGCGGCGCTTCACTTCGAGGTCGTTGATGTTCACGATCTCCTGCGCGGCGGTCTGGTCGTAGCGGGCCTGCGCTTCGAGCGTGTCGACGATGGTGGCGGTGCCGACCTCGAAGTTGCGCTTGGCCTGCGCGAGCTGCTGCGAGAACGCTTCCTTCTGCGCGCCGGAGAACGCGACCACGTCCTGGGCCAGCAGCACGTCGAAATACGCCTGCGAGGTGCGGACGATGAGGTCCTGGTTGGCGTCGGCCAGGCGGGCGTCGGCCTGGATGACGACCTTCTCGGCCTGCGAGATCGCGATCCAGTTGGGCAGGCGGAAGATCGGCTGCGAAAGGCTGACCGATGCGCCTTGCGTCGTGTAGTCGTAGTCCGGCGTGCCGCCGCGCTCGAGGTAGTTGCGGAAGACCGAGGCGCTGCCCGTGACCAGCGGCAGGTACGCCGAGCGCGCCTGCGGGAGGCGTTCCACCGTGGCGTTGCGCTGCGCGCGCTGCGACTGGTAGACCGGGTCGCTCACCAGGGCATCGCGATAGACGTTGAGCAGGTCCGCGGCGGCGGCCGGCAGCGTAGCGGTGGCCAGGGCCAGGGCGGCGACGAGTTTCTTGGGCTTCATCATTCGTGGATTCCGTTCTTGTCCTTGCGTCCAGCCGGGTTGGATGTTCCAGCGACGCGTTTCGGATTTAATGACCCGCGGTCATTTACTCAAGGGGATTGTAACCCGGGCCTTCCGGTCCCGGTGTCGCGAAATGCCCGGCGGTCAAAACCGGAATCTCGCAGGCTGCGGGGCGTTCACCAGCGGCTTCAGCACGGTCTCGAAGAGCTCGGTGCGCTGGAATTCGCCGCGCCCCGCCTGGCGAAACAGCGTGGCCTTCATGACCGGCAAGTCGCCCAGCACGGCGAACAGGCGCCCGCCCGGCTTCAGGCGGTCCAGGAAGGCCTGGGGCACCACCGGCGTCGAGCCGGTGAGGACGATCACGTCGTAGGCGAGTTCGCCCAGCGGAGCGGTGGCGCTGTCTCCGGTGAGCAGGGTCACGTTCGCCACGCGCTCGGTGCGCAGGGTGGCCGCGGCGCTCGCGGCCAGCGCGGGATGAATCTCCGCGCTCGTCACGTGCCGGGTGCGGTGCGCGAGGAGCGCCGTGAGGTAGCCGCTGCCCGTGCCGAGTTCGTAGACGGTATCGGCCGGGGCGAGGTCCAGCTCCTGCACGACCCTCGCTTCGAGCTTGGGCTGCCACATGGCTTCGCCCTCGCCCAGCGGCAGTTCCAGGTCGGCGAAAGCGAGGTCTTCCTGGCCGCGCGGCACGAAACGCTCGCGCTTCACCTCGGCCAGCAGCTTCAGCACGTCCGGGTCGAGGACCTCCCAGGGCCGGATCTGCTGCTCGATCATGTTGAAGCGCGCCTGTTCGATGTCCATGGTCGTCTCGCGAAAGGGCTTGAATTATAGCTAGTCGAGGGTGCGGTTGTATCGCCGCATGGCGGCCACCGAGACCAGCGCCAGGATCAGCGCCAGGGGCCAGACGCTGGGGAGGATCTCCGCCACGCCGCTGCCCTTCAGCAGAATGCCGCGCACGATGCGCAGGAAATGCGTGAGCGGGAAGACCTCGCCCAGCCACTGCGCCCACACCGGCATGCCGCGGAACGGGAACATGAAGCCGGAAAGCAGGATCGAGGGCAGGAAGAAGAACATCGTCATCTGCATCGCCTGCATCTGGCTCTTGGCCACGGTCGAGAAGGTGAAACCGATGGCCAGGTTCGCGGCGATGAAGAGCACGACCACGCCGGTGAGCAGCAGGAGGCTTCCGACCATCGGGATCTGGAAGAGGAACTTCGCCGCGAGCAGGATCACCGCCACCTGCACGTAGCCCACGAGGATGTAGGGCACGATCTTGCCCAGCATCACCTCGAAGGGCGTGACGGGCGTGGCGAGCAGGTTTTCCATCGTGCCGCGCTCGCGCTCGCGGGTCATCGCGATGGACGTCATCATGATCATCGTCATCGTGAGCACGACGCCCATCAATCCCGGCACGATGTTGTACTGCGTGATGCCCTCGGGGTTGTAGCGCCGGTGCACGCGCACTTCGAAGGGCGCGGGCCCCGCCTTCTGCGCGGCGAGGGTGCCGGTGAGGTCGTTGTCGAGCGCGCGCAGGTTCAACGTCGCCAGCGCGGAGACCGCCGGGCCCGTGGCCGCGGGGTCGCTGGCGTCGGCTTCCACCAGCAGCACGGGACGCTCGCCGCGCTGGATGCGCCGGGAGAAGTCCTCGGGAATGTTGATCACGAACTGCGCCTGGCCCCTCGCGACCAGCGCGTCGGCCTCGGCGACGGTGCGCGGCTGCGCGACCACGCGGTAATAGTCCGTGTTCTCGAGGGCGCGCACGAAGCTGCGGGCGAACGGGCTCGCCTCGGCGCTCACCACCGCGGTGGGCAGCCGCTTCGGGTCGGAATTGATCGCGTATCCGAAGAGCACGAGCTGCATGATCGGCACGCCGATCATCATCGCGAAGGTGAGCCGGTCGCGGCGCATCTGCACGAATTCCTTGATCAGGACGGCGAGGAAGCGATGCCAGGTGAACATGGTTCAGGCCTTCGGCTGGTTCATGCGCATCATGTGGATGAAGACGTCCTCGAGGCTGGAATCGACCTCGCGCACCGCGAGGCCCGGCCGCCGCGCCACTTCGGCCATCGTCGCCTTCAGCTTCGCGGCATCGGTGCCGCTCACGTGCAGCCGGTTACCGAACGGCACCGCCATCTCCACGCCGGGGCTCTTCTCGATTTCCGCGGTGAGCGCGAAGAGCGAATCCGCGTCGGGGCTTTCGATCTCGTAGGTGGCGAGGCCCGCCTCGGCCACGACCTCGGGAATGGTGCCGTGCGTGAGGAGCTTGCCGTAGGCGATGTACGCGAGCGCGTGGCAGCGCTCCGCCTCGTCCATGTAGTGCGTGGACACCAGCACCGTCATGCCCTCGCCCGCGAGGCGGTGGATCTGGTCCCAGAAATCGCGGCGCGCGCCCGGATCGACGCCCGCGGTCGGCTCGTCGAGGAGCAGCAGCTGCGGATCGTGCAGGAGGCACGCCGCGAGGGCCACGCGCTGCTTCCAGCCGCCCGAGAGCGTGCCGGCGAGCTGCGAGCGGCGCGACTCGAGCCCGAGACGCGCGATCGTCTCGCGCACGCGCCGCTTGCGGTCGCGCACGTCGTACATGCGGGCGATGAAGTCCAGGTTCTCCTCGATCGAGAGGTCCTCGTAGAGGCTGAACTTCTGCGTCATGTAGCCCACCTCGCGCTTGATCTTCGCGCTCTCGGTGAGGATGTCGTGGCCCAGGCAGCTTCCGCGGCCCGCGTCGGGCGTGAGAAGCCCGCAAACCATCCGGATGGTGGTGGTCTTGCCGCTGCCGTTGGGGCCAAGGAAGCCGTAGATCTGGCCGCGGCGCACCTGCAGTGCGAAGCCGTCGACGACCGTCTTGTCGCCGAAGCGCTTGGTGAGGCCCTCGACGTCGATCACGACGTCGTTGGCCGGGCGCGGCTTCGCCACCGCGTTCATGGCAGCCTCACATCCACCGGCTGGCCGGGATGCAGCTTCGCGGCATCGGCCTTGGCGGGCCGCGCCTCGACGAGGAAGACCAGTTTCGCGCGGCTTTCGCGGCTGTAGATCACCGGCGGCGTGTACTCGGCCTGCGGGGCCACGAACGAAACGGTGGCGGCGATCTTCGCGGGACAACCGTCGCACGCGAGCTCGACCGCTTGCCCCACCTTCACGGCTCCGAGGCGCGGCTCGGGCACGAAGAAGCGCACCTTCACGTTCTCGGGCGGCAGCACGGCGACGACCGGCGCGCCGGCCGGCACCCACTCGCCCGCCACGAAGTTGGTATCTGTGACGAGCCCCGTGACGGTGGAGGCGACCGTCTTCTGCCGCAAGCGCCAGTCGGCCTGGGCCAGGCTCGCGCGCGCGGCCTCGACTTCGGACTCCGCGGCGCGGATTTCATCGGGGCGGCCGCCCAGGTTCGCGGTGGCGAGCTGGGACTCGTTCTCGCGCACGCGCTGCCGCGTGTTCTCCACGGCCATGCGCGCCTCGTCGAGCTTTTGCGGCGGGAGGAAGCCCTTCTTCACCAGCTCCTCGGTGCGCGTGAGGTCGCGGCGCGCGAGTTCCGCGGAGGACTGCGTCTGGGCGACCTGCGCGCGCAGGGCTTCGAGTTCGGTCGGGCGCGCGCCCTTCTTCAGGTTGTCGCGCTGCGCCTCGGCACGGCGCACGCGATCCTCGGCCTCGCGCCGCGCCGCCGTTTCGTTCTCGGCCTCGAGGGCGAAGAGCGGCGCGCCCGGCGCCACGCTCGCGCCGCGCGCGACCTCGAGGCGCACCAGCGTGCCCGCGAAGGGCGCGGCGACGCGAACGTACTCGCCTTCCGCATAGCCTTGCAGCGCGTTGTTGTCGGGGCCGCCGCACGCGCTCAACGTCGCGGCGATGGCGAGGGGCAGGAGGAGGCGTCTCATGATCGGGCCTTCGTGCGGGATGCGGGTGCGGGGTTGGAAAGGGCGACCAGGACCAGATCGATGCGCTGGTCGACGGCCGCCTTCGAGAGGACTTCGGATTCGAGCGCGCGCTGGCGTGCCTTCGGGAGCATCCCGGCGTCGACCACGGCCCCGACGGCGAGCAGCGGAAGCGAGATGGCGCCCGCACAAAACGCGATCGCTTGCGAGACGGGCATGGGCCGCAGCTCGCCCGAGGCCTGGGCCGCGGCGATCAGCGAGCCCATCACCTGGAGGTGGCGCGGAAAGTTGGCCGCGAAGAACTCGCGCGCGACCGCGTTGCCCCCCATGCAATCGGCGAGCAGGCGCGCGAGGAACGTCCGGTGCTCGCGCGCCCAATGGCCGAGCGCGCCCAGCCCGGCACGCACCAGCTCCTTCAGCGAGGCTTCGGAGCGTGCGACGACCTTCGAGGGCGGCGTGGGCAGGATCGCGAACATGTCCTCGTAGGTCGCCTGCAGCATCGCGCGGAGGAACGCTTCGCGCGTCTTGAAGTGGTAGTGGAACATGCCGATGTTCACGCCCGCCGCGTCGGCGACCTGCCGGATCGTGAGGCCCGCGCAGCCCGTCGCCGGATAGAGCGCCTGGCCCGCGGCGATCAGCGCGCGGTCGAGGTTGCGGGAGGGTCGGGCCATGGTTTCCGGGTCGGAGGCGTCGTGAGGATCGAAACTGTACGCTTGAGTAATTACTCAGTCAAGTAGTTTCTGGCGGGCTCTTGCCGGGGGTCATTTGTGGCCGCGGGGGCGTTGGGGTAACGTGGCTGTCATGCACGCAGGGGTCCGGGGCCGCGAAAGCCCCGGTGAGACAAACCCTTCGAACCTGATCCGGATCATCCCGGCGTAGGGAGCGTGGCCCGGCCCCCGGAGCCCCCTCGCCTCGCCGTCGCCCATCGAGGAACGCTCCATGAACGCCAACCCCCAGTTCATCGCTGCCACCGCCCACGTCGACGACAAGGCGGTCCAGCCGCTGCCCGCGTCGCACAAGGTCTACGTGACCGGATCGCGTGCGGACATCCGCGTGCCGATGCGCGAGATCACGCAATCGGACACGCCGGCCGCCTTCGGCGCCGAGAAGAACCCCGCCATCCGGGTCTACGACACCAGCGGCCCGTACACGGATCCGAACGCGAAGATCGACATCCGCTCGGGACTGGCGGCGTTGCGCGAGAAGTGGATCGAGGAGCGCGGCGACACCGAGCGCCTTTCCGGCCCTTCCTCCGGCTACGGCCGCGAGCGCCTCGCCGACGCGAAGCTGGCCGAGCTGCGATTCAATCTGAAGCGCCTTCCGCGCCGCGCGAAGGCCGGGGCGAACGTGACGCAGATGCACTACGCGCGCCGCGGCATCGTCACGCCGGAGATGGAGTACATCGCCATCCGCGAGAACCTGCATCGCGAGGAGTACCTCGCGTCCCTGCGCGCGGCGGGCCCGATGGGCGTGCGCCTGGCCGACCTCATGGGCCGCCAGCATCGCGGCGAATCGTTCGGCGCGTCGATCCCCGCGAGGATGACGCCCGAGTTCGTGCGCGACGAAGTCGCGCGCGGCCGCGCGATCATTCCGGCCAACGTGAACCACCCGGAAACCGAGCCGATGGTGATCGGCCGCAACTTCCTCGTGAAGATCAACGCGAACATCGGCAATTCGGCGCTCGGATCCTCGATCGCGGAGGAAGTCGACAAGATGACGTGGGCGATCCGCTGGGGCGGCGACACGGTGATGGACCTCTCGACGGGCAAGCACATCCACGAGACGCGCGAATGGATCATCCGCAACTCGCCGGTGCCCATCGGGACGGTGCCGATCTACCAGGCGCTGGAGAAAGTCGACGGCAAGGCCGAAGACCTCACCTGGGAAATCTTCCGCGACACGCTGATCGAGCAAGCCGAGCAGGGCGTGGACTACTTCACCATCCACGCCGGCGTGCGCCTGCCGTTCATCCCGATGACGGCCAACCGCATGACCGGCATCGTCTCGCGCGGCGGCTCGATCATGGCGAAGTGGTGCCTGTCGCACCACAAGGAGTCGTTCCTCTACGAACGCTTCGAGGACATCTGCGAGATCATGAAGGCCTACGACGTGTCGTTCTCGCTCGGCGACGGCCTGCGCCCGGGCTCGATCTACGATGCGAACGACGAGGCGCAGCTCGCGGAATTGAAGACGCTCGGCGAGCTCACCACGCTCGCGTGGAAGCACGACGTGCAGGTGATGATCGAAGGCCCCGGCCACGTGCCGATGCAGCTCATCAAGGAGAACATGGACCTCGAGCTGGAGCAGTGCCACGAGGCCCCGTTCTACACGCTGGGACCGCTCACGACCGACATCGCGCCCGGCTACGACCACATCACCAGCGGCATCGGCGCCGCGCAGATCGGCTGGTACGGCACCGCGATGCTCTGCTACGTCACGCCCAAGGAGCACCTGGGCCTGCCGGACAAGGACGACGTGAAGGACGGCATCATCACGTACAAGATCGCCGCGCACGCCGCCGACCTTGCGAAGGGGCACCCCGGGGCGCAGATCCGCGACAACGCGCTTTCGAAGGCCCGCTTCGAGTTCCGCTGGGAAGACCAGTTCAACCTCGGGCTCGATCCGGACAAGGCGAAGCTGTTCCACGACGAGACGCTGCCGCAGGAGGGCGCGAAGCTCGCGCACTTCTGCTCGATGTGCGGGCCGCACTTCTGCTCGATGAAGATCACCCAGGACGTGCGCGAGTTCGCCGCGAAGCATGGCGTGTCCGAGCAGGATGCGTTGAAGAAGGGCATGGAGGTGAAAGCCGTGGAATTCGTGAAGAAGGGCGGCGAGATCTACCAGCGCGGCTGAACGCCCGCGGCCGGCCCCGTTCGCAAGCCCGCGAGTGAACGCCAGCGAATGAACTTCTACGCCACCGACGCGCAGGTCGCCGAGCTCGAGCGAACGCTCGCCGCGGTGTCGGGCGAGGAACACCTGTCGGGCCTGGTGGAGCTCGCGTGGCACCTGCGCCAGCGCGACACGGTGCGCGCCGAGCGCCTGGCGCGCGACGCCGGGACGGTCGAGGAAGCCACGCGTCCGGCGGGCGATGCCCGCGCCGCGATGCGCGCGCGCATCGCGCTCACGCTGGCCGAATGCGCGCTGCTGAAGTCCCGCATGGAAGAGGCCTCGAAGCTCTGCGCGCCGCTGCGAGCCAACTTCCGCTCGGTGGGCGATTTCGCCGGCGAAGGCGACGTGGCCCTGCTCGAATCGCGCATCGCGGAAGTGGACGGCATGCGCGAACGCGAGCTCGCCTGCTACCGGGCCGCGCTCGAGGCCTATCGCGCCGCGAAGGATACGCAACGCAGCGCGCATGCCCGGCTCTGGACCGTGCTCGCGAGCGGTTTCGGCGACCCATCCGCGATGGGCGTGGAACTCGACAGCATTCGCCGCGATGCCGAACCCGTCTCGCCCTCGGTCGCCGCGCACCTGCGTTTCATCGAGGGCGTGCTCGCATTCCAGCAGAACGCGTTCCTCGAAGTGGTGCCGATCTTCCGCGAGGTCGTGCCCGCGGCCGAGGCGTGCGGGATGTGCGAGCAGGCGTTCCGCGCCGAAGCCGGTCTCGTGTCGGCGCATTCCAACCTGGGCGACCGCGAATCGAGCTGCGCCGTGGCCGAGCGCGTGCTCGAACGCGCCCGTCGCCTCGGCTGGCCGCGCGCGGTGGGCCATGGGCTCGCGAACTTCGCGCGCCAGCTTTCGGATACCGGCCAGCCCGAACGCGCCGTCGAATTGCTCCTGGAAGCGCGCAGCGTCCTGGCCGACCACCCACGCGCGCGCGGCTACGCGATCGCGATGTACTACCTCGGCGACGCCTACCTCGCGCTCGGCCGCAATGCCGAAGCCCTGGAGCACCTGCGCCACGCCGAGGGCATCATGCGCGACCTCGGGTCGCAGCCGGAGGTGGCGTGCCTGCAGGCGATCGGCGCGCAGGCGCTTTCGCGGCTGGGCCGCGCGAAGGAGGCGCACGACTGTGCCGAGGCGGCGCTCGCCCTGGCCCGCAAGACCAAGTCGCGCCTTTGGGAAGTCGAGGCGCTGCGCTCGCTCGCCGAGATCTATGGAACCCACGGCGCCGAGCTCGGCGAAGCGGGCAATGCCACGCTCGCGCTGCGCTGCCTCGACCAGGCGCTGGGCGTGGTCGAGTCGATCGGAGGCCACCACGAGAAGAGCCAGCTCTATACGGAGATGGCGGTCGCGCACGAAGCCGCGGGCGACCTTGCGCGGGCCCTTGCCGCCGAGCGCCGCGCCCGGCTGGAGGAAGCCAGGGAGAAGGACCGCCGCGCCGTGAACCAGTTGATGCTCGCGCAGGAACGCCACGAGACCGAACGCGCGCGCGAGCAGGCGCGCGCCCTCGAGGAAACGCTGGGCACGCTCGAGCAGCTGCGCAAGGTCGGCCAGGACATCACGGCGCACCTCGACGCCGACGGCATGCTGCACGCGCTGGACCGCCACCTCGGGCAACTCGCCGACGTCTCGTTCATCGGCGTGTTCGTGTTCGACCCCGAGGGCCACAACCTGCGCCGGCACGTGATCGAGCGCGGTAGGGTCTTGCCCGAGCACACCATTCCGCTCGCCGACCTCGAGTCCTATGCGGCGCGCGCCGCGCGGGAGCGCCGCGAGATCGACGTCGATGCGCCGGAGGGCGGCATGGCCCCGCGCGTTCCCGGCGCCGAGGTCACGCGCAGCCTCTGGTTCGCGCCGCTGCTGGTGAAGGACGAGCTGCTCGGCGTGCTCACCGTGCAGACCGCCACGCCGAGCGCCTACACGGAGCGCGAGAAGCTCATCTTCCGGACGGTCTGCAGCTATGCCGCCGTGGCCCTCGCGAATTCGCGCACGCACGGCGAGCTGGAGACCAAGCACCGCCGGCTGGTGGGCACCGAAGCGGAGATGCGCCTGCTCGCGACCACCGATTCGCTCACCGGCCTCGCGAACCGGCGGCAGTTCATCGCGGCGGCCGAAAGCGAGATCGCGCGCGCCACGCGCTACGGCGGCGCCATCGGCCTCGTGATGGCCGACATCGACAGCTTCAAGGCCACCAACGACGCGCTGGGCCATGGGGCCGGCGACCGCATCCTCGTCGCGGTGGCCGAAGTGCTGCGCGAGCAACAGCGGCCCCACGACGTGATCGGCCGCCTGGGCGGCGACGAATTCGCGCTGGTGCTTCCCGGAGCCGACCTCGAGTCGACGCGCCGCGTGGCCGAACGCGTACGCGCCGCGGTGGCCGCCATGCGCGTGTCCTGGCATGGCGAGGAGATCGCGCCCACGACGATGTCGCTCGGCTGCACGTCGGCGCCCGAGAACGGCGTGCTGGACGGCGATGCGGCCTCGGAGCTCGCGCGCCTCGTGCGATCGGCCGACGCGGCGCTCTACGAGGCGAAGCGCCTGGGGCGCAATCGCGCCATCACGGCCTCGGAGGTCGGGAGGGCCGCGGAGTAGTCAGGCCCGCTCGAAATCGGACGCGATGCGCCGCCGCAGGGCCGCATCGGGCAGCGGACCGGCGAGCGCTTCCATGTTTTCCAGCAGATGCTCGCGCCGTGACGTGGCCGGGATCGCCACCGTCACGGCCGGATGCGCGGCGACCCATTTGAGGAACGCCGCAGCCCACGTGGTCACGCCGATCTCGGCGGCCCAGCCCGGCAGCGGCTTGCCGTTCACCCGCGTAAATTGCGCTCCGCCGTCGAAGGGCCGGTTGATGATGACCGCCGTGCCGCGCTCGGCGGCGAGTGGGAGCAGGCGCTGCTCGGCCTCGCGGTCGGCGAGGTTGTACGTCACCTGGAAGAAATCGAGGCGCTCGCGGCGCAACAATTCCTCGCCCAGGTCGTGGCGCCGGCCGTGCGAAGTCGTGACGCCCACGTAACGCACGCGTCCTTCCGCCTTCCACGCCTTCAGCGTGGGCAGGTGCGCTTCCCAGTCGAGGAAGTTGTGGACCTGCAGCAGGTCGAAGCGATCCACCTTCCAGAGGCGCGCGGACTTCTCCATCTGCCGGCGCCCCGCGGGGCCACCGACGGTCCAGACCTTGGTCGCCGCGAAGAGCGACGCGGGCTTGCCGATGCGCGCGAGGCCGTCGCCGATCGTCTCTTCGGAGGCGCCGTACATCGGCGAGGAATCGACGAGGCGCCCGCCCGCGTCGAAGAAGGCACGCAGGATCGCGGAGCGCGCCTGGCGCGACGGCGGGTCGGTCACGTCGAAGGTGAGCCAGGTGCCGAGGCCGACGACGGGGATGCGCTCGCCGGTGGAGGGGATCGCGCGCGTGAGGGGCGCGGGCTGTAAAGAGGGTGCGGCCCGCACAGGCGGCGCGGCTGCCGCAAGGGTGACCGTGGCTGCGGCCTTCAGGAGCGAACGTCGGTCCAACGCCACCTCCGGGACATCGATAGGCCGATGTTAGACTCGCGCGATGGATTTTGTTCCAGCCTGGCACGCGCTCCTCCTCGGGCTCGTCGAGGGACTCACCGAGTTCCTCCCCGTCTCCTCCACCGGCCACCTCATCATCGTGTCGGACCTGCTTGGCGCGAACGACGAGAAGGGCAAGGTCTTCGACATCGTGATCCAGCTGGGCGCGATCCTCGCGGTGTGCTGGGAATACCGCGCGCGTTTCTCGAAGGCGTTCTCCGGCATCGCCTCGGATCCCGTGCAACAGCGCTTCGCGTTGAACCTCTTCGTCGCTTTCCTTCCCGCGGCGATCGTGGGCCTCGCCTTCCAGTCCGCCATCAAGGCCCACCTGTTCAACCCGGTGTCGGTGGCCATCGCACTCATCGTGGGGGCTTTCGCGATCTTCGCGATCGAGGCCTGGTACCGGCGCCACGGGGCTCCGCGCGTGACCGAAGTGGATGCCATGACGTGGAAGGACGCGTTGAAGGTCGGCCTCGCGCAGTGCGTCTCGCTCATCCCCGGCACTTCCCGTTCCGCGGCCACCATCATGGGTGGCATGGTGTTCGGGCTCTCGCGCCAGGCCGCGACCGAATTCTCGTTCTTCCTCGCGGTGCCGATCATGTTCGCCGCGAGCGGCTACCAGATGGTGAAGTACCGCGCGCTCTTCTCCGCGGCCGATGTGACGCCGTTCGCGATCGGGTTCGTGGTGAGCTTCGTCTCGGCGCTCGTCGCCGTGAAGGCGCTGATCCGGTTCGTGGCCGGCCACGATTTCCGCGGTTTCGCGTGGTACCGCATCTTCCTCGGCATGCTGGTCTTGGCGTACTTCTCGCTGGCGGCGCGCTAGGCGTCGCTTCGCCCCGCCGACCAGAGGAATTCCCACAGGGGTCCCAGCAGCGCCTGCGGCCGGTCCTCCGGAAAGAAGAGCTTCCCGCCCGGCACCTCGACCACTTTCACCGTGCCGGGAATCGTGCGGCCCAGCCAGTGCGCCCACTTCACGTCGAAGAAGACGTCGTCGAGCGCCCACACCACGAGCGTCGGCACCTTGAGCTCGCGCAGCTTCGATTCGATGGGCACGGTTTGCGCGTTGTCGAATGAAGTCCAGTAGCGGTGGAAGTTGGCGCGCGTCTCGGCGGTGGCCGCCAAAGGCTCGATGTACGCGCGATAGACGTCGTCGGTGAGCACGCGCGAATCGGCGTAGGCGCGTGAAAACCGGGCGTAACGCTCCGCGGGATTGTCGATGAAGCTCGTGTAGCGTTCGATGAGGGTGCCGGCGCGGGCCGCCTCCATCGACGGCCGGATCGCTTCCGGCGGCCAGTTGTCGTGGACGTCGCAGTTGGTGAGCGTGAGCGTATGCAACCGGCGCGGGTTCGCGGCGGCGAAGAGCTGCGCCACGGCGCCCCCACTGTCGTTGGCCACGAGGTCCACCTTGTCGATACCCAGCGCGTCGAGGAATTCGCGCACCATCCGCGCTTGCGCCACGAAGGACACGGGCTGCTTCGGATCGATGCGGGTGTATCCCAGGCCCATGAGGTCGAGGGCGATGCAGCGGCGAACGCCCTGCAGCTCGGCGATGACGTTGCGCCAGTGCAGGCCGTTCAACGGAACGCCGTGGATGAAGAGGGCGACACGGCCCTGCCCCTGCTCGACGTAGGCGATGTTCCCGGACGCCGTGGCGGCGAACCGCCGGCTCGCGTGGAAAGCCGCGACGTCCATCGGCGCGGCGCGCTGGATCGCCGGCGACCCGCATGCGCCCGCGACCGCGCTCGCGGCCATCAATCCGAAGAATTTCCTGCGGCCCATCATGTCCCTCACCTCGCGCTGCGTGGAGTGGGCGACTGTAGGGCGATCGCGGCTAGCGCGCTGTCACGATCTTGCGAAGTTCGGCGGGCGGCGTGCCGAAGAACGTGCGGAAGTGCCGGGTGAAGTGACTGTGGCTCGCGAACCCGGCGTCGAGCGCGATCGTGGTGATGTCGGCATCGGAGTCGATCACCGCGGTGAGCGCCTGCGCGAGGCGCAGCCTCAGGACATACGCGTAGACCGAGGTGCCCACTTCGCGGCGGAAGACGTGCGCCAGGTGATAGGGCGACATGCGTGCGATCTCGGCGAGGTCGCCCAGCAGCCACTTGCGATCGGGTCCAGGCCGATGGCCAGCTTCACGTCCTCGAGCCGGCGCCGCCCTGCGGGGCGCGGCTCGTCGACGCGCAGGCACGAGGCCAGCAACTCCGCACATTGCTCCTCGACCTCGAGCGCATCGAATTCACCCAGCATCAGGCGCCGTGCGAGCCGGCTGCGCCGGATCATCTGCCGCGGCGAAAGCAGGTCGTGCGACTCGGCCATGGCGGTGAAACGCTCGTCCGCCCCGGGCAGCCTCGCCGCGAGGCCTTCGCGGGACCACTGCAGGACGAGGACTTCGTCGCCGATGCAGCCCGGAAAGCTCAGGCGATACGGTTGGTTCGCCGGGAGCGCCACGACGTGGTTCGCCGTCGCGACCAGGTTCCGGCGCTTCGACGGATGGCGGGCGAAGACGCCCTTCAGCGGAAACACGAGGACGTTGCCCGCCGGTGCCTCGGCATCGATGCATTCGGGGGACGTCGGGCGGGAGACGAGGTAGCCGACGCGAAGCGCGCCTCCATCATGGAGTAGGCGGCGCGTCATCAGCGGTGCTGCGGATCCATCCATGCGGGCCCTCCACCAGGAGGCGGGAGCCCGGAATCCTACGCGAAGGCGGATTCTTCCGTGTAACGCTTGATGAGCGCCAGGAGTTGGTCTTCCTGGTAGGGCTTGCCCATGTACTCGTTCACGCCGAGGTCCTTCGCGTGGTTGCGGTGCTTGTCCGCCGTGCGCGAGGTGATCATGATGATCGGGATGCGCTTGGTCTCTTCGTCGGCGCGCACGTTGCGCGCGAATTCGAAGCCGTCCATGCGCGGCATTTCGACGTCGAGCAGGATGCAGTCGGGCTTCACGTCCTGGAGCTGCTGCAGGGCATCCACGCCGTCCTTGGCGGTGATCACCTCGTAGCCTTCGCGCGTGAGCATGCGGCTCGTGATCTTGCGCACCGTGAGCGAATCGTCAACCACCATCACCAGCGCGGAGCCGGAGCGCTGGTCCACGACCAGCTCTTCGGACGCGGCCGGCATCTCGACCACGGACGTGGTTCCCGCGGCGAGCTCGCGGTGCACGAGCTGCACCGGGTTCAGGATCAGCACGACCTGGCCGTTACCAAGCACCGTGGCGCCCGCGATCCCCGCGAGGCGCGAGAGCTGCGGGCCGATGGTCTTCACCACGACTTCCCGGTTGCCGATGATCTCGTCCACCCGGATCGCCGCGCGCTGCACGCCGCTCTTCAGCAGCAGCACGGGGATCTGGCGCGCGGGCGTGGGTGTGTCGATCTCGCCCAGCAGCGGCAGCAGCGAACGCAGCACGTAGCGGTTGTCCTTCCACGTGATCTCGCCCTGGGCCACGATGCCGGCATACGGCGCGGCCTTGTATTCCTGCACCTGCTCGATCATCACCGAGGGCACCGCGAAGACCGTGGTGCCGGCGCGCAGCATCACCGCCTGCGTCACCGCGAGGGTGAGCGGCAGCGTGATGGTGAACGTAGTCCCCCGCCCGGCGGCGCTGGAGATTTCCACGCGCCCGCCCAGCGAGGTGATTTCGTTGCGCACGACGTCCATCCCGACGCCGCGGCCCGCGATCTGGCTCACCTCGGTGGCGGTCGAGAAACCCGCCATGAAGATGAACTGCGCGAGCTGGGCATCCGGAAGCTCCACGTCGGGGGCGAGCAGGCCCGCCTCGATCGCCTTCTCGCGGATGCGCTTGTAGTTGAGGCCCGAGCCGTCGTCGGAGACGGTGAGCACGAGTTCGTTGCCGCGCTGCGCGGCGTCGATCATCAGCTCGCCGATCTCGGGCTTGCCGAGCTTCGCGCGCTGCTCGGGCATCTCGAGCCCGTGGCCCACGGCGTTTCGCAGCAAGTGCTCGAACGGGCCGGTGATCTTCTCCAGCACGGAGCGGTCGAGCTCCACGCGCGAACCCTTGATCTCGAGGTTCGCCTTCTTGCCGAGTTCCTTGCCGGTCTGGCGCACGACGCGGTAGAAGCGATCCGCGAGGTTGCCCAGGGGCACGAGGCGAACGCCCATCAGGCCCTGCTGCAGCTCGCGGTTCAGGCGCGCCTGCTGGTGCACGGCGAGTTCGGTCTCGTCGATGTTCTTCTGCAGCGACTGCTGCAGCGTGATCACGTCGCCCAGGCTCTCGGCCAGGAAGCGCGTGAGTTCCTGCATGCGCGAGAAGCGGTCGAATTCCAGCGGGTCGAAGGTCTCGCCGTGCTCTTCCTTCAGCTTGATCGTCGACTGCATCTGGCCTTCGGAAGCGATCTCGATCTCGCGCAGCTGGGCGCGCATGCGGGAGATGTTGTCCGTGAGGTCGATCAGGGCGCGCTTGAACGCGGCCATCTCGCCCTCGATGCGCGAACGCGCGATCGACAGCTCGCCCGCCTCGTTCACGAAACGGTCGATCAATTCGGCGTTCACGCGCAGCAGCGCGGTGCGCGCTTCGCGCAGCTCCGGCGGCAGGCCCGCCTGGTCGCGCACTTCCTGCGCCGCGGCGGCCATGACGGCGATGGCACCGGGCTTGTCCTTCTGCTGCTCGAACACGGCCCCGACCGGGACTTCGATCGGCTCGAAACCCTCGAGATCCTCGCCGCGCCCCAGGCGCTCGAGGGCCACCGAGAAGCGATCCACGCGCTCCTCGAGCTCGTCGAACTGCTTCACCGACGGCGTGGCCGCGCCTTCCATGGCGATCACGCGCTCCTCGAGCACGTGCGCGAGTTCGCCCAGGCGCATGAGGCCCGCCATGCGCGCGCTGCCCTTCAGCGTGTGCAGGTGGCGATGCAGTTCGGCGGCGTGCGAGTGGTCCGTCGGCGCTCCCCTCCACTGGCGCGCACCTTCGGAGACGAGCGGGATGATCTCCTTCGCCTCGTCGAGGAAGATGGGCAGCAGGTCGGCGTCGACGTCGTCCTTGATCTTGCGTTGGTCCTTGCCGGACTCGAACGGCTTCTCGGCCTCGGCGACCGGGGCGGGCGTTTCGGCGGCGGCCGCGCGCGCGTGCTCGATCGGGCCCGGGGGCGGGACCGCGAAGGCGGGCTTGTCGAAGATCGGCGTGACCTTCTCCACGACCTTCTCGAAGAAGGGCGCGGGCGCTTCGACCACGGGCACCACGGGCGCGGGAGGCGGTGGCACGACCACGGGCGCAGGAATTTCGGCTACGGGTTCGGGGGCCACGGGCTCGGGCACCACGATGACCGGAGCCTCGGCGACCGGAGCGGGTTGCTCGACCTGCGGCAGCTCGACCGGCGGCGGGGTTTCGACCGGTGCGACCGGTGCGCGCGCATCGAGCGCCTCGCGGACCAGGCCCGGCATCTTGATGAAGGTGCCCTCGCCGGTCTTGCGCGAGACCCGGAGGCCTTCGCGAAGCGCGGCGAGCTCGTCGATCACGTCGTCGCGCGGGAACGGCATCGCGCGGCCCTGGATCGACTGGACCATCGCGGTGAGGGCGTCGACGGCGCGACGCGTGGCCGACAGGCGGCGCGCATCGAACTCGGGCGGGAAATCGATCGCGTCGGACAGCCACTTCTCCAGCGCGGAGGCGACGTCGGCCACGAGGTCGAAGGCCGTCGTGCGCGAGCTGCTCGTGAGCGTGTGGGCCGCGCGCATGAAATCGTGGCTCACCGGCACGACCGGGTCGGCCTCGATGGCGGCCATCTCGCGCTCGAGCGTGGCGATGTGCTCTTCACATTCGGCCATGTAGATCGCGAAGAAGCCCGGCGACAAGACGACCGGGCCCACGACCACATCCTGCTCTTCGGAACTCGTGGAATCGGCATCCTGCGTGACTTCCTCACGCGGGGCTGAGGCTTCCGCGGGCGCCAGGAGATCGTCGAACGAGAAGGCGGGTTCGGGCGGCTTCGCCTCGGCCGCGACGGGTTCCGCCGGGGGCGTGAGGTCGAGCGGCGCGGGCTGGAGATCGAGCGACGCGAAATCGAGCGCCGGCTCCTTCGTTTCCGCGGGAGCGGAAGCGGCGGGTTCGAGGGCCGCGGGCTCGACCCCTTCGGGTGCGGCGAATGCCGGTTCCGGCGCGGGCTCTTCGAGCGGCGCGCCCTCGGCCAGGGCCTCGAAGGCCGGCGCGGCCGGTTCCGGCTCCTCGCCGCTCTTCAGGCGCTCGGCCTCGCGAACGATCTCCGCGCCGTCGACCTTCGAGGTCGCGTCGGCCTTGAGCCCGAGGATCCACGTGCCGAACCGGTCCTGCGAAAGATCGATGAAGGCGAGCAGGCCGGGCGTGGCGGGCCGCTCTTCCTTCAGCCACTTGTTCAAAACCTGTTCGCATTGCCAGGCGACTTCGCCCAGGTCCGTGAGGCCGACCATGCGGCCCGAACCCTTGAGCGTGTGGAAGCCGCGGCGAATGACGGTGAGCGCTTCGCGGTCGTGCGGCGCATCGCGGCACACCGACAGGTTGCCGTAGATCGTCGCGACCACTTCGGTCGCTTCCTCGAGGAAGATCTCGAGCAGCTCGGCGTCGATCTCGGCGCCGGGCGCGTCGACCAGGTCCACCGTCTGCTGCGTGGGGACGTCGGGCGCCTTGTTCGGGGCCACGCTCTGCATCGCCGCGAACATGCCGGTCTGCTCGGGCGTTCCGGCCTGCTGGATCGCGGCGAGCACGGCGTCGGCCTTGATCGCGAGCGTGGACTCGGAGAGCACGGCCGCGTCCTTCTTGAGGTCGTCGACCGCCTTCTCGAGGCGCTCCTTCGTTTCTTCCTTCTCGGCCTTGGGCGCTTCCTGCCAGTCCTCGTAGAGCGCGGCGACCTTCTGCTTCTGCACGTCGAGGTCGATCGGCGCCACGGTGGCGGTGCGGCGCACGACGGTGTCGGCCTTCTTCGCGGGCGCTTCGGCCAGGCCGTAGCGGATCAGCGCGGGCAGCAGCACCTCGCGCGGGTTGGCTGCGCCCTGTTGCAGCGCATTCACGTAGAGGCCCAGAGCCGAGAGGCCATCGGCCACCATTTCAGCCGCTTCGCCCGTCCCGTCCGCGGAACCTTCGGCGAACTGCTGCACGCGCGCCATCACCGCGGCGTTCAGCCCGGCGGCATCGTGCAGCTCCATGATCATCAGCGCGCCCTGCACCTGCGCGAAGAGGCCGGGCAGGCCCTTCAGCTCGGGGCGCTTGGCGCTGTCGCGGAAGAAGGCATCGAGCGCCTGCTCGATGTTCTGCAGGTTCACCTGCACTTCCTGTCCCACCTGGAAGATGAGCAGGCGTTCCTGCGCGCGGCGCGTCATCTCGTCGAGGAGGCCGCCTTCGTGCGCGCCCATCGGCGCCAGCGTCTCGCCGGCCATCGCGCTGCGCAGTCGCTCGGCGACGGTCTTCGCCTGGCGCGTGAAATCGGTGCCGAGCTTGAAGTAGTTCTCGAGCGAGGCCTCGAGGAAGAGCATCGCCGTGGCGACTTCCAGGGCCTGCGCTTCCGAAGGCGGAATGGCCTTCGCCTTCAGCGTGGGCGCGACGTCCGTCAGGCGCGAGAGCACCAGCTGGATGTCGCGGTTGGGCAGCTTGTTGGCTTTCTCGGCGAGCGCCAGCGACTGCTTGCCGAAGGGCTCGAGGGCCGCCCGGTTGCCCGAGGTGTACTTGAGCCAGGTGTCCTTCTGCTGCGCGGTGAGGTCGCGCATTTCGCGCAGCAGCGAGGCGAGGTTCTCGTCGCCGGCATCGCCGCGGTCGCCCTCGGGCATCGCGATCAGCTGGGCCAGGTGATAGGCGTCGTGCATCAGCGCGACGCGGTCGGTGACGGGGCGGGCGCGGCCCACGGCGAGCAGGAGGTCGCGCAGCAGGCGCTCGGGCACGCGCGCGGAGCCTTCGATCAGCTGCTTCACCTGCTGGTCGACTTTCGCGAACAGCGGCTTCGCCGACGGGCCCATCTCGAGGCCGCCGAAGACCAGTGCGTCGAAGAACGCGGCCGCGGCGCTCCAGAAGGGGCGGGTGGGCGTGGCGGCCTGCAGGGATTCGATCGCGAGGACCGCGCCGTGCATCGAACGCAGCGCTTCGGAAATGTCGCCGCCCTTCAGGACGCGCAGCAGGCCTTGCTGGTACTGCGATCGCTGGTGCGCCAGGGCCTTCGCCAGCACGACGTCGTCGAGCGCGGCCTGCGCGCCTTCGAGCGGCGGGAGGTCGGCCGAAAGATTGGGGTAGAAGAGATCGCCCTCGTTCGCGTCGCTGGCGCCGCGCGCGCGGTTCAATTCGATGTAGGCCGCGAGCAGCGATAGCGGCCGGTCGGGATCGCCGGCCAGCAGCGTGTCGAGGTAGCCCGACAGCGACGTGATGCCCTTCTTCGCGATGCCGACGCCGATGCCCAGGCGCCCTGCGTCCTCGGCCTCGAGGAACGCCACCAGCTTTTCGAGTTCCTCGTTGAAGCGCGTGGCCGCACCCAGGCCCACCATGGCGAGCGCGCCGGTGGCCTGGTGCAGGTGCGTGAGGATGTACTTCACCGGCGCCCGGTCGCCCGGGTTCGCGGTCAGCTTGTCGAGGTTCTCACGCGCCTGGTTCAGCGAATGGTCGATCTCGGTCTTGACCCAGGTCAGGGGGCCGAGATCGAAACCGGAGATGGGGATCGCCGACATGTCGTGTGCGCTTTGGGGGCTCTCGCGGCCTTACAGCTTGAAGCCCGCGACCGAGCTCTTGAGCTCCTGGGCCACCGCGGCGAGGTCTCGAATCGAGCCCGCCGTCTGCTGCGTGCCTCGCGTCGTCTGCCGCGTGATCTCCAGGATGTCCTGCATGTTCTGGGCGACCTTGTTGGTGGCGTTCGCCTGCACCTGCGTGGCCGTCGAGATGTTCTGGATCAGCTGCGCGAGGTTCTTCGTCACCGTGTCGATCTCGGACAGCGCCTGGCCCGCGGCCTCGGAGAGCTTCGCGCCCTCGACCACGCCCTGCGTCGACCTCTCCATGGCGGCCACCGCGTCCTGCGTGTCCGCCTGAATGGTCTTCACGATCGCGCCGATCTGCTTCGTGGCTTCGCCGGAGCGTTCGGCCAGTCGCTGCACTTCCTCCGCAACCACCGAGAAGCCGCGTCCCGCTTCACCGGCCGACGCGGCCTGGATGGCGGCGTTCAGCGCGAGCACGTTCGTCTGTTCCGTGATGTCCGAGATCAGTTCCACGATCTCGCCGATCTCCTGCGAGGATTCGCCGAGGCGCTTGATCCGCTTCGACGTCTCCTGGATCTGCTCGCGCATGTCGTTCATGCCGGAGATCGAGTTCTGCACCGCGAGGCGGCCCTTGTCGGCGGCCGCGAGGGAGCGCTGCGCGACTCGCGCGCCTTCCTCGGCGGTGGTCGACACTTCGGAAATCGACTTCGAGACCTGCAACACCTGCGAGGTGGTCTCCTCGATCTCGCGCGACTGGCGTTCCGCGGCGGAGAGCAGCTCGTTGGAAATCGACTGGGCTTGCGCCGTCTTCTGCGTCACCTGGATGGCCGCGTTGTTCACGCCCGTCACCAGGTTTCGCAGCTCGTCGATCGTGTAGTTCATCGAGTCGGCGATGGCGCCCGTGATGTCCTCGGTCACCTGCGCCTTGATGGTCAAGTCGCCGTCGGCCAGGTCGCCCATCTCGTTCAGCAGCCGCAGAATGGCTTCCTGGTTCCGGCGGTTTTCCGTCTCCGCTTCGGCCGCGCGGCGGCGCGTATCGGCGAGGAACACCAGCACCATCAGCACCAGCACGAGGAAGAACAGCACCGCGAGCACCACCACGGTGAGCAGCGTCGTGACCGTCTTCTCGGCCGAGATCGTCTCCTGGAGCTTGAGCACGGAGTTCTGCAGCGATTCCGACCCCGACACCAGCTGCGCGCCGGCCTGGCGTGCGGAAACGAGCTTCTGCAATTCGCGCAGGATGGGGCCCACGTTCTTCTCGAACTCGGCGAACTGCGCTTTCAGCTGGGCGAGCTTCTGGCGCGTCTCGTTGTCGCGCACGGCGATGATGCCCAGCGCCTCGCTGCCGGTCTCGAGCGACTTGATCAGCTCGCGCAGGTCGTTCGTGTCCTTGCCGATCAGGAACGGCACTTCCGGATCGATGATTTCCGAGCCCAGGATCAGCGCGGAACCGCGTCCCAGGCGCTCGGCCAGGAACGTGAGGCGGTTGGCGCGCAGCACCTGCGCCGGCGGGGAGCCCGACTGCGTCATGAGGCCCGTCAATTCCTGCGACAGCGTGGCCATTTCTTCCGAGCCCACGCGGATCTGAGCGATGTTCTGCGCGAGCGCGACAAGGTCGCGTTGCGCGTTCAGGATGGCCGTGGCGGCGTTCGCGGAATCGGGCCAACGCTGGCCCAGCTCGTCGAGGCGGCTCTTCAGCTCGTCGTTGTAGCCCGCCGGCGGCACCACCACGCCGAAGGCGAAGCCGCCGGTCTTGAGAATGGCCAGGTAGTTCTCGAATTCGTCGCGGCTGTCCTGCACCTGCGGGAAGGCGCTCTGCAGGCCGCGCGCGGCCTGGCCGGCGGCCTTGGCGAGGCGCTGCGTGTGGTACTGCATCTGCGACGCGATGGTGATGTACGTGGAGTTCTCGGTGCGCGACTTCACGTCGAAATACACCATGAACGCGGTGAGCGCGAGGAGTGCGAACGCGATCGCGCCCAGCACCTGCATCTGCGTGGTGATGGGCTTGTCGCCGAGCAGCGGGAGGCGGAAGCGCGCGAGGCCCTCTCCACCCGGCCGCGGGGCGGCTTTCTTGGCGGCGAGCGGCTTCGTGCCCGGGCGCGTGCCCGCGCCGCCGGTGGTCTCCTGCGCCTTGAGGTTCGTGAGCGTCGAGGAGGAAGACGCGGGCCGCGCGGGCACCGCCTTGGGCTTGGGCGCCGTCATTTTCTTGAACCAGCCGCCGATGCCGCCGCCGCCGCTCTTCGATTTGGCCACTGCCTGTGCTTTCGCCATGCTGCTCTCCCTCTTTCGCTCTTTTAGTTGCCGACTTCCAGGAACTCCGGCTGGCGCACGAGCGCCGGCAGGTCCAGCTCCAACCACTGCGTGCCGCCCGCCGCGACGTACACGCCGCCCACCCAGGGCGGGGCGTCGGCCGGGCGCTCCAGCTTCGTAAACGTGTCGGGGTTGCGCAGGCCCAGCATGCGGGAGACCACGATGCCCGCGCCCCCGAGCAACCGCTCGGAGATGAGGATCACGCGTTTCTCCATGCCGGCACCGACCGCGTCGCGGCCCTGGTAGGCCGAAAAATCGATGATGCTGTAGAGGTTGCCGCGCACGTTCGCCACGCCGCGAAACCAGGGTTTCGTGAGCGGCACGGGCATCGCGTTGGGCACCGGGATCACTTCGCTCACCTGGTGGAGCGCCACGAACCAGTTGTCCGTGCCCACCTGGAAGCCCAGCCGCGACGAGAGCGCCGCGCGGGTCGTCGCCGTGCGCAGGCGCTCCCCGAGCTGGAGCTGGAATTCGCGGAGTCCGGTGCGGCGCGCCATCGTGGCTCCTTTAGCCCAGGGCCTTGATCTTTTCGATCAGCTCGCCCTCGTTGAGCGGCTTGGTGACGTAGTCCTTCGCACCCTGGCGCAGGCCCCAGATCTTGTCCGTCTCCTGGTCCTTGGTGGTGCAGATGATCACCGGGATGTGCTTGGTGGCCTCGTCCCGCGTGATGGCGCGCGTGGCCTGGAAGCCGTTCAGCCCGGGCATCACCACGTCCATCAGGATGAGGTCCGGCTGGTCGGCCTTGGAGCGCTCGATCGCGGTCTCGCCGCTGTCGACCAGCACCACCTCGTAGCCCCGCTTGGTGAGCATGCCCTGCATGTACGCGCGCTCGGTGGGCGAGTCGTCCACCACCATGATTTTCTTGATTGCCATCGCCTTTGCTCCGTTCTCAGTCCGTTGTTTCGTCTAATCCGTGCGCTACGCGGCGTTCCGATGCGCGAGATGCGCTTCCACCGCCTTGAGCAGGCTTTCCTTCGTGAAGGGCTTCGTGAGGTACTCGTCGCTACCCACCATGCGCCCGCGGGCGCGATCGAACAGGCTGTCCTTCGAGGACAACATGATCACCGGCGTCGCCCCGTGCTTGCCGCTCTTCTTGATCAGCGCACAGGTCTGGTAGCCGTCCAGGCGCGGCATCATGATGTCGACGAAGATCAGGTCCGGCTGGTGGTCCGCGATCTTCGCGAGCGCATCGAAGCCGTTCTCGGCCAGGATCACCTGGCAGCCGGCCTGCATGAGGAATATCTCCGCGGAGCGCCGGATGGTGTTGCTGTCGTCGATCACCATCACGCGTACACCCGTGAGGTTCTTGGAGTCCGCCACGCTTTCCCCGTTTGTATTCGCGGCTGGCATCCCTCACCGGATGCCCGGACCGGCGCCGCGCACGTGCTTTCGACTGTGCAGCGTAGCCCTTTTGTTCAAGCAAAACAAGCGTTAACTACCGCCTGTTCAAGCCATTTCCGAGGTGTTCCGCGAAACCCCGGATGCTAAAACTCGACCACTTCGAAATCTTCCTTGCGGGCGCCGCACTCCGGACAGCACCAACCGGCCGGAACGTCTTCCCAGCGGGTCCCTGCGGCAATCCCGTCTTCCGGCCAGCCCTCGGCTTCGTCGTAGACCAGTCCACAGACGTTGCACTTCCAGGTCTTGAAGGGTTCGGAGGCGGGTATTGCGGGGGAAGCCATGGTCGTGCCCGGGGGTCGATGAAGTAGAATGCGGACACGCGCCGCGAGCCAAAGTCGATGGTAGCGACCCGCGGTTAACGGGCGCAATGAAGGCGCGGTTTCAAGTGTAACCCCCTCTGGCAACCGCGTTTCCCATGCCCGATCCCGCCGCCGCGCTCCCGCCTGCCGTCCTCACGTTCGCAGCCTCCGATCCCACGAGCGGCGCCGGCCTCCAGGCCGACATCCTCACGCTCGCCAGCATGGGCTGCCATCCGCTTTCGGTGATCACCGCGATCACGGTCCAGGACACCGCGGGCGTCGAATCCTTCCTCGCGATCGACCCGGACTGGGTCGCCGACCAGGCCCGCTGCATCCTCGAGGACATCCCCGTCGCCGCCTTCAAGATGGGCGTGCTGGGATCCACGGAAATCGTGACGCTGGTCGCCGAGGTGGTCTCCGACTACCCCGACATTCCGCTGGTGCTCGATCCGGTGCTCGCCTCCGGGCGCGGCGACGAATTCGCCAACGACGACATGGTGATCGCCATCCGCGAGCTGCTGGTGCCGCAGAGCACGGTGGTCACGCCCAACATCCTCGAACTGCGCCGCCTCGCCGACGACGAGGATGGCGACATGGATCTCGCCGAATGCGCGGAAGTGCTGCTCGACAGCGGCTGCGAGTACGTCCTGGTCACCGGGACGCACGACTCGACCCCGGACGTCGTGAACACGTTGTACCGGCGCGGAGGCATCGTGCGCTCCGACAACTGGACGCGCCTGCCCGGCAGCTTCCACGGCTCCGGCTGTACGCTCGCCTCGGCCCTCGCGGCCAATCTCGCGCGCGGCCTGGACATCGCCGACGCCGTCTACGAAGCCCAGGACTACGTCTGGCAGGCGCTCTCCAAGGCCTACCGCCCGGGCATGGGCCAGCACATCCCGGATCGCCTCTTCTGGGCGCGCGACACCGACGGCGAAGGCAGCGAGAAGTGAGCGCGAGCCCCAAGGCCGTCCCGCACCTGCGGGGCTTGTATGCGATCACCCCGGAGCGCTCCGACACCGAACGCCTCGTGCGCGAGGTCACCGCGGCGCTGGAAGGCGGCGCCGCGCTGGTGCAGTACCGCGCGAAGGAAGCGGACGCGGCGCTCGCTCTCGAACAGGCCCGCCGCCTGCTCGACCGCTGCCGCGAGTTCGGTGTTCCGTTCATCGTGAACGACCGCCTCGAGCTTGCGCTCGCGATCGGTGCCGACGGCGTGCACCTCGGCCGCGAAGATGGCGACGTGCGCGCCGCGCGCGCCGCGCTGCACGGCCGCATCCTCGGCGTTTCCTGCTACGACGATCCGCTACTGGCGCGGGCCGCCGCACGCGATGGCGCCGACTACGTAGGCATCGGCAGCGTCTTCGCTTCATCGACCAAGCCGGGCGCGGTACGCGCCGGCCTGGAGAAACTGGCCCGCGCGCGGCGCGAAGCGGCGATCCCGGTCGCGGCCATCGGCGGCATCACCGCGGCGAACGCCGCGGAGGCCATCGCGAATGGAGCCGACATGGTCGCGGTCGTTGCCGCGATCTTCGAGGCACGCGACATTCGCGCTGCCGCGCGTTCGCTCGCCCAACTCTTTCCCGTCCTCCAGGAAGCGTCCCCCCATGCGTGATCGCAGCCGCGCGCTCTTCGAGCGTTCGAAGGCGTTGATTCCCGGTGGCGTGAACTCGCCCGTGCGTGCCTTCGGCTCGGTGGGCGGCACGCCGGTCTTCTTCCGCGAAGGACGCGGCGCGCGCCTCGTCGATGTCGACGGCCGCGAGTACATCGACTACGTGGGCTCGTGGGGTCCGCTCATCCTCGGCCACGCCG
Organism: Betaproteobacteria bacterium GR16-43; assembly: GCA_001953215.1. GTDB lineage: Bacteria > Pseudomonadota > Gammaproteobacteria > Burkholderiales > Usitatibacteraceae > Usitatibacter. The sequence continues at coordinate 991,465 of CP019169.1, forward strand.
AACCCGGCGTCGTGGCCGCCGTGCAGGCTGCCGCCGCCCGGGGCCTGTCCTTCGGTGCGCCCACCGAACTCGAACTGGAGATGGCCGAGGTGCTGACGGGCGCGCTGCCCTCGATGGAGCAGGTGCGCCTCGTCAGCTCGGGGACCGAGGCGGTGATGAGCGCGCTGCGGCTTGCCCGCGGCTTCACGGGGCGCTCGCTGCTGGTGAAGTTCGAAGGCTGCTACCACGGCCACAGCGACTTCCTGTTGGTGAAGGCCGGGTCCGGGGCCCTCACGTTCGGCCATCCCACCTCGGCGGGCGTTCCGCCGGAGCTGGTCGCAAAGACGCTCGTGCTGCCCTACAACGATTCCGCCGCGGTCGAGGAGACCTTTCGCCTGCACGGAGCGGACATCGCGGGCGTGGTGCTCGAGCCCATCGCGGGCAACATGAACTTCGTGCGGCCGACCCCCGAATTCCTGCGGGTCCTGCGCGATCAATGCACGCGACACGGCGCGCTGCTCGTGTTCGACGAAGTGATGACGGGATTTCGCGTCGGCGCGAAGTGCGCGCAGGGTCTCTTCGGAATCACGCCCGACCTCACCACGCTGGGCAAGGTCATTGGCGGCGGAATGCCGGTGGGCGCCTTCGGCGGCCGGCGCGACGTCATGGCGAAGCTGGCTCCGCTCGGCCCCGTCTACCAGGCCGGGACGCTCTCGGGCAATCCGGTGTCGGTGAGCGCGGGGCTCGCGACGCTCAAGCGCGTGCTGGAGCCGGGATTCTTCGAACGCCTGGGCACCGCGACGCGCTCGCTCGTGGCGGGACTGGTGCGCGAGGCGGTGGCCGCCGGGGTCGCCTTCAGCGGCGACAGCGAAGGCGGCATGTTCGGGCTCTATTTCCGCGCGACACGGCCGGGCACTTTCGCCGAGGTGATGCAATCGGACCGCGAGGCGTTCAATCGCTTCTTCCACGCGATGCTGGACCAGGGCGTGTATCTCGCGCCGTCGGCGTATGAGGCGGGTTTCGTTTCGTCCGCGCATGCGCCGGCGGATTTCGAGGCGACCTTCGCCGCAGCGCGCAAGGCGTTCGCGGTGGTGCGCGGAGGTTGATGGTGCGGTCCATGGTCACGGTCGGCCGCGTGGCCGCGCTGATCCTGGTGATCGCCGCCATCACCATTCTCGTCATCGCGATCCTCGTGGTCTCGGACGTGCGCGTCGAGACCGAGCTGAACCGCGAAGTGATCGGCGCCCAGCAGGCGAAGGATGGGCTGGAGTCGCTCCGAAACCGCCTGCACGAGATGCGCTACTCGGCGCACGACTACGCGCTCACGCGCAGCCCGGAGGCGAGCCGCACGCTCGAGCGTCGCGCCGTGGAAGCCGAGGCCGACCTCGGGTACCTGCAGGAACGTTCGCGAACCGATGGCTCGCTCTCGGCGGTGATCGGTCCGCTTTCGGAGGCGGCCAAGGCGTTCGCCGCGCACAGTCGCGCGGTCGCGCGGTCGCGTGGGTCGGCGGAGCTCGCGCCCCTGGAGGCGCAGCGCGAGGACATCGAGTCGCGCGCCTGGGTCACCCTCGAACGCGCCCTCGACGTGCAGACGCGCCGCATCACCGAGCGCTCGCTGCAGCAGATCCACATCGGCGAGAACCTGAACAGCTACGTGCTGTGGCTGCTCGCCGGCTCCATCACGCTGCTGGGCGGCCTCTTCGCCGTGTTCCAGCATGCGCAGGCGCGCAACCGCGAGGCGCAGCGGCGGATCGAGCGGCTCGCGCACTACGACGTGGTGACCGGCTTGCCCAACCGCACCCTGCTCGGTGACCGGCTCGTCCAGGAAGTGGCGCGCGCCGGGCGCGAAAACGAGGGCTTTGCCATCGCGATGTTCGACCTCGACGGGTTCAAGTCGGTGAACGACACGATGGGCCACGCCATGGGCGACCGCTTGCTGGCGGAAGTCGCGGCGCGCACGCGCAAGAGCGTGCGCGCTTCGGACACGACGGGGCGGCTGGGGGGCGACGAGTTCCTCGCGATCCTGCCGGGCACGGGTCCCGAAGGCGCGATGCAGGTCGCGGAGAAGCTGCGGATGGAGCTCGCGAAACCCTACGACATGTCCTCCGGGAAGGTCGCGCGCATCAGCGCCAGCGTCGGCGTGAGCCTCTTCCCGCAGCACGGCGAGGATCCGGAAGCGTTGCTGCGCGCTGCGGACGCGGCGCTCTACGCGGCCAAGCGCGAGGGCCGTAACCTCGTGCGCCTGGCCCGCGGTCCGGCCTAGCGCAACCCGGCGGCGTACTCCGCGACCGCCTTCATGTCGGCGTCGGTCATCTTCGCCGCCACGCGGGTCATCGTTTCATGCGGCCGCTCGCCCGAGGCGAACGCCTTCAGCCAGCCGTAGACGAGGTCCGGGTTCTGCCCGGCCAGCGCCGGGAACTGCGCGGGGATGCCGCGGCCGGCCGCCCCGTGGCAACCGGCGCAGGCCGGGACCATGGTCGACTTCACGCCGGCGCGCCAGACCTTCTGGCCGCGATCGGCGAGCGCCTTGTCGCGCGCGGCCGACTGGGCCGGCTTCTGGCGCGAGAAATAGGCGCCGACGGACACCATGTCTTCCGGCGAGAGGCCGGCGGACATGCCCTGCATGATCGGGTTCACGCGCGCGCCCGACTTGAACGCCGCAAGCTGCCGGTGGATGTACTCGCCGTCCTGGCCCGCCAGGTTGGGATTCGGCGCGGTGGCGATGCCGTTCGCGCCATGGCAGGCCGCGCAGACCGTGGTGGCGATTTGACGGCCCCGCTCGAGGTCCGGCTTGGGCATATCGTGGCCGGGAGCGGCCGCGGCGAGGGCGCCTGCGTAAACTAGGGCCATGAGCCCGGCCAAAAAGCCCGTCAGAGAACGCATCGGGAAACCTCGCGAGAAGAAGAAGGAAACGCGGAAACCCGAGAATTTTACAGTAGGCGGGGCTGGAGTCGCCAGCCGCCCGTCCACGGGAGCATTGAACCTCGCCTCGGCGACGTTCGCGATCTCGGTCCACGACAACGCCGCCTTGCCCCCACCGGGAGTCCCGGAGATCGCCTTCGCGGGCCGATCGAATGCCGGGAAGTCGAGCGCCATCAATGCGCTGACCGGGCGCCGGCGATTGGCGTTCGCGAGCAAGACACCCGGGCGCACGCAGCTCCTCAATTTCTTCACGTTGAACGGCGCGGCCTACCTCGTCGACCTGCCCGGCTACGGTTACGCCGGGGTCCCGCTCCCGGTGCGCCAGCATTGGGAAACGCTGGTGGGGCAATACGTCGCCGAACGTGCGTCGCTCGCGGGCGTCGTCGTGATGATGGACGCGCGCCATCCCCTCACTCCGCTGGACCACGAGTTGCTCCAATGGATGCAGCCGTCGGGGCGCCCGGTGCACGTCCTGCTCACGAAGGCGGACAAGCTTTCGAAGCAGGAGGCGCAGCGCACGCTTGCGCGCGTGCGCTCCGAGCTCGCGAAGATCACGGGCGAGACTTCGGTGCAGCTCTTCTCCAGCACGAAGCGCGAGGGGCTCGCCGAGGCGGCTGCGAAATTGAACGAGTGGGCCCGCGCGAAGAAGCGCTGAGGAAGTCGCGGGCGCCCATGACAATGGTGCCGAGCTCGATAGGACGGTGTCGTGCCCATGAAAGCCAGCCGCCTGCTGTCGATCCTGATGCTCCTGCAGTCACGGGAGCGGATGACCGCCGCTGCCCTGGCGCAGGCCCTCGACGTTTCCGGGCGCACCATCATGCGCGACCTGGATCAGCTGTCTGCCGCCGGCATTCCGATCTGGGCGGAGCGTGGCCGCGAGGGTGGACTCCGCTTGCGTCCGGGTTGGAGCACGCGCCTCACCGGCATGACCGAACACGAGGCCCACGCGCTGCTGTTGGCCGGCTTGCCCGGTCCGGCCGCCGAGCTGGGCCTTGGGGAGGCCGCCCTGTCCGCGCGGCTCAAGGTGGTGGCGAGCCTGCCGATCCCGATGCGCGAACAAGCAGCCCGGGTCGCCGATCGACTGCACATCGATCCGGTGGACTGGTATCGCGCAAGCGACACGGCGCCTCACCTTCGCGAAGTGGCTGACGCGGTATGGCGCAGCGCGCGCATTCGTGTGCGATACGCCAGTTGGCGCAAGACGTCCTGGCGCGAACTCGAGCCGCTGGGCCTGGTCCTGAAAGCAGGCGCCTGGTATGCCGCCGCACGCGAAGCCGGCAAGCGCGATGTTCGAACCTACCGCCTGGCCCATGTGCTCGAGTTGCTGGCGGGTCGCGGCACCTTCAAGCGTCCTCCGAGCTTCGACCTGGCGCGCTACTGGCGCGAGTCGTTGGCGCGTTTCGAGAATGAACTGCGTCCGATGCAGGCCCGCGTGTGGATGTCTCCGTGGGCCCTGGAATCGCTCGCGCAGACGCGCAGCCGATTCGTCGAGCTGCCGGCGCTCCCGGGCGGCGGAGGTGAACGCGCCGGATGGCGCCCCGTGCTGCTGGCCATCGAGTCGGTCGAGGAAGGTGCGCGCCACATCCTCGGCTTCGGCGGCGAAGCGGAGGTGATCGAGCCCGAATCGCTCCGCGTCATGGTCTCGGACATGGCGGGGCGCATTCATCTCGACCACGGGTCCGCCGTGGCGTCCGGCGGAGACTCTCGCGCGGCTTGAGGGCGGTGGCGGAATATATGACAGGCATCGTCATATTTAGCGCAGCACCATGGTCGCTTCCTCCATCGCGAAAGGAAGTCCGATGAAAGCGCTTGCCGCTGCCTTGCTGGCCACGTGCCTGGGCTCCATGCCGGTGATGCCCGCCGACGTCCCCCCGCCGTCTGTTCCAGATCCGAACGTCGTCGCCACGATGAAGCAACTTGCGCAGGATTGGGGAGACTCCCTCGTGACGGGCGATCTCGACAAACTCGCCCGGATCCTCGCGGACGATTGGTCGAACTTCGGCGCCGCCGGGAAGCCCACGAGCAAGGAAAGTTTCCTGGCCAGCCTGAAAGACGGCAAGCACAAGCTGGCGTCCTTCGAGCTGGGGCCGATGGACGTGAAGGTGCTCGGCGACGTGGCCGTCGTGCAGGGCATCGTCACGGAGAAGAGAACCGATGACGGAAAGGACACGAGCGGCAAGTTCGTCTGGATGGATGTCTTCGTGAAGCGCGCGGACAAATGGGTGTGCGTGCGTTCCACGGGCTTCCGGGCCAAGTAGGCGGCGATCGAATGCCACCGGGCGGCGCAGAAAACAAAAGCCCCGGCTAAAGGGGAGTAAAGCCGGGGCAAAAAAGCCTTAATGGGATTAAGGCGCCCGCTCAGGGAGGAGAAGCGGGGAAGGCGTTAGCCTTCATACGTAGGAGCCCGGACCACGTGATAAAGTTCCCGGCCTTTTTCGATCGGAAACGCAATGACTTCAGCCTTGGGAAGGTTCCCCGATCGCCGCATGCGGCGTGCGCGCCGCGACGATTTTTCGCGCCGCCTCGTCCGCGAGAATCGGCTTTCCGCGGACAACCTGATCCTTCCCGTCTTCGTGCTCGACGGCGCGAAGAAGACGGAGGCGGTGCCTTCGATGCCCGGTGTGTTTCGACGCACGATCGACGAGTTGATTCCCGTCGCTGAGCAAGCCCTCACTTTGGGAATTCCTGCACTCGCGCTATTCCCGGTGATCGAGCCGGTCCTGAAGACCGCGGGAGCTGAGGAAGCCTGGAACGCCAACGGGCTGGTGCCGCGTACGGTCCGCGAATTGAAGAAGCGTTTCCCCCAGCTGGGAGTGATCACCGACATCGCGCTCGATCCGTACACCATCCACGGCCAGGACGGGCTGATCGACGCCGGCGGCTACGTGGTCAACGACGAGACCCTGGCTGCCCTGTCAAAGCAAGCACTGGCTCACGCGCAAGCCGGCGTGGATATTGTGGCCCCCTCCGACATGATGGACGGCCGCGTAGGCTCGCTTCGGCACGCGCTCGATGGCGCCGGCTTCATTCACACACGGATCCTCGCCTACTCGGCCAAGTACGCCTCGGCCTTCTACGGGCCTTTCCGGGACGCGGTCGGTTCGGGCGCCAGCCTGGGAACGGGTGACAAGAAGACCTACCAGATGGATCCGGGCAACACCGACGAAGCCCTGCACGAGGTCGCCCTCGACCTGGAGGAAGGCGCGGACTTCGTGATGGTCAAGCCGGGCATGCCGTACCTCGACATCGTTCGCCGCGTGAAGGATCGCTTCGGAGTGCCGACCTTCGTCTACCAGGTGAGCGGCGAGTACGCGATGCTGAAGGCGGCCGCGGCCCAAGGCTGGATCGACGGCGAAGCCTGCATGATGGAGTCCCTGCTCGGGTTCCGCCGCGCGGGCGCCGATGCGATCCTCACGTACTTCGCGATGGACGCGGCGAAGATCCTCAAGGCGCGGGCGTAGTCCCCAGCAGCGCCTCGACGTCCGCGAGGCGCGCACGCTGCGCCTCCACTTCCCGCGACCTGCCGGCCAGGCGCTCGTCGTCGCGGTCGAGCACCGTCATCGTGACGGGCACGCCCTCCACCTCGAGCAGGACCTGCGGAACCTCGACGTGCGTGTCGCCCCGGCGCATGCGGCGCGCGCCTTCCTCGTAGCGATACCGGCGATTGAGCAGGAAGAGGGTGAGCGCCTTCGAGTCGTCGGTGAACAGGTGCAGGTTCACGTCGGAAAAGCGGGTGGCCGTCCCGGTGAGGACGGAACCCACCAGGGCCGGCCGGAATTCGTTGAACTCCCGCATCACGCGGACGGCCACCTCGCGCATGCGGCGCAACTGCGCGGGCTGGTCTTCGGCCTGGTAGAGGGACTGGTACTCGCGCAGCGCGGCTTCGATCTCGTGGTTGTCGGGCAAGAGCTTGCCGTCCTGCACGCCCGCCTGGCGCGCCGCCTTCTGCTTGGCTGCGCCGTAGTCGGCGACGCCATCCTCGGCCATCAGGCGCGCCGCGAGATACGCGATGTGGCTGCGCAGGTTGGCGTCCTTGCGGGAGCGGGCTTTGGGCATGCGGCGGTCCGCCTCAGAAAATCTGGTTCTTCACTTCCTCGGGGGGGCGGTTCGTGTCGCGCGCGAAGGCCCCCTCCTCGCCCGAGCCGGGCTGGGTCTCCGTATAGAAGTATTCCACCGTCTTGCTGGCGCCGCCCGGTTCCCGCAAGCCGGTGACCGGATTGATGTTGACCGAGACGATTCCCGACGGGGGCTCGAGGTCGGCTTCGGGCACGCCCTTCAACACCTTCTGCATGTAGGCCATCCAGATCGGCAACGCAGCGACGCCACCGGTCTCGTTGGGGCCGAGCGGCGAGGGCGTGTCGAAGCCGATCCACGCAACCGCCACCAGGCTCTGCTGGAATCCCGCGAACCAAGCGTCGATGTGGTCGTTGGTCGTGCCGGTCTTGCCGGCGAGGTCGTTGCGCCCGAGGCGCAGCACCGGAGTGGCCGTGCCGTAGCGCACCACGTCGCGCATGAGGCTGGTCATCATGAAGGCGTTGCGCGGATCCAGCACGCGTTCGGCGTCCTCGCCCGCGACTTCGGGCTTCGAGGCGTAGAGCGTCTCGCCGCGATCGTCGACGATGCGCGAGATGAACCACGGCTTGATGCGGTAGCCGCCGTTGGCGAACGTCGAGTAGGCCGTGGCCATCTGCAGCGGCGTGGCCGAGCCCGCGCCCAGCGCCATCGTGAGATAGGCCGGGTGCATCTTCGGATCGAACCCGAAACGCTGGATGTAGTCCTGCGCGTAGCCCGGCCCGATGGCCTGCAGCACGCGGATCGAGATCATGTTCTTCGACTTCGCGATCGCCTGGCGGATGCGCATCGGGCCTTCGTACTTGCCGTCGTAGTTCTTCGGCTCCCAGAGCTGCCCGCCGGTCTTGGCGGCTTCGATCACGAACGGCGCGTCGTTCAGCACCGTGGCCGCGGTGAAGCCCTTCTCGAGCGCCGCCGAATAGATGAAAGGCTTGAAGCTCGAGCCCGGCTGCCGCCAGGCCTGCGTCACGTGGTTGAACTTGTTGGCCGAGTAGTCGTACCCGCCGGCCACCGCATGGATCGCCCCGTTGTGGGGATCGAGCGCCACGAGCGCGGCCTCGACCTTCGGGACCTGCGACAGGCTCCAGGCGCCCTTCTCGCCGGGCTGCAGGCGAACGATCGACCCGCGGCGGATGGCGCGATCGGGATTGCCGCCCGCCAGCGACCGGGCGACGAACTTCAGCCCGTCCCCCGACACCTTCACGACGTCGCCGCGCCGCATGACGGCCGTCACCTCGTTCGCCGAAGCCTTGATGACGACCGCCGGAACGAGATCGGCGACGACCTCCCGGTCCTGGAGCGCTTCTTCGATGGCGTCATCCAGCTCGGCGCCCGGCTGCTCCGGGAGGTCGGCCCGGCCTTCCGGGCCGCGATACCCATGCCGCCGGTCGTACTCGTTCACCCCCAGGCGCAGGGCGGCGTTCGCCTCTTCCTGGTCGCGCCGGCGCACGGTCGTGTAGACCTTGATCCCGCTCACGTAGGCCGGTTCGCCGTATTGCTCGAAGACCGCGGAGCGCGCCATCTCGGCCACGTAGTCGGCCCGGAAGGCGAAGGTATCGCGCTGGTCGGTGTTCAGCCGGAGGGGCTCGGCCACGGACTTCTTGTATTGCTCGGCCGAGATCCAGCCCAGCTCCGCCATGCGCCGCAGCACGTACTGCTGCCGCTGCTGCGCCCGTTTCGGATTGACCATCGGGTTCTGGCGCGACGGGGCCTGGGGAAGCCCGGCCAGCATCGCGGCCTCGGCGGCCGTGATGTTCCTCAGGTCCTTGCCGAAGTAGATGCTCGACGCGGCTGCGAACCCATAGGCCCGCTGCCCGAGGAAGATCTGGTTGATGTAGAGCTCGAGGATCTGGTCTTTGGAAAGGTTGGCCTCGATCTTGAAGGCGAGCAGCACCTCGGAGAGCTTGCGGGCGAAGGTCTTCTCGCGCGTGAGGAAGAAGGTCCGGGCGACCTGCATGGTGATGGTGCTGGCGCCCTCGCGGCGGCCCTGCAGGTTGGCGAGCGCCGCGCGCGCCACGCCCACGTAATCCACGCCGCCGTGCTGGTAGAAGCGGTCGTCCTCGGCGGCCAGGATCGCCTGCTTCATCACCTGCGGCACCTCGTCCAGTCGCACCAGGGCGCGCTTCTCCTCGCCGAACTCCCCGATCAGTTCACCCTCGGCGCTGTAGACCCGCAGCGGAATCTTGGGCCGGTAATTGGTCAGGACATCGAGCCCCGGCAGGTTGGGCCAGAGCAGGACGACCGTGAGCGCCCCCACCCCCGCGGACACGAGGGCGAGCGACACGGCGATCAGCGCGGGATAGAACCACCAGCGGGAAGTCATGGCCTGCGAGCGCTCCCGGAGAAGGTCATAAGGTCCGGGCAAGCGGCTGCGTTCGGATAGGAGACAACATTATAAGGTCCACTCCTCCAGAGGGGGCCTTCCCGAAAAGGCTTTACAGGCCTAGGACTTGTTGCTAGCATCTAAAGTAGATTCTCCGCAGTGGGTGCTAACCTTCCACTATGATTAAAGAAAAATTAGCCGCCCAGTTCGAGTTCCTCAAAGCCAAGACGCCGCCCCTCATCGGGTGCGACATCAGCTCGTCTTCCGTCAAGTTGGTGGAAATTGCGGAAGCCGGCCGAAATGTCTATCGCGTCGAGCGCTACGCCATCGAGCCGCTGCCCAAGGACACCGTTGTTGACGGCAACATCGCCAACATCGAGGCCGCCGGGGAGGCGCTCAAGCGCGCCCACAAGGCCCTCGGCTCCCGGATCAAGAACGTCGCCCTCGCCCTGCCGGCCGCGGCCGTGATCACCAAGAAGGTGATCCTGCCCGGCAACCAGCGCGAGGAGGACATGGAAATCCAGGTCCAGGGCGAGGCCAACCAGTACATTCCTTTCTCCCTGGACGAGGTGAACCTCGACTTCCAGGTCCTGGGCCCCGCTCCGTCGGGCGAGGACGAGGTCGAAGTCCTGATCGCCGCCTCCCGCAAGGAGAAGATCGAGGACCGCGTCGCGGCGACCGAAGCCGCCGGCCTGAAGACGATCGTGATGGACGTGGAGTCCTACGCCTCCCAGACCGCCTTCGAGCTGATCTGCGGGGGCAATTCGGGCATCTCGGAGAGCGACGTGACGGTGGTCGTCGACATCGGCGCCACCATTACCCGGGTCACGGTTCTTCATAACGGCCAGACGGTCTATACGCGCGAGCAGCAGATCGGCGGAAACCTTCTGACCCAGGACATCGCCCGGCAGTTCGACATGCCGCCGGAAGAAGCCGAGGCCGCCAAGCGGGTCGGCAACCTTCCGGAGAACTTCGGCCCGGACGTCCTGCAGCCCTTCAACGAGAAGATCGTGCTGGAGATCCAGCGCGCCCTGCAGTTCTTCTTCACCTCGACCCAGTTCAACAAGGTCGACCACATCCTGCTCACGGGCGGCTGCGCCATGCTCGACGGGCTCGAGGAGATGGTCGCCCAGCGCACGCAGGTCCACACGATCGTCGCCAACCCGTTCGCGAACATGGCGCTGTCGTCGCGCATCAAGCCGCGCCAGCTCACGATCGACGCGCCCTCGCTCATGATCGCGTGCGGGCTCGCGATGCGGAGGTTCGACCCGTCATGATCCGCGTCAACCTACTCCCCCACCGCGAGGAGAAACGCAAGGTCCGCCAGAAGCAGTTCGCGGCCTTCGCCGGCATCACCGTCTTCCTCGGCGCCGTGGCCGCGTTCGTCGTCTGGTTCTTCCTCGACCAGCAGGTCCAGCAGCAACAGACCAACGTCGCCTACATGAAGAACGAGATCTCCAAGCTGGACAAGCAGATCGAGGAGATCCGCAAGATCCGCGAGGAAACCGCGGGCCTGCTCGCCAAGAAGCAGGTGGTCGAAGGCCTCCAGAGCAACCGCTCGGAGCCCGTGCAGCTCCTCGACCAGCTCCTGCGCCAATTGCCCGAGGGCGTGTACCTCAAGTCCGTGAAGCAGGTGGGGACGAAGGTCGGCGTCACCGGCTACGCGCAGTCGAACGCACGCGTCTCGACCCTGATGCGAAACCTCGGAGCCTCGCCGTACCTGGAGAATCCCGAGCTGGTCGAGATCAAGGCGGTTCCCTCTCCGGGGAACCAGACCCAGCGGGTGAACGAGTTCCTCATGAACATCTCGATCAAACGCGCCAAGGCCGATGACGGCTCGGGCGCACCGAAGAAGGCGCCGGGGGCGAAATGAGCCTGATCGACGACCTCAAGACCCTAGACTTCAAGCAGCCCGGCAACTGGCCGTGGCCGGTCAAGATCATCGCGTTCGTGGTGATCTTCCTCGCCATCCAGATCGCGGCCGGCGTCCTGCTCTGGAAGGACCAGAGCGACCAGATCGAGTCGGGCCGCCAGGAAGTGGCCAAGCAGAAGGAAACCTTCGTCGAGAAGAAGAAGCTCGCCGTGAACCTGGACGCCTACAAGCAGCAGCGGGCGGAGATCGAGCAGTCGTTCGGCGCGCTGCTGAAGCAGCTGCCCAACAAGAGCGAGATGGACGCGCTGCTGATCGACATCAACCAGGCGGGCCTCGGGCGCGGACTCAACTTCGAATACTTCAAGCCGGCGACGGCGGAGAACTTCACCGAGTTCTACGCCGAGCTCCCGGTCAACATCAAGGTGACCGGCAACTACCATGACCTCGGCGCGTTCGCGAGCGACGTGGCGAAGATGCCGCGCATCGTGCTGCTCACGGACGTGAAGCTCGATCCTCCCAAGGACGGCCTGCTCTCGATGGAAGCGGTGGCCAAGACCTACCGCTACCTGGACGAAGAGGAAGTGGCCAAGCAGCGCAAGACCGCCAAGGACAAGGCGGCGGCGAAACAGGGGGCGAAGAAATGAGGCCTTGGAAAATCCTCCCGGTGGTGGCCCTCGTGGCGGCCGGGTGCAGCTCGGAGCTGGATGAACTGAAGCAGTTCGTCCGCGATTCCGACAAGAGCCTGCCGCGCAAGATCGAGACCCTGCCTTCGGTCAAGCCGTTCGAGCCCTTCACCTACGAAGGCTTCGACCTGCCCGACCCGTTCAAGCCGCGCAAGCTCACCCCGCCGAAGGACCAGGGCGCGGGCGGCGGCGTGGCGCCGGACCTGAACCGCCGCAAGGAGCCGCTGGAAGCCTTCCCCCTCGAGCAGTTGAAGATGGTGGGCACGCTTTCGCAGCTGAACGAGACCTTTGCCCTGGTGCGTGCCGACAAGACGCTCTACCGCGTCAAGAAGGGCAACTACATGGGCCAGAATTTCGGGCTGATCACCGACGTGAACGAAGGCGAGATCAAGCTCAAGGAAATCGTGCAAGACAGCGCTGGCGACTGGGCCGAGCGGCAGAGTGTGCTGCCGCTCCTGGAAGAAGCCAGCAAAGGGGATAAAAAGTGAACGCGACCGTCCTGAAACGAACTTCCTCGAGGCTGGGCGGCGCACTCTGCGCGCTCTTCTTCGCCCTGGCCACGCCGCTTGCGTGGGCGCAGGCCAAGAACTCGCTCGAATCGATGACCTTCTCCTCCATCCAGGGCGGGAAGATCATCGTGAAGGCCGCGTTCAAGGAGCCGCTGAAGGCCGTGCCGCAAGGCTTCGCGGTCTCCAACCCCCCGCGCATCGCGATCGACCTGCCCGACACGCTGAACGGCATCGGCAAGACCCAGGTCGACGCCGGCGAAGGCGACCTTCGCAGCGTCTCCATCGTGCAGACCGCCAACCGCACGCGGCTGGTGATGAACCTCACCCGCAACCTCACGTACACGCAAGTCCTCGACGGCAACCAGCTGGTCGTGACCATCGACGGCTCGCAAGCCGTCTCGACCAGCGGGGCCGCCGCGACGACGCCGTCGCCGGGCGCCACCACGTTCGCCGAGGCGCAGCCCGGCACGCAGGTGCGCTACAACCTGCGCGACGTCGACTTCCGCCGTGGCAACACCTCGGAAGGCCGCGTGATCGTCGACCTCTCCTCGTCGAACGTCGGGATCGACATCCGCCGCCAGGGCCAGCAGCTGCTGGTCGACTTCCTCAGCTCCAACGTGCCGCGCAACCTCGTCCGCCGCCTCGACGTGGGCGACTTCGGCACGCCGGTCAAGTTCGTCGACACCTTCGAGCAGGGCGGCAACGCCCGCATGGTGATCGAGCCGCGCGGCATCTGGGAATACTCGGCCTACCAGACCGACACGCAGTTCATCGTCGAAGTGAAGCCGGTCAAGGAAGACCCGAACAAGCTGATCCAGGGCTCGGCTCCCGGCTACTCGGGCGAGAAGCTCTCGCTCAACTTCCAGAACGTCGAAGTGCGCGCGGTGCTCCAGGTGATCGCCGACTTCACGGGCCTGAACATCATCACCAGCGACACCGTCGGCGGCAACCTCACGCTGCGCCTGAAGGACGTGCCCTGGGACCAGGCGCTCGACATCATCCTGCAGGCCAAGGGGCTGTCGAAGCGCAAGAACGGCAACGTGGTGCTGATCGCGCCGACCGACGAGCTCGCCGCCAAGGAAAAGCTGCAGCTCGAAGCCCAGGCCGCCGTTTCCGACCTGGAGCCGGTGCGCACGGAATCGTTCGCGCTCTCCTACGCCAAGGCCGAGGACCTGAAGAAGCTCCTCTCGGACAAGGACCAGAAGATCCTCTCCAAGCGCGGCAGCGCCACCATCGACGAGCGCACCAACACGCTCTTCGTGCAGGACTCGGGTGGACGCCTCGAAGAGGCCCGCCGCCTGATCCAGCAGCTCGACGTGCCGGTTCGCCAGGTGCTGATCGAAGCGCGCATCGTGATCGCGGACGACAAGTGGGGCCGCCAGCTGGGCGCGCGCTTCGGCACGCAGTCCGCGTTCAACCAGCGCAACTACAACGTCGGCGTCTCGGGCACCCTCGTGGACAGCACGAACCCGGTCGGCCTCAACCCGGCTTCGCGCGGCTCCGCCTCGCTGGTCTACCCGGGCGGCACGCCCCAGGGCGTGTTCAACACGGTGCAGAACGTCGGCCTCGTCCCGATCGGCGCCCAGCCCGAACAGCTCAACGTGAACCTCCCGGTGGTCGGCGCGGCCGGCTCGCTCGCCCTGTCGATCCTCAACCTGGGCAGCGGCAACCTCGTGAACGTCGAGATCTCCGCGCTGGAAGCCGACAACCGCGGCAAGGTCGTCTCCAGCCCGCGCGTGATCACGGCCGACAAGAAGAAAGCCGTGATCTCGCAAGGTACGGAGATTCCCTACCTGACCGCCTCCGCGAGCGGTGCGACCACCATCTCCTTCAAGCCCGCGGTCCTCGAGCTGGCGGTGACGCCGCGCATCACGCCGGACGATCGGATCGTGATGGACCTCGAAGTGAAGAAGGACGCCGTCGGCCAGATCTTCGCCGGCGTGCCTTCGGTGGACACCAAGCGCGTCTCGACGCAGGTGCTGGTCGACAACGGCGACACGATCGTGCTGGGCGGCATCTTCGAGCAGACGACGCGCACCACGGTCGACAAGGTCCCGTTCCTGGGCGACCTTCCGCTCGTGGGCTACCTCTTCAAGCGCACGCAGAAGCAGGACGACAAGACCGAGCTCCTGATCTTCGTGACGCCGAAGATCGTGAAGGACTCGCTCACCGTCCGCTGACCCCGGCGCCCGAAGGACCCGAGCCCCGGCCGAGTGCCGGGGCTTTTTTTTCCGCTATCCTCGTTCCCGTGGGGACCGACAACATCTTCCTCGTGGGCATGATGGGCGCAGGCAAGACCACCATCGGGCGGGCACTCGCGCGGAAGATGGGCCTCGTGTTCACGGATACCGACCGCGAGCTGGTGGATCGCACCGGCGTGCCCGTCGCCACCATCTTCGAGATCGAAGGCGAGCCGGGCTTCCGCAAGCGCGAATCGCAGATCCTCGCGGAACTGGCCAAGCAATCGGGCATCGTCATTGCCACCGGGGGCGGTGCCGTTCTTGCCGAGGAAAATCGCCGGGTGATGCGCGAGAACGGGACCGTGGTGTACCTGAGGGCGCGCCTGGAGAGCCTCTGGGAGCGCACGCGGCGCGACACGAATCGCCCGCTGCTGGCCACGCCCGACCCGCGAGGCACGCTGGCAACGCTGCTCGAGCAGCGCGAGCCGCTCTACCTCGAAGCGGCGCACCTCATCGTGGACACCGGACCCCAGAGCCCCGCGACGCTGGCCACCCGCCTCGCGGCGACGTTGAAGGCGCGCCTTCGCACCGAGGAGGCGCCATGACGGGCGAGCCGCTGCGCGTCGAGCTCGGCGAGCGCAGCTACCCCATCCACATCGGCGCGGGCCTCCTGTCGGAGCCGGCGCTCTTCGCGCCGCACCTGCGCGGGGGCCGCGCGGTCATCGTGACCAACGAGGTCGTCGGCCCCCTGTATGCCGCGACGCTCGAGCGCACGCTGGCGGCCGCGGGTGCGAAGAGCTTCACGCTCGCGATTCCGGACGGCGAAGCGCACAAGGACTGGAAATCGCTCGACGGAATCTTCCAGGGCCTGCTCGCGGGAGGCGCCGACCGGGGGACCGTCCTGGTGGCGCTCGGTGGCGGCGTGGTCGGAGACGTGGCCGGATTTGCCGCGGCCACCTACCAGCGCGGCGTGCCCTTCATCCAGGTGCCGACGACGCTCCTCGCGCAGGTGGATTCGTCCGTCGGCGGGAAGACCGCGATCAACCATGCGCTGGGCAAGAACATGGTGGGCGCGTTCCACCAACCGCTCGCCGTCGTGACGGACACGGCCACGCTCGCGACGCTGCCGCCCCGCGAGCTTTCCGCGGGCCTCGCCGAAGTGGTGAAGCACGCGTTCATCGCGGATGCCGGCTTCCTCGAATGGATGGAGGGCAACGCGAAGCGCCTGGTGGCCCGCGACGCGGGTGCGCTCGCCTACGCAATCCGCCGCTCGTGCGAGATCAAGGCCGCCGTGGTCGCGGCCGACGAGCGCGAGACCGGCGTGCGCGCGCTGCTCAACTTCGGCCATACCTTCGGCCATGCGATCGAAGCCGCGATGGGCTATGGCCGCTGGCTGCATGGTGAAGCGGTCGGCGCCGGCATGGTGATCGCGGCGCGCCTGTCGGCCGCGCAGGGCCGCATTCCCGCGGCCGATGCCGACCGCGTGAAGCGCCTCGTCGGTGCGCTCGGGCTGCCGGAGGCGCCGCCGGCGATCGCGCTCGAGGACTGGATGACGCACATGACGCGCGACAAGAAGAACGAGGGCGGGCGCGTCACGCTGATCCTCCTCGACGCGCTGGGCAAGGCGGCCGTGTCGCGCGACACGCCGCGCGCGGCCATCGAGGCGGTGCTGCGCGCCCCCTAGCCTTGCGGCGGCGGCTTCTCCAGGCGCCGCAGGAACACGGTCATCTCCTTCGCCGCCTGTTTGTCGCCATGCGATTCGGCCGATTCGATCCCGCGGCGGTAGGCCGCCTTGGCCTCCTCGGGCGCTCCGGAATCCGCGAGTGCACGCCCCAGCAACTTCCACGCGGCCGAGTACCCCGGATCGTGCGCCACCGCGGCCCGCAGGTGCTCGAGGGCGCGCACCAGGTCGCCCGCCTTCAGGTATTCGCCGCCCAGGCTGAAACGCAGCAGGGCGTTGTCCCGGCCGCCGGCGAGCAGGCCTTCGAATCGCTCGATCAGGGTCATTCCGGTATTATCGACTCGAGTCTCGTCTGGAGGAATTCCCCCATGCTGCGCACCATCCGCATCGCGCTCGGCGCGATCGCCTTCGGAGCATTTACCCTTGCCCACGCCGCGCCCGAGCGCGCCGTTGCGATCGGCCTCCAGGCCGCGATCACCTCGATCGACCCGCACTACCACAACCTCTCGCCGAACAACTCGATGCTGCTGCACATCTTCGAGCCGCTGATCATGCGCGACCCGAACCAGAAGCTCGTGCCCGCCCTCGCCACGTCGTGGAAGGCCATCGACGACCTCACGTGGGAGTTCAAGCTGCGCAAGAACGTGAAGTGGCACGACGGCTCGCCCTTCACGGCCGAGGATGTCGTCTTCACGCTGAAGCGCGTGCCCGACGTGCCCAACAGCCCCTCGTCCTTCGCGACCTTCACGAAGCCCATCGTCGACGTGAAGGTGGTCGATCCGCACACGATCGTGTTCAAGACCGCTTCGCCGCACGTGCTGCTGCCGAGCGACCTCGCCTCCGTGCTGATCGTCTCCAGGGCGAACGGCGAGAAGGCCACCACGGCCGACTACAACTCGGGCAAGGCGGCGATCGGCACCGGTCCCTACAAATTCGGCGAGTACGTGCAGAACCAGCACGTGATCCTCAAGGCCAACTACGGCTACTGGGGCGGCGAGCAGCCGTGGGACAAGGTCACGTTCAAGATCATTTCCAATCCGGCGGCGCGCGTCGCCGCACTCCTGTCGCGCGACGTGCAGATGATCGAGACGGTGCCCACTTCCGACATCGCGCGGTTTTCCCAGGACGCCAACTTCACGCTCGCCGACAAGGTCTCCAACCGCGTGATCTACGTGCACCTCTGGCAGTGGAGCGACAAGTCGCCGCCCTACGTGACCACCAAGGACGGCAAACCGCTCGACAAGAATCCGTTCAAGGATGCGCGCGTGAGGAAGGCCCTGTCGATGGCCATCAATCGCGACGCCATCGCCGAACGCATCATGGAGAAGAAGGCCGTGCCCGCCGCGCAGCTGCTGGCCGATTCGTTCTACGGCACGAGCCGGAAGCTGAAGCCCGCCAAGTACGACCCGGAGGGCGCGAAGAAGCTGCTCGCCGAAGCGGGATATCCGAACGGCTTCGCCATGACCATCCACGGCACGAACAACCGCTACATCAACGACGACAAGATCGCCCAGACGCTCGCGCAGTTCTACACGCGCATCGGCATCGACACGAAGGTGGAGACGATGCCCGCGGGCGTCTACTTCAGCAAGGCCACCAACGGCGAATACGGCTACATGCTGCTGGGCTGGGGCACGGAGTCGGGCGAGCAGGGCTCGAGCCTGCGTTCGCTGCTCGCCACGCGCGACCCGGCCAAGGGCATGGGCGTGAACAACCGCGGCCGCTACTCGAATCCGGCGATGGACGAGCAACTGTCGAAGGCGCTGGTCACGATGGACGACAAGAAGCGCGAGGGGCTGATCCAGCTCGCCGCCGAGACGGCGATGAACGACACGGCGCTGATTCCGATCCACTTCGAGGTGAGCACCTGGGGTTGCGCGAAGGGCTATCGCTACACGCCGCGCACCGACCAGTACACGCTCGCCATGGACCTGAAGCCGGCGAAGTAGCCGGACGCGAGCCCCATGCTCGCCTACGCCATCCGTCGTCTCGGGCAGAGCTTCTTCGTGCTCGTGGTGATGTCGTTCCTGGTTTTCCTGGGCGTGTTCGCGATCGGCAACCCGATCGAGCTGCTGGTCAATCCGCAGGCCGACGAAGCCGAACGCCTTCGCGCCACCGTCGCCCTCGGCCTCGACAAGCCGATCCTCGAGCAGTACGCGATCTTCCTCGGGCATGCGGCGAAGGGCGACCTCGGGCGCTCGTTCGTGTTCAACGTCCCGGCCATCCAGCTGATCCTGGAGAAGCTGCCCGCGACCATCGAACTCGCCCTGGCCGCGATGGTGATCTCCGTAGGGCTCGGGATCCCCCTGGGGCTCATCGCGGGACTCAAGCCCCACTCCCTCGTGGGGCGCTCCATCATGGCGCTGTCGATCGTGGGCTTCAGCCTGCCCACGTTCTGGGTCGGCCTCGTGCTGATCATGCTGTTCTCCGTGCACCTGGGCTGGCTGCCCTCGAACGGCCGCGGCGAAACGGTGATGCTGCTGGGCATCCCGGTGAGCTTCCTCACCTGGGACGGCCTGATGCACCTGGCCATGCCCGCGCTGAACCTCGCGCTCTTCAAGCTCTCGCTGCTGGTGCGGCTCACGCGCGCCGGGACGCGCGAGGCGGTGCTGCAGGACTACGTGAAGTTCGCGCGCGCGAAGGGCCTGGGGCCGGGCCGCGTCATCGGCGTGCACGTCCTGAAGAACATCCTCGTGCCCATCGTGACGGTGATCGGCCTCGAACTCGGTTCGCTGATCGGCTTCGCCATCGTGACCGAATCGATCTTCGCGTGGCCGGGCTCCGGCAAGCTGCTGATCGATTCCATCAACCTGCTCGACCGCCCGGTGATCGTCGCCTACCTCATGGTGATCGTGGTGCTCTTCATCGCGATCAATTTCGCCGTCGACGTGCTCTACTCGATGCTCGATCCCCGCGTGCGGCTCGGCTCGTCTTCGGCCGCGCACTGACCATGTCCGACATCGCCCCGCCCGCCGCTGCGCAACCCGCCCCCGTGGAAAGCCCCTGGCGCCGCCTCGTCGCGGAGTTCGCGGAGAGCCGCATGGCCCTCTTCGGCCTCGGCTTGCTGGTGGTGATCGTGGTGACCGCGCTCGCCGCCCCCTGGGTCTCGCCACAGAATCCGTACGACCTGGCACAGCTCGACGTGATGGATTCCAAGCTCCCGCCCGGCGCGGCCTCCGCCACGGGAGGCACCTACTGGCTCGGCACGGACGACCAGGGCCGCGACATGCTCTCGGGCATCTTCTACGGCCTGAGGATCTCGCTCACCGTGGGCGTGGCCAGCACCCTCTTCGCGGTGGCGATCGGGCTCGTGTTCGGCCTGGCCGCCGCCTACTTCGGCGGATGGGTCGACGCGGTGATCATGCGGATCGTCGACATCCAGCTTTCCTTCCCCGCGATCCTCGTGGCGCTCGTCCTGATGGCCACGCTGGGCCAGGGCGTGGGCAAGATCGTCGTGGCGCTCGTGACCGTCCAGTGGGCGTACTACGCGCGCACGATCCGATCCTCCGCGCTGGTGGAGCGGCAGAAGGAATACATCGAGGCGGCCAAGGTGCTGGCGCTCCCGCAACCGCGGATCGTGTTCCGGCACCTGCTGCCCAACTGCCTGCCGCCGCTGATCGTCGTGGCCACGGTGCAGGTCGCCCATGCCATCTCGCTCGAAGCCACGCTCTCCTTCCTGGGCCTGGGCCTGCCGATCACGGAGCCCTCGCTGGGGCTGCTCATCTCCAACGGTTTCCAGTACCTGCTCTCGGGCAAGTACTGGATCAGCTTCTACCCGGGCGTGGCGCTGCTCGCCACGATCATGGCGATCAACCTCGTGGCCGACCAGATGCGCGACGTCCTGAACCCGCGCCTCAAGCGATGAGCGCGCCGCTGCTCGAGGTCGACGGCCTGCGCATGCACTTCTTCACGAAGGCCGGCGTGGTGAAGGCCGTGGACGACGTGAGCTTCCGCCTCGAACGCGGCAAGATCCTAGGCCTCGTCGGGGAGTCCGGTTCCGGCAAGTCGATGACGGGCTATTCGATCCTGGGCCTGGTCGATGCACCCGGACGCATCGTCGCGGGCCGCATCGCCCTGAATGGGCGCGACCTCACGCGCCTCGACGAGGCCGCGTGGCGCGGGCTGCGCGGCAACCGCGTGGCCATGATCTTCCAGGACCCGATGATGACGTTGAATCCGGTGCTGAGGATCGACACGCAGATGGTGGAGGCGGTTCGCGCACACCACGACGTGTCGCGCGAGCAGGCCCTCGACCGATGCCGCGAAGTCCTGGGCCGCGTCGGCATCGCGTCGCCCGACGAACGCCTGCGAGCCTATCCCCACCAGTTTTCCGGCGGGATGCGCCAGCGCGTGGCCATCGCGATCGCGTTGCTGAACAAGCCGGACCTCATCATCGCGGACGAACCGACGACGGCCCTGGACGTGACCATCCAGGGACAGATCCTCTTCGAGATGCAGAACCTCTGCCGGGAGAGCGGCACCGGCCTCATCTGGATCACGCACGACCTGTCGGTGGTCGCGGGCCTCGCGGACGACGTGTGCGTGATGTACGCGGGCCGCGTGGTCGAGTCGGGCAGCGTCGACGAGATCCTCGACCGCCCGCTGCACCCCTACACGCGCGGGCTGCTGGAATCGGTACCGAGCCGCAACGAGCGGGGCCGTCCCTTGCGCCAGATCGCGGGCATGACGCCCTCGCTGCTGCGCCTGGGCGAGGCCTGCGCCTTCCGGGATCGCTGCTCGCAGGCCCAACCCGATTGCGCGGCCGCGCCCGCGTCGAGCGTTCCTTCGGCGGGCCGCACGTTGCGCTGCCTGCACCCGGCCTCGCCATGACGCAGGCCTCCGCACCGCTGCTCGAACTGCGCGGCATCTCGAAGCGCTTCGTGAAGCGCCTCGACATCGCCGGGCGCATCGCGCGCCGGCTGGGCTCGCGCATCGACGACCAGGTCGTGCATGCGGTGGACGGCGTCACGCTTTCGATCGCGGAACGCGAAGTGGTCGGGCTCGTGGGCGAGTCCGGCTGCGGCAAGTCCACGCTGGGACGCGTGGTCTCGCGCATCCTCGAACCGTCGGCGGGCGAGCGCCTGTGGAAGGGCCGTCCCTACGCACAGTACGACCAGGAAGCCGACCGGGCCGAACGCCTGGCCGTGCAGATGATCTTCCAGGATCCCTACGCTTCGCTCAATCCGCGCCTTCGCATCGAGGAGATCGTCGGCGAGGCCCCGGTGGTCCATGGCCTGGTCCCGCGCCGCGAGCGCTCGCAGTACGTCGCCCACATGCTCGATCGCGTGGGCATGGACGCGTCGCTGCTGCGCCGCTTCCCCCACCAGTTCTCGGGCGGCCAGCGCAGCCGCATCGGGATCGCCCGTGCCCTCGCGGTGCGCCCGCAGTTCCTGGTGTGCGACGAGGCCGTCGCCGCCCTCGATGTCTCGATCCAGGCCCAGGTCCTCAACCTCTTCATCCGCCTGCGCGAGGAGCTCGCCCTCACCTACCTGTTCATCAGCCATGACCTGGGCGTGATTCGCCACGTCGCCGACCGCGTCGTCGTGATGTACCTCGGGCGCGTCGTCGAGAGTGCAAACGCGGAAGAATTGTTCCTGCGTCCGAACCATCCGTACACGGAGGCCCTGGTCGCCGAGGTGCCGCGCGTCGACGTGCGGCGCCGGCGCTTCGTCCCGATCCACGGCGAGATTCCTTCGCCGCTCGATCCTCCTCCCGGCTGCCATTTCCACCCCCGATGTCCCAAGGCGTTCGAGCGTTGCCGCGCCGAAGCCCCCCTCCTGCGCGAGGTCTCGCCGGGGCATCATTCCGCTTGTCACCTGAACGATCGACCGTCATGAAAACGCATCCCGCCTTCACGCACCACGCCCCCGGCGGCGTCGTGGTTCCCCTCGTCCTCGATTCGCCGCACAGCGGCACCGAATACCCTCCCGACTTCGGGGCCGCGCAGCCGATGCAGGCGCTCCGGCAGGCCGAGGACAGCTTCGTCGACGAGCTCTACGGCGACGCGCCGAAGCACGGGGCCACGCTCATTGCCGCCCGCTTTCCCCGGTCGTACATCGACCCCAACCGGTCGTTCCTCGACATCGACACCTCGTTGCTCGACGCGCCGTGGCCCGGCCCCGCGCAGGCCAGCCGCAAGACCCAGCTCGGCATCGGCCTCATCTGGAGGGTCATGGATTCCGGCGAGCCCATCTACTCGCGCAAGCTCTCCGTGGACGAGGTGAAACGCCGCATCACCGGGTACCACCAGCCCTACCAGAAGGCCGTGCAACAGGCGCTCGACGCGGCGCACCAACACTTCGGCGTGGTCTACCACGTGAACTGCCACTCGATGCCGGCGGTGAGCAGCCGCGTCTCCGAAGAAGGCCCCGGCAAGCCACGCGCGGACTTCGTGCTCGGCGATCGCGACGGCACCACATGCTCGCCGGATTTCACCGGACTGGTGGCCGGCACGCTGAAGGGCATGGGCTACGACGTGAAGGTCAACGACCCGTACAAGGGCGTGGAGCTGGTGCGCGCGTTCTCCGATCCCGCCGCCAACCGGCACAGCCTGCAGATCGAAGTGAACCGCCGGCTCTACATGGACGAGCGCACGCGCGAGAAGAGCGCGGGCTTCGACGAGCTGCGCGACCGCCTCGATCGCCTGGTCCGCGTGATCGCCCACTACGCGGCGAACCAGGGTTCGCATGCCTGCGCCGGCGGCCATGACCACGCCCATCACGGACATGACCACGGGCACCATCACCATGATCACGGCCACGATCACGCACACGGCCACGACCACGACCACCCCCACAAGCACTGAGCCTCCCATGACCCCGATTCCCGTCGAGCTCGACGCTCCCGACATCCAGCCGCATCGCCGTTCCAATACCGGGACCGATTTCATCCATACCTTCGCGAGCGGCAAGCCCGGGCCGCATGTGCTCGTGAACGCGCTCACGCACGGCAACGAGATCTGCGGCGCCATCGCCGTGGACCGCCTGCTGCGCGAGGGCCTGCGGCCCACGCGGGGAACGCTCACGCTCGCCTTCGCGAACGTCGAAGCCTTCTCCCGGTTCGACCGCGAGCGGCCCTACGCGACGCGATTCGTCGACGAGGATTTCAACCGCGTCTGGACGCCCTCGGTCCTCGACGGTTCGCGCCACAGCGTGGAGCTCGATCGCGCTCGCCAGTTGCGTCCGTTCGTCGACGCGGCCGATTTCCTGCTGGACATCCACTCGATGCTCGAGCCCAGCCCGCCGGTGATGATCTGCGGCACGCTCGACAAGGGAATCCGCTTCGCGTTCGACCTCGGCATTCCCGAACATGTCGTGAGCGACAAGGGCCACGCGAACGGCACTCGCATGCGCGACTACGGCGGTTTCGGCGACCCGGCGAGTCCGAAGAACGCGCAGTTGGTCGAGTGCGGGCAGCACTGGGAACGCAAGTCCGAAGTGGTCGCCTGGCAATGCGTTTGGCGGTTCCTGAGCGTGCTCGACGTGGTCGATCGCGACCGGGCGGCGAGCGAGATCACGCCGGCGACCGCACCCCAGAAACTGATCCGCGTCACGGACGCGGTGGTGGCCAACTCGCCGTCGTTTCGCTTCGCGCGCGAGTTCACGGGCCTCGACGTGATCGAACGGCGCGGCGACGTGATTGCCTGGGACGGGGAGGAAGCGGTGCGCGCGCCCTACGACAACTGCGTGTTGATCATGCCGGTGCCGCACAACATCAAGACCGGCCTCACCGCGGTGCGCCTGGGCCGGATCGAGGCGCGCTAGCTGCTCGCGTCCTCGGTCTTGCCCGAGGGACGGATGCCCAGCTGCTTCAGCTTCCGGTAGAGGTGCGTGCGCTCGAGGCCGACGCGATCGGCCACGCGCGACATGTTGCCCTCCTCGCGCCGGATGTGGTGCAAGAAGTATTGCTTCTCGAACTGCTCGCGCGCATCGCGCAGCGGCAGGTCCAGTGAAACGCCGACCTCCGTGGTCGCCTGCTCGCGCGGGGCCAGGTTGAACTCCTTCGCCACGCGGTTCACGTCGTCGCCACTGATCTCGTTGGCGAGCGCCGTGAGGGCGAGGGTCTTCACCACGTTCTGGAGCACGGGGAGGTTGCCGGCCCAGTCGAGGTTCCTCATCACGTTGAGCGCGCCCACGGTGAGGCTGCGCAGCGGGACTTCGTTCGCGTCGACGAGCTGCGTGAGCAGCGTGGTCGCGATGTCGGGAATGTCCTCGGGGTGGTCGGCCAGCGCCGGCACCCGGATCGTGAGGCCCGAGAGCTGGTGGTAGAGCGTCGCGTCGAAGCGGCCGTCCTCGGCCATCGCGGCCAGCGGCCCGGTCGTCGCGCAGATGAGGCGCACGTTGAACTTCTCCAGCTTCGACAGAAGTTGGGCGAGGCCCTTCTGCTCGGTCTTGCCGAGGTTCGCGATCTCGGGGAGGAACAGCGTGCCCTCGCGTGCGTCATTGAGTGGCTCGAACGGATTCGTCGCCAGCCACTCGGTGCTTTCGGAAGCGACCCACGGCGTGTTGGCCAGGTGCAGGTGGCGCGCGCAGACTTCGAAGCCGCATCCGCGCTCACCCACGAGCAGCGCCGGCGTACGAAGCCGCCCGACTTGCTCCAGGCGCTGGCGCAACTCCTGCACCACGCGGGCCTTGCCGAGGTTCACCAGCGACAAGCCCGTCTTCGGGAGCACGCGCCCGCCGGCGAGCGCCTTGCCGACCGTCGCGAGCAGCTTCGGGAGGCTGATGGGCTTCTCGAGGAAGTCGAAGGCGCCGATGCGCGTGGCTTCGACGGCGGAGTCGATCGTGCCGTGGCCGGACATCATCACGACCGGCATCGTGAGCAGGCCCGAGCCCGCCCATTCCTTCAGCAGCGTGATGCCGTCGGTATCGGGCATCCAGATGTCGAGGAGCACGAGGTCGGGGCGCATCTCCTTGCGTGCGGAGCGCGCGGTCTGCGCGTTCTCGGCCAGGCGAACGCCGTAGCCTTCGTCGCGGAGGATTTCGAAGAGGAGTTCACGGATGCCGACTTCGTCGTCGACAACGAGGATCTGGTTTGCGGACATTTATTGCCAGGTGCGTTTCAGGCGGCTTTCGGGGGCAGGACGATGCTCACGTTCGCCCCGTGGGGCTTCACATTCTCGACCAGGATGCGGCCCTGGTGCTCGTCGACGATCTTCTTCACGATCGCGAGCCCCAGGCCCGTCCCTTTCGGCTTCGTGGTGACGTAGGGCTCGAAGATCCGGCCCATCACGCCTTCCGCGATGCCGGTGCCATTATCGCGCACCGTGAGCAGGACGCCGCCGGTGGCGAGGCTGGTGGACACGAGGATACGCGGCGTATCCACGCCGGTCAGGGCATCGATCGCGTTCTGGAAGAGATTGTGCAGGACCTGGCGCAGCATGGCCGGATCGGCGTAGACGGCGGGCAGGCCTTCGCCCAGGCGCGGCTCGATCGCCACGCCCATCGATTCGTAGAGGAACAGGACTTCGCGGATCACGTCGTTCAGCTGCACGGGCCGCGCGTTCATGCGGGAGGCATGCGCGTACTGGCTGAAGTCGTCGACCATGCCCTTCAGGGCGGTCACGTGGCTCACGATCGTGCTGGTGGAGCGCGCGAGCATCTCGGCTTCGGCCGCCGGTAGCATCTTGCCCAGCTTGTGCTGCATGCGCTCGGCCGCGAGCTGGATCGGCGTGAGCGGGTTCTTGATCTCGTGCGCGAGCCGGCGCGCCACTTCGCCCCAGGCGGCGTCGCGCTGCGCCTGGATCAAATGGGTGATGTCGTCGAACACCACGATGAAGCCGTTGTCGCCATGCGCGCCCAGACGCGTGCCACGGAGCAACAACATGCGCTGCCCGTCGTTGCGGCGGTATTCGAGCTGCTCTTCCCACTGACCGGCCCGGCTCGAGGAGAAATGGCGCAGCGCGACTTCGGCGAACGGCGCGACCGCGGGCACGTGCGGCGTCCAGTCCGGGAGCTTTACGCCGTGGAAGGTCGCGGCCGGGATGTCGAGGATGTGGCTCGCCGCCCCGTTCATCGTCTTCACGTAGAAGCGCTCGTCGAACGTGAGCACGCCCGAGGTGAGGTTCGAGAGGATGCTCTCGAGGTAGGTCTTGGCGTTCTCCAGCTGCAGCTGGTTCCTCTCCATCGCCTCGGTGGCATCGGCGATCTGGCGCGTCATCGTGTTGAACGATTGCGTCAGCACGCCGAATTCGTCGCGGCTTTTCACCGGGTTCAGCTTCGAGTAGTCGCCCTTCGCGATGGCCCGCGTGGCCTCGGCGAGGGCGGAGAGCGGCGCCGACAGGCGCTCGGAGAGCACGAAGGCGAGCGCGAACGCCGAAAGCAACGTGAGCAGCATCGCGAGGGTCAGCGTGAGCCCGAAGATGCGCTTCAGGTTCACGCGCGCCAAGATCAGCTGCTTGTAGTCGACATTGCCGGCCTCGATCACGCGCGACGCCTCCTGGATCGACGGGGGCACCGGCTGCAGCACCTGGAGGATGCGAATGTCGTCGGCGATCGTGAGCACGTTGACCGGCACGATCACGCGCAGGTACAGGCCGCGGTCGGGGATCGATTCGGGCTGCCGTACCGGCTGCTGGGCGCGCACCTGCCGGAGCATGTTGGCGTTCGGCAGGTCCTGCAGCAGGGAAATGGGCTCGGAGCTCGACTGCGAGATCACCTTGCCGCGCGAGGTCATCAGCGTCGCTTCCTCGACGCCGTATTGCTCACGCAGCTTGTTCAACACGTTCGGATCCGTCGACGTTTCCAGGGCGGCCGCCATCGAGTCGGCCTTCTTGCCCAGCTCCTTCAACGAATTGTCGAGCGCGCCCTGTGCCAGCGTCAGTCCGGATTCCAGGGCCTTGTCCACGCGCACGTCGAACCACGATTCGATCGACCGCTGCAGGAACTGGAACGACACCGCGTACATCAGGCCGCCGGTGATGATGGCCATCAACGCGAACACCATCACCAGCCGCAGGGTGAGCGTGGAGCCGAACACGCGTTCCTTCAGCTTTCGGCGCAGGACCACGAGCTGGTAGACGATCAGGCAGACGAACCCGAGCGACAGCGCGCCACCCAGGTAGAGGAGCGGGATGTAGTGCTGGTTGAGCAGCTCGCTGTTGGACGTGGCCTGCGAGAGGAGGTACACCAGCGCGGCGCCGGCGACCACACACAGGAAAATCAGCGGCTTCATGGACCCCTTCAGGGGGTGACCGCCCAGCGATACCACTCGGAGTTGAGCGTCCAGTCGCTCGAGGCGACGGCGTTCAGTTGGAACGGTTTGGGAAGCGCTCCCGTGTCGAGGCGCATGCGCAGGTTCGCCTGGTAGGCGCCTCCGCCCTTGAACGCGCCCTTGTCGGCGACGTGCCAGCCGCGAACCCGCGAGAGCACGCGCTTCACTTCATCGAAGCGGGTGAAGTTCTGGTAAAGGCTGCCCATCGAGAGCCGGTATTGCCGCAGCAGGGGCGTGTACGTGATCTTGTACGTCTGCGAGAGCTTCACGGGCTTTTCGTCGAACCAGTACCAGCGCGGTTGCGACAATTCGAACTCGACGACGAAATAGAGCGGCACGCCGCGCGTCACCGCCTCTTCGAGGCGTTGGTTGAACTGCACGTCGAAGTCCGCGTTGAGCTGCCAGCCGTCGTCGCTCGCTTCGATCGTCGCGTTCGAGACCGAGATTCCCTCGGCATTCGCGGCCAGCGGAGTGAATAGCGCGATGAAGAGTGCGGCAAGCCCCGCCCACAGGCGCAAGGCCTGGGGTTTCCCGGCGGACCGGAAAAGCGAACGGAGAGCCGCCACGATGATCATCGGGGACGCCGCAGTTAGAAAACGAGTGTTGTTAAATTACCACTAAAGTCCGGATTTTGCAACACTATCCAGGCCGAGCTGGCTCCCCGCTTCGAGGCGATTTCCCCTCAAAAAATCGGCCGCCGCCAGACGCTGGGACCCCGACCGCTGGAGCGCCTGAAGCCGGAGGAGCCCCTCGCCACAAGCGACCGTGATGCCCTCCGGTCCCGCCGAGAGCACCTTGCCCGGTGTCCCGTTCCCCGGGAGCGGAGTGGCCTCCCAGATCTTCAACGCCTGGCCCTCCCAAGTGGTTTCGGCACCGGGGACCGGATTGAAGGCGCGCACCTGGCGGTCGATGTCGGCTGCCGCCCGCGACCAATCGACGCGGGCGTGCGCCTTCAGGACCTTCGCGGCATAGGTGACACCCTCGGCGGGTTGTGGACGCGGCTCGAGGCGATCCAGGTTGGCGAGCGCTTCCACGATTGCGGCGGCGCCGACCGAAGCCAGCCGCTGGGTCAGGTCGCCGGCCGTGTCGCGCAGCGCGATCGGAATGCGCTTCTCGAGCAGGACGGGGCCGGTATCGAGACCGGCTTCCATCTGCATGATGCAGACGCCGGTTTCCGCATCGCCCGCCATCAAGGCGCGCTGGATCGGGGCAGCGCCGCGCCACCGCGGAAGGATCGAGGCATGGATGTTCAGGCAACCACGGGCGGGCAGGTCGAGCACGGCTTGCGGCAGCAAGAGCCCGTACGCCGCGACGACCATGACATCGGCGGCAGCGGCGCGAATGGGATCGTGGGATTCGGGCGGCTTCAGCGACGCCGGCTTGTAGACCGGCAACCCGTGGGTAGCGGCGGCCTGCGAGACGGCGCTCGCGGTGAGGCGCAACCCGCGCCCGGCGGGACGATCGGGTTGGGAGAGTACGAGGGGAACCTGGTGCCCGGCGCCCAGGAGGGCCTCCAGGGCGGCGACGGCGAACGGCGGGGTGCCGGCGAAGAGGACGCGCAAGAAGGCGCTACGCCGCCTTGCGCTGGCGCTTCTTCAACTTCGCGCGGATGCGGTTCTGCTTGAGCTCGGAGAGGTATTCGACGAAAACCTTGCCCTGCAGGTGGTCCATCTCGTGCTGGATGCACGCCGCCAGGAGCCCCGACGCGTTGAGCGTAAAGCGCGAGCCGCTGCGATCGAGGGCGGTCACCGTGACGCTTTCGGCGCGCTCGACGTTGTCATAGATGCCGGCGACGGACAGGCAGCCCTCCTGGTTCACGGCCACGCCCTCCCGGCGGGTGATCTCCGGGTTGATGAAGACGCGCAGGTCGCTGTGGTCCTCGCTCACGTCGATCACGATGATCTGCTTGTGGATGTCCACCTGGGTCGCGGCCAGGCCGACGCCCGGAGCGGCGTACATGGTTTCGGCCATGTCGTCGACGAGCTTTCGCGTCGCCGCATCGATGGTTTCCACCCGCTCGGCTTCGTTGTAGAGGCGCGGGTCGGGGTACTGGAGGATCTCGAGAATGGCCATGAATGCTTGCTAATTGAATAGTTTATGTGCAGAATCTCCCGCACTACTTGAAAAAGGGCCCGTAACCCTTTTTCGGAATATGGGTCCTGCCTCCATATCCACAAGTGAGCCTGCCATGCGAAGAGCAATTATAGCTTTAGTCGTTTGCGGGACCAGTTTGGTTCCTGCCGCCCTTTGGGCCAATGGCGACGGGATGCCTCCCGATGCCAAGCGCGAACGGGCGGAAGCCAAGGGGGACCCGTCCAAGGTCACCTCGGCCGACCTTGCCGCGAACGCGCCGGACTCCTACACGGTGGCCAAGGGCGACACGCTCTGGAGCATTTCCGGGCGTTTCCTGAAGGATCCCTGGAAGTGGCCGCAGGTCTGGCAGATGAATCGCGACCAGATCAAGAATCCGCACTGGATCTACCCCGGTGACGTGATCCGCCTGGATCGTTCGGGTGGCAATCCCACCCTCGCGCTGGAGCGCGGCGGTTCGGGCGCCGGATACAGCGGCCCCAGTGGCGGCACCGCGGCCGATGCGGCCGGCAACATGCAGGTCATCCAGCCCCGGATTCGCGTCGAGCCCCTTTCCACCGCCGTGCCCAGCATCCCGGGCACCGCGATCGGCCCGTTCCTGACCCAGCCGCTCATCATCGAATCCGACGGCTTTGCACAAGCCCCGACGATCCTCGCGACCGAAGAGAGCCGCGTCGTCGTGGGCGCCGGCAACACGGTCTACGTCGACCGCATCGGCGAGCGCGACGGCATCGCCTGGCAGTTCTTCCGCAAGGGCGAGCCGCTGTACGACCCGGAGACGCGCGAGATCCTCGGCTACGAGGCGAAATACATCGGCGATGGCCGGGTGAAGCGCTTCGGCAACCCGACGACGCTCGAGATCACCAAGGCCAGCCAGGAAATCAATCGAGGCGACAAGCTCGCACCCGCACGCGAAACGGCGTTCCCGAGCTACGTGCCGCGCGCGCCGGACAAGCCCATCAAGGGCGTGATCATGTCGGTCGATGGCGGCGTGGCCGAGCTGGGCCAGTACGCGGTCATCACCATCAACCGCGGTTCGCGCGACGGCATTGAAGTCGGCCACGTGCTCGCAACGTACAAGCGCGGCGACCTGGTCGACGATACGGGCCGCCCCTTCGAGCTGAGGACGGGCTATGGCTCGGATTGGTGGGCCAGCGTCCGCACGTGGTATCGCGAGTCCATCGCCGACAAGAACGCCGAGGCGCCGGCCGAAGGCCAGAGCCTGCAGGGCCAGGCGATCAAGCTGCCGGACGAGCGCAACGGCCTCATCTTCGTGTTCCGAGTCTTCGAGAAGATGTCGTATGCCATCGTGATGCGCGCCTCCAAGCCGATCTACCTCGGCGACGTCGTGCAGACACCCTGATCGCAGCCGCAAGATTGGATCGAACCTGGGGGCTTCGGCCCCCAGTTGTTTTTCCGCCGGCGGTCAGCCGCGGACGGCTGGAGGGCGTTCATCCGGCATCCCTCCCGTTTCCGGTGCTTCCCTTGGCCTCGCACGACCCATCGCGCGACGTTCTCGTCGCCTGGCTGCGCTTCACGCTCGCTCCTGGCGTGTTCGATCGTTGGCAACGCCGCCTCCTGGTGGCATTCGGCTCGCCTCGCGAGGCCTTGGGCGCCTCGGTGCAGTCACTGTCGCGCTTCGTGCCGACCGAGGTCGCCGAAGGCCTTGCGCGCGGCCCCGCGCAACCCGTGCTCGACCGGGCCCTGGCCTGGCTCGCGGAGCCGGGGCATCACCTCGTGACGCTCGAGGACGCGCACTATCCGCTGGCGCTGCTCCACATCGCGGATCCGCCAACTGCGTTGTACGTCCAGGGGCGTCCGGAGTTGCTCAACGCCCCGAGCTTCGCGATCGTCGGCAGCCGTAACGCCACGGTGCAGGGTCTGCACGACGCGCGGGCCTTCGCACGGACGCTCTCCGACGCGGGGCTCACGATCGTGAGCGGGCTTGCGCTGGGCATCGACGCGGCGGCGCATCGAGGCGGGCTCGACGGAGAAGCCTCGAGCATCGCCGTGCTGGGAACCGGCGCGGACGGCGACTATCCCCGGCGCAATGCCGCGCTGCGCTCCGAGCTCGCGCAGCGAGGAGCGTTGGTGAGCGAGTTCCCGCTCGGCTCGCCTCCCGCGAAGGAACACTTTCCAAAGCGCAATCGGTTGATCAGCGGTCTCGCCCGTGGTGTATTGGTCGTGGAGGCGGCCGTGGCCAGCGGTTCGCTCATCACGGCGCACGAGGCCAACGACCAGGGCCGCGATGTCTTCGCGCTCCCGGGTTCCATCCACGCCTCCCTTTCAAAGGGATGTCACAAACTCATCCAGGAAGGGGCCAAACTGGTCGACTGCGCGAACGACATCCTGGAGGAACTTCGGCTCCCCGTCGCCGCTCCGACTCGGCGAGGGGCGCAAGGGGTCGAACACCAGGACCACGCTTTCCTCGATGCGATGGGCTTCGCACCGCAGTCGATCGACCAGATCGCGTCAGCCACCGGGAAGGACTGCGCGACGGTTGCGGCACACCTGTCGCAGCTCGAGATTTCGGGATCGGTTGCGGGCCTGGCCGGCGGCCTGTTCCAGCGCCTCGACACGAGCGTTATAGAATGAATCAGGAAACCTAGAAAGAACCATGGCATCCCACCTGCTCATCGTCGAGTCGCCCTCGAAGGCGAAGACACTGAAGAAATACCTCGGCAAGGACTACGAGATCCTTGCTTCCTACGGGCACGTGCGCGACCTGGTCCCCAAGACCGGCGCCGTGGATCCCGACGACAACTTCCGCATGACCTACGAGCTGATCGACCGCAACTCGAAGCACGTCGACAGCATCACGAAGGCCGTGAAGAATGCCGACATCATCCTGCTCGCGACGGACCCGGACCGCGAAGGGGAAGCCATTGCCTGGCATCTCTCCGAGATCCTCAAGTCGCGCAAGGTGCTGAAGGACAAGAAGATGAAGCGCGTGGTGTTCTACGAGATCACCGAGGGCGCCGTCGTCGATGCCGTGAAGAACCCGCGCGCGATCTCCATGGACCTCGTGAACGCCCAGCAGGCCCGCCGGGCGCTCGACTACCTCGTCGGCTTCAACCTCTCGCCCCTGCTCTGGAAGAAGATCCGGCGCGGCCTGTCGGCCGGCCGGGTCCAGAGCCCGGCCCTTCGCCTGATCTGCGAGCGCGAGAACGAGATCGACGCCTTCAAGTCGCAGGAATACTGGTCGATCCATTTCGACTCCGAGAAGGATCGCCTCGCCTTCACCGCGCGGCTCACGCACTTCGAGGGCGACAAGCTCGACCAGTTCGCCGTCGGCGACGCGAAGCGCAACGAGGAAGTCATTTCCTTCCTCGAGAAGCACGGGCACGGGAGCGCGCGCGTCCGCGAGGTCGAGAAGAAGCGCAAGCTCAAGTCCCCCGCCGCGCCGTTCACCACTTCCACGCTCCAGCAGGAGGCCGTGCGCAAGCTGGGCTTCTCCACGGATCGCGCGATGAAGGTGGCGCAGAGCCTCTACGAAGGCGTGAACATCGGCCGCACGGTGACCGGCCTCATCACCTACATGCGTACGGACTCGGTCACGCTGTCCAAGGAGGCGATGACCGATATCCGAGGCTTCATCACGAAGAACTACGGTCCCGAGTTCCTGCCCAAGGCGCCGGTGTTCTACGCGAACAAGACGAAGAACGCCCAGGAAGCGCACGAGGCGATCCGCCCCACCTCGATCAGCCGCACGCCCGAATCCGTCGCCGCGTTCCTCAACGACGAGCAGCGCAAGCTCTACGAGATGATCTGGAAGCGCGCGGTGTCGTCGCAGATGATGCCGGCGCAGTTCGACACCGTCGCGGTCGACTTCACGGTGGGCGGCGACGGCAACGTCTTCCGGGCCACGGGCCAGACGATGATCTTCGCGGGCTTCTACAAGGTCTACCACGAGGACGAGGACGATTCGGCCGCCGATGACGAGGAAAAGCGCCTGCCGCAGTTCAAGGAAGGCGACACGGTGTCCATCAACAAGCTCTACGGCGAGCAGCACTTCACGCAGCCCCCGCCTCGGTACTCGGAGGCGAGCCTGGTGAAGGCCCTCGAGCAGTACGGCATCGGCAGGCCCTCGACGTACGCGTCGATCATTTCCACGCTGCAGAAGCGCGAGTACGTCATCCTCGACAAGAAGCGCTTCACGCCCACGGACGTCGGGCGCGTCGTGAACAAGTTCCTCTCCGAGCACTTCGCGCACTGGGTGGACTACGAGTTCACCGCGAAGCTCGAGGACGAGCTGGACGACATCTCCAACGGCAAGGAGGAATGGATTCCCGTCCTCGAGCGCTTCTGGAAGGATTTCTCCAAGCAAGTGGGCGAGAAGGAATCGGTCTCCCGCAAGGAAGTGACGCAGGAGGAGATGGACGAGGTCTGTCCGAAGTGCGGAAAGCACAAGCTCACCCTGCGCCTCGGGCGGCGCGGCCGCTTCATCGGCTGCCCCGGATACCCGGAATGCGACTACACACGCAACGTCGATGGCTCCGATGGCGCTTCCGCCGAGAAACGCGAGATCGGCATCGATCCGAAGACGGAGAAGGTGATCCAGCTGCTCTTCGGCCCTTTCGGCCCGTACCTGCAGGTGGGCGAGATGGAAGGCGAGAAGAAGCCCAAGCGCGTGTCGGTGCCGAAGAACATCCTGCCGGACAACGTGAACCTCGACATCGCGCTCATGTTGATCGCGCTGCCGAGGGACCTGGGGCCGCACCCCGAGGACTCGAAGAAGGTCTACGCCAACATCGGGCGCTTCGGGCCCTACGTGAGCCACGATGGGCAGTTCAAGTCGATCCCGAAGGACGAGAGCGTCTTCGACATCGCGCTCGAGCGTGCCGTGGCCCTGCTGAAGGAGCCGAAGGCGGCGGGCGGCCGCGGTGCCCTCAAGGTGCTCGGCAAGCATCCGGAAGACGGCCAGGCCGTCTCCCTCTACGCGGGCAAGTACGGCCCGTACGTGAAGCACGGCAAGGTGAACGCCACGCTTCCCGATGAGGGGATGATCAAGACGGTGACGCTGGAAGAGGCGATCGAGCTGCTGGCGGCGAAAGCCGGGCGCGGCGGGAAGAAGGGCGGCAAGGCGAAGGGTGCGAAAGCGGCCAAGCCCGCAAAGGCTGCGCCAAAGGCAAAAGCCGTCGTCGAGGCGCCCGCGGTAACCAAGCCGAAGATGAAGAAGAAGGTGAAACCGAAGGCCGCGAAATTGAAAAAGGCCGCGTAAGCGGCCTTTTTTTCGAGCTGCGGTTCCCGCCTACGCGCGCCGGCGGTGAAGGACTGCGTAGGCGCACAACAGCAAGCCCAGGGCCAGCAGGATCGTGCCCCAACGATCCAGCGCCGGAACCTGCCGCAGTGCGCCGGCGCCCGGCCCCCCTTGGTCCACGATCGTTCCGTTCGCCGCCAGGTCGTCGTCGCCGAGGCCGCCGTCGGTAATCGAGAACGTCGCCGTATTGCTGGTGAGCGCTGCGGGCAGCACATACCAATGCGCGGTTGGATCTGCGGCCGTCGGTCCGTACTTCCAGTACTGCGTTTCCGGCGGCAGCGACTGGGGATACACGATCGTGAATGTGAGTGTGCTTCCCGCGATGCATCCCGTCGCGCTGAAGTCGAACAGGCCGTGGGGGAACACCACTTTGCCGGGAGGTGCCGTTGGCGGAATTGGCGGCGCCCCAGGCGGCACTCCAATGAACTGCGGCGCGGAGTACACGCACGCCCCGCCACCTCCGATGAACGACGCCGTGATGGTTCCGGTGCCGGTCGCGGAAGGGCCCGAGAAGACGACAGGAGGTACCGCCGAAACGTTGAGCGTGACGGTACCGGTATTGGACGTGCCGCCCGGACCGTCCTTCGTGTACGTGAACGTCGTCGTGCCCGCGAATGTGCCGCTTGGCACGTAGGTGACCACGTTGCCGGCCACCGACGTCGTGCCCGACCCGGCCACACCCGGTTGCGACGCCGTCAGCGCATAGGTGCCTGCGGGATTGGATGCCGTCACGCCCGTGATGAACGCAGTCAGGTCGATCGGCGTGTTCGCGCCGCCGGGCACCGTGATCGGTCCGACATTCGCGACCACGGGAGGCGGCGGAGCGTTGACACTCACGGTGACGGTTCGGGTCGCCGAGGTCGCGCCGCAGGGACCCGTCACGTTGTAGGCAACCGTGACTGTGGGCGCGTACGTGGTGGCGTTGGCGGAATAGGTGAACGTGGCAGGTCCGGTTCCGCTGACTGTTCCGACGTTGGGCGAAGGCGTGCCCAGTCCCGGCGTAGTACCGACGGCCGGCGCCGTGCCGCTGAGCATTCCGAGCGCCGCCAGGTTGATCGTCTGGGCACCGGTGTTGTAGGCGATCGTCGTGGCGCCGTTGGCCGCGACCGGTGCGGAAGGGGCGTTCACGGTGATGTTGATCGTGCGGTTGCTCGTGTTCGCCAGGCCCGAGCCGCGCACCTGGAAGGTGTCGGAAGTGCAGTTGGTCGCCGTGTGCTGGTAGGAAACGGAAGCCGTGCCGCTACCCAGCATGTTCCCGCGCGCCGGGGCGCTCACCTGGTTGATCGTGGTGACAACGCCCGCGCCGCCATCGTTAAGGACGATGTCGTTGACGGCGAAGCCGACCGTCGCGCCATAGTTCACGTTGACGGTCTGCGACCCGGTGATGAGCGTGCCGATGTAGGTGGCGATGTTGCCGGCATTCGCGACCATGAAGCCGGCTGAGAACCCCATGCCGTGTTGCGTGTTCGCAGTGGTAATGACAGCGGCAGAGTTGGCCGCGTTGAGGATCGCCCCGCCGGGCGGGAACGCGTGGCAACCCGTGCCATTCGTGCTGCAGCTGTTGTTGTAGACGGTCATGCCTTGCGCATGCGCGTCGGAGAACGTGCCTATGGACGCGACAAGCGCGAACATGGCGATTCCCGCGCGTACGAAGTGGTCCAAACTCATGTGCGCCCTCCCTGGGCCGGCTTGCTATTGATGACTTTTCTTCTTTGGTGCCGCCCCACAGGGCCACGACGACTTCGTTGCTTCGTTTACTTAGGGTGGTGGCGGAGGCGGCGGGTCGGATTTCCAGGTGAACGGGAAAGCCTGCTGCTTCAGGAATCCGTTGGGAACGTAGTCGCCCAGGACGCCATAGTGCTCCGGCCATTTGCGGTCGGACGTGACCGCCGTGCCGAACAGGTAGTCGAGGAACGCGAAGTGGGCCGAGTAGTTGCGGTCCAGCGCGGCCTTGTCCTGAGAGTGATGCCAGTGGTGGAAGTTCGGCGTCACGATCACGTAGCGCAGTGGCCCCAGCCGCACGCTCACGTTGGCGTGGTTGAACACCGCCTGGAAGCCCACGATGATGATGTACGCATCGATCACTTCCTTCGAGAACCCGAGCACGTAGATCGGCGCGAGGATCAGCGTGCGCGTGAGGATGAGCTCGAGGATGTGCTGGCGCGAACCCGCGAGCCAATCCATGCTCTTCGCACTGTGGTGCACCGCATGCAGCCGCCACAGGACCGGCACCTCGTGATACGCGCGATGCGTCCAGTACTGGACGAGGTCGGCCACCAGCAGGATCAGGAAGACCTCGAGCCAGAAGGGCTGGCTGTGAATCCAGTCCTGCAGCTTCGGGTTGATCGCCCAGTCGAACCCCGTGTGCACCAGCTTGTTGGTCGCCAGCAGGATGAACCCGACGACCAAGTGGTTTACCAGGAAGAAGTGGAGGTCCGTCTGCCACTCCGGGCGGAAGACCGGCTGCGTCTTGTAGAGCGGGAAGAGCTTCTCGATGAAGATGAAGACCAGCGTCGAGCCCAGGAGGTCGAGGATGAACCAGTCCAGGCCGATGTAGGGCGTGTTGTCGGCGAACTCGGTTACCGGAACCTTGTGTCCGCCCAGCAGTGCGGTCACGGCGACGAGCACGAACGCCGCGGATGCCACCCACCGTGCGCGGCCCAGGATGATGCACGCGAGCGATGCACCGCCGGAGATCACCATCGCCACGAGCATGATCACTCGCAGCGTTTCCACGTTGTAGCTGCGCCGCAGCTCCGGCGTGGTCAGGTATGCGGGAAAGTGGAACGCGAGCACGCCGAGGAAACAGAGGATGGCCAGCACCAGCGCGATCACGGCGGTCGTGAGCCCCGTGCCGAAGCGCAAGGCCCCGTGAGACTCGCTCAGCTGGTTGAGCCTCGCGACGACCAGCGGTTTTTTCTCAGACGTCGAGATTGGTCACCCCGAGCGCGTTCGCCTCGATGAACTGCCGGCGTCGCTCCACTTCTTCTCCCATCAGCGTGGAGAAGATGTTCTCGGCACTGATGGCATCCTCGATCTGCACGCGCAGCAGGATGCGCTGCTGCGGGTCCATCGTCGTTTCCCAGAGCTGCGTCGGGTTCATCTCGCCCAGGCCCTTGTAGCGCTGGATCTGCATGCCGCCGCGCGCTTCCGCGAGCAGCCAGTCGATGCCTTCCTTGAAGGTGCGAATCGCCTGCGAAGTCTCTCCGCGCTTCACCTGGGCGCCCTCGCCGATCAAGCCGGCCAGCATCTGCGACGTCTTCTCGATGTGCGCGTAGTCGCCGCTTTCCACGAAAGCCTGGTCGATGACCGTCTCGACCTTGTTGCCGTGCACGATCTTCTCGATGCGCAGGCGCCACCCGTCGGACGTCGGATCGCGTTCGATGTGGGTCTTCGGCGGCGTGGGTTGCAGCGCGTCGTACAGCGCCTTGGCGGCCTGGCTGGCGCCTTCCTTGGTGTCGAGCGCGATCTTCGGGATGTCGAGGAACGCACGGAGCACCGATGCATCCATGGCTGCCGACAGCCGTTCGATCACGGCCTCCGTCATGAGGTATTCGGATGCGATGCGTTCCAGCGCATCGCCGCTGAGCGGCGCGGCGACGGCACCCGGAAGCACCGTGGCGCCGTTCAGGGCGCGGCGCAGCTGGTGCTGCTTCAGCTCGTGCTCGTCCTTGAGGTAGCGCTCGTCGCGGCCCTGCTTCACCTTGAAGAGCGGCGGCTGGGCGACGTAGATGTGGCCCTTCTCCAGCAGCGCGGGCATCTGGCGGTAGAAGAACGTGAGCAGCAGCGT
Source organism: Betaproteobacteria bacterium GR16-43 (assembly GCA_001953215.1). Classification (GTDB taxonomy): domain Bacteria; phylum Pseudomonadota; class Gammaproteobacteria; order Burkholderiales; family Usitatibacteraceae; genus Usitatibacter. The sequence continues at coordinate 1,030,038 of CP019169.1, forward strand.
GCGGATGTGCGCGCCGTCGACGTCCGCGTCCGTCATGATGATGATGCGGTGATAGCGCAGCTTCTCGATGTTGAATTCTTCCGCGATGCCGGCGCCCAGCGCCTGGATGAGCACCGCCACCTCGTTGGAGGTGATGATCTTGTCGATGCGCGCGCGCTCGACGTTGAGGATCTTGCCCTTCAGCGGCAGGATCGCCTGGTTCCTGCGGTCGCGGCCCTGCTTGGCCGAACCGCCGGCGGAGTCGCCCTCGACCAGGTAGAGCTCGCACAGCGCCGGGTCGCGCTCCTGGCAATCGGCCAGCTTCCCGGGCAAGCCGCTGCCGTCGAGAACGCCCTTCCGGCGCGTCAGGTCGCGCGCCTTGCGGGCGGCTTCCCGCGCCCGCGAAGCTTCGACGATCTTGGTGCAGATGATCTTGGCGTCCTGCGGCCTTTCCATCAGGAACTCCGCGAGCTTCTGCCCGACGATTTCCTGGACGACGGGTCCCACTTCGGAGGAGACCAGCTTGTCCTTGGTCTGCGACGAGAATTTCGGCTCGGGAACCTTCACGGAGAGCACGCAGGTGAGGCCTTCGCGCATGTCATCGCCGGTCGTCTCCACCTTCGCCTTCTTGGCGATCTCTTCCTTCTCGATGTAGTTGTTGATCGTGCGCGTCATCGCCGAGCGCAGGCCCGTCAAGTGCGTGCCGCCGTCGCGCTGCGGGATGTTGTTGGTGAAGCACTGGACCGACTCGCCGTACGAGTCGTTCCATTGCATCGCGACCTCCACGGTGATGCCGCCGGAATTCTCGCCGATCGCATAGAACACGTTGGGGTGCAGGACCGACTTCGCCTCGTTCATGTACTCCACGAAACCGCGCACGCCGCCGGAATGCGCGAAGTTCTCGCTCTTGCCGGTGCGCTGGTCGATCAACTCGATCTTCGTGCCGTTGTTCAGGAACGACAGCTCGCGAAGGCGCTTGGCGAGGATCTCGTAGTGGAACTCGATGTTGTTGAACGTTTCCTTGGAGGCGAAGAAGTGCACCTCCGTGCCCCGGCGATCGGTCTCGCCCGTGACCTTCATCGGCTCGACGGCCACGCCGTCGCGGAACTCCATGAAGTGCGTCTGGCCGTTGCGCCAGACGCGCAGCTTCAGCCATTCGGAGAGCGCGTTGACGACGGAGACGCCCACGCCGTGCAGGCCGCCCGAAACCTTGTACGAGTTCTGGTCGAACTTCCCGCCCGCATGCAGCTCCGTCATGACGATCTCGGCGGCGGAGCGCTTGAACTCGTCGTCCTGCTTCACGTCCGTCGGGATGCCGCGGCCGTTGTCCACGACGGAAATCGAGTTGTCGGTATGGATGACGACCTTGATGTCGTCGCAGTGGCCGGCGAGCGCTTCGTCGATCGCGTTGTCGACGACCTCGAACACCATGTGGTGCAGGCCCGTGCCGTCGGACGTATCCCCGATGTACATGCCGGGGCGCTTCCGGACCGCCTCGAGGCCCTTGAGGATCTTGATGCTCGACGAGTCGTAGTCTTCGGGACGACCGTTGGTGCGTGGATCTTGAGGGGCAGCTGCCATGAATCTTCCTGGTGCGTTGGTTTGGACTAGATGCGCATCGGCATCACGACGTACTTGAAGTCGTCGCGGCCGGGCACCTCGATGAGCGCGCTCGAGTTCGAGTCGCCCATCGTGACGGACACTTGTTCGGTATCGACGTGGTTCAGCACGTCGAGCAGGTACGAAATGTTGAAGCCGATGTCTAGCGGATCGCCGTCGTAGTCGATCGTAAGGCCTTCCTCCGCCTCTTCCTGCTCGTTGTTCGTGCAGATGATCGACAACGCGTTCTTGGTGAACACGAGGCGCACGCCGCGGATCTTCTCGTTGGAGAGGATCGCCGCGCGGTTCAGCGATTGCGCGAGCGTCGCGCGGTCGATGCTGACGCGGTTCTTGTGCGCGGCCGGGATCACCTTCTGGTAGTCGGGGAACTTGCCCTCGACGATCTTGGAGACGATCTCGATGCCGCCGAATGTGAAGCGCACCTGGTTCGATCCGATGGCCATGGACACGGGGTCATCCGAATCGGAGAGCAGCTTGATCAGCTCGATGACGGTCTTGCGCGGCAGGATGGCTTCGACGCTGCCATGGTCGCTGCCCAGGTCCCGGCTCGCGAACGAGAGCCGGTGGCCGTCGGTGGCGACGACGCGCAGGGTGTTCTTGTCGACCGAGAACAGGACACCGTTCAGGTAGTAGCGGATGTCCTGCACGGCCATCGCGAACTGGACCAGCCCGAGCGCCTGCTTCAACGCGCTCTGCGGCAGCGTGAGGGTGCGCGAGGCATCCTTCGCGTCGACCATCTTGGGGAAGTCCGCGGCGGCGAGCGTCTGCAGGTTGAAGCGGCTCTTGCCGGCCTTCACCGTCATGCGGTTGTCCTTCGCCTCGAGCGCGACTTCCGCGTCCTCGGGGAGGGATCGCAGGATGTCGAAGAGCTTCCGGGCCGCGACGGTGACGGCGCCTTCGGCTCCCCCATCGAGCTCGGCGCGGGCGGTGATCTGGACCTCGAGGTCGGTCGCGAGGAAGTCCACGTGCCCCCCGCCGGCCGTGATCAACACATTCGAGAGGATCGGGAGAGTGTGGCGGCGCTCGACGATACCGGTGACCTGCTGGAGCGGGCCCAGGATTTTGTCGTTGCTCGATTTGATCTTCAACATAAGTGTTTTAGGTATTGAAGTTCGTTAACAGCTAATAGGAGAGTCGATTGAGCGGGACAGTTTGGAATTCAGGCGCGTGTTCAAGGGCTTGTCATCGATTCTGGCTGGGGACTGTTTGTCGGGGAACGCCACGGAACCTGTGCGTGGAAAGAGGGGTTTGCCGGAGCCCCCAAACAATCCACAGGTTATCAAGTGTGATTCCCATGTTCATCCCAACAGGATCTGCTGCAGCTGCGAATAGTCGCGGGAAAAATCCGGATCGGTTTCGCGCAATTCAGCCGTCTTGCGGCAGGCATGGAGCACGGTGGTGTGGTCGCGGCCGCCGAACGCCTCGCCGATCTCGGGCAGGCTTTGCTGCGTGAGTTCCTTGGAAAGCGCCATCGCCACCTGGCGCGGACGCGCCACGGAACGGAAACGCTTCTTCGAATACATCTCCGACACCTTGATCTTGTAGTAGTCGGCGACGGTCTTCTGGATGTTCTCGATCGAGACCTGCCGGCTGATGACGGCGAGCAGGTCCTTCAGGGCTTCCTTGGCGGTGACGACGGTCACCGGCGCATTGTTGAATCGCGCAAAAGCCAGCACGCGCTTCATCGCGCCTTCGAGCTCGCGCACGTTCGAGCGAATGTGCTTGGCGATGAAGAAGGCGACGTTCTCGTCGACGCGTACGCCGTCCTGTTCGGCCTTCTTCAGCAGGATCGCCACGCGCATCTCGAGTTCAGGGGGCTCCACGGCCACCGTGAGGCCCCAGCCGAAGCGCGAGATCAACCGGTCTTCGATGCCGGTCAGTTCGCGCGGGAAGGAATCGCTCGAGATGACGACCTGCTTGTGCGCTTCGAACAGCGCATTGAACGTATAGAAGAACTCTTCCTGGGAACGCGACTTGCCCACGAAGAACTGCACGTCGTCGATCAGGAAGAGGTCGAGCGAGCGGTAGTAGCGCTTGAGCGAATCGAAGCTCTTGTGCTGGTAGGCGCGCACGACATCGGCCACGAACTGTTCGGCGTGGCTGTAGCGCACCTTCGCTTTCGGGTTGCGCTTGAGGACTTCCGTGCCGATGGCCTGCAGCAGGTGGGTCTTGCCCAGGCCCGTGCCCCCATAGATGAAGAGGGGGTTGTAGGCGGTGCCGGGATTCTCGGCGACCTGGATGGCCGCGGCGCGCGCGATCTGGTTCGCCTTTCCGTTCACGAAGTTGGTGAACGTAAAGGAAGGGTTGAGGCGATGTTCCTCGCGGTGGCGTTCCGACGGGGAGGAAGAAGCGACGGGCGCGACGCTGATGGTCTCGGGGACCACGATCTCCGTCTCGGCCGGCTTCTCGTCCAGCACCAGGTCGACGCTCAGGCCCAGGCCGCCGACGCGCTCCGCGCGCGATTCGATGCGGGAGAGGAGGTTGGTGCGGACGTAGCGAAGGACGTGATGGTTCGGCGCGAGCAGGACGAGCTGGTTGCCGTGGCGTTCAGCCCGCAGGGGCTTGATCCAGGTGTCGTACTGCTGTGACGGAAGGTCCTTCTTCAGTTCCGCGGCGAGCGACGGCCAGAGTGAATCCATGGGTGCGGAACGGGAGGGGGCGAGGGGTGAAAATGCGAGCGAAGACGATTGGTAATTTTACTTGGAATGGGGCCAGTTATCCACAGCCGTGACAAGGTATCCGTTGAACGCAGGAATGGCGCAGAAGGCCTTGATCCGTTATAATTTCCTGCTTTGCTCGGCGCCTGTTGCGCCCAATCGAGGTTTCCATGAAACGTACATTCCAGCCGTCCTCCGCACACCGCAAGAAGACCCACGGCTTTCGCGCTCGCATGAGCACGGCCAGCGGACGGGCGGTCATCAACGCGCGTCGTGCCAAGGGCCGCAAGCGCGTCGCGGTCTAGGTCCCGGATGCACGGCGCCCGGAAGGAAGGTCTTTCGCGGCGCCACCGCTTCGCGGTCCAGGGGTCCTTCGGCCCCGTGCTTCGAAGCCCGCAGAAGGTCCGGGGTACTCTCGCGACGGTTCACGTGGCCCAGGGTCGCCCCGGCATTTCCCGGTTGGGCATCGCATTGACCCGCCGCCTCGTCCCCTCTTCGGTCCAGCGCAATCGCGTGAAGCGTATTGCGCGCGAGCTCTTTCGTCGGCATCCGGTGAAGCTGGCGGGGCTCGACGTCGTCATTTCCCTGCGCGAGAAGCTGACCGCGGAAGGCCGGGAGAAACTCGGCACGGACGTGCGCACGCTGCTCGACGAGGCGCTTCGAAAGGCCTCGGCGGGATGAAGCGGCTGCTCCTGGCGTTCATTCGCGCGTACCAATACCTGCTGAGCCCCTGGTGGGGACGGCAATGCCGCTTCATTCCGACCTGCTCCAACTACGCGATCGAAGCCATCGAGCGCCACGGGGCCCTGCGCGGGACCTGGATGGCGACCCGGCGCATCGGGCGTTGCCACCCGTGGCACCCCGGCGGTTTCGACCCCGTCCCTTGATTTCCGGACAGAACAACTCCATAGCGACATAGACCCACCGCGACATGATGGATACCCAGAGACTCATTGCCTTCGTTGTCTTCTCGTTCTCGGCGCTCCTGCTGTGGGACGCCTGGCAGAAGCACAACGCGCCGAAGCCGCCCCCGCCGGGCGTCGTCGCCAGCAGCGTGCCGACGGCCACCAGCGTTCCGGTCGCGCCGACCGCCGCCAACCCGACCCCCGCGGCAGCGTCGCCCGCGGCGGCATTGGGTGTGCCGGTCTCGACCATCGCCGTGACCGCCGCCACGGGCGAAGTCGTGCTCGCGAAGACCGACCTCTTCGACGTCGAGCTGAACACGCAGGGCGGGGACATCCGCCGCGTCACGCTGAAGAAGGTCTTCTCGGCACTCGATCGCAACAAACCGCTCACGCTGCTGGAGCCGAACCCACAGCACTTCTTCGTCACGCAGTCGGGTCTGCTCGGAGAAGGCGCGGCGCTTCCGACGCACAAGACGACGTACGTTCCCGAGGCCAAGTCCTACGCGCTCGCCGACGGCAAGGACGCGGTCGAGGTGAAGATGACGGCGCGTGATGCGGCCGGGGTCGAAGTCACGAAGCGCTATGTGTTCAAGCGCGGCACCTACGAGATCGATGTCTACTACGACATCAAGAACGGTTCCGACAAGCCGGTCGCCAACGCGACGGCCTACTACCAGTTCCTTCGCGACAACAACCAGCCCAGCCAGGAAGCCGCGCAGACGAGCTCCTTTGCAGGCGTGGCCACGTTTACCGGGCCGGCGGTCTATACGGAAGCCACGAAGTTCCAGAAGGTCGACTTCAAGGACATCGAGAAGGGCAAGCAGTCCCATCCCAAGGAGTCGAAGGACGGCTGGATCGCGGTGATCCAGCATTACTTCGTTTCGGCCTGGGCGCCGAAGGCCGGCACGGACCGCACGTTCTTCACGCGCCACATCGTCGACAACCTCTATACCGTCGGTGTCACGATTCCGGTCGGCACGATCGCCGCGGGAGCCACGGCCACGACGATGGCCCCGCTCTACATCGGGCCGCAGGAGACGGAGAAGCTCGAGAAGATCGCGCCCGGCCTGGATCTCGTCGTCGACTACGGCTGGCTGCACATCCTCGCCGCACCGCTCTTCTGGCTTCTCAAGTCGCTGCACGCGCTCATCGGCAACTGGGGCTGGTCGATCATCGCCCTCACCGTCCTCATCAAGGCGGTCTTCTATCCGCTGAACGCCAAGGCGGGCCGCTCGATGGCGTCGATGAAGGTGCTCGCGCCGAAGATGGAGAAGCTGAAGGAGCTCTACGGCGACGACCGGCAGAAGCTGAACCAGGCGATGATGGAGCTCTACCGCACGGAGAAGATCAATCCGGTCGGGGGCTGCCTTCCGATCGTCGTGCAGATCCCGGTGTTCATCGCGCTCTATTGGGTGTTGCTCGCCTCGATCGAGCTGCGCCATGCGCCCTGGCTGGGATGGATCCAGGATCTCTCCGCACCGGACCCGTACTTCGTGCTGCCGGTGATCTATGCGATCTCCATGTTCGTGCAGACGAAGCTGAACCCCGCGCCCGCCGACCCGGTGCAGGCGAAGGTGATGCTGGTCATGCCCATCATGTTCAGCGTGTTCTTCCTTTTCTTCCCGTCGGGCCTGGTGCTCTACTGGGTGGTCCAGAACCTGATCGGGATCGCGCAGCAGTGGCACATCAACCGCACCCTCGAGCGCGAAGCGAAGGCGAAAGCCAAGCGCTGAGCGCAGCCGATACGATCGCGGCCATCGCCACTCCGGCGGGCCGCGGCGGCATCGGCGTGGTTCGTGTTTCCGGCGCGCGCGCGGGCGACATCGCCGTGTCGATCCTGGGTGAGTTGCCGCCCGTTCGCCATGCGACCCTGGCGCGCTTTCGCGGCGCTTCGGGCGACGTGATCGACAGCGGCATCGCCCTCTTCTTCGGTTCCCCTCACTCCTATACCGGCGAGCACGTCCTCGAGTTGCAGGGGCACGGCGGTCCCGTGGTGATGCGCGAGTTGCTTCGCCGCTGTGTCGAGCTGGGCGCGCGCGTGGCCGACCCCGGAGAGTTCACGCGCCGCGCTTTCCTCAACGACCGCATCGACCTCGCGCAAGCCGAGAGCGTGGCGGACCTCATCGATGCTTCGAGCGCGGAGGCGGCAGCCAGTGCGGCGCGTTCGCTCGAAGGCGAGTTCTCGCGGTACATCCATGAGCTCGTGGAAGGCCTCATCGACCTGCGCATGCATGTCGAGGCTTGCATCGATTTTCCGGAGGAAGAGATCGATCCCGCCGATCGCTCCGCGCTTGCGACGAAACTGGGCAACCTGCGCGCGCGGCTCGAGGCACTGCTCGTGCAGGCTCGCCAGGGCGCCGTGCTGCGCGACGGTCTCACCGTCGTGCTCGTCGGTCCGCCCAACGTCGGCAAGTCGAGCTTGCTCAACCGGCTCGCGGGCGAAGACATCGCCATCGTCACGCCCATCGCCGGGACCACGCGGGACTTCGTGCGCGCGACGATCAATGTCGAGGGTGTTCCCATCCACCTCATCGACACGGCCGGCCTGCGCGACTCACCCGACGAGGTGGAACGCATCGGCATCGAGCGCGCGTGGAAGGCGATCCAGTCGGCGGGTGCCGTGCTCTACATTGCGGAAGCGGGCGACGCGTCGCGTAGGGAAGAGGCGCTGTTCTCCGATCGCCTTCCGCGGGGAACGCCCGTCGCACACGTCACCAACAAGATCGACCTCACGGGCGCGCCGCCGAGTAGCGAGGGCGACGAGCGCGACAAGCGCATCCGGGTTTCGGCCAGGACAGGCGCGGGACTCGAGGCCCTGCGTGCATGGCTGCTGCACACCGCGGGATGGCGCCCGCACGGAGAAGGCCTCTTCATGGCCCGGGAGCGCCACCTCGTTGCGCTGCACGCCGCTCGGGAGCGCCTTGCCGCAGCCGGCGATAACACTCAAGCCTTTGAATTATATGCAGAAGACCTAAAGCTGGCTCAGGAGGCTTTAGGATCCATCACGGGTGCCGTGACGGCCGATGACCTCCTGGGTGAGATCTTCAGCCGTTTCTGTATCGGAAAGTGACATTTCAGGGGATTCCATGAGAAAACACGTCGTAGCCTGCCTGATGGCCTTGCTGGTCCCCTCGGGAACCGTGTTCGCGCAGGAAGTTTCGGAGAGCGTGAAGCGGACCTGCAGGTCCGTTGCCGACTCCACCGCGCGATCGATCGTCTCCGCCATTCGCGCCAAGCGGGAGCCCGCCGATGCGGTACGGCGAGTCCCGGATTCCTGGCTGGAGGGCGTCCAAGCGCACATGCTGCTCGCGGCTTCCAAGGCGAGCTCCCTGTCCGAGGACGACCTGGCGGCCATCGGCTACTCGTATTGCGTCGAACGTCGCCCGACCACCCGATGACGTTCCACGTGAAACCTCTCTCCCGCCTTCTCCTCGCCTGCCTCGCGGCAGGTCCCGCTTTCGTCCTTGCGGCTGGGGAGGCCGTAACCATCCCCGGGCCCGACATCGAGTTGGTCGGCCGTCTCTACCGCCCGGTTGGGGACGGCCCCTTCCCGGCCGTCGTCCTCATGCACGGTTGCAGCGGGATGTGGCGCAAGGACGGGAAGGAGCCCACCGGCCACTACATCGCCTGGGCGGAGCATTGGCGGGGCAAGGGATATGTGGCGCTTCTCGTGGACAGCTTTGGGCCCCGGGGCGAGCGCGAGATCTGCACGCACAAGGATCGCAAGATTCGCCCCGAGCGTGACCGCCCGAAGGACGCCTATGCGGCCCTGGAGTGGCTCGCCAAGCGCAAGGAGGTGGACCAGGGTCACGTCCACCTTCAGGGCTTCTCCAACGGTGCCATGGCAGTCCTGAGCACGGTGCGGACCGATGCGCCTGGCCGTCCCGCCAAGGGCCCCGAGTTCCGGTCCGCCGTGGCCTTCTATCCGGGCTGTACGGCCCTCCTGAAGGTCGACTACAAGACCGTCGTGCCGCTCCTGATCCAGTCCGGCGGTGCCGACGACTGGACGCCGGCCAGGGCCTGCGAACAGCTGGTCGAGCGTTCGAAGGCGGGCAGCCCCCTGATGGAGATCGACGTTTATCCGGGCGCCCACCACGCATTCGACGGCGACGCCCCGGTGCGCAGCCGCCCCGAAGTCCGCAACGGCCATGCGGCTGGCGGCTGGGGGGCCACGGTGGGAGCGAATCCCGAGGCGCGCGCCAAAGCCTACGACCGTACAACGGCCTGGATCGAAGCCCGCAACCGCTGACGAGGCGGTTCCACGTGAAACAACCGGGGGTCTTGAGGGGTCGATTCGCGTAGAATTCGCGGTCTCCTTTTGAGTGCGGGCGGTCGTGGAATTTCCCAGGCAATTCGATGTGATCGTGGTGGGCGGCGGACACGCCGGCACCGAAGCGGCGCTGGCTTCGGCGCGCTCCGGCGCGCGCACGCTGCTGCTCACGCACGCCATCGAGACGCTCGGCCAGATGTCCTGCAACCCTTCGATCGGCGGCATCGGCAAGGGTCACCTTACCCGGGAGGTCGATGCGCTCGGTGGCGCCATGGCGATCGCCACCGACGAGGCGGGAATCCAGTTCCGGACGCTCAACGGCAGCAAGGGGCCCGCGGTCCGGGCGACTCGCGCCCAGGCCGACCGCATGCTGTACCGCGCGGCCATCCGGCGCCGGCTCGAGAACCAGCCCAACCTCTGGCTTTTCCAGCAGGCCGTGGACGACCTCCTGGTCGAGGGCGATCGCGTAACGGGTGCCGTCACGGCCATCGGACTTCGCTTCATGGCCCGCTCCGTGGTCCTCACCGCCGGCACCTTCCTGGGCGGCCGTATCCACGTCGGGCTCGACAACTACCAGGGCGGCCGCGCCGGAGACCCGCCGTCGCTCACGCTCGCAGCCCGTCTTCGCGAACTGAAGCTGCCTGTCGGGCGCCTCAAGACCGGCACCCCGCCGCGCATCGATGGACGCACGATCGATTTCTCGAAACTCACGGAGCAGCCGGGAGATCGCCCCGAGCCGGTCTTCTCGTTCCGCGGCTCGCGCGAAATGCATCCGCGCCAGGTGAGCTGCTGGATCACGCACACCAACGAACGGACGCATGACATCATCCGCGCCGGCCTCGATCGGTCGCCGATGTTCACGGGGGTGATCGAGGGCGTGGGCCCGCGCTACTGCCCCTCCATCGAGGACAAGATCCACCGCTTCGCCGGCAAGACCGGCCACCAGGTGTTCCTCGAACCCGAGGGCCTGACGACGCACGAGTACTACCCCAACGGCATCTCGACCAGCCTGCCGTTCGACGTGCAGTCCGAGCTCGTGCGCTCGATCGCGGGGCTGGAGGACGCGCACATCCTGCGGCCCGGCTACGCGATCGAGTACGACTACTTCGATCCGCGCGGCCTGCGGGCCACCCTCGAAACCAAGGCGATCGCGGGGCTCTTCTTCGCCGGCCAGATCAACGGGACCACGGGCTACGAGGAAGCGGCCGCGCAGGGCCTGCTGGCGGGCATCAACGCCGCGCGGCTCGCCCGCGGCGAACCGGGCTGGTGCCCTCGCCGCGACGAGGCCTACCTCGGTGTACTGGTCGACGATCTCGTCACGCGAGGCGTTTCGGAGCCGTACCGCATGTTCACCAGCCGGGCCGAATACCGCCTCCAGCTGCGCGAGGACAATGCCGATCTCCGCCTCACCGAAACGGGCCGCCGCCTCGGTCTCGTCGACGATGCGCAATGGGCTGCGTTCTGCGCCAAGCGCGAAGCGATCGAGCGAGAAACAGCGCGCCTCAAGGCAACCCGCTCGGGCGAGCACACGCTCTACGAATTGCTGCGCCGTCCCGATGTGAGCTATGGCTCACTGCCGTGGGGATCCAATACAGGGGCCGCTCTCCAGGATTCAGCCGCAACCGAACAAGTGGAGATCTCGGCCAAGTACGCCGGCTACATCGAGCGCCAGAAGGACGAAGTCGCCCACCAGCAGGCGCAGGACGACGTCGTGATTCCGACCGAACTCGACTACGCCTCGGTCCGCGGTCTCTCGACGGAAGTCCGCCAGAAGCTTTCGAAGCAACGTCCCGAAACCATCGGCCAGGCCACGCGCATCCAGGGCGTGACACCGGCGGCGATTTCGCTCCTCCTGGTTCACCTGAAGCGCCGGCGTCTCGCCGAGCACGCTGCACCCACAGAGAAAACGGCATGAGCGTCGAACAACGGATCGCCGAGGGGGTTTCGGCGATGGGCCTCACATTGCCCGATGATTCCCTCGTGAAGCTCGAGCACTACCTCGAACTCATCGCGAAATGGAATCGCGTGCACAACCTCACGGCCGTGCGCGAACCGGACCAGATGGTGCCGCTGCACCTGCTCGACAGCCTCTCCGTCCTGCCGCACGTTCTCGGCGCGAAGAGCCTCCTCGATGTGGGTACGGGGGCCGGTCTCCCCGGCATCCCCATTTCGATCGCGCGTCCCGACCTCGACGTGACCTTGCTCGACGCGAGCCACAAGAAGACGGCTTTCCTCACGCAGGCAAAGGCCGAGCTGCGGCTCGCCCGCGTGAAGGTCGAGTGCGAGCGCGTGGAGCGCTGGAAGCCCGATGTGCTTTTCGACGTGGTCGTGTCGCGCGCCTTCTCCGAGCTCGCCGACTTCGTCGCGCAGGCGAAGCACCTCGTCGCTCCCGGGGGCTTCCTGCTCGCGATGAAGGGCGTGCATCCGTTCGAGGAGATCGCGAAGGTGCCCGCCTCCCACCGCGTGGACCAGGTGGTCGAGCTCGCCGTGCCGAGCCTCGACGCCAAGCGCCACCTCGTGCTGTTGAAGGCGGCATGATGGGGCGCGTCTTCGTCATCGCGAACCAGAAGGGCGGCGTCGGCAAGACGTCGATCGCCGTGAACCTCTCCGCGAGCATGGCGCACTACGGCCGGCGCGTGCTCCTCGTGGACCTCGATCCCCAGGGCAACGCGACGACGGGCAGCGGCGTCGACAAGAGCGCCTGCGAGAAGACGATCTACGACGTGATCATCGGCGAGACGTCGATCAAACAGGTGCTCATGCATTGCGACGGCGACTTCGACGTCGTGCCGTCGAACCGCGAGCTGGCCGGCGCCGAGGTCGAGCTGATCCAGATGGAGAAGCGCGAGTACCGGCTGCGCGAGGCGCTCGCACCCGTGCTGGGCGACTACGACTTCATCGTGATCGACTGCCCGCCCGCGCTGAACATGCTGACCGTGAACGGCTTCACCGCCGCCGACGCGGTGATCATCCCGATGCAATGCGAGTACTACGCGCTCGAAGGCCTCTCCGACCTCGTCGACACGCTGCGCAAGGTGAAGCAGAAGCTGAACCCGAAGATCGAGATCGAGGCGCTGGTGCGCACGATGTACGACCCGCGGAGCACGCTCACGATCCAGGTCGCCGACGAGCTGAAGAAGCACTACGGGGACAAGGTCTTCGACACGGTGATCCCCCGCAACATCCGCATCGCCGAGGCGCCGTCGTTCGGCAAGCCGGTGTTGCTCCACGATCCCATCTCCAAGGGAGCGGTCGCGCACCTGGCCTTCGCGCGCGAGCTGCTGGGACGCAACGGATTCAAAGTCAAAGGCGCTGCCGCATGACGACGAAGCACAAGGGACTGGGCCGCGGCCTCGATGCGCTGCTGGGCACCAACGAGGGCAAGAAGCCGCGGGGCGAGGAAGAGCTTGCGCAGCTTCCCGCGACGTCGCTGCGGCCCGGCAAGTACCAGCCCCGCACGCGGATGGACGAGTCATCGCTCGCCGAACTGGCCGAGTCGATCCGCGCCCGTGGCGTGATCCAGCCGATCATCGTGCGTGCCGTCGCCGAGGGCCAGTACGAGATTCTCGCGGGCGAGCGCCGGTGGCGCGCGGCGCGCATGGCGGGCCTGGAGAAGGTCCCGGCGGTCATCCGCGTGGTCTCCGACGATGCCGCCCTCGGCATCGGCCTGATCGAGAACATCCAGCGCGAGGACTTGAACCCGATCGAGGAAGCCTCGGGCCTCAAGCGCCTGATCGACGAGTTCAAGCTCACCCATGAAGAGGCCGCGACGGCCGTCGGCCGCTCGCGCGTGGCCGTCACCAACCTGCTGCGCCTGCTCGAACTGAGCCCCGCCGTGCAGGAGATGCTCCAGGACGGGAAGATCGAGATGGGCCACGCCCGCGCCCTCCTCTCCCTTTCGAAGCAGCGCCAGGTCGAGCTCGCCGGGCAGGTCGCGGTGCAAGGGCTCTCGGTGCGCGAGATCGAGCGGCTCGTGCAACAGTCCACGGAAGCTCCGCGGGCGGGTGCGAAAGCCGGCAAGGCGCGTCTCGACAGCGACACCCGCCGGCTCCAGGAAGAGCTGAGCGAGGCCCTCGGAGCCACCGTGAGCGTGAAGCCGAAGCGCGCGGGCCGGGGTTCCGTGGTGATCGACTACGCCTCGCTCGAGCAGCTCGACGGACTCGTTCAACGGTTGAAGGCGCGCTGACAGGAATGCTGCGGCGCACCAGTTTTTTCGGCTATAATTGACCGGTTTTTCTCGCGGGTCCTGCCATGTTTTCGGGTGCCAGGTCGTTTGGAATCCAGAGCAGGCCCATTCGCACCACCCTCCGGTGGCAGTTGATCGTCAGCGCCGCATTGGCGGTCGTTGGCGGGATCGTCTGGGGGTTGCACGGCGCCGTGTCGGCCGCCCTGGGGGGGATGGTCAATGTGGTGGCGGGTTGGGCCTACGGCTGGCTCATCTCGCGGCGCGCGAGGCTATCGGCCGGGCAGGCGCTGGCAACGATGTTCAGGGCGGAGGCGGTGAAGATCGTCCTGATCGTGTTGCAGCTCTGGGCCCTGCTCACGAATTACAGGGATATGGTGGTGGCGAGTTTCCTCATCGCCTTCGTCGCCACCGTGCTGGTGTCCGCCACGGCCATCGTCGTGAAAGACGCTTAAAAAAACATAGGGAATCGCGATGGCGGCGCAATACCAGAATCCTTCCGAGTACATCAGCCACCACCTGACGTTCATGTCGAAGCCCGTTGCCGAGGGCGGCTTCTGGATGCTCAACGTGGACTCGTTCGTCGTCTCCATCCTGCTGGGATTCGTCGGCATCGGGTTCTTCTACTGGATCGCCAAGGGCGCCACGGCCGGCGTGCCCACCAAGCGCCAGGCGTTCGTCGAAATCTGCTTCGACTTCGTGACGGAGCAGGTCCGCGGCATCTTCCACGGCGACCCGCACAAGTTCGTCGCACCCCTCGCGCTGACCGTCTTCGTCTGGGTGCTGCTGCTGAACTCCATGGACTTCCTGCCCGTGGACATCGTGGCGTGGTTCACGCATTTCATCCCCGGCGGCGAGCACGGCTTCCGCATCGTGCCGACGGCCGACGTGAACACCACGTTCGCCCTGGCCCTCACCGTCTGGCTGCTGATGATCGGCTTCGCGATCAAGGTGAAGGGCGCGGGCGGGTTCATCCACGAGCTCTTCTGCGCGCCGTTCGGCTCGCACCCGCTGCTCTGGATCTTCAACCTGCTCTTCAACCTGGTCGAGTACATCTCGAAGCCGCTCAGCCACTCGCTGCGACTCTTCGGGAACATGTACGCCGGCGAGATCATCTTCCTGCTCATCTGGCTCATGGCCTCGGCCGGCCTGGTGGGCACCTTCTTCGCGATTCCCCTGGGCCTCGCCTGGGCGATCTTCCACATCCTGATCGTCGCGCTGCAGGCCTACATCTTCATGATGCTCACCATCGTGTACATCGCGATGGCGCACGAGAGCCACTGACCCTTTCCCTACCCGCACCAACTTTCACGTCAAAGGAAAAACCATGGACAAACTCGCATTGCTGGCCCAGATCCAGGCGTACACCTCGATCGGCATCGGCCTGATGATCGGCCTGGGCGCGCTCGGCGCGTGCATCGGCGTTGGCATCATGTGCTCGCGCTTCCTCGAAGGCGCCGCCCGCCAGCCGGAACTGATGCCGGCCCTCCAGGCCAAGGTGTTCCTGCTGCTCGGCCTGATCGACGCGTCGTTCATCATCGGTGTCGGCCTCGCGATGTTCTTCGCGTTCGCCAACCCGCTCACGGTCGGCTTCCGCTAAACAAACGGATCCCGCAAGGGAGCTAGCGCCATGAATCTGAACTTCACGTTGATCGCCCAGGCGTTGGCCTTTGGCCTGTTCATCTGGTTTACGGTCAAGTTCGTGTGGCCGCCGCTGTTGCAGGCCATCGAAGCCCGCCAGAAGAACATCACCGAAGGCCTGGCCGAAGCCGAGAAGGGCCGCAACTCGCTCGTCGAAGCGAAGACGGAAGCCGACAAGATCCTCGCCGACGCCAAGGCGCGGGCGCAGGAAATTGTCGCGAATGCCGAGAAAACGGCCTCCACACGCATCGAAGAGTCCAAGGGCTCGGCCAAGGTGGAGGGCGATCGCATCGTCGCTGCCGCGAACGCCTCGATCCAGCAGGAAGTGCAGTCGGCCAAGCAGCAGCTGCGCGAGCAGGTCGCCGCGCTCGCCGTCGCCGGCGCGGAGAAGATCCTGCGCCGCGAGGTGGACGCCAAGGCCCACGCCGACATGCTGAACCAGCTGAAGGCGCAGCTCTAACCATGGCCGAACTCGTCACCGTCGCGCGTCCCTACGCCGAGGCCTCGTTCAAGGCGGCGTTCGAACGCAAGGCCCTCGGCGGCGTCGCCGACGGTCTCGCGCTCGCCGCGGCCATCGCCAGCGACGAGACCATGCGCTCCGTGCTCACCAACCCGAAGGTGTCGGTCTCGCAGAAGCGCGAGCTCTTCTTCGGCGTGGGCGGGGACAAGCTCGACGAGGAAGTGAAGCGCCTCGTCGGCATGCTGCTCGACAATCATCGCGAAGTGCTGCTGCCCTCGATCTCGATGCTCTTCGAAGAGCTGAAGCACGAGAGCGAGCGCGTGGTGCACGCGAAGATCACCAGCGCCCAGCCGATGGACGAAGCGCAGCGCGCCTCGATCGTCGGCGCCCTCGAAAAGCAGTACGGCCGCAAGGTCGAAGCCGAACATGCCGTGGACCCCGAGTTGCTCGGCGGCGCCCGCGTGCAGGTCGGCGACCAAGTCATCCACGCCTCCGTGCGCGACGCCCTGGACCACATGGCCGCGGCGCTCGCCCGCTAAAGGAACAGCAATGCAGATCAACCCGTCCGAAATCAGCGAACTGATCAAGTCGAAGATCCAGAACCTCCAGGTCGCCGCCGAAAAGCGCACCGAAGGTACCGTGATCTCCGTGACCGACGGCATTTGCCGCGTCCACGGCCTGGCCGACGTGATGCAGGGCGAGATGCTCGAATTCCCCGGCAACACGTTCGGCCTCGCGCTGAACCTGGAGCGCGACTCCGTCGGCGCCGTCGTGCTGGGCGCCTACGAGCACATCTCCGAGGGCGACACCGTGAAGGCCACGGGCCGCATCCTGGAAGTGCCGGTGGGCCCCGAGCTGATCGGCCGCGTCGTGAATTCGCTGGGCCAGCCGATCGACGGCAAGGGCCCGGTCAACGCCAAGATGACGGAGCCGATCGAGAAGGTCGCCCCGGGCGTGATCGCACGCAAATCGGTTTCGCAGCCGGTGCAGACGGGCCTGAAGTCGATCGACGCGATGGTCCCGGTCGGCCGCGGCCAGCGCGAGCTGATCATCGGCGACCGCCAGACGGGCAAGACCGCCGTCGCCGTCGACGCGATCATCAACCAGAAGGGCAAGGATCTTTTCTGCATCTACGTCGCCGTCGGCCAGAAGGCCTCGACGATCGCGAACGTGGTCCGCAAGCTCGAAGAGTCCGGCGCCATGGCGTACACGATCGTCGTCGCCGCCTCCGCCTCCGACCCCGCCGCGATGCAATACATCGCGCCGTACTCGGGTTGCACGATGGGCGAGTACTTCCGCGACCGCGGCCAGGACGCGCTGATCATCTATGACGACTTGACCAAGCAGGCCTGGGCCTATCGCCAGATCTCGCTGCTGCTGCGCCGCCCCCCGGGCCGCGAAGCCTATCCCGGCGACGTGTTCTATCTCCACTCCCGCCTGCTCGAGCGCGCCGCACGCGTGAACGAGAAGTACGTGGAGGACTTCACCAAGGGCGCCGTGAAAGGCAAGACCGGCTCGCTCACCGCGCTGCCCGTCATCGAGACGCAGGCCGGCGACGTGTCCGCGTTCGTGCCGACCAACGTGATCTCGATCACCGACGGCCAGATCTTCCTGGAGACCGACCTCTTCAACGCCGGCATCCGCCCCGCCATCAACGCGGGCATCTCCGTGTCGCGCGTGGGTGGCGCGGCGCAGACGAAGATCATCAAGAAGCTGGGTGGCGGCGTGCGCCTCGCGCTCGCGCAGTACCGCGAGCTGGCGGCGTTCGCGCAGTTCGCCTCCGACCTCGACGAAGCCACGAGGAAGCAGCTCGAACGCGGCCGCATGGTGACCGAGCTCATGAAGCAGCCCCAGTACCAGCCGCTGCAGGTCTGGGAAATGGCGCTCGTGCTCTTCGCGGTGAACAACGGCTACTACGACGACGTCGAAGTGAAGAAGGCCCTCGCCGCGGAAAAGGCGATGCGCGACTACGTGAAGGGCAAGTACGCCGATCTCATCGACCGCATCGAGTCCACGAAAGACCTGTCGAAGGACGACGAGGCGAAGCTGCACGAAGCGATCAAGGACTTCAAGAAGAACGGGACGTACTGACCCTCTCCCCGGCCCTCTCCCACGGGAGAGGGTGAACGCCAAGGACTGATATGGCTGGCTCCAGAGAAATCCGCACCAAGATCAAGAGCGTGCAGAACACGCGCAAGATCACCAAGGCCATGGAGATGGTCGCGGCCTCCAAGATGAGGAAGGCGCAGGAACGCATGCGCCACGCGCGCCCGTACGGCGACAAGATCCGGAACATCGTCGCCCACCTTGCGCACGCGAATCCCGAGTACCGCCACCCGTTCCTCGTGAAGCGCGGCGAGGTGAAGGATATCGGCGTCATCGTGGTCACCTCCGACAAGGGCTTGTGCGGCGGCTTGAACACGAACGTGCTGCGCCTCGTGTTCGCGAAGACCAAGGAGTGGCAGGCCGAGGGGCGCAAGATCCAGTACACCGCGCTCGGCAACAAGGGCTTCGGATTCCTGCAGCGCACGGGCGCGCATATCGTTTCCCACGCCATCAGCATGGGCGACCGGCCGCACCTCGACACGCTGATCGGCCCCCTCAAGATGCAGATCGACGCGTTCAGCGAGGGCAAGATCGGCGCGCTCTACATCGTCTACACGCGCTTCATCAACACGATGAAGCAGGAGCCGGTGATCGAGCAGCTGCTGCCGCTGCCGGCCGAGCGCCTCACGAAGGATTCGCGCGCCGCCCGCCAGAACTGGGACTACGTCTACGAGCCGGACGCGCGCGCGGTGCTGGACCAGCTGCTGTCCCGCTACATCGAACAGATCATCTACCAGTCGGTCGCGGAGAACATCTCCAGCGAGCAGTCGGCGCGCATGGTCGCGATGAAGTCCGCGAGCGACAACGCGTCGTCGGTGATCGACGACCTCACGCTCGTCTACAACAAGAGCCGCCAGGCCGCGATCACCAAGGAACTCTCCGAGATCGTCGCCGGCGCCGCCGCCGTCTAAACGCATTCAAGCATTCACTACCGGGAACACACCATGAGCACCCAAATGACCGAAGGCCGCATCGTCCAGTGCATCGGGGCGGTGATCGACATCCAGTTCGCGCGCGAAGGCATGCCGAAGGTGTACGACGCCCTGACCCTCGTCGAGGAAGGCAACTCCTTCGCCGAGAAGGGCCTCACGTTCGAAGTCGAGCAGCAGCTCGGCGACGGCGTCGTGCGCACGATCGCGATGGGCTCCTCCGACGGCCTGCGCCGCGGCATGAAGGTGAAGAACACCGGCAAGCCCATCTCCGTGCCGGTGGGCCCCGCCACGCTCGGCCGCGTGATGGACGTGCTGGGCCGCCCGATCGACGAGCGCGGCCCGGTGAAGGCCGACGAATACCGCTCGATCCACGCCGCCGCGCCGAAGTTCGACCAGCTCTCGCCCTCGGTGGAGCTGCTCGAGACGGGCATCAAGGTGATCGACCTCGTGGCGCCGTTTGCCAAGGGCGGCAAGGTCGGCCTGTTCGGCGGCGCCGGCGTCGGCAAGACCGTGAACATGCTGGAGCTCATCAACAACATCGCCAAGCAGCACTCGGGCTTGTCGGTGTTCGCCGGCGTGGGTGAGCGCACCCGCGAGGGCAACGACTTCTACCACGAGATGTCGGACGCGAAGGTCATCGTCCAGGAGAAGCTCGAGGACTCGAAAGTGGCGATGGTGTTCGGCCAGATGAACGAGCCCCCGGGCAACCGCCTGCGCGTGGCGCTCACGGGCCTCACGATGGCCGAGCGTTTCCGCGACGAAGGCCGCGACATCCTGTTCTTCGTCGACAACATCTACCGCTTCACGCTCGCCGGCACGGAAGTGTCCGCGCTGCTGGGCCGCATGCCTTCCGCCGTGGGCTACCAGCCGACGCTGGCCGAGGAAATGGGCCGCCTGCAGGAGCGCATCACGTCGACCAAGAAAGGCTCGATCACGTCCATTCAAGCGGTGTACGTGCCCGCGGATGACTTGACGGACCCGTCGCCGGCAACGACGTTCGGCCACTTGGACGCCACCGTCGTGCTCTCGCGCGACATCGCCTCGCTCGGCATCTACCCCGCCGTGGATCCGCTCGATTCGAACTCGCGCCAGGTCGACCCGCACGTGATCGGCGAAGAGCACTACAACACCACGCGTGCCGTTCAAGCGGTGCTGCAGCGCTACAAGGAACTGCGCGACATCATCGCGATCCTGGGCATGGACGAACTGTCGCCCGAGGACAAGCTCGCGGTCGGTCGCGCGCGCAAGATCCAGCGCTTCCTGTCGCAGCCGTTCCACGTCGCCGAAGTGTTCACCGGCTCGCCCGGCAAGTACGTCACGCTGCGCGACACGATCAAGGGCTTCAACATGATCGTGAACGGCGAGTGCGACAGCCTCCCCGAGCAGGCCTTCTACATGGTCGGCCCGATCGAAGAAGCGTTCGAAAAAGCCAAGACGCTGTAAGCAACAATGGCCAAGACCCTCCACGTCGATATCGTCAGCGCCGAGCAGGCCATCTACTCGGGCGAGGCCGAAATGGTCATCGCTCCGGGCGAGGCGGGCGAGCTCGGCATCCTGCCCGAGCACGTTCCGCTCATCACGCGCATCAAGCCGGGCACGATCCGCATCAAGCAGGCCTCCGGCGAGGAAGAGGTCATCTACGTCTCGGGCGGCATGATGGAAGTGCAGCCCGACGTCGTGACCGTCCTCGCGGACACCTCGGTGCGCGCCCACGACCTCGACGAAGCCAAGGCCCTCGAAGCCAAGCGCCGCGCCGAGGAAGCGATCGTGAATCGCACGGGTGCGATGGACGTGGCGCTCGCCCAGGTCGAGCTCGCCCAGGCCATGGCGCAACTCGCCGCCATCAGCAAGCTGCGCAAGCTGAAGTAAGCTGGGGGCGTGACCCTCCAAGTCGTGATCCTGGCCGCGGGCCAGGGCAAGCGCATGCGATCGGACCTCCCAAAGGTCCTCCATCCCCTCGGCGGCCGGCCGATGCTGGCCCAGGTCGTCGAGACCGCCCGGCTGCTCTCGCCGACGAAGCTCGCGGTCGTCATTGGCCATGGCGCCGACACGGTGATCGAGCGCATGGCCGATCCGCGGATCGCGTGGGTGCGCCAGGAGCAGCAGCTGGGCACGGGGCACGCCGTCCAACAGGCACTGCCGCACCTCGACGCGCAAGGCACCGTGCTCATCCTCTACGGCGACATGCCACTCATCGCTTCAGGGACGCTGCGTTCGCTTGCCGATGCCGCCGCGCAGGGCCACCTCGCCATCCTCACGCAGGAAGTCGCCGAGCCGAAGGGCTACGGGCGCATCGTGCGGAACGCCACCGGCCGGGTCTCGCGCATCGTCGAGGAAAAGGACGCGACGGAAGCCGAGCGCGCCGTCCGCGAGATCAACGTGGGCATCATGGCCGCCCCCGCAGCCAAGCTCGCGGGATGGCTCGCCGCGCTGGGCAACGACAACGCCCAGGGCGAGTACTATCTCACCGACATCGTCGCCGCTGCGGCCGCCGATGCAACGCCGATCGAGGTGCGCCATCCGGTTTCGGCGCACGAGAGCCTCGGGGCGAACAGCAAGGCCGAGCTCGCAATCCTCGAACGCGCTTTCCAGATGAACCAGGCCCGCAAGCTCCTCGATGCCGGCGTCACCTTGGCGGATCCCGCGCGCATCGATGTGCGCGGCGAGCTCACGTGCGGGCGCGATGTCTCCATCGACGTGAACTGCATCTTCGAAGGTCGCGTGTCACTCGGTGACGGCGTGCGAATCGGTGCGAACTGCATCCTGCGCGACGTGACACTCGGCGCGGGAACCGAGGTGCTGCCGTTCTCGCACCTCGAGGGCACGCAGACCGGGAGCAACGCCCGCCTCGGCCCCTATGCCCGCACGCGCCCCGGCACGAAGCTCGCCGATGGCGTGCACATCGGCAACTTCGTCGAGGTGAAGGCGAGCGAAATCGGCGCCGGCTCCAAGGCCAACCACCTCGCGTACGTCGGGGATTCGACCGTGGGCGCCAACGTGAACATCGGCGCCGGGACCATCACCTGCAACTACGATGGCGCGAACAAGCACCGCACGGTGATCGAGGATGATGTGCACATCGGTTCCGACGTGCAGCTCGTCGCTCCCGTCACGGTCGGTAAGGGCGCCACGATCGCCGCCGGAGCCACCATCACCAAGGACGTCCCGCCCGGCGGCCTCACCCTCACCGAAAAGAAGCAGGTCTCGAAGCCGGGCTGGCAGCGACCCACGAAGAAAAAATAATTGGGGTCAGACCCCAATTACTTACCAGCGGGCGGGCGGCTTCTTGTTGATGGTGATGATCCGGTTCTCGACGGAAATGTATCCGCCCTGCGAGAGGTCCCGGAAGATGCGGCTCACCATGTCGCGCGAAGCGCCGACACGCTCGGCGATCTCCTGCTGGGTGAGCTTCTCGGGGATGACGAGCTTGCCATCCGGTTGTTCCACCGCCATGTTGAGCAGCAACCGCGCCACGCGCCCATAGACGTCGAGCAGCGCCAGGTGCTTCACGTTGTCCGTGGCCAGGCGCGCGCGGTCGATCACCTTGGCGATCATGTCGAGCGCGAAATCGGGATTCTCGCGGATCGCGTCGCGGATCGGATCGCGCGCCACGACCGAGAATGTGGTCGGCTCCAGCGTCATGCACGAAGCGGAGCGGGGATTGCCGTCCATCGCCATCTCGCCGACGTACTCGCCCGGGCCATGGGTATCGAGGATCATCTCGTGGCCTTCGGTATCCGCCACGAAGACCTTCACCTTCCCCGAGATGACGACGAACACGGAATCGCTCTGGTCGCCCTCGGTGATGAAGACCGTGTTCTTCGGATAGGTACGCAAGCGCCCAAGGGATGCGAGCTTCTTCACGAAGGCATCCGGGATGGCGGAAAGTTGGGCAGGACTCGGCGCGTCGCCTTGCATGGCTTGTTCTTTGGACCGGCAGTAACGGGTGAAAGTCTAGCACCCACGGGAGGGGGCGTCTAAACTGCCCGCGATGCGCATCTACGCCGTCGCCGCCCTCGCGTTGCTGGGCCTGCTCTTCGCATGGACGCCCATCGCCGAGCGCATCGACCTCTCCCTCCTCGACGCGCAGTTCTCTTTCCTGCGCAAATTCGAGCCGAAACCCGCGCCCGACGACATCATCGTGGTCGGCGTGGACGACCGGACCTTCAAGGAAATCCCCGAGCCGCTGGGCCTGTGGCACGAGCCCCTCGGCCGCACGCTCGCGAAGATCGCCGCCGCGAAGCCCGCCGCCATCGGCCTCGACGTGACGCTGCCCGACCGCTCGTTCGACAACATGCGCCCCGGCCTCGATCGCCTGCTCATGGCCGGCCTGGTGAGCGCCCGCGAAAACGGTCCCTTCGTCGTGGCGCTCACGATCGACTCGCGCAACAACGCGGCCCGCAACATCCACCTGCCCTTCCTCGCCGTGCTGCAGGAAGAGCGCCTCGGCATCGCCCTCTTCGCCCGGGACGCCGATGGCACCGTGCGCCGTTTCTCGCTCGCCATTCCGACCGAGGATGGAACCTTCCCGACCCTCGTGGGGCGCCTCTGCCGCGCCGTGCAGAAGAAGGGCTGCCGCGACGGCTTCATCGACTACGCGCTCGGCCAGCCCTTCCGCTACGTGCCGATGATCGAAGTCCTGAAGAGCAACGACGCGCAGTACCTCGAGAAGCTCTTCAAGGGCAGGATCGTGCTGATCGGCGAGACGCAGCGCTTCTCCGATCGCATCGCCGTGCCCGTGAACCTCGCCGGCTGGGAGACCACGAAGTACGACGCGCCCGGCGTCGTGGTGCACGCCTCCGCATTGCGCACCGCGATGCACGGCAACCCGCCCGAGGAGGTGGGCAAGCCCTTCAAGATCATCCTGGTTTCATTGGCCGCCTTGCTCTTCCTGATGGCCAACTGGCGCCTGGCCCTGATCACGGGCGGCATCGCGGCCGCGGCGCTCATCGCCGGCGCGACCTTCGCCCTGCATCACGGCCATGTGCTCGACATCGGGGCCGCCCTCGCGACCCTGGCCCTCGCCTGGGCGGTGCGCACGGCCCATGACGCCTGGAACGCCCGCCGCGAACGCGACCGCCTGCGCACCGAATTCGCCGGCTTCGTGAGCCCCGCGGTGTTGCGCGGCATCCTGAAAGGCGAGATCCGCCCGGGGCACCTGGGGGAACGCCGCTCGCTCGCGTTCATCTTCGCGGACCTGCGCGGCTCCACCGCCATGACGGCGCAAACCACGCCCGAGGATGCGATGACGCTACTGAATCGCTTCCACCAGGCGATCGGCACGGCCATCCACCGCCACGACGGCATGCTCGACAACATCCGGGGCGATGGGGTCATGGCCGTCTTCGGCGCCCCCAAGCCGCTGCCCGAACCCATGCGGAAAGCCTGGGCGGCCGTCGAGGACATGTTCCGGGGACTGGACCGCCTGAACGCCGAGTTGGCCCGCGAGGGTAAGCCCCTGCTCACCATGGTGGCCGGCGTGGCCTACGGCGAGGCGGTGGTGGGCCACGTCGGCGCGCGCGACCGGTTCAACTACACCGCCATCGGCGACGCGGCCAACGTGGCGGCCCGCCTGCAGGACCAGGCCAAGAAGAAGGGGGTGCGCGTGATGGTCGCCGGCCCCGCCCGGGAGAAGGTCCCGGAGGCCCCCCTGGAAGCCCAGGGAACGCTCCTGATCGACGGGCACGAGGCGGTGGAGGGTTGGGGCTGGCGGTAGCTGGATGCGGCTTTCCTGTCCGATATTCAGCAGGTCCGGTGTGCAGTTTCTGGACGCGCGCCGGCCCGGGCCGGCGCAGGATTCACTCAGGTTGTCGGGTCCCTCTCCTCTCCCGCAGCCCGTTTCAGGCGACGTGAGGCCAAGAGCATGACGCCTGTACCTTGCCTCTCCCCGGTTCCCCCAACCGGGGAGAGCTTTTCTCCCGGAGTTGCCATGTCCCAGACGCACAGCGACACGAGCACCAACCCGATCTCCTGGCTCCATGTGCTGGGCTTCGTCGTCGTCCTTTGGGCGGCCTCCTCGGATGTCCTGGCCCAGGCCCTCGTCACCGAAGTCCGCGGCAATGCGATCCGCGCCAATTCGGCCCCCCTTCGCGCCCTCGATACGCTGCGTGCCGGCGACCGGGTGCGCCTCAGTTCCGATGCCCGTGCGGGATTCTTCGTTTCCGAGGATTCCCAGCTCTATCTCGTGGACGGCCCGGCGGAAGTCCTCGTCGGCAACAAGTCCGTCATGGCGAACGGCAAGCCCGTCGCCCCGAAGCAGCTCGACGGTGCCTACCGCACCATCAAGGCGGGGGGGTCGGAGCTCGTCCAGGGTTCGATGGTGATGCGCGCCCACGGCAACATGCGCGTGCTGGCTCCCGAGGGCGTCGTCGTCGCCGGGGATTGGCGCGAGTTCACGTGGGTGCAGCAGCCGGGGACCTGGCGATTCGAGCTTTCGACGGATGCCGGGGCGCTGGTGCATCGGGCCGAAGCCCGGAATGGAAAGCTGGTCCTGCCGCCGGAGGTCAGCCTCCAGGTGGGCAGCAAGTACGTCTGGGGAATTCTGCCGGCCCTCGGCGGAACCACCCCGACCGACTGGACCGAATTCACCGTGGTCGAGGCGGGGACCTATCCCGCCAAGCCCACCGAGGATGCCTCGGCCTCCGAGAAGATCCTCTACGCCACGTGGCTCAAGTCGCGTGGACTCGAGCGCGCCGCGGTCCGGATGGTGTCCAGCGCGGCGCGCTAGCGCTGCTCAGCCTGTCGGGTCCGGTTCGATCGGACTTTCGCTCGCCACGAGCATCGCGGGCGTCTTAGCCCCCTTCTTCTTGCCGCTGCCCTTCTTGCCGCCGTCCCCGATCACGACGCAGAGAACGATCTCCTTGGTACCGTCCGGCACCGTAATTCCGGTCGGATCCGGTTCGATCGGGCTCTCGCTGTTCGTGAGGGACATGACCTTTTTCTGGCCGCCCTTCCCGATCCTGATCCGGATGTGGAAGCGCTTCGTCCCGGCCTTTACCACCACGGTCCTGCGAACCACGGCCCGTGCGGGCTTGCGCCCAACTGCCTTCGTCGCCTTGCGTTTGGTAACCTTCTTCTTGGTGGCCATCCCTGGTCTCCCTTTCTCCCTCTATGGGCGCGTTCTTTATACCACTAGCCTTCCGAAGGACGGGGTGCGCATTCATCGCGGCACTCGTTGCTTGCGCCGCAGCGAGCGCGCAGGAACGCGCGAGCGTGGCCTGGACCCGCATCGGCGAGGCTTGTCCGGCGTTCCTTCACGCAACCTCGACAATGGTCGAGTTCCGAGAAGGCAACGTTTCTGCTGTCGAGTTGGGTGGCGCCATCTTTCGCACCGACGCGAAGGTCAAGGTCGACGACGCCGTCTTCGCCTTTGAGTCGGAGCAGATCGGCGAAGGGCAAAAACGCCTTCGCGTATCGGGCGACAAGTGCGACGCCTCGGGAACGTCGGTCCGTACGGCCACGCTGACCCCTGAAGAGCAGCGGGCATTCGCGGAGCGAATCGCCAACCTGCGCAGGGCCGAAGGCGCGCTGGCCGAGATGGAAAAAGCCGTGGAGCGCAGGGACTTCCCGGCAGCGGTGGAGTCTGCGCGCCTCGCATGCGAAATTCAGCGCAGCGTACCGAGCCCATCTTCAATGCGCGTCTCTTCGTGTGATCTGCATCTGGCGCGCCGCCTGATTGCGACGAGGCAGCTCGACGAAGCGCTCGCGCTGTCCCGAAAGTCGGCCGAGTCATTCGCGTCAAGCCCGGGTCGCCTCGAGGCGCTCACTGCGATGCAACTCCAGGCGCAGACCCTGTACTTCCTGGGCAAGCCGGTGGAAATGTACGAGCTGGCGCGGCGCGCGCACGAGGGGCGCGTCCGCATCCTCGGCGACCTTCATCCCGACACGGTCTCCAGCCAGAACACGCTCGCCGTTGCGCTGCAGGCCCTCGGGCGCCTCGATGAAGCCGTAGCCGCGTACGAGCGTGTCATCCAGTTGCAGGAAACCCGCACGGGGCCCACAAGCGACGAGACGCTTCGGGCGAAAGCGAACCTCTCGTCCGTACTGCAGTTGCGTGGCGACTTCGAGCGCGTCGTGAGCCTGCAGACCGATGTCTACCGAGCGCGATTGAAAGACTTCGGCGAGTCCGACCCCGCAACACTCACCGCGTTGCACGATCTCGGCATCGCCCTCGTCGATGCGGGCGATATCGAAGCGGCATTTCGCCTCGTGTCCGCTTCGCTCCCCGTGTTCGTCGAAAAGCTCGGTTCCGACCACGTTCAGACCTTGCGTATCCGCACGCTTCTCGGCGTCATCTACGACCGCCTCGGGCGTGCGGACGAGGCGCTCCCGCTGTTTTCCGAGGTCTACGCGGCAAGGCGTCGCTTGTTCGGCGACGCGCATGCCAGCACGGTCAGTGCCGCCTTCAACACTGCCGACATGCTTGTGAAGCTCGATCGTCCCCAAGAGGCACTTGTCGTCGTCGATCAGGCGCTCTCGAAACTGCCGGGCGGCACGAATCGTGTTTCGGCGGTGGAGCAGGGGCTCTTGCTGATCAAGGCTAATTCGTACCTGGCGTCCAGCGACGCGCGACGTGCATTGGAGACTCTTGAATCCCACTTGGGCGCCGGCATGCCGGACCCAACCGAGGCCTCGAGAGCCACCGCGCGCCAGTTGTCGATCGCGGCTTCGTGGTCCCAGGCCCAGTTCGAACTCGGCAACACCGATCGGGCCGTCGAAGCCATCGAAACAGTATTCCGAAGCTGCCGCACGCGATTTGGCGAAGGACATGCCCTGGCGCTCGAGTCGATGGCGATGCTGGCGAACATGCTCGCCACATCCGGCAAGGCCGATCGTGCCGAAGCGCTCTTGGCCGAATTCGTGGAGATCAATGAACGCCTGCTTCGCGAGGGCGTGGCGACCAGCACTGCCAATCGCGGCCGCCTCGTTCAGGGTGTGCGGGACCGCCCCAACATGGCGGGCTATCGAACATACGTTCGCCTCCTCGCAGTGCGAGACCCGACGCGTGCGCTTGAGATCGCCGAGTTGACCAAGGCGCGCTCCCTCGCCGAAACGCTTGCGCGCCCGCAAGCCGACAATCCAACCGTGAAGGCGGCTCGCATCCGGTTCGCGCGGGCTGATGAACGCGTGGCCGCGGTCGATATCGGCTCTGCTCCGTACATGAAGGCCGTCGCGGATCGCACGAAAGCCGAAGAAGACCTTCGCAAGGCGATCGGTCCGACCATGCGCCGGCCTGCCGTGGACGTACGCGCCACGCTGAAGCGCGTCCTGATGCCCGGCACCGCGTTCGTCGACTTCATCGTCTCGGGCGATCGCGTCACCGCCATCACCTCGAACAACCAGGCGAAGGTCACGGCGCGCGATCTCGGCACCATCGCCGGCCTCGCCGACCTGGTGGAAGCCTTCCGCCGCGCGACGACCTCGCCCGATCCCGCGTCGGAACGGATGTGGATTTTTCCGGATGGAAGCATTCGCTGGAGTCTCTCGCAGCCGCAGGGCGCCACGCGCCTCACCGACCTCGACGCCATCGGCAAGAAGCTGTCCGCCCGTCTGCTCGATCCGCTCACTCCGGATATCGGCAACGCCAAGACCTGGATCATCTCCCCCGACGGCCCCCTCGCCTTCCTTCCCTTCGAAGCCCTGCGCATCGGGAAGCAGTTGGTCCTCGAGACGAAGAACGTTGTCTACACGCCCTCGCTATCGTCACTTGCGATCATGCCCGCGCGCGTGACCACCGGCCCGCGCTGGGACTTCCTTGGCGTCGGTGTCTCCAACTTCGGGAAGTCGAGCCCGTGGCGGGATCTTCCCGAGGCGGAAGCCGAGGTAAATGCCATCGGAGAACTGTTCCCCGTCTCGCGCGTCCTGATTGGCGCGCAGGCGACCGAGGAACGCTTTCGCACGCTCGATACGGCGGGAGAGCTTCGCCGTTACCGCTACGTCCACTTCGCCACGCACGCGTTCCTCTCGGATCGGGGCACCAGCCTTTCAGGCGTGGTCCTGGCGGGCGCGGGAACCACGGGCGGCGACGGCATCATCACCGCCGCGGAGTGGCCGACGTATCGACTGGACAGCGATCTCGTCGTGCTCTCGGCTTGCGACACGGGCCTCGGCCGCCTCGTCGCCGGCGAGGGCGTCGTGGGCCTGCCCAGTGCCTTCCTCACCGCGGGAACCCGCGCCGTTGTCCTGACGCTGTGGAGCGTCGCCGACTCCAGCGCCGCCGAGTTCATGCCGCGTTTCTACAAGCGCTTGAAGGCGGGCCGCGCTCCCGCGGAAGCGCTGCGTGAAACTAAGCTGGAACTCGCGCGGTCGAAAGGGCCGTGGTCCTCCCCCCGCCATTGGGCCCCGTACGTCTTGTATGGCGCTCCATGAGAAAATAGAACCATGTGTGGAATCGTCGCAGCCATCGCCGACCGCAACATCGTCCCGATGTTGACCGAAGGCCTCAAACGTCTCGAATACCGCGGGTATGACTCCGCGGGCATCGCAGTCCTCAACGGCGGCATCAAGCGCGTCCGGCGGGTTGGCCGCGTGGTCGAGATGGAGAATGCGGTCTTGCGGGAGAACCTCCAGGGCATCCTCGGCATCGCCCATACGCGCTGGGCTACGCATGGCGGTGTCACGGAACCCAACGCACATCCGCACGTTTCCTCGGACGAGATCGCCGTCGTCCACAACGGCATCATTGAGAATCACGAGGCGCAGCGCTCGCGACTCGCGGCTTTGGGGTATGTGTTCCACTCGCAGACGGACACGGAAGTCATCGCCCACCTGATCCATCACTACTACAAGGCGTGCGGCAAGCTCTTCGAGGCGACCCAGAAAGCCGCTGCCGATTTGCACGGTGCGTATGCGATCGGTGTGGTCGCGCTCTCCGAACCCGAGACCATCGCCGGCGCGCGCATGGGCTGCCCGCTCGTCGTGGGCCTGGGCGAGGGCGAGAACTACCTTGCGTCCGACGTCTCCGCCGTCATCGCCGAAACCAAGCGCGTGCTGTATCTCGAGGATGGGGACTGCGTCGCCATCCACCGCAACAGCGTGGAAGTGGTCGACAAGGACCGCCGCAAGGTCGAACGAAAGATCCATGTTTCGAAGCTTTCCGCGGACGCGATCGACCTCGGGCCGTACCAGCACTACATGCAGAAGGAGATCCACGAGCAGCCGCGCGCCGTGGCCGACACGATCGAGGGCGTGATCGACAACGGCGTGGACGTCGATCTCCTCTTCGGCGACGGTGCGACGGAAATCTTCAAGGGCGTGGATTCCGCCCTGATCCTTGCTTCGGGCACGAGCTACTACGCCGGCCTCGTGGCGAAGTACTGGATCGAAAGCGTCGCGGGCCTGCGCACCGACGTCGAGCTGGGCCACGAATACCGCTATCGCGAATCCATTCCGAATCCCCGCCAGCTCGTCGTCACGATTTCGCAGTCGGGCGAAACGCTCGACACGATGGAGGCCCTCAAGCGCGCCAAGGAACTCGGGCACGACAAGACGCTCTCGATCTGCAACGTGAGGGAAAGCGCGATCCCGCGCGCCTCACGCCTCGTGTTCTACACGCGCGCCGGTGCCGAAATCGGCGTGGCCTCGACGAAGGCCTTCACGACGCAGCTCGCCTCGCTCTACACCCTCGCCCTCTCGCTCGCGAAAGCCCGTGGAAGATTGGACGCGAAGAAGGAAGCCGAAGCGATCGAGCAACTGCGCTTCGTCCCAGGCTCGATCCAGTTCGCGCTGAACCTCGAGCCGCAGGTGCAGGCCTGGGCCGAACGTTTCGCAGGCAAGGAACACGCGCTCTTCCTCGGCCGCGGTTTGCACTACCCCGTGGCCCTCGAAGGTGCGCTGAAGTTGAAGGAGATTTCGTACATCCACGCCGAGGCGTATCCGGCGGGGGAACTCAAGCATGGTCCGCTCGCTCTCGTGGACGCCAACATGCCCGTGGTGGTGATCGCGCCCAACGACGTGCTGCTGGAGAAAGTGAAGTCCAACATGCAGGAAGTGCGCGCACGCGGCGGCGAGCTCTACGTCTTCGCGGACCTCGACAGCCACTTTACCGAAAGCGAGGGCGTGCACGTGATCCGTACGCCGCGCTACTCCGGCGTGCTCTCGCCGATCATCCACACGATCCCGGTGCAGCTTCTCGCGTATCACACCGCCCTGAAGCGCGGCACCGACGTCGACAAGCCGCGCAACCTGGCCAAGTCCGTCACCGTCGAGTAGCCCGGCAGCGCCCGTTGGGTGCGCTCCTACGCGGCACGCCGGCAACCGCCTACATCGGAGCGGCAAGCGCCCTGCGAGACTAGCCTCGCGCTCCCGGCACCGTCGGGCAGGCGGCAACCGACACACGGAGAAATCCCCATGAGCACCAGCCTACTGGTCCTGATCATCCTCGTCCTGCTTCTCGTTGGCGCCGTTCCGGCATGGCCACACAGCCGCAAATGGGGCTACGGCCCGAGCGGCGCGATGGGTCTCGTCGTCGTGGTCCTCATCGTCCTGCTCTTGATGGGGCGGATCTAGCCGCGCTCTACGGCTTGCCCGCGTAGGCCAGGTCGAAGAGTGCCTCGAGGCGCGGGTGCGTGCCGCGAAGGTTGTCGACCACTTCCTTCGCCCACTCGAAGTACTCCTTCCGCCGCGCGAGGTCCCACTTGGCCGGCGGTGCGTCGAGCATGTCGCGCAGGTTGCAGATCTTGTCGGCGAGCTTCACGAGTTTCGCTTCGCGCGAAAGCGTGGCGGCATGTTCGACTTGCAGGCGTTTGCGCTCCACCTTGGGCAGCGACGTGTCGTCCGAAACCTCCGCGACGATCCCCGCGATGCGCGGACCGAACTCGCGCTGCAACTCCTCGGCGGTGGTTTCCGTGTCCTCGATCGTGTCGTGCAGCAACGCAGCCGCGAGCACGTCGATGTCCGAAACGCCGGCTTCCACCTTGAGCACCTGGGTGAGGGCGATCGGGTGGTTGATGTAGGGCGAGGCTTCCTCGTCCTTGCGGCGCTGGTTGCGGTGCTTGGCGGCGGCGAAATCGATGGCCCGGATCAGGCGATGGATGTCGTCCATGCACGAAGCATACGCCGCTGCGCCTACATCGGCAGTGGCGCCAGCTCCGCGGTGCCGTTCGACGGCGCCGGCGTATGTGCCACGTTCATGACAAGGCAGATCGCGATGAAGTAGCCCACGAGGCCGATGAGGTCGAGCAATCCCTGCTCGCCGAGCGCCTCGACCGTTCGCGCATACGTGGCATCGCACACGCCGTGGGTGCGCAGCAATTCCGTCACGAAGTCATGCACCAGCGCTTCGTCCGCGGGCATGCCGGAAGGCTGGCGGCCGTCGCCGATCGCATCGAGCGTCGCCTGGGCCACGCCCGCCTTCAGCGCATTCGGGTAGTGCACGACCCATTCGAACTGGTTCGTCACGTGCCGCGCCACGATGCACATCGCGAACTCGTTCAGCTTCGGCGGCACCGTCGAGCCGAAGCGCAGGTACTCGCCGACCTTCTGCAGGCGGTCCATCAGTTCGGGGCTGCGCATCAGCGCGATGAACGGGCCGATCACGGCCTTGCGCGGGCCTGCGATCAACTCCGCCGCGGCCTTCTTCTGCACGTCGTTCATCTGCGAATCGGCCAGCATCGGCAAGCGTTCTTTCATGCGGTCCTCCGGAGGAAGTAAGCGCTCGTGACGAGTAGCAGCACCGCCGTCGCAAGCGAAATCGGAATGCTGTGGAAGGTCCCGACAACGACCGGACCGAGGATCTGCCCCGTCGCGAAGGCCGTCGTTGTTCCCGCGATCAGCGTGCGCGCGCCGGAACCGGCCACGCGCCGTGCTTCCTGGATGCCGGCCATCGTGGCGACCATGAACGTGCCGCCCACCAGGAGCGCGGAAGCGAGCACGAACGCGAGCGAGGCCGACATCAACGGGAGTGCCACGCCTACGGCCATCACGAGGTGCGCCCCGATCCACACGTTGCGATCGCCGTAGCGCTTGCGCAGCGGTCCCGCGAACAGGGTGCTCGCCGCCGCCGCGAGCCCGAAGATGGGCCATGACCAGCCGAATTTCGCGGGGTCACCGAGCGCCTGCTTGGCCATCACAGGCAGGAACGTCGCGGGGACGATGTACCCGAAGCCGAAGCAGCCGTAGCAGGCGACCAGGCGCACCGCTTGCGGCGTCCAGGTGAATGTCGCGGGCGCGGAAGCGGAAGGGCCGGCGTGCGGCGCGGAAAACGTCCGCCAGACAATCCCGGTGCCGATCGCGGACACGGCGCCGAGAACCAGCCATCCATTCGCCGACGAGACGTGCTCCGCCATCAGCACGAGGCAGATGAATCCCGTGGCCATGATTCCCGCGCCGACGCCGGTGAACACGATCTCGGGCCGCGAAAAGCCCCACGACGACACGAACACGAGCGCCCATGCGCTCGCCACGCCCGCGACGAAACGCAGCACGGCCCAGCCCGTGAACGAATCGGTGAGCGCCATCGCCGCCGTGGTGAGCACCACGAGCACGAGTGCCAGCCGGACCACGGCCGATGCGGAAAAGCGCATGCGCAGCGCGAGGATCGCGCCCACGAGGTAACCCACATAGTTCGACGAGGCGAGCCACCCACCCTGGGCCACGGTGAGCGCAGCGTCCTCCTGCATCATCGGCAGCAGGGGCGTGAAGGCGAACCTTCCGATTCCCATGGCGATGGCGAGCGCGATCAGTCCGGGCATCCTGCCAGTCTAGGGCCTCGCTTCACGCCGGCAAAATGAATTCCCCGCAGGTCCATCCTGCGGGGCGCTCATGCAACCCTACTGGTGCGCGGACTTCACGGGCGGAGCGGGGAAGGTCACGACAGGCCCGCTGGCTTCGATCCCGGGCGGAACGTACGCGGGTGCGGGCGAGCCCTTCACCGGCAGCGACTTCACATAGCGGTAGATCGATTTCAGGTCCGCGTCGCTCATGCGTACGACGTTGAACCACGGCATCGGCGGGCGGGCTTGCAGGTTGCGCGCCGCTTTCACCCACTGCGCTTCGGACTTGTCCTGCATGTACAGGCGCAGGTTCGAGGCGTACGTCGTGCCCCACGGGCCCTGCCAGCCGAGGGCGTCGCCCGTGAGCCATTCGCTCTCCGGCGTCTTGCCGCCGCTCGGGGCGAAGTTCGGCGTGTGGCAATCGTTGCATCCGGCGATCTCGATCACGTACTTGCCGCGTGCGGCATCGATCTTCGGCTCCGCGGAATGCGCCATGCCGGCGAACGCAGCCGCGACGAGCGCGATCGCCAGGGCCGGGAACGTAGGTCGGGTGTTCATTTCCTTCTGACTCCCTCAGGTTGTCCGAGGAAGCGAAGATACGCAGCCCGATCCGGCCGCGCGACCCCGTTGCGACGAAATGCGAAATTCGGGGACCGGATGGTGTCCTACAGCCTAATCGGCGCTGTCCTGCACCCCCGGAACGCCGGAGGGCCCACATTGGAATCCTCGAATATCCAACCAGAAGGGGAATGCCATGAGCATCCTGTGGGCCATCCTGATCGGCTTCGTCGTCGGCATCGTGGCGAAATTCCTGATGCCCGGCCGCGACGGCGGCGGTTTCATCCTGACAACGATTCTCGGCATCGTGGGCGCGGTCGTGGCCACGTTCCTCGGCCAGGCCATGGGCCTTTACGCCGCGGGCCAATCCGCAGGCTTCATCGGCGCCGTGATCGGCGCGATGATCGTGCTGTTGATCTTCGGCCTCCTGCGAGGCAGGCGGGGGGCGCTATGATCAGCTACATCGTCGCAGCCCTCGTCGGCGCGTTGCTCGCGTACTTCGGCGGTGACTACCTCGGCTTGTACGACGGTTACTCGCAGGGCGTGCACTTCATCGGTGCTGCCGTCGGTGCCCTCGTGCTCCTCGCCCTCGCGCTGGCGCTGCGCCCGCGCCGCGGCGTGACCTACAACGGTCCGACGTTCGACTGAACGTTCAATAGCTGCTCCTGCGCTTGCGGTCGTCCTGACCCGCCGGCGCATTCAAGGGCTCGGTCTGCGAGAGAACCACTCGCCGGTCGAGCTCCTTTCTTTGGGTCTCCGTCAGCACGACCGTCAGCGCGTCGAGTTTTCCGATGAGCTCGTTCATCGCGTCGGCCCGGTTGCGGTCGTCATCGGCCCAGCCACGAACCAGGTTCAGCGCGGGCGGCGGCGGCATCCCCGATTCGAGCGGCGCCGTCTGGTGCTTCTGGCGCGCGCGTCCCAGCTCGGCGACGTCGCGCACGCCACGTTCGAACGATTCCCAAAGCGCGGCCTGCTCCTTCGTGATCAGCAGATCGAGGCGCAGGGATGGCAGCTCGCGTTCGAGGGCCGCCATCGGATCGGTGATGGCCGGCGAAGGGCGGGCGCTGGGCGAACCCGATTCCATTCCGGGCGGTCGGCCACCTCCACCTCCACCGCCACCAGCACCACGAGGACGCTGCTGCGCTTCGGCCGCGAGCGAGAGTGAAAGGGCGACGAGCGCCGCCACGACGAGGGTCTTCTTCATGCGGCGATTGTAAGGACCACGCAGGCGATCGACGCAGGCCGAACGCAACTTCCACAAAGCCTGCACATTCCTGAATGCTTGTCGTCATCCCCGGGCTTTCCGTCATCCCCGGGATCTTCGTCATCCCCGCGAAGGCGGGGATCCAGCCTCAGAACGACCGCGGCATTCCCAGCACGTGCTCGGCCACGTACGAAAGAATCAGGTTCGTGGAAATGGGCGCCACCTGGTAGAGCCGCGTTTCGCGAAACTTGCGTTCCACGTCGTACTCCACCGCGAATCCGAATCCCCCGTGCACCTGGAGGCAAGCCTCGCCCGCCTGCCAGGACGCTTTCGCCGCGAGGTACTTGGCCATGTTGGCTTCGGCGCCGCACGGCTTGCCCGCATCGAAGAGCTCGCACGCACGCCAACGCATGAGGTCCGCGGCCTCCACCTCGATGTGCGCCTCGGCAATCGGGAATTGAACGCCCTGGTTCTTGCCGATCGGCCGGTCGAACACGACACGCTCGCTCGCGTACTTCGACGCCTTCTCGACGAACCAGCGCCCGTCGCCGATGCATTCCGCCGCGATCAATGTGCGTTCGGCATTCAAGCCGTCGAGGATGTACTTGAAGCCCTTGCCTTCCTCGCCGATGCGATCTTCCACCGGAATCTCGAGGTCCTCGATGAAGAGCTCGTTGGTCTCGTGGTTCACCATGTTCTCGATCGGCCGCACCGTGATGCCCTTGCCCACGGCCGCGCGCAGGTCGACGATGAAGATCGAGAGGCCTTCGGACTTCTTCTCGGTCTTCGCGGCCGTGCGCGCGAGCAGGATCATGAGATCCGAGTGCTGCACGCGCGAGATCCACACCTTCTGGCCGTTCACCACGTAACGATCGCCCTTGCGGACCGCGGTGGTCTTGATGCTCGTCGTATCGGTGCCCGCGGTCGGTTCGGTGACGCCCATCGACTGCAGGCGCAGTTCACCGGAAGCGATCTTCGGTAGGTACTTCTGCTTCTGCGCCTCCGAGCCATGCCGCAGCAGCGTTCCCATGTTGTACATCTGCCCGTGGCAGGAGCCCGCATTGCCGCCGCAGTGGTTGATCTCCTCCATGATCACCGACGCTTCGGCGAGCCCCAGCCCCGAGCCACCGAACTCCGTCGGAATCAGTGCCGCGAGCCAACCCGCCTTCGTGAGCGCCTGCACGAACTCCTCGGGATAGCCTTCGCGGCGAAAGTACGCCGGCTCGAACGAGGCGCAAACCGCCCGAACTCCGTCGCGGATCTCAATAAAGGGGTCAGACTCCTTTATTGCAGTCATCAGTGCCCCAGGATCTTCGACAGGAAATCCTTGGTTCGATCGCTCTTCGGATTACTGAAGAACTCCTCCGGCGGCGCCTGCTCCACGATCTGCCCCGCATCCATGAAGATCACGCGATCGGCCACGGCCTTCGCGAAGCCCATCTCGTGCGTGACGCACACCATCGTCATGCCCTGGCCGGCGAGCTCGATCATCACCTCGAGCACCTCGTTGATCATCTCCGGATCGAGCGCCGACGTGGGTTCGTCGAACAGCATGATGTGCGGCGTGAGGCAAAGCGCGCGCGCGATGGCCACGCGCTGCTGCTGGCCACCGGAGAGCTGCAGCGGATACTTGTGCGCCTGCTCCGCGATGCGCACGCGCTCCAGTTGCTTCATCGCGTTCGCTTCGGCTTCGGCCTTCGGCTTGCGAGCCACATAGACCGGAGCCAGCGTCAGGTTCTCCAGCACCGTCATGTGCGGGAAGAGGTTGAACTGCTGGAAGACCATGCCGACATTCCTGCGTACCTGCTCGATGGCCTTCACGTCGTCACCGAGCTCCACGCCATCCACGACCAAGCGGCCCTCCTGGTGCTCCTCGAGGCGATTGACGCAGCGGATCAGCGTCGACTTGCCCGAGCCCGAAGGCCCGCAGATCACGATGCGCTCGCCCGCCGCCACTTGAAGGTCGATGTCCTTCAGGACATGGAAGCCGTCGAACCACTTGTTGACCTTCTCGAACAGGATGATCGGCTCAGCCATGGTGCACCTGCTTTTCCACCCAGAGGCTGTAGCGCGACATCGCGAAGCAGAACGTGAAGTAGAGCGCGGCGATGAAGAGGTAGCCCTCGATCTTGAACGGCCGCCAGTTCGCGTCGGAGTTCAACGCGATCGACAGCGCGCCGGTCAGCTCGTAGAGGCTCACGATGGTCACGAGGGAAGTGTCCTTGAAGATGGCGATGAAAGTATTCACGACAGCCGGCACCACGATGGCCAGCGCCTGCGGCAGCACGACCTTGCGCTGCGTCTGCCAGTAACCCAGCCCGACCGAGGCCGCCGCCTCGAGCTGGCCTTTCGGAATCGCCTGCAGTCCACCGCGCACCGTCTCCGCGAGGTACGCGGCCCAGAAGAGGATCAGGCCCACGATGACGCGGATCAGCACGTCGGGCGACTTCCCCACCGGCATGAAGAGCGGGAACAGGAACGAAGCCATGAAGAGGATCGAGACCAGCGGCACGCCGCGCACCAGCTCGATGTACACCGTGCAGAGCGTGCGGATGGCCGGCAGCTTCGAGCGCCGTCCCAGCGCGACAAAGATCGAAAGCGGGAACGCACCTGCGATGGCGATCGTCGACAACATGATCGTGAGCGGCAGTCCACCCCACTGGTCGGTCGGAACGACGCTCAACCCGAGGCCGCCGTGCATGAGCCAGAAGAAGACCACCCACACGACGATCCAGGCGGGAACGAGCCAGAGCGTCCAGAACTTCCGCACGCAGCTCGCGAAGAGCAGCCCCAGCAGCAGTACCGTGGCCAGCGCCGGGCGCCATTGCTCGAGGTGCGGATAGCGGCCGAAGACGATCAGGCGCCACTTCTCCGCGATCACGCCCCAGCAAGCCCCCGTGCCGCGCGCGGCCTGGCACGCGTCCACGTTCGGACCGAAGACCGCCTGGACAACCATCCAGTTGAGCAGTCCCGGCAGGTACGCGACGACCAGGACCGCGAACACGATCGTCGCGAGCGAACTCCACGCGTTCGCGAACAGGTTCTTCCGGATCCAGGACTTCTTCTTCATCGTTCCTGGATCGCCACGCGCTTGTTGTACCAGTTCATGAAGAGCGCCGTGGAGAGCGACGTCACGAGGTACACCAGCATGATGATGGAGATGCACTCCACCGCGCGGCCCGTGTTGTTGAGGGAGGTGTTCGCGATCGACACGACGTCCGGATAGCCGATCGCCACCGCGAGCGACGAGTTCTTCGTGATGTTCAGGTACTGGCTCGTGAGCGGCGGGATGATCACGCGCAACGCCTGCGGGAGGATGACCTTGCGAACCTGCAGCCCGCGCGGCAGCCCGAGCGCCGAGGCGGCTTCGACCTGCCCCTTCGGCACCGCCGCAATCCCCGCGCGCACGATCTCGCCGATGAACGCCGAGGTGTAGAACACGAGGCCCATCAGCACCGCCATGAATTCCGGCGTGGCCGAAGCCCCGCCCTCCATCGAGAACGCTCCGGGTGCGGGAACACTCCACCGGCCTTCAACCCACCAGGGAAACGAAAACCCGGCCTTGCTCAGCAGGAAAGGCCCGACCGAAACGGGCTCGGCCACGGGAGGCAGCACCTCCGTGAACACGAGGTACCAGAAGAGCAGTTGCAGCAGGATCGGGACGTTGCGAAACGTCTCCGTGTACGCGTAGCAGAGGCCGCGCACGATCGCGTTGGCCGAGAAGCGGCCGATCCCCAGCAACGTGCCGAACAGGGTCGCGACCCCGATGCCGATGATCGCGACGCGCAGCGTATTGAGGATCCCGACGAGGAACGCCTTCCAGTACGGATCGAGGGCGTCGTACGGAATGAGGGACTCGCCGATGTCGAAGCCGGCGGGTCCCTTCAGGAAATCGAAGCCGCTCTGGATTCCCCGCGCACGCATGTTCTCCAGCGTGTTGTGCGCGAGGAACCAGACCGCGAACCCCACCAGCAGGACGGCGACGACCTGCCAGAGGAGCCCGCGGAAGGCCTGGCTACGCCAGGACCAGCGCTTCCTAGCGGATGGGCGGCGCATACTGCAGGCCGCCTTTGTTCCACTGGTTGTTCAGGCCGCGCGGGAGGTTCAACGGCGTCTTCGGGCCCACGTTGCGCTCGAACATCTCGCCGTAGTTCCCGACCGCCTTCACGGCCTTCACCATCCAGTCCTTGTCGAGGCCGAGCAGCTTGCCCGTGTCCTCGCTCTTGCCGGTGATGCGCATGACGACCGGGTCGGTGCTCTCGGCTGCAAGCTTCTCGACGTTCGCCTGCGTGATGTCGTACTCCTCGGCTTCGATCAGGCCGAAGAGCACCCACTTGGCGATCGCGAACCACTCGTCGTCGCCGCGGCGCACGGCCGGGCCGAGCGGTTCCTTCGAGATCAGCTCGGGAAGGATCACGTGATCGGCGGGGTTCTTCGCTTCCTTGTTGCGCACGGAAGCGAGGCCGGACGCGTCGGTGGTGAACGCGGCACAACGGCCGGAGAAGTACGCGCCGGTGGCGGCTTCGATCTTCTCGAACACCACGGGTTTCATGTCGAGCTTGTTCGCGCGCGAGTAATCCGTGAGGTTCTTCTCCGTCGTGGTGCCCGACTGCACGCAGACGGTGGCGCCCTTCATGGCCTTGGCGCTCTTCACCTTCGACTTCGCCGGCACGAGGAAGCCCTGCCCGTCGTAGTAGACGGTGCCGATGAAGTTCAGGCCCAGGCTCGCGTCGCGCGTGAGCGTCCACGTCGTATTGCGGGAAAGAATATCGATCTCGCCGGACTGCAGCGCGGTGAAGCGTTGCGCGGCGGTGAGCGGCACGTACTTCACCTTGCTCGCGTCACCCAGCACGGCGGCGGCAAGCGCCTTGCAATAGTCGACATCGATGCCGTCCCAATTGCCCTGGCTGTCGGCCTGCGAGAAGCCGGAGAGGCCGGTATGGACGCCGCAGGCAACCTGGCCTTTCTGCTTGATGGAATCGAGGGTCTTGCCGGCGTGCGCCCCAAAGGGCACGGCAAGCGCCAGTGCGATGGCGAGTGAGACGGTGGTCTTGTTCACGGAGGCTCTCCTGTCTGGAATTCCCCCCTGCGATGGGAGGGGTCGGGAGAGCGTAGCATGAGGGACGCACTCGAAAGAACGCCCATGTCCGAACCCAAATACGACCCGAAAACCCGCGATCTGGCGGAGAAGATTTACCGAGACCTCGTGACGAAGGCCGCGGACGTCTCAGCCAAGAACGTGGGGATGAATTCCGACCCCGCGAACCTGGCGGCCATCAGCTTCAAGCTCTCGGCCGCGTTCATGGCCGTTGAGGTGCAGTTGAACGCGGCCAACCTGCCGAAGAACCAGGATTTCCAGATGAACGTGGACCACATCGCTTCCTGGAACAAGTAGGCCCGCTTCAGTCCGCGAACGTCCCCGCCGCCCGGATCACGGGCACCCACTTGTCGATCTCGGCCTGCAGCCAGGTGCGCAGGCCCTCGGGACTTTGCTTCGACTCGGGGACGATCTCCGCGCCCAGCTCCTTCAGCTTCGCGACCGTCAGCGGGTCTTTCAGCGCGGCCCGCAGCGCCGCGTTCACCCGGTTCAGCGCCTCGGGCGGCGTGCCCTTCGGCGCGTAGATGCCGTGCCACACGAGCACCTCGAAATCCTTCAGGCCCTGCTCGTCGAGCGTCGGCGCATCGGGTAGCGCCTGGATGCGCTGTTTCGTCGTCACGCCGTAGAAGCGCACCTTCTCGCTCTTGATGTGCGGGATGGTCTGCGTGGTCTGGTCGCAGAGGATGTCCACCTGCCCGCCGAGCAGCGCCGTCATCGCGGGTCCCGTTCCCGAGAACGGCACCGTCGTCCACTTCTGGCCGAGCGCACGCTGGAAGAGCATGCCGCACAGGTGCGAGACCGCGCCCAGGCCCGCGTTGGCGAGGTTGATCTTGTCCTCGTTCGCCTTGGTGTACTTGATCAGCTCCTGCAGGTTGTTGGCCGGGAAGTCCTTGCGGGCGAGCAGCGTCATCGGCACGTCGGCCACCTGGCCGATGTACTCGAAGTCCTTCATCGGATCGTAGGGAAGCTTGCGGTAGAGGCCCGTCGCGGTCGCCATCCCGTTGTGGTGGATGAAGATCGTGTAGCCGTCGGGGGCGGCCTTCGCCACGTAGTTCGCCGCGATCGTGCCTCCGGCACCGAGCTTGTTCTCCACGACGATGGTCACGCCGAGGGATTTCCCCATGCTCAAGCCGATGGTGCGGGCAACGACGTCGGTGGGGCCGCCCGCGGCGAAGGGCACGATGAGGTTGATGGGCCGGGTCGGGTATTGCGCAGCCGCGATACCCGATGCCGCGAGCGCCAGCAGCAGGACGGCGATCTTCATCAGGCCTTCAACCCGGCGAGGACGCGCTCCACCGTGAACGGCACCGACCTGAATCGCACCCCTGTCGCATCGAACACCGCGTTCGCGATCGCCGAAGGCACGACGGCAGCGGTAGGTTCCCCGGCGCCCCAGGGCTTCTCGTTCGGCCGGTCGATCAAGTCCATCGTGATCGTCGGCACGTCCATGAACTTCGTCGTGCGGTAGGACGCCCAATCGCGGCTCGTGATCGTCGAGCGATCGAAGTTGATCTGCTCGTACAGCACCCGCCCGATCGTCTGCACCACGTTGCCCTCGATCTGGTTGCGCAACCCATCCGGATTGATGATCTGGCCGCAGTCGTGCGCCACGAAGCACTTGGTGACGCGGATGTCGCCCGTCTTCCTGTTCACTTCGACGTCCGCCACGATGCCGACATACGTTCGCACCAGTTCGTACTTCGTATACGACACGCCACGCCCGCGCATCACCTCGCCGGTATCGCGCGGGCCCTTGCGCGGCGACCAGTTCGCCATCTTCGCCAGGCGATCGAGCAACTCCACCCCGCGAGGGTCTTTCAGATACCGCAGGCGATACTCGAGCGGATCCGCGCCCGCGGCAGCGGCAAGCTCATCCAGGAAGCTCTCGTTCGCGAAAGTGTTCTGCATCCGCCCCGGCGTGCGGATCCACGACGGCTTGAACGGGGTCTCCGCGAGCCAGTTCGCATAGCAGCGAATGTTGGGAATGGAATAGGGGATCGCGAGCGAAGCGTGAATGTTCCCCGGATGCGAATCCTCCCGGGGCAGGTTGGCGAGTTCCGCCGGAACCAGCGCCACCACGATGTCCTTCGGCCGGTCCGGAATGAACACGGCCGATTGCCACGCGGAGACATTCCCCTTCTCGTCGAGCACCGCCTTGTGGTCGAGCAGCGTCGGCGGTCCTTTCGGATCCCATCCGTGCTCGTCCCAACGCATCCATTGCACGCGCACCGGCACGCCGACCTCTTTCGCGATCAGCGCCGCATCGCCCGCCGCATCCTCGTGGCCGTTGCGGCCGTAGCACCCCGAGCCCTCGAGGTAGATGCAGCGCACGTCGTCCACCTTCATGCTCAACATGCTCGCGAGCTGCTTGCGAAGCAGGTGCGTCTGTTGCGAAGCGCTCCACGACGTGAGCTTCCCGTCCTTGAATTCAGCCACCGCGCACGACGGGCCCAGCGAGCCGTGCGTCTGCACCGGCCAGTCGTAGCTCGCCTTCAGCACCTTCGCGCCCGGCGCTTCGAACACCGGGAGCGGGTTGCCGACGTTCTGGAAGTCCTCGGTCTTGTTGATCTTCACCGACCGCATGTATTCCACGAGCTTCGCCTGGTCGGGCAGGCCCTTCCATTCCGACCACTGGGTCTCGATCAGCCGCGAAGCCTTCACGGAGCCCCACTCGCTCTTCGCCAGCACCGCGAGGAAGTTGCCCTTGCGCACGACGCCGAGGTAATCCGGCACCTGCTTGCGGCATTCCCACTCGTTGTACGACAGGAGGTCGGCTTTCATCGCCGGCGGCCGGATGATGCGCGCGTGGATCATCCCCGGCATGCGGAAGTCCTGCATGTACTCGAAGCGGCCCGTCACCTTGTCCGGGATGTCGAGGCGCGCGATCGACTTGCCGACGATCGTGTAGTCCTTCGGGTCCTTCAGCGGCGCCTTGGTGTCGAGGCCCAGCTCGAAGTTCTTTCCGCCGACCAGTTCCGAGTATCCGATGCCCTTGCCGCCCGACTT
Organism: Betaproteobacteria bacterium GR16-43; assembly: GCA_001953215.1. Classification (GTDB taxonomy): domain Bacteria; phylum Pseudomonadota; class Gammaproteobacteria; order Burkholderiales; family Usitatibacteraceae; genus Usitatibacter. The sequence goes on from CP019169.1 coordinate 1,073,368, forward strand.
CGGCCGCGCAACGCCGTCCTTCACGACGATCGAGGCACGATCGGCCCCGAGCTTCGCCGCCGCCTGCGTGATCAACGCCTCGCGCGCGGTGGCCGCGGCCTGGCGGATCTGCATCCCGCCGTTCTGGATCGACAGGCTTCCGTACGTCACGCCCTGGTCCGGCGTGAGGGCCGTGTCGCCCTGGATCACGTTCACTTTCGACATCGGCACGCACAGTTCTTCCGCGGCGATCTGCGTCATCGCCGTGCGGATGCCGGTGCCGAGGTCCACCTTGCCCGAGTACACGGTGACCATGCCCTTCGCGTCGATGGCGAGGAAGCCGTCCACCTTGTCGGCGGCGACGGTCTTGGCAACCGTCGAAGGAGCAGCGCCGAAGGAAGGACCGATCGAGAACGTCACGACGAGCGCACCGCCCGTCTTCAGGAAATCGCGGCGCGCATTCGAAACCCGCTTCAGGGATTGGGTTTTCATGGCGGGCCTCACGCGCTCTCGCTGGCGCGCTTCACGGCGGCGACGATCCGTACGTGGGTGCCGCAGCGGCAGAGGTTGTTGTTCAGGGCCTGCTTGATCTGGTCCTCGGTGGGCTTCGGGTTCTCCTTCAGGAAACCCGCCGCCTGCATGATCATGCCGTTGATGCAGTAGCCGCACTGCACCGACTGCAGCTCCATGAACGCCTTCTGCAGTGCGTGCGGTTTCTCCGGCGTGCCCAGGCCCTCGAGGGTGGTCACCTTCTTGCCGGCGATGAAGGACATCGGAACCGAGCACGAACGCATCGGCCGTCCGTCCACGTGCACGGTGCAGGCGCCGCACTGGGCCAGGCCGCAGCCGAAGCGCGGGCCGTGGAGGGCCAGGTCGTTCCGGAGGGCGTAGAGGAGGGGCATCTCGGGGTCGTCCACCGCGACCTTCGCGGCCTTCCCGTTGACGGTGAACTGGATGGTCTGTGCCATGGGGATCCTCCTCAGGTTTTTATAGGTGCGCATGGAAAGCCTACGCCCACTTTCGGTCGTACTCCACAAGCTCCGTTTCAAGGGATAACATCCAGCCCACATAGGAGGTCCCGCCATGTACAAGAAGATCCTCTTGGCCTACGACGGCTCCCTGGCCGGCCAGAAAGCCCTGCTCGACTGCCAGGAAGTCGCCCAGATGCAGGGCTCGGAGACTTTCCTGGTCGCCGTGATGCCCCAGGATTCCGTCTTCATCGGCGGCGAAGGCGCCTTCTACGACCCCCAGCTGGCCGACCTCGAGAAGAAGAAATTCCAGGGCGTGCTGGCCGAAGGGCTCCAGCGCCTCTCCGGATGCGCCAAGCCCGCCACGGGCGAGCTCCTCGTCGGCCACCCGGTCGATGCCATCGCGAGCTACGCGAAGAAGATCGACGCCGACCTCATCGTCGTCGGCCACAAGCACCAGCAGAGCTGGGCCAAGCGTTGGTGGAGCGGATCGGTGTCCAAGACACTGATCGAGCACGCGCCCTGCAGCGTGCTGGTGGTGATCACCGGATAACTCGCGGCGGGCAGTTCGAGTAAGCTGCCCGCCATGCTGAAATCCCTCGCCGGCGGGCTCCTCGCCCTCGCAGTTTCCACGGTCGCCTTCGCGCAAGCCGACGACCCCCGCAAACCGCCCACGTTCCGCCTGGGCGACGCCGCGACGCCGCTGGACTACGAGGCCACGCTCGCCATCGACCCGAAGGCCGAGCGCTTCGAGGGCGTGATCCGCATCCGCATGCGCATCAACCGGGAGTCCCCGGTGGTGTGGATGCATGCGCGCTCGCTCGAGGTCATGTCGGTCGAGATCCGGCAGGGCAGTCGCACCTTCGCCGCCCAGGCCACGCTCGACGGCAAGGACTTCATCGGCCTCGATGCGAAGGACGGCAAGTTCACGGTCGGGGAGGCCTTCGCCACCATTCGCTACACCGGGGCCCTCGAACCCCTCCAGACGCGCGGCCTCTTCCGGCAGAAGGAAGGCGGCGAGTGGTACGTGGTCTCGCAGTTCGAAGCCGATTCCGCGCGCTACGCCTATCCGTGCTTCGACGAGCCGGGCTGGAAGACGCCGTGGCAGATCACCATCGACGCGCCCGCCACGAACTTCGTCGCGAGCAACACGCCCGAAGTGAGGCTCACCGACGCACCGCGCGCCGGCTGGAAGCGCCACGCCTTCGCCATCACGAAGCCGCTGCCGTCCTACCTCATCGCGATGGCCATCGGCCCGTTCGATGTCGTGGACGGCGGCACCGCGGGCCGCAACAAGACGCCGCTGCGCTACCTGGCGCCCAAGGGCCGCGGTGCGGAAACGCGCTGGGCGAAGGAATCCACGCCGCGCATCCTCGAAATCCTCGAGGACTACTTCGACATGCCCTATCCGTTCGAGAAGCTGGACACGGTGAGCATCCCGCAGACGGTGAACTTCGGCGCGATGGAGAACGTGGGCCTCATCACGTACGCCTCGACGCTGCTTCTCGCGAAGCCGGAAGAGGAGTCACCCGCCTTCAAGCGCCGGTATGCGGCCGTCGGCGCGCACGAGATCGCGCACATGTGGTTCGGCAACCTCGTGACACTCGCCTGGTGGGACGACACGTGGCTGAACGAATCCTTCGCCACGTGGATGGGGCAGAAGGCCATCGGCACCTACAAGCCCGAGTGGCAGAGCGGCTGGCAGCGCAGCGTCTCCCGCAGCCGAGCGCTCTTCGCCGACCGCCTGCCTTCCGCGCGCCCGTTGCACAAGCCGGTTCTGGAGCGCGGCGACATCAATGCCGCCTTCGACCGCATCACGTACGACAAGGGTGCCGCGGTGCTCTCGATGTTCGAGGCGTGGCTCACACCCGAGCGTTTCCGGGAGGGCGTACGCACGTACGTGAAGGAGCGCGCCTACGGTTCGGCCACGTCGCGCGATTTCTTCAAGGCGCTGGGCGATGCCGCGGGCAAAGGCGACGAAGCGCTCGCCGCGCTCGGCGCGTTCGTGAACCAGCCCGGCATTCCGTTGATGGACGTAACGCTGCGCTGCGAGTCGGGCGTGAAGCCGGCGCTCGAGGTGAAGCAATCACGCCTGCGCCCGGCCGGCACGAATGTCCCGGAGATGCAGTGGACCACGCCCGCGTGCTTCACCTACGACGCGCCCGGCGGACCGAAGGTCACCTGCGCCGAGATCGCGAATGGCGCCAATCGCGTTCCGCTTTCCGGCGTGGCGCAGTGCCCGCATTGGGTGGCCGGCAATGCCCGCGGCGCGGGACACTACATCGTCCGGTTCGACGAGGCACTCACCCGGCAGGCCCTCCTGTCGCTTCCGACGCTGCCGGAAGCCGAAGCGGTCGCGCTGGTGAGCGACGCGGCCCTGCTTTCGCGCACCGGGCTCCTTCCGATGAACAAGGCCCTCGTGTTCTTCTCGCGCGGGCTCGACCACCCGGCGGTGGGCGTCCAGCAGGCCGCGATCGAGGCACTGAAAGTCGTGCATCCCGAGCACCTCGGCACGGTCGGCTACCCCGCCACGGCGACCGCGAAGGCCACGATCGATCGGGAATTCGCGGGCGCCCTCGCCCGCAAGTACGGTTGGACGGAGAAGCCGAACGATACCGATGCGATGCGCGAGTTGCGCGTGGTGCTCCTGCCCTACGCCGCCGATTTCAGCGGCGACAAGGCCTTGCGCACCGAGGCTCGCGATCGCGCCCGCCAATGGCTGCGCAATCGCGGTGGCGCCGACGCGATGATGGTCACGCCGATCCTCGATACCGCCGCACGCTTCGCCGACACCGCGACCTACGAGGCCCTCGAAGCCGAAGCGCTCGCGACGACGAACCAGCGCGACCGCCGCCAGCTGCTCTCCGCGCTCGCCAAGGTACGCGACGACAAGTTGATGAAGCGCTTCCTGGCGCTCTCGATCGAGAAGCGCGATGGGCAGGATCGCATCGGCGGCCGCGACGTGCTGCTCTCGATGGATGACGCGCTGGAGGAGGATGCGGTGCGCCGCCCGGTGTTTGCCTGGGTGCGCGAGAACTTCGATGCGCTCGCGGCCAAGCTGCCGCCGGAAACGCCCGCGCAGCTCACGCGCGAACTCGGGCGCCTGTGCACGCCCGAGGATCGCAAGGACTACGTGGCGTTCTTCAGTGAACGCGCTCCGCGCTACGTGGGCGGCAAGCGCCGGTACGAGCTTCCGCTCGAAGCCATGGACATCTGCATCGCCGCCCGGCCCCGCTCCTAGCGATAGCTGTAGTAGCGGCCGCCGCGATAGTACGGTCGGTAGCCGTGGCGATAAGCGCCCGCGGCATACCCGACCGCCGCGCCGACGATCGCGGGCGCGTAGTACGGCGCGGGCGACGAGTAGTACGGCTGCGGTGCGTAGTACGTGGGCGCGTAGTACGTCGGTGCCGGTGCGTAGTAGGCGCGCGGTTGCGGAGCGTAGTAAGTCGCCTGGGGCGCGTAATACGTGGGTGCGTAATACGTCGGCGCCGGTGCGTAAGCGCGAGGCGGCGGCGCGTAATAGGCCGGAGGCGCGTAGTAGCCGCCGCCGTAGTAGTAGCGGCGATCGGCCGCATCCACCGCGGCGCCGAACATCGTTCCGAGCACGAAACCGGCGGCCGCGCCGGGCGGGCCCCCGATGATGGCGCCCGCGGTCGTGCCGAACACTGCACCCGCCAAGGGATCACCGGGAGCGGCTTGCGCTTCCGCGGCGAGGGAACCGACAGCCACGCAAGCGAGCGCGGCGAGCGAAGTACGTTTGATCATGGGGATCTCCCGGCTGCGTGAACCAGGAGTCCATTTTAGGCTCGCCCGCCGCGCCAATTGTTTCAGCAGCGACACATCCGCGTAGGTGAAGTCCTACAGCTTCACGCCCGCCAGCTGCAGCGTCTTCACGGGGTTGATCAGGTTCACGCGGCCGTTCTTCTCGGCGCCCTGGAGGATCAGCGCCTTCGCCTGCTCGGGCGTGAGCTCCGGTTTCATCGCGAAGAGCTTCGCCGCGAGGTTCGCCACCTGCGGCGAGGCCATCGAGGTGCCCGAGAGCTTCGTCTTCTCGCCGCCGGGCATGTAGCTCACCACTTCGAAGCCGTTGGCGTGCACGACGACGGTTTTTCCGAACGTGGAGAACCCCGTCTCGGTGCCGGTCATGTCCACCGCGCCCACCGTGATGAGGTTCGGCAGCGTGAAGCCCGCGGGGATGTACATCGAGAAATCCGCGCTGTTGTCCTCGTTGCCCGAGCCCGCGACGAAGAGGATCTCCGGCGCGCTCTTGAACGCGTCCTCGAGGGCGTTCTTCTCGATGTCGAAGATCTTCTGCGCGAGCACCTTGCGCTCCTCGGGCGTCTTGCCGACGTTGTGGTACGCGAGCGAGCCCTCGTACACCTGCGGGCCGTAGCGCCAGCTCATGTTCACCACGCGCGTCTTGTTCTTCTTGAAGAACTCCACGGCCGCCTTGTAGGCCGCCGCGGTCTTCTTCGCCGTCTCCTCGGTCACGAGCTGCGGGGCGGCTTCGTTGGACCAGTGCATCCCGACGATCGCCACTTCGGCGAACGGGTTGCCCTCCGTCGCGATGCCGGCCACGTGCGTGCCGTGGACCCACATGCCGACGGCGCCCAGGTCCTCGGAGAACTGCTTCACTTCATCGGGCTTCAACGTGCCGATCTTCTGCTTCAGCGCGCGTGCATCCGGCGAGTCGATCGCGGCGCGCACGTCCATCGAGCCCTTCACGTATTGCTTCAGCTCGGGCAGGCGCGGCTCCGCGGCGCCCATCGGGCGAACCAGGGCGGTCGAGGCGCTCATGTTCTTGTCGAACGCGATGCCCGCGGGGTTCACGTGCTTGAAGAGGTTCGGGTCCGTGCCGCTGTCCCAGATGCCGACCACGACGGGCTTGCCCGCGGCGGTCGCCGGCAGCGTCACGAGGCGCGGCGTCCACGAATCGACCTTCGCGACCTGGTTCTTGTCGACCAGCGCCTGGAGCACGGAGACCACGTCGTCGCGGAACGGCAGGACATGGTCGAACGTGTTTCGTGCCGAGACCACGGCGAGCACCATGCCGCCCGGCACGTTGTTGTTCAGGTTCTTCGCGGCGGGATCGAGGTTGGTCTGGAAGCTGCCGACCATCACGTTCTTCGAGGCCAGCTCGAGACCCCCCTTGGCGCTCTTCACGTTGTCGCCCACGACGCTCCACGGCATCTCGCCGTAGGCGCGCGCGAGGTTGGCCTTCAGGTACGGGCGCTGCTCGGTGTCGAACGCCCCGCCCTTCTGGCGCGTCATCAGCACGTTCTCGAGCGTGACGCCGTAGGTGAGCTTGTCCGCCGCCTTCTCCTGCTGCGAGCGGATGTCGCGCGTGATGGCCATCGCGCCCGCGAAGTCGCCGCGGAACGTGGCGATCTGCGCACGCGCGCCCATGATTCCGGTGCGCGTGGCGCGGTCACGGATGTCGAGCGTTTCGAGATCGTTCTTCAGGTCCTTGTCGACCGCTTCGACCACCGGCATCACCTCCGCCTTCGGCACGTCGAGCAGCTCGCTCGGCAGCTTCGGGATCAGGTATTGGCGGCGCGGCATCTGGTCCGCGCTGGTGATGACCTTCTTTTCCGGGACTCCGGGTTTTTCCTGGGCTGCGGCATCGGCGGGGGCGAACAGCGCCGCGAACGCGATGGGCAGGGTTGCGGCAAGCAGGTACGGACGCATGGTATGAATGCTCCTCGTGGGTGATTCGACGCGGCATGATCGGGACTTCGGCGGGTGGCCGGGTCCCCGGGCGACGAACACGGCATTATCTCGGATAAACCGCCCGCTTTCGATCACAAAATATGTCTCGATCCCCAGGGGAACACCACCCCGATTCCCGCTACGCCTGGACCCGCCTGCTCTACACCCTCGCGATCATGACGGTCGGCGCGGGCGGGATGTACGTGGTCCCGGTGGTGCTGCCCACCGTCCAGGCGGATTTCGGCGTCAGCCGCGCGAACGCCTCGCTGCCGTACTCGCTCCTCATGATCGGCGTGGGCGTCGGCGGCTTCCTCTATGGGCGCCTGGCCGACCGCTACGGCATCTGGGTGGCGCAACTGATGGGCGGGGTGAGCCTCGGGCTGGGCTACTACCTGGCCGCGCAGTCCACCTCGATCGACGCGTTCACGCTCTGGCATGCCTTGTTGATCGGGCTCCTCGGCACCGCATGCACCTTCGCGCCGCTGATGGCCGATACGTCGCTCTGGTTCGAGAAGCGCCGCGGCATCGCGGTGGCGATCTGCGCCTCCGGAAACTATCTCGGCGGCACGCTGTGGCCGCCCATCGTGCAGCACTTCATCGAGACCTCGGGCTGGCGCGCCACGTACACGGGCATGGCAATCGTGACGGCGATCACGATGATCGCGTTCTCGTTCCTGCTGCGCCCGCGCCCGCCGGCCGTTCGCGCGGCCACCGCCGAAGAAGCGAAGGCCGCACGGCACGACACGCTGCGCCCCTTCGGCCTCGCGCCGAACACGGCGATGGCGCTCCTGATGACCGCGGGCATCGCCTGCTGCGTTGCGATGTCGATGCCGCAGGTGCACATCGTCGCGTACTGCGGCGATCTCGGCTACGGAGCCGCCCGCGGCGCGGAGATGCTCTCGCTCATGCTGGGCATGGGCATCGTGAGCCGCCTCGTCTCGGGCTGGATCTGCGACCACATCGGCGGACTGAAGACGCTGCTGCTGGGCTCCGCGCTGCAGGCCATCGCACTGGTGCTCTTCCTTCCGTTCAACGGCCTCGTGCCGCTCTACGTGATCTCGGGGCTGTTCGGGTTGTTCCAGGGCGGCATCGTGCCGTCGTACGCGATCATCATCCGCGAGCATTTCGATGCGCGCGAGGCCGGCTGGCGCGTGGGCGCCGTGATCATGTGCACGCTGATCGGCATGGCGCTGGGCGGCTGGATGTCGGGCAAGGTCTTCGACTTCACCGGCTCGTACAAGGCGGCGTTCTTGAACGGCATCGCGTGGAACGCGGTCAACTTCACGATCGTCTTCCTCCTGCTGCGCGGGGCCCTGCGGGCCAGCCATGCTCGACTCCAACGCGCGTAGGTACGTCCAGCCCCTGCTCGACGCGACGGCGCGCGGCGCGCAGCGCGCGGGCATTAGCGCGAACGCACTCACGGTCCTGGGCATGCTCGTGGGCGTGGCGGCGGCGGCGCTCGTCGCGGTGGGCTTGCCGGTCGCGGGGTTCCTGGTCCTCTGGCTCTCGGGGCTGATCGACGCGGCCGACGGCACGCTGGCGCGCCTCACGAACACGGCCTCGCCCATCGGCGCCATCCTCGACATCACCTTCGACCGCGTCGTGGAGCTCTCCGTCATCACGGCGCTTGCGTGGCGATTCCCCGATGCACGCTTCGAGCTGGTGATCCTCGCGGGCATCATCGCGATCGCGATGTCGCTCTTCCTTTCCATCGGCGCGGCGGTCGCGAACAAATCCGTGAAGTCGTTTCACTACGCGCCCGGCCTGGGCGAGCGCACCGAAGCGTTCATCTGCCTGTCGGTGATGATCCTCGACCCGGAGCGCCTCGTCCTCTGGACGTGGGTCTTCATCGGCGTGATCGCCTTCACGATGGCGCAGCGCCTGCGCCACGTGCTGCACGCCCTTTCGAAGCAGTCCTAGCGCAGCGGTTTCAGATAGTTCGCGACGGCGTACTCCCCCACGCTGCGGCCCAGTTTCGTGCCCACCTCGCCGGAAGTGCGGTAGTGCACGCCGTCGTAGATCCGCGCGTTGACCACTTCCTCTTCGTAGGCGGAGAGCTTCGTGAACTTGCGGATTTCACCGGGCAAGGTCGTGCTCACCAGGCTCACTTCCGCGATGTCGTCGCCATACATCGCACGCAGAGCCGAGGCCGCGGACGACTGGAAGGTGCAATGCGCGCAGGGATACTCGGGGTGCTGGGGCGTGGGGATGAAAGGCTCCCACGTCGCGTCGCGCTCGGTGGCATCGTTGCCGTCGACGTCGCCGTTGCGGATCGCGGTCACCGGGCGCCAGAAGTTGTACGCGTATTTCGAATCGAAGACCGCCACGCTCGCATCGAACGTGGCGATCGACACCAGCGCCATGAGGCGCGCGCTGTCGACGACATCGAGGTTCCGGGCCTTGGCCACCTGCAGCGCCAGCGGGTTGTAAGTGCCGGGACCGATGAACTCCCAGAACTTCGCGATGCGCGTCTGCTCATCCGTGCGTGACGACCCCGACTTCGCGCCGAGGCGTTTCACCTCGTTGTAGTCGCGGGCCCATTGCGGGCTCGCAAGCGCATGGGGCGGAGGAGCGCGGAACTGATCGCCGCGCTGCATCCCGAAGGGCCGGATCTTCGCCCAGTTGATGGCCACCGGAAACGGCGTGGCCACGTAGACGCCCGGCGCGGTCACCGGCCGCCAGTCGTTCACGATGCCCGCCGAGTCGTTGGCGCGTTCGACGAGCATGGCCGCGGCCGCCTGCTCGCCCAGCGCGATGGCCCTGGACTTTGCGTCACCCTCGGGAATGCGGGCGAGCGACGCGCGATAGAGCGCTTCGTAATCCTTCAACTGCTCCGGAACCGTCACGATCTTCACGAGCACGCCATACGCTGCCGCGGATGCGGCGGCCTCCTTCGACCAGGAGGGTTCGGCGCGAAGCTTCACGCGATAGGGCGAGTAGCGCGGTTCGATGGCGTTCACGGCCTCGAACATCGCGACGTGGACCATCGTGGCGACGCGCGCGCCACCGGTGCCGGGCCCGCCGGGAACGACATACGCGGCGGCGCTCGCCTTCTCGCTCCAGTCGGAAATCACGTCGGCGTGGACAGGGAATCCGATCGCGGCGGTAGCAAGGGCCACGGCACGGAGCGATGCGGCAGTTGTTCTCATGGAGACCTCCCGGTAGGGTGGAGCGCGTACACACTACGCCCATATGACCCTTCCCGTTGAAGTCGTGCGGCTGCGCCCCGGCGAGGACTTGCGCTCGTCGCTCGCGAAGCTCGTTCGCGAACGCGGCCTCGAAGCGGGCTTCATCCTCTCGGCCATCGGCAGCCTCGACCCCGCCGTGCTCCGCTACGCGGGCCGGCCCGAAGGGACCGTGCTTCATGGCGACTTCGAAATCCTCACGCTCGCGGGAACGCTCGGTGCGGGAGGCGTGCACCTGCACATGTCGATCTCGGATTCCGAAGGCCGTGTGCTCGGCGGCCATGTCGCGGAAGGCTGCATCGTGCGCACCACGGCCGAGGTCGTCATCGGCCGCGCGGAAGGCTGGACCTTCGAACGCAGCCCCGATCCCGTTACGGGCTTTCGCGAGCTCGACCCGCGCCGGAAGCCCTAGTCAGCTCGAGTAGAGGCTGTAGAGCGCCACGCTGTTCCACGCCGCGTGCGCCAGGATGAGCGGCCAGAGGTTGCGCTTCACCAGCAGGTAGACCACGCCGCTCGCGAGCGCGGCCAGGCCCGCGAAGACGCACGCGAACACGCCGCCGTACAAGTGCAGCAGGCCGAACAGCACGGCCTGCGCGACGATGCCCACCGCGATCGCGGCTCCCGAGCCACCCAGCATCGTCGCCACGCGATTCAGCAGGAACCCGCGGAACAGGCATTCCTCCATGAACCCGCCGACCACGATTCCGATCGCGAGCCACAGCGCGAAGCCGGAGGGATTGCCGCGGATGTAGCCCATGAACGAAGCCTGCTGCACGGGCGAGATCCACTGCGCGAGCGCCGGCGCGACGTACTGGCCCAGCCCGATGTTCGCAAGGTAGAGGACAGCCGCGCCGGCGATGACCATCCACCACGGAACCGGCTTGCGAAGTCCGACCGAATCCCATCCGAGGTCACGGCGATGGAGCAGCCACCAGGCGATGAAGAATCCGCCGATCGGCCGCAGGATCGCGGGCGCGTTCTGCGGGATCGAAAGCGCCGGGTAGAGGAAGAGGCGCGTGATGCCCCACGCGGCGCAGATCGTGAGGATCACGGCGGCGACGTCGAAGGCCGCGTCGCGCGGCGACAAACGGTGATTGGTGCTCATCCCCGATCAACTTTACACTGCGCGTCTCACCCTCCAGGTCACTGAATATGCGCACGCTCCTGCTCCCGCTCCTCCTCGCCGCCGGCTCCGTGTCGGCCCAGGAAACGCCGCTCACCACCTTCCCGTACACGCCCGGCCTCGACGTCGCCGCGATGGACCGCACGGCCGATGCCTGCGTCGATTTCTACCAGTTCAGCTGCGGCGGATGGATCAAGAACAACCCCATTCCCGCCGACCAGGCGAAGTGGAGCGTCTACGGCAAGTTGACGCAGGACAACCAGCGCTACCTCTGGGGCATCCTCGACGAGCTCGCGAAGAAGAAGGACGGACGCAACGCCAACGAGCAGAAGATCGGCGACTACTTCGCCGCGTGCATGGACGAGTCCACCGTCGAGAAGCTGGGCGCGAAGCCGCTCAAGCCCGACCTCGACCGCATCGCGAAGATGGCCTCGAAGAAGCAACTGCCGCAGGTGCTGGGCGAGCTGCACATGGAGACGGGCGACGGGGGCTTCTTCTTCTCCTTCGGCTCGAACCAGGACTTCGCCGACTCGGAACAGGTGATCGCCTTCGCGAGCTCCGGGGGCCTGGGCCTGCCGGATCGCGACTACTACACGAAGGACGACGACAAATCGAAGGACATCCGCGCGAAGTACCTCCTGCACGTGGCGCGGATGCTCGAGCTCCTCGGCGACAAGCCGGAGGCCGCGAAGAAGAACGCCGCGATCGTGATGGAGATCGAGACCGCGCTCGCCCAGGCCTCGCTCACGCGCGTGGAGCGCCGCGATCCGTACAAGATCTTCCACAAGATGGACATGAAGGGGCTGCAGGCCCTCACGCCGGGCTTCGACTGGGCCACGTACCTCAAGGCTTCGGGCCTGCCGAAGACGGGCACCGTGAACGTGACGCAGCCCAAGCTCTATGAAGAGCTCGAGCGCCAGTGGAACAAGCGCAGCCTCGCGGACATCAAGGCGTACCTGCGCTGGCACGCCGTGAACGCCGCATCGCCCTACCTCTCGACGCCCTTCGTGAACGCGAACTTCGAGTTCTTCAGCAAGACGCTGCGCGGCGTCGAGAAGCTGCGCCCGCGCTGGAAGCGTTGCGTGACGCTCGTGGATGGCCAGCTCGGCGAAGCGCTGGGCCAGGAGTTCGTGCGCCGCGCCTTCAGCCCCGCGCTGAAGGAGAAGACGCTGCGCATGACGAAGCAAGTGGAACAGGCGATGGAAAAGGACATCGACGCGCTGGAATGGATGAGCGCACCGACGAAAGTACGCGCCAAGGAAAAGCTGCATGCCATCGTGAACAAGATCGGCTATCCCGATACCTGGCGCGACTACGGAGCCGTGACCGTGAAGCGCGGCGACTTCTTCGGCAACGTGGAACGCGCGCAGCTCTTCGAGTCCAGGCGCCAATTGGCGAAGATCGGCCAGCCGCTCGACCGCAAGGAGTGGCAGATGACGCCGCCCACGGTGAACGCCTACTTCGACGCGCAGATGAACGACATCAACTTCCCCGCGGGCGTGCTGCAACCGCCGCTCTTCGACCCGAAGATGGACGACGCGCCCGGCTACGGCAACACGGGCGGCACCATCGGCCACGAGCTCACGCACGGCTTCGACGACGAGGGCCGCAAGTTCGACGCGAAGGGCAACCTGAAGGATTGGTGGAGCCCCGAGGACGACAAGGCCTACGAAGCGCGCGCGCAGTGCATCCGCGACCAGTACTCGACCTACACGATCGTCGACAACATCAAGATCAACGGCGCGCTCACTTCCGGCGAGGACATCGCGGATCTCGGCGGCCTGATCCTCGCGTGGATGGCGTGGAAGGAAGAGACGGCGAACTTGAAGCTCCAGCCCGTCGAGGGCCTCACGCCGGAGCAGCGCTTCTTCGTGGGCTACGCGCAATGGGCCTGCGAGAACGACCGGCCGGAAAACCTGCGCGTGAAAGCGGTGACGGACCCGCATTCGCCCGGCAAGTACCGCGTGAACGGCCTCGTGGTGAACATGCCGGAGTTCGAAGCGGCGTTCTCGTGCAAGAAGGGCCAGCCGATGGTCGCGGAGAAGCGCTGCCGGGTCTGGTAATAATTGGGGTCAGACTCCCATTAAGTTAATTTCGACAGAATTAACTTAATGGGAGTCTGACCCCAATTATTGGGTCTGGTAATCTCGTTTTCATGAACGACGCATCCGCGGCCGACGCTTATCTCAAGCAGCGCCACGACGACGCGTTTCCGGTGCTACCGGAGACGGCGATCGAGCGCATGCGCCGTTATGGTGCGGTCCGCCACTTCACGTCGGGCGAGAAGCTGTTCGAGATCGGCAAACCCAGCCCCGGAATGTTCGTGCTGCTGTCGGGCAACGTGAAGATCTCGACGCGCGACGGCCACCACCGGCCGGTCGACGTCATCACGTACACGGAGCGGGGTCATTTCAGCGGCGAGGTCGGCCAGCTCGCGGGGCGGCCGGCGTTCGCGGACGGCATGGCGCTGGGCAACGTCGAGGCGCTCCTCATCCCCCCCGACCGGCTGCGGGCCCTGCTGGTCGACGAGGCCAAGGTCGGCGAGACGCTCATGCGCGCGTTCATCGTCCGGCGCGTGGGGATCATCGCGCGCGGCGGCGGTGGGCCGACGATCCTCGGGTCCGAGTCCTCACCCGATGTCGTACGCCTCACCAACTTCCTGCGCCGTGCGGGCTATCCGTACGAGGTGCTCGATCCTTCGGTCGACGCGGAAGCCGAGCAGTGCATGATCAGCCTGCATGCGCAGCGGATCGAGGGCCAGTTGCCGATCGTCGTCTGTCCCGACGGCTCGACGCTCTACAACCCGACCAACGACGAGCTCGGCAAGTGCCTCGGCATGCTCGTGGTCGGCGGCGAGGACGGCATCTTCGACGTGCTCGTGATCGGCTCCGGTCCCGCGGGCCTGTCCACGGCGGTGTACGCCGCATCGGAAGGCCTCTCCGTGCTCGTCATCGACGCGAGCGCGTTCGGCGGCCAGGCCGGAGCCAGCATGCGCATCGAGAACTACTTCGGGTTTCCCACGGGCATCGAAGGCATGAAGCTCTGCGCGCGCGGCTTCAACCAGGCGGTCAAGTTCGGCGCGCAGACGATGATCCCGATGCGCGTGACGAAGCTCGATTGCGAGCGGACGACGCCCGGTGAACCGATCCGCGTGGACCTCGCCGACGGCCGCAAGCTGCGCGCCCGCACCGTGGTCATCGCGACCGGGGCTTCGTACAAGCGGCTCGACCTCGACAACCTGCACGAATTCGAAGGGCGCGGCGTCGCCTACTGGGCCTCGCCGATCGAAGGCAAGCTCTGCGCGGGACGCGAGGTGGTGCTGGTCGGCGGCGGCAACTCGGCGGGCCAGGCGGCGGTGTTCCTCTCGGCGCACGCCGAGAAGGTCTGGATGATGGTCCGCTCCGAAGGCCTCGCGGCGACGATGTCGAAGTACCTCATCGACCGCATCCGCGCCACGCCCAACATCGAGTTGCTCACGCGCACCGAGGTGACGAAGCTGGAGGGCGGCCCCGATGGGCTCGAATACGTGTCGTGGCGCAACCGCGACACCGGCGAGGGCGAGCGTTGCCCGGTCCGCAACCTCTTCCTCTTCGTGGGCGCCGATCCCGCCACGGGCTGGCTGCGCTCGTGCCCGGTCGAGCTCGATGCGAAGGGCTTCGTGAAGACGTCGCCGGGCAGCCTGCAGACGAACGTCGAAGGCGTGTTCGCGGTCGGCGACGTGCGCGCGGGCTCGACCAAGCGCGTGGGCGCTTCCATCGGCGAGGGCGCGAACGCCGTCGCGCAGATCCACGCCTACCTCGCGACCCTGGCCACGGTCACGCACTAGCTTCCATGGCCCCGCGGAACGGTCCCGGCTCGCGCGGAGGGCGATCGGCGGCAATGCTGGCCGCGTTCCTTCTCCTCGGCGCGGGCACGCAACCCGCGGATCCCGACGACGACGATGCCGAGGTCCAGGTGCGGGCCCCCGAGCCTTCCGTCGAGTCCTACGACGTGCGCGGCCTCTCGATGTCGGCGCTGCGCGACGAGGTCGAGGCCAAGGGCCCGGAGGGCGGGGCCGGCACGTCGCGGGTCGGCCTGCGCTTCGAGGCGACGCAGCGGTCCAACGCAAAGGGCGCCTGCGAAGTCGCCACGGTCCGCGTCATCGCGGAGACGCGAATCCTGCTGCCTTCGTGGATCGACAAGGGGCTCGCCACGCGCGACCTGAAGGACCGCTGGGCATGCCTCTACCGGGCACTGGAGGAACACGAGCGAGGGCACGCGCGCATCCACGTCGAGAACGCGCAGGAAGTCGCGCGCGCCCTGAAGGGCACGCCACCGCAGGCGAACTGCGTGGACCTCGCGAAGGAAGTGACGCGGCGGTTCGACGCGGCGAAGGCGGCGTCCTTCGCGAAGCAACAGGCTTTCGATCGGGACACCGACCACGGCCGGAAGGAACGGCGAGCCTGCGAATGAGCTCGCCTCGCGCCGCCCGGCGCCGCGATCCGCAGCCTCAGCGCCGCGATTCGAGCAATTCCCAGCGCGCGAGCAGCTTCGTCAACTCCGCGTCGATCGCCTCGTTGCGCGTGTTCAGCGCCTTGAGATCCACGTTGCGGTCGTTGTAGGTCGCGGGGTCGGCCAGGCGCGCGGCGATGTCCTTCTGCTCGCCCTCCAGCGCTTCCAGCCGCGCGGGCAGCTCTTCCAGCTCGCGCACTTCCTTGTACGAAAGCTTTGCCTTTTTCGGCGCGCTGCCGGTGGCCTTGCCGGTGCCCGCCGCTTCCTTGGCCGCGGTCGCCGCCTGCTTCACCAGGTCCGCCTTCACGCGCTGCCAATCGGTGTAGCCGCCGGCGTATTCGAGCCAATGGCCCTCGCCTTCGTACGCGATGGTCTGCGTGACCACGTTGTCGAGGAACTCGCGATCGTGGCTCACCAGCAGGATCGTTCCCGAGTAATCCTGCAGGAGCGATTCGAGCAGCTCGAGCGTCTCGATGTCGAGGTCGTTCGTGGGCTCGTCCAGCACGAGCACGTTGGCCGTGCGGCTGAAGAGGCGCGCCAGCAGCAAGCGATTGCGTTCGCCGCCCGAGAGCGATTTCACCGGCGAGCGCGCGCGCTCCGGGGGAAACAGGAAATCGCCGAGGTAGCTGATGACGTGCTTCCGGCCGCCGTCGATCTCGACGAAGTCGCTGCCCGGCGAAATCGTGTCGGCGAGCGTGGCCTCCTCGTCGAGCGCGGCGCGGAACTGGTCGAAGTACGCCACGGCCACCTTCGTGCCGCGCTTCACGGTGCCCGAGTCGGGTTCGAGCTCGCCCAGGATCAGCTTCAGCAGCGTCGACTTGCCCGTGCCGTTCGGGCCGATGAACCCGATCTTGTCGCCGCGCATCACGCGATCGGAAAAATCCACGACCACGCGTTTCTCGCCAAAGCTCTTGTTCACGTGCTCGAGCTCCGCCACGAGCTTTCCGGAGCGTTCGCCCTCGGCCACCGCGAGGCCCACCTTGCCCATGCGGTCGCGCCGCGCCGCGCGCTCGAGCCGCAGCGATTCCAGTCGCCGCACGCGCCCCTCGTTGCGCGTGCGCCGGGCCTCGACGCCCTTGCGGATCCACTGCTCTTCCTGCGCGAGGAGCTTGTCGAACTTGCGGTTCTCCACGGCTTCGATCGCGAGCTGCTCGGCCTTGCGCACTTCGTACGCGGAGTAGTTGCCGGGGTAGCCCAGGAGCCGCCCGCGGTCCAGCTCGACGATGCGTTGCGCCACGTCGTCGAGGAAGCGGCGATCGTGCGTCACGAACAACACGGCGCCGCGGAACGCCACGAGGGTCTGCTCCAGCCACTCGATCGAATCGACGTCGAGGTGGTTGGTGGGCTCGTCCAGCAGCAGGAGATCGGGCTCCAGCACCAGCGCGCGCGCGAGCGCCACGCGCTTCTTCATGCCGCCGGAAAGCGATTCGACCTTCGCTTCGCCGTCGAGGAGGAGCCGGCTCATCGTCATGTCGATGAGCGTCTGGAGCTTCCAGCCGTCCTCGGCTTCGAGCGCGCCCGCGGCGAGGCTCGAAGCCACCGCATCGACCACCGTCTGGCCGGCCGTGAAGGTCGGCTCCTGCGCGACGCTCGCGACCTTCGCGCCCGGCGAGAGCCAGATCTTCCCGTCGTCGGGATGGGCGATGCCCTCGACCAGCTTCAACAGGCTGGACTTGCCGGTGCCGTTGCGGCCGATGAGGCCGATGCGTTCACCCGGCTCGACCACCAGGTCGGCGTGGTCGAGCAGGGCAACGTGTCCGAATGCGAGCGAGACCTCGCTGAGTTGCAGCAGCGGCACCGCGCTACTTCGCCGCCCCGACGACCTTCACCACGGCCGTGGAGCCGGGCATCCGGTCGCCCTGCATCGGCTCGGCGCGCCCGCCCAGGCACTGCGACAGGAACGCTTCGGTGCGCGCGTTGAAGTCGATGTTGTTCTCGGGCCGCGCGAAACCGTGGCCTTCGTCCGAGTACACGACGTAGGTCACCGAACCCTTGTTCTTCTCGATGGCCTCGACGATCTGCTCGCTCTCCGCCTTGTTCACGCGCGGGTCGTTGGCGCCCTGGCCGATCAGCAGCGGCTTCCTGATGCGGTCGGCCTTGAAGAGCGGCGAGGCCTCGCGGATCAGCGCCTCGTCCTTCGGGTCGTCGATGTTGCCCATGCGCTTGTTGAACGTCGCCTTGATCGTGGCCCAGTACGGCGGGATCGACTTGAGCAGCGTGCGCAGGTTGGACGGCCCGACGACGTCCACGCCGCAGGCGAAGTAGTCGGGCGTGACGGTGAGCCCGGCCAGCGTCGCGTAGCCGCCGTAGGAGCCGCCCATGATCGCGACCTTCTTCGGGTCGACATAGCCCTGCTTCACGGCCCACTCGGTCGCGTCGATGAGGTCGTCCTGCATCGTGAGGCCCCACTGCTTGTCGCCCGCGTTGAGCCACGCCTTGCCATAGCCCGTGGAGGCCCGGAAGTTCATCATCATCACGGCGTAGCCGCGATTGGCGAACCACTGCGCGTAGCTGTTGAAGCCCCAGCGGTCGCGGCCCCAGGGCCCGCCGTGCACGAACATCACCATCGGCAGGTTCTTCGGCTCCAGGCCGGCGGGCAGCGTGAGGTAGCCGTGCATCTTGTGGCCGTCGCGCGTGGTGACGACGATCGGCTTCATTTCGGAGAGCTTCAGGTTCTCCAGCTTCGGCTGGGTCGAGAAGAGGTACGTGCCCTTCTTCGCGGCGCGTTCCCAGAGGAAGTAGCGCACCGGCCCGCGGTCGGAGGTGAACGCGACGAGCCAGTTCCTGTCGGCGCGGTCGCGATTGAAGACCTGGAAGTCGCCGTCGGCCAGCTTCGCGATGGCGTCGAAGTCGCCTTGCACCGAAGGGTCGATCACTTTCCACGTGCGCCGCCCCGGTTCGAAAGCCACGGCCTGCAGCTTCTTCGAGTAGGCGTTCACGAGGTACGGGCCCGCATCCACTTCATCGGAGAACGCGATCACCTTGCCCTTGGCCGACGCGGCGAAGGACAGCTCGGTGACGCGCGTGGTGTTCGTGCCGACTGACGAGGCGAACAGCAGCGACTTGCCGTCGGCGCCCACGGAAATGATGTCGAGGTTGTCGTCCGACCCGGCCTTCAGCAGCGTGCGCCACGGCGACTTCGCGTTGTCCCGCACGCGCAGCTCCGTGCCGCCATCGGGCGTCTTCGCCTCGGCGGCCACGACGTTCAGCTTCGAGTCGGCCCTCCATTCGCCCACGTCGCCGGGGTTCTGCGTATCGAGGACGATGGCGCCTGTCGCGAGGTTCACGCGATGCACGTCGAAGAGCTTGCGGTCGCGCGCATTGAGCGTGACCAGGATCTCCGTCGGCACCGAAGCTTCCGCGGCGACGATGCTGGCGCGCGTGCCCTCGACCGGGGTGAAATCGCGCACGTTGCCGCCCACGAGGTCCACGCCGAAGACGTGGTAGTTCTCGTCGCCGTCGTTGTCCTGCAGGTAGAGCAGCGTGCGGCCGTCCTGAGCCCAGCGATAGATGCGAACGCCGCGCTTCTTGTCGTTGGTGACCTGTTTCGTGTCTTCCTTGCCGATCGTCTGGACCCAGACTTGCAGCACGTTCTTCTTGTCGGGGGCGAGCCAGGCCATGCGCAGGCCGTCCGGCGAGAGCGAGGGGTTGGCGCGCTCGGGATTTCCGAAGAGCACGGAGCGCGGGATGAGATCCGGCTGCTGCGCGAAGGCGGAGCTGGCGGCGATGAGCAGGGCTGCGGCGAGGCGTGCGAATTTCGGGGTCATGGCGCGAGGGAATGGACAGGAAAGACTCCCATTCTCTCACCGTCGCGTGAAAATTCACGCACCGCCCCCAAGCGCGCCGCGAATCCCTATCATGGGCGCCCCTTCACCTCCCGGGAGACGCGACGCCATGAGCCCCTCCGAGAACCGAGCCCTCCTCACGCTGGCCCTGATGGCGGCCCACGCCGACGGCGACAAGTCCGACGCCGAGCGCGCCGAGTGGAAGCGCATCGCCAACTCGCTGGACCAGCAAGGCCTCGACGCGAACTCGGTCCACCGCGACGTGCTCCTGAAGCTCGTGACGGTGGACGACGCGGTCAAGGCGCTCACCACGCCCGAGAGCCGCCAGTTCGCCTACGAGATGGCCGTGTGCGTGGCGCTCGCCGACGGCACGGAAGTCGAAGCCGAACGCCGCTTCCTGGACGAGTTGCGGACCAAGCTCGGTGTCTCGGGCTCGGCCACGCCTCCGCCGATTCCCGGCACCGCCAAGGTGGCCACCGCCGCGGCCGCCGCCGGCGCGGGCTACGCGGCGACGATGCCGCCCGCCGAGATGGACGGCATGATCCTCAACTACGCGATCCTGAACGGCGCGCTCGAGCTGCTGCCGGAGAGCCTCGCCTCCATGGCGATCATCCCGCTGCAGATGAAGATGGTCTATCGCATCGGCAAGGCGCATGGCTTCGAGCTCGATCGCAAGCAGGTCATGGAGTTGCTGGGCGTGCTCGGCATCGGGATGGGCTCGCAGTACGTCGAGCAGATCGGTGTGAAGCTCGTGGGCCGCCTGCTGGGCGGAGGATTCCTCGGCGGCCTCGCCAAGCAGGCGGTGAGTTCGGGCATGTCCTTCGCGTCGACGTATGCGCTGGGCCATCTCGCCAAGCGCTACTACGCCGGAGGGCGGGAGCTCTCCACGCAGGCGCTTCGCGACGCATACGACTCGATGCTGGGCGAGGCGAAGGGCCTCCAATCGCGCTATCTCCCCGCGATCCGGGAAAAAGCCCGCACGCTCGACGTGCGCCAGGTCCTCGCTGAAGTGGGCCGCTAGCCGAGCAGGCCCGGCGCGAGCCACAATCGCGCCATGGGACCCCTGTCGGACCTGAAGGTCGTCGAGCTCGGCACGCTGATCGCGGGCCCGTATTGCGCGCGCCTCATGGCCGAGTTCGGCGCCGAGGTCACCAAGGTGGAGACGCCGGGCGAAGGCGATCCGCTGCGCAAGTGGCGGAAGCTCCACGACGGCAATTCGCTCTGGTGGTACGCCCAGGCGCGCAACAAGAAATCCATCGCGGTGAACCTGAAGGCGCCCGAGGGCCAGGAGATCGTCCGGCGCCTCGTGGCTCAGGCCGACATCGTGGTCGAGAATTTCCGCCCCGGCACGCTCGAGAAGTGGAACCTCGGCTACGAGCAGCTCGCGCGCGACAACCCGAAGCTCGTGATGGTCCGGCTCTCCGGATTCGGCCAGACCGGCCCGTACAAGGACCAGCCCGGTTTCGGCGCCATCGGCGAATCGATGGGCGGCATGCGCTACATCACGGGATACCCGGATCGCGCGCCGGTGCGGGTCGGCATTTCCATCGGTGATTCGCTCGCCGCGATGTTCGGCGTGATCGGCGCGCTGATGGCGATCCACCACCGCGCGAAGACGGGCAAGGGCCAGGTCGTCGACGTGGCGCTCTACGAAGCGGTGTTCGCGATGATGGAATCGATGCTGCCCGAATACGGCTACGACGCGAGCGTGCGCGAGCGCACCGGCGCAGCACTCCCGGGCATCGTTCCGTCGAACACGTATCCCTGCAAGGATGGCCAGTACGTCGTGATCGGCGCGAATGCCGATTCGATCTTCAAGCGCATGATGAAAGCCATCGGCCGCGACGACCTCGCGAACGATCCGGCGCTCGCCGACAACGCCGGACGCACGAAGCAGACCGCGATGCTCGACCGCGTGATCGGCGAATGGACGATGTCCGTCACGCTGGACGATGCGCTCGCCGTGCTCGAGCGCGCCGAAGTGCCCTCGGGCCGCATCTATTCCATCGCCGACATCGCGAAGGACCTGCACTTCCAGGCGCGCGGCATGATCGAGCGCCACAAGCTCGGCGACCGCGACCTCCTGCTGCCCGGCATCGTGCCGAAGCTGGGCGCAACACCCGGCGCCACGCGCTGGATCGGCCCGAAGCTGGGCGAACATACGCACGCAGTCCTCGGCACGCTGGGCTACACGGCGGCCGAGATCGAGGCATTGAAGCAAAAGGGGACGATCTGACGATGATGCTCCGCGACTTCCGACGCAGCTTCGAGTACTACTTCCAGAGCCCGTACGAGCTGCCCGTGCAGATGGCCGCGTGGTGGGGGCGGCAAGCGCCGGACACGCGCATCGGGATCGCCGTGCTGCTGGGCGTCTGCGCGCTCTACGCCCTCGTCTACGTGCGGCCGATCGTGGGTTCGTTCCTCGCGATCTTCTTCCCGTACTCGTGGCTCAACACCGACCGCATGCGCGCGATCTTCTTTCGCGGCACGAGTTCGGAATTCGAGCAATCGTGGAAGGCGCGCGGGCAGCCCACCAACGCGCGCTGGCGCTATCTCTTCGACGTGTTCTATTACTTCGGGCCGCTGCTCGTCGTGGTGGTCGCGCTCGGGATCTGTTTCATGGTGCTCGTGGGTTACCCCAATCCGCTCGGCGACGGCTGAGGTGTTCGCGAGATCCGCCCTCGCCTTGGTGGCCGCAGGCGGGCTCTCCTGGAATGCGTGCGCGCAGGGAGATCCCCGGTTCCTGACCTATTCGGAGCCGGGTGGGGTCGCCCTGAAGGTTCACGTCTTCGAAGCACCGGGCTCCACGCGCCGGCCGGCGGTTGTTCTCTTTCACGGCGGCGGCTGGACGGAGGGCGAGCCGGCCTGGGTCTTCGCGGCCGCGCGGCGCTTCGCCGAACGGGGGTTCCCGGCGTTCGCCGTGCAATATCGGTTGTCGGGAGCCGAAGTGACGCCGGTCGAGGCGCTGCAGGACGCGTGTGCCAGCCTGCAGTGGGTTCGCGCAACGGCAGCGAAATGGAATGTCGATCCCCGCCGCGTCATCGCCTACGGGGTCTCCGCCGGGGGGCATCTCGCGGGAACCGCGGCGACGATCGGGTGCGGCAACAAGGAAGGCTCACTCGGAAACGGCGGCCCCGATGCGTTGGTGCTCTGGTCGCCGGCGCTCGACGTCGCGCGCTCTACGTGGTTCGCGAAGCTGCTCGCGGGCCGCGCGTCGCCCGAATCCCTGTCGCCGGTCGAGAATGTGCGGGGTCCGCTTCCGCCCACGAGTATCGTCCATGGCGAAGAGGACACCGTCACGCGGATCCGGGGATCGCGAGCCTTTTGCGAAGCGGCGAAGGCGCACGGAGGACGCTGCGAGGTGATCGCCTATCCGGGCGTGGGCCACCTCCTCACGCGCAACCTCAAGCACCAGGAAAGCGACTTCGACGTCGATCCCGCCACGCGGGCGGACGGCATCCGGCGCCAGATGGAGTTCGTGGAAGGCCTTTGGCCGCGCTGACCGCCTTGCGGCGCGCGCCTAGCCCGAGTTCCGCAACCCCGCGGCGAGCCCGTTGATGGTGAGGTGGATGCCGCGCTTCACCTTGTCGTCCACTTCGCCCGCGCGGTAGCGCTTGAGCAGCTCCACCTGCAGGTGGTTCAGCGGATCGAGGTACGGGAAGCGGTTGCGGATGGACCGCGCGAGCGTCGGGTTGGATTCGAGGAACCCGAGGCTGCCGGTGATCGCGAAGTACGCGCGCACCGTCGCGTCCATCTCCGTGCGGATGCGCGAGAAGATTTCCTCGGCCAGCACGGCATCGGGCACCAGCTCCTTGTAGCGCGCGGCCACGGAGAGGTCGGCCTTCGCGAGCAGCATCTCCAGGTTGGAGAGCATGGCGCGGAAGAACGGCCAGGAGCGATACATCTCGTTCAGCATCGCCTGCCCGTCGGGACCGCGGCGCACGAGGAAGGATTCCACCGCGCTGCCGAAGCCGAACCAGCCCGGCAGCATCGTGCGGCACTGCGCCCACGAGAAGACCCACGGGATGGCGCGCAGGTCCTCGATGCGGTCGGAGGGCTTGCGCGACGCGGGGCGCGAACCGATGTTCAGCTCCGCGATCTCGCGGATCGGGGTGGAAGCGCGGAAGTAGTCGACGAAGCCCGGCGTCTCGTACACCAGCTCGCGGTAGACCTCGAAGGCCTTCGCGGAGAGCTCGTCCATGATGATGTGGAAATCCTCGTGCTCCGTGTGCGGGGCCACGTCCTGCATCGCGCGCACGGTGGCGGCGACCAGCGCCTCGAGGTTCCTCTGCCCGATGTCCTTGTTCGAGTACTTGCTCGCGATGACCTCGCCCTGCTCGGTGAGGCGCAGCTCGCCCTGCACGCTGCCCGGGGGCTGCGCGAGGATGGCTTCGTAGCTGGGCCCGCCGCCGCGCCCGACGGTGCCGCCGCGGCCGTGGAAGAAGCGCAGCCGCGTGGCCGCCGCGGCGAACACGTTCACCAGGGCAACCTCGGCCTTGTAGAGCTCCCAGTTGGACGTGGTGTATCCGCCGTCCTTGTTGCTGTCCGAGTAGCCGAGCATCACTTCCTGCACGCCGCCCAGCGATTTCACGATCGCACGCGCCTCGGGCAGCGCGAACCATTGGCGCATCGTCTCGGCCGCACCGCGCAGGTCCTTGATGGTCTCGAAGAGCGGCACGATCTGCAGGCCCGACGTGATCGGCTCGCCGGGAACGAGCAGGCCCGCTTCCTTCAGCAGCACCGCGACCTCGAGCATGTCGGAGACGCTCTCGGCCTTGGAGATCACGTACTGGCGGATCGCATCGGGACCGCGCTGGCGGCGCACGGCGGCCGCGGACTCGAGGATCGCGAGCTCGCCGCGCGTGAGGTCGGAGTAAGTGGCGAAGCGCGAGCGCAGCAGGCGCGGCGAGGCGAGCTCGGCGCGCAGGATCTTCTGGCGCTGCTCCTCGGGAAGCGTCACGTAGCCGGGCGTCACCTTCGCTTCGCGCAGCAGCTCGCCCACGACCTCCTCGTGGATCTCGGAGTTCTGCCGCAGGTCCACGGTGGCCAGGTGGAACCCGAACGCGGCACCGGCCTTGCGCAGCATGCGAAGCCGCCCATCGGCCTGCAGGTGGCAGCCGTGCCCGCGCAGGCTGGTGTCGATCACGTCCAGCTCCGCGGTGAACGCGGCCGCATCGGGGTAGGGCTCGGCATCTCCCAGCGCGGTGCGCTGTTCCAGTTGCAGGCCGAGGCCCTTCGCGGTGGCGGTGAGGCGGGCGTAGATGCCGGTCAGCGCCCGGCGATAGGGTTCGAGCTGGCGGTGGGGTGAACGGTCCGGGGAGCGCTCGGCGAGCGCATCGAGCGCGGGAGTCACGCGCGCGAGCGTCCTCGACAGCGGCAGCTCGGCGCCCAGCGCGTGCACCTCGGCCAGGTAGTGGCTGAAGATGCGCTCGCCCTGTCGGCGGAAGGCGTAGTCGAGCATCTCGGCGGTCACGAACGGATTGCCGTCCCGGTCGCCTCCGACCCAGCTTCCGATCGAGAGCACGGGATCCAGCTCCGGGCGGCCGAAGTCGCCCGGCAGCTTCGCGACGGCATCCTCGATCCCGGCCTGGATGCGCGGCACGACATCGATGAACGAATACTCGAAATACGAGAGCGCGTTCTCGATCTCGTCGCGCACGGCGAGCTTCACGCCGCGCAGCATCCGCGTGCGCCAAAGCGTATCCACCAGCGAGCGCAATTCGAGTTCGATCGCCTGCTTCTCGTCGGGCAGCAGGTCGAGGCTGTCGCGATCGCCCAGGCGCTGGGAGATGGCGAGCTGGAGGTCGAGCGTGCTCTTTCGCTGGACTTCCGTCGGGTGCGCGGTGAGCACGGGCGTCACGCGCACGCGCGAGAGGGCGGCGAGGGCTTCGTCCTGCTTGGTCCCTCGCGCGCTGGCGTCCTCGAACAGGCCGCGCAGGGTCGAAGCGAGCGCGGGCGCGCCGTTGCGCCGGTTCTCGCGGCCCCGCCTCAGGTGGTGCCGGTCCTCGGCGATGTTGGCCAGGAGCGAGAAATAGCTGAACGCACGGACCACCACGACCGCCTGGTCATCGGTCAGCGCGTCCAGCATGCGGGCCAGCGACTTTCGCGAGGCGATGTCCTCCAGCCTGCGGCTCGCCACGGCCAGCTTGCGGACGCTTTCGATCAATTCGAAGGTGAATTCGCCCTCGTGGGTGCGCAGGGTGTCGCCCAAAAGGCGGCCCAGGAGACGTATGTCGTCCCCGAGGGCGGCGTCCTTGTCGCGTTCCGGCGTATCCATGCAAGGGGAATCGTATAATTCCTCCATGCGCTTGTATATCAATGATGTGGCGGTCCGCGACGGTTTCCAGATCGAACCGCGCTTCATTCCCACGGCCGCCAAGGTCGAACTGATCGACCACCTGTCCCGCACGGGCCTGCACAAGGTCGAAGTCACCTCGTACGTCTCGCCCAAGGCGGTGCCCGCCCTGGCGGACAACAACGACGTCCTGGCCGGAATCGAACGCGTCCCCGGCGTGGTCTACGTGGCCCTGGTGCCCAACATCCGGGGCGTCCAGAACGCCGCCGCCGCCCCGAAGAAGGCCGACGAGGTGAACGGCGTCATCTCGGCTTCGGAGACCCACAACCGGGCCAACATCAACCGCACCCACGAGCAGTCGATGGGCGAGCTGCCGACGATGGTGAAGATCGCCCACGAGGCGGGCATGAAGATCACGATGAGCCTCTCGACCACCTTCGGCTGCCCCTTCGAGGGCCACGTGGCCGAAGACGTGGTCCTGCGCTTCGTCGAGCGCTTCCGCGAGATGGGCCTGGACGGGATCTCGCTCGCCGACACCACCGGCATGGCCAATCCCCGCCAAGTGGAAGAACTCACCCGCAAGGTCCTCGCGCGCTTTCCCGCGCCCGACGAGACGTACTACACGCTCCACTTCCACAACACGCGCGGCATGGGCCTGGCGAACGTGATCGCGGGCATCGCGGCCGGCGTCCGCTCGTTCGACGGATCCCTCGGCGGCCTCGGCGGCTGCCCGTTCGCGCCCGGCGCCACGGGCAACATCTGCACCGAGGACATGGTGAACATGCTGGAGGACATGGGCTACGACACGCGCGTGGACCTGGCGAAGCTGATCGCCTGCGCGCGGATGGTGCCGGAGCTCGTGGGCCACGACGTGCCCGGCCAAGTGATGAAGGCGGGCGTTACCATGCACCTGCACGAACTTCCGGAGAACCTGCGTCCATGAAGCGAATCGCCGCCGCCTTTGCCCTCGTGTTGTCCGCTTCCGCGCAGGCCGGCGATCTCTCCAGCGTGGGCAACCTCACGCAGGAACAATTCCGCCGCCTCTCCGAGGACCTGGGCGCCGCGGTCTCGTACAAGGGCGTGACGCCGGCCACGCCGCTGGGCATCGTCGGCTTCGACATCGGCGTGGTCGCCACCACGACGGACATCCGGAATTCCAGCGTCTTCGCGCTCGCGGGCGCGGGCGGCAAGTCCGACATCCAGACGGCCAAGCTCCACATCTACAAGGGCCTCGTCGCGGGCCTGGACCTGGGCGGCTTCATCGGCGTGACCAACGGCGTGAGCGGCGAGATCTACGGCGTGGACCTGCGCTACGCCTTCCTCGACGACACGCTGACCACCCCCGCCTTCGGCGTACGGGCCTCGGGCACGATGACCAACGGCCTGGGCGCGGTGGACGTGAGCACGCTGGGGCTCGATTTCCTTCTCTCGAAGCGCTTCGCGGTGGCCACGCCCTATGCGGGCATCGGCGTCGTGCGCGTGATGTCGGAGCCGGGCGTGGGCGGCCTCCAGGAAGAGAATTTCACCAAGGGCCGCGGGTTCGTCGGCCTCAACGTCAATCTCGCGGTCATCAACGTCGCATTCGAGGCCG
Source organism: Betaproteobacteria bacterium GR16-43 (assembly GCA_001953215.1). GTDB lineage: Bacteria > Pseudomonadota > Gammaproteobacteria > Burkholderiales > Usitatibacteraceae > Usitatibacter. The sequence goes on from CP019169.1 coordinate 1,100,494, forward strand.
AGAAGATGGGCGACAACACGTCGTTATCCGCCAAACTGGGATGGAGATTCTGATGAAGAGATTCGGCGCACTGGTCGTTGGGTTGCTGCTGGCCGCTTCGGCGTTTGCGCAAGCGCCCGAGAAGAAGAAGATCACCATCGCGGTGGGCGGGAAGAACCTCTTCTACTACCTGCCGCTCACCGTCGCGGAGCGCAAGGGCTACTTCAAGGACGAGGGCCTCGAGGTCGAGATCCCCGACTTCGCGGGGGGTGCCAAGGCCCTGCAGGCGCTGGTCGGCGGCAGCGCCGACATGGTGTCGGGCGCCTACGAGCACACCATCAACATGGTCGCGAAGAAGCAGCCCATCAAGGCGGTGGTGCTGCAGGCGCGCTTCTCGTCCATCGTGCTGCTGCTGCCGAAGGACAAGGCCGCGAAGTACAAGGGCGGCAAGGACCTGAAGGGCCTGAAGATCGGCGTCACGGCGCCGGGGTCGTCCACCAACATGTTCGTGAACAACCTGCTCGCCAAGGATGGGCTGAAGCCCACCGACGTCTCGATCGTCGGCGTGGGCACGGGTTCGGGTGCCTTCGCCGCGCTGGAGAAGGGCGAGATCGACGCGATGTCGAACCTCGATCCCGTGATCTCCCAGCTCGAGGCCACCGGCAAGTTCGTCGCCGTCGCCGACAGCCGCACCGAGAAGGGCATGCAGGACATCTACGGCGGCGACTACCACGCCTCCGTGATCTACATCACCGACGAGTTCATCAAGAAGAACCCGAACACGGTTCAAGCGGTCGTGAACGCGATGGTGCGCGCCGACAAGTGGATCGCGAAGTCCACGCCGCAGGAAATCGTCGACCTGATGCCCGCCGAGTTCAAGGCCGGCAATCCTTCGCTCTACAAGGAAGCGCTGCTGAAGAACATGATCGGCTACTCCGAGGACGGCACGCTCACCCTCAAGGCCGCGGAGAACGTCTACAAGGTCCTCGTGCAGTTCGAGCCGTCGGTGAAGGCCGCGGGCAAGCTCGACTTGAACCAGACCTTCGACAACTCCTTCGTAAAAAAAGCCAACGCGAAGTACAAATGAATAAAGGGGTCAGACTCCTTTATTGCTCTTCGCAACTCGGGCAATAAGGGAGTCTGACCCCTTTATTCATGCGTCCATCCATGACCGCCGCCGTCCACTTCGACAACATCACCTGCACCTTCGCGGGGAAGGCGGGCCCGTACACGGCCGTGAAGGACGTGACGCTCTCGATCGCCGACGGGGAGTTCGTCTCGGTCGTGGGCCCCACCGGATGCGGCAAGTCGACGCTCCTGAACGTGGCCGCCGGCCTGCTTCGCCCGACCTCGGGAGCGCTCACCACTTTCGGCGAACCGCTCAATGGCATCAACCGCCGCGCGGGCTACATGTTCCAGTCCGAGGCGCTCATGCCGTGGCGCAGTGCGCTCGACAACGTGACCGCCGGCCTCGAATTCCGCGGCGAGGAGAAGGCCGCGGCACGCGCGAAGGGCGAGGACTGGCTCTCGCGCGTGGGCCTCGCGGGCTTCGGCGATCGCTACCCCCACCAGCTTTCCGGCGGCATGCGCAAACGCACCTCGCTCGCGCAGATGCTGATCCTCGATCCGAAGATCCTGCTGATGGACGAGCCCTTCTCCGCGCTCGACATCCAGACGCGCCAGTTGATGGAGAACGAGCTGCTCGAACTCTGGAGCGCCAACCGGAAGAGCGTGATCTTCATCACCCACGACCTCGAGGAGGCGATCTCGCTCTCCGACCGCGTGGTCGTGCTCTCCGCGGGGCCCGCCACGCGGCCGATCGGCGAATTCGTGATCGACCTCCCGCGCCCGCGCGACGTGGCCGAGATTCGCCTCACGCCCAAATTCACCGCGCTGCATGACCAGATCTGGCACGCGATGAAGGATGAAGTCCTGAAGGGCTACCAGCAGACGAAGAACCGCGTGGTGGCCTAGCGATGAACCGCACGAAACTGCGCATCCTCCAGGCCGCACTCCTCGTCGCGATCTTCGCCTTCTGGCAGGTCGCGACCCAACCCGGATTGATCCCGCCCTTCGTGTGGCCCGAGAACGCGGACCGCGCGGCGTTCTTCTTCGGCGAGCCGTCGAAGATGGCGCAGGTGATCTGGGCCTGGTTCGTGACAGACGCCAACATCTACCCGCACCTGTGGGTTACGTTGCAGGAGACGGTGCTCGCGTTCGTGATCGGCTCGGTGCTGGGCCTGGCGATCGGCCTCTGGCTGGGCCTCTCGCCCACCGCGTCGGCGCTCTTCGATCCCTACATCACCGCGATGAACGCGATGCCGCGCGTGGTGCTCGCCCCCATCTTCATGGTGTGGTTCGGCCTGGGGATCTGGTCGAAAGTGGCCCTGGGCGTGACGCTCGTGTTCTTCATCGTCTTCTTCAACGTCTACCAGGGCGTGAAGGAAGTGAGTCCCGTCGTGCTCAACAACGCGACGATGCTGGGCGCCTCGCGGAAGCAACTGCTGCGCTTCGTGTACCTCCCGTCGGCCACGTCGTGGGTGTTCTCGAGCCTGCACACCTCGGTCGGCATGGCGTTCGTGGGCGCCGTCGTCGGCGAATACCTCGGCTCGGCCAAGGGCGTGGGCTACCTCATCCACATGGCCGAGGGCTCGTTCGACATCAACACGGTGTTCGCCGGCATCCTCGTGCTCACCGGCTTCGCGCTGGTGCTGGACTTCGCGGTGACGAAGGTCGAGAAGCGCTTGCTGGTGTGGCGCCCGACGCAGGGCGATTCGGGCGCGCTCTAGCGGCTACGGCTTCGTGGTCGCGATGCGCGGCTTGCGCCCGCGGCCCGCCATCATCCGGTCGTAGAGGAAGTCCGGCAGCACCGCGAAGAGCCGTCCGAAAAGTGCCATCTGCCAGGGAATGATGGCCAGGGATTTCTTCGCGTCGATCGCGCTCGCGCAACGGGCCGCGAATTCCTCCGCAGTGATCAGGAACGGCATCGGGTAGGGATTTTCAGCCGTCATCGGCGTGGCGATGTAGCCGGGGCAGACCGTCGTCACCTGCGCGCCGGAACCCTTCAGCTCGACCCGCAAGGCTTCGCAGTAGCGGATCGCCGCCGCCTTCGAAGCCGAATACGCGCCGGCACCCGGGATGCCGCGAAAGCCCGCGACCGAGGCGATGCCCGCGAGCGAACCGGACCCGCGGCTTCGCATCGGCGCGATGAACGGATGGAAGGTGTTCACCAGGCCGTTCACGTTGATGTCGAGGATGCGCCGGAACACATCGACATCGTCCTCGTGCTCGGTGAGCGTGCCGTGCGAAACGCCGGCGTTGCCGATCACGACGTCCGGCACGCCATGCTTCGCCATGAAGGCCTCGGCCGCCGCCTTCACGGCCTTCAGGTCGCGCACGTCGGCGGGGTAGATCTCGCAAGGCACGCCGAGCGAGGACTGCAGGGCGCGCAGCTGGTCCTCGCGGCGGGCGAGCAGGCCGAGCGTGTCGCCGCGCGCCGCGTAGAAGCGTGCGAGGGCTTCGCCAATGCCGCTGGAAGCGCCGGTAATGAAGATCTTCATCGCCGCATTGTATCGGGCGTCACATCGTCGCGAACATCGCGGCCACGGCCGCACCCATCACGCCCGTGGCCAGCCATCCGAGCGCCCAGAGCCGGCGCCTCACGACGAACGGGCCCATGGTGTCGGGCCGCACCGCGAGCAGCATCATCACGACCATGATCGGGACGGCGATCACCCCGTTGACCACGGCGCTCCAGAGCAGGGCCTGGATCGGATCGATCCCGGCGAAGTCGAGCCCGACCCCGATCAGCGTGGCGGCCACGAGGATGAAATAGAAGCCGCGCGCCTCCAGCAGCGGCAGGCCCAGGCCGATGGGCCACCGGAAGCTTTCCGCCACCGCGTAGGCCGCCGAGCCGGCGAGGATGGGCACGGCGAGCAGGCCCGTCCCGACGATGCCCAGGCTGAAGAGCGCGAAGGCGAAATCGCCGGCAACCGGACGCAGCGCCTCCGCCGCCTGCTGCGCGGTCTGGATTTCCGTGATGCCGTTCGCGTGCAACGTGACCGCCGTCGTGAGCATGATGAAGAACGCCACGAGGTTGGAGAAGGTCATGCCGACGTAGGTGTCGACCTTGATGCGACGGAAGCTGCTCCGCGCCTGGTCCGGCGCCACGCGCAGCGGCTCGTGCCCGGGTGTCGCGCGCTGCTCCTCGACTTCTTGCGAGGCCTGCCAGAAAAAAAGATACGGCGAGATCGTGGTGCCCAACACGGCGACGAGGGTCGCCACGTATTCCTTGCGAAACGAGAGATGCGGCAGCAACGCGCCCTCCAGGGCCTCGCCCCAGGGCACGCGCACCACGAACACCGTGGCCACGTACGCGAAGAGCGACAGCGTCATCCACTTGAGGAACGGGGCGTAGCGCGGAAACGGGATGAACACCTGCAGCGTGAGCGACAGCAGAGCCATGAAGACGATGTAGAGCTCCGAGGAGCCCCCGAACGTCATCTCGATGGCCGCGCCCATGGCGCCCAGGTCCGCCGCGATGTTGATGGTGTTGGCCACCAGCAGCAGCCCGACGATCCCGTACAGGAGGGGTGCCGGGTAGTGCTCGCGGATGTTCGCCGCCAGCCCTTGGCCGGTGACGCGCCCGATGCGCGCGCTCACGATCTGGATGCCGATCATGAGCGGCGTGGTGAAGAGCACCGACCAGAGCATGCCGTAGCCGTACTGCGCGCCGGCCTGCGAATACGTGGCGATGCCGCTCGGGTCGTCGTCCGCGGCCCCGGTGACGAGGCCGGGGCCGAGGCTCTGGAGGAGGGGAAGCTTGCGGTCCATGCGGTGATTCTCGCCGATGGACCTTGCGGCTCAGTGAAGCCGCGCCCTCACTACTTGCTGGCGACGCTTTCCTTGCGGGCCTTGTCGATCAGCTTGTCGACGATCGGCATGATGCCGGGCTCGCCGCGCGCGTGCCCGTTCGTGGTCAGGTACTTGCCGTTCACGAAGAGCATGGGCACGCCGTCGACCTTGTAGGCCTGCGTCATCTGCTTGGCGCGGTTCAGCTTGGTCTGGACCGAGAAGGACTTGGCGACCTCGCCGAACTTGATCGGGTCGATGCCGTTCTTCGCGAGCCAGGCGTCGCGCGTGGCGGGCAGGTTCAGGTTCACGTTCTGGTCGTGGATCGCCTCGAAGACCTTCACGTGCAGCTTGTCCAGCTGGCCCATGGCCTCGAGCGTGTAGAAGATCGTGGCGGGGGCCAGCCAGGAATCGCTCGGCAGCGCATGCACGCGCTTGAACACCACGTCCTTCGGCAGCGTGGTGAGCCACTTCTGGATGAACGGCTCGAGGCGCGCGCAGTGCGGGCAGCCGTACCAGAAGAATTCGATCACCTCGATCTTGCCGCCACCCTCCGAGGGCTGCGGGGGATTGAGGAGCGAGAACTCGGTTTGTTGCAGCTGGGCGGAGGCGCCGCCGGCCACGAAAGCCAGGGACGCGAGTGCGGGGGCGAAGAAGGTGCGGATCGACGTCATGGGGTGGGTTCCTATTTTTTGGTGTCTTCGGTGGTACGGATGATCGCCGTGGCCACGCCGTTCTGGGACAGCGCCGTCTTGATTCGGTTCGCGTCATCCACGCTCTGGTAGGGCCCCAGGCGCACCCGGTAGAGCGTGCCCTTGTTGTCCACGGTCGCGGGGCGCACGGTGGCCTCCAGGCCGCTCAACGCGATCTTCGCCTTCAGGTTGTCGGCGTCCGACTCGGAAGCGAAGGCGCCGGCCTGCAGCCAGTACACCTCGCCCGAGAAGGGCTTGGGCGATTTCGGCGAGGAGCCGGGCTTGGGCTCGTCGGGGGCCTTGGGCGGCGGCGGGGCGGCCTTGGCGGCCTTCACGTCCTTGTCCGTGACCTCTTTCTCGCCGGGGAGGATCTGGTAGAACTCGAAGCGCGGGCGCTCGTTCTTGGTCGCCTTCTTCGGGTCGGCGGCGGCGGGTTTCTCCGGCGCGGCCTTGGCCTTCTCGGCGGCTTTTTCCGCGGCTTTCGCGGCCTCGGGGGGCGGGGGCGGTTGCGCGGCACCGATCTTCGGCAAGGGCTCGATCTGCTTGCCCTTCTCGACGAACGGGTTGGACAGGCGGTTCAGCCACAGCGCGACGGCCAGCGCGATGATGATCCCGAGCAGCATGCCGATGATGATGCCCATCAGCATCGGGTGCGCCATGCCGCTTCCGGCGCGCACCGGCTTGGAGTTTTCCTTCGCGTAGTCTTTCGCCACTCACATCCTCTCGGGGGCGGAGACGCCCAACACCGCGAGGCCGTTTGCGAGCACCTGTCGCGTCGCGGCGACGAGGGCGAGCCTCGCGTGCTTCACCTTCTCGTCGTCGACGAGAAAACGCTCCGCATTGTAGTAGGAATGCATGCGCGCGGCCACGTCGTCGTGCAGGAAGAACGAGAGCAGGTGCGGCGCGAATTCACGCGCCGCGCGCTCGAGCAATTCCGGGAATTCGGCGAGCTTCTGCGCGAGCGCGATCTCGTGCGTCGTGCCGAGCGCGGAGAGGTCGGCCTTCGCGAGCGCCGCTTCGTCGCCGCCCCATTCGCGCAGCACCGAGCACAGGCGCGCGTGCGCGTACTGCACGTAGTAGACCGGGTTGTCCTCGGTCTTCTGCTTGGCGAGGTCGATGTCGAACACGAGGTGCGAATCGACCTTGCGCATGATGAAGAAGTACCGCACCGCGTCGCGGCCGACTTCGTCGATGAGGTCGCGCACCGTCACGTACGAGCCGGCGCGCTTGGAGATCTTCACCTCCTCGCCGCTCTTCATCACCGTGACCATCTGGTGCAGCACGTAGTCGGGGAAGCCCTTCGGGATCTTCATCTCGAGGGCCTGCAGGCCGGCGCGCACGCGCGTCACGGTCGAATGGTGGTCGGCGCCCTGCACGTTCACCACGTGCGGGTAGCCGCGGCGGAACTTGGTCACGTGGTAGGCCACGTCCGGCACGAAGTACGTGTACGTGCCGTCGGACTTGCGCATCACGCGGTCCTTGTCGTCGCCGAAGTCGGTGGTCTTCAGCCACAGCGCGCCTTCGCTGTCGTACGTGTGGCCCGCCTTCTTCAGCATCTCGACCGTCTCGTCGACCTTGCCGTCGGTGTAGAGCGAGCTCTCGAGGAAGAACGAGTCGAACTTCACGCCGAAGGCCTGGAGGTCCATGTCCTGCTCGCGGCGGAGGTACTTCACGGCGAACAGGCGGATCTGCTCGAGGTTCTCGCCCTTCGTGTCGCCGAAATGCGCGGCGACGTATTCCTTCGCGATCTCGCGGATGTAGTCGCCGAGGTAGCCATCCTTCGGCATCTCGATCGCGGCGCCCGCGGCCTCCTTCACGCGCGCCTGCACCGAGAGCGCGAGGTTGGCGATCTGGTTGCCGGCGTCGTTGTAGTAGAACTCGCGCGTGACCGAGTAGCCCTGCCACTCGAGCAGCGTGGAGATCGCGTCGCCCAGCGCGGCCTGGCGCCCGTGACCCACGTGCAGCGGGCCGGTGGGATTCGCCGAGACGAACTCGACCATGAACTTCTCGCCGCGGCCCTGGTTGCCGCGGCCGAAAGCCTTGCCCTGTGCGTGGATGTCGGCCACCACGCCGAAGCGCGAGCTGCCGCCCAGCGTGAAGTTGATGAAGCCGGGTCCCGCGATCTCGACCTTCGTGATCACGCCGTCCTTCGGAAGCTTCGCGAGGATCGCTTCGGCCACGTCGCGCGGCTTCTTGCCCACGGACTTCGCGAGTTGCAGCGCAACGTTGGTCGTGAAGTCGCCGTGGTCCAGGTTCTTCGGGCGCTCGATCAGCACCGAGACCGCCCCGGCCTCGGGAAAGGCTTCGTGGACGGCTTGCGCGACGAGGGCTTCGACCTGCTGCTTGGGATCTGTTGCGGACACGGCTCGGGAAGCTGCGGGAAACTGCCTATTATACGGGTCCCCTTCGCCTTCCCCGCTCACAATGCGACTCGTCCAGACCCTCTTCGGCTTCGCCGCGTCCCTCGTCGCTTTCGGTGTCCTGGCCGACGCAGCGCCCTCCTATCGCGAACCTTCGAACGCGATCCGCGCGGTCCTCGATGCGCCGGGAATCCCGGTGCGCATCGTCGATCCCGCCAACCGCACGCTGGCCCTGGTCGAGGTCCGCCGCCATCCGACGCTGGCCGAGGTCTCGCGGCCCTTCGTGCCCTTCGCCGGCGCGCGACTCGATCCCGCATCGAACGGTCCCGACAAGGTCGGGCATATCTCGCGCCTGTCGCTGCGCGAGCTGCTCGACCCGCGGGCGCCCGAGCGAGTCGTCGCGCTGCCCGAGGACGGTGACTTCTACGGCCTGGAGTTCTCGCCCGACGGGCGCCGTTTCGTGCTCCGGCGCCGCACCGACCAGGCCACGGAGCTATGGGCCGGCGACGTGGCGGGCGCATCCGTGCGCCAGGTGCCCGGCGTGCGCCTGGTCGCCGCGCCACGGGCCTCGATCGATTGGCTTTCTTCCGACGAGCTCGTCGCGGTCACCGTCGATCGCGCTCGGGGAGCGGTGCCCGCGAAGGCCGCGGTCGCGACAGCGCCGCTGGTGAAGGAGAGCTACGGCCGCAAGTCGCCCGAGGCCACGTACCAGGACCTGCTGCGCAATCCGTTCGACGAGGCCATCTTCGACTACTACGCGACCGGCGAGCTCACGCGCATCGAGCTCGCAACGCTCGCGGCGCGCGTGATCGGCAAGCCCGGCGTCTACGCCGAAGTGAGCGTGATCGGCGGCGGGCGCGGGTTGATGGTCGAGCGCATCGTTCATCCCTACAGCCATGCGATCCCCGGCAGCGGGTTCGGCCGCGTGGTGGAAGTGCTCGACCTCGAGGGGAAAGCGGTCCGCCCGGTAGGCCGCATCGCGCTGCGCGAGAACGTCCCGATCGGAGGAGTGGTACAGGGTCCGCGCAACTTCCAGGCCTCGCCCCTCGACGACGGCGCGCTGTACTGGGCGGAGGCCCTCGACGGGGGCGACCCGAGGCGCAAGGTCGCGCAGCGCGACCGCCTGATGCGCCTCGATCCTCCCTACGACGGCGCCCCGCGCGAGGTCCTGCGCACGACGCATCGCCTGGCCGGCCTGCAGGCCCTGAGCGACGGGCGGGCGTTCGTGACCGAGTACGACCGCGATCGCGTCTGGGTGAAGACCTTCCTGGCGGATCTCACGCGACCGGGCAGCGAACCGCAGTTGCTTTTCGACCTCTCGCAGCGCGACCGCTACAACGCCCCGGGCAGCCCGCAGCCGCGCGTGCTTGCGAACGGCCGGCGCGTGATCGAGGTGAAGGACGGGCAGGTGCTCTTCTTCGGCGTGGGTGCGGGCCCCGAGGGTGAAAGGCCCTTCGTCGACCGCTGGCAGCTCGCCGAGGGGCGCAAGGTGCGCCTCTTCCAGTCGGATGCGTCGCACTACGAGCTGCCGCTGCTTGCACTCGATGCCGGCGGCGAGCGGCTGCTCACGCAGCGCGAGAGCGCCACCGAGCCGCCGAACCTGATGCTGAGGGAAGGAACGTCGGCACCGCGCGCGCTCACGAGCCTGCCGGACCCGACGCCGCAACTGCGCGCCATCACCCGCGAGCTGGTGAAGTTCAAGCGCAAGGATGGCGTCGATCTCTCCTTCTGGCTCTATCGTCCCGCGGGCCTGAAGCCCGGCGAGAAGCGGCCGACGCTGCTCTGGGCCTACCCGCAGGAATTCACCGACGCCACGCTCGCGGGCCAGGTCTCCGGCTCGCCGAACCGCTTCCTCGTGTTGAGCGGCCTGAGCCCCGTGAACCTCGTGCTGGACGGCTTCGTCGTGCTGGACGACGTGCGCATGCCCGTCGTCGGAAATCCGGAGACGGTCAACAACACGTTCATCGACCAGATCACGATGAACGCCGAGGCCGCCGTCGCCAAGGCGGCGGAGCTGGGCGTCACCGATCCCGCGCGCGTCGCGGTGGGCGGCCACAGCTACGGAGCGTTCATGACCGCGAACCTCCTCGCACACACCGATCTCTTCAAGACCGGCATCGCGCGCAGCGGCGCGTACAACCGCACGCTGACCCCGTTCGGATTCCAGGCCGAGCGCCGGACGCTCTGGGAAGCGCCGGAGGCCTACCTCAAGCTCTCGCCCTTCCTCGTCGCGCAGAAGATCAACGAGCCCATCCTCCTCATCCACGGCGAACTGGACAACAACCCGGGGACCTTTCCGGAGCAGAGCGAGCGCCTGTTCGCCGCGCTCTCGGGCGTCGGCGGCAACGTGCGCTTCGTGAAGTTGCCGGCCGAATCGCACGGCTATGCCGCGCGCGAATCGGTGGGCCACGTGCAATGGGAAATGAGCGAGTGGCTGCGCAAGTACCTCGGCGAGCCGCGCCCCGCGCCCTAGACCGGATTCCCATGTTCGCGACCCTCGGCCGCTGGATCACGCGTTGGCGCGAATCGGCGGAACCGCACGTGGGGCTCGACTCGCTGGTCGCCCGCGCCGCGCCGGAAGCGAGCGTCGAGGAGCGGCTGGCCTGGCTGTACGACGTGATGACGTGGATCCTCGCGCCGGCGACGGGCACGCGCCTGAAGCTGCTGCTCGCCGCGCTCGACCGCAGTCCCGAGCGCAAGCTGGCCTTCGCCGCGGCCTTCCGCAACACGGTCGGCGGGCGCGACGCGCTGGATCTCCTCACGGAGACGGGACTGCCGCGCGAAGCGGGCCTGGTGGGGGAGTTCGTCGATCGCATCCTCTCGAAAGTCCTGCCCTCGCCGCCGCCGCGCGACCTCGCTGCGCTCTTCGTGCGCGTGTTCCCGGATCGCGACGACGCTTCCGATCTCGAGTCGATCCCCGAGGACGTGTGGCTCTCGGCGCTGGGGCTCCTCGAGCACGGCGCGGACATGGACAGCCTGCGCCCGCGATTGCGGCTCGCGGTGGAGGACGCGCTGGAGAGCCTGGCCGTGCAGGTCGCGGCCGCCACGCAAGCCTCGGGCCTGCGGCGCCGCATGCAGGACGAGCTGAGCGGCCCGTCGGCGACCGAGACCTTGCCCTTCGTGGTCGAGCGCTTCATCGAGGCGCGCCGGCGCGACGAGGGCGCGATCGAAGCCGAGGCGCGCGCGCTGCATGAAGCGCTGGGGCAATCGCTCCTCGCGGTCGAACGCGGCTATGCGTCGCTGCACCAGCGCGGCGTGAGCATCGGGATCGTCTACCAGTTCGAGCGCGTGCGCGCCCAGTTGCAGCGCACCGGGGAGCTTGCGCAGCTGCTGGCGGAGCCGGCACGCGCGCGGGTCTTGCTGCGCTTCTTCCTCGCGAGCCTCGTGCGCGACGTGCACGACCAGCGCAGCGTGCGGACCCTGGTCCACCAGGCCGGGGCGCTGCTCGCGCGCAAGATCGTCGAGCGCAATGCCGAGACCGGCGAGCACTACATCGCGCGCGACGCGAAGGAGTACGTGCGCATGATCGCGCGGGCGATGGGCGGCGGCGCGCTGACCGCGATCACCGTGCAGGTGAAATTCCTGCTCGGCCACGCGAAGCTTCCGGCGTTCTTCGAGGGCTTCTTCGCGTCCGTGAACTACGCCACGAGCTTCGTCGCGATCCAGCTCTGCGGCTTCACGCTCGCCACCAAGCAGCCCGCGATGACGGCGCCGGCGCTCGCGCAGAAGATGAAGGGGCTGGACGATCCCGAGCGCATGCGCGAGCTGGTCGACGAGGTGGTGGACCTCGTGCGCTCGCAGTCGGCGGCGATCTTCGGCAACCTGCTCGCCGTGGCACCGGTGGCGCTCCTGCTCAACTACCTGCTCTCCGCGCTCCTCGGCGCGCCGCTGATCGACGCGGAGAAGGCGATGAAGACGATGCACTCGATCTCCATCGTGGGCCCCGCGGTGCTGTTCGCGGCATTCACCGGCGTGCTGCTCTGGCTCTCCAGCGTGTTCGCGGGCTGGGTCGAGAACTGGTTCTACTACCGCGAGCTGCCGCTGGCGATCGCCTCGCATCGCCGCCTGGCCTACGTGGTCGGCCCCTCGGGCGCGGTGCGCGTGTCGAAGTTCTTCGAGGACCACATCGCGGGGCTCGCGGGCAACGTGAGCCTGGGCTTCATGCTGGGTTCGATCCCGGTGATCCTCGCGTTCTACGGGCTTCCGATCGAAGTGCGGCACGTGACGCTCTCGACCGGCCAGCTCGCCTCCGCGGTGGGCACGCTCGGGTTCGCGACGCTGGAGACCCGCGACTTCTGGCTCGCGGTGGCCGGCATCGCGGGCATCGGCGTGATGAACCTGGGCGTGAGCTTCGCGCTCGCGCTGCACGTCGCGGTGCGCGCCCGCGAGTTGCCGGTACCGGGACAAATGGCGATGTACGGCGCAATCCTGAAACGCATGGCGCGCCGGCCGTTGTCCTTCCTCGTGGTGCGCTAGCCCCTCGTGATGCGCTAGACGTCCTGCGGATCGACGTCGAGCGACCAGCGGATGCTGCGCTCCGCCTTCTCGTCGAGGGCGGCCTTCCACGCGCGCACGAAGGGCTGCAACGAAGCACGTGTCTTCGCGCGCACCAGCAGCTGGGCCCGTTCGAAGCCGGCCTTGCGTTCGAGCGGCGCGGGAACAGGATCGAAAAGCTCCACGCGCGACGAGAGGGCCTGCCCCGCCCGCACCGCCACGCGCAGGAACGCGGTGGCCTCTCCGGGCTTCTTCGATTCGGCGCGAAGGAGTGCCAGGTGCGCGAACGGAGGGAAGCCGGCCAGCCGGCGTTCCTCGAGCGCCGCGTCGGCGAACGCGAGGTAGTCCTGCGTCGCCACCGCCGCATAGAGCGGATGCGCCGGGAAATCCGTCTGGATCAGGACCTCCCCCGGCAGCCCCGCCCGCCCCGCGCGGCCGGCCACCTGCACGAGCTGCGCGTACAGGCGCTCGCTCGCGCGGAAGTCGGCGCTGAAGAGGCCCGAGTCGCTGTCGAGCACACCCACCAGCGTCAGGCGCGGATAGTCGTGGCCCTTGGTGAGCATCTGCGTGCCCACGAGGATGTCGACCTTCTCGTCGCGCACGTCCTCCAGCATCGCCTTCAACGCGCCCTTGCGCGCCGTCGAGTCGCGGTCCACGCGCACGATGCGCGCCTGCGGGAAGCGCCGCCGCAAGCCTTCCTCCACGCGCTGCGTCCCGTGGCCCACCGGGAGGAGGTCGGAGCCGCCGCACGAGGGGCATTGCCGCGGAATGCGACGCTCGTGGCCGCAATGGTGGCAGCGAAGCCTTCCGGCCTTCAGGTGCAGCACCAGCTTCGCGCTGCACCGGTCGCAGGTCGAGGTCCACGCGCAATCGCTGCAATAGAGCACGGGCGAGAAGCCGCGCCGGTTCACGAAGACGAGGCTCTGCTCGCCGCGTTGCAGGCGTGCGGACAAGGCCTTCGTGAGCGTTGCCGTGATGCCCTCTTCGGGACGATCGACGCGCGTGTCGACGGCGTGCACCGAGGGCAGCATGGCGCCGGCGGCCGCGCGCGCGGGCAGGGTCGCCAGCGCATAGCGGTCCTGCTTCGCGTTCGCGTAGCTCTCGAGCGAAGGCGTGGCCGAGCCGAGCACGACGGGAATGCCGAGCATCTGCGCGCGGCGCACGGCGACGTCGCGCGCCGAGTAGCGCAGGCCTTCCTGCTGCTTGAACGACGCGTCCTGCTCTTCGTCGACGACGATCAGGCCCAGCTCGCGGAAGGGCGAGAGCACGGCGAGCCGGGTCCCGAGCACGATGCGCGCGCGCCCGCTCTGCGCATCGAGCCACGCCGAGGCCCGCTCGCCTTCGGAAAGGTGGCTGTGCGCGGCGACGATGACCGCGCCGGGAAACCGCTCGCGCACCTGCGCTTCGAGCTGCGGCGTGAGGCCGATCTCGGGCACGAGGTAGAGCGCCTGGCGGCCGCGGGCGAGGGTGGACGCGATCGCGTGCAGGAACACCTCGGTCTTCCCGCTGCCCGTGATGCCCTGCAGCAGCACCGGATGGAATCGATCGGCGCTCTCCGCGACCAGGTGCGCGGCGATCTCCTGCTTGGGCGTGAGCGTGAAGCTGGCGGAGAAGCCGGCGTCTTGCGGCGCTTCGGGTTCGGGCCGGCGGATCGGACGGCGCTTCACCTGGCGCAGGCGGGGCGGCAGGCAGGCCCCGATCACCTCGCCCAGCGGCCGCAGGTAGTAGCTGGCGCAGAACCGGTAAAGATCGATCTCCGCCCTGGCGAGGGGGGGCACGTCGGCCACCACGCTTTCGAGGGCGCGGAGCTTCCCCTCGGGGACGTCGCTCCGGGAGGCCCCGCCGACCACCACGCCGACCTTCCGGGCGCGCCCGAAGGGCACCACCACGAGGTGGCCCACGGCCGCTTCCACGCCCTCGGGGACGCTGAAATCGAACGTCGCGTCGAGCGGCACATCGAGGGCGACTTGGGCGATTTTCACGGGTCTGCGGGCGTGTGGATAAGTCTGTGAAAAACTCCGCCCCGGCCTTCGAAAGGGGCTCCCGCGGGCGAGGGCGCTCCCGGCATGCGGCGCCGCAGCAATCCGCAAGCCACTGATCTGACTGGAGAATCTAGCAACCCATACACACGAGGCTCCAGGGGCCTCCGGGCGGCGCGAGAACGAAAGAGATGTGAATAAGCAACCACTACGAAACAAATAAATTTCTTGACACGCCCTACGCCGGATTCTTCCCCGCGGAGTGCGAGTGCACCGCCTCGACGAGCGCGTGGACATGCTCGGGCGAGGTGAATTGCGAGATGCCGTGGCCCAGGTTGAAGACGTGGCCCGGACCCTCTCCGAACCGCCCCAGGATGCGCCTGGCTTCGGCTTCGATGGTCGCCGGAGTGCCGAACAGGGCCATGGGATCCATGTTCCCCTGGAGCGCCACGCGGCTTCCCACGCGGTGCCGGGCATCGCCCAGGTCCGTGGTCCAGTCGATGCCCAGGGCGTCGGCCCCGGAGCCCGCCATGGCCTCCAGCCACTGCCCGCCGCCCTTGGTGAAGAGGATGCGCGGGACATGCGCGCCCTGCGGATCGTGGCCGATGCCGGCCAGGACCTGCATCGAATAGGCGAGCGAGAACTCCCGGAAAGCCGCGTCGGAGAGCGTGCCGCCCCAGGTGTCGAAAATCTGCACCGCCTGCGCGCCCGCCGCGATCTGTGCGTTGAGGTAGGCGATGACGGCCTGCGCATTGATGCGCAGGATGCGATGCAGCAGGTCGGGGCGCGCGTAGAGCATCGACTTCACGCGCCGGAAGTCGTCGCTGCCGCCGCCCTCGATCATGTAGCAGGCGAGCGTGAACGGGCTGCCCGAGAAACCGATCAGCGGGACTTTCCCCTTGAGGTTCTTCCGCGTGAGCGCGATGGCGTCGAACACGTAGCGGAGCTTCTCGAGGTCGGGGACATCGAGACGCGCGATGTCGGCTTCCTCGCGCACCGGCCGCTCGAACTTCGGGCCCTCGCCTTCCACGAAGTAGAGGCCGAGCCCCATCGCGTCGGGCACGGTGAGGATGTCGGAGAAGATGATCGCGGCGTCGAGGGCGAAGCGCTCGAGCGGCTGGAGCGTGACTTCGCAGGCGAGCTCGGGCGACTTCGCGAGGGCCAGGAAGCTGCCGGCCTTCTTGCGCGTGGCGTTGTACTCGGGAAGGTAGCGGCCGGCCTGCCGCATGATCCAGATCGGGGTGTACGGCGTGGGCTGGCGGAGCAACGCCTTGAGGAACGTGTCGTTACGCATCGCCGGATTTTACAGGTGCCGGTCGAGGAAGCCCCGGAGCGCGGCGAAGTACTTCGGTCCGTAGACGCTGTTGTGGTCGGCGCCCTCGATCGCGATGTTTTCCACGGGGCCGCCCCAGAGCGACGCGAGCCGCTTCGAATGCGAGGGCGGGATCAGCGTGTCGGCCGTGCCGACCGCGATCAGCGCGGGTGCCTTCACCAGCGGAGCGCGCGACGCCGAATCGAAAGGATGGCGCACGACCCAGCGCACCGGGAGGAACGAATAGTGGGCCGCGGCCACGTCGCGGATGCTGTCGTACGGCGAGACGAGCGCCACGGCCTTCACGGAACGCTGCGAGGCCACGTGCACCGCCACCCCCGTGCCGAGGCTGCAGCCCACGACGGCCACGCGCGTTCCATCGACGTCGCCGCGCTTCATGGCCGCATCGAACAGTTCGAGCGCGTCGGAGAACATCGCCGCCTCGGAGGGCACGCCTTCGCTGGCGCCGTAGCCGCGATAGTTCACGAGCAGGAGCGCGCGAGGGCCGTAGTCCGCGGCTCCCGGTGCCCATCCCGTGACTTCCTCCGCGTTGCCGCCGAAGTAGATCACCAGCGGCGCCGGAGGCCCCGGCGGCTTCACGAGGAAGCCGGCGAGCTTCGCGCCGTCGCGCGCGGTGGCCTGCACGGGCTCGATCGTCCATCCCGCCGGCGCCTTGGGCGGGCTCGCCGCCGCCATCGGGTGGAAGAGGAGCTTTTCCTGCAGCAACCAGAGCGCGGCCGTGAGCCCGGTGTAGCCCGCGATCGCGATGAACGCGAAGGTGAGGGCCAAGCGCTTCAGCGCGGAAGGCTCGTGGAACCCATGAGGAAGAGGTCCACTTCGCGCGCGGCCTGGCGGCCTTCGCGGATCGCCCAGACCACGAGGGACTGGCCGCGGCGCATGTCGCCCGCCGCGAAGACCTTCGGCACGGACGTGGCATAGCAGCCCTTGCCGTCGGTGGTGGCCTTCACGTTGCCCCGGCCGTCCTTCTCGACGGCGAGTTCCGCGAGAAGGCCTTCATGCACCGGGTGCAGGTAGCCCATCGCGAGCAGCACGAGCTCGGCGGGGATCGTGAACTCGGTACCCGCGACCTCTTTCATCGCCATGCCGCCCTTCGCGTCCTTCACCCATTCGACGTGGCACGCGGTAAGGCTCTCCAGCTTGCCGCCCTTCGCGTTGAACGACTTGGTGGCGACCGCGAAGTCGCGCTTGGCGCCTTCTTCATGCGAGGAGGACGTGCGCAGCTTCAACGGCCAGTACGGCCACGTGAGCGGCTTGTCCTCCTGCTCGGGCGGCTGCGGCATCAACTCGAAATTCATCACCGACTTCGCACCCTGGCGAATCGAGGTCCCGATGCAGTCGCTGCCCGTGTCGCCGCCGCCGATCACCACGACGTGCTTGCCGGTGGCGAGGATCTGGCCGGGGACCTTGTCGCCCGCGACCGTCTTGTTCTGCGACGGCAGGAACTCCATCGCGTAGTGGATGCCGGCGAGCTCGCGCCCGGGGACCGGCAAGTCCCGCGGCTTCTCGGAGCCGCCGGTGAGCACCAAGGCGTCGAAATCGGCGAGGAGCTGCTTCGCGGGCAGGTTCACGCCCACGTGCGCGTTCGTCTTGAAGGTCACGCCCTCGGCGGCCATCTGCTCCATGCGCCGGTCGATGAGGTGCTTCTCCATCTTGAAGTCGGGGATGCCGTAGCGCAGCAGCCCGCCGATGCGGTCGTTCTTCTCGAAGAGCGTGACGTCGTGCCCGGCGCGCGCGAGCTGCTGCGCGGCCGCGAGCCCCGCGGGGCCGGAGCCCACCACGGCGACCTTCTTGCCGGTCTTCGCCGCGGGCGGGATCGGGCCGATCCAGCCTTCCTTCCAGCCCTTGTCCACGATCGCCTGCTCGATCGACTTGATCGCCACCGGGTCGTCGTTGATGTTGAGCGTGCACGCGGCTTCGCACGGCGCGGGACACACGCGCCCCGTGAACTCGGGAAAGTTGTTGGTCGAGTGCAGGACGTCCAACGCATCGCGCCACCCCCCGCGATACACGAGGTCGTTCCAGTCCGGGATCACGTTGTTCACCGGGCAGCCGGTCTGGCAGAAAGGGATGCCGCAGTCCATGCAGCGCGCGCCCTGCTTGCTCATGTCGGCGTCGGGAAGCGCCTTCACGAACTCCTTGTAGAACTTCACGCGCTCGGCCACCGGCGCGTAGCCGCGGTCCTCGCGCTCGAACTCCATGAACCCCGTGATCTTGCCCAAGCTACGCTCCTCCAGGCCCTCTCCCGATGGAGAGGGCGACACGTTCGGCCGGCTGCTTCGTCTGCGATTGTTCCTGCGCCATCTCGGCCAGCGCGCGGCGGTATTCGAGCGGCATGACCTTCACGAACTTGGGCTGGTAGAGCGCCCAGTTCTCCAGGACCCGCCGCGCCCGCTCGCTGCCCGTGAAGAGCAGGTGGCGCTGGATCAGGCCCTTCAGCATGTCGCCGTCGTGGCCGGCCACGTGGTCGATCTTCACCTTGCCGTGCGTCTCGAGCTCGTTGTTGCCCTCGGCCGCGGCGGCGCTTTCTTCCTCGGGAATCGGTTCGAGCTCGACCATCGCCATGTTGCAGCGCTGGGCGAAGTCGCCTTCCTCGTCGAGCACGTACGCGATGCCGCCCGACATGCCCGCGGCGAAGTTGCGCCCGGCCTTGCCGAGCACGACCACCGTGCCGCCCGTCATGTACTCGCAGCCGTGGTCGCCCACGCCCTCGACCACCGCCGTGGCGCCGGAGTTGCGCACGCAGAAGCGCTCGCCCGCCACGCCGCGGAAATAGCCTTCGCCCGAGATGGCTCCGTACATCACCGTATTTCCGACGAGGATGTTGTCCTCGGGGATGATCGGGCTTTCCTTCGGCGGGTAGATCACGAGGCGCCCGCCGGAAAGGCCCTTGCCCACGTAGTCGTTCGCATCGCCCTCGAGCTCGAAGGTGACGCCGTGCGCGAGCCAGCCGCCGAACGTCTGTCCCGCGGTGCCCTTCAGCTTCACGTGGATCGTGTCTTCGGGCAGGCCCGCATGGCCGTAGCGGCGCGCGACCTCGCCCGAGAGCATGGCGCCCACGGTGCGGTTGCGGTTGAACACGCGCGTCTCGAACTGCACCGGCTTCTTCGAATCGAGCGCGGCCTTCGCCTTGGCCATCAGCTCGTGGTCGAGCGCCTTCTCCAGGCCGTGGTTCTGCTTGTCGGTCTGGTGGATCGACACTTCGGTGCCCATGTTCGGGCGGTAGAAGAGCTTCGAGAAGTCGAGGCCCTGTGCCTTCCAGTGCTCGATGCCGGGCCGCAGATCCAGCTTGTCGGTGCGGCCGATCATCTCGTCGAACGTGCGGAACCCCAGCTTCGCCATGTACTCGCGCACTTCCTCGGCGACGAAGAAGAAGTAGTTGATGACGTGCTCGGGCTTGCCGCGGAATTTCTTGATCAGCTCCGGGTCCTGCGTGGCCACGCCCACCGGGCAGGTGTTGAGGTGGCACTTGCGCATCATGATGCAACCCTGCACCACGAGCGGCGCGGTGGCGAAGCCGAACTCGTCGGCGCCCAGCAGCGCGCCCACCACGACGTCGCGGCCGGTCTTCATCTGGCCGTCGGCCTGCACGCTGATGCGCCCGCGCAGCTTGTTCAGCACGAGGGTCTGCTGCGTCTCGGCGAGGCCGATTTCCCACGGGCTGCCGGCGTACTTCACGGACGACAGGGGCGAGGCGCCCGTGCCGCCGTCATGCCCGGAGATGGTGACGTGGTCGGCCTTGGCCTTCGCGACACCGGCGGCGATGGTGCCCACGCCGATCTCCGAGACCAGCTTCACCGACACGCGCGCCTTCGGGTTCACGTTCTTCAGGTCGTGGATCAGCTGCGCGAGATCCTCGATCGAGTAGATGTCGTGGTGCGGCGGCGGCGAGATGAGGCCCACGCCGGGCACCGTGTGGCGCACCTTCGCGATGTACTTCGAGACCTTGTGGCCGGGCAACTGGCCGCCTTCGCCGGGCTTCGCACCCTGCGCCATCTTGATCTGCAGGTCGTCGGCGTTGACCAGGTACTCCGCCGTGACGCCGAAGCGGCCCGCGGCCACCTGCTTGATCGCGGAGCGCATCGAATCGCCGTTGGGCAGCGGGATGTAGCGGACCGGGTCCTCGCCGCCTTCACCCGTGTTCGACTTGCCGCCCATGCGGTTCATGGCGATGGCCATGGTCGAGTGCGCTTCGTGCGAGATCGAGCCCAGCGACATGGCGCCGGTGGCGAAGCGCTTCACGATGTCCTTGGCCGATTCCACTTCCTCGATCGGCACCGGTTTCGCGTCCTCCACGATGCGGAAGAGCCCGCGCAGCGTCATCAGCCGCTCGCCTTGCTCGTTGATGAGCTTCGAGTATTCCTTGTAGGTCGAGGCGCTGTTCGAACGCGTCGCGTGCTGGAGCTTGGCGATCGTGTCCGGCGTCCACATGTGCGCTTCGCCGCGCGTGCGGAGCGCGTAGTCGCCGCCCGGATCGAGGACGTCGAAGGCCGGCATCGCGTTGCCGAAGGCCGAATCGTGCAGGCGCACCGCTTCCTTCGCGACTTCCGGAAGGCCGATGCCCTCCACGGCGGTGGGCGTGCCCGTGAAGTACTTCTCCACGAATTTCGTGTTCAGGCCGACGGCCTCGAAGATCTGCGCGCCGCAATACGACTGGTACGTGGAGATGCCCATCTTGGACATCACCTTCAGCAGGCCCTTGCCGATGGCCTTGATGTAGCGCTTCACCAGCTCCTTGTCGTCGACCTTCTGCGGCAGCCCGTCCTTGATGTCGAGGAGTGTCGCGAACGCGAGGTTGGGGTGGATCGCCTCGGCGCCGAAGCCCGCGAGGCAGGCGAAGTGGTGCACTTCGCGCGCGGAACCGGTCTCGACCACGAGGCCCGAGCGCGTGCGCAGGCCGGCCCGCACCAGGTGATGGTGCACGGCCGCGGTCGCGAGCAGCGCCGGGATGGCCATGAATTCCTTCGACACGTCGCGGTCGGTGAGGATGATGATGTTCACGCCCTTGCGGACGGCGTCCTCCGCATCCGCGCACAGGCGGGCGAGCGCGGGCTCCACGCCGTCGGTGCCCCACGCGGCGGGGAAGCACATCGTGAGGATCTCGCTCTTGAAGTGCCCGTTGGTGAAGTCGTGGGCGCGGCGCAGCTTCTCCATGTCCTCGAAGGTGAGGATCGGCTGCGACACTTCGAGGCGCATCACCGGCTCGGTCGAGTCCGGCGAGAGCAGGTTGGGGCGCGGGCCGATGAACGACACGAGCGACATCACGAGCTGCTCGCGGATCGGGTCGATCGGCGGGTTGGTCACCTGCGCGAAGAGCTGGCGGAAGTATGCGTAGAGCGGCTTCGCGCGGTTCGACAGCACCGCGATCGGCGCATCGTCGCCCATCGAGCCGATGGCCTCTTCGCCGGCCGTGGCCATGGGCGTGAGGAGCATCTTGAGGTCTTCCTGCGTGTAGCCGAAGGCCTGCTGCCGGTCGAGGAGCTTGTCGGTGTCGGGCGTGGGGATGTCGTCCGGCATCGGGATGTCTTCCAGCCGGATCTGCGTGCGGTCGAGCCAGTCCTGGTACGGGCGCTGGGCCGCGAGGTCGCGCTTCAATTCCTCGTCGGAGACGATGCGGCCGTGCTCGAGGTCGACCAGCAGCATCTTCCCCGGCTGCAGGCGCCACTTGCGCACGATCTTCTCCTGCGGGATGTCGAGCACGCCCATCTCGGAGGACATGACGATCAAGTCGTCGTCGGTGATGAAGTAGCGCGCGGGACGCAGGCCGTTCCTGTCGAGCGTGGCGCCGATGAACTTGCCGTCGGTGAAGGCCACGGCGGCGGGGCCGTCCCACGGTTCCATCAACGCCGCGTTGTATTCGTAGAAGGCGCGGCGGCGCGCGTCCATGAGCGGATTGCCGGCCCACGCCTCGGGGATCATCAGCATCATCGCGTGGGCGATGGGATAGCCGCCCATCAGCAGCAGCTCCAGCGCGTTGTCGAACGACGCGGAATCGGACTGCCCGTCGTAGATCAGCGGCCAGATCTTGTCGAGGTCGTCGCCCAGGAGCTGCGAGGAGATCGTGGCCTGGCGGGAGCGGATCCAGTTCAGGTTGCCCTGCAGCGTGTTGATCTCGCCGTTGTGCGCGATGAAGCGGAACGGGTGTGCCAGGTCCCACGTCGGGAACGTGTTCGTGGAGAAGCGCTGGTGCGCGAGGCAGAGCGCCGACGTGAAGCGCTTGTCGTGCAGGTCGGTGTAGAACTCGCCCACCTGGTGGGCCAGCAGCATGCCCTTGTAGACGATGGTGCGGTGCGAGAACGACGGCACGTAGAAGTCGCCGGCGTTGGACAGGCCCAGGGCCCGGATGGCGTGGCCCAGCGACTTGCGAATGATGTAGAGCTTGCGCTCGAACGCGTCGCGGTCGAGCTGCTTGCGGCCCGCGCCCACGAACACCTGGCGGATCACGGGCATCGTGGAGAGCGCGGTCGGGCCGAGGCTCGCCGTCGCGATCGGGACTTCACGCCAGCCGAGCAGCGTCTGGCCTTCGTTCAGGATGGCGCGCTCGACCTCGCGCACGCACGCATCGCGCGCCGCCGCGCTGCGCGGCAGGAACACCATGCCCACGCCATAGGCCCCGGCCTTGGGCAGCTTCACGCCCTGCTTGGCCATTTCCTCGCGGAAGAACGTGTCGGGAATCTGGATCAGCACGCCCGCGCCGTCGCCATGCAGCGGGTCCGCGCCCGTGGCGCCCCGGTGCGTGAGGTTGTTCAGGATCGTGAGCCCCTTCTCGACGATGTCGTGGGACTTGCGGCCCTTGATGTGCGCGACGAAGCCGACGCCGCAGGCATCGCGTTCGAAGCGTGGGTCGTACAAGCCCTGTTTCAGGGGGGGGCGCTCTGCCTGGTCCATGGATGTCCTCTGGCGATGCGAATGCGGAAGAAAACCAGGCTTGTGGCCGGCCCCGGAAGCGGCGGTCGGATGGACCGGCACGAGAGGGGGACAATCATCGTACAGGCAGCTTTATTGCACTGCAATAAAAACGAATTTCCATGCCGAATCCGGGGCTTGTGCGTAGAATCGCTGGATTGCCCGTTGCTCGAATCGCCCGTGAGACTCCAAGCCCTCCGCAACCCTGTTTCCGCTCTTTTCCTGGCTCTCCTCGCGGCGTGCGGCGGCTCGGTCGGGCCCTCTCCGGTCGTCAACGATCCCCTCGCGATCACGGTGCAGCCTTCCTCGGCCGTGATCTACCCGGGTGTCGCGACCAACCTGCTCATCACCGGCGGCACCGGCTCCTACGTCGTGACGTCGGACAACCAGGCGGCCGTGCCGATCGCCTCGTTCGCCGTCGGGCATACGCTCACGGTGATCGCGAATCCTGTGCTCGCCGATACGGTTGTCACGCTTTCCGTTCGGGACACCGGCACCGCGCCCCAGAAGACGGCCACGCTCACGGTGAAGCCGGGCACGGTCCAGAACCTCATCACCATCACCCCGGCCGCTCCCGACTCGTGCAAGCCCGGCGTCTGTTCGGGCGAAGAAGCGCTCGTATCCACCACGATCGCGCAGGCCGGCATTCCGCTTCCCGCACGTGGCGTTCGCTTCGACGTGATCTCCGGCGACGTGCGCTTCATCACCACGCCCGTGGGCACCACACCCGAGCGCCTCGAACTCACCACGACCACGGTCAGCGACCAGGCGGGCGTGGCGCGCGCGCGCATGCGGGTGCTGGCCAGCGTCCCGAGCCAGGCGGCGCTGATCCAGATCACCGACATCGAATCGAGCGCGTTCCAGCGCGTGGCCGTGAACGTCGTTCAGTTCACGGGGGTCGGCAATGCGCCGTTCTTCACGGTGCCGACCTCGATCACCTTCACCGGCCCGTTCCTGAACGTGTGCGCGTCGAGTCCCTCGACGGGCGTTGCCGTCTTTGGTGGTACCCCGCCGTACAACATCACTCCCACAGCGGGCGTTTTCGTGAGCCCCAGCGTGGTCACGGCGAGCGGCAACAGCTTCGTCGTGGGCGTCAATGGATCGGCCTGCCTCGAGAACATTCCGATTGCCATTACCGATGCGGCCGGCCGCACGATCACGTTCACCATCACCAGCAAGGCAGGCACCGCGACGGCCCCACCGCCGGCCGTGGCGCTGATCCCGAATTCGTTTGCAATTCCGTGCGGTGGGAGTGTCTCGTCCGCTATCACCGGCGGCACCGCGCCCTTCTCCGCGGGGACCAGCCATTCACGAGTCACGGCCGCAGTGACGGGTCGAACCCTGACGCTTATGAGGGTGACCGGGGACCCCGTTCCTCCTGCAGTGTTTCCCACATCCGGGACGGCAACAGTCACGGACGGGACATCGTCCGCATCGGCGACGTTTACGGTTCCCGCGAACTGTCCGTAAGCCCGTTTCAAGCCTTGCGCCGGCCTTGCTGCACCGCAGCAGGACCGCGCACGGCCGCGTCCCCTGCCCCCGGGGGCAGAATTTAACGCTTGCATCGAAGTGAAAGTTGAGCTTTAATAAACTTCGATAACCCGCTAATTTGTGAAGACTTAATCCTGCGGGCCTCAACTGAAGGGGATCGATCGTGAAAAACGACGCCTACCAGAACACCACCACCAAACTCCTCGCCGCGGTCTTTATCGCGGCGTCCACGCTCGTGCTCAGCTCCTGCGGAGGGGGCGGCGCGGCCGGAAACCCGACCCAGGGCGCGGGCTTGAACATCATTCCCCCGGTCATCACGGCCTACGCGGGTATCCCGTTCACCGTGACGATCGCAGGCGGCAGCCGACCCTACATCCTCGGTTCCAGCGACCCGGCTGTCTTCCCGGTGCCGAACACCTTGGCCACCGGCGGCTCGTTCGACGTGATTCCGGCCCAGCCCGGGGTCGTCGACACGGGCCTGCAGCCCGGCGAATTGCCGCGTCGCTCCGGATCGCTCACCGCGCGTGACACGACCGGCTTCGTCGCGACGGCCACCTTCTCGGTCGGACAGAACTTCCTGGTGGGATACGGCGTGAGCTACACCAACCTGTGCCCGCCTCCGGCCACCGGCCAGGCCCAGATCCAGGCGTGCAACGGCAGCCAGACGGTCGTCACGGTGTCCCCGACCTTCAACGGCATCCTGCGCGGCAACGCGCTGGTTCGCTTCGAACGCCTGCGCGGAACGTTCGGCTTCGTGCAGTGCGCGTCGCCGCCCCCGGTGAACCCGACGCTCGTGAATTCGATCACGACGAACACGGACCACGAAGGCAAAGCCACGGTGTGCCTCCAGCCCGCGTCGAACTCCGCGACGCAGCTCGCCACGTACCGCGTGATCGACGTGGTCACCGGCGTGTACGTCGACCAGGTCTTCACGATCGTCGGCGGCCCGGCGTCGGGTGCGCTCACCGTGATCCCGTCGACCATCACGCTCACGGGCAGCGGCGGACGCTGCGGATCCGGCAGCTCCAACTTCACCGTGTTCGACGGCACGACGCCCTACACCGCCGTCAGCTCGAACCCGACCCTCGTGAGCGTCGTGCCCGCCGCGGGCAGCACGAATACGTTCACGGTCACGGTATTCGCGCAGCAACCCCCGTGCCCGACCGGCAACACGGTCATCGTGACCGACGCCGATGGGCGCCGTACAACGGTGACGGTGGACTCGGCGGCCGGCGGAACGGCTCCGACGATGCTCGTGTCTCCGACTTCGGTGACGTTGACCTGCGGCACGTCGAGCTCGGTCACCGTGATCGGCGGCTCCGGCACCTACAACGCGACCTCGACGAGCCCGGGCCTCACGGCGACGGTGTCCGGCAACTTGGTCACCATCACATCGGTCCGGCCCTTCCCGGCAGCGTTCCCCGGCCCGGATGCGCTAACGACGCAAACGGATTCCGTGACGATCACGGACGGCACGACGATCACTCCTGTGAGCGTGACGCACCCGACCGGTTGCGGACCGTAATCCAGGCGAGACAGTGAACGAACGGGCATCTTTCGAGATGCCCGTTTCGTTTCAGGCGACCGATCCTTGGCCCCTTCCGAACGCTGCATCGTCACCGGGGCTTCCGGCTTCGTCGGGAGCGGCCTGAGCCGCGTCCTCGGCGCGCACTGCGAGCCCCTCGCGCTGGGTGGCGCGGACTGGTCGCAACGCGTGGCCGAAGTGAACTGGCGGGACGCGACGGTCTTCCACCTCGCGGCCCGGGTCCACGCGCACGGAGATGCCGAAGCCGCTTTCCAGCATGACAACGTCGAGAAGACCGAAACCCTCGCGCGAGCCGCGGCGTCGAATGGCGCAAGGCGCTTCGTGTTCCTCAGTTCGATCAAGGTGAATGGCGAGCAGACCACCGGCCAACGCTTCCAGGCGAGCGATCCTGCGAAGCCCGAGGATGCGTATGCCCGCTCCAAGTGGCGCGCGGAGCAAGCCGTGGCCGAAGTGTCGCGTTCCGCGGGCCTCGACCACTGCATCGTGCGTTCCCCGCTCGTGATCGGACCCGGCGCCAAGGGCAATCTCGTGTCGTTGCTGCGGCTGGCCGATTCGCCGTGGCCCCTGCCGTTCGCGGCGATCGACAATCGCCGCACGTTCATCGCCCGCGACGACCTGGCCGATCTCCTGCAGCGCTGCGGCTTCGCGGCCGAGGCGAGCGGGCGCACGTTCCTCGCCGGAGATCCCGATTCCGTTTCCACGCCTCGCCTGCTCACGGTGCTGCGCCGTGCGATGGGACGATCCGCGCGCCTCTTTCACGTCCCAGTCGGCCTGCTCGAGGCCTTGTCCGGTGCCGTCAGCCTCGGCGCCTCGATGCAACGCCTCACGCGCTCCCTCGAGGTGGATGCGGGCGATGCGATGCGGCTCCTGGGCTGGTCGCCGCGCCGCACGATGGACGAAGCGCTCGCCGAGATGGGCCGGGCCGCGAAGGGTGCCGCATGACGGAGGCCTGGGTCGTCCTCGTGGCCGTGCCGGCGATGCTCGCAACGTTTGTGATCTTCATCGCTGCGCGTTCGGGCGCGGCGCGCTGGCTCGTCGACCGGCCCAACGAACGCTCGCTCCATCAAGTTCCCACGCCCCGCATCGGAGGCCTGGGCGTCATGGCAGGCGCCCTGCCGTTCGCGCTGTATTTCGCAGGAGGCCGCTATGGCGTCGCGCTGGCCTGCGCCGCGGTCCTCTGCGCGCTCTCCGCGGTGGACGACTGGAGAAGCCTGCCCGTTCGCGTGCGGTTGCCCGCGCACATCGTGGCCGCGATCGTCTCGGTGCTGGCCCTCGGCCCCCTCGCGACCGGGGTCGCGGTGCTGCTCGTGATCGCGGTCGTCTGGATGACGAACCTCTACAACTTCATGGACGGCGCCGACGGCCTCGCGGGCTCGATGGCCGTGACGGGCTTCGGGGCCTACGCGATCGCGGCCGGCTTCTCGGGGGCTCTCCCGCTGGCGGCCATGAGCGCGGCGATCGCATCCGCCGCAGCGGGCTTCCTCGCGTTCAATGCGCCGCCCGCTCGGGTCTTCCTGGGCGATGCCGGTTCGGTGCCCCTCGGATTCCTCGCCGCGATCCTCGGCATCCACGGCGTGCTGGAAGGAGCCTGGCCCGGGTGGTTTCCCGTCCTCGTGTTCTCGCCGTTCATCGTCGATGCGACGCTCACGATCGTGCGGCGCGGGGCACGGGGTGCGCGCGTGTGGCAAGCGCACCGCGAGCACGGTTACCAGCGCCTGGTGCTCGCCGGATGGCCTCCGCGTCGCCTGGCCGCCGCCGCCGCCGCGCTGATGGCCGCCGCGGCCACCTCGGCGCTCTACGCGCTGGGGGAGGGGCAGGAAACGCAAAACGGTATAATCGCGGGCTGGCTCGGACTCTATTGCATCGTCGTCCTGGCCACGGAGCGGTCGATCAGCACGTACGACAAGAACCGCACCGGCGCACGGCAGTCCAACGGGGCTTCCGGAGAAAAAGAATGAAACTCTTCCGACTCGATCGCGGCGCCTTCTCCGCGGTATTCCACGACGCGCTCGCCATCCTGCTCGCCGGCTTCGCCGCCGCCGTGCTCACGGCCGGGTTCGTGGACACCTCCAGCCTCTTCGAGGTGGCCTGGACCATCGCGGCCATCGCGATTCCCACCCAGGTCGCGGTGAACTCGCTCTTCGGCGTCTACCAGGGCATCTGGCGCTACACGAGCCTGCCGGACATCCAGCGCGTCGTCTTCTCGGTGATCTCGGGCACCGTGCTCATCTCGGTGGCGCTGCGCCTGGCCGGCCTCGACGGCTACCTCGACTATCGCGAATACATCCTCTACCCGCTCTTCCTCCTCGCCCTGCTGACCGGCGCGCGCATGGCGTACCGCTCGTTCAAGGAGTGGTCGCTCTACGGTCGCGGCGAGGAAGGCACGCCCGTCATCGTGCTGGGTGCGGGCGACGCGGCCCTGGGCCTGGTGAAGGAACTCTCGCGCAGCCACGAGTGGCGCGTGACCGGCCTCCTCGACGACGACACGTCCAAGAGCGGCCGCATGCTGCATGGCGTGCGCGTGCTGGGCATCCTGGACGACCTTCCCCGTTTCGCGCAGCGCCTCAAGGTGCGCCACGCGATCGTCGCCATGCCCTCCGCCACGTACAGCGTCCGCCGGCGCGTGGTCGAGGTCTGCAAGCGCGCGCGCGTGCAGGTGATGACCGTCCCCACGCTGAACAGCGAGGTGGGCAGCAAGAGCGGCGCACCACGCATCCGCAAGGTCGCGGTCGAGGACTTGATGAAGCGCGACCCGGTCACGCTCGACGACGCGGGCCTGCACGACCTCCTCACGACGCAAGTGGTGATGGTCACCGGCGCGGGCGGCTCGATCGGCTCGGAACTCTGCCGCCAGCTCGCCGCCTACCAGCCCGCGCTCCTCGTGCTCTTCGAGCAGAGCGAGTTCGCGCTCTACCGCGTGGACGAACAGCTGCGCGAGCAGTTTCCCGAGCTGCCGGTGGTGAGCGCCATCGGCGACGTGAAGAATGCCCGTCGCGTGGCACAGGTGATGCACCAGTACCGCCCCGCGCACGTCTTCCATGCCGCGGCCTACAAGCACGTGCCGCTGATGGAAGAAGCCAACGCGTGGGAGGCGGTGCTGAACAACGTCCTCGGCACGCATGTCGTCGCGCGCTGCGCCATCGACCACGACGTGCAGCGCTTCGTGTTCGTGTCGACCGACAAGGCCGTGAACCCCACCAACGTGATGGGCGCCTCGAAGCGTCTCGCGGAGATGGTCTGCCAGGCGCTGCAGGCCGGCAGCAATACGCGCTTCGAGATGGTTCGCTTCGGCAACGTGCTGGGCAGCGCCGGCAGCGTGATCCCGAAATTCCAGTCGCAGATCGACAAGGGCGGG
This sequence comes from Betaproteobacteria bacterium GR16-43, assembly GCA_001953215.1. GTDB lineage: Bacteria > Pseudomonadota > Gammaproteobacteria > Burkholderiales > Usitatibacteraceae > Usitatibacter. Next base: position 1,129,477 of record CP019169.1, read on the forward strand.
CCGGTGACGGTCACGCACCCGGAGATGGTTCGCTACTTCATGTCCATCCCCGAGGCGGCGCAGCTCGTGCTGCAGGCCGGTTGCATGGGGCTGGGCGGCGAGATCTTCGTGATGGACATGGGCGAGCCGGTGAAGATCGTGGACGTCGCGCGCGACATGATCCGCCTCTCGGACCTGTCCGAGAACGAAATCCGCATCGTGTACACGGGGCTGCGTCCCGGCGAGAAGCTGTTCGAGGAACTGCTCGCCGACGACGAACACACGCGGCCCACGCCGCACCCGAAGTTGCGCATCGCGAAGGCGCGCGAGGTGGCCCCGGGCTGGCTCACCGAGATGCTCGCGTGGCTGCAGGCCGACCGCATCCCGACCGACTCCGAAGTGCGCCGCGACCTGAAGCGCTGGGTGCCGGAGTTCCATTCGCAGGTGCGTCCGAAACTGAAGGCCGTGCCGGCCGCGAAGACCGCGCCCTAGCGTTTCTCGATCGCGGGCCGCAGCTCTTCGTAGGCGGCGAGGGCCTGCTCGACGGTGACGTCGGCCACGTCGAGCGATTCCGGCTGCAACAGGCGGTGCTCCACGCCCCAGGGCCGCCACACCTGCGACTCCGAGTCCCCGAAGAAGCACACCACCGGCTTCCCCAGCGCCGCTGCCAGGTGCATCGCGCCTCCATCGCTGCACACGATCGCGTCGCAAGCGGCGAGGCCCGCGATCAGCGCCGGCAGTTCGCGCGTCTCGATCGCTTCGACCGGCAGGCCACGGGTCGCGTCGAGGATGCGTCGCGCCTTGCCGTCGTCTCCCGGATGGCGCGCATCGTCCTCGGCGCCGGGCGCCCAGAACAGTCGGAAGCGCGTGGGACTTCTCTCGTGGATGGCCCGCATCAACGCGACGTAACGCTCTTCCGGCCAGCGGCTGCTGGGCTTGCGCGCGCTCACGTGCACCGCGATCGTGGGCGGCTCGCCCTTCGCTTTCGGCGGGGACGGGAACGCGAGGCGCGGAGCGGAAGGCTCGGCCGTGATGCCGAAGGGCTGGACGATGCGGTAGGTCATCAGCAAGTGGTGGCGATCCTTGCCGAGGTATTCCACCGGCTGGTCGACGCCGAACATCTTCCAGCCGGCGGGCACGTTCGCTGTGATGTGGTCCGGCGCGAGGAAGCGCGCGAAGCGGATCTGCCGCGGGTGCACGCCCGGCGTCGCGATCACCACATGGTCGTAGCGCTCGGCGCGCAGCCGCAGCATCTGGCGCAGCCGCTCGAGCCAGCCCGGGAAGAATCCCGAGCGATGCTTGCCCTTGGTGTAGCTGTGCACGGTGTCGACGTCCGGGTGCCCTTCCAGCACCGCCGCGTTGTAGCTGTTCACGAACGCATCGATGCGCGCCTCGGGGAATTTCTCGCGCAGCGCGCGAAAGACGGGCGTGGTGAGCACGAGGTCGCCGATGTTGTCCCGGCGCACGACGAGGATCTTCATGCCGGCTTGCGCGGGCGCGAGAGGCCGAGCAGCAGCCCCATGAGGGCCCAGAACACCAGGCCGTTGTGGCGGTAGAGGAAGTCGTCGGTCATGTTCTTGGTGATGAATCCCGCGAGGACGGCCAGCCCCAGCACGGCCGGTGCGCAAGTCTCGCGCACGCGCAGCGCGCGCACGAACTCGCGGGCGAGCAGGACCAGCGCCGCGGCGAACAACGCGAGGCCCACGATGCCCAGCTGCACCGCCATGTCGAGGAACATGTTGTGCGCGTGCAGGATCTCCGGATGCACCGCGGGGCGGGGCATGCGCTGGAAGGACTCCGCCGCGATTTCGCGGCCGAACCCATGGCCCAGCAGGGGGGCCTTCTCGATCTCGTGCACGGCCACCGCCCAGATGCGCGGACGCAGGTCACCTTCGATGGCCGTGATCGCGCCCGAGGTTCCCGAGGCGATGGCGCCGCCGCGGATCACCGTCGTGAATGCCGCGAGGGTGATGATGATCGCCACGCCGGCGACGGCGAAGTAGCGCGAACCCTCGAAGCGGGGCCGCACCTCGTGCGCGTAGCGCCGCGCGAACGCGGCGGCGGCGAAGGCCGCGAGGATCGCCAGCCAGACGATGCGATTCTCCGTGGCCCAGGCCGCGAGGAAGAGCGTGAGCGTGGCGAGCACGAACAGGATCGTGCGGGGGCGCTCGCCATCGTTCGCATTCCACGCGAGCGGCAGCAGCAACGGAGCCACCATCGCGAGGTGGGTCGAGAAGGCACCGCCGCCGCCGTCCCATTCGCGCACGCCGAAGCTCGGCTCGAAGTGCTCGCGCACGCCCTCCGCCACGAACAGCACCAGCGTCGCGACCAGCAGCGCCCGCCACCAGACGCGCCAATGCCGCGGGCTGGCGCCGAGGTAGAACCCGAGGAAGGCGAGCGCCCCGTAGAGCACTTGCCCGCGCAACTCGCCGGCCGTGAACGCGGGCCTTTCGCTCCAGGCGAGCGAGGCGACGGCCAACGCGCAGAACGCGGCGAGCGTGAGGAAGAGTGCCCGCGGCATCGGGCGCGGTGCCCGGGCGGGATCGCGCAGCGCGAGGTAGCCCGCGCAAGCCATCGCGACCACCAGCGTCGCCGCCCGCCAGCCCGCCGAAGAGGTGAACGGGGCGACGAGGAGGAACAGCGAGGTGGACGCTAGGTAAGTGCGTTCGGCGACAGGGTGGGGGATCATGGCCGAACGGAGATTTGGCGCGCCCGACACGATTCGAACGTGCGACCCCTGCCTTCGGAGGGCAGTACTCTATCCAGCTGAGCTACGGGCGCGTATGTGTCGGATTCTAAACGATTGCAGCTATAATTCGCAGCCTTAACCGAAGGAAAACCATGCACGAGCACCATCCCGACGCAATCGAGCAGAACCTCGAAACCCATCCGGTCAAGCTGGCGATCGGGGTGGGCATCGGTGCCATTGGGCTGGTGGTGGGGATCATCCTCCTGGTGCAGTTCGCGATCGGGGCCTACGCTTCGCGCTCCTCGCAGGGCGATCCGGCCATGACCGACGCCGCCGTCGTGAAGCGCATTGCGCCGGTGGCGAAGATGGCCGTGGACCCGAACGCCAAGGCTCCGGAGCCGGCCAAGGCCGCCGTGGCCCCCGCCATGGTCGCCGTTGCCACCATCCCGCCCGCGGCCGCGGCCAAGGCGGGTGGGGCCGCCGACGGGAAGAAGGTCTACGACGCGACCTGCGTCGCCTGCCATGGCGCGGGCATCGCGGGTGCGCCCAAGTTCGGCGACAAGGCCGCCTGGGCCCCCCACATCAAGCTCGGCGTACCGCACCTCTACGAGATCGCGCTGAAGGGCAAGGGCGCGATGCCCGCGAAAGGCGGCAACGCCAGCCTGGCCGACGCCGACGTGAAGGCTGCGGTCGACTACATGGTGAACGCGGCCAAGTAGGCTTCCTTGGCCGATTACGCGATCGGCGACCTGCAGGGCTGCTTCACGCCGCTCGAACGCCTGCTCGAGCGCCTGCGCTTCGACCCGGCCCGCGATCGCCTCTGGTTCGTGGGCGACCTCGTCAACCGCGGCCCCCAATCCCTCGAGTGCCTGCGCTTCGTGAAGTCGCTGGGCGAGCGCGCCATCACCGTGCTGGGCAACCACGACCTGCACCTGGTCTGCGTGGCCGAGGGCCTCGAGAAGCGCAAGGGCCGCGACACGCTGGACGACGTGCTCGGAGCACCGGACCGCGACGAGCTCGTGGCCTGGCTGCGTACGCGGCCCCTGATGCATGTGGAAGGCGGCTTCGCGATGGTCCATGCGGGTTTGCTGCCCGAGTGGACCGTGGCCAAGGCGCGTTCGCTCGCGGCCGAGGTCGAGGCGGCGTTGCGCGGGCCCGACTATCGCCGCCTGCTCGAGAAGATGTACGGCGACAAGCCCGATCGCTGGAGCGATGCGCTGGAAGGCATCGACCGGCTGCGCCTGGTCATCAACGCGATGACGCGCCTTCGGGTCGTCGATGGCGAGGGCCGTCCGGTCCTCAAGTTCAAGGGCGAGCCGGGCGAGGCGAGCGAGGCGTGGGTCCCGTGGTTCGACGTTTCCTCGCGCAAGAGCCGGGACCACACGATCGTCTGCGGGCACTGGTCCGCGCTGGGGCTCGTGGTGCGCGGCGACCTGCTCGCGCTCGACAGCGGCTGCATCTGGGGCCGCGAGCTTACAGCGGCGCGCCTGGCGGACCGGACTGTGGTGTCGGTGCCATGCCCGCCGCGGGAAGGCCCAGAAGACTAGCCACGCGTTCGTGCGCGATCCGCGCGACTTCGCGCCGGTTCAATCCGCGCGGATCCACGGGCGTGGCGAACTGAACGCGGGCCACCGTGCGCTTCTGGCGGATCACCAGCCCGAGGGACTGCTGGAAGCTGAGGTCCCCCACGAAGCTCATCGCGCGGCACAGCGTGCCGTCGAGGTGCTCGTAGCGGATGGCCACGGGCTGCACCGGAGCGGCATTGGCCACGGCCGGCTCGAACAGCGAGCTGTGGAACTTGAGCAGCTTGTCGCCCTCGCTCGTGGTGCCCTCGGGGAAGAAGCCCACGCAATCGCCTTCGGCGAGCGCCGCATGCACCAGCTCGTTGATGCGCGCGGTGTCGTGGCGCTTCGCGCGGCGGATGAAGAGCGTGCCCGCCTTCTGCGCGACCCAGCCGGCGATCGGCCAGTCGCGGATCTCGCTCTTCGCGATGAAGCGCGTCGGGCGCACGGAAGAGATCGCGAACGTATCCAGCCACGAGACGTGGTTGGGCGCCACCATCATCGGGATGTTCTCGGTCGGCGCGGAGCCTTCCACCACGAGTTCGATGGCGAGCACGCGCAGCAGCTTGCCCGACCACCACGAGATGATTTCGCGCCGGCGCTCCCGCGACGAGCGCGGGAACACGAGGCGCAGGATGAGGAATGCCAGCGCTACATGGGCGAGCGTGCGCGCCCAGCGGACCGAGCGGACGATCCGTCCGGTGCGCGCGTGCGCCGTCAGTGCGTGACGCGGCTGCCGCCGCGGCCCGAGAGCACGCGCACGCGGTCGCCGCCGCGGAATTGCTCGTCGCCTTCCTGCGTGATGGCGAGGTACTTGCCGTTGTCCAGCAGCACGGTGATCTCCAGGCCCGTGCGCTGGTTGGCGTCCTGCTCGATGGCCTGGCCGAGCATGCCGCCCAGGACCATGCCCGCGATCGCGCCGACGATCTGGCCGTTGCCGCCGCCCACGGTGCTGCCGGCGACACCCCCGATGGCCGCGCCGGCGGCCGTGCCGACGCCCGTCTCCGGCGCCTGGATGCGCACCAGGCGCACCGACTCCACGACGCCGAAGCGCACTTCCTGCTCGCCACGCACGCCGTAGGCGGAATAGTCGGCCGAACCTTGCCGCGGGTACGCGCAGCCGCCGAGCACCACGACCGCCAGGATCATCGCCACTGCCGTTTTCGTCATCTTCATTCCGGTTCTCCTAGAGCGTTTCGCCGAATGCCTTCTCGTAGCGGGCGGCGACCTCTTCGCGCGAGGGACTGTGGTTCTGGCCGCCCCGGTGCGCGATCTTGATCGAACCCATCAGCGAGCCGAGGCGGGCCGCCTTGGCCCAACCCCAGCCCTGGACGAGGCCATGCAACAGGCCGGCGCGGTGGGCATCGCCGCAGCCGGTCGGGTCCACCAGCCCCTCCGGTTTAACGGGCGGGACGTCGAACTGTTGACCACCCGTGAAGACCGTGGCGCCTTCCGGCCCCCGGGTCATCACGACCGCTTCCACCAGCCCGGCGACCTCCCGCAGGGTGCGCCCGGTCTTCTGTTCGAACATCCGGCCCTCGTAATCGTTCACGGTCAGGGCCCGGGCGCCTTGCAGCATGCCCATGAGGTCCTCCCCCGAAAACATGGGCATGCCCTGCCCGGGATCGAGGATGAACGGGATTCCGGCGGCCGCGAAGCCCCGGGAATGCTCGATCATCCCTTCCCGCCCGGCAGGCGATACGATCCCCAGCCGCACCCCGGATGCATCCGCGATCCGGTTCAGGTGCGACCCGCCCATCGCTCCGGGGTGGAAGGCGGTGATCTGGTTGTCCTCGATGTCCGTGGTGATGAAGGCCTGGGCCGTGAATTGCTCCTCCAGGACGCGAATATGGCGGCAGGACAGCCCCAGGCGCTCAAGTCGGTGGGCATAGGGGCCGAAATCATGTCCGACGGTCGCCATGATCTGGGGCTCCTCGCCCAGGAGCCGCAGGTTGTAGGCGATGTTGCCCGCGCACCCTCCGAACTCGCGTCGCATGGTGGGTACGACGAAGCAGACGTTGAGGATGTGGATCTGGTCCGGGAGGATGTGCTTCCGGAACGGGTCCTGGAAAACCATGATCGTGTCGTACGCCATGGAGCCGCAAACCAGGATCGACATTGCTCGCCTCTTTTTAGGGACAGCGGATTCTAAGCGAGAGCAAGCACTCACGTTGACGCGACGCACGGCGGCAAAGTACTGACGGGCGGCATTGACGGGGCGGTGTGCGCCGGGCGATGCTCCCGAGTGATAAAACAGGTTCCGCGCCACCCTGGGACGCTCCAGGGCCGGCAGCGAGGATCCACAGTCGGCGCACACGATTTCTGAAACAGGGCAAACCCATCGAAAGGTGGGGACGCAAAGTTACCGGTCTAAGGGGTGCGGTCAAACCCTACGACAGCGGGATTGCCAGAAAGCCAGGGTCCGGATTCCGGGCTCTTTTCTGCACCTCCCCATGCGTCCCACCCCTTTCCGGGCCAGCCCGTGATGAGGCGGTGCGCCATGGCAGAAGCTGCAAAAGGAAACGTCGTCGCCCTCGGGGATCATCCCCGCGCGCGCACGCGCTTGACCCCCCAGGAATCCGCCGGCGTCCTCAAGGACTGCCGCGAGCTGGCGCTCTCGCGCATCGTGGGTTCGCTCTCCGGAATGCTCGACCGCATCGAGGACGACCTCTTCGAGCTCGCGGAAAAATCCCGTGACCGCAGCGAGCAGAACGTCTTCCTGGACGCCCGTGCCGCCGCGCGCGAGAACCGCCCGATGATCGAGGCCACGTTCCGCTCGCACTTCATCGAGTTCTTCAATCGCAAGGTGGCGGGCGACCCCACCGCCTCCGTGGAGAAGCGCGACACGTCCGAGCTCTCGCTCGTGAACGACGAGGAGCTCGAGGGCAAGCTCGCCGTCTCCGACATGGCGCGCAAGCTTTCGAACTCGTGCGAAGGCGAACTCTTCGCGCTGAGCCAGCGCTTCAGCTTCATCCTGCAGCGCCCCGACATGAAGGACGACGCGAACCCGCTCAGCCCCGCGACGTACTGCGCGGCGCTGAAGGACGCGTGCGACAAGCTCGAGGGCGGCTACAAGGTGCGCATGGCGCTGCTGCGCCAGTTCGAGAGCTACGTCGCCGCGGACCTGCAGAGCGTCTACCACGACCTGAACGCGCACCTGGTGCAGCGCCAGATCCTCCCCGAAATCCGTCCGGTCGCGCGCAAGAACCCGAACGCGGCGCGGCCCCCGGCGCGGGCCGGTTCCGGCGGCGGCGGCGGTGGCGCGGCCTCGGGCGCGCAAGGTGCCGGCCAGCCCGCAGGCCCGGCCAACCCCCAGGCGGACGTCTTCCAGACTCTTTCCCGGTTTCTCGGTTCGCCCCAGGGAGGCGGAGCGGCGCCGGCCGGAATGCCGGCCGGCGCGCACGGCGGCCTGGCCGGCGGCTTCGGCTTGCCCGGCGCTCCCGGCACGGGCCACTCGGTGCCGCAGACCTTCCTCAGCGAACTCACGCGCATGCACCACATCGTCGGCGAGTCCGACGTGCCGGTGGGCGAGCTGGTCAACGTGCTGCGCAACCTCCGCGCTTCCGCGCAGGTCGCCGCGCTGCCCACGGTGGACGCCACGACGATCGACATCGTCGCGATGCTCTTCGACTACATCTTCGTCGACGAGGACATCCCGGCGAACGTGAAGGCGATGCTGGGCCGGCTGCAGATCCCGCTGCTGAAGGTCGCGATGCTGGACAAGACCTTCTTCTCGTCGAAGGAGCACCCGGCGAGGAAGCTCGTGGACCGCATGGCCGAAGCCGCCACGGGCCTGGACGAGCGCAGCGCCAAGGGCGAGGCGACGGTGCGCATGATCGAGCGCACGGTGCAGCGCGTCCTGGACGAATTCGATACCGACTTCATCCTGTTCCAGACCCTGCTGGTGGAAATCGACGCGTTCCTCGAGGAGCAGAAGCGCCACGAGGAAGTCGTCGTCGAACGTTCCGCGCGCTACATCGAGGAGCGCGAACGCCAGGAGATCGCGCGGCTCACGGCGGAAGACGAAGTGGCCCGCCGCCTGGAAGTGCGCGACTGGGTCCCGGCCCCGTTGCGCGAGATGCTCGACACGACCTGGGTGCAGGCGCTCACGCACGTTCACCTGAATGAAGGCGAAGGCACGCCCGCCTGGCAGCAACTCGTGCTCACGATGGAGGACCTCCTCTGGAGCGTGGAGCCGAAGGTGCAGTCCGACGATCGCAAACGCCTCGTCACGTTGCTGCCCGGCTTGCTGAAGAATCTGCAGACCGGCTTGCTGCGCGCCGGCATGACCGACGAGCGCCGCGACGCCTTCCTGGGCGCGCTCGTCGATTGCCATGCCGCCGCGGTGAAGGCGGGCCTGCGAGGCCTCGCCGCGTTGCCCGGGTATCCGGAACGCGTGCCGGAGCCGGACTTCGCGCCGGCCCCGTCGATCGAGCGTTCGGTCGTGCCGGCGGGCGACCTGCAGGTGGAGGAGATCCGCCTGCGCACGCCGCGCGTGAAAGGCGCGGTGCGCAACGTGTTCACGCGCACCGGCGTCTGGACCAACCTCGCGCGCGGGACCTGGGTCGAGTTCCACAACGGCGACCACGTGCCGGTGCGCGCGCGCCTCACGTGGATCAGCCCGCAGAAGGGTGTCTACCTGTTCACCAACGCACTCGGCGCGGGCAACGCGATCTCCGTTTCGCCGGAAGCTCTTGCGGAGCAAATGCGCCGCGGCGAAGCCCGCATCCTCGATTCCGCGCCGCTGGTCGGACGCGCCGTGGATTCGATGCTCGCGAACCTGCAGGCGGCCTAGGGGCGCGCCGTGTTCTTCCTCTAGGGATAGAACAGCAGCAGCTCGTAGCCGGTCGGCTTGATGCGCGGCGTGTCGAGGCGCAGCTGGATCGCGATCTCGGAGCCCGCGCCCATCACGTCGCCGGACTCCGGTGCGCGGCCGAGGTAGTCCGTCGGGCGCAGCACGCGCCGCGCGGCCGCCTGGCCCGAGAGGTCGGTGAGCGTGAGCTCCAGGTGCGGGTACTCCTGCGAAACCGTCGCGAGATTGCGGATGCGCGCGCCCAGCGCGATCTCCCCGGGGCGGCCCGGGACTTCGAGCAACTCGGAATCCTCGAGCTTCAGCAGTTGCGGGTCGTTCACCCAAGGCACGCGGCAGCCCGCATGCGCGCACGCCGATTCCAGCCACGGCCGCGTGATCGGATAGCTCTGCGCGACCTGGGCCCGGAACGCGTAGAGCAGTTGCACGGCCATCACGAGCCCGAGCAGCACGCACCCGAAGATCCAGGCCCGCGGAACGGGCTTGCGTTCGGCCGCGGTGAATTCGTCCACGATCAGGTCCCTCGCGGGCGACCGTTCGCGCGTTGCGGGCCGCTTGTCCAGGAGCAGGTCGTCCAGGCGCGGCGCGCGCGGCGGCTCCGGTTCGGGCGTGATCACGGGCAGCGCGTCGGAGTCCGGACCGCGAAGCGAGGCGGATTCACGCGCCGCCGGGGCACGATCGCGCAGCGGCTCGGGTTCGTCGTCGAGCGCATCGTCCGCGATCTCCGGCAGCGCTTCGGGCGCGATCGCGTGGAAGTGCGCCTCCGGCGGCGTCCGGGCCGGCGCTTCGGGGCTGGCGTGGGGCGCCGCCCCGGCGGCGCGCGCCGCGAGGATGCGCGAGCCGGTGTCGTCGTCGGGAAAGCGCTCGAGCGCCTCGAAGCCGCTGAACACCTGCTGGCAATGGCCGCACCGCACCTGCCCCTGCTTCAGGTTCAGCTGCGACGGCGTCACGCGGAAGCGCGCAAGGCAGTGGGTGCACGTCGTGATCAGCATGGCGCGGCGCCCTTCATGCGGTCCTCGTTCCGGCGAGCAGGACCCAGCCCTGCTCCTCGCCGGCCACGCCCAGCGCGCACCACGGCGCGTACGCCTCGATGACCGAGGCGGCCTGCTCGGCAAGGATGCCCGAGAGCGCGATCGAGCCCCCGGGTTCGGTGTGGGCGCACAGCAGTGGAGCCAGCATGCGCAGCGGGTTGGCGAGGATGTTGGCGACAGTCACGCGATGCAGCGATGGCAGTTTCTGGTGCGCGGGACGCAGGTCGAGGGAAACGCGATTGCGCTGGGAATTGTAGCGCGCGGCATCGAGGGCCAGCGGATCGATGTCGACGGCGGTGACGGCACCGGCGCCGAGCATCGCCGCCGCGATGGCGAGGATCCCCGACCCGCAGCCATAGTCGAGCACCGAATCCCCGGCACGCACCCGCTCTTCCAGCCAAGCGAGGCACAGGCGCGTCGTGGGGTGGCTGCCCGTGCCGAAGGCCGCCCCCGGGTCCAGCACGAGGTTCACGGCCCCGGGCTCGGGCGCGTCGTGCCAGGTGGGCACGATCCACAGGCGCTTGCCCGCGCGGATCGGCTCGAACTGGCGCTGCGTCTCGCGCACCCAGTCGGCATCCTCGAGGCGGTCGATCGAAGCGGCGGCGAGCGAGGCCGCGCCCGCTTCGGCGAGCGCTTCGCGCGTGGCCGTGGATGCGTCGTGCGATTCCGGGAAGAGCGCGCTCACGCGGCAGCGCGGCCAGAGCGCCGCATCCGAGCCGGGTTCGGCGAAGACCGCTTCCTCTTCGGGAGTGCCGGCGTCGGCGTCCGCGATGTCGGTGGAAAGCGCGCCGTGCCGCTCGAGGGATTCCGCGAGGGCCTCGGCGTGGCTTCCCTCGACGACGAGCGCGATGCGTTGCCAGCCCATGCGAGCGCGCGCGGGAACGCTAGCTTTCCGCCTGGATGGACTTCAGCGCCGCGATCTTCTCTTCCAGGTAGTGGATGCTCACCCCGCCGCGGACGAAGGCGGCGTCGTTCATGAGCTCCTGGTGGAGCGCGATGTTGGTCTGGATGCCCTCGATCACCATCTCCGACAGGGCCACGCGCATCCTCGCGATCGCCTGCTCGCGCGTATCGCCGAAGGCGATCAGCTTGCCGATCAGCGAGTCGTAGTGCGGCGGCACGTAGTAGTTGTCGTAGACGTGCGAGTCGTAGCGGATGCCGGGGCCGCCCGCCACGTGGTACTGCGTGATGCGGCCCGGGGACGGGACGAACGTGTACGCGTTCTCCGCGTTGATGCGGCACTCGACCGCGTGGCCGCGCTTCACGATGTCCTTCTGCCGGTGGCGCAGCTTCAACCCGGCCGCCACGCGGATCTGCTCCTGCACGATGTCCACGCCGGTGATCATCTCCGTCACCGGGTGTTCCACCTGCACGCGCGTGTTCATCTCGATGAAGTAGAACTCGTCGTTCTCGTAGAGGAACTCGAAGGTGCCCGCCCCGCGGTAGCCCAACTTGCGGCACGCGTCGGCGCAGCGCTCGCCGATGCGCTCGATCAGGCGCGGCTTCACCAGCGGCGCCGGGGCTTCCTCGATGATCTTCTGGTGGCGGCGCTGCATGGAGCAGTCGCGCTCGCCCAGCCAGATCGCCTGCTTGTGCTCGTCGGCCATCACCTGGATCTCGATGTGGCGCGGGTTCTCGAGGAACTTCTCGAGGTAGACGGTGGGATTGTTGAACGCGTTCTGCGCCTCGGTGCGCGTCATCGTGACCGCGTTCACGAGCGCGGCCTCGGTGTGCACGACGCGCATGCCTCGCCCGCCGCCGCCGCCCGCGGCCTTGATGATCACGGGATAGCCGATCTCGGCGGCCAGGCGGCGGATTTCCTTCGGGTCGTCCGGCGCGGCGCCTTCCGATCCCGGAACCACCGGGATGCCGACCTTCTTCATCGCGGCCTTGGCGGAAATCTTGTCGCCCATCATGCGGATCATCGGCGCGGTGGGGCCGATGAACACGAAACCGGAGTTCTCCACGCGCTCGGCGAAATCGGCGTTCTCCGAGAGGAAGCCGTAGCCGGGGTGGATGGCCTGCGCGTCCGTGACTTCGGCCGCGCTGATGATCGCGGGGATGTTGAGGTAGCTGTCGCGCGAGGGCGCCGGGCCGATGCACACCGACTCGTCGGCGAGCATCACGTACTTCGCGTCGGCGTCGGCTTCGGAGTGGATCGCGACCGTCTTGATGCCCATTTCCCGGCAGGCCCGCTGAATGCGAAGCGCGATCTCGCCGCGATTGGCGATCAGGATCTTCTCAAACATCGCGAATCACTCGATCACGAACAGCGGCTGTCCGTATTCCACCGGCTGTCCGTTCTCCACGAGGATGGCCTTCACCTTGCCGGAGACGTCGGATTCGATCTCGTTCAGCAGCTTCATCGCCTCGATGATGCACAGCGTCTGGCCCTTCGTGACCGACTGGCCGACCTCGACGAAGTTCGGCGCCCCCGGCGAGGGTGCGCGGTAGAACGTGCCGACCATCGGCGACTTGAGCGTGTGCCCGGTCGGTTCCGGCGGCGCGGGCGGAGGGGCTTCGGCGGCGGGGGCGGCCGGCGCGGCCGCGGGCGCGCCCATGGCCATCGGCTGCATCCCGGCGGCCATCATGACCGGCTGGCCGCTCGGCTGGCGGCTGATCCGGACTTTCTCCTCGCCCTCGGAAATCTCGATCTCGCCGATGCCCGACTCCTGCACCAGGTCGATCAGCTTCTTCAGTTTTCTCAGGTCCATGGTGACTCCCCGAAACGACCGGTCATGCCGGCCGGCTCGCGAAACGGCTGATGGCCGCCTCCCGCGCGAGCAACCCCACCCCCCTGGCCGGGAAATACGTGTGTTTCCGGACCTGGATCTTGGGCATGGGGCGCGAGTTTGCCGTAGTTCGGCGACGAAAGTCTAGTTTTTGGCGAAGTTTTGATCGCGGGTCCTGCCGACTCGCCTTGGGCCGCGGAATCTTGTTCTTGTGGCGGACCGGGAGCTTCTTGTGAGCTTCTTATTTTATCGGATATTGCCGAACTTACCGTGTTTTCGATGCAATTGCCAAAAACCGCTGCTCCAGGACGTCTTCCGAGAATATGCCGATCCGGCTGTCCAGGACGTTGCCCTGGCCGTCGAGGATGACTGTGTGGGGGAGGACCCCACGGCTGTTGCCGAGGCGCCTGGAAAGGGCCATGACCTCGGTTCCCCCGGTCCACAGCGGGTAGCTGATGCCCAGGTCCCGGCCGAACCGCTGCACCCGGGCCGGCTCCTCGTCCGAGACCCCGACGAACTGGACGCCCCGGTCCTTCCAGGCGGCCTGCAGGCGGTTGAAGCCGGGCATTTCCTGGCGGCAGGGCGCGCACCAGGTCGCCCAGAAATTCACCACCACGATGCGGCCGGGAAACTCGGCGAGGTTGCGGGGGGCGCCTTGGGCGTCGGAAAAACGCGTCGATAACAGGACGGCCGGACTCACGTCGGCGGGAATGGCCACGGGGCCGGCGACCGGCCGGGGCTCGCGCCCGCCGAAATAGCCCGCGAACCCGGCCAGGAGCGCCAGGATGCCGATGCCTGCGAAGACCAGGCGCGTGCTCATGGCGTTGCAACTGAAAAGTCGGGCGCGGCGTATCGTGTGATGCAGGTCATGGCTTCGGGACCGCCGCGCCTTCAGGCTGGCATTCCTGCTCGACCCAGCGGAGGTAGGCAGGGCTGCCCTCCAGGGGCCAGGCGATGATTTCCGGCAGCGAGTAGGGGTGGAGCTTGCGGATCGCGGACTCCAGCCTCACGTAGCATTCGGGGGTCGACTTGATGAGCACGGGCACTTCGGTGGCTTGCTCTTCGCGGCCTTCCCAGCGGTAGAAGGACGTGGCCGGCGCGAGAACGTTCGCGCACGCGGCGAGTCGGAGATGGACCACCTCGCGCGCCAGATTGAAAGCGGTTTCGGAGTCGGGTAGGTTCGTGAGGACGGCGATGACGGCCACGGTACGGCGCTCCCGCGCATGGAACCGGCGCGGCTGGAAGGAGAACGGTGAGCTTGTGAAGCGTCTCGGATTGCTGGCAATTCTACTGGGATTCCCCGTGCTGGAAGGCGCGGTTCTGGTCCGCCTGAGCGCCGACGGCCACGGCTGGTGGGTGTTCGCGTGGTGCGTGCTCGCCGCGTGCGCGGGCATGGCCCTCATCAAGGAAGCGCGCTTCGCGCTCGTGGCGCGCCTGGGCGCGGCGCTGGCCGAAGGCCGCTTCAACATCGCCGCGCTGGTCGAGAGCGCGCGCACGGTGGTCGCCGGCCTGCTGCTCATCTTCCCCGGCGTGATCTCCGATCTCCTCGCCCTCGCGCTGCTGCTGGTGCCGTTGCCGCGTCCGGCGGTCGAGCGCGTTCCCGTGCGCGCGCGCGGCGGCGTGATCATCGACGGAGAGTTCCGCCGCAGCCGGTAGGGGTAGAATTCGCCGGTGCCAGAATCCGCAGCGCGCTCTCCCAAAGCCCACACCGTCCGACTCGAACCGAGCGGGCACACCTTCACGGTCGAACCCGGCGAAACCGTCCTCGAGGCGGCGCTGCGCCACGGCGTGGGCCTTCCCTATGGCTGCCGCAACGGCGCCTGCGGTTCGTGCAAGGGCACGCTCAAGTCGGGTGAAATCGAGTACGGCGAGCACCAGGAGCGCGCCATCCGCCCCGAGGAGAAGGCCGCCGGCAAGGCGCTCACCTGCGTGGTGAAGCCGCTCACCGACCTGGTCTACGAGATCCGCGAACTCTCCGGCGCGAAGGACCTGCAGATCCGCACGCTCCCGGCCCGCGTCGAGAAGGTCGAGCGCCCCGCCGAGGACGTGGCGGCCCTCTACCTCAAGCTTCCCGCCGCCGAGCGCCTGCAGTTCCTCGCCGGCCAGTACATCGACATCCTGATGAAGGACGGCAAGCGCCGCAGCTTCTCGATGGCCAATGCGCCGCACGACGACGCCTTCCTGCAGCTGCACGTGCGCAAGGCGCCGGGCGGCACGTTCTCGAAGTACGTGTTCGAGGAGATGAAGGAGCGGGCCATCCTTCGCTTCGAAGGTCCGCTGGGCACGTTCTACCTGCGCGAGGATTCCGACAAGCCGGTGATCTTCGTGGCGGGCGGCACGGGCTTCGCGCCCGTGAAGGCGATCATCGAGCACATGTTCCACAACGAGATGGACCGCGAGATCGTCCTCTACTGGGGCGCGCGCTCGAAATCCGACCTCTACCTGCCCGACCTGCCGCCGAAGTGGCAACAGGAGCACGGCAACTTCTCGTACATTCCGGTGCTCTCGGATCCGAAACCCGAGGATGCGTGGAGCGGGCGCACGGGCTTCGTGCACCAGGCGGTGCTCGACGACTTCCCCTCGCTCGCCGGCTACCAGGTCTACGCCTGCGGCGCGCCCGCGATGACCGACATCGCGAAGCAGACGTTCGTCGAGCAGCGAGGACTGCCCGAGGACGAATTCTTCTGCGACGCGTTCACGTACTCCGTGGATCCGAAAAAAAGCGTTTGAACCGCAGAGGCCCCCGAGGCCCCGGAGGAAACCAAAGCAAGAAATGTAAGTTGTTTTCCTCAGGGGCCTCAGGGGCCTCTGCGGTTCAAACGCTTTTCTGTTTCTCTTCTTCTCGCTGCCGAAGCACGTTGCGCTGCACCTTCCCCGTCGTCGTCATCGGAAGCGCGTCGATGAACTCGATCTCGCGCGGGCATTGGAACGCCGCGAGGTTCGCCTTCGCATGCGCACGAATCGAGTCCGCGAGTTCCTCCGAAGCCGTGAACCCCGGGGCCAGGCGCACGAACGCCTTCACGATCGCGCCCCGCGTCTCGTCGGGCTTCGGGACCACCGCGCAATTCTCGACGGCCGCGTGCCTCACCAGGCAGTTCTCGATCTCCGCGGGGCCGATGCGATAGCCCGCGCTCTTGAACATGTCGTCGCCGCGGCCCTCGTACCAGAGGTAGGCGTCGTCATCCATGCGCGCCTGGTCGCCGGTCCGGCACCATTCGCCCGAGAACTTGCCTTGCGTGGCTTCGGGGTTGTTCCAGTAGCCAAGGAAAAAGACGGGGTCCGGCGTTCCGTCGAACCAGTGGCGGTTCACCGCGACGTCGCCCACCGTGCCGCGCGGGACTTCGAGGCCCGCCTCGTCGATCACCGCGATGCGATGGCCCGGATAGGCCCGCCCCATCGAGCCGGGCCGCACGGGCCAGAGCTCGTGCGAGTTGCCCACGATGTAGTTCATTTCGGTCTGGCCGAAGATCTCGTTGATCGTCACGCCGAGGTGTTCGCGCGCCCAGTGGAACACCGCGGGACCTACCGCCTCGCCGCCGCTCATCATCGAGCGCAGCCGCAGGGCGAAGCGTTCGCGCGGCGAAGGGAACGCCTTCATCATCATCTTGAGCGCGGTGGGAAAGAGGAACGCGTTGCGGATCGCGTACTTCTCCAGCAGCACGAACGCCTTCTCCGCGTCGAAACGCCCGCGGTACCCGAGGATGCATTGGCCATGGTGCAGCGTCGGCATCAACGCATCCCACAGGCCGCCGGTCCAGGCCCAGTCGGCCGGGGACCAGAAGAGGTCGCCCTCGCGCGGGAAGCCGTCGTGCGAATGCTCGAAGCCGGGGAGGTTCCCGAGCAGCGTCGAGTGCGGCATCAACGCGCCCTTCGGCGGGCCCGTGGTGCCGCTGGTGTAGATGATCACGGCGGGATCGGCGGGCGCGGTGTCCACGGGCTCGAAGGCCTCGGAGGCCTGGGCGAGCAGGCCGTCCCACGCTTGCGTCCCCGCCTCGCGCGCGCCGGCGACGCCGATGATCGTCTCCAGTCCGGGCAACGAATCCCGCACGGCCCACAGGTTGGGAAGCGTCTGCGCGTCGACGATCGCCACGCGCGCGCCGCTGTCGGCGAGGCGATACGCCAGCGCTTCGGGGCCGAACAGGAACGAAAGCGGGACCGCGATGGCGCCCATCTGGAAGCACGCGAGATAGGCGGCCACGGTCTCGGTCCGTTGCGGCAGGAGGATCGCCACGCGATCGCCGCGCGCGATGCCCAGCCCCGCGAGCGCGTTGGAACAGCGATTGGCCTGCGCGAGCAACTGCGCGTAGGTGAGCGCGCGGGTCTCGCCGGACTCGTCCTCCCACAGCAGCGCGGGACGCTTCGGGTCGTCCGCCCAGCGGCGGCACGTGGACTGCGCGATGTTGTAGCGGGGCGGGACCTGCCAGCGAAAGCCGAGGTACGCCTCGCCGTAGCGGTCCGTCACTAACGCGCGAGCGCCGCTTCGATTTCCGCGAAGGTCTTGGCGGGTTCGCTGGTCGTGAGTTCGATGCCCAGTTGCATCGCGATGCGCGAGGTGGAGAAGATGCCGCGCACGCGCCGCCCGCCTTCATCGGCGGCGAGCAGGTGCTGGCGGCCCACGGAGCGCAGCGTGGCGACGATGTGCCCGACGCGCATCTGCGCCACTTCCTCCATGGAAATGGCGTCCATCTGCGCGAAGGGCGTCATGATGTCGCCCACGAGCACGTCGGAGCGCGTGCCGCCGCGTTCCTGCACGAAGCGCATCGGCTTCTCGCCGAGCAGGTCGGTGGCGGTCACCACGCCGACCACGAAGCGCTCGGCCATGACGAAGAGCAGGCGCACGCGCCGCTCGAGCATCATCGCGTGCGCATGGTCGATGCTGCGCTCGGGCCCGATGGTGGCCGGGGTGACCTGGGTGAGATCCGTGAGGACGGAAAACGCGGGATCGTCGAGGGCGACCCGCTCCAGCAGCTCCGCATCGGGGAGCCGCGCGGCGGGGGCGAGCGGGGAAAGCGGAAGCGGGGAGTACTCGCGCATCATGGCGTTCTCCTTGCCGCGGGCGCTACCCCGCGAGTTCGGCGCTGCGCCGGAAGTGGCGCCCCGCCTCCTGCGTCTTGCCGAGCCGTTCCATCAGCGCGGCGAGCGTCATGTGGCCGTCGTGCGTCGGTTCGAGGGCCAGGCTCGCCTCGATGTAGCTTTGCGCCTTGCCCCACAGCGCCTGGCGCATGCAGAGCTTGCCGAGGGCCAGCAGCAGCGCCGGGTCGCGCGCGTGCAGGCGCAGCCATTTCTCCGCACGCTCGATCTGCGGCAGGGCATCGGCCCCCGCGGCTTCGCCATAGAGTGCCACGAGTCCCGCATTCCAGTCGTTCTCGAGCGCCCGCTCGAGGATGTCCTGCGCGGCTTCGTTGCCGCCCAGCGCCAGGTGGAAGCGCGCGGCGGTGGAGGCCACGGCGGGATCGAGGCGGGTCTCCGTCGGCAACTGCTTCCAGTAGGCGGCGAGCGCGGTCGCGTCCTGCGCCTTGCGGTTCAGGTTCCCGAGGTGGGCCGTGCGGCGCGCGGTGGCGGCTTCCGCCGGCGTGACGCCGCCCAGCTTCAGCAGCGCGCCCACGGATTCGAGCATCTCGTCCCAGCGGCGCGTGGCCTGTTCCGCTTGAAGTCGCAGGCGCAGCAGGCGGAGGTTGCGCGCGTCGCGCGCCGAGAGGTCCTTCAGCACCGCGAGCGCTTCCTCGTAGCGGCCCTGGGACACCAGGAGGTCGGCGAGCGTCGTGAGGCGAGCCTGGTCGAGCTCGGGCGCGTTCGCCGATTTCGCCTGGTCGAGGAATTGCTCGCGTTCGGTGAAGCGGCCCAGCTCGTGGGCGCTGCGGGCGGCGATGATCGCCGCCACGCCCTTGGTCTCCTCGCCCGAGAGCGCGCTGGCCGCGCTCTTCTCCGCCGAGGCATAGCGGCCCTGGAAGAAGGCGAGCAGCGCCTCGTTCAGCGACTGGCGGTTGCGCGAGCGGGCGCGCTCCTCGCGATACGCGGCCACGCGCGCCGGGATCTGGAGCAGCGTGCTGATCATGCGCGTGGCGAGGTAGAAGCCGAGATAGCCGCCGAAGACGATCAGGCCCAGCAGGTTCAGCGACAGCTCGATGCGATAGGGCGCCGAGACGATCACCACGTAGCCCGTGGAGCTCACGAGCATGAGGCCCAGCCCCACGGCCACCGCGGCGAGGACCACCGACCAGATCGCGAAGCGCATCGCTACCTCGCCTTCTCGCGCGCCGAGCGCGCGGTGCGCACGGCGGCGAGGCTCGCGTTGATGTCGGGCACGCTGATGGACACCGGGCTCTCGGAGAGCAGCTTCACGGTGGCGAGCGCGACCTGCGTGGGCTTGGCCTTCGCGTCGAAGTAGCGATTGAGCCATCCCTGCACGGCGCGCAAATCGTCGCGGAACGACAGCTCGTCGCGCGCGAGCACGGCCACGCGCGCGGCGAGCAGGCGCAGCTTCAGGTTCTCGCGCAGGAAATAGGCGTGCGAGGGCGCCAGCAGCGCGGCATCGTTGTTCTCGAGGTCGCGGATGCGCACCAGCCCCTTCATCTCCTCCCAGAAGTCGCGGGCGGCGCGCGTGAAGCCCGGCTCCTCGAGCGGCTTGGCGCGGGACGCGAGGCGCGTGGGCGGGAGCGAATCGGCCACCACCAGCGGCAACTGGTCCGCGGTCGCCACGAGGTTGTCGAGCTTCACCGCGATGCCGACCGTATCGACCTGCGGCAGCGCCTTCAGCCGGTCCATGTCCTGGGCGAGGGCGCGGCGCAGCGGCGCCACGGCGAGCTTCTCGGCCTTGGCCAGGCGCTGGTCGGCGGCCTGCAGCGCCGCGAGCGCGCCGCGCACGTTGCCCGCGAGCTGCAGCTGCTGGCTCGCGAGCACGAGCATCTGCTCGACTTCGGAGAGCAGCCGGTCGTCGGCGTTGCGCGAAAGGTCGCGGTACATCTCCTCCAGCTGCACGCGGCTCTCCTGCGACTCGGCCACGCGCGCTTCGAGTTCGGCCAGGCGCGACTGCGATTCCTTCAGCGAGACCTGCGCCTGCGCGAGCGCGGTCTTCGACTGCGCGGATTCCTCGCCGAGCTCCGCCAGGCGCCCGCCCGCGCGCGACTCGAGCGTGCGCAGCGACTGGCGCGCATCCCACGCGAAGACGGCCGCCGTCAGCGCGGCCACGATGCCGACCACGGCGATGGCGCGCGCGGCACGGTCGCCGCGGCTGCGGGCGGCAAGGACGGGGGAAGGCAGGGCGTCGCTCATTTCGTTTCCCGGATCTGGGACATTGCCGCGGCCAGCGCGGCCGCGCCCGGAGGCGAGACCAGCACGCGGCCAAAGCGTTTCGCATCGGCGTGTCGGGCGATGGATTCGTGCGTCACCACCAGCGCGGTGGCCGAGAGCTTCGCCCGCCCTTCGGGCCCGATCATCTCCACGAAGTTCTCGAGGGTCTCCGAACTCAATACGCCGACCACCTGGACCTCTCCGCGCGCCCAGGCCGCGAGGAGCGGGGCGGGATCGGTTTCGGGACGCGAGCGTTTGTAGCACTCGGCATACGTCACGCGGGCGCCCCTGGATTCGAGCCCCTCGCGCAGCCGCTCACGGCCGCCTTCACCCCGGAATACGATGATATTTCTCCCTGCGACCGCCTGCAATTCGGGCCGCTCCAGGAGGGCCTCGCTGTCGAAGCGCTCCGTGGGTGTGATCGCCTCGGGCAGCCCGGAGTTCCTCAAGGCCTGCGCGGTGGCCTCGCCGATCGCCGCCACCGCCACATGCCGGGGCCACGCGATCTTGCGGGCGCGTAGCGCTTCCAACCCCAGGCGCGCGGCGTTCGCGCTCACGAAGATCGCCATGTCCTGCTTCGCGAGGCCGGCGAGGGCCGCATCGAGCGCCGGGGAGGCGTCGATCGGCTTCACGTCGAGCGCGGGGAAGTGGATCACGCGCGCGCCGGCCGCGGAGAGTTCGAGCTCGAGCTCGTTCGCGGCGCCGACCGGCCGCGTGAGCACCACGCCCAGCCCCTGCAGCGAATGCGCGGCGTTCATCGGTGCGCGAGCGCGTCGAGGATCGCGCGCCCGCCCTGCCGCAAGAGGTGTTCGCCCAGCATGTGTCCGAGCGATTCGGCATCGTGGGCGAGGCCTTGCGCGTGGTCGCGCACGTAGCGCGAGCCGTCCGGCAGGCCGATGAATCCGTCGATGCGCATGGCTTCGCCATGCACGACCGCGAGCCCGCCCACGGGGACTTCGCAGCTGCCTTCCACGACCCGGCCCAGCGCACGCTCGGCGCGGGCGGCGGCTTCGGCCGCGGCGTCGCGGAAGGGGGCCAGCACGGGTGCCAGGTCCTCGCGTTCCGCGCGATGTTCGATCGCGAGGATGCCCTGCCCGATCGCCGGAATCGCCAGCTCGGCCGGCAGCAGCGCGCGAATGCGATTCTCGAAACCCAGGCGCTTCAACCCCGCCGCGGCGAGGATGATCGCGTCGTAGTCGCCCGCATCCAGCTTGGCCAGGCGCGTGTTCACGTTGCCGCGCAACGGCTTGAACACGAGCGACGGGAAGGCCCGGCGCAGCTGGCATTCGCGCCGCAAGCTCGAGGTGCCGACGACGGCGCCGGCCGGCAAGTCCGCGAGCGACGCGTGGCGTGCGCAGACGAACGCATCGTGGGGATCTTCGCGCGGACCGAACGTGGTGAGCGCGAATCCGGGTGCCAGCTCCATCGGCACGTCCTTCAGCGAGTGCACGGCGATGTCGGCGCGGCCCTCGGCGAGTGCCACTTCCAATTCCTTGATGAAGAGCCCCTTGCCGCCCACCTGCGACAACGGCCGGTCGAGCACCTGGTCGCCGCGCGTGGTCATGCCGACGGTCTCCACGGCGAGGCCCGGGTACCGCTCGCGCAGTGCGGCGGCCACCATTTCGGTCTGGCGCAGGGCGAGTCGGCTTTCACGCGTGGCGATGCGAATGAGCTTGGGAAGCAAGGCGAGGATGCGGTCTGCGTGCGGCTTGAAACTCTATCACGCGCGCTACACTCGGCCATGCTCTCCTGGACCGGCGAAACCGGCCTCGCCGCGCTCTTCGCCTCGGCCTTCCTCTCCGCGACGGTGCTGCCGGGCAATTCCGAGATCGTGCTGTACGCGGTGCTCCGGTCGTTCCCGGAGCACGCCGCGATCGCGATGCTCGTGGCCACCGTCGGCAACACGCTCGGCAGCCTGACCACGTTCGGCCTCGGCCGCCTGCTTCCCGCGGGCCAGGCCCAAGCGAAGCTGCGGGGGCGCGGACTCGACCTGGTCCAACGCTACGGGGCATGGGCCCTGCTGCTCGCCTGGCTGCCGGTCGTGGGCGACGTGGTTTGCGCCGCGGCCGGGTGGCTGCGCC
The DNA here is from genome assembly GCA_001953215.1 of Betaproteobacteria bacterium GR16-43. Classification (GTDB taxonomy): domain Bacteria; phylum Pseudomonadota; class Gammaproteobacteria; order Burkholderiales; family Usitatibacteraceae; genus Usitatibacter. The sequence goes on from CP019169.1 coordinate 1,151,651, forward strand.
TGCCGTGGCTCGCGTCCACGCTGGCGATCGCGACGGGGAAGTTCGCGCGCTACCTCGTCGTCGCGCAAATCGCGAACCTGCTCTGACGCGTGCCGGTCCCGGAAGGCCGATTGCTGCAGTGCGGTAAGATCGGGGGCCCGCCTGTAGATCGTCCGGTCCCAGCCAAGGCGCCGGACGAGACCCCGCCATGACCCGCCTGCGCGAAATCCCGTACAACTACACCTCGTTCTCCGATCGCGAGATCGTGATCCGCCTGCTCGGGGAGCCGTCGTGGTCGGCGCTCGAGGCCTTGCGTGCGCAACGCGTCACCGGGCGCTCGGCGCGGATGCTCTACGAAGTGCTGGGCGACATCTGGGTGGTGCGGCGCAATCCTTACCTGCAGGACGACCTGCTGGACAGCCCGCGCCGCCTGGCGCTGCTGGTCGAGGCGATGCACCACCGGCTGGCCGAGATCGGCCGTCGCCGCAGCGACAAGACCGAAGCCGAACGCAACGACGACGTGGGACGGCTCCTCGACGCCGCCACGCTCGCGGTCAAGGAATTCGAGCGCGAGTTCGACGAAACCCGGTCGCTGCGCCGCCGCACGCTGCGCAAGCTTTCCTCCATCACGCGCAAGGACAACGTCGCCTTCGACGGCCTGGCGCGCGCCTCGCACGTGACCGACGCGACCGACTGGCGCGTCGAGTATCCCTTCGTGGTGGTGAATCCCGATACCGAGGAGGAATGCGCCCCGCTCGTGCGCGCGTTGATCGACCTGGGCTTCACCATCATCCCGCGCGGCGGCGGCACGGGCTACACGGGCGGCGCCATTCCGCTCGACCGCATGTCGGCCGTCATCAACACCGAGAAGCTCGACCGCCACGAAGGCGTCGAGATGAAAATACTGCCGGGGCTGAGCGAGCCCGTTGCAGCCATCCGCTGCGGCGCCGGCGTCGTGACCCGGCGCGTGATGGAAGCCGCCGAGGCCGCGGGCCTGGTCTTCGCGGTCGATCCCACCTCGGCGGATGCCTCCTGCATCGGCGGCAACGTCGCGATGAACGCGGGCGGCAAGAAGGCGGTGCTCTGGGGCACGGCGCTGGACAACCTCGCGTCGTGGACGATGGTCACGCCCGACGCGCAGTGGATGGTGGTCGAGCGCGTGGGCCACAACCTCGGCAAGATCCACGACGCGGAGCACGCGCGCTTTCGCATCACGCGGTTCAAGCCCGACGGCGAGACGGCGGTGGGCCAGGAGATCCTCGAGGTTCCCGGTTCCAGCTTCCGCAAGGTGGGGCTCGGCAAGGACGTCACCGACAAGTTCCTCGCCGGCCTGCCGGGGGTGCAGAAGGAAGGCACCGACGGGATCATCACCTCGGCCACGTTCATCCTGCACCGCATGCCGAAGCACACGCGCACCGTGTGCCTGGAATTCTTCGGCGACGTGAAGCGCGCCGTGCCCTCGATCGTCGAGATCAAGAAATACGTCGACGCGCATCCGAAGGCGATCCTCGCCGGCCTGGAGCACCTCGACGAGCGCTACGTAAAGGCCGTCGGCTACGCGACCAAGGCGAAGAGCCGCGGACGCCCGCGCATGGTGCTGGTGGGCGACATCGTCGGCGACGACGCGGACGCGGTGGCCGAAGCGGCTTCGCACGTCGTGCGCATCGCCAACGCCCGCGACGGCGAGGGCTTCGTCGCGACCACCCCCGAAGCACGCAAACGGTTCTGGCTCGACCGGGCGCGCACGGCCGCGATCGCGCGCCACACCAACGCCTTCAAGATCAACGAGGACGTGGTGATCCCGCTGGAGCGCCTCGGCGAATACACCGAGGGCATCGAGCGCATCAACATCGAGCTGTCGATCGCCAACAAACTCAAGCTTCTGGACGCGCTGGAGGGCTTCTTCTCGGGCGAGCTTCCGGTGGCCGAGAACGAGGACCGCGGCGACCGCGAAGCCGTCTTCGAGGACCGCCCTGCCGTGGCCCTCGAATTGATCGCGGGCACGCGGCAGCGCTGGCAGGGCTACCTCGACGGCCTCGGCGACCCGGCGCTCTTCTCGCAGATCCAGTCGCACGAGATCCGCATCTCGTGGAAGCGCGAAGTGCAGGAGCCGCTGCGCGAGATCTTCGCCGGCCGCGCGTTCGAGCCCGTGCTGAAGGCCGCGCAGGCGATCCACGCCGACGTGCTGCGCTCGCGCGTGTTCGTGGCCCTCCACATGCACGCCGGCGACGGCAACGTGCACACCAACATCCCGGTCAACTCCGACGACTACGAGATGCTTCGCTCGGCCAACACCGCGGTGGCCCGCATCATGGCCTTCGCGCGCAGCCTGGGCGGCGTCATCTCCGGCGAGCACGGCATCGGCATCACCAAGCTGGAGTTCCTCACGCGCGAGGAGATCGCGCCGTTCGAGGCCTACAAGGCGAGGGTCGATCCCGAGGGGCACTTCAACCGCGGCAAGCTCCTGCCGGGCGCGAACCTCGAGGATGCGTACACGCCCTCGTTCGCGCTGATCGGGCACGAATCGCTGATCCTCGAGCGGAGCGACATCGGCGCGATCGCCGATTCGGTGAAGGACTGCCTGCGCTGCGGCAAGTGCAAGCCCGTGTGCGCGACCCACGTGCCGCGCGCGAACCTGCTCTACAGCCCGAGGAACAAGATCCTCGCCGTGTCGCTGCTCACCGAGGCTTTCCTCTACGAGGAGCAGACCCGCCGCGGCGTCTCGATCCGCCACTTCGACGAGTTCGGCGACGTGGCCGACCACTGCACCGTGTGCCACAAGTGCGAGGCGCCGTGCCCGGTGGACATCGACTTCGGCGACGTCTCGATCGCGATGCGAAACCTCCTCGCGAAGCTGCGCAAGCGCCGCGTCAACGTGAAGACCTGGGCCGCGCTGCAATTCCTGAACGCGACCGACGCCACGAAGATCAAGCTCGTGAAGGCGGCGATGATCGACGTGGGTTTCCGCGTTCAGCGTTTCGCCCACGGCCTCGCGCGCCGCCTGCTGGTCACGCGCGTGCAGACGAAGCACCCGCCGTCCACCGTCGGCAAGCCGAGCGTGAAGGCCCAGGTGATCCACTTCATCAACAAGCCCATGCCCAAGGGCGTGCCGATCCGGACGGCGCGCGCGTTGCTGGACCTCGAGGACGACGCGGTCGTGCCGATCATCCGCGACCCGGCGAAGGTGACGGAAGATTCCGACGCGGTCTTCTACTTCCCCGGCTGCGGCTCGGAGCGGCTCTTCAGCCAGGTCGGGCTCGCCACGCAGGCGATGCTCTATCACGTGGGCGCCCAGTGCGTGCTGCCGCCGGGCTACCTCTGCTGCGGCTATCCGCAGACGGCGGCGGGCCGTGCCGACAAGGGCGAGGAGATCACGATCCGGAACCGCGTGCTCTTCCACCGCGTGGCGAACACGCTGAACTACCTCGACATCAAGACCGTCGTGGTTTCGTGCGGCACCTGCATGGACCAGTTGCAGGGCTACGAATTCGACAAGATCTTCCCCGGCTGCCGGCTCCTCGACATCCACGAGTACCTGATGGAGAAGGGCCTGAAGCTCGACGGCGCGCAGGGCGTGCGCTACATGTACCACGACCCCTGCCACTCGCCGATGAAGACGCACAAGCCCGTGGCGGTCGTGAGCGCGCTGATGGGCCAGGCCGTGGCGCCCAACGACCGGTGCTGCGGCGAGTCGGGCACGTTCGCCGCCTCCCGCCCCGACATCGCGACCCAGGTGCGCTTCCGCAAGCAGGAGGAAATGGAGAAGGGCGCGGCGCAGGTGCGCTCCGACGGCTTCGAAGGCGAGGTGAAAGTGCTCACCTCGTGCCCGTCCTGCCTGCAGGGACTCTCGCGCTACAAGCACGACGCCGGGACGCAGGCCGACTACATCGTGGTCGAAATGGCGCGCCACCTGCTGGGCGAGGACTGGATGCCGAAGTTCGTGGAGCAGGCCCGCCACGGGGGCATCGAGCGCGTGCTCCTGTAAGCCTCTAGAATTCGCTTCATGAACCCCTTGCTGCGTCACGCCGCGCTCGCCGCGGCCGCCTTCCTCGCCGGGTGCGCCGCCGCGCCCGCCCACGATCCCGCGTCCGCCGAGCCGCACCACGCCGAAGTGGCGGGCGCCCCGATCGACCTCGCCGCCAAGTTCAAGATGCCCAATCGCGAGCGGGGCCGGCGCGACAAGGCGGCGATGAACGCCCGCTACCAGCTCGAAACCGAGGCCGACGAGAAGGGCCCGCCGACGGCCGCGCAGATCTTCCGCGCGCATGACCAGCGCCACGCGATGGAACGCGACGCGGCCTCGCAAGGACGCGCCAAGGCCGCCGGCCTCGCGCCGACCGCGTGGGTGGCCCTCGGCCCGTCGAACGTGGGCGGGCGCGTGCGCGCCATCGCGTTCGACCCGCGCAACGCCAACCGCGTGTTCGCGGGCACGGCCTCCGGCGGCATCTGGCTCTCGGAGGACGGCGGCTCCACCTGGCGGCCGAACAACGATTTCCTGCCCAACCTCTCGGTCACCACGATCGTGGTCGATCCGGTGAACCCGAACACGATGTACCTCGGCACCGGCGAAGCGAGCGCGGGCCTGGTGGGCGTGGGCGCGTTCAAGTCGGTCGATGCCGGCGCCACGTGGCAGTCCCTCGCGAGCACCAACGCGGATGCGAATCCCGACTGGCGCTTCGTGAACCGCCTCGCGATCCATCCGGCGCAGCCGCAGGTCCTGCTCGCGGCCATGACCAACAACAACCTCTCCACCGGTGCGATCTATCGTTCCGTGGACGGCGGCGCGAACTGGACGCGGTCCGCCACGCTGAAGGCGCTCGACATCGCGTTCGACCCGGCCAATGCGGCCAACGCGGTCGCGGGCCTCGACGACGGCACGATCGCCTATTCGCGCGACGGCGGCGTGAGCTGGACGAAAACGGCGCCGCTCGTCGCGACGCCCTCGGGACGCAGCAACACCGCGCGCGCGGAGATCGCGTTCGCGCGCTCGCAGCCCGGCACGGTGTACGCCTCGGTCGACAACGAGAAGGGCGAAGTCTGGAAGTCGGTCGACTCGGGCGCCAACTGGGCGAAGCTCTCGACGCCCGCGCACTTGAGCGGCCAGGGCGACTACGACAACACGATCTGGGCCGATCCGACGGACCCGAACCACGTGGTGGTCGCCGGGCTCGACGTCTACCAGTCGCGCGACGGCGGCGTGACCTTCACGCAGGTGAGCGACTGGCGCAATACGCCCTCGTCGCCGCACGCCGACCATCACGCGCTCGTTTCGCCGCCGAACTTCGGGCCGGCCAACCCGACGCTCTACAACGGCAACGACGGCGGCATCTACCGCGCGAACAACGTCTACCAGTTGAACAGCGGCAGCACGGTGGGCATCGGCTGGTCGAACCTGAACGAAGGCCTCGCGGTCACGCAGTTCTACAGCGGCGCGGGACGCACCGCGGCGGGCGGGCGCATCGTCGGCGGCACGCAGGACAACGGTTCGCTGGTGCTCGACGCGGGCTGGCGCCCGTTCCGCGGCGGCGACGGCGGATACAGCGCCGTGGACCCGGCCTCCGACTCGATCATCTACGGCGAATACGTGTACCTCTCGGTGCACCGTTCCACCGGCGGCGGCGTGAGCACGTATATCTGCAACGGCATCACCGAGGGCTTCCCGTCCGAGAGCGGCAACACCTACTGCGGCGCCAACGCGACCAAGCAGGCCAACTTCATCGCGCCCTTCATCCTCGACCCGAACAATGCCTCGCGCATGCTGGCGGGCGCGAACTCGCTCTGGGTGAGCGACAATGTGCGCACCGGCAGCCCGAGCTGGCGCACGATCAAGCCGCCCTCCGCCGCGACCGAGAACTACATCAACGCGATCGCGGTGCACGAAGGCAACCCCAACCTCGCGTACGTCGGCCACAACAACGGCGAGGTGTACCGCTCGAACGACGCGGCCGGCCCGGCGCCGACCTGGACGCGCGTCGGCCAGGGCACCCTGCCGGCCCGGCGCGTGCAGCGCATCACGATCGACCGCGCGAACCCGAACCGCGCGATCGTCGCCGTGACCGGCTTCGTCGCGAACAACGTGTGGCAGACGCTCGACGGCGGCGCCACGTGGGCGTCGATCACCTCGAACCTGCCGAACGCGCCGGTCTTCGACGTGAAGCTGCATCCGCTCAACGCGCAGTGGCTCTACGCGGCGACCTCCGTGGGAATCTTCACGAGTGAGAACGGCGGGGCGACGTGGTCGACCACGAACGAGGGTCCCGCGAACATCCGCGTGCGCGAACTCTTCTGGCTCGACAACGCGACGCTGGGCGCGGCCACCTACGGCCGCGGGATGTACAAGGCGTCCGTGCCCGGCGGCGGGCCGAACAACTACCAGGACCTCTGGTGGGCCGGAGCGGCCGAGAACGGATGGGGCATGAGCATCACGCAGCACGGCTCGATCCTCTTCCTGGCGTTCTACATCTACGACGCGCAGGGCAAGCCGCAGTGGGTCGTGTTGCCCGGCGGCGCGTGGAACGCCGGATTCACGGCGTACTCGGGCTCGCTCTACCTCCCCACCGGCAGCTTCTTCGGCGCCTACGACGTGAACCGCTTCTCGGTGAATCCTCCCGTGGGCACCGCGACCGTGACGTTCACGAGCCTCACCACGGCGACGCTCGCGTACACGATCAACGGCGTCTCGGGCACGAAGTCGATCCAGCGCCAGGTCTACGGCCGCACGGACGCGACGCCGACCGCCAGCTATGCCGACCTCTGGTGGGGCGGCTTCTCGCAGAACGGCTGGGGCGTGGCGATCAACCAGCAGTACCGGAACATCTTCGCGGTCTGGTACACCTACGACGCCGCCGGCAAGACCGTCTGGTACGTCGTGCCGGACGGGCAATGGGCGGATTCGGTGACCTACACGGGCACGGCCTACCGGACGAGCGGCTCGGCCTGGGTGGGCGTTCCCTACGATCCCGCGGTGCTCCAGGTCCTGCCGGTGGGCACGATCACCTTCCGCTTCACCGACCTGTCGAACGGCACCATGACCTACAACGTGGATGGCGTGTCGCAGAGCAAACCCATCGTTCGTCAGCCGTTCTAGACCGTTCGGCGGAAAGGCGGGCCATGGCCCCCGAGACGTGTGAACTTTGCAACAACACCGGCGGCACCCTGCTCTGGCAGAATGACCTGTGCCGCGTGGTGGCCGTGGAAGAGCCGGAATATCCCGGGTTCCTCCGGGTCATCGCGTCGCGCCATGTGCGCGAAATGACGGACCTCGCCGACGGAGAGCGCCGCGACCTGATGGACGTGGTCTTCGCCGTCGAATCCGCGGTGCGGGAGACGCTGCAGCCGGACAAGATGAACCTCGCAAGCCTCGGCAACATGACCCCCCACGTGCACTGGCACGTGATCCCGCGTTTCCGCGACGATCGCCATTTCCCCGGCCCGGTGTGGTCGGAGGCGAAGCGCGAAGGCACGCCGGGCGCGCAGCGCATCGAGCGCGCGGCCCTGCTGCAGGGCGCGATCGCGGCGAAGCTGGGGAAGCGCTAGCGTGGTCAACAACTCGACGCCCCCCATCTCGCGCTCCGGCGGCGGGGACACGTTCTCGGACGCGCGCTCGTGCAAGGAGTGGCTGAACGGCCTGCCGCTCACCAACATCCCGCAGGCCCAGCAGCTCGTGCTCGAAGCGCTGCGCAAGATGAACCGCGCGACGGATTTCGACGGCCTCGAGCGCCTGAAGTGCATGGAGCTGCTGCGCGACAAGGTCGCCTTCCTGCAGGGCGAGCAACGCTCGCGCTACTTCGGCAAGTCGCTGCCGCTCTCCTCGAACGATTCCACGGCCTGGGGCACGGGCAAGGCGCTGCTGGAGGAGATGGAAAACGGTTACCGGCAATGCCTGAACCTCGCGGAGGCGGAGCAGGGAGAGCTCTCGCGCCACGCGGCGCTGATCACGCAGCGCGTGATGCGCTACATCGGCGCGCAGATGCTCTTCCACGCCATCGTCTACCGGCGCTTCGAGCCTTCGCTCTGGGTCCGCGTGCACCAGCTCTATGCCGCCTGCGAGCGCCTGGGCATCGCCGAGGAACGGGTCAAGGATTCGCTCGAGGGCGAGGAGGGCGTTTCCACGCCGATGGAGAGCTACGCGCACGTCGTCCTGATGCAGGCGGCCTACCTCTCCGAGATGACCGCGCCGCAGATGGATTTCGCCGAGGCGCTGCTGCGCATGTGGCTGCGCAAGGTGCGCATCCTTCGCGAGGCGCCCGCGCACGACGACGCGCTGCTCGCCTTCCCGCTGTCCGTGGACCTGACGCGCCAGATCGGCGCGCGGCCGCTCTCGGTCGACGACGTGCGGCCCAACCATCGCATCATCGACGTGGACCTGCTCTCGAAGAGCATCCGGCGGCGCATCCGCGGGCTGCAGAGCGACGAAGAGCCGGTGAGCCTGGGCCTGCCGGCGGAGGCGAGCGCGCTGGACGCGCTGCACCAGCTGCAGCGCCTGCACAAGCTCTGGTGCGAAGGCGCGCCGCCGCGACCGCCCGCGAAGGTGCCGGGAGAAACGACCGCGGGCCTCGCCTTCGGCGTGAACGAGATCCACTTCTTCGTCTCCGGCGGCAAGGTCTTCGAGCAGCCCGACAAGACCCGCGAGCTCTCGCGCCAGGAGAAGAACGACCTCGCCATGTTCGGGCGCGTGTCGGAGCGCACGCAGAGCATGATGATGGGCGACCTCAACTTCGCCGTGGAGCAATGGGGCGTCATCGACGAGATGCTCGGCGCCTGGCGCCTGCAGCGTCCGCCGACCGCGTCCAAGGGCGTGGCCATCGGCCGCCTCGTGGCGATGCGCCTGGGCGACGCGGCGCCGCTCTTCCTCGGCGAGATCAGCGCCCTGGTGCAGGAAACGGACGGCAAGATCGTGATCACCGTGGCGCTCTTCCCCGGGCGCCCCGAGGCGATCGCGGTGCGCGCCGGCGATGCGCGCAACCGGCAGAACGCCCAGTGGACCCAGGGCTTCCGTCTTCCCGCGCTGGAGCGGCTGAACATTCCGGCCTCGCTCGTGGTGCCCGGCGGCATCGCGCTTCGCGGCCGCGGCATCGAGCTCTGGTCGGAAGGCGTGAAGGAAGCGACCGTCTACGAAGTGCTGAACCACGGCAGCGACTTCGACCGCGTCACCACGTTCTGAGAACCGGAGAATAAAGGGGTCAGACTCCTTTATTCGTGACTGTCTTTTCGAATAAAGGAGTCTGACCCCTTTATTCTCCTGGGCTCCTTCTACTCCAGCGCGTCGAACAACACCTTTGCGGCGTCGTGCCCCGTCTGCTGCGCGATCTCCACGATGCCCGTCGGGCTCGTGACGTTCACTTCGGTGAGGTAGTCGCCGATCACGTCGAGCCCCGCGAACACGATGCCGTCCTTCACGAGTTCGCGGCCGACGCCCTCGGCGATCTCGCGGTCGCGCTCCGAGATCGGCTGCGCCACGCCCGTGCCGCCCGCGGCGAGGTTGCCGCGCGTCTCGCCCGCCTTCGGGATGCGCGCGAGGCAGTGGTCGAAGACCTTTCCGCCGATCACGAGCACGCGCTTGTCGCCCCTCGAGATGTCGGGAACGAAGCGCTGCGCCATCACCGTTCGCGTTCCGAGGTCGGTCATGGTCTCGACGATGACGTTGCGATTCACGTCGTTGTCGCGAACGCGGAAGATCATGGTCCCGCCCATGCCGTCCAGCTTCTTCACGATGACGTCGCCGTGCTTCGCGATGAAGGCCTGGATCGCATCCGGATCCGACGCCACCAGGGTCTCCGGCGTGAACTTCGGGAAGCGCAGGATGGCGAGCTTCTCGTTCCAGTCGCGCAGGGCCCGCGGCTTGTTCACCACGCGCGCGCCTTCCGCCTCCACGCGGTCGAGCAGCAGCGTCGCGTAGTAGTACTCCTGGTCGAACGGCGGGTCCTTGCGCATCATCACGACGTCGAAGGACGAGACCTTCACGCGCTGCGGCGCCGAGGCGCGGTACCAGGCCTCGTTGCCCGGGGCCAGCTCGAGGCGGCTCACCGGCGCCGTGACGGAGCCGGATTCCAGCAGCATCCCGCGCGCTTCGAACGCGTGCACCTCGTGGCCGCGGCGCGCGGCCTCGCGCATCATCGCGACGGACGAATCCTTGTAGGCCTTGAGGTCGACCAGCGGATCGACCACGAACGCGAACCTCATGCGTTGGCCGCCTTCACCTCGAGCGAAGCGGCGCGGCTCGCGAGCTCCTCGATCTCGACGGCCGCGGCCAGCATCGCCAGCCGCGCGACGACGCCGTACGTGTAGAAGCGGTTGGGCGGCGTGCCCGGCGCGCCCTCGCAATCGGGCGACTGGCAGTCGGTCTCGAACGCGAGCGGCTTGTACTCCGCGCCGGGCGAGTTCAGGTTCTCGTCGATGCCGCGCGTGGTGTGCACGCGATAGAAGCCGCCGACCACGAACTGGTCCATCATGTAGACGACCGGTTCGGCCACGCCGCCATCCACGCTCTCGAAGGTGTAGACGCCTTCCTGGATGATCACCTCGTGCACCGGCTGGCCTTCCTTGATCACGGCCATCTTGTTGCGGGCCTTGCGGTTCAGGTTCCTCACGTCGTCCGGGCTCTTCACGGTCATGATGCCCATGCCGTACGTGCCGGCATCGGCCTTCACGATGGCGAACGGCGGTTCGGTGATGCCGTACTGCGCGTACTTTTCCTTCACCTCGTTCAGCACGTACTCCACGTTGGCCGCGAGGCACTCCTCGCCTTCCTTCTCGGAGAAGTTCACCTTGCCGCACTGGCTGAACGCCGGGTTGATGAACCACGGGTCGATGCCGAGGAGCTTCGCGAAATCCTCCGCGACGCGGTCGTAGCACGCGAAGTGGTGCGACTTGCGCCGCGTGCTCCAGCCCGCGACGAGCGGCGGCACCACGCTCTGCTCGATGCCGGAGAGGATCGCGGGGATGCCCGCCGAAAGGTCGTTGTTCACCAGCACCGCGCACGGGTCGAAGCCGTCCAGCATCACGCGATTGCCCTTGCGCTGGATGGGTTCCATCAACAGCTTCTCGCCCGAGGCCGTCGCGAATTCGGTGGGCCCGGCCAGGTCGGGGATGAGGCTGCCGATGCGCACCTGCAGGCCGGCGGCTTCGAGGATCTTCTTCAGCACCGCGACGTTCTGCAGGTAGTTCAGGTTCCGCGTGTGGTTCTCGGGCACGAGCATGAAGCGGCGCGTGTCCGGGCAGAGCTTCTGCACCGCCGACATCGCGGCGTGGATGCAGAGCACCATGAAGTCGGGATTGAGGTTGTTGAACCCGCCGGGAAAGAGGTTCAAGTCGACCGGCGCCAGCTTGAAGCCGCTGTTGCGCAGGTCCACGGACGAATAGAACGGCACCTGGTGCTCGATGAACTCGTTGCGCAGCCAATGCTCGATGTCGGGCTTGCGATCGAGGATCTGGCGCTCGAGTTCGGCGAGCGGGCCTGTCAGCGAGGTGGTGAGATGGGGAACCATGGGGGCCGGCCTCCGGGTCGGGGGATTGAGTTTACACGCACGAACTGCATGCGGATCGGTCGCGCCCGTCCTGTAGAATTTACGCCTTCCGCAACCCTCGAATCGCCCCCCAATGACCCCGATCCAGACCGTGGCGGCCACCGCGACGCTGCTCGCGGCATCGAACCTCTTCATGACGTTCGCGTGGTATGGCCACCTGAAGCACCTGCAGGCCTCGCCGTGGTGGATCGCGGCGCTGGCGAGCTGGGGCATCGCCCTCTTCGAGTACCTGCTGCAGGTGCCGGCCAACCGCATCGGCTTCGCCGGCGGCATCAACCTCGCGCAGCTGAAGATCCTGCAGGAGGTGATCACGCTGGCCGTCTTCGTGCCGTTCGCGATCCTCTACATGGACCAGGAGCTCACCTGGAACTACCTGTGGGCCGGGTTGTGCCTGCTGGGCGCGGTCTATTTCATCTTCTTCGCCTGAACCCATGCCCGTCCTGCGCCCCGTCATCGTCCGCAAGTCCCTCACGCTGTTCGTCGTCGTGCTGGTGGCGAGCCTGCTGATCTCCGGCTTCTCCAGCGGATGGGCGATGGGCTCGCTCGCCTGGCCGGTCGCGATGTCGGCCGGCGTCTCCGCGTTCTCGGCCTGGCAGATGGCGAACCAGATTCGCAAGGGGTTCGTGGCCGGCATCGTGGAACCGTTCCGGCTCGTCCCCATCGACCCCGCGCAGTGGCCCGCGGCGGACTGGGCCGCGATCGACGCGCATTCCGCCTACCTCGAATCGATGGGCCACCACCGCCTGGGCGACTTCACCTCGAACGCCTCGCAAGGCGCCGCGCGGGGTTTCGCGCGCTACTTCTCGGATGCCGAGGGCACCCGCATCGTGGAGGTCCAGCACTTCGAGCGCGTCTCGATGCCGGCCGGGATGATGGAGGACGCGCACTTCACCGTCCGCGTCTCGATGATGAGCGTGGTCGGCGGCCGCATCCGCGTCGTGACGAGCAACCGTCCCACGCACCCGGCCTTCTACCTCATGCGCAGCGATGAAGTGGTGCAGGCCTCCTATCCCGCCCTCGCGCTGCCGGAGCTGCTCGCCAAGCAGGCGCGCCTGCTCGAGTTCGTCTCGGAGCGCACCGGAAAGCCGGCCGACACCGGCTTCACGCTCGAGCGCTACGTCGGCCTCGAGCGCGAGCGCTTCGCCGACGTGAAGGCGCGCGTCGCGAAGACTTCGGGCTGGGACTTCGTGCGCGAGTGGGACAAGTTCGTCGAGGATCCCAAGTCCAGCTGGGCGCCGGGCGAATCGTTGCTGCGCGCGTTGCCCGCGCGCGGCTGGGATGTCGCGGATACCCTCGCCGCCGGAGGCGCTGCCGAAACGGCGGAGGCGCCGGTCGATCCCGCATTGCGCGAGCGCGCCCGCAGCGGCGCGCACTGGTTCTACTGGGTGAGCGCCCTGTCGCTCGTGAACGCGGTCTCCTCGGCGATGGGCAGCACCTGGGGCTTCATCATCGGCCTGGGCGCCACGCAGGTCGTGAGCGCCGCGGCGCTGGCCGCCGCGGGCGATGGCGCGGAGACCGTGCGGCTGCTGGCGTGGGTCGGCCTCGCGATCAACATCGTCGTGATCGCCGTGTTCACGCTCATCGGCTGGCTCGCCACGCGGCCTTCGGTGATCGCCTTCGGGATCGGCATCGCGCTCTTCGCGCTCGACACGCTGATCTTCCTCCTGGCGGGCGACTGGGTCGGCCTCGCCTTCCACGCGCTGGCGCTGTATTTCATGGGCACGGGAATGCAGGCCGCGCGCGCGATGAGGCGCGCGGCGAGCGCCGCGCCCGCCCCGGCCTGAGCCCGCGAACGATGCACCTGCACATCCTCGGCATCTGCGGCACGTTCATGGGCGGCCTGGCCAAGATCGCCCGCGAGCGCGGCCACGTGGTGACGGGCTGCGACGCGCAGGTCTACCCGCCGATGAGCGACCAGCTGCGCAGCCTCGGCATCACGCTGCACGAGGGCTACGACGCGGCGCAACTGGACACGTACAAGGCCGACCTCTACGTGGTCGGCAACGCGATGACGCGAGGCATGCCGGTGGTCGAGGAGATGCTCGACCGCGGCCTGCCCTACTGCTCCGGCCCGCAGTGGCTCTCCGAGCACGTGCTGCAGGACAAGTGGGTGCTGCCGGTGGCGGGAACGCACGGCAAGTCCACCACGGCTTCGATGCTCGCGTGGATCCTCGCGCACGCGGGCCTGAACCCCGGCTTCCTCATCGGCGGCATCGCGCGCAACTTCCACGTCTCCGCGCTCGCCACCGATTCCCCGTTCTTCGTGATCGAGGCCGACGAATACGACACCGCGTTCTTCGACAAGCGCTCGAAGTTCGTCTGGTACCGCCCGCGCACGGCGATCCTGAACAACCTCGAGCTGGACCACGCGGACATCTTCCCCGACCTGGCCGCCATCGAGAAGCAGTTCCATCATCTGGTTCGCATCGTCCCCGCCAACGGGCTGCTGGTCGTGAACGGCGAGGAGCCGGCGCTGGGCCGCGTCCTCGAGCGGGGATGCTGGACGACGGTGGAGCGTTTCGGCGACGGGCAGATGTGGGGCGCCGGCCCGCTGCGCGCCGACGGTGCCTTCGACGTGAAGCTGCACGGCGAGATGCAGGGCACCGTCCGCTGGAACCTGATGGGCGAGCACAACCGCCGCAACGCGCTCGCGGCACTCGCCGCCGCGCGCCACGCGGGCGTGCCGGTCGCGCGCGGCATCGAGGCGCTGTCGCTCTTCCAGGGCGTGAAGCGCCGCATGGAAGTGCGCGGCGAGGTGAACGGCATCACGGTCTACGACGACTTCGCGCACCACCCGACGGCGTTCGCCACCACCATCGCGGGCCTTCGCCAGCGCGTGGGAGCGCACCGGATCATCGCGGTGTTCGAGCCGCGCTCGAACACGATGAAGCTGGGCACCATGCAGGGCGTGCTCGCGAAGAGCCTCGAAGCCGCCGACCTCGTCTATTGCCACGCCGCGCACCTCGGCTGGGATCCGGCGAAGGCGCTGGCCCCGCTGTCTTCGCGCGCGGCCATCTACCACGACCTCGAGCCGATGGTCGAAGCGCTGGGCCAGGTGCTGCGCCCGGGCGACCACGTGCTCGTCATGTCCAACGGCGGCTTCGGCGGCATCCACGCGAAGCTGCTCGCCCGCCTCGGCCGCCACGGGCAGGACGCCGCGGCATGAGAAACGAGCAGGCGGAGCTCCGCCAGCTTCTCGAATCGCGCTTCCCCATCGTCGTGGTGGAGACGGCGGAGGAGCGCCGCTTCCTGCACATGATCGAGTCGGTGGCCGGGCCGGCGGAGACGCCGCTCTTCACCTGGAGCCTGATCCAGGGGCTGCAGCGCGTGCCGCGCGGCGATCGCGCGCTCGAGACGCGCGAGTTCGCCCAGGCGCTGTGGCACATCCGCAAGACCCCGCAGAACGGCTACTTCGTCTTCCTCGATCCGCAGCCTTTCCTCGACCACCCCGAGTCGATCCGCCTGATCCGCGAGATCGCGTTCGACTACACGCGCACGCAGCAGACGATGGTGTTCGTGGGCTCCACGTTGAACCTGGCACCCGACCTGATGCGCATGAGCGCCACGTTCCGCATGGCGCCCAGCACGCCCGACGACATCCGCAAGCTCTTCAAGGAAGAGGGCGAGCTCTACGCCTCGCGCAACGACGGCCACGCGGTGCAGGGCGACAAGGCGGCCTACGACTTGATGGTGCAGCACCTCGTGGGCCTTTCGCGCGAGGACGCGCGCCGCATGATCCGCCAGGCGATCGAGCAGGACGGCCGCATCACGATGGACGACGTGGCCCGCGTCCTGCAGCAGAAGCACGAGTCGCTCGGCAAGGGCGGGGCGTTGCAGCTCGCGACGGACGTGGAGAGTTTCGAGCGCGTCGGCGGCCAGAAGCGCCTCAAGAAATGGCTGGAGCTGCGCCGCGGCGCCTTCCTCGGGGCCGACGGAGCGCAGTCGCTCGACGTGCCCAAGGGCGTGATGCTGCTGGGCGTGCAGGGCGGCGGCAAGAGCCTCGCGGCGAAGGCGATCGCGGGTTCCTGGAAAGTCCCGCTGCTGCGGCTCGATTTCGGCGCCATGTACGACAAGTTCCACGGCGAGACCGAGCGCAACCTGCGCAGTGCCCTCGAAACGGCCGCGGCCATGTCCCCGTGTGTGTTGTGGCTGGACGAGATCGAGAAGGGACTCGCCACCGGTGACAGTTCCGCGGACTCCGGCGTGTCCAAGCGCGTCCTGGCCACGCTGCTCACCTGGATGAGCGAGCGCAAGAACCGCGTGTTCATGATCGCCACCGCCAACAACATCGCGTCATTGCCCCCCGAGCTGCTGAGGAAGGGCCGCTTCGACGAGATCTTCTTCGTCGACCTGCCGGCGCCGGAAGTGCGCGGCGAGATCTTCCGCATTCATCTCGACAAGCGCGGGCATGCCTGCGCCGCCTTCGACCTGGTCCCGCTCGCGGCCGCGTCGGAGTCGTTCTCGGGCGCGGAGATCGAGCAGGCCATCGTCGCCGCGTCGTACACGGCGTTCGCCGAGAAGCGCCCGCTCGACACCGCGCACGTCCTCCAGGAACTCGGCTCCACCCGTCCCCTCGCGGTGCTTCGCTCCGAGGAAGTCGACGCCCTGCGCCGCTGGGCCGAAGGCCGCACCGTACTCGCCGATTGAGAAAGACAGCACCATGACCCAATACGCCTATCGCATCGTCAACGTCTTCACCCGCGGCGGACGCCTCACCGGCAACCCGCTCGCCGTCTTCGAGGACGGGCGCGGCCTCGACACCGTAACCATGCAGGCGCTCGCCCTGCAGATGAATCTTTCGGAGACGACCTTCATCCTGCCGTCGGAGAAGGCGCAGGCGCGCGTGCGCATCTTCACGCCGGCCTACGAGATGCCGTTCGCGGGCCACCCCACGCTCGGAACGTCGTTCGTCGTGCGGTCGTTGAAGAACACTGGCGACTCGCTCGACCTCGAAACGAACGCCGGCGTGATCCCGGTGCGCGCGCAAGGCGACCGCTGGACGCTCCAGGCCAACAAGCCGACGTGGCGCGAGATCGACGAATCGCGCGCCGTGCTGGCCGGCATGCTGGGGCTGGAGGAGCGCGACCTCGCCGATCGCCCCCTGTGGATCGTCGCGGGCAAGGAGCAGCTCATCGTGCCGGTGCGCGACGAGGCCGCGGTCCTGCGCGCGAAGCCGAATGGCGACGCGTTCACGCGGCTGAAGAGCGTGGACAACCTGAGCATGGCCTACGTGGTCGCCGACGGCGGCGATGCGAAGGGCACGGTGAAGGCGCGCTTCTTCTTTCCCAAGGGCCCCGCGATCGTCGAGGATCCGGCCACCGGCTCGGCCTGCGCCAACCTGGGCGGCTGGTTCTGCGCGACGCGGCCCGGCGCCGACATCGAGCGCGTCGTGACGCAGGGCGACGAGATCCTGCGGCCCTCGAACCTCTACCTTTCCGTGAAGGCGGGCACCGTCTTCGTCGGCGGCGACGTGATCGAGCTCGCGCGGGGGGTGCTCGAGCTTTGAAGACGATCGCCTACCTGCACGGCTTCATCAGCAGCCCGCGCTCGAAGAAGGCGGTGATGCTGGGCGACTACCTCGGGAGCCAGGCGCCCGCGGTGCGCTACGTCGTGCCGGAGCTGCACCACCGTCCCGCGAAGGCGATCGAGCAGGTTGCGCAGGCATGCGCAGGCGTGGATCCGGCGGACCTCACGCTCGTCGGCAGCTCGCTCGGCGGCTACTACGCGACCGTGATGGCCGAGCGCCTCGGCTGCAAGGCCGCGCTGCTCAACCCCGCGGTCCATCCCCACATGCACTTCCGCAAGTACCTCGGGGCGCAGACCAATCTCTACACCGGCGAATCCTTCGAGCTCACCCAGGCCCACGTGGACGAATTGCAGGACATGGACGTCGCCGCGATCTCGCGCCCGGGCCGCTACTGGCTGGTGGTCGAGACCGGGGACGAAGTGCTCGACTACCGCGAGGCCGAAGCGTTCTATGCCGGCGCGTTCCAGACCGTGGTGAAGGGCGGCGACCATGCGCTCTCGTCGTTCTACGAGCACGTGCCCGACCTCGCGCGCTGGGCCCAGGAATGAAGCAAGTCCTGTTCGAGGAAGACGGCGCTTTCCGCGTGGGAACGATCCTCTCGGAAGCGGGCGCGTCCCTGCAAGTGGAAGCCGCGCACGGCAAGCGCTCCAAGGTGAAGGCCACGAGCATCCTCATGCGCTTCGACCACCAGGCGCTGCAGGCGTTGATCCCCGAGGCGCAGAAACTCTCGGAGGCGATCGACCCGCAATTCCTCTGGGAAGTCTGCGGTGGCGACGAGTTCGGATTCGAAGCGCTGGCTCGCGACTACTACGGCCATGCGCCCACGCCGATCGAGGCGACGGCGGTGGCACTCCGGCTGCATGCAAGCCCGGTGTTCTTCTACAAGCGCGGCAAGGGCCGCTACCAGGGCGCGCAGGCCGAGAACCTGAAGGCGGCGCTGGCCGGCATCGAGAAGAAGCGCAAGCAACAGGAGCAGGTCGACGCGTGGGCCGCGGAGATCGTGGCCGGCCGCGTGCCCGAGGCCGTGGCGGAGAAGATCGACACGCTGCTCTTCAAGCCCGACAAGATGGCGCTCGAATGGCGTGCGCTGGACCAGGCCGCGACCGAGGCCGGGCTCGCGCCCGCGAAGCTGCTCGACAAGGCGGGCGCGATCGCCGGTCCCGAAGGCTACTTCCTGCGGCGCTTCGCATTCGAGTTCTTCCCCAAGGGGCTCGCCTTCGAGCCGGTGCCCGCCCTGGTCGAACCCGAAGGCCTCCCCGAGGCGACGGCCCCGGCCTTCTCGATCGACGACCACGAGACCACGGAGATCGACGACGCGTTCTCCGTCGAGCCGCTGCCCGGCGGGAAGGTTCGCGTGGGCATCCACATCGCCGCGCCCGCGCTCTTCTTCGGCCGCGACCATCCGCTCGAAGCCGTCGCACGCGAGCGCTTGTCCACGGCGTATTTCCCCGGCGGCAAGATCACGATGCTGCCCGAGGCGGCCGTCGCGGCCGCCACGCTCTCCGCCGGACGCCGCGTTCCCGCGGCTTCGCTCTACCTCACGGTGGACGCGGCGACGCACGAGGTCCTCGCCACCGAATCGCGCCTGGACCGCGTGCAGATCGCGAGCAACCTGCGGATCGGCGAGCTCGAGAGCCGCCTGAACGAGGAGGCCGTGGCCGCCGGGCGCGTGGAAGGCGAGCATGGCGAAGACCTCCTCCTGCTCTATCGCATCGCCGCGCGCCTGCGCGCCACGCGAGGCGCCGCCGAAGAGAAAGGCGATCGCGCCGACTACACGATCCGTGTGGCCGACGGCCGCGTGTCGATCGAGACCCGCCGGCGCGGCACCCCGATCGACATGCTGGTGGCCGAGCTGATGATCCACGTGAACGCGACCTGGGGGCGCCTGCTGGCCGACCAGGGCCTGGGCGCCATCTACCGCAACCAGCGCGGCATCAAGACGCGCATGGAAGTCGAGCCGGGCAGCCACGAATGGCTGAAGGTGAGCCACTACGCGTGGTCCAGCTCGCCGCTGCGCCGCTTCGTGGACCTCGCCAACCAACGCCAGCTCGTCGCCGCCTTGAGACACGAGCTGCCGCCCTACACGGTGGACGAGCTGTCGCAGGCCGCGCGCGAATTCGAGGCCACCTACGAGTCCTATGCCGAGCACCAGCGCACGCTCGAACGCTACTGGGTGCTGCGCTTCCTGCTGCAGGAGGGCCTCGCGGAAGCCGACGCGGCGGTGATCCGCGACGAACTGGTGCGCGTGGACGGATTGCCCCTGGTGTCCCGCGCCATCGGCCTGCCCGCCGTTCCGCCCGGCAGCAAAGTGCGCATCGCGTTCGGCGAGCCCGACCTCTGGGAGCCCTCGGTCCTGTGCCGTTACGTCGGATCCTAGGTCCCAAGGCGCGGTTTCGCCTCTAGAATACGCACTCATGCAACTGCGGCCCTCGTCCTCGGACGCCCTGCTCTCGTTCTCGGATTTCGTGCTCGAACGATTCGGGCTTGTCGCCTCCATGCAGGTGGCGGTCGTGGCGTCGCTCGCGATCCATGCGGCGATCGTCGTGGGCCTGGGCTTCAACGTCTTCGTCATGCGCCCGTCGGACGCGCCCCACAACATGCTCGACGTGGTGCTGGTCAATTCCAAGTCGGCCACCAAGCCCGCGAAGGCCGACGTGCTCGCGCAAGCCAACCTCGACGGTGGCGGCAACACCGACGAGAAGCTGCGCGCGAAGACGCCGTTCCCGACGCTGCAGGAAAGAGAGCAGCAGGAGCTTCGCGAAGCGCAGGCGCGCGTGAAGCAGCTCGAGCAGGAGCAGAAGGAGCTGATGACGCGCATGAAGTCGCAGGCGCAGGTGACGCAGGCCGAGATCACGCCGAAGGGCGACCTCAAGGCCGACTCCACCGCGCGCGACATCGTCGAGAAGAGCCTGGAGATCGCCCGCCTCGAGGCGCAGATCAGCCGCCAGCACCAGGCCTACCAGGAGCGCCCGAGGAAGCAGTACATCGGCGCGCGGGCGAGCGAGTATCGCTTCGCGACCTACGTGGACGGCTGGCGCCAGAAGATCGAGCGCATCGGCAACCTCAACTACCCGGAGGAGGCGCGCCGCAACCGGCAGTACGGCTCGCTGCAGTTGACCGTCGGCATCCGCGCCAACGGCGAGGTCGAGTCGATCGAGATCAACAAGGGCTCGAAGAACAAGGTGCTCGACCAGGCGGCGATCCGCATCGTGCGCCTGTCCGCGCCGTTCGACCGCTTTCCGGACAACATCCGGAAGGATACGGACATCCTGTACATCACCCGGACATGGACGTTCACACGCGGTGACCAGGTGATCGCCGAATAGCAACTCCGGCGACAAAACGTAACCCCGTTCCCGGCGCCCACGCCTATCGTGGGAAGCGCACTCCCCCGCAACTCCCGGAGAAAGCGCCATGAGAACCGCACTCGCCTCGCTCGCCCTCCTCGCCGCCACGGCCTCGATGGCCGACACGCTGCAACCCCTGCAGGCGGCTTCGTCCGCCGCGGCCGCCAATGCCGCGCAGGCCACGGGCCACCAGGCCCGGCTCTACCAACGCTATTGCGACAAGCTGCGCGAGGGCCCCGAGGCCTATGCCGCGTTCGTGCGCCGCATGAACGTCGTCACCGGGTACACGTACACCGAGTTCGCACCGACCAGCGCCACCGATCCGGTGCGCTACCAGTGCCGGGAAGGCACCGGAGCCCTCGCGCAGCGCTAGACCACCTGCTGGCCCTCGAGGCGCATCGCGAGCCCCACGCCGCGCGCGATCCAGCGCCCGGCGGCGGAGGTCTCCTCGAGGGGCTTCAGCAGCATCCGGCGTGCCGGTTCGCTCGGGAAATGCGCGCGTAGCGCTTCCCGGGCGAGCGCGGTGGCCCCGTCCGCCTCCAGCGGCGCGAAGGGCAGGTCCCGGCTGTAGCCGTAGTTCACGTAGCGCAATGCGGTGCCGGCGTCCTCGGCCTGCGCCTGGCCGCGGCGGCCGAAGAGCGCGCGCGTGACTTCGATCGCGCCCAGCCGCTCGGCCGCGCGGTACCGGCGGAACTCGCGGAAGAAGACCTTGTAGTGGCGCACCTCGTCCTCGTACATGTGGCGGAAGAGCGTGGAAATCTCCGGGTCGCTCGAATACGCGGAGAGCGCTCGGTAGAGCATCGCCGCCTGGCACTCGGTCACGCAGCGCGAGAGCAGTTCGCGCGCCGGCGTCGCACGCAGCAGGTGGGGCCCGCAGTACGACGTGTATTCGGCGAGGAAGGCCGCGTACGCGTCCTCCCACCGGTACTCGGGCCAGCGGCGGGCCAGCAGCTCGCGCATCTGCAGCCCGTGGCCCGACTCTTCCGGCTCCCACGTTTCGTCCAGCCATTGCAGGAACTCCGGATCCGCGTCGAACATCCGCCGCAATTCGCGGGTGTACAGCGGAACGCTGGTTTCGAGGAAAGAGGACACCGCGGCGGCGTAGAACAGCACGCGGTCCCCGCGTCCCGGCTCGTGCGTCGTCGTCATGTCGTCGCTCCTCAGGCTTCCACCGTGTCGGCTTCCGGCGTCGGGAACGGGCCGTCGGATTCGTCGTCGATCGCAGGCGCCACGGCACAGTCGTTGGCGAGGCCCACGTTCTTCTTCACTTCGGCACGCACGCGCTTCATCACTTCGTTGCGCACCGCGCCCCTCGGGTCCATCGCGTAGCCGACCCATTTCGGGATCTTCACGCCCGCTTCCTCGCTCACCTTCTCGATCACGAAACCGGTCGGGTTCATCGCGATGTCGTAGAGGCGCTTCACGGGGCGCAGGTCCTGCTCGATGCGAACGGCTTCGCGCACGCCTTGGTGGTCGCACAGGTTCATCGCGGGCAGGGCCGGCGCGGGGGCCGCCAGGGCCGGTTCGGCGCAGTCCCCGGAACCGGGGAGGCACGAGGACTCCTGGGCGAAGGCGATCGGGGCGGCGGCAATCAGCAGCGTGGCCAGCAGGGTGCGTTTCATGTCGCTCTTTCGGTTTGCCGTGCACATTGCACGTGACCGCAGTATGGCCGGGCAGCATCGGATAACAAGACGGTTTTGGAGTAGTATCGGAAATCAATACCTCCTGTAGCAACCCGGAAAACCCATGCGCGAACACCCCCAGACCTCGGGCCTCGTCGAGACCCTGAAGAAGCTCCTGAAGGCGCGGGGCGCCACCTACCGGGACCTCGCGAAAGGCCTGGGCCTGAGCGAGCCCAGCGTGAAGCGGCTTTTCTCGGAACGCACCTTCACGCTGCAACGCCTGGAGCAGGTGTGCGCCTTCCTCGAAGTGGACTTCTTCGAGGTCGCGAAGCTCGCGCGCGGGGCGGCGGCCACCGTGGACCAGATGACGATCGCGCAGGAGCAGGCGCTCTCGACGGATCCGAAGCTCCTCGGCGTGTTCTACCTCGCCTTCAACGATTGGCAGCTCGCCGACATCCTCGAGGGCTATCACGTGACGCGGGCCGAGGCGCTGAAGCTGCTGCTGCGGCTCGACCGGCTGGGCCTCGTGGAAGTCCAGCCCGGCGACGTGATCCGCCTGCGCGTGCCCAAGACCGTGCGCCTGCGCCCCGACGGACCGATCCGCAGGGCCCACGGCAAGAGCGTGGTCACGAGCTTCATCCAGGCGGACTTCGTCGAGGCGGGCGGGAAGTTCCGTTTCGATTTCCGCGAGCTGTCGCGCGCGTCGTTCGAGCTGCTGCAGCGCCGCCTCGAGCGCGTGGCCGTGGAGTTCAACGAGCTCGCGGAGCTGGACAGCTACCTGCCGTCGGACCAGCGCACGACCATCGGCATGGCGTTGGGCATCCGGCCCTGGACGATGTCGTGGGTCACGGGATTGAAGTCGCGCAAGGAAAAGGAAACCGCGAAGGGCTGAAGTCCTAGCGCTTCACCTTGCCGTACAGCGCGAGGGCCTTCTCGCGCTGCGCGGCGTGGTCCACCACCGGTGCGGGATAGTCGCGGCCGATCACGCATCCGCACGCGGCCTGCTCGGCCCCGCTCATCGTCCACGGCGCGTGGATGGACGCATCCGGAACCTTCGCCAGTTCGGGCAGGTAGCGGCGGATGAAGCGGCCTTCGGCGTCGAAGCGCTCCGACTGCGTGACTGGATTGAAGATGCGGAAGTAGGGCTGCGCGTCGCAGCCGGTCGATGCGGCCCACTGCCAGCCGCCGTTGTTCTGCGCGAGGTCGAAGTCGTTCAGCTGCTCCGCGAAGTAGCGCTCGCCCCGGCGCCAGTCGACCAAGAGGTCCTTCGCGAGGAACGAAGCCACGATCATCCGCAGGCGGTTGTGCATGTACCCGGTGGTGTTGAGCTGGCGCATCGCGGCATCGACGATCGGGTAGCCGGTACGCGCTTCACACCACGCCCGGAACAGGCCTTCGTCGTCGGGCCAGCGGATCGCGTCGTACTCGCGGCGAAAGGCACCCGTCGCCGCATGCGGGTGATGCCACAGGACCTGGAAGTAGAACTCGCGCCACACGAGCTCCGAGAGCCAGGTCGCGGCGCCCTCGCCGGCCTTCGCCCGCGCGGCGCGGGCGAGCTCGCGGATCGAGATCGTGCCGAAGCGGTTGTGCACCGACAGGTACGACACGCCCTTCACGCCGGGGAAATCGCGCGCGTCCCGGTAGCGGTCGATGCGCTTGGCGAAATCCGCGAACAGGTCGCGCGCGCCCGAGGCGCCCGGCTTCAACGCGGCCACGTCCATCTTCTCGAAGCCCAGCGATGCGAGGGCGGGGACGGGTGCCGGTGCGTCCGGCTTTGCGAGGGCGGCGGCATGGCGTTCGACGGGATAGGACTGGAGGAAGAAGTCATCGACCTTGGCCATCCACGCGTTCTTGTAGGGCGTATAGACCCCGAAGGGGCCCCCGGCCTTGGTGAGGACCTCGTCCTTGTCGAAGATGGCCTGGTCCTTTGCGAGGTGCATGCGTTGCCCCGCAGCGGACAGAGCTCGGTCTACGGCGGCGTCACGGGCCCGGGCCGCGGGCTCGTAGTCGTCGTTGGCGAAAACGGCGTCCACGCGCAGCGAAGCGGCCAGGCGCGGAATCGCCGCCTCGGCGTGGTCGTGCAGGACGAGGAGCTCGCCCCCGAGCCGGGCCAGGCTTTCGCGCAGCTCGAGCAGCGACGCATGGATGAACGCCACGCGCCGGTCGGAGCGGGAAGGCAACGCATCGAGGATCGCGCGGTCGAACACGAAGGCGCAATGCACGCGCCGCGCGGACGTGAGGGCGTAGTAGAGGCCGGCGTTGTCTTCGACGCGCAGGTCGCGGCGGAACCAGAAGAGGGCGGCCTCGTAGGGCTTCATTTGTCCGGCTCGGGGCGGAAAGACTAGAATACGCGAGGCATTGCCGATGCAAACGATCAATCTCACGCGGCACTTCCTCATCGCCATGCCCGCGATGGCGGACCCCAATTTTTCCCGGACGCTCACCTTCGTGTGCGAGCACAACGAACGCGGGGCGCTCGGCATCGTCGTGAACCGCCCCATCGAGGTCACCCTGGGCACCCTGTTCCGGCAAGTCGACATCGCCTTCGAACACTCCCCGGTGGCCGAGCAGCCCGTGTTCTACGGCGGCCCGGTCCAGTTCGACCACGGCTTCGTGCTGCATCGCCCCGTGGGTTCGTGGAAGTCGACGCTTCCCGTGGGCGACACCGGGCTCACCACCTCGCTCGACATCCTCGAGGCGATGGCCGAGGGCCGCGGCCCGGCCGAGCAGATCGTGGTGCTCGGCTACGCGGGTTGGGGCCCGGGCCAGATCGAGGACGAGATCCAGAGGAACGGCTGGCTCACCGTGGAGGCGGATCTCGACGTGGTCTTCGCGATCCCTCCCGAGGACCGCTACGATGCCGCCCTGAAAATGCTCGGCGTGAACGCCGCCTTCCTCTCCGACGAAGCCGGCCACGCGTGACGCAGAGCGCCGCCTCCTCGACGCTGCTGGGGTTCGACTTCGGCGAGAAGCGCATCGGCGTCGCGGTCGGGGAGACCGCCACCGGCATCGCGCATCCGCTGATGGCCATCGACGCCGAAGCGAACGAACGGCGTTTCGCGCTCATCGAGAAAGTGGTCCTCGACTGGAAGCCCACCGCGTTCGTGGTGGGCCGCCCGAAGCACGCCGACGGATCCGAGCATCCGATCGCGCGGCTCGCGGAGAAATTCGGCCGCCGCCTCGCCACGCGCTTCGGCCTGCCCGTCACGTTCGTCGACGAAACCCTTTCCTCGGCCGAGGCCGAGGCGCAGATGCGCGAGCAGCACGCGCGCATTCGCGCGAAGCAGGACGTCGATGCGCTCGCCGCCGCCGTGATCCTGCAGAGCTACCTGGACGATCCCGGCGTGCACGAGCGGCTCGCGATCTGACTCGCCGCCTTCGCCTTCCGGCGCGCTAGCCTCGCGTTGCCGCCGCCGCCGCCCGGGCCCGTTCGAGGTTGGCCCGCGCGGCCTGCGACTCCGGCTCATGCGCGAGCGCGCTCGCCAGGGCATTCACGGCCGCCTCGAAACGCCCCTGCTTGTAGAGCGCGATGCCCAGCGCATTCAGCGCGGGCGCGCTGCCCGGCCACAACGCCAACGCCTCGCGGGCGCTGTCTTCGCATTGCGCGAATCGGCCCGCGCGCAGGTCGGCATTGGCCTGCTCGACGCGGTTCGCGATCTCGAGCTGGAGCGTGCGCCGCTCCGCGCCCCATTTCGCATCGAGCCTTTCCATGAACGGCCGCATGCGCGCCACGTCCGCCGGGTCGCCGGCCGCCGTGCCCGAAGTGCCCGAGTCGGACCACACCACGGCCGTGGCTTCGGTCACGCGCGCCACCTCGGTCCGCGCGGAGGCCTGCAGCCAGAAGTCCCAGTCCTCGAGGAGGTCGAGCGCCTCGTCGAAGCGGCAGCCCTCGTCGCGCAGGCTCGCGTGGAAGAGCACGGCATTGCTCGACATCACGTTGCTCAGCAGCAGCGCGAAACGCGAGTAGGGCGCGCTGTAGATTCGCTTGAGTTGTCCCGCGGCATCGAGCAGCCGTGACGCGCAATACCGAAGGCGCGCATGCCCGTCGTCCGGGGCCGCGCGCAGCAGGCCTTCGAGATGACCGGGCAGCCACTCGTCGTCGTCGTCGAGGAACGCGATCCAGTCGCCGCGGGCCGCGTCGAGGCCGGCGTTCGCGGCCTGCGGCCGCGTGAGGGGCCGGGAAGATTCGATGGCCCGGATCGCGCCGCCGGCGCGAGGCACCGGCCCGTGCCGGCTGCCACTGGCCGTGACCACGAGGACCTCGAGGTCGTCCCGGCCCTGCCCCGCGATCGCATCGAGCGCGCGCAGCAGCGTCGGGCGGCCCATGCTGCGGACCACGACGCTGATCCGCGCTCGCGCAGGTCGATCGATCATGGCGGCGATTATAGGAGGACGAGGCGCGCGCGCGCATTTGTCGCTCCCCGCGCGAACGCGTTAAAATTTGGCTTGGCGCCGGATCATCCGCGGCGCGCCCCGGACCACCCCACTTCCTCCATGACTGCCTCGCTTCCCGACGCCGAACGCCTGGTCGAGGCCCTGGCCGCGCGCATGAAGGACTCGGTCTCGCCCGACGCCGGCATGGTCGGCATCTACACGGGCGGCGTGTGGATCGCCGAACGCCTGCACCGCGCGCTGGGCTGCAAGGTGCCGCTGGGAACGCTCGCGGTCACGCTGCACCGCGATGATTTCGGCCGCATCGGCCTGCACCGCGAGTCCCGCCGCAGCAACATCCCGTTTCCGGTCGACGGCCGCGAGGTCATCCTCGTGGACGACGTGCTGCACACCGGGCGCACGATCCGCGCCGCGCTGAACGAGCTGTTCGACTTCGGCCGGCCGAAGGCGGTGCGCCTCGCGATGCTGGCCGATCGCGGAGGACGCGAGCTGCCGGTCTCGCCCGACTGGCTCGGCGCGAAGGTCGAGGTCGGTCCCGACGAGGAGCTCGTGCTCTCCAACGAGGGCGGCAAGCTGCGCCTCGCCGCGGTGAAGCGCCGATGAACGCGAGCCTCCAGCTCGACGCCCAGGGGCGCCTGCGGCACCTGCTCTCCACCGAAGGCCTGCCCGCGGCGATGATCCGCCACATCCTCGACACGGCCGACCAGTTCGTGTCGGTGAACGAGCGCGAGGTGAAGAAGGTCCCGCTGCTGCGCGGCAAGGCGATCTTCAACGTCTTCTTCGAGAACTCCACGCGCACGCGCACCACGTTCGAGATCGCGGCCAAGCGCCTGTCGGCCGACGTGATCAACCTCAACATCGGCGCGTCTTCCACGTCGAAGGGCGAGACGCTGCTCGACACCGTCTACAACCTGCAGGCGATGGACGCGGACATGTTCGTCGTGCGCCACGCGCAGTCGGGCGCGCCGCACCTGATCGCGCGCCACGTGAAGCCGGGCATCGCGGTGATCAACGCGGGCGACGGGCGCCATGCGCACCCGACGCAGGGCCTGCTCGACATGTACACCATCCGCCACTACAAGAAGGACTTCTCCGGCCTCACGGTGGCGATCGTGGGCGACGTGCTGCATTCGCGCGTGGCGCGCTCGCAGATCCACGCGCTGAAGACGCTGGGCGTCCCGGAGCTGCGCGTCGTCGGCCCGAGGACGTTGATCCCGACGGACGTCGAACGCATGGGCGTGCGCGTCTTCACCGACATGGCCGCGGGCATCAAGGATTGCGACGTCGTCATCATGCTGCGCCTGCAGAACGAGCGCATGAACGGGGCCCTCCTGCCCTCGGCGGGCGAGTTCTACAAGAACTACGGATTGAACGCGGAGAAGCTCGCGAAGGCGAAGCCCGATGCGATCGTGATGCACCCGGGCCCGATGAACCGCGGCGTGGAGATCGACTCGAGCGTGGCCGACGGCCGGCAGAGCGTGATCCTGCCGCAGGTCACGTTCGGCATCGCGGTGCGCATGGCGGTGATGTCGATCCTCGCGGGCCAGGTCGCGGAGGCCGGCGCATGAAGATCGAGATCCGCGGCGCCCGCCTGGTCGAACCCGCCGCCAATCGCGAAGCGAACGCGTCGCTCTTCATCGCGGAGGGTCACGTCGCCGCGTGGGGCCAGGCGCCCGACGGCTTCAAGGCCGATGAAGTCGTCGACGCGCACGGCCTCGTCGCATGTCCCGGCCTCGTGGATCTCTCGGCCCGCCTTCGCGAGCCGGGCTTCGAATACAAGGCGACGCTCGAATCCGAGATGCGAGCGGCGGTCGCGGGCGGCGTCACTTCGCTCGCCTGCCCGCCCGACACCGATCCGCCCCTCGATGAACCCGGCCTGGTCGAGATGCTGAAGCGCCGCGCGGCGTCCCTGCACCAGGCGCGCGTGCTCCCGCTGGGCACGCTCACCGTGGGACTGAAGGGCGAAAGGCTGGCCGAGATGGCCGAGCTCACCGAAGCCGGCTGCGTGGGCTTCTTCCAGGCCAACGCCCCGCTGGCCGACCTCTCGGTGCTGCTGCAGGCGATGCGCTACGCGGCCACCTTCGGGTTCACCGTCTGGCTGCGGCCCCAGGATGCGGCGCTCGCGCGCGGCGGCGTGGCCCACGACGGTGAAGTCGCCACGCGCCTGGGGCTCGCCCCCATTCCCGCGATCGCCGAGACCGTGGCCATCCGCTCGATCGTCGAGTTGATGGCGGCCACGGGCGCCCGGGTGCACCTGGCGCGGCTCTCTTGCGCGGCTTCGGTGGCGCTCGTCGCCGAAGCGAAGGCGAAGGGCCTGCCGCTCACGTGCGACGTGGGCGTGCATCACCTGCATTTGTGCGACCGCGACATCGGCGAATTCGACGCGCAGGCGAATTTCATCCCGCCGCTTCGCGATCCGGGCGACCGCGATGCACTGCGCCGCGCGCTGGCCGAAGGCGTCATCGACGCCGTGTGCTCCGACCACACGCCCGTGGACGAAGACGAGAAGCTCGTGCCGTTCGCCGAAGCCGCCCCCGGCGCCACGGGGCTCGAGCTGCTGCTGCCGCTGGTCCTGCGCTGGGCGTCGGAGTCGCGCATCGGCCTCGCCGCGGCGCTCGGTGCCGCCACCTTCCGTCCCGCGAAGATCCTCGGCACGCGCGCGGGCACGCTCGAGCCGGGAGCCGTCGCCGACATCTGCCTCTTCGATCCGAAAACACCCTGGGTCGTCTCGCCGCTCGCGTTGGCGAGCCAGGGGAAGAACACGCCCTTCATGGGCTTCGAGCTCACCGGCCGCGTCGCGCGCACGCTGGTCGGGGGGCGAACCGTCTATACCGCGTGATGCCATGACCCTTCAAACCAATCCGCTCCTCGATTTTTCCGGCCTCCCGCGTTTCGCCCAGGTGCGACCCGAGCACGTGCAGCCCGCCATCGACACGCTCATCGCCGAAGGCCGCGCCACGCTCGAGCGCCTCGCCGGGGACGCGGCCGCGCCCACCTGGGAGGGTTTCGTCGAACCCCTCGACGACGCGAACGAGCGCCTGTCGCGCGCCTGGGCGCAGGTCAGTCATTTGAATATCGTGGTGAACACGCCGGCGCTGCGCGACGCGTACAACGCCGCGTTGCCCAGGGTGACGCAGTACTTCACCGAGCAGGGCCAGGACCATCGCCTGCACGCGCGCTACAAGGCCCTGCGGGCTTCGGCCGCGTTCGAGGCGATGACGCCCCCCCGCCGGCGCCTCGTGGAAAACAAGTTGCGCGATTTCCGCCTGGGGGGCGCCGAGCTGCCCGAGGCCGACAAGCAGCGCTTCCTGCAGGTGCAGGAGGAGCTCGCGAAAGTCTCCTCGCGCTTCCAGGACAACGTCCTCGACGCCACCAACGACTTCGGCCTCTACGTCACGGACGAGGCAAGGCTGTCGGGCATTCCCGCGGATGTGCGCACCACGGCGCGCCTGGCGGCGGAGAAGGAGGGCAAGCCCGGCTGGAAGCTCACGCTGCACATGCCCTGCTACATCCCCGTGATGCAATACGCCGACGACAGATCCGTCCGCGAGGCGATGTACAGGGCCTTCGTCACGCGCGCCTCGGAGTTCGGCAAGCCCGAGTGGGACAACACGGCCCACATCGTGCGGCTGCTCGAGCTGCGCGCCGAGTCCGCGCGCCTGCTGGGCTACGGCAACTACGCGCAGGTCTCGCTCGCGACCAAGATGGCCGCGGAGCCCGCGCAGGCCATCGCCTTCCTCGAGGACCTCGCGAAGCGGGCCCGTCCCCATGCCGGGCAGGACATGGAGGAACTGCGCGCCTTCGCCCGCGCGAAGCTGGGCCTGGCCGACGTGGGGGCTGCCGACCTCTCCTATGCGAGCGAGAAACTGCGCCAGGATCGCTACGCCTTCTCCAACGAGGAAGTGAAGCGCTACTTTCCCGAGGACGCCGTCCTCGCCGGGCTCTTCCGCGTGGTGGAGACGCTCTACGGCGTCACCGTGCGCAAGGCCAGCAGCGAGACCTGGCACCCGGATGCGACCTTCTACGACGTGCTCGACGGCACGGGCGGACGCATCGGCCAGTTCTACTTCGACCTCTACGCGCGCGAGGGCAAGCGCGGCGGGGCGTGGATGGACGACGCGATCAACCGCCGCCGGCTCGCCTCGGGCGTGCAGACCCCGGTCGCGTTCCTCGTCTGCAATTTCGCCGCGCCGGTCGACGGCAAGCCCGCGCTCTTCACGCACTACGAAGTCACCACCCTCTTCCACGAGTTCGGCCACGGCTTGCATTTGCTGCTCACGCAGGTCGACGAGCTCGGCGTCTCGGGGCTGAGCGGCGTCGAATGGGACGCGGTGGAATTGCCGAGCCAGTTCATGGAGAACTTCTGCTGGGAATGGGACGTGGTGCGCCACATGACGCGCCATGTCGACACGGGCGAGGCCATTCCGCGGGCGCTCTTCGACAAGCTGCTCGCCGCGAAGAATTTCCAGAGCGGCCTCGGGTTCGTGCGCCAGCTCGAGTTCGCGCTCTTCGACATGCGCCTGCACGCCGGTTTCGATCCCGCGAAGGACACCGTGATGGGCCTGCTCGGGCGCGTGCGCGCGGAAGTCGCCGTCCTCGAGGCTCCGGCGTTCAACCGCTTCCCCAACCAGTTCTCGCACATCTTCTCCGGCGGCTATGCCGCGGGCTACTACAGCTACAAGTGGGCCGAGGTCCTGTCCGCGGATGCGTACGGCGCGTTCGAGGAAGCCGGCGTGCTCTCCCCGGAGGCCGGCGCGCGCTTCCGCCGCGAGATCCTCGCCGCGGGCGGCAGCCGCAGCGCCCTCGAATCCTTCGTGGCGTTCCGGGGCCGCGCGCCTCAGATCGACGCGCTTCTGCGTCATAATGGAATGAAGGCCACGGCCTAAGAGCGGAGGAGTTCCCATGTTCGCGAAGAGAGTGTTCATCGGCGTGGCAGCCGCGCTCGTGGCGGTGCCTACGTTCCTCGCGGCGCAACAGACGATCTACAAGTGGGTCGACAAGGACGGCAAGACCGTCTTCTCCGACACGCCGCCGCCCAAGGAGATCACCACGAGCACGCAGCAGCGTGCGGGAGGCGGCTTCGCCACGGCATCGCCGCAGTTGCCCTACGCCACGCAAATCGCGATGGACCGATACCCGGTCACGTTCTACGCGTCCGGCACGTGCGGTCCTTCCTGCGACCAGGCCCGCGCGTTGCTCACCAAGCGCGGGATTCCCTTTGCCGAGCGCGACCCGGGCACCGATCCGGCCGCCGGCGAAGAGGTGAAGAAGGCCATCGGCACGGTCATGGTCCCGGTGCTCCTGATCGGCGAGATGCCGCAGAAGGGTTTCAACGAGGCCGCGTGGACCAGCGCGCTCGACAACGCGGGTTATCCGCGCACGGCATTGCCGAACCAGCCCAACCCGCGTGCGACGCCGCCTCCGGCGCCGAAGAAGGCGCCCGAGCCGGCTGCCGCCGACGCCCCCGCGGCCGACGCGGCCGAGCCTGCCAAACAGTAGCCTGCAGCCCTTGCGGCTTCGAGCCCGCGGGACCGGGGCCGAACCTGCGCGCGCCGGAATCGAACGCCGATGAAGATCGCGACGTGGAACGTGAACTCCCTCAAGGTGAGGCTGCCGCACCTCGAGGCCTGGCTCGCGCGCGTCTCGCCCGACGTCGTGTGCCTGCAGGAGACCAAGTGCGAGGATGCGAAATTTCCCGGCGCCGAAATCGAGGCGATGGGCTATCGCTGGGTGCACAACGGGCAGAAGACGTACAACGGCGTGGCCATCCTCGCCAAGCCGGAGTGCGGCAACGTGGGCCGCGGCATCCCCGAGTTCGCCGACGAGCAGAGCCGCGTCATCGCGGGCGACGTGGGCGACACGCGCATCGTCTGCGTGTACGTGCCCAACGGCCAGAGCGTCGGGTCCGACAAGTACGAGTACAAGCTGCGCTGGCTGGAGGCGCTGCGCGGCTGGCTCGCCGCGGAACTGGCCGCGCATCCGAAGCTCGCGGTGCTGGGCGATTTCAACATCGCGCCCGAGGCCCGCGACGTGCATGACCCGCTCGCGTGGGAAGGCCAGGTGCTCGTGAGCGATGCCGAACGCGCCGCGCTGAAGCGGCTCATCGACCTGGGCTTCGCCGACGCCTTCCGCCTCTTCGAGCAGCCGGAGAAGTCCTTCACGTGGTGGGACTACCGCATGAATGCGTTCAAGCGGAAGATGGGACTGCGGATCGACCACGTGCTGCTCTCGGATGCGCTCGCGAAGGGGTGCACGGCCTGCGCCGTCGACGTCGAGCCGCGCAAACTCGAGCGCCCTTCCGACCATGCGCCGGTGACCTGCGACCTGACCCCTTGAGCCTCGCGACGCCTCCTCACCAGGAACGCCCGCCGGAAAATCCGCAGGAACGGCTCGCGCGGCTGCGCGCCTATCGCGTGCTCGACGGTCCGCAGGAGCCCGCGTTCGAAGAGCTCGTGCGCCGCGCGCGCGAGGCGGTGCGGGCGCCCATGGCGTGGCTCTCGTTCTTCGACGGCGAACGCGAGTGGGTCAAGGCCCGCTCGGGGGTGGCCTTGCAGGAGCTGCCGCGAGAACAGTCCCTGGCCTTCGGCCGCTCCGAGCCCGGCGCGTTCCTGCTGATCGAGGACCCGGAAAGCCCGCAGTTGCGCAGCCACCCGCTCTTCGGGGCGCAGATGCGCGCGCGCTTCTTCTGCGCGATGCCGCTCACCTGTCCCGACGGCACCGTGGTCGGCGCGCTCACGATCGTCGATCGCATCCCGCGCATCCTTTCGCCGCAGGAGCGCTCCGCGCTGGAGAACCTGGCGGCGCTCGCGGTGGCTCGTCTCGAGTCGCGCCTGGAGGGCCCGCCCGCGGCACCCGGCCCGGCGCTCGCGCCCGGCAGCACGCCCGGCGATGCCGAAGTGCGCATCGGCCACCTCGCCCGCGAGTACCAGAGGCTCACGGAGCTGCTCGAGGAGGAGATCGGCTTGCGCCGGGTGACCGAGGAGGGCCTTCGCGTCGAGAAGGAATTCTCCGACGCGGTGATCGAGAGCCTTCCCGGCGCGTTCTACCTCGTCGGGCCCTCGGGCGAGCTGCTGCGCTGGAACACGAACCTGCAGGTGGCCACGGGCTATTCGGCGGCGAAGATCGCCACCATGAAGCCCGCGGACTTCATCTCGCCCAAGGACCGGCCCGTGATCGAGCACGCGGTGCGCGAGGTGCTCGACCACGGCAAGGAAATGTCGGTGGAGGCGGAGATCGTGGATCGCATCGGCAACGTGCGCCCGTATGCCTTCACGGGCCGGCCGCTGCGCATGGGCGGGCGCAACTACATGATCGGCGTCGGCCGCGACATCACGATGCGCAAGCGGGCCGAGCAGCAGATGGCGCGCGCGAAGGAGCGGCTCGACCTGGCCCTCACCAGCTCCAGCCTCGCCCTCTGGGACTGGGACCTCAAGGCGAACCGCGTGTACTTCAACGAAAGCTGGGCGTCGTTGCTGGGCGACACGCCGCGCGAATCCACCTTCCCGGGCGAGGAGGTGTTCGCGTGGAACCATCCCGAGGACCGCGACGTGTTCGTGGCCGCGATCAACAACGCGGTGAAGGGAGTCAGCGAGGAGTTCGACTGCGAGTACCGCGTCCCGAATGCCGCGGGCGAGTGGATCTGGGTGCACTCGCGCGGCAAGGTCACGCACCGCGACGAGGCGGGGCACGCACTGCGCCTGACCGGCACCTCGACCAACGTCACCAAGCGCAAGGCGGCCGAGGAGCGCGCGGAGTACCTGGCCACGCGCGACGCGCTCACCGGGCTGCCCAACCGCGTGCTGCTGCACGACCGCCTCGAGCAATGCATCGTGAACGCCTCGCGCAACCGGGCCGGGTTCGCGTTCATGTTCATCGACCTGGATCGCTTCAAGACCATCAACGACTCGCTCGGCCACCAGGTGGGCGACGAGCTGCTGAAGCGCGTCGCGGCGCGGCTCACCGCCTGCGTGCGCGCCTCGGACACGGTGGCGCGGCTGGGCGGAGACGAATTCGCGGTCATCCTCGAGAACCTGGGCGACGGCGGGGACGGCGACGAGGGCGCGCAAGCCGTGGCCGAGAAGATGATCGCCTCCATGGGGGCGCCGATGCTGATCGACAGCCAGCACCTGAACACCTCGTGCTCCATCGGGATCAGCCTCTATCCGAACGACGGCAAGGACTCGGCCACGCTGATGAAGCACGCCGACGTCGCGATGTACTACGCCAAGGAGAAGGGCCGCAACAACTACCAGTTCTTCTCCGCCGAGATGAACGCGCGTGCGCAGGAACGCCTGTCGGTCGAGAACTACCTGCGCCTGGCCCTGCGGCGCAACGAACTCGTGATCCACTACCAGCCGCGGATCAAGGTCGCCACCGGCGAACTGGTGGGCGTCGAGGCGCTGATCCGCTGGCAGCATCCGCGCCGGGGATTGCTGCCGCCGGGACGCTTCATCGAGGTCGCGGAGGATTCCGGCCTCATCGTGCCGATCGGCGAATGGGTGCTGGAGCAGGCCTGCGCGCGCATCGCCGAATGGCAGCGCACCTTGAAGCCGGGACTGCGCTTGTCGGTGAACCTCTCCGTGGGCCAGGTCGTCGACGGGGACCGGCTCTACGCCGCCGTGAGCCAGGCCATGGCCGCGAGCCGCATCGATCCGGCCACGCTCGAGCTGGAGCTGACCGAATCCATCCTGATGCAGAACATCGACGAGAAGTCCGCGCTGCTTCGCCGCCTGGGCGAGCTGGGCGTGGGCCTCGCGATCGACGACTTCGGCACCGGCTACTCGTCGTTGTCGTACCTGAAGACGCTGCCCGTGGACTCGATCAAGATCGACAGCTCGTTCGTGCGCGACATCCACAGCGATCCCGACGACCTCGCGATCATCAAGGCCATCCTCGCGATGGCGCATTCGCTGCGGTTGTCGGTGGTGGCCGAGGGCGTGGAAACGGAAGCCCAGTTCAACGCCCTGCGGGACCTCGGTTGCGACGAATACCAGGGGTTCTACGCGAGCGCGGCGCTGCCCGTGGCCGAATTCGAGCGGCGCTACCGAAAATAGAAATCGGGGTCAGGGTAGAAATAAATGCGGCGCGTTGCCCAGCACTTATTTCTACCCTGACCCCGATTTCTCACTCCTTCGTTTCGATCTTCAGTTCCTGGATCTTGCGGGTGAGCGTGTTGCGTCCGATGCCCAGCAGCGTGGCGGCTTCGATGCGCCGCCCGCCCGTGTGCGCGAGGGCCTTCACGATGAGCGCGCTCTCGAATTCCCGCGTGAGAGGATCGGCCACGCCGGTCTCGCCTCGCGCGAGGCGTGCGGCCACTTCGCGTTCCAGCGCGCGGCGCCAGTCGCCCTCGGGACTCGCGGCGGCCGATTGCGACTCGCCGCGCGTCTCCGGCGGCAGGTCCTTCACGTCGACCACCTGGCCCGGCGCCATCACCGTGACCCAGTGGCACAGGTTCTCCAGCTGGCGCACGTTGCCCGCCCAGTCCTGCGCCGAGAGGAATGCGATCGCCGCGTTGGTGAGCCGCTTGCCCTCGACGCCCAGATCGCGGGCGCTCTTCGCCAGGAAGTGGCGCGCGAGCATCGGGATGTCTTCGCGCCGCTCGCGCATCGCCGGCAGCCGCAGGCGGATCACGTTCAGCCGGTGGAAGAGGTCTTCGCGGAACAGGCCCTGGCGCACGCGGGACTCGAGGTCCTGGTGCGTGGCGGCGATCACGCGCACGTTGGCGGTGAGCGGGGTGTGGCCGCCCACGCGGTAGAACTGGCCGTCGGACAGCACGCGCAGCAGGCGCGTCTGGAGATCCGGCGGCATGTCGCCGATCTCGTCCAGGAACAGCGTGCCGCCCTCGGCCTGCTCGAAGCGGCCGCGGCGCATGGTCTGCGCGCCGGTGAAGGCGCCGCGCTCGTGGCCGAAGAGTTCGCTCTCGAGGAGGTCCTTCGGGATCGCGGCGGTGTTGATGGCGATGAACGCGCGCCCGGCGCGTGGGCTATGGCGGTGCAGCGCGCGCGCGACAAGCTCCTTGCCGGTGCCGGACTCGCCGGTGATGAGCACGGTCGCATGCGAATGCGCGAGGCGGCCGATGGCGCGGAAGACCTCCTGCATCGCCGGGGCCTGGCCCAGGATCTCGGGCGTCTCGCCGTTCTCGACCGGCACTTCCACCTGGCGGCGGCTTTCTTCCATCGCGCGGCGCACGAGGTCCACCGCGTGGTCGACGTCGAAGGGCTTCGGCAGGTATTCGAACGCCCCGCCCTGGAAGGCGGCCACGGCGCTCTCGAGGTCGGAGTACGCCGTCATGATGATCACCGGCGTGGAGGGCAGGCGCTCCTTGAAGCGCTGCATCAGCTCGAGGCCCGAGAGTCCGGGCATGCGGATGTCGCTCACCACGACTTGCGGGACTTCCTCGTCCAGCTGGTCGAGGGCCTCCTGCGCGGCGCCGAAGGTACGGTGCGCGATGCCTTCGCGCGCCAGGGCCTTCTCGAAGACCCAGCGGATGGATCGGTCGTCGTCGATGATCCAGACGGAGGCGAGCACGGGATCGGGTGCGTTCATCGAAACTCCGCGACCGCGG
This sequence comes from Betaproteobacteria bacterium GR16-43, assembly GCA_001953215.1. GTDB lineage: Bacteria > Pseudomonadota > Gammaproteobacteria > Burkholderiales > Usitatibacteraceae > Usitatibacter. Next base: position 1,188,607 of record CP019169.1, read on the forward strand.
CTTCACGCGGACGAATGGGAAGCAGCAACTTGAAACGCGTCTGGCCGGGGACGCTCTCGAATTCGATCAGGCCCTGGTGGCGCGAGACGAAGCTCTGCGCGAGCGAGAGCCCCAGGCCGGTACCGCCATCGCGCCCGCTCACCATCGGATAGAAGATCAGCTCGGCGATCTCGGGCGGCACGCCGGGGCCGTCGTCCTCGATGGTGACGGCGATGGCGTGGCGATGGCGCCGCCGCGCGATGGTCACTTGCCGCTCGATGCGCGTGAGGAAGCGGATCTCGCCGCGGCCGCCCGTGGCCTGCGCGGCATTGCGTGCGACGTTGAGGATGGCCTGGATCAGGCTCTCCTTGTCGCCGATGAGGTCGGGCAGGCTGGTGTCGTAGTCGCGCTTGATCTCGAGTCCTTCGGGAAATTCGGCGAGCAGCAACGTTCGAACGCGCTCGGTCACCTCGTGGATGTTGACCGGCTCGATGCGCGGCAGGCGCGACGGCGTGAGCAGCCGGTTCATGAGCGATTGCAGGCGGTCGGCTTCCTTCACGATCACCTGCGTGAATTCGCGCAGTTCCGGGTCGGAGAGTTCGCGTTCCAGCAGCTGCGCCGCACCGCGAATGCCACCGAGTGGATTCTTGATCTCGTGCGCGAGGTTCCTCACCAGTTCGCGGTTGGCCTGCTGCTGCTCCAGGATGCGCGTCTCGCGCGCGATCTTGAGCTGCTGCTCCAGTTCCCGGAACTCCAGCATCAGCACGCCTTCGCGCGTATCCACGGGGCTGATCACGCAATGCAGGTGCACGGGCTCGCCGGCGAAATCGAGCACGAGATCGTTGTCGTTGAATCCCGCCTGGGTCTCCAGGGCCAGCTGCAGGCGGCCGACGAAGTCGTCGTTTCCCGGCAGCGCCTTGTCGACGCCGGCACCGAGCAGGTGCTTGCGGCCATGGGCCAGCAGGTTTTCGGCAGCGGGATTGGCGTAGGTCACTTGGAGTTGGTCGTCGAGCAGGAGAACGGCGGTCGAGATCATCTCCAGGCCAGCAAAGGAGTTCACGATCGACGACCGCAAGGATAAAAAGCAATTAACGCGCCAGCCATTGCGGCCGGCGCGTCGGCAGGATGCCGGAAGGGGGAACGACTCGAGGCTAGGGCTTCAAGGCGCCGAGCTCTTTCTTGAGCGCCTCGATGTTCTTCTCGTGCTCGGCGGCGGTGGCTTGGAGGCCGCGAATGCGGCCGGAGGCCTTGTCCAGCCTGTTGCGGTGTTCCATGAGCTGCGCGGGAGTGGGGTCGACCGTGGCCTGCGCCAGGCGCACGGCGGCGATCAGCTCGGGATTCTGCCCTTCTTCGAGCAGGTTCTTTTTCACGCCATCCAGTTGCTGCACCTCGCGGTCCAGCTCTTCTTCCAGGATGCGGCGGCGTTCCTCGTCGCGCTTCCTCTGCAGGGAGCCGTCGACCTTCGGGAAGCTCGCGGTGCTGGCCGAGGGCAGTGCCGTCACGATCGCCAGCGCGGGCTTGATCTCCGGCTTGGCTTCCGCGGACGCGGGAGAAGGCGTGGGTGCCGCGGGCGGCGTCGCGCCGCGCTGCGGCTGCGCCTGCAGCACGCCGGCGGGCGTCGAGGGAATGAGGGTGAGAGGTTCCAGCTCGACGATGGACGCATCCTTCATCGGCTTGTTCGTGTACGTGATGCGGCCGTTCGCGTCGACGTGCTTGTAGATCGTCGACTGCGCGATGGCACCGGTACTCGACAGAGCGACCACAACCGCGAGGCAGAGCTTCTTCATCTCGCGCTCCCTTTCGCGAAACGGGACGGAAAGAATGAAGGCCGCTCATGAAAAAAGCAACAAGATCAAGGAGATATGCTCCAGTAACCCCCATAGCTTGTGGTCGCGACGGGGAAAAAACACAAAGGGGGCGGTTGCCCGCCCCCTTTCTTGGCCAGGCAGCGAGACCGATCAGGACGAGTAGTACATGTCGAACTCGACCGGATGCGTGGTCATGCGGAAGCGTTGCACTTCCTCGTACTTGAGCGCGATGTAGGCGTTGATCATGTCGTCGGTGAAGACGCCGCCTTGCGTGAGGAAGCCGCGATCCTTGTCGAGGCTCTCGAGCGCTTCGTCGAGCGACGCGCACGGATGCGGCACCTTCGCCGCTTCTTCCGGCTCGAGGTCGTAGAGGTTCTTGTCGAGCGGATCGCCGGGGTGGATCTTGTTCTGCACGCCGTCCAGGCCCGCCATCAGCAGCGCGGCGAAGCACAGGTACGGATTCGCCGTCGGATCCGGGAAGCGCACTTCGACGCGGCGGCCCTTCGGGCTCGACACGAAGGGAATGCGGCACGAGGCCGAACGGTTGCGCGCGGAGTACGCGAGGTTGATCGGCGCCTCGAAGCCCGGCACGAGCCGCTTGTACGAGTTGGTGCCCGGGTTGGTGATGGCGTTGAGCGCCTTCGCGTGCTTGATGACGCCGCCGATGTAGTAGAGCGCGAAATCGGAGAGGCCCGCATAGCCGTCGCCGGCGAACAGGTTCTTGCCGCCCTTCCACACCGACTGGTGCACGTGCATGCCCGAGCCGTTGTCGCCCACGATCGGCTTCGGCATGAAGGTCGCGGTCTTGCCGTACGAGCGCGCGACGTTCCAGACGGTGTACTTGAGGATCTGGAGCCAGTCCGCGCGCTTCACGAGCGTGTTGAACTTGGTGCCGATCTCGCACTGGCCCGGCGCGGCCACTTCGTGGTGATGCACTTCCACTTCGACGCCCTGTTCCTCGAGCGCCAGGCACATGGCCGAACGCATGTCCTGCAGCGAGTCGACGGGGGGCACGGGGAAGTAGCCGCCCTTCACCGGCGGGCGATGGCCGAGGTTGCCACCTTCGAACTTCATGTCGGAGGACCAGGGTGCTTCCTCGGAATAGACCTTGACCGAGGCGCCCGACATGTCCACCTTCCACTCGACGGCATCGAAGATGAAGAACTCGGGTTCCGGGCCGAAGTAGGCGGTGTCGCCCAGGCCGGAGCTCTTGAGGTAGGCCTCGGCGCGCTTGCCGATGGTGCGCGGGTCGCGCTCGTAGCCCTTGCCGGTCGAAGGCTCGAGCACATCGCACGACAGCACGAGCGTGGGTTCGTCGAAGAACGGATCCATGCGCGCGGAATCCGGGTCCGGCATGAGCAGCATGTCCGAAGCTTCGATACCCTTCCAGCCGGCGATCGACGAACCGTCGAAGGCATGGCCGTCGGTGAACTTGTCTTCCCCGAACGATTTCGTCGGGACGCTCACGTGCTGTTCTTTTCCTTTGGTGTCCGTGAATCGAAGATCGACGAACTTGACCTCGTTTTCCTTGATCGTTTTGAATACATCGCCGACTGCCATGGGGCTCTCCTGAGGGGTGGTTGGTGCGCGAAAATGGTGAATAGGGGGCCGAATCGAATCCGTCGAAGCCTATTAATAGCGAAAAACATGCCATCCGGCACCTCGCGTAAGATCTTGAAGGCCAAGGGCTACTGGCCTCGTTTCGCGAACGCTAGCCCCATTTAGGGGCATATAAAAAGGATCACGCACCATGATAGAGCATCGGTTCGCGATGGCAACCACCCGGCGGTCGCCCGACACTATATAAATGGCCGCTCCGCACTTCGTGGTGGTCGGCAATCCGGTCGGCCACAGCCTCTCGCCCGTGATCCATGCGCACTTCGCCCGCGAGGCGGGGATCGCGCTCGAGTACACGACGTTGCTCGCACCCCTCGAGGCCTTCGAGCGCGTGACGCGCGGCTTCTTCGCGGCCGGCGGACGCGGAGCGAACATCACGTTGCCCTTCAAGGTCGAGGCGCTCGCCCTCGCGAACCTGGCGAGCGCGAGGGCGCGGCTCGCGGGTGCGGCGAACGTGCTCACGGCGAAGGGCGCCATCCTCGAAGCCGACAACACGGACGGCGCGGGCCTCGTATCCGACCTGCGCCGAAACCTGGGCATCGCGCTCTCGGGCGCGCGCATCGCGATGATCGGGGCCGGCGGTGCCGCGCGCGGCGCGATCGCGCCGTTGCTCGCCTGCAATCCATCGGTGCTCGTGGTCGTGAACCGGACGCCCGATCGCGCCCGCACGCTCGCGAACCGCTTCGCGTCGCTCGGAAACATCGAAGGCCGCGCGCTCGACGCCCTCGCGCAGGATCGCTTCGACGTGATCGTGAACGCGACCTCGACCTCGACGAAGGGCACGCCGCTCGAGCTGCCCGCCGAGTGCCTCGCGCCCGGAGCGCTGGCCTACGACATGGCGTACGGGCCCGCCGCGCGCGCGTTCGTCGACAAGGCGAAGGCGCAGGGCGCGCGCGCCTCCGACGGGCTCGGCATGCTGGTCGAGCAGGCGGCCGAGGCCTTCTGGCTCTGGCATGGGATCCGGCCCGCGACGCAATCGATTCTCGCGCTGCTGCGCGAGGGCGCATGAAGAGTTTCGCGCGCTTCACGGCCTGGACGCTCGCCGCGCTCGCGGGCCTGTTCCTCGCCTACGAGCTGTCGATCCTCGCTCGCGTGTGGTGGTGGAAGGACCACAACCCGCAGACCACGGCGTTCATGGAGGCGCAGCTCGAGCGGATCCGCGAGCGCAAGCCGGACGCGAAGCTGAAGCACGAGTGGGTGCCGTACGAGCGGATCTCGCCGAGCCTGAAGCGCGCCGTCGTCGCCGCCGAAGACGCGCGTTTCGTGGAGCACGAAGGGTTCGACTGGGCCGAGATCGAGAAGGCGATGGAGAAGAACAAGCAGAAGGGCAAGGTCGTGCGCGGCGCTTCGACCATCTCGCAGCAGCTCGCGAAGAACCTGTTCCTCTCCGGCACCCGGTCGCTCTGGCGCAAGGGCCAGGAGGCGTTGATCACGGTGATGATCGAGAACCTCTGGTCCAAGCGCCGCATCCTCGAGGTGTACCTCAACGTGATCGAATGGGGAGACGGCGTGTTCGGCGCGGAAGCCGCGGCGCGCCACTACTACAACGCGGGCGCGGCTTCGCTCGGCGCGGAGCCTTCCGCGCGCCTCGCGGCGATGGTGCCCAACCCGCGCTTCTACGACCGCAACCGCAACACGGCCTGGCTCAGCCGGAAGACCGGCATCATCCTCGCGCGGATGCCCGCGGCCGAGCTGCCCTAGCCATTTACAATGGGCGGGCTCATGGCCCGCCGTCCCGAAGACATCCCGCGCTCCGCCTCGCCCCAGGACCACCTGGACGCGGTGATGAAGCTGCTCGCGCGCATGCGCGACCTGGCCGACGTGCGCCGCCGCCTCGAAGCCCTGCACCCCGCGGACGTGGCCTACATCCTCGAAGGGTTGCCGCTCGAGAAGCGCCTCGTGATCTGGGGCCTGGTGCCGCCGGAACGCGAGGGCGACATCCTGCTCGAAGTGTCGGATTCGGTCCGCGAGACGCTGCTCGCGGACATGAACCGCGCGGAGATCGTCGCGGCGGCCCAGCACCTGGAGCCCGACGAGATCGCCGACCTCGCGCCCGACCTCTCGGACGAAGTCGTCCAGGACATCATCGAGGCGCAGGACGTCGAGGAGCGCGCGGAGCTGCAATCCGCGCTGTCGTATCCCGAGGGCACCGTCGGGGCGCTGATGGACTTCGACGTCGTCACCATCCGCGAGGACGTGACCGTCGAAGTGGCGTTGCGCTACCTGCGCCGCTTCGACGAGTTGCCGAGCCAGACCGATGCGCTCTTCGTCGTCGACCGCGACGACCATTTGAAGGGCACGCTGGCGCTGAAGAAGCTGGTCGTCACGGACCCGGACGTCGAGGTGGCCACGCTGATCGAGCGCGACGTGGTCTCGTTCGCCCCGGACAGCGACGCCGAAGAGGCGGCCCAGGCCTTCGAGCGCTACGACCTGGTGAACGCGCCCGTGGTGGGCGCCGACGGCAAGGTGATCGGACGCGTGCCGGTCGATGCGGTGCTCGATTTCGTGCGCGAACGCCAGGAATCGAAGGAACTGGCCAAGGTCGGCCTGAGCGAGGACGAGGACATCTTCTCGAGCGTCTGGGCCTCGGTGAAGAACCGCGGGCCGTGGATCGCGTTGAACCTGTGCACGGCGTTCATCGCCTCGCGCGTGGTGGGCGCGTTCGAAGGCTCGATCGAGAAGCTCGCCGCGCTGGCGGCGCTGATGCCGATCGTGGCGGGCATCGGCGGCAATGCCGGCAACCAGACGACCACGCTCATCGTGCGCGCGCTCGCGCTGGGGCAGGTGAGCCCGAGCAACGCGCGCCGCCTGCTCACCCGCGAGCTGGGCGTGGCCACGACGAGCGGCGTGATCTGGGGCAGCGTGCTCGGCTTCGTGGCCTGGCTGCTCTACCGCAACGTGGCGCTGGGGGGCGTGATGGCGATGGCCATGCTGCTCAACCTGATCGTGGCCGCGCTGGCGGGCATCTTCATCCCGCTCACGATGGAGCGCTTCGGGCGCGACCCGGCCGTGGGTTCGAGCGTGTTCCTCACGTTCATCACCGACAGCATGGGATTCTTCATCTTCCTCGGGCTGGCCACCGTCTTCCTGGTCTAGGCATGGCGCGGCACTTCTTCGCGTTGTGGCCCCCGGAAGGCGCCGCCGAAAGCCTCGAGGCGCTCGGCCGCGACCTGGCCGGCGAATTCGGAGGGCGGCCGACGGCGCGGCACAAGATCCACGTCACGCTCGCTTTCCTCGGCGAGATCGAAGCGGACGCGGTGACCCGGGCCTGCGAGCTGGCGGCGGGCATTCGCATGACGGCGCTGGACCTCGTGCTCGACCAGGCGGGATGGTTTCGGGGTCCGCGCGTCGGATGGGCCGGTTGCTCGGCCGTGCCCGCGGAACTCGCGAATCTCGCGCGATCCCTCGCGGGTGCCCTCGGCGGTGCCGGAATCGCCGTGGACGACCGCCCGTACGTGCCGCACGCCACGCTGGTTCGAAAGGTCGCGCGCCCGATCGACGTGCGAATGGTGCCGCCGATCGGATGGCGAGCGCAGTCGTTCGTGCTGGTGGCGTCGGAGGGGGGGAACTACAGGATTCGCGGGCGCTGGGAAACCCGCTAGCGAGGCGCTACCCGGCCGGTGAAACCCGCTTTCGCGGTTGGGTCGGTTAGCGCCTCGTTTCCGGGCCAAGCCGTGGACTTCGGGACGAATCCCTCAGCTCATCGGCTTGATGAGCGGCGTGATGACCGGCGTTACCGCCGGGGGCATCATCGGCTTCATCGGAGCCGCCGCAGCTTTCACGGCCGGCTTCCTCTTCGCCGCCTTACGCTTGGCCGGCTTCTTCTTGCCACCGGCCTTTTTCTTCGCTTTCTTGGCTGCTTTCTTTTTGGCTGGCTTCTTCTTTGCCGCCTTCTTCTTTGCAGCTTTTTTCTTGGTCGACTTTTTAGTTGACCGTTTCTTCGCTTTCTTCGCCTTTTTGGCTTTTTTCGCGGTTTTTTTCTTCGCAGCTTTTTTCTTCGTTGCCATGGTCATGTCCTTTCAATGTTGGACTGAGTTTGCGCGGCCGGCGCCGAGGGTACCGTCACCGCACTTTCCAAGCGTCCGGACTTCGCATCGAACGGTGCCTGGTGGCTCTGAATCGCTAATCGCGTGTCACGTTGAGGCTTGTAACGCGCTCACCAGCTTGGTGATTCGGATTCTAGATGCGACTTCGGGTGTCAAGCATGACGATTTGGATGGACTCGTGCCATTTTGGTGTCGTGTCGACACCAATCAAGGCTTCATCGCCGCATCGAGCGTTCGTTCGTCCGCGAAGAGGGATTCGACGCGCTCGCGGGAGCGGATCTCGTAGGCCTTGTCGCCGTCGACGAGCACTTCCGCGGGGCGTGGGCGCGTATTGTAGTTCGAGGCCATCGCCATCGCATAGGCACCCGCGGAGAGGATCGCGAGCAGGTCGCCGCCGGCGATCGCGAGGCTGCGGCCCGTGCCCAGCACGTCGGTGGATTCGCAGATGGGGCCGACGATGTCGTACGCGAGCGCCTCTCCACGGGCCGACTGCGTCACCGGGACGATCTCGTGCCACGCGTCGTAGAGCATGGGGCGGATCAACTCGCTCATGGAGGCGTCCACGACCGCGAAGCGCTTCGCCTTGTCCACCTTCAGGTATTCCACGCGCGTGAGCAGCACCCCGGCATTGCCCACGATGTAGCGCCCCGGCTCCAGCAGCACCTTGAGGCCGCGCCCCTGCATCCGGGCGGCGAGCGTGCGCGTGTAGGCGGCGACGTCGATCGTCGCTTCGTCGCGGTAGCGGATGCCGAAGCCGCCGCCGAAGTCCACGTGCTTCAGCCGGATGCCCGCGGCCTGCACCGCGTCGGCGAGCGCCAGCACGCGATCGACGGCCTCCTCGAGCGGCGCGGCTTCGAGGATCTGGGAGCCGATGTGGCAATCGATGCCGTGCACCTCGAGGTTGCGCAGCTTCGCGGCGCGCCGGTAGACCTCGAGGGCGCTGCCGTACGGGATGCCGAACTTGTTCCCGGCGAGGCCCGTGGAGATATAGGGATGCGTCTTCGCGTCGACGTCCGGGTTCACGCGCAGCGAGATCGGCGCCTTCACGCCGAGCGCGCCCGCGAGGGCGTCCAGGCGCTCGAGCTCCGGTTCGCTCTCCACGTTGAAGCAATGGATGCGCGCGGCGAGCGCGGTGCGGATCTCCGCTTCCGACTTGCCCACGCCGGAGAAGAGCACGCGCCCGGCATCCGCGCCGGCGGCCAGCACGCGCGCGAGCTCCCCGCCCGAGACGATGTCGAAGCCCGCGCCCATCCGGCGCAGCACGTCGAGGATCGCGAGGTTCGAGTTGGCCTTCACCGCGTAGCAGACGAGGTGGTCGACGCCCGCGAGGCCTTCGTCGAACTCGCGGAACGCGGCTTCCACCATCGAGCGCGAGTAGACGTAGCAGGGCGTGCCGAAGCGTCGCGCGACGTCCTCGAGCGCCACGCCCTCCAGGTGCAGGGCGCCCGCCTTGCGTTGCAGCGCGCTCATGGCGCGACCGGCGCGGGTTTGTCCTTCGCCGGCTCGACCGGCGGAGGCGAAGGCAGCTTCAAGGGGCCCTTCTGGCCGCAGGCGGCGCAGGTGAAAGCGAGGGCGAGGGCCATGGCGAGGGCGCGTATCATCCCGGGATTATGACGATGACGGAAACCGAATTCCACACCGCGGTGGACGCCGTGCTCGCGAACATCGAGCGCGCGGTCGAGGCGAACGACGCCCTCGACGTCGACCTCGAGAGCGGCATCCTCACCATCGAGGCCCCCGACGGCACGAAGGTGATCGTCAATCGCCAGGCGCCGAATCGCGAGATCTGGGTCGCCGCGCGCTCGGGAGGCTTCCATTTCGCTTCGCGCGACGGCGCGTGGCGCGACACGCGCTCCGGCAAGGAGCTCTACGCGTCGCTCGCGGAGATTCTCGCGTCGCAAGCGGGCGCGAACGTCGATTTTTCCTGATTCGAAGCGCCCGAAAGGCCGCCAAAAGGGTCGAAACAGCGTTGGTATCGAATCGACACGAAAAATCGGCGATTCATTTCCTTGACTTTTTCGTATCGACCCGATACTAATACCGGATCGCGGCCCCGCCGCGACCTTCGCCGCGAGGAGAAAGCGCCCTGGACAAGAACCCGATCGTCCTTCTCGAGCTGGTCGAGCGCCTCGGAAACCTCATGCGCACCGAGCTGCGCAAGTCGGGCGTGGAGGAAAGCCTCCAGCCGGTCCACCTCCAGGCGTTGATGTACCTCGCCCGCGCCAATCGCTACTCCAACACCCCCCAGGCCCTGGCCGAATACCTCGGTCTCACCAAGGGCACGGTCTCCCAGACGCTCTTGCTCCTCGACCGGCGCGGCCTGGTCGAGCGTTTCGAGGACGACATCGACCGCCGCGTGGTGCGGTTGCGCCTCTCGACCGTCGGCGAACAGTTCCTCTCCGACTCGCAGCCCACGCTCTCCTGGGCCAACGCGACGCGCAACATCAGCCCGAACCGCATCCGCAATGCCGTCTCCGCGTTGCGCGAGGCGCTGACCCAACTGCAACTGGACAACGAGGGCTCGACGTTCGGGGCCTGCAACAGTTGCAGGCAGTGCCAGCGGCTTTCGCAGCGGGTGTCGCGTTGCGGATTGATGGGAGACCGCATCTCCGGCCCGGAGACCCGCAAGATCTGCTGGTTCTTCGAGCCCAAAACGGAAGAGGTTGCTTGAATCGCGCTGGGTTCCCGCCTGCGCGGGAATGACGGGGGCCTAGAGCGCCTTGCGCGCCCGCGCGATGGCGGCTCGGACCGCCACGGGCGCGGTACCGCCGATGTGCTTGCGCGACGCCACCGAGCCCTCCGGGGTGAGGAACGCGAACACATCCTCGCCCACGAGGGGTGAAAACGACTGCAACGTGGCCAGCGGGAGCTGGGCCAGGTCCTTGCCCGCCTTTTCGGCTTCGCGCACCGCTCGCGCGACGGCATCGTGGGCATCGCGGAACGGCAAGCCCTTCCGGACGAGGTAGTCGGCCAGGTCCGTGGCTGTCGCGTAACCTTCCGCGAGAGCCGCGCGCATGCGGTCGGGCCGAGCCTTCAGGCCGTCGAGGAGCTCGGTGAGCAGCGTGAGCACGTCATTCAGCGTGTCTACCGCGTCGAAGAGCGGCTCCTTGTCCTCCTGGTTGTCCTTGTTGTACGCCAGGGGCTGTCCCTTGATGATCGTGAGCATCGCCATCAGCGCCCCGTAGATGCGGCCGGTCTTGCCGCGCATCAGCTCCGGGACGTCGGGATTCTTCTTCTGCGGCATGATCGAGGAGCCGGTGCAGAACCGGTCGGCCAGCTCGACGAACCCGAAGCGCGGGTTGGTCCAGATGACGAGTTCCTCGGCCAGGCGCGAGACGTGCGCCTGCGCCAGTGCCGCCGCGGCGAGGAATTCCACCGCGAAGTCGCGGTCGCTCACCGCATCGAGCGAGTTTTCGCACACGCCGTCGAACCCGAGCGCCTTCGCGACCGACTCGCGGTCGATCGGGTAGCTCGTGCCGGCCAGCGCCGAGGCCCCGAGCGGCAGCCGGTTCATGCGCCGGCGGCAATCGGCGAGGCGATCGGCGTCGCGCGTGAACATCTCGTAGTACGCCATCAAATGGTGGCCGAAGGTCACCGGCTGGGCCACCTGGAGATGGGTGAAGCCCGGCATCAGCGTTTCGGCCTCGGCTTCGGCGCGGTCCAGCAGCCGCCCGCGCAACGCGCGCAGGATGCCGATCAATGTGTCGATCTCCGAACGCAGCCAGAGGCGGATGTCGGTGGCGACCTGGTCGTTGCGCGAGCGCGCCGTGTGCAGGCGCTTGCCGGCGTCGCCCACCAGGTCGGTGAGGCGCGCTTCGATGTTCAGGTGCACGTCCTCGCGGTCGATCGACCACGGGAAGCGATCCTCGCTCACTTCCAGCGCGATCTGGCCCAGCCCCTTCTCGATCGCGGCCAGGTCCGCGGCGGGGAGGATTCCGGTGCGCTCGAGCATGCGGGCGTGCGCCAGCGAACCCTCGATGTCGAACGGCGCCAGGCGGCGGTCGAAGTCGACGGAGGCGTTGAAACGCTGGGCGAGGCGGTCCAAGGGCTCGCTGAAACGGCCGGACCAGGCCTTGGCCGCCTTGTCGTCTTGTTGCATGTTGTCGGCGGCAATGGCGAGAATGGGTCTTGGCCAGTATAAATCAGACGGGTGCGGGCATCCGGTTGCCGAATTTCTGCAACCTGGGCGTCATGCTGCGCGCGCTCCTGGTCGTGAACCTCTTCGTGTTCGCCGCCGCGGCGATGCGCACGCGCACGCTCGACGCCTACTGGTTCGAGTTCCTCCTGCTCGCCGCTTTCGTGGAGCCGGTGCTGCTCCTCTCGCTGGTCGTGCTGTGCGCGGCGCGGCGTCCGCTGCACGCCATGGGCTACGTGCCGGCGATCCTCTCCATCGCCGCGTTCGAGGTCGCGGTCGCCTGGGTGCTGTCGGAGACCGTCGCCGGGCTGATCCCCGACCGGCCGCCGCTGCCGTTCTTCCTGGTCGCGTTCCTCGCGCTCTTCGCCACGTTCGTGACGCTCCTCTACTTCGACCTGCGCGCCCGCGCCCTGTCGCCGGCGATCGCCGAGGCGCGCATCCAGGCGCTGCAGGCCCGCATCCGGCCGCATTTCCTCTATAACAGCATCAACGCAGCGCTCTCGCTGATCCGAACCGAGCCGCGCCGGGCCGAACAGGTGCTGGAAGACCTGGCCGATCTCTTCCGCGTGCTGATGGCGGACAACCGCACCCTGGCCCCGCTCGGCGACGAAGTGAGCCTCGCGCGCCAGTACCTCGCGATCGAGCAGCTGCGCCTCGGCGAACGGCTACGCATCCGCTGGAACGTGGACGGAATGCCCGCCGAGGCGCTCGTCCCGCCGCTCATCCTCCAGCCGCTGGTGGAGAACGCGGTCTACCACGGCATCGAACCCGCCGACGGCGGCGGGGAGATCGCCATCGACATCCGCAAGTCCGGGGAACAGGTCCACATGACGCTCACCAATCCGTTTTCGGGAACCAACGGCCATCCCGGCGGCAACAAGATGGCGATGGCGAACATCCGCGAGCGGCTGCAGCTCCACTTCGATGTCGAGGCGAGCCTGAAGTCGGAAGTCGTGGACGGCCAATATCGCGTGACGATCCGCCTTCCGTACATCAAGGCCAGCACATGACGCTGGCCCAGGCGGCGGTCCCGCGCATCCTGGTCGCCGACGACGAGGCGCCCGCCCGGTCGCGCTTGCGCGACCTGCTCGACGAGTGCCGCGCCGAGTTCGACCTCGCGATCGTGGACGAGGCCCGCACCGGCCGCGAGGTGCTGGACGTGATGAACCGGGAGAAGATCGACATCGTGTTGCTCGACATTCGCATGCCGGAGATGGACGGGCTCGAGGCGGCGCGCCACCTGGCCGGCATGGCCGCGCCGCCGGCGATCATCTTCACCACCGCGTTCGACACCTACGCCATCAAGGCTTTCGAGGTGAACGCGATCGACTACCTCCTCAAGCCGATCCGGCGCGAGCGCCTGCTGGCCGCCCTTCGCAAGACCCGGGCCGCCCCGGCCGTCACGCGCGAGGCGCTGGATGCCGCGGCCAACCAGCCGCGCCGCCACCTCTCGGTCCACGAGCGCGGCAAGATCCACCTGGTGCCCCTGGCCGACGTGCTCTACCTGCGAGCGGAGCTGAAATACGTCACCGTTCGCACCGCCGAGCGGGAATTCATCGTCGAGGAGTCCCTCACCAAGCTGGAAGAGGAGTTCGAATCCGCGTTCGTGCGAATCCACCGGAACTGCCTGGTGCATCGAACGGCTATCGCGGGGTTCGAGAAGAACGTCGCCGACAGCGAATCCGGCTGGGCCGTCGTGGTCCGGGACACGGACGAGCGCCTGCCCGTCAGCCGGCGGCAGCAACACGTCGTGAAGGAATTCCGATGAGAACCTGGATCGCCATCCTCGCCTTGGCCCTCGGCGCAACGGCCGCGTTCGCGCAGCCGCCCGCCGTCGCCCCCAAGGTCGCCGCCCTTTCGCTGATCGGCGACCGCCTGCTGGTCGTCGGCGGCCAGATGCAGACCGGCACTCGCCTGGACAAGAACCAGAAGGATTTGATGCCGCTCGCGACGGACGAGCTCGATACCGCCACGGTCCTCGCCTTCGACAAGCAGGCCCAGTTGCTGCGCCCGCAACTCGAGGTCGTGCTCCTGCGCGCGAAGGATGCCTCGATCCACCAGCTGCAAGCCGACGTCGTCGCCGGCAAGCGCGACGCGAAGGAGCTCCTCATGGCGGTGGCGCCGCTCGCCCGCCGCGCGGGCGCGACGCACCTCGTGCTCTTCACGAAATCCCGCGGGGAAACCAAGATCCGCGTCGACGACGGTTCCATCGGCACGGGCTTCGTCGACGGCCTGGGTTTCTACATCGACCGCTGGGTGCGAAACCAGAGGACGACGGAGGGCAACCTGGATGTGGGCATCCTCGCGCCCTTCGCGTACTTCAAGGCGGTGCTGGTCGACCTCGATGGCCTGAAGGTGGTGGCCGAGGAGACGTCCCACCAGGCCCGCGCGATCTTCGGGAAGAACATCAACGAAGCGCGCGATCCCTGGGACTACCTCACGCCCGCCGAGAAGGTCGCGGCGCTGAAGGCGCTCTCGGGCGAGGGCGTGCAGCAGCTCGCCCCGCGCGTGCTCGCGCGCCTCTAGCGCGCTATTCCCAGTGCGGCGGGTCGCCGAAGGTCTTGCGCAGGAACTCGATGAAGAGCTTCACCTTCGCCGGTAGCAGGTGGCGCTCCGGGTAGACCGCGTAGATGTTGTTGCCCGGCATCGCGAACTCGTCCAGCACGGACGCGAGCCGCCCGCGCTTGATCTCCTCGCTCACCTCCCACGCGCTGCGCCACGCGAGGCCTTCGCCCGAGAGCGCCCAGCGCGTGAGCACCTCGCCGTCGTTGCACTGGAGGTTGCCGCCGACCTTCACGGTGATGTCCTTGCCCTTGTCCTGGAAGTGCCACTGGTCGGACACGCCGTCCTCGGTGCTGGTCACGAGGCAGTTGTGCTTGGCGAGGTCGGCGAGCGTCCTGGGCTTGCCGGCGCGCTTGAAGTAGGCGGGCGAGGCGCAGACAACGCGATGGTTCTCGGCCAGCTTCGCGGCGATCAGGTCGGCGCTCTTCAGGTCGGCGATGCGGATCGCGAGGTCGAAGCGCTCGTTCTTGAGATCGACCATGCGCTCCGACAGGTGCAGCGTGATCGCGAGGCTCGGATGTTGCGCGATGAACGCCGCGAGGTGCGGCGCGATGTGCTTGCGGCCGAACGCGGTGGGCGCCGTGACGATGAGCCGGCCCGACGCGCTCTTCGCGCCGACGGAGAGGGATTCCTCCGCGCCGCGCAGCTCGGCGAGCAGTCGGTGGCAATCCTCGTAGAACGTCGAGCCTTCCGGCGTGAGCGTGACCTTGCGCGTCGAACGCTTGAAGAGCTTCACGCCCAGGCGTTCCTCGAGCTGGTCGATGCGCCGCCCCACCATGGCGGGCGTGATGCCTTCCTCGCGGGCCGCGGCGGAGAGGCTTCCGCGCTGCGCCACTTCGACGAACGTCGTCAGTTCCTTGAATCGGTCCATGCGCGGCCTCCTCCGGAGAAGTAATAAATGCACCCCATCTGCGCGGGGATTATCGTATCGCCAGTATTGTAATAGAGTTGGGCTTGCGGCGGGAAAGCCCGACAATGCGGGGAACATCGCCGGCCCATCGGAGAATCCCCATGAACTTCTCGCCACCCGCCGGCATGCGCATCGCGGCTCCGGCGCATCCCGACGCGGACCGCATCCTCTCCCCCGAAGCGCTCGCGTTCGTCGCGAAGCTGCATCGCACATTCGATGCGCGGCGACGCGAACGGCTCGAGGATCGCGCCCGGCGCCAGGCGCAGTTCGACGCCGGCACGCTGCCCGGTTTCCCCGAGGAGACGCGCGGCCGGCGCGAATCGGCGTGGCGCATCGCGGAGCAACCGGCGGACCTGCGAGACCGCCGCGTCGAGATCACGGGGCCTACGGATCGCAAGATGGTGATCAACGCGCTCAACTGCGGCGCGTCCACCTTCATGGCGGACTTCGAGGACGCCAACTGCCCGACGTGGTCGAACATGATGGAGGGCCAGGCGAACATCGCCGATGCCGTGCGCCGGACGATCACGTTCCGCCAGGGCGACAAGGACTATCGCCTGAACGAGAAGACCGCCGTGCTGATCCCGCGCCCGCGCGGCTGGCACCTCGACGAGAAGCACGTCACCGTCGACGGCGTGCCGGTGTCGGGCGCGCTCTTCGACTTTGGCCTGCTCTTCTTCCATAACGCGAAGGAGCTGCTGGCGCGCGGCTCCGGCCCGTACTACTACCTGCCGAAGATGGAATCGCACCTCGAGGCGCGGCTCTGGAATGACGTCTTCACCTTCGCGCAGAAGGAACTCGGCGTGCCGCACGGCAGCGTGCGCGCGACCGTGCTGATCGAGACCTTCCCGGCCGCGTTCGAGATGGACGAGATCCTCTGGGAGCTGCGCGAGCACTCCTCGGGACTCAACATCGGCCGCTGGGACTACATCTTTTCGTGCATCAAGAAGATGCGCTCCCACCCCGACTTCTGCCTCGCCGACCGCTCGCAGGTGACGATGACGGCGCCCTTCATGCGCGCCTATGCGCTGCTGCTCGTGAAGACCTGCCACCACCGCAACGCGCCCGCGATGGGCGGCATGGCCGCGCAGATCCCGATCAAGAACGACCCGGCCGCGAACGAAGCCGCGATGGCGAAGGTGCGCGCCGACAAGGAGCGCGAAGCCACCGACGGCTGCGACGGCACGTGGGTCGCGCATCCGGGGCTGGTGCCGATCGCGAAGGAAGTGTTCGACAAGCACATGCCGCAGCCGAACCAGTACGGCAAGCAGCGCCCCGACGTGAACGTCACCGCGAAGGACCTGATGGCCTTCGCGCCCGAAGCGCCGATCACCGAGGCCGGGCTGCGCAACAACGTGCAGGTCGGCATCCAGTACTGCGGCGCGTGGCTGGGCGGCAACGGGTGCGTGCCGATCTTCAACCTGATGGAAGACGCCGCCACCGCCGAGATCTCGCGCTCCCAGGTGTGGCAATGGATGCGCTCGCCCAAGGGCAGGCTCGACGACGGGCGCAAGGTCACGAAGGCGCTCTTCCACGAGATCCTGGTGGATGAGCTGAAGAAGACGCCGGCCATCGTCGGCGCCGAAGCCTACGCGGCGGGGAAGTACGAGGAAGGCGCGAAGCTCTTCGAGGAGATCACCACGTCCGACGACTACGTGGAGTTCCTCACGCTGCCGGCCTACCGCGCGATCGATTGAGGGCCGCGCGCGAACCGGCATAATCGCGCATCGAAATCTCCGGAAGTCTCCCCGCATGTCGCTTCACCCGTTGCTCGCCGCAGGCGCCTGCCTTTTCGCTGCACTCCTCGCCGCACCGCCGGGGCACGCCGCTCCCCGGAAGTACTCGAGCGACGGCTACCAGTACCAGATCGACAAGGCCCCGACGTGGGTCGACGCCGTGAGGTTGCCCCTCGTCCCGCCCGGCACGCGCTGGCAGTACGTCCTGCGCGACCGGCAGATCCGCGTCGACGACACGCCGCAGGTCTACCTGCATGCGATCCGCAAGATCCACGATGCCGCGGGACTCGCCGAAGGCTCGTCGATCGAGATCGACTTCGATCCGACCTACCATCAGCTCACGTTGCACGAGATCCGCATCGATCGCGACGGCAAGGCCCTCGATCGCCTGGACCCGCGCACCGTGAAGCTGCTGCGGCGCGAGAAGCGCCTCGAGCAGGGGTCGTACGACGGCGTGGTGACCGCGAGCATCCAGGTGAACGACGTGCGCGCGGGCGACGTGATCTCCTATCGCTATACCCTCGCGGGCGGCAATCCGGTGTTCGGCAAGCGTTTCGCCTCGGTCCTGGCCATGCCGGCCGAGCGCGCGCCCACGGCGCTGCTGCGCTATCGGTTGCTCCATCCGGCCGCACGCGACATCCGCCTGCGGGCGCCCGAGTGGTCGCGCGTGGAGGAAGTCGCGGCGCCCACGCCGGGCTGGAAGGAGCGCCTCGTTTCCGCAACGAACGTCCCGACGTGGGACTTGCCTGCGGACAGCCCGCCGGAGCTCACCGTCGCGCAACTGATCCAGATGAGCGAGTACGCCGATTGGCCGGCGGTCTCGGCGTGGGGGCGAAGCCTGTTTCCGGACGTCCCGCCCGATGCGGCGGTCAAGGCGCTGGCGGAATCGTTGCGCGCGAAAGCCCCGGACGACGCGGGCCGTGCGCTCGCCGCGCTCGAGTTCGTCCAGCGCGAGATCCGCTATTTCAGCGTCGCGTTCGGCGAGTCGACGCACCGGCCCGCGCTTCCGGCTCGCGTGCTCGAGCGCCGCTTCGGCGATTGCAAGGACAAGTCCTACCTGTTGCTGGCGCTGTTCAACGCCATGGGCATCCCGGCGCGGCCGGTCCTGGCCTCGCAGTTCGCGCGCGGTGCCGTGCAGGGCATGCTGCCTTCGCCGCTGGCTTTCGACCACGTCGTGGTGGCCGCGGAAGTGAACGGCGAAACGCTCTGGCTCGATCCGACCCGCGACCGCCAGTCGGGCCCCTTGGCCGGGCGCGTCGTGCTCCGGCTCGCGGCAGGACTTCCGCTCGAAGCCCCGGCGGGATCGGAGATCGCGCGCGTGCCGCGCGCCGCCAAGTCCACGCTGGACGCCGAAGCGATCGATACGATCACGGTCGACTCGCTCGCGCTCCCGGCCACCATTCGCTCGGAGGTGCGCTTCCGCGGCGATTTCGCCGAGGCCTTGCGCGAGGTGTTCGGCCGTCCCGAAGGCGCCGAGTTGCGCGAAAAGCAGTTCGACTACCTCGCGCGGATGTTCGGATCCTCGCTCGTGGCCACCGGGCCCGTCACGATCGCGGACCAGGAGGACGGGATCGTCATCGCGCGCGAGTTTCGCTTCGACAACCCCTGGGCCTATCCGAGCGAAAGGATGCTGCGCTTCGAATGGGGCCCGTGGCTCGTGGGGGACACCGTGCAGCCGGGGCTCGACCCGTCGCGGCGCCATTCGATGGACGTGGGCTGGGTGCGCAACGTCGCGCACCGGGTTCGCATCCGGTTTTCCGAGCCGGTCATGTCCGAGGCCGCGCGCAACGGCGCTTCCTACGACGGCAAGTACTTCCGCTCCCGCGTGGAGATGGTGCAGGAGCGAGAGTCCATCGAGCACACGACGACGTTCGAGTACACCGCCGATACGGTGGAACGCGACGGCCTTCCCGCGCACGCGGCCAAGCTCCGCGAGCTGATCCAGGCTTCGGGGATCACGCTCCTCGTGTCGCCGGTGCCGGCCTCGCGAAGCCGCGAGGTGATCGAGAAGATGGAATCCGCGGCCGCTGGACGCACGCGCGGCATCCCGGCGCCGGAGACGCGCGTGCAAGCGACCTCGATCGCGGAAGACATCGTCTTCACGGCGCACCTGGACGGGGGCCGGCTCGCGCCGAAGAACCGCGCGGCTGCCCTGAAGCGCCGCGCCTTTGCACGCGACTACCTGGGGAAGGCCGACGAAGCCCTGGCGGACATCCGCGCCGCGGCCACGCTCGCCCCCGACGAGCGGAGCATCGTCATCGGCCTGGCGGAAGTCCACTTCGGCCGCGGCGAGTTCGCGGAGGCGGCGAAAGTGCTGGAGAAGTACGCGTCCGAAACCGGCGCGGTGCCGGACCTGCGCTACAAGCGCGGCCGCGTTCGCTTCTACCTCGGCGATTTCAATGGCGCCGCCGAGGACTTCGAGGCCAATGCCCGCGAGAGCACGGGGGCCGAGCGGCAGTACGCCCTCTTGTGGCTGCAGGCCTCGCTCGCCTCGAAGGGCGTCGATCCGGTCGCGACGGTGCGGACCTTCGATCGCAGCGATACGGTGCGCTGGCCCTATCCGATCCTGCAGCACGTGCTGGGCGAAACCGATGAAGCGACCCTGCTGAAGGCCGCGCGCGATCCCGATGCTTCCACCCAGAAGTCGCAATTGTGCGAGGCGTATTTCTTCGCCGGATTGAAGAAGCGCATCGCGGGGGACAACGACGGTGCCCGGCGACTCTTCCAGAGCGCGCGCTACACGAAGGTCACCGAGTACACCGAGTACCGGACCGCGGGCTTCGAGCTGGAACGCCTGCGGGGCAAGTAGGCCGCGCGAAGATCCCGCTAGCGATAGGGCGCGGGGCCGGTGCTGCGCATTGAAGCGCGCGGCATCGGACGCGGATTCCAGCGCGGCGCGATTCCCCAGGCCGGCCACGCCACGGCCACGGCGGGCTCGCTCGCGACGAAGACCGGTTCGGGGCGCGAGATCTTCGCGATCGCCTCGGCCGTGAGCCGGTCGCGTTGCGCCTCGAGCCGCCGGTCGAGCGCGGCCTCGCGCTCCAGGAGGCGATCGCGCGCGGCGGTATCGATCGCCGGGAATTCCGTGGGAAGGGCCATCGGTTGCGAGTCCCTCGACTCGGGGCACGGCATCTCCTGGTAGGAGATCCGTCCGTCCGACCCGATGCACTTGTACACGCCCGAGGCGGCGAGCGCGGCGCCGGAGGATGCCGCGAGGAACGCGGCGGCGATCGTGGCAGGGAGTCTCATCGGTTGAACCCCGGGAGGTAGGTCGGGCTGCGTGGATCGTTCGAGGGCCGCGAAGCGCGCTGCGCCGGCGACGCGGCCGTGAACGCGGGAAACGCCCCGCCCGCCCGGATGTCCCGCCGATCGATGCGCGCCAGGAACGGGGGAGTGTCGGAGCTGGGGGGATCCGCCCGGGTGTCGGGCCGATCGGGCGAGGTCGCCAGCCAGAGCGCCTCGCTCGGGCCGGGACAGGGAAATTCCTGGGTGTCCGGGGTGATTTCGGCCCCGGCCGACGAGGCTTGCAGGGCGACCGCGGCTGCGAAACCGATCCACGCTCGTGCACGCATGGTGGAATCCTCCAGCGAATTTACTCGCCACCTACTCTACGCCGATCTAGCGCGGGGCCGGGGCCGGAAGCGGGCGCGGAACGGGACGCGGTCCCGGCGCGGGATACGGGGGCCGCGGGCCACCCGGCGGATACGCGTAGATGTATTGCGGCACGCGCGCTTCCTCGCGGGCGAGCGTTTCGCGCTCGCGCTGCTCGTCGCGCTCGCGGGCTTCCTGCCGCCGCCGGCGCTCCGCTTCCTCCTCGGCCGCTCGCGCCTCGAGGCGCTTGCCGGCTTCGTCGCCGGCCTTGAGCAGCCGTTCGCGCTCGCCGGGATCGAAGTCCGCGTTCGCGGGAGTGGCGTCGACCTTCCGCTCTTCCGCAGCCTTGGGACACGGGGACTGCTGGTAGGTGACCTTGCCGTCGGGCGCAGTGCAGCGAAAGACTTCCTGCGCTTCCGCGACCGAAGCGACCGACAACGCCAGCGTGAGGGCCGCGATTCTCACGGCATGCGGCTAGGCCGCGCCGGCGTCCATCGCCTGGCGATCGGCGTGGTACGAGGAGCGCACCATCGGGCCGCACGCGGCATTGGTGAAGCCCATCGCTTCGCCTTCGCGCTGGAACATCGCGAAATCGTCGGGATGCACATAGCGCAGCACCGGCAGGTGGTGCTTCGAGGGCTGCAGGTACTGGCCGACCGTGAGCATGTCGACGTCGTGCTCGCGAAGGTCGCGCATCACGCCGAGGATCTCCTCGTTCGTCTCGCCCAGGCCGACCATGATCCCGGACTTCGTCGGCACCTGCGGGTGCGAGGCCTTGAAGTCCTTCAGCAGCTTCAGCGAATGCGCGTAGTCCGAACCCGGGCGCGCGGCCTTGTACAGGCGCGGCACGGTCTCCAGGTTGTGGTTCATCACGTCGGGCGGCGAGGCGTTGAGGATCTCCAGCGCGCGATCGAGCCGCCCGCGGAAATCCGGCGTGAGGATCTCGATCTTCGTGGCGGGCGAGAGCTCGCGGATGGCACGGATGCAATCGACGAAGTGCTGGGCTCCGCCATCGCGAAGGTCATCGCGGTCGACGCTCGTGACCACGACGTACTTGAGTTTCATCGCGGCGACGGTCTCGCCGAGGTGGCGCGGCTCTTCGGCGTCGAGCGGCTGCGGCCGGCCATGGGCCACGTCGCAGAACGGGCAGCGGCGCGTGCAGAGGTCGCCCATGATCATGAACGTCGCGGTGCCGTGGCCGAAGCACTCGCCGATGTTGGGGCACGAGGCTTCCTCGCACACCGTGTGCAGCTTCGCCTCGCGCAGCACCTTCTTGATCTCGAAGAAGCGCTCGTTGCTGCCGGCGCGCACGCGAATCCAGTCGGGCTTGCGGAGCGTTTCCGCCGGCACGATCTTGATGGGGATGCGAGCGGTCTTCAGCTCGCGCTTCTGCTGGGTCTTGAGGCTGTCGTCGGGCATGGTGCCCTCAGGCGAGGATGCGGGCGAGGGACTCGCCCAGTCGCTGCTGTACCACCGCAATTTTATCATCGACCCCGTGGTCGGCGAGGCGCGTGGCGGCCAAACCCGGATAGCCACAGGGGTCTATGCGCGAGAAGGGTTCGAGGTCCATGTCCACGTTGAGTGCCACGCCGTGGTAGCTGCAGCCGCGCGCGATCCGCAGTCCGATGGCGCAGATCTTTGCGTTGTCGACATACACGCCCGGCATTCCGTCGCGCCGATGGCCTTCGAGTCCATAGCCGGCGAGGAGATCGATGGCCGAAGCCTCGAGCCGGCGCACGAGCTCCTTGACCCCGATGCCCAATCGCCGCAGGTCGAGCATCACGTAGGCGACCGCTTGCCCCGGCCCGTGATAGGTCACCTGCCCGCCGCGGTCGGTCTTCACGACGGGGATGTCGCGCGCGTCCAGCACATGTTCGGGGCGGCCGGCGAGGCCCAGCGTGTAGACGGCGGGATGCTCGGTGAGCCAGATCTCGTCGGGGGTCGCGGCCGTGCGCGCGCGGGTGAAGTCCTGCATGGCGCGCCACGACGGCACGTACTCCGTCCGCCCCTTTTCGACGATCACAGCGCCATCAGGACCAGCGGGTGCTTCGAGAGCTCGGAGTAGAGCGCGTCGAGCTGTTCCCGCGATTTCGCGTTGATCGTGGCGGTGAGCGAGAGGTAGCGCCCGTTCTTCGAGGTGCGCATCTCGAGGGTGGCGGGGCTGAAGTCGGGCGCGTGGCGCAGGACGATGTCCGTGATGGTCTGGGCGAACGCATCTTCGCGCCGGCCCATGATCTTGATCGGGAAGACCGTCGGGAAGGTGAGGAGCGACGCCCGCTCGATCTCGGGTTCTTCGAAGTGGTCGTCGTCGGGCAGATCGCTCACCTTCGCTCCTACGCCGCGACGGCATCCTTGCGCCCCAGGCGCGACTTGTAGTCCTGGTAGAGCGCGTGCATCTTCCTGAAGGCCGGGCCGGGCTTGCCGGTGCCGACCGGCTTGCCGTCGAGGGTGGTGACGGCGAGCACTTCCTTCGTCGAGGAGGAAAGCCACACCTCGTCGGCGCCGCGCACCTCGGCCTCGGAGACCGGGCGCACTTCCAGCTTCAGCGTGCCGTCCTTCGAGAGCTTCTCGAGCAACTGGTAGGTGATGCCGAGGAGGATCAGGTTGTCCTGCGGCGCGGCGACCACGGTGCCGCCCTTCACGATGAACGCGTTCGACGCCGAGGCCTCGGTCATGAAGCCGTCGCGGAACATGATGGTCTCCACCGCGTTCGCGTCGACCGACACCTGCCGCGCGAGCACGTTGCCCAGCAGCGAGATCGACTTCACGTGGCATTTCTTCCAGCGGAAGTCCTCGCTCGTCACGCAGGCCACGCCGTTCTCGACCTGCTCCTTCGAGGGCGAGGCGAGCGGGTAGCAGAACATCATCACGGTGTTGGGCAGGCCCTTCGGGATCACGTGGTCGCGCTTGGCCTGCACGCCCCGCGTGACATGGATGTAGACCGACTGGTTGCCCGGATGATGCTTGAGCAGTTGCATCATGAGACCCATCCATTCGTCCGTGGTGTGCGGGTTCTTCATGAGGATCTCGTCGCACGAGCGCTGCAGGCGATCGAAGTGTTCCCGGCCGTGCAGCGGATGGCCGTTGTAGACGGGCACCACCTCGTAGATCCCGTCGCCGAAGATGAAGCCGCGGTCCAGCGGCGAGATGCGGATCTCGTCCAAGGGGAGGAGATTCCCGTTGAAGTAGGCGATGTTGGCGGTCATGGCATTCGGCGCAGGAGGAGTCGGAGGGTGTCCCAGCCCCGGGAGAGGAAGCCCGCGACGGGCACGTCTTCCAGGGCCACCACGGGAAATTCCGCGACGCGGGCGGCGTCCCGGGTGAGCTTCATTATCCCCGCTTTTTCCCCGGTGGCGAATGGCGCCACGAAGGGCTGCTTCGTCTCGAGCGTGGCCTGCAGGCCGGTGAATTGCCCGCGCGGGAGCGAGAGCCAGACGTCCTCGCGGAAGCCCACGGGCATGGTCGGACTCGTGCCCTTGAAGACTTCGGGCGTTCCGACCGCGACGTTCTTCTTGTAGAGCTGGCGCGTCTCGAACGCCTGGAAGCCGTAGTTCAGCAGCTTCTGGCTCTCGGTCATGCGCAGCACGTCGGATTGCGTCCCGAGCACCACGGAGACCAGCCGCCGCTCGCCGCGCTTCGAGCTCGCGACCAGGCAGTAGCCCGCGGCCTCGGTGAACCCCGTCTTCATGCCGTCCACCGAAGGGTCGATCCACATCAGGCGGTTGCGGTTCGCCTGGGTGATGCGGTTCCAGGTGAATTCCTTCTGCGCGTAGAGCGGATAGCGGTCCGGGAAATCGCGGATGACCGCGGCGGCGAGCACGGCCAGGTCGCGCGCCGAGGCGTGGTGGCCCGGCGCGGGCATGCCGGTCGCGTTGGCGAATGCCGTGTTGGCGAGGCCCATGCGCTGCGCCTGCTTGTTCATGAGCGCGACGAACGCTTCTTCGGTGCCCGAGACCGCTTCGGCGAGCGCCACGGTGGCGTCGTTGCCCGACTGCACGATCATGCCGCGCAGGAGGTCCTCGACCGTCACCGGCTTGCCGGGTTCGACGAACATGCGCGAACCGGCGGCCTTCGACGCGCGCTCGGAGACGTTCACGGTCGCGGCGGGATCGAGCTTCTTGTCGCGGAGCGCGGAGAACACCACGTAGGCGCTCATCAGCTTGGTGAGCGAGGCGGGCTCGAAGCGATCGTCGCCCGCGACGGAGGCGAGCACCTGGCCGCTCTGGACATCGAGCAGCGCGAAGGCGCGGGCGGCGATCGGAAGCGAAGCGGGTTGTTGCGCGAGGGCGGAGAGCGAGGCGAGGCCGAGGGCGAGACCGGCGAGGAGCTTCTGCATCGAGGGTTTCGTCAGCGGTTCGTGAGGGCCGGGGAGAAGCCGAGCGTCGTGCGCACCTTGTCGGCGATGGCGAGGGCTTCCTCGCGGTTGCGGTAGGGGCCGAGGCGCACGCGGTGCAGGCCTTCGCGCTGGGCGACGGTGAGCGGCTCGAGGTTCCAGGCGAGGTCGGACTGCATCTTCTTGCGGAAGAGGTCGGCCGCTTCCGGACCGGAGAAGGCGCCGAGCTGCAGGTAGAACTCGCTCTTCTCGCCCGTGACGACGGGCGTGTCGTAGACGCGCCTGATGTAGGTGCTGGTGATCTGGATCTCGTCTCTTGGGACCACGGCGACGCTGTCGTACACGCGCTCGACCTCCACCAGCCCGCTGCCCGCCGAGGCCACGCCGATGCGCGCGGCGGCCGCGTAGGAGAGGTCGATGATGCGGTCGCCATGGAACGGCCCGCGGTCGTTGATGCGCACGACCACGGACTTCCCGCTGCGCACGTTCGTCACCCGCGCGTAGCTGGGGATCGGCAGCGTCTTGTGCGCGGCGGTCATCGCGAACATGTCGTAGACCTCGCCCGAGGAGGTCTTCTGCCCGTGGAATTTCTTCCCGTACCAGGACGCGATGCCGCGCTCCTTGTACGCGTCCTTGTTCACGACCGGCACGTAGTTGCGGCCGAACACGACGTACGGCCGGTTGGCGAACTTGTGGAAGGGTTCGTCGCGCGGGACCGCGTCGGGAATCGAAGCGAGGTTGTCGGGCACCGATTCCGGAGGGCCGTCGTCCGAGTAGTACGACGGCTTCTTCGGCGCGTCGTCGGGTTTCTTCGGTGGCGCGGAACCGCAGGCCGCCAACGTCAGGCCCGTGGTGAGGATGGCCAGGCGGATCGTGAAATTGATGAAGGTCATCGAGTCAGGAGGCGCCGTTCTTCAACACAGAGGACACAGAGGTTTCACAGAGGGCACAGAGGAATTCGAAAGATCATCATGAAGACCGTGGATACTCCCTGCAGCCGTCCTCCCGAACATGGCTTTCCTCTGTGTCCTCTGTGAAGCCTCTGTGTCCTCTGTGTTGAAAATGGACCTCTCCTCTTGCGACGCTTCCCGTCCTGGGCAGCCCATCAGCTCTGCACCAGTTGCTTGTGCGTCGACACCGACATCACGATGCCGAAGCCGATCAGCATCGAGAGCAGCGCCGTGCCCCCGTAGCTGATGAGCGGCAGCGGAACGCCCACGACCGGGAGGATGCCGGTCACCATCCCCATGTTCACGAACGCGTAGGTGAAGAACGTGAGCGTCACAGCGCCGGCCACCAGGCGGGCGAACGTGGTCGAGGCGCTGGCGGCGATCATCAGGCCGCGCGCGATGATGAGGAGGTACAGGATCAGCAGGACGGCGATGCCCGCGAGGCCGAACTCCTCGCCGAACACGGCGAAGATGAAGTCCGTCGAGCGCTCGGGCAGGAAATCGAGCTGCGCCTGCGTGCCGTTCAGCCAACCCTTGCCGAGCATGCCGCCCGAGCCGATGGCGATGGTCGACTGGATGATGTGGTAGCCCGCGCCCTGCGGGTCCTCGTTCGGGTCGATCAGCGTGAGGATGCGTTTCCTCTGGTAATCGTGCATCGCGCCCCAGAGGAACGGGAGCGCGGCCAGCCCGAGCGTGCCCATGCCGATGATCAGCCGCCAGGACAGGCCCGCGAGGAAGATCACGAAGAAGCCCGAGGCGAAGATGAGCAGCGCCGTGCCGAGGTCGGGCTGGCGCGCGATGAGGCCCACGGGCAGGGCGAGCAGGATCGTGGCGACGGCGAAATCGCGCATGCGAAGCCCTTCCTCGTGGCGATGGAAGTACCACGCGAGGACGAGCGGCACGGCGATCTTCATGATCTCCGAGGGCTGGATCGAGCTGAAGCCCAGGTTCAGCCAGCGCCGGGCGCCGTTGCGCACGTCGCCGAAGAGCGCCACGCCGATCAGCAGCGCCATGCCGACCACGTAGACCGGCACGGCCAGGCGCATCAGCGTCTGCGGCGGCACGTTGGCCGCGATCCACAGCGCGCCCACGGCCACGAGCACGTTGCGCATCTGGCCGCCCACGCGGTCCATCGACTGGCCCCCCGAGGCGGAGTAGATCACCGTGAGCCCGAGCGCGATGGCGAGCATCAACGCGGCCATCAACGGGCCGTCGATGCGGCGCGAGAACATGTTGAAGAGACGGTCAATCAGTGGAGGTCTCCCCATCGCCCAGCTTCTGTTTCACGGCCGGCTTCTTCTTCAGCAGGTGGTAGTCGAAGACTTCGCGCGCGATCGGCGCCGCGGTCGAGCCGCCATGGCCGCCGTTTTCCACGAGCAGCGCGATGGCGATCGTCGGGTTGTCGGCCGGCGCGTAGGCGATGAACACCGCGTGGTCGCGATGCGCTTCCTTCACGCGCTTCTCGTCGTACTTCTCGCCCTGCTTCATGCCCACGACCTGCGCCGTGCCGGTCTTGGCGGCGATGACATACGGTGCGCCCGCGCCCGCGCGCGCCGCGGTGCCGCCCGGCTTGGTCACTTCGATCATCGCCTCGCGCACGAGCTGCACGTTCTCGGGCTTGAGGGTGATGGTCTCGCCCACGGGAGCGCCGAGCTCGCGCGTCTCGAGGGTCTTCGAATCCTGGATCGCCTTCAGCAGGCGCGGGTGCACGACCGTGCCGCCATTGGCGAGCGTGGCCGTGGCCGCGGCGAGCTGCAGGGGCGTGACCAGCCAGTAGCCTTGCCCGATGCCCACGCTCACCGTGTCGCCGGCGTACCACTTTTGCTTGTAGCGCTGCCACTTCCAGTCGCTGGAAGGCTGCAGCCCGCCCAGCTCGCCTTCGATGTCGATGCCGGTCTTCGCCCCGAACCCGAACGGCGTCATGAAGCGGTGGATCGCGTCCACGCCCATGTCGTTGGCGAGCCCGTAGAAATACGTGTCGCACGAAACCACGATCGCCTTGCGCAGGTTCACGCTGCCGTGCCCGTCGGCCTTGTGGTCGCGATAGCGGTGCGTGACGCCCGGCAACGCGAAGAAGCCCGGGTCCGAGATCGAGAACTCGGGCGTGCGCTTCTTCGTCTCCAGCGCGGCCAGGCCCAGGAATGGCTTGATCGTCGAGCCCGGCGGGTACTGTCCGCGCAGCGCCCGGTTGTTCAACGGCTTGTCGGGCGAGTTGTTGAGCGCGTCCCAGTTCACCGGGTCGATGCCGTCGACGAACAGGTTCGGGTCGAAGCCCGGCTTGGAGACGAGCGCCAGCACGTCGCCGTTGCGCGGGTCGATCGCCACCAGGGCACCGCGGTAGTCCTGGAAGGCGGCCTCCGCGACCCTCTGCAATTGCATGTCGAGCGTCACGATGAGGTTGTTGCCGGAGTGCGGCTCGTTGCGCGAGAGCGAGCGGATGGCGCGCCCGCCCGCGTCGATCTCCACCTGTTCGCTTCCCGTGTTGCCGTGCAGCTCGCGTTCGTAAGCGCCTTCGATGCCGAGCTTGCCGATGTGGTCGGTGCCCTTGTAATTCGTGGCGTTGCCCTGCGCGTCGATGCGCTTCACGTCGCCGTCGTTGATGCGCCCGATGTACCCGATGGCGTGAGAGGCCACTTCGCCCTGCGGGTAGGACCGGAAGAGGCGCGCCTTGATCTCGAAACCCGGGAAGCGGAAGCGGTGCACGGCGAAGCGCGCGACTTCCTCCTCGGTGAGCCGCGTGCGGATCGGCAGGCTCTCGAAGTTCTTGCTCTCCTCCTGGAGCTTGCGGAAGCGCCGGCGGTCGCGCGCGCTCACCTCGATCACTTCGGCCAGCTCGTCGATCGCGCTGTCCACGTTCGACACCCGGCTGGGCGTGATCTCGAGGGTGTAGGCGGAGAAGTTCGCGGCGAGGATCTCGCCGTTGCGGTCGGTGATGATGCCGCGATTGGGCACGACGGGCACGAAGGAGATGCGGTTCTGCTCGGCGAGCGTGTGGTAGAACTCGCGCTGCACGACCTGCAGCCACGTGAAGCGGGCCACCAGCAGGCCGAAGGCGAAGAGGATGAGCAGGCCCGAGAGCAGGATGCGCGTCTGGAACGTGCGGATCTCGCGGCGCTGGTCGCGCAGCGCGTGGCCGAGGGTGGCGCTCACGAGGGCGACTCCGAGCGGCGGCGGCGCACCGACGGATGGTAGAGCAGCCACGTGGCCGGCGCCCACAGCAACGCGGTGAACAGGGGCGACAGGAGGAACGCGAAGCCCGGGAAGTCCGCGCCGAGCACGAGGTTCAGCAGCACCAGCACGAACGACGAGAGCGTGAGGATGCCCGCGAGGTGCAGCGTCTGCTCCGGCAGGCGGAAGGTGAGGATGCGCACGCGAAACACCTGCGCGAGGTACACGGCCAGCACGTACTCCAGCGCGTGCTCGCCCAGCAGCATGGAATCGCCCACGTCCATCAGCAGCCCGAGCGCGAAGGCCGCGCCCTGCCCGATCATGCGCGGTTCGTGCAGCGTCCAGAACATCAGGGCCAGCAGGACGAAATCCGGGCGCGCCAGCAACAGCCAGCCCGACCAGGGCATCGCGCACAGCAGGTAGGCCCCGACGAACGACGCGAAGATGAAGCCCAGCCCCGCGGGGCGCTTCATCACGTCGCGCGCGACGGGGGTGAGGTCAGCGGCCCTCACGGCGGCTCCCCTTCGGGTTGATGCGTTCGCGCTTGTTGCGCTCGTCGGCCTTGGCCGCGGGCGCCGGCGGCGCGGCGATCGGCGTGGGCAGCACCATCACGTAACGGTTGTTGTCGACGCCGGCCGCGGGCTTGGCCACGATCCGCGCGAACACGAAGGCCGCGTTCTTCTCGACGCTCGTCACCTGCGCGACGCCGAGCCCCGGCGGGTAGGTTCCGTCGATGCCCGAGGTCACGAACTGGTCGCCGTTCTGGATATCCGCCGAGACGGGCATGAACGGGACTTCCAGCGCGCCTTCCTTGCCGGAGCCCGACGCGATGGCGCGAAGGCCGTTCCTCACCAGCATCACCGGCACGGCCTGGCCCTTCTCGGTGAGCAGCGTCACTTCGCTCGTGAAGGTGCCCACGGTGGTGACCTGCCCCACGACGCCGCTGCCGTCGATCACCGGCATGCCCGGGCGCACGCCCTGCGTGAGGCCGCGGCCGATCACGATCTTGCGGACGAAGGGATTCCTCGCGTTGTAGAGGACCTCGGCGATCATGCCGTCGGAGGTGTAGCGCGACTTGCCGGGCGCCATGTTGAGGAGCAGCTCCTGCTCCTTCACCAGCAGCTTCGATTGCTGGGCCGCGGCCGATTGCTCCAGCAGCTTCACCTTGAGCTCCTGGTTCTCGCGCAGCAGGCGGTCCTGGTTGGTGAAGTAGTCCGTCATGCGGCCGAACATCTCGCCGGGCAGCGAAGCCGCGCGCTGCGCGGGCTGGGCGAGGACCGAGAGGGAGAGCCGCACCGTCTCCAGCGCGCCGAAGCGGTGGTCGGCGATCATCAGGGCGATCGCCACGAGGGCGAAGAACGTGAGCCGCGCGAGGGGGCTGGGGCCGCGGTGGAAGAACGGGAGAGGCTCGTACATCACCGCTTCGAATAAAGGAGTCTGACCCCTTTATTCATCTCAGTCGTTGGTGAAGACGGTGCCGAGTTTGTCCATCTCCTCGAGCGCGCGGCCCGAACCGCGGACGACGCACGTGAGGGGATCGTCGGCGACGATGACCGGCAGGCCCGTCTCTTCCATCAGCAGGCGGTCGAGTTCACGCAGCAGCGCTCCGCCGCCGGTGAGGACCATGCCCTTCTCGGCGATGTCGGCGCCCAGCTCGGGCGGCGTCTGCTCGAGCGCGCTCTTCACGGCCGAGACGATCGAGTTCAGCG
Organism: Betaproteobacteria bacterium GR16-43; assembly: GCA_001953215.1. Classification (GTDB taxonomy): domain Bacteria; phylum Pseudomonadota; class Gammaproteobacteria; order Burkholderiales; family Usitatibacteraceae; genus Usitatibacter. The sequence continues at coordinate 1,219,151 of CP019169.1, forward strand.
GATCGGTGAGCGCCTCGAGGATCTCGTTGGACGAGATCGTGAACGAGCGGGGGATGCCCTCGGCGAGGTTGCGGCCCTTCACTTCCATCTCGCGCACTTCGCTGCCCGGGAAGGCGGAGCCGATCTGCTTCTTGATCTGTTCGGCGGTGGATTCGCCGATCAGCATTCCGTAGTTGCGGCGGATGTAGTTGATGATCGCTTCGTCGAACTTGTCCCCGCCGACGCGCACCGAGGCGGAGTAGACGATGCCGCCCAGGGAGATCACGCCGACTTCCGTGGTGCCGCCGCCGACGTCCACGACCATCGAACCCGTGGCTTCGGCGATGGGGAGGTCGGCTCCGATGGCCGCGGCCATCGGTTCTTCGATGAGGAACACCTGCGAGGCGTTGGCGCCCAGCGCGCTTTCGCGGATGGCGCGGCGCTCGACCTGCGTGGAGCCGTACGGCACGCAGATCACGATGCGCGGGCTCGGCCGGAACCACTGGTTGTCGTGGATCTTCTTGATGAAGTACTTGAGCATCTGCTCGGTGATCGTGAAGTCCGCGATCACCCCGTCCTTCATGGGACGGATGGCGGTGATGTTCCCCGGGGTGCGGCCGAGCATCTGCTTGGCGGCGAGGCCGACCGCTTGAATGGTCTTCTTCCCGTTGGGACCGCCTTCCTGGCGGATCGCGACCACGGACGGCTCGTCGAGGACGATGCCCTTGCCGCGGACGTAAATGAGGGTGTTGGCAGTGCCGAGGTCGATCGCGAGATCGGTGGAGAAGTACTTGGAAACGAATGAGAACATCTTGATCCGTAACGTATTTCGGGGTGTTGCTGGTCCCCGGAGGGTAGGGGCCCTTATAATAACTCCGAAATGCCGTGGAAATTGAAGCCCTTAGGCGATTTTTTGCATGCTTTCCCTCCAGGACGTCCAGCGCATCGCCCGATTGGCCCGGCTCGAGCTTTCCGGAGCCGAGGCCGAGGCCATGCGCGAACAGATGAACGCCATCCTCGCGATGGTCGACCAGATGTCCGCGGTCGACACGCAGGGCGTCGAGCCCATGTCGCATCCGCAGGACGTCACCCAGCGCTTGCGCGATGACGTCGTCACGGAGCCCGATCGCCGCGACGACTTCCTCGCCCTGGCGCCGCAGGCCGAGGACGGCCTCTACCTCGTCCCCAAAGTGATCGACTAGCCGTGCACCGCGAGACCCTGAAGGCGCTCTCGGCGCAGCTCGCCGCACGGAAGCTTTCGAGCGTCGAGGTGACCACGCATTTCCTCGACCGCATCGAGCGAGCGCAATCCGTGCTGAACGCGTTCATCACGGTCGATCGCGAAAAGAGCCTTGCGCAAGCGAAGGCTGCGGATGCCCGCCTGGCGAAGGGCGACGCCGCGCCGCTCACCGGCATTCCCGTCGCCCACAAGGACCTCTTCTGCGCGAAGGGCTGGCGCACCACCGCCGGCTCGAAGATCCTCTCCAACTTCATCGCGCCCTACGACGCGCACGTGATCGAGCAGTTCGACCGGGCGGGCGCCGTGCTGCTCGGCAAGGCGAACATGGACGAGTTCGCGATGGGCTCGTCGTGCGAGAACTCCGCCTACGGGTGCGTGCGCAATCCGTGGGACACCAACGCGGTTCCAGGCGGAAGCTCCGGGGGATCCGCGGCCGCCGTGGCCGCGCGCCTCGCCCCTGCCGCCACCGCCACGGACACCGGCGGCTCCATCCGCCAGCCCGCGTCGTTCACCGGCGTGAGCGGGTTGCGCCCCACGTACGGACGCGTCTCCCGCTACGGCATGGTGGCCTTCGCCTCGTCGCTCGACCAGGGCGGCTGCATCGCGAAGACCGCGGAAGACCTCGCGATGGTGCTCGACGTGATGGCCTCGTACGACGAACGCGATTCCACGTGCCTCGACCACCCGAAGGACGACTACGTAGGGAGCCTCGGGCGTGGCGTGAAGGGCCTGCGCATCGGCCTGCCGAAGGAATACTTCACGAAGGACGTCGCGCGCGACGTGATCGACCCGATCCTCGCCGCGGTCGAGCAATACAAGAAGCTCGGCGCGACCGTGGTGGACGTGAGCCTGCCGAACCAGAAGCTCTCGGTGCCGGTGTACTACGTGATCGCGCCCGCGGAAGCGTCGTCCAACCTCTCGCGCTTCGACGGCGTGCGTTACGGCCATCGCGCGGAGAAGTACTCGGACCTGATGGACCTCTACCAGAAGTCCCGCGCCGAGGGCTTCGGCGCCGAGGCCAAGCGCCGCATCATGATCGGCACGTACGTGCTGTCCCACGGCTACTACGACGCGTACTACCTCCAGGCGCAGAAGATCCGCCGGCTCATCGCGCGCGACTTCATCGAAGCGTTCAAGCAATGCGATGTGATCATGGGTCCGGCCGCGCCGACGGTGGCCTACGACCTGGGCGCCAAGGTGACGGACCCGGTGCAGATGTACCTCGACGACCTCTACACGATCCCCATCAACCTCGCGGGGCTGCCGGGCATGTCGATTCCTTGCGGGTTCGGCAACAAGGGCCGGCCGGTGGGGTTGCAGATCGTGGGCAATTATTTTGATGAAGCTCGCATGCTCGCCGTCGCTCACGCGTTCCAGCAGGCGACGGACTGGCACGAGAAGGAACCTCCCTCTCCCTTGGGAGAGGGCCGGGGAGAGGGTCGATGAGGGCCGACTGGGAAGTCGTCATCGGCCTCGAGACCCACGCGCAACTGACGACGGCGTCGAAAATCTTTTCGGGCGCATCGACCGCATTCGGCGCGCCCCCGAACACGCAGGCCTCCGCAGTGGATATCGCGCTGCCCGGCACGCTGCCCGTGTTGAACAAGGGCGCGGTCGAGCGCGCGATCCGCTTCGGCCTCGCGGTCGGCGGGACGATCGCGCAGCGCTGCGTCTTCGCGCGCAAGAACTACTTCTACCCCGACCTCCCCAAGGGCTACCAGATCAGCCAGTACGAGCAACCCGTCGTCGCCGGCGGCACGCTCTCGTTCCTGCTCGACGGCGCGGTGAAGACCGTGCGCCTCACGCGCGCGCACCTGGAAGAGGACGCGGGCAAGCTGCTGCACGAGGCCGTGCCGGGTTCGAGCGGCGTGGACCTGAATCGCGCCGGAACGCCGCTGCTGGAGATCGTCACCGAGCCCGACATGCGTTCGGCCGCCGAGGCGGTCGCGTATGCGAAGGCGCTGCACGCGCTCGTCCGCTGGATCGGCATCTGCGACGGCAACATGCAGGAGGGCTCGTTCCGCTGCGATGCCAACGTTTCCGTGCGCAAGCCCGGTGGTGCGCTCGGCACGCGCTGCGAGATCAAGAACCTGAACTCCTTCCGCTTCCTCGAGAAGGCGATCGAGTACGAGATCCGCCGCCAGGTCGAGGTGATCGAGGACGGCGGCAAGATCGTGCAGGAGACGCGCCTCTACGACCCCGACCGTGACGAGACGCGGTCGATGCGCTCGAAGGAAGACGCGCACGACTACCGCTACTTCCCGGATCCGGACCTGCTGCCGCTCGCGATCGATAGGGCGTGGATCGACCGCGTCGGTGGCGCGATGACGGCGCTGCCGGATGCATTGCGTGGGCGCTACATCTCGCAGCTCGGGCTGTCCCTCTACGACGCGATGTTGCTCACCGAGTCGCGGGAGAAGGCCGCCTTCTTCGACGAGGTGATGAAAGCGGACGTGCAAGCCAAGATCGCGGCCAACTGGGTCAATGGCGAAGTGTCCGCGCTGCTCAACGACGCGGGGCTGGAATTCGACCGGTCTCCCGTGAGTGGGGGCCAACTCTCCCGCATCCTGCAGCTTATCGCGGACGGAACCCTTTCGGGCAAGGGCGCGAAGGAAGTGCTGCGCGAAGTCGCCCGCGGCGACAGCGCGACCGGCGACGTCGACGAGATCGTGGCTTCGAAGAATCTGAAGCAGATTTCGGACGGCGGCGCGATCGAAGCGGCCGTCGACCAGGTCATGGCCGCGAACCCGAAGCTGGTCGAGGATTACCGGTCGGGCAAGGAGAAGGCGTTCAACGCCCTGGTGGGCCAGGTCATGAAGGCGACGCAAGGGAAGGCCAATCCCGCCCAGGTGAACGCGGCCCTGAAGAAGAAGCTGGGCTAGCCCAGCCTCGGGCTCCGGAACGTCCGGAGCGCTAGAGCTTCGGCGCCTCGCAGGTAACCGAGTACCAGGTGCCGTCGGTCCTCAGGCACAGGAACGTCTCGCCCTTGCGGCAGGCCAGCGTCTTCTCGCCGCACTTGGCCGAACCGCGCGTCCAGTTGAGCGGCACCACGGTGGTGGGCGCCGCCGCCGGCGCGCCGGCGCTCATCAGGCTGGGGTTGGACTTCAGTTCCTGCCAGCGCTTCTTGTCCGTGTCGAACTTGGTGCGGATGTCCTGGATTTCCTTCTCGTAGGCCGCCAGGCTCTTCACCAGCGCCGACTTCTCGGCGGTCACGCGCTCGAAGTCGGCGGTGAGCTGGACCGGCACTTCGCGCGCCTCGGACTTCTTCGCGGCCTTGCTCTTGCCGGCCTTGTAGAACTCCATCTCGTCGCTGATTTCCTGCGTGCGCTTGTCGACCGCCACGATGCGCTCCTTCGCGCTCTTGATGCGGCCTTCGACGGGCTCGATGTTCCGGTCGCGCGCCATGTCGAATTCGTTGACGTTGCTGTACGTGTTGACGAGCGCCATGTCCTTCCGGCGCTGCTCGCCGGCGGCGCGCTCGCGCTCCTTGCGCTCGACGGCCTCGGCCTCGCGGGCCTTCAGCTCTTCGGCGGTGGGCGTGGGGTCGATCTTGCGCAGGACCGAGCCCGAGGCGGAGATCTCGAACATCGGGACCTTCGCGCAGCCGGCCGGCGGCGTGTCGCCGATGTGCGTCACGCCTTTTTCATCCACGCAGCGGTAGGCCGCCCCAGCCGAGCCGGACACCGCCAACGCGACCACCAGGAAGAGCAGCTTCTTCATCGTTGTCCTCGTGCGCACTCTAGGCCGCCGCGCCGTAGCGGCGGCGATATTCTTCGATTTTTTCCACGTTCCCGCGCTGCTCCGGCCGCCCCCGCAGGGTGGCCAGGATGTCGTCCAAAGTGGCAATGGCCGTCACGGGCATGCCGAAATCGCGACGGACTTCCTGCGCCGCCGAGAGGTCACCCTGGCCCTTCTCCTGACGATCGACAGCAATTAGCACGCCAGCCGGCGTCGCCCCGGCGGCCCGGATGAGTTCCACCGACTCCCGCACCGACGTCCCGGCTGAAATCACGTCGTCGATGATCAGGACACGCCCCGCGAGGCTCGCACCCACGATGTTCCCGCCTTCCCCATGGTCCTTCGCCTCCTTGCGATTGAAGCAGAACGGCACATTGTGACCCAACGCGGCAAGGGCCATCGCCGTTCCGGCCGCCAGCGTGATGCCTTTGTAGGCCGGGCCGAACAGGAGGTCAAACCGGATTCCCGACGCGAGGGCGGCCTGGGCGTAGAAACGCGAGACCTCCCCGAGGACGTGCCCGTCGCAGAAAAGCCCCGCGTTGAAGAAGTAGGGGGAGTCGCGCCCGGCCTTGGTCCGGAATTCCCCAAAGCGCAGGACCTCCGATTCGATCGCGAAAGCGACGAAATCGCGCCGGAAAGCGTCGGGGTCGGGACCGGAAACAGGTGCGGTGGCGGCGCTCATCGCGGGTTTGGCGGGTACGATACGCGCTATTTTGCCTCTATCCGGCGCAATCCGCCGGGAAACCATGCGCATCGCGACGTTAAACGTGAACGGCCTGCGGTCCGCGGCCGCGAAGGGCTTCCTCCCATGGATGCGCCGCCAGGCCGCGGACATCGTGTGCCTGCAGGAGATCAAGGCCCAGGAAGCCGACCTTCCCAAGCCGCTGCTGGCCCCGGCCGGCCTGCATGCCTTCTTCCATCCCGCGCAGAAGAAGGGCTACGCCGGCGTGGCGATCTACACGCGCCATGAACCAGACCAGGTCGTGATCGGACTCGGGATCCGGGACATCGACGAGCAGGGCCGATTCCTGCAGGTCGACCTGGGCAAGCTCTCGGTCATCTCGCTCTACCTGCCGTCGGGCTCGTCGGGCGAGGAGGCGCAGGCGCGCAAGTTCGCCTTCATGAAGCGCTTCCTGCCGCGGCTCGAGGCGATGCGTGCGTGCGGCCGCGAGATCGTGCTGTGCGGGGACTGGAACATCGCACACAAGGAGATCGACCTGCGCAACTGGCGCTCCAACCAGAAGAATTCCGGATTCCTGCCCGAGGAGCGCGCGTGGATGACGGAGATCTTCGAGCGCGTGGGCTGGAAGGACGTCTTCCGCGTCGTGGAGCCCGGGGCGGACCACTACACGTTCTGGTCGAATCGCGGCGACGCGTACAACAAGAACGTCGGCTGGCGGATCGACTACCAGGTCGCCACGCCCGGCATCGCGAAGCTCGCGACGAAGGCCTCGATCTACAAGGCGAAGCGGTTCTCCGACCACGCGCCGCTCACGATCGACTATGACTACGAGCTGTGAGTGATGCGAATGAAAGGCTTGTTGGACACAGATAAACACAGATAAAAGCAAACGGGTTAAGTCCTATCCTGGTTTTATCTGTGTTCATCTGTGTTTATCTGTGTCCCACAGCCTTTTCTTGACCCATAGATGCTTCGAATCTCTAACGTAACCCTCCGCCGTGGAGCCCGAGTGCTCCTCGAAGACGCGACCATGAACGTCCACCCCGGCCACAAGGTGGGCTTCGTGGGGCCCAACGGCGCGGGCAAGTCGAGCGTGTTCGCCCTCGTGCACGAGGAGCTGCACGCCGATTCGGGCGAAGTGTCTTACCCGCCCCGCTGGGTGCTCTCGCACGTTTCGCAGGAGACGCCGGCCGTCCAGCGTCCCGCGATCGAGTTCGCCCTCGATGGCGACGTGGAGCTGCGCGAGATCGAAGCCGCGATCGCCGCCGCCGAGGCTTCGCACGAAGAGGGCGAGGAACTCGCCCACCTGCATACGCGCTTCGAGGAGATCGGCGGCTACCAGGCCCGGTCGCGCGCGCAGAGCATGCTGGGCGGCCTGGGCTTCGACACCGAGGCGCAGGCGCGTCCCGTGGCGTCGTTCTCGGGCGGGTGGCGCATGCGGTTGAACCTCGCGCGCGCGCTCATGTGCCGCGCCGACCTGCTGCTGCTCGACGAGCCCACGAACCACCTCGACCTCGACGCCGTGATGTGGCTCGAGGACTGGTTGAAGGCGTACGCGGGCGCCGTCCTGCTCATCACCCACGACCGCGAGTTCCTCGACACGGTGGCGCAATCGATCGTGCACATCGAGAACCGCAAGCTGAACACCTACGCGGGCAACTACTCCTCCTTCGAGACGCAGCGCGCCGAGCGCCTCTCCCTGCAGCAAGCGTCGTACGAGAAGCAGCAGAAGTCGATCGCCCACCTCGAGGCCTTCATCGCGCGCTTCCGTGCGAAGGCCACCAAGGCGGCGCAGGCGCAAAGCCGCATCAAGGCGCTGGAGAAACTGGAGCGCATCGCCGCGGCGCACGTGGACTCCCCGTTCACCTTCACGTTCCGCGAGCCGGTCGAGAAACCTCGCAGGCTCTTCCAGCTCGAGGAGGCGAACCTCGGTTACGGCGCGAAGCCGGTGCTCTCAGGCATCGAATGGAGCGTGATGCTGGGCGACGCGATTGGTTTGCTGGGACCCAACGGGGCGGGCAAGTCCACGCTGCTGAAGTCGGTGGTCGGCAACCTGCCGCTGCTCTCCGGCACGCTCCACCGCGCGCAGGGGCTGCGCGTGGGCTACTTCGCGCAGCACCAGGTCGACCAGTTGCGCCTGGAGGAGAGCGCGCTCTGGCACCTCGGGCACATCGCGCCGGGCGTGCGCGAGCAGGAACTGCGCGATTTCCTCGGCGGATTCGACTTCCGGGGCGACCAGGTGATGCAGGCCGCCGCGAGCCTCTCGGGTGGCGAGAAGGCGCGCCTCGCCCTGGCGCTCATCGTCTGGCAGCGTCCCAACCTCCTGCTCCTCGACGAACCGACGAACCACCTGGATATCGAGATGCGCGAATCGCTCGCGCAAGCGCTCACCGATTTCGAGGGCGCGCTCGTGGTCGTCGCGCACGACCGCGCGCTGCTCGCCGCGGCCACGGACCAGTGGCTGCTCGTGGCCGACGGCGCCGTGGTGCCCTTCGACGGCGACCTCGACGACTACAAGGAGTGGGCCAAGGCGTACCACGCGCGCGGCACGCAGCGCGAGGAAAAGCCCGGCGCCGTCGACCGCAAGACGCAGCGGCGCTCGCAGGCCGAGGCTCGCCAGCGCACGGCCGACGCCCGCAAGCCGTTCGAGAAGAAGATCCGCGCCATCGAAATCGAGTTGGAGGCGCTGCAGAAGGAAAGCGTCGAGGCCGAAGCGTGGCTCGCCTCCGGCGAGGCGTACGAGGACGCCCACAAGGATCGCCTGAAGCTCACGCTGCAGCGCCGCGGCGAGGTCGCCTCGCGCATCGCCACGCTCGAGGAGGACTGGCTCTGGCAGCAGGCCGCGCTGGAGGCCGAGGTCAACCGCCCGCGCGAGTAGCCGTTGTTCGGGCTAGGCAGTCGCATCCCTGCAAGCGATGGCCATCCCCCATCTCAACCCAGGGAGTCCCCCATGCAACTGCAGTCCGCACTGCCCATCGTCCGCGCCTTGGCCGACGGCGTGAATCCCCTCACCGGCGAGCTCTTCGCCGATGCGAGCCCCTATGCCGAGCCGCGCACGCTGCGCGCGCTCTTCTCCGCGGTCGAATTGATGGAGCGCGAAGTCGCGCGGGAAAAGCGCCGCGAGCGCCTGCCCGCCAACTTCGGCAAGCCGTGGACGGAAGGCGAGGACCACGCGCTCGCCACCGCCTTCGATGCCGGCCTCGCGCTGGCCGACATCGGGCGCAAGCACGCGCGCACGCTGAGCTCCATCCGGCTGCGGCTCGAAAAGCTCGGGAAGCTCGAGCCGCAGCCGGTTTCCTAGTTCAGTCCTTCTCCAGCTTCATCACCGTCCCGTTCATGCAGTAGCGCAGGCCGGTGGGCTGGGGGCCGTCGTCGAACACGTGGCCGAGGTGCGCTTCGCAGCGCGCGCAGTGCACCTCGGTGCGCGTCATGAACCAGCTGCGGTCCTGCGTCTCCGCGACGTTCTCCTTGCTGATGGGGGCGTAGAAGCTCGGCCAGCCGGTGCCCGAGTCGAACTTCGTCTCCGCGTTGAAGAGCGGCAGCCCGCACGCCACGCAGTGGTACACGCCGGGCTGCTTGCTGTCGTGGTTCGGGCCGGTGAACGCGCGCTCGGTGCCGTGCTTGCGCGCGATGTTGAACTGCTCCGGCGTCAGCAGGGCTTTCCACTCCGCTTCGGTCTTCACGATCTTGTCCATGGCTGGCTCCTGGAAGATGGGAAATTATAGTCGGGCGGGCGCCACGTTCCTTACGTCGGTTATCCTTGCGCCACCTTGGCATCCACCGCACGCCTCACCGACGTCTTCCGCGACAGAAACCTCGCGGTCCTCCTGCTCCTCGGGTTCTCCTCGGGCTTGCCGATCTCGCTGGTCGGCCCCACGTTGCAGGTGTGGCTTACCGTCGAGGGCGTGGACCTCGCCACGCTCGGGCTGCTCACGCTGGTCGGCATCCCGTACACCTGGAAGATCCTCTGGGCGCCGTTCATGGATCGCTATGTGCCGATTCCTTTCCTCGGCCGGCGGCGCGGATGGCTCGTGATCACGCAACTGGCGCTCGGCGCGGGCCTGGGCGGCATGGCGCTGCTTTCGCCGCGAACCGACATGGCGTTCCTGGCTTCGCTGGCGCTCTTCGTGGCCTTCGCTTCGGCTTCGCAGGACATCGTGGCCGACGCCTATCGCACCGACATCTCGAAGCCGGAAGAGCGCGGCATCGTGAGCGCCCTCTTCGTTCTCGGCTACCGCATCGCCCTCATGGTTGCCGGTGCGTTCGCGCTCCTGCTCGCGGCCGGCACGGGCTGGTTGCCGGCCATCGGTTGGCAGAACACGTATCTCCTGATGGCCGTGCTGATGGCGGTGGGCTTGATCGCGACTTTGTGGGGCCGCGAGCCGGAGGCCGTGTCGCCGCCGCGTACGCTCGAGGAAGCGGTCGTCGGCCCGCTGAAGGAGTTCTTCTCGCGCCACGGGGCCTGGATGATGCTGGCCATGATCGTCCTCTACAAGATGGGGGATGCGTTCGCGCTCTCGCTCGCGAGCCCGTTCCTGTTGCGCGGCGTGGGTTTCGGTGTCGACGACGTGGCCTATGCCAACAAGGTGCTCGGGCTGGGTGCCACGCTGGTCGGCGTGCTGATCGGCGGGACGATGATGGTGCGGCTCGGGCTCTACCGCTCGCTCATGCTCTTCGGGATCCTGCAGGCGTTCTCGAACCTGGGCTACATGGCGCTCGCGATGATGGGCAAGAGCTACGCGCTGCTCTACTTCGTGGTGGGATTCGACAACCTTGCCGGCGGCATGGGCACCGCGGCCTTCGTCGCGTTCCAGATGGCGCTCTGCAACCATCGCTTCACCGCATTCCAGTACGCGATGCTCTCCGGGGTGGCGGCCATCGGGCGCGTCTATGTCGGACCCGCGGCCGGCTACATGACCGACCCGAAATACCTCGCGATGGACTGGGCCACCTTCTTCTTCATCACCTTCCTCACGGCGCTGCCGGGTCTCGCCCTGCTCGCCTGGAAGCGGGCCTCCGTCGAAGCGCTGAAGTAGGCGCCTGTCCCTCGAGGTGTCCGTCCCTTTACTTCTTGAGTTCGGGGAAGGCCTGCAGCAACCGTTCCGAAGTGCATTCGAGGTAGTTGTCGGGCATGCGCCAGACGCGCGAGCCCACTGGCTTGTTCTCGAGGCAGCGCTTCTCCGGGGGAATCGGATAGCGCAGCACGAGGGCCACGTCGGAGGAAATCCAGTCGTTCGCGTACCAGTACCCGTGCCCCTTCATGCCGCCCATCTCGTGGGCGCCGCGCACGTCGGTCACGTTGATCGCCTGCACGCGTGGATCGGACAGGCGATGGATCTCCTCGGCATTGAGGTCCTTGATGTCCGGCCGCCCCAGGCGCGAGGCGCCCGAGATGAGGCTCGAGAAGCCCAGCGCCCGGTCGATCTGCGAGACATAGATGACGAGCTGCCGCGCCAGGTCGAGCGCGGGCGGCACGTGTTCGCTCGCGAATGTCTTCAGGTCGATGTCGGAGGCCACGAACACCACGCTGCCGATCCGGTACTTCTTCTGGAGCGCCGCGTGGTCCATCTCCGGATTGCGCGCGCGTAACCGGGCGAGCGCGGATGCGAGCAGCGGAGAGCCGCAGCTGTAGGCCAAGACGTTCACGTACTCGGCCTGGGTCTCGGCCAGCAGCGCGACCAGCCGCTCGATGTCGGGGATGTACGCCTCGGCGCGCGGGCAATCGGTGACGTAGTTCCAGAACTTCGCACCGGTCGGCCACTGGAACGTGACCGTCGCGCCCTGCCCGAGGAAGTGCGAGAACGAACCCATCTGAACCGCGACCTCGTCGAACGCGACGCGGTAGCCGTGCACGTAGATGATGGCTTCCTTGTTCTTCGCGCGGGCGATCTGCGCGTCGATCTCGGCGATGAACTTGCGCTCGGCCGGGCCGATCGAGCCGTCCTTCGTCGCGCGGCCCGCCTCCTCGACCGATTCCACCGCGCCAGGGCGTGGCTTGCCCGTGGTGCTCGCGAGATCCGAGGCGAGCAGGTCCTTCCAGGCCCAGCCCGCTTCGCCGAGCCGCACGCGGGCGACTCCGTACGTCACGCCGCCACCATCGTCATTCGTATAGTGATTCTCGCCGCCCGCCGCGCGCGTGGTGGCGTAGAAGATCGGCAGCCGGGTCGTGCGCAGTTCGACGGGAATGTTGCGCTCGATGTCGATGCGCGGATCCTTGAGGATCGCGGGCGTCGGCACGAGGTGCGGCTCCACCGAGGCGGCGCATCCCGCGAGGAGGGAAACGGCAAGAACTACAAGGGTCGAGCGGGCGAGGTCCATGGGATTCTCCGGTCCGAACCCTATTGAATCACGATGCGGCGCGGTTCACTTTCCCCGGAACCGGAACACCGCGAGGTCGCCGAACAGGTTCGGCAGCACGTTCACCTGCCGGCCGCCGGTGATCACGCGCTCGTCCAGGATCGTTGCACCGGCCTTCGCGCAGAGGTCCTCGAAATCCTTCACCGTGCAGAGGTGGATGTTGGGCGTGTCGTACCACTGGTAGGGCAGCGTCTTCGACACCGGCATGTGGCCCATCGCGATGTCCAGGCGGTGCTTCCAGTAGCCGAAGTTGGGAAAGGTCACGATGCCTTCGCGCCCGACCCGCAGCATTTCCTTCAGCACCTTCTCCGTGTTCTTCATCGCCTGCAGCGTCTGCGAGAGGATCACGAAGTCGAAGGTGTTGTCGCCGAAGGCGGAGAGCCCGGTCTCGAGGTCGAGCTGGATCACGTCCACGCCGTGCGCCAGGCTCGCGAGCACGCCCGCGGGATCGATCTCGACGCCATAGCCTTTCACGTTGCGCGTGGCGGCGAGGCCCGCGAGCAGCACGCCGTCGCCGCAGCCCAGGTCGAGCACGCGCGCGCCTTCCGGGATCCAGGAAGAAATCAGCTCGAAGTCGTAGCGCTGCTGCGAGGGACTCATGTGTTCCCCCCGTAACCCTTCATCTCTTCCAACTGCGTGTCGCCGATCACGAGCGGCCCGCTGCGCGCGCCCACGCCGATCTCCCCGGCGATGTTGTCCACGTAGGCCGCGACGAGCTTGTGGTAATGCGCGTTGTCGAGCAGGAAGGCATCGTGGCCGTGCGGCGCATCGATCTCGGCGTACGTCACGCGTTTCTTCCCCGCCACGAGCGCGCGCACGAGCTCGCGAGAACGCGCCGGCGGGAAGCGCCAGTCGCTCGAGAAGGAGGCGAGGAAGAACCCCGCCTTGGCGGGCGCCAAGGCCTTGGCGAGGTCGCCGCCCGCTTCCTTCGCCGGGTCGAAGTAGTCGAGCGCCTTGGTCATGATGAGGTAGGTGTTGGCGTCGAACACCTGCGCGAACTTGTCGCCCTGGTAGCGCAGGTACGACTCGATCTCGAACTCCACGTCGTAGTTGAACGCGTAGGCCTCGCCCTTGGTCTCGCGCCCGAACTTCTCGCCCAGCAGGTCTTCGGAGAGGTACGTGATGTGCCCCAGCATGCGGGCGAGCTTCAGTCCCCGCGCCGGCACTTTCCCGTGGGCGTAGAAATTCCCGCCGTGGAAATCCGGGTCCGAGACGATCGCCTGGCGCGCCACGTCGTTGAACGCGATGTTCTGCGTCGAGAGCTTGGGCGCGGCGGCGATCACGAACGCATGCCGGATGCGTTCGGGAAACGAGATCGTCCATTGCAGCGCCTGCATCCCGCCCAGCGAGCCGCCGATCACGCCCGCGAGCGTCTGGATGCCGAGGCGGTCCATCAGCCGCGCCTGCGAAGCGACCCAGTCCTCGCACGTGACGAGGGGAAATCCCGCGCCGTAGGGCTGGCCCGTCGCGCGGTCGATCGAGGCCGGGCCGGTCGAACCATGGCAGCCGCCGAGGTTGTTCACGCCGATCACGAAGAGGCGCTCGGTGTCGATCGCCTTGCCCGGGCCGATCATGTTGTCCCACCAGCCGACCTTGCGCGGGTCCTCGGCGTAGAAGCCGGCCACATGATGGCCGCCCGAGAGCGCGTGGCAGACCAACACGGCATTCGACCGGTCGGCGTTCAGCGTCCCGTACGTTTCGTAGACGAGCTCGTACGCGGCGAGTGTCTTTCCGCCCTTCAGGATCAACGGTTCGAGGAAGCCCGCCTTCTGCGGCGTGACGGCCCCGACCGAACGTGGTTCCAGCTCGGCCATGAATGAAAAAACCCGACGGCTTCAACAGAGGGCGTCGGGTTCTTTTCCGGGGACGTCGCTCGTTTAGCCGTATTTATTGAGCGCCCGCAATCGGAGTACAAATCGGCGCTTGGTGAGGCCATCTTACCGCAATTCCTTCTCGCCCCGCACGTAGGCCTTCACCTTGTGGAAAAGGAATTTGCGCAACGCGGGCGGCAGTCCTTCGGCCGCAACCTTCAGCTTGCGCGAGACGATCACCGCCGGAAAGACGCCGGCCTGGCCCCCGAGGATCGCGGTGCTTTCCTGCGCCGCGCCTGTCTGCACGAGGAGGTGGTCGAAGCCGTGGTCCAGGCGCCACGAGAGCGCGCGCTCGTTGCCCCGTTTGTCGTAGCAAAGCTGGAAGGCGACGGTCTCGCCCTTGGACAATTCCTCCCAGGTCCACAGGTCGAAGTAGTCGTCCTGGTACCAACGCCGCTTGAGCGCGGCGCTGTCCTGGCGAACGTGCGGGATTTCGCGCAGCACGCGGCTTAGGCGCGAAGGCCGGTCTTCACCGTCCAGCCCGCTTTTTCCAGCCCCTGTTTCGCGGCCGGGCTCAGCTTGCCGGCCACGAGCAGCGTGCGGCTCTTCACCTCGGCTTTCGGGGCCGCGGCATCCTTGCGCTGCGTGAAGGCCTGCGCGTCCTTGTCCCACGTCCCGTAGTCGATCGCTGCCGCCGCGACGGCCTTCCCGTCGGCGGTGGCACCCACGGGCACGAGGTTGCTCATGCGCAGGCTCGCGAACTTGCCTTCCTTCTCGTGGTGCGTCGCGAGCATGGCGAGGGACTCGAGCAGGAAGCGCGCGCGGGCTTCGCCTTGCGTGGCCGCCGCCGTGGCGACCACCGATTCGATCCCCGGGATCTTGCCGAAGGCCGAGAGCCGCGCCACCAGCGCCGTCTGCAGCGAGGGCGTGAACCACTTGTTGCGGCTCAGGTCGCGCGCCACGCGATCCGCGACACCGAGCGAGGCGAGCTTCGCGAGGTTCTCCTTCTCCAGGTCGATCGGAGCCTTGCTCCAGACCGCGTCGCGCACCGTTTCGTCCATCGAGTAGGCATACGAGAGAGGCGCCATGGCCGCCCCGAGCGTGAGGTTCACGGCGAAGTTGCCCGCGAAGCTCGCCTGGGCGGCGCTGTCGAGCAGCGGGCGCAACACCGGGTTGGAAGTGTAGGGATCGACGCCCAGCTTCTTCGCCCATTCGCGCCGGGCCTTGTTGTAGCCGAACGGGTCGCCCGTGATGGGCGGCGGCGCGGGCTGCCCCGCGGGAGCGGCCGCGCCCGTGGGCTTCGATCCGGTGGCCACGTCGGCCGCCTTGTCGCCGACATAGTCGGCGCTCGACTTCGCCATGTAGCCCACGCGCCCGAAGACGGTGTTGACGCCCTTGCCGACGCTCTCCACGGTCTTGCCCGGATCGGCAACGGTGCTCGCCGCGAACTTCGCCACGCCGCCGGCCGACTTCGCCATCGCGTCCTTGAATGCGGCATCCTGCTGCACTTTCTGCAGTTCCTCGATCGCCGCCAGCTCCTGGACTCGCGCGGCCAGCAGGTTCGCGCCCTGCACGGAGAACTTCCCGAATTTCGACTCGATCACGAAGGCGCCGAGGTGGCCCTCGACGCGCACCGGCTCCGAAACCTTGTGCAGCGGCCCCTTCAGCAGGGCGGCCGGCGCGAGCTCGGTCCCGGCCAGCGAGGGCGCCGCCTCGTAGCCGGCCTTGCCCTGGGCGAGGCCGAGACCCGGCAAGGCAGCGAGGACGACGCAGAGGGTGAATCGTGGCGCGAGCGGGGATCTCATCGGGCGCTCCAGGAGTGATCCATCGGGACGAATACCGCAGTGTGTCATTTTCCGGTGCCCGGGCTTCAATCCGGTCCGGAATCCGGCCGAAGAAGGCGGATTCCGGCGCAGCGCCGCACCGTATTTTTCCGGGTTGCAAGCGGCACCGGGCGGACTAGACTCCGATCTCCAACGAGAAAAAAATACCAGCAACACGGGGCCTGCGCCGGGCGCGTCGCGCACGCGTTCGACGCCACTCAGGGAAGGATGCCTCATGCCGGCGGTCGTGCTCCTGGCGACGCGCGACGATCTCCCGCTTGCGGAGCTCGTGGCCCGGGCGTTGAAGCAACGCTCGGGATGCGCGGTGCGTGTCCTCGCCGCCGCCGAAGCGCGGCGCGCGCGCGCATGCCACGCGGTCGTGACGAGCGCCGCGGCCGGCAGCCTCGGCCCGCTCCTCGACTCGCTCCAGCAGGGCGGGGTGCTGATCCATCCGCGACCGGATGCCTCCCACTACAAGCTCGCGCTGCGCGCCGGCCTCGCCGACGTGATCGCGTGGCCGGAGGAATTCGTGCGCTGGCACGACGCCTGCCTCGAGGCGGCCCGGGTGGGCAGGCCTCCCCGCGAGGATCGGGACGACGCCGGGGAAGCGAGCACCCACCTGCTCGACACGCTGGGCGTCATGCGCCCGCTGCACGGCCGCGTGGCCCGGGTCGCCGCGTTCGATTGCAACGTGCTGCTGGCCGGCGAGACCGGTTCGGGCAAGGACCGCGTCGCGCACGCCCTGCACCGGTTGAGCCGGCGGCGCGACAAGCCGCTGGTGACCGTCAATTGCGCGGCGCTGCCCGAGCAACTCGTGGAGTCCGAGCTGTTCGGCTTCGAGCGCGGCGCCTTCACCGGCGCGGCCGCCGCGCATCCGGGCAAGTTCACGCTGGCCGAGGGCGGCACGCTGTTCCTGGACGAGATCGGCGACATGCCGCGCGCGGCCCAGGCGAAGATCCTGCGCGTGGTCGAGGGGCACGAGTACTTCCGGCTCGGCGGCTCGCGCCCGGTCGCCTGCGACGTGCGGCTCATCGCGGCGACGCACCAGGACCTCGGCAAGCTCTGCGAGCGCGGCGAGTTCCGCCTCGACCTCTACTTCCGGCTGAACGTCGCGCGCATCGACCTGCCCCCGCTGCGCGAGCACCCCGAGGACATCGTGCCGCTCGCGGAGCGCTTCCTGGCCGAGTGCTGCGCGGGCGCCGGCCGCGAGTGCGCGAGCCTGGATGCGCCGGCGCGCAAGGCGCTCGGCGCGTACGCCTGGCCGGGCAACGTGCGGGAATTGCGAAACGTGATCGAGACGGCGCTCATCGAGGCGCGGGGATCGCAAGTCGGCGTCGACGACCTGCCCGCCCACATCGGGCGCTGGACCGAAGGCCCGGCGAAGCCCGACGAACGCACGCGGCTGGAATCGGTGCTGCGCGATACGCACTGGAACAAGTCGATGGCCGCGCGCGAACTGCACTGGTCGCGCATGAAGCTCTACCGCAAGCTGCGCGAGTACCGGCTGGACCTGGACGGCCGCGCCTAGCGCGCGACACGTTGTCTCGCGGCTGTCTCGCCGCGCTGTATCACGCACGGCCCCGCGCCTCGCGCGCCACCTGAAGCAAACCCCCGACGGCCCTGATTCGAAACACGTTTGTGTTTCTGGCACCGCTTTTGCGATGCCCTGGGATCGACCGGAGCCCTTTGTGGACAAGGACGCCAGCGCACTCGCGCATTACGCCAACTACTTTCGCGTGGGCCATACCGCGAGCGAGTTCATCGTCGACTTCTGCCAGTTGTACGGGGAGAACGAACGTGGGACGGATGGGCAGCACACGGTCGCACGCGTCATGCTCACGCCCGAAGGCGCGCGCGAGCTCCACGCGCTCCTGGGCGACAGCCTCGCGCGGCACGCGCGCCTCCTCGCGAGCCGCGAATGAGCGGCTACGCCGCGATCGCCGCCGTGGGCAAGAGCATCGAGCGGGTGCTCAACCTCGCGTTCTCGCAGATCGAGCCGATCGGCGCGGCGAGCCCGGCGCACGCCATCCTCGTGCGCACGGACGACATGACGCCGCATCGCGCGCCCACGGCGATCGGCAAGAACGCGCTGTCGATCTATCTGTATCGCGTCGATTTCAACAAGGCGATGCGGGCCGCGTGGTCCTCGATGGGCGTGGCGGACGGCCGCGGGCACCTGGCGCTCGACCTGCACTTCCTGCTCACGGCCTGGGCCGACAACGCCGAGCACGAGCATCTCATCCTCGGCCGCACGATGCAGGCGCTCGAATACACGCCGACGCTCGCCGGCGCGCTGCTGTACGCGCCCTCGGTCCCGGCAGGCGAGCCGCAGGCGGGGCCCGCCGAGGCGGTGCAGGTCCTGCTCGAGGAAATCTCGACCGAGGCCCTGATGCGCACCTTCGATTCGCTGCCGACGAAGTACCGGCTCACGGTGCCGTATGTCGCGCGCGTGGTGCGCCTCGACACCCGCGAAGCGCGGCCGATCCCGCCGGTCACCGACGCGCGCTTTCCCTTGCGGGTCACCGGATGAGCGCCGCGCTCGACCTCGACGACACGGTCGCCGCCGGCGAGCTTCGCCACCGGCTGGCGCTCGGCCTCTCGCTGGTCGACGCGCTCACGGGCATGGAGACGCCCGGTGTCGCCCGCGTCACGCTGGAGTCCATCGGGCCGTATCGCGTCGACCTGCCGTTCGAGGCGCACGGCCCGGCGCGGCATGCCCTGCGCTACGCGGCCCGCGTGCGAAAGCTCGTGGACCGGACCGTCGACGCCGCGCTCGACCGGCGCTGGATCGTGCGCATCGAGTCGCGCGACCGCACGCACGTCGCGCGCCGGATGCGCTTCGACCTCGCCTTCGCGAACGGACAACCGGACGCCGCTCCTTCCAACATCCGCCCGCCGTGGCTCTGGCCCGGCGCCACCTATGCGCTGCCCTCGACGGGCACCGCGATCCGCGGCCGCGTGCTGCGCGGCCCGGACCCCGACACCGCGGTGCCGATCCGCTGGGCACGCGTCTTCGCGACCGCGCCCGCGACGACGCTCGTGTTCGCTCCGGCGAACGTGGTCGCCTGCGGCCACGGCGACGATCGCGGCGAATTCCTCCTCGCGCTCGGCGCGCGCCTGCAGGCCGCGGCCGCGCTCACCGATCCGGTCGACGTCCGGCTGTGGGCGTTCTTCCCGCCGCCGGCGCCGCCCGTGGATCCCGCCGATCCGCTCGACGGGCTCTACCTCGAGGAGGCCGCGCTCGCCACGGTGCCCGATGCCGTGTTGCGCGGCGACGGCATTCCCGCCGCGTGCACGCAACGGGCCGACAAGGCGATCTCCGTGCGCCTGGGCCATACGACCGGCGGGGCCGCCGCCACGCTTCTGTTCCCCTGAGTTTCGAGACGAACCGCAAAGGAGACTTCGATGCCCGAGTATCTTTCGCCAGGCGTATATGTCGAGGAGGTGAGCTTCCGGTCGAAGTCGATCGAAGGCGTCGCGACCTCCACCACGGGTTACGCGGGGCTCGCGCGCTTCGGCCCCGTGCAGTACCCGGGCGGCCCGGGCACCACGGAGCCGCGCCTGATCACCTCGTTCACCGAATTCGAGCGCGTCTACGGCGGCATCGAGCCGCTCGAGTTCGCGGGTGCCGAGTACACGAACTACCTCGCCCACGCCGTGCGCGCGTTCTTCACCAACGGCGGCCGGCGGGTCTACATCTCCCGGGTCTTCAGCGACCCGGCGACCGCGGCGGCGCATGCGGCGCGCGTCGACGTCCCGACCTCGAACGGCACCGCGACGTGGCACGCGCGCTGGCCGGGCGCGTTCGGCAACGTCCTGGTCGACACGCGCGTGGTGCGCAGCAAGAACCTCGCGTTCAAGTGGGACGCGGATCCGAACGACATCCTGCACCGGGACACGTGGGGCGTGCAGGTGAAGCGCGCGACGGAAGGCACGGTGGTCGAGCTGGTGCGCCCGGTGCCGCCCGTGGCGCCGGCCGTCCTGCCGAAGGGCAACGACCCGCTCAACGAAGCCAACCTCTACGTGGTGAAGCGCGACAACAACGGGCGCCAGACCTTCGTCAACAGCGCCGGTGTGGTCGGGCCGCTGCCCGACGACCTGCCCAACATGCACGTCTACATCGTGGAGATGACGGTGGACGTGTACTCGACCGGCGGGCGGCGCGATTCGTACACCGAGCTCTCCGCGGCCGACGTGCCGCAACAGCGGCGCTACATCGGCAAGATCCTGGAGATGAACGACCCCGAAGACGAGAATGCCGTCGTCGGATTGCGGTGGACGCCGGCGGACGACTTCGCGCCCGCGAGGCTGATGGCGGGGCTGCGCGCCGCTCCGCAGAAGCGCCTGGCCGGCGGCGACGACGGCGTCCAGCCCGGTGTGGCGGACTTCGCGGGCAAGGAAGCCGATCCCGACCACTCCGAGGTGAAGGCGACGGGACTCGCCGCGCTGGGCGAGATCGACGACATCGCCATCGTCGCGATGCCCGACATGGGCGCGATGCCCGACCCCGACTCGGTGAAGGGCGCGGCCGATGCGTTGATCACCCACGCGGAGCTGCTGCGCTACCGCATCGCGGTGGTCGACGGGCCGCCCAACAGCTCGATCAACGAGATCCGCGAATTCCGCGGCAAGTTCGACAGCAAGTACGCGGCGCTCTACCACCCGTGGGTCGAGATCCTCGACCCGCTGTTCCCGGCCTCGCCCGGGGTGCCGCCGAGGAAGCTGCTGCTGCCGCCTTCCGGTTTCGTGACCGGCATCTATGCGCGCAGCGACATCGAGCGCGGCGTCCACAAGGCGCCCGCCAACGAGGTGGTGCGCGGCCTCACGAAGTTCGAGATCAACATCAACAAGGCGCGCCAGGACGTGCTGAACCCCGAGGGCGTGAACTGCCTGCGTTTCTTCGAGGGCCGCGGCAGCCGCGTGTGGGGCGCCCGCACCATGAGCTCGGACCCGGAATGGAAATACGTGAACGTCCGCCGGATCTTCATCTACCTCGAGCACTCGCTGGACAAGGCCACGCAGTGGGCGGTCTTCGAGCCTAACAACGAGCGCCTGTGGAAGAACATCAAGAACACGATCGAGGACTTCCTCATGGTGATGTGGCGCGACGACGCGCTGATCGGCGAGAAGCCGGAGCAGGCGTACTTCGTGCGCTGCGACCGCACCACGATGCTCCAGAACGACCTCGACAACGGAAGGATGATCTGCCTCGTCGGCGTGGCGCCGTCGCGGCCCGCCGAGTTCGTGATCTTCCGCATCGGCCAGTGGACGGCCGATTCCAAGGTGTGAGCCCATGACAGGAGACAGCAATGGCTGAGAAACGCGACAACCCCTACGGTGCCTTCAACTTCCTGGTCTCGCTGGAGGACGCCAACGATCCCGAGGCCAAGCTGGTCGGCGGCTTCTCCGACGTGAGCGGCCTCGGGCGCGAGCTGAACTACGCGGACTACCGCAACGGCAACGAGAGGCTCAATACGCCGCGCAAGGTCGCCAACACGTTCAAGCAGGAAGACGTCACGTTGAAGCGCGGCCTGGTGGGCTCGGTGAAGATCTTCCAGTGGCTCAAGGAAGTGTCCCAGGACGGCCGCTACCTGCCCAAGCAGGTGACGATCAAGCTGCTCGACGAGGCCCGCAAGGAGGTGGCGACCTTCCGGTTGTTGAACGCGCAGCCGAAGAAGTGGGTCGGCCCCACGCTCGCGGCCAAGGGCGGTGGCGAGGTCGCGATGGAGGAGCTGCACCTCGTGCACGAAGGCATCACCTACGAGTAGCCGATGCTAGCCTCCGCCCGCATCCCGCTCGGCGCTCCCGGCATCTATCCGCGGCCCGACTACGTCGCGCCGCGGCTCGACGCGCAGCGCATGGACCAGTGCGCGTTCGTCGGCGTGGCCCCGCGCGGGCCCGCCTACGTGCCGGTGGTGGACGAACGCAACCCGGGCGGCTACGCGATGATGTCGCCGCAGCGCGCGCGGCGGCGCAGCGTCGCGGTCGCGGTGCGAAGCTTCGACGAGTATCGCCGCCTCTATGGTGCGTTCGAGGGTCCGGGCCTGCTCGCCCACGCGGTCGCGAGCTACTTCGAGCAGGGCGGGCGCCGCGCTTGCA
This sequence comes from Betaproteobacteria bacterium GR16-43, assembly GCA_001953215.1. Lineage (GTDB taxonomy): Bacteria > Pseudomonadota > Gammaproteobacteria > Burkholderiales > Usitatibacteraceae > Usitatibacter. The sequence continues at coordinate 1,240,880 of CP019169.1, forward strand.
TCGTGCGCATCGTGTCGCGCCGCGCGTCTCCCGCGCTTCCGGGGGTTCCCGCCCACCTCGAGGACCTGGCGCAAGGCGAAGTGCGCGGCCTGTGCACCGTGCCGCTCGGCTTCCTCGCGCGCGACGAGGGCGCGTGGGGCAACGCGATGCACGTCGAGATGGGCTTCACGCCGCGCGCGCTGGGCTTCGCTCCGTCCGGCGGCGATGCGCTCACCGTCGACCGTCCCGCGAGCGCCCCGGTGGGGACGTTCCTGCGGTTCTCCGGGGCGCACGGCGAGCGCCACGGCGCGTTCGTCCGCGGGCAGGAGCAGTTGCGCGACCCGATGCAGCCCGTCTCACGCTGGCGCCTCGCGTTCGACTCGCCGCTGCCGTTCGTCCCGGTCCGCGCCGACATCGTGGAAGCGTGGATCTCGGTGAAGGACGGCGCGGGCAACGCCGAGACCTTCGAGGGCCTCGCGCTGCATCCGGACCATCCGCGTTCGCTCGCGAGCGTGCTGTGCGACGAATCGCGCCTGGTCTGGCCCCACTACGCGTGGTCGCAAGGGGAAGTCGTCCCCGCGAGCCTCGCGGTCGAATCGCTGCGCGCGCGCTCCGGCGCGTTCGCCGGCGGCAACGACGCCTACGCCCCGATCGTCCCGGAGGATTTCTTCGATCCGCTGTGGTCCTTCGCCGACGACGCTCCCGGCGAGGGCATCACGGCGCTCGCGGGCCTCGACGACGTGACGCACCTGGTGGTGCCCGACCTCTACGTGCCCGCGCAATGGGCGCGCGACGCGTACGACGTCGAGACGCGCATCGACCAGGCGGGCAACGCGTTCGGCCCCTGCGTCCACGCGCAAGCGGAGCTGCGGGCCGACGCCACGCCGGCCTCGGCGCTGACCGGATTGATCCTCGACCCGCGCACCTCGGCCGACCTCGCGCGCATCGCGGAGCTGCAGTCCGCGATCGTGGCGTACTGCGAGGACGACCGGAACCAGGACCTCATCGCGCTCATCGACGTCCCGCCCGGCCTCTCGCAGGGGCAGGCCGAGCGCTGGCGTTCGCGCTTCGATTCCTCGTGGTGCGCGGCCTACCACCCCTGGCTCGTCGCCTCGCGCCGGTTGCTCGGCAGCGGCGACGATTCCGGCCGTCGGGCACGCGCGCTCACCCCCAGCGCGGTGGCCGCGGGCATCGTGGCGCGCAAGGAGCTCGCGCGCGGCATCCAGTTCGGCCCGGCCAACGAGATCGCGGCTTCGATCGTCGATCTCGCGGAGAAGGTCCCGCCCGGGCGCGAGGACGCGTTCCATCCGCAGGGCCTGAACTGCTTCGTGCGCGAGACCGACGGCATCCACCTCGTCTCGGCGCGCACGCTCTCGCGCGACCCGCGGTGGCGCCAGCTCTCGGTGCGCCGCCTCGTGCTGATGCTGCGCCGCACGTTGCTGCGCGAGACGCAGTGGGCCGTGTTCGAGCCCAACGGGCCGGAGCTGTGGCGCGACCTGCGCATCGCCATCGAGAACCTGCTGCGCCGGCTGTTCCGCGTGGGCGCCTTCGCGGGCGCGACGGAATCCGAGTCGTTCTTCGTGCGCGTGCGGGAAGACCGCGTGCTCCTCGACCGCGGCGAGCTGGTCGTGGAGATCGGCGTCGCGCCGGCCGAGCCGATCGAGTTCATCGTCCTGCGCCTGCGGCGCGAGGGCGACGGCACCCTCACCCTGGAGGAATGAGCGTGGATTCGCTGATGCTTCCCGCCTTCCGCTTCGAGGTCACGCTGATCCGCGCGGCCGCCGTCGTCGCCGGCACGCAGCAAGCGCCGGGCTCGACCGACGCGCCCGCCGCGCCGAGTTCACGCGAGGTGATCGGCAACGGCGGCTTCCAGGAATGCAGCGGCCTGGACATCGAGATGGACGTGCAGGAATACCACGAGGGCGGGCGCAACGACGGCGTGATCCGTCGCGCGGGCCGCCTGAAGCTGCAGCCGCTCGTCCTGAAGCGCGGCATGTTCTTCGAGGCGGGCGCGGCCAGCAAGGCCGATGCGCGGTTGTGGCGCTGGATGCAATCGATCGTGAGCGGGGAGCGCCCGATCGTGCGCTACGACGGCTGCGTGCACGTGAAGAGCGCCGACAACACGGTGCGCGCCACCTGGGTGTTCGAGCGCGGGCTGCCCGCCAAGGTGAAGGGCCCCGACCTGAACGGCCGGACGGGCGAGATCGCGATCGAGGAGCTGCACATCGCGCACGAAGGCCTGCACCTGCTGGCACCCGGCGGGGTGACCCCATGACGACGCTCGTGAAGGCGCAACTCTGCGAGCTGAAGAGCGGCGACAGCAGCGATGAAGTCGGCGGGACGCAAGTCGACGTGCAGTTCAATCCGACATCGCTGCGCGTGGCGATCAGCAACCGCTCGGCGGGCGGCCACCAGGCCGGCAGCCAGGCGCGCCAGCGCCCCGGCGCCGGCGAGATCCAGGTGAGCTTCGACCTCGTGTTCGACACGGCCGACGAAGGCACGACGGAGGAACCCGTGCCCGTCACGCGCAAGACGCAGATGGTCGAGAAGTTCGTGCGTCCGCGCGGCAGCGCGCCTTCGGAGCAGACGCCGCCGCGCGTGCAGTTCAAGTGGGGAACGTTCCTCGTGCAGGGCGTGATGGAAAGCGCCAACACCGACCTCGACCTCTTCTCCGCGGACGGCACGCCGTTGCGCGCGAAAGTCGCCGTGTCGATCCGCGGCCAGGATCCGAGCTATCGCTACCAGGCGTCGCAGGCCGGGCCGGGTGCCGGCGCCGCGGCGGGCAACGCGGCCGGCCGTGCCGGCTCACCGCCGGGCGCCACGCAATCGCCCCCGGGCGCGCCCGGCACGCGCGGGGGCCGCGACGCCACGGCGAAGGTCGCGCAGGCGATGCCGGGCGAGAGCCTGCAACAGCTCGCCGCGCGCAACGGGCTCGATCCTTCGGCCTGGCGCGCGCTCGCGAAGGACATCGCCAATCCGCTCGCGCTGCCCCCGGGCATCGAGGTCGCCCTGCCCGCGTCGCTGCGCACCGGTGGCGGCGGAGCTTCGGGATTGCAAGGCGCGGGGAGCGATCCCGCGCGCGTCGCCGCGCAATTGCCGTTGGTCGGCGCGGGTGCGCTGCCGGCCACGCCCGCCGCGGCTGCGCCTGCCGCGCCCGCGAGCGGCGCCCGGCCCGATGCGGTGCGCTCCGGGCAGGCGGTCGCGCAACGCGGCGGCGTCGCGGGTGCCATCGCGCAAGTCCGACAGGGCGCGCAGCAAAGCGCGCTCGATGCCACGTTCACCGCGTTCGGCCTGCCACCCGAGCCGGCCGCCGTACCGCGAGCCTATGGCGGCGGCGTTCCGCTGCGTCCGTTGCGCGGCCAGGCCGGCGAACGCGCGCCGCGAACCCCCGACCCGACCGTCCCCGGCTGGCAGGCCTTGCAGCCTCGCGCCTCGGGCGGGCCGCACGCGCCCGGCCGCACGCGCCCGGTCGATCCCTGCCATTGCGACTGCGGTCCCCCGAACCGGCGTCCGCGAGGAGACTGAAGCCATGCCCATCCACATCGAAGACGTGCAAGCCGACGTGAGCGTCGAACCGCGTGCCACGGCGGCGCAAGAATCCGCGCAGAAGCGGCCCCTGCCGGCCGCGCACGAACTGCAGCGCTACCTGCAGCTCGCGCGCAACCACGCGTGGGACCACGCGCGCACGCACACGCTCGACCGGGACGACTGAGCCGTGCCCGATACGCGCGAGCCGCTGTACGAGAGCACCGTCCCGGCGTTCCACGTCGGCGGGAGAGAACGCCACGAGCTCGGCCGCGACGTGCTCTGCCTCGAGATCGAGGAGGACGTCGCCGGGTTGAAGCGCCTGCGTTGCACGCTGGGCGCCATCGGCCCGAAGGCGGGCGAGCGCGACGAGCAGCCGCTCTACCTCGATGGCGACATCCTCGATTTCGGCACGCGCCTGGAAGTGGCGATGGGCCCGAGGAGCACCTCGCGCACGGTGTTCGCCGGCAAGGTGAGCGCGCTCGAGCTCGCGATGCAGCACGGCCGCGACCCCGAGGTGCGCGTGTTCGCCGAGGACAAGCTGATGGACCTGCGCATGACGCGGCGCTTCAAGACCTACGAGGACGTGAGCGAGGCCGACCTCGCCCGCGAGATCGCGAACCAGCACGGCATCAGCGCGCAGGCCGACGTCGACGGGCCCACGTACAAGATGGTGCAGCAGTGGAACCAGAGCGACCTCGCGTTCCTGCGCGAACGCGCGCGCCGGCTCGCGGCCGACGTGTGGATCGAGGACGACACGCTGCACGTGGCCGCGCGCGACAAGCGCGGCGCGAACGCGGGGCGCGTCACGCTGATCCAGGGCAACGACCTCCTCGCCGTCGAGGTGCGCGCCGACCTGGCCCACCAGCGCACGAAGCAGAACGTCTCCGGCTACGACGACGAGGCGAAGGAATCGATCGCGGAAGAAGCCTCCTCGAGCGCGGTGTCCTCCGAAGCCTCGGGCGGGCGCAGCGGCATCGACGTGCTCAGTGACGCGTTCGGGGAGCGCCCCACGTTTCGCGTCCGCGACGTGCCGCTCGCCGGAGAGCAGGCCACCGCCTGGGCGCGCGCGGAGCTGCTGGCGCGGGCGCGGCGCTTCGTGTGCGTGCGCGGCATCACCCTCGGCACGCCGACCCTCGCGGTGGGCAGCGTGGTCAAGCTCGAGCGCGTGGGGAAGATGTTCGAGGGCGACGGCTATTACGTGACGCACGTCACGCATTGCTACGACACGCAGGACGGCTACCGCACGCACTTCGAGGCGGAACGCGCCTGGATCGGGAGTGCGTCGTGAGCGGCCCGGGCCTGGACCGCGAGCTGGATCGCGCCCTGGAGCGCGCCCGCTGGTACGGGCTCTATCCCGCGCTCGTGGTCGACCTCGTCGATCCCGACGGGCGCGGCCGCATCAAGGTGAAGTTTCCCGGGCTCGGTTCCGAGGCTGCGTCGGTGACGGCCTGGGCCACGCTGCTGTCGCCCTACGCGGACAAGGACCAGGGCCTCGAGATCCTGCCCGAGGTGGACAGCCAGGTCGTGGTGGGCTTCGAGGCCGGCGACCCCGCGCGCCCGTACATCGTCGGCGCGGCCTGGAACGGCAAGGCGTCGCTGCCGGTGTCCGCGGAGAGTGCCAACAACAAGCGCACGCTCAAGTCGCGCGCGAAGAGCATGCTGCAGTTCGACGACACGCAGGGATCGGCGAAGGTGACGATCTCGATGGACAGCGGCCACAAGCTCGTGCTCGACGACTCGGCGCAGGAAGTGCAGCTGAAGCACAGCAACGGCTGCGTGATCAAGATGAACGCCGCGGGCCAGGTCACCATCACGGCCAACGCCTCGGTGGACGTGACCGCGCCGGTCATCAACCTCAAGGCGCCGATGGTGAAGTGCGACGCCGTGGTGAAGTGCACGACGCTCATCACCAACTCGGTCGTGTCGTCGAGCTACACGCCGGGCGCGGGGAACGTGTGGTGAGCCGCGCGCATCCGTGGAAGCTGGTGGCGCCCTGGTACCGCTGGGCGCGCGCCGCGCGTCCCGAGGACGGCCGCGGCTCCGCGCCCGTGCTGCAGAAGTTCTCCGGCGACGACTTCGTCGAGCGCTTCCTCGCGCAGCCGCAGCATTCGCTCGTGTACGACGCGCAGGTCGACGTCGTCTCGCGCCTCGATGCGGCCGGCGTGGCGACCACGTGGACCGCGCGCCTCGCCGCGGTGCTGAACGTCTTCCGGCCCCCGGTCCTCGCGGTCCCGCTCGGCCCGCAGGTGATCGCCGGCCCGCTCGCCCAGCAGGCGGCCGCCGCCGGCGCGAAGCTCGCGCGCGTGCGCGCCGCGCCGAGCGCGCTGCGCAAGCTCTTCCTGCCCGCGCACGACCGGCACTACCTCGTGGTGTGCGAGCTGCACTGCGACATTCCGGGCTTCCCCACGGTGCCCCGCGACGAAGCCTGCCAGGCGGGCTTCGTCGTGCGCCGCCGCAAGGTCACGGTCCCGGCGAGCCTCGCGCCCGAAGCCGCCACGCGTTCCGCGAAGCTGCAGGAGATGGAGGCCGACCTCGCGGTGCTGGAGACGCTCGCGCAGCCCGCACCCGGGGCCGTGACCCCGCGCGCCGCGGACCTCCTTCGCCGGCAACGCGAAGAAGCCGCACGCGTCGCGCGACGCGAAACGCTGCGCCTCGGCGCGGGCGCCGCGAGCTGGGACGCGTACCTCGACGCGCAACGCCGCGCGGTCGGCGCGAAGCGCGCGCAACTGCGCGAGTGGTTCGTGGCGCAGAACCTCGACGGCCAGGTGCAGGCCTGGTTGCCGGGTCCCGCGTTCGACCCGCGCCCGCGCTGGACCACGCTGCAGGGCCCCGAGGAACTCTCCGACACGACGCACGCGCGCGGCGAGGCGTTCTTCGCGCTCGTGCCCCTCGTGCCCGACCCGCGCCTCAAGGACCACGACGCGGCGGGGCGCACGATCTATTTCGGCGTCGTGCCGACCGTCTTCGGCGACCACGACGCCGAGGGCCACGCGCGCCTCGACGACCAGAGCACCTACGAGATCCGCTGCTTCGTCCGGCGGCACGACCCGGAGCATCCGCGCCCGGAAGGCGCGCCCGACTGCTGCGGCGAAGTCACGTGGAGCGCGCCGACCGAGCCGTATCGCCTCGCGCCGCCGTTCGACCTGCTCGGCACGGCGCAGCGCCCGGTCACGATCCAGATGCCCGACCTGGGCGAGCTGGCCGCGCAGGTGGCCGCGCGCCCGCGCGGCAAGCTCTCGCCGGTCAAGTTCGTCCAGCCGCAGCACCTCTCGCCCAACATCCTGGCGGGCATTCCGACGCCGAGCGTGCCCGGCGGCCCGGCGATCTGCTTCTTCTCGATCCCGCTCATCACCATCGTCGCGCTCTTCCTGCTCAACATCTTCCTGCCGATCGTGGTGCTGATCTTCAACCTGTGGTTCCTGCTCGCGCTGCGCTTCTGCATCACGCCGCAGGTGAGCGTGAGCGCGGGCCTCGACGCCGCGCTCGCCGCCACGCCGCCGGGCGTGGACCTCGCCGCCGACTTCGCCGTTTCCGTCGGGGGCGTGCCGCAGCCGGCGAACGACCTCCTCGACGCGATCGCCGGGCGCGTGAAGGACGGCATCGACGACGACACGCACCTGGGCGACGGCCCGACGGTCGCCGACGTGCGCGACCTCGGCCTCGCGGGGCTGGCCGTCGCGTTCGCCGATGCCGCGGCGCTGCCCGACAAGCCCGAGGACGCGCCCGCGGGCCTGGGCTATCGCGAGGACCTCGAATACGAACGGCACCGCGAAGCGCAGTGGCGTCTCGCCGCCGGGGGACGCGGATGAACGCGAGCCTGATGCTCGACCTGCTGGGCCGCGGCGTCGGCATGCCGCTCGCTCCCGACGAAGCCGGGCGCATGGCGCGCGCCGCCGGGCCGGAGAAGGTGCGCCAGTCGATCTTCATCATCCTCGACACCGAGCCGGGCGAGCGCGTGATGCTGCCGGAGTTCGGCTGCGGGCTGCGGCGCTTCCTGATGCAGCCGAACAACGCCGCGACGCGCGCGCAGATCGAGCGCGAGGCGACGCGCGCGCTGAAGGATTGGGAGCCTCGCATCGCCGTGTCGGAGGTCGACGTGGCGCCGGACGCGGCGAATCCGGCGCTGGTGATGATCGAGGTCCGGTACGCGCACCTGTTCGGCGGGCGGCGCGATTCGCTCGTCTATCCGTTCTACCTCGCGTGAGCTGATCCATGCCCCTCATCGCGCCCGTCCTCGACGACCGTACCTTCGACCAGCTGCGAAACGAGCTGGTGAACCGCATTCCGGTCTTCAACCCGGAGTGGACGGACTTCAACCGCAGCGACCCGGCGATCACGCTGCTCGAGCTCTTCGCCTATCTCGGGGAAGGCTTGCAGTTCCGCTTCAACCAGATCCCGGAAGCCACCCAGGTCGCGTTCCTCCAGTTGCTCGACCTGCCGCTGCGGCCCGCCGTGCCCGCGCGCGCGCTCGTGCGCTGCACCACGAAACTGCCCGCCGGTGCCCGGGCCTACGCCGGCGACCAGGTGAAGGCGGGGAAGGTGCCGTTCACCGTCGAATGCGACACGCAGGTCTGGCCGATCGCATGCATCGCGGTCGCGCGCCAGCCCGACACCATGCCGCTCGCCGGCAGCGAGCCCGAGTTGCACGCCGTGGTGCAGGGCACGATCGACGCGGTCGCCGAAGCCGGCGCGAAGCTGGAGGAGGTCGCCACCTACCGCAGCGTGCTCCTCGAAGCCGACGGCACCTCGCCGCCCGTGGACTTCGCCAACGTGGTCGATCGCAGCGTGTGGATCGCGGTGCTGAAGGAAGAGGGCGTCGAACCCGCGCCGGCCGGTGCGATGAGCGTGAGCGTGGGCTTCTCGCCTTCGGCCCGCACGCCGCGGCTGAGCGAGGTCGTCCCGTGCCCGGGCCCGGGTGTGCGCACCGGGCCGGCGCTCGAATGGCGCATCTCGGCGCGCGACCCCGGGCCGGACGGCGGCCCGCGCTACCTGCCGTTGCGCGTCGCGGGCGACTCGACCGCGGGCTTCGTCGAGGAAGGCGTCGTGCGCCTCGAGCTTCCGGCGAAGCTGGACGACGTCGGCGTGCCCGTCGTCGCGCCCGGGCTCGCGGGCACCGGCGACTATCCGCCGCTGCTCGACGACAAGCGCGCGGAGCGCCTGTGGTTCTGGCTGCGCGCGTGGCGCAGCGACGAGAGCCGCATCGGCGAGGCCCGGCTCATCTGCGTGAACGCGCTCGAGGTCGTGCAGTCGGTCCAGGCGAGACCGGAGCTGCTGGGCGGCGGCAACGGCCAGCCGGGCCAGGTCTTCGCGCTCGCCAACCGGCCCGTGCTGCTCGATCCGCTCCACAAGGTTCGGCTGGAAGTCCAGGAAGGCGGCGTGTGGAAAGCCTGGGCCCAGCGCGACGACCTCGATGCGAGCGGCGAGGGCGACCGCCATTTCACGGTCGACGCCGAAGCCGGGACCGTGCGCTTCGGCGAGCGCTTCCCGCAGATCGGCGAGCGGGTACGCGTCACCGGCTATCGCCACGGCGGCGGCGCCGAGGGTAACGTGCCCGCGGACGCGATCTCGAAGGTGGGCGACCTGATCGCGCCACCCGCCGGGGCGCCCGCGCGCAACGCCGATGCGGTCAAGGTCTCCAACCCGTTCCCCGCCGAGGGCGGCATGGCGAGCGAGAGCATCGAGGACGGGTTGAAGCGCATCCCGGGCGAAGTGCGGCGTCGCAGCCGCGCCGTGACGCGCGACGATTTCAGCGAGCTCGCGAAGATGACGCCCGGCGTGGAGGTCGGCCGCGCCGAGTGCATGCCGCTCTTCCACGCGCCGGACCTCTCCTCGCCGCGTGCCGGCGTGGTGAGCGTGGTCGTGTGGCCCGCGCGCGACCCGCAACATCCCAATGCGCCACGCCCCGATGCTTACCAGTTGAAGCGCGTATGCCAGTGGCTCGACACGAAGCGCCTGGTGACGACCGAGCTCTACGTGATCCCGCCCACCTACCGGCGCATCGCCATCTCGCTCTCGGTGCAGGTGAAGGCGGGCTTCGGCCTGGACGCGGTGCGCGACTGGGTCGAGCTCGTGCTGCGCCAGTACCTCGCGCCGCTGCCGCCGCAGGGGCCCGACGGCGAAGGCTGGCCGCTCGGCCGCCGCGTGCTTGCGCGCGAACTGGAAGGCGTGGCGATGCAGGTCGAAGGCGTCGAGTACGTGGAGGTGCTGCGCCTCGCGGGCGAGAGCGGGACCACGTGGAACGAAACGGCGGCGGTCGTGCTCGAGTCCTGGGAAGTGCCCGAGGTCGCGGCGATCGCGATCGTCGACGCGGCCACGCCCGTGCCGCCCCCGGGCCGAGACGTGGCACCGCCGCCCGGCAAGCCCGTGCCGATTCCCGTGCTGCGGGACCAGTGCTGACCATGCGCAACGTGCCCGACTCCGGAACCCTGCTGATTCGCGGCGCCGAGCCGTGGCTGCGCGCGGGCTTCGTGGATGCGACGCTCGATCGTGGCCTGGTCACGCTGGCGCCGCGCGAGCTGGCCGCGCCCGTCGCGGGCGACATGACGCCGTTCGCGGGCGGGTTCGCGGGCCTCGCCGTCGATCGCCACTGTCGCGTCTTCCATCCGGATCCCGATGCGGGATCGATCGAGTACGTGTTGTGGGGCAAGCAGACGGTGCTGAACGTGCAGGCCGATACGCCGCATGCGTTCCAGGTCGCCGAGGTCCCCGCCGAAGGCGGTGCCTTCGGCGCGCCGCCGGCCCCGCGCGTGCGCCCGGTCGCGCTCGCGTGCGACGAGGCCGACTATCTGTATGTCGCCGATGCCGATCCCGCCGCGCCCGCACTCTGGCTGGTGGACATCTGGCAGCGCGAAGTCGCGCGGTACGTGGCGCTTCCATCGCCCCCGCGCGACCTCGCGTACGCGGAAGGCCGTGTGTACGTGCTGCTCGGCGCCGGCGCGGCGCGCGCCTGGAAGAGCGTGGGCCCGTGCGAAGCCTCGAGCGAGTTCGCACTGCCCCCCGCGCTCGACGGGGCCTCGCGCCTGGACGTCGCGGCCTCCGGGTGCGGCGAGCCCCGCATCTTCGTATTGCTCGCGGCCGGAACGGCGAACGCGCGCGTGGCCTGCATCGACGAGCCGACGCTGGGCTTCGACCTGCCCTTCTGCACCGATTTCCTCATCGGCGAACACGACGCCGGGTTCGGCTGGCCCTTCGTGTTCGCGCGCCGGCCTGGCGAGGATTTCGCGCGGCGCGACCTCCTCGGGCGCACGTTCAAGCCGACCGCCGGCCTGCAGGCCCCGGGCTACGACGGACGCGGCATCGCGCGGATGCCCGACGGGCGCGTGGCCTATTGGACGGCGCGCGGACTGCGCCACGCCGCGCCGGCGCGCACGCGTTTCCTGGAGAACGGCACCGTGTTCGGCTACGCGCTCGATTCGGGGCACGACCAGACCGAGTGGGGGCGCATCGTCCTCGAAGCCTGCATTCCCGAAGGCACGCGCATCGCGCTGCGTTGCTTCACGCGCGACGACCTCGAGTACGGCGACCCGATCGCGCGCACGCCGCCCGCGGGCCTCGGGGTCGCCGCCATCCCGCTGCCGGAGACGACACCGCTGCCTTCGACGCTCGCCTGGGACCTGCGCGCGCCGCAGGCGCAGCCGGTCGCGCGCGATCCTTCGCGGCGCCCGCTCGCGCCGCCCATCGCGGACGGGTTCGCGCACTACGAGGCGCCGGTCATCGCGCCCGCCGGGCGCTACCTCTGGATCGTGTTCGAGTTGCACGGCACGCCGGGGAAGACGCCGAAGCTGCGCTCCGCGCGCGTCGAGTATCCGCGCCACGACCTCGTGCGCCAGTTGCCGCGAACCCTGTGGCGCGACCCGCATGCGCGCGATTTCCTCGCTCGCTACCTGATGCCGCTCGCCGCGACGCTCACCGAATGGGGCGAGGTCGCGGACGGCCGCCACCGCCTGCTCGACCCGCGCATCGCCCCCGGCGGAGCGCTGCCGTGGCTCGCGAGCTTCATGGGCCTCGCGATGGATCCGTGCTGGAGCGAGCGAGCGCGCCGCGAGATGATCGGCGAGATCGGCGCGCTCTGGCGCATCCGCGGCACGCCCCGCGGGATCGTGCGGATGGTCGAGATCCTCACCGGCGCGAAGGTGATCGTGGTGGAGAAGTTCCGCCTGCGGGGCGGCGGCGTGGCGGGCCATGCCGAGGGCGTGCGGTCGCGTTCGGTGCTGGGCTCCGGGTTCCGCGTGGGCGGCAGCATCGGCCGCGACGGGGAATCGTCGGCGGCGGCCGCGGGCGGCGAAGCGTTCGACGATTTCGCGCACCGCTTCAGCGTGCTCGTCGTGGCCAACCTCGGCGAGGAACGCCTCGCCTGTCTGCGGCGGCTGATCGAGACGCACAAGCCCGCGCACACGATGTTCGACCTGTGCACGGTCGAAGCCGGCACGCGCGTGGGCGTCGGCCTGCACGTGGGCCTCGCGTCGGTGATCGGGCGCGGTTCCGCGTTCGACCGGCTGGTGCTGGGCGACGCGGTGCTCGGCAAGGGCTATCTCGTCGGCCGCCCCGCGCTCGCGCCGCGCGAAGGATTCGCATGACCGCGATCGCCATTCGCCGCTGGCGCACGCGTTACCACGCGGAACGGCCGTTGCGCGGCGAGGAGCTCTCGGCGTGGAACGCGGCGCTGGGCGACGTGGACCTCGACGCGGGCCTCGGTGCAAACGTCGCGGACGAAGAACTCGTGTGCATCCGCCTGCTCAAGCTGCGCGCGCGCCTCGGCGAGGATGCCGGCCGCGGGGAAGCCCTCGAGGCCTGGCGCGCGAGCCTGGCCGCGCACGTGCTCGCGGCACTGCGCGACGAAGGCTCCGGCAACGTCGTGCGCTATCGCGACCGCGCCGATGCGATGGCCGATCTCCTGTACCGCGCGAGCGCGGGCGACTTGCGCCGCACCTGGGCGTGGCGCCAGGCCGGGCTGGTCGATCGCGGCGAGGCGCAACCGGCGCGGCCCGCCATCCTCGCCGCGGCCGTGGCGGCGTTGGCTTCGGAGCCCGCGGCGATCTGGCCGGTGTTGATGCGCCTGCTGCTCGCCGAGGGCGACACGGGCGCCTGGAGCGCGTTGCTCGGCGCGCTCGGCGAGCCCGAGTGGGATCGCCTGCTCGACGCTTCCCCGCGCACGCATGCCGCGCATCGTGCCGTGTCCGAGTCCCTCGAACCTTGCGAATCCATGGCGGCGCTGGCGGCGAACCGGACCACGGCCGCGCTGCGCGCGTGGGTCGTGTCGCATCCCACGCAGGCACGCCGGCGCCGCGCCGTGCTGGCGGCGCTGCTCGCGGCCGCGGCCCAGCCGGAAGCCGCGTACGGCATGGCGGCATCGGAGCGCGCGGTGCGAGCCGCGCTCGCGGCGATCGATCGCGATGCGCCCGGGCCGGTCGGCATCGCGCCGGCGGAAACGCCTGCGCCGCGTTCCGGAAGGGCGGGCGACGCGCGCGAAGCGCCATGGACACGCCACGTCGAACCTCCTGCACCGCGCGCCGAGACACCGTCCGCGCTCGAGCCCATCGGCGAACGCGAAAGCGCCGGCGCCGATGCGACCGGGCCCGATCGCGCCGAGTCCGAGGCCACGATGCCCGAGGCGCCCGCGCTGCCGCGCGGCGAAGAAGCCTTCGCCACCGAATGGGCGGGCCTGCTGTTCCTGCTGAATCTCGTCGAGGCTTCGGGCCTCGTCGCGAGCGCGGCGGCGCTCGATGCGCGCGAATCGCTTCCCGTGCAGGGCCTGCAGCGCGCGCTGCACCGCCTGGCGGTCGCGCACTTCGGCGTGCCCCGCGAGGATCCCGCCGTGCGTGCGTTCTGCGGAGGCGAGGACGTGCCGGATGCGCCCGATCCCGTCGTCGAGGCGCTGGCCCTTTCCGGCGCGCGCGCGATGTCGGCCCTCCTGCGCGAGCGGCTGCCCGCGGCGCCCGAAGACGATCCGGGCCTCGTGGAAAGAATCTGCCGCCGCCGCGGCACGCTCACGTTCGCACCCGGCTGGATCGCGCTGCACCTCGCGGCCGACAACGCCGAGGCGGACCTGCGCCGTGCCGCGCTCGATCTCGACCCGGGCTGGATCCCCTGGCTCGGCTGCGTGATGAGGTTCCACTATGAGTGACACTCGTTCCCAGGCCGCCTCCGTGGCCGATGCGATCCGCCGGCGCACGCGCTACGAAGCGGCCGCGGTCGGCTTGCGGCTCGCGCGCAGCGTCGCGGCGCGTTTCGACGGCGCCGACCGGCAGGCGCTCGAACCGGCGCTTGCGTTCGCGCGCGACTTCGCCGCGGGCCGCGGCGTGCGCGACGACAACGAAGCCCAATGGCGCGAGGAGATTCGTGCCGCGCGGGCCGCGGACCTGCCGCATCCGCTGAGCCGCATCGCCAAGGTCGCGTCGCGCGTCGAGCACGGCCACCTCATCGCCGACCTCGTGCTCCTGTCCGTGCTGCCGGAACTGCACGAGGGTTACGCCGCGCTCTTCCGCGCGCTGCATCCGCAGGCGCAACCCCATCCGACGGTCGCGCTCGCCCTGCACTGGCTGGAGCACGAGGCGCCCGCGGCCACCGCCGCCGATCCGGCCGTCGTGTGGGACCGTGCGCTCGCCGTGCGCGAGCCGCTCGAGGACCTGCTGGTGCATTCGCCGCTCGCACGCGTCGGCCTGGTTCGGACGGAAGGCGAAGGTCCCTGGCATGGCCGCACGCTGCGCCCCGGCCCGGGCGCGTGGGATGCGTTGAACGCGCGAGCGCCGCGCCTCGCCCATGCCGCGCTGTTGCCGGGTTTGCGCGCGGTGCCGGGCCTCGACGCGTGGCTCGCGCGGCCCGACGTGCGGCAAGCCGCGCGCGCGCTGGGCGCGGGCGAGCCTTGCCTCGTCGCGGTGATCGGCGAGTCGGCGGCGATGCGCGCCACGCGGCTGCGCGCCGTGCTGGGTGCCGCGGGCCTGGGCGCCGTGCGCGTCGGGCTCACGGCGGCGATGGGCGAGTCCGAGCGCGCGAACGCCGCGATCGACGCGTACTGCGCGGCCTTCCTGCACCGGGCTTGCCCGTGGCTCGAGATCGAGGGCGATCCCGTCACCGATGCCGTGCCGTTCGCGCCGGGGCGCGACCTCGCGTGGGACCTGCCGGTGCTCGCGAGCGCGGCGACGGAGCGTGGATTGCCCGTGCTCGACCTTCCGATCTTCCTGCTGCGCGCCGAGCCGCTCAGTGCGGTTGCGCGTCGCCGGATGTGGGACGCGCTGCTTCCCCAGCTCGGCGCGGGCGCGAGCGTGCTCGCGGCGCGCTATCCGATCGATCCGGAAGAGGCCCGAGGCGTCGTCTCCGACCTCGCGCTGCGCCAGCGCACCGCGGAGGAAGGCGGCGCGGCCTTCGGCCTCGACGACATCGGCGAGTGCCTGCGCTCGCGCACGGGCTGGCACGCGCGGCCCGGCGTGCGCCGCGTGATCCCGCGTGCGCAGTGGTCGGACCTGCTGTTGCCCCGGCGCGCTTCGGTCCAGCTCACCGAAGCCGTCCTGCGCATCCACCAGCAGCTCACGGTCCTCGACGACTGGGGCTTCGAGCAGGGACGCAACGACCGGCGCGGCCTGCGGCTTCTCTTCTACGGCCCGCCCGGCACCGGGAAGACCCTCGCCGCGGAGGCGATGGCCCGGGCGCTCGGCGTGGACCTGCTCGCCGTGGACCTCGCGAGCCTGGTGTCGAAATGGATCGGCGAGACGGAGAAGAACCTCGCGGCCGTGTTCGAAGTGGCGGAGCGTTCGCGCTCGTTGCTCTTCTTCGACGAGGCCGACGCGCTCTTCGCGCGCCGCACCGACGTGCAGGACTCGAACGATCGCTATGCCAACCTCGAGACGGCGTTCCTGCTCCAGCGCCTCGAACGCTACGAGGGCGTGGCGGTTCTCGCCACCAACCTGCGCGCGAGCGTCGATGCCGCGTTCACGCGCCGCTTCGAGTTCATCGTCGAATTCCCCGAGCCCGACCTCGAGGCGCGCGAGCGGCTCTGGCGCCTGCACCTGCCGGAGGGCGCGCCGCTCGCCGACGACGTGGACCTCCCCCGCCTCGCGGAGTGGTACGCGATCTCCGGCGCGCAGATCCGCAACGCCGCCCTCGGCGCGGCCTTCTTCGCCGCCGCCGAATCGCGCGAAGGCGAGCCCGCGATCGGCCAGCGCCATTTCCTGCGCGCGATCGAGCGCGAGTTCGACAAGGCGGGCAAGGCCCATCCCGGCAATCCGCCCGAGCGCACGCCCGAAGCGCCGCGCGCACCGCATTCCCCCGTCAACGCACACCCGTAACAGGAGGACCCATGGCTGCCCCGACGACACTCGTGCAATTCTGGACCGAAGAAGCCGTCCGCCTCGGCAACGCACTCTCGCAGGCGGGCACGACCCTGAATGCCGCGGGCGCCGCGGAGAGCCTCGCGAGCGACCGGTTCACGGCCGCGGGCAAGGCGCTCGCGGCGGAACGCGACAAGGTGGAGGCGAAGCGCAAGGCGCTCGCCGGGATTCCCACGTACGCCGACGGCAATCCGCTGCTGGCCGAGATGCGCACGGCGGTCATGGCGATGCGCGCGGCCGCCGCGGAGAGCGTCGCGGCCGATGCGGACCTGCGCGCCAAGCGCGCGAAGCGCCAGGAGGCGAGCGCGAAGGTCGCCGACCTCACGCCGCGGCTCGCCGAAGCGAAGAAGGCGCGGGACGCGGCGAAGCTCGCGAGCGACAAGCGCCAGGCGCTGGTCGACAAGGCGACGACCGCGCCGCTGAAGGACCTTCCGGCCGACGCGACCGCGCTGATCGCGGGCGACGGTGCCGCGGCGAAGGCGGCGGTCGAAGGCGAGTTCCCGAAGAACGCCGCGCCCGCGAAGGATTTCCTCGCGCGCGTGCGCGCGCGCCGCCAGCTCGGAGCCGCGACGGCCACGACCGCGGCCACCGTCGCGACCAAGGCGATCGACGTGAACAAGACGTGGGACGAGAAGACGACGCGCGCGGCGGCCAAGACCGCGGCCCTGCAGCGCGCCTTCGATGCGGCGGTCGAGGACTTGCGCGCGTTCACCGCCGCGCCGTCGCGTTTCGACGCCGCGAACGCGGTCCTGAAGTCGCTCGTCGCGCAGGCGCGCCCCTCGCTCACGCCGGCGCAGAAGGACGAGCTCCTGAGTCCTGCCGATGCCGCGCGCGTCACGAACCGCGAGAACGCGCTCGCGAAACTGAAGGACCGCGACGACGCCCAGGTGGTGGCCCTCGCGACCCGGGCCGCCTACGACCAGGCGCTCCTCGATGCGCAGGCCGCCGCCGATCCCGACAAGACCGAGGCCGAGCTGTGGGCCGCCGATGCCGCGCTGAAGGCCAAGTTCGACCTGATCGCGGCGAAGGACGCGCTGGTCGCCGCGGCCGACGCGCAGGTCGCCATGCCGGTGCTGCAGTCGTGGTTCGCGGCGGTGCCCGACGCGTTGTGGGACCAGCTCGAAGCCCTCGACGGCGCGAGCGCGGACCTCGCGGCCATCGCGGCGACGGTGCCCGCCAACCTGCAGGCGAACCTCGTGAATCGCGAGAAGGCGCTCGCCGAGAACCTGGACGCGGTGAGCCGCGAGCGGCGCCTCGAGGATCTGCTGCGCGCGGGGCTCACGCAGCGCACGGCGGGGCTCGCGGAGCAACTGGACCTCGATGCGCGCCGGCGGCAGGCCGCGGCGCGCTTCGTCGCCGAAGTCTAGGCGGACCGGGAGGATGCGATGGGTGCGAATGACCTGATGACCGCGGCCGCCGGCTGCGGCTGCGTCGAGGAAGAACGCTGCGGCGGCACGCTGCCCGACAGCCCCGAGTGCGCGATCCACTACCACTTCGGGATGCTGCTGGGCGTCGATGACTTTCGCGCCGAGCAGGGCTTCCACCTCGGGCACCAGCGCCGCCACGCACGCGCGTTGCACGGCTACGGCGTGGCCTATGGGTATCACGTCTCGTTCGATCCGGAGCACGCCGAGCTGAAGGTCGGGCCGGGCCTCGCGCACGACCGCCGCGGCCGCGACCTGTTCCTCGGCAAGGCGCTGTGCCTCGGGTTGCCGGCGTGGTGGGAGAAGCACGCGAAGGATCCGGCCTTCAAGGACCGCAATCCGGAGGACGTGCGCTTCGACGCCGACGTGCTGCTCTGCTACCGCACCTGCCTGTCGCGCGCGGTGCCCGCGATCGCCGATCCGTGCGCCGGGGACAGCGTCGACATCGCGTACTCGCGCATTTGCGAATCGGTTCACCTCGCGCTCGTGCCGCGTTCCCCGAACGTGCCGCCGCCGGTGCCGACGCCGGGCCCGCCGCCCTATCACCTGCTGCGGCTGCTCACCGGGCTCGACGCACCGCTGAACGACGACGCGGGCAATCCGCTCCCCGACGATGCCTGGCTCGCGCAGCGGCGTGCGGAGATCGCGGCGCTGCCGGAGGCGAACCGGGCGGCCGCGCTGTCGGCGCTGTGGCAATCGGTGATCGCGCGCGCGGCCGCGAACACCGTGGACCCGACGCCCGATCCCGCGTGGTGGCCGCCCCGCGATGCCGGCGACGCGAGCGAGGGCGACACCTCCGAATGCCTCGTCATCGCGCGCGCCACGGGCGTGCGCATCTTCAAGGGTCCCGAAGGCTGGCGTGCCTCGGTCGGCGCGATCGACATGGACCAGCGCATGACGCTGCTGCCCACGTACATCCTGCAGCAGCAGCTCCTGCGCGCGGGCGTGGCGGTCGCGCCGGGCGCCTCCGCGGGGCCGGTGGTCGTGGCCGGGAGCGCCGCGATCGCCGGGGCGAGCGTCGAGCTCGCGTTCGACAAACCGCTCGCGCCGATGAGCGTGAAAGCCAACGCGTTTTCGGTGGCGGAGTTCGTGCCCGCCACGGGATGGAAGGCCTTCACGCCCGGCGTGCCCACCTACGCCGATGCGCAGCGCCGAGTGAAGATCCCGCTCGATCGCGTGCCCGCGGGGGTGCGCGTGCGCGTCACCGTGCACGGCACGGGCGCCACGCCGCTGCTTGGATCCGACTTCACGCCCGCCGGCGCCGCCACGCGCGACGGCGACGGCGCCGAACTTTCCACCATGCTTCCCGGGAGCTGACCATGGGCGACAAACTGACGACGGGCACGATCGAACTGGCCGCCCGCGATGGCGTGGCCGAGATCGATCCGGCTTCCGCGCTCACGCGGCTGCACTACTTCGACGGCAAGTTCCTGCGCGCCGACGCCCTCACGCTCGAGCAGGAGTACCACCGCACGCTGGTGCGGCTCTCCAACCTGGGCGGCGGCTGGGGCGTGGTGCACGGGCTCGGCGTGGAACTCTCGGGCAATCGCCTCGCGCTCACGCCCGGGCTCGCGTTCACGCCGGCGGGCAGCACGGTGCTGCTCGCCTCCCCGATCGAAGTCGAGGTCGCGAAGCTCGTGGCCGCGGCGCGGCCCTCGCCGCCTCCCGGGCCCGCGCCGGGCATGGGCGGCTCCGGAGCCTTCGCCGAATGCGATCGCGAACCGCGCGCCGCGGACGGCGGCGGCGTGGACGGCGGCATCTACGAGATCACGGTCGGGCCGTACGAGCGCATGTGCGGCAACGAGGACGTGTACGGCAAGCTCTGCGAGGACGCGTGCGTCACCGATTCGCAGCGCCCGTTCTGGCGCGAGGGCCTGGTGGTGCGCCTGCGGCCGATCACGCTCACGCTTCCGGCCAGCACGTCGGTCCCGTTCGGCGAGAAGCACAAGCGCAACCTCGTCGCGTCCGCCTATTTCGCCGCCGAGCCCTGGCTCACCGCGCCGCTGCTGAGCGCGCGCGGCCTCGCGTGCGGCGTGTGGTGCAGTCCCGCGGGACTCTACGTGCGCGACGAAGTGCCGATCGGGCTGCTGGTGCGCGAAGGCGCCTCGAACTTCAGCGACGCGTGGAGCGCGCGGCGCGAGCGGATGGACACCCAGGCACGCGGCTACTGGCAGGGCCGCATGATGATGCGCCCCTGGAACGTCTTCCTCGCGCAGATCCTGCAGTTCCAGTGCCAGCTCTCGGGCGCGTTCCGCCCGGGGGTCAGGCTGTTCGATCCGGACGACGACGAGTGCGCGCGCTTGCGCGACCTGCTGCAGGTCTCGGCGCGCGAGATCGAGTACGCCCGGGCGCGGTACGAGGAAGGCAACCGCAAGATCCTGCGCGTGCTCGAAGGCGCGCGCGGGGCCGAGGTGCTCGAGAGCATCGGCGAGCCGTACCGGCGCATCGAACTCCTGTCGCGCAAGCTCGGCGACGCGCACCTCGAGATGCAGCCGTTCACGCCCAACCGCCTGCTGCTCGGCTCCGGGTTCGCGGAGCTGCCGAGCGCCGGCTACCTGCCGGTGGCCGTTTCGAAGGCGGAGGTGAACGACCAGCTGCAGCGCATGTTCGGCGAGGGCGTGGTGCTGCATTTCTGCGTCGCGCGGCCGGACTACATCCCGCATGCCGTCGAGGAAGCGCAGCACATGGAGCGCATCTCGCTTACGCGCGGGCTCGACGATCCGCAGCGCAAGGAGCACGTCGAGATCTTCGTGCCCGACGGCGAGATCGTCGCGGCCGGGACCGCCGCCGGGGGCGCGCACTGGTTCACGGAGCTCGAGCCCGAATCCGTGGCGCTCTTCATCCGCTCGATGCGGCCGCGCGCCGTGGACAACGCGCCGCCCGTCGCTCCGGGCGACGGCGAGATGCTCTTCAACGAGGCGTCCGACGCCGGCGCCGAGGAGTTCTCCCTGTTCGGCGGCCTCACGCGCGGGCCGATGGGCGGGCTCGCGCACACCACGCGCCTGGCCTCGGGCGGCGCTTCGATCACGATCGCGTGCGCGCCCGACGACCGGCTGCGCCAGCCCTCGGTGGCCGAGCGGCTGCGCGAGGCGATGCGAAACGATCTCTTCGCGAACTTGCGCGGCGACGCGATCGAGGCCGGAGGCGACGAGGAGAAGGCACCCTCCGGCGGCACCGCGGGCCTCTACATCCGCCTGGAAATCGCCGAGGATCCGTTCGCGAAGCGCGAGGGCGACGAGGTCGCCGTGAACGTGGAGCTGCGCGTCGTGATCCCGACGGCGCTGCGGCCGGGCGCCCCGGAAACGCTGCGCGGCACGGTGTTCGAGGGCGGTGGCAAGGTCGCGATCGAATCGCTGTTCGCCGTGGGCGGTGGCGTCCTCGGCGCGAAAGCCACGGCGCGCATCAACCTGCGCGCGGTCTCCTACTCCAGCGGCGGTGCGGGCCCCGTCCTGGCGCCGATCGGGTTCGCCTTCGGCATCGACGTGCCGCTCCTGCTGCGCCAGCAAGGCAACGCGCGCACCGGCTGGCTCTCGATCCAGCCCGAGCCGGCGCCCCACGCCCGCGTCGCCCCGAGCTGGGCGGCGCAATGGGGCGGAACGCCCCGAGACGCCGTGTTCGGAATCCAGCGCGACGTGGACCCGGGCCCGATGCAACCGTACGTGGGTTCGAAGATCCGGACGGCGTTGAACCTCCGCGACGGGATGGAGAAGGCGCTGGCCGGGCTCACGGACTCCGGGAGCGTCGAGATTCCTTCCGCGCCGTCGGTGGCGCCCTATGCGCGCTTCCACGAAGCCGCGGCCCCGATCGCGCCGGAGAGCCCGGTGCGCGTGACCGCGTTGAACACCATCGCGCTGCTGGCGCGGGCCACGCTCGACGACGCCTTCGCGGCGCGCGCGCGGCGCTATCTCTTTCCCGACGCCGCGGTGCGAAGCGAGGACGGCATTCGCGTGCGTGCCACGCGCGACTGGGTCATGTTCCGCCGGCAACGCAAGGCGAAATGCGAGCCTTGCGGCGCCGAGGCGCCCGTGGTCAATCGCGCGGTGCAGGCGTGGCACCTGCGGATCCGCAACCTCGATGGAGCGAAGCTCATCGCGGCGGCCATCGACGCCAACGACGCGCAGCGCCTGCACGACCAGGTCATCCGGCAGGAGGCGACGCTCGATCGCGTCGACGTGATGCACTACGTCGATGCCGCGACCACGCCGGTGGAGTCCCAGTCGACGCTGGTCGGTGATTGGCGGCGCGTCTCACCCGGGCACCAGCTGGTGTTCGCGCGCACCTGGGACCGTTCCCCGGTCGCGGGCCAGGATCTCGCCCGTGCCGGCCGCCTGCGCGACCTCCTGCGCGGCCTCATCGACGCGGCGCCGGCCGGAGACGTGCGCTCGGTCCCCGGGGTGCCGGCGCCGCTCGAGGACGCGGCCTTCGACGGCGGCATCCTCTTCGCGACGTTCGAGCCGGTGCGCGAGGTCGAAACCCTCCTGCATCGCGTTGCCTTCATGGCGCAGAAGGAGAACGTGGCCGTCCAGCGCTTCGTCGCCGGCAAGCTGTACAACGAGCTGATGCAGTTCGTGGACAAGTACGCCACCTCGGAGTATGTCGCGTTCGAACGGGCGGGCAACAAGGACGTGGAAGGTGAGCTTCCGCGCTTGCGTTCGACGTTCCAAAGCCTGCGGCGCCAACCCCAGGCTACGTTTGGCTACGTCGTGCACGACTCGCCGGACCGGGCACTGTCCGAGCCCGAACACGAGGCGATCTGCAACGAGATCGGTCTGGCGCCGCACCCGCCGATGCAGGAGCTCGGCCTCGCGCAATTCGGCAACGGCGCGTTCGCGCTCACCATCGTGTTCGTGAGTGGCGACGCCGTTCCGATGCCGGAGGACATTCGGCGCGTCACGCCCTTCCGGTTCGGCGATCCGGGCGACATCGAACCCGCGCCCGGGCCGGTCGTGCAGCCGCGCGTGATCCGGCGCGAACCGGATCGCACGCCCCCGCGCCGGCGGACGACGAAGAAGGGCTGAGGGACGCCCGTGCCCGGACCCCAGCCCGCCGCGGAGAAGAAACCCGCGGTCGCGGACAAGAAGCCCACGGCTGCGCCGAAGCCGGCGCAGCCGCCCGCTTCGGAGGGCACGAAGCGCCTGGACCGCATGGCCGTGCGCGCCAAGCTCGCGGTGAGCGAGCCGGGCGATGCCGCGGAGAAGGAGGCGGACCACGCGGCCGCGCGCGTGATGCGCATGGCGGCGCCTTCGGCAGGGAAGGCGGGGGCGGGCGCGGAGAAGGCGGGAGTGGCGAAGCCGCAGGCTTCGGCTCCGAAGGAAGAGCCGGTGAAGGTCTCGCGCCAGGCGCTCGACGCCGGCGCGCCCTCGGCGAGCCAGCCGTCGGTGCCGAACGAGTTCGCCCGCGACCTCGGGCCGGGGGCACCGCTCGAGCCGCAGGCGCGCGAGTTCTTCGAGCGCCGCTTCGCGCGCGATCTGGGGGCCGTGCGCATCCACGTAGGCGCCAGGGCCGACGAAGCCGCGCGCCAGATCAACGCACGCGCTTTCACCCACGGCCGCGACATCGCGTTCGCCGCGGGCCAGTACCAGCCGCACAGCGAGGACGGCCGCGCGTTGCTCGCGCACGAGATCGTGCATGTGCTCCAACAGGAGGATGGAGTGGCGCGCAGGGTGATGCGCCTCGGCCCGGGCGGCGCGCCGACCGGCGCGGGCGGTGGAGGCCCCGCCGCGCCGCAATATGTCGTGGCCACGCCACTGCAGGTCCCGCCGATCAAGGCGCGCCATTCGTCCACGTACGAGTTGCTTGCGAGCGCCAAGCCCTCCGCGCTCAAGCGCGCCAAGGCCTACGACTCGAGCTCGCGCGGCACGGCGCAGGTCGCGAACTGGGTCGGCGGCGTGAAGCCGATCCTCGCGAACATCCCCCAGGCCCGGCGTCCTCCCCCGGGCGGCAAGTGGAAGCTTCCGCTCTCGAAGCTCGGGGGCAAGAAGTCCGTCGAGGCCGACGACGACGCGACCTTCCTGGACAAGATCAAGCGTCCCGACTGGGACGCCAACGGCGACGAGAAGACTTTCCAGGTCGACCACATGATCGAGTACCAGCTCGGAGGCCCGGACGAGATCCGCAACCTCGAGCTGCTCGACCAGGCGCACAACGGCAGCGTCGGCTCGTCGTTCAACTCGGAGATCCGCAAGGCGGTCGCGACCGACCTGGCCACGCCGCACGTCCCGGATGCGGTCGCCGGGCTCAAGGTTCCGAAGTCGCCCACGTTCGAATGGGTCCGGGACAACTACGAGATCGTCTTCACCTCCGTGGTCACGCGCGGCCGGAACACGAAGCGCGGCGAGCAGGACTCGATGTTCTGGAGCAAGGAGGCGATCAACGCCGTGGAGCACGTGACCAGCCTGCTCCCCGACCCCGGCGGGCCCAAGGCCGGAACCGCGCAGAAGGTCGCGCTGCAATCGTCCACGGGCGATACGGTGATCACGCGTTTCACCGTCTCGGGCACGGCGCTGGTCGTCTCGCCGGGCCTGAGTGGGGGCATCGCGGGCTTCACGATCTCTTCGGTCAAGCTGACGTGCGCGGGTGGCGCGGCCGGGCTCGCGGACAAGAAGATTCCCGAGGGCACGGCGGTGGGCAACCTGACGGGCACGCTCGACCTCGGACCGAAGATCGCGTTCCCCGAGAACGGCAAGGTGTGCACGCTGGAGCTGACGAAGGCGGACGAGGACTACGCCGTGCGGCTGGCGTCCTCTCCCGCCACCGGTGCCGCGGCCACTTCGGGCTCGGGGTCGAAGCTCGCGGCCAACAGCATCCCGGCGACGTTCAAGCCGCTGAGCCCGATGGAGCTCACGGACGTCGAGTTCGGCACGGGCGTGAGGGCGCACGCCTGGATCTCGCCCAGCCATCCGGCGCTCGCCGGCCTGCGCCTGCCGGGCGAGGTGCGCAACGGGCGGGCCGGGCTCTTCTACACCGTCGACGCGACCACGCTCGCGAAGCGCTTGCCGGTTCCCGGCCTCACGGTCGACGGCGCCAGCATCACGCTGGGCTACGACGGCACCGATTTCAGCGTGGCGGGCAGCGCCGTGTTCACGATCCGCAACTTCGGCGAGGGCTCGCTCGACGCGATGATCGACACGGCCGGCCACTTCTCGCTGGAGGGCGCGTTCCGGCCCGACAAGCGGCTCTTCGACCAGGCGCAGATGCGCATGTGGTATCGCTCGGAGACCGGCTTCGGCGCCTCGGGCACGCTCGGCATCACCAACCCGAACAAGATCCGCGGCATTCGCAGCGCCTCGGTCACCGCGACCTACGACCACGGCGTCTTCTCCGCGACCGGCACGGTGATGCCCAGCATCCCCGGCGTGCAAAGCGCGGGGCTCGGCATCCGCTACGGCAAGGACGAGAGCGGCGCCGACTCGCTGCTCATCACCGGCGATCTCGCGCTGGCGCCCGGCATCCCCGGCCTCAGCGGCGGGACCGTGCACGTGAGCCTGCAGCAGCGCGACGAGGCGTGGAAAGTCTCGGCGGTGGGCGACCTGCAGCCCAACCTGCCGGGCCTGAACCCCAACATCCACGTGACGTACGACGAGGGCCTCTTCACCGGCGAGCTCACCTCGAGCTTCGCGCGCGGCATCTTCTCGGGCGACGTGAAGGTCGGCCTCACCAACCGTGCCGTCACGCCGGAAGGCGAGCTCTCGGCGAGCGAGCCGGGCCGCGACCTGCGCCTCTACGGCGCGGGCACCTTGAACGCGCGCCTCACCGAACACATCGCGGGTGGCGTCGGCATCAAGGTGCGCCCGCGCGGCGACCTGCTGATCAGCGGACGCATCGGGATTCCCGGCGCGGTCACGTTGTTCGACCAGTACCCGCCGCCCGATCGCGCCACGCGCGATCTCTTCAAGATGCCGACCGTCTCGGTCCCGCTGTTCGGATTCTCGGCCGGCAAGACGGTGATCGGGATCGCGCTCACGATCGACGGCAAGATCACCGGGCACGCCTTCGTGGGTCCCGGCCGGCTCACCGCGGCCGAGATCAACGTGATCGACTTCAACCCGGCGCAGCCCGACAGCCTGCACATCACCGGGCGCGCGCAGTTCGACCTGCCGGCGGAGGCCGGCGTCGATGCGGCGATCACCGCGGCCGTCGCGGGCGGCATCGGCGTGGTCATCATCAAGGGCGGGCTGCAGGTCACGGCCGGGGTCGCGGTGCAGGCCCATGTCACGCCCGGCGTCGCGATCGACTACCGGCCGGCCACCGGCATGCACGTGCACGCCGATCTCGCCGCGTCGCTGTCGCCGAAGCTGCGGTTCGGGGTGAACGGGGTCGTGGAGGTGCTGGCCAACGCCTTCGTGGCCGACTTCACTTTGTGGAGCAAGACGTGGAACCTCGCGCAGCGCGAGGTCGGCGCGAACCTCTCGCTGGGCCTCAACGTCCCGGTGGACTACTACAGCGACGGGCGCGGCGTGGTGTTCGACCCCAATCGCGTGACGTTCACGGTGCCCGAGTTGAACGCCGAAACCCTCAAGCACCTCTTCGACGAGCCCGCCGGCGAGACCCGCAGGAACGACGCGCCCGCGCAGCCGCCTTCACCCTAGCCGGGAACGCGCGGTCCGCACCGGTCACCGCACGCTCACCGTGTTCTGCTTCCAGGCCGCGTCCTGCCAGCGTTGAAACGCGGGGAGCAGCGACGGGTCCGACGCCTGGCCGACCGTGGCGAGCGTGTCGAGGCGCAGCAATTCGTACGTGCGGCCCTTGTACTTGCCGTCCCCCGTGGCTTCGCGCGCCACCAGCACCTGCTTGCCGCCGGGAACCCAGCCCGCGAATTCCGCGTAGCCGACGCCGGGCGTGGTGGCCGCGGGCGGCAGCGTGCGCACCTGCCAGTCGCCGCCCACCTTGCGAAAGACCCACATCTCGCGCCACGTCTCCGTGTGCTGGACGGCGATGGCGAGCGCATTGGTCTCGCGATTGAGCGACGCGGAACCTTCCCACACGATGCCGTAGGTGCAGCGCTTCGCGAGCGGGTTGGCCACGTCGCGCTTGCCTTCGATGAGGAAGACGCACGTCTCCCCGGGCTGGCCGGCGGCACTCACGAGGCGGGGGCGCGTGTCCTTCTCGCTGTGCACGGGCGCGCCGGGCAATGCGGCCCAGCGCGACGCATTCACGCGCATCGCGGTGTCGGCGTAGACGAAGCGATCGTCGTCGGTGAGTTCCTCCTTCGTGACGAACGCGAGCTCCTGCAGGGCGCGGATCGCCGCAGGCTGCGGCGGCTCGCCGCGCCGCGCGCGCTGGAATGCGAGCCCGCTCCAGAGCGCGGCCCGGCGCATGTGGATGCGGTTGCGCAGGTAGACCGGAAGGCCGGCGACGTCGACGCGGTCCAGCAGCCCCGCGCGGACCTCGTCCGCCTCGCGCCTTTGCGTGGGGCTCAACGTCCCGGGCGCGCATTCGAGGCGCGTGAGGGCCAGCACGGCGCGCGCCCGTTGCGAGGCGTCGCCCGTCGCGAGGCCCAGCAGCCGCCGGAAGGCATCGCCGTCGTAGCAGAGGACCATGCGCGAATCGCGATCGAAGGTCGTGAACGCGACGCCGTACTGCGCCGCGACTTCGAGGTGCCCCGCGAGCGTGGCCTGCACGGCCTGGTTCGCAGGCCCCGCCGACTGCGAACGCGAGGCGAGGCGGTCGGCGAACGTTCCCAGCGCATCGAGCGCTTCGGCGCCGTCGCGCCCGCGGATCGCCTCGGGCGAAGCCGCGCGCAGGTAGGCCGCCGCGTACCCGATGCCGAGCGCTTCGGAGCCCGCGGTCTCGCGCAGGAAGCGCAGGATCGAGAGCAGGTCCGAGGCGCTGTCCGAATCGAGGGCCACCCGGCGCACCTGCTTCACGCTCACGAAGCCGCCGCGCTCCAGGCGGTGGTCGTAGACCTGCAGGTAGTCGAGCTTCTCGCCGCGGATCTCCAGCGGCTCGCCTTGCCAGAGCAGGGCGTGCGACTTGGCGGAATCGCGCGGCGCCGAACGCAGGGGCGCGAGATCGGTGACGACGATGGCGATGGCGATCGGCTTCGTCGCGGGTTCCGGTTCCTTCGCCAGGGCGAGCACCGCCAAGCACAGCGTGCAGGCCGCGAACAGCAGGGCGGGAGGGCGCATGGTCATTTCTTTCCGCCGAGCAGCGCCGAGGTGATGGCGCCATCGGTCGAGGGCGGCGCGATGATCACCTGCACCTTGTCGGAGAGCTTGTCGGCCAGCGTCTTCTGGATCAGCAGCGGGTGCGCGGTGATCGCCGCGCCTTCGCGCGACATCTGCTCGGCATTCACCCGGCCGACCTTGTCCAAACGGTAGACCTCGGCGTCGGCCAGCTTCTGGCGCGCCTCGGCTTCGCCGTTCGCCTCGATCTTCCTCGCGGACGCGTTGCCCTCGGCGCCGCGGATGCGCGCCTGCTTCTCGGCCTCGGCCTCGAGCTGGCGCTGTTCCACCTGGCGTTGCTTGAACGGCAGCACGTGCTTCATCGCCTCTTCCTGCGCCTTGGCGGCCACGACCTGCTCGCGCGCCGAAGCCTCGGCGGCCTTCTCGCGGCGCGTCTTCTCCGCTTCGCCGTCGAGGGCCACTTCCATCACGCGCTTCTCCTTCAACTGGAGCGTGTAGCGCATCTTTTCGCTCGCGAGTTCCTCGGCCAGCAACTGGTCCATGCCGCGGCGATAGTCGGCGGGCAGGTCCACCTTGCCCATGAGCAGGTCGCGCAGCGCGATGCCGTCCTGCGCCAGGCGGACGGCCAACTCCTTCTCCACCGCCTGCTGGATCTCGGCGCGCTTGGACGAGAAGATCTCGCGCACCGTGTAGCGCGCGAACACCTTGTAGATGATCCCGGAGACGGCGGGCTCGATCACCTCGGCATCGAGGTCCTCGGGGAGCTTCCCGGCCACTTCGCGCAGGCGCGTCGAATCGAGCGCGTAGCGGATCGAGAGATCCACGCCGATCGACAAGCCCTCCAGCGACTGCAGCGGCGCCGGGCCCGCGGCCAGTTGCAGCTTCTGCGGCCGGTAGCTGCGGTCGCGCAGCGAGTACACGCGCATCTCGTGCAGGCCCGGGACCACGAGGACGCTGCCGTCGCGCCATTGCGTGACTTCGCCCGTGAAGCGGTTGCCGCGGATGCCCGCCTCGCCCTGGCCCACGGTGACCACGGGCGGGTGCGCGACGAGGTACCAGCCGGCGCCGCCGACGATGGCGAGCGCCACGAGGGGCTTCACCAGGGGGCGAAGGTCGGGCAACTGGAGCGCGGCGCCGACGCCAGGGGTATCGAGAGTGGCGCCGAGCGATTCGTCCGGCGTGGACTTGCGGAATGAGTCCCGGATCGACGCGATCAGGGTGGTGAGGCGATGCAACATGATGGGGGCTCCCCGGTTGTGGGCCGGTCCGGCAGGACCGACGCACCCATTACGGGGGCGGAACGGGGCGGCGCCGCGCCGCGTTGCGGGAAACGCGGCGATGAATCATGGCAGCGGGATGGCAGCGCGGCGTCAGTGCCGCTCGAGCATCCAGGCCTCGGCGGCGCTCGCGTCCATCGGGCGGCCGATGTGGAAGCCCTGGCCTTCGTCGCAACCGTGCTCGCGAAGGCGCTCCAGGGTCGCCGCGTCCTCGATGCCTTCGGCCGAGACGGACAGGCCCAGCTGGTGGGCGAGGCCGATGGTGGAATCGACGATCGCCGCGTCCGCCGGGCTGGTGAGCATGTGGCGCACGAACGAGACGTCGATCTTGAGCGCATGCAGCGGCAGGCGCGTCAGGTGCGAGAGCGACGAATAACCGGTGCCGAAATCGTCGATCGCGATGCGGATGCCCATGTCCCGGATGCGCTCGAGCGTCACGCGGGCGCGCTCGGGGTCCGCGATCAGCGCGCTCTCGGTGATCTCCAGTTCCAGCATCGAGGCGCTGGCGCCGCATTCGGAGATGACCCGGGCGATCTGCTCGGGGCAACTGTCGTCCAGCAGGTGGCGTGCCGAGAGGTTCACGGCCATGCGGCCCGGCGTGCCCCAGGCCTTCTGCTGCGTGAGCGCCGTGCCCAGCACCCACAGCGTGAGCGGGCGGATCACGTCCGAGAGCTCCGCGAGCGGGATGAAGCGCGAGGGCGAGAGCAGCCCCAGACGCGGGTGGCGCCAGCGCGACAGCGCCTCGAAGCCGCTCAGCTCGCCGGTGGCCAGCCGCCGGCGGGGCTGGTAGTGCACTTCCATTTCGCCGCGCCGGATCGACTCGCCGAGTTCCGTGAGCAGGGCGAGCCGCTCGGTCGAATAGGGGTCCTGCGAAACCTGGTAGATCGTGAACCCCGAAGCGTGGCGCTTGGCGTCGTACATCGCGACGTCGGCGCATCGCAGCAGGCCGCTGGGCGAATCGGCGTGCGCGGGGGCCAGCGCGATGCCGATGCTGGCGCCGACTTCGAGGCGGTAGCCCTCGATCGCGAGCGGCGCGGTGATCGCGGCGAGCGCCCGCGCGGCGGCCTGCTCTTCCGCGCCGGGGTGGTCGAGTCCTTCGATCCAGATCGCGAATTCGTCGCCGCCCAGCCGGGTGACCTTTCCGTGCCCGGACGATTGCATCTCGCGCTCCAGCCGGCGCGAGAGTTTCACCAGCAGCGCGTCCCCGACCTGGTGCCCCAGCGTGTCGTTGATCTCCTTGAAGTGGTCGAGGTCGACCAGCAGCAGCGCGCCGCGCTTGCCCGTGGCGGCGACGCGGGCCATGCCGGCTTCGAGGATCTCCCCCAGCCGCACGCGGTTGGGCAGGCCGGTCAGCGGATCGTGCCGGGCCTGGTGCTCGAGCGACCGCAGCTGGCGGCGCCGCTCCATCTCCGCCGAGGCGCGCGCCGCGAAGATGCGCAGGAGGTTCTCGGCCAGCGCCACTTCGGCCAGCGGCCGGCGGAACATCACGGCGATCAGGCCCTGGGGTTTGCCCGCGGCGTCCATGAGCGGCGCGCCGACATAGGCTTCGATGCCGTTCTCGGCCAGCGCGCGGTCGCGCGGGAAGAGGGCCGCCACGCCGCTCGCGTACGCGCACACGCCGTCGGCGAGGATCGTCTCGCACGGCGAGCCCGCGAGCGGGTACTCGAAATCGAGCACGGCCTTGCCGCCGGCGTTCACCGCGATCGCGCGGATCGTGCCCGCGTCCTCGGAGCGCAGCTCGCCCACGAAGGCCGTGTCCGCGCCGAGCGAGGCGGCGAGGTGGTCGACCAGCGAGCGGAAGAACGATTCGCCCACCGCCGCGCCCACGCCGCTCGCGATCTGCCGCACCAGCTGCTCGCGCCGCCGGGAGACCGAGACATCCCGGCTGGTCGTGACCACGCAGTCCTGCCCGGCGATCTCCACGCGGTGCCCGTTCAGCAGGAACGTGCGCGGCTGCCGGTCGCGCGTGAGGAATTCCACCTCGAACTCGTGTGCCTGTCCGTCGCGGCGGATGCGCGCGATCCATTCGTTGCGCTGCTTCGTGTCGGCCCAGAGGCCCACCTCGAGGGTGGTGCGCCCGACCACCTCGGCCGCGCGGTAGCCCGATTCGCGCTCGAAGGCCTCGTTCACGTCGAGGATCACGCCGTCGTCGATGCGCACGATCGAGATCCAGTCCGGGCTGGAGCGCATGGCGTGCGAGAAGAGGAGTTGCGATTCCTCGAGTTGCGTGCGGGTCGAGCGCAGCGCTTCGTTGTCGAGCACGGAGACCGCGAGGTCGGCGATGGAACCGGCGAACAGCTGCTCGTCGGAGGTCCAGTCGCGGCGTTCGCCCACGGCTTCGAGGCAGACCACGCCGCGTGCTTCGCCGGCACGCCAGATGCCGGCATCGAGCATCGAGACGATGTTCAGCTTGTCGAGGTAGCCCTGCGCGAACTCGCGCGTCCGCGGGTGGGTGGCGGCGTCGGGGGCCACGATCGCGCGGTTCCAGCGCAGTGCGTGGAAGTACGCCGGGTAGTCGGTCGCCTCGAACACAACGCCCTTGTGGTGCCGGTGCGTCTTGAGGTCGTAGAGGCATTCCATCGTGAGGTGCTCGCGCGGCGCGTCGAGCAACCAGACCGAGACGCGGCGCACGCCCATCGTCTTCGCCGTCGCCTCGGTGAGGGACTTCCACGCATCGCCGGCCAGCGCCGTGGGTATGCCGCTCTTCAACAGCGCGAACAGCGTGGCCTGTTGCGCCTGGACCCGGATCGCCGCGTCGTCGAGGGGGCGGTTCATGGGATCAGGAGTTGAGCTTCTCCATCAGCGCCTGCAGGCGCTCGGGCTCGTCGGTCTTCAGGATGCGGGCGACGATGGCGGCGATGTCGGGAAGGCTCGTGGAGAGCACGCGCTGCTTGACGGTGAGCACGTGCGCCGGGTGCATCGAGAAATTGCGCAGGCCGAATCCCAGCAGCAGGCGCGTGAGCTCCACGTCTCCCGCCATCTCGCCGCACACCGCGACGGGCTTCTCGTGCTGCTGCGCCGTGCGGATCACGCCGGCGATCAGGCTCAGGATCGCGGGGTGCAGCGGGTCGTAGAGGTGGGCCACCGCGTCGTCCGCGCGGTCGATGGCGAGCGTGTACTGGATCAGGTCGTTGGTGCCGATGGAGAGGAAGTCCAACTTGCGGATGAACATCGGGAGCGCGATCGCGGCGGCCGGCACCTCGATCATCGCGCCCACCGGCACGTAGTCGTCGAACTTGATGTTTTCGCTGCGCAGTTGCTCCTTGGCGGCGGCCACCGCGAGCAGCGCCTGGGTGATCTCGGCCCACGTCGAGAGCATGGGAATGAGGATCAGCACCTTGCCGAACTTCGAGGCGCGCAGGATCGCGCGCAACTGCGTGTTGAAGACGTGCGGCTCGGCGAGGCAGTAGCGGATGGCGCGCAAGCCCAGCGCCGGGTTGACCGCCGTGGATTCCTGCCCGTCGATCGGCTTGTCGTTGCCGATGTCCAGCGTGCGGATGGTGACGGGCATGCCCTTCATGCCCTCGACCACCGAGCGGTAGGCCTCGAACTGCTCTTCCTCGTCGGGCTGGTCGCGGCGGTTCATGAACAGGAACTCGCTGCGGAAGAGGCCCACGCCCGTCGCACCGCTCGCGCGCACCGGCTCCACGTCGGCGGGCAGCTCGATGTTCGCGAAGAGCTGCACGGTGGTTCCGTCCAGCGTGGCCGCCGGCGCGCTCTTCAGGCGCTTCAGCTTCTCGCGCTCGATCCGCGCTTCGTTCTGCTTGAGGCGGTACTCGGCCAGGACATGCTTGTCCGGGTTGACGATCACCACGCCCTGCGTGCCGTCGACGATGATCAGCTCGTCCTCGCGGATCATGCCGCGGCCGTGGTGCATGGCCACGATGGCGGGCATGTTCAGCGAGCGCGCCATGATCGCGGTGTGCGAGGTGGCGCCGCCCAGGTCGGTGATGAAGGCGCCGAACGGATGCTCGCGGAAGAGGATCACGTCGGCGGGCGAGAGCTCGCGGGCCACGAGGATCGGCGGGTCCTCGCCGCGCGGCGGCTTGGCGGTGATGCGCCGCTTGGTGCCGGCGAGCGCTTCGAGCACGCGTTCGGCCACCTGGCGCACGTCCTCCTCGCGCTCGCGCAGGTACGGATCCTCGATGTCGGCGAATTGCGCGGAGAGCTCGTCCAGCTGCTGGCGCAGGGCCCACTCCGCGTTCACGTGCCGTTCGCGGATGATCTCGCGCGGCGCGTCGGTGAACGCCGAATCCTCGAGCAGCATCAGGTGAACCTTCACGAACGGCGCCAGTTCGGACGCCGCGCTGTGCCGCACGCTGTCGGCCAGCTCCTTCAGCTCGTCGCGGACTTCCTTCACCGCGCGGTCGTAGCGGCGCTGCTCGCGGAGGATCTCGCCCTGCGCCACCTCGTACTGGTCGACCTCGGTCGACATGCCGATGAACAAGTGCGCGTGACCGATGGCGATGCCCGAGGACACGCCGATGCCGTGCATCGTGAAGGAGACGGAGGTGACCCTGGCGTCCAACGCCTAGGCCCCTTCGCCGAATTTATCGTTGAACAGTTTCTCGAGCGCGTCGATCGCCGCCTGCTCGTCGGTGCCCTCGGCTTCGATCTCGACCGTCGAGCCCAGCCCCGCGGCCAGCATCATCACGCCCATGATGCTCTTCGCGTTCACGCGCCGGCCGTTGCGGGAGAGGAACACGCCGCTCTGGAACGAAGCGGCCATCTGAGTGAGCTTCGCCGAGGCGCGCGCATGGAGCCCGAGCTTGTTCGAGATGACGATGTTCTTCTTGATCATGCCGGGGTCGCCCGGTGGGGCATGCGCGTGAGGCCGTCCTGGCCGCCGGAAATCGCCTTTTCGATCACGGTTTCGAGCGGCTCGTCGCGGTAGGTGAGGGCGCGGATCAGCATCGGGAGGTTCACGCCCGCGATCCCCTCCACCCGTCCGGGCTTGAGGATCCGCGCGGCGATGTTCGAGGGGGTCGCGCCGTAGATGTCGGTGAGAACCAGCACCCCGGCGCCCTGGTCCAGGAAACGGATGAGGTCCTCGGCCACGGGCAGGATCGCGTCCGGGTCGTCGTGGACGGTCACGCCCAGCTGTCGCAGGTAGAGGGGGCGCTTGCCCAGCACGTGGCTCGCGCAGTGGATCAGCGACTCGCCGAACGCGCCGTGGGAAACGAGGAGGATGCCGATCATTCGGCCATTCTAGCGAATGGGTACGAAACCACACGGGCGGGCGGGATTCGGGCCCACCGGGGAACCAAAGCGGGTCTTCGCGGCTCGGAATGGAGCCGCGCCGGTTTTGTCGATGAGGACTTCCATGAGGAACCCTGCTCCCCTGCTATTCGTCGTGATCCTGTTCATTTCCGGGTCGGCCGCCGCAGCCGATGGGTATGCCGGTCTTGGCGGCGGCGTGTCCCGCGCGGATGCATCCTCGCTCGAGGATGGCTACGCGTCCCGTAGCCCCGCCGCTTTCCGGACTTCCTCGCATTCCGATGGAAAGGACGGTGCGTGGAAGGCATTCGGCGGTTGGCAGGTGCATCCGCTGCTGGCGCTCGAGTTGAGTTACTCCGATTTCGGCGAGCAACGCTTCGGGTATTCCGCGACCGAACCGTCGGGCTCGATTCATTTCAGGTCGGGGGTCACGGCCGAAGCACGGCGGCGCGTGACCGGCTGGGGCCTCGATGCCGTGGGGCGTTGGCCGCTCGGCAATTCCTTTTCATGGCTGGGCAGCCTCGGGGCCACCCGTGCTCGCGTGAAGCTCGATTCGAGCGGCATTCGGGCAGCGCAGGTCATCGGTTATCCCTCCACCGAACCGTTCCGGACCGGCTCGGCGGAAACGAACGACTGGGTCGCCCACGTCGCGCTGGGTGCGGAATGGCTTCCGGCGCCCAAGTGGGCGTTGCGTTTCACGTACGACTACCTCGGCAAGGCCGGCAGTGCATTTTCCACCGGGGCGGGCGAGGACGACTTCCGCACCGGCCGATCGGCGCAGCAGTCGGTGTTTCTCGCGGTCGCGCGGTCGTTCTGAGCGGTGCGGATCGCTCCCGCGAATGGGATGAAAGGTGGGCGCTCCGTTCGATCTCCGCGCGTCCCGGTGTCCGGCGTGCGGCCCTTCGCTCTTCGTCCGATACGGCGCGAGTGAGCTGGAGGTGCGTTGCCTGCGGTGCCGTGCGACGCCCGTGACGCTGTCGCTCGTCTCCGTGATTCGCCCGCTGCTCGAAGGCTCCCGGGGGCCCCGCGTCTATGAGCTGTCGAGCCGCGGCGCGTTCGTGCGGTTCCTGCGAGGCGCGGGCGTGGACCTGACCGTTTCGGAGTTCTTCGAGGACGTACCGCGCGGCGAATGGCGCAACGGCATCCAGTGCCAGGACGTGATGGCTCTTACGCACGCGGACGGCGCGTTCGACCTGTGCACGAGCACCGAAGTCTTCGAGCACGTGCCCGATGACCTGCGCGGGTTCCGCGAGATGCTTCGCGTGCTGCGCCCCGGCGGCTACCTCGCGTTCACCGTTCCGATGGCCGAAGGCCCGACCGTGGTCCGCGCGGTGGCGGGCCCCGAAGGACCCACGCACCTCCTGCGGCCCGAATACCATGGCGACCGGATCCGGGGCGCGGGGCGCGTGCTTTGCTACCGCACGTACGGCCCCGACATCCTCGACACGCTGCGCGCGGCGGGATTCGAGTCCGCGAAGCTCGTGCAGCCGCCGTCCGGGTGGTTGGGATACCGGCGGCCGGTCGTGATCGCCCGCAAGGCGGCGGGCCACGCGCCGGCGGGCGCTAGGGGATAATGCGTCCATGGACCGCAAAACCCCCACCCCCACCGAGATCAAGCTCCACCAGGTCTCGAAGAACCTCGAAGTCACCTTCAATGACGGCCGCACGTTCGAGTTGCCCGTCGAATACCTGCGCGTCTTCTCGCCTTCGGCCGAAGTGCGCGGCCACGGCCCCGGGCAGGAAGTGCTGCAGACCGGCAAGCGCGACGTGAACATCACCGCCATCGACCCGATCGGGGCCTATGCCGTGAAATTCGTCTTCTCCGACGGGCACGACACCGGCATCTACTCGTGGGAGTACCTCTACGACCTCGGGGCGATGCGCGAATCGAACTGGAAGAGCTACCTCGCGCGCCTCGAGCAGGCCGGGGCCTCGCGCGACGTCGAGACGCCCGCGCCGGGCGGCCACGTGCACGGCCCCGGGTGCAGCCACCACTGATGGACCCGAACCCGGGCAAGACGCACTTCGGCTTCCAGCAGGTCGACGAGGCGGACAAGGCGAAGAAGGTCGGGGAAGTCTTCAAGTCGGTCGCGGGCAACTACGACCTGATGAACGACCTCATGTCGCTGGGTCTCCATCGGGCCTGGAAGCGCTTCACCCTCGAGCTCTCCGGCGTGCGCGCAGGCTCGCGCGTGCTGGACGTGGCTTCCGGCAGCGGCGATCTCGCGCTCGCCTTCTCGAAGCGCGCCGGCCCCACGGGCCAGGTCTGGATGACCGACATCAACGGCGCGATGCTCGCCGTCGGCCGCGACAAGCTGGTGGACCACGGCATCTTCCCGCCGCTGGCCTTGTGCGATGCCGAGAAACTGCCCTTCCCTTCCGATACGTTCGATTGCGTGAGCGTGGCCTTTGGCCTGCGCAACATGACGCACAAGGACCGGGCGCTCGCCGAGATGGCGCGCGTCACCCGCCCCGGCGGCCGCGTGCTGGTGCTGGAGTTCTCCAAGCCGTGGAAGCCGCTGCGCAAGCCCTACGACGCGTACTCGTTTTCCATCCTTCCCAAGATTGGAAGGTACGTCGCCAAGGACGAGGCGGCCTACCAGTACCTCGCCGAATCGATCCGCATGCACCCGGACCAGGACACGCTGAAGGCGATGATGGAGACGGCCGGCCTCGCGCGCTGCGAGTACTTCAACCTCACGGCCGGCGTGGTGGCGCTGCACCGCGGGTTCAAGGTCTGATGGGCCCGCGTCCGGTCACCGCGATGCTGAACCACTTCCTGCGTTCGACGCCGGTCGCGATGGAGCGCCTGCAGGCCTACGCGGGCCGCACCGCCGCATTCCACGTGGGGCCGATGACCTTTGCGTGGACGGTGCAGACCACGGGCGAGGTGACCGCCGCGCCGCCGCAGGTCGCGCGCGACCTCGAGATCCACGTCTCGCCCTTCCTGCTGCCGCGCCTCGCGATGCACGAGGAGGCGGCGTTGAACGAAGTCCGCATGACGGGCGATGCGGAGTTCGCCCAGGAAGTCTCGTTCCTCGCCCGGCACCTTCGCTGGGACGCGGAAGAGGATCTCTCGAAAGTCGTGGGAGACGTGGCCGCGCACCGGGCTGGTGAAGCCATGAGTGCGGCGACCCGCTGGGCCGCGCAGGCCGCGAAGCGAACGACCGAGGGCGCGGCCGAGTACTGGACCGAAGAGAGCCCGCTCATTGCTTCGCGGGTGAAGGTCGAGGATTTCAACCGCGGTGTTTCGGAATTGCGGGACGCGGTCGAAAGGTTGGAAAAGCGGATAGATCTGCTCTAAGCGACCTTTGCGTGCAGCCTGATTCCGAGCGCGTTGACGACCCGCAGGATCGTTTCGAAATCGGGGCTTCTTTCTCCAGACAGCGCCTTGTAGAGACTTTCGCGCGATAGGCCGGAGTCCAGGGCCACCTGGGACATTCCCTTAGCCCGTGCGATGTCGCCGAGCGCCTTCGCGATGAACGCGGCATCGCCATCGGCCTCTTCCAGACAGGCTTCCAGATAGGCGGCCATCTCCTTTGGCGTACGAAGGTGGTCTGCAACATCGTACGGAGTGGTCTTGGTGCGGGCCATCGTTGGCTCCTGGATATCGCGCGCCAGGCGAAGCGCGGTCTTGATGTCGGCGGCCTGGGTTGCCTTGCTCCCGCCCGCCAGGAGTATCACCAATTCGTTGCCCCGGCGCTTGAAGTAGACGCGATAGCCGGGGCCATGGTCGACTCGCATTTCTGAAACGCCTTCACCCACAGGCTCGACGTCACCGTGATTTCCTGCAATCAGGCGTTCGATCCGGGCCTGGATTCGGGCGCGGGCACGAAAGTCTCGTAGACCATTGATCCACTCTACAAATACGTCGGTCTTGAGGACGCGAAGCACGCACCACTGTAGCCTACCGGCTACACGCTGTCAAAAAAACCGGCGCCCGAAGGCGCCGGTGGCAGGGACCCATCAGGCCGGGTCGGGTGCTCCATGAACACGGTTCAGCGCGGCGGCGGCCCCGGGCGCGAGGCCTTCAGCTTCGCCATCTCTTCGGCTGTGAGGACGGTGGCGAGCTGCTTGTCGGTGTCTTCGCGCAGCGCCTGCATTTTCTGGTGGGTCGATTCCTGGATCGCGCGCACTTTCGCGGCGCGCGCCGCATCGAGGTTCAGCATCGTGGCGATGTCGGGCGGACGTCCGCCGCCGCCCGGGGGCGGGCCATCGGGGCGTTGCGCAAAGGCAGTGGCGGAACCGGCGAGCAGCAGTACGGCGATCATGCGCAGTAGGAACATTTTCTTCTCCGAGGTTTGGATGGTCACGCGGTGCAGCCCGCGGGCATGGGACCCAGCCGCGAGAGCGCGATGTTTCCCGAGCGCCCCGCGTTGGAACCCGCGGTGAAGGAATAGGCCAGGCTCGCGTTGATGCAGCTCTGGAACGTGAGCGTCGCGGTGCCCACGACCGACGTTGCCTGCGAGGCCGGCGTGTCGGTGTCGAAAACGCCGCCCTGCGTTTCGTAGAGCGGGATCGTCATGGTCTTCGAGCCCGCGGCATACGCGCCCTGCCCCGTGAACCAGCGCTGGCCCGCCACGCCCTGCAGTTCGCCGTTGGCCGCGTACGTGTACCAGCAGAAGAACGTCACCGGCACATTCGGGTTCACTTCCACGATGAAGCCCTGGCCGGAGCGCGCGGGGTCGTACCAGTTGCCCGAGAGCGAGAAGTCCGCGTTCGTCGGCCGGCTGGTGGTGGTCGAGCATGTGGGGCTCGCCAGAAGGCGCGAAAGCGGGATCGTGCCGGTGCGCCCGTCGCTGAGCGTGTAGCTGAACTGTCCCGCGTTGCAGGAGGAGAAGCTCACCGTCGCGGTGCCCACGCGAACCGCCGTGGTAACCGGCAGCGCGGCAAAGTTTCCGCCCGTGTTCGCGTAAAGCGGCAGGGTGGCTGAAGAGGCGCCGGCGAGCACATCGCCGCCGAACGTGTACCAGCGCTGTTTCTCGATGCCGCCCGCGGGAGCCACGTCGTACGTGAACCAGCCGCCCTGCAGGAAGCCGACGCCGGTGCCGTGTGCGTCGGCCATCACTTCGAGGGCCAGGCCCTGGCCGCTCGACGCGGGCTCGTACCACATGCCCGAGAGCCCGAACTGGTCGAGGCTCGGCGCCACGGCCGGCGTGGTCGCGATGCCGACTTGCAGCGCGGCCGAGTAGCCCGCGGAGAGGCTGCCCGTCGTGGCCGCGAGCTGGTTCACCGCGCGGTCGTCGCTGAAGACGCCGTCGTTCGCGAGCGTCGTCTGGTTCATGTTGGCGAGGCTTCCGGGATAGAGCGCGGTTTGCGTGTAGACCTCGCGGCATTGCGCCTCGGGCAACGCGAGCTGCGAAGTGCGCAACGCGTTGGCTCCGGATACGGCGGCGGCCGTGGACGTGTAGATCTCGAAATGGATGTGCGGCCAGCGGCCCGAATACGCGCCCGGGAAGATCGTCGTGAACGTGACCTTTCCCTGCGCGTCGGTCACCTGCACGCCGCGCAGGTAGTTCTGCGTCGTGACGCCCGACGAATACATCGAGTAGCCGCCGGTCGCATTGCAGTGCCAGATGTAGATCGCGTAACCGGCGAGCGGGGCGCAGTTGTCGTTGGTGTTGACGAGGGTGAGCGTCACCGTGAGTGGCGTACCCGGCGCCACGGCCGTGCCCGCCGAACCGAAGCTCCCGCGGATGTCCGAGCGGACGATGCCCGAGGCGGTGAGCACGTTCGGCCCGTTGGTGCCGTCGCCGGGAAACGGGCCGCCGGTTTCGGTCGGGATCACCGTGCAGGCGGCCATGGATCGCAGGGGAGCGGCCGCGAACGCTCCGGCCACGGCGATGCCCAACCCTCTCAGCAGGCGGCGGCGCGTGGCGCCTTCGCGGGTGGCGAGCGCGGCCAGCGTCTGGGGCAGCGTCGCGTCGGGGTCGTGCAGGGGGGGAGTTGTGTGGGACATGACCCACAGACTGACGCCCGAATGTGCGGCGAATATGGAGGCTTTGCGGAGATTGGCCCGGGTGCGGGCCTTAAACTAGAGCCCTTGAGATCGCTTGCCGCATTCCTGTTCGCCGTTCTGGCCGCATCCGCCGCGCTGGCGCAGGTGCCCGCACCGGCGCCCGCCCCCACACCGGCGCCCGCCCCCGTTCCCGTCGAACCCGCGGACGCGGCCGATGCCCCGGACTCGCCCGACGACGACAAGACCGCCGAGGACGACCAGAAGCAGCGCGAAGCCGCGCGCAAGCAGCGCCGCGACCGCCTCGAAGCCCTCCGGACCGCCGCGAGCAACATCACCTGGGAAGCGCCCACCGAGCTGAAGGAGCTCTTCGAGAAATTCATCCAGTTCCCCGAGCACGAGGCGGGCGAAGTGAAGCCCGGCACGCTGCGGCTCTTCCTGCGCGAGGTGAACCGCAAGGTCCCCGAGATCGCGGCTTCCGAAGGCTATTTCGCGTCGCAGGTGAGCACGCGCATCGAGGGCGAGGGCAACAACCGCCAGCTCGTCGTCTCCGTGACACCCGGGCCGCGCACCATCGTCGACAAGGTGATCGTGGAATTCGAGGGCGACATCGCGAAGACGGGCGACGGCCGCGAGCTGCAGCGCGAAGCGGTGGAAAAAGCCTGGGCCCTGCCCGCCGGCCGCCCCTTCCGCCAGGCCGACTGGGACGACGCGAAGAGCCGCGTGCTGGAGAAATTCTCCGAGCGCCACTATGCAAACGCGTCGATCGCGGACAGCGTCGTGATCGTCGACGCGGTGGAATCGAAGGCCACGGTGAAGGTGATCCTCGAAAGCGGGCCGCGCTACACCTTCGGGCCCCTCGCCGTGAACGGGCTCAAGCGCTACCCGCAAAGCCTCGTGACGCGCTACAACCGCATGGAGGTGGGCGAACCGTACGAGTTCGAGAAGCTCCTCGAGCTGCAACGCGTGCTGCAGAACGCACCGTGGTTCGCGAGCGTGGCGGTGGACATCGATCGCGACGACGCAGCCTCGCCGCTGAACATCCCGATCGAAGTGACGCTCATCGAGCGCCCGCCCGCGGACGTGGGCATTTCGGTCGGCTACGGCACGGATACCGGCGCGCGCACCGAGGTCTCGTTCCGCCACCGCGACGTCTTCGGCACCGCGCTCGACATGCAAAGCGCGCTCTCGGTGGACCAGGTCCGTCAGGTGGGGTTCGCGGATTTCTACCTTCCCGCGCTGAGCCTCGGCGGCCCGCTCGGCGACAAGCTCACCACGCGCGACAGTTTCGGCGTCCTGCTCGAGCACAAGTCGAACCAGGGCCTCGATACGCAGCGTGTAGCCTTCGCCGCGTATCGCGCCTTCAAGATGCTGCGGCCGATCGACGACTACCGCGTGGGCCTTTCCTACCAGTTCGAACGCAAGCGCCCCGACCAGTCGCAGGATTCGATCGCGCGCGCGCTGGCCCCGGTGGCGGAGGCCACGTGGCGCTGGGTGGACGACCTCATCGACCCGAAGAAGGGCGGCGTGCTGAAGGTGCGCGTCGCCGCGGGCGGCACGGCGTTCCTCTCGACGCAGGATTTCGTGCAGCTCTACGGAACGTACCAGCAGTGGATTCCCCTCGGCGAGAACGACCAGTTGCTGCTGCGCGGGGAAATCGGCCAGACGATCGCGGTTTCGCGCGAGGGCATCCCGGAGGATTTCCTCTTCAAGGCGGGCGGCTCGCGCTCCAACCGCGGCTATGCGTACGAAAGCCTCGGTGCGCGCGACGGCGACGCGATCGTCGGTGGCCGCTATCTCGCCACGGGCACGGTCGAGTACGTGCACTGGTTCGGCAAGGTGTGGGGTGGCGCCGCGTTCGTGGACATGGGCGACGCCACCGACGAGCGCAAGTCGATGAACGGCAATGCGAGCTATGGCGTCGGCCTGCGCGTGAGGACGCCCGCCGGTCCGCTCGCGCTCGACGTGGCGTACGCCGAGAACACCGGAAAGACGCGCATGTCCTTCTCGGTCTCGGTGGCCTTCTGATGAACGCGTCCGAGCCGATGAACGCACCCGGGCCCCGCCGCCCCTTCCGCCATCGCCGGCCGTGGATCTTCCATTCCACGCTGGGCTTCCTTTCGCTCGCGTTCCTCGGCGTGGCCGCGGTGCTGTGGTTCCTCTGCACGACGTCCGGCGCCGCATTCCTGCTCTCCGGCGCGGGACTGAAGGCCGAGGGACTCGAAGGCAGCCTCGCCACGTCGCTGCGCGCCACGCGTGTGGAATACAAACAGCCGCGCCTCGTGGCCGCGGTGGAGAAGGCGGAGTTCAACTGGGCTCCGCTCGGCTTGCTGTCCGGGGAGCTACGCATCAAGGACCTCCAGGCCGAGGTGGTCAGCTTCGCAAGTGCACCGCCCGCCACGAAGGAACGTGCGCAGTTGCCCAAGTCGCTCCAGCCGCCGCTGGACATCCAGATCGAGAAGGCGAACGTGAAGCGCATCGCCATCGGAACGCTCGGTGCGGGTGGGGTCATCACGCCGCGGATGGAGATTTCCGAGTTCACGCTGCGCTCCGTCGCCGGGCGCAGTGCCTGGCAATTCGAGAACATCCAGGCGCGCACGCCGGCGGGGCTCGTCGAGGCGAGCGGCTCGATCGGCGCGGTGCAGCCGTTCGCGGTCGACGTGAAGGTCACGCTGAGCGGCGAGCGCGAAGGTCGCCGCTACCGGGTCGCCGCGGTCGCGAAGGGTACGCTCGCGAAATTCGAAGCGGTGCTGAAGGGCGAGGACGGCGGCATCACGGGTAGCGCCACCGCCTCCATCGAACCGCTGGAGGACACGCCGGTGAAGCGCATCGTCGGCAAGCTGGCCGGCATCGACGTGAATCTTTTCGCGCCTTCCGCGCCGCACACGCGGCTCTCGGTGGACCTCGACCTGCGCGGTGGCGCCGACGGTTCCTTCAGCGGTCCGGTGCACGTGGCGAACGCAGACCCCGGCCCGATCGACAAGGACCGCGTCCCGGTGACCGACGCGAAGGGCGTGATCCGCATCCTCGCGCCGCGCTATGAACTCACGCAGGCGCAGGTCACCGTCGGCAATGCCGGTTCGGCTTCCGGCGACATCGCGGTGGACGGCGAGCAGGTGCGCGCGAAGCTGGTGGTGGCGGCGCTCGACCTCGCCGCGTGGCACACGTCCCTGCGTCCGACGAAACTCGCCGGCG
Organism: Betaproteobacteria bacterium GR16-43; assembly: GCA_001953215.1. GTDB lineage: Bacteria > Pseudomonadota > Gammaproteobacteria > Burkholderiales > Usitatibacteraceae > Usitatibacter. The sequence goes on from CP019169.1 coordinate 1,283,903, forward strand.
ACGTCTCGGCGGACGCGACGCCGAAAGCGCAGCGCTTCGAGGTGAAGCTGACCGAGCCGCGCTTCGAAGTCACGGGGCGCGCGGCGATCGAGAACCAGCGCCTCACCGTCGAGACCGCGCGCGTGGCCACCGGGGGCTCGAGCGCCACGCTGCAAGGCACGATGGAGCTGAAGGGCAAGCGCGAGCTCGATTTCACCGCGGCGCTCGAACACCTCGATCCCTCCCGCTTCGCGGATGCGCCGGTGGGCGACCTGAACGGGAAATTCCGCGCGAAGGGCACGGTCACGGGGGGGCTCGCCGGTGACGCCTCGCTCGAACTGGCGCCGAGCCGCATCGCGGGACTGGCACTCGGCGGCCGCGCGGCGATCTCGGGCGCGGGCAAGCGCGTGACGCGGGCGGACGTCGACGTGACGCTCGCCGATGCGAAGCTGCAGGCGAAGGGGACGTACGGTGGCTCCGGCGACGCGCTCGACGTGAAGCTCGATGCGCCGGACCTGGCGCCGATCGCCAAGGCGTTCCAGCGCGAGGCGGCGGGCAAGCTCAACGCGCAGGCCCGCATCACCGGCACGTTCGACGCGCCCGCCGGCACGCTCGAGGCGGCGGGCGAGAAACTGCGCATCCCGGGGGGCTACGGCGCGGCGAAGTTGAACGCCCGCGTGGAAGTGGGACGGCAGGCCGATGCGCGCGCGGACGGACGCGTGGAGGTCGCGGGCCTCACGCATGCGGAGAAGGGCGTGGCACGCACGATGGCCGAACGCGCCACGATCACGCTCGCGGGTACGCGTGGGGAGCACCGCGCGACGCTCGACGTGCAGTTTCCGCCCGAGTCCAACCTCGCCGGCCTGCCCGGACTCACCGCGACCGGCACGCCCGATGTCCTCGACGCCTCGTTGCAACCGCGGCAGGTGGTGATCGCGCTGGCGGGCGGACTCGTCGAGAAGGCCAAGACACCCACGTGGAAGGGACGGATCGAGTCGCTCGACATCAAGGGCGCGACGCCGATGCGCCTCGTGTCTCCGGCGCAGCTCACGGTCTCGCGCGAGCTGGTCGAGCTGGGCGGTGCGGTGTTGCGCGGGCAGTTTGGACACGCGGAGTTCGTCCGCACGCGCTGGACGCCGACGCGCATCGAGGCGAAGGGCACCAGCAAGGGCCTGTTGCTGCGCCCCATCGGCCGGATGCTGAACCTGCCCGCGCGCCTTCGCACGGGGCTCGTGATGGGGGCCGAATGGGATGTCACCGCGGGCGACACGCTCGACGGCTTCGTGCGCATGAAGCGCGTCGAAGGCGATCTTCGCGTGGGCGAGCCTTCGGTCGCGTTCGGTGTCGAGCAGTTGAGCCTCGACGTGGAAGCGCAGCGCGGCCGCGTGACGGCCACACTCGCGATGGTGGGCAAGCAGGCCGGGAGGCTGAACGCGCGCGTCGCGACGACCATCCGCAAGGACGGCGCCGCATGGGCGTTGCCGAAGACGGCGCCGCTCGAAGGCAACGTCGAGGTCGACATGGCCACGGTCGCCTGGGCTTCGGAGCTGCTCGGTCCCGACGCGCGCATGGACGGCAAGCTCGCGGCGCGGATTGCGTTGGGCGGCACGTTGTCGGCGCCGACGTACAAGGGAACCGTGGCGGCCGACGACCTCAGGCTGCACGACTCGTCGATCGGCTTCGAGATCGACGCGGGCCGCGTGGCCATTGCGCTGGACGAGCACGAACTCGCCATCCAGCGCTTCGAGCTCGAGAGCGCCTGGCGCGTGCCGCCCGATGCCGTGCCGAAGCTCGAGGGTGCGACGATTCCCGCGAAGGGCACGATCAAGGCGGAGGGCCGCGTCGACTTCACGGCTCGCAAGGGCGTGATCACGGTGAAGCTCGACGGCTATCCGGTGTCGCAACTTCCCACGCGGTTCCTCGCCGGCACGGGCGAGGCGAAGCTCGAGGCGGGCGAGGCGGGGCTCTCGCTCGTCGGCAACTTCAAGGCGGACGCGGGCTACATCGGCCTCGGCGCCACCGCGTCGCCGCGCGTTTCGGACGACGTGCTCGTCGATCGCGGCGAAGGACTCGAGGAGACCAAGACGCGCGTGAACCTCGACGTGCGGTTCCAGCTGGGCGACCGCGTCTACTTCGAGGGCCGCGGGCTTTCCACGCGCCTGGGCGGCGAGTTGCGCGTGCGCGGCGACCCGGGCCGCAACCTCGTGGCGAGCGGGCAGATCCGCACCCTGCGCGGCAGCTACGACGCATACGGCCAGAAGCTCACCATCGAGCGCGGCGTGCTCACCTTCCAGGGCCCGGTCGACAATCCGCAGTTGAACGTGCTCGCGGTGCGCGACGGCTTGCCGGTCGTGGCGGGCGTGGAGATCCTCGGCTCCGTCGGCCGGCCTCAGGTGCGCCTCTACTCGCGCCCCGACGTGCCCGATTCCGAGAAGCTCGCGTGGCTCGTGCTCGGGCGCGGGCCGAGCGAGGCGGGCGAAGGCGATGCGGCCACGCTCTTCGCCGCGGCCAACGCGCTGCTGGGCGCCAACAGCGGCAACCGCAAGCTCGTGCGCCAGCTCGGTTTCGACGACGTGAGCATCGGCCGCAGCAACACCGGCGCGCTGGGCGCGATGCCGCAGAGTTCGATCGCGGGGAAGACCGGTTCGACTTCCGGCAGCGAGACGCTCACGGTCGGCAAGCGGCTCAGCAAGGACCTCTACGTTTCCTACCAGCAGGGCCTCGCCGACGCGCAGGCCTCGGTCAAGTTCGCCTACCAGATCTCCCGCCGCCTCCAGTTGATCCTCATCGCCGGCGACAAGCCCGGGCTCGATGCGGTCTACCGCTTCACCTTCGGCCGCGAAGACCGGAAATAGAAATCGGGGTCAGGGTAGAAATAAATGCCGCGCGTTGCGCAGCACTTATTTCTACCCTGACCCCGATTTCTATTTCTGTTCGTACTTCCAGTGGCGGGACTTGCCTTCGGCGAGCCACTCGAGGGCAGTGGCGAGGCGCGAAGCTCTCGTCTCCTCGCGCTTGGCCTCGACGATCCACTCCACGTAGTCGTTGCGCTTGCTGTACGGGAAGCCCTCGAACGTGGCGCGCGCCTTGGCGTTCTTCCTCAGCAGCGCGGCGAGGTCGGGCGGCACGACGACTTTCCGGTCCGGAGCGGGAGGCGGGCGCTTCGGGCCTTTCACGTCGTCGTCGATGAGCTTCCGCGCCTGGCGCACCAGCTTCGCGAATGCGGCAGTGCTCGGCAGGTCCGACAGGGTCTCGAAGCGCCCGAAGCCGTTGCGGCCTTCGAGCGACGTGTCGCCCCGGCGCAGGAGCGGATGCCAGAAACCGAACGAGCAGTGCGCCTTGAAGGCGGACATGCCCGCGAGCAGCTTTCCGTCGTGGAGGAAGGTGGGCGCGCTCCAGCGGATCGACTCCTCCACGTCCGGCAAGCTCGCATGCACGCGCTTGCGAAGCTCCTTCAGGATCGGCTTCGCGAAGTCTCCGGAGGCCGCGATGTAGGCATCGACGCGCGCGTCCTTCCTTCCCATCGGCTTACTCCGCCTTGATGCCGGCGGCCTTGATGATCGGCCACCACTTGTCGATCTCGGCCTTGTGGAACGCGGCAAGGCCTTCGGGCGACTGCTGCTCGCGCGAGGCGATGTCGAGCCCCAGGTCGGCGAAGCGCTTCTGCACGGCCGGATCCGCGAGCGCCTGGACCATCGACGCGTTCAACTTCGCGACCACGTCCTTCGGCGTACCCTTCGGCGCGAAGAACCCGAACCAACCCGAGACGTAGAGGCCTTTCACGCCGCCTTCATCGGCGGTCGGAACGTCCGGCACGACGGCCGATCGCACAGGCGACATGTTCGCGAACGCCTTGATCGCCCCGGCGCGCACCTGCGGCAACGCGGCCGCGGCCTGCACCACGAGGAGGTCGATGTGGCCCGCGATGAGGTCCTGCATCGCCGGCCCCGCGCCCTTGTACGGCACGAGCAGCACGCTGGTCCCGGTCAACTGCTGCAGCAACACGGCCGAGGTCTGCGCGGCTGCGTTCTGGTTGGCGAAGTTCGTCTTCCCCGGGTTCGCCTTCATCCACGCGACCAGGCCCTTCAGGTCCTCGGCGGGAAGCGTCTTGCGCCCGAGGATCAACTGCGGGTTGATCGACAGCAGGCCGACCGGCTCGAAGTCCTTCTGCAGGTCGTACGCGAGGGGATAGACCACGCCGTTGGCGACGTGCGTGTCCCACTGGCCGATGTCGATCGTGTAGCCGTCGGGCGCCGCCCGGGCCACGCGCCCGACCGCGATCGATCCCCCGGCACCCCCGACGTTTTCCACGACGACCGTCTGGCCCAGCGTGACGCGCATGCGCTCGGCCATGATGCGCGCGATGGCATCGGTCGATCCTCCCGGCGGGAAGGGCACGACGAGCGTGATGTTGCGCGAGGGGAAGGGCTGCGGTTGCGCCCACGAAAGGCAGGCGTACAGCGACAACGCGATCGCAACGACGAGTTTCATGGATCCTTTATCCGCAAACCCCGGTCCATCCGCAAGCGCTGCAGAAGTCGCAGCCGTCTTTACGGATCACGGTGTAGTTGCCGCATTCCCGGCAGAGCGCGCCGCGCATCACCGCGGGCTCGTCCTCGGCGCGCGGCGCCTGCAGGATGCCCATCTCGCGCACCGGATAGCCGCGTTCGTCGAGGATGCCCAGCATCGCGTAGCGATGGACCACGAGGCGCGCGAGGTACGCCACCGTCGAGGGCCAGTTCTGCTGCCGGCGCTCGCCCGGCACGAAGGCCATGAAATCGCCGAGCGGCTCGGAGTAGTCGAGGAGCTTGCGCAGCTTCATGCCGATCCACGCCGGATCGACCACGCGCATGTCGAGCGAGAGGATGCGCATCAGGCCGTCGAGCGCGCGCGGATAGTGGCCCGAAAGCCAGATCGAGTACGGGCGCGTCGTGCCGTCCGGGAGCTGCGTCTCCTTCAATCCCAGCACGAACTCGTCGCCGGAAGCCGGGTTGGTGATGTCGACCGTCCACGAGAGCGTGCCTTCGGTTCCGGTGCGCGGCTCTTCCACGCTGAACATCGCGTCGAGCACGGGCGTCGGACCCTGGCCGTCGAAGGCCTTCATCTTTTCGCAGCGCCAGCGCACCACCTGCGCCATCGCGGAGACCACGCCCGGCACGCGCTTCACTTCGCCGTGCGGCGGCAGGCGCATGTCGAACGCGTCATCGCCAACCGTCTGCGCGAGCACATCGAGCTTGGCCTTCAGCCACGCGCGATCGTTGGCGCGCATGTCCATCGAGAGCGTCTTCGCGACCGCGCCCAATCCGCGCGGCTGCTCGGCGCCGTTGGTCCACACCTCGAACGGGAAGGCGCGGCCATCGTCGCCCTCCACGTGGCCCACGAAGAGCGCGAAGCGGCCGAAGGGCGATTCCACGAGGTACGTCCACGCCGGATTGCCCTCGGGCAACTCGGGGCGTCCGGGCCAGCGCAGGCTCGAGAGCACGGGCTCGGGCAGCGACTTGATCGCGAGGCGGCGGTTGGCCCCGTCGGGCGACGCCTCGTCTTTCGCGGGTGCCGTGCCGGAGACGCTCAACACCGAACCCAGCACATTGTTCGGCCGGTACGTAGCGAGACCCTTCAGCCCCGACTTCCACGCCGACAGGTACAGGTTCTCGAATTCCGAATACGGGTAGTCCTCGGGGACGTTCACCGTCTTCGAGATGCTCGTGTCGATGAACGGCGCCACCGCGGCGACCATGTCCTTGTGCGACTCCGCGGAGATCTGCAGCGCGGTCACGAAATACGGCGGCAGCTGCGACACATCGCCGTGCATCGCGCGATACAGGCGCCAGGCGTGATCCTCGACGCGGAACTCCTTCATCGTGCCGTCGGGCATGCGCTTCTTGCGCGTGTACGCCCAGGAGAACGGCGGCTCGATGCCGTTGGATGCGTTGTCGGCGAAGGCGAGGCTGATGGTGCCGGTGGGCGCGATCGCGAGCAGGTGCGAGTTGCGCAGGCCCACCTTGCGGATCCGCTCCTTCAGCGCCGTGGGCAGGCGCGAGGCGAACGTGCCCCCGGACAGGAAGAGATCGGCATTGAACATCGGAAACGCGCCACGCTCCGCCGCGAGGTCGGCCGAGGCTTCATAGGCACGATCGCGCATGAAGCGCGTGATCTCCGCCGCCGCCTCGCGGGCTTCGCTCGTGTCGTAACGCAGCCGGAGCATCAGCAACGCATCACCGAGTCCCGTGAACCCCAGCCCGAGGCGGCGCTTGGCCATCGCCTCCTCGCGCTGCGCCTCGAGCGGCCAGACGGTGGCCTCGAGCACGTCGTCGAGCATGCGCACGGCCGTCCTCACCGTCTCGCCGAATGCGATGTAGTCGAATTTCGATTCGGCGCTGAACGCGGCGATCACGAATCGCGTGAGGTCGATCGATCCGAGGCAGCAACAACCGTAGCTGGGCAGGAATTCCTCCGCGCACGGATTGCAAGCTTCGAGGTGCTCGCAATAGTTCAGGTTGTTGTCGCGGTTCGCATGGTCGAGGAAGAGCACGCCCGGCTCCGCATGGTCATACGTCGAGCGCATGACCTGCTCCCACAACTCGCGCGCCGGCACCTTGCGATAGACCCACATCCCGTCGCCGCGCCGGTAGGCCCCGGCCTCGACGATCGACCGTGCAGGCTCGGCGCGGTGCACCAGCTCCACGTCGCCGCCGGCTTCCACCGCGCGCATGAACTCGTCCGTGACGCCCACCGAGATGTTGAAATTCGCGAGGTCGCCTTCATCTTTGGCGTGTATGAATTCCTCGATGTCCGGATGGTCGCAGCGCAATACACCCATCTGGGCCCCGCGCCGGGCGCCGGCGGATTCCACCGTTTCGCACGAGCGGTCGAACACGCGCATGTACGAGACCGGCCCGCTGGCCCGCGAGTTGGTGCCGCGCACCAGCGCCCCGGACGGACGGATCGAGGAGAAGTCGTAGCCCACGCCGCCGCCGCGGCGCATCGTCTCGGCCGCTTCGGCGAGCGCGGTGTAGATGCCGGGCTTGCCGTCCACGAGCTCGGTGATCGAATCGCCGACGGGCTGCACGAAGCAGTTGATGAGCGTGGCGGTGAGCGAAGTGCCGGCGGCGGAGTTGATGCGCCCCGCGGGAATGAAGCCGCGCTCCTGCGCCTCGAGGAAGCGCGCTTCCCACGCGGAGCGTTCGCCCTCGGGCTCGACCGCGGCGAGGGCCTGGGCCACGCGCAGGCGCACTTCGCGCACGGTGGTCTCGGCGCCCTTGGCGTATTTTTCGAGCAGCACCTCGCGCGAGATCTCCTGCGCGGGGAGGGTCCCGGGATTGTTGGGGCTGGTGGGGCGGAGCGTCTGTACCATCGTCAGGAACCTGTTTCGACACCGACCAAGTGTGTAAGTTTGAACCCAAAAAGGAGTTCGCATGGCACGGGAAATCGCAACGCTGGCCGGGGGCTGCTTCTGGTGCCTCGAGGCCGTCTACGACCAGCTGAAGGGCGTGGAGTCGGTCGAATCCGGCTACATGGGGGGCAAGACCGCCAATCCCACCTACGCGGAAGTCTGCAGCGGCCGTTCGGGCCACGCCGAGGTCGTCCAGCTCACGTACGACCCCGACGAAGTGACGTTCCGGGACCTGCTGGCCGTCTTCTTCACCATCCATGATCCCACCACCCTGAACCGCCAGGGCAACGACGTCGGAACCCAGTACCGCTCGGCGATCTTCTACCACTCCGACGACCAGAAGCGCGACGCCGAAGAGGTCATCGCGAAGCTCACGAAGGAACGCCTCTGGAACAACCCGATCGTGACGGAAATCGCCCCGGCGGCCCTCTTCACGAAGGCGGAGGAAGAGCACCAGGAGTACTACGAGCGCGTGGGCAACGCGAACCCCTACTGCGCCTTCGTCGTGGAGCCGAAAGTCGCCAAGTTCCGCAAGGCGTACTTCGACCGCCTCAAGAAGTAGCCTTCGTGGCAAAATTCCCCCTCGGCGTGGCAGGGAGCCCGCCGTCTTCCGGGGAATCCATGCAAGACCAGGAACTGCCGCAGGGCTGCGTACTCTTCGCCGACGTGAGCGGGAGCACCAAGCTCTACGAGGCCGTGGGCGACAAGGCGGCCCACGCCGCCATCGAGAACTGCGTGCTGCTGTTCGGCGCCGTCACGGCCCGCAACGCCGGGCGCGTCATCAAGACCATCGGCGACGAGGTGATGTCGGTCTTTCCGGATGCCTCCGCCGGCGGCCGCTCGGCCATCGAGATGCAGCGCGAGCTGGAGCAGATGGCGCCGGTCGGCAACCTGCGCATGGGCGCGCGCGTGGGCCTGCACTTCGGCCCGCTGATCGAGCGCGACGGCGACGTCTTCGGCGACACGGTGAACCTCGCCGCGCGCCTCACGGAGATGGCCTCGCGCGGGCAGATCATCACGTCGCTGGAAACGGTCGAGCTCTTCGAGCCGCTGATCAAGATGGATTGCCGCCGGCTCTACTCCATCCCGGTGAAGGGCAAGGAGAAGGAAGTCGCGATCTGCGAGATCCTCTGGTCCGAGACCGACGAAGTCACCACGCTCGCCGCGCAGCGCTCGCACAAGCCCGTGACGCCGGTGAACCTGAAGCTCACGTACCGCGATCGCACGATCCTCCTGCCGAAGGAGCGCCGGTCCCTCGTGCTTGGCCGCGATGCCACGGCCGACCTCGTGATCGCCGACAAGATGGCCTCGCGCGCGCATTGCTCCATCGAGCTGCGCGGGGAGAAATTCATCATCTCCGACCGCAGCGCCAACGGCACGTGGGTCGAGATCGAGGGCGATCGGCCGCTCGTGCTGCGCCGCGAGGAAGCGCTGCTGCGCGGCAAAGGTTTCATCACCCTCGGACAGCCGCGCGAGACGGCCACCGAGATCGTCGAGTACTCCTGCGAATAAAAGGGCGCGCACCCATGGGCATCAAGGACTGGTTTGGCGGGAACAAGAAGAAAGAAGAGTTCCGCGAGAAGGCGAAGGAGACGTTCAAGAACGCGAAGCTCACCCCGGGCAAGGCCCTGGAGCTGAACAAGCTCGCCGAGGAATTCCAGATCGAGGACGCCGGCGACGACAAGACGATGCTGCGCAAGGAGGTCTACAACGCCGCGGTCGGCAGCGCCAAGGCGCGCGGCAAGCTGACCGACCAGGAAGCCGCGGAGCTCGCGAAGATCCAGAAATTCCTGGCCCTGCGCGACGACCAGGTCGACAAGACCAAGCGCGACCTGAACCGCCTGAAGCTCCTCACCGAGATCCGCCAGGGCAACCTGCCCACGCTCACCAAGGACCATCCGTCGCTGCGCGGGCTGATGCTCGACAACGGCGAGATTCCGCACTGGTCGGTGCAGGTCGACGTGCTGGACCGCCCGACCACCATGGGCCGCGACGGCGTCCCGGTGAAGTGGAAAAGCGAATACGTGAGCCGCTCGGCCAAGGTGCACGGCATGCCGGCCGACGGCGCGAAGGAGCTGGGCGAGGGCTACCTCGTCATCACCGACAAGCGCGTCATCTTCAAGGGCGACAAGGCCGCCGCCGTGCCCTACACGCCGCAGGCCGAGTTCTTCCTCTACGCCGAAGGCTTGCGCATCCAGCGCACGGTCGGCAACACGCTGCTCAAGTTCAAGTCCGGGACCGACGACACCGCGGAGGTCGTGGGCGAGCTGCTCGCCGCGCTGATGCGCTAGGAGCGGCTACTGCGCCTTGGCGGGATCGACGCCGAGGAACTCGGCGTAGTTGTACATCGGCAGCGGCGGGGGCAGCTTCAGGGCTTCCGCCGTCGCGAGGTTCACCTGCAGCGAGAAGCGCGTGAGCGTCTCCACCGGCACCTTGGCGGCCGGGATCCGGTTCAACAGGATCTGCTCGACCTTATACGCGGTGAACTGGCCGATCGAGTGGTAGCGGCTCACCAGCCCCGAGAGGGCGCCGGTTTCCATCAACTGCTCGGTCGAGGCGAACGTCGGCAGGCCCGCTTCCATCGCAGCCGGGATCACCACGGCCTTCGCCTGCGTGCCCAGGAAGGAATCCGGCGGCAGGTAGAGCCAGTCGGCCTTCTGGTTCTTCAGGTCGCGCACCATCTGCGGCGCGCCGTCGATGGTGACCTTCTTCTGCGCGTCGAGGTGCAGCGGTTTCGCGAGCACCGTGAAGCCCATCTTCTTGCCCGCGGCGCGCAGCTCGTCGACGATCACCACCGAGTTCTGCTCCGTGGGCGTGTAGAGCACGCCGATCGACTTGAACGGGCGGTAGGAGGCCATGGCGCGCATCTGCGCCTCGGTCGGCGCGACGTGGAAGACGCCGGTCACGTTGCGGTCGGGCGTCTTCAGGTCGGCCACGATCTTCGCCATCACCGGCGACGCCACGAGCGTGAAGACCACGGGAATGTCGTTGATGTACTTCTCGCGGTCCGGCGCGTCGTACGGGCCGACGACCCCGAGCGTGACCGAGGTGCCCCAGGTGTAGATGAGGTCGGGGCGCGTGCGCCGGATCTCCTCGATGAACCCGGGCATGCGCGAGGCGTCCCGGTTCAGGTCGCGGAAGGTGATCTCGACCGGGATCTTCCTCGACGCGAAGTAGTCCTGGAAGCCCTTCTCCACGTCCGTCATCCCGCGGAAGGTGATGGCGTAGATGCGCAGCGGCTTGCTGCGGACCTGCGCTTCGGAAGGCTGCGCGAAGACAACGAGGGCGGCGAGGACGAGGAGTAGGCGCGCGATCATAGGTTCGGGGCCTCCGGGGTCGCGCCGGGCGGCTGGTGGTGGATCGGGCCGAAGCGCATCGAGATCGCGAACGCGAGGCCGCAGAAGAACGCGAGGCCCGAGAGCGCGACGAACGCGCCGATGTAGCCCCAGAAGACCACGAGCACGCTCGCCAGCAGCGGGCCCAGCGCGTTGCCGAGGCGTTCGAGGAAGCGATAGACGCCGTAGACCGCATCGGCGCCGTATTTCTGGATCTCCTCCTGGCAGTGCTCGCCGACGAGCGCGCTTTGCGCCGCGATGGACAGGGCCTGGCCCAATCCCAGCAGGAACACGACCGCGAAGAGCACGAGGAAGCTCTCCGAGAAGAGCATCAGGAAGCCGCCGAGGCCCGAGATGATGAGGCCCAGGGCCACGTAGCGCTCGCGCTTCAGGCTCGCGTCGGAGAGCGTGGCGGCGAACGGCACCACCAGCACCATCATGATCGCGTAGACCATCAGCATGCGTCCGGCCATCGCCTGCGTGTTGCCGATGGACACGATGTAGAGCGGCACGAGGTAGAAGCACACGCCGGTGAGCAGGATCTTCGCGGGCATGGCCGCGAGGCCCGTGAGCGTCATGAAGCGGCTGTTGGTCATCAGCGAGATGAACTCCGACAGCTTCGGCGCGCGCGTGGGCGCCATCGACGGGCCGCGCAGCTCTTCCTTGGGCAGCCGGACGATCGCCACGATCGAGAGGAACGCCATGGCCGCGGACACGCCGAACGACGGACGGAAGCCGATGTTGTCCGCGAGGATTCCGCCGATCGAAGGCCCGCACACCGTGGCCACCATGATCGCGCCGATGAACAGCGCGAAGCCTTGCGCGCGGTTGCCCGTATCGGTGCGGTCCAGCACGTAGCCCTGCGAGGCGACGAAGACCATGCCGTAGCCCAGCGCGCAGAGCGAGCGCCACAGCAGCAGGTCATAGAGGTTGTACGCGAGCGCGGTGCCGATGAAGCCGATGGTGGCGACCACGGCGCCGGTCAGCATGGCGCTCCGCCGGCCGACGCGCTCGCTCCAGCCGCCCAGGTAGGGCTGGCCGAGGGCCACGATCAGCATGAACAGCATGATCGGCAGGCCGATCACGACCTGCGGCGAGATGCCGGGAATCGGGACCAGCAGCTGGTTCACGTAGCCCGGCAGGTAGGAGCGCGTGAGCTCCTCGGCCAGGATGAACGCGAAGAGCGGCGCGCGGATGCGGTTCAGGTCCGTCTCTTCGGTCTTCGGCGCGACTTCGCCGGTGCCGAACTTCTTCGACACGCGGATCGCTTCCATCGCCTTGGCCGCGGGCTTCAACTTGTCGCGCGCGTCCGGGTTCGACTCGGCGATGCGGTTGCGAAGCTCGCCGGCCAGCGCTTCGTAGCGCACGTTGATGTGGTCGATCGCCGCGTCGATCCAGCGCAGCAGGCGGCCGATCTCGTCGTTCACGCGCATGCGCCCGCTCGGCGTGAAATCGCCGCCGCGCATGCGCTCCACCTGCTTGGTGAATTCGCCCAGGCCCGAAGCGAGCCGGGCCCCGGCCATGAAGTTCAGCAGCTCGAGCGTGAAGAAGAGCGAGACCACGAGCACCACGACCACGTCGAGCAACACTTCGAGCAGCACCTTGTCGACGAACGCGGAATCGATGCCGATGTGCAGCACGCCCAGCGCCTTGGCCGGGGAGACGATCGGCAGCGACACGACGTACTGCGTGCCGATGCGCACCGCGTCGCGCGGCACGTCGGGCGTGGCGAGCACCGAGAGGACGTCGGGCTTCGCGAAATGCTGGCGAATCGCCTCGGGTTCCTTGCCGCGGGCGTACAGCACCTTGCCGGCCGTGTCGGTGATCGCGATCGAGGCGAACTCGGGGTTTTCCGAGAACACTTCGTCGAAGGACTGCTCCACGCCGTAGAGCTGCGTGAAGTCCGTGCCGTAGTCCGTGGCCTTCAGCACCAGCGCGCGCAGCGACGCGCCCACGGTGATGGCCTTCTTTTCGGTCTCGGGGACGAGCTCGCGGTCGAACACATGGTGCGAGAAATACGAGACCACGCCCAGCGCCAGCACCACGCTCGCCATGATGACGCCGGCGAGTTGCCAGTAGATGCGCCAGAGGTAGTTCTTGTCGAGCATCAGCGTGCCGCGTCCAGCTTGCGCCTCACGTCGTCCAGCTCGCCCTTGATGCCCCCGAGCGATTCGCGCAGCGAGGCGATCGCGCCGTCGAAGGCGGATCCGGTGGCCGGCGGCGGGACGCTGCCGTCCTCCAGGTGCGACACCGCGGTCTCGAGGACCTGCAAGTCGCGTTCGAAGCGGCGGATCACGAACACCAGGGCCAGCGGCGTCACCACGAACAGCACGGCGAACGCGGCCAGCGCCGCGATGAAGATCTCGCGCCCCACGCCTTGCGCGGCCACGTCCAGGTAGGACTTGGAGTAGCGCATCGCGAGGAAGCCGACCGTGAGGTCGAAGTTGTTCTTGAGCGAGATGCCGGCGACCACGTCGCCGCCCTCCTCGACGTTCCACTCGGTGGTCTTGGAACGCTGCGCGGCCTGCATCCAGCCGTTCGACACTTCGCGCTTCACGCGCTCGGGGTCGGTGCTGTAGATCACCTGGCCCGCCGGGTCGAAGATGTCCATGCCGACGATGAGCTTGTCGGCGCGCATCTCGCGGACCATGAGTTGCTGCAACGTGCCGAGTTCGGAGAACTGGAGGCCCACGTTGAGCGAGGCCTGGACCGCGTTTTCAATGCCGCGGCCCACGACAAGCACACGCTCGCGCACGATGGTGCCGTACGTGCTCTTGTACTTGAAGAAATTCAGGAAAGCCGACATCCCGATGGCGAAGAAGCCAACGATCAAGGCGACCAGGATGAATCGGATGCGTATCGTGCCCATGCGCGTTCCTTACGCTCTCCGTACATGTCGCAAGGTTATTTACAGCATCCTAGCATGGCCCCTCGTAAATACCTAAAGTTACAACCGTAAGTATTTGTCCGGACGAGGGTTTTAGCTAGTTCCGGGGTAAATGTGGTACTTTTGACCGAAGTCCGGCAATCCCGAGCCGGCCAGGGGGCATTCCTTTGGGCGATCCCAAGGACAACGCGGAAAAGACGCTGGTCGATCCGGTCATGCAAGCGCGCCTGCGCGCCGCGATGATCGAGGATTCCGAGCGCACGGTCATCGACACCACCGGAGCCGCCGAGCGCTCGAAAGCCGGGCGCACCCAGGCCGAGCGCACGCTGATCGAATCGGCCGCCGTCGAACCCGAGATGGCCGAGGCCGCCGCGAACGAACCGCGCCGCGCCCTTCCGCCCAAGCCCGCCGCGCCGAGCAACGTCCTGCCCATCGGCTTCCGCCTGCACGAGTACCGCATCGACGGCATCCTGGGCCAGGGAGGTTTCGGCATCGCGTACGCCGCGACCGACGTGAACCTCAACGCCAAGGTCGTCATCAAGGAATACCTGCCGGAAGACTTCGCCTACCGCACGGTGGACAACACCGTCTCGGCCCGCGCGGACGACGACCAGGGCTTCTACCAGACCGGCCTCGACAACTTCCTCGTCGAAGCCCGCACGCTCGCCACCTTCCGCCATCCGCACATCGTGCGCGTGGCGCGCTTCTTCGAAGCGCACAAGACGGCCTACATGGTGCTCGAGTACGAGCGCGGCCAGTCGCTCAAGGTGTGGCGCAAGAAGCGCGTCACCGTGACCGAGCAGCAGATCGTCTCGCTCTTCGCGCCCCTCTTCGATGGCCTGGCCGTGGTGCACCGCGCCGGCTACCTGCACCGCGACATCAAGCCCGACAACATCTACGTCCGCGACGACGACGGCACCCTGGTGCTGCTCGACTTCGGCGCGGCCCGCCAGACCACGAGCCAGTCGGCCGATACGGGCGCGGTCGTGACGCCCGGCTACGGACCGATCGAGCAATACGCCGGCGGCGGCCGCCAGGGCCCGTGGACCGACATCTACGCGATGGGCGCCACGCTCTTCTGGATCGTCACCGGAAAGAAGCCGATCGAGGCGCCCGAGCGCCTCGCGGAAGAAGACCCGCTGCCCAGCGCCGAAGTCCTGGCCAAGGGCAAGTACAGCGATGAATTCCTGCGCGCCATCGACTGGGCGCTGAAGGTCCATCCGAAGGATCGTCCGCAGGACATGAACCAGTTCCGCGCCGCGCTGTTCGCCTCCGCGGGCGAACTGGGCCTGCAGGACGCGCTGCTCGCGAGCGACGAGGAATACTCGCAACCGGTGAAGGACGGCTGGGTTTCGGCCGTGCGCTCGCCGCGCTCGATGAAGGGCCGGCTCGCCAACGCGTGGCGCGCGATCGCCCGTCCCGCCTCGTGGCCCATCGCGGTGAAGATGACGCTGGCGATGGTCGCCACGGCGCTGCTGCCGATGGTGATCACCGCGTACTTCAACCTGAACGCCACGCTGGACAACGTCGCGAAGAGCGAGCTGCGGAACCTCGAGCAGCTCTCGCAGAGCACGGCGGGCCGCATCGCGCAGCTGATCGGCGACAGCCGCAACCTCGCCAACTACCTCGGCACCGACGACGACTTCGTGCAGTTCCTGCAGAAGCCGCCCACCGACGCGGGCAAGGAAGCGCTGCGCCAGAAGCTGGTGGGCCTCATCAAGGCCAACCCGGACGTGCAGCTCGCGATGGTGTTCAACACCTCGGGCGACGCGCTGGTTTCCAGCGACCCGCAGGTGATGGGCCGCAACTTCAAGTTCCGCGAGTACTTCAAGGTCGCGATGGAGGGCCGCCCGTTCATGACGGGCATCGTCGTGGGCTCGGTGGCGGGCGCCGCGGGCGTCTTCTACTCGCAGCCGGTGTTCTCGCCGGACGGCAAGACCGTGATCGGCGCCGTGGTGCTGCGCATCCTCGCCGATCCGATCAACCGCATCATGACGGGCGCGCAGATCGGCAACGACCGCGTGCCGTTCCTGGTCGATGAAGACGGCGTGATCGTGATGCACCCGAACGACAAGGTGCTCTACGCGAGCCTGGCGCCTCTGAAGAAGGAAGCGTTCGAGGAAATCATCGCCGACCAGCGCTTCCGCCGGAAGACGATCGAGAACGTGAACCAGCTCGACCTCGCCAAGGCGATGGTGGGCAACAAGCAGGGCGGCACCATCACGTACAACTCGAACATCAACAAGCGCGAGGAGATCGCGGGCTTCTCCCCGGTCCCGGGCACCGGCTGGTCGGTGGCGGTGTCGGAGTCGCGCGACTACTTCGCCGAGCCGCTGAACCGGCTGTTCTACAACGTGCTGCTGAGCGTGGTGCTGGTGGGCGCGGTCTTCGTCCTGCTGGCCATGCTCTTCGCGCGCTCGATCGTGAAGCCCATCGAGAAGCTCACGTCGGCGGCCCATGCGCTGAAGAGCGGCGACTACGCCAACGCCAACATTGCGGTTCGCTCCAACGACGAAGTCGGACAGCTCGCGAGGACCTTCAACGTGATGATCGACGTGCTGCGCCAAAGAGAGCGTGAACGCTCCGGCCGGCGCGCAGCACTGGGGTACGAAAAAGAGGATTAGCGATGGCGCGCAAACCCGTCGGGCCGAGGCGCCGCGCACGCCGCCACGACCCGGATTGGGAGCCGCCGATTCCCGGAAGGCGCCGCGTCCTGAAGACCTGGGACGAGTACATGGCGCTGGCCAAGCGGGTGGTCGGCCGTTTCCACGACAAGTTCGAGCTGCGCCACTTCGACTACTGGCACCCCGAGAGCCTGCAGCGCCGCGTCCGGCCGCGCTTCCGCAAGGCCTATGCCGTGAAGGTCGCCTACACCGAGTGGGGCAACGCGTCGAAGCCGACCATCGTGTGCTGCGGCGGCGTGGCGAACACGGCGATGCGCTTCAACTACCTCGCCAGCGACCTCATGAACGACTACCGCGTGATCTGCGTCGACTGGGTCGGGCGCGGGCTCTCGGCCTGGATGGCCGATGAAACCGACTACTCGCTCGGCACCTACGTGGAGCAGCTGCGCCAGATGATCACGCACCTCGACGTGGGCCCGGTGATCCTCCTCGGCTCCTCGCTCGGCGGCAGCGCGGCGATCGAGCTCGCGGCGAAGCATCCCCAGCTCGTGAGCCGGCTGATCCTGAACGACATCGGTCCGTTCATCCCGAAGGCGCGCCGCAAGCGCCGCTCGCAGACGCTCGCCCGCCACTACGTGTTCCGCGAACCCGCGGACCTCCTGCGCAAGATCGGCGCCTCGCAGAAGAACGACGGGCCCATCAGCGACGACATCCGCTTCAACGTGACCTTCCACCAGACCAAGTGGTCCGACGAGGAAGGCGGGCGCATCTACCGCCACGACGTGCGCGCGCTGCAGGCCTATCGCGCGGACGCGCAGGAAAGCCTGAACCAGTGGGAGTTGTGGGACCACGTGCGCTGCCCGGTGCTGCTGATCCACGGGATGCTCTCGGATGCGCTGCTGCCGCCGACGATCAAGCGCATGCGCAAGGCCCACCACGTCGTCGTGATGCACGTGCCCGACACGGGGCACACGCCGGTGCTGTCGGATCGCAACCAGAACTGGTTCATCCACGAATGGCTGAACGGGCGCGGCGGGATCGGCGAATGGACCTGCCTCCACGCGAAGCCGCGCGCGGATCCGAAGCAATCGAGGGAAGCCGTCGCGGCCGCGGCCGCGAAGCCGACGCGCCGCCAGGCGGCGCGGCTCGCCTAGGAAGCTAGCTGGCGAGCCGGTACTGTGCCGTGTCGCGCTCGGACCTGAGGCGACGCGGTTCGAGCTAAAGCTGGTGGGGGCGGTTGACGCGAACCGTGGCGGCGCCGGAAGCCGCCGGGGCCACGATGAATTCGACCACTTCCCCGTTGCCGACCTGCATGCGGCCATCGCCGCCCAGCAGCCCGTTGAGGATGCGGCCCACGCCCTTGCTCGAGACGATCAGGGGGCGGCGGTCCAGCTTGGCGCGGATGTGGTCCAGGCCCGTGGCGACGCGGCGCGCGAACATGTCCTCGGATTCTCCACCCGGGGGCGTCACGCGGTTCTTCAGTTGCTCTTCGGTGGCCTCGATCGACTGGTTGTTCCAGGCGCCGAGGTGCCGCTCGTTGAAGAGGGGGTCGACTTCGATCGGCAGGTTGCCCAGCACCGCGCTGATGATCGAGGCGGTCTGGCGCGTGCGGATCAGCGCACCGGTGACGATGAGGCCAACGTCGAGCTTCATGCGATCGATCTGCTTCGCAAGCAGGTAGGCCTGGTCGCACCCGATGTCCATCAACGGGACGTCGAGATCGCCGCCGCAGCGCAGGCCCTTGAAGTTGGGCTCCGTCACGCCATGGCGCACGAAATAGAGGGTGAAAGGCCGGTCGGCTTGGTAGGTCATGATGTAGGTCACGTTAGCACCCTGTAAAATCCCCTGGTGTTGGCTTTCGCACACCTTGCATTTCACTTGTAAGCCGCAAACCCCCGCCCGGATGCGCCTTTTTCGCCTCATCCAGATCCTGCTGACGCTCGCCTGGTACCGGTTCAGCCTGTCCCGGCCCCGCGGCGAGCGCCTGCGCCTCGCGTTCCAGGCGCTGGGGCCGATCTTTGTAAAGTTTGGACAGCTGCTCTCGGTGCGCCCGGACCTCATTCCGGAGGACATCGCGCTGGAGCTCTCGAAGCTCCAGGATCGCGTGCCGCCGTTCCCGCCGGCCGAAGTGGAAGCGGCGCTGCGCGAGGCGTTCGAGCGGCCGCACACCGAGGTCTACAAGTCGTTCGACCTCACGCCGGTTGCGAGCGCTTCGGTGGCCCAGGTGCATTTCGCGGTCCTTCCCGATGGACGCGAAGTCGCCGTGAAGGTTCTGCGGCCGGGCATCCGGAAAACCATCGTCAAGGATGTGGCGGTCCTTTACGTCATGGCTGCGTTGGTTGAACGTTACACCCGCGACGGCAAGCGCCTGCGCCCGACGGAAGTGGTGCACGAGTTCGAGAAGACGATCCACGACGAGCTGGACCTCCTGCGCGAAGCCGCCAACGCGAGCCAGCTGCGCCGCAACTTCGCCGACGGGCGCCTGCTCATCGTGCCGGAGGTGTACTGGGATTGGTGCCACCAGTCCGTGATGACGATGGCGCGCATCGACGGCATCCCGGTGAACGACCTCGCCACGCTGAACAAGCTCGGCATCGACATCCCGCGCCTGGCGCGCGACGGCGTGGAGATCTTCTTCACGCAGGTCTTCCGCGACGGCTTCTTCCACGCCGACATGCACCCCGGCAACATCTTCGTCTCGCGGGACGGGCGCTATTGCGGCGTGGACTTCGGGATCATGGGAACGCTCTCCGACGAGGACAAGAACTACCTCGCCACCAACTTCCGCGCGTTCTTCCATCGCGATTACCACAAGGTGGCCGTGGCGCACGTCGATGCCGGCTGGGTGCCGCGCGACACGCGCGTGGACGAATTCGAGGCCGCCATCCGGTCGGTGTGCGAGCCGATCTTCGACCGGCCGCTGAAGGAGATCTACTTCGGCAAGCTGCTGCTGCGCCTCTTCGAGGTCTCGCGCCGCTTCAGGATGGAGATCCAGCCGCAACTGGTCCTCCTGCAGAAGACGCTTCTTCAAGTGGAAGGCCTCGGCCGCCAGCTCGATCCCGACCTCGACCTGCGCCGCACCGCGCAGCCCATCCTCGAGCGCTACATCGCCGAGCAGTCGGGGCCGCGCGCGCTCCTCGCGCAACTGAAGGAAGAGGCTCCGCTGTGGGCCAAGGCGCTGCCGCAGCTCCCGCGGCTCGTGCATCGCTTGCTCAACGAGGACGCCCCGCGCCGCCTCGAGCAGGCCATCCTCCAGATCGAAGCCGCCCAGCGCCGCCAGAACCGCACCATGATCGCCATCGTCGTGTTGCTGGCGATCATGGCCGCCGCCTACATCCTGCGAATCTAGTCAAAATCGGGGTCAGGGTAGAAATAAATGCCGCGCGTTGCGCAGCACTTATTTCTACCCTGACCCCGATTTTCGTCAGAACGCGCTCTTCGTTGTGCCGCCGTCCACGCGCAGCGCGGCGCCTGTGGTGGACGAAGCGAGCGGGCTCGCCACGTAGGCCACGAGCGAAGCCACTTCCTCCGGCGTCGAGAAGCGCTTGATGAGCGAGGTGGGTCGCACGCTCTTGAAGAATTCCTTCTCGAACTGCTCGAAGGTGACGCCCTTCTCCTTCGCCAGCGCGTCCACGAAATCGCCGACGCCCCGGGAGTTGGTGGGGCCCGGCAGGACCGCGTTCACGGTGATGCCCGTTCCCGCGACGCTCTCGGCCAGCCCGCGCGAGATGGCGAGCTGCGCGGTCTTCGTCATGCCGTAGTGGATCATCTCCGCGGGGATCTGCACCGCGCTCTCGCTCGAGATGAACACGATGCGGCCCCAGTCGGCCTTCTTCATCGCCGGCAGCACGAGCCGCGAAAGCCGCGCCCCCGATAGCACGTTCACCTCGAAGAAGCGCCGCCAGTCCTCGTCGGGAATGTCCTCGAAGGCCTTCGGCTCGAAGATGCCGAGGTTGTTCACGAGGATCTGGATGCCGGGATTCTCGCGCACCACGCGCTCGGCTTCGGCCGCGAGCGAGAGGTCGCCGGCGAACCCGGTCACCTTCCCGCCCGTTTCCTTCGAGAGTTTCGCGACGGCCGCGGCGACCGCGTCGGCCTTGCGCCCGTTCACGATCACGCGCGCGCCTTCCTTCGCGAGGGCCGAAGCGATCGCGTAGCCGATGCCGGCTGTGCTGCCCGTGACGAGGGCGAGCTTGTCCTTCAGTTGCAGGTCCATCGAGGTGCCTCCCGTAAGACGTCAGTCCATGAAATAGGGGGTCAGACCCCATTATTCAACGGGAGCGGGTCGTCAGCGCACCTGCTGCGTAAACGCAGCCTCTTCCTTGCGAGCCTGGCGGATGGCGCGCGGCACCGCGGCCTGGGCCACGAAGGCATCGAACTCGCGTTGCCGCATCACGTTCTCGCCCGCGAAACGCGACTGCCAATCCTTGAGGTCGACCTGCTTCGCGGCCTCTTCGACGGAGAGCGACGTCGCGGCGGCCACCTTCGAACGCGCGGCGATGTCGCGCAGCAGCGCCTGCACTTTCTCGAGGTACGCGCGGTCCTTCTGCGGCGCGCCGTGCATCAGGAAGAGCGTATCGGCCGGGAGCGTGGACAGCTTGCCCAGCGTCTCGGGCCACGTGTCGTAGTACGAGCCGAACATGAACGGGATCGGATAGACCAGCAGGTCGCCCGTCGCGACGATGCGTTCCTTCGGCAGGAACACGACGAGATCGCCGCGCGTGTTGCCCAGCCCGAGGTGGAGGATCTCGATGGTTCGCGCCCCGCGCTCGAGCACCAGCCGTGAATCGATCGTGACGTCGGCCGGAGAATCCTTCACCGAACGCAGCGCGGGAATATCGGCACGCGCGCTGGCGAGAAAGTCCACGATGCGCTTCCGGCGCGCTTCGTCGATGGGCTTGCCGGAGTCGTCGGTCCCGCGGGCGAGCCACTCGTCGTACTTCGCCAGGCCCGCCTCGTTCTTGTCGAGGTTCGCCTGCCGCGGCCCGATGGTCTGCTCGATGTGGTCGGTGCGCGTGTTGGAATGCGCGACGATCGCGACACCCGGATACGCGTCGCGATAGATTCCGTTGCCGTTCACATGGTCGTCATGCCAATGCGTGTTGACGACGAAGGAGACCGGCTTGTCCGTGATGCGCCGCAGCTCCTCGATCATCCGGCGCGTGGAAGCGGGCATGAGTCCGGTATCGACGACGACCACGTCGCGCTCGTTCACGATGAAGAGCGCATTGCCCTCGATCACCTGCGCCGAAGGGTCGCGCCACACGAACCCGTGCACGCCTTCGGCCAGCGTGACGATGTCGTAGTCCTTGTTGGAGACGCGTCCGGCCGAGGCGGCGAGCGGCACGAGCAACGCGGCGATGAGGAGAGCGGCGGTTTTCATGCCGCCTTGATAGCACGGGGCCCGATGGCACCGTGTCACCGCGTGTCGCTATCTCTTGCGAAGGAGCGTCACCCCGTCGCCCACGGCCAGCATGGAGATACCTACGCGGGAATCGTTGAAGACGAAGTCGTTGAACTGCCGCAGCGCCACCGTGTCCTTCTCGTTCTCGGAGGGGTCGGCGACCTTCCCGGACCAGAGCGTGTTGTCGACCATGATGAGACCGTTCGGGCGCATCAGCTTCAGCAGCCGCTCGTAGTAGCCGAGGTACGCCGGCTTGTCGGCGTCGATGAACGCGAAGTCGTACTGGTTCGCGCCGCCCTCGGCCAGCAGCTTGTCGAGCGTTTCATTCGCGGGGGCGATGCGCAGGTCGATCTTGTTCGCCACGCCGGCCTTCGCCCAGTAGCGCCGCGCGATGGTGGTCCATTCTTCGCTGATGTCGCACGCGATGATCCTGCCGTCGTCGGGCAGTGCGAGGGCCACGGAGAGCGAGCTGTAACCGGTGAACACGCCCACTTCGATGCAGCGCTTCGCCCCGATCAGGCGCACCAGCATCTTCATGAATTGCCCCTGGTCGGCCGAGATCTGCATGCCGGCGTATTTCATCGGCGCGGTCTCGGCCCGCAGCGCGGCTTGTGCGGGGTGCTCGCGCGCGGAATGGTCGATGATGTATTGCTGCAGCGCGGGCGTGACGTTGAGCAGGCGGGACATGGGATTCCTAGAGTTCGAGGACAACGGGCTGGTGGTCGGATTCCTGCGCGCTCCCGTCGACGGCGATCGAGCGCACCGGCAGGCCTTCGCTCGCGAAGATGAAATCGCAGCATAGCGGCACGGGCTTCCAGCTGTGGTCGTGCACGCAGAAGGTCGGATCGTGCGGCTTCATGCCGTGCACGGTCGACCACGCGTCGACGTACCGCGGGCGGCCGGGTGCCAGCGGCGCCTGGATTTCGGAATACTCGGGCGCTTCGGGCGGGAAATTGAAGTCGCCGGTCAGCACGGCCGCCGTGGGCTGCGGCGTCACGTCGAAGGTCACGTTGGATTCGCGTGGGCCGGGATTCGGCGCGGCCAGTGCGCGCGCGCAGCCTTCGTCGTGCAGCTCGCGCAGGCGCCGTGCCTGCGCCATGCGCTGGACCCCGGCGTAGTACTCGAGGTGCGTCGTAGTCACCCGCAGCGGGCCGAACGGCGCCTGCACGACGACCTCGATCGCCATGCGCGGCATCGAGTCGCGCTCCGGTTCGGCGGGCCAGGGCAGCGCGTGGCGCCGCGCGGAATGCACCGGCAGCCGCGAAAGGATGAGATTACCGAAGCGCTTGCGTCGTGAAGGCCCGGCGACGTCCACCGAGATGCCCTCGATCGCCGTGGTGCCGGGAAAGAGCCGCGCCAGTGCCGCGAACTGGTCCGCATCGTCGTTGCCGGCCAGGTCGGGATAGTTATCCGCGACTTCCTGGAAGCACATCACGTCGAAGCGGCCCAGCGCATTCACGCGCGCGGCGAGGCGCTTCAGGTCCACGCGCCCATCGACGCCGCGGCCCCATTGAATGTTCCAGGTGATGATCAACATAGGTTAATCCTACCTTGTAAAGAATACCTGCCCCAAGGGCCAGTATCCGTCGCCGCAGTCTTGGCGTAGAAATTCCGATTCAGCCTTGACTGGAGGTGGGAATTTTCATGGCGATCCAACCGAAGCGTCTGTCCTACACGCTGTTCCTGTTGGTGACATGCGCGGCGCTGTTCCTCGGCGCAAGCCCCGCCCATGCGCAGGCCAAGAAGCCCAACATCCTCGTGATCTGGGGAGACGACATCGGCACCACGAACATCAGCTACAACAGCCGCGGCATGATGGGCTACAAGACGCCCAACATCGACCGCGTCGCGCATGAGGGCGTGGCGTTCACCGACTACTACGCGCAGCAATCGTGCACCGCCGGCCGCGCGGCCTTCATCGGCGGCAGCGTGCCCGTTCGCACGGGCATGACCAAGGTCGGATTGCCCGGCGCCAAGGAAGGCTGGCAGAAGACCGACATCACGATGGCCACGGTCCTGAAGAGCGCGGGCTACGCGACCGGCCAGTTCGGCAAGAACCACCAGGGCGATCGCGACGAGCACCTGCCCACCGTGAATGGCTTCGACGAGTTCTTCGGCAGCCTCTATCACCTCAATGCTTCGGAAGAGCCGGAGGACCGTGACTATCCGAAGAACCTGAGGCTGCCCAACGGCAAGACGTTCCTCGAGCAGTTCGGGCCGCGCGGTGTGCTCAGGACCAAGGCGGACGGCAAGGGCGGCCAGACCATCCAGGACACCGGCCCGCTCGACAGCAAGCGCATGGAAACCATCGATGACGAGACGGTGGCCGCCGCCAAGGAGTTCATCACGCGGCAGGTGAAGGCGGGCGTTCCGTTCTTCGTCTGGTGGAACGGCACGCACATGCACTTCCGCACGCACGTGAAACCGTCGCAGGTCGGCATCTCCGGCCAGGACAACTATGGCGACGGGATGGTCAGCCATGACCTGAACGTGGGGGAGCTGCTGAAGGTGATCGACGACCTCGGCATCGCGGACAACACGATCGTCCAGTACTCCACCGACAACGGCCCGCACTTCAACACCTGGCCCGACGCCGGCAACACGCCCTTCCGCAGCGAGAAGAACTCCAACTGGGAGGGTGCGTATCGCGTGCCGACGTTCGTGCGATGGCCCGGCAAGTTTCCGGCCGGCGTGACGCTCAACGGCATCGTTTCGCACGAAGACTGGCTGCCGACGTTCGCGGCTGCCGCGGGCATCACGGACATCAAGGAAAAGGTGGCCAAGGGTGTCGAGCTGAACGGCCGCAAGTACCGCAACTACATCGACGGCTACAACCAGCTCGACTACCTCTCCGGCAAGGAGAAGGAATCGCCGCGCAAGGAGTTCATCTACGTCAACGACGATGGCCAGATCGTGGCCATGCGCTACGGCGACTGGAAGGTGGTGTTCCTCGAGAATCGCGGCGTGGGCTTCGGCGTGTGGCGCGAGCCGTTCGTCGAGCTGCGCGCGCCGCTGATCTTCAACCTCCGCCGCGATCCGTTCGAGAAGGCCCAGCATTCGTCGAACACGTACAACGACTGGTTCTTCTCCAAGATCTACGTGATCGTCCCGCTGCAGGGCGTGGCGGCGAAGTTCCTGCAGACCATGAAGGACTATCCGCCCAGCCAGACACCGGGTTCCTTCAACCTCACGAAGATCGAGGAGCAGTTGCGGAAAGGTTCGGGGCAGTAGGGTGTCAGTCTTGAAGCACTTCGCGATCGCGGCGGCCGTCTTTCTTTCGGCCTCCGCCCTTGCCGCCGACCCGCTGCCCTCGTGGAACGACACCGCGTCGAAGAAGGCCATCGTCGTGTTCGTCGAGAATGTCACGAAGGAAGGCTCGCCCGATTTCGTTCCCGTGCCCGAGCGCATCGCCACCTTCGACAACGACGGCACGCTTTGGTCCGAGCAGCCCGCGTACTTCCAGTTGTTCTTCACCATCGACCAGGTGAAGTCGCTGGCCCCGAAGCACTCCGAGTGGAAGCAACAGGAGCCGTTCGCCTCGATCCTCAAGGGCGACATGAAGGGCGTGGCGGCCTCGGGCGAGAAGGGTCTCATGGCGCTCCTTGCCGCGACGCACGCGGGATTGACCACCGAGGAATTCGAGAAGGCGGTCACGCAATGGATGGCCACCGCGAAGCATCCGAAGACCGGAAAGCCCTTCACCGCGATGATCTACCAGCCCATGCTGGAGCTGCTGGCCTACTTGCGCGCCAACGGTTTCAAGACGTACATCGTCTCGGGCGGGGGCATCGAATTCATGCGGCCGTGGACCGAGAAGACCTACGGCATTCCGCCCGAGCAGGTGATCGGTTCGAGCGGCGGCCTCAAGTACGAGGTTCGCGACGGCAAGCCCGTGCTCATCAAGCTGCCCAAGCTCGTGCTGAACGACGACAAGGAAGGCAAGCCCGTCGGCATCCAGCGCCACATCGGCCGCCGTCCGATCGCCGCGTTCGGCAACTCCGACGGCGATCTCCAGATGCTGCAATGGACCTGCTCCGGCAGCGGCGCGCGCTTCTGCCTCTTCGTGCACCACACCGATGCCGAGCGCGAGTACGCCTACGACCGGAAGTCGCACATCGGCAAGCTCGACAAGGGTCTCGATGAAGCGAAGGCCAGGGGCTGGACGGTCGTGGACATGAAGGGCGACTGGAACAAGATTTATCCGTAGGCCGCCATAAGTTCGCCAGAATTGCCTCGCACGATGGCTTCCATCCTTCCGGATGGGAGTCTCGTGCATGAAACGCCTCGCACCCTCGCTGCTCCTGCTGCTGGCCGGTTTCAACGCCGGCGCGCAGGAAACCATCGAACGCCAGGAGTGGCAACGCCACTTCGACGCCTACGGCGTGAAAGGCACCTTCGTCCTCTACGAGCCCGCGAAGAACCGCTACTCGGTCCATGACATCGCGCGCGCACGGCACCCGTATCTCCCCGCCTCTACGTTCAAGATTCCCAATGCGCTGATCGGCCTCGAAGTGGGTTCGATCCGCGACGAGAAGGAAGTCTTCAAATGGGACGGGCAGCCCAAGCCGCGCAAGGCGTGGGAGCGCGACCACATGCTGGACTCCGGCATGCAGGAGAGCGTGGTCTGGATGTTCCAGGAGATCGCGCGGCGCACCGGCAAGGCGCGCATGAAGGAATGGCTCGACCGCTTCGGCTACGGCAACAAGGACATCGGCGGCGGCATCGAGCACTTCTGGCTGCAGGGCTCGATGCGCATCAGCGCGATGGAACAGGTGGAGTTCCTGCGCAAGCTCGAGGAAGGCCGGCTCCCGGTGAGTGCACGATCACGCCGCCTCGTGCGCAATGCGCTGCGCGTCGAGGAGGGCCGCGGATACACGATGTACGCGAAGACGGGCACGACCGGCGCCGTGCGCGAGCCCGTCGTCTGGTGGGTGGGTTGGATCGAGAAGGAAGGTGTTCCCACGGCTTACTTCGCGATGAACGCCACGCCCACGAAGCAGACGCAGTTCGCGCAGCGATTCGCCATCACGCGGGCGATTCTCAAGGAGGCAAGGGTGTACTGAAATAATTGGGGTCAGACTCCCATTAAGTTAATTCCTGATGTGGTGTGCCGCATCCGAATTAACTTAATGGGAGTCTGACCCCAATTATCTGATTCCGGCCCTCATGAACGACTGCACGAACTGCCGCTGGAACAGGAGGAACGCAATCAACAGCGGCGCCGACGTCATCAACGTCGCCGCCGTGATGATCGACCAGTCGATGCCCTGATCCCCGGAAGAGAACACTTGCAATCCTACGGTCACGGGGCGTGACGTCACGGAATTCGTCACGATCAAGGGCCACAGGAAGTTGTTCCAGTGATAGCTCACAGACACCAGCCCGTAAGCGAGGTACACGGGCTTCGCGAGCGGCACGTACACGCGCCACAGCACCGTGAGCGGCCCGGCGCCTTCCACACGCGCCGCCTCATCCAATTCACGCGGCACGGACTTGAACGTCTGGCGCAGCAGGAAGATGCCGAAGGCCGAAGCCGCATACGGAAGCCCGATCGCGGGGATCGAATCGAGGATCCCCAGCCGAGACATCGTCCGGTAGTTCTCCACGATCAACACGTCCGGCATGATCATCAACTGGACCAGCACGAGCAGGAACACGAAGTTCTTGCCGCGGAATTCGTAGCGTGCGAACGCATACGCCGCGAGCGTGCAGAGCACGAGCTGCAGCGCGAGCACCATCGTCACCAGCATGAAGCTGTTGGCGAAGTAGCGCGCGAACGGCGCGGCGTCCCACGCGCGGCGGAAGTTGTCGAGCGTGAGCGGCGCCAGCAACGAGAACTTCGCCGAATACTCCGAAGGATGGAATGCCGTCCACACCGCGTACACGAGCGGCAGGATCCACAGCGCGCCGAGCGCCCACGCCGCGATCGTCTCCAACGCGAGACCCGCCCCACGCGGCTCGTAATGGCGGCTCATCGCGAGGCTCGCGCGTTCATTGATAGTGCACCTTGCGATCCAGGAACACGAACTGCCCGATCGCCACGGCGGCCAGGATCACCAGCAGCACAACGGTGAGCGCCGCCGCGTAGCCCGTATCCCAGAAGCTGAATCCCACCTGGTAGATGTGGAAGAGCAGCAGCGAGGTCGCGTTGTTCGGTCCGCCACGCGTCATCACCACGATGTGGTCGACCATGCGGAACGCGTTGATGACCGCGTTCACCATCACGAAGAGCGTGGTCGGCATCAGCAGCGGCAGCACGATTCGCCGCAGGTACCAGCCGCGTGGCGCGCCCTCCACCGCGGCGGCCTCGGCGAGCGAAGGCGGAATCGACTGCAGCGCCGCGAGGTAGAAGATCATGAAGAAGCCGGCTTCCTTCCACACGGCCACGACCATCATGCAGCCCAGCGCGGTGGATTCGCTCCCCAGCCAGTTGCGGCCCGCCACGCCGAAGAGCGACGTGAACTGCTCCAGCAGCCCGTACTGCGGCGTGAAGAAGAAGAGCCAGATGTTGGCCACCGCGATCATCGGCAGCACGGTGGGCGTGAAGAACGCCATCCGCAGCCACGTGCGCCCGCGCATCGCGCTGTTCACCCACAACGCCATCACGAGCGCGAGCACGATCGAGGCGGGAATGGTGCCGAGCGCGAACCAGAGGTTGTTCCAGAGCGATTTCCAGAACACCTCGTCGGCCAGCATCACCTGGTAGTTCTCGAGGCCCACGAAGGGCGCCGGCTTCCCACGTTTCGCAGTCCCGTGGAAGCTGTCCCAGATCGTTCCGAAGATCGGCCAGTGCGTGAAGAGCGCGAGCAGCGCCAGCGCCGGCAGCAGGAGCAACCAGCCGTGGATCGCGTTGCGGCTCACGCGCGCTCCAGCAACGCGGGCAGCTCGCGCATCGACGAGAACGTCACCGCGCCCAGCGATCGCATCGCGGCCGCATCCGCGTGCGGTGCTCCGACATAACCGAACACCGCCATGCCCGCGGCTACCGCGGCCTTCACGCCGGTCGGCGTGTCCTCGATCACGGCACAGTCGCGCGGCTCGGCGCCCATCCGCTTGGCCGCGTGCAGGAAGAGATCGGGCGCGGGCTTGGGACGCGCAACATCGGCCGCGGTGAACATGCGCCCCTCGAACCGCGGCCACAGTCCGGCGGCCTCGAGCGCCAGCTGGATGCGATCCGGGTTGCCGTTCGAGGCGACGCAGTACGGCACCGTCATCGAGGCGAGGACCTGCGGAATGCCCTCGACCGGCTTCACTTCGGTGCGCAACGCCGCGAACAGCACGCGATCCCACTCATCGCCGAAGGTAGCCGGCAGCGGATGGCCGAGCATCTGCCCGGCCCGCTCGATGCAACCGGCCTTCGTGCTGCCCACGAACGTGCCCATGACCTCCTGCAAGGTCATCTTCAACCCCGCCGACTCGAGCAGGTCGCGGAAGACACGATTCGCGATCGGCTCGGAGTCGATGAGGACGCCATCGCAGTCGAAGATGACCAGCTTTCGCACCTACTTGTAGCTTCTCAGGATGCGCGTGGCTTCGGCCTGGGCATCCTTCATCGCCGCCGCCGGTTCCTTCGCACCCGTGAGGGCTGCCTGGATCCCGTCGTTCAGCGCCTTCGTCACGCGCTGGTTGTCATGCGTCGAGAGCTCGGCCACGGAGTACTGCAACTGGTCTCGCGCAACGGAGGCCACCGGGAAGCCCTTCACGTACTCGGTCATCTTCGGTGTGGCCCACGCGTCCGGCCGCACGGCGACGTAGCCCGTATCCATACCCCACTGTGCGGCGCGTTCCGGCGTCGTCATGAACTTCGCGAACTTGGCCGCGGCGACCTGCTGCTCCTTCGTCGCCTTCTTGAACACGTAGAAGTTGCCGCCACCCGTGGGCGAGCCACGCTTCTTCGAGGCCGGCAGCATGGCCACGCCGAAGTCGAACTTCGCGTTTGTCTTCACGTTGGTGAGGTTGCCCGTGGTGGTCCACATCATCGCGATCTTCTTCTCGAAGAAGTCCTTCGGCGTCGTGCCCCACTCGACCACGCCGGGCGACATCACCTTGTGCTTGCGGCCGAGGTCCACCCAATACTGCAGCGCCTCGATCACTTCCGGCTTGTCGAAGTAGGTCTCGGTGCCCGCGGCGTTCATCAGCTCCACGCCGTTGGGGGTCGTGAGCCCCTGGAACAACCAGTACGGGAAGCCCGACGAGGGAATCTGCACGCCGTACTGCGTCACGTTGCCCGAGGCGTCCTTCTTCGTGAGCTTCTGCGCGTACTCGAGCATCTCCTTCCAGTTGGCGGGCGCCTTGTTCGGATCGAGGCCGGCTTCCTTGAAGAGCTCCTTGTTCCAATAGAGGACGATCGTCGAGCGCTGGAAGGGGATGCCCCAGGTCTTGCCGCCGGTCTGGCTGTTGGCCATGAACGCGGGATAGAACGATTTCCTCCAGGCGGCATCGTCGGCGCCCGCGTTGATTTCCTCGAAGGGGACGATCGCGTCCTCGTCGATCAGCGTGTACATGTCGGTGGAGAGCAGGATCGCCGTCGTGGGCGGCGTGCCGGCCTTCTGCGCCGTGATCGCCTTCACGAGCGTCTCCTGGTACGTGCCCGCGTACACGGGCTTCACCTTGACGCCGGGGTTCTCCTTCTCGAAGTCCGCCGACATCTGGTCGATGGTCTTCGTGATCGGGCCGCCGACGGCGACCGGATAGTAGAACGTGATCTCGGTCTGCGCCGCGGCGGTGAACGCCGTGGCCGCGAGGCCGGTGGCGAGCGCGCGCCAAACGTGTTTGAAGTTCTTCATTGTTGTCTTCCTCCTAGGTTGTCGAAGCGGTGCTCGTGATGCGTTTCCCAGGCGACGCGCACGGCATCGCCCGCCTTCACGGTGGCGTGCCCGGGCACGCGCACGAGGATCTCCTGGGGGCCGGCCTTCGCGGCCACGAGCGAGTCGGCGCCGAGGTACTCGACCGATTCGACCACGGCCGCGAGTCCGTCCGATGAAAGCCGCAGGTCCTCCGGGCGGATGCCCACCTGCCCGTCGCGGCCGGGAAGGTGCAGCAGGTTCATGGGCGGTGCCCCGATGAAGGACGCGGCGAAAGCGGTGGC
The DNA here is from genome assembly GCA_001953215.1 of Betaproteobacteria bacterium GR16-43. GTDB lineage: Bacteria > Pseudomonadota > Gammaproteobacteria > Burkholderiales > Usitatibacteraceae > Usitatibacter. The sequence goes on from CP019169.1 coordinate 1,314,613, forward strand.
GGGGCGCTCGTAGAGCTCTTCGGGCGTGCCGTTCTGCTCGATCTTCCCGCCGCGCATGAGGACGATGCGATCGGCCATCGTCATGGCCTCGGTCTGGTCGTGCGTCACGTAGACCATCGTCATGCCGAGCCTGCGCTGGAGCGTGCGGATCTCCCGGCGCATCTCGCCGCGCAACTGCGCATCGAGGTTCGAGAGCGGTTCGTCCATGAGGCACACGGAGGCCTCGGCGATGATCGCGCGGCCGAGGGCCACGCGCTGCTGCTGGCCCCCGGAGAGCTGCGAGGGCTTGCGGCCGAGCAAGGCGCCCAGGCCCAGCAGTTCGGCCACGCGCTTCAGGCGCGCTTCGCGGTCTGCCGGGGTGACCTTGCGTACCTCGAGCCCGAAGACGATGTTCTGCGCGACCGTGAGGTGCGGGAAGAGGGCGTAGGACTGGAAGACCATCGAGATGCCGCGCCGGGCCGGGGCCTCGTGCGTGACGTCCCGCCCGCCGATCGAGATGGTGCCTGTCGTGGGGGTGTCGAGGCCCGCGATGAGCCGCAGCGTGGTCGACTTGCCGCAGCCGGACGGGCCCAGCAGCGCGACGAAAGCGCCCGGCTCCACGGCGAAGGAGATGGAATCGACGGCCCGCGTCTCCCCCCAGTGCTTGGCGACGCCATCGAGGCTGATTGCTGACACGCGGGCATTTTCTCCTAAAATAGCGCCCAGCCCCATAGCCCTTGCGCGAAAGACCCCCATGCTCCTCTCGTTCGTGATCATCTACTGGATCATTTCGGTCGGCATCGGCATCTACGCGGCCAAGTGGGTGCACAACTCGAAGGACTTCGCGGTGGCGGGCCGGCGCATGCCGATGTACATCGTCACCGCCACGGTCTTCGCGACCTGGTTCGGCTCCGAAACGGTGCTGGGCATCCCGGCCACCTTCATGAAGGAAGGCTTCTCGGGGATCATCGCCGACCCGTTCGGCTCGTCCCTCTGCCTGATCCTCGTGGGCCTGTTCTTCGCGCGGCCGCTCTACCGCATGAACCTGCTCACCATCGGCGACTACTACCGCAAGCGCTACAGCCGCCCGGTGGAGATGCTGACCACGCTGTGCATCGTGGTTTCCTACCTCGGCTGGGTGGGCGCGCAGATCAAGGCGCTGGGCCTCGTGTTCTTCGTGGTTTCCGCCGGCTCGGTCACGCAGGAGTGGGGCATGATCATCGGCGCTTCCACGGTCCTCGTGTACACGGTCCTGGGGGGCATGTTCTCGGTGGCGATCACCGACTTCATCCAGATGATCATCATCGTGCTGGGGATGCTCTACATCGCCTTCGCGGTGAGCGGCATCGTCCCGGGCGGCGCCGAGGCGGTGATCTCGCACGCGGCCTCGAACGACAAGTTCCAGATCCTGCCGAAGCCCGAGCTGAAGGAGGTGCTCTGGTTCCTCGCGGCGTGGATGACGATGATGCTGGGGTCCATTCCACAGCAGGACGTCTTCCAGCGCGTGCAGTCGGCAAAGGACGAGAACACCGCGGCGCGCTCGTCGATCCTGGGCGGATGCATGTACTTCCTCTTCGCGTTCATCCCGATGTACCTCGCCTACTCCGCGAGCCTGATCGACCCGGCGATGGTCTCGGGCGCGTTGAAGGAAGGCGGCGACACGCAGTTGATCCTGCCCAACCTCATCCTCTCGCCGATCGTGCCGATCTTCGCGCAGATCATGTTCTTCGGCGCCCTGCTCTCGGCCATCAAGAGCTGCGCCTCGGCCACGCTGCTGGCGCCGTCGGTCTCCTTCAGCGAGAACATCCTGCGGCCGTTCTTCCCGAACATCCCCGACCACAAGTTCCTGCAGTTGATGCGGGTCGTGCTGGTGGGCTTCACGATCCTCGTCACCACGTTCGCGATGAGCACCGACGCCTCCATCTACAAGATGGTGGAGAACGCGTACAAGGTGACGCTCGTCGGCGCCTTCGTGCCGCTGGTTTGCGGCCTCTACTGGAAGCGCGCGACCAACCTGGGCGGCATGCTCGCGGTTCTCTTCGGGCTCATCATCTGGATCGGCTGCGAGTACTACTACAAGGAAGCCACCGTGCCGCCGCAGTTGGCCGGCCTGATGGCCAGCTTCTTCGGCATGCTCGTCGGCTCGCTCGCCTTCCGTTCCCTGCAACGCGAAGCCACCGCCTAGGAAAAATCGGGGTCAGGGTAGAAATAAATGACTGGCTGAGTCGCGCCAGTCATTTATTTCTACCCTGACCCCGATTTTCGATCCATGCTGATCACCTGCATCCTCCTCTACCTCGCGGTGTCGATCGCGATCGGCCTCTACGCGGCCACGCGCGTGAAGGGCGCGGCGGATTTCGCGGTGGCCGGGCGAAGGTTCGGCACGCCCGTGGTGATGGCCACGGTGTTCGCCACGTGGTTCGGCGCGGAGACCGTGCTGGGGATTCCCGCCACGTTCTGGAAGGACGGGCTGCGGGGCCTCGTCGCCGATCCGTTCGCGGCGGTGGGCTGCCTCGTGCTGGTGGGCGTGCTCTTCGCGCGGCCCTTCCACCGGATGAACCTGATCACGCTGGGCGACTATTTCCGCGGCCGGTTCGGCAGGCCCACGGAAGTGGTGCTCTCGTTGTGCATCGCGTTCTCGTACCTGGGCTGGATCGCCGCGCAGTTCGTGGCGCTCGGCCTCGCGTTCAACGTGCTGTCCGGCGGCGCGATCGATACGCGCACGGGCATCGTCATCGGCGCGGCGGCCGTGCTCGTGTACACGATGGCCGGCGGCATGTGGTCGGTGGCGCTCACGGATTTCTTCCAGGCCGTGGTGATCGTGCTGGGGATGCTCTACGTCGCGTGGATGGTGTCGGACCACGCCGGGGGCGCGGGCCGCGTGTTCGATGCGCTCGCCGCATCCGAGCGCATGCGCGTACTGCCCGACCCGGATGCGAAGTCGATCCTCGCGTGGATTTCGGCGGCGCTCATCGTGCTCTTCGGTTCGATCCCGCAGCAGGACGTCCTCCAGCGCGTGATGAGCGCGAAGGACGAAGGCGTGGCCGTGCGCGGCTCGATCCTGGGCGGGCTCCTCTATTTCGCCATCGCGTCGGTGCCCATCTTCCTCATCGGGGCCGCGGCACTCATCGATCCCGCGCTGGTCGAGCGCCTCGTGAAGGACGATCCGCAATTGATCCTTCCCACGCTGATCCTGGAGCGCACGCCGATCGCCGTGCAGGTCCTGTTCTTCGGCGCGCTCCTCTCGGCCATCCTGTCGACCGCGGGTGGGGCGCTCCTCGCGCCGGCCGTGGTGATCGCCGAGAACCTGGTCCGGCCGTGGATGCAGCGCCGCGCCGGTGCCATCGACCCCTGGACCGAGGCGCTAGGGGACGCCCGGCAACTGCGGGTCATGCGAGGCACCGTGTTCGTCCTCGGCCTGGCCGTACTCGCCATGGCCCTCACCTCGAAGCTCTCCATTTACCAATTGGTGAACGAGTCCGGGAAGGTGGTCCTGGTCTCGGCGTTCGTCCCGCTGGCCGCCGGGATCTTCTGGCGCCGGGCCACGCGGCAAGGGGCCCATGCGTCGATCGGGGCCGGGCTGGCGGCCTGGATCGCCCTCGAGGCCCTGGCGCCCGACGCCGTGGTGCCGCCGGTGCTCTGCGGCCTGGCTGCCAGCACCCTGGGAATGGTCCTCGGATCGGTCTTGCCGCAGGTTGGCCCCCCGCCAAAGCCTGTCATCCCCGTTTAGACGGGCATCCATGGATTCCCGCGTTCGCGGGAATGACGGTGATTCCCGCACTTCGGTCCGCCGTTTCCGCATTTCGTCGCTTTCTCCTTTTGCCGGGGCGTGCGCCTCGGCAAAGTGCACCCATACCGCGACGCCAACGGGCCGAGCGGCGAGAAAAAGGAGAAGCAGACATGACGAACATCACCAAATTCAGCGAACTGAACCTCGACTCCGCGTTTGCCGCCGCCGTGATCGCCACCGGCCTCGCATTCGCCTGGTTCGGCAGCGACTCCAGCCTCCAGCAGGCCGAGCGCATCGCCGCCGAGGACCGCGTCACGATCTCGCAGGACGACGCCCGCTTCCACGTGACGGTCACCGCCCAGCGCCCGCGCGATTTCGTCCCCGCCGCCCACCAGGCCGCCGCCGCGCGCCCGGACGCGACCCGGACGTAACCTCCCCCTGGCAACTCCTCCCCCAAAACGGAGTTGCTCTCCCAAGCCCGGCCATCGCGGCCGGGCTTTTTTTTTTCACCGCCGTTTCCGCATCCATGACCATTTATGCGCGTTTCATCGCAATTTCTTTGCCGGCCCCGGCCCCTGGACGGTAGCCTTTCCGTCATGGATACCCGTACCTCGTCCCCGCGCCTCGGCGAACCCGCCCCGGCCCGGGCGCCCACCCCCGGCCCGCTCTGGAGAGCGCGCCCCGCCCCCGGCTTGTCCGGACGGTGGAAGGGGGCCCATCGCGTGCCCGTCCCCGCCGCCTGACGATGAAGCGCTACGCCCACCTGTTCGAAGGCCTCACGGTCCGGCGCGTAGCCTGGGTCACCGCAATGTCCGTGTTCGCCACGGCCTGCGTGGTGTGGTTCTTCCTCAACACCTACCTCGACCTGCTGGTGACCGCGCTGTGCGTGGGCTACACGAGCATGGTGCTGTTCACCATCGCGGGAAACCTGCGCCAGACGCGCGTGCCGCGCGAAGTGATGCAGGTGCTCGCCATCGTGGCCGGCTCCTTCATCGGCACGGTGCTCACCGGCTTCGTGAAGGGCCGCGACTTGACGCAGATGTTCACCGAGCGCCTCGCGGGCGTGACGATCAGCATGAGCCTGGGCATCGGCTTTGGCTGCGTGGTGGTGGCGTGGTTCATCCTGCGCGAGAAGCACGCGCGCGACCAGGCGCGCATCCACGAAGCCGACTCCGAGCGCCACCAGTTCGAGAAGAACATGCTGCAGGCGCGCCTCCAGCTGATGCAAGCTCAAGTGGAACCGCACTTCCTCTTCAACACGCTCGCCAACGTGCAGCACCTGGTGGAGACCGATCCGGCATCGGCTTCTCGCATGCTCGACAGTCTCATCCGCTACTTGCGCGCCGCCATGCCGCAGATGCGCGAATCGGCCACCGACCTCGGCCGCGAAGTGGACATGTCGCGCGCCTTCCTCGAGATCACGCGCGTTCGCATGGGCTCGCGCCTCACGTTCGACCTCGACGTGCCCGAGAGCCTACGCCAGAAACCCTTCCCGCCGATGATGCTGATCTCGCTGGTCGAGAACGCGGTGAAGCACGGCATCGATCCCTGTTGCGACGCGGGCTCCATCTCGATCCGCGCGCGCGAAGAGGACGGCAAGCTCACCGTGGCCGTCGCCGACACGGGCGAGGGCATCCTCCCCAAGAAGGGCACGGGCGTGGGCCTCTCGAACATCCGCGAACGCCTGAAGACGCTGTACGGAAACACCGCTCGCCTCGTGCTGCAGGAGAACCACCCGCACGGCGTGGTCGCCGCGATCGAGATCGAAGATAATCCTGCAGTGTGAAGACCGTGAAGACCCCCACCGCCGTCATCGCCGACGATGAGCCGCTCCTGCGCGCGCAACTGAAGTCGCGCCTCGAGAAGCTCTGGCCCGAGCTGGCCATCGTCCATGAAATGGAGAACGGCCGCGGCATCGCCGCGGTGGTCGAGGAGTTCGCGCCCGCGTTCTTCTTCCTGGATATCCACATGCCCGGCGTGAACGGCCTCGAAGCGGCCCGCGCCATCGGCAAGGGCGCGCACATCGTCTTCGTGACGGCGTTCGACCAGTACGCGGTCGAGGCTTTCGAGCAGGGCGCCATCGACTACGTGCTGAAGCCCTTCAACGAGGAACGCCTGCGCGTCACCATCGAGCGCCTGAAGGAACGCCTCGGGGGCGAGCCGCCGGTGCTGGAGCAGCTGATCTCCGACCTCACCTCGCGCCTGAGCCCGCGTACTTCCGACCACCTCCGCTGGATCAAGGCCTCGGTGGGCCAGAACGTCCGGCTGATCCCGGTGGAGGAGGTGCTCTTCTTCCAATCCGACGAGAAGTACACGCGGGTGGTGACGCTCGATTCGGAGACGCTGATTCGCAAGCCCATCAAGGAGCTGCTGGACGAGCTCGATCCGGGCAAGTTCTGGCAGATCCATCGCGCCACGATCGTGAACGTGGACCACATCGCCTCGGTGAAGCGCGGCTTGAAGGACCAGGCGGAGCTCGCGTTGCGGGAGCATCGCGAGGTGCTGACCGTCTCGCGGGCCTTCACGCACCTCTTCAAGCAAATGTAGTCGCCTTCGGCGAGCTACGGCGAAAGGCGCTCTCCGCAGATAAACGCGGATAAACGCCGATGACCCCCTCAAGCAAACAGAAAGAGCTTTAGGGTTTAACCCAGATCTTTGTCTCTGCTGGAGGAGTTCATCGGCGTTTATCCGCGTTTATCTGCGGAGGACGCCTTTTGCCTTAGTTTTTCGAAGCGGCGACGACAGGAGCCCCGAACCCGCCCCCAAGGGCCAGGTGCAGGTTCACGCGCTGCACCAGCCGTTCGCTGCGAGCGCGCGTGAGCGCCGAGCGCGCGGCGGAGGCGGCGATCACCTGCTGCTGCACCGCACGCAGGTCCGCCGAGCCGACGCGATAGCGCACCTGGGCCAGCTCGAGCGCGCGATCGCTTTCGACCGACTGCGCCTCGAGCACCTTCACGCGCTCGGCGAGGTTGAATCCCGCGGAGAGCGCGCCTTCGACTTCCGAGAACGCCTGCGCGCCAATGCGGCCGTATTCCGCGACGGCGGCCTTCTGTTCCGCGGTCCGGATTTCCACCTGGGCCTTGAGCGCGCCGCCCACGAAGAGCGGGGCCACGATGCCGGCGCCCGCGCTCCACACCGGATTGCTGCGATCCTGCAGCACGAAGAGCTCGCTCGAAATGCTGCTGCCGCTCGCGGTGAGCGAGACGCGCGGCAGGCGGGCGGCTTCGGCTTCGCCCGTCATGTAGAACGCGGAGGCCACGCGACGTTCGGCTGCGGAGACGTCGAGGCGGCGCTCGAGCAGCTCCGAGGGCAGGCCCGCCGGCACGGGCCCCGGGAACGCGGGGAATTCGGCGGGAGAATCGAAGGCCGCGGCCGGGTAGCGCCCCAGCAGCGTTTCGAGCGCGCGCTTCGCCTGCTGCTCCGAGAGGTCAAGCTGCAGGACCATGTCGCGATAGCCCTGGGTCGCCGCATCGGCGACGCGCATGTCGTACTCGTCGCCGCGACCGACGCGGGCGCGGTCCGCGGCGAGCGACGAGAGTTTCATCGACGCATCCACCATGTCCTGCGCGATCGCGCGCTGCCGGCGCGCTTCGGTCGCGAGGAACCAGCTCTTGGCCACCAACGCCGCGATCGACTGGCGCGCGAACTCGGCGTCGCGCTGCACCGATTCGTATTGCGCGGACCCGGCCGCGGCCTGGTTGCGCACGCGGCCCCAGAGGTCCAACTCCCAGTTGGCGTAGAGCCCGCCGCCCGAAAGCCCGCTCGAATCGCCGGAGAGCTTGCCGCCGCCCTTCGCGATGGCCGTCACTTGCGGGTAGAGGGTCGATCCCGCCTGCGTCGCGTAGGCCGCGGCGCGCTCGACGCGAGTGGCGGCCACGCGCAGGTCGAAGTTGTTGGCGAGCGCTTCGGAAACGAGTGCGTCGAGCCTCGGATCCGCGAGGGTCGCGAGCCAGCCCGGGGACACCGCGCCCGGCACGGAACCCGGTGCGGCCCAGGCCGGAGGCACCGCGATCGCGGGCATCGCATCGGCCGCGAGCGCCTTCGCGTCGGGGGTTTGCTTGATCGCGCAGCCCGGCACCAGCAGGGCGAGTACCAGCGGCGCGAAGCGAAGGGCGCGCATCAGTGCAGCTTCAGGACGAGGTAGTTGGTCTTCGCCGTGATCCGGATGAGCACCATGCGCAGGATGTGGATCGCGTGCATGTGGTCGGTGTAGATGGCGACGTCGCCACGCGCCCCGGCCGCGAGGAAGAGGTCCTTGTGCTTCGGGTCGATGATGAGTTTCACCGGGAATTTGTTGGGCGGCGGCGCCTGCGCGCCGGTGGTCGGCAGCGCGGTCGACATCTGGCTCTGCCCCTGGCCCTGCGCCCAGATGATCGAATCCACCTTGGCCTTGATCACGTCGCCGGGATTCGTGATCAGCGAAATCTCCGCGTCGTTGCCCGGTGCCACCTGGTGCAGCTCGTTCTGGCTGTAGAGCGCGACGACCTGGAATTCCTCCTCGACGAATGTGAGCGCGGGCGTGATCGGGAATGCCGCGGTCATCGTGCCGGGGCGAAGCTGGACGTTGATCGCGTATCCATCCGCAGGGGCGAGCACCGTGGTCTGCTCCAGCTCCCACCGCGCGTTCTCGAGTTGCGCGCGAACCTGTGCCACCTGCGCGTATTCGCCGCCGGAGACGGCGCCGATGCGCTGGCGGATCTGCCGCTCGCCCGCCCGCGCCTGGACCTCGGCGGCGCGTGCCTGCGTTTCGACCGCGCGTGCATTGGCCAGCGTCCCCTCCAGTTCCTTGAGGTTGGCCTCGGCCTGCTCGAGGTCGAACTTGCTGCCGGCGCCGGTGGCGACCAGCTCGCGGTTCTGACCCACGCGCATGCGCGCGAGCTCGGTCTTGGCGCTCACTTCGGTCGTGCGCGCGGCGGCCTGCACGACCGCGCCCTGCGCTTCGTTCACCTTGCCCGTGGCCCCGACGAGCTGCTCGTCCAGCTCGCGCGACGTACCCTGCGCGCTCGCGAGCTGCGCCTCGAGGGACTTCACCGCGAGCTGGTAGGGCGTCGGGTCGATCTTGAAGAGCACCTGCCCTTTCTTCACCAGCCGGTTGGGCTCCACCGGCACCTCGATCACCTTGCCCTTCACCTGCGGGACGATGTTCACGACGTACTTCAGGACCCGCACGTCGCTGCTCGAGGGCGCGAAGACGTTCAGCAGCAGGATGAGGATGGTGAGCGCGACGACCGGGATGATGACCACGATCACCTGCGACGTCGTGTTCCAGGGCAGCCACTTCTTCTTGATGAAGATGAACCAGACGAAGAAGGCGTAGATCGCAAGGAGCAAGGCATCCATTTATGCGTGCCCCCCGGTCGTGGACGTCGAGGCGGCCGGGCCAGGGGCGGCACGCCCCGCGACGCTCTTCGAGGTCCGGTCGCGTGCGGCCTTGAGCACATCCGACAGCGCACCCCGTTCGGCCATCGAGAAGAACTCGGCGCGCAGGTGGTCGAGCTGCTCCTCGTCCAGCTCGCCCCGCTCGGCACGCTCGGCCATGTGGACGTAGTAGTGCTCGTGCTTGTCCGTGCCGTAAGCCATGCGATAGGCGACCGGCTTCGTGTACGCCCAAAGCCAGGCGATGGGCCAGAGCAGTCCCCCGAAGAACAGGGACAGCAGGCAGAGGGTCTTGATCGCGGCCGATTGGGGGTGGTGGTTCTTTTCGGCGATCTTTTCCGGCATGACGTGCACCAGCCAGAAGAGCACGATGGCGCCGATCGGGACGAAGATGAGCACGATCCACGAGATCACGTTCGCCATCGTGTCGAGGGCCTCCCCGGAAAGGAACGAGGCGCTGGCGGGCATGGGCACCGCGAGCAGGAGGAGGGCGAGTCGTGCCAGGTGGGCAGGTTTCATCCGGCTAGTGTAGGACTGGCTTTGGGAAATGACACTTGCACCTTGGGCCCATGCCCATGCCCTGGCCGGAGGCCCCGTTCGTCCGCCCAGCCTTCATTTCACCCCCCGGTTTCTGCAGTTCGCCGTTTGTGGCTGGAACCCCCCCCTCCACCCCCCTAGATTGACCCCCGTGAGGCCGAAATCCGGCCTTTCCAGACCAGGGAGCGGGGACATGACATTGATCCAGGCATTGGGGCCCAACGTAGCGACCGTCGCGGTTTTCTTCGGGGTGCTGGCCGTCTCGCTGGCCGCCGTGGTGATCGCCCTGCTCTCGGACTACTGAAATAATCGGGCTTCGGCCCGGGAAACTCGAAACTCGATGAAGTCGCTCTCCGACATCCTGAACAAGACCCCGTGGTGGGCGCTGCTCGTCACGGGCTTCGCCTGCCTGGTGGCGCTCGCGGCGTTCATCACGCCGTACCACATCATCGATTACCGCAACGACGGGACGACGCCGGCGGAACGCAACGCCATCAAGCGCGAGATCGACAACGCGTTCGGGGAGAAGGCGATCGACGTGGCCCGGGGCGTGATCCTCGGCATGCGCCGCAACACGCACGACGAAGCGCGCCGCGCGGAGCTGGACGAAGCCCTGCGCGGCCTCGACGAAGCGCGCCAGGAACTGCGCGACGTCGGCGCCGAGGCCCAGCGCGCGAAGCGCGAAGCCCTGCAGCATTCGCGCGAAGCCGTGGCCGCCGCCAAGGCGGAGATCGAGTCGGCGCTGCACCAGGGCAACGCCAATCCCGAGACGCGCAAGGCGCTCGAGGATGCGCTGAAGAATGCAAAGGAAGCCGAGGCGCAGTTCCAGCGCGAGTTCAACGAGACGCGTTCGCGCAAGAAGCGCCTGCGCATCGGGATGAACGACGAGCGCGACAAGCCGTTCATCGACATCGACGTCGGCGACGCGGACCCGAACGAGAAGCCCGGCATCAGCGTCGAGACCACGCCCACCCCGGACGCGCCGAAGGCCCCGCCCGCCGCGAAGGGTGCGCCGAAGCCCCCGATGCCCGCGGGCCCGAAGTCGCCGACGGCCATTCCGCCCGTCCCGCCCGTGGCGATGAACAGCCTCGCCCCGCCGCCCGCCCCGCCCGCGGTCGATCCGCTGCCGCGCGAGCGCCGCGACCAGATCCGCCAGAACGTCACCGGCGACATGTACCGCATCGGCATCGGCGCCGCGCTGGCCCTGATCCTCCTGCCGATGTTCGTGCTCGCGGTGATCGCGAAATTCTTCATCGACCGTTCGCGGGCCGCCACGCGCATGGCGGACCTGAAGCGCAAGGAAGCCGAGCACCACCGCATGTCGCAGCAGCTCACGGAGGCGAAGCTGCAGGCGCTCCAGGCCCAGGTCGAGCCGCACTTCCTCTACAACACGCTGGCGAGCGTGCAGGCGCTGACGGAGGTCGATCCGGTGCAGGCCCACGCCATGACGGGCCACTTGATCCAGTACCTGCGCAACGCGCTCCCGAAGATGCGCGAGGGCGTCTCCACGGTCGGGCAGGAGATCGAGCTGGTGCGCGCGTACCTCTCGATCCTGCAGATGCGCATGGGCAAGCGGCTTTCGTTCGAGATCGACGTGCCGCCGGAGTTGAACGGCATTGCGTTCCCGCCGTTGATGCTGCCTTCGCTCGTCGAGAACGCGATCAAGCACGGCCTGGAGCCGCAGCGCGAAGGCGGCATGGTGCGCATCACCGCGCAACAGGCCGACGGGCGCCTCAGCCTCGTGGTGGCCGATACCGGGCGTGGCTTCGCCGAGACCATCGGCGCGGGCGTGGGACTCGCCAACATCCGCGAGCGGCTCGCCGCGCTCTACGGGGATGCCGCGAAACTCACGCTGGTCGAGAACACGCCGCGGGGCGTGGTGGCCACGATCGAAGTCCCCACGGGCGGCGCCCGCGCCGAGGCGCAGGCGAAGGCCGCGGCGGCGAGCTCGTCGTCGACGATGCCGCCTCCGGAGTCGTCTGCGGTGCCGCCTCCGATCCCGCCCTCCACGTCGGCATCCGAGGCGCCTGCCGTACCCGCGGCTCCGCCCACGCGCACCCGGCGCATCCTCTCGGCCCTCGCGGCCATCGAGCGTGGCTGGCGGCGGACGCTGATCTACGTGTTCTACGCACTGGTGATCGTCGCGGCGGTGGTTTGTCTCGGGGGCATCGTCGGCGTGGTGACGCACCTGCTGCCGGTCGAGTGGGGCAACGAGATCCTCGTCGGGCCCGGGGGGGCGCTGCTCGGCACGGCGATCATGCTGCTCGCCTTCGCGATCCTCGTGATCGCCGCGGCGATCGTCGTCACCGTGATCTACGGCCTGGGGTTCCTGTTCGTGGGCCTGGCGGTCTTCATCCCGATGGTGCTCCTCGTGGGCCTGTCGCCGATCCTCGCGCCGCTGGTGCTGGTGGGCCTCCTCATCTGGTGGCTCGCGCGCAAGAAGGACAAGCCGTTGCCGCAACCCGCGCGCGTCGAGCCCACGTAAACTTCCACCCATGCCCACCGCCATCCTCGCCGAAGACGAGCCGATCCTCCGCGCGCAGCTCGAGAACAAGCTGAAGAAGCTCTGGCCGGAGCTCGAGGTCATCGCCTCGGTCGAAGACGGCGCCGCGGCCCTCGAGGCGCTCGAGGACCGGGCTCCCGACTTCATGTTCCTCGACATCCAGATGCCCGAGATGACGGGCGTGGAAGTCGCGCGTCACGTCGCGGGCCGTGCGCACGTGGTGTTCGTCACTGCGTACGACGAATACGCGGTGCAGGCGTTCGAGACCGGCGCGGTGGACTACATCCTCAAGCCCGCGACCGACGACCGGCTCGCGGTCACGATCGAGCGGCTGAAGGCGAAGCTCGCCACGCCGCCCACGGACCTGAAGGCCATCCTCGCGCAGATCGGCGGCCAGATCGGCGCGAAGAAGGAACGCCTGCAGTGGATCAAGGCCACGATCGGGCAGAACCTGCGCCTGATCCCCGTGGCCGAGGTGCTCTTCTTCCAGTCCGACGAGAAGTACACCCGCGTGGTTACCGCCGACGCCGAGGCACTCATCAAGACCTCGATCCGCGAGCTGATCGACGGCCTCGATCCCGATGCCTTCTGGCAGATCCACCGTTCCACGCTCGTGAACGCGACCGCCATCGCCGCCGTCACCCGGGACTTCCGGGGCCAGGCCCACGTGAAGATCAAGGGCAAGGACGATTCCCTCGTCGTCTCGCGCATCTACTCCCATCTGTTCAAGCAGATGTGATTCCCGCCTCTGCGGGAATCCAGGGTCAAAGGCGATTGAACCGCAGAGGCCCCGGAGGCCCCGGAGGAAAGCCAGGACGGGGATCGGAATAGTTGGAGTCAGACTCCAATTCTTCCTGTGGACCGATTCTCGGCGAGTCGAGACCGGCTCTTGTCCACTCCGCTTTTCCTCCGGGGTCTCAGGGGCCTCTGCGGTTCAATCGTTTTTGACTTTCCGACGCCTCACCCGCGATTTCCGCCGCTTCGTCGCCACGCCCCGCCCGCGGCCCCCGATCCGGTAGGCTTTCCCCCATGGCGACGAACCCCTGGGTGGCTTTCAAGGCCGCCGCGAAGCGGCTGGAGACGCGCGGCGACACTTTCGCGCGCAAGTGCCTCTCGGCCGACGAGTACGAGGAGGCCGTCGCCCTCGACCTGGTGATCAAGCGCGACTTCTGGAAGTGGCTCGCCTACTACGTGCTGGCCTCGGCGTTCGGCGCCCTGATCGTGATCGGATTGCGCCCGGAGCTCAACGCGGCCAAGGCGCTCTTCGCCTCGGCGATGGTGCTGCTCTACGGGCTCGTCGCCGTGGCTTCGGCCTGGTACGGCTATCGCAAGTGGGCCAACCGGCCGGCGTGGAAGGTGGTGGCGATCTTCATCGGCCTCATGGTCGGGGGCTTCGCCGTCGGGCTCATCGTTTCGACGTTCGCCACCGGCAAGCCGCTCGCGGACATGAACTGGGAGAAGTTCGCCAAGGGCCTGTCGGTCGCGCTGCTGATGGGCATCGGCCTCGCGATCGTGCTGGTCACCATCGCGCACCTGCGCCAGCGCGAGGCGGCGCAGAAAGCGGCTCGGCTCCAGGCCGAAGCCGAGCGCGAGAAATTCGCGCGGCATTCCGTGCAGGCGGAATTGAAGCTGCTGCAGGCGCAGGTCGAGCCGCACTTCCTCTTCAACACGCTCGCCAACATCCGCCACCTGGTGCACACCGGCTCGCCGGACGCGCTGGCGATGATGGATCACCTCATCCAGTACCTGCGCACGGCGCTGCCCGAGATCCGCGCCGAGGGCTCCACGCTCGGACGCGAGGCCGAGCTCGTGCGCGCCTACCTCGAGATCCTGCGCATCCGCATGGGCGGCGCGCTCTCGTTCACCATCGACATTCCCGCGGAGCTCGCACGCCAGCCCTTCCCGCCGATGATGCTGATCACGCTGGTGGAAAACGCGGTCAAGCATGGCGTGGCGCCGCTGGGCCGCGGGCACGTGGAGGTGCGCGCGATGCAGGAGGGCAGCCGCATCCGGGTCGCGGTCGAAGACGACGGGCAGGGCTTGCAGGAGCCCATCGGCCAGGGCATCGGGCTCACCAACATCCGGGACCGCCTGCGTGTCCTGTTCGGCGAGGCCGCGCGCCTCGAACTGGGCGGCCGCGACGGCGCGGGAACGCGCGCGATGATCGAGGTGCCGACGTGACCCGCCCGACCGCGATCATCGCCGACGACGAGCCGCTGCTGCGCGACAGCCTCCGCGGGTCGCTCGCCGCGGCGTGGCCCGAGCTGGAGATCGTGGCCGAAGCCGCCAACGGCGCCGAAGCCGTGCACGCGGTGCGCGAGCTCCAACCCGACTTCGCCTTCCTCGACATCGAGATGCCGCGCATGAACGGCCTCGAGGCGGCGCGCGAGATCCGCGACCTCGCGCACGTCGTTTTCGTCACGGCCTACGATCGCTATGCGGTCGAAGCCTTCGACCGGGGTGCGGTGGACTACGTCGTGAAGCCGGCGGGCGCGGATCGCCTCGCCGACACCGTGAAGCGCCTGCAGGCGCGCCTCGGCGCTCCGGCCACGCCGATGGACGCGCTCGTGAACGAACTCGCCAAGCGCATGGCGCCCGCCGAACGCCTCCAGTGGCTGCAGGCCTCGCTCGGCAGCACGATCAAGCTCGTGAACGTGGACGACGTCCTCTACTTCCAGTCGGACACCAAGTACACGCGCGTGGTCACGCCCGAGGGCGAGGCGCTGGTGAAGAAGACGCTGAAAGAACTCTCCTGCGAACTCGACGCGAGCCGCTTCTGGCAGGTGCATCGCGGCACGATCGTGAACATCTCCGCCATCGCGTCGGTGACCATCGACGAGCTCGGCAAGCGCGAGATCGCGTTGAAGGGCCGCGACGAGAAGCTCGAGGTGAGCCGCACCTTCAGCCACCTCTTCAAGGCCTGCTAGCCGTTCGCCGGCCGGGCCTGGAGCCGCCGCTGCAGCGCCGCGAACGAGGCACCCAGGATCGCTCCGCCCGGCACCGTGATCCAGCCCATGAGGAACAGGCTGAACGCGGTGAACATCGCCGCGCCCCAAAGCGCGTTCAGGGGATCGCCGACGCTGGTCGTCGAATAGAGGCCGAGCTTCCATGCCGTCCACGTGCCCCAC
Organism: Betaproteobacteria bacterium GR16-43; assembly: GCA_001953215.1. Classification (GTDB taxonomy): domain Bacteria; phylum Pseudomonadota; class Gammaproteobacteria; order Burkholderiales; family Usitatibacteraceae; genus Usitatibacter. The sequence continues at coordinate 1,329,866 of CP019169.1, forward strand.
AGGAGCAGCAACCAGCAGATGTATTGGCCGCCGATGCCGGCGAGCGCGCCCGCGAGAATGCCCCGGCCCACGGAAAGCTTCGACTTCCGGGCGATGAACAGCCACCAGTTGAACGCGCCGGTGAGGAATGCCCCGACTCCGGCGGGCACGAAGAAGTAGCGGTAGTCCGTGTTGGGCAACGCCACGATCGCGACGACGATCCCGCACGCGATGCCGAACACGCCGCACACCGCGCCGAAGCCGAGGACGTACTTGCGGTCTTCGCGCGTCACGACGCCGCTCCCAGCTCTCCCTTCAGCCGCTCCATGCGCACCGACACGAGCTGGCCGTTCTGCACCGCGTAGAAGCGGCGCGTGTCGAACTTCACGCCGTTGGCCGTGTCCTCGCACTCGTACGCGACGATGAGGCGGCTATCGAGGCGATAGTCGAGCCAGTCGGGGTACTTCGCGTCTTCGGACTCGGCGGCCGTGCACGCACTCAGTACGCGCGGCGACAGGATCACGCGGCCGGTCTTCTGGTCGATCACGGCCCACTGGATGCACGAAGCGCCGCAGCCCCAGCGCGCGACGCGGTAGTGGCCGTTGAAATCCGCGGGTTTGACGGCGGCCTCGCGGATGCGCGTCGCATGCTTGGCGGCGGGACCGGTCAGCAGCGGCTTCGCGGGCGGCGCGGAGATCGGCGCATCGCCGGGGTACGCAGTGAAGTCGACGGCGGCGAACGTGAGGGCGATGGCGAGCAGGATCATTGTGAGATGATGGCCAAAACAATACGGCCACGGCGCTATTTATGATCTATGAGCTTCCCGGGCGCAAGCCCGTCCTGAAGGGGGAGTACTTCGTCGCCCCCAACGCGGCCGTGATCGGCACGGTCGTGCTGGAGAACAACGCGAGCGTGTGGTGGAACGTCACCATCCGCGGCGACAGCGACGTGATCACCCTCGGCGAAAACGTGAACGTGCAGGACGGCAGCGTGCTCCACGCCGACGAGGGCACGCCGCTCACGCTCCACCGCAACGTGAGCATCGGCCACATGGTGATGCTGCACGGCTGCACCGTGCACGAGAATTCCCTGATCGGCATCGGCGCGATCATCCTCAACCGCGCCGTCATCGGGAAGAACTGCCTCATCGGCGCGGGCGCCCTCGTTCCCGAAGGCAAGGTGATCCCCGACGGCTCGCTCGTGCTGGGCGTGCCCGGCAAGGTCGTGCGTGCGATGACGCCCGAGGACATCGCGTTGAACACGTGGATCGCGAAGCACTATGTCGAGCGCTCCGGGCAATACCGCTCCGGCCTCAAGCCCGTCGCCTGACGCGGCCGAACCCGGGCGCCACCGGGTCTCGCTCGCCATCTGCGTGCTGGTGCTCGCGTACGCGAGCCTGTACCCCTTCCAGCCGCTGCGCCTGGCCAGCCCCGAAGCCATCGCGCTCTACCTGCGCCCGAAAGGCATCACGGGCTTCGACGTTGCGCTGAACTTCGTCGCGTACATCCCCCTGGGCGCGCTCCTGGTCCTCGTGCTGCGCGCCGCGGGACGCGATCGTCCGATCTCGCGCGCCGCCAGCGTCGCCTTCGGCTTCAGCTTCGTGATGGAAACGGCGCAGCTCTTCATCCCGTTTCGCGTGGCGTCGATGGCCGACGTGGCCGCCAACAGCGCCGGCGCGCTGGCGGGAGCGTTGCTCTTCCTGCCTTCGGTCTACAGGAGCCTGACCGGTCCGCTCGCCGTGCTTCGGGAACGCATCGTCGTGCCCGGCCCGTGGGGCGACGCGGGCCTCGCGTTGCTGGCCCTCTGGATCATCGCGCAGCTGAACCCGGCCTTGCCTTTCTTCGAGACCGGCAACATCGGCTCCCCGGGCGACACGAATCCTTACCGCGTCGAGTGGTCGCTGCTGATGCTGCAGGTCATCGCGGTGGCCTTGAGCGCGTGCGGCTTCGGGCTCTTCGTCTCGGCACTGCTGAACGGCCCCGGCGGGGCGCTGCGCTTCACGGCCGGCCTGCTCACCGCGGCACTCTGGTTCAAGTTCATCACCGCCGCGGTGATGCTGAAGGCGCCCCTTTCGGCCGACTGGGTGAACGAGGCGCGCGTGATCGGCCTGGCCGCCGGGATGCTGCTCTTCATCCCGTTGCGCGCACTGGGCCGCCCCGCGCGAACCTACCTCGCGATCGTCTTCGTGCTCGCGGGGGCGCTCTTCGCCAAGGTGGTCGGGGACTACAGCCCGCTCGACGACCTGCTCCGGGTCTTCAACTGGCCCCATGGCCAGCTCACCACGTTCGCCACGCTCACGCGCTACCTGCACGAGATCTGGCCGCTGCTGGCGCTCGCGTTCCTGATCGCGAGCTTCGTCTCGAGGCAGCGTTCCGCCGTGAGATAATTCGGCATGGCCGAATCCTTCTACAAGCACCACGTCTTCTTTTGCCTCAACCGCCGCGACGCACCCGAGGCCTGCTGTGCCTGCCACGGAGCCGAGACGATGCGAGCCTACGCCAAGGACCGCATCAAGGCCCTGGGCCTGAGCGGGCAGGGCAAGATCCGCGTGAACCAGTCGGGCTGCCTCGACCGCTGCGAGGAAGGGCCGTGCATGGTCGTGTATCCGGACAACGTCTGGTACACCTACGTCGACAAGAACGACATCGACGAGATCATCGACGAGCACCTCGTGGGCGGCAAGGTCGTCGAGCGCCTGAAGATCTGAGGCGGCCGTGACCGAGCGCACGCTGATCCGCGGCGCCGCCGGTGCGATCGAAGTCGCGGCGGATCTTCCCGGGGCGACGCCCATCGCGGTCGCCGTCATCGCGCATCCGCACCCGCTCTTCGGCGGCACCATGGACAACAAGGTGGTGACCACGCTCGAGCGCGGCCTGCGCGAACCGGGCGCGGCCACGTACCGCTTCAACTTCCGCGGCGTGGGCGGCACCGAGGGTGCGCACGACGAGGGCGCGGGCGAAACCGACGACATGCTCCTCGTGATCGAACATGCCCGCGCGCGCCATCCGGGCTTGCCGCTCTGGATCGCGGGATTCTCCTTCGGTGGAGCCATCGCCGTCCGCGCGAGCAACGCCGCGGAATTCGAGCGCCTCGTGCTCGTCGCCCCCGGCTTCCGGCGCATCTCCGAACACGGCATGGGCAGCCCCATCGAGCAGACCGATCCCACGTTCGGTCCGCTGGGCCGGCACACGTTCGCGAACACGCTCGTGCTGCACGGCGACCTGGACGAGACCGTGCCGCTTTCCGATTCCATCGCGTGGGCGACGGCGCGCGACGTGAACGTGCTGGTCGTCGCCGGCGCGGAGCACTTCTTCCATCGCCGGCTGCATCCGCTGCGCGACGCCGTCTCGCGCTGGGTACGCCCGTAGCGGCGGCGGTTGACAAGTAACCGGATCGTTACCTATCATCGGTAACAGGATGGTTACCGATCGATGACGCCCCGGGAAAATCCAGCAGCCGACGCCTTCCGCGCGATGGGCGACCCCACGCGGCGAGGCATCCTGCTCGCCCTGCTGGAGGACGGCCCGTCGCCGGTCCACGCGATCGCCGTGCGCTTCGACTGCACGCGCCCCGCGATCTCCAAGCACCTGAGGATCCTGCTCGACGCGAACCTCGTGCGCCTCGAGAAATCGGGCCGCGAGACGCTGTACGAACTCGACCCGAAAGCCCTCACCGAATTGCGCGCCTACCTGGACCAGTTCTGGACCCGCGGGCTCGCCCGCCTGAAGAAGACCGCCGAAGGGAAGAAACGATGAGCGCCAAGCTGACCGACATCACCCATGGCGTCGAGATCGATGCGCCGCCCGCCGTCGTGTGGACCGTGCTCACCGATGCGGCGAGCGTCCCGCAGTGGCTGGGCTGCATGCAGTACACCGGGATCCCCGGGTCCACGTTCTACATGCAGCAGGATCGCGCGAAGCACGCAGCGGGCGACATCTCCGGCGCCACGCATTGCGACATCGAGGAGATCCGCTCGCCGGAGCTCTTCCGCTTCAGCTGGTACATGCCGGGAACGCCGAAGACGATGGTGACCATCGTCCTGAAGGCCCTCGGTGCGAACCGGACGCGCGCCACGCTCACGCATGCGGGCTGGGACCAGTTCCCCGCCGAGATGGTGAAAGGCATTCGCGACATGCTGGACGGCGGCTGGAGCTCCTACGTGCTGCCGAACCTCAAGCTCGCCGCCGAGACGGCCGCGAAGTAGGGCCGTGGAAAGGAAAGGCCCGCGCGAAGCGGGCCTGGGTGTGAGACGGATGGGCCGGCGCCGGTATCTCCAGCGTCCCTCCCCTCCCTGCCCGGTTAGCGGCCGGCCAGACTCAGGTGCCACTGTATCCCGGGCGCCCCGGGGTCGATCCCCGGAATTGCGGGGGGAAACCGGGGCATTTCCCCTTCCGGGAAGGCGTCAACCGGCCGACGGGGCGCGGCGTTGGGCAGGTATCCACCCGGAGAGAGTCCAGCCATGGTCCGATCCCTCGTCGTGTCCCTCACGCTCCTCGCCGTACCGGCCGCCTTCGCCGCTCCGGCCGCAGGCCTCGACAACCCGCAGATCGACTACGTCGGCTACTCGCGCGCCGTGCTCGAGGTCGGTGGGTTGCGGGACGCGCGCCGCGTCACGGAGCAGGAGTTCCTGCGCATGGCGGCCGAGCCGGGCACGGTGGTGCTCGATGCGCGCAGCGAACGCCTCTACAAGCTGCGGCACATCAAGGGCGCGGTGAACCTGAGCTTCCCGGATTTCACGGCGACAACGCTGGCGGACATCATCCCCACGAAGGACACGCGGGTGCTGATCTACTGCAACAACAATTTCACCGACGCGCCGACCTCCATGCCGGTGAAGGCCGTCGCGTCGTCGCTGAACGTATCGACGTTCGTCTCGCTGCATACCTACGGTTACCGCAACGTGTACGAACTCGGGCCGGCGGTGGAAGTGGCCACGTCGAAGCTCGCCTTCGCCGGGACCGAGACGCGCCGCTAGGCTTTTTTGCAGCCGAAGCGCTGCACGCGCAGCGCGCCCATCACCGCCACGCCCTTCCCGGTATCGTCGGCCGCGGCGATGCTCGTGCCGTCATCCTTGGTGTGGGCCAGGTGCGCGTTGCAGTGCGCGACGATGGCGATCTTGCCCGCCACCGTCGTCTGGTTGCGCAGGCAATACCAGCCGTTCGGATTGGCGAGGCGGATCGTCGTCTTGCCCGCCACGTTCACGGCCGGGTGCACGACGACCAGGCTGGGATGGTTGGTGACTTCCTCGTTGGCTTGCCCCTTGCCGAGTCCGAAGACCTTCACGCCGGTCGCGATGATCCGGTCGGGCTTCGTGCCGACCTTGAAGGGGGACTTCGCACCCCAGGCCGCGATGCATTCGTTCACCGCTTGCTGGTCGTCGGCGTACGCGGGCGCCGCGAACGCGACGAGGAGGAGGGTGGAGGCGATCGTTTTCATCCGGTCATTGTAGACTGCAGCGCATGAAAACCTTCCTCTTCTCGCTCGCCCTCGCCGCCGCCCCTTCGGCCCTCGCGCAAAGCGCCGAGTGGCAGAAAGCCACCGACGAGGCCATTGCACTGCATCGCGCCGGCCAATCCGAAAAGGCCGTCGAGCCGGCGAAGAAAGCCCTCGACCTCGCCATCCAGGAGCGCGGGCCGGAGCACCCGCTGGTGGCGATGAGCCTCAACAATCTTGCGGTGCAGTACCGCTCGATGGGCAAGTACGCCGAGGCCGAGCCGCTCTACGTGCGTGCGCTCGCCATTCGCGAGAAGGTGCCTGGGCCGAAGCAGGCGGATCTCGCCGCCTCGCTCGACAACCTCGCGATGCTCCACGATGCGCAATCGCAATTCGAGAAGGCCGAGCCCCTGTATCGCCGTGCGCTCGAAGTGCGCGAGAAGGCGAGCGGGCCCGAATCGCTGGACGCCGCGCGCAGCTTGAACAACCTGGGTGAAATGCTCTCGGCCAGGCGCCAGTACGACAAGGCCGAGCCGCTGCTGAAGCACGCCTATGCCATCCGCAGCACGCAGCTCCCGAAGGAACATCCGCAGGTGTTGCGCACGATGCGAAACCTCGCCATCACCTACGCCGCGCTGGGGCAGGTCTCGCTCGCCGAGCAGTACGCGATGGGCCAGGAGATCGAAGGCTTGAACCTCAAGCTACTCGCGCCGCCGCCCTCGCCAGGCCGCACCGGGGACCGGAAATGAAATCGGGGTCGGGGTATGAAGTAAAAATCGGGGTCAGGGTAGAAATATCGTCCCGGGCTCCTGCCCGAAAGATATTTCTACCCTGACCCCGATTTCGTTTATTTGTACTTGATCGTGCAGCCGTAAGGCGTGGTGCTCGCCGTGGAGACGGGCTTGCCGGCCTTCAGTTCGTCCAGCGCGGCGACCACGTAGTTCTTCGCGGTCTTCACGTCGGCCAGGTCGGTGGAGCGCTTGTCGTCGATGGCGCCGTTGTAGACCACCTTGCCGGACGGATCGATGATGTACATGTGCGGCGTCGTCTTCGCGCCATACGCGCGGCCGACGGTGCCCGGCTCGTCCACGAGGTAGTTCGCGGGGGCGGCGCCGAAATCCTTCAGCTCCTTGGTGAGCTTCGGCGCGTCGGTCCAGTCGGACGAACCCTTGTTCGTGGAATTCACCGCGAGCCACACCACGTCGTTGCCGTACTTCTTCTGCAGCGACTGCATGTTGCCGCTCTTGTAGTGCTTCTGCACGAACGGACAGCCGAAGTTGATCCACTCGAGCACGACCGTCTTGCCCTTGTAGTCGGCGAGGTTCACCGACTTGCCGGAGAGGTCCGTGACGGTGAAGGCGGGCGCGGGAGAGCCCGCGGGAGCATTGGCGAGCGCGGCGGCGGAAAAGACGGAAGCGACGGCGAGCATCAGGACCTTCTTCATCGAGAACTCCTTTCGTTCAACGTTGCGTGACGGCGGTCTTGGAAGCAGCGCTCGCGGGCAGTTGTTCGACCTGCGCGAGCACCAGTGAGGAAGTGAGGACTTCCGGCAGCAGGCGCGGCTGCGCCTCGCCCGGAAGATAGAGCGCGTAGACCGGAATGGCGTTGCGGCCGAGCGCCTTCAGCGATTCGGTGATGCGCGGGTCGTTGTTGGTCCAGTCCGCTTTCAGGGGCACGATGCCGCGCAGCGCGAACGCCTCGACGATGGCACTGCTGTTCAGTACCACGCGCTTGTTCACCTGGCACGTGACGCACCAGGCCGCGGTGTAGTCGACGAACACGGGCTTGCCCGCCGCGGTGAGCTCGGCCACCTTCTCGGGCGACCAGGCCTGCCACGGCAGCTCGCCGGCTTTCGTGACGAGCGCGCCGGGCGTGGCGCGCGCGGAAGCATCCGGCCACGCGACGTACAAACCCAGAACGGCGAAGAGCACGACGATCACGGGGCGCATCACGCTCTCGGAGTGCGCCCACCGTCCGTAGGTCCAGGCGGCGACCGCGAACACGACCAGCCCGAGCAGCAAGCCGAGGATGGCATCGTTGCCCGATTGCGCGCCGAGCACCCACGCGAGCCACGCGACGGTCGCGAAGAGCGGGAAGGCCATCACTTGCTTGAACGTTTCCATCCAGGCGCCCGGTTTCGGAAGCTTCCGCAGCAGCGCGGGAAAGAACGAGAGCAGCAACACCGGCAGCGCCATGCCCACGCCAAGCGCCGCGAAGACCGCGAGCGAAACCGCCGCGGGTTGCGCCAGCGTGAAGCCGACGGCGGCACCCATGAACGGTGCCGTGCACGGCGTGGCAACGACGGTGGCGAGCACGCCGGCGAGGAACGCATCGGCATTGCGGCCTTTCGCCGACACGTCCGAGGTCATCGACTGGGCGAAGAGCCCCCACTCGAAGACGCCGACCAGGTTCAGCGCCAGCACGAAGAACAGCACGGCGAGGATCGTGACGAAGGCCGGCGACTGGAGCTGGAAGCCCCACCCGAGCTGCGTGCCGCCCGCGCGCAGCGCGAGCATGAGTCCCGCCAGCACGAGGAACGACACCAGCACGCCCACCGAGAACACGAGGCCTTGCGTGCGCAGCGCGCCCGGCTCGCCATGTGCGTGCTCGACGAAGCCCATCACCTTGATGCCTAGCACCGGGAATACGCACGGCATGAGGTTCAGCAACAGCCCGCCGAGGAACGCGAAGAGCAGCGCGGCACCGAGGCTGCCATCGACTTCGGCACTCGAACCCGGCCTCCCCGATGCAGCACCGCCGGAAGACCCGCCCGCGCTGCCCGCCGCGGCCATGGCAATCGGAGAACCCACCTTGGCCGACAGTTCGACGGCGCGGCGATCGCCCGCTCCGGGCCACGCACCCTTCGCAACCAGCACGCCATCGAGCGTGGCGAGATCCTTCGGCGCGGAGTCCTGCAGCTTCATTTCGACCAGCAGCGTGTCGCCCACCCGCACCGCGCGTTGGGGCGCCGCATGCTCGACCACGTTGTCGCGATCGGGGAAGAACGTCGCACTCGCCGGCAATCCCGCGCCCGCGGGTGCGGCGACGCGCAGCACGATGTTGCGCCCGGTGATGCCCGCGTCCGACTTGAGCGACGCATCCTTCACCGGCAGCATGATCCGGGCGCGCTCGAACGAGGGCTTCCAGCGTTCGTTGGGTCCCGCATCGCCGGCGGCGACCTTCAGCGTGAGGTCGAGCACGCCCTCCTCGGGAATGCAGACCTCCTTGCAGACGAGCCAATTCGCGGCGGCCTGGACCGGCACGGTGCCGGGCTTCGCATCCGCGGGCGGCGTGAGCTCGGTGAGGAGCACCACTTCGTCCTCGTAGCCGAAGTTGTTCAGGGGGCCGATCGGGAGGTTCTGCGGGTGGGGCCACTGGATGGCCCCGGCGGTCCAGCCCGCGGGAAGCGTCCATTTGATGCGCGTCGGCAGGCCCGAATCCCCCGGATTGCGCCAATACGTGTGCCAATGGGGGATCATCTGCAGCCGCAGCCCCACCGTGACCGGCTTGCCGGGCTGGGCATGGGTGCGCTCGCCCAGCAATTGGGCCTCGACGTGCTCGGTTTTCACCACCGGAGCGGCGAAAGCGGGCAGGGCCAGGGCGAAAGCCAGGGCGAGGAGGACGCGGGGGGGCTTCATTTCGTTAGAATTGGGCACACAAATACCTGGGATTAGGGTCGCTTTCGGGATCGAAAGTTCCGGCCCTGCGAGAACAATGCTCTGGGTGAAAGCCTTCCACGTCGTCTTCATGGTTGCCTGGTTCGCGGGGCTATTTTATCTCCCGCGGCTCTTCGTCTATCACGCCCAGGCGACGGATGCCCTATCCCACGAACGCTTCAAGGTCATGGAGCGCAAGCTCTACCGGGGCATCATGACGCCCAGCATGGTCCTTACGCTCGGCTTCGGCCTCTGGTTGTGGCTGGGTTTCGGCATCACCGGGACGTGGTTGCACGCCAAGGTCGCGGTGGTCGTGCTGCTGGTTGCGCACCATTTCTGGCTGGGTCATCTGGTGAAAGTCTTCGCGCGCGACTCGAACGAGCGCTCCCACGTCTTCTACCGCTGGATCAACGAAATTCCGCTGCTCTACTTGGTCGCCATCGTCGTGCTCGTCGTCGTCAAACCCTTCTGAAGCAGGAAACCATGAATCCGAAGATCCTCCTTGCCGCGCTCGTCGCCGCGGCGGCTACCGCCGTCGCCCAGGACAAGCCGGCCCCCGCGCCCATCCGGCCGGTGACCGACACCTATCACGGCGAGAGCATCGCCGATCCCTATCGCTGGCTCGAGGACTACCAGGCGCCGGAAGCGAAAGCGTGGGTCGCCGCGCAGGACGCGTGGACGCGGAAGGAACTGGCCGCGCTGCCCGCGCGTGCGCACTATGTGAAGCGCCTCGCCGAACTCGAGGCGCTGCCGTCGGATTCCGTCGCCGCCCGCGGCCCCGTCGCGCCGATGCTGATGCGCAATGGCAATCTCTTCTACACGAAGCGCAAGGCCGGCGAGTCGCAGCCGAAGCTCTATGTGCGCGCGAAAGTGAACGCGCCCGAACGCTTGCTGCTCGATCCCGCCGCGGGCCGCGAGGCCGGGGCGCCGCCGAGGGCGATCGCGTGGTTCACGCCGTCTCCCGATGGCAAGCACGTGGCGCTCGGCATCGCCGAGGGCGGTTCGGAGCGCGCGGAGCTCTGGGTGCTCGAGACCGCGACGTCCCGGTTCATCGATGGCCCGATCACGCGCGCGGATGTGGCCGCGCCTTCGTGGATGCCCGACGGCAAGGGCTTCTTCTACAACCGCTTCGCCGCCGGCAAGAGCGAGGCCGACCGCTACTCGGACTCGCAGGCGCGCTTCCACGCGCTCGGCGCCCCGGGCGAGGATCCGATCGTCTTCGGCAACGCGCATCCCGCGACGAAGGACATCGACAAGCTGCACTTCCCCAATGTCTTCGTCGATCCTTCGGGCGAGCTGCTCTACGGTTTCGTGACGCGCGGCACCGAGCGGCCGTACGCGCTCTACGTGGCGACCGTGAAGGAATTCCGCGCGGGCAAGATCCAGTGGAAACCGGTCTTCGGTTTCGACGCGGGCTACGAAGTGCCGCAACCCGACGAGTTTCCGCCGCTGGCCCTGCGCGACGGCCGCCTGGCGCTCTTCTCGCGCAAGGCCGGCCCGGACGGGCAGGTCGTGCTGCTCGACCCACGCAAGCCCGCGGAAGCGCCGAAGACGCTCTACGCCGCGAAGGACCGGCCGATCACGTACTACACGCTCACGCGCGAAGCGTTCTTCGTGCGCGAGCAGGATGGACCCGTGGGCCGCGTCCAGCGCATCGATACGCGCACCGGCGCCGTGAAGCCCGTGGCGATGCCGGTCGAAGGCTCGGCCACGTTCTCGCAACCCAACCCCGAGGCCGATGGCCTCGTGCTGGTGGGCGGCTCCTGGACCCAAGCGCCGGAATGGCTCTACGTCGCGAAGGGTTCGACGAAGGCCGTCGTGCTGCCGCTCATCGACACGGCGGCCCTTCGTGCCATCGCGATCCTCGATGCGGAAGTCGTGCAGGTGACCGGCCACGACGGCGTCCAGGTGCCGATGTCGATCATCCACGCCAAGGGCTTCAAGAAGGACGGGACCGCACGCGCCCTCGTCTCGGGCTACGCCGGATATGGACTCGTCGACGAGCCGGTCTTCTCGCGCAACTTCGTGGCGCTGGTCGAGCGCGGCTTCGTGATCGCGGTCTGCCACGCGCGCGGCAGCGGCGCCTATGGCGAGCGCTGGCACAAGGCGGGATTCAAGGCGACCAAGCCCAACAGCTGGAAGGACATGGTGAGTTGCGCCGAATACCTCGGCGCGAACGGATACGCGTCGCCCAAGAGGATCGCGGGAACGGGCGGCAGCGCGGGCGGCATCACGATCGGCCGGGCCGTGACGGAGCGCCCCGACGTGTTCGCCGCGGCGGTGATCCGCGTCGGTTCGCTCGACCTGCTGCGCTCCGAGCAGACCGCGAACGGCAAGGCCAACATCCAGGAGTTCGGCACGATCGCGCTTCCGGACGAGTACCGCGCCCTGAAGGCGATGAGCACGTACCACGCGATCGCCGACGGCGCGAAGTATCCGGCACTGCTCCTCACGCACGGCTTCAACGATCCGCGCGTGCCGGTGTGGATGACCACGAAGAGCACGGCGCGCTTCCAGGCGGCGACCGCATCGGGCAAGCCGGTGCTGATGCGCGTGGACATGGACGCGGGCCACGGCGTGGGTTCTTCCGCGCGCCAGCGGCAGGTCGAGGCCGCGGACGTCTACGCGTTCCTCGAGGAGTTCCTGCCATAGCGACGATCATCCGCAAGCCGCCCTCGGTCCCCGCGAGCACGACGTACTACGCGACGACGCCGCGCGGGCTCGCGGAACCGCTGGCCGAGGAGCTGAAGTCCTTCGGGGCCACGAACGTGCGCGCGGATCCGGCGGGTGTCGAGTTCGAGGGATCGCTGGAGACGGTGTACAACGCGAACCTGCGCTCGCGCCTGGCCACGCGCATCCTCTGGCGCCTCGCGAAGTTCGACTACCGCAACGAGCAGGACATCTACGACGGCGCGCGGCGCGTCCCCTGGCACTCGCACTTCGGCCTGCAACACTCGTTCAAGATCGAGACCTCGGCCGTGAAGAGCCCGGTGCGCAGCCTCGACTTCATCACGCTCAAGGTGAAGGACGCGATCGCCGATGCGTTCCGCGAAACATTCGACAAGCGTCCCGACGTGGAGTCGCGCGAGCCCGACGTGCGCGTCCACGTGTTCCTCGACGCGAAGTGGGCGACGCTCTACCTCGACACGAGCGGCGAGCCTCTGTTCAAGCGCGGGCGGCGCGCGGCGATCGGCGAGGCGTCGGTGAAGAAGAACCTCGCCGCGGGCATCCTTCGCCTCGCGGGCTGGGAGCCCGGCATCCCGCTCCTCGATCCCATGTGCGGCGCGGGCACGTTCCTCGTCGAGGCCGGCGAGATGTCGTTCGGCTGGGCGGCGGGGCGCGGGCGCAGCTTCGGCTTCGAGAAGCTCAACAACTTCGACGCGGTGCTGTGGGAGAGACTGAAGGCGCAGGCGGCTTCCGAAGAGAAGCCCGTGGTGCCTGTCGAGATCTACGGCTCCGACCTCTACGGCCGGACGCTCGACAACACGCGCAAGAACATCGAATCCGCGGGCCTCGAGGGTGCCGTGCATTTGAAGCAGGCGAACCTCCTCGAGGTCTCCGCGCCGCAGCCCACCGGCAAGCTCATCACCAATCCGCCCTACGGCGTGCGCATCGGCGACAAGGACGAACTCGCGAAGTTCTATCCCGAGCTGGGCCACCTCCTCAAGCAGAAGTTCTCCGGCTGGACCGCGTACATCTTCTCCGGCGATCCCGAGCTCGCGAAACTGATCCGCCTGAAGCCGAAGCGCAAGACCGTCCTCTACAACGGGCCGCTCGAGTGCCGACTCTACGAGTACCCGATGGTCGAGGGCGGGAATAGAAAATAATTGGGGTCAGACTCCCATTAAGTTAATTCTGATGCGGCATCCCGCATCGAAAATTAACTTAATGGGAGTCTGACCCCAATTATTTTCGCGACGACCATGGACCCCATCACCCTCCTCAAGCTCGCACTCGTTCCGCTGGCCGTCGGGCTGGCGAGCCTCGCCGCGCGCAAGTGGGGCCACACGGTTTCGGGATACCTGGGCGGGATGCCCATGGTGGGCGGGCCGATCATCCTCTATCTCGCGCTGGACCACGGCGTCGCGTTCGCGGCGAAGGTCGCCCTGGTGACGCTGGCCGGGTTGCTCGCCCAGGCGGCGCACCAGGTCGCGATGGCGTACGTCGGACGGCGCCTCGGCTGGATCGCGGGCTTGCTCGCCGGATGGGGCGCATTCGCGATCGTCGGCACCGGGCTCGCCCATCTCGAGTTTCCGTGGTGGGTCGCCGCGAGCTACGGCGTGGCCGCGCTGCTCATCATGTGGCGCCTGCTTCCGCGCGCGAAGAAGGACGGTGCGCTGCCGTCGGTGCCCCGCATCGAACTGGCGCTGCGCATGCTGGCCGCGTTCGCGCTGGCCGCGTTCATCCTGTGGGGTTCCGTGCGTTTCGGCCCCGTCGTGAGCGGCGTTCTGCTTTCGGTGCCCGTGACGGGCTCGGTCATTCCGCCGTTCACCCTGAAGCTCTATGGACCGGAAGCGCTGGCGCGCGTGCAACGCGGCTTCCTGACGGGCCTCACGGGGTTCGGTTCTTTCTTCTTCGTGGTTGGCGTGGCGTTGCAACCGCTCGGAATCGCCTTCGCATTCACGCTCGCGCTGGTGGCGGCACTCGCGGCGGTCGGGATCTTTTCGCGCTTCGGAAAGCGCGACGTCGTCGGAGACGACTGACAACCTCACCCGCCACGCGCCGATGCGCCGAGGCCCCGCCGCCCTATAACGTAAAACTTGCCGTCACCGGAGAATGCGTGATGGTCAGCGATACCTCACCGAACCTCTTTCTCGTCCGCCCCGGCTTCGGGCGCCTCGCTCTCTGGTTGGCGCTGTGCCTGGGCGGCGGTATTGCCATCGGATTGTTCTTCCCGCCCGATGCGTGGTTCCGCGCGCTCGAGCATCCCCCATTCGCGCCGCCCGATTGGGTGTTCGCGCCCGTGTGGTCGGCCCTTTACGGGATGATGGCGATCGCGATGTGGCGCGTCGAGCGCAGCCGCGATCCGGACGGCGTGCGTGCCGCCCGCAACTCGTTCCTCGGGCAGCTCGGCGTCAACTTCCTGTGGACGCCGGTCTTCTTCGGCATGCACGCGATTCCCGTGGCGCTCGGGGTCATCGTCGCGTTGTGGTTCGGCATCGGGATCACGGTCGTGCTGTTCCATCGGCAGGACCGCTTCGCGGCGTACCTGCTGCTTCCCTACTGGGCGTGGGTGAGCTTCGCGACCGCGTTGAACGCGGTGTACTTCTACCTCAACTGATCACGCGACCGCGGCGTCGACGATCGCGGCCGTGTTCGTCGCGGCGGGAAGCGTTCCCAGTTGCCGGCCCCCCTCGCCCGCGATGCGCGAGGCGAGGAACGCTTCGGCCGCCGCGGGCACGGCGTTGCGAACCATCTCGACGGCCTGCGCCCCGAGCGCGACTTGCTCCACGAGGCGGCGAGCGCTCCGCTCGGCTTCTTCCGCGCGACCCACCGCGGCGCGAATCGATTGCGCATGCCGTGCGAGGCGATCGTCGCCCGCGCCGTCCATGTCCTGCAGCAGCGCATCGAGGCCCTCGCGCGACTTCGCCATCGAGCGCAGGACATCCAGGCAGATCACGTTGCCGCTGCCTTCCCAGATGCCGTTCAGCGGCGCTTCGCGGTACAGGCGCGCGAGCGGCGCTTCCTCGACATAGCCATTGCCGCCCAGCACTTCCATCGCCTCGACGCTCACCACGGGCAGGCGCTTGCAATGCCAATACTTGGCCACGGGCGTGAGCGTGCGCTGCACGGCGCGCTCGCGGGCATCCGAGGCGCTCGCATCGAAAGCGCGCGCAAGGCGAAACGCGAGCAGCGCCGCCGCCTGCGATTCGAGCGTGAGATCGGCCAGCACATTGCCCATCAACGCATGCTCCACCAGCTTCTTGCCGAACGCTTCGCGGTGGCGCGCGTGATGGATCGCCTCGGTGAGCGCGGCCCGCATCATGCCCGCGGTACCCACGACGATGTCGAATCGGGTGAGGTGCGCCATCTCGATCAGCGTCGCGATGCCGCGCCCCGGCTCGCCCACGATCCACGCGTGCGTGTCGCGGTACTCGATCTCGGAAGACGCATTCGAGCGGTTGCCGCACTTGTCTTTCAGGCGCTGGATCTGGAAGGCATTGCGCGCGCCGTCCGGCAGCGAACGCGGCACGAAGAAGCAGGTCACGCCCTCGGGCAGGCGGGCCAGCGTGAAGAACGCATCGCTCATCGGTGCCGAGCAGAACCACTTGTGGCCGGTGAGGCGGTAGCCTCCACCTGCGGCCGCGACGGCTTGCGTTTGCACGGCACGCAGGTCCGAGCCACCCTGCTTCTCGGTCATCGCCATGCCCAGCGTGGCCCCGTGTTTCTCGGAGACCGGCAGCGGCCTCGGGTCATACGCGTTCGCGAGCACCTTGGGTTCCCAGAGCCGCGCGATCTCCGGCGCCAGGCGCAGCACCTGCACGCCGGCGAAGGTCATCGTCACGGGGCAGGCCGTGCCCTGCTCCACGTTGTTCCAGAGGTAGAAGAGGACGGCGTGCGCGGTGAAGCCGCCGCTGGATCGCGTCCACGCCGCGGAATGCACGCCCGCGCCGTACGCCCGCGCCATGAGCTCGTGATAGGCCGGGTGGTACTCGACCGTGTCCACGCGATGCCCGTGGCGATCGTGCGTGCGCAGCTCCGGCTCGTTGCGGTTCGCGTCGATCGCGAGTTGCTGCGCCTGCGCGCTGCCCGCGTATTTGCCGAGCGCCTTGGCCTCGGCCTCGAGTCCCGATCCGCGCGCGGCGGCCACCAGCCACGGGTTGGTCGTGAACGCGTCGAACCCGCTGTGCGGCGGCGGCTGGTTCGTGACTTCGTGCGTGGCGTCGATCATCGGGCCTCGGCGGCGAGGGTGAGGATGTCGTTCACGATGACCTCCGGCATGAGATAGGCGGCCGAGTAGATCTCGCGCACCCGGCCCCGGCTGTCGATGAGGAAGACGCGCAGCGTGTGGTCGAGGCGCCGCGCGCCGCTGGCTTCAGTGACGGCCGCATCCTGGCCGAAGCCCTCCAGCAAGGGCGCCAGCTGCGACTGCGATGCGGTCGTGAGGAAATGCCACGGCGGCTTGCGCGCGGCGCCCTCGAACGTCTTCGAGAAGAGGCGCATCACGTCGGGCGTGTCGTACTCGGGATCGAACGAAAGGCTGACCAGCCGCGCACCGCCCGCGGCCACGGGGTTCGCCGAGAGGCGTTCCCGCACCTGGGCGAGCGTGGCGATGGCGAGCGGGCAGCCCGCGGCATCGGTGCAGTGCGTATAGATGAACGAGAGCAGGGTGACGCGCCCCGTGACGAACTCCGCGAGCGGGCGGGAGCGGCCCGCTTCGTCGACCACGCGCCCGCGCGGGGCCGACTGGATCGGCGGCAGCGTGTACGAACCGGCCGGCGGCGGCGTGAAGAGCTGCAGCGGCGCGGCGACCCGTTCGTCGCCTTGGGCCGCGTGCAGGGCCGGTGCGATGAGGCAGGCGGTCGCCGCGAGCAACAACCGTCCCCTCAAAGCGGCTTCGCCGAGAACTTCATGTGGTGCGCGCGGCCGAGCTTCTCCTTCGCGAAGTCGACTTCGAACGCCGGAGTGAGCTCCTTGCCATTCCAGTTGAACGCGCGCACGAACTGCTCGTTGTCGGCGCCGCCCTTGTCCCAGTTCTCGAGCAGCGACGACGAGACGTAGACGCGCTTGCCGTCCCAGCTCTGCGAGATCATGTTCACCTGCTTGCCGGTGACCTTCTCGTAGGTCTGCTTCGGCGCCTCGGGATTGGTGAGGTCGAAGTAGCGCGTCTTGCCGTCCATGAACGTGTTGACCCACAGGCCCTTGCCGTCGGCCGTGATGCTGATGTCGACGGGCAACGGGATCTTCGCCGGGTCGCCGATCGTGCCGACTTCCTTCGCGACCCACTCCTTGCCTTCCTGCTTCACGAGCCAGAGCTTGGAGGTGAGTGCCGCGGCCGTGATGGCCCAGTTGTCGCCGGGCTTGAGGGACCAGCGGATCTCGAGCGGGCCACCGGGGACGGAGAGCACCTTGGTGGGCTTCATCGCCTTGTGGTCCCACACGACCATGGTGTTGCCGAACTTCTTCATCGCCTCGCCGTCCTTGATCAGCTCTCCGAGCGGGCGCATGTAGTTGTTGAAGCCGGTGAAGCTCGAGGTGAGCATCGCGTTCTTCGACGGGTTGATCGCCACGTCGTAGCCGTAGCCATCGCCGCCGCTGCCGGTGGGCACGTCGTACTTCGCGACGAACTCGCCCTTGTTGTTGTAGACCGCGATGCCGGTGACGCCGCCCTTGTCCTTCGTGTTCGAGAGCGTGCCGATCAGCATCCGGCCCGGCACGGCGTAGAACGTGTGCGGGCCAAGGTAGCCGCTCTTCTCGCCCAGGTCGGTGATCGTGCGCGTGAGCACGGGCTTCGCGGGATTCTTGCCGACATCGAATACGTAGATGCGATTGTCGGACAGGCCGCCGGCCCAGAGATAGCGCCGGTCGTCGGTGAAGCCCATGTGGTGCGCTTCGCCGCGCGAGCCCACGGAGACGCTGCTCACGACCTTGCCGTAGTCCTTGGCCTTCGGGTTCGCGGAGATGGTGACCAGCTTGTCCTGGCCGTCGCCCCAGTCCTTCACGCCGAGCGTCCAGACGTGGACGTAGTCCTCCTGGCCCTTGATCAGCGCGGTGGTGTACGGGGAGTTGCAGGTCTCGTCGGCGGCGGCCGGCAAGGTGAAGGCGGCGAGAAGCAACGCGATCACGGCGATGGGTTCCTTCATGGCGCTCTCCGCAAGTTCGGGAAAACGAGTCTACTCCCGCGCCGCGGCTTGATCAGGGCCCCCTAGCGTCCCCCGCGCTGCACCCACTCCACGAGGGCATCCATGGCCGGCTGCGCGCGATTCGCGTTCTCGTGGTTGGCCATCATCACGACCGCGTAGCGCCGGCCCTTCACGTCGCGCACGTAGCCCGCGATGGCCTGCACGCCCGTGAGGGTGCCGCCCTTGAGGTGTGCCTGGCCGGCCGCGCCGCCGCGCGAGTTGCGGAACGTGCCGTCCACGGCGAAGACCGGCAGCGACGCGACGAACTCCGGCATGACGGGGCTCCCCCACGCGCTCTTCAGCAGCGCGGCGAGGGTTGCGGCGCTCGCGCGATCGGTGCGCGAGAGCCCGGAGCCGTTCTCGATCGAGAGTTCGCGCGCGCGGATGTCCTTCTGCCGGAGCCATTCGGAGATGAGCAGCGCGCTCGCGCTCGCCTCGCCGGGCACGCCCAGTTTCTCCGCCGGGAGCGTGAGGAAGAGCTGCCGGGCCATCACGTTGTTGGAGAACTTGTTGATGCCGCGCACCACTTGGGCGAGCGGTTCGGATTCGTTCACGTAGTAGAGCTTGCCTTCCGCGGGCGCGCGGCCCGCGCGCACCTTGCCCAGCAGCTTCCCGCCCGCTTCGCTCCACACCCAGCGGAAGGCGCTTTCGAAGTAGCGATCGCCGTCGAGGACCGACAACGCCCACGTCTTCTCGCCGCACGCGGCCGGGTACGTGCCGGAGAAGATGACGGTTGCGAGCAGGCCCGTCTCCTCGAACTCGTGCTTCAGGTTCCGGCGAAAGGACGTGCACGGCTCCTTCGTCGACTGCAGGCGGCTCGCGATGGTGACGTTCGGCAGGTCCGGCTCCCCCACCACGCGCACGCCGTCCTCCGTGGGGATGAACGTGAATTCGATCACGCGGAAATTGGCGAGCAGCGCATCGGGCCCGACGTTGTAGGCGCGGCGCGTGTCGCCGTCGAACTTGGCCGGGTCGTGCGCGACGGGCGCGAAGTAGCTGCGATCGAGGATGACGTCGCCCTTGATCTCGCGCAGGCCGCGCGCGCGCAACTGGTGCGCGACCTTCCACAGGCGCTCGTAGGTGAGGCTGGGATCGCCGCCGCCGCGGATCACGAGGTCGCCCGCGAGCTCGCCATTGCGCACTTCGGACGTGGTGATGAACTGCGTCTTGAACGTGAACGCGGGCCCGAGGAGATCCAGCCCCGCGAACGTGGTGAAGAGCTTCATCACCGAAGCCGGGTTCATCGGCTTGTCGGCGTTGAACGCGAGGAGCGCATTGCCACCCTCGACCGGCTCCACCACGATGGCCACCGCTTCGGGCGGCACGCCGGCGCGCGAGAGTTCGACCCGCACCGGTTCGGGCAGCGCGGCGCCGACCGGAAGTGCGAGCGAAAGCAGCACGGGGAGCAGGGCGGCGATCACGGGACTTCCCCGAGTTCCGTCGCGATGGCGAGGCCCGCATCGACCAGGAGGTTGAACTGCGCGCCGTCCACGCAGTACGGCGGCATGAAGTAGACCGTGTTGCCGATGGGCCGCAGCAACACGCCCAGGGCCAGCGCGCGCTCGAAGGCGCGGCGTGCGAAGTCGGGGGCCTTCGTGTGCACTTCGAAGGCCCAGATCATCCCGAGGTGGCGGAAGTCGTGCACCGAGCGTTGCGTGGCGAGCACCGCCGCGGCCTTCGAGAAGAGTGCTGCCTTCTCGCGATTGGCGGCGATCACGGAATCGCGCTCCAGCACCTGCAGCACCGCGCACGCGGCCCGGCAGGCGAGGGCGTTGCCGGTATACGAATGGGAATGGAGGAAGCCGCGCGACACGTCGTCATCGTAGAACGCGGCGTAGACCTCGTCGGTGCACAGCACGCAGGAAAGCGGGAGGAAGCCGCCGGTGATGCCCTTCGAGAGGCACATCAAGTCGGGCGCGACGCCGGGGCCGGCCTGTTCGAACGCGAACAGCGTCCCCGTGCGGCCGAAGCCCGCCATGATCTCGTCCGCGATCAGCAGCACGTGGTACTTCGTGCAGAGCTCCCGCGCGCGCGCCAGGTACTCCGGCGGGTACATCCGCATCCCGCTCGCACCTTGCACCAGCGGCTCGACGATCAGCGCGGCGATCTCGGCGTGGCGACTCGACAGCAACGCTTCCAGCGCGTCGATCGCGCCGGGCGCCGTGGGAAACGGCACCTGCAGGTTCTCGCGCAGCAGCGGCGCGTACGCATCGCGGAAGATCGCGACGTCGGTCACCGCGAGCGCCCCCACGGTTTCGCCGTGATAGCCGCCTTCGAGGGCCACGAAGCGGTTCTTGCCGCGCAGCCCCCGGTTGGCCCAGTAGTGGAACGCCATCTTGAGCGCGATCTCGGTGGCGCTCGCGCCATCCGAGGCGAAGAAGGCATGGCCGAGCTTCCCGGGTGCCAGCCGTGCGAGGCGCTCCGAGAGTTCGATCACCGGCTCGTGCGTGAAACCCGCGAGCATCACGTGCGAGAGCCGGCCCAACTGGTCCTGGATCGCGGCCGCCACCTCGGGGTGCCCGTGCCCCAGCAGGTTCACCCACCAGGAACTCACCCCGTCGAGGTAGCGCCGGCCTTCGAAATCGTGGAGCCAGGCGCCTTCGGCGCTCCGGATCGGCACGAGCGGGAACCGCTCGTGGGCCTTCATCTGCGTGCAGGGATGCCAGACGGCGGCGAGGCTGCGGGCGACGGCTTCGGCGTTGGTCACGCGCTGCGCCCGGCGCCGATGCGGTTGATCTGCGCGGCGGCGGCGGTGGTGGCCTCGTTGGCGAGCGGCTCCAGCCCTTCGGGCGGCAAGCCGCCATCGTCGGTGATGTAGCAGAGCGCGGTGAAGAGCGTGCGCACTTCCACGCAGGCGAGGTTGCGCGGATCGATCGCGCCGGTGGTGACCTCGACGCCCCGGGAGGAAACCACGACGAACACGCCCGGTTGCAGGAGCGCCGCGGGGCCATGCTCCGTGAAATGGGCGTCGAGCCGCGCGAGGATCATCTCGCCCAGCTCGGCCTTTTCCTGGGGTCCGAGGAGTGCCATGGCCTCATTTTATCGCGACCGTGTCCGTTAACCCCTACAAGCGCACGCGGCGCCCGCTGGCAACCAACCCGGGCGAGTGCTAGCAACATTCGTCCTACGTTCGCGTCGAGAATCTGTGCACGCCGCTTGCTTGTGAAGGTCACGTCACCGAAAGGAGATGGCCATGCACTTGCTGGATTGCATCGAGACGCAACTGGTCTGCAACCGCCTGCCGCTGGTGGGCATCACGGTCGCAGCCGTTCCGTACGCGAATACGCCGTTCGTACTGACGCTGCATTGGCACGGCTTCGTCGAAACGAGGCTCGCCGACGTGACGGACGCGAACGTCGTGGCGTACCAACCGGTGCCCAGCAGCGCATTGCAGTTGAACGAGCGCTGGGATCGTTTCGAGGAGCTGGAAAATGCGGTGCTCGATGTCGCATGGGAACTCGGGGCGTGGAGGCTCGAGCGCACGGACGCGCTGCCTTTCATCCGCCCGGGCGCGTCCCAGCAGGAATCAGCGCGCTGCCTTGGTGCATTCGGCAACGCCCCGGTGCTCATCGACGGGGTGCCGCCCGTTGTCGCGGAGTGCCCCGATTCGGAAGGCCTCGTCGAGGCCGCCTCGCGTTCCGGCTACCACGAATGGATCTTCCATCCGGTTCGCGGCGGGCTTTGGGGCGAACAGTGCGAAGACAGCACGCTGCAGGAAGGCGGCTATCGGAATCCCCCATGTCCCTACCTGAGCGCACCGGCTCCCACGCGCCGCGGGCAACGGCGCCGCACCGTCTTCCAGCTCGGGAAAAGCGACCGGCTGGTGCGATAGCCACCGGGTTCGCGGCGCTTGCCCTCCTTTGCGCGGCGGTAGGCTGCGCCACCACGCCGACCACCGGCGCGGTCTTCTCGGCCGCCAACGCCTCCGAACCGGTCCAGATCCAGAACTCGCGCGGCACGACGCTCTCGACGGCGCAGAGCAAGCGCATCCTCGATGACCTGACCGCGCGCTCGCCCAACGCGGACCTCCTCGAGCGCCACCTCGCCATCGAGGAAGCGGTCAACGCGAAGCCGCTCACCTCCGGCAACAAGGCGGTGCTCCTGCAGGATGGCCCCGCGACGTATGCCGCGATGTTCCGCGAGATGGAGGCGGCGCGCGAACACATCTACGTCGAGATGTACATCGTCGAGGACGACGAGACCGGCCGCCAGTTCGCCGACCTCTGGCTGCGCAAGCAGAAGCAGGGTGTTCCGGTGAGCCTGCTCTACGACGCCGTGGGCTGCATCGACACGCCGAAGGAATTCTTCCAGCGCCTGAGGGACGGCGGCATCACCGTGGCGCAGTTCAACCCGGTGAATCCGCTCGAGGCGAAGAAGGGCTGGGACCTGAACCAGCGCGACCACCGGAAGCTCCTGATCGTGGACGGGCGCGTGGCCTTCGTGGGCGGCATCAACATCTCGGGCGTGTACTCCGGCGGCTCTTCCACGCTGCGCAAGAAGTCGGACGACACGGGAAAGACGCAACGCCCGTGGCGCGATACCCAGGTGCAGGTCGAAGGTCCGGTCGTCGCCCAGCTCCAGCAGTCCTATCTCGAGTCCTGGTCGAAGGCGGAGAAGAACATCCCGCCCACCAAGCAGAAGCAGCTCACGCCGAAGAGCGCCGGCAAGGAACTGGTGCGCCCCATCGAAGGCTGGGCGGACCGGACCGAGAAGTTGAACCCGATCTACGCCACGTTCCTCTCGGCCATCACGAATTCCGAGAAGAGCGTGCACATCGCAATGGCGTACTTCGTCCCGGACCCGCAGATGATGGGGGCGCTGGAAGCGGCCGCGAAGCGAGGGGTGGACGTGCAGCTGATCCTGCCCAGCTTCACCGACTCCTGGGTCGTGTTCCATGCGGCGCGCTCGAAGTACGCGGACCTGCTCGAGGCCGGCGTGAAGATCCACGAGCGGAAGGACCGGCTGCTGCACGCGAAGACGGCGGTGGTCGATGGCGTCTGGTCGACGGTCGGCTCGGCGAACCTCGACTGGAGGAGCTTCCTCCACAACAACGAGTTGAACGTGGTGGTGCTGGGGCCGGAGTTCGCGGACCAGATGGAAGCCGCGTTCAAGCGCGACATCGCGAATTCGAACGAGATCACGCGCGAGGCGTGGAGCCGGCGCGGCGTGA
Organism: Betaproteobacteria bacterium GR16-43; assembly: GCA_001953215.1. Taxonomy (GTDB): domain Bacteria; phylum Pseudomonadota; class Gammaproteobacteria; order Burkholderiales; family Usitatibacteraceae; genus Usitatibacter. The sequence continues at coordinate 1,352,947 of CP019169.1, forward strand.
AGGATCGCGCGCTGGAGGCTTCGGCGCTCGTCGTGCAGTACTGGCTCTAGGCGTTTCCCCGCCCTGGAGTGTGCTATAACACCATCCATATGGATGGTAATGGGATGGCACATGGCTGGTGCTAGGCGCACGAAGGCCGCGGTCGTCGAGCCCCGGCTGCGCGCCGGCGAGACCGAGAAGCTCACGCTGAACCTGGGCGTGGTGGATCTCGGCCAGATCGACCTGCTCGTGCAGGAGGGCTTCTATTCCAACCGCACGGACATGATCCGCACCGCCATCCGCAACCAGTTGGCCGTGCATTCGGAGCAGGTCCAGACCACGGTCGCGCGGCGCACCCTCGTGCTCGGCTTGCAGCAGTTCTCTCGCGCCGACCTCGAAGCGGCGAAAGCCGCGCGCCAGATGCTGCAGATCCAGGTCGTGGGCCTGGCCCGCATCTCGGAGGACGTCTCTGCGGAGCTGGCCCGCGCCACCATCCAGTCCGTCGTCGTACTCGGCGTCTTCCACGCGAGCGCAGCCGTGCGCCGCGCGCTGGCCGACCGCATCCGCTAGGGAAACCCATGCCCTTCGACTACCGTTCCATCACCGACACCATCGAGCGCTCCCTGGCTTCCGCGGGTCTCGCGCGCGAGGCCGGGATGATGAAGGGCATCACCGACACGATCCACCAATCGTTGTCCAACGCCGGCCTGTATCCGCACGAGCCTCAGGCGCGAGGGCCGCAAACGCGCGAGGCGCCAACAGGCCCCGGCCTGCCGGGCGAACTCCTCGAGCGCTCGTTTTCCAATGCGGCCGGCACGCGGGCCTACGAACTCTACGTCCCGTCGAGCTATCCCCTCGGCAGCGAACCCGTGCCGCTGGTCGTGATGCTCCACGGGTGCAAGCAATCGCCGGGCGACTTCTCGGTCGGCACGCGCATGAACGAGCTCGCCGAGCGGCACGGCTTCCTCGTCGCCTATCCCGCGCAGCCCACCGCGGCGAACGGCTCGAGCTGCTGGAACTGGTTCCGGGCCACGGACCAGGCTCGCGACCAGGGCGAGCCCTCGATCCTCGCGGGCATCGCGCGCGAGATCGCTTCGCATCATCGCGTCGACAATCGCCGCATCTTCGTCGCCGGAATGTCCGCCGGCGCGGCGATGGCCGTCATCCTCGGCGCGACCTATCCCGAGCTCTTCGCGGCCGTTGGCGCGCATTCCGGACTGCCGCATGGGGCCGCGCACGACGTGCCTTCCGCCTTCAAGGCGATGAAAGGCGGTAGCGCACGGCAAAGGCGTTCTTCGCTCGCGGTGCCGACGATCGTCTTCCACGGTGCACAGGACCCGACGGTCAACGCCTGCAACGGCGCCGCGATCGTGGAGCAGGCCACGTTCGCCCGCGAGCACGCGTTGCACCTGGAGGTGACCTCGGGTTCGTCGGCGGGCGGCTGCAGCTATCGCCGCAGCGTGTACCGCGACGCGTCGGGCCGTGCCGCCGCGGAGCATTGGGTGGTGGCGGGCATGGGGCACGCGTGGTCGGGCGGAGACGCGCGCGGATCGTTCACCGACGCGAGGGGACCCGATGCGTCGGCCGAGATGATCCGCTTCTTCGTGGCGTCGCAAGGCACCGGCACGGCATGACGCGATAGCGGGCGATGATCGCCGCGACTGTTGTTCGCGCGCCGGGGCGTGTTTATGATGTCCCGCATGACGATCCTGGGCAGCGACGTTCGCGAAGGCCTCGATGCCAGCATCGAGGCGAATCCCGCCGGATTCGACGGCATCGAGTTCATCGAGTACTCGACCCCGCAGCCGCAGGCGCTGGGCCAGGTGCTCGAGCTGCTCGGGTTCCGCCCCATCGCGCGCCACCGTTCGCGCGAAGTGCTGCTCTACCGCCAGGGCGGCATGAACATCGTGGTCAACGGCCACCGCTACGCGAGACCGATCGACGAGCCGCTCGAAACGCCACAAATCGCGGCCGTTGCGTTTCGCGTGAAGGATGCCGCCGTCGCCTACCATCGCGCCATCGACCTGGGCGCGTGGCCGGTGGCCAGCCACGTCGAGCTGATGGAGCTGAAGATCCCCGCCATCCACGGCGTGGGCACGACCCGCATCTACCTCGTCGATCGCTATAAAGAGTTCTCGATCTACAGCGTCGACTTCGTTCCGATCCCCGGGGCCGATCCCGCTCCTCCGGCGATCGCCGGCCTGCACTGGTTCGGGCTCGTGCAGTACGTGGCCCAGGGCCGGCTGGACGATTGGACCGTCTTCTATCGCGAGCTCTTCGGGTTCACCGCGCTGCCCGACGATGAACGCTTCGGGATCCTCCCGAAGGGCCGCATCCTGAGAAGCCCCTGCGCGAACGTCCACCTCCAGCTCGTGGGTCCCGAACCCGGCGGCGCCGAGCTCTACGGCGCCGAAAGGCTGCAGCGCATCGGCCTGGGCACGCCCGACGTGCTCGCGGCGGTGAAGACGCTGCAGGCCCGGGGCGTCGAGTTCCATGTTTCCGAGACCCTGCACATCGAAGAGAAGGGCGCCCTCACGCGTCCCTGGTTGGGCGGCGTGATGTTCGAACTCGTGCGCGATCCCGGCGCACGGGAGAAGAAGTGAGGTCTGCCACCGAGCATTGGAGCGATTTCGGGATGGACACGATCTCGCTCGCCGGCCCGCTCGACTCGAAGCTGCGCGTGATCCGCGATGCCGGCTTCACGCAGGTCATGCTCTCCGCGCAGGACCTGGCCGGCCACCCCGACGGCATGGAAGCGGCGATGCGTTCGCTCAAGGCGAGCGGGCTTCGCGTCACGGGGCTCCAGGCGTTGCGCGACTTCGAGGGCCTGGAAGGCGCGTTGCACGCGTACAAGGTGGACGTCGCCAAGTCCCTGCTCGACATGTGCCGCGCGATCGGTTCTCCCGTGCTGGTGGTCAACTCTTCCGCGCATGCGCAGGCCTCGACGGACCGGGACGTGATCGGGCGCGACCTGCGGAAGCTCGCGATGCTCGCGCTGCCGTTCGGCATCAAGATCGCGTACGTGGCGCTCTCCTGGGGACGGGCGATTCGCGACTTCGAAGCCGCGCTCGACGTGGTGGGCCGCGCCGAGATGCCCAACCTCGGCATCGGCGTCGATTCCTTCCATTCGTTCGCCACGAAGTCGGCGCTCGACGATCTCGACCTCGCCTTCGGCGAATCCATCCTGCTGGTGCAGCTCTCGGACTTCATGGTGGCCGAGCTGCCGTCGCTCAAGGATCGCATCGCGACCGCCAACCACCTGCGCGTGTTTCCCGGAGAGGGATTGCACAGCGAGCTGGTGGCCGAACTGGTCCAGCGCGTCACGTCGATGGGCTACCGCGGCGACTACAGCTTCCAGGTCTTCAACGACGACTACCACCAGATCGATCCCGCCACCGTGGCGGCCCGCGCGCGCCGCTCCGCCGTCTGGCTGGGCGAGGAAGTCCTGTTGCGAACGGTTCCGCTGCGGCTCGGCCGGCCGTTGCGCGCCTAGCGAGCCCTTCGCGCCCTAGGGCAGCGCGGCACCGAGCTGCTGCGCGGTCTTCATCAACGGTTCGAGGTACCGCGCGGCCAGCTTGCTCCGGGATGTTCGCGCTACCAACACGATGACGTTGATGCCGGCCACGATCTGGCCCGCACGGTTTCGAACCGGCACCGCGATGGTGCGGAAGCCCGCTTCCATTTGCTGGTCGGCGATCGCGAATCCTTCCTCGCGCACGCGCGCCAGGTACTCGCGCAGGCCTTCGGGCGAGGCGATCGTGTGCTGCGTGTACGGCACGAACCGCACCTGGCCCAGCGTCTCCTCGAGCGCCGCGGGCGCGAGCTGCGCGAGCAGCACCTGGCCGATCGACGTGCAATAGGCCGGCAGCCGCTCTCCCACGTTGAAGCGCGGCGACATCACCGACGAGGAATTCGCGCGCGCGAGGTACACGATGTCCACGCCGTCGAGGACGCCGAGCGAACACGACTCGCCGATCTCCTCGGCCAGCACGTCGAGGTGCTGCTGCGCCACGGTGGGCAAGGGCGTGGCCGAGAGGTAGGCGTGCCCGAGCGTCACGACCTTGGGCAGCAGCGAGAAGCGGCAGTCGTCGTGGCTCACCACGTAGCCCAGGCTCGCCAGCGTGTGGAGGTAGCGGCGCACCGCGGCGCGGGCGATGCCGGTCTTCTGGCTGATCTTCGCGATCGACATCGTGCGCTGCTGGTTGGTGAAGGCCTGGATCACGGCCAGGCCGCGCGCGAGCGACGCGACGAAATCGCGTTCCGTGCAACGCCCGGCTTCGCCCGGAACCGGCGGGTCTTCCGCCCTCGTCGCGAGGTCGGAACGCACCGCACGTCCGCGGCGAATCACAAGCGCGTCTTGCGAGACGCTGTCATGGGGCATCGAGGACTCCTCCGAGCCTTCACATCATTTCTTGTTTTTCTTCTCGCGGGAAACTTGTTTTTCTCGTTGCGCGAAAAATCGTTCGCACAGCGCCCAACTTACTGCACGGTGTCTTGCTTGGCAATGCGCCTCGCACTAAAAGTTCTCATCTCGGAGGAATCCCGCGCCACAGCGGGAAGGGGAACGACAAGAACATGATCCGCGGCACCACGCGGCTGATCGCGCACCTGGGTTACCCGATCGATCCGGTGAAGGCGCCGATGATCTACAACCCCTACTTCGAACACCATCGCATCGACGCGGCCGTCGTTCCGATGGGCGTCGAAGCGCGCGACTTCGCGGCCGTCCTCGGGGCGGTCTTCCGGCTCACGAACATCGTGGGTGCCCTCGTCACGATGCCGCACAAGGTCACCACGGCTTCGCTGCTGGACGTTTGCAGCGACGAGGTGCGCACTGCGGGGTCGTGCAACGCCGTGCGCCGGCGCGAGGACGGGTCGCTGGTCGGCGACATGTTCGACGGCGCGGGCTTCGTGCTCGGGCTGCGGCGCAAGGGGTTCGTGTGCGAGGGCGCGCGGTGCCTCGTGGTCGGCGCCGGGGGCGTGGGCTCCGCGATCGCGGCCGCGCTGGCCGGCGCGGGCGTGAAGTCGATCGCCCTGTTCGACCTGGACGAGGCGGCCTCGAAAGGCTTGCGGCGAAGGCTGGCCGACCGGTACCCCGGCCTCGAAGTCACGTTCACCGAACCGGACCCCGCAGGTCACGACCTCGTCGTGAACGCCACGCCCCTGGGCATGCACGCCGAGGACGCGTTGCCGCTCGACGCCTCGAAGCTCGCGCCCTCGACCTTCGTGGGCGAGGTCGTGATGAAACAGGAAATCACCCCGCTGCTGCGCGCGGCCCGCGGGATCGGCTGCCGCACGCAGGTGGGCACGGACATGCTCTTCGAACAGATACCCCTGTACCTGAAATTCTTCGGCCTCCGCGATGCGGGGCCGGAAGAGTTGAGGGCGCTTGCGCGCCTCGCATAGGCACAACCCGTGCGAAGGGAGCGCATTGGTACAAGCCGCGCCGCGGTCGGGCGTGGGCAACTGGCAGCAGGCCTTGCAACACGGACACCTAACTACTCAAAGGGAGATCGAAAATGAACAGAACCAATGCACGGAACGCCAAGACACTCCGCCGCGCCCCGCTGGTCGTGGGCATCCTGGCGGCGCTCGCCGCCGCCGACTGCGCGGCACAGCACATTCCGCTGACGCTCTACGGACGCGTGCACGTTTCGGTGGAAAGCCTCCAGGCCGGCGGTCCCACGGCGGTGAAGCGCACGGAGTTCAAGAACAACACCTCGCGCATCGGCATTCGCGGCAGCTACGACGTCGGCAACGACTTCTACGCGTTCTACCAGATCGAGTCCGGCGCGGCGGCCGACGGTGACGGCCTGGGCACCGGTTCCAACACGAACGGCGGTCGCGAGACCTTCGCGGGCTTCGGCAACACGAACGCGGGATCGATCAAGGTCGGCAACTTCTATCACCCGTACGACGACCTGCACTACGTGTCGGGCAACTACTGGCAGCTCTTCACGGGCACGTCCAACGACGCCACCCTGTGGGCCAACGGTTCCAGCGCGGCGACCGGCGGCTTCGACCAGCGCCTCGCCAACGGCGCCTCGTACTACACGCCGAACTGGAACGGCTTCCAGGGCAAGCTCTGGTACTCGCTCACGCAAGGCACCGGCGGCGAGGAGGCCCTCGGCTCGCAAGGCTCGAAGGTCGTCTCGACGAGCCTCGCCTACGACAAGAACGGCATCCGCCTCGCGTGGGCCTACTACGGCATCACCGACGCGAAGGCGCTCTCGAACAACTTCTACGAGAAGGGCTCTTCCAACTTCATCACCGGCGGCTATACCTTCGGCGGGTTCTATGTCGCCGCGCTGATCGAGAAGGACAAGCTCGAGAACATCAACGGGACCAGCAACGATCGCGACCGGAGCTACTGGCACATCCTCGGCAAGTACACGACCGGCAAGCACACGGTCGGCGGATGGTACGGCAAGGCCGACGCCTGGAAGGGTTCGGCGGGCATCTCCAGCAGCGGCGCGAAGATGTGGACGCTGGGCTACAGCTACGCGGTGTCGCCGATGTCCGGTGTCTACGCGCTGTACACGAAGCTCGAGAACGAGTCCGCCGGCGCCTACATCCTCGGCGGCAGCCCGGCGCGCGGCAGCACGGCCACTTCCGACTGGCTGCCGGCACGCGCCGACCAGCCTGCGTTCGTGCTCGGCGGATTCGTGAACTTCCAATGGCCCAATTGATTCGTGGGTAGTCCCAGGAGCAGCAAGGCCTTGGAGCCGCGGCATCTCCTCCGCGGCTCCTTTTTCCCTTGCGTGACGTACACGATCCACCTGCGCGTCCATACCGACCTGCTCGCGGTCGCGCGCGTCATCCGCCTCCTGAAGCGCCACGCGGTCACGGCGGCGGAAGTCGCGATCGAGCGCTTCTCGGGCCGCGAGGTCGCGAGCGTGCGGGGCCGGTTGCCACTCGGGCATCGCGCCGACGGCCTCGCCGCCGCGTTGCTGCGGGCGCCCGACGTACAGCACGCGATCATCCTCAGCGACTCGGACGTGATCGTGGAGTTTTCGCGCTGACCGGAAAGTGGGCGGCTGGCGCACAACATGTGCGCGCTCGCCTTGACGCTGCGGGGGGCCGATTCTTATCGTCGGAATGAGAGCCACACGGTTCGCGGCGAAGGGTATTGCACGATGGAAACGGCGAAGAAGGGCATCGACGAAGAGCAGCGCCACGAGCTGGACGCTGCGTTCGACCGCGCGCGCAAGGCGCTCGCGATCATCGAGACGTACGACCAGGCGCGCGTGGACCGCCTCTGCCAGGCCGTGGCCTGGGCCGTGGCCAACAAGCGCGCGTTCACGCGCCTCGTGGACATGGGCATCCAGGAAAGCGGGCTCGGCGACGCCGAGAGCCGCATGGGCAAGCGCATGAAGATCCGCGGGGTGTTGCGCGATGCGCTGCGCCAGAAGAGCGTGGGCGTGATCGAGGAGCTTCCGGAGAAGGGGATCGTGAAGTACGGCAAGCCCGCGGGGATCATCGCGTGCATCGTGCCCACGACCAATCCCGACCTCACGCCGGCCGGCAACGCCATCTACGCCATCAAGGCGCGCGACGTCGTGATCTTCTCGCCGCATCCGCGCTCGAAGAAGACGTCCTTCGAGACCGTGCGCCTCATGCGCGAGGCCCTCGAGCGCGAAGGCGCGCCGCCCGACATCCTCCAGTGCCTCGTGAAGGTGAACATCCCGATGTCGCAGGCGCTGATGGCGCGCGCGGACCTCATCATCGCCACCGGCGGCCAGCCGATGGTGCGCGCCGCGTACAGCTCCGGCACGCCCGCCTACGGCGTGGGCGCCGGCAACTCGACCATGGTGATCGACGAGACGGCCGACATCGCGGAGGCCGCGCGCAACACGCGCCTGTCGAAGACCTCGGACTTCGGCTCGGGCTGCTCCGCGGACGGCAACCTCCTCATCGAGTCCTCCGTCTACGAAGCGATGGTGAAGCAACTGCAGGCCGAGGGCGCGCACCTGGCGAGCGACGCGGAGAAGGAACAACTGCGCCGCGCGATGTGGGACGACGAAGGGCACCGCCGCCCGGAGACCGTCGCCATCGCGCCGCAACAGCTTGCGATCGCCGCCGGTTTCACCATCGCCGCCGACCGGAAGTTCATCGCGGTGCGCGGCGACGGCATCGGCAAGGCGCACCCGTTCTCGGGCGAGAAGCTCACCACCCTCCTGGCGCTCTACAAGTACGAGGGCTTCGACCAGGCCCTGTCCATGATGCGGGCCATCTACGAAGTCGGAGGCAAGGGCCATTCGTGCGGCATCTACTCCTTCGACCAGGACCACATCCACCGGCTGGCGATGGCCGCGCCCGTGTCGCGCATCATGGTTCGCCAGCCGCAGTCGAAGGCCAACGCGGGTGCGTTCAACAACGGCATGCCGATGACCTCCAGCCTGGGCTGCGGCACCTGGGGCGGCAACGTCGTCTCGGAGAACGTCCACCTGAAGCACTACATGAATACGACGTGGGTCTCCGTGCCCATCGCCGAGGACAAGCCGTCGGACGAGGAGCTCTTCGGGCCCTTCTACGACGCCGAGCTCGAGTCCGATCGCGCCGCCCAGGCGGCCTAGGAACCCGATCATGAGAAAGCTGATTTCGCACCAGCTGGTGAAGTACCTCGAAGCTCGCGGCGTCGAGCACGTGTTCGGCCTCTGTGGGCACACCAACATCGCGGTGCTGGCCGAGCTGGAGAAGAGCCCGATCGAATTCATCAACGTGCGCCACGAGCAGATCGCCGCGCACATGGCCGACGGCTATGCGCGCGTGAAGCGCAAGGCCTCGGTGCTGCTCTCGCACCTGGGCCCGGGCCTCACCAACGCGTGCACGGGCGTGGCCAACGCGGCGCTCGACTCGATCCCGATGGTGGTGATCGCCGGCGACGTGCCCACGCACTATCACGGCAAGCATCCGCACCAGGAGGTGAACCTGCACGCGGATGCCTCGCAGCACGAGATCTACCGCCCGTTCGCGAAGCGCACGTGGCGCGTGGACCAGCCCGACCTCTTTCCCGAGATCCTCGAGAAGGCCTTCACGCTCGCCGAGAGCGGCCGCCCCGGCATCGTGCTGATCGACGTGCCGATGGACATCTTCTCGAGGGAGGTCGACGTCGAGCTCTTCGACCGCTTGCGCGCGAACACGAAGGCGCTTCGCAAGCCCTCGATCGACGAGGGTACCGCGGTGGAGATCGTGAAGCGCCTGGCCGGTGCCAAGCGCCCGGTGATCTACGCCGGCGGCGGCATCAACATCGCGGGTGCCGCGCCCGAGCTGCGCGAGCTGGTGGACTACCTGCAGATTCCCGTCGCGCACTCGCTCATGGGCAAGGGCGCGCTGCCCGACGACCACCCGTTCATCCTCGGCATGACGGGCTTCTGGGGCACGCGCTTCATCAACGAGCAATGCCGCGCGGCGGACGTCGTCCTCGGCGTGGGCACGCGCTTCTCGGAGGCGGACTGCAGCTCGTGGGAGAGCGAATACACGTTCAACTTCCCGCCGACGCGGCTGATCCACATCGACATCGACCCCGCGGAGATCGGCCGCAACTATCCGGCGGAAATCGGCGCGGTCTCGGACCTGAAGCAGGCGCTCGCCGCCCTCGTGCGCGCCGCGCGCGTGCACGTTCCCGGCGGCATCAAGAGGCCCGAGGTCGCGGCGGAACTGGCCGCGGCCCGCGCGAGCTTCATCGAGGGCAACCGAAAGCACGCGACGAGCGACGTCTTCCCGATGCGCCCCGAGCGCATCCTGGCCGACGTGCGCGCGGCCCTGCCGCGCGACGCGCTCATCACGACCGACGTGGGCTGGAACAAGAACGGCGTCGGCCAGCAATTTCCGATCCTCCAGCCCGGCACGATCTTCACGCCCGGGGGCCTCGCGACGATGGGCTTCGGCGCCCCCGCCGCGCTGGGGGCCAAGCTCGCGGCGCCGGAGCGCGTCGTGGTGGCCCTCGTGGGCGACGGCGGCTTCGGCCAGAACCCCGCGATGCTCGCCACCGCCTTCGAGCGCGACATCGGCGTCGTGTGGGTCATCATGAACAACTTCGCCTACGGCACGATCGCGGGCCTCGAGAAGGCGCACTACGGAACGACGTACGGCACCGTGTTCGAGAAGGACGGCAAGCCCTACTCGCCCGACTACGCCGCGATCGCGAAGGCCTACGGCATCGACGGCCTCAAGGTCGCGAGCGCCGCGGAGTTCAAGCCCGCGCTGGAGCGCGCCATCAAGGCGGGCAAGCCCTTCGTGCTCGACGTCGCGATGCTGAACGAGCCGGTGCCCACCGCGGGGCACTGGAACATCATGGACATCTACTCGCCGGGCAAGAAGGTGCACCACGCGAGCACGGCCGGGGCCGCGTTGGGCGACTAGGCCGTGAAGCACGACTACTCCCTCGCGCACCTCACCGTGCTGTCGGTCCCGCCGCCGGAGCTGGTGGAGATCGCCGCGCGCACGGGCTACGAGTACGCGAGCATCCGCGTGACGCGAGTGACGGCCGCCGAGCCGCTCTACGACCTCGCGCGCGACCCGGTGCTCATGCGCGAGACGCGCTCGCGCCTGGATGCGACCGGCATCAAGGTGCACGACATCGAGCTCTTCCGGATGGACCCGGCCATCGAACCCGAGTCCTTCGCGCCCGAACTGGAAGCGGCGGCCAAGCTGGGGGCCAAGCGGATCATCGCGCAGTTGCCCGACCCGGACCGCGCCCGCGCGATCGATCGATTCGGCCGGCTCTGCGACATGGCGAAGCCCTACGGGATCTTCGTCGGGCTCGAGTTCCCGCATTGGACCGAGACCGGCACGTTGTCCGAAGCGGTGCGCGTGCTGCGCGCCGCGAAGCGCTCGAACGCCGGCATCCTGATCGACATGCTCCACATGGGCCGCTCGGGCTCCAGCACGGACGAGCTGCGCGGCCTTCCGCGCGAGTGGTTCCAGTTCGCGCACGTGTGCGACGCGGAGCGCGAAGTCCCGCCCACCCTCGAGCGCTGCCTGCGCACCGCGCGCGACGAGCGGCTCTTTCCCGGCGAGGGATCGATCGACGTGCGCGGGATCCTGTCCTGCCTCCCGCAGGACATTCCCTACGCCCTCGAGATCCCGCGCTCCGCGCTCACGAAGGCGGTCGGGCCCGAGGAAGTGGCGCGCCTGGCGCTGCGCGTGGCGCGCAGCCACCTCGACGGCGCCGAAGGCGAGTCGGTCCCCCAACGCCGTTCCGGCACCTCGGCGCGCTGAGACGATGCATTCCCTTGCTGCGGCGCACCACGCCGGTGAATTAACGAGACCGCCAAGTTATACTGGCGACCATGTTAATTCCGTTCCTTTCGCGATGCTGAACGCCCGGACCGGCACCCGCACGGCCGCCATGCGCAAGCCCAAGGCGCCCGAGGCCAACCGGGCGCGCATCCTCGGCGCGGCCACGGAGGAGTTCGCTTCCCGCGGCTTCAAGGGTGCCAGCATGGACGCCATCGCGGCGCGCACCCGCACCACGCGCGCGATGATCAACTACTACTTCGGCACCAAGGAGAAGCTCTACCTGGCGGTGCTCGAAAGCGTGTATTCGGAAATCCGGCAGGCCGAGGCGAAGCTCGACCTCGACCACCTGCCGCCGGTGGACGCGATGCGGCGCATCGTCGAGTTCACGTTCGGCTACTACATCGAGCACGAGGCCTTCGTGCGCCTCGTGATCGCCGAGAACCAGGCCAAGGGGCGCCACCTCAAGAAGTCGGCGGCGATGCGCACGCTCAACCGGCCGATCGTGGCGCTGCTGAGCGGCGTCATGGCGCGCGGCCAGGCCGAGGGAAGCTTCCGCGCCGGGCCCGACCCGATCGACGTCCACATGGCGATCGCCGCGCTCGGCAACTTCAACGTGAGCCACCAGCACACCTTCGGAGCGATCTTCCAGCGCGACATGGGTGCGAAGGGCGACGTGGATGCGCGCTGTGCCGTAGTGACCGAGCTTGTTCTGAGGTACCTGATGAATCCCATAACTTCACAGGAGGAGAAATAAGATGGACTTCAAACCGAACCGCCGCACCGCGCTCCAGGCGGGCGCCGCGCTCGCCGCCACGTCCCTGCTGCCCGCCTGGGCGCAGGCCAAGCCGACGCTGCGCTTTGCCGCCGTGTTTTCCGACAAGGACATTCGCGCGGACATGATGCGCATGCTGGCCAAGGACATCGAGGGTGACTTCACCGTCGAGACCTTCTTCAATGCGTCGCTCTTCAAGCAGGGCACGGAGCTGGTCGCCCTGCAGCGCGACAACCTCGAACTGGGCAACATCGCGCCGCAGGACTATTCCAAGCAGATCCCGGCCTGGTCGATCCTCACCTCGGCGTATCTCTTCCGCGACGCCAACCACCTGGGCACCTTCTGGTCGAGCGACCTGGGCGCGCAGTACAAGAAGCAGGCCGAGGACCAGATGAAGGTGAAGATCCTCGGGCCGACCTTCTTCGGCACGCGGCAGGTGGGCCTGAAGGCGAAGAAGAAGATCAACACGCCCGCCGACCTCGCCGGCGTGAAGCTGAGGATGCCCCCGGGTGACGCGTGGCAGCTCCTCGGCCGCTCGCTGGGTGCCAATCCCACGCCCATGGCCTATGCCGAGACCTACACGGGCCTGCAGACGGGCGCGATCGACGGCCAGGACAACCCGCTGCCCAACGTGCAGAACATGAAGTTCTACGAGGTGATGTCGCAGATCGTGCTGACCTCGCACCTGGTCGGCTACGACCTGCTCACGATGAACCTCAAGGCGTGGAACGCGATGTCGCCGGCGAAGCAGAAGTCCTTCCAGGCCGCGGCCGACAAGGCGATCGCGTGGAGTGCCGCCGAGCACCTCAAGCGCGAGGCCGACCTCGCGGACAGCTTCCGGAAGATGGGCCTCGAGATCTACGCGCCCGACGTGAAGGCGTTCCGCGAAAACGCCCAGAAGGTCTACCTCGCTTCCGACGACGCCAAGGAGTGGCCGAAGGGGATGCTCGAGAAGATCGGCGCGCTCAAGTAATGAATCCGACCCTGGCGAAGGCCGGCGCGTGGCTGCGCCGGCGCGCCGAGGATGTCGCCGTGCTGATGCTCGGCGTCATGTTCGTCGCGTTCGTGCTGCAGATCGTCTTCCGGTACTTCTTCAACTTTCCGGTGGGCTGGACCTCGGAGCTGACGGTCGTCATGTGGCTCTACCTGGTGCTCTGGGGCACGGCCTTCGTGCTGGGGGAAAAGGACGAGATCCGCTTCGACCTCCTCTATTCGGCCGTCGGGCCGCGCAAGCGCATCGCCATGGCGATCGTCTCCGCGGTGGCGGTCGTGGTGCTCTACGGCGCATCGCTCAAGGGCTCGTTCGACTACGTGAGCTTCATGAAGGTCGAGAAATCGTCCTACCTCAAGATCCCCATGAACTGGCTCTACTCCATCTACGTGGTCTTCCTCGTCGCGATCATCGTCCGCTACCTCTGGCTTCTCGCGCAGTTGCTTCGCGGGCGCGATCCGCAGCCGGTCGAATCCCTCCAGGTGAGCTCCGGACTATGAGCCCTTTCGGTTATGCCCTCGCGACCATCGTGACGCTGAGCGTGCTCGGGCTTCCGATCGGCCACTCGATGATCGCCGGATCGGTGCTCTACCTCTGGATCGCGGGCCTGGACATGGGGACGGCGGCCGAGCAGTTGTTGAACGGCATGAACACGAGCTACCTGCTGCTCGCGATCCCGCTCTTCATCCTCGCCGCCGAGTTCATGAACAGCGGCAGCATCATGGACAGGCTCCTGCGCTTCTGCAACGCGCTCGTCGGGCGCTTCCGCGGGGGGCTCGCGCAGGTGAACGTGGCGCAAAGCATCATCTTCGCGAGCATGTCGGGCTCGGCGCTCGCCGACGCGGCCGGCTCCGGCAAGATCATGCAGACGCTGATGACCAAGGACGGCAAGTACCCGCCGGCCTACGCCGCCGCGCTGACCGCGGTGTCCTCGGTGCTGGGGCCCATCATCCCGCCTTCGATCCCGCTGGTGCTCTATGCACTGGTGTCCGACACTTCCATCGGCTTCCTCTTCCTGGGCGGCATCATCCCGGGGCTGCTGATGGGTGCGGCGCAGATGGGGTTGATCGCGTTCACGGCGCGGCGCCGGAATTTCCCGGTCGAAGAGCGCGTGCCGTTGCGGGAGATGCCGCGCATCACGTGGGAGGCTTTCCCCGCGCTGATGATGCCGGTGATCCTGCTGGGACTCCTCTACAGCGGCGTGACCACGCCCACCGAAGCCGCGGCGGCCGCGGCGGCGTATTCGCTGCTGGTCTCGGCCATCCTCTATCGCAGCATCGGCTGGCGCGACGTCTACAACTCGCTCGCGACGAGCGCGCGCATCACGATCTCGATCGGCATGCTGATCGCCGGCGCCCTGGTCTTCAACTACGTGATCACGGTCGAGAACATCCCGAGGACCGTGAGCGCGGCGCTCAAGGCCTACGAGCTCTCGCCGCTCGCCTTCCTGTTCGCGGCCAACATCCTGCTGCTGATCCTCGGCTGCTTCCTCGAGGGCACGACGATCCTGCTCGTCATCGTCCCGGTGCTCATCCCGACGGCGCAGGCGCTCGGCATCGACCCGGTACACTTTGGCGTCGTCGTCGTGGTCAACATCATGATCGGACTCGTGACACCCCCGTATGGACTCCTGCTCTTCATGATGATGAAGATCGCGGACGTGTCGCTCACGGACCTGGTGCGCGAGGTGATGCCTTTCCTCGCGGTCATGATCGCGACACTCGCCGTGATCACGTTCGTGCCCGAGACCGTGCTCTTCCTGCCGAAGCTGCTGGGCTACAAGGGGTGAAGGGCGAGGGCGCCGCGTCGAAGGTCCTCCTCGGCCTCATCGGCGCCGGCATCCAGCGTTCGCTCGCGCCCGCGCTGCAGGAGGAAGAGGGCCGCCACCACGGCTTGCGCGTGCACTACCAGCTGATCGACCTCGACGAAGCCGGCGTGGGCGTCGAGGCGTTGCCGGAGTTGCTGCGCGCCGCTCGCGTCATGGGATTCGCGGGGCTCAACATCACGTATCCGTGCAAGCAGGCCGTCATCCCGTTGCTCGACGACTTGTCGGAAGAAGCGAGGGCGATCGGCGCGGTGAATACCGTCGTGCGCTCGGGCAACCGGCTCGTGGGCCACAACACCGACGGGCCCGGCTGGAGCTGGGGCTTCCGGCGCGCGCTCCCGAAGGCCGACCTCGCGCGCGTGGTGCTGCTGGGCGCGGGCGGCGCCGGCGCGGCCTGCGCCGATTCCGTCCTGCGCATGGGCGCCCGCGAACTCGCCATCTTCGACATCGACCCCGCGCAAGCCGAGGCGCTCGCGGCGCGGTTGAACGAACACCTTCCCGGAAAGCGAGTGTCCTTCTCCGGGAGTCCGGAAGCCGCGATGGCCGGCGCCACGGGCCTCATCCATGCAACACCCACCGGCATGGCGAAGATGCCCGGCCTTCCGCTGCCGCCGGAGCTGCTGCGCCCTTCGTTGTGGGTCTGCGACATCGTCTACTTCCCGCTCGAGACCGCACTGCTGGCCGCCGCGCGCAAGGCCGGTTGCGCCGTCGTCGACGGCGGGCACATGAACGTGGGCCAGGCGATCGGCGCCTTCAAGCTCTTCACCGGGCGCATCGCGGACGCCGCGCGCATGGACGCCCATTTCCGCAGGCTCGTCTCGTGAACCGGGTTGTCGCTACACTCGTTGCTTTACCGACCCCGCCAGGAGACTCCCGATGAAGGTGCTGCTGCTGCACGGCGTGAACCTCAACATGTTCGGCAAGCGCGACCCGAAGCAGTACGGGACGGCCACGCTGGACGACATCAACCGCCAGGTGGCCGCGCTGGGCAAGGAGCTGGGCGCCGAGGTGATCGCCTTCCAGACCAACCTGGAGGGGGAGATGTGCTCCCGCATCCACACGGCGCACGGCGAAGGCGTGGATGCGGTCGTCATCAACGCGGGCGCGTGGACGCACTACAGCTACGCGATCCGCGACGCGCTCGCGATCCTCACGGTGCCGATCATCGAGGTCCACATGTCGAACATCCATGCGCGCGAGGCCTTTCGCCATGTCTCCGTGATCGCGGAGATCGCGAAGGGGCAGATCGCCGGGTTCGGCGTGGACAGCTACCTCCTCGGCCTGCGCGCCGGCGTTGCGGCCGCCGCAGCGGCGAAGACCGCGAAGTAACCCTGCGGTCCGGCCGATGGCACTGCACGGCGACGCGGCGATGCTCCTGTACTTCGACATCGACGGCGATCTCGCGGACCACGACCATTGGCACACGTACGAACACCTGCACGAGCGGCTCTCGATCCCCGGCTTCCTGCGCGGCACGCGGTGGCTCGCCCGATCCGCTTCGCCGAGGTACCTGGTGGTGTATGAAGTCGACAGCGTCGCCGTGGCCACGTCCGATGCGTACCTGGCCCGGCTCAACAACCCGACCCCGTGGACCGCGGCGACGATGAAGCGGCTTCGCGGAATGATTCGCGGCTTCTCCACGGTCGTGGCGAGCCGCGGCTATGGCCTGGGGCAGGCGGCGTTGTCGTTGCGCTTTTCCCCCGATGCGGCCAGGCAGGGCGAGGCGCGCGACTGGCTCGGCACGCAGGTCTTGCCGGCGATGGCCGCGCGCCGTGGAATCGCGAGCGCGTGCCTCCTGGAGCCCGCGCCGCCGCCGCCGATGACGCGCGAGCAATCGATTCGCGGCAAGGACGCGCAGTTGCCCTGGGTCCTCCTCGCGACCGCGTACGATGCCGATGCATTGGACCCGACCTCCGCGCAGCTCCTCGATGCCGGAGAGCTCGCGCGGCATGGCATCTCCGGGCCCATGGAACACGGAACGTATTCGCTCAGCTACACGGTGACGGCAGAAGAAGTGGCGCGTACGCCACCCAATCCCTTGAAGACCCCCCTGGAGGAAACATGATTCGTCTTGCCGGAAGTGGTTTTGCGCTGCTGTGCCTGCTGGGTTCCGTCGATGCGCTGTCCGACGTGGTCCAGACGAAGGAGCGCACGTATGCGGTCAAGTTCAAGGACGACGCGGTCGAGCGCTACAACGTGAAGTGGACGCTCGACTTCACGGCGAACGTTCGCGAGGCGGGCGGCACGCCCCCCGTTCCCTACCAGGGCGCGAGCAACGCCAAGGCTTGCTCGTGGAAGATCGAGGCGAGCGCCAACCGGGCGGTGTTCCTGGTCACGCGGCTCGGCCAGCCGTTCTCGTTGCCGAAGATGGACAAGGTCCTGGATCTCGATCCGCGTAACCCCGGCAAGCCGTACACGCTTGCGGGCCAGCGCGACCTGACCTGCAACGACGTGAAGGCCGAGCGTGCGGAGGAGCTGGCGAATGCGAAGGCCACGGTCCTGAAGGCCTTTGAAACCCAGGCCGCCGACGATCTCGCCCGGCTGGTGAAGGAAGCGCAGGCGAACGCGGAGGTTGCGTCCGTCTCGGTCCTTCCGTAGCCGGCGAGGCCTAGGGGCGTTCGTTCGCGAGCAGGGTGGCGGCCATGATGTGCGGGATGTAGAACCCGATCATCGACAGCAGGTACCAGTGCTCCACGCTTCCCGGTTCGATCTCGATCTTCATCGGGGCTCTCCCAATGCAGGTGCTCGATAGACGAACTATCGGCACCTGCGGTCGGGAAGTAAGCCCGGAGGGGGCTGTTTCGCGTGTAGGAGAAAGTCCCCGGCCGATCGTAGGCCTCAGCGATCGAACGTCCTCGACGGCGGTGGGGGTCCGATGCGGCCATCGGCGCCGCGAGCAGGACGTAATCCGCATGGCCGAAACCTTGGCTCAAGAAGAAAGGCGGGGGCGGATCGCTCCGCCCCCAAAGGGTCCACCCATTCAAAGGAGCCCACACTTCCCATGGCATGAGCAAAGCCATCTTGCGCCGGGGAAACCCCGGGCCATGCCCGGAAAAGGCGCCCGAAACCCCCTGATTTATCAATTATTTGTGGCTTGGGCCCCGGCGCGGGTTGAAACCCGACCCTTTGGGGCCTATTATTAGCACTCGCCTCGGGTGAGTGCCAACAGGCCCCCCGTAGTGCTCTGGGAAGCCCTCGTGGCTTCCCCCTGAATCCCGAAGCACCCAAGACCCTTGTTGAGGAGACTCCCAAATGAAACTGCGTCCGTTGCACGACCGCGTCATCGTCAAGCGCCTCGAGGAAGAGCGTAAGACGGCCTCCGGCATCGTCATCCCCGATACCGCCGCCGAGAAACCCGACCAGGGCGAAGTCCTCGCCGTGGGCCCCGGCAAGAAAAACGACGACGGAAAAGTCACTGCCGTCGACGTCAAAGTCGGCGACCGCATCCTCTTCGGCAAATACTCGGGCTCCACCGTGCGCGTCGACGGTGACGAGCTGCTCGTGATGCGCGAAGAAGACATCATGGCCGTCGTTTCCTAAGACCGGCCCACCCGAATACAGAATCGAGAGGAAACAAACATGGCTGCCAAAGACGTCAAATTCCGCGAAGCCGCGCGCAATCGCATGATCATCGGCGTGAACGTGCTCGCCGACGCGGTGAAGGTCACCCTCGGCCCGAAAGGCCGCAACGTCGTGCTCGAGCGCTCCTTCGGCGCCCCCACCGTCACCAAGGACGGCGTGTCGGTCGCGAAGGAAATCGAGCTGAAGGACAAGTTCGAGAACATGGGCGCGCAGATGGTGAAGGAAGTCGCTTCGAAGACTTCCGATGTCGCCGGCGACGGCACCACCACCGCGACCGTGCTGGCCCAGGCGATCGTGACCGAAGGCATGAAGTACGTTGCCGCCGGCATGAACCCGATGGACCTGAAGCGCGGCATCGACAAGGCCGTCCTGGCCGCCGTCGAGCAACTGAAGAAGATCAGCAAGCCCTGCACGACCTCCAAGGAAATCGCCCAGGTCGGCGCGATCTCCGCGAACGCCGATACGCGTATCGGTGAGCGCATCGCCGAGGCGATGGACAAGGTCGGCAAGGAAGGCGTCATCACCGTGGAAGACGGCAAGGGCCTGGACGACGAGCTGGAAGTCGTCGAAGGCATGCAGTTCGACCGCGGCTACATCTCCCCGTACTTCATCAACAACCCCGACAAGCAAGTCGCCCTGCTGGAAGATCCGCTCGTGCTGCTGCACGACAAGAAGATCTCCAACATCCGTGACCTGCTGCCGGTGCTCGAGCAAGTTGCGAAAGCCGGCCGTCCGCTGCTGATCATCGCGGAAGACGTCGACGGCGAAGCGCTCGCCACCCTCGTGGTGAACAACCTGCGTGGCATCCTGAAGACGACGGCCGTGAAAGCCCCGGGCTTCGGCGACCGCCGCAAAGCCATGCTCGAAGACATCGCCATCCTCACGGGCGGCACGGTCATCGCGGAAGAGCTGGGCCTGAAGCTCGAGAACACGACGCTGAAGGACCTCGGCAAAGCCAAGCGCATCGAAGTGGGCAAGGAAAACACCACGATCATCGACGGCGCCGGCAAGGCCGATGGCATCAAGGCCCGTGTCGAGCAGATCCGCGCCCAGATCGAGGAAGCCACCAGCGACTACGACAAAGAGAAGCTGCAAGAGCGCGTGGCCAAGCTGGCCGGCGGCGTTGCGGTCATCAAAGTCGGCGCGGCGACCGAAGTCGAGATGAAAGAGAAGAAGGCCCGCGTCGAAGACGCGCTGCACGCCACGCGTGCCGCCGTTGAAGAAGGCATCGTTCCGGGCGGCGGCGTGGCACTGCTGCGCACGCGCGAAGCCATCTCCAAGGTGAAGGGCGACAACTCGGACCAGGAAGCGGGCATCAAGATCATCCTGCGCGCCGTCGAGCAGCCGCTGCGCGAAATCGCCCGCAACGCGGGTGACGAGCCGTCTGTCGTCATCAACAAGGTGAACGAGGGCAAGGGTAACTTCGGTTACAACGCCCAGACCGGCGAATACGGCGACATGGTGGCGATGGGTGTTCTCGATCCCACCAAAGTCACGCGCTTCGCCCTGCAGAACGCGGCCTCCGTGGCCGCCCTGATGCTCACGACCGATGCGATGGTCGCCGAGCTGCCGAAGGACGACAAAGGCGGCGGAGCGGGCATGGGTGGTGGCGGCATGGGTGGCATGGGTGGCATGGGCGACATGGACATGTAAGGCGATACCCCCGAGTGTGAGTTCGGGAATCGAGTAGGACAAAAGCCCCGCGCATGCGGGGCTTTTTTTTGGAGAGCTACATGAACATCAAGGACTATGAACTAGAAGGGCAATCGCTCTACGCCGACTTCTCGAAGACCGTCGCTTCGATCCTTGGGGTCATTTCAGCGCAAGTCCCTCGTCTTCATGTTCAGCAAATCCAATCACGAGCGAAGAAGGTCCCTTCTCTGCGCCTAAAGCTGGAAAAGCTGGGCTTGATCGACTCCGACTGTGTCGAGATGCGAGTGAAGGACCTGGCCGGATGTCGCATCGTCTGCTACACAGACGCTGACGTGACGCGCTTCACAAGCTCTGGGGCGATGCAAGCCAATTTCGAAATCGATTGGGATCGAACAAAAATTCACCATCCAGTTCCTGATGGCAGCGGCACCGAGAATCTATTCCAGTCAATCAACTATGTGCTTCGCCTGACTGACGCGCGCATGCAGTTGCCGGAGTACTCCAGATTCGCCGGGCTCCACTGCGAGGTACAGGTCCAAACGACGCTGAAACACGCGTGGGCCGAGATGGAGCATGACCTGATCTACAAGCGGCCAGCTCTGCAAGGATTCGGGGAGAAGCTGCTCGACGGTATTGAGGCGCGCATGCGATCAATCATGCGTGACCATCTAATGCCAGCGAGTCACGAATTTCAGAAAGTAGTCTCCGACTTTGAGCGCATGGCGGCGGGAATAGAAATCGTGGAGGCCGGCCCAATGAAACTCCTTGGCGCCTGCTCCAACAACAATGAACGTTACGACCTCCTGGAGCGAATAGAGAATCACGTCCTTCCGTACTACGAAGACGTCACGGCCACACATCGGGATTGGCGATCAACCTTGGTAGCGTGCATCGAGTCCGCTTGGGCGACAGAGACAAATCCAATTGCAACGCCATTCGGTGAGATCGCTGGATACAGCACTGATGCGGTTTCGGAAAAGTGCCTGCGTCTACTTCAACAAATTCAATTTATCGACAGACCGGCCGTCGAAGAAACCTTCGACGCCCTACTTCGTCTATACCTTGGGAACAGCAATGAGAAGTGGAGACAGCGGATTCTGCGAATGGCACATGAGTTCGCGAAGCTCGATCGGCGGGTGTGGGCCGCTGCAGGTCCCGGAGTCCAGGAGCTAGTTGTTGCCAGAGCAGAGTGTTTAGAGACCGGCGTCCTAACTGCGTCCGCTCCGCTGCTTGCCACGATGCTTTCAGATGCACTCGGCGTCGAGGTGACTGGCACCACAAGTAGCTACGAAGCAGTCTCCATACATAGCCATCACGTGCAGGCAGGTCCCGCGGTGACCAGCATACGAAGTCGCGCATTGGCAATTCTCAAGAAGACCTACCGTCTCGCCGACTCGGATCTCACGCGAAAGTTGCTTATAGATGCGCTCTTCGCCGCGACAAAGCTGCCGTATCGTGGCGTCCCGTCGGATAGCCTAGTTGAGGCGGTCCTCGAGAGTGCCGCCGACGCAATAGAGTTCCTTGCAGCGCATGTCAACGCCATGCCGCTCCCGCTACTTGAGGCGACCGAAGACCGCGTACATGGTGTGCATCGCCAAAATAGGTTTGGAGAAGTGACCCAAGCAGACGGCCCCATTGTGGCCAAGGCAAGGGCTCGGGTTTCCGCAGCGATTGATCAGTTTCGCCAAGCTACCGCTGGCGTAGCGGACTTCGAGGAATATTGTGTTTTGGTGGGCTTTAGATCGAACTTTCCGCCAGCTTGGGACGGTCCCAATTTTGGACCCGCCGAGGAAACGGAATACAGGAGACGGGCGATCGACGGCTATGTTGCAGACCTCTCAGAGGCAAACTTGCCTCGTTGGGTCAATCTTCTCAAACGCTTGGCAACTTTTGAGACTGGTGACATGGCGAGCTTTCAGGGACTACGAATCCTCATGGAGGAGCTGGGGAACGCGCGAGCAGATTTGCTTCGAAGAATTCTTCTCGGCAATCATCCGGAGCTAGAGCGATTTATTCCGACGATGTTGCACGGTCTCGCCGCGGGACCGCAGAGGGGAGTGGTGTACGAGTTCATTGACGGCTCAATCACGACGTCGACCTATCTCCCTCAGGTCACTTGGTACTTGAGCGTTGAAACCGGAGGCGACACCAACCGTCTCAAGCGTGCATTCGATGCGGCCCTGCAGTCCGACGACGAGCAATCGGTTGCGAATCTTCTCGTTGCCTCGACTTCCCCCTCAAATGGAAATAGCTCCATCGTCGAGGATGTGTTGCTTCCCGGGATTGAATACTTGTCACGCAAGGATCCTCAGTGGCGGCGCATTGGAGGCTGGACTTTTCATCTTGATCCTGCCCCCTTTCGCGATCTAACCGAGGAACAGGCACGTCGAGTTCTGAATGCATTTGTAGCCGTGAGTTCGATCGACTACCACCTAGAGGATCTACTCTCCGCAGTGGCGGTCATGAGATCACGGCAGGTCATTGAGTATTTCGAACGTCGTATCCCTTATCGCGCTTCTGTAGACGATGGTCGATATGAGGCAATCCCGTATCAATTCCATACCCTTCACAAAGAGTTGGCTAAGCATCTCGGCCTAGTGCTTGAAGCAGTCCGGTCGTGGTCAAAAAAGTGGCCGAAAGAGTTCTCCTATCGGGCCGATCGATTTGTCGCCCTTGTATTTCCGGAATTGACTGACGAGTTGAAGGAGGCGCTTGTCGCAATAGCGCGGAATGAAGGTGAGGAGGGTGTGGAATTTCTGATTGCCATACTTGACGGTTACGAGGCGCATCCGAATACACACGAGGTCTACAAGGAGATTGTGGCGAACTTGCCAGAAGACTCGTTGCAGCTTGGCTCCATTGAAACGCGACTCGACGCAACGGGGGTCGTACGGGGCGAGTTTGGATTCGTCGCCGCATATCAGGAAAAGAAGGACCTCATGGAGAGCTGGCTGGCGGATCCCCGCTTACGAGTAGTAGGATTCGCGAAAAGACACATCCGTACTCTGGAAAGAGAGATTGCCGCGGAACAGCGGCGCGCGGAGGAAAGTCATGAGTTGCGTAAGCGAAATTTTCCAAAGGAGAGCAATGAATAGCCACACCATCTTTTTGGCATGATGCATCAATGAAAGCCGACCCCGTCTTCCTCGTCCAGGAGCAGCTCGAGGCCTACAACGCCCGCGACCTGCAACGCTTCCTCGCCGTCTATTCCGAATCGATCGTGGTCTATCGCATGCCGAACGCGGAGCCCGCGCTCTCCGGCAAGGCCGCGTTCTCCGACTTCTACGCGAAGAACCGCTTCAACAATCCCGCGTTGAATGCCGAGCTCGTGAGCCGCATGGCGTTCGGCAACAAGGTGATCGACCACGAGCGCATCATGGGTCTGGGCGACAAGCCGCTCGAGGCCGCGGCGGTCTACGAGATCCGCGACGGGTTGATTCAGGTCGTCTGGTTCTACTACGGGGCGTAACTTTCCTGGGGAGATTCCAATGGCCCTACTGCGACTCAGCGAACAGCAAGTTGAGCAGTTTCAGGACTTGCGAGAAAACGCGATGGCGCTCCACGTGGCGTCGGTTCGAGCCCGGCCAAGTCAAATAGTGTTTGTGCTTGGGTCTCAGATTGTGCTCGTTCCGGACGAGCAGTCAACCAGGCAGATCTCCGAGATACTCCAGCAGAATTGGTTGGAGAGCACTGAGCAGCCGTTCGACGATCAAGTACGCGTGCGCAACTTCCGTTCGTGGACAGAGAAACTGGAAGAAGCCCCTGCTCTCGTTCCTTCAAGTGAAGAGAGTTCCTACTTAGTGGTTCGAGCCGTTGGGAGCTCGTCTACCATCCCCCCAAGTCCTCCCGGTCCAGCCTATGGCCATCTGCCATTTTCAAGCACTTGTGGAGCGAACGACGTCTTCTACCGCTGTGAACCTTGGCCAACCAGCAGGAGGGTCAATCAAGCCTCCGAGACGATTGCGGCGGGGACATTTGCTTTCCCATCCTCAGAGCTACCGTTCGTTCCCACGGGGTTCTCGGCGGTAGGGCGATACGCCCTACCAAACCTTGCTCCGGCACGATTTCGATGGGAACTGCAGCCCGTGATGGGCACGCCCATGCACTGCGGCGCATCCGTCCCGCTCTACGGTCAATCTGGAGGTGGGGTCGAAGTGTATTTCACGGGCGTCACAATCAACCGGGGGCCG
This sequence comes from Betaproteobacteria bacterium GR16-43, assembly GCA_001953215.1. GTDB lineage: Bacteria > Pseudomonadota > Gammaproteobacteria > Burkholderiales > Usitatibacteraceae > Usitatibacter. The sequence continues at coordinate 1,377,183 of CP019169.1, forward strand.
ATCGCCAACCCAGTGCGGCTCCCGGCTCTGTAGCGGGAGACTACGGCCCCGCGATCGGCGACAACCCCGCCTTCGTGATCGCACCCGCCGCCTCGCGCGAAGCGAGGAACTTGATCAGCGCGCGTGCAGCGTCCGCCTGCTCGACCGAGTTGGCGAGCACACCCGCGAATGTGAACCCCGGCTGCAGCTCCGCGGGAATCGCGCCGACGAAGGTGATGCCCGCGACGTGGATCAGCTCGCTCACCTGCTGGAAGCCGATCTCCGCATCGCCCCGCGCGACCACCGCTGCGACCGGTTCACCGGAGGGCGGCCCGCGCACCTTGCGGCTCTTCGATTGGATCGCCTCCCACACGCCCAGCTTCGCGAAGAGCACGGTCGAGAGATAGGTGCCACTGCCACTGTCCGAGTACGCGATGGATTTTGCCGAGAGCAGCGTCTTCTTGAAGGCATCGACGGTGGAGATGTCCGGCTTCGCGGCACCGGCCTTCACGACCATGCCGATCTGCGAGCGCGCGAACTCCACCTTGGTGTCGCCCTGCACCTGGCCCTTCTTGCCGAGCTCGTCGATGGCCTTGCCGTCCATGATCACGACATCGGTCGCCTCGCCGCGCGACAGGCGCGCGGGAATCGCCTCGGGCGAATCGCCCATCGAAGGGCCGCGCGTCGTGACGACCTTGTGCCCGCTCGCGCGCTCGAACGCGGGCACCAGCTCGGAATACGCGCCGTAGAAGCCAGCCGAGATCATGACCCGCACCTCCGCAGCCCACGCGGCCTGCATCGAGAGCAGGCCCGCGGCGAAGACCGTGGCAATGCGAAACGCGAACGATCGAATCTTCATGGGTTTCACCTCACAAGTACCGCGTCTCGGCCGGCGCCTGCTTGAAATTGTCGTTCTTCCCGTCGAAGTACTTGACCGGCGCCGCGGCCAGTTCCTCGACCGTCGCATCGTCGAGGCAGCTCACGTTCACCGCGACGAAGCCCTTGGTGGGCGAATGCCCGAAGACCTTGATGCCGCATTTCGGGCAGAACCTGTGGTGGATGTTCTGCGTGTTGAACTGGTAGTCGGCGAGCGTTTCCTCACCGGCCGTGACACGCAGCGCGGTCTGCGGCGCGCCGATCAGCCACGAACGCCCCTTGCCGCAGATCGAGCAGTTGCAACGCATCGTGCCGGACGCGAGGTCCAGGTCGGCCTCGAACTTCACCGTGCCGCAGTGGCAACTGCCGTGGTAGGTCTTTTGCATGAGAGCCTCCTCAAATGTGGGTCTGCCCCTATTTTCCCCGGCTTTTCGGTCCATTGCCCGGGGCGGCGGTCGAGCAGAATGGTTTCCGTCGAGCCCGGCCGTTACCACCAGGGGATTCTCCGAAACCAAGGAAGAACCCTCGGTTGCCGACCTACAAAGCTCCTGTTGTGCGCGCCCCATTGCCGGGTGTACCTGATGGAGCAGGAAGGCGACCCCTCTTTCATCCCCATTTCGCGGGAAACCTGGTGGGGGCTCGACGGAAGGCCCCGCTTCGGCGGGGCCTTCTTCTTTCTACTTCCGCTGCCAGCGATCCGCCGTGTCGAGCATCGAGCGCGCGCCGGGTCCGTCGATCCACGCACGCGCCTGCGCGTCGTCCCGAAGATAGGCATCCCAGAACGCGGTGCTGATCGCCAGGATTGCGCGATGGTGTTTCGGGTTGCGGTCCTCCTTGTCGCCGGGCAGCGCGCGATCGGTGAAGGCCGAGTGCTCCGCACGGTCCAGCACCAGTTCGTACTTCCCGCCGGGCGGCAGCGCGGGGAATACCTCGAGGCGCGACGCTGCCGTGATGCTGCCGATCGCCGCGACATCCTTCGTCCCCGTCATCAGCAGCCACGGAATCTCCACTTTTGCAAAGGCCCCCTTCGCGCTGCCGATGCGCGGCGGGCTGGGGCTGTACAGGATCGCGGCGTCGATGCGCTTGTCGAGGGCCTTCCCCGCCAGCGGCATCGATTGCCCCGACACGCTTTGCGTCGTCACGGCGCCGAACGAGTGCCCCGACATGCCGACATGCGCGAGGTCCATGCGCGCGCGCAGCTTCGAGCCGCTGTCCTTGTTCCATCGCTCGAGCTGGTCGAGCGTGGCATGCACATCCTCGATGCGCAGCATGAGATTCCCGGCGCTCGCGGCACTGCGCATCGCTTGCATGGCTTGCGCGGGCGGCACGCCTTTCCACACCGAGGTGTCGCTGCCGGGATGCTGCAGGAAAACCGCGACGTATCCGCGCGCGGCCCAGTGCTCGCCCATGAACGCGTTGCCCTCGCGCGATCCGCCGAGACCGTGGCTGAAGAGCACGACCGGCGCGGGCTTCGGGTCCGCGGGCAGGAAGACGCGCAGCGGAATCTCGCGCTTCCCGTTGGCGAACGCGAGATCGACTTGCTGCACGAGCCGCGCCTCGTCGATGGCGAGGGGATCGTACGCTGCGTTCGCCGCAATGGCCGCCGCGGTTGCCACGAGCGCGGCAGCAAGCGACAGGACAGGTCTCGTCATGGCATTACCTCCCGCTTCAATGCTAGCGGGACGGCCGGGGGTTTCGGGACCTTGAAATGTTCTCTTACACTGTGGCCATGCCACACATCTTCGAGCCCGCAGCGACCGGGCGCGCCAAGTGCCGCGGATGCGGCGTCGCCATCGCAAAGGGGGAGCTGCGCTTCGGGGAGCGCCTGCCCAACATCTTCGGGGAGGGCGAAGCCACGCACTGGTTCCACCCGAGGTGTGCCGCCTACAAGCGCCCGGAATCCTTCATCGAGGGCCTGAAGGAACCCGGGCCCGAAGTCCCCGATCGCGAGGCGCTGGAAAGAATCGCCTTGGCCACGCAAGCCCACTCCCGGCTGCAGCGCATCGACGGCGCCGAGCGCTCTCCCAGCAGCCAGGCCAAATGCCGCCAGTGCAAGGAGCCGATCGAGAAGGGTGCATGGCGAATCCGGCTCGTGTTCCACGAGGAGGGCAACTTCTCGCCGGGCGGCTACATCCACCTAGCATGCCGCGGCGTCTACTTCGAAGCCGACGACATCGTGGAGCAGGTCCTGCACTTCAGTCCCGCACTCGACGCCGCGGACCGGGACGCGTTGCGGGCGGCGCTCGCTACCGGCTGATTCAGGCCGCCTTGTCGAGGCGCAACCACCGCGCTTCGTCCACGCCCTTCAGCAGTAGCCAGAGGCACAGCGACCCTTCGCCGGCCAGCACGGGCACCACCATGGCCGCGAACGTCACGTCCGCGAGCGTGGGCGCCAACACGATCGCGAAGCTGTTTACCAGGTAGCTTGCGCCCGCCACCTGCATCAGGACGCCGATCGTGCGGGGCAGGAATCCCGAGCGAAAGATGAGATGCCCCACGATCACGCACTCGACGCCGAAGAACACCAGCGTGACGCCGAAACTGTGGCTGTGCGCCTTCAGCGCGAGGCCGGCCAGCGCGTGGAGCTGGGCCGGCTCGAACGCCCCGAGGTAGGCGGCCTTGCCCAGCGGGGACAACGCGGCGAGGAGGTCGAGCGCCGTCGTCGCTTCCACCGAGAGCGTCACGACGCTGAAGAGCAGTGCCAGCAGCGCGAGGTCGCGTTGCACGGGCCGCAAGAGCAGGAAGAGGATCCACGTGAGCGGGATGGCGCACACCAGCAATACGAGCTCCGCGGCGATGCCCGCGCGCCAAAGCGTTTCCATCGAGCGCAAGTTGGCCGCGGTCGCGGCCGCGTCGCCGGCCACGACGATCGAGCCCCGCACGTACATCTCGCAGAAGATGCCGAGCAGGATGATCGCGAGGTAGAGCGCTCCGCCGATGCGCGCGAGGGTACGCGGCGACTTGATGTCGGGATAGTCCCTCATGGAGTCGGCTTCCCGAAGGACACGCGTACCGACCAATAGGCGAGGGCGGCCAGCACGAGGACGACCGGGACGGCCAGCAGCGGGAAGACGCGAAGCGCCTCCGGAAACACCTTGGCCTGCCCGAGGAAGAACGAGGCCGTGGCGATGAACATCGCGAAGCTCATGCGCCACAAGTGCCGCGCGATGCGCCTGCGGCCACGCAGCCCGCGCAACCGGATCATCCGGAAGTCGCCCCACGCGGCGAGGAGCGCGATGGATCCGAAGAAGAGGGCCGGAGCCGCGGGAAACCAGGGGTCTTTTCCTGCGGTCATCGCACGGAGACCGAAGGCGATGCTGGCGATCCCCACGGCCAGCGCCACCAACAAGGCGGTCCCGTCGACCCAGCGCGACCCCTCGGTACCGACGGGGCGCCGAACGGTGAGCAGCGCCGTCACGACCAGGTAGCAGGTCGTCACACCGGCGATCACATTCAGCGTCTGCATCTTCGGCTGGAAGCCGGCCACGACGTGCCTCGCCGCGATGATGGCGCCCATCGAGGCCATCACCAGCATCGTGTAGACGAAGATCCTGCCGTAGCGGCGATGCAGCCCGCCCCCTTTGCGCGTGGAGAGTGCGACCGCTCCGGCACAGAGCGCCAGGAGACCGGCGATGACGTGCACGTAGGTCACGATCAGGACGGGGCCATCAAGACCTTGATGTCGGGATACCCCATCAACTTGAGCACGAAGTAGTTGGCCGCGGCCTCGCCGGGATCGTCGGAGAAGGCGACCAGTTCGGCGTAGCGCGGAACGCCCGCCTTGGAGAGGATGGCCCAGAGGTCCTTCGCTTCCTTCGGCGTACCGTCGGCCTTCAGGAGCTGCGTGTACGGAACGTGGACGACCGTCCCCGCCGGTGCCACCGCCGGGACGCTCGCGCCGGAGGCGATGAAGACTTTCGGGTAGGCACCCCCTGCGCCATTCGCCTCCGCGAGGGTGATCCCGTTGCGGGCGTTGACGAGATAGGCCACGGGCGTGACCTTCGTCGGATCCTGCGTCACCGCGAATCCCTTGCGCGCCATCTTGTCGAGCGAATCCACCGACTCCAGCGAGTCCATGAAGACGGACACTTTCTTCTGGCCCATCTTCTCCAGCATCACGTAGGCGAGCGCCGCCTCTTTCGTGAGGCCGGAGCCCGAGACGATCACGGCTTCGTACGAGGCATCGACGCCCGAGGCGCCGAGGATCTCCGCGAGCTTCGCAGGGTTGGCGACGTTGCTTCGGAACGCATCGGCCGGGATGTTGAGCGCAAAGGGCACGTGCGACTGGCCGTACGCGCCCGCAGGACGGACATCGACCACGCTCACGCGCGAGACGCCGTACATGCGCATATTCCTGCCGCCCCACGAACTCAGCCATTCGGTCTCGCGCATCATCGCGGGCGCGGCGTAGGTCCAGAACGGCAGGTCGCGATCGTCCTGCAGCCAGCCCATCTGCGACTCGAGCGAGAGTTTCACGTTCGGATAGCCCGCCAGGTACTTCATCGCGAAGTACGGAACGCTCGCCGTGCCGCCGCCTCCGCAATGCGAGTGGATTTCCTGCTCGGGGCGGATCGAAAGGTATCCCAGCATTCGCCGGATCTCCTCGGGCGACTTGAACGTCTTGTCCGCGTTGAAGAGATCCTCGCTCGGCAGCAGCACGGCCTGCGGGATGTGCCCCGCCTTGTTGAAGAAGGCGGTGGCGCCGTAGTGGTATTCCGGTCCGAGCGCATCGACCAGCACCTTGTTCGGGCGCTCACCGGAAGCGGCAACGAGCTCGGGCAAGCGCGCGCGTTCAGCCTCGTTCACCTTCGTCACACGGAAGGTGCCGGCCTTCGGTGCAGGCGTGGCGTCTTTCGTGACCGGCATGCCTTCGGCCTGCCACTTCGCCATCCCGCCGTCGAGGATGTAGAGGTTCTTCGCGGGGTAGCCGTGATAGGCGAGCGAGAAGAAGAGCCGCGTGGCGAACCACGTGCCGCCCTGGTCGTACATCACGATCCGCTTGCCCGGCGTGATGCCCGCGGCCTGGTAGATGCGATCGACCGTCGCCATCGGCAGGTCGCGAACGCCGAAGCTGGCCAGCGTGAACACATCGATGCTGACCGCGCCGGGAATGTGCTGCTTCGCGTGCACCGGCGGGGGCGAGGCGTCGATGAGAAGCACGTCCGGCGCTTCGCGATTCTTTTCGAGCCACTTCACGCTTACGAGATTGCCCTGCAGGCCTTCCGCAGCCCACGAGGCCTGGGCCAGGAAGAAGGCAACCGCCATTCCCGCCCCCGACAAAATCATTCGGGGGCAGGCTCCGTCGGGAATCCAGCTCTTGAATTTCATATCGGCTCCCGCGAACGTCGCATGTGGATCGCGGCGAACAGGAACGCCACCGCGACCGCGAGCCCCAGCCACAGGCCGGAGCTCGACAGGAATCGAACCGGATCCAGCTGCGAGAGCTGGGTCACGGGCCCGCGCATCGCCCCGGGCGCGAAGGCCTCGGTCATCGCACCGATCGCGCGGTATTTCACGAGCGCGAAGACATACGAGGAGTCGAGCGCGATCTTCTCGAACACGAACGCGGCGAACACCGGCGCCGTCGCCCACAGGAACGGCGCCTTCTTGGCCCATGAGGACACCAGCAGCAGCCATCCGTAGACCGGCGCATACCAGAGCGCATGGACGACGAGGCCGTAGATCATGGCCAGCGTCATCTGGACGAAGGGGATGTTGGACCACAGGGTCGAGATCTCCACGCCGCCGATCAGCAGCACGACGCTGCTCAGCACGAGCAGCAAGACCTGCGTTGTCACCGCGATCAGGAGGGACACGAACGGGATGACCGCGAGGGCCACGAAGGCTTTCGACAGGACGGTCGTGCGGTCCGAAACCGGCATCGACTTCCAGAACAGGATGCTGCGGTCGCGCCGCTCGCCGTAGAGCGCGTCGAGGCAGTAGAACAGCGCGACCACGAAGGAAATGAAGAGGATCGCTGCGGCCGGCATCGTGAAGGGCAGCACGGCGGCGACCCGCTGCTTCGCCGGATCGAGTGCCGACAGGGTCCGCATCATCGCCGCGAGGGCGCCGACCTTGAACAGGAAGCCGATCAGCACGAGGCCCGCGACGAAGAGCGGTGCGACATAGATGGAGCGGTGCTCCCACAGCTCGCGCCGGACCGACCAGAGGAATTTCGTGTTCATGCGGCACCTCCGATGAGCGCGACGAACACATCGGCGATGCTCGGCGTGCGAACCTCGCCCAACTCGGCCAGGCGTGCGCGGTCGGCATCGGCGTAGAGCAGGATGCTGCGGCCGAACACCTGGCGTTCATGCAGCGGGTTCAGCGCGCGTGCGGCGGCTGCATTCTCCGGAAGCACCATCACCTCGGCGTAGCGGCCCTCGAAGGCTTCCATCGTGGAGTCGAGCACGATCTTGCCGCGGTTGATGAACGCCACGTCCGTGAGCACGTGCTGGATCTCCTCGACCTGGTGCGTGGTGACGAGGATCGTGCGCTTGCCGTCGAAGTAATCGTTCAGCAGCGAGTCGTAGAACTGCTTGCGGAAGAGGATGTCGAGGCCGAGCGTGGGCTCGTCGAGCACGAGCAGCTTCGCGTCGATCGCCATCACCAGTGCGAGATGGAGCTGCGCCACCATGCCCTTGGAGAGCTTGCCGACCTTCTTGTCGCGCGGGATGTTGGTCTTCGCGAGGAAGGCCTCGGCCTTCGCGCGATCGAACTTCGGGTGCACGCCGGCGACATAGTCCAGGGCCTGCGAGGCTTTCAGCCACCGCGGAAGCACCGCGACGTCCGCGATGAAGCACACGTCCTGCATGAGGTCGTCGCGCGCGGTCCAGGGATCGCGGCCGAGGACCTTCAGCTCGCCCTGGCAGGGCGTGAGGCCGAGGAGGGCGTTCAGCGCGGTGGTCTTGCCCGCGCCGTTGGGCCCGATCAAGCCGAGGATGCGGCCCTCCTCGACGCGAAGGTCGACGCCGTCCAGGGCGACCATGGTTCCGTAGGTCTTGCGCAAGCCGCGCGCTTCGATGCAGGACATCGCTTCAGGTCTCCTTCTTGCCGGTGCGCCGCTTCGCGGCCGGGCGGGCGAGCAACTCTTCCGCCGTGAGTTCGAGCCGCTCGATGTGCTCGCGAATCCGCGGCCACTCGTCCTTCAGGAATCGTTCCCGCTCGTCCCGCAGCAGGAGCTTGCGCGCGCCGTCGTTGATGAACATGCCCAGCCCGCGCCGCGTCTCGACCAGGCCCTCGTCGACCAGTTGCTGGTAGCCCTTCATGACGGTGATCGGATTGACGCGCGATTCGGCCGCGACGTTGCGCACCGACGGCAGCGGATCGCCCTCGTTCAGCGCGCCGTCCAGGATCATCGCGACGATCCTGTCGCGAAGCTGCCGGTAGATCGGCTGGTTGTCGTTCCACTCGAGGTCCATCAAACGTCGCCCGTTGTCGTCACCGCCGCCTGCTTTCGTCGCTGGTGTCGCAGCCGTCATCCCCGCGTAGGCGGGGATCCATGCTGATCTAGTGATATAGTTAACTACAACACCAAGTGCGATGCAAGTCCCCCTTCGACGCACCGGCCCGGCGCGCCGGATTCGTCAGCGGCCGCACAATATTTTTCGGCGCAAGCGCACCGCCGCGCGAGCGCGCTGGCTATAGTGGCCCGCCATGCCGACCTCCATCGCATTGCGTTCCGCCACCGTCTCCGCGATCGCGGTTCTCCTGCTTGCTGCGTGCGCGAGCGCGCCCCCGAACCGCCTCACGATCGACGCCGAGCGCGGCGAGATGCCGATCACGTGGGTCGAGATTCCGCGTCCCGCGCCGCTACCGCCGCTGGCGCATGGCGCGATCGTGGTGCCCGTGCGCTTCGCCGGCATCGAGGGCAAGCCGCTCTACATGCAGTTCGACGTCGGGACGCCGGCCACGGTGCTCTACGCGGCCAAGTGGACCAGCCTCGCCCAGCGCCTCGGCGGCGCGAGCGCCCCCGATGCCGAGCGCGTGGAAAACCTGCGCCTCATGATCGGCACGCTGCCCGTCACCGCGGCGGAGGTCCAGGTGCGCAAGAATGCGGCCACGCCGATCGACTGGGCGGGCGACGGCCTCGAGATCGTCGGGACGGTCGGCTCGGACATCATCGACGGGCGAACCGTCCTTCTCGATTTCAAGGCGAACACGATCGTCGTCACTCGCGATCGCAATGCCGTCACGTCCGCGACGACGGTCTTCACGCCGTTTCGATATATCCAGCGCAAGGTCCTGATGCCCGCGAAGGTGAATGGCGAACCCGGCGATCTCGTCTACGACTCGGGTTCGAGCGCCTTCGCCCTGATCACGAGCGAAGAGGCGTGGCGGAAGCTCGCGCGGGCGGATGCGGTGCCGGTGCAGTTTCCCGTTCGCTCCTGGAACAACACGCTCACGGCGCACACCGTGGCTTCCGATGCCCGCGTCGCGTTGGGCCAGGCAAGCATCCCCGTGCGCGAGGTGAGCCGCATCGAGGGTGCGAGTTTCCTGCAGGATGCCGGGATGCGCGTCTTCGGCATCGCCGGCATGATCGGCAACGAACTCTTCATCGGCCGCCGGTTGATCCTCGACACGGCACGACAGGAGTTCGCTGTCGAAGACTAGGCCCTAGCTGCGGTTCGGGTTGTCCGGCGCGCGGTCCCGGTTGTTCGGCACGCCGTCGCCATCCCGGTCGCCCTTGTTCCAGCGGCCGCGCTGGAACTGCCAGCGGTTGTCATGCTGCGTCCAGGTCGGCTCGACATAGTGGTAGCCGTGGCGCTCGCGCTCCCAATGACCGGCTTGCCACACATGGCGGTTGTTGCGCGCGTTCCAGTAGCCCGGCGCCCAGACGTAGCCGCGACGGGGAGCGGGAACCGCTTCGTAGCGATTCGCCGGCGGGGCGTAGCTGAAGTAGATGTCGGCGGCGCTGGCCGCCAGGGGAACCGTGACGCCGCCGAACGACGCGGCGCACAGGACTGCAACGAGGGATTTCTTGAACTTCATGAGGCTTCCTTCACAACGGACTTCGAGGCTACGGCTGCAGCCGACCACGAAATACGGTGCAGGAGAACTTCGACGATACGGGGTGTTGGAAGCGGGGTCTGTCGGACAGGTCCCACGCTGGACCTAGCGGGCCTCTTGCGCCGGCACCCGCTTCGGGATGTGCTGCGTGCAGTTCACGTCCCAGCGCTCGATCTTGAAGACGAGCGCGCGCTCCACGTCGGCGGGGTACGCGGGGTCCACCAGGCGCGCGAGCAGCGCCGGATCGTCCTCGACGACTCGCATCCGCCCCCACATCTTTACGCGCATCGGGCGCTCGTAGTCCATGAGGAACAGGAACGCGCGGTCGTTCTCGCGCAGGTTCCCGACGGTGATGTACTGGCGGTTTCCGGAGAAATCCGCGAAGGCGAGCGTGCGGGAATCCAGCACCTTGAGGAACCCTTTCGGGCCCCCGCGATGCTGGATGTACGGTTGCCCGTCGGCGCTCGCCGTGCCGAGGTAGAAGCTGTCGCGCTCGGCGATGAAGGCCTCGAGCTTGCGGTTCACGTCGACGGGGTGCGCCATGGTCAGCGGTTCAGCGCGGGCCAGTTGCGCTCGGCCTTGCCGATGAAGCCCTTCGTGTCGTTCGCGAACGTGGTGTTGATGTCGCCGTTGAAGTTGAGATAGAGCTTGCCGTCGACGACCTTCCAGCCGTTCACGGGGTCCACGTCGAACAGCTTGCCCTGCGCCACGCCCCAGGAGCAGAAGCCGCCGTACTGCGGGGCGTAGCGCGCCGGGTCGGCTTCGAACGCATCGCGATGCTCGCGCGAGGCGAACTGCCATTTCACGCCGCCGTAGGTGGCGGTGAACTTGTCGCTGCCTTGCGTGGGCTTGCCGTCGGCGAAGTAGGCGACGACGTCGTAGCCCTTGGCGCCGAGTCCGGCGTACAGCGTGTTGTATTCGCCTCCCGTGGTCTTGACGGCGAGGGCCGCGGTCGAACCGGACAGGACGGCGAGGGCGAGGGCGAGCGTGGCGAATCGGGCTTTCATGGTGTCTCTCCTGGGGTTGGTGAATGGGGTTGCTGGAACCCATTCTCGGCACTCCCGCCTTCCGGATAAATACCGCGAATCGCATTGAATTACTCCAGATTACGGAGTAATAAGGGGCATGGACCGCCTGCAAGCCCTGCGAACCCTCATCGCCATCGTGGACGCCGGCAGCCTTTCCGCGGCCTCGGAACGCCTGGAAACGTCGCTGCCCACGGTCGTGCGCACGCTGGCCGCGCTGGAGGGCGAACTCGGTGTGCGCCTGATCAACCGCACCACGCGCCGGATGCACCTCACGGACGAGGGGCGCGTGTATGTCGAACGCAGCCGCGCGATCGTGGCCGCGCTCGCGGAGGCGGATGGCGAGCTGGCCGCGCGCAAGGGCACGCCGCAGGGGCGGGTCGCGGTGACCGCGTCCGTGTCGTTCGGACGTCGCTACCTCTCGCCCTTCGTGGCGGAGTTCATGCGCCGGTATCCCGCGGTCACGTTCGACCTCCTCCTCGTCGATCGCATCGTCGATCTCGTGGAGGAAGGCATCGACGTCGGGATCCGCATCGGGGCACTGCGCGATTCCTCGCTGATCGCGCAACCGGTCGGGCGCATGCGCCGCGTCCTGTGCGCGAGCCCGGAATACCTGAAGAAGCACGGAACGCCGAAGTCGCCGGGCGATCTCTCGCGCCACCGCTGCATCGCCTTCACGCCGCTATCCTCGGATACGGCGTGGACGTTCGGCTCGGGCAGGACGGCGCAAACGGTGCCGATCCGCAGCGTCCTGCGATGCAACCAGGTCGATGGGGCGGTGGAGGCATGCCGCGCGGGCCTGGGGATCGGAACGTTCCTGTCCTACCAGGTCGCCCCGTTGGTGGCGGAGAAGCGGCTGCGCTACGTGATGACTGCGCACGAGCCGCCTCCGGTCCCCATGAACGTCGTCTACCAGCACCGGAAGCTCGCCTCCGCCGCCTTGAAGCGCTTCGTCGACGAATGCACCGCGGCGCTGCGGGTGTGTCGCTTCGAGTGAAGACCAGGCCGGCGGCGGTGGCTACTCCGCTTTCACCTTCGCTTCGCGGATCACCTTCCCCCACTTCTCCATCTCGCCGACGATGAACGCGTCGAACTCGGCCGGGGTATTGCCGACCGGGACGATCCCCAACTCGTCGAAGGCCTTCTTCACTTCCTCCATGCGCACGACGGCCGCGACTTCCGTGGAGAGCTTCCTCACGATCTCCTGCGGCGTGCCCGCGGGCGCGAGCAACCCCGCCCACGTGCTGCCGGTGAATCCCGCGAAGCCCTGCTCGATGAACGTGGGAACGTCCGGGGCCGCCGGCAAGCGCTGGTCCGCCGAGATGCCGATCATGCGGATCTTGCCCGCCTTGCCGTTGGGGATGATCCCGGAGGCCGAATCGAACAGGAGCTGGATGCGGCCGCCGAGCAGATCGGCCATCGCGCCGGCCGTGCCCTTGTACGGAATGTGCACCATGTCCACGCCCGTCATCGACTTGAACAGTTCGGTGGTGAGATGCGCGGCCGCCCCGTTGCCCGAGGAACCGAAGCTGATCTTCCCGGGGTTCGCCTTCGCATACGCGACGAGTTCCTTCGCGTTCTTGATCGGCATGTCGTTGTTGACCGCGGCCACGAGCGGCGAGATGCCCACGAGCGACACCGGCATGAAATCCTTGCGCGAGTCGTACGGCAGCTTCGCGTACAGGCTCGGGCTCGACGAGAACGCTGCGATCACGAGGACGAACGTGTAGCCGTCGGGCGCCGACTTCGCGAGCGCCTCGGTGCCGACGATGCCATTGGCGCCCGGCTTGTTGTCGATCGTGAACGGCTGCTTCAACCGGTCCTGCAAGCGCTGCGCGACGATGCGCGCCGTGACGTCGGTGAAACCGCCGGGCGTGTAGGGGACGATGATGCGCACCGGCTTCGCGGGCCATTCGGCCTGGGCGAACGCGAAGGGCGAAGCCAGGACCAGGGCGAGGGCGGCAAACGCAACGGCAACAGCGCCATGGAAGCGACGGATCATTTGCATAGCGGAACATCCTCCGGTGACGGCCAGCGTCTGGGTCCGGCGCGAAGAGCATCGTAGAACGGTAACGAGGCTGTCTGCAATGCGTGGTTCTTTTTCAGGCGGGCAGAACGAAGAGGTCGGCCACCACGCCGTGCGCTCCGAGATAGCGCGACCGCGCGGCGCGCTCGTAGACCACGAGCAGTCGATCGCGTCCATCGCGCGACGGCACGACGACGATGGCCTCGGGCCGGTCGTTGCCGCGCCCGACGGGCAACTCCATCACCGGAATGACATTGCCCGGACGAACGCGCCGCTGCACGTCGGAGCGCGCGCCGCCGATCCACCGGTAGACGCGTGCGGGGCCGTCGATCGCGGCGGTCGGGCCCGCGAGCACGAGGAGGTCGAGCCCCTGCCGCGCGAGACCGCGAATGCCGAGCCCGTCCAGCGGCAGGAAATGCTTGCGATAGAGCTTGCGGCCATGCCCGATGTGCGCGAGGCGAAGCAGCGAGGGATGGTCGCGCGCGGGCCGCGGCTCGATCTCCACGATCGCCGCCCACGCGTTGAAGACGGGGCCGCGCAGGCCCAGCAACACGCGATCGCCCACGACGGCAAGGCCTTCGATGTCGAGGCCGTTCTCCTTGCCGGGCATGGCGAGCGCTTCGCGAAAGTGTTCGTCGCCCCGCAATGCCGCAGTGAGTGCGTTGCCGCCCGGGCCATCCTCCAGGCGCCCGGCCACGCGCTTGCGACCGCCATGCCCCGCGCGGCGGCGAAGCTGCTGCGTCCCGTCCGTCTCGACCATCGGGATGCGCGCGAGCAGGCAGCGCGACGCGGGCCGCTCGACGCGGGCCAGCGCCTTCGCGACCTTGCGCGACGACTGCGCGGCATCGGGCATCTTTCGGGATGCCGCATGCGAACCCACGAGCCACAGGTAGCCACTTGCGATGTCGAGGTCCTCGAGGTCCGCCTCGGCGTGGGGGCCACCCGGGATGCGGATGAAATCCTCGAGCTTGAACGAGACGTGCCCCGCGAAGAGCGGCGGGCGAATGCGGCGGCGATCGACGCGCTCCACCGTGAGCGTCTCGTCGCAGGCGAGCCAGAGCGAGTCACCGGCCCCGGCGAGGCCCGAGAGGCCGTCGCGCAGGCGCCCGCCGCTCTCGAGACTGTCACGTTCGGGGTCGAACTGGAGGGAAACGCGTCCGCGGGTTGTCTTGGCCATGGCGTGGGATTGAATGACGTTCGTGTGACGGTTTCGCGTCCAGGTCGTTCCCGGAGTGACCGCGAATCGCAACACACGCTCCGTAGCATGCACCCACGCTCATCGCGGAGTGCGAAAGCATGTTCCAGCTCGAAGACGTGATCGAAGAGAAGTTTCCCGACTTCAACCGCAAGCCGGCCCTGATCACCCGGCCCGCGCTCGCGTTCCTGCGCAAGGTCGTGCGCGAGCAGGAAGTGAACGACTTCCTCGCCCAGAACGAAGGGCTGGAGGGCATCGAGTTCATCGACCGCATCCTCGAGCATTTCAACTTCAGCTATTCGATCGACAGCCGCGCCATCGAGAACATTCCTTCCGAAGGGCGCGTGGTGATCGTCGCCAACCACCCGCTGGGGCTGATGGACGGCATCGCGCTCCTCAAAGTCGTCAGCAAGGTGCGGAAGGACGTGCGCATCGTCGCCAACGACATCCTGATGCGCTTCCCGCCGCTGCATCCGCTGCTCCTGCCGGTGGCCAACCTCGGCGCGGGCTACAACAAGGCGAACGTCGCGGCGATCCACGATGCGCTCGCCAACGACGAGGCCGTGATCATCTTCCCGAGCGGGGAGGTGTCGCGCGCGGGCTTCAAGGGCATTCGCGACGGGCGCTGGCAGGCGGGCTTCCTGCGTTTCGCCGAGCAGGCGAAGGCGCCGCTGCTTCCCGTGCACCTCGACGGGCGCAACTCGGCGCTCTTCTACGGCGTGTCCACCGTCTTCAAGCCGCTCTCCTCGTTGATGCTCTTCAGCGAAGCGATGCGCCAGCGCAATGTGAAACTCCCCGTCCACATCGGCGAGATCATCCCGTGGAAGGAGATCGCGGCCGTGGACATTCCGCGGGCGCAGAAGATCCGCCGCATCGCGAGCCAGCTCTACGGCATCTCGAAGCCCTCCCGCGTCCTCGAATTCCGCACCGAGAAGCCGATCGCGCATCCCGAGAATCGCCTCGACCTGCGCCGCGAGCTGCGCGCCGCCGAACGCCTGGGGCAGACGACCGACGGCAAGGAGATCTTCCTCTTCACCGCGCGCGGCAATTCCGCGGTGATGCGCGAGCTGGGGCGCTTGCGCGAGATCGCCTTCCGCCAGGTGGGCGAGGGCACCGGCAAGCGGCGCGACCTCGATGCCTTCGACTGCTACTACAAGCAC
This sequence comes from Betaproteobacteria bacterium GR16-43, assembly GCA_001953215.1. GTDB lineage: Bacteria > Pseudomonadota > Gammaproteobacteria > Burkholderiales > Usitatibacteraceae > Usitatibacter. Next base: position 1,392,453 of record CP019169.1, read on the forward strand.
GTGATCCTCTGGGACGAAGCCGAACTGCAGGTGGTCGGCGCCTATCGCATCGGGGAAGTGCAGGACATCCTCGCGAAGCGCGGCGTCGAGGGCCTCTACACGCACACCTTGTTCTCGTTCGACGAAGGCCTGCGCGCGCACTTCTCGCAGTCGCTCGAGCTCGGGCGCAGCTTCGTCCAGCCGCGCTACCAGGGCCTGCGCGCCCTCGAATACCTCTGGCAGGGGATCGGGGCCTATCTCGCGTCGCGGCCGCAGGTGCGCTACCTGTTCGGGCCCGTGAGCGTGAGCGCGGGATATCCCGAGAAAGCCCGCAAGCTCCTCGTGTATTTCTATCGCCTCTACTTCGGCGTCCCCGAGCGGCTCGCCACGCCGTTGCGGCCCTACGTCATCACCGAGGCGGAGGAACGCGAGCTCTCGAAGGTGATCCCCGGCGACGACTACACCCGCGACTTCCGGTCATTGAAGCAACGCCTGGCCGAGTTCGGCGTCAATGTACCGACGCTCTACAAGCAGTACACCGAGCTCTGCGACGAAGGCGGGGCGCGCTTCCTAGGGTTCGGCATCGACCCGGCGTTCTCGGGCTGCGTGGATGGCCTGGTGGTGGTCGACCTGCTGCGGGTGAAGGCCTCGAAGCGCGAGCGCTACCTGCGGACGCCGCTTCCGACGGACACGCCCGGCAGCGATCTCCTCAGGTCCGCCTAGAGATCCACGCGCGGGTCTTTTCCGCGACCCACGCGCCATCGTCGAGCGGCAGGTCGTGGCCCGCATCCGGGTGCACGGCGATCGGTGCCTGCCAGCGATCGGCCAGGATGCGCGAGCAGGCGGACGAAACCAGCGTGTCGCCGTCGCTCGTGAGGATGAGCACGGGCATGCGGGGCTTTTCGCGACTCGCCCGATACGTGGCTGCCGAGACGAGCTGGCGAACTGCATTGAGGTGCGACACAGGTGCGTCGAGGCGGATGCGAGTCCATCCGTCCACGAGGGTGCCGTCGGGATCTCCGCGCGTGCTGGTCAACGCAAGCGTGCGCGTCTCGCGTGTCCGCGCATCGCGGGCGAGGGCGAGCCGCACGATCGCGAGATAGTTTCGCGGCCGCAAGCGGTGATGGAACGCGCTGAAGGGTGCCAGGCTCGTGTTGACGAGCACGAGGGCGTCGATCTCGCCCGGAAATCGCGACGCCCATTCGACGGCGATCATGCCGCCCAGCGACAAGCCGAGCACGCGATAAGGCGGAGGCGCGCCTGTTGCCACGACGTCACGGCGCACGCTGTCGACGATGCTGGATATGGACCACGGACTCGCGTCGCGATGGCGAACGCCGCAGCCCGGCAGGTCGGGCGTGAGCACGGCATCGTCCGGCATGGCGCGCCGAAAGACGTCGAGGAAATTTCCCCATTGGCGCGCTTCGCGAGTGAGCCCGCGCAGCAGGACCCAGGTGCTCACGTGGTGGCCTCGAACCAGTTCGCCAGGCCGTTGCGCTCGTGCTGCGCGCGCGCTTCGCCGACCGGAACCCATTGGCGCCAGCTCGCCGTGGCCCGGAGCAGGAATTCGAGCCAGATGAGGTGCCGGCGAAGCACGCGCTGGTGCCGGTGCTCCTTCAACGGATTGAAGATGCCGACGCGCGAGAAGAGCTGCGTCGGGCGCTTCTTGATCCAGCGCCACGAGCCCATCTCGAGCGTGAGCGGCAGGAAGATGCGGCCCGGATCACCCGCATTCTGGAGGTAGAGGTAGTCCCAGAGATCTCCGTGCGTGAGGTATTGCCGGCATTGGGGCTCGAAGACATAGTCGTGGTTCGGATACGACCGGCCATAGAGCGCCATCAACGCGTGCACTTCCGCGACGTGCGCGATCGGATTGCGCGTGTGGGCGTGCGGGAACCAGATGCGGTCGCGCAGCCCGAATCCGGAGTGGCAGTCGAGCGCGAGGCTGAAGGGCCGCGTGAGGAGCTCGGCCCGCACCGCATCGCACAGGGCCTGCGCCTCCGCCTCCATCGGCGCGAGCGCATCGCCGCGATACCAGGGGAGGTGGGCGCTCATGCGCTGGCCTCCGAGGAGCCACGCGGCGCCTTCGCTCGATTGCACCGGGGCATTGCGCATGAGGTCCACGCCGTTGCCGTTCGCCCGGGTGCCGCGCCACATTCCGGCGGGGTTCACGATCGGCACGAAGAAGAGGCCCACGCGCTCGAGATCGCGGTTCAGGAGCTCGTCCCAGCGCAGGCGCTCCACGAGCGAACCCAGGAAGGACAGGATCACGTCGGTCCCGATGCGCTCGAGTCCGTGCACGCCACCGATGAGGGCCAACGCCGGCAGTGCGGGCGATTGCGTGCCGAGGGCGATCGACCGCACGGGAAAGCGCTGCCCGTCCACCTCCACTTCGCAGATCGTGCGCACGCGCGCCCGGCCCGCGGACGCCTCGATGATGCGGTCCAGCTCCTCGAGCTCGGGCAGGGTTCGGGTTCGCAGTGCGTCGTTTCGCATGGCGTCCCGAGTGTAGAACAGGGTGGGCCTTCGGTGTCACCGTGCCATTGCCGATTGTCCGACAATCGACTCGGGCGCTCTCCGACAGTCGCCGTCCCGCACCCGGCCTATCTTGGGGCACCTATTCGAGGAGAGTCCCATGAAAGCCCCCGACGCCATTGCCCTGCTGAAAGACGACCACAAGAAAGTGGCCGCGATGTTCGCGCAATACGACAAGCTGGGCGATCGCGCCCATGCCGCGAAGCTCAAGCTCGCCCGCAAGATCTGCTCGGAGTTGAAGGTCCACACGCAGATCGAGGAGGAGATCTTCTACCCCGCCACGCGCGAGGCGCTGCCGAAGCAGGACGACCTCCTCGACGAAGCGCAGGTCGAGCACGACGGCGCGAAGGACTTCATCGCCCAGCTGGATTCGATGCAACCGGAGGACGACCTCTTCGACGCGAAGGTCACGGTGCTCTCCGAATACATCAAGCACCACGTGAAGGAAGAGCACGAGGAGATGTTCCCGAAGGTGCGCAAGACCGACCTCGACCTCCACGAGCTCGGGATGCGCCTCGCCTTCCGCAAGGCCGAGCTCGCGAAGCAGGCGCGCGCCTAGCCGAACGAAGCGCGCCGAATCGAACGAGGGAGGAGCCCGGACTAGAATCGGGCATGCACGACGCCGGAGCTCCTTCCCTCTATCGCCGCTTCCTGGGGCCGTCGTTCGATCTCCTTCCGCGGGAGCTTCGCGCGTTCCACGACGTCACGGGCCATCGGCGCTACACCGGCCATTGCACCATCGCGGGCGCGGAGACTGCGCTCGGCCGCCTCGCCGCGCGGATTCTGGGGTTGCCCCGCAGCGGCGAGGGCGCGATGTCGTTCGAGCTCCACGCGGCGGACGAGGGCGAAACCTGGAGCCGCCACTTTCCGGGAAAGACTCTCTCGTCGCGATTGCATGTCGAGCACGGCGTGCTCGTCGAGCGCATGGGCGTGGCGCAGATGCGGTTCGAGGCCCGTGAAGCGAATGGCCGCGAGCTCTCGCTCGCGCTGAAGGGCGTGCGCATCCTGGGCGTCCCGATGCCGCGCTTCCTCCTGCCCCAGGTGCGGGCCGTGGAGACCGCGAGCCCCGACCGGCTGCACTTCGACATCGCGGCGAGCTGGCCCGGCGTCGGGCGCATCATTGCGTATCGCGGGTCGCTCGACGTCGGACCCGGCAAGGAGATCGCGTGATCATCGTGTTCGACGGGCATTGCGTGCTGTGCAACGGGTGGGTGCAATTCCTGTTGAAGCACGATACGAAGAAGGTCTACCGCTTTGCGTCCATCCAATCGGAAGCGGGCGCCAAACTGCTCGCGCAGGCGGGCCTGAAGATCGAGGGCCTCGAAACCTTGCTGCTGGTCGACGGGGTTCGCAGTTACCAGCACACGGCCGCGATCCTGCGCGTCCTGGATGGACTGGGCTGGCCCTGGAAGGCGGCCTGGGTGTCCTGGATCATCCCCGCTCCCTTGCGTGACGGGTTCTATCGCTGGATCGCGCGCAACCGCTACCGGTTTTTCGGGCGGCGAGACGCGTGCCTCCTCCCGAGCGCCGTGGACCGGGACCGTTTCCTCGACGGCGTCCTGCCCTGAGCTAGAATCGCGCCATGGACTATCGATCTCTCGGCGAAAGCGGCCTCAAGGTTTCCCCCATCTGCCTGGGCACGATGATGTTCGGCGACCGCACGGAACCCGATGCCGCCGCGCGCATCGTCTCCTCGGCGCGCACCGCGGGCGTCAACTTCATCGACACCGCCAACGTCTACGCGAAGGGCGATTCCGAGCGCGTCGTTGGCGAGTTCATCCGCTCGCACCGCCACCACTGGGTGCTCGCGACCAAGCTGGCCAATCCGACGGGCGACGGCCCCAACGACAAGGGCACCAGCCGGGCGCACATGCACCGCGCGCTCGACGGCAGCCTCGAGCGCCTGCACACCGACTACATCGACCTCTACTACCTCCACAAGGACGACTTCACCACGCCGCTCGAGGAAACGTTGCGCGCGATGGACGGGTTCATTCGCGCGGGCAAGGTGCGTTACTGGGCGCTGTCCAACTTCCGCTCGTGGCGCGTCGCCGAAGTGGTCCGCCTGTGCGACCAACTCAACATGCCGCGTCCGATCGCGCTGCAGCCCTACTACAACGCGATGAACCGCATGCCCGAAGTCGAGGTGCTGCCGGCGTGCGCGTACTACGGGATCGGCGTCGTGCCCTACAGCCCGCTCGCGCGCGGCGTGCTCACCGGGAAGTACAGGTCCGGCGCGATGCCCGAGGATTCCCGCGCGGGCCGCGGCGACCAGCGCTTCCTGCAGACCGAGTTCCGCGAAGAGTCGATGAAGCACGCCGAGAAGATGGCCGCGCACGCGAAGAAGCGCGGCATCACGCCGGGCCAGTTCGCCACCGCGTGGGTCCTCGCCAACGAAATCGTCACCTCCGTGATCGCCGGGCCGCGCACGCTCGAGCAGTGGGAGGAGTATCTCGGCTCGGTCGCGTACCAGTGGACGCCGGAAGATGAAGCGCTGGTGGACGGGCTCGTGCCGCCGGGCCATCCCTCGACGCCGGGCTACACCGATCCGGCGTACCCCTTCTTCGGGCGGACGCGGGCCGGGAATCCCGTGCGCGGCCGCTGAGTCCCCGGGCGTGGGCATCGGCGATTTCCTGAAGGGCCGCTCGCGCGACCTGTCGCGCTTTCCGGAAGACGAGAATGGCGAGGTCCTCTGGGAAATGCATCGCAGCGGCGATGACCTTACCGTGAAGCGAGACATGGACTTCGCTTTCCTGTTTCCCGAGGAAGGCCGCGCGCGCGCCTTCGAGCGCAAGGCCGCGGCAATGGGCTACGAAGTGGACGTCTCCTGGTTCAAGGAGAAGCGCGCGTGGGATGTGCAGTGCACGATCGAGCTCGTTCCCACGCACGTGAACGTCACCCGCATCGAGGGCGAGCTCTCGGCGGTCGCCGCCACGGAAGGCGGCCGGCCCGACGGATGGGGTTGCGTCGCCCAATGAACGGGTGAGCCTCGCGTTCGACGTCGCAGTGATCGGGGCGGGCGCCGCCGGCATGATGGCCGCGGCCACAGCCGGGCAGCGCGGACGCAGCGTGGTCCTCATCGACCACTACAAGGACCTCGGCGAGAAGATCCGCATCTCCGGTGGCGGGCGCTGCAACTTCACGAACCTGCACGCGACGCACCGCGATTTCCTTTCTCGCAATCCCGATTTCTGCCGCTCGGCGCTCGCGCGCTTCACGCCGCGCGACTTCATCGCGCTGGTCGAGAAGCACGGCATCGCGTATCACGAGAAGACGCTGGGCCAGCTTTTCTGCGACGACAGCGCGAAGCTCATCATCGCGCTATTGCAGAAGGAGTGCGATGACGGCGGGGTCACGTGGATGCGGCCTTGCTCCGTCGCGAGCGTGACGAAAGCCGATTCCGGGTTCTCGATCGAAACCGATCGCGGAACATTCGGGGTGGCCTCGCTCATCGTGGCGTCGGGCGGCCTCACCGTGCCGAAGATCGGTGCGACGCCCTTCGCGTACAAGCTCGCCGAGCAATTCGGCATCGACGTCGTGCCGCCGAAACCCGCGCTGGTCCCGCTCGCGATGGACGAGCCATGGCTGCAGCGCTATGGCGAGCTTGCGGGTTCTTCGATCGAAGTCGAGATCACCTGCGGCGGGCGCAAGTTTCGCGAAGCGATGCTCTTCACGCATCGCGGAATCTCCGGCCCCGCGGTGTTGCAGGCCTCGTCGTACTGGCAAATGGAAGAAGCGCGCGATCCGCTGCACGTGAATCTCCTGCCCGGCACCGACGCGCGCGCGCTCCTCGCGACGAACCGCCAGTCGCCGACGAACCTCGCGGGCCTGCTCGCGCATCGGTGGCCCGCGCGTTTCGCACTCGCGTGGTGCGCCGAGCACGATGCCACGCTCCCGATCGCGCAACTGCCCGAACGCAAGGTGCAGGAACTCGCGACGCTCCTCGGCGACTGGACGCTGCGCCCGAGCGGAACGCTGGGCTACAACAAGGCCGAAGTCACGCTGGGGGGCATCGACACGCGCGCGCTCTCCTCGAAGACGATGGAAGCGCGCACCGTCCCGGGGCTCTACTTCATCGGCGAAGCGGTCGACGTCACCGGCCATCTCGGCGGCTTCAACTTCCAGTGGGCCTGGGCCTCCGGCCACGCCGCCGGAGAAGCCGCCTGATTTTTTTGGTGATCTGACCCTGATTCTCTTAAGCTAGCCGCACAACAATCAGGGAGCGCCCATGTTCGGAAACACACCCGCAGTCGCGGCACATGTCTGGATCAGCCTCTTCGCCATCGCGTTGGGACTCATCGCTCTCTACGGCATGATCACCAACCAGCGCATGCGGCGAATCAACCAGGTGTTCCTTGGGCTCACCATCCTCACGTCCGTGACCGGGTTCTTCCTGCCGGCCGACAAGATCCTTCCCTCGCACATCACCGGCGTGATCTCGCTCGTGGTGCTGGCCATCGCCGTGTACGCGCATGACCTCCGCAAGCTCGCGGGCGGCGCGCGCGGCACGTACGTCGTGACCGGCGTGATGGCGCTCTACCTCAACTGCTTCGTGCTCGTGGTGCAGTTGTTCCTGAAGATCCCGTCGCTGAAGGCGATGGCCCCGACGCAAAGCGAACCGCCGTTCCTCGCCGCGCAAGGCGCCACGCTCGTGCTGTTCGTGATCCTCGGGGTCGTGGCTTTCAAGCGCTTCAGGCCGGCGTAAGACTGAATTCCGGGACCGGGATACACTTTCGTCCATGCCCAAATCCAAAGCCCTGTCGCTCCACGTCGGCGTCAACGCCGTCGACCCGAAGCACTACGCGGGCTGGAAGGGCGAGCTCCATTGCGCCGAGCAGGACGCGGTGGACATGGCCGCGCTCGCCAAGGGCTCGGGCATGAAGCACAAGGTGCTGCACACGAAGGCCGCCACGCGTGTGGCGGTGCTGAAGGCGTTGGAGGAGGCGGGCAAGCAGTTGAAGAACGGCGACTTCTTCCTCCTCACGTTTTCGGGCCACGGAGGGCAGGTGCTCGACGTGAGCGGCGACGAGCTGGACCTCATGGACCAGACCTGGTGCCTGCACGACGGCCAGCTCATCGACGACGAAGTGTTCGCGGAGATCGGCTGCTTCGCCAAGGGCGTGCGCGTGCTCGTGATCGTCGACGCGAGCCCGAGCGGCTCGGTGCTGCGCCCCTACATGCCCGAGCCGGATCCGCCGCCGGCGGGCAAGCGCGCGCGCCTCATGCCGCCGCTCATCGCGGACAAGGTCTACCGGCAGAACATGAAGTTCTACGACGCGCTGCAGAAGAAGGTGCGCAACGACGCGACCGATGAAAACGGCCCCGACGTCATCGCGTGGCTGGGCTGCCAGTACAACCAGGCTGCGCTCGAGGGCAAGGAAAACGGGGCGCTCACCGAGCAGGTGCTCTACCTCTGGAACCAGGGTTCGTTCCTCGGCCCGTACCTCAAGTTCTTCATGCACCTGATCGCGCACATGCCGAGCACGCAGACGCCGCTGATGCACACCTACGGCGAAGGCAACGCGATGCTCATGCAGCCCGCGTTCAAGCCTTAGGCGCTATTTCGGCTTCGGTGCAGGCGCGGGGGACTGCAGCGCGCGCAACACGCGCTGGCCCGCGTAGCCATCCGGTTGCATGCCCCGCGTGACCTGGAACGCCTTGATCGCATCGATCGTGCGCGGCCCGATGAGGCCGTCCGGCTCGCCCACGTCGTAGCCCTGGCTCGCGAGCCGCTCCTGCAGTTCGAGGCGCTGCGCGCGCGAGAGGCCCGGATCGTCGGTGGGCCAGGCCTTGCGAAACGGAGCGCCGCCCCGCAGCCGATCGGCCAGGTGCGCGATGGCGAGCGCGTACGACTCCGCGGTGTTGTACGAGTAGATCGCGTCGTAGTTGCGCAGCGCGATGAACGCCGGTCCGCGCGCACCGGCGGGAAGCAGAAGTGCGGCGTTGGCCTCTCCGCCGATCGTCTTGCCGTCCAGGCGGCGGATGCCGAGCGCGTGCCAGTCGTCCAGGGGCTGGCGATTCTTGCGCCCCGAAGGCCCGCTGTAGCGCGCGGGAAGCTTCACTTCGTAGCCCCACGGCTGCCCCGTCTGCCAGCCCGCGAGCTTGAGGTAGTTGGCCGTGGAGCCGAGCGCATCGGGAATGGAAGTGACGAGGTCGCGCCGACCGTCGCCGTCGAAATCCACGGCGGTGCGATGGAACGTGGAGGGCATCAACTGCGTGTGCCCGAACGCGCCGGCCCACGAACCCTTGAGCAGTTCGGCCTCGATGTCGCCGCTGCCGAGGATCTTCAACGCCGACATCAACTCGCCGCGGAAGAAATTCTGGCGCTTGCCATAGCAAGAGGCGGTGACGAGCGAGCGCACCAGCGGACGGCGGCCCATGATCTTCCCGTAGTTCGATTCCACGCCCCACACCGCGATGATCACGTGGCGGTCGACGCCGTAGGCCTTCTCGGCGCGCTCGAGCGTCGGCGACCAGAGCTTCAATTGCGCGCGGCCGTCCGCGATGCGCTTGTCGTCCACGAGCGCCGACATGTACTGCCAGATCGGCGTGGAGAACTCGGGCTGGTTGCCCATCGCTTCGATGACGGTGGGATCCGGGTCCACGCGCGCCACCGTGGCCTCGAAGGTCTCGCTCGAAATGCCCTCGCGTTGCGCCAGCGCGCGGAGCTGGGCCACGCAGGCCGGGAAGTCGGGAGGCGCGGTCAGGATCGCGGCCTGGGCGAAGGCCAGCGTGGGAGCAAAAAAAAGGGCCGGAGCGAAGAATCGCATTCCGGCCATTATCGCTGTTCCCGTCATTCCCGCTGAATAAAGGGGTCAGACTCCTTTATTGCAACGGCAGCAATAAAGGAGTCTGACCCCTTTATTCGTCATCCTTTGCGGCGGTTCTTGACCAGCCAGGAATCGACGATCGAGACGATCTGGTCGATGGCCGCGGACTTCAGGCCCTTTTGCGCGCCGACGCATTGCACGAGGCGGTCGACGCGCTCGATGTTGGGAGCACCGGCGGCCAGTGCGCGCGCAGCCGAAGAGGGCGAACCCAGCGATTGCGCGGCATTCGCGTACTTGTCGAACGGCACAAGGTCGTTGCGATCGGCACCGAGCGACACGCAGAGATCCACCACGTAGTTGTAGACCGCGCGCGTCTCTTCGAGGTTGCCGTGCACCGCGTCCTTGATCGGGCGCACGCCGTCGGCGAGCACGCAACGGTAGTTGCCGGCCATGAGCATCGCCCACTTGGCGAGCGGCACGAAGACCGATTCGTGCACCTTCAGCTTCACGGGCAGCTCGATCTTCTCGCCGTCTACTTCGAAGCGGGCGGCTTCGACGCTCTCGGCGATCTCGCGCAGCATCTTCGTGTGTTCTTCGGTTGCGAAGCGCGCGGCCTTGAAGTTGGTCGGCAGGCGCACCTGCAGCACGTTCACTTCTTCCTCGGGCGGGCGGAAGGCCTGCGGGTCGGGGCTGCAGAGCGTGAGGAACTTCGGATCGACGTGGTCCCACACCGCGGGATCCGTGTAGCTCTCGCGGCACTTCGACGCATCCACGCCGGGAATGCGGGCGAGGTACGGCAGCGGCGGCATGTTCATGATCGACATGCACGGCACCTTCGAGCGGCCCACGGCGTCGAGCAGCGCGCGCACGGCGGGCTGGCCGTACTGCGGTTCCTGCATCGCGAGTACGGCGAGGTCATACTTTTTCGGATCGATTCCCTCGGGCCCGCTGGCATCGAGCGTGCCGGGCAGCTTCTTCGAGTTCACTTCGACCAGCCCCTCGCGCCCCTTGATGGGCATGCGCACCACGGCGCCCTTCGCGTTGATGAGGGCTTGTTCCGCGGGCAGGCAGATGAGGCGCACCGCATGGCCCGCGAGTGCCAGCTTCACACCCAGCAGCGAACCGTACGAGGCTCCGAGGATCAATATTTTTCGGGTTGTCATGGCTCTCCTCCTGGCCACGGCGTAGCTGCCGCGGCGAATACCGACATGATCCGCCATCGGGGGCGAATCGCCCGGCGCGCCTGTAAAAGGGGTCTATTACCCCCTGTAGAATGCGGGAATGATGACCTTTCGCCACGCTGTCGCCGCGCTCATCGTCGCGGCCCTACCCGCCCTCTCGCAGGCCGCCGAGCCGCTGTATCCCGATGTCACCCGCGCGAAGGCCGACATCGATGCCGCCCTGAAGCAGGCCGCGGCCTCGAAGAAGCGCGTGATCGTGGACTTCGGTGGCAACTGGTGCGCCGATTGCAAAGTGCTCGACATCAACTTGCGCAAGCCCGAGAACGCCGCGTTGCTGCAGAAGCACTACGTGCTCGTGCATGTGAACGTGGGCGAGAAGGGCATCACCGACAATCTCGACGTCGGCGAGCGTTATGGCATTCCGTTGAAGAAGGGCGTTCCGGCCCTCGCGGTGCTCGAAGCCAACGGGAAGCTCGTCTACAGCCAGAAGAACGGCGAGTTCGAGTCGATGCGCAAGCTGGACCCGAAGTCGGTCAACGATTTCCTGCAGCAGTGGTCGCGGTGACCTGACCGCGCGCAGGCTCGTCCAGCGAGGCGAGCAGTACCTGCAGGGCGCCGATTTCCGCGGGCTTCACGAGGTGATGGTCGAAGCCCGCCGCGCGCGCCAGCTCGCGGTCCTTGTCCTGCCCCCATCCCGTGAGCGCCACGATCGTGGCCTTGTTGTCCGGGAAGAGCGATCGCAGCGTGCGCGCCACTTCGTAGCCGTCCATCCCCGGCATGCCGATGTCCAGCAGAACCACCGACGGCTCGTGCGAGCGGAAGATCGTGATCGCCTCCGGGCCGTCGCGCGCAACGCGCACATCCGCGCCGAGCACCGTGAGGATCATGCCGAGGCTGTCTCCGGCGTCGCGGTTGTCGTCCACGACGAGGATTCGCCGGCGCGGCGTGGCATCGTCGAGTGCGCTCTCGGGCACGGCGCCCGCGACCTGCGAGGTGGCGAGCGGTAGACGCAGCGTGAAGGCGCAGCCCTTGCCCAGCCCCTCGCTCCGCGCGGACAACGTGCCGCCGTGCATCTCGGCCAGGCGCCGCGCGAGCGCGAGCCCGATGCCCAGCCCACCTTGCCCTCGGCCGCTCGTGCGGTCGCCACGGCTGAACATGCCGAACATGCGCGGCAGCGCCTCGGGTGCGATGCCCGGCCCGTTGTCGGTAACGGTGATCGCCGCCTGGCCATCCTCCGCGCGGCGCAGCGCGATGGCGATCCTGCCGCCGTCGTCGGTGTACTTCGCCGCGTTGTCGAGGAGGTTGGAGAGCACTTGCGCGATGCGCACCGGGTCTCCGTCAACCCACAGCGGCTCGTCGGGAACCGAGACGGTCAGCGCATGGCCTGCCGATTGCATCACCGGCATGCAGGTCTCGACGGCGTTGCGCACGACCGCGGCGAGGCCCACGTGCTCGCGCTTCAGCGTGAGCGTGCCGCGGCTGATGCGCGAGACTTCGAGCAGGTCGTCCACGAGGCGCACGAGGTGGTTCACCTGGCGCTCCATCATCTCGCGCACGGGCGCGGTGGAATCGTCGGCCTTGCTGGTCATGCGCAGGATGGCGAGCGAGTTGCGCAGCGGTGCCAGGGGATTGCGCAGCTCGTGCGAGAGCGTGGCGAGGAACTCGTCCTTCGCCTGGTCCGCTTCGGAGAGGCGCTCGGCCTGATCGCGCATCGCCTGCTCGATCTCCTGGCGCTCGGTCACGTCGCGCGTGGTGCCGGCCACGGCGACCACGTCGCCCTGCGGCCCGAAGACCGGCACGAAGATGTAGTCGTACATCCGCCGCCCGTGCGTTCCTGTGAAGGGCACGACGCCGCGGATCGGCTTCCGCGTGGCGACGACCTGGTCGATTTCGCGGTCGTGCATCTCGGCGTGCCACGGCTCGTAGCCCAGCTCGAGGCAGGTCTTGCCGAGCGAGTCCTCGCGCTTGCGCCCCCACATCTTCAGCAGCGCCTCGTTGGCATACATGAAGCGGTGCTGGAGGTCGAAGACGTACACGAGATCCGGCGTGTTCGAGAGTGCCGTCTCGTAGACCAGGCGCTGCCGGCCCGCTTCGATCGACATCCGCTCGCGTTCCGCTTCGCCTTCCATCTGGTCCGAGATGTTGCGGAAGTAGACGGCGGCACCCGCGCTCACCGGGTAGACGTGCACCTCGTACCAGCGCTGGTGGTCCGGATAGAAATTCGTGATCTGCTGCGGCAGCCGCTCGGTCATCGCGCGCCGGTAGATGGGCTCGAAGATGCTTCCGATCAGTCCGGGGAAAAGGTCCCACAGCACGCCGCCCTCGAGGTCGCGACGCGGCTGGCCGAGGATCACTTCGGCGGCGCGGTTCACGTAGGTGAAGCGCCAGTCGAAGTCGAGCGAGAAGAAACCCTCGGGAATGCTTTCGAGGATCTCCGTCGCGCGCAAGGCATCTTCATCCTGGTGCGCGCGCGCGGCCATCTCGATCTCGGTGACATCCTCCACGCGGTGGACGATGTAGGCGATCTCGCCGCGCTCGGAAAGCACCGGCATGTTCTCCGAGATCCAGTGGCGCTCTTCGTGGCCGCCCGAGGACAACGGCAGGTCGTATCGCTGCACCGGCATGCGGTCGAGCGCACGCGTGGCCATCGCGCGCGCGAGCGACTCGTGCAGGCTCTTGATCGTGGCCACCTGCGGAGCGCCCGGCGCGGCAAAGGCCTCGAGGATCCCGCGGCCGACGAGCGATTCGCGGGTGCGGCGCGTGGAGGCGAGGTACGCGTCGCTCGCCGCGAGAATGGTAAATTTTGCATCCGGCGCCAGCACCGCGAACAACCCCGGAAGGTGCTGGAAGATGCGCTCGAAATCGAGGCCATTGCTCATGGCCTCCAGTCTAGCGGCAATCCGCCCTCGGGCTACCCTCGCGCGCCGAAGCCTCCGTCGATGAGCCGCACGACGGCGTTCATCGCCTCGACTTCGTCGGGGCCGGTGGTTTCGATGTAGATGCGCGAGCCCATGCCGGCCGCGAGGATCATGACCGCAAGGACACTCCGGGCATCCGCGCGTCTTCCATTGGCGACGAGGACGACGCGGGACTTGAAGCGCGATGCAAGGATGGTGAGACGGGCGGCGGCCCTGGCATGCAGGCCGTGTGAGCTGCGAACGATGACTTCATTCTGCTGCATTTGAACCTCCAGCAAGTACGAACTACAGGGGGTCTGAAAGCCCGGATTGCAAGTGGTTCCCGAAAAGATTCGTGCCCGCACGAGTCTCCACAGTCCCTTCACGGAACCGTCCCGTGCGGCGGTGCGATACTGGCGGGCATGACCTTGCGCCACGTCCTGACTCCTCATACGAAGGAACTCTCGCCCGGATTCACCGTGCGGCGACTATTGCCCGCGTTGGCCGCACGCGCCGTGGGGCCTTTCGTGTTCTTCGACCACTTCGGCCCGACCGAGGAGCACCCGGGCGACAACCACGACGTGCGTCCGCACCCGCACATCGGCCTGGCCACCGTCACCTACCTCTTCGAAGGCGCGATGCTGCACCGCGACAGCCTCGGCATCGTGCAGCGCATCGAACCCGGCGCCGTGAACTGGATGACCGCGGGCTCCGGCATCGTGCATTCCGAACGCGCTCCCGAAAATCTCCGCGGGATCACGCGGCGTATCCACGGATTGCAGCTCTGGGTGGCGCTGCCCGTGGCTTCGGAGCAAGTGCCGGCTTCGTTCCAGCACGCTCCGGCCGCCGACATTCCCGTCTGGAAGGATGGCGTCACGACCGTTCGCGTATTGGTGGGGGCGTTCGACGGCCTGCGCTCCCCGGTGAAGACCTTCGCGCCGACCCAGTACCTCGACATCTCCACGAAGGGTGGACTCTTCACATTACCGGGTGATTTCGGCGACGGGATGGCCGAGCGCGCGATCTACCCTTTGGACGCTCCGCTGGAAGTGGATGGCGAGGACGTGAAGGCCGGAACGATCGCCGTCCTCGAGCCCGGCAACGACGTGCGCATCACCTCGACCGGCAAGGCGCGCTACATGGTGATCGGCGGCGCCCCGCTCGACGGCCCTCGCCACATGTGGTGGAACTTCGTCTCTTCCCGCAAGGATCGCATCGAGGCGGCCAAGGTCGCGTGGGCCAACCAGGCGATGGGCACTATCCCCGGCGAAACCGAGTGGATTCCCCTTCCAGAACGTTAGGGGATGAATAAAGGGGTCAGACTCCTTTATTCGCGAAGGACAGTCACGAATAAAGGAGTCTGACCCCTTTATTCATCTTCATCCGCCGGACAGTCGCATGTCGGTGACACTCCCGCCGAACGTCACGTTGTGGTCAGAGCCCGTGCCGGGAAAGACTTCGACGAGAACACCGAAGAGCGGAACGCGATAGTCCTCCGGCCGCGTGGAGATGTTGGGCAGCGGACCGCTCTTCATACGCAGCAGCATCTGGCGGAAATTCTCGTAGGGAACCTGGGCGCGGAAGAGGATCGGCCGGTTCCACGCGTCGACGGTGTGCATCGTGTCCGAACCCGGGCCGACCACGATGTAGCGCACCGGCGCCCCGGCCGAATCCCTCGCGAGCATCGGGCTGCTCGCGAAGGCGATCACGCCATCGGAGCCGATGGTCTCGGAGCCCGTGCCGCCGACGCCGATCGGCCGGCTGTCGAAGAATTGGATGATGTGCCCGAGGTCGGTGTTCGTGGTCACGTCCCGCACGCTGTAGAAGAAGCTCAGTTGCGCGGTGCCCTCGACCGTATGCGGCCCCTGGTAGGCCGCGTGCTTCAGGTTGACCATGGCCTCGATGGTGAGCGTGGCGCCCGGCCCCGAGAACACGACCGGTTGCGGCGAAGGCTCCCGCGCGACGCTCACGCTCGGCCCTTCGCCCGTGAGCGGCAACGTGTGGTTGAACTGGAACGTGTTGATGAGGAAGCCCGCGCCGCCGCACAGGAACTGGAACGCGCTCGAGGCGACGGGCGGAGGCGCATCCCGATACCCGCGCTGCGCCCCGGTGGCCACCGCGTCGGGCGGATAGAACCCGGTGTAGTCGCCCACCGGCCACGTGATCACGTTGGAGATCTGCCCCGCGAGCTCGGCCGTGCCGAGGTCGCCCATGTGCTGCACGCGCATGAACGTGATGTTCTTCGGCGCATCGGCGGCTTCGGAGATCAGGTTCGTCGTCGGCGAGCAATCGGGCGCCGAGACGTAGGGCGGGACCGTGACTGGCGGCACGGTCGGCGCGGACGAACCACCGCCGCCACCGCCACAGGCGGCGAGCAGGAACGAGAGGACCAGCGGGGCAATGCGAAGATTCATCGTGATCAGACTCCCGACAGCGTCGAGGGTTCCGTCAATGTACGATGGCCGCAGCCATTCTTGCCAGGAGAAACCATGAAAGCCACCAATATCCTCCAAACCATCGGCAACACGCCGCACATCCGCATCAACCGCCTGTTCGGGTCCGCGGAAGTGTGGATCAAGAGCGAGCGCGCCAACCCCGGCGGCTCGATCAAGGACCGCATCGCGCTCGCGATGGTGGAAGAAGCCGAAGCGAGCGGCAAGCTCGCCAAGGGTGGGACGATCATCGAGCCGACGTCGGGCAACACCGGCATCGGCCTCGCAATGGTCGCGGCGGTGAAAGGCTACAAGTGCATCCTCACGATGCCCGACAGCATGTCGCTCGAACGCCGCCGCCTGATGATCGCGTACGGCGCGCAACTCGTGCTCACGCCGCGTGCCGAAGGCATCAAGGGCTCGCTCGCGAAGGCGCAGGAGATCCTCGCGAACACGCCGGGCGGATGGATCCCGCAGCAGTTCGAGAACCCCGCGAACATCGACGTGCACGTGAAGACCACGGCGAAGGAAATCCTCGCCGACTTCCCCGACGGCTTCGACGCGCTCATCACCGGAGTGGGCACCGGCGGCCACATCACCGGTTGCGCGCAAGTGTTGAAGAAGGCGTGGCCGAAGCTGAAGGTCTTCGCGGTCGAGCCCACGCTCTCGCCCGTGATCTCCGGCGGCACGCACTCGCCGCACCCGATCCAGGGCATCGGCGCGGGCTTCATCCCGAAGAATCTCGACAAGAGCCTCCTCGACGGCGTGATCCTCGTGGCTCCCGACGACGCCAAGGAAATGGCACGCCGCGCCGCGCGCGAGGAAGGCATGTTCGTCGGCATCTCCTCGGGCGCCACGCTGCAGGCAATCAAGCAGAAGCTTCCCGACCTCGGTGCGAATGCGAAGGTGCTCGGCTTCAACTACGACACGGGCGAGCGCTATCTTTCCGTGGACGCGTTCCTGCCGCTCGAGTGATCCGCTAGGCCGCGAGCGCCATCGGCAGCCGCCCGAGGAGTCCGCACCTCGCGCGCGCTTCCTCGAGCGGCAGCGCCATCAGCGGCCAGAAGTCCCACTGGTGCGTGATGTCGACGTTGCACTGCGCGCCGCGATGCAGTGCCCAGAGCACCGCGCGCGGATCGAAGCAGCCGGTCTGAGCGCCGGTCGCCGGCGAGACCTTCACGCCCTGGTGGAATTGCAGGATCACGAACTGCAGGAAGAAGAAGCCATCCTCGCGCCGGTTCCCCGCCTGGAAACTGCCCTGCTGGATCTCACCCTGCGGCGTCGTGTCGTAGCCCGCCAGCACGTGACCGACGTCGTGGTACGCCACCGATTCGGGAATGCCTCCGGGCTCGCCGGGTGCACCGAAGCCGTTCTGCGTGAGGTGCTTCCAGTACTCGCGGCCCAGCGTTCCTTCGGGGAGCAGGCCCAGGCGCTTGTAGTTCCAGAGCTTGTCGCGATTGACCGATGCCTTCAGGAACATCGCACCCAGGAGTCGCACGACGCCCATCGCGCCCTCGCTGCGATACGCCTCCTTCGTCATGGCCCGCAACGCGCGGCGCATCGCGATCATCCGGATGCTCAGGTGCCGGCCCTTCACGAGCGCTTCGAGCACGTCGGTGACCGTGTCGCGCTCCCCGAGGTGACGCGCCAGCTCCTGGACGAACGCGACCGAGGCCGGCCTCACGGGCCGGGCCAGCATCGCGGCGATCGCGCAGAGCTGGATCAGTCTCTTGCGGGCGTGCGCCCCTTCGATGGCGACGTCGCGCGCCGCGATCGGCATCGGGCCACCCGGGGGCAGCGCGTAGCCGGTGATCCCGGCGTACGTTTCCAGGAAAACCTTTTCGTCGAGCGCGAGCGGGCCGCCGGGATTCAGCGACGTGCGCAACGCGTTGAAGACGGTCCCCAGCTCGCGGGGCGAAAACACATCGATGTCCATCGTCCAACCCTCCAGGTATCCACGGCTCGTTGCCGTCGAACGCATCCTGGGGGGAGGGGTGCTACTTATCGCCTACTTATTCAAAGGTTCGGCGTTCCCGCGAGGGATTCGGCGTTTCCGCGAGGAATTCGTCGCTCCCGCGAAGGCGGGAATCCAGTGACCCAGGGAGGACAGGTCGTCCCGCCGAGAATGCCTTTTCATACGCTCAATAGTTTTGAGTGTATGAAAATGCATTCGTGCGGAGGAGTTCCCTGCTGTTCACCCATCCTCACGGGCGTGACCGCTTTCGGTGTAGATTTGGTGGATGAATCCGCTCCGAATCCCGGCCTGCATCCTGCTCGCGGCGGCGCTCTTTTCTGGTGCGGCCATCGCCCAGCCGCCGCTCAGCCGCACGCAAGCCTTGCAGCGCCTGACCGACGCCGATGCCGCCAAGCGCCGCGAGGCCGCCGCGCGCCTGGGCGAGGTGGGCGTGATGGCGGATGTGACCGCGCTCGTGAAGGAGTTGCGCGATGACGACGAGGAAGCGCGCGCGTACGCCGAGCAATCCCTCTGGAAAATCTGGGAACGTTCCGGCGACAAGAACGTGGACGCGCTCTACCGGAAGGGCATGCAGCAGATGGCCGCGGGGCTCGGAGACGAAGCCGTCGAGACCTTCACCCGCATCATCCAGATGAAGCCCGCCTTTGCCGAGGCGTGGAACAAGCGCGCCACGGTCCACTTCATGATGGGCGAGTACGAGAAGTCCCTCGCCGATTGCGACGAAGTGATGAAGCGCAATCCCTATCACTTCGGTGCGCTCGCCGGCTACTTCCAGATCTACATGGAGCTGGAAGACTACGAACGCGCGCTCCGCTATGGCCGCCGGGCGCTCGCGGTCAACCCGAACATGGACGGCGTGAAGAACGGCGTCGAAACGCTCGAGCGCAGGCTCGGGCGCAGTAGTCAAAGCATCTAACAAACGGAGTCGTCATGCGCGCCACTGCAACAAGCATCCTGTTCGCCCTCGCCACGTTCCTCGCCGCCCCCGCCATTGCCGCGGACGCGAAGCTGAAGATCGAGGACAAATACGCCACCGTGAACGGCGTGAAGCTGCACTACCTCGTCGCCGGCAAGGGCGAGCCCGTGATCCTCCTGCACGGCTACGCGCAGAACAGCCACATGTGGCGCCCGCTCATGGCCGAACTGGGCAAGACGCGCCTCGTCATCGCGCCCGACCTGCGCGGCTTCGGCGATTCGGCGAAGCCCGAGTGCTGCTACGACAAGAAGTCGATGGCGCAGGACATCCATGCGCTCGCCCAGTCGCTCGGCATCAAGAAGGCCGGCGTGGTCGGGCACGACATCGGGCTGATGGTGGCCTACGCGTACGCCGCGCAATACCCGACGGAAGTCGATCGCATCGCACTGCTCGATGCGTTCATCCCGGGCGTGGGCGACACCACGAACCTTTTCCTGCTGAAGGACCTCTGGCACTTCCACTTCTACGGCAAGACGCCGCTGGCCCTCGTCGATGGCCGTGAGCGCGTGTACTTCGAGCACTTCTGGAACGACTTCGCCGCGGACGGCACGAAGTCCGTCTCGGAGAAGGACCGGCAGTTTTACGTGAAGAAATACAAGCTCCCCGGCGCCATGAAGGCCGGCATGGAGGTCTTCCGCAACTTCGACCAGGACGCGAAGGACAACGCCGTCTTCGCCAAGACGAAGCTCACCATGCCGATGCTGGTGCTCGGTGGCGAGAAGTCGGGCGGCGATTTCCTCGTCACGCAGGGCAAGATGGTCGCCACCAGCGTCGACGGCATGATCGTGAAAGGCTCCGGCCACTGGCTCATCGACGAAGCGCCCGCGCAGGTGATCCCGAAGCTCGTGGAGTTCTTCAAGTAAATCGAAATCGGGGTCAGGGTAGAAATATCTTTCGCGGCAATTTGCCGCGTGATGATATTTCTACCCTGACCCCGATTTCGGAGTTAGGGGTCTGACCCCTAACTTGCTACCTCCTCAAGAGCGAAACGAACGAGAACACCGTCCGAGCGATCGAGACGATCGTCAGCACGCGCGAGATCCAGCCCGATCCAATCGTGACCTTCTCGCGGAGCGCGACGATCTCGTACTTCAACTGGGCGCGGTGGAGGGCCGACTGCACGAGCAGCAGTTCCTTCCTCAGCGCGAGTTCATTTTTCCCGGAGAGCACGCAGGTCCTCCTCGAGTTCATGCAGCGTGGCCTGGAACGGTCCCGCGCGGCGGTACGCAATCGATCGCACGCGCATCAGGACGGCGATCCCGACAATCGCATAAAGAGCCGTGACGGCCCCCAGTGCCAGCAGGCCATAGCGTTCCCAGAACACCGCGGCGACAAAGATCCCGGCCATCACCAGCGCCGCACCGAGCACGAAAGCCGCGACAACGCCGAGCACGAGCAAGCGCTGCACGTGCAGGGCCTCCTCGCGCACCTCGATGCCGAGCAGCTCGATGCGCGTGCCGATGAGGGCGAGCAGCGTGGCGCCGGCGCCCGGCGCCTTGGGCGTTTCGTCCATCTAGCGTCGGCTGCCGATCACCATCCCGAGGATGACGCCCACCGCGGCGGCAATGCCGATCGCGGTCCACGGGTTCTCGTGCACGTAGGCGTCGGCCTCGCGCGCGGCACCGGAGGCCTTGTCCGCCACGGTGCCTTGCAACTCGCGCAGGCGAGCCTTCGCCGAATCGAGATTGGCCTCCACGGCTTCGCGCATCGCCTCGGCCTTGTCGCCGCTCACGTTCGCGAGGGAGCGCAGCAGCGCCTCGGTATCGGCGACCACCTTGCCGAAATCCTCGAGGAGTTGCGCTTTGGCGGAGGAGAGTTCGGATTCCTGGGACATGGATTTGCTCCTCGGGGTTTAGGATTCACCGACAGCATAGACCACTGGTCATAATAGGGAATGGCCCACCGCAAACCCAGCCTGGTGCATCCGATCGACGAATCCGACCACGCCCTCGGTTCACCCGACGCGCCGATCGCCGTCGTCGAGTACGCCGACTTCGAATGCCCCTACTGCGCGGAGGCGGCGCCCGGCATCCGTCTCATGCTGGCCCGGTATGGCGGCCAGGTGCGCTACGCGTTCCGCCATTTTCCGCTCGAGGACGTCCATCCGCACGCACTGGCCGCCGCCGAGGCCTCCGAATGCGCCGCGGCCCAGGGGCAATTCTGGCCGATGCACGATCTCCTCTACCGCCGCCAGGGAAAGCTCACGCGTACGGACCTGAACGGCTACGCACGCGAGGTCGGTCTCGAAGCGAAGCGTTTCGAGCGGGAAATGAATGGCCAGGCGTACGTCGAAAAGATCCGCGAACAGTATCGGGTCGGACGACAGAGCCGCGTGCGTTCGACCCCGGGCATCTTCGTGAACGGCCAGCTGCTCGACGTGGCCTTCGACCTGCAGGTGCTCTACGACGCGATCGACGCGGCTTCCTGACGTCCCTACTGGTAGACGACCTGTGCCTTGAGATCCTGGGCCACCACGCGGTGGAGCGCCGCGAAATCGGCCACGATCGTGCCGGGGCAGACGTTGCGATCCGTCTTGTCCACCACCTCACGCTTCACGTGCAGCACGTTGCCCTTCAGTTGGTAGGTCGAGCGGAACGTCGCCCACTTGTTGGTGGCCGTCGCGTTCTTCGGCGTGGCGAGCACCTTCATCCCCTTCGGGAAGTGGTACGTGTATTCCTCGATGACGGTGCCGCCGGAGCAGGCCGTCTCCTCGACTCCCACGCCGTCGTCTTCGTCCACGGCGCCCGCGAACATGGAGATGGAACCCTCGCCGTAGTAGAACTGGCCGATCGAGAACGCGCCCGGACCGGGCATGCGCGTGTAGTCCTCGAACTCGAACTGCACCTTGTACTCGAAGGTATCGAGGAGCGGCTTCGGATCGTCGGAGACCATCTTGCCGAAGCCGGTCTTGTTGTTGCGCTTGTACATGCGCTTCATCACCTCTTCGATCTGCTGCTCGCTCAGGTCCCGATAGGCGCTGCGGGCGGTCGCGGCGAAGTCGCCCGTGGAGTTGACCTGCACGGTGCCGGTGACCGAGCCGTCGGGCTTGATGGTCACGTCCGTCTTCATGTGCGTCTTGCTCCGGTCGGAGCGGGCCGGCGGCGTTCGCATCCCGTCCTTGTAGCCGTCCACCAGTAGCACGGGTTTGTCCACGTCGGGCGAGGGCAGCATGCCGAAGGGCGTCGACGACGACGTGGAGTCGAGGTAGAGGTCCAGCGACGGCACGTAGACGATCACGTGGTTCACGCGCGAGAGCACGGGCACCTTCGGCAGGCGGTAGACCGAGCCCGCGTTCACGAGCGCTTGCGTGCTCACGATGCCCTTGGCCGCGAGCATCGCCTGCAGCAGCGTCGCGTGGTCCTTGCAGTCGCCCATCTTGTTGTCGATCACGAAGGCCTGGTCCCGCGGCACGACCGCGCCGACCCCGACGCAGTTGCCCGCGAAGTGGATGTTGGTCGCGACCCATTCGTAGAGCGCACGGGCCTGCTCGCGCGCGCCGGTCTTGCCTTTCGTCACTTCGTCGGCGAGGACTTTCACGCGATCGCTCACCACGGCCTTGGGACGAGCGCGCTCGCCGTAGGCCGCGGAGATCTCGCCGTAGGTGCGGAACGTCGAATACGAGAAGCCCGGTTGCTTGTCCGGGTCATACGCGGTGTAGTTGCGGCGCTTGTCCTTCATCGGCTGCGGATTCTTCCAGGTCCACTCGACGACCTTGCGGCCATCCCGGGTCTCGTTGAGCGTCTCCGTCATCTCGGTGACGGCATGCTGCGTCCACAGGCCGGCGGGTGCGTCGATGCGTACCTTCACGTCGTCGTACGGGTAGCTGCGCGAGAACTGCTCGGTCACGGAGAAGTGACCGGGGAAGAGCGGCTCGGTCTGCGTCGTCCGATAGACGAAGACGACCGTGTCACCCACCGCCACGTCGGGGAGGATCACCGTCTGTTGCGTGCGGTCCGAGAACGCGGGCGCGCCGGACTCGCTGCCCTTGTTGATGTCGAGCTGGTAGTTGGACTTCGGTGCGTCGATGCGCCGGCCATCGGCCTTGAGCGTGTACGCCTCGAGGATCTCGGCGCGTTCCACGCTCGTGCTGTAGCTCACGCCGGCGCGCTTCATGCGTTCCAGCACCTTCTCGTGGACGATCTTCACGGCCTGGTCGACGGTCGTCGTGCCGGAGCCGTCCGGGTTCACGACATAGGTGGTGTGATAGCGCACGTTGCGCGAAAAGATCTCGGCAGGCTCATCGGCCGCCATCGCGGGAAGGGTTGCGAAGAGGGATGCGAATGCGGAAACTGCGGCTGCGATCGTGGTGCGAGTCATGTTTCGGATGCATTGGTCGTTCGGAAGAGGGTTGAATTATAGTGCCGCTGGAAGTCGATTCTCCCTCTGTGGCGACATCATTTCCGAAGAGAACGTGTCGGCTGACAGGCGCGGTCAACAGGTGTCGAAAATCGGCAGCGAAAGTGACGCGACCGGTCAGCAAGGCAAGAAGTGCAACGTCGTTTCTTAAACCAAAGTTTAGAGATCCAAGGGGAGATTCAATCGTGTTCAAGATCATCCGGGGCGCCATTCTCGCCCTGTCGTTCGCCGCGGCCGCGCAGGCCCAGCAACCCACCGACGCCGCGAAGGCCGAAATGAAGGCGGCGCAGGATGCCGCGAGGGCCGCGATGCAGGAAGGCCCGAAGGACGTGAAGCTGGGCGCCCAGGCCACGCTGCACCTGCCGAAGGGCTACGTGTTCATCCCCGCCGCGGAAGCCACGCGCATGCTGAAGGCCATGGGCAACCGCCCCGGCAACGACACGCTGGGCATGATCTTCCCGTCCGATGCGGACGCCGGGCAATGGATGGCCGTGACGCGCTTCATTTCCTCGGGCTACATCAAGGACGATGACGCGAAGGACTGGAAGGCCGACGAGATGCTCGACCAGATCAAGGAAGGCACCGAGGCCTCGAACGCGGAGCGGCGCGCCAAGGGCTTCCCCGAGATGCAGATCGTGGGCTGGGTCGAGAAGCCGGCGTACGACGCGGCCACCCACCGCCTCGTGTGGGCGCTCGAGTCGAAGGACAAGAACCCGACTCCGGATTCCGAGCGCGGCGTGAACTACAACACCTACCTGCTCGGGCGCGAGGGCTACATCAGCCTGAACTTCGTGACCGACATGGGTTCGATCGCGAAGGAAAAGCCCATCGCGAAGGAGCTCCTCGCCGCGCTGGAATTCGAGGGCGGCAAGAAGTACGCGGACTTCAACGCGTCCACGGACCACATCGCCGAGTACGGCCTCGCCGCGCTGGTGGGCGGCGTCGCCGCGAAGAAGCTCGGTCTCTTCGCGCTCATCGCCGCGTTCGCGGTGAAGTTCGCCAAGGTGATCGCACTCGGCGCCTTCGCGCTGGGCGCGGCGTTCCTCAAGTTCTTCAAGGGCAAGAAGGAGGAGTGAGCCGGTGCTGAAGATCCTCGCCGCGCTCTTCGCGGCCGGCAAGCTGGGCAAGGTCGCGCTCACCGGGGGCACGATGCTGATCTCGGTGTTCGCCTACGCGCTCATCTTCGGCTGGTGGTATGCGGTGGGATTCGTGGCACTCATCTTCGTGCACGAGATGGGGCACTTCATCGCGGCCCGGCAGCGCGGCCTCGACGTCGGCGCCCCGACCTTCATTCCCTTCGTCGGCGCGTGGATCCAGTTGAAGGATCTCCCGCACGACGCGGAGATGGAGGCGTACATCGGCGTCGCGGGGCCGCTGGCGGGAACGGCGGCGGCGCTCATCTGCTATCTCTTCGCGCGGTCTTACGACAGCGACCTGCTGCTGGCCCTCTCGTACGCGGGATTCTTCCTGAACCTCTTCAACATGATTCCGCTCTCGCCCTTCGACGGCGGGCGCGTCACGGCCGTCCTCTCGCCGCGCGTGTGGTTCGCGGGCGTGCCGATCCTGGTCGCGCTCTTCTTCTGGCGCCCGAGTCCGATGCTGATCCTGGTGGCGATCCTCGCCGCGCCGCAGCTCATGCGCGCCTTCAAGTACGACCCGAAGGCGCCGGAGAACGCGATCTACTACGGCGTGAGCACGGAACACAAGGTGACCTACGGGGCGCTCTACCTCGCGCTGGTGGGATACCTCGCCGTGATGACGTACCAGGTGCACGAGATGCTGGCGCACGTGCATTCGAAGCCGAACTAGGCTTCGTACAACTGATCCCCCGGACGATCCGCGCCGGGGATCTCCTCGAATCCGAGCGATTTCACGAGGGCGATCGACGCGACATTGCGCCGGTCGACGTTCGCGAGCAGGGACTTCGCGCCGTACGTCTCGCGCAACTCCCGGATCATCACGTCGGTGGCTTCGCGCGCGTAGCCCTTGCGCTGCTGCGAGGGCGCGATCACGAACGCCACGTATGCGCTGCGGTTGGCCATGACGGTCGCTTGCACGAAGCCCGCCACTTCGTGGGAAGACGCTTCGCGCACCACCCAGTTCAGCCAGAGCTCGGAGCCGTCACGCGAGTGGCGCGACTCGAGTTTCGCGTAGCGTTCCGCAAGCGCTGCGACGGAGACGGGCGGGGCCTCGTCGGTGTAGAGGTAGATCGCGGGATCGGAGAGCGCCGCGAACATCTCGCGCGCGTGCGTCCGCATGAGCGGCTCGAGGTCGAGCCGGGCCGTCACCAGTCGGCGCACTAGAACATCCCGTTTTTGTTCTCGGAAGAAGAAGGAATCGGCCGCACCGCGTCCCAGTGCTCCACGACCTTGCCGTCGGCGTCCACGCGGAAGATGTCCACGCCGGCCCATTCGCGGCGCGTCCAGTTCCAGTACTCCGGGAAGATCGAGTACGTGTGCACCGCGACCAAGTTGCCTTCCGCGAGCACGCGCTTGAACTCGAAGCGCTTGGTCGGATAGTCCTTCGCGGCCTTCTCGAAGTAGGCGATGAAGGCTTCCTTGCCGTCGCCCACTTCCGGGTTGTGCTGGATGTACGTGGCGCCGGCGTACTTCTCGATCGCCCCGCGCGGGTTCGACTGGTTGGTGGCCATGTCGTAGAACGCGATCACGTTCTTCTTGTTGCGCTCGAGTTGCTCCTTCGTGACTTCGAGCGTCTGCGCCTTGAGGATCCCCGAGTTCGCGACGAACAGGAGCACGAGAACCACGGCGATGGTGAGGCGGATCAGCGAGGGGCGGGGGCTAGGCATTCCGAGACACTACTCGCATTGGCACCTCGCGGTCGAGCCGGAAGCCCATGCGTTCGTAGAGAGCCCGCGCGCGCGTATTGGCTGATGCAACATGCAGGAACGGCACCTCACCGCGCTCCATTTGCGTTCGGATCATGAGATCGGTGAGCCGCTTCGCGAGCCCGCGGCCCTGGTGGTCCGGGTGCGTGCAGATGCCGCTCACTTCGTGCAGATTGCCCGCTTGCAGGCGCTCGCCCGCCATCGCGATGAGCTGGCCGTTCTCGAAAACGCCGAACCATTCGCCCAGCTCGACGGTGCGCTCCGCGAACGGGCCGGGCCTGGTGAGCTCGGTGAGGCGCATCGCCTGCGGGACGTGAAAAGGCCCGAGCCGCATGGGCTCGAGAGTCGGATCGGCCTCGGGCTTCGCACCCTCCCAGAGCATTGCGCACATCGATGCATCGACGTGGATCGTCCAGCCCTTCGGTTCCGGCCCGGACCAATCCGCGCAATAGAACTTCTCGCCGGGCGCGCAGTGCGGGGCGAGGCCGGCCCAATCCGGATTCCGCGGATCGGCAAAACCGATCAGGGGAGAATAGCCACGCGCATAGCGGCGGGCGCTGGCAGTGCCGGCAGTGAGGTGCGCGTGCGTTCCACTCAACGAACGCCAGAGGATGTTCTCGAGAATCGTCATTCGGACGCGATCTTTCCGGCCTGCGGGATGTCCAATTCCATCACACAATCGCGCAGGCACGCACCCCAACCCCCACAAGGAGAAGACCATGGCTGGAATCGAGAAGACGGCAACCGTTCATTGGGAAGGCGGCGGCAAGGCCGGTGTCGGCAAGATCAGCACGCAAACCGCGGCGCTGAAGGAATACCCCTACGGCTTCGGCAGCCGCTTCGAGGACGACCGGCGCGGAACGAACCCCGAGGAGATCCTGGCCGCCGCGCACGCTGCGTGCTTCACGATGGCGTTCTCGTTCGCGTGCGACAAGGCGGGTTTCAAGACGGAGAAGATCGACACCACCGCGGCGGTGCGCCTCGCGAAGGATGGCGATGGCTTCAAGATCGACCGCATCGCGCTCGAACTCACCGCGACGATCCCGGGCATCACGCTGCCGCAGTTCGACGAGCTCGCGCAAGGCGCCAAGAAGGGCTGCCCGCTTTCCAAGGCGCTGGCCGCGGTGCCCGAGATTACGCTGAAGGCGACGCTGGCCTGACGTAGCGAGAGGTCATCACGGGAGCTGGCGGGAGGGTCCGTACACGACCTTTCCCGGCCGCTCCGCCGTCATCGCTCCGTTTTCGAACACGACGCGCCCGTTCACCACGACCTGGTTCACGCCCACCGGGTACTGGTGCGGCTTCTCGTACGTCGCCTGGTCCGCGACCGTGTTCGGATCGAACACCACGATGTCGGCTTTCATCCCGGGCCGCAGGACGCCACGATCCACGAGGCCGATGCGCGCGGCGGGATAGGAGCTCATCTTCCGGACCGCGTCTTCGAGCGAGATGACCTTCTTCTCGCGCGTGTAGAGGCCCAGCACGCGCACGAACGTGCCGTAGCTGCGCGGGTGCGGTGAGCCGCGATCGAAGATCGGCACCTCGCCATCGGAGGCGATCATCGTCGCGGGGTGGGCCAGGATCCGCACGAGGTCGCCCTCGTCGATCGCGTGGAAGATCCCGCGGCAACGTCCCGTCTCCACCAGCCACAGCACCGTCTCGGCCGCGTTCGTCATTGTGGGCTCGAGGCCGCGTTCCTTCGTGATGTTGCCCAGGCGCTTGCCGGCGAGCGACATGTCGAAGTCGCAGCTCGCGATCTGCACGTTGTTCGCGTCCCCGCCGCCGCGCTCGTTCACGAGGAGGTCTTCGGTTTCGGCGCGGATCTTGGCGCGCATCGCCGGGTCCTTGAGCCGCTTCACCATCCCTTCGCGCCCGCCTTCGCGCGTCCATGCGGGGAGCAACGCGCCTTCCACGGTGGTGCTGGACGCCGTGTATGGATACTGGTCGATGGTGGCGTCGACGCCGCGCGCACGAGCTTCGTCGATCAGCTTCAACGTCTCTACGCTCTTGCCCCAGTTCGCCTTGCCGATCATCTTGTGGTGCGAGATCTGCGTGGGGAGCTTGCCCTGCTCGCCGATGGCGATCGTGTCCTTCACGCTCTGCACCACGCCCGCGGCCTCGTCGCGCATGTGCGAGGTGTGTACGCCACCCATCGCGCCCGAAACCCTTTCCAGGTCGATCACTTCGGAGAGCGGCGCGAAATTGGCCGGCGTGTAGAAGAGCCCGGTGCTCAAGCCGAACGCGCCATCGCGCATGCCTTGCACGACCAGCGCCTTCATCTGCTCCATCTCCGCCGGCGTCGCGTGGCGGTTCTCATGGGCCAGCACCTTCGTGCGCACGTCACCGTGGCCGATGAAGCTGCCGATGTTGATGGACTTCGGAAGTGCCTCGAGCTTGTCGAGGAAGGGCTTCAGCGGCACCGGCGATTGGCCGTCGGGGCCTTCCATGATCGTGGTCACGCCCTGGCGGATGTAGTTGTCCGCAGTCGGCACCTGGAAGATCCCGCGCGAGGCGTGCGTGTGGACGTCGATGAAGCCGGGCGCGACGGCCGCGCCTTTCGCGTCGACGGTTCGTACCGCGGGTGAATCGATGGTCGGCGCGATCTTCACGATCGTGTCGCCGCGCACGGCGAGATCCGCGCGATACCAGGGGCTGCCGGTGCCGTCGACGATGCGCCCGTTCTTGATCAGCAGGTCGTAGGGCGGATCGGCGGCGAGGGCCGAAGTGCAGGCGAGGGCGAGGAATGCGGCGCGGGTCAGGGTACGAAACATGGATCCTCCTTCGGGTTCCGAAATATATACACTCTCGCCATTCCCGATCCGGAGTCCCGCCATGAGAGTCCTTGCCGCCGCTGCTTTCACGATCCTTTCGACCACCGCCCTCGCCCAGGTGACGGAGACCGTGCAGCTCACCATCACGGGCGGACCCAACGCGGGCAAGCACGAGGCGACCGCCGATCGCGGGGGCTGTAGCGCAGGCCTCACGGGCGCGGGCTCGTTCGGGAATCAACTCTCGAACCCGAAGGACAAGGACCCGAAGAAGTTCAACAGCCTCCAGTTGATTCTTCCGGATGCGAAGAAGAGCGACAACTTCCTCATCGTCGTGGGCTTCGGGCCGTTGATGAGCCGCAGCGCGACCTACACCGTCGATACGCGTTCGGATTCGCGGATGAAGGGTGGGAGCGGGAAGGTCACCGTGGACGACAAGGGTGCGACGGCAACCGTGACGTTCGCTGCGACCACGGCCGATGGCGTGAAGATGGAAGGCACCATCGACTGCAAGAACGTGACGCGGGGCAAGTAGACGCTACCGCTTCGGGTCGGCGTCCAGCCTGCGGACCTTGTAGCCCTTCTTCTCGAGCTCCGAGAGGATGCTCGCGGGCCCGGACAGGTGCATGGCGCCCACGACCACGAAGGGCCGCTTGCCGTTCTTCACGATCGCGTCGATGCGCTCGGCCATGAAGGGATTCCGGCCTTCGACGATCTTCGCGCAGACGGAAGCCTTGAGCTCGGTCGCGCAGTCATACGTGCGGCTCAAGCGGTAGGCGCCTTCCAGGTCACCGGAGAGCATGAGGTCCAGCACGGCCCGCGAGCGCCTGGCGAGTGGTGGTGTTCAACTCGAGCGCCACCGGGCTGGCACCGTGGTTGGAGGCGGCCACGTAGGCTTTGCCTGAATCGCTCGACACTTCGAAGACGGTGCCCACGACGCGAGGCTCTTCGGCCAGCGCGGCGAATGAACAGGCCAGCGCGAGGCCGGCGAGGAAGCTACGACCCAAGGAACCGGCTCGGCCGATACGGCGTCACATCGATGCCGGGCTTCTTCCCCGCGACGATCTCCGCGATGTGCTTGCCCATCACCGGGCCGCCCGTGATGCCGAAGTGCCCGTTGCCGAACGCGAAGTACGCATTGTCGTAGCCGGGCGCGGCGCCAAGCGCGGGCAATCCATCCGGGAACGAAGGACGATCGCCGGCCCACCGCGTGACGTTCTCCAGCTTCAGCATCGGGAACATCCGCACGGCCTGGCGCTTGAGAAGCTCGGTGCGTTCCCAGTTGGGCTCCGAATCCACGCCCGCGAATTCCGCCGTGCCCGCCACGCGCAGGCCCATGTTCATCGGCGCGCAGGCGAAGGCGAGGTCGCGGTTGGTGACCGTCACCTTGGGCATCACGTTGGAATCCATCACGGTGATGTGATAGCCCCGCTCGGCTTCGAGCGGCACTTCGATGCCCAGCGCCTTCGCGAGCTTGCGCGAACCGACGCCGGCCGCGATGACGAGGCGATCGACCGGCATCAACAAATCGTTTACGACAAGCGACTGCACGTGCTTCCCGTCGGTGAGGAAGGATGTGACCTTGCCGCGCACGATCGTGGCACCGGCCTTCTCGGCTTCCTTCGCGAGGATGGTGCACAACTGGTGCGGGTTCTTCACGCGGCCATTGTCGGGAAGGAGCAGGCCGCTCTTGTAGATCGGTGCGAGCGTGGGCTCGGCTTCGCGCACTTCGTCGCCGTTGATGGCGATGACCTTGATGCCGGCCGCCTCGCGCATGAACTGCGAGAGTTCGGAGCCCTTTGCGTAACCCTCGCGTTCGGAGACGTGGAGCTGTCCGCAACGGTCGATCAACGCTTCGGCTTCGGTTCCGCGCGTTAGTTCGGCGTACGCGTCGAACGTGCCGCGGTGCAGCTCGCGCATCGCACGCGAGGTCTTTAGCGCATTCTCGACCTTCGCTTCCTTCGCGGCCGCGATGAACCACGGCAACACGTTGAGGAAGTAGCTCGGGCGCACGACGAGCGGACCTTCCTTGTCGAGGAGCCACTTCGGCGCTTCGCGGAGGATGCCGGGAATGAGATACGGGACGACGGAGCCGGGGCTGATGTTGCCCGCGTTGCCGAACGAGGTTCCCTCGCCGATCTCGCCCGCTTCGATCAGCGTGACCGCGAAGCCCTGGCGCAGCAGGAACGCGGCCGAGCAAACCCCGACGATGCCCCCGCCGATGACCGTGACGTGCGCGGCCATCAGTCCACCTTGATCTTGCGGTCCTTCACGAGCTTGGCGAACTTCTCCGCCTCGAGCTGGATGAATCGCGCGGTGGCGATGGGGGTCTTGGTGCCGTCGGGCTCCATGCCGAGGGCGATCAGCTTGTCGCGCAGCTCCTTGGTGGCCAGCACTTCGCGAAGCGCGGCGTTGAGCTTGGCGATGACGTCGATGGGCGTGCCGATGGGCGCCTGGATGCATTCCCACGTCGCGATCTCGAAGCCGGGCACGCCGGATTCGGCCACGGTCGGGATGTCGGGCAGGTAGGCTACGCGATTGCGGGTGGAGACGGCGAGGCCGTTCAGCTTCTTCTCCTTCACCAGCGGCACGGCAGAGCCGATACCCGGGAACATCATCGTCACGCGCCCGCCCAGCAGCTCGGTGATCGCGGGGCCGCTGCCCTTGAACGGGACGTGCAGGATCTCGGTGCCCGTCATGGCGGAGAACATCTCGCCGGCCAGGTGCGCGGCGCTGCCCTGCCCGAACGAGGCGTAGGTGAGCTTGCCCGGCTGCTTCTTCGCGAGGGCCACGAGCTCGCCCACATCCTTGGCGGGAACCTTGGTGTTGGTGATCAGCATCAGCGGCACGATCGCCACGATGCCCACCGGCATGAAGTCCTCCGCCGTGTACGAGAGCTTGTAGAGGCTCGGGTTGATCGCGTACGACGCCGAGACGAAGAGCAGCGTGTAGCCGTCCGCCGGCTGGCTCTTCACGTACTCGGTGGCGATGATGGTGTTGGCGCCGGGTTTGTTCTCCACGACGACCGGTTGGCCTAGCTTGTCGGAGAGCGCTTGTGCTGTGAGCCTCGCTGCGCTGTCTGAGCCTCCGCCTGGGGGGAAGCCGACGATGAGTTTGATGGGGCGGCTAGGAAAGGATTGCGCTTGCGACGAGGTCGTATGTGAAGCGAACACCGCAATCAACGTGGCTACTACGGCGAAGCGAACAGCTTGCGAGTAGGGCGATGACATTAAGCACTCCAGCGGACCGTGTTGACTGAAGGATAGCTGGTTTTACACTGCTTCATTGATTCGACGCGATCTCACTCCAATTCACTCACAAGAGCGGGCAGGGATCACTCTTGGGGGTGAGGATGGTCGCATGGTTCGTCGCTCTGGTAACGGCTACTCGCAAAGCCAAGCGAGCCTGAGCAACCTCGTTCGGGGTCGCATTCTGCCGAACGATCTTCCCTTGATGCAGCCCTTCGGCGATCACTACTTCGGTGAATTCCTTGCCTTTGGCTTTGTGAATCGTCATGACGTGGATGCCGCGCCAATCGCGGACAGTCGAGGAGAAGTGTTCCTGCATCAGCGCGTCTCGGACTGCAGCCGGAGCATTTCGATAGCCGCCGCCTTGTCGCCAGAGATCTCCGAGCCGAGATCGGAGCACGGCCCCTTTGTGAAGCAGTCGAAGGTACTTGACGTCGTCCGAGAGCTGTTGAATCTCTGGTGCGTCAGAATCAGATAGTAGTCGTCGTACGGCGAGCCAATCAGCCTCCGGGTCGCCGGAAAGAGAGAGGCTCATCCTCTTCTCTGCAACCGTACCAATGCTGTCTACAATTCTCCGGCGGTTCTTTCCCGTGACCGCTCCCGTCGTCAAGAACGTGCCAAGCGCTATCGCTAGTTTCAGCTCTGCTTGGGGCGGAGATTCGTTGCCTTTGCGCCCACGAATGTGCTGAATCAAATCCTCGACCAAGCGATCGGCGATAGCAGATGCCGAGTTTCCGCCTTCTAAGAGTCCGGCCAACGCGATTGCGGCTAGCGCGGGCGCCTCTGTGTCCAGTGCGACGTCGTGTCGCAAGGCAGGCAGTCCATCCGACTTAATGTCGAGGTAGTCGGAAATCTGAAGCATCATGCGTTTTGAGGGAACCAACACCGCCAGCGACCACGCATTGGCGGGTTCTTTTAGCAGTTCCTTGATTCGCTTTATCACCGATGCCTTTACGGGGAATAGCGAATTTAGTCCCTGATAGAACTGATAGCGCACGACGGTAACGTCCTGATAGGTTTTCCCAGCGACCTTGCCAACAAGCAGATCGTTTCCAAACGTAGTGATGTCGCGTCCATTGCTCCGGAAGTTGTCCGTGCCAAAGTCAAATATCTTCGGTTTGAACGCCTCGGTGAACTCGCCGATCCGCTTTGGATCTGCTCCGCGAAACTCATAGATTCTCTGCTCAGGATCCGCAAGGGCTATGAGGCGACTTGAATCGCCAAGCGCACGAATGAAAGCCCACTCTTGTTCGTTGGTGTCTTGGAATTCATCGACTATCACTATTGGGTAGGATTTGCAGATGACCTGTTTTAGTCGTTTACTTCTGACCAAGAGGTCCGTTGCTACTGTGGCGAACAGGTCGAAGTGAAGGAAACCTTCTTCCTCGAACAAGCGTAGCTTTTCAGCCTCGCGAGCTTCGCGGCTGTCCATATCCGCGAGTCGAACTGCGGCTTCGGGCGGGGGAAGTATTCGGATGATCCCGGGGCCGAAGATGAGGTATCCGTGGCTACGCAGCAACTTCCAGAAGAAGCCGTGATAGGTGCCAATCTCAAGGGACGCCCTAGAACCTTGGTCGATGAGCTTGGTTGCGAGTTCGGCAACCCTCGCAATGGTCGGTCGAGCAAAACTGAGGAAAAGCACGTGCTGATGCTTGCTTAGCCCACCTGCCTGGAATTCCGCGCTAGCTTTCAGTAAAGCGATAGTGGACTTCCCCGACCCTGGCCCTCCCATTACCAGTAGGTGACCCGGCGCTGCCAGAAGATCCTTTCTCTGTGTGCTGAGTCCCTCGATCATTTCGAGGTGTCGCTTCCCTTTGGCGCTTGAGATGTGACATCAGCGCTGACAACCTTCGTGGCAGACGCCTTGACAGCGGCCATGAGAGAAGACTGCTCACTTGGGGTGGGCTCAACTTCGGACTTGGGGGCAACGGCTGGCTGTGAGGTGGATTGAGACAGGGGAGCTTGCGCCAACTTGGCTTGATTCGAATCGAACGTCTCGTTTAGTTTGGCGAGCACGTCAACCACGTATTGGGGCATTTCTGCCTGGCTGCAGTCAGACAAGAGATCTGCCGCACCTCCCTTGCCCTTCGCCCACTTGAGGTACTGCTTCAAGGACGCTTTTAGTGCGACTAGGTCAACGGCGGGTGTTGGTTTTTGTGACACAAGGTGATTTGGCCACTCATCTGAATCTATCAGGCGCTTCGCAAACCGGCGAAGCGCCGATTCTGCGGTTCCGTCAAGGAGCGTGTTTTCGAAGCCATGACCAGGCCCCTCAAAGCTGTGGTCGGCGACCGCCTCAATTTCGGCCTTCTGAGTTGGACTTTGTTTGTCATAGACGGCGCAGATTGTCTTGCCAAGCTTTCGAAAATGAGCGCACAGCGGTGCGATCTGTGAGTCGGTTTCTGCGTCAATCACTGCGACGCCCATCGCCTCTAGCGATCGAAAGCCTCCAGGGTCTAACTCATGTAGGCGTCGCGCCGCTTCCGGAAAGGCGTCGTACTCAGTACGCCCTTCAGCGACGAGTACGTGGCGCGCGAGGACAACCTCACAGAAGCGCTTCCGGAACTCTTCCTTGTACTTCTTGGGCTTTACCGCTGGTGGAAGACATGCCGGAAATCCTTGGAGCGTGCCGTCATGCCTTGTTAGGACGACCACCTGCTCGGGCGGAAACTCCTCAAGTACATAGGGAGAATGAGAAGTGAAGAGGGCCTGCGCCGATTTTCCGCAAACGCTCTTGATGATCCGCTTCTGTGCGTGGGGCGGAATCGCTGTCTCGGGCTCCTCCATCGCAAAAATCACGTTGCTCTTTAGGTCGGCAATTATTGAAAGGAGGGCAAGCACCAACGTGTTGATGGTCCCTGTTCCTTGATGATGGAACGGCGCTGAATAGTCCGCGCCGTTCAGCCGCTTTGCGCCAGTCGCAATGAAGACCGTCAACGTCTTTCTAAGCGTTTCCCGGGTCAGATCGGACACGCGCATGTGAGGATTGCTAGCCCACTCCATTGGAACGAAATCGCGAACGGCGGTCTGCACATTCGCAAGCACCTCTGTTATTCCGATCTCTGGATTCTCGGCCACGGGCAACACTCGCAATTGTTCGAGTATCTCCTCCCACATGCGGAGTTGCTTTTCTTCGAGTCGAAGAATTACATCCAGTAAGGAGCCTCGCTCCAAACTCAGCGCGCGGCTGCCAGTTCTGAGAGTGCGCAGGTAAAGGAAGCCACAAATGCGTTTGTCCCTCGTGCGGAACGGATCCAGACTTCCATCGTCCTTCTTCGGGGATGCGAAATAGGTCTCTGCGGAGAAATCGTCGTCCTCGGCTTCATAGAGGCCGCGGAACCTGACGCGAAGGGCCGCCACAACATCTAGTTCATCAGTTGCCTCCGCTGGGGGGCTGTCGAGCAGCTTTTGCGTACTTTCCTTCCACCACTCGAGATGATCCTTGAAGTAGACAATCTGATCCTCACCCAGGCCAACGACGACCACCTCGATTTCGATGGGTACGGGTTTGCCCTCCAGATCAAGGTAGTCACCCGCATGAAAGTCGTGCTCGTCGATCGATGGTCGCCGAGCGAGTCTCTCTGGTCCCAAGACTAGATCGATCGCCTCAAGAACGGTGGACTTGCCTATGTTGTTGTCGCCAACCAGCACGGCGTGGTTCGGAAGCAGGAGTGTTCCGTCTCGGATTCCTCTGAAGTTTCGAATCGAGATCTGAGCGACTCTCATAGATGCTCCTGCACGAGCTTTTCGAGCTGACCTGCGGCACGGACAAGGCTTGGCTCTGACTCGTTCGTGAGGCGAGATTCAAGCCTCGGACCAAGTGTCCCGATTTGGAAGGCACGCGAAGTGAGACTCGCAACGGGTATCGCGCGAGCGATGAACATCGACCGTTTCATCTAGACCTCGGCAATGAAATTCTTCGGAGACAGCAACGGTCCGAAGAATCTACGCCGATTGATCTGCGTTGCAGATCAACGTTCGTTTAGAGGTGAAACGTGCCCCGTGCAGTGGACCGTCCGATATCGGTGGAGTCGGCCAATCAATGCACTATGGTGCGGTCGCCTTTTCCTAAGGGCCGTGACTACGTGACCTTAGTTCCGCGTAGTAGCCCCCCGAGCCCGTGGCCTTGTAGGCACAAAACTCGGATTCTCCGCCGCCGCATTAACAATCACCACGGCATCCTCCTCCAGCAACACCCGTTCAGCGACCAGTTGCTGCACCGCCAGCCGCATCTTCCCCATGTACTCATTGATCCCACCCGGGTAGCGCGCCTCGAGCACTTCCTTGACGAAGGGACGATATGTCCCCGCCTGCCTGCAAGCCATTACCGAGAGCGGCGAGTTCATGTACCCATGGCTCGCGATCGGCACGAGGATGTCCGGCAATTGCACGCCGCTGTTCGGGTTGTGGTCGCGATCCAGCTTCGGAACCATCACGACGGCACCGGAGAGATACTTCGGCGCCTGGAACACTTCCGGATCAGTCGGACGAGCCTCGAGCGCGAAGAGCTTGTTCGCGGGCGGTGCGGCCTTGCCCTTCACCCACTGGTCGAGCGCCACCAACTGAGCGCGCAACGCCGGCGCCCAGTCGAGCTGTCCCTGCCCCTCGACGCAATCCGCATTCTTCGTGCGCGACATCGTGTGCGGCGCGCCCGCGATGTCGTACATGCGAACGTTGTCGGGAATGGGCAGGTCCGTCGTGCCCTTGGTACCGGTGCGCGTGAGTGCGGCTCGCCCGCCCATGTAGTCGTTGTACGTGTGGTTCACCATCACGAGCGGCAGCTTCTTGTACTTCGCCCCCGCGACCTTCATCACCTCGCCGTACGTGAACGGTTCCTCGTGCACGCCGCGATGTTCCGCGTTGGTGTGGCCCGGCGTCTCGGAGGCGACCGAGGTCGGCCCCGGCCCGGCATCGAGCAACGGCATTCCGCCGGCGGCCGCGTTCACGACGTGCAGCGCGTCGAAGACGATCGCGCCGTCGACCTCGTTGAAGCCGTTCACGAGGAAGCTCTTCAGGAACCGCGCCGTCTGCGAGTAGCCCAGGCCATAGACGCGCTCGTACGAATCCCGGCGCAGGAAGAGCGCGACATCGCGAACCGCGGCGAAGCCCACGCCCTCCGCGTAGAGCTTCTTGCCGCCGCTCTCGAACATCGGCAGCGCCGGGCCTTCGCCGAGCTCCCACTGCACGACGGCGAGTGAGTAGCCGCGGTCCTGCAGGAAGCCGATGCCCTGGTCGAGCGAGCCCACGGCGATGGGCCGCGCGCGAGGGCTGTTGTAGAGCCCGTGCGAAACGGCCCGGCCGCGATTGGGCACGTCCACGATCAGCGTTCCGTTCCCGCCGGTCGGCATCTCCGGGATGATCAGCGTGACGGGCACCTTGTACCCGACGAGCCCGGCGGCATTGCGCGGGGCCTTGTCCAGGCCGGGAATCTTCTCGGTGGGCGAAAGCGTACCGCGCGCCTCGACTTCGACCTTCACGAACTTGCCGGCGGCAAATTCGCCGTAGGGCTCCCTCGAGAGGACGCTGATTTCGGTGATCACTGCGGCGGCCGGAAGGGCGGCCGTCGTAAGGGCCGCGAACATGCAGGTGACTAGCGTGCGCATCGTGCTTTCTCCCCGTTTTTTATCTGGCGAACTGGCGGGGTTTTGAAGGCTGACCCCGAGCGGCGATCTTACGCCCGACGTTCTGTTCTGTTCCTTCCAGAGGTAACGCGTTGGCGCCTTCGGGAACGAACGGTATAGATAGGGGGGTGAAGTCAAGCAAGCCCGAAACTACGATCATTTCCGAGAATTCCTCCATTCCAGACCCCCCGAAGATCAGCGCAGCTGCGGCCCGACAAGTCATGAGCCAGGAAAGGACTGAGGCGAGTGGCTTCCGACTAGCGCTTTCCCCTGTTTCCGCCACTCTAGAGCTGGCCGACCGCCTGGCCGAGGCACTTCTGGCCCGGCTGCGCTCGCTGTTCCGTACGGCATGCATCGATACGAGAGCGAGGGCGAGCGCGATGGCGAAGGCGATTCCAGATAATGGTCTAGATAGAACTCTTCGTAAGGCACCCGCCTGTAGCACCTAGTGCTATATTTTCGGATTCAGAGCCCCGCAAAGAGGTGACAGTGAAGAGAGAAATCGTTGGGGCGGTCCACTCGATCGCTCGCGATCTCCATACGGCGGGCTTCATCGACAAGCGTCACATGCAGCACTACGACGCCCTTTGCCTGGAGCCCGTACCCGCGTATTCGAAGACGCAGGTGAGGGCGTTGCGCAAGCGCCACAACGTCAGCCAGGCTGTGTTTGCCGCGGTGTTGAACACCACGCCATCGACCGTTCAAAAATGGGAAACAGGCGCGAAGAACCCGAGCGGTCCTTCATTGAAGCTTCTGAACCTGATTGATCGTAAAGGGCTGGAGGCGGTGCTCTAGATTCCCGCGTTCGCGGGAATGACGGCTAGCGCAGGAGCTACGACTTGGCCGCCTTGTCCGCGCCCTTCAGCAGATCGGCGACCGTTCCCGACCAGACCTCGAAGAACCCATCCAGCAGCGACACCTGCAACCAGGTCTCCCAGCGGGTGTTGGCGAGCGCCGGATCGCGCGCGGCCACGCCTTCCTGCGAGATGCCGATCGAGACGCTGCCGCCGCCACCGCCCTTGCCCTTCTGCTCGTCACGAAGGCGCTTGAAGTTCGCCTGGAACTTCGCGAGCTCCGCCTGCGATTCGGGCGAGAAGCTGTAGAGGAACCAGCGGCGGTCCGGTGACGGGGGCGGCAGCCCATAGACTGCACGCGGCGAAACAATGAGCTGCATGGGCAGGGACTTGTCGATCACCTCGAACGTGCCCGGCTCCTTCGGCTTGATGGCGAGCTTCAGCACGGGAACCTGATCCGGCTTCGGCGTAAGGCGCGCATCGGCCTGGATCGCGAGCATGAACTCGGCGGGGCTCGCGTCGAGCAATTTGCCCTGCAGCGAAATCAATTGCGGAATGGACCGCAGCGGAATGCCGCCGCAAGCGGCGACTGCCAGGGCGACGGCGAGGAGGGCGAGTATTTTCTTCATGTCTGGTTGGACGCACCCTACCCGATGACCGGATTCACGGGCAACCGGGCGTCATCGCACCGACACATCCGCCGACCACCATCGGCCCCGGCGATCATCCGCCGCAAGGGAGAGAACAATGGCCGTCCACATCAAGCGCCGCCGGATCCTGCAGGGCGCAACCATCCTCGGTGCCGCCGCGATCGCCCCCACGGGCCTGCTGAACGTCCTCGCCCAGAACACGGCACCCGGCGTCATCACGCGCGACGCGATGCGTCCCCAATTTCCGAGCGGCGTGATGACGGGCGACGTCACGGCCGGAAGCTGCATGGTGTGGAGCCGCACCGACCGGCCGGCGCGCATGACGGTCGAATACGGGATGGACGAAGCGCTTCGCAATCCGACGCGCCTTGTGGGCCCCGCCGCGATGGAGAGCAGCGATTTCACCGCGCGCATGGACCTTCGCAACCTCCCGCCCAACCAGCTCGTGCACTACCGCGTGCGTTTCCAGGACCTCACGGATCCCAAGGTCTGGAGCGAGCCGATGGCGGGCCGGTTCCGCACTCCTCCTGCGACGAAGCGCACGATTCGCTTCGCATTCTCCGGCGACGAAGCGGGGCAGGGCTGGGGCATCAACGAAGCGTGGGGCGGCTATCGCACCTACGCGGCCATGCGCAAGTTCGAACCCGACTTCTTCATCCACAGCGGCGACCAGATCTACGCCGACGGGCCGATCCAGGCCGAAGCCAGGCTCGAGGACGGCACGATCTGGAAGAACATCACCACCGAAGCCAAGAGCAAAGTCGCCGAGACGCTCGACGAGTTCCGTGGCAACTACGCCTACAACCTGCTCGACGTGAACAAGCGCCGCTTCGCCGCCGAGGTCCCGTTCCTCGTGCAGTGGGACGACCACGAAACGCGCAACAACTGGTACCCGGAGCAGATCCTCGGCGACGCGCGCTACAAGGTGAAGAGCGCTTCGCTGCTCGCGGCCCGTGCGAAACAGGCGATGTTCGAGTACAACCCGATGCGCATCGACGCGCACGATCCCGAGCGGATCTATCGCGCCTTCGATTTCGGCCCGTCGCTGGAAGTCATGATGCTGGACGAGCGTAGCTACCGCGGACCGAATACGCCGAACGTGCAGGAGAAGGCGAGCGACGAGAGCGCTTTCCTCGGCCGCGCGCAGATGGCATGGCTGAAGGCGAAGCTCAAGGCTTCGAAGGCCACGTGGAAGGCGATCGCGAGCGACATGCCCTTGTCGCTCGTCGTGCCTGACGGCAATCTGGACGTTCCGAAAGGCACCTTCGAGGCGTGGGCGAACGGCGATGACGGCGCGCCGAAGGGCCGTGAACTGGAAGTGGCCGAGCTGCTCGCCTTCATCAAGGCCAACCGCATCCGCAACGTGGTGTGGTTCACGGCGGACGTGCACTACGCGCAGGCCACGCGCTTCGACCCTTCGCGCGCGCAGTTCCAGGACTTCGATCCGTTCTGGGAATTCGTCGCAGGCTCCATCAACGCGGGCACCTTTGGCCCCGCCGCGCTCGACAAGACCTTCGGGCCGGACCTCAAGTTCGTGAGCGTGCCGCCGGGCAACAAGCAGAATCGTTCGCCCGCCGCCGGCCAGCAGTACTTCGGCCTCGCGACGATCGATGGCGTCACCGAAGTGATGCGGGTGGCGATCCTCGACCTCGAGGGGAAGGAGCTTTACTCGGTGGATCTGGAGCCCATGCGGGGCTAGGCGATCCACAGGTACCATTCCGGACGTCCAACGCATCGGAGGTCCCATGAACGCCAAGCCCATCCTCGCCGCAGCCGTCCTCGCATTCGGCATCGCCTTCACGGCCGCCGCGGAAAAACTCGAGAAAGACACGCCGACGAAAACCCCGGGCGGCTCGACGTTCACCGCTCCGTCCGGCTGGAACATCGAGACGAAAGGCGACCTCGTCATACTCGTAGCGCCGGAGGGCGATGGCCGCATCGCGCTCACCGACATCGATGCGCCGGATGCCGCTGCGGCGGTGGCTGCTGCCTGGGCCGCGTTCATGCCCGACATGAAGCGCCCGCTGCAGATCACGGTGCCGATGTCGCCGCGCGAAGGCTGGACCGATCGCCAGGCCTTCCGCTACGAGACTTCACCGAACGAGAAGATGACGGTGGTCGCAACCGTGCAGCGCGCGGGCGGCAAGTGGAACGTGCGCATGGTGGAATCCGCCGATGCCACGCTCGAGAAGCGCGGCTCGCAGTTCGGCCTCGTCACCGGGAGCCTGCGTCCCGCGGGCTACACGCGCGAGTCGTTCGCCGGCAAGAAGGCGAATCCGCTCACGCCCGAGCGCGTCAACATCCTCCTGAAGTTCGTCGAGGATTCGATGCGCAAGCTCGAGGTGCCCGGCGTGGGCCTCGCGTTCATCGACGGCGGCAAGGTCGTGTGGGAAGGCGGCCTCGGCGTGCGCCAGTTGGGCAAGCCCGCGAAGGTCGACAAGGACACGCTCTTCATGGCGGCGTCCAACACCAAGTCGATGACGACGGCGCTCATCGCGACGCTCGTGGACGAGAAGAAGCTGCGCTGGGACGAGCCGGTGATCGAGGCCTATCCCCCGTTCAAGTTGGGTGACGCGAAGACCACGCAAAGCGTGCTCGTGAAGCACCTCATCTGCGCGTGCACGGGCATGCCGCGCCAGGACCTCGAGTGGATCTTCGAATTCGCGAAAGCCACGCCCGCGTCCAACATGAAGCTGCTGGGCACCATGCAGCCCACGAGCGGCTTCGGCGAGCTCTTCCAGTACAGCAACCTGATGGCTTCGGCCGCGGGCTTCATCGCCGGCGCGAAAGTGAACCCGAAGGCGGAGCTCGGTGCCGCGTACGACGAAGCGATGCGCAAGCGCATCTTCGCCCCGCTCGGCATGAGCCACACGACGTTCGACTTCAAGCGCGCGCTCGCCGGCAACCACGCGGGCACGCACGGCCAGACCCCGGATGGCGAGGTTCGCAATTCGGCGATGGGCTTCAACTACGCGATCGTCCCGGCGCGTCCGGCGGGTGGCGTGTGGACGAGCTCGCACGACCTCGCGCGCTACGTGCTGATGGAGCTCTCGCTCGGCAAGACGCCGGAGGGCAAGCGCATCGTGTCCGAGGAAAGCATGCTCGCCCGGCGCGTGCCGCAGGTGAAAGTGGGCGAGGACGTCGCGTACGGCATGGGCCTCTTCGTGAACACGCGCTACGGCATTCCCATCATCTCGCACGGCGGCGATCTCTCCGGCCACCACAGCAACATGGTGTGGCTGCCCGAGCACAACGCCGGATTCGTGATCCTCACCAACTCCGATCCGGGCGTGCGCATCCGCGGCCCGCTCGAGCGCCGCCTGCTCGAGGTGCTCTTCGACGGCAAGCTCGAAGCGGAGCGCGACATCGACGCTTCGGTCGTGCAGATGAAGGAAGGGCTCAAGAAATTCCGCGAGCGCCTCACCATGCCGCCCGATGCGGGCGAGGTGGCGAAGCTCGCCGCGCGCTACGACAACGCCGATCTCGGTTCCGTCGTGGTCTCGAAGAAGGGCACCAACGCCACCTTCGATTTCGGCGAATGGAAGAGCGAAGTCGCTACGCGCAAGAACGACGACGGCACGATCTCGTTCATCACCATCGATCCGGGCGCGGGCGGGTTCGAGTTCGTCGTGGGCGAACGGGACGGCAAGCGGGCGCTGGTGATCCGCGACGCCCAGCATGAGTACGTCATGCGGGAGACCGCGAAATAGTTGCGGGGACGACGATCAGCGCGTTCCACCGACGACGAGTTGCCCGATCTTGAAGAACACGTCGGTGTTGTCGTAGACGCCGGTGAAGAGGTGGGCGCCGCGGCCCATCGCGGAGAGCGGGATATCCGTCGCGGTGTGGACGGCGGATTCCCCGGAGACCTGGCCAGTCACGAGGAAGCCGCTGTCCTTGTTGCGCTCCTTCGGCGTGGCGGGCGCCAGGCTCAGGGGTGCCACGCCGATGAAGGGCTGCTGCGGATCCTGCGTCGGTTGTGAGGTCGAGAGCCACGTCTCGTAGCGGTCGGCATTCGCGCCGTAGCCGATGAGCATGCGGTAGTCGACGTTGGTGCTCATCGGGTAGCCATCGGGCTGGATCGCATAGCGCGGGAAGCGCGCGGCCTCGTACGTGCCCACCACTGCCTTCGGCGGCGTCTGGTTCGCGCCATCGCGCAGCCCGCTCACGCCTTCGCCGGCATTGGCGCGCAGCGACGCGTACGTCTGCGTGGAAGCGCCAATGATCGCGGCACCCGAACACTCGTGGTCTGCGGTCACGATCACGAGCGTGTCCGGATTCTTCGCCGCGAAATCCTTGGCGACCTGAACCGCGCGGTCGAACTCGACCACGTCGAGGATCCAGCGGTCCGTGTCCATGAGATGCGACTGCTTGTCGATCGACGCGCCCTCGATCATCGCCACGAAGCCGCGCTTGTTCTTCGAGAGCACCTGGAGGGCGGCGCGGGCCATTTCGTCCAGCATCGGCTGGTCGGGGAAGCCGTAGGCATCGACCACCGTCGCGTCCCCGCGACGCCCGGCGATCTTGTCGTACGCCACGTTCATGTTCGAGAACGCGAAGAGCCCCAGGAGTTTGTCGCCACCGGCCGCCGCGTCGAGGCCCGCGCGATCGGGCGCGTACGAGAAGCCCGCCTTCTGGAAGTCCGCGAGCAGGTCGCGCTCGGGATCGAGTACGCCGCGCGCCGCGCCCCAACCCGCGACGAGATCATCGGGCAGCACGTAGTCGTTGGACTTGCGGCGCTGCGAACCATTCGGCGCCTGCGGTTTCACGTCGTTCGACGGATTGGGCAGGAACCACTTGCGCCCGCCGCCCAGCAGCACGGTGAGGCCGGTGAGGCCGCGATCGTCGAGGTACTGGTCGGCGATGCCGGTTCCGGCGCCGCGGTTCGAGGTGTGCACCGCGTTTGCCGCGGGCGTCGCATCGAAGACGTCCGCGGTCGTCACGATGCCCAGCGCCTTGCCCTGCGTGCGATGCAGGTATTCCGCGAGGTACTCGACGCGCGGGTTGTCGAACGCGTCCTCGGTGTCGTCCGGGAAGACGCCTTCCTGGTTGTTCGCACCCTTGTTGCCAGTCACGTAGTTCGACATGCCGGGAGACGAATCGGTGACGAT
Source organism: Betaproteobacteria bacterium GR16-43 (assembly GCA_001953215.1). Classification (GTDB taxonomy): domain Bacteria; phylum Pseudomonadota; class Gammaproteobacteria; order Burkholderiales; family Usitatibacteraceae; genus Usitatibacter. The sequence goes on from CP019169.1 coordinate 1,436,591, forward strand.
GGAATTCAACGACGCCGTCATCACCTGGCCCGTGACGGGGAACGTATCCATCGCGAGCAGCTTCGTCGCCTTGCCCTGCGTGTAGCCGCCGGTCACGATGCGCGCGGCCGTGCGATGCGCCGCACCCATGCCGTCGCCCAGCAGGAGGATCACGTTCTTCACGGGCCGGCCTTCCTTCGCCAGGCGCACGACTTCGAAGTTGCCGACGGCCTTCGCGATCGCGCCATCGGATTGCTTCGCCGTGACGGTGAGCTTGTGCACGCCGGGCGCCGCGTTCGAGTAGGCACGCAGCGAAACCACCGCGGTGTTCGCGGGCTGGCCCTTCACGAGGCCGGTCGTGACGAGGCTTGTCGTGCCGGCCTTCGCGATGACGGGCTTGTCATCGACCAGGAATTGGAACGACTCGATGGTCTTGCCCTCATCGGGGCTCACGGTCGCCTGCAGGTCGAAGCGCTGGCCGGGCAGGAAGCGCGCGATCATCGGCGCGGCGGCCCCGCTCTGGAAGAGCTCGCTGGGCGGCGTGAGGCGCGTGACCTTCGGCGCCGCGTGCGCATGCGTCGCGGCGAACGCGAGCGCGAGGGTGGTGAGCGCGAACAACGTGTTGACGTGCGCGAGGCGCGAGTCTTTCATGGGACGTGTCTTTCGGTGGAAGCGAGATCGATGCGGGCGGCCGAGACGCGGCCGTCGGGCTCTTCGCGATTGCCGACGCGCAAGACGCCGGTCACGCGGAACAAGCCTCCCGCGTACGGGGGCGCGATCGGTGCGCCCTCCGCACGGGGAGCCAACTGCACGAGGATGCTGGAAGCAGGTAAGTCGTCGGCGAGGCCCTCGTCTTCATCGCCGAGCAGGACGGGAAGCGGTGCGATCAGGAACGCGCCGGGCGTCGCCTTCTCGCGATGCACCATGTAGCCCACGATGCGCACCCGCTGGCCGTCGAGTGCCAGCAGCCTGGCACTCGGCTCGAGACCGCGCGGGCCGACCGGGAGGCGAAACATCTCCGCGAACTTGAGATCGGCGGGCGCGACCGGCTGCTGGGCCGCGGCCTGGAACGACAACAGCACGCCTGCGATCGCGGCGCGGAGACTCGGGCGCATGGAATATCCCCTGGAAGCCTCGCATCGTCTCGCGATCGCATGACGATTTAGTTACGAGCTAGTCGAAGTCGCGCTTGTCGCAGCGGCGATTGGCCAGGAGGCAATCGGCGAACGACGAATCGGTCGAGAGCAGGTACATCGCGCGCGCGGCGAACGCCGTGTCCGCGTAGTCGCTGAACATCCCGTCCACGCCGAGCTCGAAGTACTTGAGGTGCTCCCGCACCGGATTGCCGCCGAAGCCGGCCGGCTGCCGCGAGGCCTCGTTGCGGAAGGTGTACGGATGCACGACGAGCCCCGCGCGATGGGCGTCCGCAACCACGTTGGTCGGCGGCAGGAGCGTCGAACCCGCCCAGCTCATGATGTAGGGCTTCCACGGGCCGATGCCGTCGGCATAGGTCGCCACTTCAGCAAGGCCCGCGGGTGTCACGAGATCCTTGAAGAGTCCACTGCGGCCCGACACGGTCCAGTCGTAGGGCTTGTCGTACGGCGCCGTGAAGTCGAGCGTGCCGTCGGCGTTCACGTCGTTCGCGTCGATGAGCTGCACCAGGCGCACCGTCGTCTTGCGATTGAGGTAGCGCAAATTCGCCGTCTCGAACGACTGGATGTAGACCGGAGCCTCGCGCTTGTTCCAGCCCGCGCGCTTGAGCGCATCGATCAGGCGGTCTTCGAGGGGCAGGCCGATCGATTGGTGGTACGTCGGATGCTTCGTCTCGGGATAGACGCCGATCGTGCGGCCCACCTCTTCCGACTTGCGCTTGGCCAGCGCGATCACTTCATCGATCGTCGGGATTCCGAACTTGCCGTTGAAGCGCGCGTCGCGATCGGCGAGCGGCTGGACCGCGCGGATCGTGCGGATCTCGGCCAGCGTGAAGTCGCTCGCGAAGAAGCCTTCCTCGGGGAAACCGTCGATCACCGCCGTACGCTTGCGGCCCGCGAACTGGGGCAGGTCCTTCACGTTCGTGGTCGAGATCATGTTGGGCTCGTGCCGCGCGATGAGGAAGCCGTCCTTCGTCGCGACGAGGTCGGGCTCGATGAAGTCCGCGCCGAGTTCGATCGCGAGCGCGTAGCCCTCGAGCGTGTGGTCGGGAAGGTAGCCGGGGGCTCCGCGGTGGCCGATGACGATCGGGGCCTTCTTGTCGTCCTTGTGGTCCGCGAGGGCGGGGGGAATGATCGCTGCGCTGGCGGCCGCGAGAATCGCGGCGGCGATGATGCCGACTTTCGTCATGGAAAGCGCTCCGTCTTCGGTGGTGGAGCGCGGAGCGTGCGCCGCGGCGTTGACGCGGGCGTGACCCTTTCGTGGCGATTGGGAGTCCTGCCGAACTCGCCTTAAATGACCGATGCCATGAATCCGGGCCGGGAAACTGTGAGGAAATTAACAGGAGCAATGTCGAATTCTCCCTAAGATGGGATTCAATCCGGCCCCCCCATTAGAACGGAACCCGCAATGCCCTTCGTCCACGTCCAGACCTACTCCGGCCGCACGCCCGAGCAGAAGATCGCCTGCGCCAAGGCCATCGTGGAAGCCGTGCACAAGCACCTCGGCCTGCCGCCCGACGTGGTGCAAGTGCTGTTTTCGGATGTCGAGAAAGCCGACTGGTTCAACGGCGACCGGCTCGGGGTCGTGGCGCCTAAAGCGGCCCCGGCGCCCGCTCCCGCGGCGGCACCTGCCGCGGCACCCAGGGCTGCGCCCGTTCCAGCGGGCGTGAAGAAGTAGGGGATGACGACTGCGAGGCGATAATGTCCGTGTCCCCAACCCCACGGAACGCCCCATGCCCTTCATTCACGTCGAACTCCTCTCCGGCCGCACCATCGAGCAGAAGAACGCCTGCGCCAAGGCCCTCGTCGCCGTCCTGCAGGAACACCTCGGCGCGAAGCCCGAGACCACGCGCATCATCTTCGTGGACGTCGAGAAATCCAACTGGCTGGTGGGCGACAAGATTCCCTGAAATCTGCGTCCGCGGAGTGAACTAGTCTTGTAGGAGGGGGCTCGAACCGGTGCAATCTTTCTCTGGGTTCAAGTCATGACGCGACTCTCGCTCCGCCGGTTCCTCCAGGCCCTCCTCGCCGTTTCCGCGGTCGCCGCAGCAGGGGCGGCCGGCGCATTCATCATCCCCGGCTCGACGCCTCCCCCGACGAGCCCGGTGGTCGAGTACTTCAACGCAGACACAAACCACTTCTTCTACACGATCGACGCTGCCGAGATGGCTGCCATCGACAGGGGCGCGGCAGGTTGGGGCTGGAGCAGGACGGGCTTTTTGTTCTACGCCTACCCCGACATCCCGCAGTCGGCCAACGCCAACTTCGCCGCCTGCGACCAGCGATCGCCGCCCTGCGTCAACGTCAGCCGATTCATCGGTACGCCGGGGCTTGGACCGAACGCGCACTTCTTCACCGCGAATCCGGCGGAAGTGGCGATCCTCAACGTGCCGGGCAGTGGATGGACCTTCGAATCGATCGCGTTCGCCGTGCCCGTCCCGGATCCCGCAACGGGACAATGTGCCGTCGGCACCGTCCCGGTCTATCGGGCCTACAGCAACCGGCCGAACTATCTCGACAGCGATCACCGCTACACGACCAGCGAGGTGGTTCGCGCCCGCATGCGCTCCGAAGGCTGGATCGAGGAAGGCATCGCGTTTTGCGCGTACGGGGCAGGAGCCGCGCCCATCGTCGTGCGTACCGTCAGCCTCACCAACAAGTGCGGCATCCAAAGCCAGGCCGCCTGCGATGGCCACGGTTCGATCCTCTTTTCCTGCGTCGGCGTCACGGGCATTCCCCTTCCCGCAACGGAGTATCCCGGCTCTTCGAGCACGACCGATGAATTCAATGCCCGCACCGGCATCTTCTACATGGGCAATCCCCAGGTGAACGACAACGTTGCGTTGCTGGACTCCTCGCGAGCGGTCGCGGCGACAGGCTCGTTCGTCCAGTTGAGCGACGTGCAGACCATCTTCGGGATCCACATGGCCTCCCCGACGGGCACTCCGTTCGCCAGCGTGACGCCCATGCTGGGGTTTCCCGTGACGGCGCCACGGGCGAATGCGCCCGATTTCAGGTTGTTTCCGTTCCGCAAGCAGCTCGACACGGAGTACGAGATCGCGATCAATTTCACGGCGGGCGTGAACCGGATTGCGATCGATGCGGGGAGCCACGCATTCGGTCTCCTGGCGATCGACTTCGTGGACACGCGCTCGGGCGGCCACTTCCGTTCGCACGTCCTGGCCTATGGCACGCCGCCCGAGGGCGAATTCACCGGGCGCGATACCGACGGCGTCATCATCGTGGCCACGAGCTTCCGCGCGCAGTCGCCCTACGGCCGCAACGTGAACGGAGTGACGGTGCACATGCCCGCCAACTACCAGCCGCTCGCGCCCTACCTGGCTCCCTACCAGTGGCGTGTGAATCGCGCTGAATTCCTGGCGATGGTCGCCAGCGCGCGCGGCCTGGATCCCGCGCTCTCCACCGATCCCGCGGACTACGCCGTCGGCAGTTTCGGGGTGAGGACCCAGATGTCCGGGCCGGGCGAGATCGGCCTGTTCGTGTACGGGATCAACCTCTCGCTCTTCCCGCTATAGTCGACTTGGCCGCGACGGCCGTCGAGGCGCGGGGCTACTGGATCGCCGCCTCGACCATCGAACGGAACTGGGCGCGAAGCCGCGCGCGGTCCATCGGATCGACCTGCGTCATGTAGATGGCGATGAGGTCTTCCTTCGGGCTCACCCAGAAGTACGTGCCCGCGACGCCGGCCCAGCCATACGCGCCGTTCGACGCACGCACCTCGAAGCCCAGTCCGAATCCATAGCCCGGGCGGCCGAGCATATCGCCGACGTGGTTCGTGGTCATGAGCTCGATGCTCTTGCGGGTGAGGATGCGCTTGCCGTTGAACTCGCCGCCGTTCAGGAGCATCTGGGCGAAGCGCAGGTAATCGTCCGTCGTTCCCGCGAGGCCGCCGCCACCGCTTTCGAATCCGGGCTTCCGCGTGACGTCGAACGCGAGGCCTCCCTGGGGAGCACCGGGCTTGCGCGGAAATTGCGCCGCGCGATTGCCCATGGATGCCGGGAGGAAGAATCCGGTCTCCGTCATGCCGAGCGGCTTGAAGATGCGGGCTGCCAGCACTTCGCCCAGCGATTTCCCGTCGACCACTTCCAGCAAGCGCCCGAGGACGTCGGTGGAAATCCCGTACTCCCACTGCGTTCCCGGTGAAAATCGCAGCGGCAATTTCGAGGCGCGCTTGATCAGCTCCACGGTCGTCATGTCCGCGGAGAAGAGCGCCGCCGCGTTGTACGCCTGGCTCACGGCCGACTTGTTGCTCCCGTCGGGATAGATCAATCCCGACGTGTGCGTGAGCAGATCCTGGATCGTCATCGGCCGCGCGGGCTCGACGCCCTCGGTGCCGACCTTCATTGCGCCCAGTTCGGGGATGTATTTCGTGATCGGGTCGGCGAGCTGCACCTTGCCTTCCTCGAACAGCATCATCACGGCCACGCTCACGATGGGCTTCGTCATCGAGTAGATGCGAAAGACCGCGTCGGTGCGCATCGCTTCACCCGGCGCCCGCTCGCCGATCGCCTTGTACCACGCGATCTTTCCGTGGCGCGCCACGGCCATCACGGCTCCGAGCGGCACGCCACTCTTCACGTTGCCTTGCGTCGTGGCTTCGATGCGCTCGAGCTGCGCGGAGGAGAGACCGACTTCCTCGGGCGTGGCGGCCATCGGAATCGGTGGCGCGGCCCCTGCAAGGAGCGGCACGGCGAGCAGCGCGAGGAGAAAGCGAGTCATGACCAAGGATACCCGGTGAAGATAATTGGGGTCAGACTCCCATTTACTTAATTCCTTCCTCGCGAGGTAAACATGGTCTGCAGATCGCTCGCAACGCTGTTCCTTTGCGTTTGCGCCAACGGGTATGCCGCCGGAGGCCTGCAGTTCAAGCACGAGCTCCCGAACGTCGAAGGGAAGAGCTTCGTCGCGGTCGTGGTCGAGTATCCGCCGGGCGGCAAGTCGCCTTCGCACCGGCATGCGCCCTCGGCGTTCATCTACGCGTACGTGTTGTCCGGCGCGATCCGAAGCCAGGTCGACGACGGTCCGAAGAAGGTCTACCGCGAGGGCGAGAGTTTCCACGAGCTGCCCGGCGCGCACCACCGGGTGAGCGAGAATGCGAGCCAGACGGCGCCGGCCCGCATGCTCGCGATCTTCGTCGTCAATACGAACGAACAGCCGCTGACGATCCCCGACGCGAATTAGGGGTCTGACCCCTAAGCCGCCTTCGCAGCCGACTCCCCGGCGCAGCCCTCGAAGCCGGTGAACATCTGCCGGACTTCGCACTCGCCTTCGCCGCCCGCGACCGCGAGGAATTTCTTCGCCATCTCGACGGCGTGCTCCTTCGAGTGGCACTCGAGGATCGCGAAGCCGACGGTGATCTCCTTCGTCTCGATGAACGGGCCATCGGTGACGCTGAACTTGCCCTTGTCCGAGCGCACCTTGGCGCCGAGCGCGCTGGGCAGGCAGCCGCCCGAGGCGAGCAGCACGCCGGCCTTGGTCATCTCTTCGGTGAAGGTCTGCATCCTCGCCATTTCATCGGGCAGCGGCGGGGCGTTGGTTTCGGCCTTGCGGTAAATCGACATGAAACGCATGGGGATCTCCTGGTTGGGTGGGATTGCACCCTTCATCGAATGGCCCCCGGAAGTATCGACATCCCGCCCGGTTTTCTTTGTTACGAAGGTTGATGGCCCGGCGATGCTTCCCTTCGGCAGGAAACTCCACGCCATGGCGGCCTACTTCTTCCCGCCGATGATGTCTTCGGCCGCGCGCCGCAGGATGGCCGCGACGCGTTCGGCTTCCTCCGGCGAGCAGCGGTGCTTCGCGCGGATGGCGGATTTCAGCGCATCGCGTGCCTCGTGCATGTCGGCGTGGCGCCCTTCGCGTTCGCCCTCGGCGCTATCGCCCTCGCCCGTGAAGAACTCGCGCACCTTCTGCATCTTCGCGCCGACGCGGCCGAGCTGCTCGAGGATCGCCGCGGCCATCGCACCGTGTTCCTTCAGGTGATCGATGCCCTCCGGCGTGATCTCGTAGCGCTTCTTCGTGCCCTCGACCACGACGCTCGCGTGCCCGATCTCCTCGAGGTACGTGAGGGCCGGATACACCATGCCGGGGCTGGGACTGTAGAAGCCGCCCGATCTTTCCTCGAGCGCCTTGATGAGTTCGTAGCCGTGGCTGGGTTTCTCCGCGAGCAGCGCCAGGAGGATCAATTGCAGGTCGGACGAGCCGAGTTTGCGGCCCCACCGGAAGCCCTCGCCGTCGAGGCCGCCGCCCATCCCGCCGCCCCAGCCGCCGAAGCCGCGTCCGCCGCGGTGGCGTCCCATCGTCCGAAAGTCGCCGCAGTGACCGCGGCCCCAGAAGTGATGTCCAAACATGGAGTTACCTCCGTTCTCTATCGTTAGCTATATCTTACGATATACATCTTCCGATAAAGACGCAAGGTCGTTCAGGCAATAAAGGGGTCAGACTCCTTTATTCGAGCAGCACGAATAAAGGAGTCTGACCCCTTTATTGCCCCTGCTTCCGGATGATTTTGAAGGTCCCCGTCGCCCGGGCGACGAGCTCGCCCTTCACGTCCCGGATCTCGCCTTCGCAGAAGGTGATCGACCGGCCGGCCTTCACGCAGCGCGCTTCGATCACGAGGTCCATCACCGCGGGCGCGAGGAAGGACGTGTTCATGTCGATGGTGGCCGCGCCCGTCGAGTCGGGATGCGCGCTTCGCACCGCGGCACTCATCGCGAAGTCGAGCGCGGTCATCAGCGCGCCGCCCTGCGCTTCGCCGCGGCTGTTGGTGATCTCGCGCGCGAGCGGCAGCGAAGCCGTCACGCGCCCGTTGCCCATCTCGCCCGGCACGAGGCCGATGTGGTCGAGGAACGGGATACGCAATCCGAAGTAGTCGCGGCTCATTTCATCCTCTCGAAGACGTATTGCCGCAGGCGGGGCAGGGCCAGCGTCCCGCGCCGCGCGCCCTCGATCGCATCGTCGATCTGCTCCACGGGCAAGGTGAGGCGCGTGGGGATCGCCTCGATCTTGCTCCGATACGCCGGATCGAGGCGGTCGATGCTGAGGAAGGCGAGGTAGAAGCGCACGTCGGCGCACTGCCAGTCCTTCGGCCCGCCGAGGCGCGCGACGTCCTCCGCCTTCAGGCCGCAGCGAAAGCTCACGAGCGATTCCTGCCAGTCGCGCACCATTTGCCCGAAGGCATCGGCCGCGAAGCGCGAAGACGCATCCGTGGCCGCGTCGCCGGCGATCACGGCCAGGTCCACGCCGCCGGGCCCGTACTCCTGCATCGTCCAATCGCCGCTCGGGCCGCGCGAAGCGTCGACCACGATGAAGAGCAGCCGGCGCACCTTCACCGCGTCGCGTTCCGTCATCGGCGCGTAGGGCGTGTTCATGATGGCGCGCGAGACGGCGATCGTCCCGAGCCCGAAGTTGTCGGTGACGCCGCCATCCACGAGCTTCAGGTACTTCACCTTCGTGGGATCGCGATAGCTCGACATGTGCTCGGCGGCCTTCAGCACCCTCGACGCATCCGGGTCGTCGCGGATCTTCTGGAAGAGCGCGGGCAGCGGCTCGTTGCAGTTCTCGGGATACGCGCGCACGACTACCGGCGCGAACACGACCGGCACCGCCATCGAAGCCACGACCGCGTCCGCCACGCTGTAGCTGCGGATGTCGCTGCACAGGATCGAGAACACGCGCGGGATGAACGGGAACGGAATCCGGTTGTAGAGATCCGTCGCGTGGATGCGCACGTCCGGCTTGCGATGCTTGTACAGGTCCGCGAACGTCGCGCCGTGGAAGACGTGCTTGTCGAGCGAGTCGCCGAACTCCTCGCGCGCGTTCAGCCCGCCGCCGAAGATGCGCAGGAGGTTCGAGGGGTTGCCGAGCGAGAGCCGCATGTCGGCCTCGAAATCGCGCAGCAGCACGTTCTCGCGGAAACCGTCGAGGCCCTCGCGGCCATGCAAACCGAAGTGCGCCGCCACCAGCGATCCACCGGACACGCTCGAGATGAAACCGATGTCATCGAGGAGATCGCCCGTCGGCGTCTTCGTCTCCTTCAGCGCGCGCAGCACGCCGTGCGCGAACGCCGCCGCGCGCAGTCCGCCACCCGAGAAGGAAAGCGCGATCGTGTTCTCGCCGAGGATGTCCTGCGGCGCATCCATGCCCGGCGGCGTGTCGGGCCGCAGCGGCTTGTTCGTCGCCGGATTGAACACCGTCGTGGCGCAGCCGGCCAGGAGCGGGGCGGCCACCGCCCACGCAAGGAGAAGTCGAACCATGAGCCATCCTACCGTGGGTCAGCTCCGCACCGGCGCCGCCGTCGCCTCGATCAGCGGTCCCAGGTGCTCCAGCGTCTCCAGTCTCGCCACGAGGTCGACGATGCGCTGCGCATCGGGCCTCGTCATGCAAGGCGCCACGACGGCGTGGAACTTCTCGACGATCTCCGCGGGCTTCAGCGGCTTCTCGGGGCTGCCGCGGCGGTGCAGCGCGAGGCGCTCGAGCATCTTGCCGGTGCGTGTGGTGAGCTTCACGCGGCAGGCGTGGCGGAAGTCCTTGCCCATCGCCTCGATCTCCGGATCCACGTACGCCTTCTGCTTCGCGATGAACGCGAGGATCCTCGGGTCCTTCAGGCGTGAATCCTGGTACTGCTCCGTGAAGGCCGCGCCGTCGATGGCGATCACCGCCATTCCGTAGAAGAGGTTCATCTGCGCGGCCGTCACGCCCTGCGCCTTGTACTCCCAGGCGCAATGCACGTACGTCATGGGCGAGAGGCCGATCTCGACCGCGGCGATGTCCTCGGCGGAAACCTTCTCCTCGCCCATCAATTCCTTCAGCGTGTCGAGCGCGCTGTGGATGCTGGTCACGCTCGCGTGCGGCTTGTAGCCGACGTTGAGCACTTCCCAGCGCGTGCCGAGCCCTTCCGTGAGTCGCGCGGCGTTGGGCTTGCTGGAATGACTGGAGACGAAACCGCCGTACGGGGCCTCGACGATGTCGGGAATTCCGGTGAAGTCCTTCGCGGCGAGCTTCGCGGCATAGATGCCGACCTGCGCCGCGTGCCCGCAGTGGAACCGCTTCACCATCGCGCCTTCCTGCGCCGCCATGAGACCGGAGCCGAGCGAACCCGCCACGCCCAGCGTGTGCTGGAAGCGAACGGCATCGAGCTTCATCATGCGCGCGGCGGTGGCGCCCGTGGCGAAGGCGCCGGTGGTGCCCTGCGGATGGAAGCCCTGGAAGAAGAGCTCCATCGTGGCTCCATTGCCGATGCGCGTGGAAATCTCGTAGCCCGCAACCATCGCGGTGACCAGGTCGCGCCCGCTGCCGTGGCCGGCCTCTTCCGCGAGTGCCAGGCCCACCGGGGTCGTGAGCGTGCCCGCGTGCAGGATCGATTCCTTGTGGATGTCGTCCAGTTCGAACGCGTGGCCCGCGGTGCCGTTCACCAGCGCGGCGAGCGACGCCGAAGTCCTGCGGCCCATGCCCATCATCGAGGCGACGGGCTTCGCCCCTTCGAGGTCGGCCAGCTCGGCCACCTTCTTCGTCCACGGCAGCGTCGCGCCGAAGAGGCAGCAACCGAGGCTGTCCAGCACGCTCGACTTGATGCGCTCCACGACTTCGACGGGCAGTTGTTCGAATTGCAGTTGCGCACCGAAGCGCGCGAGGTCGCGCGTCGCGTGTTCCAGCAGGGGCGGCTTGGCGTCGCTCACTTGAACATCGCGTCGTAGCGCTTCTGCATCTCTTCGGGCGCGACCTTCTCGATGCTGTGGCCGATGCTCCAGCGGTGGCCCCACGCATCGATCACGCTGCCGCCGCGCTCGCCGTAGAACGCGTCGGTGGGCGCGCGCTCCAGCTTCGCGCCCGCGGCCACGGCCTGGTCGATCATCGCATCGGCGTTGTCCACGTGCAGGTGCAGCGTGACCGGCGTCGATCCCTGCGGGCCGCGAATCCCGTACTCCGGAAACTCCTCCGAGAGCATGAGCGTGGTGCCGCCGATCTCCAGCTCCGCGTGGCCGATACGACCCGACGGCTCCGTGAGACGAAAGAGCTCCTTCGCGCCGAAGACCTTGCAGTAGAAATCGATCGCCGCGTTGCCGTCCTTCACGCAGAGGTAGGCGAACATCTCGTGGACGCTGTTGGACTTCATGGCTTGCTCCATGGAAAAGGGAGGCCCGACTCTAGCGGCGGATGCGCCGCGGGTCTTGAACGGAATTGACCGGGATGTGGTGCGCGGCCCCGGGCGCGATGCGCCGGTAGGCCTCGGGCGTGACGCCCGCGAACTCGTGGAACTCGCGCGTGAAGTGCGCCTGGTCGCTGTAGCCCGCGTCCATCGCGAGGGTGGCCCACTCGATGGCGGGATCGGCCTCGAGTTGCTTCAACATGCGCTGGAAGCGCGAGACGCGCGCATACAGCTTCGGCGGCAAACCCACTTCGTGCCGGAAGAGCGAGATGAACGTGCGGTGGCTGACGCCGCTTCGCTCGACCAACGACCCGATCGCGGCATCCGGGTCGAACCCCGCCAGCGCTCCGGCCACGGCGGGATGCATCCCACGCACGGGCCGCACGCGCGCGAGCAGGAATGTCTCGAGGATGCGAAGGCGCTCCTCTTCCTGGCGCGCGGCCTGCAGCTCGGAGAGAACCGCGTTCACGACCGCATCGCCCCACAGGTCGCCGAGACGGACGTGCCGACCCGCCAACTCGTCGGCCGGAACGCCCAGTAACGCTCGCGCCGCGCCATGACGGAACTGCGCGCCGACCGTGATCGTGCCGGGCACGACCTCCTTCACGTAGTAGCCCGCACGCATGCCGCCGGCGACGGCGAAGCCCATCGCATCCTCGCGGCCCGCATCGATCAGGCGCACCGCCGGGCCACGCAGGCGAAACGCGACGTGCATCTCCGCGCAGGGCGCGACGTGCTCGCGGGACGGCGACCCGGACGAAGTCCGCGCGGTCGAACCCGCGTGCCACACGAGGCGCACGAAGGGGCGCAGCAGCGGGTGGGCGGGGCGTTCCAAGGCTATCGGTTCGCCTTCAGGAACTGCTGCATCCAGGCCGCCATGTCCGCCTTGGACGCATCGATGTCCTCGCGGCCCTTCATGCGCCGGTAGAAAGCGACGTTGACGAGGCGCTCGTTCGCGACCGCGACCGACATGATCATGACGAGCGGGACGGTCTCGGTCTTGCCGTCCGCGGTGATCGCCACCTTGGCTACGGCGCCGTAGGTGATGTAGCTGTCTTCGCGTGCGTACAGGCCCAGCAGCATGAGCGAGCCGATGTTCAGCTTCGCGTCGCCGGGCGCGCCGGCCCGTTCCTTCAGCAACTCGCCCAGCGCCGCGTTGGTCTTGGCGTTGACGCCCTCGACGAGCTTGCCGCCCATCGATTTCTCGAGGCCCGCGATGAGTTCGTCGCGCCCGTTCCTGAACTCGCGGACCGACACGCTGCGCGTCGACATCCTCACATTCGAGAACAGGACGAACCAGCGCTCCGGCGACGGCAACTCGCCCGCATCGGCCGCCTTGGCGTCCTTCGGTGGGAGCATCAAGGCGAGGAGCTTGTTGCCGGAGCGCTTCTGGATGTCATCGTTGAACGTGTAGTACGGGGCGGATGCATTCTTCATCGCGACCAGTCCCGCGGGCTCGGGGATCGTGAAGGTCACGCCCGCGGAGGCGGCCTGGATCGAGCCGCCCCAGGTGCTCGAGGCGAACAGCAGCGATGCCAGCAACCCCAGGAGGGCGATCGATCGGTATTCCATGCCTACTTTCCTCCCGGGTCGCGCAGCGCGCTGGTTGAGGTGAGCTCGCGCACGAAGTCGGCCAGGTAGCGCGCCGCGATATCGACGTTGCGCGCCCCGGCCTGCACGCCTTCCGCGCCCTGGGTCGCCGGATAGCCGAAGCTGTGGTTGCCGCCGAGCACGACGATCCGGTTCGTCGCAGGCAATGCGCCGACCGATCGATAGAGGTTCGGCAAAGGGCAGACCGGATCCTGGTCTCCGAGCACCATCGCAACGGGGCGGGCTTCCGTCGCGATTCCGACATAGGCTTTCTCGATCGGCCCCTCGTGGCAGGTGGGCGTCAGCAGCACGATCGCCTTGAGCGACGGATCCGCCACGAAGACGCGCCAGCCCACGCGCGTACCGAGCGATTTTCCCGCGAGGAAGATACGCGACGCATCGACGCGCTTGTCGGCACGAGCCTGCTTGACGACGCCGGTCATCTCCGCGACTTCCGCGTCGAGATTCGGGGACGGCATGCCGTTCTTCGGATCGTTCGCGAAGTAGCGCCAGTCGAGCCGGAACACGGCGACCCCGGAGCGCACCAGCGCGGCCGCGCCTTCCTCGAGGATCGGAAGCCGGGCGTGGTATCCCTGCCCCGGCGCGAACACGACCGCCGGGAACGGGCCGGGACCTTCGGGAAAGGATGCGATCACTCGCGGGTTCACGTCCTCGGCATGCGCGGCGAGCGCGAGGCTTGCAAGAAGAGCGGCAAGCATGGACCTCATTGCGAATTGGCTTTCGTCACTTTGGTAACCCAATCGAGCATCGTGGCCTTCGCGGCGTCGATGTCGGCGCGCCCCCGGACCGTGCGGAAGGACTGCAGGTTCAGCATGTGGTCGCGCACGGACATGAGCGCCGTCATCATCACCAGCGTGGACTCCTCGATCTTGCCATTCACCTTGGAGGCGGTGCGCAGGAGTTTGCCGTAGACGACATAGTTGTCGCCCCGGGCGTTCACGCCGAGAAACATCTCGGTGTCGGGGTCGCCGTCGCGCAGCAGCGGCACGGGCTTCTTGCCGGGTTCGCGCAGGTAGGAGGCCAGGCGCGCCTCGAACGCGGCATCGCCCGGCGCCGGGCTCGGGCCGTCGGACTTCTCGATCTGTGCCACGAAAATGGGGTCGCGCACCCGGGAGAACATCGCCGCCGTGATCTCGGTCGGTTCCGTCTCGATGACGGTGTAGGCGAGGGCGTATTGCGACGGATTCGGGAAGCCGCCGCGATTGATCGCGGCCGCGTCCTCGAGCGGCACCATCATCGCGAGGATCCGGTTTCCGGCCTTGCGCTGGGAGGTTTGCCAGTACGAGAAGAACGGCCCCTGCGTGTTCTTCACGGAGCGCATGCCCATCGCGTCGGGGATCGTGAACGTCGCGGTGGAGGAGCGTTCGATGACGACGTCGCCCCACGCCGAGGCCGCGCTGAAGAGGACGAAAGCTGCAAGGGCTGCGATTCGATTCATGGAATTCCCGGGAGTTAGAAACGCCCCGAGCGCTTGAGCTCGAGGTAGCGATTGACCAGCCGCACGGCGAGATCCGAGGGCGGAACGTCGAGCAGCATCGCGCCGGCGCTCTCGACACCGCGCACGACGGCTTCGCGCTCGCGTTCGTAGATGGCGCCCGCGGCATAGGTGAGCGCCTCGTCGAGGGCTTTCACCGGTGTGTCGCGCAGGGTGTCGAGCACCGATTCGCGCAGGTTGGCGAAGAGCACGAGATGCTTCCGCTTGAGCAGGGCCAGCGCGGGCATCAACGTCTCTTCGTCTTCGTCGCGCAGGTTCGACACGACAATCACCAGCGAGCGGCGCTTCAGGCGCTGCGAAAGTTCCACCGCGGCGGCGTGGTAGTCGGGCGGTCTTAGCGTGGGTTGCACGTCGTAGAGCGCGTTCAGGAACGCGTTGATGGTCTCGCGCGATTTCTTCGCAGGCACGAAGCGCGGCTCGGCCGAGGCAAAAGTCATCAGGCCCGCGGCATCGCCCTGGCGCAAGGCCACGAAGGCGAGCAGCAGCACCGCGTTCAACACTTCGTCGAAATGCGAGATCAATCCGTCGCGCGCGTTCATGCGCCGCCCGCAATCGAGCAGGAAGACGATCTGCTGGTCGCGCTCGTCCTGGTACTCGCGCGCGATCGGCCGCTTCATGCGCGCCGTGGCCTTCCAGTCGATCTGCCGCAGCGAGTCTCCCTCGCGGAAATCGCGGAGCTGGTGGAATTCGAGGCCTTCGCCGCGGCGGCGCTGCTTCATCACGCCGATCTGCGAGAGGCGGTTCTCGGTGGCGAAGAGCGCGTAGTCGGCCAGCTCCGCGAAGTCCGGGTAGCTGCGCACGGCCTGCGCTTCGCCGAGGCGGATGCGGCTGTCCCACAAACCGAAGGGAGACGCGACGCGCGCCTCGGCCCGCGAGAAGTGCAGCGTGCCGCGCTCGGTCGCGCGCAGCTTGTAGGGCGCCTGCGCGAACGCTCCCGCCGGGACCGAGAGGCGGATCGGCAACCCCAGCGCCTCGAAGGCGAGCGGGTGGTGGTCGTGGATCTCGCAATGCGTCGCGAAGCGGCTGCGGTTCACCAGGCGCAGCACGCAATCGCGCCACCGGCCGATGGGTACCGATCCCGGCATGCGCCGTTCGAGCACCAGTTGCGGGGCGAGCATGTGCGCGGCGGCGAGGTCGGCCAGCATCGCGATGAGGACAACGCCGAACGTGACGAGCCACGCATCCGTGAGCTCGGGCCACCACGACGCGGCGAGCGCGAACACGACGAGCGCCACGCCGAGGCCCAGCGCGCGGCGCGAGGGGATCGGGCGCCCGGCTTCGCTCACAGGCGCGGCGCCTCCACGGAAGCCATCAGGTCGGAGAGGATCGAGTCGGCATCGCGGCCTTCGATCTCGAACTCGGGCGACACCGACACGCGGTGCCGCAGCACCGGGAGCGCCACCTTCTTCACGTCGTCGGGCGAGGCGAAGGGCCGGCCGGCGGCGAGCGCGCACGCCCGGGCGCCGCGCACCAGAGCGATGCTGGCTCGCGGCCCCGCGCCGCGCGTGAGGCCCGCGGTGTCGCGCGTGGCGCGCGCGAGGCGCACCGCATAGTCGATCACCTTGTCGTCCACGGTGAGCAGGCCCGCCAGCCGCTGGAGCGTGATCACCTGCACCGCTTCGAGCACGGGCTGGACCGCGTCCACGTTCAGCTTGTCGCCCACCATGGATTGCGTCACCTGCCGCGTGAGCCGCACCTCTTCCTCGGCGCCCGGGTAGCCGATGCGCACGTTGAGCAGGAAGCGGTCGAGCTGTGCGTCGGGCAGCGGGTAGGTCCCTTCGTGCTCGATCGGGTTCTGGGTCGCGAACACCATGAAAGGCTGCTCCAGCACGTGCGCCTGGCCTTCGATGGTGACTTGCGCCTCCTGCATCACTTCGAGCAGCGCGGCCTGCGTCTTCGCGGGTGCGCGGTTGATCTCGTCGGCGAGCAGGAAGTGCGTGAACACCGGGCCCTTGCGCGCGACGAAGGAAGCGGTGGCGCTGTCGTAGATCGAGTGGCCCGTCACGTCGGAAGGCATCAGGTCCGGCGTGAACTGGATGCGCGCGAAGCTGCCGCGCAGCGTGCGGGCCAGCGCCTTCACGAGCAGCGTCTTGCCCAGGCCGGGCACGCCCTCGACGAGGACGTGGCCGCCGGACACGAGGCCCGCGAGCGACTGCTGGATCACGTCGTCCTGCCCCACGACGACCTTGCGGATCTCGCGGGCGACGGCTTCGATCATCGCCGCGGCTTTCTCGGGTGCTTCGGGAGGGAATTGCGGTTCGGTGCTCATCGGGTCGTTCCTTTTTTACTTGGCTGGATTCCAGACGGAGCTTGCCCCCGAACGCCTTTATCGGGGGCGGGAATGACGATCGGGGCGCGAATGACGGTTCGGACGGGAAAGATGGGTACGGTGCGCGAGCCCCGCTTCGATGTCCTGCAATGCGCCCGCGGTGGCGACGAAGGCCACGGGATTCGTGTCCGCGCCGTGCATCGCGCGCCGGATGTCGGCGACCGGGCGTTCCGCGAGGCCGGCGAGCATCTCTTCCGCCCTGGAGTGCGCGAGGCCCTTCAATCCGCTGCGCCGCCGCGTGGCCACGCGCCAGACGCGCTCGCGCACGGCATCGATGAGTTGCGAAGCCTCGCCGCGCGACCACACGAAGCGACCCGCGGCGCGCAGGTGCTCCTGCAGGCTGCGGCGATCGGGCGGCGCGTCGGGTTCGAGCGGGCCGAAGCGCGGAATGGCGCGCCCGAGCCAGAGCAGCAGCAGCACGGCCCCGGCGAGGATGACGGGCCACGCGTTGTCGCGCAGCCAGGTGCCGAGCGAAAGGGAAGGCGGGCGCAGGAAGAGCATCGCGGGCCGCGCGCCGTCGCCGGCGAGGTGCCACGCGAATTCCGCGTGATCGAGATTGGAAATGGAGTTGTTGCGCAGGAACGAGAAATCCGCCAGGAGGACGACGCGGCCCTTGCCGACGGCGAACGACACGAAGACGAGGTTCTTGTTCTGCGTGGCCGTGGCGATCTGCTCGGGATCGCTCTCGCCCGCGATGCGCATCCCCGGCCCCCAGAGGCTCACGCGCAACGGCTTCGCGGCGTCGGGCCAGGGCACGGACGCGAACTTCTCGATCGGCTTGTCGCCCTTCTTCGGGGCGACCGGGGTGTCGAGCGGGGCCGGGGGCGTCTCGGACCGGGACCGCTTCCCCCGCGCCGGACCCGTGGGCATGTTCGTCTCGACGCCGTAGTTGGCGAACAATGGGTCGTCGATGCCGGGGCTTTCCACTTCGGCCACGAGCAGGCCGCCGCGTTGCACCCACGCGTCGATCTCGCGCACGCGCGTCGGCGTCATGAAGGCGAGGCGGCGCGCGGCGAGAATCAGTACGCCGCCTTCGGGCGGTTTCGCGAGATCGACATGCGAGCGTGCGAACGTCGGGTTCGCACCCATGCGCGCGTAGAAGCGCTCGAGCGCGAGATGCGGATTGCGCTTCGCCTCCTCGCTGTTGCCGACCCGCTGCGGATACTCGCGCCATTCGTACCAGTTGAGCGCGGCGTAGAGGAGCAGGCCCAGGATCGGCGCGGCGATGATCGCGATCCGGAAGGCGATCTTGCGGTTCACCGGGCCTCCTGCGCGTCGGCCGCGGGCGCGAACTGCCGATGCCATTCGCCGGCGAGGGCCAGCACCGCGTCGGCGCCGACGCTGCGGTGCCCGTAGGCGATGGATTGCCAGGCCGACACGAGGCGCCGGAAGAAGGCGCGGGTGGGTTCGGGCTCGGCCACGTCGACCTTGCGCACGCAATCGCCCTCGGTGTCGCCGCGCAGGAATTCGAGGCCGCGGTCGAGGAAGCGCACGAGCGCGCCTCGATAGAGCAGGGAGAGCGCTTCGCGCGTGCGGCCTTCGCGCACCAGTGTCGTGGCCGCGGCCGCCACGTCTTCGGGCAGCGAATCGGGCCGCACGTCGAGGCCGAAGAGGAAATCGGGCCGGTCCCGCGCGCCGGACGCGCGGCCGTGAAAGCGAAGATAGCGCGCCAGGAAGTACAGCACCGCGGCCAGCACGGTGCCGCCCACGATCCACGTCGCGAAGCGCGCGAGCTCGGAGAAGAACAGCGCGATCTTCTCGAGCCACTTCCATTCGGTCTTCGTGGAAGGCTTGTCGTCCTTCGACTCCCACGTCGGGCCCACGTACTCCAGCCGCCTCTTCATCTCGGTCTTGCCGAAGTCGGGTGCGGCCATCACCGCCTTGATCTCGGTGGCCGGATCCTTGCCGGCCGCCCGCGTGGGCATCGACGCGGGCAGCAGGACCAGGGCCAGCATCACCGCGGCGAAGACGCCGGCGAGAGACGCCGCCGGGGCGGCGAGGCGATCGGCGAGCGTGCGGAATCGCAGCTCGATGTCCCAGCCCTCGAGCATCGTCCTGCGCTGGAGGTACAGCGTGAAGCCCGCGGCCACGTACACCGGCTCGACCAGCGCGGTGGCGAGCGTGGCCAGCACGGCTCCCACGAGCGCACCGTCACCGGCGGTCTCCAGGCCCTGCGTGAAGAGGACCTCCAGGATGTCTTCCATCGGCATGCGCACCGGCGCCAGCAGCGTGATGGCGAACGCGGCGCTCACCATGACGAAGAGCTCCATGAGGACGAGCAGGACCGTGAGGCCCGTGGCGGCGGCCCGCATGTCGCGATCGAGCAGCTTCACGCGCTGCCGGCCCGGCTTGCCCCGCAGGCGCTCGAGCTGGCGCACCGGAAGATGGAAGGAGCGCGAGAGGTCGAAGCGCCGCCACGTGAGCGCGGCGAAGGCCCCCGTCCCGAAGAGCCACTGGCGCGGCGAGCGCAGGACCGAAGCCGCCGTTGCCGGTTCCCCGAACAAGGTGCGCGAGAGCAGCGCGAGGAGGATGCGGTCGAACACGGGCTTCAACCACCACAGGACGAACCACGCGATGAACGGGTGGCCCCAGAGCACCGCGTAGGCCACGGCGGCCACGGGCAGGTAGATGGCAAGCCAGGCGCCGTAGGTGGCGGCCGCGTTCTCGCGCACGAGCGCGAAGCCCAGGTCGAGCGCCTCGGAAGGATTGCGCGGCCGCAACCGCACCGCCATGCGTTCAAGCTGCACGGCCGCGCCCCGCGAAAGTGAGGTAGACGAAGAAGACGGCGGCGAGGCCCACGCCGAAACCGATCTTCACCTCGAACGGAATCGACACGCGCGAGGACCAGAACGCCTCGATGAACGCGGCGACCACGGTCATGATCGCCGCGCCGTAGAGCAGCCGGGCGGCGCCTTGCCCCTTGCGGCGCAACGCCTCGGCGCGGGTGAGGCGCCCGGGTGCGATGAGCGCGTGCCCGATCATCAGCCCCGCGCCGCCCGCGTACACCATGCCCAGGAGCTCGGGCGAGCTGTGGCCCGCGACGAAACCCCAGAACGATTCGCCGTAGCCCACCTGCGTGAGGTAACCCGCGACGGCGCCGAGGAAGACGCCGTTGAAGAGCAGCACGGCCAGCGTCCCCAGGCCGAAGAACGCGCCGCCGGCGACGATGCGGAAGTCGATCGTCACGTTGTTGGCGATGTAGTGGCCGAACATCATCACGTCGCTGTCGGCTTCGCGCGTGGTGCCGTAGCGCATGTTGCCGGGCGCGTACATCGACTGGATCTTCGCGAGCGTCTCCGGGTCGACGAGGTAGAAGACGAACTCCGGGTAGAACTGGAGCGCCAGGATGCCGCCCAGGAACGGCAGGAAGAAGGTCAGCGCCGCGATGAGGAGGTAGGGCCATTGCCGCCGCGCTTCCGCGGGGAAGCCATGCACGACGAACTCGCGCATCTGCGTGAAGACGCCGCCGCGGCGCTCGGCGCGCGCGCCGTGCACCGCGAGGTGCGCCGCGATGACGCGCGCGTGGAGCCTGTCGATGAGCGAAGTGCGGTACTGCCGGTCGCGCGCGAGCGCGAGGTGCGCGACGAGCGAGCGGAAGCGCTTCGCGATCTCGGTGGCCGGGATCGCCGGCAGCGCGGGCTCGGGCGCCGCCTCGGCCTCGCCCTTCTTCGGCTTCTTGCGCTTCTTCGGATGCAACGCGGCCTCGAGGGCATCCCACCCGGCGGCGTGCTTCGATTCGAATCCGGATTCGCTCATCGGCGCGATTGCAATCCGGCTGCGATGGAGGAAACACGGTCGGCCGCCGCTTCGCCCCGGAGGGCGCCCACCAGCGGGACCGCGGTTTCGGCGAGCTCGGCGGCGCGCTCCGCCGACCATCCGCCGCGGCGCTCGTCGAAGTCGAGGATCGCGCGCTGCTCGAGCGGCGTGAGGGCGACCGGTGCGGCGAGCGCTTCGCGCGCGGCGTGCGCCCCCGGCTTGCCGGCGAGCGAATCGCGATGGATCACCACGGTGCCCGCCGCGAGGTCGCCCAGCCGGCGGAACTGCCCGTCGAAGAGCATCACGATGAAGCCGGTCACGTAGCCCACGGGGAATGCGTCGGCCATGCGCACGATGTTGCGCAGGAACGCCGAGCTCCAGCCCACGGGCGTGCCGTCGGCGTGGACCACCGCGAGGTTGAACACGCGCTTGCCGGGCGTCGCCCCGTTCCACAGCGCCTCGAAGAGGATCGGGTAGAGCGTGGAGATGGCGAACCAGCAGATCAGCATGACGCCCGCGCCGGCATCGCCGAAGCGCGCGAACGCCGCGGGAAGCGACATCAGCACCATCGAGCGGATGGCGAAGTCCGTGGCCCAGGCCCGGGCCCGCGCCACCGGCCCCGCGAGCCGCAGCGTGATCTCCGCGCCTTCGGGGAGCGTGACGGGGCGCAGCGTGTCGATCACTCGCGTGCCGCCGTCAATCGTGGCGGATGTAGATGTCGCGGTAGGCGGTGTAGGCCGAGATCCAGATCAGCGGGATCATGACGAGCATGCCCAGGCCCAGCGGGATCACGGCCACGATCAGCAGGAGGAAGCCCACGAGGCTGTAGATGATGAACGGCCAGATGTTGCGCAGGCAGCCGGAGAAGCTCGCCTTCATCGCGTCCACCGGCTGCATGTCGTGGAAGATCACCAGCGCCGGCGCGAACCACGTCGCCATGATGACCGGCAACGCGAGCGCCAGGGCCACGAGGACCGTGAGCAAGACGACCGGGATCAGCACCGCGGCCATGCGGGCCGGATCGCCCTGGTCCAGCACGGCGAAGACGCCCGTCGCCGCGAGGAAGAACGCGACGAAGATGCCCGCGATGATGAAGATCACCACCATGAATGCGAGGCTGATCAGGCCCACGAGGGCCAGGTTGCCGGTGTTCTTCTTGAAGCCGGCGAAGAGGTGGGCCACTTCGAGCGGCTTGCCCTCTTCGAGGTCGCGGCAGCCCAGCATGAGCCCCGCGGCGAAGACCGGGTAGAGCACGCTCGAGACGAGCGAGCCCAGCGGGATGATCCCCAGCGCGAAGGACATCACCATGAAGATGAGGAAGATCCCGATCCACACCCCCGGCGACAGCATGAAGATCTTCCACGCTTCGCCGAACCACGCGGTGCCGCGACCGCCTTCGGTCTTGCGGCCCTGCGGGATGAACTCGCCGTCGTCCGCAGTGGCTTCGAGGACGCTGGCTTTGGGAGGGGCGAACGGATTATCGGACGGAGGGGCCATCGCGGGGTCCTGTCGAGGATCGATTGGCGCGCGGGCCCATTCTAAACGACCTGAGCGATAATCGCGGCGTGCGCCTGCTCATCGCCGAAGACAGCACCATCCTCGCCAACGGACTCACCGACGCGTTGCGTGCCGGGGGATACGCCGTGGACTGGGTGCAGGACGGCGTGGAAGCCGATGCGGCGCTCTCCTCGCAGGCCTTCGACCTGCTGATCCTGGACCTGAACCTGCCGCGCCTGGGCGGGCTCGAAGTGTTGAAGCGCCTGCGCGCCCGCCGCTCCGCGATGCCGGTGCTGGTGCTCACCGCGCAGGACCGCCTCGAGGATCGCGTGCGCGGCCTGGACCTGGGCGCCGACGACTATCTCACCAAGCCCTTCGACCTGCCCGAGCTGGAAGCACGGGTGCGCGCGCTCACGCGCCGCGCGGGACACGGCGGGCAATCGACCGTCGCGCACGGAGCGCTCACGTACGAATCGACCAGCCGCGTGGTCACGCTGAACGGCGAGCCGCTCGAGCTCTCCGCGCGCGAGCTCGCGTTGCTGGAGATCTTCCTCGCGCGCGTCGGGCGCATGGTGAGCAAGGAGCAGATCCTCGACCTCCTGTGCGAGTGGGGCGGTGAAGTCTCGGCCAATGCCGTCGAGGTCTACGTCTCGCGCCTGAGGAAGAAGCTCGAGGCCGGCGGCATTCGCATCTCGACGCATCGCGGCCTGGGCTACTGCCTTGAGCGGGATTCGCCTTGAAGGGCTCCGGCGGGAGCGGTTCGCGCTCGCTGCTGAAGGAGGTCCTGCTCTGGATGCTGGTGCCGCTCGCCGTGCTCTGGCCGCTGTCGATCGCGGTGATCTACGCCGTGGGCGGCTCGCTCCTGGAGATGGGCGTGGTGCTGATGCTGGTGCCTGTCGTCACGGGGCTCGCGATGTTCGCGGTCTACAGCGGCCTCGCCCCGATCCGCAAGTTGCGCGACGAAATCGACGCGCGGGAGGATTCCGACCTGCGCGCCCTGCCCCTCTACGGCGCGCCCTCGGAACTGGAGCCGTTGCTGCGGACGTTGAACCTGCAACTGGAGCGCGTGCGGGCGAACCAGGCTTCGCAGCGCCATTTCGTCGCCGATGCCGCGCATCAATTGCGCACGCCGCTGGCCGCGTTGAAGACGCAGGCGCAATTGGCGCGCGGAGCGCATACGCTCGAAGAGGCGGCCGCGCGGCTGGAGCAGATCGGCGTGAGCGCGGACCATCTCTCGCGCCTCGCGAACCAGCTCCTGTCGCTCGCCCGCGCCGACGACGCGAAGTCCGTGGGCGCGAAGCCGGTGGACCTGGCCGCGGCGTTGCGCGGGGCCTGCCACGACCGCGCCGATGCCGCGATCGCGAAGTCGATCCACCTCGCCTTCGAGGGCCCGGAGCATCCGGTGACGGTCAAGGGCGATGCCGACCTGATGCACGAGATGTTCGTGAACCTGGTGGACAACGCGGTGCGCTACATCCCCGAGGGCGGCGAGATCATCGCGCGCGTGCGCGACTACCCGGCGCCCGCGGCCGAGGTCGAGGACAACGGCCCCGGCGTTCCCGAAGCCGACCGCGAGATGGTATTCGAGCGCTTCCACCGCGTCCTCGGCACGGGGGTTCCCGGAAGCGGGCTGGGGCTGTCGATCGTGAAGTCGATCGCGGCGCGTTTCGGCGCCACCGTGACCGTGGAATCCGGGCGCGAGGGGCGGGGGGCGCTGTTTCGCGTGATGTTTCCCGGCGCTCCCGTGGGATAGGGTCCGGGTAAACCCTCGTTTTACCCCCCGGGACCGTCAGGCACCCGTCAGTTGCCCAAGCGAACCTCCGGTTGATGTGCGCCCGATCGAGGCGCCTTTACAAAAGGAGGGGAATCCATGAGCACCGCAATGGGCAAGGGCGTCTACGTCGAGGAGGCCGAGGAGAAACGCGTCATCTTCGCGTCCTCGCTGGGTACCGTCTTCGAGTGGTACGACTTCTATCTCTACGCAACGCTGGCGCCGTTCTTCGCGGCCCTGTTCTTCCCGGCGGGCAACGCCACGGCCGCCCTGCTGTCGGCCTTCGCGGCGTATGCGGCGGGCTTCCTCGTGCGTCCGTTCGGAGCGCTGGTGTTCGGGCGCATCGGCGACCTCGTGGGACGCAAGTACACCTTCCTCATGACGATCCTCTTCATGGGCGGCTCGACCTTCCTGGTCGGCCTGCTGCCCAAGTTCGAGGCTGTCGGCTGGGTGGCCCCGATCCTGCTGGTGACGCTGCGCCTCGTGCAGGGCCTCGCCCTCGGCGGTGAATACGGCGGAGCCGCGACGTACGTGGCCGAGCACGCCCCGGAAGGCAAGCGCGGGTACGACACGAGCTGGATCCAGACCACGGCCACGCTCGGCTTCTTCCTGTCGCTGCTCGTGATCGGCCTGTGCCGCTTCAGCGGCTGGCTCACTGCCGCGGAATTCGCCGACTGGGGCTGGCGCATCCCGTTCCTGGTCTCGGTGATCCTGCTCATCTTCTCGATCTACATCCGGCTGAAGTTGAACGAGTCGCCGCTGTTCCAGAAGATGAAGTCCGAGGGCAAGGGTTCCTCCTCGCCGCTGACCGACAGCTTCCTGCGCTACCCGAACAACAAGTACGTGCTGCTGGCACTGCTGGGCGCGACGGCCGGCCAGGGTGTGGTGTGGTACACGGGCCAGTTCTACGCGCTCTTCTTCCTCACCATCACGCTCAAGGTCGACGGGCAGACGGCGTACACGCTGATCGCGATCTCGCTGCTGCTCGGCACGCCGTTCTTCGTCGTGTTCGGCGCGTTGTCGGACAAGATCGGCCGCCTGAAGATCATCCTCGCCGGTTGCCTCATCGCCGCGTTGACGTACGTGCCGCTGTTCAAGGCGCTCACGCACTACGTGAACCCGGACCTCGAGGCGTTCCAGGCGAAGACCACGATCACGGTGGAAGCGAAGGACTGCAACTTCCACATCTTCGTGGGCCCGTGGAGCAAGTTCACCGACTGCGACCGCACCAAGGACTTCCTCACCAAGCAGGGCTTGTCGTTCACGTCCACGGATGCGGCCGCCGGCAGCACGGTTGGCGTGACGACGACGGTCGGCGACATCAAGGTGGAGGGCTGGGATTCGGCCAAGCTCCTCGCGGCGTTGAAGGCGAAGGGCTACACCGCGGGCGCCAACAAGGACAAGATCAACTGGCCGGCAACCCTCGCCATCCTCTTCGTGATGATGATCTACGTGACGATGGTGTACGGCCCGATCGCGGCCTTCCTGGTGGAACTGTTCCCGACACGCATCCGCTACACGTCGATGTCGCTGCCGTACCACATCGGCAACGGCTGGTTCGGCGGGATGCTGCCGCTGCTCGCGACCGCGCTGGTGGCGGCCACGGGAGATATCTACTTCGGGCTCTGGTATCCGATCGGCATCGCGTTGATGACGTTCGTGATCGGCCTGCTGTTCCTGAAGGACAACAAGGATCGCCCGCTCAACGCGGACGACTGACGATCCGTCATTCCCGCGAAAGCGGGAATCCCAGAGGGATTTCGAAGCCCCCCGGCGCAAGCCGGGGGGCTTTTTCATTTCGGGAGGGCACGAAGCTACAATTGGCCTGGGTGACATAAAAATGACAGAGGGAGCCCCGTATGAACGCACGGCAACAGCTCACCGGCCTGGACCACTACTGGCTGCCTTTTACGCCGAATCGCTGGTTCCAGGACCACCCGAAGATCCTCGCCAGCGCCAAGGGCGCCTACTACACGACCAATGACGGGCGCCGGCTCTTCGACGGCCTGTCGGGGTTGTGGTGCTGCCCCCTCGGGCACGGCCATCCGCGCATCGTCGAGGCGCTGACCCGGCAGGCGCAGACGCTCGACTACTCGCCCGCCTTCCAGTTCTGCAATCCCGAGACGCTGCGCCTTGCCGACCGCGTGGCCGCGATGGCGCCCGAGGGCATGACCCGCGTCTTCTTCACCAATTCCGGTTCCGAGGCGGTCGACACCGCGCTCAAGGTGGCCTATGGCTACCAGCGCCTGCGCGGCGAAGGCAGCCGCACGCGCTTCATCGGCCGCGAGCGCGGCTACCACGGGGTCGGGTTCGGCGGCATGGCGGTCGGTGGCATGGTCGCCAACCGCAAGATGTTCGGCCCGATCATGCTGCCGGGGGTCGATCACCTTCCGCACACGTGGAACCCCGCGCACATGGCGTTCTCCCGCGGGCAACCGGCGTGGGGCGCGCACCTGGCCGACGAGCTGGAGAGGCTGGTCGCACTCCACGATGCCTCGACCATCGCCGCGGTCATCGTGGAGCCGATGCAGGGCTCCTCGGCCGTCGTGGTTCCGCCGATCGGCTACCTGCAGAAGCTGCGCGAGATCTGCACGAAGCACGGCATCCTGCTCGTCTTCGACGAGGTCATCACCGGCTTCGGGCGCCTCGGCGAGAACTTCGGCGCGCAACGCCTCGGCGTCACGCCCGACATCATCACGTTCGCCAAGGGTGTCACCAACGGCATCATCCCGATGGGCGGCATCATCGTGCGCGAGGAGATTTTCCAGGCGTTCATGGGCGCGGGTGCACCGGCGCACGCGATCGAGCTCTTCCACGGCTACACGTATTCCGGCCATCCCATGGCGGCCGCGTGCGGGCATGCGGCGCTCGACGTGCTCGCGGAAGAGGGCCTCATCAAGCGCGCCCGCGCGTTGGAGCCGGTGCTGGAAAACGCGATGCATGCGTTGAAGGGCGAATCCGGCGTCACGGACATCCGCAACTTCGGACTCGCCGCCGCGGTCGATCTCGAACCGATTCCGGGCAAGCCGGGATTGCGAGGCATGAAGGTCTTCGAGCGCGCGATCGAGGAGGGATTCATGCTGCGCGTGGCCGGCGATGCGATCGCCGTGGGCCCGCCGTTCATTTCCACCGAGGACGAGATCGCGCGGATGGGCGAAGGGCTGCGCCGCGCGATTCGCCACGTGTTCCAGCAGGGGAATGCCGCATGAGCGACACGAGCGACGGCATCCGCGCCGGCCGGTTGGCTCCGGAGGAGTACGCGCGCAACTTCAGCGATTCGCACGCACCGCTGCAACGCGTGCAGGCGCTGATCGAGGCAGATCGCTGCTACTACTGCTACGACGCGCCGTGCATCAACGCGTGCCCCACGGGCATCGACATCCCGACCTTCATCCAGCGCATCGCGCAGGACAACATTCGCGGCGCCGCCAGGGCCATCCTGGAAGAGAACATCCTCGGCGGCATGTGCGCGCGCGTGTGTCCCACGGAGGTGCTGTGCGAGCAGGCGTGCGTGCGCAACACCAACGAGGACAAGCCGGTCGAGATCGGCTTGCTGCAGCGCTTCGCCACGGACGGATATTTCGCGAAGCCGGGTGCGCCGCTGTTTTCGAGGGCCGCGAAGACCGGACGTCGCTTCGCCGCCGTGGGTGCGGGGCCCGCGGGCTTGTCGTTCGCCCATCGCCTCGCGATGCTCGGCCACGACGTGGTCGTGTTCGATGCCAATCCCAAGGCGGGCGGGCTGAACGAATACGGGCTCGCGACCTACAAGACCGTCGAAGGTTTCGCGCAGAAGGAAATCGACTGGCTGCTGTCGATCGGCGGCATCGAGGTGCGCTGCAACCAGGCGCTGGGCCGCGACGTCGTGCTGAGCGACCTGGTGCGCGACTACGACGGCGTCTTCCTCGGCATGGGGCTCGCCGGCGTGAATGCGCTCGGCGTCACCGAGCCGCAGGCCGCGGGCTTGCGCGACGCGGTGCGATTCATCGCGGAGCTGCGCCAGGCGAGCGATTTCTCGAAGGTGCCGATCGGACGCAAGGTGGTCGTGATCGGCGGCGGCATGACCGCCGTGGACGCGGCCGTGCAGTCGAAGAAGCTGGGCGCCGAGGACGTGACCATCGTGTACCGCCGCGGCGAGGAAGCGATGAGCGCCTCGGGCTACGAACAGGACTGGGCCAAGCGAAGCGGCGTGACCATCAAGCACTGGGCGGCGCCGAAGGAAGTCGTGGCCGAGGGCGGACAGGTTCGCGGCATGCGCTTCGCCACCACGCGCGTCGACAACGGCAAGCTGGTCGAGACCGGCGAGACCTTCGTCGTGCCGGCCGACATGGTGTTCAAGGCCATCGGCCAGAGTTACGAGCCGGCGCCGGCGGGTGCCTCCATCAAGTTGAACGGTGGCCGCATCGTCACCGACGCCGAGGGCCGCACGTCGCACGCCAAGGTGTGGGCGGGCGGCGACTGTACTTACGGCGGACGCGACCTCACGGTCGAAGCGGTCGAGCACGGCAAGCGCGCGGCGATCTCGGCCGACAAGGCGCTGCGGCAAGCGGCACGGGAGACTCGCAATGGCTGACCTCACCAGCACCTTCGTAGGCATCAAGAGCCCCAATCCTTTCTGGCTCGCTTCCGCGCCGCCGACCGACAAGGCGTACAACGTCGAGCGCGCGTTCGAAGCCGGATGGGGCGGCGCCGTGTGGAAGACGGTCGGCGAGGACCCGCCGATCGTCAACGTGAACGGGCCGCGGTATTCGGCCTTGCTCTCGCAGGACCGCCGCGTGATCGGCTTCAACAACATCGAGCTCATCTCCGACCGGCCGCTGAAGGTGAACCTCGATGAAATGAAGCGCGTGAAGCGCGACTGGCCGGACCGCGCCGTCGTGGCCTCGCTCATGGTGCCGTGCACCGAGAAGGACTGGCGCGAGATCCTGAAGAAGGTCGAGGACACCGGCTGCGACGGCGTCGAGCTGAACTTCGGCTGTCCGCACGGCATGAGCGAGCGCGGCATGGGCGCGGCCGTGGGGCAGGTGCCCGAGTACATCGAGATGGTGGCGGCCTGGTGCAAGCAGCACACGAAGCTCCCGGTGATCGTGAAGTTGACGCCCAACATCACCGACGTGCGCTTCCCGGCGCGCGCGGCGAAGAAGGGCGGCGCCGACGCGGTCTCGCTGATCAACACGATCAACTCGATCATGGGCGTCGATCTCGAGCGCATGACGATGCATCCCAGCACCGACGGGCGCGGTTCGCACGGCGGCTATTGCGGCTATGCGGTCAAGCCGATCGCGCTGAACATGGTGGGCGAGATCGCGCGCGACAAGGAAACGCGCGGGATTCCGATCTCGGGCATCGGCGGCATCACCACCTGGCGCGATGCGGCCGAGTTCATCGCGTTGGGTGCGGGCAACGTGCAGGTTTGCACCGCCGCGATGGTCTACGGTTTCAAGATCATCAAGGACCTGACCGACGGCCTCTCCAACTTCATGGACGAGCAGGGCTACAGGAGCGTGGCCGAATTCCAGGGCAAGGCGGTCGACACCATCGCCGACTGGCAGGCCCTGAACCTGAACCACGTCGAGAAAGCCGTCATCAACCAGGACCTGTGCATCCAGTGCGGCCGCTGCCACGTCGTGTGCGAGGACACGTCGCACCAGGCGATCACGGCGACGGTGAACGGCAAGCGCCACTTCGAGGTGAAGGACGAGGAGTGCGTGGGCTGCAACCTGTGCGTCTCGGTCTGCCCCGTGACCGATTGCATCACCCTGCGCGCCCTGAAGCCCGGCGAAGTCGACACGCGCACCGGCGTGAAGATCAGCGGGAAGTACGCGAACTGGACGACGCACCCGAACAACCCGATGCGCAAGGAGCCGGAATCCGCATGAGTTCGCTCATCAACGACGACCTGAAGCCCACGACGGAAGCGCAGCGCACCTGGCGCTGGTATCACTTCACGGCGTTGTGGATCGGGATGGTGATGTGCATTCCGGCGTACACGCTGGCCGCGAGCCTGATCGAGAGCGGAATGTCGTGGGGCCAGGCCGTGGGCACGGTCTTCCTCGGCAACGCCATCGTGCTAGTGCCGATGCTGCTGATCGGCCATGCGGGTGCCAAGTACGGCATCCCCTACGCGGTCCTGGCGCGCGCGTCGTTCGGCACCGTCGGTGCGCGTTTGCCCGCGTTGCTGCGCGCGCTCGTGGCCTGCGGCTGGTACGGCATCCAGACGTGGTTCGGCGGCATGATGATCCACACGCTGGCCGGCGTGCTGATGGGGCAGCCGCTGGGCGGCGACAAGCTGCCGGTGCTCGGCATCACGCCCAGCCAGTTGATCTGCTTCCTGGCTTTCTGGGCGATCCAGTTCTGGTACGTCATCCACGGCATCGACTCGATCCGCAAGCTCGAGACCTGGACGGCGCCGGTGAAGATCGTCATCTGCTTCGTGCTGCTGTGGTGGGCGTACGACAAGGCGGGCGGCTTCGGTCCGATCATCGACCAGCCGTCGCAATTCGTTCCCGGCGGCAAGAAGGCGGGGCAGTTCGCCGATGTCTTCTGGCCTTCGCTCACCGCGATGGTGGGCTTCTGGGCCACGCTCGCGTTGAACATTCCCGATTTCACGCGCTTCGCGAAGTCGCAGCGCGACCAGGTGCTGGGCCAGTCGATCGGTCTCCCCGTGCCGATGGGCCTGCTCGCGATGATGGCCGTGTTCGTCACCTCGGCCACCGTCGTGATCTACGGCAAGGCGATCTGGGATCCGGTGGACCTGTCCAGCCGCATGACCGGCGCCGCGGTGCTGGTGGCGCTGCTGATCCTGTTGATCGACACCGTGAGCGTGAACCTCGCCGCGAACCTGGTCGGGCCGGCCTACGATTTCTCGGCGCTTAATCCGCGCAGCATCTCCTACAAGGCCGGCGGCATCATCACCGCGGTCATCGCGATCCTCATGATGCCGTGGAAGGTGCTGGAATCGACGCAGGGCTACATCTTCACGTGGCTGATCGGCTACTCGGCGCTCCTCGGGCCGGTGGCGGGCATCCTCATCGTCGACTACTACCTCATCCGGAAGAAGGAGTTGAACGTCGACGACCTCTACAACGAGGGCGGCGCCTATCGCTACGGTTCCGGATGGAATGCGGTCGCCCTGGTCGCGTTGGTGCTCGGTGTCCTGCCCAACGTGCCGGGTTTCCTGAACGCCGCTTTCCCGCAGAGCTTTCCGGATGTGGGCGGCTTCTTCAAGGGCATCTACACTTATGCGTGGTTCGTCGGCGTGGCGATCGCCGCGGTCGTTTACGGACTGGGCATGAAGATGAAATCGAAGTGAACGGAGGATTCGCACCATGACAACTTCCCTCCTCATCCGCGGCGGCACGGTCGTCAACGCCGATCGCGAGTTCAAGGCCGACGTCCTTTCCATCGACGGGCGCATCGCCGCGGTCGGCGAGGACGCCGCGAAGAACGCTCCCGCCAACGCGCAGGCCCTCGACGCGGGCGGGCAATACATCCTGCCGGGTGGCATCGACCCGCACACCCACATGCAGTTGCCGTTCATGGGAACGGTGGCCGCCGACGATTTCTTCACGGGGACCGCGGCCGGGCTCGCGGGAGGCACGACCAGCATCATCGACTTCGTGATCCCCAATCCGCAGCAACCGCTGATGGAAGCGTTCCGGATGTGGCGCGAGTGGGCGCAGAAGTCGGCCGCCGACTATGGCTTCCATGTCGCGGTCACGTGGTGGAGCGAGGAAGTCTCCCGCGACATGGGCCTGCTGGTGAAGGAAGAGGGCGTCAACACCTTCAAGCACTTCATGGCGTACAAGAACGCCATCATGTGCGACGACGAGACGCTGGTGAACAGCTTCAAGCGCTCGCTCGAGCTCGGTGCGATGCCGACGGTGCACGCCGAGAACGGCGAGCTCGTGTTCCTGCTGCAGAAGGAAGTGGCGAAGATGGGCATCACCGGCCCCGAAGGCCATCCGCTGTCCCGTCCGCCGATGGTCGAAGGCGAGGCCGCCAATCGCGCCATCGCGATCGCCGACGTGCTGGGCGTTCCCATCTACATCGTCCACGTCTCGTGCATCGAGGCGGCCGACGCCATCGCCCGCGCGCGCGCCCGCGGCCAGCGGGTTTACGGTGAAGTGCTGGCCGGCCACCTGCTGATCGACGACAGCGTCTATCGCGATCCGGATTTCGCGAAAGCCGCCGCCTACGTGATGAGCCCGCCGTTCCGGCCGAAGGGGCACCAGGAGGCGCTCTGGCGCGGACTGCAGTCGGGTCAACTCCACACCACGGCCACCGACCACTGTGTCTTCTGCGCGCCGCAGAAGGCCGCCGGCCGCAACGACTTCACGAAGATCCCCAACGGTTGCGGCGGGATCGAGGAGCGCATGGCGGTGATCTGGGATGCCGGCGTGAACGCGGGCCGCCTCACGCCCAGCGAGTTCGTCGCGGTGACCTCGGCCAATGCCGCGAAGCTCTTCAACATCTATCCGCGGAAGGGCTCGATCAGCGTGGGAGCCGACGCGGACCTCGTGTTGTGGGACCCGCAAGGCACGAAGACGATCTCGGCCAGGACCCAGCACAGCAAGGTCGACTTCAACGTGTTCGAAGGCCGCAAGGTGCGCGGCATCCCCAGCTACACGGTGAGCCAGGGCAAGGTCGTGTACGCGAAGGGCGAGCTGCGCGCCGAAGCCGGCAAGGGACGCTACATCAAGCGACCCGCATTCGGCGCAAACTTCCAGGCGATGGCCCTGCGGTCGCAGGACCTGGCGCCGAGCGCGGTCGCCCGCGCGGAGCCCGCGATGAAGTCCGCCGCCGCGGCGGATTGAAAGGAGAACCCTCATGAGCACCGTCATGGATCGCAAGGCCGGGCCCGCCGTCGACAAGCTGCGGATCAACGGCGAACGCCTGTGGGCTTCGCTGATGGAGCTGGCGCAGATCGGCGCCACGCCGAAGGGCGGCGTCTGCCGCCTCACGCTGACCGACCTCGACAAGCAGGGCCGGGACCTCGTGCTCAAGTGGGCGAGGGAAGCGGGCATGACGGTGACCATCGACAAGATCGGCAACGGCTTCATGCGACGCGCCGGCCGCAACAACGCGCTGCCGCCCATCGTGACCGGCAGCCACATCGACACGCAGCCCACCGGCGGCAAGTTCGACGGCAACTACGGCGTGCTCGCGGGCATCGAGGTGGTGCGCTCGCTGAACGACGCCGGCATCCAGACCGAGGCGCCCATCGAGGTCGCGTTCTGGACCAACGAGGAAGGCTCGCGCTTCGTGCCGGTGATGATGGGTTCGGGCGCGTTCGCGAAGGCCTTCACGCTGGAGCACGCCTACGCCGCGACCGACACCGAGGGCAAGACCGTGAAGGGCGAGCTCGAGCGCATCGGCTACCTCGGGACCGAAGAACCCGGCGCGCATCCGATCGGCTGTTATTTCGAAACGCACATCGAGCAGGGCCCGGTGCTGGAGGACAACGACAAGACCATCGGCGTCGTGACCGGCGTGCTGGGCGTGCGCTGGTACGACTGCGTCGTCACCGGGATGGAGGCCCACGCCGGCCCCACGCCGATGGCGCTGCGCAAGGATGCGCTCCAGGTCGCCACGAAGCTCATGCAGGAAGTGGTGGCCTGCGCCCACCGCCATCCGCCGCACGGCCGGGGCACCGTGGGCATGGTGCAAGTGTTCCCCAACAGCCGCAACGTGATTCCCGGCAACGTGAAGTTCAGCATCGACCTGCGCAACAACACCGAAGCGCTCTGCGACGCGATGGATGCCGACATCCGGGGCGTGGCCGCGAAGCTCGCCGCCGAGAGCGGGCTGCCGATCGACGTGAAGCTGGTCACCTCGTTCCCGGCCACGCAGTTCCACGCCAACTGCGTGGACGCGGTCGCACGGGCGACGCAGAAGCTGGGCTACAGCAACATGAACGCCGTGTCGGGCGCCGGCCACGACGCCGTCTACATGGCGAAGCTGGCTCCCGCGGGGATGATCTTCATCCCGTGCAAGGACGGCATCAGCCACAACGAGATCGAGGACGCGAAGCCCGAGCACATCACCGCGGGCTGCAACGTGCTTCTGCACGCGATGCTCGAGCGCGCCGGGGTCGTTTAGAAGATCAAGGCGAAAGGCTTCCTCCGCAGATAAACGCAGATAAACGCCGATGAACTCCTCCAGCAAGAATAAAGGCCTTGGGTTTAACCCAATGCTTTTTTCTGTTTTCTTGAAGGGGTCATCGGCGTTTATCCGCGTTTATCTGCGGAGAGCGCCTTTCGCCTGAGCAAAGCCCCCGAGAGGGGGCTTCGCATTTTTCAGTCGAACTTGGCGCCCGACTCCTTGATCACCTTCGCCCATCGCGCCTTCTCGCTCGCGATGAACTGGCCGAACTGCTCGGGCGACATCGGGCGGACTTCCGCGCCGGCGCTCTCCAGGCGGGCCTTCATCTCGGGAGTGGCGAGGATCTTCGTGACCGTGCCGTGCAGCGCGGCGACCACTTCCTTCGGCGTGTTGGCGGCGGCGACGATGCCCTGGAACGAGCCCGTCTCGAAGCCGGGATAGCCGGACTCGGCGACGGTCGGAAGATCCGGGGCGGCGGAGAAGCGCTTGCCGCTCGAGACGGCGAGCGCCTTCAGCTTCCCGTCCTTCACCGCGGGATACGTGGCGAGCATGCCGTTGAACATGACCTGCGCCTGGCCGCCCATCAGGTCGGCGATCGCCTGCGAGCCGCCCTTGTACGGGATGTACGTCCACTTGATGCCCGAGCGCATCGCGAAGTCGATGCCCGCGAGGTGGTTGGCGCCGCCGAGGCCCGAGACCGCGAAGTTGAGGGAGTCGGGCTTTGCCTTCGCGAGGGCGACCAGCTCTTTCACGTTGTTCGCCGGCACCGAAGGATGCGTGGCGAGGATGTGCGGCGAGTACGCCACCATGATGATGGGCGAGAAGTCCTTCACCGGATCGAACGGCAGCGCCGGAAACACGCTCGGGCTGATGGCGAGCGAGCCGATGTCGGCCAGCAGCAGCGTGTAGCCGTCGGCGGGTGACTTCGCGACGAAGTCCGCGCCGATGTTGCCGGTGGCGCCGGGTTTGTTCTCGATGACGACCGGCTGTTTCCACTCTTCCGACAACTTCTGGCCGACAGCGCGCGCGAGGATGTCCGAGGTGCCGCCCGGCGGGTAGGGCACGATGATCTTGATCGGCTTGTTGGGGTATTGCGCGAACGCGGTGCCCGCGAGGGCGAAGGCGGCGAGCGCCAGCGTGATGCGGCGGATGATGGACATCGGGACTCCTCTTCGTTGGGCTACTTGAACTTGTCGCGCAGCGCCTGCGTGGCGGCCTTGAAGACGCCGAGGTCCACGCCCACGGCGACCCACGTGGCGCCCCATTCGAGGTAGCGCCTCGCGTCGGCCTCTTGCGGCGCGAGCGTGCCCACGGGCCGCTTCGCGGCGAGCGAGCGCTCGTAGATGTGCTTCATCGCGGCCTGCACGTCGGCATGGCCGGGATTGCCGAGGTGGCCGTACGCGGCGGCGAGATCGGAGGGACCGATGAAGATGCCGTCCACGCCATCCACGGCGCAGATCGCGTCGATGTTATCCACGCCCAGGCGGCTTTCGATCTGCACCAGCACGCACACGTTGTCGTTGGCCCCCTTGAAGAAATCGGGCACCGTGCCGTACTTGTTCTGGCGCTGCGCCATCGACACGCCGCGGATGCCGGCGGGCGGGTAGCGCATCGAGGCGACGGCCTGCGCGGCCTGCTCCGCGGTCTCCACGAACGGCACGAGGATGTTCATGAAGCCGAGGTCGAGCATGCGCTTGATCGTCACCGGATCGTTCGACGGCGGGCGGCCCATGGGCGCGGCCGAGCTGTCCTTCAGCGCCATCAGCTGGTGCAGCATCGTGCCCACGTCGTTGGGCGAATGCTCGCTGTCGATGAGGATCCAGTCGTAGCCGGCGAGCCCCGCCACCTCCGCGGTGATGGGGCTGGTGAGCGACGACCACAGGCCGATCAGCTTCTTGCCGGCCTTGAGGTCCTTCTTGAACTGGTTCGGGAAGGCTTGATAGGGAGTCATTGTCAGTTGGCCGCGATGTTCTTGTCCTTGATCACTTTCGCATAGCGGGCCCGGTCGCGGTCGATCAATTTTTGCAATGCGACGGGACCTTCCGCTTCCGGTACGGCGCCCTGCTGCACGAGCTTTTCCCTGAGGTCGCCGTTGGCCAGGACGTGGCGCACGTCGGCCGTGACCTTGTCGACGATTTCCCGCGGCGTTCCCGCGGGCGCGAACAGGGCGATCCACGAAGCGGCGTCGAAGCCGGGCAGCGTGCCTTCCGCGAGCGTCGGAACGTCGGGCAGCACCGGCGAGCGCTGGAGGCCCGTCACCGCGAGGGCGCGCAGCTTCCCGGCCTGGATGTTGGAGCTGCTCTCGAGCACGGTGGCGAACGAGAGCTGCACATGGCCCGCGATGAGGTCGGCGATCGCGGGGCCGCCACCCTTGTACGGCACGTGGACGATCTGCAGTTTCGCTTCGTTCTCGAAGATCGCGGCAGCGAGATGTGGCGCGCCGCCGCTGCCCGAATTGCTGCAGGTGATGGAGCCCGGCTTCGCCGCGGCGAGCGCGATCATCTCCTTCGCGGTCTTCGCGGGCACGGCCGGGTTCACGAGCATCACGAGCGGCAGGTGAGCCACGAGCGTGATCGGGGCGAACGCCGTGTCGGGGTTGTAGTTCAGCTTGTAGAGCGAGGGGTTCACCGACTGCGTGCCGACGTTGCCCATCAGCAGCGTGTAGCCGTCGTTCTTCGCACGCGACACGAGTTCGGCGCCGATCGCGCCGGCGGCTCCGGGCTTGTTCTCCACGACCACGGGCTGGCCCCAGCGCTCGGAGAGCTTCTGTGCCAGCAGGCGCGTTCCGGTATCCGTGCCGCCCCCGGGCGGGAACGGCACGATGATCGTGACGGGCTTCGCGGGGTACTGCGCCTGCGCACCCACCGCGGCGGCGAACGAAACCGCCGCGGCGAGGGCGAGGAGGCTGCGGCGCTTCACGGAGGTCATCCCCCGATCGCCCCTTGCGTGTTGAGGTACAGCGAGTAGACCGATTGCGAAGCCGCCATGAAGAGGCGGTTTCGCGCCGGGCCGCCGAAGGCCACGTTCGCGCAACGTTCGGGAAGCTTGATGCGCCCGATGATCTTGCCTTCCGGGTTCACGCACATCACGCCGTCCAGCTCGTCGCTGCCCATGCCCCAGCCGCACCAGAGGTTGCCGTCGGTATCGACACGCATGCCGTCGATGCTTCCGGCGCCGGGGTTGAAGAACACGCGCTTGTTGGCCAGGCGCGTTCCGCCGTCGACCACGTCGAAGACGAGCATCGATCGCGGGTTGGAGCCGGCCTCGACCACGTAGAGTTTCGATTCATCGGGCGAGAACGCGAGGCCGTTGGGCCGGTTCACGTCGCCCGCGACCACCGTGGCCTTGCCGGTCTTGCCGTCGACGCGATAGACGTTCGTGGGCAGCTGCGGTTCCGACTTGTAGCCCTCGTACCAGCCGAGGATGCCGAACGGCGGGTCGGTGAACCAGATGGAGTTGTCGCTCTTGCAGACGATGTCGTTCGGCGAATTGAGCGGCTTGCCGTCGAACTTGTCGATGACCGTGTTCACGGTCCCGTCGTACTCGGTGCGCGAGATGCGGCGCTGGCCGTGCTCGCACGAGAGCAGCCGGCCCTGGCGGTCGCGCGTGTTGCCGTTGGCGAAGCCGCTAGGCTTGCGGAAGTTGGAGACGGCACCGGTCTCTTCATCCCAGCGCACGATGCGGTTGTTGGGGATGTCGCTCCACAGCAGGTAGCGCCCGTCGCCGAAGTACACCGGGCCTTCGCTCCAGCGGCAGCCGGTGGCGAGGCGCTCCACGCCGGCGAGTGCCAGGCGGTACTTGTTGAACGAGGGATCGAGGACGATCACCGACGGGTCGGGATAGCGCGCCGTCGGGGCCCATTGCGCGAACGCGGGCGCGGCGACGGATGCGGCGAGTGCGGATGCGGCGGTGACGAACTGGCGACGCGAGATGCCTTGCGGTTCCATGGCGTTTCCTCCTCGTTGTTTTCTTGTTCCGCTTCGCGGGTTGCGGCGATTGAACCGCAGAGGCCCCGGAGGCCCCAGAGGAAACCCAGTGAGGAGAAGTGAGGCCTGACGATTGCGCTCTCACTTGGGGTCCGATCCCCCTTTCATTTCTCCTGGTTTGCTTTCCTCTGGGGTCTCCGGGGCCTCTGCGGTTCAATCGCCTTTGACTTTGACTTCCCCTTCAGTGAATCTCGGGATCCGGCGTCTTCTTCCCGTTGTCCTCCAGAAAATCGAAATCGCAGCCCTGGTCGGCTTGCGTGACGTGCTTCAGGTACAGCGTTCCGTAGCCGCGCGTGTACTTGGGTTCGGGAGCCTTCCAGGCCTTGCGGCGGCGCTCGAGTTCGGCGGCGTCGACCTGGAGGTCGAGCTTGCGCGCGGGAATGTCGAGCACGATCACGTCGCCGTCGCGCACGAGGGCGAGCGGGCCGCCGACATGCGATTCGGGCGTGACGTGGAGCACGCACGCGCCGTAGCTGGTGCCGCTCATGCGTGCATCCGAGATGCGCAACATGTCGCGCACGCCCTTCTGCAGCAGTTTCTTCGGGATGGGGAGCTGGCCCCACTCCGGCATGCCCGGCGCGCCTTGCGGCCCGGCGCCTTGCAGCACGATCACCGAGTTCGCGTCGACGTCGAGGTTCGGGTCGTCGATGCGATCGTTCATGTCGTCGTAGCTCGAGAAGACCACCGCCTTGCCGGTGTGCTTCACGAGGTGCGGCTCCATGGCGGCCGGCTTGATCACGGCGCCGCCGGGCGCGAGCGTGCCGAAGAGGACCGCGAGGCCGTCCTTCTCCACCAGCGGATTCGAACGCGGACGGATCACGTCGTCGTTGAAGGTCTTCGCGGTGGCGATGTTGTCGGCGATCGACTTGCCGGTGGCGGTGAGCGCCTTCGTGTCGATGAGCTCGCCCAGGGTCTTCATCAGCGCGCGCAAGCCGCCGGCGTAGAAGAAGTCCTCCATCAGGTACTTGCCCGACGGGCGGATGTTCGCGAGGACCGGCGTTTTCCGCGCCAGGGCGTCGAAGCGCTCCAGCGTGAGGTTCACGCCCGCGCGGCGCGCGAGCGCGATCATGTGCACCACGGCATTCGTGGAGCCGCCGAGCGCCAGGACGGTGATGACCGCGTTGTCGATGGACGTCTCGTTCACGATGTCGGAGGGCTTCAGGTCTTCCCACACCATGTCGACGATGCGCCGTCCCGAATTCTCCGCCATCTGCGCGTGGCGCGAATCCGGTGCGGGAATCGACGTGGCGCCCGGAAGGGACAGGCCGAGGGCTTCCATCGCGCTCGTCATCGTCGAGGCCGTGCCCATCGTCATGCAGGTGCCCGGCGAGCGGGCGATGCCGTCTTCCACGCCCTGCCAGTCTTCCTCGGTGATGTTGCCGGCGCGAAGCTCCGCCCAGTACTTCCACGTGTCGCTGCCGCTGCCGAGGAACTTGCCCTGGAAGTCGCCGCGCAGCATCGGGCCGGCGGGCACGAAGAGCACGGGAAGGTCCACCGAGAGGGCGCCCATCACCAGCGCGGGCGTGGTCTTGTCGCAGCCGCCCATCAGGATGGCGCCGTCGGCGGGATAGGACCGCAGGATCTCCTCGGCCTCCATCGCGAGCAGGTTGCGATACATCATCGTCGTGGGCTTCTGGAACGTCTCGCCCAGCGTGATCGCCGGGATCTCCACGGGGAAGCCGCCCGCCTGCCACACGCCCCGCTTCACCTCCTCGGCGCGCACGCGCAAGTGCGAGTGGCACGGGTTGATGTCGCTCCACGTGTTGAGGATGGCGATGACGGGCTTGCCCGCATAGTCGGCGCGCGTGAAGCCCGCACCCGCGACGCGCGAGCGATGCCCGAACGACCGCAGGTCCTTGGCCCCGAGCCAGCGATGGCTCCGGAGATCTTCCGGCTTCTTCTTGCGTTCAGTCACTTTGCTTGATGCCTCCGGCGTCGATCACGCCCTTCCAGCGGGCGAGTTCGGAATCGAGGAACTTCGAGAACTCCGCGGGCGTGCCGGCGACGACTTCGAATCCGATGTCGTTCAGCTTCTTCACCACGGCCGGATCCTTGGTCGCCTGGATCACGGCGGGAATCAACTTGTCGGCGACTTCCTTCGGAAGCCCCTTCGGCGCCACGAACGCCTGCCACGAGAACACCTCGAGGCCCGGGATGCCGCTCTCGGCCAGCGTGGGCACGTTGGGCATGGACGGGTCGCGCTTGTCGGACGTGACCGCGAGCAGCTTCATCTTGCCGCCCTTCACGTGCTGCGTGATCGAGCCCAGGTTCTGGAACGACGCGTTCGAGTTGCCCGCGATGATGTCCAGGTGCGCGGCGCTGCCACCCTTGTACGGGATGTGGATGCCGGAGGTGCCGGTCTTCTGCCAGAAGAGCGCCGCGGTAAGGTGGTCGGACGAGCCGGTGCCCGACGAGGCGAAGCTCACCTTGCCCGGGTTCTTCTTCAGGTAGTCGATGAACTCCGCGATGTTGTTGGGCGGGAAGTTCGCCGTGGTGACGAGGGCATTGGGCGTGCGTACCGAGACCGAGATGAGGTCGAAGTCGCGCTTCGGGTCGTAGGCGAGGTCCTTGTAGAGCGAGGGATTGATCGCGAAGACGCCGATCGATCCCACGAAGAGCGTGTAGCCGTCGGCGGGCGCCTTGGCAACGAACCCCCCGCCGATGCTCCCGTTTGCACCGGGCTTGTTGTCGATGATGACGGGCTGGCCCAGGATCTCGCCGACCTTCTGCCCGATGGTGCGCGCCGTGATGTCCGACGAGCCGCCGGGGGTGAACGGCACGACGATGGTGATCGGGCGCGTGGGGTATTGCGCCGACGCGGCGAGGGCCGTGCAGGCCGCGAACGCGGCCAGTAGCTTGTGCAACTGCTTCATGCGAACTCCTCCGATTATTTTTTTGACTGGATCCCCGCCTTCGCGGGGATGACGGCTATGGCGGATGACGGCTATGGCGGATGACGGCTAGGCGGCGGCCAACTGGGTGGCCAGTGCGCGGTCGTGCGCGAGCAGCTTCAGGGCCGCGTCCTTCACGCGCGGGTGATGCTGCGCTTCGAGGTTCGAGAGCATGGGCAGCATCGGGCCCATGTCGGCGATGCCCGCGAGCGTCACGGCTTCGTGCAGCACGCGGATGGGCGAGTACTCGTCCCTCGCATCCTCGAGCGGCATGTACGCGGCGCGGATCTTCTCGGCCTCGTCGTAGCGCTTGGCCTGCAGCAATTCCAGCAGGCGCATCGAGCCGCGCGGGGCCACGCAGACGCTGCCCGAGGTGAAGCTCTTCAGGCCGAAGTCGCGCAGGTGGATGATGGCCGGGCGCTCGCCGATGCCGCTGATGATCTTCGAGCGGTCGGTGAGGCCCACGAGCCTGGTGAGGAAGTCGTCCTTCGACGAGTCGTTCCTCACGATGGCGTACTTCACGGCGCAGGCGGTGCCGTCGTTCAGCAGCGCGGCCGTGGTCTCGGGCGTGATGTAGCCCTCGGCCTTCACGTAGACGATCACCGGCTTGCCGAACGCCTCGGCGAAACGGCGGATGCCCTTCGCCGCCCCGGCGTCGGTGCTCGGGAAGCCTGCGGGCAGCGGCAGCACCATCGCCGTCGGGAACTTGCGCGCGCGCAGGATCGGCGCCTGGTCCATGCACTTGCCGTAGTCGGGACCGACCGAGGGGATGACCCACGTGTCCGGGCCCGCGGCGTCGGCGAGGAAATCGAGGATCTCGGCGCATTCGCCGGAGGGGATGTTGTAGAAGTTCGCGTTGCCGCCGTACATCAGGGTGCGGACGCCGCCGGCTTCCAGATGGCGGATCAGGGCGCGGTTGGCGTCCGGATTCGGGGTCAGGTCGGCCTTGCGGGCGAACGGGGGGACGGAGAGCACCGACCGGGAGAGATCGGCGGGGGTGACGGGCGATGTTTTCATGGTGGTTTCCTCGGGGCGAACCGCAATGTTAGCGCTGTCATTTCCGGGACGCAAGCTTCGCGTCAGGCGCTGTCCCGGGCCATCAGGGTGAAGCCCAGGTCGACGATGCGCTGGGCGATCGGGCGGCCCTCGGCGCGGTCGACCACGAAGCGCGCCGCCTGGCGGCCGATGGCGGTGCCGTCGACGCGAAACGTCGAGAGCGCGGGGTGGAGCTCGGCGGCGAAATCGAGGTCCCCGAAGCCGAAGACCTTGAGCCGGCCGGGGACCTCCAGGCCGCGCGCCTGCGCTTCGACGAGTGCGCCCCAGGCGAGCACGTCGGAGCTGCAGAACACGGCGTCGATGTCGGGCCAGCGCTCGAGCAGCGCCGCCAGCCCGCGCCGTCCGCGCCCGAGGGTGGTGGGCGCTTTCACGAGCCGCGCGGGCGGGACCACGCCCAGCAGCTTCTCGCACTGGCGCGTGAAGCCTTCGCGCCGCAGGCCGGCACGGTAATCGTCCGCCGAGATGATCGCGGGATTGCGGGCGCCGCGAGAGACGAGGTATTCCGCCGCCGCCGCGCCCACTTTCTCATGGGAGAAACCGACCAGCATGTCGATCGGCGTGGGCGTGAGGTCCCACGTCTCGACGATCGGGATGCCGGCGGCCGCGAGGCGCTTGCGGCCGTGCGGCGAGTGCATCACGCCGGTGAGGATCACCCCGTCGGGGCGCCGGCCGATGATGGCGTCGAGCAGGTCGTCCTCGCGCGCGCCGTCGTAGCCGCTCTGGCCCAGCACCACTTCGTAGCCCTCGGCGGTGAGCGCGTCGGTCAGCGCCTGCACGGTCTCCAGGAACACGAGGCCGGCGATGGTCGGCACGATCGCGAAGACGAGGCGGCTCCTCGCGCTGGCGAGCCCGCCCGCCAGGCGGTTGGGCACGTAGCCGGTGCGCTCGACCGCCCTTTGCACGCGCTGCAGCGTCTCCGGCGAAAGCTGGTCGGGGTTGTTGAGGGCGCGCGAAACGGTGATGGCCGAGACCTTCGCCAGGCGCGCCACGTCGTCCAGGGTCATCGTGCCGCTGCCCTTGCGGGCGCGGCGGGGTACGGGGGTGCGGCGGGTGGTCACGGCGGCAATGATACCGCTGTCATTCCCGGGCGGCTATCGCAGGCCCTTGGCGCGCAGGAACCGGAACAGCCACTGGGAGAAAAGGATGACCACGAGGTAGCGGCAGACGTGGGCGGCGGTCACGAACGGCACCCCGATCTTGAGCACCTTCGCCGTGATCGACATCTCCGCGATGCCGCCCGGGGCGGCGGCCAGCAGCGTGGCGCCGAGGTAGACGCCCGAGCCCCACGAAAGCGCCAGGCCGATGCCCGCGCAGAGCAGCAGCATGAGCGCGCCGGCGGGCACGAGCGCGGCCACGAAGCGCGGCGCCTCGCGCAGGAAGCTGCGCTGGAATTGCACGCCGAGCGAGCAGGCGAGCAGGAGCTGGGCGGCGTTCGTGACCGGCGTCGGCACCGACGAGAGCGAGACGCCCGCGACGGTGAGGGCGATGGTCGCGAGCAGCGGCGCGATCATGAACGGGTTGGGCGCACCCAGCCGGCGGGCAAGCAGGCCCACGCCGAGGCCCATCGACATCAGCACTGCGAAGCCGAGGGGCTCGAAGGGCGTGGTGATCGGGCGATAGTCGTCCGCGCCGGTGAAGCCCGCGAACGTGATGAAGACCGGGACGATGGTCACCACGAACAGCATGCGCACCGCGTTGGCGAGGGCCACGCGGTCCATGAGCGCGCCGTGGCGCTCTCCCATCACGGCCATCTCGGCCGCGCCACCGGGCATGCTCGAGAACCAAGCGGTCGCGGTGTCCACGCGCGCCAGGCGCGCGATCACGAGCGAACAGAGGCCGCCCGCCGCGACGGCGAGGAATCCGAGCGCGAGGAAATAGCCGCCGTAAGTGCCCACCTCGCGCACGATCGGCGCGGTGAAGTAGAGGCCGAGCGAAACACCCACCACGGCCTGTCCCGCTTCCCGGCCGAACGGCGGCGCCTGCAGCGAGGCGCCGGAGAACTGGACGATGGCCATGGCCGCGAGCGGACCGATCATCCAGGGGATCGGAGTCTTGAGCCAGGAGAAGAGGGCGCCGGCGGCGAGGCAGAGTGCCAGCGCGCCCAGCACCCGGAGCGCACGCCGGGGCATTTCCACGCCCCGATTCTGGCTTCGGGGGGCCGAAAACGCTATAATTTCGAGCTTTCCGGCCTGGTAGCTCAGTTGGTAGAGCAGCGGATTGAAAATCCGTGTGTCGGTGGTTCAATTCCGCCCCAGGCCACCAATATTTCGAGCAAAAAGCCCCGCGAAAGCGGGGCTTTTTCTTTTTTGTTCTTTTTTGTCCCGGGACGTATTTTTCCGGGTTGCCGCGCGAGCGGGTGTAACCCACAATAGGGCAAAGGCGGCAGCAGTCCGCTTCACGACACCGCACCGCACAACCAGCCCTATGACCGTCACTCCCCGGCGCTACGCCAACGCCGTCGTCCTCTCGGTCGCCGGAAGGCTGGACCAGGACACCTGCGACGACTTCCGCGTCGAGCTCATGAAGCACGTGGAGCAGACCGCGCGCGACGGCGGAGCCATCGTGCTCGACCTCGAGGGCCTGGAGTACGTTTCTTCGGCGGGGCTGCGCTGCTTCATGCTCGCCTCGCGCCAGGCCAAGACGCAGCACGGGCGCATCGTCGTGGCCTCGCTCCAGTCGATGGTCGCGGAGATCTTCGAGATCAGCCACTTCAACCTCGTGTTCCAGGTCTTCCCGGCCGTGCGCGAGGCCCTCGCCGCCACCTCCGCGGACGCGCTCGCCGCGTTCGAGAAGAAATAGGGTCCGAGATGCGCGTGCGCTTCTGGGGTACCCGCGGATCGATCCCCGTGGCACTCACGTCCGTGGACATCCGCGACAAGCTCGCCCTCGCACTCCTCGAAGCCTCGGGCCGCCGCTTCGATTCTTACGAGGAGGCGCACGACTTCGCCACCTCCGAGCTGGACT
The DNA here is from genome assembly GCA_001953215.1 of Betaproteobacteria bacterium GR16-43. Taxonomy (GTDB): domain Bacteria; phylum Pseudomonadota; class Gammaproteobacteria; order Burkholderiales; family Usitatibacteraceae; genus Usitatibacter. The sequence continues at coordinate 1,481,346 of CP019169.1, forward strand.
TCTCCCTCACCCACACCTTCGGCGGCCACACGCCGTGCGTGGAGATCGAGACGGGCAGCGAGGAATACTTCGTCTGCGACCTCGGCAGCGGCGCGCGGCCCTTCGGCGTGCATGTGCTCGCCAAGCAGGCACGCCGGCCCGCGACCGTGAACGTGTTCATGTCCCACGTGCACTGGGACCACATCATGGGCTTCCCCTTCTTCGGGCCCGCGTACGTGCCGAACACGAAGATCCGCATCCACGGGTGCCATGACGTGCTCGAGCAGGCATTCCGGCTGCAGCAGGCCGCGCCGTGCTTCCCCGTGGACTTCAGCCAGCTCGCGGCCAACATCGAGTTCGTGAAGCTGGAGCCCGACAAGCCCTACGTGGTCGCCGGCCTGACCGTGATCCCGCACCTGCAGCTGCATTCGGGCGATTCGTACGGCTTCCGCTTCGAGCACGAAGGCAAGAGCGTCGTCTATTCGACCGACTCCGAGCACAAGCTCGAGAACCGCGCCGAGGCCGAGGGCTTCGCCGCGTTCTTCAAGGAAGCCGACGTGGTGATCTTCGATGCCATGTACGCGCTCGCCGAGGCCATCAGCGTGAAGGCCGACTGGGGGCATTCGAGCAACATCGTGGGCGTGGAGCTCTGCCAGATGGCCCGGGCCAAGCACCTCGTGCTCTTCCACCACGAACCCGCGAACGACGACGCGACGCTGGAATCCCTGCTGAAGGAAGCGCGCCGCTTCGAGGAACTCACGCGCAGCGACCACGCGTTGAAGGTCTCCGCCTCGTACGACGGATTGGAGATCGAAGTCTGAAACCCCTGGGCGGCACGCGCTGCACCGCCCTCCTGCTCCTCGCAGCCCTTTCCTACGCGCTCGCCGTTTCGCCCGAAGCCGTGCAGCGCTTCCAGGCCGGCTTCTTCGATTTCTACCAACGCATCTTTCCATTGCCGCGCACCACCGCGCCGGTGATCATCGTGGGCATCGAGGAGAATTCGCTGCGCGAGCTGGGCCAGTGGCCCTGGCCGCGCACGCGCATGGCGGACCTCATCCGCGCGATCGACGCGGGCAAGCCGCTCGCCATCGGCCTGGACGTCTTCTTCCCGGAGCCCGACCGCTTCTCGCCCGCCAACGTGGCCGCGCAGTTGCCCGTGATCGCGTCCGAGACGGTGCGCTTCCTGGCGACGCTGCCCACCAACGACGCGATTTTCGCCGAGGCCATCTCGACCGCCGGCGCGCCCGTCGTGCTCGGCATCTCCGGGGAAGAGGACGAGGACGTGCGCTTCGCCAACTCGCCGTCGTCGCAGCCGGTGCGCTTCATCGGCACGCAGGACTTTCCGATCAAGGCCTACAAGGGCTACATCGGAAGCCTCGCGACGCTGAGCGCCGCGGCCAAGCGGCACGGGTTGATGAACTCGGGTTCCCCGAGCGCGGTCGTGCGGCGCACGCCGCTCATCGCGAAGGTCGGCGAGGGCTACTTCGGATCGCTCGGCATGGAGACGCTGCGCGCGGGGATGGACGTGCCGCTCACGGTTCGCGACGGCGGCGGCGGGCTGCTCGAGATCGACTTCGGCGACGCGAGGGCCGTGGCGCAGGGCGACGGCAGCGCGTGGATCCGCTTCGGCCACCACGACGACGCGCGCTTCGTCACGGCGTACGAGGCGATGGTGGGCAAGGTCACGCCCGACACCTTCAAGGACAAGGTCGTGCTGGTGGGGATCACGGGCCTGGGCATCCTCGACTACAAGACCACGCCGCTGGCCGAGTTCCTGCCGGGCGTCGAGGTGCACGCGCAGATCGTCGAGAACATCGTGAACGGCGTCACGCTCTCGCGCCCGCGCATCATGCCGCGCGTCGAAGCGCTCACGCTGATCACCCTGGGATTCCTGTTCATCGTGTTCGTGCCGCGAGCGCGGGGCGCGCAGTACGGCCTGGCCCTCGTCGTGGGCGGCGTGGGCACCGCGTTCGCGGCGGGCCTCGTGCTGTTCCAGTTCTTCGGGCTGCTGTACGACCCGATGCTTCCGTCGCTCGGCGCGGGGTTCGTGTTCGGCGTGGTGCTCGTGGGCTCGCTCGCGACTTCCGAGCGGCAGCGCCGCCAGCTGCGCGAGCAGGCCGCGCGGCTCGCGGGTGAGCTCGATGCCGCCCGCCGCATCCAGATGGGGTTGCTGCCTGATCCACGCGAGACCTTCGCCGGAGAGCGCCGGGCCGACGTGGCTGCGCTGCTCGAACCCGCGCGCACGGTCGGCGGCGATTTCTACGACTGCTTCATGATCGGCGAGCGCCAGTTGTTCTTCGTCGTGGCCGATGTGTCCGGCAAGGGACTGCCCGCGGCGTTGTTCATGGCGAGCGTGAAGTCGCAGTTGAAGAGCGCGGCCCTCCGGGGCGGCGAGGTGGGCGCCATGCTCACGCGCGCGCAGGACGAGATCGAGCACGAGAACCCGGAGCAGCTCTTCGTCACGGCATTCGCCGGGTTGCTCGACCTGCAGACGGGCGTGCTCCAGTACGCGAACGCCGGCCACGAACCGCCCTACGCACGCCGGCCGAGTGGTGCACCGGAACGCTTGCCGCATCCCGGCGGACCGCCGCTTTGCGTGGTCGACGACTTCGCCTTCCCGACCTCGACCTACACCCTCGTGCCCGGCGAATGGCTTTGCGTCGTCACCGACGGCGCGACGGAGGCGATGAACCCCCAGCGGGAGTTCTTCGGCGTCGAGCGCCTCGGGACCGCGCTGGGCTGGATTCCCGAGGGCGCCCCGCCGGAGGAATTGATCCGGCGGCTTCGCGACGACGTGCGGAAATTCGCCGACGGAGCGGAAGCGCCCGACGACCTCACCTTGCTCGCACTCAAGTGGAATGGGAATTAGAGTCAGACCACCATTTGTTGTTGTGTGTCGACCTTGAGTGGAGGACGAGGGGGTGGGTAGGACCTTTTTTTCGTCGGGGCCATGACTGGGCTTGGCGGATCGAGTGTCCGGGCAGGTGAAGAGTTCTGATTCGAACTTCGTCGAAAACCGTTTTATTTGGCCTCACTCACGGTTCGGCTATCCGGAGCGTCTCTTCTGATGGTCGAACCGTGAGTGATGCCAAATAAAACGGGTTTCATCGACACCCGCCTCAGAACTCTTCACCCGCCCTTCACACTCGTTACGCCAAGCACAGTCATGGCCCCGACGAAGAAAAAGTCCTACCCACCCTCCGTCCTCCCAAGAAGGACGAGCATCTTCCAAAGAAATGGTGGTCTGCCCCTGATTTGGAATTCCCGCGTGCGCGGGTACGACGGCGCTACCGGACGTTGATCTCGACGCGCCGATTGCGAGGCTCGGAGACGTTGTCGTCGGTCGGCACGAGCAACTCCCGCTTCCCGCGCCCCGCGGCCCCGACGCGATCGCCGGAGATCCCCAGGCCCACGAGCATCTCGCGCAGGCGTTCGGCGCGCGCGAGGGACAGCTTGTCGTTGTAGGCGAGGCCGCCGACGCTGTCGGTGTGGCCGATCACCATGATGTCGGGCAGCGGGCGCTTCTTCAATTCGGCGAAGACCTTCTCGAGTTCCACGCGCGAATCGGCGGTGAGCTCGTCCTTGCCTTCGAGGAAGTAGAGCGTGAACGAGGCGGGGCGGCCCGGGAGCGCGTCGACCGCATCGGCGAAGATGGCGTGCACCTGGTCGCGCGTCATCGTGGACTGCACCACCGCGCCGTCGGTCTGGATGCGTTCGGCGCCGAAGGCCGTGTTGATCACGCGTTTCTGCCCGGCCGTCTCGACCACGATCGTGCCGATGTGGCCGTCCTTCGCCGGGACGACGACGAAGAGCTCGGGTGCGACGTGCTTGGGTGCCGAGGCACAGGCGGCGAGAAGCGCCGCCAGTGCGAAGACCGCGAGACTCTTCAAGCGGTCCTTACGGTTTCTGCGTGGCCTGCTCGTCGACCTGCACGACGAACTCGGTGCCACGCACGCCCATCACGGCCGACGGGGTACGGATCTTCATCGCTTCGGGGGACTGCTTGACCATCTTGCCGGACACGGCGGCGAGCTTGCCCTTCTTGAGCGAACCCTCGAACTCCCCGGCATGCGTCGTCGTATCGAACGAATAGCGATCGATCGCGAACACGCTGTTCGGCCCGACCGAAACCAGGCTGTTGTCCGTGAACGTGAGGCCCGCCGAGCCGTCGGATCCGGTAAGCAGGACGTCGCTCGCCTGGATGCCCATGCCGACCTTCGCGGCCTGCTTCGTCGCGCCGCGCTGGATCTGCACGTCGCCCTTCGAAACCTTGACCTGGCCGATGTCCGCAGCCATCGCGGCACCCGTCCAGGCGACGACCGCCGCCAGCACCAGAATCTTGTTCATTTCTTATACTCCCGCATGACCGGCCTTTTACCGGGTGAATCCGGATCCTATAATGCCCGAAAGGATGAATCTGTGAACGCCATCACAACGAGGATAGGGATGTTTCCCTCCCGCCTGGAGCACTGGAAACGTGCACGGGGGTTCATCGAGAGCTTTTGCGAGGGCGCGACCATTCCCCGCCAGGGCTGCCTCAAGCTCTGCCTGGTCCTGGAGGAGCTATTCCTCAACACGGTGAAGCACGGCCACCGCGGCGGCAGCGATGCGCCCGTGTGGATCCGCCTCTCCGCCTCGGACGGGCAGGTTTCCCTCACCTACGAGGACCGTTCGCCGCCCTTCAATCCGTTTGCCCGTGCCACGCGCGAGATGCTCGAGGCGCTGGCCGAAACGCGCCGCGAAGGCGGCCTGGGCGTGCTCCTCGCCCACGGCCTCACCTCGACGGCCGACTACGCCTACCTTTACGGGCGTAACCGGATCCGCCTCACGCTCGCTTGAGGGCCGCCACCAGGCGGTCCAGCACTTCCACGCGGGCATGCAGCTTGTCATTCGCTGATATCAGGTTCCAGGGCGCAAGGTCGGTCGAGGTGCGCTCGACCATGTCGCAGATCGCCTGCTCGTACTGCGGCCATTTCTTCCGGTTGCGCCAATCCTCGTCGGTGATCTTGTAGCGCTTGTACGCGATTTCCTTGCGCGCCTTGAAGCGCTTCAACTGCTCGTCGGGCGTGATGGCCATCCAGAACTTCACGACGATGCCGCCGGCCTCCGCCAGTTCCGCCTCGAACTCGTTGATCTCGTGATAGGCGCGCATCCAGTCGACGGGTGCTGCGAATCCCTCGACGCGCTCCACGAGCACGCGCCCGTACCAGGAGCGATCGAAGATGGCGAAATTCCCGTGGCTGGGCACGTGGCGCCAGAAGCGCCAGAGGTAGGGCTGGGCGCGCTCTTCCTCGGTCGGGGCGGCGATCGGGATCACGCGGTAGAAGCGCGCATCGAGCGCGCGCGTCACGCGGCGGATGGTGCTGCCCTTGCCCGCGGCATCCATGCCCTCGAAGACGGCGATCACGGATCTCTTGCGCATCTTGCGGTGGCGCGTGAGGGCGGCCAGTTCCGCTTGCAGGGCATCGAGCCGGTCGTCGTAGGCCGCGCGTGAAAGCTTGGCCGTGTAGTCGAGCGCCTTCAGGACGTTGCGGCCGTCGATCGACGGCCTGGCCGGCGGGGCGGACACGACGACCATCGGCTTCTCGCCTTCGAGGCGATGGCGCAGCGCCGAAAGCAGCAGGTTGCCCGCGGTGAGGGAACGATACTCTTCGTTGTAGCCCTCGATCACGTGCCAGGGCGCGGCGCCCGTCGAGGTCTCGCGCAAGGCGTCCTCGCTGATGTCGCGGAACACCTTGTATTCCTTGTAGTGCTTCCATTCGTCGGGCGTCACGCGCCAGGCGGTGCGCTTCGAGGCGGCGAGCTTCTTCAGGCGCTTGGCCATCTGCGCCCTCGACATGTGGAACCAGAGCTTCAGGACCACGGTGCCTTCGGCCACGAGCATGCGTTCGAGGCGGCGGATGCGATCGAGCTCGCGCTCGAACGCGGCGCGTCCGATCCGCTTGTAGACGCGCTGGACGATCGGGTCCGAGTACCAGGAGCCGAAGAAGATGCCGATCTTGCCCTTGGGCGGCAGCGACCTCCAGTAGCGCGACATCACCGGGCGGCCGTTGTTGTCGCGGTCCTTGCGGCCGAAGGCGAAGGCGCGCAGGTGGCGCGGATCCATCCATTCGTTGAAGAGGTTCACGGTCTCGCCCTTGCCCGCGCCGTCGACGCCGCCGACGATCAGCAGGACGGGGAACTTGCCGTGCTCCAGCAGCTTGTACTGCGCTTCGAGCAGCGCCTGGCGCAGCTTCGGTTCCTCGCGCTTGTAGCGTTGCTTCGAGATTTCGTGGCCGATCTCCGCGGATTCGAACATGTCAGCTCCGGAGTTTCTTCGCCGAGGCGAGTTTGTCCACGCGCGCCTGCGCGGATCGCACGTCGCCTTCGATGCGCGCGGCGAGGTAGCCGCGTGCGAAGGCCGCGAAATCCGCGGGAGGTGCCAGTCCGGCAAGCAGCCGCGTGGCGGTAGCGGCGTCGTTGGAGGCGCCGAGGACGTCCTGCAGGGCAGCGAGGTTCTCGAGATAGCGATCGACGCGCTTCGCCCGGAAGAGCGACGCGAAACCGTCGACCGCATAGCGCAGCCGCTTCGCATCGATGCGAACGGCGTGGCGCTCCTCGGGGGTGCGTTGCGCGAGCCCCGCCGCATCGGCGACGAGGCGCTTGTGGCGCTTGTTCACCAGGTTCGCGGCGAACGTGGCCAGGGATTCGGAAGGTGCATCGTTCTCGGGACCCGACTCCGAAAGCCAGCGCGCGAGGTCGAGCACGAGGCGCGCGAACTCCTTGGACCGGAGTGCGTCGCGGGCGGCTTCGCGCGCGCGGACCCGCGGGACGGAAGCGCGCCGCGCCAGCTTGCGGGCGAGCGCCGAGTCGCCGAAAGCCTTCGCGAGCGGCGGGAGCGTCTCCGTGGCGAACACATCCCAGTCGCGCGCTTCACCGAGCGTGCGGGCGAGCGAGCCCAGCTCGTTGCGCCAGCGTGACGCTTCCGGCGGGAGCGCGGCGCGGAAAGTGCGCAGGGCCGAGCGCATGCGCCGCAGTCCCACACGCGCCTGGTGCACGAACTCCGGGTCGGTGGCCGAAAGCAGGCCCTCTTCGTTCGCCTGCACCTGCGCGAGGCTCGTCCCGACGAGCGCTCGCGCGGCATCGCCCAGGCTCATGCCGGGATCGAGGGCCACGCGCTGCGCGCGCGAAGGCTGCAGGCCTTCGCCGCTCAGGAGTCGATAGCCGCGTTCCGCCTTGGTCACCACGCTCGGATGCAGCGTGACTTCCGCCGCGAGCGCGCGCGCGAAATCGAACGCCGCGCCCCGGTCGCCTTCGATCAATTCGATCTCGACCTCGCAGACCGCCTCGGAGGCCTTGCCCGCGGACGCCGCTCCGCGATCGAGCGCGACTTCGACCCGGGTGCCGGGAGCCAACTCGACGTCCCACGTTTCACGCTCGAACGCCACGGTGAACGCGGGCTGCAGGCGCTCGCCCACCGATTCGCCGCCCGCGCGATCGAGCATGGAGCCGGCCAGCGCGGTGAGGTCGATCGTGGCATCGGGCCGCGCGGTTTCCCACTCGTGGCGTTCGTGCAATCCGCCGAGGCCGCTGGGTCCGCCCTTCAGCGTCTGGGTCCAGTGCCGTCCCGCCTTCCGAAGGCGCAGGGCCATGCCGGCCTTGCGAAGTTCGCAGCCGGGCGTGTCGTAGTAGACGCTGGTCAACTTGCGGCGCGTGGGCTGCACGCCCGAGAGCACGGTGGCGCGGCGAAACGCCGCCACGTCGTCGGGCGAGATCGAGAGCTTCAGCTCGACTTCGAAGTTGTCCATGGCTAGAGCGACGTGCGCGCGCGCCACAACTCGGGGAAGAGCACCACCTCGATCACCTTCTTCAGGTAGCCCACGCCGGAGGTGCCGCCCGTGCCGCGCTTGAAGCCGATCACGCGCTCGACCGTCGTCGCATGGCGGAAGCGCCATTGGCGGAACGCGTCCTCGAGGTCGACCAGTTTCTCGGCCAGCTCGTAGAGATCCCAATGCTGCCCGGTCGCCTTGTAGACGGATACCCACGCCGCGAGCACCGACTCGTCGAACGCGTGCGAAGTGCTCCAGTCCCGCCCGACGACCGCGGCGTCGATGGGGAAGCCGCGCCGATGCAGCAACCGGATCGCCTCGTCGTAGAGCGAGGGCTCGCGCAGCAGGGCCTCGAGCGGATCGTGCAGGTCCGGGCGATGGCGGTGGGGCGCGAGCAGCACGGCGCTCTTGTTGCCGAGCATGAATTCGATCATCCGGTACTGGTACGACTGGAATCCGGAGGAGCTGCCGAGGTCGCCGCGGAACGCGGAGTATTCGGCGGGCGTGAGGGTCGAGAGCACGTCCCACGACTGGACCAGCTGCGCCATGATGCGTGCGACGCGCGAGAGCATCTTGAACGCCGGCTGCAGCGTGTCCGCGCGCAGGGCTTCGCGGGCCGCGCGCAACTCGTGGAGCATCAGCTTCATCCACAGCTCGGTGGCCTGGTGCTGGACGATGAACAGCAGCTCGTTGTGGTCGCGCGAGCGCGGTGCTTGCGATTGGAGCAGCCGGTCGAGCTGGAGGTAGTCTCCGTAGCTCATTGCCCCGGAGAAATCGAGGCGGGCGCCGTCGACGGGCGGATCCGGGGTTTCCGGTACGGGATTCGGCATCGGGAAAAGGGGCTCGGGGACCGTCGCTTTGCTATGATGCCCGAATCCATCCCGGCGCACGGCCGTCGCCCGGGACGCCTTCGAGCCCTCCCTTATGCACGCCACGCTTCCGTTGCTCGCGCACTCGGACTTTCCGGCGATCCGCCGTCGGGAGCTGGAGACCGTGCAGGTGAACCTGGGCTACGTGTGCAACCAGACGTGCCTGCACTGCCACGTGAACGCGGGCCCCACGCGCACCGAATCGATGACGCGCGAGACCGTGAACCAGGTCCTCGAATACCTCGCCGCCAGTGGCGCGCGCATCCTGGACCTGACGGGCGGCGCACCCGAATTGAATCCGTACTTTCGCGACCTCGTCATCGGCGCGCGCGCGCTCGGCGTGACCGTGATGGACCGCTGCAACCTCACGATCCTCTTCGAGCCCGGCCACGAAGACCTCGCGGAGTTCCTCGCGGCGCACCAGGTTCAAGTCGTGGCGTCGCTGCCCTGCTACACCGAGGAGCTCGTCGATCGCCAGCGCGGCAAGGGCGTCTACGAGAAAAGCGTGCAGGGCATCCGGCGCCTGAATGCGCTGGGCTACGGACGCGACGGTACCGGCCTGGTGCTGGACCTCGTCTACAACCCGCAGGGCCCGAGCCTGCCGCCGCCGCAGGAGAAACTCGAAGCCGACTACAAGCGCGAGCTGGGCGCGCACTTCGGCATCGTGTTCAACCATCTTTTCACGCTCGCCAACATGCCGATCCAGCGCTTCGGCTCGACGCTCGTCTCCAAGGGCCAGTTCAACGGCTACATGCAGCTCCTGCGCAGCGCGCATCGCGAAGCGAACCTGGAGACGGTGATGTGCCGCTCGATGGTCTCGGTCGACTGGCAGGGCTACCTCTACGACTGCGACTTCAACCAGATGCTGGGCCTGCCGCTCGTGGACGCGGGCCGGAAGAAGACCCACCTCGCCGACGCGCTGGGCCGCGATTTTTCCGGCAACCCGATCGTCGTGCGCGACCACTGCTTCGGCTGCACGGCCGGGCAGGGCTCGAGCTGCGGCGGGGCGCTCGCCTGAGATGAGCGCCGCCGTCCACCGCTTCGACGCGATCGTCGACGAGCGCCCGGGCCGGGCCTGCCCTTCGGCCTACCGCTATTCCCCGAAGTCGATGGACCGCGCGCCCGAGATCGCCTGCGACGCGCTCTACATCGCCGGCGGGCTCTACGGAAACGTGGAAGCCCTCGAGACGCTGCAGGCGATGGTCGCGGCCGAGCCCGGGGCACAGCTCGCCTTCAACGGCGACTTCCATTGGTTCGATGTCGTGCCCGCGGATTTCGAGCGCGTCGCGTCGGCGGCCCTGGCCCATCACGCGCTGCGCGGCAACGTCGAGACCGAGATCGCGGGCGAGGACAGCGGCGTCGGCTGCGGCTGCGCGTATCCGGCCGATGTGGCGGACGCGGAGGTCGCGCGTTCCAACACGATCCTCGATCACCTGCGCGAGACGGCCCGCGCCTTCCCGGACCTGCGCAAGCGCCAGGGCGAACTGCCGATGAACCTCGTGGCCCGCGTGGGCGAAGCGCGCGTGGGGCTCGTGCACGGCGATGCCGCCTCGCTCGCGGGCTGGGGCTTCGCGCACGACCAGCTGGACGCCGCGCGCCACCAGCGCTGGCTCGAGAGCGCCTTCGCCGATGCGAACGTCGACATCTTCGCGAGCAGCCACACCTGCCTGCCGGCCTGCCGCGCATTCCCGTTCGGCACCGTCATCAACAACGGGGCGGCGGGCATGCCGAATTTTTCAGGAACCGGCCACGGGATCGTCACGCGCATCGCGCGCGCGCCGGCCCCGATGCCGACGCTGTACGGGGTGCGCGTGCGCGACGTCTACGTCGATGCCGTGGCCCTGCGTTTCGACGAGCGCCGCTGGAAAGAGCGCTTCCTCGCCGCGTGGCCCCCGGGGTCGCCGGCGCACGAGTCGTACTACCTCCGCATCCTGCAGGGCCCCCGCTTCACGGTCCGGCAGGCCGCGCCGCGCACGGCGCAGGGAGAACAGGGAGAACAACGATGACAACCAAGAAAAAATCCGCGAAGAAGACCGCCACCGCGGCGCCGGTCGAGGCGCCGCAGGTCGTGCGCCACTCCAAGTCCGCCGTGAAGCGCGTGAACCTCGCCCTGCAGGGCGGCGGTTCGCATGGGGCGTTCGCCTGGGGAATGATCGAACGCCTCGTCGAGGACGGCAGCATCGAGGTCGAGGGCATCTCGGGAACCAGCGCCGGATCCGTGAACGCGGTGGTGTTCGCGTACGGCTACCTGCTGGGCGGCCGCGAGGGCGCGATCGAGATGATGGGCAAGTTCTGGCGCACGCTCTCCGAGGCACGCGCGGGCTTCAACTCGCCCGAGTCGTTCAAGGCCTTCAAGATGATGACGGGCTCGATCTCGCCCTACCAGTGGAACCCGTTCAACTGGAACCCGTTCCGCGCGACGATCGAGAAGATCGTGGACTTCGAGCGGCTGCGCCAGGACAAGGGCGGCATCAAGCTCTTCCTCGCGGCCACCAACGTCGAGACCGGCAAGGCGCGCATCTTCCAGAACGAGGAGATCACCTCCGACGTGGTGATGGCCTCTTCGTGCCTGCCGTTCCTTTTTCAAGCGGTGGAGATCGACGGGCAGAGCTACTGGGACGGCGGCTACATGGGCAACCCGGTGCTCTATCCGCTTTTCTATCACACCGATTCGCGCGACGTGATCATCCTGCACATCAACCCGATCTACCGCCCGGGCGTGCCGCGCACGGCGCCGGAGATCGAGAACCGGCTGAACGAGCTCACGTTCAACTCCGCGCTGATCAAGGAATTCCGCGCCATCGCCTTCGTGGGCAAGATGCTCGAGGACGGCTGGCTGAAGCCCGAGTTCGCGGGCAAGGTGAAGAACGTGCTGATGCACTCCATCCGCGCCGACAAGGCCCTGAAGGACCTGGGCGTGGCGAGCAAGTTCTCCACGGACTGGCGCTTCCTGCAGGACCTGCACGACCGCGGCCGTAAGGAGGCCGAGGGTTGGCTCGACGAACACTTCAAGAAACTGGGCCGCGAATCGAGCGTCGACTTGCGGGCCGAGTTCCTCTAGTCCACTTCGGGAGGTTCGCGTGAAAGCCGGCAAGATCGTCGTCCTCATTGTGTTGCTGGCCGGGATCGGTGCGTTCTTCGCGTTCGACCTGAAGCAATATTTCTCGATCGAGTATTTCCAGCAGCAGCGCGCGACGCTCGAGGCGTACCGGGACGCGCATCCGCTGCAGATGGCCGGCGCGTTCTTCGCGGTCTACGTGCTGGTCACGGGACTGTCGCTTCCGGGCGCGGCCATCCTCACGCTGGTGGCGGGCGCGCTCTTTGGACTGGTGTGGGGTGTGGTGATCGTGTCGTTCGCCTCGACCCTCGGCGCCACCACGGCCTTCCTCGCCTCCCGCTACCTCCTGCGCGATTGGGTGCAGGCGAAGTTCGGCGAGAAGCTGAAGACGATCAACGACGGCGTGGAACGCGAGGGCGCGTTCTACCTCTTCGCGTTGCGGCTGGTACCCGCATTCCCGTTCTTCCTCATCAACCTCGTGATGGGTCTCACGAAGATGCCCGTGCGCACCTACTTCTGGGTGAGCCAACTCGGCATGTTCGCGGGAACCATCGTGTACGTGTACGCCGGCACGCAACTGGGGCAGTTCAAGATTTCCGCCGGCCTGATCGCCGCTTTCGTGGCGCTCGGCCTCTTCCCGCTCGCGGCGAAGAAAGTCCTCGACGCCCTGAAGGCCCGCAAGGTCTATGCGAAATGGACGCGCCCCGCCTCGTACGACCGCAACATGGTGGTGATCGGGGCCGGCTCCGCCGGGCTGGTGTCGGCCTACATCGCCGCGGCGGTGAAGGCGAAGGTCACGATCGTCGAGCGCCACAAGATGGGCGGCGATTGCCTGAACACCGGCTGCGTGCCCTCGAAGGCGCTGATCAAGACCGCGAAGCTGCTCTCGCAGATCAAGCACTCGCAGGACTACGGCGTGAAGAGCGCCACGGCCGAATTCGATTTCGCCGAGGCGATGGAGCGTGTGAAACGCGTCGTGGCCGCGATCGAGCCGCACGATTCGGTCGAGCGCTACACCGGGCTGGGCGTCGAATGCCTGAAGGGCACCGCGAAGATCACCTCGCCATGGAGCGTGGAGATCGCGCTCGCCGACGGCGGCAAGCAGACGCTCACCACGAAGAACATCGTCATCGCCACGGGCGCGCGGCCGTTCATCCCGCCGATCCCGGGGCTGGCCGAGTCGAACCCGCTGCACTCCGACAACGTTTGGGAAATCCGCAAGCAGCCGAAGCGCCTCGTGGTGCTGGGCGGTGGCCCCATCGGCTGCGAGCTGGCGCAGGCGTTCGCGCGCCTGGGTTCGAAGGTCACGCAGGTCGAGATGCTCCCCCGCGTGATGACCAAGGAGGACCCGGAGTTCTCCGAGATGGTGGCGAAGCGCTTCCGGGCAGACGGCATCGACCTCCTCGTCGACCACAAGGCGAAGGAAGTGCGCGTCGAGAATGGCGAGAAGATCGTCGTCGTGGAGCACCAGGGCGCGGAGAAGCGCATCGTGTGCGATGAGATCCTCTGCGCCGTGGGCCGCGCGGCCAACACGCAGGGCTTCGGGCTCGAGGAACTCGGCATCCCGGTCACGAAGCAGAAGACCGTCGAGGTGAACGAGTACCTGCAGGCGCACTATCCCAACATCTACGCGTGCGGCGATGTGGCCGGTCCCTACCAGTTCACGCACACCGCTTCGCACATGGCGTGGTACTGCGCGGTGAACGGGCTCTTCGGGCGCTTCAAGAAATTCCGCGTGGACTACTCTGTGATCCCGTGGGCCACGTTCACCGACCCCGAGGTCGCGCGCGTGGGCCTGAACGAAACCGAGGCGAAGGAAAAGAGCATTCCGTACGACGTCTTCACGTACGGCATCGACGACCTCGACCGTGCCATCGCCGACAGCGAGGACCGCGGGATGGTGAAAGTGCTGACGGCGAAGGGCACCGACAAAATCATCGGCTGCACCATCGCGGGCGCCAACGCCGGGGAGATCATCATCGAGTTCGTCACCGCGATGAAGTACAAGGTGGGTTTGAACAAGATCCTCGGCACCATCCACATCTATCCGACGTATGCGGAGTCCAACAAGTACGCCGCCGGCATCTGGAAGCGTTCGACGGTGACGCGCGGGCAGATGGAGGTCGCGTCCGCGTTCAACGACTGGACGCGCGGCGCGGGAGGCCTGGGCACGGTGCTGTCGAAGTTGGTCGCCATGTCCGGCAACAAGGAACGCTACTACGCCGCCGCGCCCGCGCACGGCGACGATTGAAGGAGAACCGATGAAATCGCTGCTTCGCATGGCCGTGGTCCTGCTGGGCCTCGTCGCCACCGCCGCCTTCGCGCAATTCGATCCGTCCCACAAGGCGTGGGACGACCTCCTGAAGAAGCACGTGAAGTACGCGCAGAACGGCAACGCTTCGCGCGTCGACTACGCGGGCTTCGCGAAAGACCGAGCCGCGCTGAAGGCCGTCCTGGATACGTATTCGGGCGTGGCGAAGGCGGACTTCGACAAGTGGCCCAAGCCGCAGCAGCAGGCGTTCCTCATCAACGCGTACAACGCGTGGACGGTCGAGCTGATCCTCACGAAGTATCCCGACCTGAAGTCGATCCGCGACCTCGGCAGCTTCGTCTCGAAACCGTGGAGCAAGAAGTTCTTCACGCTCTTCGGCCAGGAGACGAACCTCGACAACATCGAGCACGACATGCTGCGCAAGGATGGCGTGTACGACGACCCGCGCGTGCACGTGGCCGTCGTGTGCGCGTCGATCGGCTGCCCGATGCTGAGGAACGAAGCCTTCACCGCCGCCAACCTCGAGGCCTCGCTCGAGGACGGCATGAAGCGCTTCCTCTCGGACCGCCCGCGCAACCGGCTGAACGCGCAATCGAAGAAGCTCGAGATCTCGAAGATCTTCGACTGGTACGGCAAGGATTTCGAGAAGGGCCACAAGGGATTCGCCTCGGTGAAGGCGACGATGGCGAAGTACGCCGACCAGCTTGCCGACGCGCCCGCCGACCGCGCCCTCGTGCGCGACCAGAAAGCCGACGTCACCTTCCTCGACTACGACTGGTCCCTCAACGACGGCAAGTAAAATGAATAAAGGGGTCAGACTCCATTATTGCTCCGGGCAATAATGGAGTCTGACCCCTTTATTCATGACAGCCATGCTCTCGATCATCATTCCCGCGCTGGACGAGGAAGCCCGCATCGGCGAGTGCCTTGCGCGCCTGCAGGTGATGCGGCGCGCGGGCACGGAGCTGGTGGTGGTCGATGGCGGCAGCCGCGACGCGACGCGGGAGGCGGCTCGCGCAGGGGCCGACCAGGTGATCGAGTCGCCGCGAGGCCGCGCATCGCAGATGAACGCGGGCGCCAGGGCGGCGCGCGGCGGGACGCTCCTGTTCCTGCACGCCGACACGCTGCTTCCCGAAGGCGCGAGCGCCGCGATCGACCGCGCGCTCCGGGATCGTGCGTGGGGCCGCTTCGACGTGCGCATCGCCGGGAACCATCCGATGCTGGCGGTCGTCGCAACGTTCATGAATGCGCGCTCGCGATGGACCGGCATCGCCACGGGCGACCAGGCGCTGTTCATGCGCCGCGCCGCGTTCGAGCAGGCCGGCGGATACCCGGCCATTCCCCTCATGGAGGACGTGGCGATCTGCAAGGCGTTGAAGCGGGTCTCGAAGCCCGCGTGCCTGCGCGAACGCGTGGTCACTTCGGGCCGCCGCTGGGAGGAGCGCGGGATGCTGCGCACCATCGTCCTCATGTGGCGCCTGCGCCTCGCCTTTGCGCTGGGTGCCGACCCGGCACGCCTCGCGCGCCTCTATGACGGCCGCGCGGCCTAGGCGAGGCGTTCGCGTCGCGGTCTTCGCCAAGGCGCCGGTGCCGGGGCAGGTGAAGACGCGCCTGTCGCTGCTGCTCGGCGCGGATGGCGCCGCGGCCCTGCATACGGGATTGGTCCGGCGTGCCCTCGCCACGGCCGTCGCGTCGCGCCTCGGCCCGGTCGAACTCTGGTGCACGCCGGACGAGACGCATCCCTTCTTCGAACGCTGTGCCGCGGAGTACGGCCTCGTGCTCCAGCGACAAGTCGGCGAGGAACTCGGCGCGCGCATGCGATCCGCCTTCGAGCACGGCCTCGCCGCGGGGGACGGCGTGGTGCTGATCGGCAGCGATTGCCCGGTACTCGAACCCGGCGACCTTCGCGCCGCGGCGACGGCGATCGAAAGCCACGTGGCCGCGCTCGCTCCCGCGGAAGACGGTGGCTACGTGCTCGTGGCCCTTTCGCGCGCCGTGCCCGAACTCTTCAGCGACATCGCGTGGGGCACGGCCGAGGTAATGGGCCGCACGCGCAACCGGTTGGCCCAGCTCGGCATCGCATGGAAAGAGCTGCCGATGCGCTGGGATGTCGATCGCCCCGAGGACTACGCGCGCCTGCAGCGCGAGGGCTTGCTCGCCGGGGTGATGTCGTGAAGCGCGCGTTCGCCGCCGCGGTGTCGCTGCTCGCCGCCTTCGCGGGCGCGGCGACCGAGGACTCCACCATCCCGCCGTTCTCCGCGATGAAGCCCGCCGAAGGCATTCCCGCCGGTTGGCGCGAAGTGCGTCTGCCGCATTGGAAGGCACCCGACTACGCGCTCGTGGCGGACGAAGGCGCCACGGTGCTGCGGGTGCATTCGCAGGCCGCGGCCGGCTCGCTCGCCCATGCGCTCTCGATGCAGCCCGTCGAGCACACGACGCTCGCGTGGCGCTGGAAGATCGACCGCGTGGTGGAGCACGGCGACCTCGAGACCCGGGCGGGCGACGACTACGCCGCGCGCGTCTACGTGTTCTTCGACGTGCCCGATTCCGAGCTGCCTTTCGCCATGCGCGCGAAGATGAAGATCGCGCGCCTCGTCATGGGGGGCGACATTCCCGGGGCGGCGCTCTGCTACGTCTGGGACAACAAGCACAGGCCCGGCACGATGCACGTGAACGCCTATGCATCGACGGTGCGCATGATCGTGGTGGAGAGCGGCAACGATCGCGCCGGACACTGGCTGGCGGAGTCGCGCGACATCGACCGCGATTTCAGGACGGCCTTCGCGGACCTCTGGAGCCGCCCCACGCCGCGCGTCACCGGCGTGGCGATCGGCAACGACACGGACCAGACGCACGAGAGCGTCACCGCGTGGTTCGGCGACCTTCGCCTCGAGCGCGCGCGATGAAACGCCTCGTGCTTCTGGGTGGGGGTCACGCGCACCTCTCGGTGCTCGAGGACCTCGCGCTGCATCCCGACGAGCACGTCAGCGTTTCGATCGTGACGCCGCAGCCGCAACTGCTCTACACCGGCATGCTTCCCGGCTACGTGGCGGGCCACTACTCGCTCGAGCGCTGCTCGATCGACCTGGTGCGCCTCGCGGGCCACGCGCATGCGTCCTTCATCCAGGCTTCCGCCGTGCTGGTGAATCCCGGCGTGCGCGAAGTGATCTGCACGGACGGAACGGTGCTGGGCTACGACGTGCTGTCGATCAACGTCGGGTCGCAGTCACAGTCCGGCGTGAAGGGCGTCGAGCGCAACGCGCTGCTCGTGCGTCCGCTGCAGCGCTTCGTGAACAGCTGGATGCAGCTCCTCGCGCACATCAAGAACCAGGGCCTGAGCTCCATCTCCGTCGCGGGCGGCGGGGCGGGGGGCGTCGAGCTGGCGCTGGCGATCGCGCACCGCCTGCGCCGCGAGCTGGATTCGCACGCGCCGCACGTCCGCTTGATCACGGATTCCCCGGTGCTGTTGCCTTCGTTTCCCGAAGGCGTGCGCGAGCGGATCCTGCGCAACCTGCGCCGCTACGAGATCGGCGTGCACGCGGGCAGCGGTGTGGCCGAGGTCGGCCTGGGCTTCCTGCGCCTGGAGAGCGGGCTCGAGTTCGAGTCAGGCGCCACGGTCTGGGCCGCCGGCGTGGGAGCGCCCGCGATGTTTCGCGAGTCGGGGCTCGCGACCGATGCCGCCGGGTTCCTCGCGATCGACGACTACCTGCAGTCGACGGCGAGCCCCGGCATCTTCGCCGCGGGCGATTGCGCGACGCAGGTGAACGACCCTCGCCCGAAGGCCGGTGTGTTCGCGGTGCGGGCGGGGCCGGTGCTCGCGGGCAATTTGCGAGCAGCCCTCGCGGGCACGCCGCTGAAGCCGTTCCGGCCGCGCCGCAACTTCCTCACGCTCATCTCCGCCGGCCGCAAGCACGCGATCGGCGGCTACGGCTCGTTCGGATGGGAAGGCGGGTGGACCTGGGGCTGGAAGGACCGGATCGACCGGCGTTTCGTGGACCGGTTCACGGCCACCTGAAACGTCAGGGGTTGCCGGTGCGCGAAGGCAGTTGGCCGATGCGGCCCTGCTCGCGCTCGAGCTGCTCGCGCGACATGGTCGTCACGCCGGAGTTGGCTTCGGGGCGGCGCGGAACGCGGCTGCCCGTCGTGTATTCCTTGTCATACGCCGAGACACGCTTCTCGGTCGTGGCGTTTTCGGGGGCGTCGGTCGTGGCGCAGCCCGCGGCCGCGAGGGCGAGGGTAGCGATGGCGATCAGCTTGCGCATGGGTTCTGTCCTTGTTGAAATCAGTTCAAATATTAGCATCATGCAGCCTGCTCTTCGCTGTCCAGCTCGGTCACTCGCGGAAGGATGCGGACCACTTTCACCATCCGGTTCTGCACCTGGATCACTTCCATCGGGTATCCCGCGATGCGCGTGTGCGTGCCGGGCTCGGGAATGTCCTCGAGCTCCTCGAGCACGATGCCGTTCACCGTCTTGGGGCCATCGAGCGGGAAATCGAAACCGGCCTTGCGGTTCAGCACGCGCAACGGGCAGGCGCCGTCGGCGATCACGGTGCCGTCGGCTTCGCGCGAGTAGAGCCGGCCGGCCATCGGCGACTGGCTGGTGAACTCGCCCACGATCTCCTCGAGGATGTCCTGCAGCGTGCAGAGGCCGAGGATCTCGCCGTACTCGTCGACCACGAGCGCCACGTGGCGGAGGCGATCCTGGAAATTCTGCAGCTGGTCGAGCAGCGGCGTGCCCTCGGGCACGAAGTAGGGCTCGCGCAGGATCGCGACGATCTCGTCCTTCGTGAGCGCACCCTTGCGCGACGCGTTGAGGAACTTGCGCACGTGCAGGATGCCGACCACCTTGTCGAGGCTGCCCTCGTAGACCACGAGGCGCGTGTGGTGCGAGGTCGACACGCGCGTGTTGATCTCGTCGATGTCGTGGGCGATGTCGATCGACTCGATGTGCGTCCTCGGCGTCATCGTGTCGTCGATCGTCATGTCCTCCAGCTCGAAGAGGTTGAGGAAGATCGACTGGTGCTTCTTCGGGATGAACTTCCCGCCCTCGAGCACGAGCGTGCGCAACTCCCCCATCGAAAGCGGCTGCGCATCCTCGCCCACCTGCTTGATGCGCAGGATCGCGAGGATGCCGCGCACGAGGAGGTTGATCAGGTACATGAACGGCTTCGTGACGCGCAGCAGCGGCGTGAGCAGGTACGACGCGCCCAGCGCGATCGGCTCGGAGTAGGTCGCGCCCAGCACCTTGGGCAGGATCTCCGCGAAGACGAGGATGGCGAACGAGGCGGCACCGGTGGCGATGGCCAGCGTGAACTCGCCCTCGCCCAGCAGCCTTCGCGCGATCTCCGCCACGAGGATGGTGGTGGCCGCGTTGATCACCGTGTTGCCGGCGAGGATGAAGGCCAGCAGCTCGTCGGTCCTCGCGAGCAGCGCCTGGGCCATGCGCGCCCCGCGGCTGCCCTCGCGCACGAGGTGGCGCAGGCGATAGCGGTTCAGCGCCATCATGCAGGTCTCGGACATCGAGAAGAAGCCCGAGCACGCGAGCATCACGGCCAGCGTGACGAACAGCCACTGGAGCGGGATGTCGTCGGTCAACGCTTGAGGATGATTTCGAGGACGAACTTGCTGCCCACGTAGGCGAGCAGCAGCATGAAGAAGCCCGCGAGCGTCCAGCGCACCGCGGTCTTGCCGCGCCAGCCGCGCAGGTGGTGGCCGGCGAGCAGCCCTCCGAAGATGAGCCAGGAGAGCATCGCGAAGACGTTCTTGTGCGAGAACGCGAACGGCTTGCCGAACAGCAGCTCGGAGAAGAACACGCCGGTGACGACCGTGAGCGTGAGCAGGATGAAGGCGGCGAGCAGGATGCGGAAGAGCAGCGCCTCCATCTCCATCAGCGGCGGCAGCGCCTTCAGGAACGGCGGGAGCACGCCGCGATGCAGCCACTTCTCCTCGGCCAGCATCACGAGCGCGTGCAGCGTGGCCACGATCACCAGCGCATACGCGAGCATGGCGATGGCGAAGTGCATGGTGAAGAGCGGCTCCGCGGTGTAGGTCACCACGTGGCGCGACGGCACCACGCCCTGCAGCACCACCGCCACGAGCGCGATCGGCGCCATGAGCCCCTGCATCGGCGACAGGCTGCGGTACGCGAGGCCCGCGAGCCAGTAGATCAGCGCGGTGAGCCAGACGAGGAGCGAAACGGCGTTCGCCACGCCGAGGTTCAGGCCTTCGGAGACGACGATGCCGCGGTACAGGAGCATCGCGTGCAGCACGAGCGCGACCGGGACCAGGAGGTTCTCGATGCGCACGTCCGGGCCGTGCGCGGGGCCCGCCGCGACCGCCGGGCGCGCGGCCCGCCAGGCGAGGCCGGCGAGCGCGAGCCAGAGGCCCGCGGTGCTAAGATAAAGCAGCAAATCAGGCATATCCGTGGTCGTTCGACCGAATCCATTCCAGTTTACCCGTTCCCCATGCTCGACGCCCTGACGCAACGCCTTTCCTCCGTCGTGAAGACGCTGCGCGGGCACGCGCGCCTCACCGACGACAACATCACGGAAGCCCTGCGCGAAGTGCGCCTGGCACTGCTCGACGCGGACGCCGGTCTCCCGGTGGTGAAGGACTTCGTCGCGCGCGTGAAGGAGAAGGCGCTCGGCCAGGAAGTCGTGGGCAGCCTCACGCCGGGCCAGGCGCTGGTGGGCGTGGTGCACCAGGAGCTGGTCGCGCTCATGGGTGGCGCCGGCGAAGGCCTGAACCTCGCCGCGCAGCCGCCCGCCGTCGTGCTGCTCGCGGGCCTGCAGGGCGCGGGCAAGACCACGAGCGCGGGCAAGCTCGCGCGCCTGCTCAAGAAGACCACGAAGAAGAAGGTGCTGCTGGTCTCCACCGACGTCTACCGACCCGCGGCCATCGACCAGCTCGCCACGCTCGCGAAGAGCCTCGAAGTCGAGCTCTTCCCGTCGGACCCGTCGCAGAAACCCGTCGAGATCGCGGCCAACGCGCTCGACTGGGCGAAGAAGCACTACTACGACGTGCTGATCGTCGACACGGCGGGGCGCCTCGCGATCGACGAAGCGATGATGGCCGAGGTGCGCGCGATCCACGCGGCGGTGAAGCCGGTCGAGACGCTCTTCGTCGTCGACGCGATGCAGGGCCAGGACGCGGTGAACGTCGCGAAGGCTTTCTCCGAGGCCCTGCCGCTCACCGGCGTGGTGCTCACCAAGCTGGACGGCGATTCGCGCGGCGGCGCGGCGCTCTCGGTGCGCCACGTGACCGGCAAGCCGATCAAGTTCACCGGCGTCTCCGAGAAGCTCGACGGCCTCGAGGCGTTCCACCCGGACCGCATGGCATCGCGCATCCTCGGCATGGGCGACATCCTCTCGCTCGTGGAGGACGCGCGGGCCAATGTCGACGAGAAGGAAGCGCAGAAGCTCGCGGACAAGTTCAAGAAGGGCAAGGACTTCGACCTCGACGACTTCAAGGCCCAGCTCCAGCAGATGAAGAAGATGGGCGGGGTGGCCTCGATGATGGACAAGCTGCCCGCGCAGCTCTCGCAGATGGCGTCGGCTTCGCCCGACCTGGGCGAGAAAGCGCTGCGCCGGACCGAAGGCATCATCAACTCGATGACGCCGCAGGAACGCAGGAAGCCCGAGCTGCTCAAGGCTTCGCGCAAGCGCCGCATCGCCGCGGGCGCGGGCGTGCCGGTGCAGGAAGTGAACCAGCTGTTGAACAAGTTCGAGCAGATGCAGAAGATGATGAAGATGATGCGCAGCGGCGGTCTCGCGAAGATGATGCGCAACATGAAGGGCATGCTGCCGGGCATGCGGTAGGCCTCGACCGAGCCCAGGGAGGGCCCATGACGAACGACGAGAAGCACACCTGTCCGCGCGACCAGTCCACGCTCGAGTGGCACGACCGGCGCGGTTTCGGCTGCCACCAGTGCGGCCAATGCTCCGGGCTCTTCATCAAGCAGGCCACGTTCACCGGCGTGCTCGGGCAATCGCTCGGCAAGTCGCAGTCGCTCTCGACGCTGCCGAAGGGCGACGTCGCGTGCGCCTTCTGCTCGGAGCCGATGCTGCGGCTCATCCACAAGGGCGTGGAGATCGACATCTGCCGCTTCTGCCGCGCCTTCTGGCTCGACGGCGGCGAATGGGAGCGGATCGCGAAGCCGGGCGCGCCTGCCGGGTCGAAGGGCTCGGCCGGCCGGCGTGCCGCATTGCTGGCGGGGGCCGCGGCCGGTGGCGTCGCGCTCGGCGCCGTTGCGGCCGAAGGCGGTGCCATGGAGCGGGTGCAGCAGGTGCAGCAGGCGGTGCAGGCGGACGGGGGCGGCTTCCTGGGGGAGATCGTCGGTTCCGTGGCTTCGGAAGCGGGCGACGTGGTGATCCAGGTCGTCTTCGAGTTCATCGGGGAAGCGATCGGCTCGCTCTTCTAGGATGAAGACCCCGATTTCGATCGCCCTGGTGGTTTTCGCGCTGGGCTTGCCCGCGGCATCCGCGCAATCTCTCTCGCCGCACCAGCAGCTCACGCGTGACATCTATCGGGAGCTGGTCGAAATTCGCACGGTGCATCCCGACGGCGACAACACCGCCGCGGCGCGGGCCATGGCCCGCCGACTTCTCGAGGCGGGATTCGACGCGAAGGACGTGGAGGTCCTCGAGCCGCATCCGCTCAAGGGCAACGTCGTTGTCCGCCTTCGCGGCACGGGCGAGCTGAAGCCGCTGTTGCTGCTCGCGCACCTCGACGTGGTCGAGGCGAAGGCCGAGGACTGGTCCGACGGCCTGGACCCGTTCAAGTTCACCGAGCGCGACGGCTTCTACTACGGCCGGGGCGTGATCGACGACAAGGCGATGGCGGCGATCTTCGTCGCGAACCTCATCAAGGCGAAGCGCGAGGGCTGGCAGCCGAAGCGCGACGTGATCGTGGCGCTCACCGCCGACGAGGAAACCGGCGGCCACAACGGCGTGGCCTGGCTGCTGAAGAACCGGCGCGAACTGGTCGATGCCGCCGTGGCGCTGAACGAAGGCGGCGGGGGCCAGTACCGCAAGGGCAAGCCCCACGTGCAGAGCGTGCAGGTGAGCGAGAAGATGTACCTCTCGTTCGATTTCGAGGCGACGCATCCCGGCGGCCACAGCTCGCAGCCCGGCCGCGAGAACGCGATCTACGACGTGGCGGCCGCGCTGGAGCGGCTCTCGCACTTCGACCTTCCCGCGCGTCCCAACGAGGCGATGCGCGCGATGGCCGCCCAGCTGGTGGAAGTGGAGACGGGCGAGATGGCGAAGGCCCTGGCGGCCGTCGCGGCGAATCGCGCGACGAACGAGGACTACCGCGTGCTCTCGCGCAGCGCGCGCTACAACTCGCAGCTGCGCACGACGTGCGTGGCCACGCGCATCGAGGGCGGCCACGCGGACAACGCGTTGCCGCAGCGCGCGAAGGCCACCGTGAACTGCCGCATCCTGCCGGGTGACGACCCCGACTTCATCGGCTCCGAACTGCAGCGCGTCGCCGGGGATCGCGTGAAGGTTTCGCCCCGCGGCAGCGCGCGCAAGAGCGAGCCGACCGATTCGCAATCGCCGTTCATGAAGACGATCGAGCGTCTCTCGGTCGCGATGTGGCCCGGGGTGACGGTCGTGCCCGTCATGGGCACGGGTGCCACCGACGGCTCGAGGCTTCGCAACGTCGGCATCCCCGTCTACGGGGTCTCGGGACTTTTCGTGGAATCGGGGGAGAATCGGCTCCATGGGCGCGACGAGCGCATCTCCGTGAAGGCGTTCTACGAGGGCGCCGAGTTCCTGGACCGGCTGGTGAGGGCGTTGGGCAACGGGGAGTAGGACCCAAGAGCGGGCCGACAAACGCGCGAGCGGGCCGCCAGAAAAAACGAAGCGCAAGTGACAGGAGGCAGCACGTGAAGAGAACATTCGCCGCCGCGGCCCTGGCCGCGCTCGTCCTTCCGTTGGGCGCTTTCGGCCAGAAGATCGTCATCGGCCAGTCCGCGCCGCTCACCGGCTCCAATGCAGAGATCGGCAAGGACATCCGCGACGGAGCCCTCGCCTACTTCAAGATGGTCAACGACGCCGGCGGCGTGCACGGGCGGAAGATCGAGCTCGTCTCCCTCGACGACAAGAACGACCGGAAGACCGCCGGCGCCAACGCGGTGAAGCTCGTGAACGACGAGAACGTCGTCGCGCTCTTCGGTTTCGCCTCGGCCACGCTTTCGCTCGATGCGATGCCCGTCGTGAAGGAGAAGAAGGTGCCGTTCTTCGCGCCCTTCACGGGCGCCGACGCGATCCACAAGCAGAACAACTTCGTGTTCGTGATGCGCGCCTCGTATGCCGACGAGCTGGTGAAGATCCTCGAGCACTGGGGCAGCCTCGGCGCCGACCGCGTGACGGTCCTCCACTACGACGACGAGATCGGCAACCAGAACTTCGCGACGGTCGAGCGGATCCTGAAGACCGCCAACAAGAAGGCCGTGAGCGTGAAGATCCAGCGCAACGCCCCGGTGGACGCCGCGGCGATCGAGGCCGTCGTGAAGAGCGACCCGCAAGTGATCGTGGCCACGACGCTCTACGGAGCCACGACCCAGTTGCTGAAGGGCCTGAAGGCGGCGAACCGTCCGTACAGCGTGACCTCGCTCTCCTTCGTCGGGCCCAGCCAGCTCGCGAAGGCGGCCGGCGCGGACGCGGGAGGCGTCTCGGTCGCGGGCGTGGTGCCGCCGCCCGGCAAGCGGACCGTCGCGGTGGCCACCGAATGCCAGATCGCCGTGAAGCGCGCGGGCCTGTCCGAACTGAACTACACCAACTTCGAGGCGTGCATCGCGGCGAAGGTGCTGGTCGAAGCGCTCAAGCGCGCCGGGACGGGCGTGACCCGCGAGAGCGTCTACCGGGCGCTCACCACGCTGACCGGGTACGACGCGGGCGGCTACGTGGTGAACTTCGGGCCCGACCAGCGCCACGGGAGCCACTTCGTCGAGCTCGCCGTGATCGGCAAGAACGGCCAGTTCCGGTTCTGAACGGAGGATTGCGCCAAGTCGCTGAATCAACTACAATATCGGGCTCAGTCGTTCAACGCTTCATGTTGCCCGTTATCAACGGGAAGGAGACCGAAGATGGTAGTCATTCGTATGGCGCGTGGCGGTGCCCGTAACCGCCCCTTCTACAACGTCGTCGTCGCCGATTCGCGCATGCCGCGCGATGGCCGCTTCATCGAGCGCGTCGGGTTCTACAACCCGAAAGCCGCCACCAACGAACCCAGCCTGCGCCTTGCCCTGGATCGCGTGACCCACTGGGTGGGCCACGGTGCGATCCCGTCGGACGCCGTGAAGAAACTCATCAAGCGTGCGAAGCAAGACGTCTCCGGCCAGCAAGCGGCCGCCAAGAAGTAAGGCTGCCGCGGGCCTGGCCGCAACTCGGGCGGATCCCGCGCAGGACGCCCAACGGGTGGTGATGGGGCGCATCGGCGCTCCCTTCGGCATCCAGGGCTGGGTCAAGCTCAAGACGTTCACCGAATCGCCCGACGGCCTCGCGGCCCACGGGCATTGGTGGATCGGATCGGAGAAGGGCTGGAAGGCCTACGCCGTCGAGGATTTCGTCGCACGCCTCCCGGCCACGGTCGCGAAGTTGAAGGGCATCGAGGATCGCAACGCCGCCGAGGCGCTGAAGGGCCTCGAAGTCGCGGTGACGCGCGAAGCCCTCGGCGACGCGGGCAAGGGATCGATCTTCTGGGTCGACCTCGTGGGCCTGGAAGTGGCGAGCCTCTCCGGCGAAGTGCTGGGGAAGGTCGAAGGTTTGTTCGAGACCGGCGAGACGAGCGTGCTGGTCGTGATGGGCGAGCGGGAAAGGATGATCCCGTTCATCCCGCAGTACGTGAAGGGCGTGGACCGCGAAGCGAAGCGCATCACGGTCGACTGGGAAGCGGATTACGACGCCTGATGCAATTCGACGTCGTCACGATCTTCCCCGAGATGTTCGAGGCGGTCACCCGCCACGGCATCACGCGCCGGGCGCTGGAGGAAGGGCGGTTCGGATTCGCGGCGTGGAACCCGCGCGACTTCGTGAACGACAACCACCGCACGGTCGATGACCGTCCGTACGGAGGGGGCCCGGGAATGGTGATGCTGGCCGATCCGCTCGAGGCGTGCCTCGATGCGGCGATCGGGCGGCAGAAGGAAAAAGGCGTCGCATCGCCGAAGGTGGTGCTGATGTCCCCGCAGGGCGAAAGGCTCGACGAGCGCGTCGTGCGGGAGTTGTCCTCGGAAACGGGCCTGGTGTTGATTGCCGGCCGCTACGAGGGGATCGACGAGCGGTTGATCGCGAAGCGCGTGGAACGCGAAGTGTCGATCGGCGATTTCGTGATCTCGGGGGGCGAGCTCCCCGCGATGGTGGTGATGGACAGCATCGTGAGGCGGCTTCCGGGCAGCCTGAACGACGCGCAGAGCGCCGAGCAGGATTCGTTCTCCGCGGGGCTCCTCGACTGGCCGCATTACACGAGGCCGGAGGAGTGGAAGGGGATTCGCGTGCCGGACGTGCTGTTGTCGGGCAACCACGCGGAGATCGCGCGCTGGCGCCGGAAGCAGGCGCTGGGGCGGACGTGGGAACGCAGGCCGGACTTGCTGGACCCGGCGGCGCTCTCGAAAGAGGATGCGAAGCTGCTCGAGGATTACCGCCGCGAACAGCAGTCGCAACAGCAGCAATAGAAAAAACCGCGTGCATCCCTCGAGAGGGCTCTGCACGGAATGGCCGGAAGGCCGGAACCTGAAAGGGAATTGAAGATGGATCTGATCCGTACCCTCGAGCTGGAAGAGATCAAGCGGCTGAACCGCAAGATCCCCGATTTCGCCCCGGGCGACACTGTCATCGTGAAGGTGACCGTGGTCGAAGGCGACAAGAAGCGCGAACAGGCTTACGAAGGCGTGGTGATCGCGAAGCGCAACCGCGGCCTCAACTCCAATTTCATCGTCCGCAAGATGTCGAGCGGCGAAGGCGTGGAGCGCACGTTCCAGACGTACTCGCCGGGCCTGGCCTCGATCGAGATCAAGCGCCGTGGCGACGTGCGCCGCGCGAAGCTCTACTACCTGCGCGGCCTCACGGGCAAGAAGGCGCGCATCCGCGAGAAGCTGGCCTCGCTCGACACGCGCGAGGTTCTGCCGCCGGACGAAGAAGCGAAGTAATCCTTCGCGGTTCGCAGCAACGAAAAGGGGCGCCGAGGCGCCCCTTTTGGTTTTCTGGGTCCCCGCTTTCGCGGGGACGACGAGTCACTAGGGTGCGCTCGCGGCGAACGTATCGCACGAGCCCGGGTTGCCCGAGTCGAAGCCGCGCTTGAACCAGCGCATGCGTTGCTCGGAACTGCCGTGCGTGAACGAATCGGGAACGACGCGGCCCTGCGACTGCTTCTGCAGCCGGTCGTCGCCCACGGCGGCCGCGGCCCCGAGGGCCTCTTCCATGTCGCCCGGTTCGAGGATCTTCTTGAACTCGCCCGCGTAGTGGCCCCAGATGCCGGCGTAGCAGTCTGCCTGGAGTTCCATGCGCACGAGCGCGCCTTCCGCGCCCTTGCCCTGGCCGCGCGCCGAGTCGACGCGGTTCATCACGCCGGTGAGCTTCTGCACGTGGTGCCCGACTTCATGCGCGATCACGTAGGCCTGCGCGAAATCGCCGGGGGCCTTGAAGCGTTCCTTCAACTGCCGGAAGAACGAGAGGTCGATGTAGAGCTTTTCGTCACCGGGGCAGTAGAACGGGCCGGTCGCGGCGGAGCCCGATCCGCAAGCGGTGTTCACCTGGCCCTCGTAGAGGACCAGCGTCGGCTTTCGGTAATTATTGCCGGTGCGCCGGAAGATGTCTTCCCACGCATCCTCCGTGGACGCGAGGACACGCCCGACGAACACGCGCCCTTCGTCCTTCGGTGCGTTCGGGTCTCGCGGGGCGGCGTGCTGCGGCGCCGCCTGTTGCACTTGCTGCGAGGCGTTGAGCACCACCGAGGGATCGATGCCGAAATACCACGCGACCAGCGCGATCACGACCGTGCCGATCCCGATGCCTCCCGCGCCGACGCCACCGATGCCGCGGCGGTCCTCGACATTGTCGCTATCGCGTTCGCCTTCGAGTTTCATGGTGTCTTGACCTCCGCGGATGCCGCCGGTTCCCTAGCGCGCCATTTCGAGCCAGGCAATCCAGGCCGGGATGGTGACCATCGAGAGCAGGGTCCCGAGGGTGATCTGGGTGGCGACCGGGTCGCCGGTTCCGCCCATGCGCACTGCGAGGATATACGCAGACGACGCCGTCGGCAGCGCGGCCGCCAATACGAGGATCGCCGTCTCGATCGGTGCGAAACCGAACAGGCGTGCGAGGCCCCACGCGAGGAGCGGCAGGACGAGCAGCTTGATCGACAGCCAGTAGGCGTGCGCCGACACGGGACCGTGTTCATGTCCGCGCTCCACGCGGAGCGCCGCGCCCACCGAGAGCAGGCCCGCGGGCAACGCGGTCTGCGCGAGCAGGTTCAAGGTCTGGTCGGCGAACGCGGGCAACGGCAGGCCCAGTGCATTCCAGAGGAAACCGGCGACCGTCGAGAGCAGCAACGGATTGCGCGCGAGTTCGGCCGCGACACCGCGCCCGCTGCCGGAAGCGAGCATCGCCACGGCCGCGATGTTCACGATCGGGATCATCACGCCCATCACGAGCGCGGCCAATGCCAGGCCCGCGTTGCCGTAGAGGCTGCCCGCGACGGCAAGCCCGACGTAGGTGTTGAACCGGAACGCGCACTGGAAGCAGCTCGCGGCGAGCCGCGGCTCGAGGCCGAAGAGGCGGCGCGCCGGCAGCGCCAGCACCATGCCCGCGGCCGTGAACGCGACCGCGGCGCCGACGACGGCCCCGGTCTTCGCGAGGTCGATCTGCGCGGTCGCGAGCGAGCGGAACAGCAGCGCCGGGAAGAGCACGTAGTAGACGAGCTTCTCCAGGCCCTCCCAGAAGCCGCGGCCGTAGTCGAAGCGCCGCGAGAGCACGAAACCCACGAGGATCAGGAGGAAGTTCGGGAGGATCGCCAGTGCCGCGTGCATCAGAGGGGTTCTCCCTTGCCGAGCGTGTTGTGGTATTCGAAGTGTTCCGAGTCCACGCGCGACAGGCGCAACTCGACGGCGCGGTCGCGGAACGTGAAGGCGACGCGGCGGATCTCCAGCAGCGCGGCACCCTCCGCGATCCCGAGCTGCCGGGCTTCTTCCCGCGAGGCCTGCGTGGCCCGCAGGCGTTCATCGGTGCGCAACACGTTGATGCCGTAGCGGCTCTGGTAGAGGTGGTAGATCGTGTTCTCGCGCGCGAGGAAGATCTTCTCGGTGAGGCCGGGAAAGAGCGCGGCGGGAAGCGCGATGTCATCGAGGATCGCGCGGCGGTCCCCGAGCGTGAGCACGTTGCGGATGCGAAACACGCGGTCGAGCGGCGCGATGCCGAGGGCCGCGGCGTCGGCCGGCCCCGCACGGTCGCGCCGGAAATCGAGCGTGGTCACCTCGGGGTAGGCCTTGGTCCCGTCGCGGCCCACCACGTGGAAGAAGTGGAACATGAGGCGGCGCGGGTCGTGCGCGGCGACGAACGTGCCCTTGCCCTGGCGTCGAACCACGGCCTGTTGCGCGACCAGGCCGTCGACGGCCTTGCGGATCGTGCCGATCGCCACGCCGAAGGCGCTCGCGAGCTCCGATTCGGAAGGCAGCGCTTCCCCGGGCTTCCACTCCCCCGCGGCCATGCCCTCGGCGAGCCGCATGCGCACCTGCTGGGCGAGCGGTCGGTCGGCGGCGAGGGGGCGCGAACGCATCGCGCGAGGATACATGCAACTCATCTAGTTGACCTGTTTGGGGGACAGGGCACATCCTCTCGTTCGAGCTGTGACCTGTCCCCATCCCGCAATACCGGAGAAGAAGATGATTCATTTCGTGGTCCACGACGAGAACGACTCGGTCGGCGTCGTCGTGGTCGAAGGCGTGAAGTCCGGCGACCAGCTGACCGGCTGGATCATGGACCAGGACAAGGACCTCGCGGTCCAGGCGAAGTCCGACATTCCCATCGGGCACAAGCTCGCCATCCGGCCGCTCAAGGGCGGCGACACGGTGATCAAGTACGGCGTGGACATCGGCAAGACGATCGCGCCCATCGCGGTGGGCGAGCACACGCACGTGCAGAACCTGCGTACGAAACGCTGGTAGCGCGGGCTCGCGCAAGCGCCGCCACCAAGGAAAGAGACACCATGGACCTGAAGAATTCGAGTTTCTGGGGCTTCAAGCGCGAGAACGGCCGCATCGGCGTGAGGAACCACGTCCTCATCCTCCCGGTGGACGACCTTTCGAACGCCGCGGCCGAGGCCGTCGCGAACAACATCAAGGGCACGCTCGCCATCCCGCACCCGTACGGCCGCCTGCAGTTCGGCGCGGACCTCGAGCTGCACTTCCACACGCTGATCGGCACGGGTTGCAACCCGAACGTGGCGGCGGTGGTCGTGATCTGCATCGAGGACCAATGGGCGAAGAAGGTGGCCGACGCGATCGCCGCCACCGGCAAGCCCGTGGCGTACTTCGGCATCGAGCAGCACGGCGACCACGACACGATCATGCGCGCCTCGAAGAAGGCGAAGGAATTCGTGCAGTGGGCGAGCGAGCTGCGCCGCGAGGAACGCCCGCTGAAGGACCTCTGGGTGTCCACGAAGTGCGGCGAATCCGACACCACGTCGGGCTGCGGCGCCAACCCGACCGTGGGCAACGCATTCGACAAGATGTACGACCACGGCGTCACGATGTGCTTCGGGGAGACGACCGAGCTCACCGGCGGCGAGCACCTGGTGGCCGCACGTTGCCGCACGCCCGAAGTGCGCAAGAAATTCCAGTTCATGTTCGACCGCTACCAGGCGGTGGTCGAAGCCCACAAGACCAGCGACCTGCGCGACTCGCAGCCGACGAAGGGCAACATCGCCGGCGGCCTCACGACGATCGAGGAGAAGGCGCTCGGCAACATCCAGAAGATCGGCCGCAAGTGCCTGGTCGACGGCGTGCTGGACAAGCACGAGGTGCCGACCGGCCCGGGCCTCTGGTTCCTCGACTCGTCCTCGGCCGCGGCCGAGATGGTCACGCTGTGCGGCGCCGCGGGCTACACGGTGCACTTCTTCCCGACGGGGCAGGGCAACGTGATCGGCAACCCGATCCTCCCGGTGATCAAGCTCTGCGCCAACCCGCGCACCGTTCGCACGATGAGCGAACACATCGACGTCGATGTCTCGGGCCTGCTGAGGAAGGAGATGTCCCCGGACCAGGCCGGCGACGCGCTGCTGGAGTCCATGTTCCGTACCGCCAACGGTCGCCTCACCGCGGCCGAGGCGCTGGGCCACCGGGAGTTCGTGCTCACGCGCCTGTACGAAAGCGCCTGAGCTCGATGCCGTGATCGCCCCCGAAGGCGTCCTCGCGCGTTTCCGCCTCGATGGGAAGGCGGCGCTGGTGACGGGCGCCGGCTCGGGGATCGGTCGCGCCATCGCCGAGGCGCTCGCTTCGGCGGGTGCGGGCGTGGTCCTGTGCGCGCGGCGCGAAGCGTTGCTCGCCGACGTGAAGGCGGGCATCGAGCGCGCCGGCGGCCGTGCGGCGGCCGCGCCGGGCGACGTGGGGCAGCGCGATGCGCTCGCGGACCTTGCGGCGCGCGCCGCGAAGCCCTTCGGGGCGATCGACATCGTCGTCCACGCCGCGGGCTTGAACCACCGCCAGCACGCGGATGACATCACGGATGCGGCGTGGGACGAGCAGCTCGAGGTCATGCTCTCGGCGCCGTTCTTCCTCTCGCGCCACCTCGTGCCCGGGATGAAGGCCAAGGGGTGGGGACGCATCCTCAACATCGCTTCGCTGCAGTCGTACCGCGCGTTTCCCAACGGAACTGCGTACGGGAGCGCCAAGGCCGGCGTCGTGCAGCTCACGCGCCACATGGCCGAGACCTGGTCACGCCACGGCATCACGTGCAACGCGATCGCGCCCGGGTTCTTCCAGACCCCGCTCACCGCGGCGATCTACGCGGACAAGGAGCGCATCGCGTTCCTCGAGAAGCAGACCGCCATCGGACGCAACGGCGACGTCGCCGACCTGCAGGGCGCGGCGGTATTCCTGTGCAGCCCGGCGTCGGACTACGTCACCGGGCAGACGCTGCCCGTGGACGGCGGGTTTACGGCAAAGTAGCGCGATGCCGGCGCTCGCCCAAGTCCACACCGCTGCGCCCGGCCTCGCGGTGAGCGCCGTCGTGGCGATCGCGGCGACCTTCCTCTCGATCCACTACCACGCCTCGGCGATGCTCTTCGCGCTGCTGCTCGGCATGGCGCTCAACTTCCTCACCGAGGAAGGCCAGTGCCGGCAGGGCATCCAGGTCGCGTCGTCGCACGTGCTCCGGATCGGCGTCGCCTTGCTGGGCCTGCGCATCACGCTCGACCAGGTGGGCGCCCTGGGCTGGGGCGTCGTGGCGCTCGTGGCTCTCGCGGTCGCGGCGACCGTGCTGGCCGGCATCGTGATCGCACGCGCGATGAAGCTCACCAACGCGTTCGGCACGCTCACCGGGGGCGCCGTCGCGATCTGCGGCGTGTCTGCGGCGCTCGCGATCGCCTCGATCCTGCCGAAGCACGCCCACGCGGAACGCGATGCGAGCTTCACCGCGATCGGCGTGACGGCGCTCTCGACGCTCGCGATGATTCTTTATCCGCTGGTCGTCGGCGCCCTCGGACTGAACCACCACGATGCCGGAGTCTTCCTCGGCGGCACCATCCACGACGTGGCCCAGGTCGTCGGCGCGGGCTACTCGGTCTCGCAGGACACGGGCGATACCGCCACGATCGTGAAGCTGCTGCGCGTCGCGATGCTGCTGCCCGTGTGCCTGGCGATCGGCGTGGCGCTGCACGTGAGGGGCAGCGAGGCCGCGCGCTCGGCGCCGCTCCTGCCGTGGTTCGCGGTCGTGTTCGCGATCCTCGTCGGAATCAACAGCGCGGGATTCATCCCGAAGCCGGTCGCCGATGTCGGCAACGAGGTGTCGCGGTGGTTCCTGGTGACTGCCATCGCCGCGATCGGCATGAAGACCTCCATCAAGGCGCTCGTGGCCATGGGGCTGAAACCCGTGATGCTGGTCGTGCTGGAGACGCTCTTCCTCGCCGCGCTGATGATGGCAGCCATCCACTGGCGATGAGCGCGCCGCTCGAGGTTCGGACCCCACGCTCGGCCATGCACACCGCACCAAATGTGCGCCGCGTGGCGCCGTCGGCGGTGCATCCCACGGGCTACGCACCCCTCTGCGTCAAGGGCGGCCTGGGCGTGGACTCGCTCGCGGCCTTCGGCGGGCCCGGTGGCGCGTACCTTGCTGTGATTGGGGGGGCGGCCGCGGCCTCCATGCGCAAGTGGAGGCCCGGGCCCGGGGGAACAGGGAGGATGCCCTTAGGCGCCTTGGGGTGTTAAAATAATCGTCTTTGCCCGGTAACAAATAGTTTGGGCACTGTTAGTGCTACCAGTGCCGGGTTCGGTTAAAGTAGCGCCCGGCCAGTAGGCCCCCAGATAGACAGCCTCAAGGCTGCAGGGGCAGAAATCGCGGCCCCCACAAGGGGCTGTCCGTACCAGACCCGCCCAGGACGCGGGCCGGCTTCAGAGTGAGGGTCCCGAAGTGGATTACGCCGATCAGCAGAGAAGCTGGGGGAAGCATGCCCCGAGCATCATCTTCGTCATCATCCTCCACATCTTGGTGGGGTATGCCTTGGTCTCCGGCCTTGCCCGCAAGGTGGTCGATGTCATCAAGCAGCCCCTCGAAACCAAGATCATCGAGGAGGTGAAGAAGGTCATTCCGGATACGCCGCCGCCGCCGCCGCCCAAGCTGGCGACGCCGCCGCCGCCGTTCATTCCCCCGCCGGAAGTGAACATCGTGGTTCCCATCCAGCAGACGCAGGCGGCCATCACCACGACGACCACCGAGCGCCCGCCGCCCGGCCCGCCGCCCGTGGCCCAGCCGCAGCCGACCACGCAGCCCGCCGTTCGCCGCAACTTCTCGCCGGTCAGCCGGGTGCAGGTGATCTTCCCGCGCGATGCCATCAAGAAGGGCATCGACAGCGGCACCGTCGTGGCCCACGCGTACGTGCAGCCGGACGGCACCGTGAGGGAAGTGCGCATCGTGAGCGCGCAGCCTTCCCGCGTGTTCGACCGCGAGGTGATCCGCGCGCTGTCGCAATGGCGCTTCGCCCCGGAGCCCGTGGGCTTCATCGCCGAATTCGAGCTCAACTTCAAGCTGACGGACTAGCGTCCGCCGCCCCCCTTTAGCACCAGCAAACAGGAACAAAAGGAGAATGTCATGCAACTGATCAGCCGACTGCCCGCGCTCATTGCGGCCTTTCTTATCGCATGTGTGCCGGCAGTGACCATGCTGGTCGCGCCCCAGGCCGCGCTTGCCCAGGCGCCCGCGACGGAGCCCGCGAAACCCGCGGAAGCCGCCCCGGCGCCGGCTGCGGCCAAGGCCCCGCCGCCCGTGGCCACGACCGAGAAGGAATCGGTCGAGAATCCGTACGGCATCGAAGCGATGTGGAAGCAGGGTGACTTCGTGACCAAGGGCACGTTGATCATCCTGATCATCATGTCGATGGGCTCGTGGTACATCATGTTCGTGAAGGTCTACGAGCAGTTCAAGCTCTTCCGCGAAGCCCGCAGCGTGATGACGACGTTCTGGTCCGCTGGTTCGGTCCAGGAAGGCGTCGCCACCCTCAAGGAAGGCAGCCCGTTCCGCTATGTCGCCGAGCAGGGCGTGAAGGCCACGTCGCACCACGAGGGCAAGCTCCTCGAGACGATCGACCTCAACACCTGGGTCACGATGTCCATCCAGCGCGCGGTGGAGAACGTCTCCTCCCGCCTCCAGGACGGCCTCGCGTTCCTCGCCACGGTCGGCTCCACGGCTCCGTTCGTCGGCCTCTTCGGCACGGTGTGGGGCATCTACCACGCGCTGACCGCCATCGGCATCGCCGGCCAGGCCTCGATCGACAAGGTCGCGGGCCCGGTGGGTGAAGCGCTGATCATGACGGCCTTCGGCCTCGCGGTCGCGGTGCCCGCGGTGCTGGGCTACAACTGGCTGGTCCGTCGCAACAAGGTGGCCATGGAGTTCCTGCGCACGTTCAGCGCGGACCTCCACATGGTGCTCATGAGCGGTACCGCCAAGAAGGTCGGAACGAGGTAAGCCATGGCCGTCACTGTCGGTCAATCCGACGCGGAAGCCCAGCAGGAGGTGATGTCCGCCATCAACACCACGCCCCTCGTGGACGTGATGCTGGTGCTGCTCATCATCTTCCTGATCACGATTCCCGCGATCATCCAGCAGGTTCCGGTGGTGCTGCCCGACGAGCGCAACATCCCGAACCAGACGAAGCCGGAGAACATCGTCATCGCGATCAACAAGGATGGCGACGTGTTCTGGAACATGGAGCTCGTGCCGGATTCCAAGGCCCTCTTCGAGAAGCTGAAGAAGGTCGCCGTGATCCAGCCGCAGCCCGAGGTGCACATCCGCGCCGACCAGGAAACGCGCTACGAGGCCGTCGGCCGCGTGGTGGCCACCTGCCAGCGCGCGTCGATCCTCAAGATCGGCTTCATCACGCAGCCGCCGCCCCTGGGCGGCTGACGCGGCAAGAAAGGAAACACCATGGGTATGAACGTAGGCTCCGGTGGGGGCGACGCCGATCCGGATGTGATGCTGGACATCAACACCACGCCGCTGATCGACGTGATGCTGGTGCTCATCATCATGCTGATCATCACCATCCCGATCCAGACGCACGCGGTGAAGCTGAACATGCCGGTGGGTACTCCGCCTCCGCCGCCCGTGCCCCCGGTCGTGATCCAGCTGGACGTGGACTTCGACGGCACGGTCCTCTGGAACGGGGAGATCGTCTCCGACCGCCCCACGCTCGACCAGCGTTTCCGCAACGCGGCCACGCTTGAAGTCCAGCCCGAGTTCCACCTGCGTCCCAACAAGCTCGTGAAGTACAAGAGCGTGGCCGGAGTGATGGCCTCGGCGCAGAGCCACGGCATCACCAAGATCGGCCTGGTGGGCGCCGAACAATTCCTCGACTGAGGCGCTCAACCATGTCCCGTACGCTTCGCGCGGCGACCGCCGCCGCCTTCCTCATGTTGTCGGGAGCGGCCTTCGTCGCTTCCGCCCAGCAATCGGTCCGGCCCGAGGTGGGCAACCCGCTCAAGGTCGCGCAGGGCCTGACCAAGGCGGGCAAGCACCGGGAGGCCCTCGCGGAAATCGCCAAGGCCGACGCGGCCGGCGGCAAGACCGCGTACGAGAACCTGCTGATCAACCAGATGCGCGGCAGCGTCGCGGCCCAGGCGGGCGACAACGAGACGGCGATGAAGGCGTTCGACGCCGTCCTCGCCTCGGGCAACCTGCCCGCCGGCGAGCAGCAGAAATACCTGCAGGCGCTCTCGGGCATCGCCTACCGGGCCAAGGACTATCCGAAGGCCATCACGTACGCGACCAAGTACCGCACCGTCGGTGGCACCGATCCGGCGATCCGCACCGTGCTGCTGCAGTCCTACTTCCTCACCAACGACTGCGGCAACGTGAGCAAGATGGTCGGCGACGTGGAATCGCGCAAGCCCACCGAGGAAGAACTCCAGATCCTCGCCAACTGCCACCTGAAGCAGAAGGACAGCGGCGGCTACGTGAACGCGATGGAGAAGCTCGCCACGTACTACCCGAAGAAGGAGTACTGGACGGATCTCCTGAACCGCGTGCAGAAGAAGCCCGGCTTCTCCGATCGCCTGGCGCTGGACGTCTACCGCCTCAAGGCGGCGACCGGCAACATCACCAGCGCCGCCGACTACATGGAAATGGCGCAGCTCTCGCTGCAGGCCGGCATTCCCGCCGAGGCCAAGAACGTGGTCGACAAGGGCTACGCCGCGAAGGTGCTCGGCGTCGGCGCGGAAGCCGATCGCCAGAAGCGCCTGCGCGACCTCGTCGAGAAGTCCCTCGCCGACGCGAAGAAGGCCCGTCCCGCGCTGGAGGCCGAAGCGCAGGCCGCCAAGGAAGGCACGGACCTGGTGAAGATCGGTGCCAACTACGTGTACGAAGGTAGTGCCGACAAAGGTATCAAGATGATGGAAGAAGGCGTGAAGCGCGGGGGCCTCAAGCGACCCGACGACGCCAAGCTCCAATTGGGTGAAGCACTTATCCAGGCGGGGCAGCGCGGCAAAGCTGTCAACGTGCTGAAGGACGTGAAAGGCACGGACGGAACGGCCGATCTCGCGCGTCTCTGGAGCCTACTCGCCCAGAGGTAATCCGGTTACAGTCTCCTCTTCACCGGAGGGGACATGACCGAACCAGACGCGCTGACGGACGATCAGCGCCGCAAGGTCGAAGAGTTCGTCGAAGAGGAAGAAGGCGCCATCAGCCGCTACAAGGGCTGGCTCGCGACCTTCCTCACCGCCGTCGCCGTCGCCTCCTCCGCGTTCCACCTGTTCATCGCCTCGCCCTGGGGCATCGTGCGCACGGACTACCTGCGCGGCATCCACGTCGGCATCGTCCTGTTCCTCACGTTCATGATGTTCCCCGTCGCGCGGCGCTTCCGGCACCGCTTGATGTGGTTCGACGTGGTCCTCGCGCTGGTGGCGCTATCGACCATCGTCTACATGCTGCTGGGCGGCGATGCCTTCGCGGACCGCACGACCACGCCGACCGCCTGGGACCAGGCGATGGGCATCGCCTTGATCGTCCTCGTGATCGAGGCCACGCGCCGTACGTCTGGCTGGATCATGCCGTTCGTGATCGGCCTCTTCCTCGCCTACGCCTTCGCCGGGCCGTACCTGCCGAGCCCGTGGACCCATCGCGGCTACGACGTCGCGCGGCTCGTCGGGCACATGTACATGACGCTCGAGGGCATCTTCGGCGTGGCGGTCGACGTGTCGGCCACGCTGATCATCCTGTTCACCATCTACGGCGCCTTTCTTCAATACTCCGGCGCCGGCAAGTTCTTCCTCGACTTCTCCTTCGCGCTGCTGGGCGGCAAGACGACGAGCTCGGGCCGCGCGGTCGTGCTCGCTTCTTTCCTGCTGGGCGGGCCGTCGGGCTCCGGTGTCGCGACCACGGTGACCATCGGGTCGGTCGCCTATCCGATGCTGCAACGCGCCGGCTACGAGAAGAACGCGGCCGGCGGGCTGCTCGCCGCGGGCGGCTTGGGCGCCATTCTCTCGCCGCCGGTGCTGGGTGCCGCCGCGTTCCTGATCGCCGAGTTCCTCAAGGTCTCGTACCTCGAGGTGATCAAGATGGCGACCATCCCGACGGTGCTCTACTACTTCTCGCTCTTCCTCATGGTCGAGCTGGATGCGCGCAAGTACGGGATGAGCCAGGAGGTCTTCGAGAAGGTCGAGAGCGCCTGGTCGTTGTCGAAGCGTTACTGGTTCCACTTCCTGTCGCTGGTCTCGATCGTCTTCTTCATGCTGTGGGGCTTCTCGCCCACGCTCTCGGTGTTCTGGGCGACCGTGACCGCATTCGTCGTGAGCTTCCTCGACCGCGACTCCGCGATGGTCCCGAAGCGCGTGGTGCAGGCGATGGAGGCCGGGACCACGGGCGTCCTCAACGTCGCGGCCACATGCGCGTCGGCCGGCCTCATCGTGGGCGTGGTGACGCTCACGGGGCTGGGCCTCAAGTTCTCCTCGATCGTGATCGACTACGCCGGCGGCAGCCTGGCGCTCACCGCGCTCTACACGGCGCTCATCGTCTGGATCGTGGGCCTCGCGGTCCCGGTGACGGCGTCGTACATCATCTGCGCGGTGATCACCGCGCCCGCGCTCATCACGCTCGGCGTGCCGGATTTCGCCGCGCACATGTTCATCTTCTACTACGCGTTGCTCTCCGAAGTGTCGCCGCCCACGGCGCTGTCCTGCTTCGCGGCCGCCGCGATCACGGGCGGGGATCCCTACAAGACGACGCTGCAGGCGTGGAAGTACACGATGCCGGCCTTCGTCGTGCCGTTCTTCTTCGTGCTCGACCCGATGGGCTCCGGCATCCTGCTGCAGCTGCCGAAGGGCGGAAGCTGGGCCGAGGTGGCGGTCGTGGTGTTCTTCTGCTTCGCGGCCATCGCCGCGCTCGCCGCCGGCCTGCAGGGCTGGCTGCTGATGAAGACCAACCTGCTCGAGCGCGCGCTCCTCATCGGGGGCGGGCTGCTCATCATCGTGCCCGCCAACTACCTCGATGACGTCGGTCTCGGCCTGGCGGTCCTGGCGCTCGCGCTGCAGTACGGCCGGCGACGAAAGATGCTCTCCACCGCGTGAAGTCGATCCGGGCCTGCTCGGCAAGTCCAGCGTCTCGGGCACGGACCTTCGCTACAATCTCACCTGGCACGATTGGATGAACCTGGAAAGCCTGATCACCGTGAGCCGAGCGATCCGCGCAGCCGCCCACGCCCGCACCGATTCGCGGGGCGCGCATTTCCGCGAGGATTTCCCCGAGCCCGGCTCGCTCGAGACCTCCGCTTTCTCGCGCGTGCGTCCCGGCGAAAGCCCGCTCGCCGCATGAGCGCGCGCATTCCCGTCGCCGAACTCGAACGCCTGATGGCCGCGGCCATCGAGCGCAGCGGCGCCACGGCCGCCATGGCGAAGGCCACCGCGCGAGCCCTGGCCACGGCGGAGCTGGATGGCATCGCGTCGCACGGCGCATCGCGCGTGCCCCAGTACTGCGGCCACGTGAAGAACGGGCGGGCGAATGGCGCGGCCGTCCCCGTCGTGGCGCGCGACTCGAAAGCCGCTTGTCTTGTCGACGCGGGTCGCGGCCTTGCGTTCGAGGCCTGCACGTTCGCGGCGCTCGAGGCGATCCGCCGCGCGAAGACCTATGGCGTGTCCTTCGTCGCGGTCACCAACAGCAATCACTTCGGTGCGGCCGCGTTCCACGTCGAGGCGATCGCCGCCGCGGGACTCGTGGGCCTCGCCTTCGGCAACTCGCCCGCCGCCATGCCCGCGTGGGGCGGCAAGCGCCCGCTCTTCGGCACCAACCCCATTGCCGCCACGTTTCCGCGCCGCGAGGCCGCGCCGCTCGTGATCGACCTTTCGCTCTCGGAGGTGGCGCGCGGCAAGATCATGGTCGCGGCCCGCGACGGGAAACCGATCCCGCACGGCTGGGCGCTGGACCGCGACGGCCAGCCCACGACGGACGCGAAGGCCGCGCTCGACGGCAGCATGCTGCCCATGGGCGGCGTGAAGGGCGCGATGCTGGCCCTCACCATCGAGCTGCTCGCCTGCGCGCTCTCGGGTGCGGCCTTCGGATTCGAATCGGACAGCTTCTTCGTCGAGGAAGGCAAGCCCACGCGCATCGGGCAGGGCTTCCTCGCCATCAACCCGGGCGCGCTCGCCGGGCAGGACGTCTTCCTCGAACGCGTGGAGACGCTCGTGGCGGCGATGCTCGCGGACGAAGGCGTGCGACTGCCGGGCGAACGCCGCCGCGGCAACCGGGAGCGGGGCCTGCGCGAGGGCGTCGCGGTGGCACCGGACCTGCTCGCGCGGATCCGCTCGCTCGCCGGCGAGCCTGCGGGCGCCTGATGGGTGCCCCGATGCAAGCTTTCCAGGCACGGCTGCGCGCGCCATTCGGCATGGTCGGCATCGCGGCCGACGAGAAATTCGTGACCGGCATTCGCTACCTCGCCCCCGACGCAACGCCGCTCCCGCCGCCGAAGAACACGCTCGCCTACCTCGCCTGCGTGCAGATCCAGGCCTATCTCGAGGATGGCTCCTACGTCTTCGACCTCCCGCTCAAGCTCGCCGGCACGCACCATCGCGTGCAGGTCTGGCAAGCGATGCAGCGCATCCCGGCGGGCTCGACGCTCACCTATGGCGAGCTCGCGCGCGACATCGGGTCCTCGCCGCGCGCGGTGGGCGGGGCCTGCGGGGCGAATCCGCTCCCGCTCATCGTTCCGTGCCATCGCGTGGTCGCGGCAGGCGGCGACATCGGCGGCTTCATGGGGCGGCGTGCGGAGGGTTTCGAGCGATCCATCAAGCGCTGGCTGCTGGAGCATGAAGGCGCTCGCTGACGCCGACGCGCGCCTGCTCGACCGGTTCTCCGACGGCCTGTGGCTGAACGACGGCCTGTCGAAGAACACGCTCGAAAGCTACCGCCGCGACGTTCGGCAATTCGCGTACTGGCTCACGGACGCCATGGGCAAGCCCCTCATCGACGCGCAACCCCAGGATGTGCAGCGCCACCTCGCGTGGCAAGTGGAGACGAAGCAGTCGAAACCGCGCACTACGGGGCGGCTCGTATCGTCGTTGAAGCGTTTCTACCAGTTCGCGGTGCGCGAAGGCCTGCGTCGCGACGATCCCACCGTCGACCTCGATTCCCCGCGCATCCCGCGCTCGCTGCCGAAGTCGCTTTCGGAGGCCGACGTCGAGTCGCTGCTCGGCGCGCCCGACGTGGAGAGCGACACGGGGCTGCGAGACCGCGCGATGCTGGAGACGCTCTACGCGAGCGGCCTGCGCGTCACGGAGCTGGTCACGCTGAAGGGCATCCAGGTGAGCCTCGACATGGGCGTGGTGCGCGTGCTCGGCAAGGGATCGAAGGAGCGCCTGACGCCGCTCGGCGAGGAGGCGGTCGCGTGGATCGTGCGCTACCAGAAGGAGGCGCGGCCCAAGCTGCTCGGTGCCCGCAAGTCCGACGCGCTCTTCGTCACGGCGCGCGGCTCGCCGATGACGCGCCAGGCCTTCTGGGGGCTGGTGAAGCGCCACGCCTTCGCGGCCGGCATCCGCCAGCCCATCTCGCCGCACACGCTGCGCCATGCCTTTGCCACGCACCTCATCAACCACGGGGCGGATCTGCGCGTGGTCCAGATGCTGCTCGGCCACGCGGACATCTCGACCACGCAGATCTACACGCACGTGGCGCGCGAACGCCTGAAGGCCGTGCACCGCAAGCACCATCCGCGCGGATGATCGACGTCCACAACCTCTCGCCGTGGCTGCTGCTCTTCGCGCCGCTCACGATCGTGATCGCCTATACGATCTTCGGCATCAGCGGCTTCGGCTCGACCGTCATCGCGGTGCCGATCCTCGCGCACTTCCTTCCGGTGACCTTCCTCGTGCCGCTCATGGTGCTGCTCGACATGTCGGCGGCGATCCTCATCGGCACCAAGGGCCGGGAACACGTGAGCCGCACGGAGATCAAGCGTCTCGTGCCCGTGATGTTCGTGGGCTTCGTGATCGGCGTCACCGTGTTGGTCAAGGTG
This sequence comes from Betaproteobacteria bacterium GR16-43, assembly GCA_001953215.1. Lineage (GTDB taxonomy): Bacteria > Pseudomonadota > Gammaproteobacteria > Burkholderiales > Usitatibacteraceae > Usitatibacter. Next base: position 1,523,539 of record CP019169.1, read on the forward strand.
GACGCGGACCTCCTGCGCGTGGCTCTCGGCGTGTTCGCCATCTGCGTCGGCCTCCACGGGATCCTGAACCCGGTCCTCACTTCGACGATCTCCAAGTGGTGGAGTATTCCGGCCGGATTGGTCGGCGGCTCCATCGCCACGGTGTTCGGCGCGGGCGGGCCGATCTACGCGACCTACCTCGGCGGGCGCCTGCACGACAAGAACGAAGTGCGCTCGACGATCTCCGCGCTGATCTCGATCTCCGCGTTTTCGCGCGCCGTGCTCTATGCGATCGGCGGGCTCCTGCTGCACTGGACCATCTTTGCCGGGATGGCCCTGCTGGCCCCTTTCGTGTGGCTGGGCCTGCGCATGGGTTCGCGCATCCATGTGGGCCTCACGCAGGTGCAGATGAAGCGCGTGGTGGGCGTGCTCCTCGTGCTCACCGGCGCTTCGCTCTTCGTGCACGTCTTCAAGTGAAATCCACCGGCACCCCAGCCACGGCATTCCTCGCGAAGGAGGGCGTGGCCTACACGGAACACTTCTACGAGTACGTCGAGCATGGCGGCACGACCGTGTCCTCCAGCGCGCTGGGCGTGCCCGAGCACGAGGTCGTGAAGACGCTGGTGATGGAAACCGACAAGGGCGACCCGCTCGTGGTCCTCATGCACGGCGACCGCAAGGTCTCGACGAAGGAGCTCGCGCGCGTGGCCGGCGTGAAGCGCATCTTCCCGTGCAAGCCGGAGGTGGCGCAGCGCCACTCGGGCTATCTCGTCGGCGGCACTTCGCCCTTCGGCACGCGCAAGGCCATGCCGGTCTACCTCGAACGCTCGGTGCTGGACCTGCCGCGCATCTACATCAACGGAGGGCGCCGCGGCTATCTGCTGGGAATGGCCTCCGCCGAGATCGTGCGCACGCTCTCGCCGACGCTGGTTGAGGTGGCGCTCGCGGAGTAGTACTCTCGGCGCCTCACGAATTTCCGAGGTCCGCCATGAACGCCGAGGTCGCCCCGAGTCCCGTCCTGCCCGGAAAGGCCCTTTCGCCCGGCGTCGCGTTTGCGTGGATTGGCGAGGGCTGGGGGCTTTTCCGCGCGTCCGCCCTGATGTGGGTGGTGCTCACGCTCCTGCTGCTCATCGTCGCGATCGCCTTCACGTTCATCCCGTTCCTGGGGAGCCTCGCGTGGCAGGTGCTCACGCCCGTGATCGCGGGCGGGCTGGTGCTGGGCTGCCGCGCACTCGAGAACGGCGAGGAACTGGAGCTCGAACACCTCGTGGCGGGCTTCAAGCGCAATTTCCCCGGGCTGGCGATCGTGGGCGCGATCTACGTGGTCGGCGGGATCGTCGTCCTGCTCGTGTTCGGAATGTTCGTCGGCCTCTCGTTGCTGCCCGCGCTCCTCGCGGGCGATACCGAGAACGCACTCGGCGCCATCGCCGCGATGGGTGGTGGCCTGCTGATCGGCACGCTCGTGGTCACCATCCTGAGCCTGCTGCTCGGCGCGGCGGTCTGGCTGGCGCCCGCGCTGGTCGTCCTGCATGGCGTGAATCCCGTCGATGCGATGAAGGCGAGCTTCTTTGGCGCGTTCCGCAATTTCATCGCCGTCGTGATCTACGCGATCGTGATGTTCCTGCTCGCGATCCTCGCGGCGATCCCGTTCGGGCTGGGGATGCTGGTGTGGGTCCCGCTGCTCGTCACGTCGTCCTACCGAGCCTACCGGCAGATCTTCACCTGAAGCAAAATCGGGGTCAGGGTAGAAATAAATGCTGCGCGTTGCACAGCACTTATTTCTACCCTGACCCCGATTTTTCCTCTAGATCAGGCGGCCCAAGAGCGTGAGCAGCAACGAGAGGAGGATCGTGCTCGTGATGGGAATCGACACGAGCCGGCCCCGGAACTTCACGGTGAGGTCACCCGGCAGGCGCCCGAGCCCGTAGCGGGAGAGCCAGGGTGCCGCGAGCGAGAGCACGACGATGGCCACGACCAGCACCAGCACCCACTTGATCACGGAGCGCGCTGGCGTTCGAGGGTGACGCCCACGCGGCGCACATTGCGGATGTGCCCCAGCTTCGCCACCGAGAGGCGCACCCAGGGCGCGCGGAATTCACCGGTGATCACGCCGCACACATGTTCGGCGAGGGCCTCGAGCAAGTTGAAGCGACGCTCGGCCAGCTCCGCGATCACGCGCTCGACCACTTGCCCGTAATGCACCGTGTCGCCGATCGCATCGCTCTTTCCGACCTTCGCATCCGGGATGCCGATCTCGATATCCATCTCGAGCGTCTGGGCGCGCTGCATTTCCCACTCGTAGATCCCCACCCAGGCATCGACGCGGAATTCGCGGATGAATATCGTGTCCATAGGGGCATATTGTAAAGTATGAGGTTATGCAGGCTCTCCTCTTCGCCCTCGCCGCCTACCTGGTGGGCTCGATCCCCTTCGCGGTGGTCGTGAGCCGGGCCATGGGGCTGGAGGACCCGCGAAAGTACGGCTCCGGCAACCCGGGGGCCACGAACGTCCTGCGCTCGGGCTCCAAGGCGGCTGCGGTCCTGACCCTGCTGGGCGACGCGGCCAAGGGCTGGTTCGCCGTGTGGCTCGCGTTACATTTGGAATCTCCGGCGGACGTCGTGGCGGTCGTGGCCATCGCCGTTTTCCTCGGCCATGTCTTCTCGGTGTTCCTGCGCTTCCAGGGGGGCAAGGGCGTGGCCACCGCCGTGGGGGTGCTCCTCGCCCTCGACTGGCGCGTGGGCCTCGCCGCGCTCGCCGTGTGGCTTGCCGTGGTCATCGTCACCCGCTACTCCTCCCTCGGTTCGGTCGTCGCGGCGCTGTTCGCCCCGGCGGCCTACTACTACGTCGCGGGCTTCGGTTCCGCGTTCCTTGCCACGGTCGCCATGAGCGCGATCCTCCTGTGGCGCCATGAGTCCAACATTCGCAAGCTCGTGCGCGGTGAAGAGAGCCGCCTGGGCGAAGCGAAGAAGGAAGCCGGCGCCGAGCAACCCACGTCATGACCAAGCCAGACGACAACGACCTCGATTTCACCAACCTCGCGAGCACGCCCGAGCCGGCGCCGGCCAAGCTGGAGAACGCGCGGCTGGAGGCCATCTCGGGCAACCAGGAGCTGCAGCAGTCGGGCTTCTACGTGGCCATGGGCCGGCGCTCGAGCACGCGCGTGCCGCCCAAGGACGGCTCCGAGAAGCACACGCTGCTCGTGGTCGAGGACGACAAGACCCTCTGCAAGCTGCTGGCCGAGATCCTCATCACCGCGGGCTACTCCGCGCGCTTCGCGTCCAACCGCGCGCAGATCAACGCCGAGGTGAACCGCGCGACGTTGCCCGACCTCATGCTCCTCGACGTGCAGCTGCCGGATGCCGATGGCCTGAAGGTCCTCGCGAAGCTGCGCTCGCACCCGAAGTTCGCCGAATTGCCCGTGATCATGATGACCGGCCGCTCCGGCGCGGCCGACGTGATGCAGGGCCTGGCCGCGGGCGCCGACGGCTACGTGACCAAGCCGTTCAAGATGAGCGCCCTCGTGGGCGTCGTGAACGCGGCGCTCGGGAAGACCTGAGGGAAAGGTTGGCCGCGCTCGATCGGCGCACGTCGATCCTTTCCGCGGCCACGGTTGCCCTCGTGGCAGCCGGCGTTGCAGGTCTTGTAAGTCTTTCCGGGGAAGCCCCCCCGATTCCCGCTCCGGACGGCACGGCGTCGACTTCACCGCCCCTCGCGATTCAACAGCCGCAACCTCAGGCGCCGGCACAAGCGCTCGCGGCGGCGTCGGGTGAACGTTGGTCGGCCGATGATCCCCTCGCGACCGTGGCACGGCGATACAAGGCCGCAAAGGACCTGCGCGAGTTCTACGACAAGGCGCTCGCAGCCGGGGGCATGGCGAACGTCTGGTACGCACTGAGCGCGCTCGCCCGCTGCTCCGAAGTCGGCCGGCTCGGCATCGTCGGCATGGAGCAACGCTTCGCGAGCTACGGCGGCGAGGATCCGTCCGATCCGATTCGTCGCGACGTTTGGCGCCAATGGATGGAGCCCTGCCGCGCATTCGAGACCCGGCCGGCACCTGCGGGCGAGATGCAACGCGTGATCGCGAAGCTGAAGGAGACGCCGGGCCTCGTCGCGGAAGGATTCCGGCGATTCGGGGAGAACGTGCCGCCGGAAGAGCAGCGGGCGTTCGAGAGGGCGATCGTCGACTCGAACGAAGGGGATCTCATCTTCTCGTTCGGCACCACGCACGTCCTGCGCGCGCCGGTGAAGAACTACGCGAGCGTGGAGGAAGCCCAGGCCGCATCGCGCGCCTCGACCCTCGAGCTCCACGCCTGGGGCCTTGCCACCTGCGAATTGGGCCGCGATTGCACCCGCGGCTCCGATGCATGGGTCAATGTGTGCTTCGTTTCCGGGGATTGCTCGGACAACAACGCCGAGGCGCTCGCCACGAAGACCCTCGGCGCCGAAGCCCTGCCGCAGGTCCGTGCCCGCAAGGACGAAGTGGTTGCGGCCATCAAGGCGCGGAACTGGACGGCCCTAGGGCTCTGACGCGCCACGCCGGGGTGGCCACCGCCACCAGGTCCATGCCACCGCCGCGCCGAACGCCGCATAGGCTGCGGTAAACACCCACGGCGGAGCCGACCAGAAGAGCCACGCGTGGATCCACCGCGCGATGAATTCCTTCTCCCCAGTCGTCCCCCGCAGCGCGTCCTCCCACTCGGTCAGCGGGCAAGTGAGTCCCAACAACGACTCGCCGACGACGAAGGCAATGGCCGCGAGGTGCGCGATGCGAAACGCGGGATTGCGCGCCCAGCCCTTCCCGAGGGCGAGCCCCAGCCAAGTGGCTGGCAGCCCCAGGACCACGAAGGCCACGAAAGCGGCGTGCAGGATCAGTAACAGGTCTGCGGCTGCGGTCATGTACGATTGTCACCATTTGTCACGGACCCCAACATGCGATTCCTTGCTCCTCTCCTGATTGCCCTGGCCCCGTTCCTGGCGGCTGCCCAGACTTCCGCCAAATCGGCCCCCGCGCAAGCCACGAAGGCCTCGGAAATCACCGTCGAGACCTTCTTCAAGCGTCCCGAGCTTTCGGAGATGTCGCTGTCGCCGGATGGCAAGACTCTCGCCGCGCTCACCTCGGTCAAGGGACGGAACAACATCGTCGTCGTCGACCTCGAGAATCGCAAGCCGCAGGTCATCACTTCGTTCGAACAGTACGACGTCGCCGGCATTTTCTGGGTCAACGACAAGCGCCTGTTCTTCCGCGTCGTCGAGGCGCGCGATGTGCTCGGCAATGCGCGCCGCCGGGGAACCTACGCGATCGACATCAATGGCGAGAACCTGCGCAACCTGTCCGACGGTGGCCGTGCGGAGCAGGCTGGAAAGCGCGCCGTAGAAATGGATCCGGTGCGGCGCACGGACGACGGTACCGATGACCTGATCGTCGAGATGGACCAGCGCTTCGAGGCCGTGGACATATTCCGCATCGATACCAAGACAGGCCGCACCCGGGAAAACCTCACGCTCGACGCGCCCGCGGATACGGACGGGTTCGTACTCGACTGGAAGAAGGTACCGCGCATCGCGACCGCGAGCGACCGCCGCAAGGGCATCACGACGATCTACCACCGCGAGGACATGAAGAGCCCCTGGGTGGCGTTGTATTCGTATCCCCTGGGCAACGAGGCGGAGCGGATCGAGCCCATCGCGTTCAACGCGGACAACCAGACGCTCTTCGTGGCTTCCAACATCGGCCGCGACAAGGCCGCGATCTATACGTACGACACGAAGGCGAAGAAGCTGGGCGACGTGATCCTCGAGCATCCCATGATCGACGTGTGGGGACGTGGCATGCGCTTCGACAACACCACGCACAAGCTCCTCGGTGTGTCGTTCCTGGCCGAAAGCGAGACGACGATCTGGGTGGATGCGGACCTGAGGAAGGTCCAGGCGCAGGTCGATGCGTCGCTTCCGAAAAAGATCAACCAGTTGATCCGCGCGTCCAACAACCCGGATCGCCTGCTCGTGTTCTCGTGGTCCGATTCGGATCCGGGCCGCTACTACCTCCTCACGCTGAAGCCGGCCGTGAAGATGGAGCTGCTCCTCCCCACGCGCCCGGAGATCAATCCCGCGCTGATGTCCGAGCGCAAGTTCATCACCTACAAGGCGCGCGACGGGCTCGAGATCCCGGCGTGGCTCACGATCCCGAAGGAAAGCACCGGCAAGAACCTCCCGCTCGTGGTCAACATCCACGGCGGTCCGTGGCTGCGCATCTACGGCGGCTATCCGTGGGGCCGCAACGAAGCGCAGTTCCTCGCCAGTCGCGGTTACGCGGTGCTCGAGCCCGAGCCGCGCGCCTCCTCGGGCTTCGGGCGCAAGCACCTCACGCTGGGCTACAAGCAGTGGGGCCGCACGATGCAGGACGACATCACCGATGGCGCCCTCCACCTCGTGAAGGAAGGCATCGCCGACAAGAAGCGCATGTGCCTCTACGGCGCCAGCTACGGTGGCTATGCGACGTTGCAGGGGCTTGTGCGCGAGCCGGACCTCTTCCGCTGCGGGGTTTCGTTCGTCGCGGTCACGGACCTCGTCGAGTTCGTCACCACGAATGAGGCGGACTACAGCATGTCCAAGGTCGACTTCAGCGAGCTGATGTACCCGCAAGTCGGCGACCCGAAGAAGGACTACGACCTGCTGGTCGCCAACTCCCCGGCGCGCAACGCGAAGAAGATCAAGGCGCCGGTGCTCCTCGCCATGGGGCAGATCGACGTGCGCGTGCCGCTCGAGCACGGGCGCAGGATGCGCTCTGCCATGGAAGATGCCGGCGTCAAGAACGAATACATCGTGTACGCCGGCGAAGGCCACGGCTGGAACAAGGACGAGAACAACTTCGACTGGTACAAGCGCGTCGAGAAATTCCTCGCCGAGAACCTCAAGTAGAAGAAATCGGGGTCAGGGTAGAAATAAATGCCGCGCGTTGCGCAGCACTTATTTCTACCCTGACCCCGATTTCTACTTGAGCAGCGTCGCCTTCGTGAACTCCACGGTGGCGGCGAGCAGGAAATCCGTGTTGTCCTTCTTCGCGAAGCCGTGCCCCTCGTCCCTGGCCATCAGGAACCACACGGGGGTGCCGGCCTTCGCCAACGCCGACTTGATCTGCTCGGCCTCCGTGTAGGGCACGCGCGGGTCGTTGAAGCCCTGCACGACGAACATCGGCTTCTTCATCTCGGCCGTGTGGTTCAGCGGCGAGATCGACTCCAGGAAGGTGCGCATCTCCGGATCGCGCTCGTCACCGTATTCGGCGCGGCGCAGGTCCCGGCGGTAGCTCTCGGTGCGCTCGAGGAACGTGACGAAATTCGAGATGCCCACGACGCTGATCGAGCCCGCGATGCGGTCATTCAGCAGGTAGGCCGCCGCGAGCGTCACGTAGCCGCCGTAGCTGCCGCCGCGCACCTGCACGCGGTCGGCGTCGAGGTCGGGCTGTTCCTTGATCCAGTCGATCAGTGCACCCAGGTCCTTCACGGAATCCACGCGCTTCTTTCCGTTGTCGAGCTTGAGGAAGGTCTTGCCGAAGCCCGCGGAGCCGCGCACGTTCGGGAAGATCACCGCCACGCCCAGCTCGTTCACCAGGTAGTTGTTGCTGCCGATGAACCCGGCGCGCGACTGGGATTCCGGGCCGCCGTGCACGTTGATGATGACCGGGCGCTTGCCGGTGAACTTCGCCGACGGCTGGTAGTGGAAGCCCGAGATCTCCAGCCCGTCGAAGCTCTTCCACTTGATCAGGCGCGGCTCGACGAACGCGCTCGTGTTCACGGCGGGGTTGTTGCCATTGGTCCAGCGCACGAGCTTGTTCGCCTTGAGGTCGTACGAGAACACGTCCCCGGCCGAGCGCGCCGAAGTGATGCTGAAGCCGACTTCATCCGACTTGGGCCGCCACTCGAGGCCGCCGATCACGCCGTCGAAGAGCGGCGGGCGGGGAAGCTCCTTCCTCGTCGCGAGGTCGATGAAGCGCAGCACGTGCGAGCCGCGCTCGTTGGTGATGAACGCGATGCGGTTCGCGTCGAATGAAACCTCGAAGTCGTCGACGTCGAACTTGTGCTGCGCGGAGAGCACCTGCTCCTCGCCGCCGTTGAGCGGCAGGTACACGAGGCGCTGGAATTCGCTGTCGCGGTCCGTCGTCGCGTAGAGGCCCTTGCCGTCCTTCGAGAAGCGCGGCTTGTTCCACGAGACCTGCTCGCCCTTGGCCGCGCGCGTGATCTGCCGCTTCCGGCCCGTGGCGATGTCCATGACCCAGAGGTCGCTCTCGTTGATCGACTTGTAGTTGAGGAACGCGAGGCGCCTGCCGTCCTGCGAGAACGTGAACGATCCCCAGCCGCCGCCGTCGAGCGTGGCGAAGACCTTGTCGGTCTCGGGTTTCAGCGGGTTCACGATGTGGAGCTTCACCCAGACCTTCTTGTCCGGGTTGTTGCGGTCCACGGGTTGCGTCGTGTACGCAATGCGATCGCCATTGGGCGACCAGACCGGGTTGCTCGCGCGCTCGCTCTCCGGCGTGAACGGCGTGGCGGTCTTCGTCGCCACGTCGAAGCGATAGATGCGGAAGGTCTCGTTGCCGCCCTCGGCCCGCGGGAAGAGGAAGTACTCGCCGGTCGTGGGCTGGTACGAGGCGTTGGGCACGCCATCGCGGAAATCGGTGAGCGGCTCCAGCGGCGCGCCAGGCTCGGAGACGCGCTGCACCTGGATCGTGTTCTGCAGCCGCTGGCCGACGAGCACTTCGCGCCGGATCGGATGCCACGAATACAAACGGCTCAGCTTGAAGTCGTTGTACGGCGCGACCTGCTTCATCGTCTCCATCGGGATGGGCGGCAGGCCCTCGGCGATGAGGTTGGCGTTCGGCTTCAGCAGGTCTTCCTGGGCTTGCGCGTTCGCGACGAAGGCCAGCGCGGCGGCAAGGCAGAGGCGGCGGATCATCGTTGGTAGCTCCCGGTTCCGACGGCTCGCGTGGGATCGGAGCACCACTCGCTCCACGAGCCGGGATAGAGGCGCGAGCCCTCGAGGCCCGCGAGTTCCATCGCGAAAATGTTGTGGCATGCGGTCACGCCCGACCCGCACATGTGCACCGTCTGGTTGGACGGCGTGTTGCCGATGATGCCGAGGAATTCCTCGCGCAACTTCTCGGGCGGCTTGAACGTGCCGTCGGCCTCGAGGTTGGTCTGCCAGAAGCGGTTCACCGAGCCCGGGATGCGTCCGGCCACGGGATCCACCGTCTCGTTCTGTCCGTTGAAGCGATCGGGGCTGCGCGCATCGATCAACGCGCCGTCGGGCCGCTTGCGGAAGTAGTCCACGAAGGACGCATCCACGCTCGCACCGAGCATCGGTTTGGGTTGCCACTTCGCGGAGCGCGGCGGCGGCGGGTCCTTCGGCATCGGGCGCAACTCGGCCTTCCATTTCGTGAACTGGCCGTCCAGCAACGAGACCTTCTCGAGGCCCAGCCAGCGCAGCATCCACCAGAGGCGTCCAGCATAGCTGCCGCCGGAGTCGTCGTAGATCACCACTTGTCGCTCGCTCGTCACGCCGCAACGCGCCATCTTCTTCGCGAAGGTCTCGAGGTCCGGGAGCGGGTGGCGGCCGTTCTTGCCGGTGAGCGGGCCGGCGAGGTCCTTGTCCACGCTCACGAAGTGCGCGTCGGGGATGTGCCCCGCCATGTACGCGCGGATGCCGTAGTTCGGATCCTTCAGGTCGTGGCGTACGTCGATGACGACCCAGTTGGGGTCGTCCAGGTGGCGCGTCAGTTCCTGCGTCGATACCAGCAACTTTGTCATGTCAGCCCTCGAACCCCGCCTCTTCGATCTGTTCCTTCGTCTCGACCCGCATCGCGAGCAGCCCGCTCGCCACGATGACCGCCATGCCGCCCCATTCCAGGGGGGTGATCGGGTCCTGCCAGATCGCTAGTGTAGCGAGGCTGGCGAACACGATGGTCGAGTAGGAAAAGGCCCCGACCACCAGGGTGTTGCCGGTGCTGTAGGCCCGTGTCATGCAGAGCTGACCCAGCGTTCCCGCCACGCCCACGCCGGCCAGGATCCACCAGTTGCCCCAGGTGACCGTGCTGAACGACGCGGAAGCCACCTGCCACGCGCCACAGACGAGCGTGGCGATGAGCGCGAACCAGAAGACGATGCGCTCGTCGGGCTCGCCGATCTTCCCGAGCGTGCGCACGGCCAGATACGCCCAAGCCGCGGTGACACCCGAGAAGAGCCCCACCATCGCGGGGCCCTGGTTGCCGGTGTCGAACGTGGGGCCCAGCAGCAAGGCCACGCCGCAGAAACCCAGCACGATGGCGCAGACCAGCCACGGCGAGAAGCGCTCGCCCATGATCACGACCGTGGCCAGCGCCAGGAAGAGCGGCGAGGTGTAGTTCAGCGTTTGCGCGGTGGCGACGGGAAGCTTGCCCAGCGCGTAGAAGAATCCCACGAGGGAGATCGCCCCGATCACGCCGCGAATGATGTGCGTGCCGAGGTGATCGCTCTTCACGGTGCCGCGCTTGCGAAGGATGATCGCCACCACGACGGCGAGCGTCACGACGGAGCGGTAGAAGGCGAGTTCGGCGGTGCCGAAGTGCTCCGAGCCCAGCTTCACGAATACGCCCATCGCGGCGAAGCAGAAGCCGGCGACGAGCATCCAGGATGAAGTCATGGCGGCGCTTATTATAGGCGGCATGGCCTCCTCGATCGGCGCCGTCCTTGCCGTCCTCCAGCTCGCGTTCGCCCTCACGTGGGTGGTGTACGTGATCTATTTGCCGGCGCTCGCGACCCAGGCCGGCATCCCGAAGCAATACGTGCCCTGGATCCTGCTCATGGACCAGGTGATCTTCATCGCGTGCGATTGGGCCGCCGGCGTCTACGCGGATCGGCTCACGGCCACGGTCGGGCGCTTCGGGCCGCGCATGGCCATGGTGACGCTGGTTTCCTGCGGGGCATTCCTGGCGATGCCGCTCCTCGCGCCCGCGGGCTCCGTGGTGATCTTCATCGCGCTCACGGTGCTGTGGAGTGCGACCTCGTCGGCATTGCGAGCACCGCCACTGGTGTTGATGGGGCGATACGCCACGATGTCGCAACGGCCGTGGCTTGCGGGGCTCTACCTCTTCGGGCTCGGCGCCGCGGGTGCGATGGCGCCGTACCTGGGCATGCAGCTGAAGGACGTCGATCCGCGCATTCCGTTCATCGTCTCGTCGGTCGTGGTGGCGCTCGTGACGCTGGTGCTGGCCGCGGTCGACACGGGGCAGGATCCTGTCGTGCCGACGGAGGGTGATGCGATCGCGCGCCGCGTCTCGCCCTGGGCGGTCGGTGCCTTCGCGCTGGCCATCGTGTTGCTCGCCGTGGGTGAGCAGATCCATTTCTCCGTGAACTCCGCGCCCGCCTACGCGAAGCTTTCCTCCGCCCTCGAAGTCCCGAGGTTCATGCCAGTGTTCTGGATCGGCTTCAACCTGTTGATGCTGCCGGCCACGTTGCTGGCGAGGCGCTTCGATGCCATCGCGATCGTGGCGGGGAGTGCGATCGTCGGGACCGCGGCGCTGTATGTCACTGCAACGGCAACGGACATGCAGGTCCTCCTCGCGGCGCAGTTCGTGGCGGGAGGTGCGTGGGGCGTGGTGTTGATGTCCGCGTTCACGGCCGCGCTCGACATCGGCACCACCGGGCGCGAGGGGCGCGTGACCGGGCTGCTCTTCTCGATGCTCGCGGTGGCGGCGTTCGTGCGCATCGCCTTCACCACCACGGTACCGCCGGCCGAGATGAAGGCTATCTTGATGCTGCCGCTGGTTCCGGTGGGAGCGTGGATCCTCGCGGCGTTGTTGCTGGCGGGACTTGCCGCAGGTCCTGGGAGACGCGTCCGCCCTGCAGGACGATGACGCGTCCCGCCGAGGCGATCGTCTCCGGCCGGTGTGCGATCACGATGCGCGTCAGCTTCAGCGCCTTGATCGCCTCGTTCACAGCGCGTTCCTTCTGCACGTCGAGCGCGCTCGTGGCTTCGTCGAGGAAGAGGATGCGCGGCTGCTTGTAGAGGGCGCGGGCGAGCAGGATGCGCTGGCGCTGGCCGCCGGACAACGCAGCGCCCATGTCGCCGATCAACGTGTTGTAGGCCATGGGCATCGCGGCGATGTCTTCGTGCACGGCCGCGAGGCGGGCGCAACGCTCGATCGCTTCCTGGCTCGGCGCCGGGTCGAAGAAGCTCACGTTGTCCGCGATCGAGCCCGCGAAGAGCTGGTCGTCCTGCATCACCGTGCCCACCAGCTTGCGGTAGTGGTCGATGCCGAGCTTCTCGATGTCGATGCCGCCGACGAGGATCTTGCCGTCGGTGGGTGCGAGCAGGCCCAGCATCAGTTTCAGCAGCGTGGTCTTGCCGCCGCCCGAAGGCCCGACGATGGCGACGGATTCGCCGGGCTCGATGCGAAACGAACAGTTGCGCACCACGAAGGGCTCGGAGTCGGAATAGCGGAACGAGAGGTCGCGCACTTCGAGCGAGGCGTCGATCTCGTCGGGCGCATGCGCGGGACCCGCGGCCTCCGGGGGCGAGAGCACGATGTCGGCGAGGCGCTCGGCCTGCAGGCTCAGCATGCGAAGCTCGATCAGCTTGTCGATCAGCCCCCCCACGCGCGCCGAGAACTGCTCCTTGTACGCGACGAATGCGAAGAGCATCCCGACCGAGAACGCGTTGTCCAGGACGAGGATCGCGCCCAGCCAGATCACGGCGACGCGTTCCGCGCCGAACACGAGCCCGTTGGCGGAACGAAACCCGAGCGAGAGCTTCTGCGTCGCGAGGTCCCGATTCACCGCATCTACCACGAGGTTCAGCCACCGCGAACGCCGCTCTTCCTGCCGACCGAAAAGCTTGATGGACTGCACGCCCCGCACCGTCTCGAGGAAATGGCTCTGCTGCTTCGCCGTGTGGACGATGTGCTCCTCCGTGGCGCGGCGAAGCGGATCGTAGAAGAGCCATCGCAGCAGGCCGTACGCGGACACGCTCGCCACGGCGATCATCGTGAGCAGGCCGCTGTAGGTCACCATCATCGCGAGCGTCACCGCGGCCATCAGTCCATCGATCAGCGCTTCGACAAAGCTCGATGTGAGCGTGCGCTGGATCGTGCTCACGGAACCGAAGCGCGATACCACGTCCCCGAGGTGGCGCTTCTCGAAGTAGCTCACCGGCAAGCGCAGCAGGTGCGAGAAGACGTTCGAGAGCCACTGCAGGTTCAGCATCGTGCCGAGGTAAAGCACGACCCACGATCGCAGCGCCGTCACCGCCACCTGGATGCCGGCCAGCAGCATGAACCCGATGCCCAGCACCGTGAGCAGGTCGCGGTCCGCGGAGACGACGGCGCCGTCGATCACCCACTGCATGTAGAAGGGCGCGACCATCGCGAATCCCTGCAGCGCGAGGGCGAGCACCAGCACCTGCAGTAGCGAGCGCTTGAGGCCGACCACGGGCCCGGTGAGGTCGCGCAGGCGAAGGCGATGGCGCTCGTCGCGTGCCTTGAACTCGGAGGTGGGCGAGGCCTCGAGCGCGATGCCCGTGAAGTGCTTCGACACCTCGGCCATCGTGAGCCGGCGCACGCCGAAGGCGGGGTCGTGGATCACGGCGCCTTTCGAATCCACCGAGCGCAGCACGACGAAGTGGTTCAGGTCCCAATGCAGCACGCAGGGCGTTCGCAGGTTCGCGAGTTCGCTCAGCTCCAGTCGCAAGGGACGCGGCGCCAGGTGGAGCGCGCCGGCGATCTGCATGAGATACGAGAGGGTCGCGCCCTTGAGCGAAACCGTGAACCGGCGGCGCAGGCCCGCGAGGTCGATGCGATGGCCGTGGAAGTTGGCGATCATGCCGAGGCTTGCGAGGCCGCACTCGGCCGCCTCGGTCTGCAGGAACACGGGCAAGCGCTGGCGCAGGCCCAACTCGAGGCGCAGGAGGGCATCCATCACAGACGGCCCGTGAGGCTCAGCAGCGGATCGAAGATCCACTCGATCAGCCGGCGCCGGTCGAGCAGGATGTCCGCTTCGACGAGCATGCCGGCCTGCAGGTCTTCTGCCTTGCCGTAGGCCAGCACCTGTTGCGCATCCAGCGCGGCTCGGATCCGGTAGAGCGTTTCCCGGTTGCCGTCGGGCGGATTGAAACCCAGGTCGCCGGGCGAAAGCGCGCTGCGCGAGACGGCCACGATCTGCGCGCGCTGCGAGCCGAACTTCTGCGAAGGAAATGCCGGATAGCGCAGGAGGACGGGCTGCCCGGCGCGCACGAAGCCGATGGAACGCGAGGGCGCGAAGAGATGCGCCTCGAGTTTCGAATCGGCCGGGAGGATGGTGAGAAGCGCCGCGCCCTGCGGTACCGTCTGGCCGGGCTCGACCAGCAACGAGGCGACCACTCCGGACTGCGGTGCGGTGACGACCGTTCGATACGCCGCGCCACGCTCCAATCGCTCCTGGGCCAGCGCGGCCTTTTGTCCATCGAGCGCGGCGACTTGCGCGAGGTAGCGCGCGCGTGCGGAGTCGCCTTCGGCGTCGAGTCCCGATTGCTCGCGCTGCGCCGCGGATCGGGCACGTTCGAGCGACGAGAGACGGATCTGCAGGTCGAGGGAGTCGTCGCGCTTGCGGTCGGTCATCGAGCGCGAGAGGAAGCCGCTGCGCTCGAGGCTCTCGGTGCGTTCCGCTTCCTCGCCGGAGAGTTCCACGCGCGTTCGCATTGCCGCGATCTCGTTGCCGAGCCGCAGGGCCTCGCTCACGGCCCTGGACCGGCGTGCCGCGAGCGATTGCAACTCGGCCTCGAACGTGACGCCGGCGAGTTCGCGTTGCGTGGTGAGCGCGCGCTGGCGTTCCTTCAGGTTCGAGGCCACTTGCGCGCCGAGGTCGCGGCGATCGTCCGTGGCCCGCGGGTCGGCGATGACCACGAGCGGCATGCCCTTGGACACCGCATCGCCTTCCGCCACGTAGCGCGACTCGACGACACCGGCCTGCGTGGCCACGGCGCGCGCGACGCCCGCGGTCGGCGTCAGGAAACCGGTGACGCGCGCCTTGTTGTTCGATTCGCCCCAGAGGAGGAACGCGAGGATGGCGAGTGCCACGAAGCTCGCCGCGCCGGTCATCACGAGGGTCGGCACCGGGCGCATCAGCACGATGGTGCCGAGCCACGAGGTGGCGCGGGAGTCGCGGGCCTCGGAACGGAAGAGGGAGGCGGGCATGGTCGGGGAGGCGCTCAGGCTCCCGTGGGGTCGTTGACGAACGGATGCGGGATCCGCGGATGGAGGTCGGGGTCGAGCGGGCTGTCCGGGTCGAGGGGCTCGGGGATGGGATCGCCGTCGTGGCTGTTGCCGCCTGCGATGCCGGGCAGGTCGTGCTTGTCGATGGGCTTCATGGATGTTCCTTCGCTGAATGCGGCTGCTGTTTCGTCCCGGCAGCAACCTGTCCGGGTCAGGGTCTGGATGTGCACCTCAGCGGCGCACGGGGTCGCGAGCCGCGAGCCCCACGTAGAGGACGAAGCCGACGATTCCCACGGCGAGGCAAACGAGGTTCGGGATCCAGGGCGCCAGGCTTGTGGTGGCGTCCGCAGGTTTCAGGATCAGGACGTGTCCCAGCAGTGGCCAGGCCACGAGGAAGTTGTACGTCGCGTGGCAGAGCGTCGTCGCCCACAACGAACCGGTGCGGCGATAGAGGCACGCGTAGAGGATCGCGGAGAGGAAAGTCTGGATCAGGTTCTGCGGATGGATGATCGAGAAGACGATCGATGACAAGAGCGTTCCCGCGATCCATCCCCATTGGCGCTCCCAGAGGCGATAGAGCACGCCCCGGTAGAGCATCTCTTCCATCAAGGGGCCGAGCGTGATGGCGTAAGCGGCACTCACGAGACCCCAGGTGGAAAAGTAGTACGCATCCCACACTTTGCGGTCGACCTGGAACCCGTAAGCGCGAATGTCGGTCGAGCCCTGCATGACGTGCATGCCCCAGAGCGCGACCAGGCCCCAGATGCCGAAGGTCATCGCGAGCTTCAGTGCGACAACGCCTGCGGCCTCCATGCGCGCGGAGGGCGGGAACGCATGACGGTACCCTTCGAGGACCAACTTGCGAAGTGACGGGATCCCGAAGACGAGGGCCAATTGCAGCGGCACCACGATGAGATGGCCGAGCGCGTTGAAGTGGACGTCGGGCAGTCCGATCGCCGACGCGAGCGGCCGCGTCGCCAGCATCGCGCCGACGGCGATGGCGAAAAGAATGAAAGTGATCTGGAATCCGGTGGGCGATGTCTTCATTCGAATGGGGGCGCATGACGCGCCCCCGCTCGAGGTTGGTGGTTACGGTTCGCCCGCGACGCGGCCGATCACGTACGACGTGAAGTCGACCAGCGTGTCGTAGTTGCTGCGCAGCCCGCCGATGAGCTGGTTGATCTCATCGGGGGAACACATGTCGAATCCCCCTCCCGAGATTTTTTCCACCAGCTCGGGGTCGAGCCCTTTGGGAATTTCCGGCATCGGTTTGCTCATGTCGTCACTCCTGGTGGTTGTGGGTCAGGCCCCGGACGGATCCGTGACGAACGTGTCGGGCGCAACCCACGGGCTGTTCGGCGCCCGGGGATAGCCGACCGGTTCGAGATCCGGCATGGGGGGAAGCGTCGGGATGCAGCCGGCGTCATCGCGAATGCCGCCCGAGATCGTGGGGGTGTCCTGCTTGTCGATTTCCTTCATGGAAGTTCCTCGCTGGAATGCGGTTGCTGGATGCGTCCCGGCAGCAACCTCTCCGGGTCAGGGTTCGTGGGCGCGCCGTACGTGATCTCGTCGAGCGCGGCGGGAGGCGGAATGCCACCGGCGATGCGCAGTACCTCGTCGAAGCTGAGCTCCTTCATGTCGATCTCCCGTAGGGCCGGTGGAAGCCATCCTAGGAAAGAAGGGACCGGTCCGGGGGCGAGAATCGGCATCAGATGGAGGGGGATTTCATGCGCGACGGCCGGGCGCGTGGAAAACAATGGCGGCCATGGACGCAGCCCTCCCGCAACGGCCTCGCTTTCGCATCGCGGTGCACCGTGCTCACGGTTCCTACATCGCGACTGCCGCGAACTTTCCGGGATGCGAGTGCCGTGGCGCGACCGCGGTCGAGGCGATCGAGCATGTGCGCGCCGCGCTGCGTGCGCACCTCGCGACGGCCTCCCTCCTCGAGGGGGAAGCGGCCGTGGTGGAGCTCGAAATCACCGCCTGATTTCTCCGGGTGTACATTAGGCGTGACACCCCCACCGCGTTTGCTGCAGGGCAGCAGAAAGGATTTCTGCCATGCCGAGGTATTCGACGGAGAACATCCATACCGTGGCCCTGGTGGGTCACGGCGGAGCCGGGAAAACGACCCTCGCCGAGGCTCTGCTGCACAAGACGGGGGTCATCGGCGTGGCGGGCAGCGTCGAGAAAGGCAGCACCGTCGCGGACAGCGACCCCCTCGAAAAGCAATACGGCCACTCCCTCAACTCGGCCGTCCTCAACTTCCCCTACAAGGGCATCCACATCCACCTGGTCGACACGCCGGGCATGCCCGACTTCGCCGGCCAGTCGATCAGTGCGCTCGCGGCGGTGGAACTCGCGGTGATCGTGATCAACGCGCAGAACGGCATCGAGCTGAACACCACGCGCATGATGCGTGCGGCCGCCAAGCGCGGGCTGGATCGCATGATCCTCATCAACAAGATCGACGCGGACAACGTAGACCTCCCCACGCTGCTCGCGCGCATCCAGGAGGTCTTCGGAAAGGAGTGCCTCCCGATCAACCTGCCCGCGCACGGCGGGAAGGACGTGGTCGATTGCTTCTTCAACCCGGATGGGGAGAGTGACTTCTCGTCGGTGAAGGCCGCGCACGCCGCGCTGATCGACCAGGTCGTGGAAGTCGATGAAGAGCTCATGGCCACGTACCTCGAGCAGGGCGAGGAGCTGAAGCCCGAGCAATTGCACGCACCGCTCGAGAAGGCGCTGCGTGAAGGCCATCTCGTTCCGGTGTGCTTCGCCTCCGTTCGCACGGGTGCCGGCATCGAGCAGTTCCTCGACATCCTCGCGAAGATCGCGCCCAACGCCACCGAGGGCAACCCGCCGCCGTTCGTGCGCAGCGAAGGCACGGAGGGCGAGGAGTTCCACGCCGAAGCGGATCCGCAGAAGCACATTCTCGCGCACGTCTTCAAGATCATCATGGATCCGTACGTCGGCAAGGTGGCTGTCTTTCGCGTGCACCAGGGAACGGTCACGCGCGACAGCCAGCTCTTCATCGGTGACGGGCGCAAGGCCTTCAAGACCGGCCACATCTTCCAGTTGCAGGGCAAGGAGTACGTCGAGGTCGATACCCTGGTGCCCGGCGACATCGGCGCGGTGACGAAGATCGACGAGATCGACTTCAACGCCGTGCTGCACGACTCGCACGACGAAGACCACATCCGCCTGCGTTCGCTCGAGTTCCCGACGCCGATGCATTCGATCGCGGTAGAGACCACGAAGAAGGGCGACGAGCAGCGCCTCTTCGAAGTGCTGCACAAGCTCGAGGTGGAGGACCCGTGCCTGTGGATCGAGCGGCATCCGACCACGCACGAGACGGTGGTGCGCGGGCTGGGCGACCTGCACATGCGCACCAAGCTCGAGAAGATGAAGACGCAGTACAAGCTGGACGTGGCCACCAAGCCGCCGAAGATCCCCTATCGCGAGACGATCACGAAGCGTGCCGAGGGCCATTGCCGCCACAAGAAGCAGACGGGCGGCGCGGGCCAGTTCGGCGAAGTGTTCCTCAAGATCGAGCCGCTGCAACGCGGTGCGGGCTTCGTGTTCGCGAGCGAAGTGAAGGGCGGCGTGATCCCCACGGTGTTCATTCCCGCCGTGGAGAAGGGCGTGAAGCAGGCGCTCGACGGCGGCGTGATCTCGGGCTATCCGGTGGAGGATCTCAAGGTCATCGTGTACGACGGCAAGAGCCACGATGTGGATTCCAAGGAGATCGCGTTCGTCACCGCGGGAAGGAAGGCCGTGATCGACGCGATCCTGAAGGCCGCGCCGATCCTGCTCGAGCCGATCGTCAACATCGAGATCACGGCGCCGGAGCGATTCGTCGGCGACCTCACGGCGGACTTGGCTTCGAAGCGCGGGCACATCACGGGCACGGATACGACGGGCGGTGATTTGATGGCGGTATCGGGGCAGGTGCCGTTATCGGAGATCACCGAGTACCAGTCGCGCATTCGTTCGATGACCGGCGGACAGGGCTCGTACACGATCGAGTTCAGCCACTACGCGCCGGTTCCTCCGCAGGCGCAGCAGCAGTTGATGTCGCAGTTCAAGCTGGCGCGGGAAGAGGACTGAAATTTCCCGCGGCACCTGTATCAGCGCCCACTTCTGGTGCCTTTTCCAAGAACGATTCTCGTCCGGGAAGTTGCGCGAGATACTTCATCCGCGGTCTTAACTTCCACTAGGGCAAGGGCCTCCCCGAGACCGAAAAACCCGGGGATTCTCGGTTGACGCGAGACCCCCGGCGGAGCATGTTTCACGAAAGATTTCAGGGAGCCTTTCGTGATCGAAATCCGCGACCCGCAACTCCGGCTGCTGATGCTGGCCCACCTCATCCGCGAGTTGCAGGGTGAGGCTGCGCGCACCAGCCCACCGCCGGCGGGTCTCACGGAGCAGCAGGCCGCGGATTTGCGGGGGCTCACTTCGGACGAGCTGGTGCGCCTGGCCGAGATGCCGGATCCGAAGGTCGCGATCGCCATCGACGCGGGTTCCTTCGAGCATGGCCTGCGCCAGGTCGACTACCTGGGCAAGCGCTCACGCCAGCTGGAGTTCTTCATCCGCCACGGCGCGACCTCGAGCATGCTCACGAAGCTCTTCCGCATTTCCTCGGCGGACGTGACGTTGAAGCGCCGGCTCTTCACCGGCACGGCCTCGAGCCTGCGCCGGCCCTCGATGCCGTCCCACGCGGTGCGCGAGATGATCCAGAAACGCTGGTTCGAGATCCGCAGGGACAAGCGGGAGGAGCCCGAGCGTGCCGAGGACTACGAGGAGCTGCACGCGGATTTCCCGACGCAGACCTTCGCCACGCTCTACGCCGTGGTCCACGAATTCGACAGTTAGGGGTCTGACCCCTAACAGGGCGGGGACGACGGTGACTACTGGAATCGGCAGGACGATACCGGGCTCGAGTACACCTGCCGCGTGATGGTCTTCGACTGCGATACGCCGTCGACCGTGAACGCGAACACCCCATTCGAGAGATCGCTGAACGTGAGCGAGCCCGTGCCCACCGGTGTCACGCTCACGTCCGTCGGACGCCATGGACTCGCACTGAACGCCGGCCCGCGCGTCTTGTAGAGCGCGCCGGAGTAGGAGCCGTTCGAACCGAGCGGCGCGGTCATCACGTACCACATGCCTTTCCCGTCGGCGCCGTAGGTGAACCACGTTGCGAAGAGCGTATCGGCCTGGTGCGTGATGTTCATGCCCCAGCCGGATTCGCTGCCCGCGGGCGAACGCCACCAGAGGTCCTGGTAGCTCGGGGTCCCGGCCGATGAAGCGCTATCGCACTCCGGCACGCGGTTCGCGTAGACCTGCCGCGTGAGCGTCTTGCTCCCCATCACGCCGTTGACGGAGTAGCTGAAGATCGGCGCCGACGGGTCGTCGAAGATGAAGGTCGCCATTCCCACCGGCGTGAGGGTCACCGCGGCGGGGTTGAAGGCCGTGCCGAACGCGGGCCCCGTCGTGCGATAGAGCGCCCCGGTGAAGGTGTTGGTGTAGTAGTACATCCCCATGCCGTAGTAGCCGCCGTCCTCGTAGGCCTGCTCGCGCATGCCGTTGGACATCACGAGCCACATGGGGCTGCCGTCGGTGTCGTAGGTGAACCAGGTGGCGAAGAGCGTGTTGCCCTGGTGGGTGATGTTGAGGCCCCAGCCGCTTTCCGAGGCGGCGGGCGAGGCCCACCACAAGCCTTGGTGCGTGTGCTCGGCGCGGGCAACGAGGGGTAGTTGGATGGCCGCCGTGGCCAGCGCCACGGCGAGCAAGCGGCGTGAAAGGTTCATGGCACGCTCCTTCCGATCGGGGAGATCGCAGGGAGCAAACAGCGTCCCTGCCGAATCCTTCCCGGCAGGGCGGTTGCTACTCGCGCGGTGCGCGCATCTCCCGGCCGCCCTGCTTCAGTATCACGGCCGTGGCCGGGCCGCCGTCGGCGGGAAGTTCGAAGACGAGGTCCGCCGGCACGCGTCGCGAGAAGAACACGTTGGGTGCCGCCGCAAACAGCCGGTCGACGGGCTGGTTCGTGGGCGTGACGAAGAGCGATTGGTTGCGCCGTTCGATGACCAGCGCCATCTGCGGGCTTAACCGGAACGACCCCGCGAAGCGGTCGAGTTGTTCGGGGGCGACAGCCACCTCGGCGCGGTCCTGGTTCGGCACGACCTGCTCGGGAAGGCCGGCCGCGCGGCGCACGAGCCCGCCGGCGACGTCGGTGCCGATCGGATTCGAGCGATTGCTGAGCAGGACCGTCGCGACGCCGAGCTCGCGGCTCACGAAGATCGCGGCGTGGAAGCCGCCCGTCATGCCGTTGTGCCAGCGCGTGACGCCGTCGCCCGCGAGCAGCCAGCCCAGCGCCTGGCCGCCCGGCGTAATCGTGGCGGCCAGCGTCTGCTTTGCGAAGGCGAGTTCGATCGCGGCTTTCAGGGGCGAGCCCTCGGGCCTGAGGACGGCCTCGGCGAAGCGGATCATGTCCGCCATCGTCGAGCGAAGACCGCCGGCGCCCGCCAGGGCGAGGAAATCCCAATGCGTCCAGGCCTGGCCCGTCGACGAGAAGGGCGGCGCGAAACGAAGTTGTTGCGAGTCCGGGACGACCATCGAGGTGTCCTTCATGCCCAGCGGCCCGGTGATGCGCGCTTCCATCAACTCCGGGAAGGTCTTCCCGGCACGGCGTGCGAGCAGGGCCCCGAGCAGGCCGGCGCCCAGGTTGCTGTAGGAAGCTTTGGTCCCCGGGTCGAAGTCGAGCTTCACCTTGCGCAGGGACGCCCACAGGTCAGCGTCGCCGTAGCGCGCGTACGGATTCCCGAAGTCGTCTCCGGAAATCTCCGCCGGCACGCGCGGCAAGCCCGAAGTGTGGGTCGCGAGCATGCGTAGCGTGATGCGATCGCCGGCACCGTCGGGCAATCGCACGTCGGCCGGCAGCAGCTTGGCGATAGGCGTATCCAGAGTCACTTCGCCTCGCACCACGGCATCGGCCAGCAGCAAGCTCGTGAAGACCTTGGTGATGGAGCCGATCTCGTAGATCGTGCGGTCGTCGGGAGCCACCGCCCGATCCGGCGACAGGGTACCGGCATGCGCCGTCGCGCGCCCATCGCGCTCGACCACGCCGAGCGATACGGCTTGGAATGCCTTGTTCTTGAGGGGGACCTCGACCGAGCGCAGCAGGTCGCCCTCGGACATGGCGGCGGCGCCTTGCTGCGCGAGCGCGCAGGCCATTACGATGGCGGCGTTGCGCAGGACTGCCTTCAACGCCGTGCTACTCGGCCATCTCACGCTGGATGAACTCGTGGAAGTGCACCATCCCGTCTTCCATCGGCGACTGGTACGGGCCGTGCTCTTCGCGTCCGTCCTCGAGCAGCGCCTTGCGCCCCGCCGTCATCCGCTCGCAGATCTCCTCGTCTTCCTTCGCGGTCTCGTGGTACGCCTGCTGCTGCGCCTCGCAGAACTCGCGTTCGAAGAGGACGATCTCCTCGGGGTAGTAGAACTCCACCACGTTGCGGTGCTTCTCCGGGCCCATCGGATAGAGCGTGGAGATCACCAGGACGTGCGGGTACCACTCGACCATCACGTTCGGGTAGTAGGTGAGCCAGATGGCGCCGTGCGGCGGCGGCACGCCGTCGCGGTACTTCAGCACCTGCTCGTGCCACATCTTGTAGACGTCGGAGCCCGGCGTGCCCAGGCGCTGGTTCACGCCGACGGTCTGCACGTTGTACCAGTCGCCGAATTCCCAGTGGAGGTCATCGCACGTGACGAAGTGCCCGAGGCCCGGATGGAACGGCCCCACGTGGTAGTCCTCGAGGTAGACCTCGATGAAGGTCTTCCAGTTGAAGTCGTACTCGGTGACGTGCACGTGGTCGAGCTGGTAGCCGGCGAAGTCGAGTTCCTTCGCCACGCCCAGTTTCGCGAGGTCCTTCGCCACGTCGCGCGCGCCGTTGAACAGCATGCCGTTCCACTTCTGCAGGTCCTGGCGCGGAAGGTTCAGGCACGGCTGGTCGTTGAAGTGCGGCGCTCCGAGGAGCTCGCCCTTCGAGTCGTAGGCCCAGCGGTGCAGCGGGCAGGTGATCGTGCCGCCGGGGAGCGACCCGTGGCCGGAAAGCATCTTCGCCTGCCGATGGCGGCAGACGTTCGACACGAGGTCGTGCTTCCCGTCGTTGTTGATGAGCGTCCACGCGCCGTTCGACCGCCAGTCGAGGACGCGGAATTCACCGGGATTGATGGCCATCTGCTCATGGCCAACGTACCCCGGGCCACGGGCGAAGAGGCGCTGCTGTTCTCGTTGGGCCACCTGCGGGTCGAAGTACCACGACAGGGGCAGATGGGGATTCGCGCGAATAAGCCCGCGCTGGCTCGCCAAGTCCGACATTCCCAACCTCCAGGCATTCGAAGATTAAGACCACCGGGCAAATCGAGTCGCCAGCTTTTAACTCTGCGGGCTCCGTCCCGAACCTTGCACTGCTAGACCGAGTATTTTGGGCCAACAAGCCTTCATTTTCAAGACCTTCGGGTTTCAATCGAAAGGTTTCGCGAAAGCTTTCCGGAGGCGTTAGAGTCGGCTGCAAATGCAGCGGGGCAAAGGGATTTTTCGAGGGGTGGCGGTGGGGGCGTGCGTGCTCCTCGCGAACATTTTTTTGGTCGCGCCGGCTCGTTCGGCGACGGGAGTCTTCGTGGAGGGCGCTGCCCTGCTCCATCCCGTGGTCCCGATCACGAGAGAGAGCCGCGATTCGCTGGACCTTCCCTTCCGGTCGCTCTTCATGCCGCATTTCATCGGCCCGGGTCGCGGCACCGTGGTTTCCATTCGCTTCCAGACCGAAACTGCAAAGCAAACGGGGCCCGGGATGCTCTGGCCGCCCACCGACGGGGCGGGCATTTCGTTGATCACGATCGGCTTGCCTCCCGTCGTGGCGAGTTTCGAAGCCGGCCTCGGGGACCCGCGCGTGGATGTGCGGCTGACCGAAGCGAACCAGGCGTTCGGCACGGGCTACACGCCCAAGGATTCCTCCGGCCGTATCTCGGTGCGGAGAGACGGCGACCGGATGTTCATCGAGGCGACCCTGGAGTACCTCGAAGTCTCCACAACCGGAGGCTCCGTGGAAGGCATTCCCGCCTACTGCGTCGTCAAGGGCCGCGTCGATCGCATCGACCTCGCGCAGTTGACGCCCTGGTACGGCTTGCCCGTGCCGATCGAGCGCCAGTACGACGCGCGACATCGCGCGGGCGAACCGGACTACGGAAGCGTTTCGTTCCGGTGCCTCCACGGCAAGCGTCCCGCCGTCCCGTAAAATGGCCGTTTTCCCGGTCTTCGCATGCCTACACCTCCCCCGGCCCCCGAAAACATCTCCTTCGAGAAGGCCCTCGAAGAGCTGGACGCCCTCGTCGCCCGCATGGAAGACGGCCGCCTCCCGCTCGAGGAATCCCTCGCCGCCTACCAGCGCGGCGCGGAACTCATCAAGTTCTGCGAATCGAAGTTGACCGACGCCCAGGCGCGCATCGCCGTCCTCGAGGGCGACAACCTGCAGGACCTCAAAGTCGACCCGAAGTGAACCCCGCGGATTTCCAGGTCTGGTCGCGCGAGGTCGCCACGCGCATGGAGGCGGCGCTCGGGGAGCTCCTGCCACCGCAATCCATCGCGCCCGCGCGCCTGCACGACGCGATGCGCTATTCCACACTGGGCGGCGGCAAGCGCGTGCGGCCCATGCTCGTGTTCGCGGCCGGCCTGGTGAGCGATGCGGAGCCGGTGCGCCTCGGCGTGGCCGCCGCCGCGGTCGAGATGATCCACGCCTACTCGCTGGTGCACGACGACATGCCCTGCATGGACGACGATGTCCTGCGCCGCGGCAAGCCCACGACGCACGTGGAGTTCGACGAAGCCACGGCGCTGCTCACCGGCGATGCGCTGCAGAGCCTCGCTTTCCAGCTCCTCGCCGACTTCAAGCTCTCCGACGATCCGGCCGTGCAACTGAAGATGATCCAGATCTTCGCCGTGGCCTGCGGCTCGCGCGGCATGGCGGGCGGGCAGGCGATCGACCTCGACGCGGTGGGCAAGTCCCTCACGCTTCCGGAGCTGGAGTACATGCACATCCTCAAGACCGGCGCGCTCATCCGCGCCTCGGTCCTGATGGGCGCGCATTGCGGGCGCCCGCTCTCCACCGTGGAACTCGAGCACCTCGATCGCTACGCCAAGTGCGTGGGCCTCGCTTTTCAAGTCGTGGACGACATCCTCGACGAGGAAGCGGACTCGTCCACCCTCGGCAAGACGGCGGGCAAGGACCGTGAAGCCAACAAGCCCACGTACACGACCTTGATGGGGCTCTCGGCCGCGAAGAAATTCGCCCGCGAGCTGCTGGCCGATGCGCAGGAGTCCCTGGCCGGCTTCGATGCGCGCGCGAACCGCCTGCGCGAACTCGCCGACTTCATCGTTCGACGCGACCGGTAATCGCCCATGCGCCTCCTGCTTGCCATTGCGCTCGTCTTGCTCGTCTGCGGCTGTTCGCGCAAGCCGCCGCCTTCCCCGGATACCGTGCTGCTCGAAAGAAGCGTGGTCGCGATGAAGTACCTCACCTCGCCGACCTACGTGGAGCGCGTCGGATACACGACGCGCAACGGCACGCCCTCGGAACTGGTGAGCCTCATCGTCTCCGAGGTCGACTCGGGCGTGTTCCCGCGTGGCGACCCCGAATCGGAAGTGGAGCGCGCGCTCGCCCAATCCGTTCGCAAGACGCTGATGTACGGAAAGGTGCCGCTGATCTACTCCCTGCCCGATCCGCGCCGGGGCCCGCAAGTTGTCGTGTACGGCGACGATTCGAAGGGCGAAATCGTGGCGGTGGGCTACCTGGATCCGGCCAAGGGCCCGGTCTCGGTAGCGCGTTGGCCGATGCCCGACCTCAAGGCGAGATAGGGCAAAATAGCGCCTGCATGGGTACCTACCCGCTCCTCGAGGGCATCGACAGCCCCGCCGACCTCCGGCGCCTCGACCGCAAGCAGCTTCCCGAGCTATCTCAGGAGCTGCGGCGGTTCATCGTCGAATCCGTCTCGGCCACGGGCGGCCATTTCTCCTCGAACCTCGGCACGGTCGAACTCACGATCGCGCTGCACTACGTCTTCAACACCCCGGAAGACCGGCTGGTGTGGGACGTGGGCCACCAGACCTACGGCCACAAGATCCTCACCGGCCGGCGCGGGCAGATGTCGAGGCTGCGCCAGAAGGGCGGCATCGCGGGTTTCCCGCGCCGGGAGGAGAGCGAGTACGACACGTTCGGCACCGCACACTCGTCCACGTCCATTTCCGCCGCCATCGGCATGGCCGTGGCCGCCCGGGCCGCGGGCTCCGACCGCCGCGCCATCGCGATCATCGGCGACGGGGCGCTCACCGCCGGCATGGCCTTCGAGGCGTTGAACAACGCGAAGCAAGCCGACGCCAATGTGATCGTGGTCCTGAACGACAACGACATGTCGATCTCGGAAAACGTCGGCGCGCTGAACAACTACCTCGCCAAGCTCATGTCGGGGCGCTTCTACGCCGCCACCAAGAAGACCGCGGAAAAGATGCTCTCGAACGCGCCCCCGCTGAAGGAGCTGGCCAAGCGTTTCGAGGAACACGCCAAGGGCATGCTCACGCCCTCGACGATGTTCGAGGAATTCGGCTTCAACTACACGGGCCCCATCGACGGCCACAACGTCGAGGTGCTGATCGACACGCTCACGAACGTGAAGCGCCTGCCCGGCCCGCAGTTCCTGCACGTGGTCACGAAGAAGGGCCAGGGCTACAAGTACGCCGAGGACGATCCGATCACGTATCACGGTCCCGGCAAGTTCGATCCCGAAGTGGGCCTGGTGAAAGCCAAGCCCGCGCCCGACGCGAAACCGAAGCCCACGTACACGCAGGTCTTCGGCGACTGGCTCTGCGACATGGCGCGCCAGGACAAGCGCCTGGTGGCCGTCACGCCCGCCATGCGCGAA
Organism: Betaproteobacteria bacterium GR16-43; assembly: GCA_001953215.1. Classification (GTDB taxonomy): domain Bacteria; phylum Pseudomonadota; class Gammaproteobacteria; order Burkholderiales; family Usitatibacteraceae; genus Usitatibacter. The sequence continues at coordinate 1,550,702 of CP019169.1, forward strand.
GGCAGCGGCATGGTGAAGTACTCGCAGGAATTCCCCGACCGCTATTTCGACGTGGGCATCGCCGAGCAGCATGCCGTCACGTTCGCCGCGGGCCTGGCCGTCGACGGCGTGCGTCCCGTGGTGGCCATCTACTCGACGTTCCTGCAGCGCGCCTACGACCAGTTGATCCACGACGTGGCGCTGCAGAACCTGCCCGTGCTCTTCGCGCTCGACCGGGGAGGCCTGGTGGGTGCCGACGGCCCCACGCACCACGGAGCCTTCGACCTCGCGTTCCTGCGCTGCATCCCCAACATGATCGTGATGGCGCCCGCGGACGAGAACGAGTGCCGCCAGATGCTCTACACCGGCATGCAGGTTCCGGGTCCTTCGGCCGTGCGCTATCCGCGCGGCGCGGGCCCGGGCGTCGAGATCCAGAAGGAGATGCGCGCGCTCCCGGTCGGTCGCGGCGAAATGAAGCGCGAAGGCAAGCGCATCGCGATCCTCGCCTTCGGCTCGATGGTGAAGCCCGCGATGGACGCGGCCGCCGAATTGAATGCCAGCGTCGCGAACATGCGCTTCGTGAAGCCGCTGGATGTCGAATTGCTCGAACGCCTCGCCGCCACGCACGAGCTGCTGGTGACCGTCGAGGAGGGCGTGGTCAACGGCGGGGCCGGCTCGGCCGTTCTGGAGGCGTTGCAGGCGCGCGGATTCAGCGTGCCCGTGCTGGTGCTGGGCCTGCCCGATGCGTTCGTCGAGCATGGCGATCCGCAATTGCTCCTGGCCGACTGCGGTCTGGATCGTGAGGGTATCCTGCGCTCCATCCGCGAACGCATCGCGCAAACCTCGGGGCGCCGCCCCGGAATGGCTGCCTGACCATGAGAACCGCTACCCTGCTCGTCGCATCCCTGGCCTTCGCCGGCGCGGCCCACGCGCAGAAGGCATGTTCGAAGGCCGATGAAGCCGCCGCCGGCAAGGCCATCGACCGCATCGCCTCCTGGGCCACGCTGAACGCCACGTGGAAGACCTATCGCCACTGCGACACGGGCGCGGTCGGCGAGCAGTTCACCGAAGCCCTGCTGCGCCTGGTGATCGACTGGAAGAACGTGAACCAGCTGGCCGACGCGATGGCCAAGGAAGCCGACTACAAGGCCTTCGTGATCGCGCACCTGAAGAGCAAGGAAGCCGAGGCCGACGCAACGGACGTCTACTCGCGCACCAAGTCCAATTGCCCGAAGGGGCTGGATGCGTTCTGCAAGGAGATCGGCAGCGCGGTCCGTGAAGCGCCCGAGCCCCCGCCGCCGAAGGCCGCGCCCGCGCCCCCGCCGGCGGCACTGCCGCCCGCCACCGCGCCCCAGCCCGGCGTGCCCACGCCCTCGTCGTCCTCGCCTCCGGCGCCCGAGAAGAAATAGCCATGAAGCTCCAGGGAAAGGTCGCGCTCGTCACCGGCGCGGCGCAGGGAATCGGGCTCGCCTGCGCGCAGGTCTTCGCGCGCGAGGGCGCGGCGGTCATGCTGTCGGATCGCGACGAGGCCCGCGGCCGTGCCGCCGCGCAAGCCCTGTCCGCTTCGGGGGCGCGGGCCGATTTCGTCGCCTGCGACGTCGCGAAATCCGCGCAAGTGAACGCGATGGTCGAAGCCACCGTGAAGGCCTTCGGGAAACTCGACGTGCTGGTGGCCAACGCGGGCATCGTCCACGCCGCCGAATTCCTCGACCTGAAGGAAGAGGATTTCCAGCGCGTGCTCGACGTGAACCTGAAGGGCGTCTTCCTCGCCGGCCAGGCCGCCGCGCGCCAGATGGTGAAGCAGGCCAGCGGCGGGGCGATCGTCAACATGTCGAGCGTGAACGCCGTGATGGCCATCCCGAACCAGGTCCCGTACGTGGTCTCGAAGGGCGCCATCAACCAGCTCACCAAGGTGATGGCCCTCTCGCTCGCCCCGCACCGCATCCGCGTGAACGGCATCGGCCCGGGCACCATCCTCACCGAGCTCGCGAAGGCGGCCGTCCTGGGCAACGCCGAAGCCGAGCGCAAGATCCTCTCCCGCACGCCCCTGGGCCGCATGGGCGAGCCGCAGGAGGTGGCCGAGGTCGCCGCCTTCCTGGCCTCGGAGGAGGCCTCCTACCTCACCGGGCAGACGCTCTATCCCGACGGAGGCCGGCTGGCGCTCAACTACACGGTCCCCGTCCCGGGCTGAGGTAAAATCCCGGTCTCGAAATCCAAGGATTCCCCATGAAACGCATCGCCCTCGCCGTACTGCTCGCCATGGCAGCCCCGGTGGCCCTCGCTGCCGCGGACGCCATCCCGCCCCACACCTGCGGCGCGCTTCCCGAATACCCGGGCCGCCTCGGCACCGACCTCCAGAAGCGCACCTTCGACAAGGCCTACAAGGCCTACGACAAGTGCGTCCGCGCCTACATCGACGACCGCGTGGCCACCATCAAGGCGAACGAGGCCGCGGTGAACAAGGTGGTCGACGAAACCAACGCCGTGGTGCTCCAGATGCGCGCGGCGAGCGGCGAGGACGTGAGCAAGGAAGGCAAGGACAAGGAAGCCCCGAAGATGGACTCCGGCGGCAAGCAGGGCTCGAAGTACTGACGCCGTGCGTCATTCTCGCGTAGGCGGGAATCCAGCACTCGCAAACAAGAAGGGCGGCCCGTGGGCCGCCCTTTCTTTTCTGGATCCCCGCCTACGCGGGGATGACGGAATCTATTCCGGAATCGTGAGCGTCCCGCTGGCGAACGTGATCTGGTCCGCGGCCGCGGGCAATGCGGCGATCGGCGGCACGTTGGCTGCCGTGATCGCGGGCGCCGCGCCGGCCGCGCCGCCGCGCGGCGTGGTGCGCACCACTTGCGAGGCCGGGATCGCCGTGCCGTTCTTCAGCTTGTTGTAGACGATGTCCATCGCCTGGATGAAGTAGCGGTGCAGCGGCACCAGGCGATTGTCGTAGCCCGCGAGGCCGAGGAAGCCGTCGAAGTGCTGCGCGTTGGTGACCTCGTAGTACGAGAGCTGGCTTCCCGAATCGGCGAGCTTGTTCAGCGCGTAGTACGGGCGCGACGTCTGGTTCACGGGGATCAGCGTGTCGCTGCGGCCATGCACGATCACGGCGGGCTTGCCGCGGAGGTTGCCCGTGCGTTTCACCTGATCGATGCCGGCGCGCGTGGCGACCGCATTAGCCGCGGTGCCCGTGAAGAGCGTGCGCAGGCAATTGGCGCCGTCGAAGTTGTAGTCCGCGACGGTCGTCGAGGGCGAAACCGAGATCGCGTCGAGGGCGGTACCGCCGACCGAGTTGTTGTTGAGGATGTTGATGCCCGAAGTCGGCGGGACGCCGTTGCCGGTGCCGAACAACTGCGCCGCCGCATTGGCCGAGAGCGCCGCGGGTACGCCGGCCGTCGGTGCGCCCCCGAAGCTGTAGCCGCAGAGGTTGTCGCGCACGCCGGAACGCGAGTACGCGGTGGCGTACGTGTAGGTCACCGACAACGTGGCCAGCGCGTAGTGCGAGGCGTGGAAGAGATCCGAGTCGGCTTCCCAGCCCGAGGCATGCAGCAAGTTGAGCGCGCTGTTCGCGCGCTCCTCGAGCGTCGTGCCCGTGATGATGCCCGCGGCCGCCAGCGACGCGCAGCGATTCGTGGCGTTGGGCGCGAGGATGTTGGTCGACAGCAACGGCGAGCTCGCGAGCGACGAAGCCATCGCCGCGCAGGGCTGCAGCATGTTCGCGATCGTGAAGTAGTCGTAGAGCACCTTGCTGTTGGCCGCGACGGTGTTCGCGCCGCGCTTGATCGTCACGCCCGAGGGTGCGTTCAGCTGCACCTGCGGTTCGGCGACGGCCAGGCCGTCGATGTAGCCGTCGGTGTCCTGCTCCAGGGCCGCGATGGCCGCGCCCGCGCCGTTGGAGACGGAGGACGCGATCACCAGGGTGTTGTCCCGGTTGATGGTCGCCTGGCGCGTGCCGTTGTCGAGCGGACCGTATTTCTCGTTGATCACGTAGAGCGCGAAGCGCACGGCCTGGATGGTGTTCAGGCCCCAGTCCTTCTCGGGGTTCTGCTGCGAGTGCGCGTGCTTGTAGGCCCAGCGGTTCGGGAAGGCGGTGTTGAATGCGGCGCGTTCCGCGTCGGTGCCCGCGGCGGTGAAGATCGACTGGATGCCGAGCGTGCCGGCGTTGCCGCGCTGGCCCTGCAGGCCGTAGGCCGTGTTGGCGTTCTGGTCATGGCCGCCGTTGCCCGAGCCTTTGTCGGTGTACGCGACGGCGCAGCCTTTCTTCAGGCCCCACTCGCCGGCGGTGGCCATGGCGCCGTAGACGCCGCGCGAGCCGCTCGAGGCGGCGGTGACGATGCAGGCGCTGTTCGGGTTGAAGGTGCTGGGAATCTGCACCATCAGCGTCACGTTCAGCTTGCCCGTGCCGTCGTCGGCATAGGCGATGGTTTCCTCGCCCGCGATCTTGCCTTCGCTCGGGGTCACGGCGCCGGTCGAATCGACGTTGGGGCCGTAGAGCGTGCCGTAGCCGCCGTTGGTGGTCATGTCCACCAGCGCGCGGTAGTTGTTGTAGATCGCCTGGCGGCGAATCTCGGCCACCGTCGGATTGGCGGGGTCGGCGAAGGCGGGTAGCGCGGCCTGCAGCCCGGATTTGCCCAGGCCCGCGGTGAGGAGGTCGTCGGTGGTGCCGTCGTAGGCAGTCTTGAGGATCGTGCCCTTCACGAAATCGGGCTTCTCGTTCGCCGGGGGGCGGGCATTGTCGGAATCGGAATTGCTGCAGGCGGCCAGCGCGGCGGCCGCGGCGAGCAGGAGGACGCGCGAAAGGGGGGACGGCATGGTTTCTCTCTCCAGGGTCTGGTTATTGGGCGCTGCGCGATTCGGGCGAACGGAAAGGACTCGCAAGGCACGTGCCATCACGGCCCCGATGCTAAGTCCCTGAGCCGCAAGCGTGAATGCGGGGCGCCCGGGTGGCGTCCTGCAAGGGTTGTCCGGATCCACGGAAGAATGTCCGGGAACCCGGACGGAGGTCAATGCCTCCGGTCGCCCCGGCCCGGCGTCAGCGACGAGAGCTTCTGGTAGAGCGTGGCGCGCGAAATGCCCAGCAGCTCCGCGGCGAGGATCTTCTTGCCCTCGGCAGCGGCCAGCGCGGACTTGATGGCATGGCGCTCGGCATCGGCCACCACGTCGGCCAGGCGCAGCGTCGGGCGCTCCCCGGCGCGCGCGGCGGGACCCAGGCGCGGCAACGCCAGGCTGAATTCCTCGGCCGAGAGCCGCGCGTTGTCGGAGTTGAGCGTCACTTGCTCCAGCACGTTGCGCAACTCGCGGATGTTGCCCGGCCACGCGTAGGCCGAGAGCACGGCGAGCGCGGTGGGCGTGAGCTCGCGCGGCGGGCGGCCGCTGGCCCGCGCCATGTCCTCGAGGATGTGGTCGCACAACATCTCGAGGTCGGCGATGCGATCGCGCAGCGACGGCAGCTCGATCGGCAGCACCGAGAGCCGGTAGTAGAGGTCGGAGCGGAAGCGGCCCATCGAGACCATCTGGCGCAGGTCCACGCTCGAGGCCGCGATCACGCGCACGTCCACCTTGGCGACGCGGTTGGAGCCCAGCGGCTCGACTTCCTTCTCCTGCAGCACGCGCAGCAGCTTCGCCTGCACGCCCATGGGCATGTCGCCCACTTCGTCGAGGAAGAGCGTGCCGCCGTTGGCGAGCACGAACTTGCCGTCGCGGCCGCGGCGGTCGGCGCCGGTGTAGGCCGAGGCCGAAGCGCCGAAGAATTCCGCTTCCAGCAGGGTGTCGGGAATGGCGGCGACGTTCACGCCGATGAACGGGCCGTGGGCGCGCGGGCTCGCGGCGTGGATCGCCTGGGCCAGCACCTCCTTGCCGGTGCCGGTTTCACCCAGCAGCAGCACGGTGGTCTCGGCCTGCGCGGCCCGGCGGGCCTGACGCTTCACTTCCATCGCGGCGGGCGAGCTGCCGAGGAAGTTGGAGAACGTGTAGCGCACGCGCCGTTCCTCGGCGAGCGTCTTCTGCGTGTCGGCGAGCTCGGTCTCCAGGCGCTGGAACTTCGACACCAGCGGGTGCAGGTGCTTCAAGCTGTCGAAGATCATGAAGCCGGCGGCGCCGATCACGCGGCCGCGCTCGTCCTTGATCGGCACGCGCATCACCACGAAGGAATCGGGGCCGAACTGCATGATGTCCAGCATCATCGGCTCGCCGGTGCGCACCACTTCGCGCATGAGGCTGTTGGGGATCACGTCCTCGACGATCTTGCCGACCGCGTCGACGGGCGACTTCAGCCCCAGGCGGGCCGCGTACTTGTCGCTGATCCAGACCACGCGCGCGTCGCGGTCGATGATGATCGCGCCCTCGCACATGCCGTCGAGGCCCTCGAAAAGGGACTTCTTCGCGATCCTGCGGATCGCGTCCGGATCCTTCAGCCTTGCCATGGAGCTCCTCCGTGTCGGCGTAGGTGTCTAACGCACCCTGCCGGAATTCATTTGACCACGCTGCGGTCCTGGCCGAACAGGATCTTGCGTTCCTCGTCCGTGTGCGGCGCCTTCGGCGCCGGATTCACTTCCTTGGCCTTCGCGTAGGCACGCACCGTGGCGGGGCGCGCGCGGATCGCGGCATGCCAGCGCTTCAGGTTGGGAAAATCCTCGAACGACTGGCCCTGGCGCTCCGGGATGATCCACGGGTAGGCCGCCATGTCGGCGATGGTGTAGAGCTTCCCGAGGATGAAGTCGCGGCCCTTCAGGCGCTTGTCGAGCACGCCGTAGAGGCGGCTCGTTTCCTTCACGTAGCGATCCATCGCGTACGGCAGCTTCTCGGGGGCGTAGTGCAGGAAGTGGTGGTTCTGGCCGAGCATCGGGCCCAGGCCGCCCATCTGCCACATGAGCCACTCGAGGCACTCCACCTGGCCGCGCAGGTCCTTCGGGATGAACTGGCTGGTCTTGCCCGCGAGGTAGAGGAGGATCGCGCCGGATTCGAACACGCTCACGGGCTTGCCGCCGTCCGCGGGGGCGTGGTCGACGATCGCCGGGATCTTGTTGTTGGGCGAGATCTTCAGGAATTCGGCGCCGAACTGGTCGCCTTTACCGATGTTGATCGGGTGGATGCGGTATTCGATGCCCGCCTCTTCCAGGAACATCGTGACCTTGTGGCCGTTGGGCGTGGTCCAGTAGTACAGGTCGATCATGATTCCTCCGGGCGGCCATTATGATGGAAATAATTGGGGTCAGACTCCCATTAAGTTAATTCTCGATGCTGCGCGCCGCATCCGAATTAACTTAATGGGAGTCTGACCCCAATTATTTTCAGCTACCGTCCCATCGGTCCGATGTCGCAGCGCTTGTATTGGTCCGGCCAGGCCATCGTGGCGCCGAGCGCTTTCGCGGCATGGCGGGGCCAGTAGGGATCGCGCAGCAGGGCGCGCGCGAGCACGATCGCGTCGGCCTGGCCCGTGTGCAGGATGTGTTCGGCCTGAGCGGCGTCGTGGATGAGGCCGACCGCGCCCGTGGGAATGCCCGCTTCCTTGCGAACGGCCTGCGAGAACGGGACCTGGTAGCCGGGCCCCAGGTCGATCTTCTGGTCGTGCGCGTTGCCGCCGCTGGAGCAGGTGATGAAGTCGACGCCGAGGGCCTTGAGTCGCTTCGAGAATTCCACCGACTGCGCGAGGTCCCAGCCGCCTTCCTTCCAGTCCGTGGCCGAGATGCGCACGAGCACCGGCTTGTCGTCGGGCCACGCTTCGCGGATCGCCTGCGTGGCCGCGAGCGGGAAGCGCATGCGATTTTCCAGGCTGCCGCCATAGGCGTCCGTGCGCAGGTTGGAGAGCGGCGACAGGAATTCATGGAGGAGGTAGCCGTGCGCCGCGTGCACTTCCGCGACGTCGAAGCCGGCCGCGAGGGCGAAGCCCGCCGCGCGACGGAAGTCCTCAACCGTCGCTTCGATCTCCGCCACGGTCATCGCCTTCGGCGCCGGATAGTCGCCGAAGCCCACCGCGCTGGGACCGAGCGTCGCCCAGCCGCCCTCCGTCGCCGCGAGGGGCTTGCCGCCGGCCCAGGGCTTGTTGCACGAGGCCTTGCGTCCCGCATGCGCGATCTGCATGCCGGGCACGCTCCCGTTCGCGCGGATGAAATCCGTGACGCGCTTCCACGCCGTGGCGTGTGCCGCCGACCAGATGCCCGCGTCCCAGGGCGTGATGCGGCCTTCGGGCGTGATCGCGCTCGCCTCGGTCAGCACCAGCGAGGCGCCACCGACCGCGCGGCTGCCCAGGTGCACGAAATGCCAGTCGTTCGGCATGCCGTTGTCCGAGGAGTACTGGCACATCGGCGAGACGAAGACGCGGTTGGGGAATTCAACCGTGCGCAAGCGCAGGGGCGAGAAGAGTCGCGACATGGGGGCGCCAAGGAGTTCGAAGCAGCGATTCTAGCGGGGAGGCCCGGCGCTTTGGCATAGTGGCGGTTCGGATCGATGGGAGAATCGGCATGGAACTTGGGCGCGGCATCGTGTTCGTCCTGGCGCTTTGGGCCCCTGCATCTGCATTGGCCCAGGAGCCGAAGGTCGATCCCTGGGCCTCCGTCCGTTTCCTGGAGGGCGCATGGCAAGGCACGACGACGGGCCAGGCCGGGGAAGGCACCGTCACCCGGTCCTACGAATTCGTGCTGGGAGGGCGCTATTTGCACGAGCGCAACGTCTCGACCTATCCGCCACAGGAGAAGAACAAGAAGGGCGAGCGACACGAGCATTGGTCGTTCATCAGCCACGACCGTGCGCGCAAGGTGCTCGTGTTGCGGCAGTTCCACGTCGAGGGCTTCGTGAACCAGTACGTGCTCGCCGCGCCGATTCCGGCCTCCACGAAGCTCGTGTTCGAAAGCGAATCCTTCGAGAACTTCAGCAGCAAGTGGCGCGCGCGGGAAACCTACGAGATCGTGTCGCCCGACGAGTTCACCGAGACCTTCGAGCTCGCCCCGCCCGAGAAGGAATTCAGCGTCTACGGCAAGAACCACTTCAAGCGCGTCCGCTCGTGACGCGATGACGGCATCCCCGATCACCATTCGCGCGGGCGCACGCGCGCTGCAACGCATTCGCGAAAGCGGCCTCGACGCGGCGGACGTGGCGCTCGTCCCCGGCGCGGCGGGCGGCCCCAAGGGCCTGGGCATCGCCGCCCTCGACCATGCGATCTTCGGCCACTGGCTTCCCGCGAAGCCGCGCGTGCGCCACCTGGTGGGTTCGTCCATCGGCGCCTGGCGTTTCGCCGCGGCCTGCTGCGACGACCCGGTCGACGTCCTCACGCGATTCGCGAAGGGCTACAGCGAGCAGCGCTATTCGTTGAAGCCGAGCGCGCGCGTCGTTTCCGATTCGGCGCGCGAGTTGTTGAAGGACCTCTTCGCGGGACGCGAGGCGCAGATCCTGGGGCATCGGGACTACCGGCTCCACATGCTCGCGGTGCGTGGACGCTGGCCGTTGCGAAGCGATTCGAAGTACAGGACGCCGCTTGGCTTCGGCCTGGCAGCGCTCGCCAACATGGTGGGGCGCAAGCATCTCGCGCGCTTCATCGAGCGCACCGTCTTCCACGATCCGCGCGAGCGTCCGCCCTTCCTCAAGCTCGAGCGCTTCGACGCGTTCCACACGCACACCGTCGCGCTCGACGCGCGCAATCTCGTCGAGGCGCTGGTCGCCACCGCTTCGATTCCCATCGTGCTGGAGGGCGTGGCCGACATTCCCGACGCGCCGCTCGGAACCTACTGGGATGGCGGCATCATCGACTATCACCTGCACTTGCCGTACCAGCATGCCGACGGCCTCGTGCTCTATCCGCACTTCACCGACCGCATCGTGCCCGGCTGGCTCGACAAGCCGATGCCGTGGCGGCGCGCGCGCGGCGAGTGGCTGGACAACGTGGTGCTCGTCGCGCCGTCGCGCGAATACCTCGCGACGCTGCCGCACGGAAAGCTGCCCGACCGCGGCGACTTCAAGAGCTACGCGCACGACTACGACGGCCGCGTGAAGAACTGGCGCTTCGCCATCGGGGAGAGCGGGCGGCTGGCAGAGGCCTTCCTCGCTTTCGCGGAGAAGCCCGATCTCTCGGCGGTGCGGCCGCTCTGATTTCCTTTGCGCTGGCGCGCGCTACGGCGAAAGGCGTCCTCCGCAGATAAACGCAGATAAACGCCGATGAACTCCTCCAGCAAGAACAAAGGTCTTGGGTTTAACCCCAATTCTTTTTGTGACTTCTTGAGGGGGTCATCGGCGTTTATCTGCGTTTATCTGCGGAGGACGCCTTTTGCCTTAGCCCCCGCAGGGGAAACGCCTAGCTGCGCGCCGTGAAGGCGCCGATCACCGCGAGCACCATGCCCGCGATCTGGATCGGCGCCAGCGCCTCGCCGAACAGCGCGAGAGCCATGAAGGCCGACACCGCGGGCGCAAGGTAGAGCAACGGCGCAACCTTCGAAGCCGCGCCGCGCTTGAGCAGCACCAGCAGGATGGAGATCCCGCCGACGGAAAGGCCGAGCACGGCCCACGCCAGAGCGCCGTAGAGCGCCGGGCTGCCGTCGAAGTGTTGGGCCTCGAGCACGAAGGCGAAGGGCGCGGTGAGGGCGAACGCGCCGATGAACTGGATCGCCGCATTCACGCGGAGGTCCATGTCCGGCTTCGAGCGCTTCTGCCAGATCGTGCCGAGCGTGAGCGACAAGGTGGCCAGCACCGCGGCCACGAGGGCGGGAACCGGAACGCTCACGACGCCCACCAGGCGCGGCGCGACGATGAGCGCAACGCCCGCCACGCCGATGCCGATGCCCAGCCATTGGCGCGGCAACAGGCGCTCGTGCAAGAGCGGGATCGCGAGCATCGCGGTGAAGAACGGGTGGAGCGCCGTCACTAGCCCCGTCAGGCCCGGGCCAAGGCCCTGCGACACGGCCCAGAAGACGCCGCCGGTGTAGATCCCGTGGAGCAACATGCCCGCGAGGATCGCGTCGCGCCACTTCCGCGGTTCTCTTGGCCAGGCCGCGCGGGCGCCAAACGAGAGTGCGGCGAACACGACGATGCTGCAGGCGAAGCGCGCCGCGAGGAACGTGATCGGATCGGCGCGCCCGGCGACGATCCCCGCCACGATGAACCCGGTCGCCCAGATGAGGACGAAGAGGCCCGACAGGAAGGCGATCATCGACGGCTAGTCGAGGGTGATGCCGGCGGCACGCACGGCCGCAGCCCAGCGTTCGCGGTCGCGCTGCAGCAGCGCGGCGAGCTCGTCGGGCGTGCTGCCCACCGGATCGATCCACTGCCGGTCCCACAACGCGGCCTTCATCGCCGGATCGCGGATCGCGCGCACGAGCTCGGCGTTGAGGCGTGCGATCGCTTCGGGTGGCGTCTTCGCGGGCGCCATGATCGCGATCCACACGCCGGCCTCGAAGCCTGGATAGCCCGACTCCGCGACCGTGGGGACGTCGGCAATCAGCGGCGATCGCTTCGCCGAGGTCTGCGCGACGATCCTCACCTTGCCGGCCTGCACCTGCGGGATCAGGGCCGTGGGGTTGAGCGACAACAGTTGCACGTCGCCCGCGACCAGGGCGGTCACCGCGGGCGCGCCTCCGTTGTACGGGATGTGCACCGTACGAATTCCCGCGGCGGCGTTGAGCAGCTCCATGGAGAGCTGCGAGATGCTGCCCTTGCCGACCGAGGCGAAGTTCAACTTGCCCGGCTCGGCCTTCGCGCGCGCGACGAGATCCTTCAGCGTGGAAATGCCCAGCGATGCATTCACCGCGATGAGATTGGGCGAAGTGCCGACGAGCGTGACGGGAGCGAGATCCCGCAGCGGGTCGTACGGGAGGTTCTTGTCGAGCGCGGGGCTCACGACCAGCGGACCATTCGTGCCCACGAGGAGCGTGAGCCCATCCGGCGCGCTCTTCGCGACGACTTCGGCCGCGATGTTGCCGCCCGCGCCGGGCCGATTCTCCACGATGACGGGTTGCCCCAGCGCCTTCGAGAGCGGCTCGGCGAGCGTGCGCGCGACGATGTCGGGCTGTCCGCCGGCCGCGAAGGGCACGACGAGCTTCACGGGTCGCGTGGGCTGCCACTGCGCGAAGGCAGCACTCGCCAGCGTGAGGAATCCGCCGAGCAGCAGCGCCGCGCCGCAGAGAGACCGGCGCGCCATCGTCGCGACGCTAGAGATCGGAGCGATCGCCCGCATCCCAGGCCCGTTGCAACACGATGTGCTCCCCGAGTGACCAGCCGCCCGAAGTCGAGATGTACTTGCCGGCGCCCTTGTCGCCCCCTTTGCCGATGATCTTCATCAGTGCGGCGTCGGGCTTCGCTTTCCAGTTGACCCAGTGGTCGTGGTGGCGGCCGATGTCGATGCCGGGGAGCTCGAGGGCCACGTTCCCGGCGACTTCGATGGACGCGTCCAAGGCCTTGGTGCGTGCCGGGCAATAGTCGATCGCCAGTTGTCCCTTCCAGGCGTGGTGTTTCAGCGCGAGGGGTTTCATCTTCCTGAAGGCTTCGAGGTCGGGCTTCTTCCGCTCGAGGTAGTCCAGCTCGACCACGACGTTCGACGGCTTCTCGTCCGGCCCTTCGTGCGTGGCGGCAATGTAGGCGGCGGTGTAGCGTCCGCCCTTCACGCGCACCACGAGGCAGTCGCCCGGCGTGAAGCCCGCCTTGCGCACGCGCGTGGACTTCGGCTTGAAGGCCGGCACGTCCTTCGCGATCTTGTAGAGGCGCGCGAAGTCGGCGAACTCCGTGCCGGCGATCTCCCGCAGGACCACGCGCTTGGCGATCGCATAGTCCACGACGAAGCAGAAGGCTTCCATCGTGCCCGAGCCGACGCTGCCGCCGTCGCAATAGCCGAGACCGGTCCAGCCGAGCTTGTCATTCAGCCAGTCTTCCACCGCGTGGCGCTTGGCGAGGTCGCGTTTGGCGTTCTTGCCGGTCTTGTATTCGATCACCAGCGAATCGTGGGCCTCGAGCTCGATCGGGACATAGCCCGCCTTGCGGGGGACATCGAGGGCCTTCTCGAGTGCGGCCTCCGGGCGCACGCCTTTCGGCGCCTTCACCTCGCGCGATTCGCCGCGCTCGCCCACCACGCCCCAATGCTCGGTGAACCCGCGCGTCTCTTCCCAGCCCTCGTGATAGTGCAGCTTGCCGCGGATTTTCTTGTAGAGCTTCTCCACGAAGCGGCTCCTAGTAGTTCAGGTTCGGTGCCAGCCAGCGCTCCATCGCCGCGAGGTCCATCCCCTTGCGGTGCGCGTAGTCCGCGACCTGGTCCTTCTCGATCTTGCCGACGGCGAAGTACCGCGACTCGGGGTGCGAGAGGTAGAAGCCGCTCACCGCCGCGGTGGGCAGCATGGCGAACGACTCGGTCAACTCGAGGCCCGCGTTCTTGCCGGCGTCGAGGACGCGGAAGAGATCCGCCTTCTCCGTGTGGTCGGGGCAGGCGGGGTAGCCCGGCGCGGGACGGATGCCGGCGTACTTCTCCGCGACCATGTCTTCGTTCGAAAGCTTCTCGCCCGCGGCGTAGCCCCAGAACGTGGTGCGCACGAGGTGGTGCAGGTGTTCGGCGAAGGCTTCGGCGAGGCGGTCGGCGAGCGCCTTCAGCAGGATCGCGCTGAAGTCGTCGTGCTTCTTCTCGAACTCCTTCACCTTCGCGTCGATGCCGAGGCCCGCGGTGACCGCGAAGGCACCAAGGTAGTCCGCCACGCCAGAATCCTTGGGCGCCACGAAATCGGCGAGGCACTGGTTCGGGTTGCCCGACGGCTTCTGGTTCTGCTGGCGCAGGTTGTGCCACGTGAAGAGCGGATGCGAGCGCGTCTCGTCGGTGTAGACCTCGATGTCGTCGCCGACCGCGTTCGCCGGCCACAGGCCGAACACGCCGCTCGCGGTGAGCCAGCGGCCCTTCACGATGCGTTCGAGCATCGCGAGGCCGTCGCGGTGCACGTTGCGCGCGGCTTCGCCGACCACTGGATCCTTGAGGATCTCGGGATACTTGCCCGCGAGGTCCCAGGCCTGGAAGAACGGCGCCCAGTCGATGAACGGAACGAGTTTCTCGAGCGGGTAGTTCTTCAACGCCATCACGCCGAGGCTGCGGGGCTTCGGCGGAACGTACGCGCTCCAGTCGATCTTCACGGCATTGGCACGCGCGGCCTCGAGCGTGACCGACTTCTGCCCGGTCTTGTTCGCGTGCAATTCGCGGACTTTCACGTAGTCGTCCCGCACTTGCTGCACGTAACCGTCGCGCCCGCCCTCGGTGCTCATGAGGCTCGAAGCCACGCCGACGGCGCGCGACGCATCCGGCACCCACACGGTCGGACCGGAATAATGCGGCTCGATCTTCACGGCCGTGTGCGTGCGCGACGTCGTTGCGCCGCCGATCAGCAACGGGATCTTGAAGCCGAGGCGCTCCATCTCCTTGGCGAAGTGCGCCATCTCCTCGAGGGAGGGCGTGATGAGGCCCGAAAGCCCGATCATGTCGGCGTTGGTCTCGACCGCGGTGTCGAGGATCTTCTGCGCCGGCACCATCACGCCGAGATCGACGACCTCGTAGTTGTTGCACTGGAGCACCACGCCCACGATGTTCTTGCCGATGTCGTGCACGTCGCCCTTGACGGTGGCCATGACGACCTTGCCCTTGGCCGTCGAGTCCGCGGCGCCGAGGCGCTTCTTCTCTTCCTCGATGAACGGGATGAGGTGGGCCACGGCTTGCTTCATCACGCGGGCACTCTTCACCACCTGCGGGAGGAACATCTTCCCGGAGCCGAAGAGGTCGCCCACGACGTTCATGCCGTCCATCAGCGGACCTTCGATCACCTGGATGGGCCGCTCGAACTGCAGCCGCGCCTCCTCGGTGTCCTCGACTATGAACTGGGTGTTGCCCTTCACCAGCGCGTGCACGAGGCGCTCCCGTGCCGGGGCGCTGCGCCAGGCGGCGTCCTCCACCGCGTCCTTCTTCGCGCCCTTGAAAGACTCGGCGAACTCGACCAGGCGCTCCGTGGAATCCTTGCGGCGGTCGAAGAGCACGTCCTCGACGCGTTCGAGCAGGTCCTTCGGGATTTCCGCGTACACGCCGAGCTGGCCCGCGTTCACGATGCCCATCGTCATGCCGGCCTTGGCCGCGTGGTACAGGAACGCGGTGTGCATGGCTTCGCGCACCGGCTCGTTGCCGCGGAAGGAGAACGAGAGGTTCGACACGCCGCCCGAGGTGCTCGCGTGCGGCAGGTGGCGGTGGATCCACGTGAGCGCCTCGAGGTAGTCGAGCGCGTAGCGGTTGTGCTCCTCGATGCCGGTGGCGATCGCGAAGATGTTCGCGTCGAAGATGATGTCCTCGGGCGCGAAGCCGACCTGCTCCGTGAGGATCTTGTAGCTGCGTTCGCAGATCGAGGTCTTGCGGGCGAGGGTATCGGCCTGGCCCTTCTCGTCGAAGGCCATCACGATCACCGCGGCGCCGTAGCGGTGCGCGAGCTTCGCGTGCTTGATGAATTCGGCCTCGCCTTCCTTCATCGAGATCGAATTCACGATGCACTTGCCCTGCACGCACTTCAGGCCCGCCTCGATCACGCTCCACTTGGAGCTGTCGATCATCACCGGCACGCGGCAGATGTCGGGCTCGGCCTGCACGAGGTTCAGGAACTTCGACATCGCGGCCTGCGAGTCGAGCATCGCCTCGTCCATGTTCACGTCGATCACCTGTGCGCCGTTCTCCACCTGCTGGCGCGCGACCGTGAGCGCCTCGGGATAGTCGCCGGCGAGGATCAGGCGCGCGAACGCCTTGGAGCCGGTGACGTTGGTGCGCTCGCCCACGTTCACGAAGAGCGAGTCGCTCCCGACGTTCAGGGGTTCGAGCCCGGCGAGCCGCAGCTTCGGTTCGATCTTCGGCACGGTGCGCGGCGGGAACTTCGACACCACGTCGACGATGGCCTTGATGTGATCCGGCGTGGTGCCACAGCAGCCGCCGGTGATGTTGAGCCAGCCCGACTGCGCCCAGTCGCGGATGAAGCCGGCGGTTTCGTTCGGCAGTTCGTCGTACTCCGCCATTGCGTTCGGGAGTCCCGCATTCGGGTGCGCCGAGACGCGCACGTCGGCGATGCGGGCGAGTTCTTCGATATGCGGGCGCAGTTCGCGGGCACCCAGTGCGCAGTTGAAACCCACGGAGAGCGGGCGGGCGTGGCGCACCGAATTCCAGAACGCTTCCGGCGTCTGGCCCGAGAGCGTGCGGCCCGAGGCGTCGGTGATCGTGCCGGAGATCATGATCGGCAGGCGGATCCCCGTCTCGTCGAAGTACTCGTCGATCGCGAAGAGCGCGGCCTTGCAGTTCAGCGTGTCGAAGATGGTCTCGACCAGGAGGATGTCCACGCCGCCTTCGACGAGGGCGATCGTGGCCTCGCGATAGGCGTCCTTCACCTGGTCGAAGCTCACGGCGCGGAAGCCCGGGTCGTTCACGTCGGGCGAGAGCGAGAGCGTGCGGTTCATCGGGCCCAGGACGCCGGCCACGAAGCGCGGCTGCTTCGGCGTCTTCGCCGTGAATCCGTCGGCCACCTCGCGCGCGAGCTTCGCGCCCTCGAGGTTCAGGTCCCGCACGATCGACTCCAGGCCGTAGTCGGCCTGCGAGATCGACGTCGAGTTGAAGGTGTTGGTCTCGAGGATGTCGGCGCCCGCCTCGAGGTACTGCGCGTGGATGCCGCGGATCACGTCCGGGCGCGTGAGCGTGAGGAGGTCGTTGTTGCCGCGCAGGTCCTTGGGATGCGCCTGGAAGCGCTCGCCGCGGTACTGCGCCTCGCTCAACGAATGGCGCTGGATCATCGTGCCCATGGCGCCGTCCAATACGAGGATGCGGTTCTGCAACGCATCCTCGAGGGCCTGCAGGCGGGCAGCTTGGGTCGAGGAGATCCGGTTTGTGGAGATCGCTTGGTCCATGGTGCGAATGAAAAAACCCGCCGGAAAAAGCGACGGGTTTCGAGTGTATTCTACCACCGTGACCATGAAGGCATTCTGGAACGACACGCTCATCGCCGAGTCCCCCGACACCGTCGTCGTCGAGGGGAATCACTACTTTCCGCTCGAGTCGGTGAAGCGGGAGTTGCTGGTGCCGAGTGCGCACACCTCGGTCTGCCCCTGGAAGGGAACGGCGAACTACTACTCGCTCAACGTCGGCGGGAAGGAGAACCGCGATGCGGTCTGGTACTACGCGGAGCCCAAGGATGCGGCGAAGGAGATCAAGGGCCGCGTCGCGTTCTGGAAGGGCGTGAAAGTTGTATCCTGAAAACACCATGACGCGCCGCTTTCTCGCCATTCTCACGGCCTTCGCCCTGATGTCCTCGCAGATGGCCTTGGCGAGCTTCGCCTGTCCCTTCGTGGGTGAATCGCCGCAGGCGATGGACGAATCCATGGATGCGGGCGCTTGCCCTGAAGCCATGCGGGACGGCTCGAGGACGATCTGCCACAAGACTGTCCAGGCCGAGCCGTCGAAGCACGACGTGCCCTCCGTCGACGTGCCGCCCGTCCCTGTCTCCGATGCGCGGCCGGTCGCGCGCGTCGATGCCGTTTCCATCGCGCTCCTCGCGATGCCTCCCGACGCGGATCTTCTCCGCGCTACGTCTCCGCCTCCACGCATCCGGCATTCGCGGTTCCTGAAATAGCCCAAGGCTGTCGTTGCCGCGCGCCCCGTCGGTGCGCGTGTTTCCCCTTGGACTCTTCAGGAGACGAGCATGCGGAAAGCCGCATTGCTGCTGGCATTCGCGATGCCCTGGGCGGCAAACGCCAAGCCCATCGCATTCGCCGATGGATGGACCGTGATGGCCGAATCCGGTACCAACACGATGCGAGAGGCGCAGGTCTTCTATGCGCCCACGTACTGGTGGTCCGGCGGGCTGTCCGCGACCAAGCTGATCGCCGACGACAAGTCGATGGAGCGCGAGATGGCCGGCGTGCAGGTGAACTACCTCGTGAAGCGCTGGAACCTGCCGGCGGCGCAGGGCAACGTCTTCGCATGGGGTGGGCTCGCGTCCGCGCGCGGTTTCGATGCGGAGGGCACCTTCTCCGGTGTGGCCACGGCACGCTACGGTGCGCAGGCCGACTACGAAACCCGGCGCATCTACGCCTCCGCGAAGACCGACTGGTCGCAATCGAGCCGCTTCACCCACGGGGTGACTACAGTGCAACTCGGCGTCGCACCGTTCGAGCACGACTACGAAGACCTGGCGGTCTGGTTCGTGCTGCAAGCGCGGCGCTACACGGGCGGCATCCTGCCCGGCGAGACCGAGGTGGTCCCGATGCTGCGGCTCTTCAAGGGCAACTTCTGGATCGAGGGTGGCGTCGACCGCAACCGGCGCGCCCAGGTCATGGTCATGATGAATTTCTAGGAACCGACATGAAAGACACGATGAAGGCATTGGTGTTCGTCGCGGCGCTGTTGGCAGGGGCAGGCGCGCAGGCGAAAACGATCAAGATGGAAGTCAACGGCCTGGTGTGCGCGTTCTGCGCCCAGGGCATCGAGAAGAAGCTGAAGTCGATGGCGCCCACGCAGGCCGTGTTCGTGAGCCTCGAGCACCGGGTGGTGGCCGTGTCGCTGAAGGACGGGCAGGACATCGCGGACGAGGTGCTCGTCTCGCAGCTCAAGGACGCGGGCTACGACGTGCGCTCGATCGCGCGCGTGGACGAATCGCTCGAGAAGATCCGGGCGGACACGAAGGCGAAGCGGTGAGCCCCGCCGGGGACGCGCGCCGCACGGCAAGCTGGTCGTCCTGGATCTCGATCTTCACGAGCTCCGGGACGTTGCTGTGCTGCGCGTTGCCCGCCGCGTTGGTCGCCGCGGGCGCGGGGGCGACGCTCGTGAGCCTCGTGGGCGCGGTGCCGCAACTCATCTGGCTCTCGGAGCACAAGCTGCCGCTCTTCGCGGTCGCGGGCGGGATGCTGGCGTTGGCGGGGGTCTTCCAGTGGCGCGCGCGCTTCGCACCTTGTCCTGCCGACCCGGCACTCGCGGCGGCGTGCGTTCGGCAGCGGCGCGTCTCCGCGTGGGTCTACGGATTCTCGGTGGCGATCTTCACCGTAGGGTTCTACTTCGCCTTCGTCGCGTAATCGGGGTCAGGGTAGAAATAATTGGGAAATCGGGGTCAGGGTAGAAATATCTAGATATTTCTACCCTGACCCCGATTTTGGGCGGGCCGTGTACAGGCGGTGGAGGGTGATCTTCCGGACTTCGGCCTTGCTCGCCTCGATGTGCGAGCGCAACAAGCGGACGGCCTCGTCCGTGCGGCGACGGATCACCGCGCGCAGGATCTGCGCATGCTCTTCGTAGGTCTTGTCGATGCGATAGGCCTGCGTGAAGTCGAGGCGGCGGACCACGCGGATGCGCTCGGTCACTTCGCGATGGCAGCGCGCCACTTCGGGATTGCCCGCCGCTTCCACGAGCGCCATGTGGAAGCGCTCGTCGAGCGCGGCCACTTTCATCGGTTCCGCGAGGCGGTCCGCGGCGGGGACCAGCCAGGTGGCCTTGAGCGCCTCGAGGTCCGCGCGATCCTCGGCATCGCACAGGCGCGTGACCGAGGCGATCTCCAGGATCAGCCGCAGGTCGTAGAAGTTCTCGAACTGCTCGAAGTCGAACGGCCTCACGCTCCAGCCCACGCGCAGGTGCACCTGCAGATAGCCCTCGCGCTCCAGCCGGTAGAGCGCGTCGCGCACCGGCGTGCGGCTCATCTTCAGGCGCTCGGCGATGTCGGTTTCGCTGAAACGGTCGCCGGGCAGCAGCTCGAAATCGAAGATGCTCGCCTTCAACTGTTCGTAGGCGCTGTCGGCGAGCGAGCGTTCGCGCGGCGCGGGCGTGGCCACCTTCGCGAGCGCGCGGCTCACGGCCTGGCCTCGGCGAGCAGGCTCACATGCGCGGCGACGATCCTCCAGCCCTCGGGGAAACGCACCCAGGTCTGGCTCTGGCGTCCGGTCGAGGCCGAGCCCGCACGCTGGAATTCCAGGTTCGCGGTGGCGAAGTCGCGGCCGAAGGTCGTGATCGCCGTGCGCAGCACCGTGCGCTCGAGGTTGCGCGCCGGGCGCGCGGCACGGAACGCGGCGATGGCCTCGAACCCGTAGAGATTTTCGGTCGCTCCATAGCGCAGCGCGTGGGGACTCGCCCAGAAGAAGCCGTCGAGCGCGGCCACGTCGTTGCCGGTGAGCGCGGTCTCGTAGCGCTCGCATTCGGCGCGCACTTCGGCCAGGACCTCGGGCCGGTTGATCTCGTTCATGGCGTTGCTCATGCGTGAAGGGCGGGCAGGGGAGAGGCGGCGACGCCGCGCGCGGAAAGGGCGGCGGCGACGCGAAAGCAGAGGTCCTCGCGCCATGGCGCGGCGATGACCTGTACGCCGATCGGCAGCGACCCGGATCGCAGGATCGGCGCGGCCACGACAGGTAACCCGATGCACGAGATCGGCTGCGTGAGCAGGCCCATGCTGGGCCGCAGCGGAACGCGGCCCGATTCGAGGTCGAGCCACTCGGTGCCGATGGGGGTCGCAGCGCACGGCGTGGCCGCGGCGATGAAGACATCGGTGTTCGCGAAGTGCGATCGCACGGCCTCGCGATAGAGCGCCCGGATGCGTTGCGCCTGCACGTACCAGGCGGCGGGGACGAGCGCGCCGGCGAGGAAGCGGTCGCGCGACAGCGGCTCCATGTCGCCGCGCCGGAGCTTGAGATCCTCGAGGTGCAGGTTGCCGCCTTCCGAAGCCCCGATGATGAAGGCCGCGGCGCGGCCCAGCGCTGCCTCGGCCCACGTGACGGTCTTCGTGACGTGCAGCGCCTTGCACGCGATGTCGACCGCGGCCTTCGCGTCGGCCGTGAGGTTCGCCTCGAACCAGCCGCCGAGGCGCGCGATGCGCACATCCTCGAGATCCCCATCGAGCGAATCGCTCACCGGTTCGGGTGCGCGCTGGGCGCAGGCCGGATCGTTCGCATCCTCGCCCTGCAGCGCGTCGTA
This sequence comes from Betaproteobacteria bacterium GR16-43, assembly GCA_001953215.1. Taxonomy (GTDB): domain Bacteria; phylum Pseudomonadota; class Gammaproteobacteria; order Burkholderiales; family Usitatibacteraceae; genus Usitatibacter. The sequence goes on from CP019169.1 coordinate 1,571,583, forward strand.
GGCGGCGGCAAGGTCGCGCAGGTCGGCGGCGATGGGTCCGAGGTGATCGAGGCTCGCGACGAACGGAAACGAACCGGATCGCGAGAGGCGGCCGTACGTCGGCTTCAGCCCCCACACACCGCACAGCGAGGCGGGAACGCGGATCGAGCCATTCGTGTCGGAAGCGAGCGTGATCGGCACGAGCCGGGCGGCGGCAGCGGCGCCCGACCCGCCCGAAGAACCGCCGGCGATGCGCTCCGGATCGTGCGGATTGCGCGTCGGCCCGTAGTGCGTGTTCTCGGTGGTGAAGCCGTAGGCGAACTCGTCCATGTTGAGCGTGCCGACGAGCACGGCGCCCGCGTCCTTCATGCGCGTGACGAGCTTCGCATCCGCCTTCGCGGGTGCATGCGAGGCATGGACCTTCGAGCCCGCGAGCGTGGCCAGGCCCGTGACGTCGAAGAGATTCTTCACCGCGTAAGGCACGCCGGCGAGCGGCGGCAGGGATTGCCCGGCCGCGCGGGCCTTGTCGACGGCACGCGCTTCGGCGCGCGCCCGATCCGCCGTGACCGCCGTGAACGCATTCACCTGCGGATTGATCCGGGCGATGCCGGCCAGCGTGCGTTCGACGATCGCTTCGGCCTTCACCGCCCCGTCGCGAATCGATTGCGCGATGCCGAGCGCCGTCTCGCTCACGGCTCGAACACCGGGGCCGGTTCGTCGTCGGGCTCGATCGGCACCGCGAGCATCGGCGCGGCGATCTCCGCGAGGCGTTCGAACTGCAGGATCACGCGGTCGCGCTCCTCGCCCTTCAGCGTGAGGCCCTGCAGCGCACAGGCCGCGTCGACGTAGGCGGGAACCTTCTTGTTCGCCATCTAGCGGCGGACCTCGCGCTGGAAGACTTCGAGGCTGTGCTTCTTGGCGGCGATGAAGGAAGGCGAGGTGAGCGTCTCCACCGTGCGGGGTCTCGGGTCACCGTAGCGCAGGATCTCGGCCACTTTCGTGGGCCGCTTGGTGAGCAGCAGCACTTCGTCGGCGAGGTACACCGCCTCCTCGAGGTCGTGCGAGACCAGCATCATCGTGGTTCCGGTGGCGATGAAAACCTCCTGCAGTTTCTCGCGGATGAAGAGCGTCATCTCGTAGTCTAGCGCCGAGAAGGGCTCGTCGAGGAACAGCACCTCCGGATGGGGCGCCAGCGCCCGCATGATCGAGGCCGTCTGCTGCTGGCCGCCCGACATCTCGTACGGGTAGCGCTTCAAGTCGAACTTCACGTCGAACGAGGCCACGAGCTCCTCCAGGCGCCGGTCGACTTCGTGCTTGGACTTGCCCTCCAGCTTCAGCGGATACGCGATGTTGTCGATCGTGCGCATCCACGGGAACATCGCCTCGCGGTAGTTCTGGAACACGTAGCCGATCTTGGTTTCGGCGAGCGACTTGCCGTCGAACAGGATCTCGCCCTTGTCGATCGGGATGAGGCCCGAGATCATGTTGATCAGCGTGGACTTGCCGCAGCCATTGGGTCCGAAGACCGAGACGATCTTGCCCTTCGGGATGTCGAGGTCGAAGTTCTCGTAGAGCGGCCATCCGGCGAAGAACTTGGTGAGGCCGCGGATCGTGATGTGCGTCCCGGTAGGGCCGGGCACGAAGGGAGCCTCCGGCGGATCGGGTTCGAACGGGGGATTCACCACGCGCGCGTTCATCGCCCGCTCCAGTGCACGATCCGGCGTTCGATGAAGAGGAAGAGCACGTTCAGCACGTAGCCCAGCACGCCGGCGGCCAGTATCGCCGCGTACATGCTCTTCACGTTGAGCACCTGCTGCGCATCGATGATGCGGTGGCCGAGGCCGTTGTCGCTGCCGATGAACATCTCGGCCACGATCACGATCACGAGCGCCATCGACACGGCGCTGCGCAGCCCCACGAACGTGGGCTGCAGGCTCTCCCACACGAGCACGTCCTTGAAGATCTGCCAGCGATTGGCGCCCATCACCTTCGCCGCCATGACGCGCTGCTTCCTCGCGTTGATCACGCCGTACGCGCTGTTGAACACCACCAGCAGGAAAGCGCCGAACGCGGCGATGGCGATCTTGTTGATGTCGGAGACGCCGAAGATGAGGAGGAACAAGGGGATCAGCGCGGAGGACGGCGTGGAGCGGAAGAAGTCGATCAGGAACTCGACGCTGCGATAGGCGCGCTCGTTGCTGCCCAGCACGATGCCCAGGGGCACGCCCAGCACCGCGGCGATCGTGAAGGCCTGCAGCGTGCGCTTCACGGTGACGGCGAAGTCCGTGAGCAGCGGGCCGCCGGCGAGGCCGCTCACGAGGGCCGTGAGCGCGTCCCACGGCGCGGGCAGCAGGATCGCCTTGATGAAACCCGCGCGCACCACGAGATCCCAGGCGACAAAGAGCAACACGGGCCCCACGAAGGGGAGGGCCCGGCCCCAGTTGGCCTTCATGCTTTGTACAGCAGCGTGTTCACGTCCACCTTCTGCGAGAAGATGCCCTTCTCCGTGAACAGGTCGTAGAACTTCTGGAAGTACGCGATCGAGCTCGCGTTGAACTCGGTGTAGGGCATGTACGAAGCGAGCGGCACCTCCTGGGTGAGCGGGCCCTCGATGGCGGTGTAGCCCTTCATGAAGGTGCGCGCTTCATCCGGCTTCGCGCGCACCAGCTCCACGCCCTTCACGTACGCCGCCATGTACTTCTTCGTGGCCTCGGGATTCTTTGCGATGAACTCGCTCGTGAGGGTCGCCGCGCCGCCGTGCCAGGGCGCCAGGGGGTCGCCCAGGATGTACTTCGCGACGACGCCGGCCTCGATGATCTTCGTCGTGCCGTTCATGCGCCCGATCGTGCCGGTGGGCTCGAGGGTGTAGCACGCGTCCACCTGGCCCGCCGCGATGGCGGCCACGTGCTGGCCGATCGGAAGCTCCATCACCGTCACGTTCTTCGCGCCCGCGCGCTCGAGCATCGTCTTGGCGAGCGTCACGTTCTGGATGCCGGGGCCGGAGGCGATGCGCTTGCCGGACAACTCGCCGATCGTCTTGTAGTTCGTGTTCGCCGGCGCGATGAACTCGTCCAGCACGAACTTCGCGTTGCTGGGATTGGTGCAGAAGATCTTGAAGAGGCCGGGCTGCGCGATGGCGCCGATGGCGAGGTTGGCCGAGCCCGTGCCGTTGGCGCTGCCGTCGGAACGACCCGAGAGCATCGCCTCCATCACCTGCTGGGCTCCGGCGAACTTGATCGGCTCCACGTCGAGGCCGGCTTCCTTGAAGTAGCCCTTCTCGATCGCCGCGTAGAACGGCAGGCCCGAGGCGATGGGCCAGTAGCCGACGCGGATCTTCGGCCCCGCCTGCGCGCGTACGATCGCGGGCGCTCCGGCGATCACGGTTCCTGCAAGTGCGGCTCGAAGGAAATTTCGGCGGGGCGCTCTCATGACGTCTCCTTTTGGGGGGCTCGGGGACTGCGGGATTCGAGATAGGCTCGCCAGCCCCCGAAGCGCGAGATGTCTTCGGCGCCGGTGCTGGCGGATGCTTCGCAGAGGAAGCCCTGCACGCGCGAGCCGTCGTCGAGCTCGAGCGTTCCGATGCAGAGCGGCGCGGGAATGCCGGCCACGAAGCCGCCGAACGCCGGCATCGGGAGCTCCCAGACTTCGACCGCGATGCGGTGGCCTTCGGCGGCCGTGCGCACGAGGCCGGGCTTCGGAGGCGTGGTGGCGGGCAGTGCGTAGAGGCGGTAGTGCGGAGCGGTGCGCGTGGAACGCACGAGCCTCGCGCCGCGGTCCGTGAGCTCGCGATTGAGCGGTAGGCCGTGCAAGTGCGCGCCGACGACCGCGAGTTGCGCGACATCGCCGCGTGCCGCGAGCGGCTCGGGTGTCGCCATCGGCACACCGGTCGCGCCGAGCGGGAGTCCGGACTTTGCATGGAAGCGCTGCGCGAGGGCGGCGAGCATGAGGTCGCTGCCCGCGCGCGCCAGCAGCGTGATGCCGCTGGGCAATCCGTCGGGGCGCATCGAGGACGGCACCGCGATCGCCGCGAGGTCGAGGAGGTTCGCGAAGTTCGTGTACGTGCCCAGCCGCCGATTCAGCTCGATCGGATCGGCCATCACCGCCGCGATCGTGTAGGCCGTCGGCGCGGTCGGCACCACGAGCACGTCGCACGAAGACCACAGCGGGGCGAGTTGCGCGCGCAGCACATCGAGGCGCGCTTCCGCGGCGAAGGTATCGGTGGCCGAGTATTCGCGGCCGCGCTCCAGGATCCTTCGCACGATCGGATGGACGGCGTCGGCATGCGCGTCGAAGAACGCCCGGATGCCCGCGTGGCGCTCGGCCACGCGCGGGCCGTCGTAGAGCGAATCGGCGACCTCCCGCCACGGCGCGAAGTCGATCTCGCGGGGCGTGCCTCCGAGGGTCCGCAGGCGTCGCACCGCTTCGGCAAACGCGGCCTTCGCGAGGCCATCTCCGAAGAACTCGAGATCGGCCGCACGCGGGATCGCAAACGTGAATCCTTCCCGCAGCGTGGGCCGGTCGAGAGGCAACGCGCGCGCGCAGGGGTCGTGCGCATCCAAGCGAGCCGCGACCTGGAAGACGCGCGCCGCATCGGCCACCGTGAGCGCGAAGATCGAGACGCAATCGAGCGACCGGCAGGCGGGGACCACACCCCGCGTCGAAAGCAGGCCGCGCGAAGGCTTCCATCCGACGAGGTTGTTCAGGCCCGCGGGCACGCGCCCCGATCCGGCCGTGTCCGTGCCGAGCGAGAAGTGCACGAGGCCTTTCGCGACCGCGACCGCCGAGCCGGAGCTCGATCCTCCGGAAACGAATTCCGGCTTGAACGTATTCGCCGGCGCTCCGTGCGGAGAGCGCGTGCCGACGAGCCCGGTGGCGAACTGGTCGAGGTTGGTCTTTCCCACCGCGATCGCGCCCGCGGCTTCGAGCCCCGCCACCACGAAGGCCGATTCAGCCGGTTCGTACGCGAATTCCGGGCAGGCCGCGGTGGTGGCGAGCCCGGCGCAATCGATGTTGTCCTTCACACCGAACAGCGCTCCGAACACGGGCGAGGCGAGGGCGCGCTGCGGATCGTCGCGCAACTGGGTGTCCAAGTCCGACGCGCGTTCCCTCAGTCGCGTGGCCGCATGCGTGGCGATCCAGATGGGCGCCGCACGATCGTCCGCATTTCGCGCGAGCCACGCCTCCACGACATCCGAGGGGCGCAGTTGCCCCGCGCGATAGGCATCGTGCAAGGCGGCGATGGTGATGGGGATCGGGGGGGCCATTCGCTCGGGATCGCTGGTATACAAGTTCGGATACCAGCAAGGCCCATGCCACCGGGCGGCCCATTTCCAAGGCGCGTGCGATCAAGGAGTTACGCAAGACGTGGGTGCGCACTCGCGCGGTTTCGCACCATGCCCGTGGTGCGCCGCAAGACCGGTGCACCGATTCGGCGCCCGCGGCACTTCCTATAACCTGTCGGGATGAGCGCACCTTCTTCGAAGCCCCTCGCGGGCGTGAAAGCCGTCGAGTTCTGCCAGGTCGCCGCGGGCCCGTTCTGCGGCATGTTGCTCGCCGACTATGGCGCCGATGTCGTGAAGGTCGAGCCGCCCGAAGGCGACGCCATGCGCCAGTGGCCGCCGGTGAGCAACGGCTACAGCGAGAACTTCGCGTCGATCAACCGGGGGAAGCGTTCGGTTGCCCTCGACCTCAAGGATCCGGCGAGCCGCGATTTCGCGCGGGCCCTCGTGCTCGAAGCGGACGTGCTGATCGAGAACAACCGCCCCGGCGTGATGGGCCGCCTGGGCCTGGGCTGGGACTGGTTCGCCGCGCGCAAGCCCTCTCTCGTCTACTGCTCGATCTCCGCGTTCGGGCAGGTGGGCCCACGCTCGGCCGAGGGCGGCTTCGATCTCACCATCCAGGCCGCGAGCGGCGTGATGAGCGTGACCGGTGAACCCGATGGCGCGCCGGTGAAGTGCGGCGTGCCGCTCTCCGATTTCGCCTCGGGCCTGTACGCGGCCTTCACCATCGCGGCGAAGATCGCGCAGGTTCGCGCGGGCGGACCCGGGGGCACGATCGACGTCCCGATGTTCGCGACCACGCTGGCCATCGCGGCGCTGCAGACGAGCGAGTACTTCGGCACCGGGAAGAACCCGCGCAAGCTCGGTTCCGCGCATCCGCGCAACGCGCCGTACCAGGCGTATCGCGCGGCGGATGGATTCTTCGCGATCGCCGCGGGCAACCAGAAGCTGTGGCAATCGGTGTGCGCGGTCATCGAGGCGCCGGAACTCGCGAACGACGAGCGCTTCACCAACCCGACGCTGCGCGCGAAGAACCAGGCGGCGCTGAAGGAGATCCTCGAAGCGAAGTTCGCGGCGTCGCCCAGTGCCACGTGGCTCGCGAAGTTCCGCGAGGCCGGCGTGCCCGGTGCGCCGATCAACGGATACGCCGAAGCGCTTGCCGACCCGCAGGCCGGATTCCTCGGCCTCGTACAACCTGCCACGCTGCCCGGCGGCCGCGAGACGCGCACCGTGGGCTGCCCGGTACGCCTCGACGGCGAAGCGGTGGCCGTCTCGAACCGTTACCCCGCGTTGGGCGAGGACACGGCAGAATTGCGCAACCGGATGGAGGGCAAATCATGAACAGACTGGACCGGTTCGTCTCGGGCATCACGAAGGTCGTCGAGGAAGAGAAGGCCGAGCCGAAGATCCTCGCGCGCGCCTCGGCGCTGCTCTCCGACTTGATCGCGCACGACGACTGGCTGGACGAGGAGTACACCGTCCCCGGCACCGATACCTACCGCCAGTACCTGCTCTACAAGGATCCGAAGGATCGCTTCTCGGTGATCAGCTTCGTGTGGGGCCCGGGCCAGAAGACGCCGGTGCACGACCACACGGTGTGGGGCCTGGTCGGCGTGATGCGCGGAGCCGAGCGTTGCGAGGAGTTCACGCGCGATGCGAGCGGGTGCGCGAAGCCGCTGGGCTACGAGCACATCCTGAAGCAAGGCCAGGTGGAAGCGGTGTCGCCCACGGTCGGAGACATCCACACGGTGGCCAACGCGCTCACCGACCGGGCCTCGATCAGCATCCACGTCTACGGCGCCGACATCGGCCGCGTGAAGCGCCACTGGTTCGATCCCGCCACCGGCGAAGCGCGGGAGTTCATCTCCGGCTATTCGAACGCCTGATGGTCCGTGCCTCGACGCGCGAGGGCGTGGCAACCCTCGGCCTCGACCGCGCAGACAAGGGCAACGCGCTCTCGGTCGAGATGGTCGCCGCACTTCACGCGGCGATCGATGCGGCGATCGCGGACCCCGCGGTCCATACCCTCGTCTTCGGCGGCGCGGGCGCGCACTTCTGCACCGGCTTCGATCTCTCGTCGCTCGAGGCCGAAACCGACGCGACGCTGGCCGACCGATTCATCGCGCTCGAGAAGCTGCTGCAAGCCGTGTGGCACGCGCCCGTGCGCACCATCGCGCTCGCGCAAGGCCGTACGTGGGGCGCCGGCGCGGACCTCTTCGCTTCGTGCGACGTGCGGGTCGCGCACGACGACACGACGATCCGCTTTCCGGGCTCGGCCTTCGGCATCGTCCTGGGGACGCGCCGGCTCGTCGAAGCCATCGGCTGGGACCGCGCACGGCCGCTCGTGACCGAAGGTGCCGCGTGCGATGCCGCCGAAGCGCTGCGCTGCGGCATCGCGACGCGGGTCGGCATCGAGGCATGGCTGGCCGAACCGGCGAATCCCCCCGCGATCGATCGTGAAACGTTCGCTGCGATTCGTGCAGTCGCGCGCGGCGATCATCGAAGCGAGGATCTCGCGAGCCTCACCGCCTCGGCGCGCAGGCCGGGCTTGAAGCAGCGGATCGTCGACTACCGGGCCCGGTTGAAGAAGGGCTAGCGCTTCGCCAGCTCGCCGCGCACGCGCTCCATCACGGAAGCCCAGTCTTCCGTGCGCGGCTGGCGGATGAGGCGCGCCGACGGATACCACGGGCTGTCCTCGCGTTCGAGCATCCAGCGCCAGTCGGGCGCGTGCGGAAGCAGCACCCAGACCGGCTTTCCCATCGCGCCCGCGAGGTGTGCCACGGCCGTGTCTACCGAAATGACCAGGTCCAGTTGTGAAACCAGCGCGGCGGTGTCGCGGAAATCGGCGAGCGCTTCGCCGAAATGGCGGACGTTCGCCGCAGCACCGAGTGCGGCGCGGTCCGGCTCGCGCACTTCCTTCTGCACGCTCACGAACTCGATTCCGGGAACCAGGATCGAAGCGAGTTGCGAGAACGGCAGCGTGCGATTGCGATCGTTGCGGAGCGTGGTGCTGCCCGACCACGCGAGGCCGACGCGATATGCCTTTCGTTCGCCGAGCCGTTCCCGCCACGCGGAGACCGAATCTTCCGGCGCCCGCAGATACGGAATGGCCGCGGGAATGGTCTCGACGCGCGTGCCGAACGCGAGGGGAAGGCTCATGAGCGGACAATGCAGGTCGATCCCGGGAAGGGCATCGCCGCGAGCCACCAGTGCATGGACGCCTTCGAACTGCTGGAACAACGGAACGAGCGCCGCGTGGACTTCGAGCACGACGCGAGCGCCCCTGGCCAGCACGAGGGGCAGGTAGCGCACGAACTGGATCGTGTCGCCCAGGCCCTGCTCGGCGTGCAGCAGCACGGTCTTGCCCTGCAATTCCTCGCGGCCCGTCCACTGCGGCACGCCAAAGTTGCGCGCGGCCCCTAGCGTGTCGCTGCCGCCCCAGCGTGCCTCGTGGTCCGCCCACGCGTGCTCGAAGTCGCCCTGCACGAGGTACGCGAGGCCGCGATTGAAGCGCGAACGCAGGTGGCCGGGATCGAGCTCCAGGGCGCGCGTGTAGCTCTCCACGGCTTCGGGGTAGCGGTTGAGCGCGGCGAGCGCGACGCCGCGATTCGAATGCGCGGCCACGAACCGCGGCGCCAGGCGCAGGGCGCGATCGTAGTCCGCGAGCGCCTCCTCGAAGCGATTGGCCATGCGCAGTGCCGCGCCGCGATTGACGAGGGCCTCGGCGTGGCCGGGATCGATCGCGAGCGCACGCGAAGAGAAATCGATGGCGTCTTCCGCCTGGCCGCGCAGGGCCGCAATCGTCGCGAGCAAGTGCAGCGCGTAGAAGTGGCGCGGGATCGCCTGCAGGATCGCGTGCGCCATCGCTTGCGCGTCATCGTGGCGGCCCGCGGAAAAATGCGCCGCCGCGGCCTGCATCGCCTCGTCGGGCGTCATCGCACGGCTGGCTTCATCGCACGGCTGGCTTCATCGCGCGGCTAGGGGCGCTCGGCGAAGGCGAGGCGCACGCCGAGGCCGACCAGCACCACGCCGCAGCAGCGGTTGGCCCACGCGAGGATCGCGGGCCGGCGCCGGAGCGCGGCGGAGAAGCTCCCCGCGGCCAGGCCGACGCCGGCCTTCACGGGCAACGCGAGCAGCGCGTAGAGCACGCCCAGCATCGCGAGGTCGCGCGTGGGATGCCCGCTCGCGGGATCGACGAACTGCGGCAGGAACGCGAGGAAGAAGAGGACGATCTTCGGGTTCGTGAGGTTGGAGAGCATGCCCTGGCCGACGAGGGCCCAGGCCGAGAGCGGCTTGGTGCCCGCCGCGAGTTCCGGCGGCACGGCCCGCGTGAAGATCAGGCGAACGCCGAGATACGCGAGGTAGGCCGCGCCCGCGAGCTTGAGCGCCGTGAACAGGCCTTCGCTCGCCTGCAGGATGGCACCCACGCCCAGCGCGGCGAGCGCGGTGTGCGCGAGGATGCCGAGGCAGACGCCGACCGCCGAGCAAAGGCCCGCGACGCGTCCCTGCGCGACCGAGCGCGTCATCACGTAGATCATGTCCTGGCCCGGCGTGGCGATGAGCGCCAGCGAGGCGGCCACGTAGAGACCCAGCGCGTGCGCTTCCACGTGGGTCAGCCGTTTGCCGCGAGCCAGTCGAGCGCCAGGCCGCTCAACGATTGCACGCCCAGCTTCATGCACGCTTCGTCGACGAAGAAGCGCGGGCTGTGGTTCGGCGCGGCCGTCGATGCGTCCTTGTCCTTCGGCGTGCAGCCGACGAAGTAGAAGAAGCCCGGCACCTTCTTTTGATAGAACGAGAAGTCCTCGGCGCCGCAGACCTTGTCGACCACCTTCACGTTCGCTTCGCCGGCGAAGCGCCCGAGCGTCGGGATCGACCAGTCGGTCAGCTTCGGGTCGTTCACGGTCACGTCGTACCACTTGTGGATGTGCACTTTCGCGGTGGCGCCGCCCGAGGCCGCGATCATCTCGCTGATGCGCTTCACGTGGCCGTGGATCTCGTCGCGCTGCGCCTCGTCGAACGTGCGGATGGTGCCTTCCATCTTCACTTCGTCCGGGATGATGTTGTGGCGAACGCCGCCGTGGAAGACGCCGACCGTGACGATCGAAGGTTCCTGCGCGATGTTCATCCGGCGCGACACGATGGTCTGCAGGCCGGTGACGATCTGCGCGCCGACCACGATCGGATCGACGCCACGCCACGGCATGGCCGCGTGCGTCTGGACGCCGCGCACGAAGATGCGGAAGTCGTCGGCCGACGCCATGAACGGACCGGAGCGGTAGCCGATCATCCCCGTGGGGAAGATCGAGGTCACGTGCAGGCCGAAGATCGCACCCACCTTCGGGTTCTCGAGGCAGCCCTGCTCGATCATCATCCTGGCGCCGCCGTCCTCGCCGATGGGCGGGGTCTCCTCGGCCGGCTGGAACACGAACGTGACGGTGCCCGGGATTTGCGCGCGCATTCCCGCGAGCACTTCGGCCACGCCCATGAGGATGGCGGTGTGCGCATCGTGGCCGCAGGCGTGCATCACGCCGCACTGCTGGCCGTTCCATTCGGTGCGCACGGTGCTCTTGAACGGGACATCCACCTCTTCGGCCACCGGCAGCGCGTCCATGTCGGCGCGCAGGGCCACGACCGGGCCGGGCTTGCCGCCCTTCAAGATGCCGACGACGCCGGTGTGAGCGACCTTTTCACGCACCTCGTCGAAGCCGAGGGCGCGCAGGTGGTCGGCGACGACCTTCGCGGTGCGAACCTCGCGGTTGCCGAGCTCGGGGTTGGCGTGGAAATCGCGGCGCCACGCGACGACTTTCGGCTCGACCTTGGCCGCGGCGGCCGACAGCGTGGAATCCAGGGGGAACGGGGAGGAAGGAGCGTTCATGAGCGCGGACTTATAATCGGGGAAAGGGAATATTGCCATGGAACACCTGACCCCCAAGCAGACCTACCAATACCTGAAGGACAACCCGGACGCGGTCTTCATCGATTGCCGCAGCGAGATGGAGTACATGTTCGTGGGCCATCCGATCGGCGCGATGATGATCCCCTGGTACGACGGGGCCGACTGGGAGCTGAACCCGCATTTCGTGGGCCAGGTGAAGCGGCTCGCGGGGGCCAACTTCGAGAAGCGTCCCGTGGTGCTCATCTGCCGCAGCGGCAACCGCACGCTGGAGGCCGGCGAGGCGCTCGAGCGCTCGGGCTTCAAGCACGTGATCAACGTGCTGCACGGCTTCGAAGGCGAGCTGGACGCCAACCACCATCGCAATGCCGTGAGCGGCTGGCGCGTCGACGGCCTGCCCTGGGAACAGTACTGAGCCCGGGCGCTTGAAGTCCGGCGACCCGCCGCTGCAAGAATCCCGGCTGCCTCCGGCATCGCTCGCCTGGCTGGTGTGGGGACTGGCCGCGTGCTTCTACCTCGTGGCGTTCTACCAGCGTGTCGCCCCCGCGGTGCTCACGCAGGAGCTCTCGCGCGATTTCCGGCTTTCCGCGGCGTCGCTCGGAAACCTCTCCGCGTTCTACTTCTACAGTTACGTCGCCGCGCAGATTCCGACGGGCCTGCTCGCCGACCGTTGGGGGCCGCGCAAGCTGCTGACCGCCGGCGCTGCCATCGCGGCACTCGGAACCCTTGTGTTTGCGCTCGCGCCCAACGTGCTCGTGGCGAATGCGGGGCGCCTCCTGATCGGCGCCTCGGCGGGCGTGGCGTTCGTCTCCATGCTGAAGCTCGCCACGCACTGGATGGAGCCGCGGCGCTTCGCCTTCACCAGCGGCTTGGCACTTTTCATCGGAGTGCTCGGCGCCACGCTGGCCGGCGTGCCGCTGCGCATGGCGGTCGACACCTTCGGCTGGCGCGAGGTGATGGTGGCCAGCGCGGCCGTCACGGCTCTGGTGGCGGTGGTCGTGTGGATCGCGGTGCGCGACGATCCGAAGGACCGCGGGTTCGAGAGTTACCACCCTGCACAGGACCGGGCAGTAACGACCACCTCGGTGGCGTCGGACCTGCGCGCGATCTTCGGCTACCGGAACATCTGGATCCTGCTCTTCGCTCCCGCCGCGCTTTCGTCGCTCACGCTTTCGTTCGGTGGACTGTGGGGCGTTCCATTCCTCGTGATGCACTACGGCTTCACGCCGACGGGTGCCGCGACGATGGCCTCCGCGATGCTGGTGGCGTGGTCGCTCTCCAGCCTGGGATGGAGCGTCCTGTCGGAGCGCCTGCGCCGGCGCAAGGCTCCGCTGGTGGTGGGCGTCGTGGCCGCGATGCTTTTGTGGGCCGCGACGATCTTCCTGCCGGGGCTGGGTCGCGGGGCGCTCGTCGCGTTGCTGATCGCCGCGAGTGCGACGGCGGGGGCTTTCGTGCTCACGTTCGCTTTCGCGAAGGAATCCGTGCCGTCGCGCCTGGCCGGAACCGCTTCGGGCATCGCCAACATGGGCGTGATGATCGGCGGCATGGTGATGCAGCCGGCGATCGGCATCCTGCTGGACCTGAACTGGGACGGCGTGATGGCCGATGGCGCGCGCTTCTATTCGTACGAGGCGTTCCAGCGCGCGTTCGCGCTGATCCTCGCGTGGGGTGCGTTGGCGCTCGTGCTGCTCGCGTTCGCGCGCGAGACCTACTGCCGTCCGGCTTCCTGAGGTTTCGCGAGGGCGGCGAGGGCTTCTCGCCAACTGCCGTCCACACCCTGGCGCAACACGTCGAAGCCCGGGTACCAGGGAGACGGGCCTGCGTGCATCCAGCGCCATTCCGGCGGGAAGGGAACGAGTACCTGGGCCGTGCGGCCCGCGAGTGCGGCGAGATGGATGTTGGTGTTGCTCACGGCCACGTGCCGGTCGAGCGCGGCAAGCAGGGCCAGCGCCTCCTCGAGGTCGTCGTTCATCGCCGAGAGGTCGTGCACTTTCGCGCCGAGCGCGGCTCCGGCGCGTTCGATCTCGCCCGCTTCGGGCTTGCGCTGGATGGCCATCATCGTCCCGCCGCCGGGACGCAGCGCCGCGAAGAGTTCCTCCATCGGCGCGTTCTTGTACAACCCGTGCGCGAGGACGCTGGCCGGCAGGCCCGCACGCCACGCGACGCCGGTCCACGGGCGCGGGCCGAGTTTCTCGAGACGGGCTTTCCACGCGTGGACGCGGGCTGCATCGGGTTCGGCGCGCAACGTGGGGGGCGTGGGGACACTTGCGTGCGTGAAATCGGGAAGGTCTCCGACGGGAATCTCGAGGTCGGCGCCCGCGTCGAGGCCCTGTACTTCCGCGGCGAACTGCGTGAAGTGGCCGGTGCGCGCGAGGAGCGAGTGCAGGCGCGGGTCGCCCGCGAAGTCCAGGCGCGCGGCGCGCAGCGCGGGCGCGAAGCGCAGGAAGAAGAGCACATCGCCCAGGCCCTGTTCGCCGATGAGCACGACGCGCTTGCCCTCGGTGCCCGTCGCGGGAAGCGGGCGATACGGCCGCGCTCGTCCTTCACGCCCGCGATAGGCGGCCCAACCTGCGTCCCATCGACCCGTCAGCAGTTCGCACTGCGCGATGTACAACGGAAGGACACTGTCGTCGCCCGCGCGCGCCGCTGCCGCGTGATAGAGCCGCGCGGCCTCCGGAAAGTCGCCGCGGCTCACCTGGAAGCGGCCGAGCGCTTTCAGCGTCTCGACATGGCCCGGATCCAGCGCGCGCGCTTGCTGGAACGCGGCCTCGGATTCGTCGCGACGGCCCTGCCCCAGCAGCGCCGTCCCGCGGCCCGCGTGTGCGTCGGCGTTGCGTGCGTCGAGGGCGACGACCGCGTCGAATCCTCGCAGCGCAACGTCCCATTCCTTGCGACGCACGCGATGCGTCGCGGCGGCGTAGATCGCGGGCGGGAAGTTCGCGCGCAACTGCGCGGCACGGTCGAAGTGCGCGAGCGCCGCGTTGGCGTCTCCACCTTGGTCGTGCAGCAGGCCGAGTTCGTAGGCGGCGGCGTAGTCGCGGGGGTCGAGCGCGGCGGCCGCTTCGAGTGCAACGCGCGCCGCTTCGAGCTGGGCCAGCCCGCGCAGCGCAATGCCCTCGACCAGCCGGGCGCGTGCGTTGCCGGGCTCGGAGGCCGAGAGGGCGCGCGCGAGCTCGATGGCCCCCAGTGCGTCGCCCGCCTGCAAGCGCTGGAACGCGGCGACGACCGAAGGCTTACTCGGGGCTGCCATCGCGTGGCTCGGGGAGGATCGTGGGCGGATCCTCCATCGCGCGCCTCGAGACGCGCAGGTAGAGGTTCCAGCAGGCGAAGCCCGCGACGGCGAGGCCGAGCATGCCCACGGCGAGCCAGCGCGGGTCGTGGAAGACGGCCGGGGCGATCACGCCCGCGGTCACCACGTTCACCATCCCCGACACGAAGCCCTGCAGCGAGGCCGCCATGCCGCGCCGCGTGGGGAAGAGGTCCAGCGTGGTGAGCGAGATCGAGGGCATGGTGAGGGCGAATCCCGCGCCGTAGACGAACATGTGCATCACGGCCCACGGCAGCGAAGGCGCCACGAGGAGCGCGTAGGCGAGGTTCGCGAACGCGGCCACGCCCATGAGCACGTAGCCGAGGTGCACGGTTTGTACCGGCGTGCGCTTGCCCGCCGAACGCCCGGAGATCTGCGAGCCCAGCATGATTCCCACGATGCCGGGGATGAAGAGCCACGCGTATTGCTGCGGGCCGAGGCCCAGGTGCTCGCCGAGGAAGACGGGCGCCGAAACGATGTAGACGAAGAACCCGTTGAAGTTGCAACCCGCGGCGAGCGAGAGCAGCAGGAAGCGCGCGTTGATGCCGACCTCGCGATAGCCGGCCATCAGCGCCGCGGGATGGAACGCGTGGCGTGCGTGCGGAGGATGCGTCTCGGGCAGCGCGCGCAGGCTCATCACGAAGAGCAGCACGCCCACCAGGGCCAGGAACCAGAAGATGTATCGCCATCCGAGGCCGGCATAGAGGAAGCCGCCGATGATGGGCGCGATGGCGGGGGCCAATCCGAAGAACAGGGTGACCAGCGACATGAGGCGCTGCGCATCCTCCGAATCGAAGAGGTCGCGGATCATCGCGCGGCCCACGACCATGCCCGCGCCCACCGACAACCCCTGGAAGACGCGGCACACCATCAATTGATGCAGGTTCGTGGCCAGCGCGCCGACGACCGAGGCGATCGTGAACACGACCAGCGACACGATGATCACCGGGCGCCGCCCGAAACTGTCCGAGAGCGCGCCGTGGAAGAGGAACATCACGCCGAACGCGAAAAGGTAAACCGAGAGCGTCTGCTGCACGCCGAGCGGCGTGGTCTCCAGCGACGCCTGGATGCCGGCGAACGCGGGCAGGTACGTGTCGACCGAGAACGGACCCAGCGTCGCGAGAGCCGCCAGCAGCGCGGCGAACCCGTACTTGAAGGACTTGGTGTGTTGGGTTCCGTGCGGCATCAGGCGGAAGGCGGCGTGCGCAGGCCGCGGTAGGCGAGCGCTTCGGCGACGTGTGCGCGACCCACGCCGTCGGCATCGTTGAGATCCGCGACCGTGCGCGCCACGCGCAGCACGCGGTGATGCGCGCGGGCCGAGAGGCCGAGGCGCGAGGCCGACTCGCGCAGCAACTGCCGGCCCTCCGCATCCGGTTGCATGCGCTGGTCCACCTGCGCGGACGTGAGGCGTGCATTCATGACGCCCTGGCGAGCGAGCTGGCGGTGGCGTGCGCGCAGCGCCCGCTCGCGTACGCGCGGCGAGCTTTCGTTGGGGCTGCCCGACGACAGCTCCGCATCGCTCACGGGGTTCAACTCCACGTGCAGGTCGATGCGGTCCAACAACGGGCCCGAGATGCGGCTGCGGTAGCGCACGACTTGCGCAGGCGTGCAGCGGCAGGGATTGCGCGAATCGCCGAGGTAGCCGCAGGGGCAGGGATTCATCGCGGCCAGCAACTGGAAGCGCGCGGGGAAATCGGCCTGGCGCGCGGCACGCGAGATGGTGATGGCGCCCGATTCGAGCGGCTCGCGCAACACTTCCAGCACGTGGCGATCGAACTCGGGAAGTTCATCGAGGAAAAGGACGCCATGGTGCGCGAGGGAAATCTCGCCGGGGCGGGGCGGCGAGCCGCCGCCGACCAACGCGATCGCCGACGCCGTGTGATGGGGACTGCGAAACGCGCGGGTGCCGAAGCGCTCCGGGCGGAAGGCGCCGTTGGCCATGCTTTGCACGGCGGCCGCTTCCAGGGCTTCCTCCTCCGACATGGGCGGAAGTATGCCGGGGAAGCGCAGGGCGAGCATGGTCTTGCCGGTGCCGGGCGGGCCGCAGAGGAGCAGCGAGTGGCCTCCGGCCGCGGCGATCTCGAGCGCGCGGCGCGCGAGGCCCTGGCCGCGCACATCCGCGAGGTCGGGATAAGCAGGTTCGTTGCGCGCACCGCTTGCCACATGTACCGGCAATGGAGCGAGGCCCGAGAGGTGGTCGCAGACTTCGAGCAACGTGCGCGCGGGAAGGATGGTGGCGCCGGTGGCGAAGCCCGCTTCCTCGGCGACGGAAGCCGGCAGCACGAACGCGCGCCCGTCCTGGTGGGCGCGGAACGTCATCGCGAGCGCGCCGCGAATCGCGCGCAACTCGCCGGACAGCCCCAGTTCGCCCGCAAACTCGTGCTTCGCGAGGTCGCGCTGCGGGACTTGCGCGGTGGCCGCGAGAATGCCGATGGCGATGGGGAGGTCGAACCGGCCGCTTTCCTTGGGAAGGTCCGCCGGGGCGAGGTTCACGGTTACGCGCCCGGCCGGAAACTTGAAGCGCGACGTGGCGAGGGCCGCGCGGACGCGATCGCGCGCTTCCTTCACCTCGGTGTCGGGCAGGCCGACGATGTGGAACTGGGGCAGGCCGCCCCCGCAGTGCGCTTCGACGCGCACGAGTGGCGCATCGAGGCCCGAGAGGCCACGGCTGAAGACGACGGCGACGGACACGGCGCTCCTCGCAAGGTGGGATTCACTTCGCGCGGCCTTCGAGCTGCGCGACGCGCGCCTCGAGCGCGGCCAGTTTTTCCCGCGCTCGCGCGAGTACCTGCGACTGCACATCGAACTCCTCGCGAGTGACCAGGTCGAGGCGCGCGAAGGCCGACGACAGCAGGCCGCGCGCGTTCTTCTCGAAATCCTTCACGGGGTTCGCGGCCGCCATCGCGGCCAGCCGGGCAGTGACTTCCTCGATCCAGCTCTCGCTCATCAAAAACTCCTGGGAATCGCATCTCGTTGACCGCGTATCCGCTTGGCACCTTCATGGTGCGTTGCGGGCTGTGACAGCACAGCCGCGGTGCATTAGGGGGCATTGTTCGTTGAAACAGATTTGAAATCATCGGCTTGGGAGGCCCGTTTCGCTGGCACGCTTGCTGCTTTTTCCGTACCGGTGCCGCAATCCCACAAACCTCCTCCAAAGGATAGCAACATGCGCAAGCTCTCCGCAGTGCTCTTGGCCGGGCTCTCGTTCATTCCCATCGCCACTTATGCGCAGACCGCTCCCGCGCCCGCCGCAGCGCCCGAGCCGCCCCCCAGCCCGTTCACCGGCAAGCTGGGCCTCTTCACCGAGTACGAATACCGGGGCATCTCCCAGACTTCCGAGGATCCGGCGCTCCAGCTGAACCTCGACTACGCGCATTCCAGCGGCCTGTACGCCGGGTTCTTCTTCTCGAACATCAAGTGGCTGAAGGACACGGCCTACGCCGGCGGCTTCAACACCGACGCGAACCTCGAGTGGGATATCTACGCGGGCTACAAGTTCGAGCCGATCAAGGACTGGACGCTCGACGTGGGCTACCTGCGCTACGAGTATCCGCGCACGGGCGCCTTCAACCCGAAGCCGAACACCGACGAGGTCTACATCGGCGTCACGTACAGCATCGCGACGCTCAAGTACTCCTACTCGTTCAACGACACGTTCGGCGTGCCGAAGAGCGAAGGCTCCGACTACATCGAGCTGTCCGTCACGTACCCGGTCGGCGACACCAAGCTCTCGCTCACGGGCGTGGCCGGCAAGCAGCGCTACAAGGGCACGCAGTCGGGCGGCTTCAACAACGACGAGCTCTCCTACAGCCTCTACAAGCTGGGCGCCGTGTACGACTTCGGCAGCGGCTTCAACGGCGGCTTCTACTGGAAGGACACGAACGCCAAGAGCGAGCTCTACACGATCCGCGACAAGGACTGGAGCAAGAGCCGCTTCGTCGGTTTCGTCACCTACGCTTTCTAGCCGCACCCGCTCGGACATAACAGGAGAGGACACATGAAACTGGTCACGGCCATCATCAAGCCGTTCAAGCTCGACGAGGTGCGCGAAGCGCTCTCGGGCATTGGCGTGCAAGGCATCACCGTCACGGAAGTGAAGGGGTTCGGTCGGCAGAAGGGGCATACCGAGCTCTACCGGGGCGCCGAGTACGTCGTGGATTTCCTCCCGAAGGTGAAGGTGGAGGCCGCGATCAAGGACGACATGCTCGACCGCGTCATCGAGGCGATCGAGAAGTCCGCCAACACCGGGAAGATCGGCGACGGGAAGATCTTCGTCCTGAATCTCGAGCAGGTGATCCGGATCCGCACCGGCGAGACCGGCGCCGACGCACTCTAAAGGGGACACAGAAATGAAACGCGTACTCAGTCTGTTTGCGCTCGTCGCCGCCCTGGGGTTCGGCGGCGTCGCGATCGCCCAGGACAAGAAGGCCGACACTCCGGCCGCCGCACCCGCGGCAGCCGCTGCCCCGGCGGATGCGAAGGCCGCCGACGCCAAGCCGGCGGATGCGGCAGCCGCGGCACCCGCCGCTGCAGCAGCACCCGCGCCCGTGCCCAACAAGGGCGACGTGGCCTGGATGCTGATCTCCACCGCGCTCGTGCTGGCGATGAGCGTGCCGGCCCTCGCGCTGTTCTACGGCGGCATGGTGCGTTCGAAGAACATGCTCTCGATGCTGATGCAGGTGTTCATCGTCTTCTCGCTGATCACGGTGTTGTGGTGCGTCTACGGCTACAGCCTCGCGTTCACGGAGGGCAACCAGTTCATCGGCGGCTTCGATCGACTGTTCCTGAAAGGGACGTTCGATTCGGCCAAGGGCGAGTTCGCGATGGGCGCCACGTTCTCCAAGGGCGTCGTGATTCCGGAGCTGCTGTTCGTGGCCTTCCAGGCGACGTTCGCGGCGATCACCTGCTGCCTGATCCTGGGAGCCTTCGCGGAGCGCGCGAAGTTCGCGGCCGTGCTGCTCTTCATCGTGCTGTGGTTCACGTTCTCGTACGCGCCGATCGCGCACATGGTGTGGTTCTGGGTCGGCCCGGATGCGTACACGGATCCGAAGCTGGTCGACGGGCTGAACGCCAAGGCCGGCATGCTCTGGCAATGGGGCGCGCTCGACTTCGCGGGCGGCACGGTGGTGCACATCAACGCCGGTATCGCCGGCCTGGTGGGCGCCTACGTGATCGGCAAGCGCATCGGCTTCGGCAAGGAAGCCATGACGCCGCACAACCTGCCCATGACGATGATCGGTGCTTCGCTGCTGTGGTTCGGCTGGTTCGGCTTCAACGCCGGCAGCGCGCTCGAAGCGAACAGCTCCGCGGTCCTCGCGTTCATGAACACGTTCCTCGCGACGGCGTGCGCGGTGCTCTCGTGGATCATTTTCGAGTGGATGTTCAAGGGCAAGCCCTCGATGCTGGGCGCGGCTTCCGGCGCGGTCGCGGGCCTCGTGGCCATCACCCCGGCGGCGGGCAACGTCGGCATCCCGGGTGCGTTCGTGATCGGCACCGCGGCGGGCGTGATCTGCCTGTGGGGCGTGTCGGGACTCAAGCGCCTGCTGAAGGCCGATGATTCGCTCGACGTCTTCGGCGTCCACGCGATCGGCGGCATCGCGGGTGCGTTGCTCACCGGCGTCTTCAACTCGCCGGACCTGGGCGGCCCCGGCTTCGTGACCGACTGGGTCACGGCCAAGACGGGCTTCACGAGCATCGGCGAGCAACTGCTGGTCCAGGCCAAGGCCGTCGGCGTGACGGTCGTGTGGTCGGGCGTGGTTGCCTTCGTCGCGTACAAGATCGCCGACCTCGTCATCGGGCTGCGCGTGCCCGAGGAAGAGGAGCGGGAAGGGCTCGACATCTCCGCCCACGGGGAGTCGGCCTACAACTGAGTTTCTCCTAGAGGCTGTGTTGGAAGGGCGGACCGGGAAACCGGGCCGCCCTTTTTTATTTCCGTTTCATTTCCGTGCGCGCGGAAATCCCTTTTATTTATCCTGGATTAAGAAAGTTTGGATTTCGTGTTGACGATTTAACATTTGCACGGCAACATCCCGCAGCCTTGGAAGCAGGCCGGAAAGGCCCGCCAGGCGAGAAACAAGAATCAGGGAGATGTTTTTCGTGTTTGTCACCTCTTGGCCGGCGATCGTCGGCTTTGTTTCCAGCGCGCGCCCTTCGTTTGCCGGTGCGCCTTCCCATCCCGCGCTGCTCCGCGCCATCCGCCTATTTCCTGCGAGGAAGTCCATGAGCCTTCGTCCGTTTTCCATTCCGTTCGCCGCCGTGATCCTGATGGGGTTGCTGCCCGTGAGTTCCGTGCAGGCGGTAGGCCTCATCGCCAAGGACGGTTGCAGCAAGAGAATGGATGGAACAACGACGACATCGGTCGTCGTCAACAAGGACACCGGTGACATCACCTTCGACCCGATCACGGCGCCGTACGTGGCGGGCATCGGAAGCTGCGAGCCCGATGCCCCTGACGCGAAGCAACGCTGCACGCTGAGCGCCTCGACGACGCAGATCAATACGGCAGGCACGGTGACGCTCTATGCCAAGTGCCAGTCCACGAGCCTGGCCGTTCCGACCTACGTCTGGAGTTCGCCTGTCGGAGGCCCCGCCCTGCCTGGGAATGCGGCCAATTCGAACAGCATCACCCTGACGTTCCCGAATGCGGGCACCTACACGTACACCGTGGCCGCAACCAACGGAAGTGGCCAGGGCCCCACGTCCACGCCGGTGACCATCCTGGTGGCGAGCACGGCGACGTCGCCGGTGCCGGTACCGAATTGCATCGCGACGATTTCGCCCGCGCAAATCGCGCCGGGCCAGAGCGCGACGGCCAACGTCGTCTGCAACCCCCCCGCGACGAGCATTGAGTGGACTGTCCCCACCAACGGAGGGCTCGCGCCTACGCAGGGCACGCCAGCGGGCTCGACGGGCCCGATGACGTTCGGGGTCGCGGGTGACTTTCTCTACAAGGTCGTCGGCAAGAATGCCGCGAACTTGCCGGGTCCTATCAGCGCTGCGGGTATCAGCGTGGTGAGCACCAGCTCGTGCACGCCGGTGACGCCGAGCATCGAGCTCGCCCTGCCGCCCTACAGCATGTCGCAGGACATCGCGAGCACGGTGGGCCACATCGCGGCGTTCTCCTTCCAGCAGAATTCGGGCTATAGCCAGATGGGTTTCTACTACAACACCTCGTACTCCCCGTTCCCCGATGGAGTGACCTTCGCGATTTCCCCGTGCAAGGGCGACACGACTTCGCCCACGGGCAGCTGCATCGCGCAGATGGGTGGGCAGTACTCGGCGATCTATGTCACCTCCACGCCAAACTCCGGAATGTGCCTGATCCTGCCCAACGTCACGTACTACCTGAACGTGAAGACGAACACATGCAGCGCCGGAGTCTGTGGCTGGCGCATGAACCGCGGCAACTAGTCCCCACAAGAAAAAGACCGGGAGATCTTCATGCGGATTTCGTTCGGGTCGCTGGCCCGTCGCGTTTCGGGTTGGACGTTGTTCGCGGCGCTGTTGCTGCCGCTGCCTTCGTTCGCGGTTCCTTCCATCACGGTCACCGGGACGTTGACGGCCGTCGATGCGAACAACAACGAGTGCACATACGCCAGCCTGATGGAGGACTCCTCGGGTAACTGGACGCTGCTATGCAGTGGTACCGGTGGGAAGAAGTTCCGGTTCAGCACCCCGCCGCTCAGCGGCGGGAGCTGCACCTCATTCGGGGAAATGACGGAAGATCCGTCGGGGAATTGGACCGTGAAGGGTTGCCAGTCGCCCTGCGTTCCGACGGTGACGCTCACTGCGTTCCCCGGCACCAGCATTCCCGTGGGTGCGCCCTATGGGCTCACAGCCACGGCCAGCGCGAATTGCGGCCGAACCATCGCCAAGGTCGACTATCAGGTCGACAGCGTGTTGATTTCCGGCCCGAGTGGCGCGACCGCGGCTCCGTACACCTGGAACTGGACGCCGGCGACGGACAAGGTCTACAGCGTCGTTGCGATCGCCACCGATAGCGGTGGCGGGGTCACCACGTCGAGCGCGCGCACGATTCGCGCGAATGCGGGGCCCACGGGCGTCACCGTGAGCGTCTCGCCCACGGGCACTCGTGCGGCGCCGGCCACGTTCACGCTCACCAGCACGGCGACGGATGCCGACGGCATCCATCATGTGGAGTACAGGACCGTCGCGGGTCTTTCCATCGGCAGCCCTACGGTTGGGCCCAACTACTCGTACACGTGGACTCCGGTGGCCGCGGGCACTTACCAGGTCTTTGCGCGAGCGGTCGATGGTCTTCAGACGGGGACGACTGATTCGGCCCCGGTGACGGTGGTCGTGAGTGCGACCAACAATCCGCCCTCGTCGGTGACCATCGTCACGCCCGCGGAGAACCAGGTAGTCACGGGTCCGGTCAACCTGACCGCGACGGCGACAGATTCGGACGGGAACATCGTCCGGATCGACTACTTCGACCTCGACCAGAGCGCGGTGCTGGTCGTTGGAAGCTCGACGGCCGGCCCTTCCTACCAGGCGACCTGGAATGCGGCCCCCGGTGTCCGCCACATCACTGCGATGGCCACCGACAACACGGGAGCCACCTCGAACTCCAGCGTTCGTACGTTCACGGTGCAGGGCAACACGGCGCCGGTGATGAGCTATGACGCCGCGACCGGGAGCGTGATCTCTGGTTTCGTCGGCTCGCCCATCGTGTTGCGCGTCGTTGCGCAGGACGCGGAAAGCAGCTCGGTCTCAGTCCAGTTCACCAACGTCGTGACCGGTCAACTGATTGGATCGGGCATTCTCAGTGGCAGCAACGTGTACTCGTACACGTGGAGCACTGCTCCCGAGGGCATCTACCACGTGCGCGCCACGGCGAGCGACGGGACGCTCAGCTCGAGCGAGGATCTTTGGGTCACGGTGCTTGCGCGACCGGCGGCGACTTCGGTTGCGCCGCCCGGAGGCAAGGCGACGTCGAATGTCGGCGCGATTGCCGCGAATTTCGCGGTGAGCGGTGGGGCGGCGACGTACTCGATTCCGATCGCGGTTCCTCCGGGGCCGGCGGGCATGCAGCCTTCGCTGGCGATCTCGTACAACAGCCAGGGCGGCAACGGACCGCTAGGGATGGGTTGGGGCCTTAGTGGGACATCGAGCATCACGCGCTGTCCGGCCACCGTCGCGGCGAATGGCTACAAAGCCGGCATCAACTACGACGATCAGGGGGACAACGACGTCTACTGCCTCGATGGGCAGCGGCTGATCCCCGTCGTGCCCCGCCAGACCTTCGGCACCGGGGAGGTGTGTGGCGATCTCAAGTACCGTTATCGAACGGAATTCCGGACGGAGATCGATAGCTACTCGCGGATCATCGCCTACGAGGACGCACCTTGCCTGCTTCTCGGGCCGACACGCTTCGAGGTGCTCACGAAGAGCGGGCAATGGATGATGTTTGGCCTCGGCGCCGTGAACGCCACGGCCTATGGGGACGGGGACACCGGCGCAGTGGTGATGAGCCGGGGATACGCACAGATTCAGGCGGGCCGATGGAACCAGGCCAAGATCTGGCCGTTGACGCGAGTCATCGATGCGGCCGGTAACCTGATGCGCTTCGAGTACTGCGGCGAGGGCCTCCTGGGGTTTGGTCCCTCCCAACCCTGCGACTCGAGCCCGATCGGACCAATCACCAATGCGGTGCCGCCCTACGCAGCCTTCCCGCCGAGCGAGCACCACCTCAAGGCGATCTACTACGGCGGCCACGCCAACGCCAGCCGGGTCACCGATTCGCCCGTCAAGGCTCGCGTGGACTTCCGCTACGGCCTGCGCTGGTATGAAGACCAGATCCGCGCATTCGATTCGGGGGGCGGTGAGGCGACCCTGAAGTACGCGTTGTATTCGATCACGACCAGCACGATCAAACCGGATGAGAGCACGGGACAGTACGCCCAGATCTACATCCTGGACTACGAAATCGCGGCTGCGTCGCGGCGCTACCGTCTGAAAGAGATCAAGCAATGCGCACCGACCGCTACGGGCGACCCGGGAACCTGTCTCTTCCCGACGAGGTTCGAGTATTCGGCTGGCGCGGCGATGCAGTTCCAGGATGCACCCTTCCTGAGCCTGGCGTACGACAACCGATCCGCCCTCCTCATCAACGATGCGGGTGACATTGACGGTGACGGTCGTTCGGATCTTGTCTTCGTGGAGGATGGAGCAAACGCAGTGTGGGTGGCGCTGAGCTCGGAAAATTTCTCCTGGCGTACGCAGCCACTTGGCGGCGCTTGGACGGCTACCCGGGGAAGTCAGCGTTATCTCGCGGATTTCAACGGCGACGGGAAGGCCGACTTGATCATGCAGCACGGCAACGATTTGCTGTACTGCAACCTCAACCTTCCCACCGGCGGTGTCGCTTTCTGCTCGTCTCCGACCTTTACGGGGCCTGCCGCGGCGACCGGCAACTTCTATCTCCAGGGGGACTTCGACGGCGACGGTCGCATCGACATCCTGATTCCCAGGGGTTTGCAGCCTCCGGATCCTCTCGGCTCCCGGGCCTACAAATGGACGCTCCACCTCGGCGGTCCGACCGGCCCGCAAGGAAGCGTCGACATCTTGAACCTGACCTGGCCCGATGCCGACGAACTGCAAATCGCCGACCACTTCGCAGTCGGGGATTTCAATGGTGATGGCCGCGCCGACATCCTGGTCCGCAGGTTCGGAAAGGGATGCGGAACCGGAGGGGGCGTTCAACAGGGCCAGGGCATTGGCTCCGTCACCGACGCCTGTGGCGCCGCCGATACGAAGGTTGCGATCTGCCTTTCGCGCCCGGCGACTTCAAGTGGCGGGGTCGTCTTCGAGTGCGGCGACCTGATGCCGCGACCCTATGCCGCGGTGCTCACGAAAAGCGTCACGGTCGATTTCAACGGCGACGGCCTGGCGGACTTTGCCTACCCGGTGCCCATCGTCTATCCCGAGGGCGGAGTGAACAGGTGGATGGTGTGCTTGTCCTCGGGTGAAGGAACGTTCGAGAAGACGGGCCAGACGACCAGCGTTCCATACGGCACGGCGTCCATGTGCAAGTACACAGACCTGTTCGTTCTGCCGTCCGGCGTGGGCCTCCCCGATCACCGGCCAAAAGAGAAGGTCGTGTTCGGCGACTTTGATGGAGACGGCAAGTCTGACATCGCCACGCACATTGGCGGTGGCGTATGGCGCGTCTGCCTTTCCCGCACCGATGACATTACCGCTACCGGCAACGCCAATCCGGTGCGCTTCACGTGCCAGGACTGGTCTGGGGGGTTCGATCCCTTGGGTGACGAGGCGAACCAGGTTCTCGCCGGTGACTTCAACGGCGACGGCAAGACCGATCTGCTGCGCTACGGGAAGGTTGGCAAGGCGCCGCTCGTGTATTCGATGGGAACCGTTCCGGACCTCCTGACGAAAGTGACGACCGGATTGGGTGCGACCGGAGTCGGCGCGACGACGGAGATCGAGTACAAGCCGATCACGGATTCGACGGTCTACAGCAAGAACGGCGTGGTCGCGGGTACCGATGAAGTGGTCGTCCAGTCGCCGATGTACGTCGTCTCGAAAACCAAAGAGGACAACGCGATTGGTGGGACATTCGACCACACATACGCGTATACCGGACTAAAGGGCGGCACCAACGGCCGCGGCATGCTGGGATTCGAGACGGTATCCGTCACCGACGCGAACGGTCTCGTGCGCAAGACGACCTACAACCAGTCCCTGTCCGAGTGGTGGAGGGCTGGGAGGCCGGCGCGGGTGCAGAGTTACCCGGAGGCGATCCCCTCCAGGAACCTCAGCGACACTCGCATGACCTGGACTTTCACGCAGTCGGGCGGGGTCTACCAGGTCAATCTCCAGCGGACGCTCGAGGCCAAGGTCGACCTGAATGGCGCGGCATTGCCGTGCACGTCCATGACGACGCCGTCCGTCGACGAGTTCGGCAACCCGGCGCTGGTCTACAGCGAATCCGGGACCTGCAACATCGGGACGGGCTTCTTCGATTCCGCGGGGTACGAGAAGAAGACGACAACGAACACCTATTCGGCCGCGGATACGGGCACAAACTGGATGCTGAAGCGCCTCCTGCGTGCAACCGTGACGCATGAGGCGACAGGGAAAGCGGCGATCACCCGGACGTCGAGCTTCGAATACCAGGGCATCGGTAGCGGCGCCTGCACCGGCGCGCCTTATGGGCACCTGTGTGTCGAGACGATCGAACCCGACGAGCCCCAGCTTGGCGACAAGCGCCACGAGACGCGCTACGAGTACGACGGACGTGGCAACCGGACGCGCAGTACGAGGACGTTCTTCGAATTCATTCCGGGCGGCGGTACGTTGTCGACGCGGACGACCTTGGTCGAGTACGAAACCACCGGGCGCTTCCCCAAGAGGCTGACCAACGCCGTGGGGCACGTCGAAGACCGCACCTACGATGCGCGCTTCGGCTCCGTTGCGACCGTCAAGAAGTACTTCGGAGATCCGAATTCCGAATCCCAACGCTATCTGGTCACGACCAACGTGATCGACGGCTTCGGCCGGAAGGTGGGCGAGAACACGAAAGGTGTCGGTACGAGCGGCACCCTTCTCTCTGAATCCGATGTGACTTGGGCGTACGAAGGCCTCGCCACGACCTCAGCGGTCTACGCGGTGACAACGGTCACCAACACGGGATCGTGGTCCAAGGTCTACTTCGACAAGCTGCAGCGCGAAGTAGCCCAGGAGAACCGCATCTTCGACGGAACCACGGCCAAGGCGCTCACGACTTACGATGCGCGGGGCCGCAAGTCGACCCTCGTGCGACCGATGGGTCCGGGCCTCGCGACCACGACGCTTTCCTACGACGACTTGAACCGCGTCACGTCCGAGACGATGTCGGCCACCGGTCTCGCGACGACCACGACGAACATCTACTCGGGTTTGTTCTCCGCGGTGCACAGGACCAATTCTTCGGGTCCCCAACGGAAGTCCGTCATGGAGCGCGATCTCCAGGGGCGGACGAAGGCCATGACGGATTGCCTCGGACCTGGAGGGCAGGATCTCGCGAACACGTTGTGTACCGGCACCCCGGTCACAACTTCCTTCACCTACGATGCGACGGGTAATGCCCTCAGCATTACGACGCCGGCCACTCCGACGAATCCATCTGGCATCACGAGATCGGCGACCTACGACAAGCTGGGTCGCAAGGCCACGAGCACCGATCCGGACATCGGCTCACGGACCTACACCTACAACGGAGCGGGCGAGACTGTTACGGAGCAATACACGCAGGCAAGCGTTCCGGTGACGCTGATCTGGTATCGCGACAACCTGGGACGCGTGATTCGCCAACGGACCTCGCGCCAGGCGAGCGGGAATCACGACGCGACTTATGTCTTCGATCAATGCGACAACTCGCCGGCCCGCTTCAATGGCGTGCTCTGCCAGATCTGGTCGTCCGATCAGAATGCGTTCGCCGATTTTGGCGTGACCACGTCCGAGGATCGATACTTCGACGAGTACGGTCGCACGTTCCGCGTATCCAAGAAGATCCAGGCGGACACGGATCCGATTGTCGAGGCGCACTCGTTCACGCTGTTTGATGCGCAGAGCCGACCTTCGCAATCGGTCCAGGCACCGTCCGGGCATTCAGTGGCCTATGTGTACAACGGGTTCGCCTCCGGTGGCTTCCTGAACGAGATCCGTGATCCGAGCGGATCCGTCACTTACTGGCGTGCGGAGGAGCGCTTCAGCGACGGTCATATCAAGAGGATGAATGTCGGCGGCGCGATCGTGACTCAAGGTTACGACGGGTTCGGTCGTCCAGAATCCATCTCGACAATGCTTTCGGGCGCCCCGGTCCAGAGTGGGTTGTACACGTGGGATGCCCTTGGAAACCTCGCGTCGCGCTCCGATTCCGCGAACGGTGTTGCCTACCAGGCCTTTGACTACGACTCGCTCAACCGCGTGACCACGAACGGAGGCGCGACGTACGACGATGCCGGCAACATCACGATGTTGAATGGCATCGGCCATGTGTATTGGCCCGGCACCAACCGCGTCCAGACGGTCCAGGGCAGCACGTACAACTACGACTCGGTGGGCAACCTGACCAGCGGTGGAGGCCGCACGATCGCGTGGAAAGCGTTCAACATGCCCGCCTCCGTGACGAAGGCCGGGCAAACCATGACCTGGTACTACGGCCCGGACCTGCAACGGGTGAGAGAGGTGTCGCCGGCAACGGGCACGACGCTGTACTTCCCGGGCGGAGAACGTATTTCGAAGCCCGGTGAGAGCGTCCGGTGGCGGCACTACATCACGTCGCCCGAAGGTACGGTGGGCTCGGTCGATGTCGTGGAGGGAAGTACCAATGCGTCCGACCGCCGTCACTGGCTGCGCGATCACTTGGGAAGCGTGGTCAGGACCTTCAATGGTCAGACCGCCGCTTTCGACCCTGTAGGGCCATTGCAATACGAGGCTTGGACGGTTTGGGGAGAGCGCGTGACGCCGATCACGCTCACGACGACGAGCGTGCAGCGTGGCTTCACCGGCCACGAGATGCTGGACGAAGTGGGCCTGGTCCACATGAATGGCCGCATCTACGATCCGGTGATCGGCAAGTTCCTGTCTGCCGATCCGATCGTGCAGGCACCGTTGAACGGGCAGAGCTGGAATCGCTACAGCTATGTGATGAACAACCCGCTGTCCGGGACGGATCCGACGGGGTATTCCAGCGTATGGGTGCAGTGGCGACGACCTATCGGGTCCATTGCGGCCGCGGTTGCTGCCCAGTGGGCAGTCGGACTGATGATGACCTATTCAACGACATCTTGTATTGCGCTCACCGCTGGTCAGGAGGCATTTGCGGCGGCCGCTGGCGGGTTCGCAGCTGGAGGTGTCGCTGGCGGCAACATTCAAAGCGCCGTTCAGGGTGCAATATTTGCAACGATGAGTTTCGGGATTGGTGAGATGACCGGCCACGCCCCCGAGTTCGGCAGTGCCGCTCACGCGGCAAACATCGGTATGCACGCGGTTGTCGGGTGCGCCAAGCAGGCTGCTGCTGGGGGGACTTGCAGGGGAGGGGCCATGGCCGGTGGCTTCTCCGCTCTAGCCTCGCCTATCGGTTTCCCAGGAGGGAGTACTGGCAAGCTCGCTGCTCACGTCGCCATCGGGGCGGTGATGTCGCGGTTGTCGGGCGACCGCGCACAGAACGGAGCAGTTACCGCGGCGTTCGAATACTTGTTTAACTTTTGCGGGCTCGGGGGGCAGTATTGCGACATTCGGTCAATGCTCTCGGACCGCGACAATGAGGTGTTGCAGACTTGGCAGGGCGGTGTCGAAGCGGCTCGCTCCGTTCGGGTGCCAGATTACGTCCAGGTGGAAGGCAGCTTTGTATTTCCTTCAGGGAACCTGATTCTCAGTCAAGACGGCGACGTCTTCTACTCGTACGGACTGACCCGACAGTTGGAGATTCCGTTGAAGTACAAGTTGAAGTTCGGAGTGTCTCTCACCTTTCAATTTATCGACGATGGTGCGCAGTTGAGCCCCTCTGAGCGAAGAGACATCATTGGCGGTCAGAGCGCGGGAGGTATGGTGTGTGCATACATGGGCTGTGTCGGTCGACAGTGGTCCGCATCGCCGAGCGGGCCCGTGGGTACTACCGCGGTGGGAGTGGGTTCCCCCGGCGTTTCCGGAGGGGTGAGCAACAGCGAATTTTGGTTCAACGTGAAAGAGCGGGGAAATTGAAGATGCTCAAAAGTGCGCTCAATTGGAACGATGTCGGCTGAGCGATCCACAAGGCGACGTACGGTCGGGCTTCTTGCCGCTGCGGCCTTCCTGGGATTCATTGGCTATCTGGCCATCTCGCGCGGCGATCGGGAACCCTTGGGTTCGTTCAGTGAGGACGCGAAGGCACAAATTGAGCTCGCGATATCGGAGCTTTGCGGGGAGCTTGGCAGACGCACGGATGTCCGATGCGGACCAACTTCGTGGGAAGGAAAGCACAAGTATTTTGGACGCGCGCGCATAGAGCCGCGCAGGCCGCCGACGACCGAGGTTGCCGGAATTGCCCGCAAACTCGGTTGGACCTTCCACGAAATGCCTGCGCAGGTCGCTGTATATCATCGTGGAGGCCTTGAACTTGCCTTGGCCACGGAGGCTGGCGAGGTAATTCGCATTAGCGTCACTACGATCCGGTAGTTCGACGCGGGAGCACAGGGCGGCCATCACCCCGCCCTTGCTAGCATTTCCCATTCCAGCAACCGTTTACAGGCCGATGCCGCAATTGGAGAGCCCAGTCACGGTGGTCGCTTGGAGAGCAATTGGGGCGAACGTGGCATGGATCTTTGTCGCCTCAATGACCCTTCTGGCGGGATGCCGGCAGCATTGGTTGCGCCGGTAGGTCTTGCGCCCTCCCTTGCACCGTGGACGTTCAGACTCCGATCGATCTTGGCAATCTTCAGGAGACCCTGGACGCGCGACAAGCTGCTTCGGGTTCTCGGTGATTGTCCGCGCCCAGAAACCCGCATCCCAATGCCACGCGGTCATTGACGAAATCCACCTGCGGTTGGAGGCGCGTGGCTTCAGGCGCGAGAAGCCTCGATCCGACGACTCTCGCTTTGCCTGGTGGTCGAAACCCGCCTTCGGCGATTGCATCTTCCTTCTGGAGTTCCTCGGGAGTCCGCCGCGTGGTGGCGAGATCGAGTTTCTGATCTCGCTTGGTGTCGGATCCAGTCGCTACACCGAGACGGAGAACCATGTGAAGGTCTGGGAATGCGACCCGCTGTGGCCGCAGGCTCCAATGGAATACCCGTTGGACCTCGTGCGGGTTGCCCTCCATTGGCTCCAGCTCAATGCCGATCCCACGATTCCACGCCAAGGCTGGTCGGCTTCGGCGGAGAGCGCCCGCGCCTGCGCAGCTCAGGTGGATCGAGATTTCGAGGTGTTTGGCTTGCCCTTCCTGGAAAGCGTGTCGACCAGCGCCGCTCTCATCCATTTGCTTCAGAACATCGACGCCTATCCGCGCAAGATCGCCGCGCAGGGCCCCGGGTCGGGAGAAGCGAGCCTCTGCGCGGCGCTTCTGCTTCATTGGGATGGGCAGAGGGACGCTGCGATTCGCGAATTGGACCTTGGCCTCAGGGAAGATATCGCCCGCTATCAACGCATGTTCGGGCATACGCCGCGATGCGAAGAGGCCATCCAGGTGCGGCGCTGCAAGATCGAGCGATATCGCGCACTCTTTCACTCTGAGCCGGCGCGTTGATGGCCACCTTGCAAACCCATTCGGCCCCATGTCAGCCGCTACCGTGATCTTCTACGCCGCCGCAGGAGTCTTCTTGCTGAAGCTCCTCTGGAACGTTGTGTTCCCCTTTGCCCTCTACTTCCGGCCGTCGTGGGTGTTGGCACCGGGACAGCAAGGAACCTCGCTCGCGACGGTGCTGGAACTGATCGGGCTTGCGGTATGCGTCGCGATTTCTGTGGTGGCGGATGTCCCGGTTGAGCCGCTCTGGTTGTTGTTGATCGGCTTGGGCGCAGTTGTTACCTCCTATGTGCCCTTGGTTGCCTTCGAATACCTTGTCTTTCGCCCTCGAAGGACGAGGGCGACGGGAAGACGATGAGTACGCTGCATCTCATTGGTCTAGTCGCAATTGTCCTTTCATGCTCGGTCGTGTGTGGTTGGTCGGTCCTGCGATTCATTCGCGTGCTTCGAGAGCACGACGCAGCGGACCCAGAGACGCTGGATGGACTGCAGCGTCTCGTCATTTCGGGCACTGGCGACAACGCGAAGATCTGGCGCGCGACCTTCTATCTTCTCCTGTTGAAATACCGGAATACCGGCGTGCGCGAAGTGACGCGTGCAGGAGACGTGGTTCTGCTGCTATCCGTGCTGTCCGTAGCCCTGCTCGTGATCTTGTTCGCGTGACCCAGCCTCGCTGACTCGGCCCCCAAACCCGATTTTTTCAAGGGTCTTGGCAACTTTTGCCGACCCATCCGTTCCAACACCCGGTTTACAGCCGGCGGAAAGCA
Source organism: Betaproteobacteria bacterium GR16-43 (assembly GCA_001953215.1). Classification (GTDB taxonomy): domain Bacteria; phylum Pseudomonadota; class Gammaproteobacteria; order Burkholderiales; family Usitatibacteraceae; genus Usitatibacter. The sequence goes on from CP019169.1 coordinate 1,604,050, forward strand.
CTCCGCTGCTATACTTTTCAATCGGTTACGAACGGAAGCCCCCTTTGCCTCAACGTATCGGTGAGATCCTCGTCGCACGAGGAAAGCTCGACCCCGCCAACCTCGAACGGGCCCTGAAGCTCCAGGAGGGCGGCGGCGGCGAAAAGATCGGCGTCATCCTCTCCCGGCTCGGCATGGTCTCGGGGCGCGACCTCGCCGATGCCCTGGCGACCCAGCTCGACATTCCGGTTGCGCAGAGCGCGGATTTCCCCGAGCTTCCCCTGCTGGAAGAGCGCATCAGCGCGAAGTTCCTCCGCGATGCGCAAGCGGTCCCCCTGCGCGAAGACGACGACGAGCTCGCCCTCGCCATCGCGGATCCGAGCGATTCCTACGTGCTCTCCGCCGTGCAGATGGCCAGCGGCAAGCGCGTGCGCGCCTACATTGCGGCCCCTAGCGAGATCGACGCGGCCCTCGAGCGCCTCTACGGTGGCGGCAAGTCGTCGATGGGCCAGATCGTCGACAACATCGAGGCGCGCACCGACGAGGACGGCGAGTGGGGCGACATCGAACACCTGAAGGACCTCGCGTCCGAAGCGCCCGTCATCCGCCTCGTGAACCTGCTACTCCAGAAGGCGCTCGAGTCGCGCGCCTCCGACATCCACATCGAGCCGTTCGAGAACCGCCTGATCGTGCGCTACCGCATCGACGGCGTGCTGCATGAAGTCGAGTCGCCGCCCCGCCGCCTTTCGGCCGCGTGCATCAGCCGCGTGAAGATCATGGCCTCGCTCGACATCGCGGAACGCAGGCTCCCGCAGGACGGGCGCATCAAGCTGCGCGTGCAGGGCAAGGAGATCGACCTTCGCGTCTCCACCGTGCCCACGATGCACGGCGAGAGCGTCGTGATGCGGATCCTCGACAAGGGCGGCGTGCCGCTCGATTTCGAGTCGCTCGGCTTCGAAGGCGAGGCGCTGCGCAAATTCCTGATGGTGCTGGACCAGCCGCACGGCATCCTGCTCGTCACCGGCCCCACGGGCTCGGGCAAGACGACCACGCTCTACACGGCGCTCGACCGCTTGAACAAGCCCGATGTGAAGATCGTCACCGTCGAGGACCCGGTCGAATACCAGATGCCCGGCATCAACCAGATCCAGGTGAAGGCGCAGATCAACCTCACCTTCGCCAACGCCTTGCGCTCCATCGTTCGCCAGGACCCGGACATCATCATGGTGGGCGAGATCCGCGACGTGGACACGCTGCGCATCGCGATGCAGTCGGCACTCACCGGCCACATGGTGATCTCGACCGTCCACACGAACGACGCGCCTTCCACCGTGAGCCGCCTGCTCGACATGGGCGCGGAGGACTACCTCCTTACCTCGACGGTCACCGGCATCCTCGCGCAGCGCCTCGTGCGCACGCTCTGCAAGCACTGCCGCGAGCCCCACGAGGCATTGCCCGAAGTGGTGGAGCAGTTGCAGCTCCGCCGCTTCGTTCCCACGGGCCCCGTGACCATCTACAAGCCCGTTGGTTGCCCGCAATGCGCGGGAACCGGTTACTGGGGCCGGCTGTCTATCGTCGAGATGCTCGTCATGACCGACGGCATCCGCTCGCAGATCATGCGGCACGCGACTGCCGGAGAGCTTCGGAACGAAGCGATCAAGGCCGGCATGGAAACCATGTACGAGAACGGCCTGCGCAAGGCACTGGCCGGCCTCACCACCATCGAAGAGGTCCTTCGCGTCACGCGCGAGGACTAAAGGCGCTTCCCGATGCCGTTCTACCAGTACAAGGCCGTCACGCCCGCGGGCGAAGTCCAGGAGGGTGTGCTCGAGGCCGCCACCCATCCGGGCGCCGTCGCGCGCCTGCAGCAGATGGGCCTCATTCCGATCCGTGCCGAAGAAGCGGGCGTGGCCGTCGCGGGTGCCGCGGCCGAACGCCGTCCGCTCTTCGCGCGCCGCGGCATCTCCCAGGACGACATCGGCGTGATCACGCGCGAGATGGCCACGCTGCTGAAGGCCGGCCTGCCGCTCGACCGCTCGATGGAGATCCTCATCAACCTCGCGTCCTCGCCGAAAGTGGGCGAGCTGCTCGCGAAGATCCGCAACGACATTCGCGGCGGCGCCTCGCTCTCGAAGGCACTCGATGCGCAGAAGGGCGTGTTCTCGCGCTTCTACGTGAACATGATTCGCGCCGGGGAGGCCGGCGGCAGCCTGCCGGGCGTGCTGGTGCGCCTCGCGGAGTTCATGGAACGCTCAAAGGCCTTGCGCGCCACGGTGACCTCCGCGCTCGTCTACCCCGCGATCCTTTTCCTGGTCTCGATCTCGTCGGTCGTGATCCTGCTGATCTCCGTGGTGCCGAAGTTCAAGCCGATCTTCCAGCAGTCGGGGAAGGCGTTGCCGTTCATCACCGAGGTGGTGCTTTTCGCGGGAGATGCGCTGCGCAACTATTGGTGGGCCCTCACGCTGGCCATCGCCGCGCTGCTCTGGTGGGCGGGCGGCAAGCTGCAGGAGCCCGAGACCCGCTTTGCACTCGACAAGTCGATGTTGCGCTGGCCTCTCGTCGGAGACCTCGTCGGCAAGGTCGAGATGGCGCGCTTCGCCCGCACGCTGGGCACGCTGCTCGGCAACGGCGTCGCGCTCGTTTCGGCGCTGTCGATCGTGCGCGAGACGATGGGCAACGGCTGGCTCGCGGAAGCCGTGGGCAACGTGGCCCGCGAATTGAAGGAAGGCCGCGGTTTGGGGCGCCCGATGATGGAAACGGGCCGTTTCCCGCCGCTCGCCGTGCACATGATCATGGTCGGCGAGGAAACCGGCCGGCTCGACGAGATGCTGCTGCAGGTGGCCGACACCTACGACGTCGAGGTGGAGCAGTCGGTGAAGAAGCTCCTCGCGTTCCTCGAGCCGATGATGATCCTCGTGATGGCGGTCATCGTCGCGGCGATCATCTTGTCGATGCTCGCGGCCATGATGACGATCTACGACCTACCCGTTTAGAAAAATACGGAGCCCCCATGAAACAACTTCCCAAGCGCGCCCGCGGCTTCACCCTGCTCGAGATCGTGATCGTGCTGATCATCCTCGGCACGATCATGGCGTTCGTCGCGCCGAAGATCTTCGGCAATCTCGAGAAGGCAAACCAGGCGAGGGCGAAGGCCAACATCCTGCAGCTCGAAGGCCAGCTCGAACTGCTGAAGCTCGAGGCCGGGCGCTACCCCACGTCGCAGGAAGGCCTCGCCGCCCTGCTGTCGAAGCCGGGTGGAATGGAAAAGTGGAACGGCCCCTACGTGAAAGATCCCGCGCTGCTGAAGGATCCGTGGGGCAACGACTACCGCTACGCGCAGCCCGGCACCAACAAGGCCTTCGACATCATCTCGCTCGGCGCCGACGGCAAGGAAGGCGGCGAGGGCGAGAACAAGGACGTCACGAACTGATCGCGATGCGCCAACGCGGATTCACGCTGCTGGAGATCATCATCGTGCTGGTGATCGCGGCGGCGGCCATGTCGATCGTGCTGTCCTTCTCGGTCCGCGGCAGCGCGGCCGACCTGAAGGCCTCCGCGCGCTCACTGGCCTCGGGGCTGCGCGCCGCGCAGTCCACCGCCATGGCCACGCGCCGCGATGCGCTGCTCACGCTCGACGTGGATGCAGGCGAGTTCGTGTTTACCGGGGGCTCGCGAACGCAGAAGCTGCCCGACGGCATCGAATACAAGCTCTTCACGGCGCAGACCGAAGTGGAGAGCGAGAAGCGCGGCTCGATCCGCTTCTACCCGGACGGCAGTTCCACGGGCGGGCGCATCACGGTCGCCTCGGGCGAGCGCAAGTACCTCGTCGACGTGGACTGGCTCACCGGCCGCGTGAGCATCGGTGAATAGCATGCGATCGCGCGCGCAATCCGGGTTCACGCTGCTCGAAGTGGTCGTGGCTTTCGTGGTCCTCGCCCTGGTGATGGCCGCGGTCTTCGAAGTCTTCAACGCGGCGCTCGTGCGCACCGCGGACCAGGCCGACCGCTCGGAGGCCCTCGCCATCGCCCAGTCGCGGCTGCAGGCCACGGGCTCGGACGGCAACCTGAAGGAAGGCGATTCGATGGGCGAGAGCGCGGACCGGCGCTTCCGCTGGACCACGAGCGTGAAGCGCTTCGACGAGCCGGGTCCGGCCACCGGTGGCGGCATCCCGATGCAGGCGATCTACATGCTCTTCCAGGTCGAGGCGCGCGTGGCCTGGGTCGGCCCCGACGGCAAGGAGCGCGACCTGCGCATCGCCACGATGGCCCTGGGTCCTCGTCCAACATGACCGCGTCCCCCATGAAACGCGCCCAGGGCTTCACGCTCATCGAAGTGGTCCTCGCGATCGCGCTGCTGGCCGCGATGATGGCCATGGCGTGGTCCGGACTGTCGTTCGCGCTGCGCGGCTGGGACACGGGCGAGTCGAAGAGCCGCCGCACCAGCGACATCCAGCTCTCGACCAACTTCCTGCGCCGCGAATTCGCCGAGATCTTCCCGATGCGCTGGAAGGATCCGACCACGCTCAAGTTCGCGTTCGAAGGCGACGCGAAGCACCTGGCCTTCGTCTCGACGCGAGCCCCGGGCCTGTCGAGCGGCGGCCTGGCCCTCGTGAGCCTCGACGTCGAATCGGGCGGGCCCAACCGCAAGGATCTCGTGATGCGCCGCGCCATGCCCGACGAGGCGGCGAAGGATTTCGGGCCCGCGAAGGCCGCCGAAGGCACCATCCTCATCCCCGACGTCGAGGTGGTGCAGTTCGCCTACTTCGGCGCCGAGAACGACTTCGTCGAGCCGCGCTGGATGGACGACTGGAAGCTGCCCGCGCGCATGCCCCAGTACGTGCGCGTGACGGTGAGGACCGGCGACGGAACGGTGCTGCCGGAGCTCGTGGCGAAGGTGATGCTGGGCGAGGAGGCGGGCTGCATCGAGAACTCCTTCCAGCGCAATTGCTTCCCGAGGGCGCGATGAAGAAGAACCGCACCCGGCAGCAAGGCGTGGCCCTGGTCCTCGTGATCTGGCTCGCGGCGTTGCTCACCGTGGTGGCCGGCAACTTCGCGTTCTCCGCGCGCAACGACAGCCTCATCGTCTACAACTCGATTTCCATCGCGCGTGCGCAGGCCGCTGCCGACGCGGGGGTGGTCCGTGCCGTCTTCGAGGTCTATCGCCTCGACAACCCGCCCGACCAGTGGCGCCGGGACGGAACCGCGCATGATTGGTCTTTCGACGGCATCCCGGTTCGCATCGAATTGCGCGATGAATCTGCTAAAATTGACGTCAACACGGCGTCGGATGCGCTGCTGCGCGGGCTCTTCGTGTCGGTTGGCCTCACCGACGAAGAAGCGGCCCGAATCGTCGATGCCATCGCCGACTGGCGGGATGTCGACGGCCTGAAGCGACCCAACGGCGCCGAGGAAGCCGACTATCGATCGGCAGGACTCGCCTACGGCCCCGCCAACGCCCCCTTCCAAGCCATCGAGGAACTGCAGCTCGTGCTCGGCATGCGCCCGGATATCTATCGTCGAATCGCCCCCATGATCACCGTGTACTCGCGCCAGATGGGCGTATCGATCACCACCGCGACGCGTGAAGTCCTGCTCGCGATCCCCGGCACGACCCCGGAAGTGGTCGACACGTACATCGCGCAGCGCGATGCCGCGCGCGCCGCCGGCCAGGCCCCGCCGCTCTTCCCGGCCGCGGGTTCATTTGCCGCCGGGCCGAACGCGCAGGTGTCGTCCATTCGCGCCGAAGCGAAGCTCGAAGACGGCACGGTCTACGTGCGAGAAGCCGTGGCCCTGCTGCGTCCCTCTCCGCGCCGTCCCGTGACTTACCTGGTGTGGCGATCGGCGCCCACCACCGAAGCGCGGCCGGTCGCCGACAATTCGCAGCAAACTGCCGCGGGAGCCCCCCAGCGATGAGCGCCGTCCTCGAAGGCAACGGCGCACGCGCCCCGCTCCCGCCCTGGCGGCTGCGCCTCGCCGCGTTCTGGCGCTGGTGGAGCGCCGAGATCCTGGCGTTGCTGCCCGAGCGCTTCAGCAACCTTTCGGGCTCCACGCGGGCCCCGCTCGTGGCCCTCGAGGACGATGTGCTCATCCGCTACGAGAATCGCCCGTCGGGATTGGCCGAGGTGTCCCGCACGCCGCTCGGCTCGCTCGATCCGGAAGGCCGGCGCATCGCCGTGCGCAACCTGCTGGCCGAGGCCGGCGAGACTTCGCCTCGCCTGCGCCTCATGCTCGCGCGCGACGAGGCGCTGGTGCGCCGCGTGTCGCTTCCCCTGGCCACCGAGGAGAACCTGGGGCAGGTGCTGGCGTTCGAGATGGATCGTCTCACGCCCTTCACGGCCGACACCGTCTACTTCGGCTACCGCATCGCCGCGCGCGATGCTGTCGCGGCCAAGGTGCACGTCGATCTCGCCGTGGCCCCGAAAGCACGGGTCGACGAGCGCGTTTCGCGGTTGCGTGAATGGGGCGCGAGCGTCCATGGCGCGCTCGTGGCCGACGACGTCGCGCGCTCCGCCTCCCCCATCGACCTGCTGCCCGAAGCGCAGCGCGGCGACGAAGCGAAGGGATCCACGCGGCGCATCCAGGCCGGGCTCGGCATCGCCGTGGTGGCGCTCTTCCTCGTGGCGCTCGTGCTACCCATCTGGCAGAAGCGCGAGATGGCGGTCGTGCTGAACCCGCAGCTCACGAAGGCCAAGGCCGAAGCCGAGGCCACCGACTTGCTGGCCCGCGACCTGGAGAAGCAGGTCGCCGACTACAACTTCCTCTTCGCGAAGAAGCACGGGAGTTTCCCGGTGCTGGCGTTCATCGAGGAGGCCACGCGCCTGCTGCCGGATTCGACCTGGGTCCAGCAATTCGAGATTCGTCCCGCCGGCAAGATTCGCGAGGTCCAGTTCTCGGGTGAGACGCCCTCGGCGTCGAAGTTGATCGAGATCCTCGAGCAATCCACGACGATGAAGAACGCGGCGCTGCGCGGTTCCGTGACCCGAGGATCGATCCCGGGCACCGAGCGCTTCCTGATCGCGGCCGAGGCACGTCCGAGGGTCCTGCCCGATGCGGCAGCGGTCGATGGCGCGGCGCGGCCCGCCGCGCCCGCACCCGCGGCAACACCCGACGCCGCCGGGCGCACCACGCCCTCGGCCCCGGCAGCGCCCGACGCCAATGGGCGAACCGTTCCCGTCCCTCCGCCTGCGCCTCCCCGGTGAGACCCTGATGAACCTGCGAGCACTCTCCCCGGAACAAAGCCGCAAGCTGGCGATCGGACTCCTGTTCTTCGCCGTGATCGCGGCCGTGGCGGCCGTGGCCGTTCCGGTGTGGCTGGCCAACCGCCACTACGATCGTGCGCTGGCGGACATGACGGACCGCCTCGAGCGCTACACGCGCCTTGCGGCCACGCGCCCCGAGATCGCGAAACAGCTCGAGTCCATCCGGGCCCGCGACGTGCGCCGCTACTTCCTGCGCGCCGGCGGCGCGGCGCTCTCGGCGGCGGAGGTGCAGGAAGCCGTGCGAGTCGGCATCGAGAGCAACGGCGGCAAGCTGATCGCGATCCAGGTGCCGGCCTCGAAGGAGGACGGGCGCTACCGCCAGGTCTCCGTCAACGTGCAGCTCACCGCGAACATCGAGGCCCTTCGCAAGATCATGCATCGCATCGAGAACGGAACGCCGGTGCTCTTCATCGACAACCTCACCGTGAGGAGCCAGGTGCCGTCGACGTTCAAGCCGCAGCCCGGCGGGGAGCCCGAGATGTTCGTGCAGTTCGACCTCTACGGCTATTCGCTGGCGGGGGCGTGATGCGCGAGATCCTGATCCGCCAACCCCTCACCATCGCGCTTGCGTGCCTCGCGATCGTGCTCGTGGCGGTCATCGGCTTCGAGTTCTGGAGCGCAGGTTCGCGCACGAGCCTCGCGGGCGCGGGCGTGAAGACCGCCAGCGTCGATGCGAAGCTGCTCCCCGCACTGCCGGAGTCGCCGGCCGAGCAGGCCTACCCCGAAACGGGCACGCGCCCGTTGTTCGTTCCCACGCGGCGTCCCGCGCCTCCCGCGGCCGCCGTCAATGCGATGGCCAAGGGCCAGTACGTGCTCCAGGGCGTGACGATCGTCGGGGACCTGCGCGTGGCCCTGCTCAAGGACAAATCGGCAGGCCGCATCTATCGCATCGAGAAGGGCGGCGACCTGAACGGATCCAAGGTGTCTTCGATCGAGCCCGAGAGCGTGACGCTGCAACAGGGCGACGACTCGGAGGTGCTGGAGCTCACGGTCCAGAAAGGCGGCGCCGCGCCGGCCGCCGCCGCCACGGCCGTCGCGCCCCCACAGCCGGGGCAGGGGCCGTTCGCCGCACCTGGCGCCGCCGCCGCGGCCGCCGACCGGGCCGCAGCCGCAGCCGCGGCTGCCGGAGCGCCGCCCGTGCCGGGCATGCCGCCGGGTGGCGGGACCGCCGGGCAGCCGCCCGTGATGCAACCGAGACCGGGCTCCGGCCCGGTTCCGACGGGGCCGGCACCCTCCGGCGCAGGTCCGAGCCCGGCCGCACCCGCGGCGGGGCAAGCAGTCACTCCGGAAGAGCTCCTGGCACGTCGCCGGGCCGCTCGCCGTGCGCAGCAAGCCCAGTAACCATGTCCAGAAAGAAGAATCCCTTGATGCCACCCAAGAAAACCCGGCGCCCGTTCGCCCCTGTGATGTGGTGCGTCATCGCGGCAGGCGCGCTGTCCATGCTTGGGGGCTGCAGCATGTACCCCGGTGGACTCAAGTTTCCGGAGTCCACGGTCGCAGGAGTGCCCGACTCGCAGAAAGGCGACTTCGGCCCCAACCGCCCTGCCAGCCCTCCCCAGTCCGCCGCGAACTCGGCCGCGAGCTCGGCCGCTCCTCCCGTGGAGTCGAAGGTGTATCCCGGCACCGGCGTCTTCGTGAATCCGAAGCCCGTGCCCCCGGGCCCCGCCGCCGCGCCCGAGGAGGCAAGCCTCAACTTCGAAGGGCTGGACGTGCGCGAGGTCGCGAAGGTGATCCTCGGCGACTACCTGAAGGAGTCCTATACGGTCCACCCGAGCGTGACGGGCAACGTGACCTTCCGCACCATCAAGCCGATCTCGAAGAAGGACCTCCTGCCCACCCTCGAAATGCTGCTGCGCCAGAACAACGCCGCGGTCGTTCGCGAGGAGGGGGTCTACAAGATCCTGCCGATCGCCAGCGTGCGCGGCTCGGTTTCACCGCAGCTCGGCTCGACCACGGCGCCGCTGCCGCCCGGCTTCTCGGTGATCGTGGTTCCGCTCAAGTTCGTCGGCGGCAAGGAAATGCAGAAGCTGCTCGAGCCCTTCGCCGCGGACAACACGGTGCGCGTCGACGACGTGCGCAACCTCGTGATCCTCGCCGGCCACCAGCGCGAGCTGCGCCACTTGCTCGACACCATCGAGCTCTTCGACGTGGATTGGCTCGCAGGCTATTCGATCGGCCTCTTCCCGATCAAGAGCGCCGACGTGAAGACGCTGGTGGCGGACCTCGACAAGATCTTCGGTCCCACGGGCCAGGGGCCGCTGTCGGGCATCGTGCGCGTGATCCCCATCGAGCGCCTGAACGCGCTGCTGCTGGTCACGACGCAGCCACGCTACCTCGAGATGGCGAAGACGTGGGTGGATCGCCTGGACCAGATGGGCGGAACCTCCGGCGGTTCGCGCTTCTTCGTCTACTACGTGAAGAACGGCAAGGCCGAGAACCTGGCGCAACTCGTGGGGGACCTCTTCTCCTCGCGGCGCGCTTCCAGTGCGCCGTCGCTGGCGCCCGGCTCGCGTCCGGCCGAGATCCGCAGCTCCGCGCCCACGCTGGGCGGCATGACGGCGCAGCAGGCCCCGGCTACGGCTGCGTCGTCGGCGCCGGCCTCCGCGACCTTCCAGTTGTCGTCGGGTGTCGGCTCCACCGCGAGCGAAGTTCGCGTGATCGCGGACAAGGATACGAACTCGCTGCTGATCCTCTCCACGCAGTCGGACTACGAAGTGATCGAGAGCGCGCTGCGCAAGCTCGACGTGATCCCGAGGCAGGTCCTGGTCGAGGTGTTCCTCGCGGAAGTCTCGCTCACGGACGACCTGAAGTTCGGCATCGAGTGGTTCATCAACGGGCGCAGCAATTCGAGCACGACCGGCCAGATCAACCTGGGTGGGCTGCCTCCCTTGACGTCCGCGGGCGTGCCTCCCGGTGTCCCGGTCCCGATCTCGCCCCCGGTCTTCCAGTTGGTGAGCCTGTCGGGCACCGCCGTACGCGCCGTGCTGAACTCGCTGGGGCAGGACGGGCGCTCGCAAGTGCTCGCCTCGCCGCAGATCATGGTGCTGGACAACCAGAAGGCCCAGATCAAGGTCGGCGACCGCATCTCGGTCCAGACGTCGCAGCAGTCCGGCGTGAGCACCGGCACCGGCGTCCTGAGCCAGTTCCAGTACATCGAGACCGGCATCCTCCTCACGGTGACGCCGCGCATCAACTCCGGCGGGCAGGTCACGCTCGATATCAACCAGGAGGTGAGCGTCGCCGACCCGAATACCGGCAATACGGCCGCCAACCCCAACCCGAACGTGAACTCGCGTTCGGCACAGACCACGGTGGTGGTGGCTTCCGGGGATTCCATCGTCCTGGGCGGGCTGATCCGTGAGGACAACCTGCGCACCTCGGCGGGTGTCCCGCTGCTTTCGAAGATCCCGATTTTGGGCGCCGCGTTCGGCAGCCAGTCGATCAAACGCCGCCGCACCGAGCTGGTGCTGATCGTGACCCCGAAGATCATCAGCGACGCGGCCCAGGCCCGGGAAGCGACCGACGAACTGCGCAAACGGCTTCCGGCGCTCGAAGGATTCCTCCCGAAGCGGGATGGAACCCCCCCCGGAACGAGCCCGAGGAACCCGTAGTTACCACAACATTCTTGTTTATTATTAGATGTTTATCGGAAATACCTGCGCCATTTCATTAACAGGGGTGTTGTGTCTGTACAACACTGTTGCAAATTCTGTTTGACGCGGTAATTCAACTTAACTAGTCTTGCGGCGAGGTTAGACGTGAAATCTACTTTTTTCGGCCTGTTGGCAGCGGTAGCGGTCCTGTCGGGTTGTGCAACGACAGCGACGAAGCCGCCGGAAGAAATCGTCAAGGCGCGGGCCCAGAGTCGGTGGGATGCGCTGGTAAAGGCAGATGTGCCGGGCGCGTATGCGTTCCTGAGTCCCGCCAGCCGGTCTACGGTGACGCTGGAGGGATACAAGGGCGCGATCAACCCGGGTTTCTGGAAGGCCGCCACCGTCGACAAGGTGGTCTGTGAAACACCGGAGAGTTGCGAGGCCTACGCGACGATCGAATACGACTACCGGGGGATGCGCATCAAGACCCCCCTCCGGGAGCCCTGGATCAAGGATGGTACGGAATGGTGGTACCTGTACCGATAGGCGGAAGCCGCAGAGTGCAGCTGGATTGCCCGCATTTGTGCTGGGGCGGGAACGTGGGATAGAATTGTAGTGTTGTGCACCTCTAAAAAGTGATCACTTTTTTTCTTCACAAAGGAGCAACCCAAAACATGAACACCTTCAAAAGAAAAGCGCTGATTTCCGCGGTGCTGGCCGGCATCGGCGCAGCGGGAACCGCGGAAGCGGTTTACCTGAGCCCGAACAACACGGGTCAGGTGCTCATCTACCCGTACTACACGGTTCAATCCGCGGCGGGCAACAACTGGAACACGTACATCTCCGTCGTCAACACGACGTCGCGTGCGAAAGCGGTCAAAGTCCGCTTCCTCGAGGGCAAGACCTCGGCGGAAGTCCTTGACTTTAACCTCTTCCTCTCGCCGAACGACGTGTGGACCGGCGCCATCATCCCGGCCGACGCCACTGCCACTTCGCCTGGCCGCCTGGTGACCGCGGACGTGTCCTGCACGAACCCGCCGATCCCCGCGACTGGCGTCGATTTCCGTAACTTCCTGTTCACGGGTGGCGACGCGCTTCCGGGCGCCGGCCTCGACCGTACGCGTGAAGGCTACGTCGAAATCCTCGAAATGGGCGTCCTCACGGGCACCTGGGCCGCTGCCGTGACGCATACGGCCGCTGGCACGCCGGCGAACTGCGCCGTCGTCAACGTCGCCCCGTCGTCGCTGACCCCGCTGACCATCGAGAACCCGCAAGGTGCGATGGCCGGTACGGGCACGCTGATCAACGTCAACTCCGGTCTCGACGCCACGTACCAGGCGCAGGCGCTGGAAGGCTGGCGCAACGACACGTTCTTCACGGATTCCGGCTTCGTCACGCCGTCGCTGGCCAGCGCTGTTCCGGCCATCAGCCTCGTGATCAACTCGGGCCTCATCGACCCCGCCACGGGCGCCTCGACGCTGGCCACCGCGTACCGCACGGACTTCGGCCTCGCCGCTGTCTCGGGCGTTGCCTCCGGTGCCCGCGCTGTTGCCTCCGTGTTCATGCACACGGCGGTGTTGAACGAGTACGTGCTGGACACCGCCACGCAGTCGCTGACCGACTGGGTCATCACCCAGCCGCTGAAGCGCCTGTTCGTGTCGAACACGACGGCCGCCCAACCGTACTCCAACATCCTGACCTCGTCGGGTGCTTGCGAGACGATCGGCTTCTCGTTCTTCAACCGTGAAGAGCGCGGCGCGACTGCCAGCGGTTCCGATTTCTCCCCGCTGCCCCCGGGCGCGACGGCGAACTCGATCTGCTGGGAATCCAGCGTGGTCTCGATCAAGAACGGTGCCGCTCACATGCCGGCCAACACGACCTCGTCGGTGCTGGGCTCGGTCAACGTGACGAACGTCACGGTGACCACGGGCTTCCAGAACGGCTGGGGCGCGCTGACCTTCACCGGCACGGGCGCGACGACGCTGGGCATGGGTCCGACGGCAGCTGGTACGAGCGGTGGCGTTTCGCTCGGCACCAACTTCGCGGGCGCGATCCCGGCTCCGTTCGCTGGCGTGGTGACGTTCTTCGGTCTGCCGGCCACGGGCTTCATGGTCCGCACGTTCAAGAACGGCAACCTGACCTGCGGCACGGCAACGTGCCAGGGCAACTACGGTGGTTTGTTCACGCACGGTTTCCGGACTGTGATCACCCCGTAATAGCCGCAAACGATGGCCCGGGGATTCACTCCCGGGTCTTCGGAACAACAAGACAGGCGGGGCTTCGGCCCCGCCTGTTTTTTTTTGGGTTCAGTCGTGAGAAAATTGCATCAGAGTGGGCTTATGCTCTTGCGTTATCATTTGTTTAAGGGTATTAGTTAATGTATTACGCGAAGATGCTCAAAAAATAGGCAAACCGGGCATCCGGGCGCTAGGCTTCAGATGGAATGTGGCGCCATGGCGTCGAACAGGTCAGCACGAGTTAAGATGAAAAAACTTTTTTCGCGGCAGAAAAAGCTCTCACGGACTTCGATGCTAAACTTCGCATCCGTTCGCAGGTTTCGGTCGTATGCTCTTCAGTTACAAACAGATTTTGTCTCCGGTCAGCGACGCGCCCGCGCCGGACACCCCACCAAGGAATTCTCGATGACTCGACTTCTCGGCTTCATTTCCCGTGCGTGTGCCCTGGTTGCAGCAACGGCCGGCATCGCCTTGGTCAGCACCCCCGCATCGGCGCTTACCGTCAACTTCGTCGGGTGCCCAGGTACCGGCTCCGCCACGTACTCGACCATTTCCGTGGACATCAATGGCACGGTCACGGTGAACTGCAGCGGCGGGTCACCGACCGGCGTGCTGAATGTGATCGCTCCCGGCTCTCTGGATGTGAGTGGGACGGCTACGTTCATGGTCACACGCACTAACGGCAGCACGGGTGCGGCTACCGTCAACGTCGGCACAAACACACCGAATTGCACCACCAGCACGCCCACCCTTGCCTGGGCTGCTGGCGATGCCACCTCCCAACCCGTTTCCGTGACGGCGGGGGCGGCGTCTGGCGTCCTGTGCACCGTGTCGCTCTCGGGCGTTACGGGCGCCACCATCGGCACAGTCTCGGCAAGCGTCACCATTTCGAATCCGACAGCCGCTGGCGCGTTCTCGCTGAGCGCCCCCGCGCAGCTCGCGAAGGCGACGACGACGACCAACGAGATCGTCGTGAAGCACACGGGTGGCGGCAGCCAATCCCCGCCGGCGGTCGTCACGTTCACGGTGTCGGGCGGTTGCACGACATCCACGACGAGCCCCATCAACTTCACGTTGGGTGACGCGACCGACAAGCCGATCGTCATCACGACGCCGGCAACTTCGGGTGGAGCGTGCATCGTGAGCGCGGTGACACCGTCGGGCACCGAAGCCAAGACCATCAACATCACGGAGCCGGTCGGCCCGTGCCCGGTGGTATCGAATGTGGTCGAACTGGCCCTCGGCAACAAGAACACGCCTACCTTGGTGGTGGCGTCCAACGCCCAGATCGCGTCGGTACCGCTGCCTTCGCAGGCGTCGCTCAACAAGCTGAGCGGCATCCTGATGTTCGGGGAATCGTCGGCGGCCTACTCGCCCAACCCGGTCGTCATGGAAGTGACGATCAGCAAGTGCAAGGGCGTCATCAACAGCGACTACACCGACAACTGCAACATCCGCCGCACCAACGGCAACTACAACGAGATGTACTGGTGGTCCAAGCCGGGTGCCGGCATCGTCGACCGGGCTGGGTCCAACGCGCTGGGCGCTTGCTGGGCGCCGGACACCGAGGGTCCCTGGTACATCAACACGCGATTCACGCATAACGGCTGCGCGTACGGCGCTTCGACCTGCGGATTCGCACTGCAGTGGGGTGGCGGCGCGTACTAGCGCGGCGTTCGCAACTCTCGACTGACCCAAGTGCCCGCGCGCATACTGCGCGCGGGCCTTTCTTTTGGCACATTCCGATGAAGCACAAGATCCTCGCTTTCCCCCTGTTGCTGGCTTTCGCCGCCTTCGCGGCACCCCCCGCGAAACTCGCCCCGGATGCCCCGCTGCTCGTCGATGGCTCGATCGTCGTCGACGCGGCCGACTTCGAAGGAGCGATGCTGCGGGTCCCGGAAAATCGTCGCGATGAGTTCCGCATGAGCTACGACCGCGTCGCGGGCATGGTCGATGGCGTCTTCCTGGCGCGCACCCTCGCCGCGAAGGCGCGCGAGGCCGGCCTCGACAAGGACCCGGCGGTGCAGCGCCGCCTCGTGCAGCTCCAGGACGGACTGCTGGCCGACCTCTATACCCAGAAGCTCGAGCGCGATGCCCCGGTCCCCGACATGGAACGGCGCGCGCGCGAGCTCTACCTGGCGGACCTTTCGCAGTACAAGACCGAGGAGCAGGTCAATCTCCAGCACATCCTCATCAACCTCCAGGGGCGCACCCGGGAAATGGCGCTGGAGAAGGCCCAGAAGGTCCGCGCCGAGATCGTCGCGGGCAAGGAAGACTTCCTCTCGCTCGCCCGGCGCTATTCCGACGATCCCGACAAGCGCCGCAACGACGGCGACCTCGGCTGGAATGCGGCGAAGAGTTTCGTCCCGCCGGTCACCCAGGCCATGGCCAAGATGAAACCCGGCGAGCTCTCGGAGCCGGTCGAGTCGGAACTCGGCTTCCACATCATTCGCCTGATCGACCGCAAGCCCCCGGAAACGACCAAGTTCGAGGCGGTCAAGAAGCAGATCATGGCCGCCGAGAAGGAGCGGATGCAGAAGGCCCGTGTCGAAGCGATCGTCCAGTCGGTGCGCGGCAGCCCGACCATCCTGGTCCATCGCCAGAACGTCGAGGCGCTGGTGACCCCGTTCGATCCGAAGCTCATGACCCCGCAAGACAAGGCGCCGGGTTCGCCCGCCCCCAAATAGGAGACGGTCCGCCGTGATCCGTGTCTTCATCGGTTACGACGAGCGCGAAGCGGGGGCCTTCAGCGTGCTCTCGTACTCGATCCACCAACGCGCCACGCAACCGGTGAGCATCACGCCGGTGATGCTGGACCAGCTCAAGCCCGCCGGCCTGTACTGGCGCGAGGCCAACGCGCTCGCCTCGACCGACTTCTCGTTCTCGCGCTTCCTCACCCCGTACCTGTGCGGGTTCCAGGGCTGGGCGATCTTCACCGACAACGACATGCTCGTGCGCGACGACATCGCGAAGCTCTGGGCGCTGCGCGACGAACGCTTCGCCGTGCAAGTGGTAAAGCACCACCACGTGCCCAAGGAGGAGACGAAGTTCCTCGGCCGGGTGCAGACCAAGTACGAGAAGAAGAACTGGTCCTCGGTCATGCTCATGAATTGCGCGAAGTGCACCACGCTCACCCCGGACTACGTGAACAACGCCTCCGGGCTCGAGCTGCACCAGTTCAAGTGGCTCGCCTCCGACGACCTCATCGGCGAGCTCCCGGCGCGCTGGAACCACCTGGTCGGCTATGACGCGTACCGCGAGGACGCGGCGCTGGTCCACTTCACGAGCGGCGGGCCGTATTTCGCCGAGTACGAAAAGTGCGACTATGCGCAGGATTGGTTCGACGAGCAGAAGCGCATGAACAACGTGACCCAGCGAGAGAAGGCCGCCAAGACGGCTTGAGCCTTGTCCCGTCCGGAGCCGCCGCCCCGGCGATGATCGATCCCGCAAACGCCCTCGAAAGTCCCGCCCGCTATCGCTGGCTGCTGGCCGCGTTCACGCGCCGCGAGGTGATGAACCGCTACGCCGGCAGCGTGAGCGGCCTCGCGTGGACCCTGCTGCATCCGCTGGCGCAGCTCGCCATCTTCGCCTTCGTCTTCAGCCAGGTCTTCCGCGCCGGCGTGCCCGCCGAATTCGCGAGCGTGAACTACACCTCGTTCGTCGCGGTGGCCCTGTGGCCCTGGATCATGTTCTCCGAGGCGTTGAGCCGCGGCTCGTCCGCCGTCACCGCCAACGCGGGCCTCATTCGCAAAGTCGCTTTCCCGCATCGCCTGCTGGTCTACTCGACGGTGCTCGCGGGCTACTGCGTGCACCTCGTGGGCTTCCTCGTGGTGCTCGTGGTGCTGCGCGCGATGGGCGAAGGCATCCACCTCTCCACGATTCCCGTGGCACTCGTCCTGCTCCTGCCGTACCTCGCGTTCGCCACCGGCCTCGCGGCATTCCTCGCGGCCCTGCAGGCGCTGATGCGCGACGTGGAGCATGGCATCGGCATCGCGCTCACGATCGGCTTCTACGCCACGCCGATCCTCTATCCGGCCTCGATCCTGCCCGAGGGCGTGCGCGCGTGGGTGCAGGCCTCGCCGCCGGCGTACTTCTCGCAACGGATGCGCGAGGTGCTGATCCAGGGTTCCGGTTTCGCCGTGGGCGACCTGGTCGCGGCCGCGATCTGCCTCGCCGTGTTCTTCCTGGGCCTGTGGTTCTTCAACCGCCTGGCGCCCCACTTCGAGGACTTCGTGTGAACCTGCCCGGCCCGCAAGCCGCGCCGCGCGACGGGACGGCCTGGTTCAACCACGGCATCGCGCTCAAGCGCGAACGCCAGTGGCGCGAGGCGGCGCTCGCCTTCCGCCGTGCCGCGAGCCTCGAGCCGACGGACTTCGAAGCGGTGCAGAAACTGGTCGAGACGATCGCGGTGGCGGTCGAGGAAGGGGAGGGATTGCCGGCACCCAAGGCATCGGCAGCTCCGGTGCAGGATCGCCGCGCCATCTCCATCGTTTGCTGCAGCATCGACCCGGCGCGCGAAGCGGCGATGCGCGCCAACTACGCGGCCGCCCTCGAGGGGCGCGAGCACGAATTCATCGTGATCCGCGACGCCCGCTCGATGGCCGAGGGTTACACGCGCGGGCTCGCGCAATCGCGCCACCCGCTCGTCGTGTTCACCCATGACGACGTCGAGCTGATTTCGCCGCACCCCTTCGAGGTCCTCGATGCGGCCCTCGCATCCCACGACATCGTGGGCCTGGCCGGCAGCCGGCGCGTGGCCGGCCCGGGAGTGACCTGGGCCGGGCATCCGCACCTGCACGGCTGGATCGCCTACCCGTCGGCACGCCATGCGGGCCGCTGGGATGCCACGCTCTTCAGCACGGAATCCGGCTTGCTCGGCGGCATGCAGGCGCTCGACGGCGTCCTGCTCGCGGCACGGCGCGAAGCGGCGCTCGCCATCGGATTCGACGCGGCCACGTTCGACGGCTTCCATTTCTACGACCTCGATTTCACCTACCGGGCGCACCGGGCCGGCCTTTCGCTCGCCGTCGCAACCGGCGTGGTGGCGGTCCATGCGAGCGAAGGCCGCTTCGACGACGCCTGGCGTGCGTTCGTACCGCGCTTCCAGGCCAAGTTCCCGGAGCTCGATGCGCCGGCGGGTGCCTTCCACGCGTACGGGGCACCCCTGTCCTCCCGCGCCCGCGTGCTCGACTTCTACGAATCGCTGCGAGCCCTGGGGGAGGCGCCATGAGCGCGGCCCGCGGCGACGTCCTGGTGCGCCTCCAGGGCATCGGCAAGGACTACCCCAAGGTCGCCTCCGGGGGCGACCGCCTGCGCACGCTGGCGGCCCTCCTGGCGCGCCGCAACGACGGTCCCCGGTTCCAGGCGCTGGATGGCATCGACCTCGAAGTGCGCCGCGGCGAGTCGCTCGGGCTCGTGGGCGAGAACGGCGCGGGCAAGTCGACGTTGCTGAAGGTCATCGCCGGGATCGTGCGGCCCTCGCGCGGCACGGTCGGCATCGACGGGCGCATCGGCGCGCTGATCGAACTGGGCAGCGGCTTCCATCCCGAGTACACCGGGCGCGAGAACATCGACCTCGCCAGCGCGCTGGCCGGGTTGTCCCGCCGCGAGACCCGGGGCAAGGTCGACGAGATCATCGCCTTCGCCGACATCGGCTCGCACATCGACGAGCCGATCAAGCACTACTCGTCGGGCATGGTGGTGCGCCTGGGCTTCGCGGTGGCCACGGCGCTGCGGCCCGACATCCTCATCACCGACGAGATCCTCGCCGTGGGCGACGAGTCGTTCCAGAAGAAGTGCATCGCGTGGCTGGAACGCTACCTCTCCGACGGCGGTACGCTCCTCCTCTGCTCGCACAGCATGTTCCATATCCAGACTCTCTGTTCCAAGGCGCTGTGGATCCACCACGGCCAGGCCCGCATGCAGGGCGACCGCTTCGACGTGACGCGCGAGTACCTCGCGTACCACGAGGAGAAGACCCGCACGGAGCGCGTGGCCCGCGTCGTGGCACCCGATGGCCGCGTGCCGCGCATCGCCGAGCTCTGGACCGAGCGCGCGGACGGCACGCGTGCCGACGTGTTCGCGAAGGGCGAGACCCTCGTGGTGCAGGGCCTCGCGTTCGAGCCCGACGACCAGGCGCCCGTCGTGCTCGTGGGGCTGGTGCGCATCGACGGGACGCCGGTCTTCGGCGCGCTCACCAACGAGGACGGATTCGTCCCCGCGCGGATCGAACCCACGCGCTTCGGCTTCGCGCTGCGCTTCGAAGGCCTGCCGCTGCTGCCGGGCCGCTACCGCGCGCGCGGCCACGTGCTGGATGCGCAGGGCCTGCGCCTCTTCGATACGGTCGAGCGCGAGTTCACGGTCACCGGGCAGACCCGCGACTTCGGGCTGGTCGAATTGCCGCACGCCTGGTCCGCGGGTCGCGGGAGCGACGCATGAATCCCGCCGTGGAGCAGGTCCGCGCGCTGCTGGAACGCGCCCGCGCGCTCGAGGCGAATGCGCCGCTCGAAGCCGGCGAGTTCTACCACCAGGCCCGCCTCCTCGACGCGGGATGCCTCGAAGCGCACAACGCGCTCGAGCGCCTGCGTTCGAGCCATGCGTACGGCCGCTGGATGAACATCGACTGCGTGATCGACGAGCGCGACGACATCTATCGCTTCTTCGCTTCGCAGGACATCGCGCGCAATCCGATCCGCGAATACCTCGCCGACGGCTGGCGCACGCTGGCCGAACTGATGCCGCTGCTCGAGCGCGAGGGCAAGCCGCTCACGGGCGTGGGCTCGATGCTCGAATTCGCCTCGGGCTTCGGACGCTTCACGCGCCACCTCACGCGCGTGCTGCCCGGGCGCGTGACGTGCTCGGACGTGCTTCCGGGCTCCACCGACTTCGCGCGCGAGCGCTTCGGCGTCGAGGCCTTCGACTCGGCCACGAACCCGGAGCGCATCACCTGGCCCCGGCGCTACGAGCTCATCTTCATCCTCTCGTTCTTCACGCACGTGCCGTTGCACGCGTGGCAGCGCTGGCTCGCGCACTTCGCCGCGGCCCTCGAAGACGGCGGCCTGCTGATCTTTTCGATCCACAGCCCGGCGTACGCGATCGAGCACAACGTTCCGCTCGACGCGGACGGCGGCTGCTTCCTGCGCAGCAGCGAGCAATCCGCGCTCAGCACGGACGAGTACGGCACCACGTTCGCCACCTGGGAGCGCGTTCGCCGCGAGATCGGCGCGGCCATTCCCGGCGCGCGTGTCGAGATCCATCCGAATACCTTCTGGATCGCGCAGGACGCGGTCGTCGTGCGGGGCGGCCGATGAGCGCCGTCGACGCGGCCGAAAGCCTGCGCCTCGCCACCGAGCACCAGCGCGCCGGGCGGCTCGACGAAGCCGACGCGATCCTGCGCGGGGTCGTCGAGAACGAACCCACGAACGCACGCGCACTTTTCCAGCTCGGGGTCCTTGCGCTCGAGCGCCGGCGGCCCGGGGATGCCGAACCGCTGCTGCGCCGGACGCTGGCCGTCACGCGCCTGCCCGTGGCTTGCCTCGCGCTGGCCGATGCGCTGGAACAACTCGGGCGGCACGCGGACGCGGAGGAATCGCTTCGCGAAGCCGTGCGCCTCGATCCCAAGCTGGTGGCCGGCTGGGCACGGCTCGCCGAACTCGCGACGTTGCGCGGTGCGTTCGACGACGCGGTCTGGGCGCTCGCCATCGCCACGCGCCTGAAGCCCGCCGACGCGCGGCTCTGGAACAACCTCGCGGCCGTGCAGCTTCACGCCGGGCGGCCGCTGGAAGCCGAGGTCGCCGCGCGCAAGGCGCTGGAGATCGTGCCCGGGCATGCGCAAGCGCACCTGAACCTCGGGCGCGCCCGCGGCCTCCAGGGCGATGACGAGGGCGCCGCGGCCGAACTGCGCGTCGCCGTCGAGAACGACCCCGCGTCGGCCGAAGCGCGCTACTGGCTCGGCATCGCGCAATCGCGCGCGGGTCTCTGGACCGAGGCGCTGGGCCAGTTCCGGCAGGCGGCCGCGCTGCTGCCGGCCTGGGCCGACCCGCTGATCGGCGCGGGCAACGCGGCCGCCAAGCTCGCGCGGCGTGTCGACGCGGTGGAAGCGTTCCACGAAGCCGCGCGGCGCGACCCCGAAGGCGCGATGGCGATCGAGAGCCAGGCGCTGTTCCTCATGCAGTACGGAGACGAATTCGGCGCCGACGCCGTGCACGCGGCCCACCTCGAGTGGGGACGGCGCCACGCGGCCAGTTCGCCGCGCAAGGCGCGGCCCGCGCGCGAAGCCGGCCGCAAGATCCGCGTGGGTTACGTTTCGCCACGTTTCCAGCGCTCCTCGATGGCCTTCGCGCTGCTGCCGGTGCTGGAGAACCACGACCGCGCGCGCTTCGAGATCGCCTGCTACGCGCAGGTCGAGGAACGCGACGCGACCACCCAGCAGATGCAGTCGCTGGCCGACGCGTGGCGCGAGACCAACGCGCTCGACGACGCAGCGCTCGCCGCCCTGGTCGAAGCTGACCACATCGATATCCTCGTCGACCTCGCGGGCCATACGCCCGGCAACCGCCTGCCGGCCTTCGCGCATCGGCCGGCCCGCGCGGCCGTGAGCTGGCTCGATTACTTCAACACCACCGGCGTCGAAGCGATCGATGTCCTGGTCACCGACGCCGCCGCGCTCGAAGCCCCGTTCACGCAGCGTTTCGTCGAGCAGCCGCGTTCGGTGGGCCCGGTGCGCTATGTCTATGCGGCACCCGTCTACGCACCACCGGTGTCGCCGCCGCCGGCCGCGCTCGGCGCACCCGTGACGTTTGCTTCCTTCGCGCGCCTGTCGAAGGTCACGGAGGCTGCGTTCGACGCCTGGGCCGAAGTGTTGAAGGGTGTCGCGGGCAGCCGCCTGCTGCTGAAGAACGACACGCTCGGCGATCCGGCGGCCCGCGTGGCCGTCGCGGAGGCGTTCACGCGCCGCGGCATCGACGCCGCGCGCATCGAGCTTCGTGCGCAGGACAGCCACGAGTGGATGCTGCGCGAGCTCTCCGGCGTGGACATCGTGCTGGATACCTTCCCCTACAACGGCGGCATCACGACGCTCGAGGCCCTGTGGATGGCGCGGCCCGTGATCACGCTGCGCGGCGAGACGCTCGTGGGCCGGCAGGGCGCGGGCATCCTGCGCGCCGCGGGCCTGGACGAGCTCGTTGCGCCCGATCGCGCGGGTTATGTCGCGCGTGCGGTGGCGCTCGCGAACGACCGTCCCCGATTGCTCGCGCTCTCGACCGGATTGCGCGAACGCGTCGCCGCCTCGCCGCTGTGCGATGCCGTGACGTTCACGCGGTCGCTCGAGGCCCTGTATGAACGCCTGCTCGTCGAGGTGGAGGGCGAGGTGCGATGAGCAGCGATCCGCGCATCCTCGAGGCGCGCGCGCAGCACCAGCGCGGCGAACTCGACAATGCGATCCGCGGCTACGAAGCCGTGCTCGCGGACCAGCCGGCCGATGCCTCGCTCTGGCACATGAAGGGCATGGCCGAGCACCAGGCCGGTCGCCTCGACGCCGCGAGCGCCAGTGCGGAGCGCGCCATCGCGGAGGGCGGCGAACAAGCCCCGTACCTCTACTTGCAGGGCAGCATCCACCACGACCTCGGCGCGCTGGCCGCGGCCGATGGTTGCTATGTGCGTGCCGCCGCGGCATCGCCCAAGTGGGCCGCGCCGCTGGTGGAGTCGGGCAACGTTCGCATGGACCTGGGCCGGCCGGATGCGGCGCTCGAGTCCTATCGCGCCGCGGCGAGCATCGATGCGCGCAACCTGCGTGCCTGGAACGGAATGGGCCTGGCCCTGCTTGCGGTGGACCGCGGCGAAGAGGCGGTGCGCACGTTCAAGCATGCGTTGTCGATCGACCCGCGCTACGCGCTCGCGCACTTCAACATCGCGCGCCACTACAACCTCAAGTACGACAACGCGCGCGCCCTGGAGCACGTGCAGGCGGCGCTCAAGCTCGACCCGCGCCTCACCGAGGCGTACCTGCTGCTGGGCGACCTGCACCGGCGCAAGCGCGAACCCGGCCCGGCCCTGCAGGCCTACGGGGCGGCCGTGCGCTCGGCCCCCAACAACGCGAAGGCCCGCGCGGCCTTCGCGGAACTGCTCGCCGAGACCGGGCGCTTCGACGCCGCGCGCAACGAATATCGAACGCTGTCGCAACAGATGGGGAGCAGCCTTCGTGCGGCGCTCGGGGCCAACCTGCTGCTGCCCGCCGTCTACGAGAGCGCCGAGCGCCTCGCGACGCTGCGTGCCGAATACGCCGATGGCCTCGCGCGGCTGGACGCGGGGAGGCCGGACTTCCGCTTCGCCAATCCCGGCGCGGCGCTCTCGGACGCGCGCTGGACCAACTTCTACCTCGCGTACCAGGGCGGCGACGACATCGAATTGCAGAAGCGCTACGGTGCGTTCCTGAAGAGCGTGCTCGGCCATGCCGTGCCGGAACTCTACGAGCCGCGCAAGCCGCGCGAACGCGGCGGCCGCATCCGCGTGGGCTTCCTGAGCCATTTCTTCTTCAACTGCACCGTGGGGCGCTACTTCGCCTCGTGGATCACGAAGCTCGACCGCAGCCGCTTCGAGGTCTTCGTCTACTACACCAACGAGTGGGTGGCCGAGGACACGAAACGCATTGCCGCCGCCGCCGACCACTTCCGCCACCTGCCGGGCCGGCCCACGCTCACGCTCGCGCGGGAAGTGTCGGGCGACGACCTGGACATCCTCGTGTATCCGGAGCTCGGCATGCATCCGGACACGTTCACGCTCGCGAGCCTGCGCCTGGCGCGCGTCCAATGCGCGGGCTGGGGCCATCCGGACACCACGGGGCATCCCGAGATCGACTGGTTCATCTCGTGCGAGGCGATGGAGCGCAAGCAGGCCCAGGAGCACTACAGCGAACGCCTCACGCTGCTGCCGGGGCTGGGCACGAACTACGGCGTGCCCTCCGGCGAGGAAACCGCAACGCGCGCGGACTTCGGCCTTCCGGACGACGCGCACGTCTACCTGGTGCCGCAGTCGCTCTTCAAGATCCATCCGGACAACGACGCGCTCATCGCCGAGACGATCGCGCGCGACCCGAAGGCCCTGCTGCTGATGTTCGGCTCGAACCACGAGGTGCTGACCGATACGTTCGCGGCGCGCCTCGCGCCGCACTTCGAGGCGCGCGGCCTCGATCTCGTCGAGCGCTCGCGCTTCGCGATGCCCTTCCTGCCGCACGGCCGCTACCTCGCGCTGAACCGCCTGTGCGACGTGATGCTCGACACGCTGCGTTGGTCGGGCGGCAACACCACGCTCGATGCCCTGGCGGTCGGCCTGCCCGTCGTCACGCTACCCGGCACGCAGATGCGCGGGCGCCAAAGCCAGGCGATGCTCGAGGCGCTCGGGGTGCCGGAGTTGATCACGTCCAGCCGGGACGAGTACGTCGAGCGGGCCGTTTCCGTGGCGAGCGATCGGACGCGGCGACAGGATCTGTCCGCGCGCATCGTCGCCGCGCATGGGGATCTCTTCGGCCGCGATGAGCCGGTGCGGGCGCTCGAGGATTTCCTTCAGTCCGTTGGGTAGTCCCTGTCGGGACCATTACCAAGGCGTCCTCCGCAGATAAACGCAGATAGACGCCGATGAACTCCTCCAGCAACAACAAGAAGAACTGGGTCAAACCCCAATGTCCTTTCTGTCTGCTTGAGGGGGTCATCGGCGTTTATCTACGTTTATCTGCGGAGGACGCCTTTCGCCTTACCTCCAGCGCCACCCATGGCGCGAGAAAAACTTGAAGCCCGAAGCGAAAAACCACGCGAGGTGCCGAACGCCCTTCCGGGCCGCGCCCCCGCCGTGGTGCACGATGCGCGCCGCGGGCTCGAAGGCGATCGAGGATTCGCGCGCCACGCGCAGGCTGAAGTCGTAGTCCTCGAAGTACATGAAGTAGCGCGGGTCGAATCCACCCAGGCGGGCGAAGAGCGGCGTGCGGACCAGCTGGAAGCAGCCGCTCGCGATCGGCACGCCCTTCACGAGCCGGTCGCCGAGGGTGTCGCGCATCTCGTAGCGCGCGAGATCGGCCGCGAAACGCCGGCGCAGGAACGCAGGCGCGAACCCGCGCAGGAAGAGCACCCACACGGTGGGAGGGCGGCGGCAGAGGAATTCGCGTTCACCGGAGGGTGCGTGCACGTCCGGCGCGACGAGGCCCACGTCCGGATGCTCGCGCAGCGTGCGCAGGCCGGCGGCGAGCGCGTCGCGATCGAGCTCGACGTCCGGGTTCAG
Organism: Betaproteobacteria bacterium GR16-43; assembly: GCA_001953215.1. GTDB lineage: Bacteria > Pseudomonadota > Gammaproteobacteria > Burkholderiales > Usitatibacteraceae > Usitatibacter. The sequence continues at coordinate 1,629,384 of CP019169.1, forward strand.
GACAAGGTGCACATCCGAGGCGAGGCCGGGGAGGACGAGGTTGTTGCCGCGGCCGTAGCCGACGTTGCCGTGGCCCGTGACGAAATGCGCGGGCCCCAACTCCGAGGGCCACGCGGCCAGCGTCTCGCGCACCGCGGCCGATGCGCTGTCGGGACCGTTGTCCACGAGGAAGAGCGAGGCTTCCGACAGCTCGCCGGCCTCGCGCGCGCGCAGCGCAGCGCCCGCCAGCGTGGCGAGCGTGCGTTGCAGCAACGCGAGGTCCGGCCGGTACGTGACGATCGCGGCCGAGAGGCGCGCCGGCATGCCCGGCGCTTAGTAGGGCTGGCGGACGATCGACTTCGTGCCGGAAACGCCGTTCACCGTGAAGGCGAACGTTCCGGTATTGGCGTTGGAGAACGTCAGCGTTCCCGTGCCGACCGGGGTGATGTGGAAGTTGGCCGTGTTGAACGGCGCGTTGTACGGCGGGCCGGAGGTGATGTAGAGCGCGCCGGTGAACGTGCTCGACGACGTCCATTGCCCGCCCGGCATCACGATCCACTGGCGCTTGCCGGCCGCGTCATACGTGTACCAGACGCCGAAGATGATGTTGCTGGCGTGCTGGGTCAGGTTCAGGCCCCAGCCCGACTGCGATTCGCCGCCCCACCAGAGGTCGGTGAAGTTCGCGAACGGCACGTACCCGAGGTAGGGCGCCAGTTGCGGGTAGACGAGGTCGAAGCGCGAGAAGTTGTCGGTGCCGTTCGGGTTGGTGCACAACGCCGAGCCGCCCCACAGGCCGCCTCGCAGCAGGTACTCGCTGCCGCTGAATGCGAGCAACCCGGAGCCGCTGCTGCCGCCTTCCGTGGTGCCGGTGGTCCAGCGAATCTCGGTGTATCCGTTCGCCACGGCCCCGGTGAAGGGCGTGGAAAATCCGACCACCGAGCCCTGGGAGAATTTCTTGAGGTCACCCTGCGGGTGGTGGAAGTCGGTGCCGGTCTCGTTGACGACGAACGGATTCGCGTCGAAGCCGATCAGCGTGGCCCCGGCGGGCGGCGTGTCGTTCAGGCGCAGGAACAGCACATCGCGCGGCTGGCTGTTGAAGACGAGCGTCGCGCCGCCGGTTCGCGTGACGATGGGGGGCGTCGCGAGGCTGCCGCACGAAGCCGCTTCGAAGAACCAGTACGTGGTGAGCGTGTTGGCGATGACCTGCATCTGCGTCGGCGTGCGATAGGGCGGGTCCTCGTTCTCGAAGCAGTGGTTGGCGCTGTAGAACCACGGCGTCTGGGTGGACGTGTCCGTGTCGTTCATCAACGTGCCCGTGCAAAGGCCCACGCCGGCGCCCACGTTGAACACCATCTGCGCGGTGGCGTTGCGGGCGGTGAGGAACGCGGCCGACGGATTGATCGCACACGCGATGTCCTTGTTGCAGGAGCCCGCATCGCCGATGTCGACGGCGCGCTTGCGGAACCCGCTCCCGGCCGAGGTGAACAGGTGCGAGACGCGGGTGAAGCGCATCGACACCGACGCGGGATCGATGCCCGCCGGCACGAACACCTCCACCGTCTGCGTTGCGCCCTCCGTGGGCGGCGACCACCAGGGGCCGGTGCGATCGACGATGCTGCCCACGCGCACGGGGCCGAAGAGCTCCGTGCCGGCCGAGCCCAGGAACACCATTTCCACATCCGTCGGCGTGCCCGTGAGGTCGATGGCCAGGCGAACCGCGGCCGCATCCGGGGAAGAAACCGAGAAGCGCGCCGCATGGCCCCCGTCCACCGGCTGCCAGGCCGAGCGCGCGGCCTTGGGGCCCACCATGGATTCCACCGTGCGGTTCACGCCGATCATCAGGCGCTTTGCCGAGGACTTGCGATTGGCCTTGCGAAGGGGCTCGATCTCGCTGTCCTGGAGGGGGGCCAGGATGGCCACCGGGACCGTGGCCGCATCGCCCAGGCGCAGCTGGGCCACCGGGCGGGCCTTCTCGCCCACGACGACCTCGCCGTGTACGACCAGCGGGGCCTCCCCGGCGGCGAGGACGGTGCCGGCCAGGGCGGCCAGGAGGAGGGCGGTGAGGTGGCGGATCATCGGGGGAGTTCCTTGGGAGGGTACGGGCGCCGGGCGTGGCCGGATTTACCGCTATTCTAGGTTCCAGACCCCTCGGACGCATCCGAGTTCCTTTCCAACGCCTGAATATCCCTTCCGTTGACCCCTTGAAGATCCTGGTCGTCAAGCGCGACAAGATCGGCGACCTGCTGCTGGCCACGCCGATGCTGCGCGTGCTGCGCGAGGCGCTTCCGCACGCCCGCATCGAGCTTCTCGCCAGCGACTACAACGCGTGGCTGCTGGCGGGCAATCGCGACGTGGACCGGATCTGGACCTATCGCCGGGCCCGCATCGGATCGCGCATCTCGGTGGCCGGCGGCCTGCAGCAGGCGGCGCTCATCGCAAGGCTGCGCGGGAGGCGCTATGACGTCGCGATCGCGGCGGGGGGTGAAGTCTCGCCGCGGGCCGCGCGCCGTGCGCTGTGGAGCGGGGCGCGCCGCACCATCGCCTTCGCGGGCGAAGAAGGTCCGTTCGTGACCGACCCGCTTCCCGCGCCCCGCGAGGGCCATGAGCACGAGCGCATGGTGCGGCTGCTCGCCCCGCTCGGGATCCCCATGCCCGAAGTGATTCCGCATCCGGTCTATCGCCCCGCCGGGGCTTCGCTGGACCAGGCGCGTGCGTGGCTCGCGGCCCATCGCGTCGAGCCGCGCGGCTTCGTGGCGATCGGCCTGGGCGCGCGCCGCCCGCACCGCCGTCCCGATGCCGCGCAGGTGTTGCGCTGGGCGCGAAAGCTCCACGAGGGCCTTGGTTTGCATACGCTGCTCGTGTGGACGCCGGGGCGCGCGGACAACGCGGTGTATCCCGGCGACGACGACGTGGCCGAACCGATCGTCGCGAGCGGCCTGCCGTACATCCATCCGTTTCGCGGCGACCTCGAACCCACGGTGGCGCTGCTGTGGCACGCGCGCACATCGGTGTTTCCCGACAGCGGCCTCATGCACCTCGCGGCGGCGAGCCCGGGCGGCGTGCTGGGGCTCTTCGCGCAGACCAACGTGTCGCCGCATCCTTCGCAATGGGGACCGGTGGGCGAGCGCGTCGACGTGCTCGAGGCGCAGACCAGCGTCGCGGAGCTGGACGACGATCTCGTCGCTGAGCGGCTGGAGCGACTGGCGCACCGTCATCCCCGCCCCCGACAAGATCATTCGGGGGCAGGCTCCGTCGGGGATCCCGTCATTTCCGAAGATTCGGATTCAGCGCCGGGTCGTTGTACATCTTGAACTGCCGGTAGGCCTTGAAGCGCGCGCGGCCCGCGGCGCAATCGGCGAGCAACTCGTCCAGGCACCGCGCGAGGTCGGCACGCTGTTCGCGAAGGCGCGCGAGCTTGTCGCGGCAGGCCGCGAGGTGGGATGCGTTGGCGTCGGTGCGTGCGGCCTGCGCGCCCATCGCGCGAATCTTCAGCGCGAGGATCGAGAGGCGGTCGACGATCATGCCCGGCGTCTCCGAATGCAGCCGCGCTTCGTCGCGCAACTGGCCCGCGAACCGCTCCAGGAACGCTTCGTCGATGCGCTCGGCCGCGTCGTTGCGCTGCTGGTTCAACCGGTCGATGGCGCGCTTGTTCGCCACGATCTCCGCATCGGGCGCGTGGCGCCGCCGTGCGAGATCTTCTTCATCCCAGAGCTTCGCGTTGGCGGCGTGGTTTTCCTCGATGGGGGGCCACGGCGCTTCGCGCGACGGCGGCGCGGCGCCGTCGTGGAAAGCCACGAGCTCCGAGGCCTTCATCGCTTGCGGATCTCGTCGGCGGCCGCGAGCACGGCCTCCACGCCGATCGCATGCATGCATTTCGGCTCCGGGCACTCGCTCGTGGACCGCCCGCAGCGGCGCACCCACGCGATCTCCCGGCGAAAGAGAATCTTCTGGTCGCGGCACGGAAAGGGATCGACCGTCACCGAGCGCATCGGGACTTCGCGCCAGAAATTTCCCGGCCCGCAGATCACGGCGGACCCCGGGCCGTAGAGCGTCACGGTGGGCGTGAACGCGGTGCGGCCCACGTGCGTCACGCCGGTGTCCGGGGCGACGAGCAGTGCGGCCCCCTTCAGCAGGTGCCACAGTTGCGCGAGGTCGAGGCGCCCGGCGTACGACGTGCGGCGCTTGTCGGGATCGCATGCGGAGACGAGGCCTTCCTCGCCCCGGCCGCCACTCCAGACGACGGTGAGCCCGCGTTGCTCGAGCGCCTCGGCCAGGGCGCGCCAGCGCTCGGGCAGCCACTGCTTGAGCGGTGTGCTGGCGCCGACGTGAAGCACGGCGTACGGGGCGCGGGGCGCGTCGTAAGGAGCACTCCGGGGCGCGGGCCAATCGCCGGCGCGGAAGGGCTCGGGGTCGTTGCCCCGCGCGAGCGCCGCGACCATGTCGCCCCAGGTGGCCGGTTGCGACGAGTACGGCTGCGCGTCGTCCACGAACCAGCTCTTGGTCCACGGCGTGTCGCCATCGTGCGCGACGATGTGGCGGGCCCCGGCGGCGGCGGCGAGCCACGCATAGCGGTTGTCGCCGGGGACGAACGCAAGGTCGAAGGCCGGTTCTCCGAGGAGGCGCATCGTGGTCGCGGCCTCGTGGGGCGTGAAGGGCAGGGCGCGCACGCCGTACGGTCGGTTCGCGTAGAGCGGAACGAACGCGGGGTGGGCCAGCAAGGCGATGTCCGCCTCGCGATGGTTCGCGCGCAGCTTGGCCAGCAGCGGCGTCAGCATCACGGTGTCGCCCAGGAGAAGGTTATGCGCGACGAGGATGCGCCTCGGGTCGCGCGGGGCCTCGCGCGTGCCCGGCGCCGCGATGCGGCGCGTGAAGGCGCGCGTGACGGCGATGCGGCGCGTGGTGAAGCGCTCGCCCATCAGCGTTTCGCGCTTCGTGCGGTTTCGAACGCCGCGATCATGCGCTCCACCATGAGCGCCTCGCCGAACCGTTCACGGGCGCGCGCGGCGGCGGATTCTCCGAGCGCGCGCCGGCGATCCGCATCGCCCAGCAGCGCCTCGATCGCGGAACGCAGCGCGGCGGCATCCTGCGGCGTCACGAGCAGGCCGGTGACGCCGTCGGTGACGATCTCGCCGATGCTGCCCACGTCGGTGGTGATCACCGGGAGCCCGCACGCCATCGCCTGCATCAGCGCCTGCGGCACGCCCTCGTTCGCATACGACGGCAGGCAGAAAAGGTCGAGGGCCTGCAGCCACGGCGCGACATCGTCCTGGTTGCCGGCAAAGACCGCGGGAACATGGCGTTCGCGGGCGAGGGCTTCGAGCGCTTCGCGCTGCGGCCCATCGCCGACGACGACGAGCCGCACGTCCGCGCGGTGCATCGCCGCGATCGCTTCGATGAGATAGCGATGGCCCTTCCAGCTCCGGAGCGTGGCCACGATGCCCACGACGAGCGCATCCGCGGGCAGTTGCGTGGCGGCCCGCGCGGCCGCGCGCTCCCCGGGATGGAAACACGCGAGGTCGATGCCCGTCGGCACGGAGACCACGAGATCCGGCGCGACGGCCGCCTCCTCGATCACCTGCAACCGCAGCTTCTCCCCGGTGGTCACGATGCGGTCGGCTTGCCGGTAGAGCCAGCGCGTCGTGGCGTTGCGTGGGACGGACGCGGAGATATGGCGCGTGCGGACGATCGCGGCCTTCGACCCGCTCGTGGCGCGCGCGAGGGCGGACAGCCAGGAATCGGTGGAGCTGTGCGTGTTCACCACGTCGAACGCGGATTGCCCGAGGAGCCTGCGCAGCGCGGCGAGGCCCGTCACGCCCTTGCGTCCGATGGGCAGGGCCACCGCCTCGACGCCGAAGCGCTTCGCTTCCCCGTGGATGCGCGACTCGACCGGCGCGGCGAGCAGCACCTCGTGGCCGGCGCGCGCCACACCCCGGGCCTCGGTGAGCACGCGGATCTCCTGCCCGCCCCAGCCGAGGGACGATTCGGTGTGCAGGATCTTCATGCGCCCGCGAACTGCAGGCGGTGCAGCCCCGAGTACACGCCGCCCAGCCCGAGCAGCTCGCGATGGCTGCCGATCTCGATGATCCGCCCGTGCGCGAGCACCACGATGCGGTCCGCCGATTCCACGGTGGACAACCGGTGCGCGACCACGATGGTGGTGCGGCCTTTCATCAGCGCGTCGAGCGCGGACTGCACCGCGCGCTCGCTCTCCGTGTCCAGCGCCGAAGTCGCCTCGTCCAGCAGCAGGATCGGCGCGTCCTTGAGGATGGCGCGCGCGATCGCGATGCGCTGGCGCTGCCCGCCCGAGAGCTTGGCGCCGTTCTCGCCGATCGGCGTGGCGAGTCCCTCGGGGAGCTCGCGGATGAATTCCATCGCATGCGCGGCTTCGGCGGCGCGGACGATGTCGGCCTCGGCGGTCTTCTCGAGGCGCCCGTAGGCGATGTTGGCGGCGACCGTGTCGTTGAACAGCACCACGTTCTGCGACACGAGCGAGATCTGCCGGCGCAGGCTCTCCAGCGTGAGCGATTCGAGGTCGTGGCCGTCGATGGTGATGCGGCCCGCGTCGGGATGGTAGAAGCGCGGCAGCAAATGAATCAGGCTCGTCTTGCCGCTGCCCGAGGCTCCGACGAGGGCCACCGTTTCGCCGGCGCGGATCGCGAGCGACACGTTTTCCAGCGCGGGCTTCGAGCCGCCGCGGTAGGAGAGCGTGATGCCTTCGTAGGCGACTTCGCCCTTCGAGCGCGCCATCGAGACCGTGCCGGCGTCGTCCTCGGTCTTCTCGTCGATCAGGCCGAAGACGCTCTCCGCCGCCGCGAGGCCCTTCTGGATGTGCTCGTTCACGCCGGTGAGGCGCTTGATCGGCTGCAGCAGCATGCCCGTGGCGGCGATGAACTCCACGAACGTGCCGACGTCGGTGTTGCCCGAGAGCGCCTGCTGCGCGGCGAAGTAGATGATCGCGGCCACGCTGCAGGCCACGAGCAGTTGCGTGATCGGCACGCTTGCCGAGGCGGCCACCGACTGCTTCATGTTGTAGCGGCGGATGCGCTCGTTGGCTTCGTTGAAGCGCTTCGACTCGTAGTCCTGCCCGCCGAAGATCTTCACCACGCGCAGGTTGGCGATGGTCTCGTCCAGCACCGCGGCGATGCCGCCGATCGCCTGCTGGCTGGCGCGGCTGGTCGCGCGCAGCCGCTTTCCGAAGATGCGCACCACCAGCGCGGTGGGCGGGATGACGGCGAGGGCGATGAGGGTCAGGCGCCAGTTGGAGTAGATGAGGATCGAGATCAACGCGATGATGGTCACCGTGTCGCGCACGATCACGGTCAGCACCGAGGTCGAGGCCGCCGCGATGTTGGTCACGTCGTTGGTGAACTTCGTCACCAGGCGCGCGCTCGTGGCCTCGTCGAACCACGCGGGGGGAAGGCGAAGGAGCTTGGCGAACATCAGCCCGCGCAGGTCGAGGATCACCTTGTTCGACACCCACTGCGACATGTAGCCCGACGTGAAGGACGCGACCCCCGACACCACGAAGACCGCGATCACGGCGAGCGGCAGGAGGATCGCGAGCTCCCGGTTGCGGTTCACGAAGAGCTCGTTCACCAGCGGGCCGGTGATCTTCACCAGCGCGGCGTCGGCCAGGCCGCCCACGATCATCGCGAGCACGCCGATCGCGAGGGCCCCGCGGTAGGGCCAGACGTAGGTCAGCAGGCGTTTGTAGAGGTCCATCGCGCTATTTTCGCAGGAGGCGCGCGTAGAGGTCGATGTATTCGCGGGCCATGGCCTCGGGCGTCAGGGTCGCGACGGTTTCGCGGGCGGCCTCGCCGAGGCGCCGGGCGGTCGATGGATCGAGCTTCGCGAGGGCATCCGCCAGCCCCGGGACGTCGAGCGCGTCGCGCACGAAGCCGTTCTCGCCCTCGCGGACCAGCTCGGAAGTGCCGCACTTCGTCGAGGTCACGACCGGGAGCCCGCAGGCCATGGCTTCGAGGGCGGCGTTCGGGAACGGATCGTAGAGCGACGGGAGTGCAAAGCTGTCGGCCGCGGCGTAGTACGGGCGCACGTCCGAGGCCGCGCCCACGAAGCGCACGCGCTCGGCGATTCCAAGTGCCTGGGCGCGCTGGGCGTAGCGCGCGGCGCGCTTGTCGGCGCCGACCACGAGGGCCCAGGTGCCGGGCTCCACGCGCGCCAGCGCTTCGAGAAGCACGCCCACGCCCTTGCGTTCGAATCCCGAGCCCACGTAGGCCACGACGTTCGCGGCCTCGGGGATCTTCAACTGTTGGCGCACGCCGGCACGGAACTCGGCGCGCAGCCCCGGATGGAAGCGCTCGCCGTCCACCGAGTTGCGGATCAGGGTGAGTTTCGCGCGGTCCGTGCCGAACCGCTGTGCGATCTCGCCGCGCACCATTTCCGAATTGCAGATCACGGCGCGCAGGCGCGGCGACGTGAAGAGCGCGCGCTCGGCCGCGAGCAGGTAGCGGTGATGGGGGTTCGCTGCGGTGGCCAGGCGCTGCAGGCCGGATTGCGCGCGTGCGCGTTGCCGCAGCCACTCGGCGTGCACGCCGTCCCCGGCGCGGTAGACGTCGCAGCAGGCGATGCGCTCGTGCGATTGCACGAGGTCGTAGTGCTTCCGCGCGACGTGCCTGCACACGGCGCGGGCGAAACCCCGGTCGCGCCACAGGCTCCCGAGGTAGAACGGATCGAGGACGACCGCGGTGCCGTCATGCGCATCCCAGCGCCGCGTGACGATGGTGAGCGACACGCCCTGGCCGGACAGGGCCGCGATCGCGTTCGAGACGAACCGCTCGGCGCCACCGTAGGGGTTGTAGCGCGAGCGGACGAGAGCCACGCGCGGGCCCGTTCCGCGCGCCGGCGCCGTGACGATCATGCGCGCGCCAGCAGCTCGTTGATGGCCGAGCGCACCCGCTCCTCGGGCAGCGACGTGAGGCATTCGCTCACCTTGCCGCCGCCGCAGCCGTCGTTCCCGCAGGGCCGGCACGGATGCGCTTCGCTCGCGACGATGCGGTGCGCCACTTTCCACGGCCCCCATTCGTGCTCGCCGCTGGGACCGAAGAGCGTCACCACCGGGGTGCCCGCGGCCGCGGCGATGTGCATCGGCGCGGAGTCCACGCCGAAGAAGAGCCGCGCGCGCGCCGAGAGCGCGCCCAGCTCGCGCAGGCTCAATTGACCCGACAGGTCGGTGACGCCGCCACCCGCCTGTTCGAGGATGCGGCCGATGATCGCCTTCTCGCGCGCATCCGGCGCGCCGGTCACGACGACGCGATGCCCGTCGCGCACGAGGGAGCGCAGGAGTGCCGCGTTCTTCTCCTCGGTCCAGGTCTTGAAGAGCCAGCGCGACGTCGGGTGGACCTGGAGGAAGCCCTTCGCGGCAAGGCCGTGGTCGGCGAGCATCTTCTCGACGCGCGCATCGGCCTCCGGGCCCGGGACCATCACCAGGCGCTTCTCCGCTTCCCTGGGATAGATGCCGAGGCGGCGCAGCGCGTCGAGGTTCAGTTCGACGGTGTGGCGCGGCGTCGACTTCGGCTTCGGGTAGCGGTGCGAGAACGACCACTTCCAGAACCGGCTGTCGCGCGAAGGCGCCACCGACCAGCGCGGGCGCAGTGCCTGCGCATACCACGCGCCGCGCCAATGGTCCGTGAGATGAATGAGGAGCTGGTAGTTGCGCGCCGCGAGCGTCTTCAGGAGCGCGCCCTCGAGGCTCGCCTGCACCGCGAGCCCTCGGCGCTTCCATTCGCGGTCGACCGTGTGCACCTGCGAGATCGCGGGGTGGCCGGCGAGCATGTCGCGCGTGTCGGAATAGACGAGGGCGTCGATTTCCACGTGCGGCGCGTGATTGCCCAGCACCTGGAAGACGGGGGAGGAGAGGAGGACGTCGCCGTGGTGGCGAAGCTTCACGACCAGCGCGCGGCGGACGCTGGAGAGATTGACCGCATCGGGGACCATCGGGATCAGCCCTGCAGTGCGCGTCGCGCCATGGCGAAATTATACCCGGGCGCGAACGCCTTTCCCGCTAGAATATCGGGTCGATGGAAACGCTTTCGAACACCTTGCCGGGCGCCCTTTCCGATCACGCGTATGCGATGCAGACGCGGGGCTACAACGTCATTCCCGGCTTCCTCGATTTGCCGCATTGCGACCGCCTGAGATCCGCACTGCAGCGCGCCGTCGATGCCTACCAGCCTCGCGCGCAAAGCGAGCGCAGCACGCTCGACCGCTACCTCCTCCACGACCTGGTCTGCCGCGACCTCGAAGTCGCCCGCCTGCTGGACGACCCGCGCCTGCAGCCCCTGGTGGCGCCGCTCCTCGGCGAGCACTGGATCATGTACGCGTTCACGTCGTCGTCCGTGCCGCCCGAAGGCACCAACTACGGCCGGCGCGTCCACGTGGACAGCCCGCGCTTCGTGCCCGGGTACGCCTCGAACGTGGGCCTCATCTGGGCCCTGGACGCCTTCACCCGGGAGAACGGCGGCACCGAAGTCCTGCCGGGCTCGCACAGCAGCGCGGAGACGCCGTCCGACGAATACTTCGACCGGAATTGCGTGACGCTGGAGTGCCCCGCGGGCAGCCTCGTGGTGTTCCAGGCGCGCCTGTTCCATCGCACGGGCATGAACCGCTCGAAGAACTTCCGGCACGCGCTCACCATGAACGCCTGCCGTTCCTTCATGAAGCCGCGCATGGACTGGGTGCGCTTCGTGCCCCAGGAAATCGCCGGCGCGCTGGGCCCGCAGGGCCGGCGCCTTCTCGGCTACGATACCCGGCTGCCCACCTCGCTGGACGAGTTCTTCGTCCCGGAGGGCGAGCGCCTCTACAAACCGAACCAGGGCTGAACATGGATCCGAAAATCGTCGACGCGAACATCCTCGTGCACACGAAGATGGCCGCGACCTACAACAAGAACGAGCCGCACTTCAAGCCGGAGAACCAGGCCGTCGTGCGCAAGCATCTCGAAGCCCTGCGCGCGAAGACGGGACCGAAGCTCCTCGACGTGGGCTGCGGCACCGGGTTCGTCATCAACCTCGCGAAGGACCTGTTCGGCGAGATCCACGGCGTGGACATCACGCAGGCGATGCTCGACCAGGTGGACAAGTCGGGCGGCAACATCACGCTGCACCGCTCCGTGGCCGAGAAGACCCCGTTCGCCGACAACACGTTCGACGCCGCGAGCGCCTACTCCTTCATCCACCACCTCACCGACTACGCCGAGGTGCTGAAGGAAGTCCATCGCGTGCTGAAGCCCGGCGGCGCGTTCTACATCGACCTCGATCCCAACAAGCTCTTCTGGCAGGCGATGGCCGCCGCCGAGAAGAGCGCCGCGCTCGACAAGCCCTCGGACATCGTCCAGCGCGAGATCGCGTCGGTGATGCACACCGACGACCGCGTCGAGGAGGAGTGGGGCATCCCCGCCGAGACGTTCAACCTCGCCGAGAACTACAAGGACCTGCAGGGCGGCATCGACGGCGCCGAGCTGCGCGCCGCGGCGCTGAAGATCGGGTTCAAGTCCTGCGACGTGGGCTACTACTGGTACCTCGGGCAGGGCGCGATCCTGCACGGCCAGTCGGCCGCGGATGCCGCCACGGTCGAGAACTTCCTCACCCGTGCGCTGCCGGCTTCCGCGCCGCTCTTCAAGTACGTGCGCTTCCTGCTGGTGAAGTAGCGCCGTGAAGCTGCTCGTCTACGGCTCGAGCGAATTCGGCGCCGTGCTGCGCGACGTGCTCGCCGATTGCGGCCACGAGTTCGCGGGTTTCATCGACGACGTCCATCCGAAGAACCCCGGCGTGCTCGGGAGTTTCGAGCAGGTGCGCGCGAGCCACCCGCCCTCCGCGGCCGGGCTCGTGCTCGCCATCGGCTACAAGCACCTCGAGGCGCGCCGCAAGGTCTTCGAGTCCGCGCGCGCCGCGGGCTATCGCTTCCCGCCGCTCGTGCATCCCGCCGCGCACGTCCATCCGTCCGCGAAGGTGGGCGAGGGCGCCGTGGTGATGGCCCGCGCGATCGTCGACCGGCAGGCGAACGTGGGCGAGGCCTGCGTGCTGTGGCCGGGCGTCAACGTGTCGCACGACAGCCGCATCGGCGCGAACACCTTCGCGTCGCCCTCGGCGGTCGTGTGCGGCTTCGTCGAGGTCGGGCGCGACTGCTTCCTCGGCGCCGGCAGCGTGATCGCCGACCACCGCACCGTGCCCGACGGGTCCTTCGTCAAGGCCGGCAGCACCTTCGCCTGAGGTGGCCGTGGCCGCGCCGACCGTCGCGGTCCTCCAGTCGAACTACATCCCGTGGAAGGGCTACTTCGACATCATCCGCGACGCCGACCTCTTCGTGTTCTACGACGACGTGCAGTTCACGAAGAACGACTGGCGCAACCGGAACCGCATCAAGACGCCGAAGGGCACCGAGTGGATCACGGTTCCCGTGGGCCAGGACATCAGCCGCCTCATCTGCGAGGTGACGATCCCGGACGCGCGCTGGGCGAAGGTGCACTGGAAGACCCTCTCGCAGAACTACGCGCGCGCGCCGCACTTCGCGCACTACCGCGAGCTCTTCGAATCGATCTATCTCGGGCGCGAATGGAAGACCCTCTCGGAGCTCAACAGGCATCTCATCGAGGCGATCTCGCGCGAGCTGGGCCTCGCCACGCGCTTCGCCGACTCGCGCGACTATGCGCTGCAAGGTTCGGCGAGCGACCGCCTGCTGCGCCTCCTCGTGAAGACCGGCGCGAAGCGCTACGTCTCGGGCCCCTCGGCCCGCGACTACCTCGATGAAGCGGCCTTCGCCGGCGCGGGCATCGAAGTGATCTACAAGTCCTACGAGGGCTATCCCGAATACCCGCAGCTCCATCCGCCGTTCGAGCATCGCGTGTCGATCGTGGACGTGCTCTTCAACTGCGGGGCGCGGAGCTCCGAGGTGATCTGGGGCTGGCGCTAGTTACGCCTTGGCGTAGAAGCCGCGCACCGCGGCGATGACGCGGTCCTGCTGCGCGGCCGTGAGCTCGTGGAAGAGCGGCAGGCGCAGCAACGTGTCGCCCACGCGGTCGGTGACGGGCATCGGCCCGGGCGTGCGGCCGTACTTCAGGCCCGCCACGGCCGAATGCAACGGCACGTAGTGCGTGACCGCATGGATGTCCAGCCCGCGCAGGTGCAGGCGCAGGCCCTCGCGCTCCGCGGCCGAGTTCGCGAGCACGAAGAAGATGTGGCCGGTGTCACGGCAATCCGGATGCCCTTTCGGAAGCGTGAGCCGGCCGTCGCGCTCGAGGTCGGCGAGGCCTTCCTGGTACCGGGCGCACAACGCGAGCCGGCGCTGCGTGAGCATGTCGGCCTGCTGCAATTGCGCGAAGAGGAACGCCGCAGTGATCTCGCCGGGCAGGTAGGACGAGCCGATGTCCACCCAGCTGTACTTGTCCACGGCGCCGCGGAAGAACGCCTTCCGGTTTGTGCCCTTCTCGCGCACGATCTCCGCGCGCTCGACGAACGTCGCGTCGCGGAACAGCAGCGCGCCGCCTTCGCCGCAGATCACGTTCTTGGTGTCGTGGAAGGACAGGCAGCCCAGCTCGCCGATGGCGCCGAGCTTGCGTCCCTTGTAGGTGGCACCGAGCGCCTGGGCCGCGTCCTCGATGACCAGCAGGCCGTGCTGCTTCGCGATCGCGCCGATGCGGTCCATGTCGCAGGCGACACCGGCGTAGTGCATGGGCACGATGGCGCGCGTGCGCGGCGTGATCGCGGCTTCGACGAGCGACTCGTCCAGGTTCAGGTTATCGGGCCGGATGTCCACGAAGACCGGGACGGCCCCGCGCAGCACGAAAGCGTTCGCCGTCGACACGAACGTGAACGACGGCATGATCACTTCGTCGCCCGGTCCGACGCCGGAGACGATCGCCGCGAGCTCGAGGCCCGCGGTGCACGAGTGCGTGAGCAGCGCGTGGTGGCAGCCGAGCTCCTTCACGAACCACTCCGAGCAGCGGCGCGTGAACTCGCCGTCGCCGGAGAGATGCCCGCGCGCGGCGGCTTCGCGGATGTAGTCGAGCTCGGAGCCGACGAGGAAGGCCTTGCCGAAGGGAATGGTGTCGCTCATGGGGTGCACCGGAAGTAGGCCACGGCCTTGTAGCCCAGGCCGTGCGCGTGGAGCCAGCCGGCATCGAGCACGGCGGGAGGTTCGATGCGCGCGACGCGGCGCACCGTGGCGGCGACCTCGTCGGGCGGGAAGGCGAGGATGCGATCGATCTCGGTGATGATGGTCTCGACCGCGAGCGTCTCGAGGCCCGCGGAACGCCCGATGCGAGAAAGCGTCGCCGTGTTGAAGTGGCTCCAGTGGCCGTGGCAGAAGTTCGTGTTGCGGGCCCCTTCGAGTTGCACCAGCAGGCTGTCGACGTTCGGCACCTGCACCACGAGCACGCCGCCCGGCACGAGCCGCTCGCGCGCCAGGCGCAGCAGCTCGAGCGGCTGGGCCAGGTGCTCGAGCACGTCGAGGAGCGTGATCGCGTCGAAGCGCTCGCCGGCGGGCAGCACGTCGGGAAAGAAGCCCTCGAGGATCTCGATGCCGTGCGCACGGCACGCGGCGGCGAACTCGGCGTTCGCCTCGATGCCGACGGCGCGCCATCCGGACTGCATCGCGGCTTCGAGGAGCTTGCCGCTGCCGGGGCCGATGTCGAGGAGGCGCCCCGGGGGCGCGCGGTATTCGCCCAGCCGCTGCACGAGGTAGAGGCTCTTGATGCGCTCCAACTCCGCGTAGGCCGAGTTGCGCTTCAGGTCCTGGTAGCTCGTCTGCGAAGCCGACTCCACGTAGAGCTGGCGGTCGTACTCGTCGCGCAGGATGTTGCGGCTGTAGGTGAGCCCGCATTCGGGGCAGGCGACGATCTTCATGCCGAGCTTCTCGAACAACGGCGCGGCGCGCGCGCCCGGCGTGGCGCACAACGGGCAATCGCGTTCGCGATCCGTGCCCGGCGCGAAAGCGCCGGCGGCGTCGAGCACCGTGGAAGACGTGTCCTTCCACGCGCGGTCGAGCGCGCTGTAGTTGGCGCGCACGGCCTCGCGGAAGCCGGGCACGAGCGCGGCGTCGAAGTCGCTGGGCTGCACGCGCGCCGCGCTCATCCCTGCAGCGTCGGGTTCACGACGTACTTGTGCTGGATCGGCCAGCGGATTTCGGCGGCGGACTTGCGCCGTGCGATGGCGAGCAGCGTCGCGCCGTCGGGCATGTTGGTGAAGCGCTGGTACGCGGGCGCCGCGCCGATCCGCGGCGTTTCGCTCACGGCCTCGAGCACGATGTCCAGGCGTTCGATCGCGAAGCCGTTGGCGGCGTAGAAGTCGTGGTACCAGGTCGGGTTCAAGTTGTAGAACCCGTGGTTGTACATGTTGAGCGGATTGCCGTGCATCGCGAACCCGCCCAGCGCCACGGCGCCCGCGACGTTCTTCGCCGCCTGCGCGATATCGAAGCAGTGCTCGAGCGTCCCGGCGTCGAGCACGGCGGCATAGCGGCCGTGGTGTTCCGCGGGCAGCGGCGTATTCAAGTCATGGATGATCTCGCCGCCGCGGGCCTCGACCAGGTCGATCACGTCGAGTTCGTAGCCCAGCGCGGTGAACAGCGAGCGCGCCTCGATCACGCCCCCGGCCTGCTCGCCCATGTTGTGCCACTTGAGGATCTGTTGCGAGTCGGCGCGGAAGGCCAGCTTCGCGGCGATGTCGGGCCCGAAGATCCGCGCGGTCTGTGCCGGGCTGGCGAGGATGTCCGGATAGCCGAGCGACAGGATGCGGCGGCTGGTGCACCCGAGGGCCTCCGGCGTGGACAGGCTGGTCTTCAGGGCATGCAGCGTGAGCGGGACGAGGGACATGGTCAGTGGGTTTCGTCGCGGCCGAGCAGGTGGGAGGCGAGGATGCGCGCCGCGCCCGCGCGATCGGCCATGAGGCGCTCGACGAACGCGCGGGATGCGTCGCCCGCGCGCTTGCGGAACACCGGGTCGCGGCCCAGTTGCACCGCGACTTCGACGTAGCCGGCGGCGTCGGATCGGCGCAGGTAGAGGTCCGTCTTCACATCGGGGCGGAAGATTTCGTGCGCAGTGCGTGCTGGCTCGGAAGAATTGCGATCGGCGCGCAGCAGCGGCTCGACCAGCGCGTTGATGCCGGTGTTGGCGGAGGCAGGTCCCGCGAAGAGCACGACGGGCTTTCCGGCCCCCATGGCTTCGTAGAGGGTGAACCCGCACGGGAAGGGGAACGAATCGAGGAAGACGTCGATCACCTGCGCGTAGAGCCGGGTGTCGACCCAGCCGATGAAGCGGGTCCGCGCCGCGACGCCGGCTTCCTCGAAGCGGCGCTGGATCTCGGGCAGCTGCACGCGGCCGGTCCAGAGGAAGAGCGCGCCGGGCAGGTCCCGCAGGATCGCCACGATCGCGTCGAGGAAGGCGGGATCGCTCAACTTCTCCTCGCGCCCGAAGGAGCCATACACGACGCCCGCCGCGCCGAGCGACGCGCGCACGCGGGCCGCCTCGGCCGAGAGCTCCGGCGCGAACCAATGCGCCGCGGCCACCGGCACCACCGACCACTCACGGCCGTGGATCATCTTCGTGATTTCGGAAGGGCCGCCGCCCGTGACACGCCCGTCGATCTCCGGGAGATCGAGCGCGTGGTACTTCATCGCCCACCAGACCTGGCGCGGGGCCAGGCGCATGCCGAAGGCGAAGGGCAAGGCGAGCGCCGCGCTGATCCAGGTGAGCGTCCCGATGCCTTCCTCCGCGATGCGCGAGCGCATCCGCGCGAGCGAGGCGAGGAGGTCGGGCTGCCGCCCCGGCAGCGTGAGCGGCTCGATCCGCACGCCCGCGGCGCGGAATCGCTCGATCGCTTCCGGTTGGCCGGCGTGGAAGAACAGGAAGGGCTCCATGCGCGGCTCCGGCAGGCTCGCATGGCCTTCGAGCGTTTCCAGCAACGTCTGCACGTGCGCGAGGTTCGTCACGTTGTGGACGAAGAAGCCCACCCCCGGAAGGGCGCCCCGCTCCCGCGGGCGCACCGGCGGCAAACCGGCCGCGAAGCGGGCGCCGGCCTCGCGCATTCCGTCCTTCCAGAGCGCGAAGCAATCGCGGAAGTGCGCTTCCGATTCCGTCTGCTTCACGTAGCCCTGGTAGATGGCGTGTTCGATCACGAGGGCGATGTCGAAGCGGTCGCGCGCGAAGGCACGGCGCATCCAGGGCAGCAGGATGCCCTCGACGATCCGCCGGTTCCACGCGGGCTCCGCGGTCAGGCCGAAACCGAGGACGCGCGTCGCGAGCGCGAAGCGGCCGCCGAACTCGCCCACGGAAAGGCCGAGCAACGGCGAGGCGACCAGCGCGTCCAGCGCGGCGGGTTCCGGCTCGGGCTGCGACCGGGCGAGCAATCCGCCAAAAGCCTGCAGGACGCCGCGGCGCGCTTCCAGCACCGCCGGCGTTTCCCGCGCGACCGCGTCGACGGCGAGCCGCGCGGCATCCCAGGGCCCGGACCGGTTCGCGGTCCCGTACTCCTCGGCGAAGGCCTGCGAAAGGCGTTCGAGCGCCTGCGCCTCGCGCCCCGCCAGCAGCGCGACGTTGGCGATCAGGTAGCGCACGGAAAGGTTGCGCGGATTCGCCGCCAGCGCCGTCTGCGCGGCACGCTCGGCTTCGTCGAGGCGGCGCAACGACATGCAGGCCACCGCGTGGACCAGGAGCGCATCGACGTTGGCGGGTTCGCGCGCGAGGACCTGGAGGCTGGCGCGGTCGGCTTCCTCGAAGCGGCCCTGGGCCAGGAGTTGCTCTGCGTTCGTGATGGCGTGCTCTTGGATCGGAGTCAACCGCAAGGCGCGATTTTAACATCCGGGCCTCTCTGTCAGAATCGCCCGGGATGAAAGTCGTGTACGTCTGCTTCGCCGCCCTCGAGCCCGGTCCGCAGGGCCTCACTTCCCGGCTGGCCTCGGTGCGCTATCGCGCCATCCTCCCGGCACGCGGGCTCACGCGCCTGGGCCACGAGGTGCGCCTCGTCGTCGCCGGATCCGGCGCGTGGAGCGATGCGGAAGCCGATGCGCTGCGTTGCGACGTCCTGGTCATCGGCAAGAGCGTCGATCCCTCGACCGAGGAGCTCGCACGCAAGCTGCGGGAGCGCGGCGCACGCATCGTGCTGGACGTCTGCGACTTCCAGTTCGGGCATCCCGCGCACGGGGCGCACTTCGAGCGCCTCCTCGCTCGGGCCGACGATGTCATCGCGGCCAGTGAAGCGATGGCCGACGCGATCCGCCGGTACGCGGGTCGCGAGGCCACGGTGATCAGCGACCCGGTGGAGGGCGTGCTGGCGGAGCCCGCCTTCGCGCCGCGCCCGCCCTTCCTGAAGGTGCTGTGGTTCGGCAACGCGCAGAGCGCGCAAAGCCTCGCGGAGCGCGCGTCCGAACTTCACGAGCTGGGTGCGGCGATGCCGGTGCGGCTCACCGTCATGACGGCGCCGCTGCCGGAGATCGCGGCCCTCGTCGCGCGGATCGATCGCGATGGGGCCGGCCGCTCCGGCGCGACTTTCGTCGAATGGTCGCAGGTGGCGATGGCGGCCGCGCTGGCGGGCCACGATGCCGTGTGGCTCACGTCCCGCGACGGGGAACGGGAGCGCGTCAAGAGTCCCAACCGCCTCGTGGAGGCGATCTGGGCGGGGCGCCTCGCCATCTCCGACCCCGTGCCTTCCTACGAGGCTTTCGCCGCCGGCGCGCGGATCGGAGCCGGTCTTGCGCGCGGGATGCTCGAATCCGTCGCGGACATTCCCGGCACCGTCGAGCGCATTCGCGCGGGACAGGAACAGGTGCGTCGCGAACATTCGCCCGAACGCATCGCGGCCCTCTGGGCGGCCGCGCTCACGCGTTAGAATCGCGTACCGTGCGCATCCTCTTCGCGACCATGGCCCCCATCGAGCAGGGGCCGTCCGGACCCACTTCGGTGATCGCCTCGGCGCGCTACCGGGTGTTGATCCCGGCCCAGCAGCTCCTGCGCATGGGTCACGCGGTGCAGATCGCGCTGCTGCAGCCGGGCGACGTTCCCGTGCCCGATTCGCTGCTGAAGACCGAGTGCGACGTCCTCGTGCTCTCGAAGAGCTACTTCCCTTCGCACCTGGCGCTCGTCTCGGCGATGCAATCGCGCGGCGTGCGCGTCCACGTCGACTATTGCGACGACCACTTCGACCATCCCGGGATCGGGCCGCACTTCAGGAAGCTGGCCGAGCTCGCCGAGGGCCTCGTTGCGAGCACCGAGGCGATGGCCGAGGTGATCCACAAGCACACCGGGCGCAAGGCCATGGTGGTGACCGATCCGGTCGAGGCGCCGCGGGGCGAGCCGCGCTTCTCGCCGCGCCTGCCCGCGCTGTCGCTGGCGTGGTTCGGCCATGGCCTCAACCTTCCGGGTCTCGCCGCACGGGCCGGCGAGCTGCGCTCGCTCGCGGTGCACATGCCCGTGAAGCTCGCGATCGTGACCGCACCCTCCGCGGAGGCGAATCAAGTCGCGAGCGAGCTCACCGCCGCCGGCTCCGGTCGCGTCACGGCCGCGGTCGTGCCGTGGTCGCGCGAGGCGACGTGGAAGGCGGTGCAGGACAGCGACGCTGTCTGGATCCCGGTCGCGGAAGGCGCGGGCGCCGCGGTGAAGAGTCCGAATCGCCTGGTCGAGTCCCTGTGGCTGGGCCGGCTCGTGATCGCCGACAAGGTCCCTTCCTACCAACCCTTCGCGGATCTCGTGCCCATCGGAGCGGGCCTCGAGAAGGGCGTGATGGATGCGTTGGCGGATCCCGCCGCGGTGGAGCGCCGCATCGGCGAGGCCCAGCGGCGCATCGCGTCGCGGCACTCGGGCTATGCGTGCGCGCGCCAGTGGGCCGCCGCGCTGGGCGACACCGAGGCCCGCCCGCTCAAGCTGAACCTCGGCTGCGGCGACAAGATCCTGCCGGGATACGTGAACGTCGACGTGGTCGAGGCGCGCGCGGGCTTTCGTCCCGACGTGGTGTGCGATCTCCACGCGCTGGCACCCTTCGAGGATGCCTCCGCCGACGAGATCCTTTCCGTGCACGTGGTCGAGCATTTCTGGCGCTGGGAAGTGCGCGACATCCTGCGCGAGTGGGTGCGCGTGTTGAAGCCCGGCGGGCGGATGGTGATCGAATGCCCGAACCTGGAGAGTGCCTGCCGCACTTTCCTCGAGGACCCGGAGATCCGTTCGCGCGAGGACCGGGAAGGACAACGCACGATGTGGGTGTTCTACGGGGACCCGCAGTGGAAGGACCCGCTGATGATCCATCGCTGGGGCTACACGCCGAAGTCGCTCCACGCCCTGCTTTCGGAGGCCGGGCTCGCCGAAGTCCGGCAGGAACCGGCCCAGTTCAAGTTGCGCGAGCCGCGCGACATGCGCATCACCGGAGTGAAGCCATGAGCATGACGCCCGAGGGCGAAGCCTACGTTCGCTGGTTCCACGAGGCCAACGTCTGGAAGTTCATGACGTGGCACGGCATCCGCACGCTCAAGTTGCCGAGCGACGTGTGGAACTACCAGGAGATCCTCTTCGAGCGGCGCATCGAGCACGTGATCGAGACCGGCACGCGGCACGGCGGCTCGGCGCTGTTCTTCGCGGAAACGCTCGCGGCGCGCGGCGCACGCGGCCCGGTCGTCTCGATCGACGTGGACTCGGCCTCGCGCCAGCTCGCGAGCCATGCGGGGATTCACTTCCTCGTGGGCGACAGTGCGGCGCCCGCGCTGGCCGACCAGGCCTTCGCGCTCCTCGGGCCGGACCGCGGACCGCTCTTCCTGATCCTCGATTCGGACCATGCGAGGGACCACGTCCTGCGCGAGCTGCGCCTGTGGGTGCCACGGCTGCGCGCCGGCGACTACCTGCTGGTCGAGGACACGATCGTGAACGGCCATCCCGTGCGGCCCCAGCACGGCCCCGGGCCGCTGGAGGCGATCGAGGCGTACCTGGCCGAGGCGCCCGGCCTGCTCGCGCCGGATGCGGCGCGCGAGGCGAAGTTCGGCGCGACCTTCGCGCTGCGCGGCTACTACGTGAAGTTGTAGCCGCGCCTTGCTGGAACGCTTCGACTTTCCTAGAACGCGTCGAACCGCACGCTGAGCAGCACGCTGCGCCGCGGCGCGTCGTATCCCACGGCCGTCTCGTACTTGCGGTCGAGGAGGTTGGTCGCGGAGAGCTCGACCGACCAGCGCTTGTCGATCGCGTAACGCACGCGCGCATCCACGATGCCGTAGCCGCCCAGGCGGGTCTCGGGCGCTTCGTTGGTGGAATCGAAGCGATCGCCGCTCGCGAAGTACGCGAGGCCCGCGGTCCACGAGGGGCCGAAGCGCTTCGTGACCTCGAGCGTGCCGAACCGTTCGGCGCGGCCCTGCAATCGCTTGCCCGTCTCGTCGTCCTCGGGACGCTGCACGGTGAGCGCGGCCTTCCAGTCGAGCCCCAGCCACGACGTGCGCACGTTCGACTCGACCCCCTTGATGTGGGCGCTCTTCACGTTCAGCACCGTGGGAAACACGTACGTGATGAGGTCGTCGATGCGATTGTCGAAATAGGTGATGCGCCAGGCGGTGGCCGCGCCGGGCAGGCTGCGCAGCGCGATTTCGCTGCTGCGGCTCTTCTCCGGGCGCAGCAAGGGATTCGGCGTGTAGAAGTCCGACGTGGGGCCGTAGACGTCGAAGAAGGTCGGCGCGCGGAAGCCTTCGCCGTAGGTGGCCGACAGCAGGCCCATCCCGGCCCACGCGATGCCGTAGCTGACGGAGCCGGTCGTGTGGTCGCCGAACGCGCCGTCGATGTCGAAGTCACGCCGGACGCTGGCCTCGATGCGCTGGTCGCTGAACACCTGGGTCACGCTCGCGAAGGCCGCCGCGATGTCGCGCTTGTCCTGGGTGAAAGGCGAGTCGCCCGCGGAGAGGATCGTCTGGCGCAGGTCCTCGGCGCCGACCAGCATCGTTCCGCCGGGCACCGCGAACTCGTTCACCCACGTGAGCTGCTCCTGCTGCGTCTTGAACGTGCTCGGATAGGCGCCGGTCACCTTCGTGTCGTCGCGGCCGAAGTTGTACGAGAGGCGGCTCTTCCATCCCGGCGCGAACTCCGATTCCGACGCGACGCCGATCCCGTAGAGCGTCTGGTCGTTCACGTCGTCGTGGAGGTTGCCCGCGGCATCGGGGCACCCGTCGAAGTGCGTCTTGCCGCGCGTGACGAAGCTGGTGAAGGAAATCTGTTCGCCCTGCCACATGCGGTGCGCGGCCTTCGCCTCGAAGAACGCGTTCTCGTACGGGTCGCGGTCGGGGTCGTGGCAGAAGGTGCGCGCGTTGGTGGCACTCGGCGCGTCGACCCTGCGATAGCCGGTGGAGAGCGAGAACGAGTTGAGCGCGTCCACGCCCGTCACGCCGGCGGAGACGCGGCCGTCGCGGTCCTCGCCGAAAGCCGCGGAGGCGTGGAAGTGCGGGATCTTCTTCGAGCGCGTGAACACCTGCACCACGCCGCCGATCGCGTCCGAGCCGTAGAGGCTGGAGAGCGGGCCCTTCACCACCTCGATGCGCTCGATCATGTCGAGCGGGATGTTCTCCACCGAGGTGGAGCCGATCGCCGAGTTCACGCGGATGCCGTCGATCAGCACGAGCGTCTGCGCCGAGCCGGCGCCGCGGATGAAGAGGCCGGCCGGCTGGCCCGGGCCCCCGGTGGCGCGGACCTCGATCCCGGCCTGGCGCGCGAGCACCTCGGCGAGCGAAAGATTGCCGGCGCGGTCGAGATCCTCGCGCGTGATGACGAGCGTGTCGCGCAGCGTGCCCGCCGCGGGCTGGAGGCTGCGCGTGGCGGTGACCACGACGGGTTCGAGGACTTGCGGCGGGCCGTACGGCGGCACGGCCTGGGCTTGCGCGCCCAGGCTGGCGAGGCCGATCAGCCCCGCGAACTTCAGCGATTGCATGGATTTCCTTCCGGCTGGCAGCGAGCGTCCCCGCAGGCTGCAAGTTGTCGATCGTCTCCCCCGCGGAGGCGGGGGCCCAGGCTGGATTCCCGCCTACGCGGGAATGACGGCGTTGCTAACTGGACCGGTCTCCGGACTCGCGAGACGACGCTCGCCTACCGTTGCGGGGGCAGTGCCGGACTTGGACCGGCTTCCCGAACATCCCGTTGCATGGCCATGATAAAACACTTTCAAAAGAGGTGCTTACACATTGACGCGGCAAGGAAATTCACCTATCGTGGAATTTATGGACGCGGAACTCCATGACCTCGAGGCCAAGCTCAACCAGGTGGTGCAGCGCCTGAAGACGCTGCGCGAGGAAAATCGTGACCTGCGCCAGCAGGTCGCCGCGCGGGCCGACGAGAACTCGCGGCTCGGCGAGAAGCTCGCCACGGCCAAGACGCGCATCGAAGCGCTCCTCAAGCAGATTCCCGAGACCGAATCGTGAAGGACGCGGCCGAGAAGGGCGCGCTCAACATCACGGTGCTCGGGCGCGAATTCCGCGTCGGCTGCCCGGAGGGCGAAGAGAAGCAGCTGCTCGCCTCCGTCGATTTCCTCAATCGCAAGATGAAGGAAGTGCGCGACACCGGAAAGGTCGTCGGCAACGAGCGCATCGCGATCATGGCCGCGTTGAACATCGCGCACGAAATGCTGTCGCGCAAGCCCGGGGATTCCTCTGGCGACAGCGCCGCGGTTCGGCGTAGAATTATCTCGATGCAGGAGACGCTGGATTCGGCGCTGAAGTCGGACCAGGACAATCTGTTCTAGCGTTTCGTGGTTTCCTGCGGCGTTCGTCCAGGCTCAAATCCTTGAACCGATAAGTGGTATGAAATGGACGCCCGCTCAGTGCGCTATTGTGCGCGTCCCACGTCGGACGTACCTGCGGCGCGCGGTGGGTGACCGCCTTGAACCTCTGGGTTCAGGTTAGCGGCCTGGGCGAACACCGCAGGGAATCTAGATGGCTTACTGGTTGATGAAGTCCGAACCCGACGAGTTCTCGATCGACGACCTCGTCGCGGCACCCAAGCAATCCACCCCCTGGTTTGGCGTCCGCAACTACATGGCGCGCAACTACATGCGCGATTCCATGAAGGTGGGCGACGGCGTGCTCTTCTACCACTCGAGCTGCGAAGTGCCCGGCATCTACGGCCTCGCGAAGGTCTCGAGCACCCCGTACCCCGACGATTCGCAGTTCCAGAAGAAGAGCCCCTACTTCGACCCGAAGGCGAAGAGGGAGGAGCCGCGCTGGATGCTGGTCGACGTGAAGCTCGACCGCAAGACGCGAGTGATGCCGCTCTCCGAGATGCGCGAGCACCCCGAGCTCGCGGACATGATCACGCTGAAGAAGGGCAATCGGCTGTCGATCACGCCGGTGACGCCCGCGGAGTGGAAGTTCATCGCGAACCTCCTGAAGTGAAATGCCGCTAGCCGAACTCGCCGCCTACCTGGGCATCGGCGCCGTGGTCGGCTTCCTCGCGGGCCTGCTCGGTATCGGCGGCGGGCTCATCATCGTGTCGTCGCTGGCGCTGATGTTCGCGGCGCACGGCTTCCCGCCTCCGTACATCATGCACCTGGCGCTCGGCACGTCGCTCGCGGCCATCATCGCCGGTGCGTGGTCGTCGTTCCGCACGCACCACAAGCATGGCGCGGTCGACTGGTCCATCGTGAAGACGATGGTGCCGGGCCTGTTCGCGGGCGTGCTCGCGGGCGTGGTGGTCGCCCGCTTCGTGCCCACGGGGGCGTTGAAGACGGTGTTCCTGTTCTTCCTGGGCGTCATCACGATCACGATGGTCTTCGACGTGAAGCCCAGCGCGCGCCGCGCGCTTCCCGGACCGAACGGCGTGCGCGCCTGGGGTGTCGCGATCGGCGCGGCCTCGAGCCTCTTCGGCGGCGGCGCTGCCGCCATCGGCGTTCCGCTGTTCACGTGGTGCAGCATGACCGTGCATCGCGCCATCGGGACCTGCGCCGCGATGGGCTTCTTCCTCGCCATCGCGGGCACGGTCGGCTATGCCATCGCGGGCTGGAG
Source organism: Betaproteobacteria bacterium GR16-43 (assembly GCA_001953215.1). Taxonomy (GTDB): domain Bacteria; phylum Pseudomonadota; class Gammaproteobacteria; order Burkholderiales; family Usitatibacteraceae; genus Usitatibacter. The sequence goes on from CP019169.1 coordinate 1,654,317, forward strand.
CGTGCCGGGCCTTCCCGAGTGGAGCGTGGGGTTCGTCTACCTGCCGGCTTTCGTGGGCATCTCCGCCGCGAGCGTTCTTACCGCGCCTTTCGGCGCCCGGCTCGCCCACAAGCTGCGCGGGCCGACGCTGCGCAGGATCTTCGCGCTCTTCCTCATCGCCACGGGGATCAAGCTCGCGATTTCTGTTTAGAAGACTAGGGCGAAAGGCGCCCTCCGCAGATAAACGCGGATAAACGCAGATGACCTCCTCCAGCAACAACAAGAAGAACTGGGTCAAAACCCAAGTGTCCTTTCTGTTTGCTTGAGGGTGTCATCGGCGTTTATCCGCGTTTATCTGCGGAGGGCGCCTTTCGCCTTTGCTTTAGTTCTTCCAGCGCAGCATCAGCGTCTTGAAGAGATCGACCGACTGCTCGATGCGAGCCATCGAGCACCACTCGTCGGTCTGGTGGGCGAGCGTGGGTTCGCCGGGCCCGAGGATGACGGCGGGCGGGCCACCGAAGCCGCGCTTCAGGTCCGCGCCATCCGTGGAGAACGTGATGGTCTTCGGCGTGGGCCGTCCGTCGAGCAGCGGCGTGCACGCCTCGAACACCTGCTGCACCCATTCGTTGGCCGGGTCCGTGTAGAGCGGCGCGGTGTCGACGATCTTGCGCACGTGCGCCCCGCGCGGGCCGAGCAGCGATTCGAGCGAGTGACACAGGTGGCCATGGTCGATGCCGGGCACCGTGCGCGTGTCGACGGTGATCTTCGCGCGGTCGGGCACCGAATTCGTGTTGAGGCCGCCGTGGATCGTGCCGACGTTCAACGTCGGGCGCCCCATCACGGCGTGCTCCTTCACCGGGAACTCGAAGTGCCCGAGGTCGCCGATCACCTGCGCCATCTTCACGATCGCGTTGTCGCCCACCTCGGGCATCGAGCCGTGCGCGGTGACGCCGTGGGTCTCGATCTCGAACCAGGCGAGGCCCTTGTGGCCGATGTACGGGTAGTTGCCGGTCGGCTCCGCGACCACGATGGCGCCGGCGCGCGGCAGGAGCTTGTGGTCGGCGAGGTAGCGCGCGCCCTCGCATCCGACCTCCTCGCCCGCCGTGATGACGAGCACCAGCCCCGGGCCCTTCGCGAGTTGCGGCGCGAGCTCGATCGCCGCGGCGACGATCGCCGCGATGCCGCTCTTCATGTCGGTGGAGCCGCGGCCGTAGAGGCGGTCGCCGTCGGCTTCGCCGGCGAACGCATCCTTCGTCCAGGGCGCGGCGCCCAGCGGGACGGTGTCGATGTGGCCGGTGAAGCAGATCGGCGCACGCGCATCGTCGCCGCCGATTTCAGCCACGAGGCTGGTGCGCGATTCGGCGAACTCGTGGTACTTCACGCGGAAGCCCGCGCCTTCGAGGAGCGCGCCCAGGTGTTGGGCGCAGGCCCGTTCCATCCCCGGCGGGTTGATCGTGTTGAAGCGCAGCAAATCCCGCGTCAGCGCGCGCGGATCGAGGCGGGCGGTCATGCGCCCATCATCTCACGCCGCCGCGCGCTTCCGCTTGCGCCGGGCGCGCACCCAGTAGTTCATCGCTTCCACGCCGATCGAGAACGCGAGCGAGAAGTAGAGATAGCCCTTGGGAATGTGGAAGTGCAGCCCGTCGGCGATGAGGAACACGCCGATCATGATCAGGAACGACAGCGCGAGCATCTTCACGGTCGGATGCGCGGAGACGAATTCGGCCAGCGGCGTGGAGGCGATCAGCATCACGATCATCGCGATGACCACCGCGAGCACCATCACCCAGAGCTGGTCGGCCATGCCCACGGCGGTGATCACCGAATCGAGCGAGAAGATGATGTCGATCACGGCGATCTGCGTGACGATCATCCCGAACGTGGCGCCGCGCACCTTCGGGCCCTTGTCCTCCGCCTCGCCCTCGACCTCGTTGTGGATCTCGTGCGTCGCCTTCACGAGCAGGAACAGCCCGCCCGCGATGAGGATGATGTCGCGCCACGAGATCGCCAGGTCGACCACCGTGAAGACCGGTTGCGTGAGGGTCGCGAGCCAGGCCAGCGCCGCGAGCAGCATGAGCCGCGTGCCCAGCGCCATGCCCAGGCCCACCTTGCGCGCGAGCGGGCGTTGCGCCTCGGGCAGCCGGTTGGTGAGGATCGCGATGAACACGAGGTTGTCGATGCCCAGCACGATCTCCAGGCCCGCGAGCGTGACCAGCGACAGCCAGATGGCGGGATTGGAGATCCAGTCGAACGTGAAGAATTCCATGGCGGTCCTCGGGAGGCGCGGAGTCGTCTATTCTTGCCGAAAGGGAGGATGGCGGGATTGAAACCGGCAATGCGGATCGCCCTCGGGGCGCTGCTGTTCACCGCCACGGCGCTCCAGGCCCAGGACTACGAACGCGAGAAGCGCTGGGCCGACGAGGTGGCGCCCGGCGTGGTCGTCGGCGACGCGGTGTGGATCGAGGCGTCGTCGGGACGCAAGTTCCTCGGGCTCTACGCGCCGGTGAAGGATGCGAAGGCCGCGCTCGTGATCGTCCACGGCATCGGCGTGCATCCGGACCACGGGTTGATCGGCATCCTGCGCTCGAAGCTCACGGACCTCGGGCTCACGACCCTCTCGATCCAGATGCCGGTCCTCGGCGCGGATGCGAAAGGCGAGGACTATTCCGCGGTCTTTCCCGATGCGATCGATCGCATCGCACGCGCCGGCGCATGGTTGCGCGAACGCACGCCGGCCACGCTCGTGCTCGTCACGCACAGCATGGGCTCGGCGATGGGCAACGCGTACCTCGAGGCGAAGCCGGCGGCGCCCTTCGGGCCGTGGGTTTGCCTCGGCCGCTCGGGCGCGTTCCTGCCCGGAGGCGTGGCGTTGCGGCGGGCGGTGCTGGACGTGGAGGGCGAGCGCGATTTGCCGGCGGTCCTCGCCGGCGCACCCTCGCGCATGGCCGCGCTCGCCGCGCCGCGATCACGGCAGCTTGCGATCTCCGGCGCGGACCACTTCTACGCGAGGCAGGAAGGCGAGCTCGCGGCCGCCATCGCCGATTGGCTCAAGGGCGCGTTGCGCTAGCTTCCCTGGCGTTCAGGGGACGATCGTCACTTCCGAAACGCGCAGGGCGCCCGGTCCCGCGGTGCCCACGATGGAGAGGCGCTTCCCGTTGGCGATGTCCGAGGCGTTGCCGCCGCGGATTACGGCCAGCGTGAGGTCCGCCGGCTCGCCGCGCACGCGCAGCGACGCGAGCGAGGTGAACTCGGTCACCGTGCCCGTCACGCGATACGTGATCTGGCCCGGGGGTACGACCGTGATCGATTCCGGAACCAGCAACTGGCCCGACGAAGCGGAGCCGACCACGCGCACGCGCGAGCCCGTGACGATCGGGACCGACGGAGTCGCCCCGGCCGCCACCATGTAGTCGCGCGCGGATGTGCGCAGGCGGAACCCGCCCGCCGGTGCGACGTCGAGTGCGATGCCTTCGATTTCCACGCGCGTGCCGCCGGAGGGCGCGTAATCGGGCAGCAGGAACACGCGCTCGGTGATGATGGCGCCGGTCAGCGCGTTGTAGGCGCCGCTGACGCGCGCGCGCGTTCCCCCTCCGGCCGGTACCGGGCTGAAATCGATGCCGGTGCCGCCGGGGATCGAGATGCCCGCGATGTTGATGCCCGTCGCCGCCGGGTCGATGCGCGCGGCGACGGCGGTGCGGCCATCCACGCTCGTTCGCGTGATTCGCGTCGCGAGGAGGGTGCGCAGGTCGGAGGTCGGCAGGCCGTAGACCTCGACGTACATGCCCGGCGACATCGCGCCGAAGCCCGCCACGCCATCGTAGAGCGTGTTGGCGTCGACGACGAACGTGAGCGTCGCGACGAGGAAGCGCTGGCCGATGCGGTCGATGGTGAGCAATTCCCCGCGGGCCGCGTCCTGGACGCTGATGTCGGCGAGCGCCGTGGGCGCGCTGCCCAGGTCGCCGGTCACCGTCCCGCTGCCTTCGAAGTTCATTCCGAGCCGATACCGGTCGGTTCCGAGGTTGACCGACTCATTCTGGCGAACGTACGCCTTCGTGCCATCGAGCGATCCGAAGCCCAGCGTGAAGGGCTCGGTGCCGATCAGCGTGCCGGCGGCGACGGACGGTTCGACCTTGGGCGGGGGCGAGCCGGTGCCGTTGCTGCCGGTCTTCGTTTCGATCTCGCAGGCGCAGAGCAGGGCGAGCGAGAGGATTGCGGCGAGGCGCCCTGGGGCGAAGCGTTCATTCATCATCGGATTCCTTTGGCGCGGGCGCTGGCGCGTCGCCCGGCGTTTCCGCATATACGTAGACCCCCACGCGAATGCGCGTCGTGACGGTGCGTCCCAGGGCGCGGTCCTCGGCCTCGAGCGCATCGGCGCGGATGATCAATTCGTCGTGCACGCGCTTCCACTGCGCGCGCGCTTCTTCCTGCATGGCCTTCGCCGATTCCGCCGAGAGCTCGTCGGCGAAGAGCGTGCGTTCGAGGAAAGGCGGCACCCGGCCGAGCACGTTGGCCACCGCGGCATCGGCGTGGTCCTGCAGGTTCTCCGCGAGCGGTCCGAGGCGGTCGGCGAAGTCGCGCTGCGAGAGGAACACGTCGCCGACCAGCTTCACCGTGTCTTCCGGACCGGCCTCGACGTAACCCAGGCGCGTGAGTTCCGCGAGCACCGACGAGGGCCGCAGGTCCTTCGTCACGCCCTTCACCAGGACGTCGAACGAACCCTCGCCGCGCTTCGGCAGCGCACGCGGCTTTCCATCGGGACCGCGCCATTCCTCGCGCAGCGTCCACGCGGCGTGGACCGCCGAGGCGAACGACGTCACCGATTCCGGGCCCCATTCGTCGGCGACCGGGGTGGTGAGCCGGCGGACTTCCTTTCGGTTGATGCCGGTCAGCAGCGACAGGCGGCTGTCGGTCCCGGCTTCCTCGCCGAAGTGCCGGGCCGCCGCTTCCACGTAGGCGCGCTTGAGCGATTCGCTCGCGGCCTGGAACGGAACGCCGCCCGCGATCAGCAGGCGCGCCACGGGGCGAAGCACCCGGGCGAGGGCTCTCAGGACGGCGGATTGGCGGGTCTGTGACATAGGGTGTGGGAAGTGTTCCCACATTTCTCGATGGACGCAAGGGTTGACAAGGACGGGGTTGTTGAAGCAATGTGGGAAAAACTCCCACAGATCGAGATCGAACTATACCATGTTGATCGCAAGGCAAATGTCGTTCTTCTGCCGCTCCGCCTCTCTCCTGCTGGTGCTGGGCCTGTCCGTCGCGTCATGCCAGTCCAGGGCCGCTTCGACCGAGAGTGAGCCCAAGCTATCCATTCTTCCGCCCGTCGCCGCCGTGGACGTCGCTCCCCTGATCGCTCCCCCGGGGACGCGGCGGAAGATCACCGTGGGCGGGCTGTGGCCGACCGGCTGCGTCCCGACCGGGGCGACGCTGGGCGAACCGGCGGGAGCCGACCGGCCCGCGATCGGCATCCTGCTCGCCGAGCCGCTCACGTTCGTGGCCTGCACGACGGCGCTCACGCCCTACAAGTTCGAGCTCGAATACACGCCGCGATCGACGGGCCAGCTGGACATCGTGGTGATGACGAATCGCGCGTCCGCGCTCGCGCACGGCACGCTCGTGACGGGTGACGCGGCTGACCCGCGCTCGCTCCACGACGTCGCGGGCGCCTGGTACGACCCGCAGACCGCGGGCTCGGGCCTGATGATCGCGCACGACTACGGACAGTCCGACACCCTCTTCGCGACCTGGCAGGTCTACGACGCGACGAGCGGTTCGCCCCGCTGGTTCTCCTTGCAGCAGGGACGTTGGCAGCCCGATGGCCTGGTGTGGCTCGGCAGGCTGTACGAGTCGAAGGCGGCCCCGAGGACCCCGTGTTCCCTTTGCCCGCTGCCCGTCGAGCAGATCGTCGACCGGGGCGAGGTGCGGATCACGTTCTCGGTGAACGGCGCGAGCGGCGGCCTCGACGCGGCATTCGATTTCGCGGATCCCTCGCCGCCGCAGCGCCTGTCGAACCTGCGCCGGTTCCTGCCCAACCGGATCGTCATCCATTAGGGGAAGGGCCGAGCGCCCTTCCCACTTCGCGCGTTCCGGCGGAGGCCCTTCGTGTCCTGGTGACTGGGCGCGGTCGCAACGGGTCCGAAGGTCCTCCGCCCGGGACGCTCCTCCGGGAGCGTCACCCCGCCAAGCGCTTGAACGCCTCGCGGTATTTCTCGGAAGTCTTGAGCGCCACCTCGCGCGGCACCTCGGGCGCGGGGGGCTTCCTCTGGAAGCCTATCGAGTCGAGCCAGTTGCGGATGTACTGCTTGTCGAAGCTCTCGGGCACTTCGCCTTCCTTCCACGACGACAGCGGCCAGAAGCGCGAGGAGTCGGGCGTCAGCGCCTCGTCGATGAGGTGCAGCGTGCCCGCGGCGTCCACGCCGAATTCGAACTTCGTGTCGGCGATGATGATGCCGCGCGTGAGCGCGTAGTCCGCCGCGGTCTTGTAGAGCTCGAGTGCCACGTCGCGCACTTCCTTCGCGCGCGCCTCGCCCACCACCTGCGCCATGCGTTCGAACGAGATGTTCTCGTCGTGCAGGCCGGCTTCGGCTTTCGTCGCCGGGGTGAAGATGGGCTCGGGCAACTTCGAGGCACGCTTCAATCCCGCGGGAAGCGCGATGCCGCACACCGTGCCCGTCTCCTGGTACTCCTTGAGGCCGCCGCCTTCGAGATAGCCGCGCACCACGGCCTCGACCGGGAGCGGCGCGAGCTTCTTCACGACGATCGAACGGCCGCGGACCTGCTCGCGTTCGCCCGGTGCCACGACGGTTTCCGGATCGATGCCGGTCAACTGGTTGGGCACGATGCCGGCCAGCTTCGCGAACCAGAAGTTCGCCATCTCGGTGAGCACGCGGCCCTTTTCGGGGATCGGCGTGGGCAGCACGACGTCGAAGGCCGACAGGCGATCGGTCGTGACGATGAGCAGCTTGTCGCCGCCGACGGCGTAGATGTCGCGCACCTTGCCGCGGCCGAGGAGGGGAAGGGACTGGATCGAGGATTCGTACATGGCTTTCCGGTAAACGGCGTGGCTCAGAGGAAGAGCGCCGCGGTGGCGATGATACCCACGGCGAGCAGGATGAGGAGGAAGTAGGCGAGGAACACGAACAGGAAGCGCAGCGCCTTCGCCCACGTGCGGCCGCCGAACACGGCCCCCAGCGCGAGCGCGAGGTAGATGGCCGCCGCGAGGGTCTCGATCATCACGATGCCCACGGCCGCCGCGATCGAGCCCACGAAGAACGCGAAGCTGTGCACGTGGAAAGCGAAGACCAGGTGCTCGCCGTAGTTTCGCGGCCGGCGCCAGTAGGCCACGCGCGTGAGGAAGGCGAAGATCGGCAGCAGCAGGAACATCGCGTAGGGCGAGTAGGCCACGAGCCTGTCGCGCACCATCGCGCCCAGTTGCGCCTGCGAAAGATCGCCGTAACGCGCCTGGAGCCGGGCCTTCACCTTCTCGCAGGGCACGGACCCGTTGGTGCACGTGAGCGCGATGCCGCCCCGCGGAGTGGACTGCGTGGTGGCGGAAGTGCCTTCGCCGAACGTGACGACGCGAAACTCGGCGTGGGGCGCGATCACCTTCACCACGAGGAAGAAAAGCAGGCTGGCCGTGAGGTAGAGCCGCAGCGGGAGCACGTACTGCCGCCGGCGCCCCGCGAAGTATTCGAGGGTGAGCTTGCCCGGCACCAGCAGGGCCTTCAGCGTGCGCCAGAGCGCGCCTTCGAGCGCGATGTAGTGTCCGACGAATTCGTGCAGGAACTCGCGCGCGGACGGCGGGTGCATCGCCGTCTCCTGCCCGCAGGCGGGGCAGTACGCGCCCGGCGCGGGGCTGCCGCAGTTGCGGCAGTTCCCGGCAGGTGCGTGCTCGCTCACGCGAGCGTCAGTTGACGACCGCGGCCAGCTCGCCTTTCGCGTAGCGCGCCGCCATCTTGTCCAGCGCCATCGGCGCCAGCTTCGAGCCCTGGCCGGCGCAGCCGAACTGCGTGTAGCGCTGCTTGCAGATTTCCTTCGCCGCGGCGCGCGCGGGCTTCAGGTAGTCGCGCGGATCGAACGCGCTCTTGTTCGCGTTCAGGTACTTGCGGATCGCCGCCGTCATCGCGAGGCGGATGTCGGTGTCGATGTTGACCTTGCGCACGCCGTGCTTGATGCCTTCCTGGATTTCCTCGACCGGCACGCCGTACGTCTCCTTCATCTCGCCGCCGTTCTCGCGGATCACCTGCAGGAGGTCCTGCGGAACCGAGGACGAACCGTGCATGACGAGGTGCGTGTTGGGGATGCGCGCGTGGATGGCCTTGATGCGGTCGATGGCGAGGATGTCGCCGGTCGGCTTGCGCGTGAACTTGTACGCGCCATGGGAAGTGCCGATCGCGATCGCCAGCGCGTCCACGCCCGTCTTCTTCACGAAGTCGGCGGCCTGTTCCGGGTCGGTGAGCAGCATCTCGCGCGTCATCGTGGCGTCGGTGCCGTGGCCGTCTTCCTTGTCGCCCTTCATCGTCTCGAGGGAGCCGAGGCAGCCCAGCTCGCCTTCGACCGAAACGCCGAGGCGGTGCGCCATGTCGACGACCTGCTTGGTCGTGTCGACGTTGTATTCGTACGAGGCGATGGTCTTGCCGTCGGCCTCGAGCGATCCGTCCATCATCACGCTGGAGAAGCCCAGCTTGATCGCGCCCTCGCAGACCGCGGGCGACTGGCCGTGGTCCTGGTGCATGGCGACGGGCGTCTTCGGGAAGCTCAGCACGGCGGCTTCGATCAGGTACTTGAGGAAGGTCTCGCCGGCGTATTTCCGGGCGCCCGCGGACGCCTGCATGATCACCGGGCTGTCGGTCTCGCTGGCGGCCTCCATGATGGCCTGCACCTGCTCCAGGTTGTTCACGTTGAAGGCGGGGAGCCCGTAGCCGTGTTCGGCCGCGTGGTCCAGCAGTTGCCGCATCGAGACGAGTGCCATGGCGATTTCTCCGGTAGGGACGTCGATTTTACGCGCTGCGGCCACCCCGGCGAAATAGGACCAATTCCCGCTGGCACCCGTCATCCCCGCGAAGGCGGGGACCCAGCCCCTTCAACGAGCGATCATGAGGTCGATCGCGAGTTTCTCCTCCCGGGTGACGATCACGGCGTCCTCGGCCTGGGAGACCGCCACGGAGCCCCCGAAGGCGGTCGGCGCGAAATCCCACGTCCGGGTGACGTGGCCCAGCGTGAGGTCGAACCGGGCGAGGCTGTTGCGGGTGTCGCCGGGCTGGAGGAAGTACACGGAGCGCTCGCCCAGCGCCCAGGCGAAGCGGTTGAAGTCCCCGATGTAGATGTCGACCTGCTGGCAGGCCAGCTCCGGCATGCGGCAGGACGTGAGCCCTTTCAGCTGCGGCTGCGCGAACACGAGGCGCGACGTGCTCAACTGGTATTCGGAGACCAGTGGCAGCGGCAGCCGCTCGACCTCGCGCAGGTTCGAGGCCTTCGCCCGCACCAGGCGCATGGCGCTGCCCGCGCTTTCGCCCAGGTAGATCCACTTTCCGTCGCGGCTCTCGCGCACGTCGATCACTTCGGTGCCCAGAGCCTCGAGCACCTCGTATTTCCCGCTGCCCGGCTCGATGCGAACCGCCTGCTGCCGCGTGCGCAGCGGCCCGATGGGAATCCGCACCGCGTGCAACGCCTGGCCATCGGCGGACCAGTGCGGGCGGATGTGGCGATAGCCCGCGGGCAGGGTGAGCTTCACGGGCGCGCCGTCGACGGGTGCCACGTGGATCGCCTCCACCCCCTCGCGATTCGACACGAACGCGAGGCGCTTGCCGTCGGGCGAGAACTCCGCCTGGTTCGTGTAGCGCGTCGAGGGCCAGAGCACGCGCGGCTTCGGCGCCGCCTCGCGCGGATCGAGGGCCCAGAGGTTGGCCGTGTACGTTGCGTTCTCGTAGACGAGCGCGCTATTCGAGCCGAGGTCGGGGAAGCGCGCGCCGCGCGCGCCGAGCAGCCTCGCCTCCCCGGTCTTCAGGTCCACCAGGTTGAGCGCGCGGAACCCGAACCAGTCGGCGGCGACCACGATCGGTCCATCGGGTCCCATCCACGCCGCGCCGTAGCTCAGCCCTTCGGCGGCGGTCGCAGGTTTCGCCGTGGCGGGATCCGAAGTGGCCGCGATCCAGAGCTGGCGGTGCGATTCGGAGCCGTGGAAGTAGGCGATGCGCTTGCCGTCGGGGCTGAAGCGCGGCTGGAGGTCGTCACCCATGCCCGGCTCGGGCGAGGTGAAGGGCTTGATCTCGCCGGTCGCGACATCCGCCAGCAGGAGGCCCGCGGGAAACTGCACGCGCGTGGTCCCGGCGAACACGAGGCGCTTGCCGTCGGGCGAGAGGTCGAAGCGCCCGCGGGGAGAGAGCTTGCAGTCGATGATCGGGCGCGTGGCGCCGCTCTCGAGGTCGTGCTCCAGGATCGCGCAGTCGTTCTCGCTCGCGCGCCAGTACGCGATGCGGCGGCCGTCGGGAAAGAAGATCGGCGAGACATGCAGCCATCCCGCTTCGCCGACTTCCCGGCGATCGCTCCCGTCGAGGGAGCGGATCACGATGCGCGCCTTCGCGCCTTCGCCCTGCGCGTACGCGATGCGCTTGCCGTCGGGTGAGAAGCGCGGGCCGACTTCGAGATCGGGGTCCGAGGCGAACGGCTGCGCGGCCGCGATGCGCCGCTCGAGCTCGGCGACGGCACCGGGCGAGAAGGCGGCCGGCGGCGTGAGGAAGAAGGTGGACGCGCCCGCGATGGCGATCACGGCGAGCCCGACGAGGATGCGGACCGGGGTCGAGACCGCGCGCCGCGGCTTCTCGGGGGGGGCGGTGGGCCGGCCATCTCCGGCGGCACCTCGAGCCATTCCACCGGGGCCACGAGCCGGTAGCCGATCTTCGGGAGCGTCTCGACGTAGCGGGCCTGCCGGGCGTCGTCGCCGAGCGCGGTGCGCAGCTCCGCGATCGCGCGCGACAGCACCTCGTCGTTCACCATGCGCCGCGGCCAGACCTCTTCGAGCAGCGTTTCGCGCCGCACGACTTCGCCGGGCACCGCGGCCAGGCGCAACAGGATGTCGACCAGCAGCGGACGCAAGCGCTCGGGGCCGCGCCGGCCGCGCACCTCGCCGGATGCGGGGTGGACCTCGAGGTCGCCCAGCCGGAACGGCCGGCTCTCGCGCCGGGAGCTTTTCGGGGGATCGGAGGACACGCGGGCCATTCTACGGGGCGTCAACCGGCGCTCCCGGGCCCGGAGGTAATTCGGATAAAAATCGGAGGTCGCGAACCGGGCTCGCGGAGGAGGTCGGCGGCCAGCATGGGCCCCTCGATACTCCCCGGAGGCTTCCATGCTGCATCGCATCCTCGCAATCATTGCCGCGCTCGCAGTCCTTCCGGCGCTTTCGCAGTCGACGTGCTCGTCGCGCCTCTTCGTGAGCGGCTACTTCACGACGGTCCAGGTCTACGACGCCTGCACCGGCGCCTATCTCCAGGCGCTCGACACCCGCACCCGCTTGCGCGGAGCCCAGGCCGTGCGGCTCGGACCGGACGGATTCATCTACGTCGTGGCCGAGGAAGCCGGGTTCATCGAGAAGTACGACAACGCGACCCTCGCCTACGCCGGGACCTTCGCCACCGTGACCAACCTCGGCGCGACCGGCATCGCGTGGGACGCGGCAGGCATCGCCTACGTGTCCACGTACAACACGGGCGAAGTGCGCAAGTTCGACAAGTCCGGCACGGCGCTGGGTCCGGCCTTTCCGGCCGGCGCCTCGGGCCTCGGCGGCCCGGACAACGGGATGATCTTCGGGCCGGATGGCAACCTCTACATCCCGGGCTACGACACGAGCAACGTCGTGCGCTTCGATCCGCGCACCAGCCTGACGAGCGTCGCCGTGCAGCCCTTCACGTCGGGCATCTCGGCCACGCGCGGCCTGCTCACGGCGAAGGATGGGAAAAGCATCTACATCACGGGTGAGCTCTCGGGCCAGTTGCTGCGTTGGGACCTCGCGAGCGGCGCGGTCACGCAACTGCGCGCGAACCTCGTGCGCCCCACGGGCATGGCGTACGCACCCGACGGCAGCCTGCTCGTGAATACCAACACCACGGTGCTCAAGATCGACCCGGCGACGGGAGCGACCCTGCAGACCTTCGTCACGCCGGAGGCCACCGCGGTCGGCGGACTCACGTTCCTCAACGTCATCGCCAAGCCGGGCGCGGCGTCGACCGTGGACGCAACGCAAGTGGGAACGCAGTACTGGGTGGTGGGCGACGGCACCTTCAACGGCCGCGTGCTCGAGCTGAGCAACGTCATCAGCGCGAACGGCACCGGCTTCGGCCCCAACCTCCACTACGCCGACCTCGCGATCAAGCGCTGGGGATCGGTGCGCATCGAGCTCACGGCGTGCGACCGGGCGACGTTCACGTGGACCTCGACGGGCGCCGATTCGGCCAACTTCGGCAACGGCGGCTATTCGCTCGAGAAGATCTTCACCAACGAAGCGACGGCGCGGTGCCAGCAGGCCGGCATCGACGCGGCCGACAAGAGCTGGGTGAACGGCAACTGGTTCGGGGGCCAGGCGCACGCGGGCGAGGGCATCCTCCTGGATCGCCGCCCGGACGGCACGACGTTCATGGCGTGGTTCACGTATCACCCGCTGGCGAGCGTCGCGGCGGACCTGAGCCAGGTCGGCACGCAGTACTGGCTCGCCGGGGACAATCCGCTCATCGGCCGGCGCCTCACCCTGCCGCTGCTGAGCGCGACGGGCACCCACTTCGGACCGACGATGAGCTTCAGCGAGCTCACGTTGAAGACCTGGGGGACGGTCACGATCGAATTCACGAGCTGCACGACGGCGACCTATTCGTGGACGTCCTCGGGCGCGAACAGTGCCGGCTTCGGAGACGGCAGCTATCCGCTGACGCGCTTCTTCGAGGATGAGAACACCGCGCGCTGCCGCGCGCAGGGCATCGACGCGGCGGACAAGAGCTGGCTGAACGGCCAGTGGTGGGGCGGCGAGGCGCGCGCCGGCGAGGGCCTCTTCCTCGACCGCCGCGGCGACGGGCGTGTCTTCGTCGCGTGGTTCACGCACCGTCCCCGATAGCGGAGAAGAACATGAAGCGATCCACCGCAATCCTCCTCACGATCATCGCGCTGCCGCTCGCCGCGCAGGACCGCAACCAGCTCTACAAGCAGCCCACCGAGACCCAATGCAAGCAGATGGTCGACGGCATGGTGCAGACCATGAGGACCACGCCTCCGCCGGACAAGCGCGACAAGGACGCGGACGCGTTGCTCGCGAGGGTGGAGAAGGAGGTCGCGGACAATCGCGCGCGCGGCAAGAGCGAGTGCGACTCGTGGGCGTTCATCAGCAAGGCGGTGACGACGCAGTAGCGCGCGGGCGCCGGATGGCGCTTCAGGCCTTCCGGTGCTCCCCGACGCGCACGATCTTCATCGTGTTGGTGCCGCCGGCCTTGCCGATCGGCTCCCCGATGGTGAGGACGATCAGGTCGCCCTCGTTCACCACGCCGCTCTTCACGAGCACGGACTCGGCTTCCGCGAGCAACTCCTCGCGGTCGTGGCCCACGTACTTCACCATCAGCGGGTAGGTGTCGCGGAAGAGCGTGGTGCGATAGCGCGTGGAGGTCTGCGACGTGAGCGCGTAGATCGGAACGCCGCAGTTGAGGCGGCTCATCCACAGCGCGGTGGAACCCGATTCGGTGAGCGCCGCGATGGCCTTCACTTTCAGGTGGAACGCGGTGAAGAGCGCCGCCATGGCGATCGACTGGTCCACGCGCGTGAAGACGCGGTTGAGGAACTCGGACTCGAGCATCACCGGCTGGCTCTTCTCGGCCTCCACGCAAATGCGGTGCATCGACTCGATCGTCTCGACGGGGTACTGGCCCGAGGCCGACTCGGCCGACAGCATCACGGCGTCGGTGCCGTCGAGGACCGCGTTCGCGACGTCCGAGACTTCGGCGCGCGTGGGCACCGGGCTGGAGATCATCGACTCCATCATCTGCGTCGCGGTGATGGTGAGCTTGTTCATCTCGCGGGCGAGCCGGATCATCCGCTTCTGCAGCGCGGGCACCGAGGCATCGCCCACTTCCACCGCGAGGTCGCCGCGCGCGACCATGATGCCGTCGCACGCCTTCATGATGTCTTCCAGCGCGGGGATCGCCTCGGCGCGCTCGATCTTGGCGATGAGGAAAGCCTCGCCGCCGCCGGCGCGCATCAGCTCCTTCGCCATGTACATGTCGGCGCCGCTCTTCGGGAAGGAGACCGCGAGGTAGTCGGCCTTCAGCTTCACCGCCGTGCGGATGTCCTCGATGTCCTTCGAGGTGAGCGCGGGCGCCGTGAGGCCGCCGCCCTGCCGGTTGATGCCCTTGTTGTTCGAGAGCACGCCGCCGTGGCGCGTGACGGTGTTGATCGCGCTGCCCTTCACGCCGGCCACGTCGAGCACGATCTTGCCGTCGTCCAGCAACAGCACGTCGCCGGTCTTCACGTCGCGCGGGAGCTCCTTGTAGTCGAGGCCGACGCCGGCCGCGTCGCCGATCTCGAGCTCGCTGTCGAGCACGAACTTGTCGCCGGTCTTGAGGAGGATCTTGCCGTCCTTGAACTTGCCGACGCGGATCTTCGGACCCTGCAGGTCGGCCATGATGCCGACGGCGCGGCCGACCTTGCGCGAGATCTCGCGCACGGTGTCGGCGCGCTTGAGGTGGTCCTCCGCCGTGCCGTGGGAGAAGTTGAGGCGCACGACATCGACGCCGGCGAGGAACATGCGTTCCAGGGTTGCCGGGTCGCTCGACGCGGGTCCAAGGGTCGCGACAATCTTCGTCCTACGCATGGTGGCCATTCCTTTGTGATTTTTCCCGGCGTGCACGGCGCCAGCGCCGCCACGTCCAGACGAGTCCTGCGAGGAGCACCACCCAGGGGACGGCGGCGACGACAAACGTGATGACGCCCGCGAGGCTCGCGGTGAAAGTGCGCCCGATGCTGGCGAGCGAATCCTTGATCGGGCCGAGCAGGTTCGCATCGACGCGCGGCCGCGAGCGCAGCTCGAGCGTGACCAGGACCTTCTGGGTCTCGTTGGCGAGGGCCTGGCGCTGGCCGGCCAGGGAGTCCAGCTCGGCCTGCACGCGAGCCAACTGCGATTCCACGTCGATCAGGTCCTTCACGGTCGCTTTCGGCGACTTGAGGAGCTCGCGCAGGCGGTCACGGAGCGCCAGCTGGTTCTTGGCGCGCGCATCGACGTCGATGACCTCTTCCGTCTTGTCCTCGGACTCGGTGCGCTGCTCGAGGATCTCGCCCAGCGCGGCGATGTTCGCGAGGAACGCCTCGGCCTTCGCGGGCACGATGCGCAGGCGCATCTTCGCGCGCGGTGCCGATGCGGTTCCGTCGCGGCTCAGGTTCGATTCGAGGATGTCGCAATCGGGCGGAGCGCACGCCGCGGTCGCCGCCTCGAGCGTGGAGGCGACGCGATCGGCATCGACCAGCACGCCCAGGTAGCGGCGCACGGCGAGATAGCGTTGCACGCCTGCGTCGGGGATCACCTTCGCGCCCGTCACGGAAATCTTCTCGGCGCGCGCGGCAGACGGCGGCATCGCGTTTCCGGACTTGCTCCCCTCCCCGCAGGCAACGAGTAGCGAGACCCCTGCGGCGAGCAGCGCTGCCTGGAGAAGTGCGGGCCGGCCCATGTCAGCCCTTCGCGCGCGCTTCGAGGATGGCCACGGCCGGCAACGTCTTGCCCTCGAGGAATTCGAGGAACGCGCCGCCGCCGGTGGAGATGTAGCCGATCCTTTCGGTGACGCCGTACTTCGCGATCGCGGCGAGCGTGTCGCCGCCGCCGGCGATGGAGAAGCCCTTCGAGGCCGCGATGGCTTCCGCGACGGTCTTCGTCCCGTTGCCGAACGCGTCGAACTCGAACACGCCCACCGGGCCGTTCCAGACGATGGTGCCGGCCTCCGCGAGGTTCGCGCCGTAGCGCTTCGCGGTCTCGGGGCCGATGTCGAGGATGAGGTCGTCTTCGTCGACTTCCTTCACGCCCTTCACCGTCGCGGGTGAATCGGCCGCGAAGGCCTTGGCCACGACCACGTCCACGGGCAGCGGCACCTGCGCGCCGCGCGCCTGCATCATCACCATGATCTCCTTCGCTTCCGGCGCGAGGGCCGGCTCGCACAGCGACTTGCCGATGGGCAGGCCCGCCGCGAGCATGAAGGTGTTGGCGATGCCGCCGCCGGTGATGAGCTGGTCGACCTTCTGCGAGAGGCTCTTCAGGATCGTGAGCTTGGTCGAGACCTTGGAGCCCGCGACGATGGCCACCAGCGGGCGCCGCGGCTTCGCGAGCGCCTTGCCGAGGGCTTCCAGCTCGGCCGAAAGCAACGGACCTGCGGCGGCGACCTTCGCGAATCTTGCGATGCCGTGCGTCGTGGCTTCCGCGCGATGCGCGGTGCCGAAGGCATCGTTCACGTAGACGTCGCACAGCGCGGCCATCTTCTTCGCCAGCGCCTCGTCGTCCTTCTTCTCGCCCTTGTTGAAGCGGCAGTTCTCGAGCAGCACGGCCTCGCCCGGCTTCACGTCGACGCCTTCGATCCAGTCGCGCTTCAGCGCCACCGGCTTGCCGAGCAACTCGCCGAGGCGCCTGGCCACCGGAGCCAGCGAATCGGCTTCGGAGAACGTGCCTTCCGTCGGGCGCCCGAGGTGCGAGGTCACCATCACCGCCGCGCCTTTCTCGAGGGCCAGCTTGATCGCGGGCACCGAGGCCCGGATGCGCGTGTCGTCGGTGATGGCCCCGTGGTCGTCCTGGGGCACGTTGAGGTCGGACCGGATGAAGACCCGCTTGCCCGCGAGGTCCAGGTCCGTCATGCGCTTCACGTTCATGGTTTCGTTTCGTCTTTCACGGTGCGGCCGCGTTCGCGCGCCGCGGCGAGCGTGGCGGACAGCTCGTCGGTGATGCGGCTGCCGGTGGTGCGGAAGAGGAACGGCAGGAGGCCGTGGACGAACGCCGCGAGGCCGCCCACCGTCATCTTCACGCCGTAGCGCATCGCGAACAGCGCGTGCTGGCCGTACGTCTCGCCGACGGAGTTCGGGTGCTCGGTGAACGGATTGCGCATTGACTCGCGGCCGCCTGCGGCGGCCGGCCTCACTTCGCCGCCATCCAGGCCGTCGTCACGTCGAGCATGCGGTTGGAGAAGCCCCACTCGTTGTCGTACCAGCTGCACGCCTTCACGAGGCGGCCCGACACGCGCGTGAGCGTCGCATCGAAGATCGACGACAGCGGGTTGTGGTTGAAGTCGATGGAAACCAGCGGCGCCGTGTTGTAGCCCAGCACGCCTTTCCATTCGGGCTTGCCCGCGGCTTCCTTCATGACGGCGTTCACTTCGTCCACAGTCGTGTCACGCGCGGCGATGAACGAGAGATCCACGAACGAGACGTTGATCGTCGGCACGCGCATGGAGAAGCCGTCCAGCTTGCCGTTCAGCTCCGGGAGCACGAGGCCTACTGCGGCCGCGGCCCCGGTCTTGGTCGGGATCTGCGATTGCGTGGCCGAGCGCGCACGGCGCAGGTCCTCGTGGAACACGTCGGTCAGCACCTGGTCGTTCGTGTACGCGTGGATCGTGGTCATGAGGCCCGTGGTCACGCCGATCTTCTCGTGCAGCGGCTTCACCAGCGGGGCCAGGCAGTTCGTGGTGCACGAGGCGTTCGAGATCACCTGGTGCGAAGCCTTCAGCACGTTGTGGTTCACGCCGTAGACGACCGTGGCATCCACGTCCTTGCCGCCGGGCGCGGAGATGATCACTTTCCTGGCGCCGCCCTTGATGTGCGCGGAGGCCTTCTCCTTCGAGGTGAAGAAGCCGGTGCATTCGTACACGACGTCCACGCCCAGCGTGCCCCAGGGGAGCTGCGCCGGGTCGCGCTGCGCGAAGACCTTGATGCGGTCGCCGTTCACGACCATCGAATCGCCGTCCACCGTCACTTCGCCCGGGAACTTGCCGTGGGCCGTGTCGTAGCGCGTGAGGTGCGCGTTCGTCTCGACGGGGCCCAGGTCGTTGATCGCGACGATCTGGATGTCGTGCTTCTTGCCGCCCTCGTAGTGGGCTCGAAGGATGTTGCGGCCGATGCGGCCGTAGCCGTTGATGGCGACCTTGATGGTCATTGCGGGGCTCCGAAGGGAAGTGGCGCGGGAAAAACGATATTTTACGCGGTGGACGCGCTTCGACCAACAAGACCAGTTGGTAGAGGATGTTAGGCAACCATTTTCGTTACCAACACGCCCCCTTTTCGGGGGCTTTGATTAGGGCGTCCTCCGCAGATAAACGCGGATAGACGCCGATGACCCTCTCAAGCAAATGGAGTTGATGGGTCTAACCCAAGACCTCTGTCTTTGCTGGAGGCGTTCATCGGCGTCTATCCGTGTTTATCTGCGGAGGACGCCTTGGTTGGTTGGTACAGGAGCCCGCTAGGGCGAGCCGATCAACCCCGTGAGGTCATGCCACGCGTACGCGATCTCGCCGAAGGGATGGCCGCCGAGGCTCTCGGTCTTCTCCGCGACGGGTTGGCCGCCCAGCGCATCGTAGAAGAGGCGCGCGCGGTTCGCCTTCAGCACCCAGAGGTAGAACCCGAAGTGCCCGTGGCGCACGAAATGCCGCGCGCTGGCGCGCACGAGCTCGCGCCCGATGCCCTTGCGCTGCTCCTCCTGCAGCACGTAGAGCGCGTAGATCTCGGCTTCCAGGCGCTCGACCGGCGCGCGCGCGTTGCCGCAGAAGGAAAAGCCCACGATGCCGGTGCCGGGGCGTTCGGCCACCATCGTGGCGGACGCGCGGTCGGAATTCTCGAGCCAGCGGCGCCAGCTCTCCTCGCTCTTGCGTCCCGCCTCGCGCTCGATCACCGCGAGCGACAGGATGCCCGCGTAGGTCGTGCGCCAGCTTTCGCGATGCACGCGGGAGAGGGCCGCGGCGTCGGCGGGTACCGCCTCGCGCAGCGCGAGGCCCGGCGTGACCTCAGACAACGGACCGGACGGCTGCGACGACGTGCTCGGTGTCCACGCCGAGGTACTTGTAGACCTCACCGGCCGGAGCCGATTCGCCGAAGCGATCCACGCCGATGCACGCGCCCGCGAGGCCCACGTACTTGCGCCAGTAGTCGGTCACGCCCGCCTCGACGGACACGCGCGGCAATCCGGGCGGCAGCACCGACGCTTGCCACGCCTTGTCCTGGCGGTCGAAGGCGCTGGTGCTGGGCATCGAGACCACGCGCACCGGCACGCCCGCTTCGGCGAGCTTCTTCTGCGCGGCGAGCGCGATCGCCATCTCGGTGCCGGTGGCGATGATCACCGCCTTCGCGCCGGGCGCATCCGAGATCACGTAGCCGCCGCGGCGGATGGCCGCGAGGGCCGCCGGCGTGCGCGGGACGAACGGCGCGTTCTGGCGCGAGAGGATCAGGCACGTAGGCCCGTCTTTTCGCTCGATGGCGTCGATCCACGCGCAGGCCGTTTCGACCGTGTCGCAAGGGCGCCAGACCGTCATGCCCGGGATGAGGCGCAGGCTCGAGACATGCTCCACCGACTGGTGCGTGGGGCCGTCTTCGCCCAGGCCGATGGAGTCGTGCGTGAAGACGAAGAGGTTGCGCAACTTCATCAACGCCGCCATGCGCAGCGCATTCCTCGAGTAGTCGGAGAACGTGAGGAACGTCCCGGAGTAGGGCAGCCAGCCGCCATGGAGTGCCAGGCCGTTGCCGATGGCCGCCATCGCGAATTCGCGCACGCCGTAGTAGACGTAGTTGCCCGCTTCCTTCGCGGTGACCGCCTTCGTGCCCGACCAGTTGGTCAGGTTGGAGCCGGTCAGGTCCGCGCTGCCGCCCAGGGCTTCGGGCAGCACCGGGGCCAGGCCCTCGATCGCGAGCTGCGAAGCCTTGCGCGTGGCGACGGTCTCGGCTTTCTCGTTCGACTTCGCGAGCAGGGCCTCGGCCGCGGCCTTCCAGCCCGCGGGCAATTCGTTGGCCATGCGGCGGCGGAACTCGCGGGCGAGTTCGGGGAAGGCCTTTTCGTAGTCCGCGAACTTCGCCTTCCACTCGCTTTCGAGCGCCTTGCCGCGGGCACGCTGGTCCCACGCCGAACGCACGGCTTCGGGAATCTCGAACGGGGGGTGCTTCCAGCCGATCGCCTCGCGCGTGGCGGCGACTTCCTTCTCGCCCAGCGCGGCGCCGTGGACGCCGTCGGTGCCCTGCTTGTTGGGCGAGCCCTTGCCGATCACCGTCTTGCAGCAGATGAGCGTGGGCTTCGCGGTGTCGGCGCGTGCCTCGGCGATCGCGGCCTCGACCGCCTTCGGGTCGTGGCCGTCCACGTTCGGGATCACGTTCCAGCCGTACGCGGCGAAGCGCATCGGCGTGTTGTCGGTGAACCAGCCCGCGACCTTGCCGTCGATCGAGATGCCGTTGTCGTCGTAGATCGCGACGAGCTTGCCGAGGGCCAGCGTCCCGGCGAGCGAGCACGCCTCGTGCGAGAGGCCTTCCATCAGGCAGCCGTCGCCGACGAAGACGTAGGTGTGGTGGTCGACCACCGTGTGCCCCGGGCGGTTGAACTGCGCGGCGAGCAGCTTCTCCGCGAGCGCCATGCCCACGGCGTTGGCGAGGCCCTGGCCCAGCGGGCCCGTGGTGGTCTCCACGCCCGGCGTGATGCCGACTTCGGGATGGCCCGGCGTGCGCGAATGCAGCTGCCGGAACGCCTTGATGTCTTCGATGGTGAGGTCGTAGCCCGTGAGATGCAGCAACGCGTACTGGAGCATCGAGCCGTGGCCGTTGGAGAGCACGAAGCGATCGCGGTCGGGCCACGCGGGGTTCGACGGGTTGTGGCGCAGGATCCTTCGCCACAGCACTTCGGAGATTTCCGCCATGCCCATCGGCATGCCCGGGTGCCCGGAATTGGCCTTCTGGACGGCATCCATCGCGAGGGCGCGGATGGCATTCACGAGATCGGGATACGAAGCGGTGCTCACGGGCGAATCGGGCATGGGAGGGGGTTTCGGCTGTAACGGCGGCGGAGGGGAACTGAGCGAAAAAACTTGTGCGGGGCAGGAAATATGCCATTATACTTTCGCACTTTTTTCGCGCGATATTTTTCGCTTGGGTAAACCTCTGCAGCAAGGATTTCCACCGCTAAGCGCCTGAGGGCGATCCCGCTTCTTACCGAGAAGCGAGACGCCCGGAACCGGCGATGGGAAGTCCGCCCCTGCAGAATTTGCTTGATAAGGAGGGGTATCGAAGTGAAGGGACTGCACATCATCGCCGACCTGTACGGCTGCCGGAACAGCGAAATGCTCACGTCGTCGGGAAAGCTGCGCGAAGCCTGCGTGGCCGCCTGCAAGGACGTCGGGCTTACCGTCCTCGGGGACAACTTCTACCAATTCGACGGACTGGACGCCACGCAGTTGGGCGGATCCACGGGAACCGTCGTCTTCGCGGAATCGCACCTGGCGATCCATACCTGGCCTGAACGCAGCGGCGCCACGCTCGATGTGTACGTCTGCAACGTCACATGCGACAACAGCGGCAAGGCGGAGAGGCTCTACGAGCTGCTCGTCGCCCACCTGAAGCCCGCCGACGTGATGGTCGAGCGCGTGTGGCGCGGCCGGGACCTGCCGGTGAAGAAGAAGCGCCTCGCGGCGGTCAAGTAACAGCCTCGAAGGCCCCGCGGAAGCGGGGCTTTCTCCATCCATGACCGAAAAGATCTTCGAGCGCCTCACGGACGCGAGCGGCGTCTACTTCGACGGCACCCTCGTCGAGCGCCGGCGCACGCCCTTCCAGCTCCTCGAGGTGTACGACACGCCCGAGCTGGGGCGCATCTTCCGCCTCGACGGCTTCAACATGACGTCCGAGCGCGACGAGTTCTTCTACCACGAGAGCCTCGTGCATCCGGCCGCCGCCGCGCACCCGGATCCGAAGCGCGCGCTCGTGATCGGCGGGGGCGACGGGGGCTCCTCCGAGGAACTGCTCAAGCACGCGACGATGCAGCAGGTCCACATGGCCGAGCTCGACCCCGAAGTGATCGAGGTGTCGAAGGCGCAGTTCGCGAAGGTGCACGGCGGCGTGTTCGACAACCCGAAGCTGAAGGTGACGGTGGGCGACGGGCTTGCGTACCTGCGCGCGACCGAAGCGCGCTACGACCTCGTGGCGATGGACCTCACCGATCCGGTCGGGCCTTCGATGGAGCTCTACTCGCCGGCGACCTTCGCGCTCGCCAAGCGCGCGATGGCGCCCGGGGCTGCGCTCGTGCTGCACCTGGGCTCGCCTTTCTCGCACGCGGAACGCGTGCGCGCTACGATGGGGAACCTCCGCCAGGTCTTCCGCGTCGTGGCGCCTTACTTCGTGCACATCCCGGTCTACGGTTCCATCTGGGGCTTCGCCGTCGCCTCGGACCACCTCGATGCGCGCTCCGTGACGCCGGAAGACATCGATGCGCGCCTCGCGAAGCGCGGCGTCGGCGGACTGCAGTACTACAACGGCGAGATCCACCGCGCGGTCTTCGCGCAACCCAACTACGTGCGCAAGCTCCTCGCCTGAAGGCGAGTGAAGGAGGAGGCGATGCTCCGGAAACTCCGCAAGTCCTCGGGGAAGGTGACGCTGGTCCTGATCGGCGTCGCCGCCCTGGCCGGTTGCAGCGGCGGCGAGAAGCGCGACGTCTACGCCTCGAAGGAAGACTGCCTCGCCGACTGGGGCAACAAGCCCGAGGAATGCACGCCCGCCACCGACAGCAAGAACGCCGGCCGCGGCTTCTACTACGGGCCTTTGTACGCGGCTGCCGGGTACGCGGCCGGAAGCTACCTCGGGGGCAACAGCTGGGGCCGCTCCACCGGGACGTTCTCCTCGGCGCGCGCCTCCGGTGCGACGAGCCGCGCGATCGGATCGAGCGGATCGTCTTCGCGCGGCGGCTTCGGCTCGACGGGACGCTCGTCGTCCTCGTCGTCGGGCGGCTGATTGAAGCGCCACGACCTCATCCCGCGCGCCGACTGGCCCCGCAAGGTGGAGGAACTCGGATTCCACTTCCACTCGATGGACGGCGTCTATTGGGACGAGCGCGCGTACTACGAGTTCAGCGAACGCGAAGTCGACACGCTGGAGGCCGCGACCCTCGAGCTGAACGAGCGCTGCCTCGAAGCCGTGGGACGCGTGATCGACCGGGGCGACTTCGCGCGGTTCCAGGTCCCGGAGGCGTTCCACAAGCTCATCCGGGACTCCTGGGCGGACGAGGAACCGTCGCTCTTCGGCCGCTTCGACCTTTCGTGGGACGGGAACGGCGAACCGAAGCTGCTCGAGTACAACGCCGACACGCCCACCGCGTTGCTCGAGGCCAGCGTGGTGCAGTGGTACTGGCTGCAGGACGTCTTCCCCGATCGCGACCAGTTCAACTCGCTGCACGAGAAGCTGGTCGAGCGGTGGAAGGCGATCGCCGACAAGGTGCCGGGCGACCGCGTGGTGCACTTCACCGGCGTGACCGACAGCGACGAGGACCAGGGCAACCTGGACTACCTGCGCGACACCGCCACGCAGGCCGGGCTGCAGGCCGAGGCGATCGACATCGCCGACATCGGCTGGAACGGCAAGCGCTTCACCGACCTCGATGAGCGGCCGATCGCCGTGCTGTTCAAGCTCTACCCGTGGGAGTGGCTGGTGCGCGAGGAATTCGGCGCCCATCTCGCGGAGCGAGCCGTGCTCGTGGTCGAGCCCGCCTGGAAGATGCTGCTCACCAGCAAGGCGATCCTGCCGGTGCTCTGGGAGATGTTCCCGGACCATCCCAACCTGCTCGCCGCGAGTTTCGAGCCGGGACGCTTCGCCACCGATTTCGTGAAGAAGCCGATCTACTCCCGCGAGGGCGCCAACGTGTCGATCACCGCGGGCGGGCGCACGCTGGAGGCGCCGGGCGGCTACGGCGCCGAGGGTTTCATCTGGCAGGCTTACCACGAGCTGCCGCGCTTCGGCGCCAACCACACCGTGATCGGGTCGTGGATCGTGGGCCGCGAACCCGCGGGCATCGGCCTGCGCGAAGACGATTCCCCGATCACGAAGAATTCAAGCCGTTTCGTACCCCACTGCTTCACCTGATCGCCGACGAACAACAAACAGGAAGGATTGCCCCATGCGACACGTGATGGACTCTTTCGCCGGATTCGACAATTTCCTCGTCTACCTGGCGCTTTCGCTGGTCCTGCTGGCCGCGTTCGTCGCGCTCTACGTGCGCATCACGCCGCAGAAGGAGTTCGCGTTGATCCGCGAGGGCAACATCGCCGCCTCCTTCAGCCTCTCGGGCGCGATCCTCGGCTTCGTGATCCCGCTGGGTGCTTCGATCCGCTTCAGCGTGAGCCTGGTCGACATGGCGATCTGGGGCGTCATCGCGCTCGCCGTGCAGATCGCCGCCTTCGTCGTGGTGCGCCTCATGGTGCCCACGATCTGCGACGACATCGCGAAGGGCAACGGGGCGCAGGGCTTCTTCCTGGGCTCCACCGCGCTCGCCGTGGGGCTGCTGAACGCCTCCTGCATGAGCTTCTAGGGCCGATGGGCCAGCCGCGCATCTTCGTCGACGTGAAGCTCGGGCCCGGGGCACAGTTCTCCCTGGCCGCCGACGCGGCGAACCACGTCGGCAAGGCCCTGCGCCTGAAGACCGGCGACACCATCACCGTCTTCGACGGCCGCGGCGGCGAATACGACGCGGTCATCCTGCGCATGGACAAGGAAGACGTCGACGTGAAGACCTCGGGCTTCCACGACGTCGATCGCGACTCGCCCGTCTCCGTGGGGCTGGTGCAGGGGCTGCCCGAAGCCGACAAGATGGACTGGATCATCCAGAAGTCGGTGGAGCTGGGCGTGGCGTGGATCCAGCCCATCGTGTGCGACCGCAGCGTGGTGCGCCTCGCGGGCGATCGCGCGGCGCGGCGTGAAGCGCACTGGAAGCGCGTGGCCGTCGCGGCCTGCGAACAGTGCGGACGCAATCGTGTTCCCGAAGTGCGGCCCACGCTGGGCTTCATCAACTGGGTGGCCCTTCCGCCCCCGGAGGCCGCGCGCTGGATGCTGGCCCCGGACGGCGTACCGCTCGCCACGCGTGCGGCGCCCGCATTGCCGGTCGAATTGCTCGTGGGGCCCGAAGGCGGCCTTTCCGAGCGCGAACGCGAGCTCGCGCATTCGCGCGGCTTCGAAGCGACGGGCCTCGGCCCGCGCGTGCTCCGCACCGAGACGGCGCCGCTCGCCGCGCTCGCTGCCATCCAAACCCTCTGGGGCGACCTCTCCCGCTAGAACCGACATGGCCACCAAGACCAAGCCCGCGTTGAAGACCGAAGCGTTCGTGAAGTGGTTCCGCGCGGCCACGCCCTACATCCACCAGTTCGGCGGCGGCACGTTCGTCATCGCCTTCGGAGGAGAAGTGCTGGCCGACGGCGAGTTCGCCCAGCTCACCCACGACATCAACGTGCTGATGAGCCTGGAGGTCCGCGTGGTGCTCGTGCACGGCACGCGCCCGCAGATCGAGGAGCAGATGCGCCAGCACGGCGTGGAGCCGCGCTACGTGAACAACCGCCGCGTCACCGACGACCGAGCGCTCGCCTGCGTGAAGGAAGCCAACGGCATCGTGCGCGTCGAGATGGAGGCGCAGCTCTCGGTGGAGCTGGCCAACTCGCCCATGTGGGGCGCGGACATCCGCGTGTCGTCGGGCAACTTCGTCACCGCGAAGCCCGTGGGCGTGGTCGACGGCGTGGACTTCCAGCACACCGGCGAGGTGCGCAAGATCGACGCCGAGGGCATCAAGCGCCGGCTCGACGACCACGAGGTGGTGCTGATTTCGCCGCTGGGCTTTTCGCCGACCGGCGACGTCTTCAACTGCACCCTCGAGGACGTGGCCACGCAGACCGCCATCGCGCTGAAGGCCGACAAGCTGATCTTCCTCACCGAGACGATGGGCGCGCCGGACGCCAAGGGCCGCCTCATCTCCGAGCTCATCGTGCCGGAGGCCAAGCGCCTGCAGGAGTCCAACAGCCTTCCCGAGGACATCCGCATCTACCTGCCGTGCGCCATCAAGGCGTGCGAGGCGGGCGTGAAGCGCTCCCACCTCGTCTCCCGCCACACCGACGGAGCCCTGCTGATCGAGATCTTCACCAGTCATGGCATCGGCACGATGGTCGTGCCCGAGTCGCCCGAGCGCATCCGCGGCGCCACGCTGGAGGACGTGCCGGGCATCGTCCAGATCCTGGAGCCCCTCGAGCAGCAGGGCGTGCTGGTCCCGCGCGAGCGCGCGCAGCTCGAGCGCGAGATCGGCAACTTCTTCGTGATCGAGGCCGACGGGAACATCCTGGGCTCGGCCGCGCTCTATCCTTTCCCGGAAGAGAAGACCGCCGAGCTGGCCGCCGTGGCGGTGAACCCGTTCTATCGCGACGGCGGGCGCGGCGAACGCCTGCTGGCCCACGCGGAAGCGCAGGCCCGGTCGAAGGGGCTGAAGACGCTCTTCGTGCTCTCGGCGCGCACGACGCACTGGTTCCTCGAGCGCGGTTTCGTCGAGGCGGACCTCGCCCGGCTGCCGGAGAGGAAGCAGTCCCTCTACAATTACGACCGGCGTTCCAAGATTTTCGTGAAGGACTTGTAGGAGCAATGCGATGGCCAGGATGATCCAGTGCGTGAAGCTGAAGAAGGAGGCCGAGGGCCTCGATTTCCCCCCGTACCCGGGCGAACTCGGCAAGGAGATCTACGAGAAGGTCTCGAAGGAAGCCTGGAAGGGCTGGACCGAGCACCAGAAGATGCTGGTGAACGAGAACCGCCTTTCGGGCGCCGACCCGAAGGCTCGCGAGTACCTGCGCGAGCAGATGAAGCGCTACCTCTTCGGTGAGGGCGCGGACGTCGCCTCCGGCTACGTGCCTAAGAACTAGGTCAAAGGCGGAAGGCGTCCTCCGCAGATAAACGCAGATAAACGCCGATGACCCCCTCGAGCAAACAAGAAGAGCCTTTGGGTTTAACCCAGAGCTTTGTCTTTGCTGCAGGAGTTCATCGGCGTTTATCCGCGTTTATCTGCGGAGAGCGCCTTTCGCCTTAGGCTTTTCGCGTCTCAACCCCGCCAGGGGTTCCGAGCAGGAGGATGTCGGCGGGCCGCCGGGCGAAGAGCCCGTTCGTGACGACGCCCGTGACCTGGTTCAAGTCGGTCTCCAGCTTCACCGGATCGGTGATCGAAAGCCCGTGCACGTCGAGGATCACGTTGCCGTTGTCGGTCTTCACGCCCACGCGGTACTCGGGCTGGCCGCCGGTGAGTGCCACGATCTCGCGGGCCACGTAGCTTCGCGCCATCGGGATCACCTCCACCGGCAGCGGGAATTTTCCGAGCACGTCCACGAGCTTCGATCCGTCGGCGATGCAGACGAACTGCCGGCTCGCCGCGGCCACGATCTTCTCGCGCGTGAGCGCGGCACCGCCGCCCTTGATCATGCGCAGGTGGCGGTCCACCTCGTCGGCGCCGTCGATGTACACGTCGCAGGTCGTGGCGTCGTTCAGTTCCAGCACTTCGATCTTCGCCGCGCGCAGGCGCTGGCTGCTCGCCTCGGACGAGGAAACCGCGCCCTTCAACTGGATGCGGCTCGCCGCGAGCGCGTCGATGAAGCAGTTCACCGTGGAGCCCGTGCCGACGCCCAGCATCATCCCGTCGCGCACGTACTTCAGCGCCGCCTCGCCCACGAGCTTCTTCAGTGCGTTCTGGTCCATGGGCGGAGGATAACCCACTGGTATCCTTGCAGCTTATGAAGGACGACTACCTCCAGAAAATCCTCGCGGCCCGCGTCTACGACGTGGCCATCGAAAGCCCGCTCGACCTGGCGCCCGCCATTTCGAAGCGCATGGGCAACCACCTGCTGCTCAAGCGCGAGGACAAGCAGCCGGTCTTCTCCTTCAAGCTGCGCGGCGCGTACAACAAGATGGCGCACCTGTCGAAGGCCGCGCTCGAACGCGGGGTGATCTGCGCCAGCGCGGGCAACCATGCGCAGGGCGTGGCACTCGCCGCCCAGAAGCTCGGCACGGATGCGACCATCGTCATGCCGGTCACCACGCCGCGCATCAAGGTGACGGCGGTCTCGGCGCGCGGCGCGAAGGTCGTCCTCCAGGGCGACAGCTACCACGAGGCCAACGCGCACGCGCGCAGCCTCGCCCGCAAGCACGGCCTCACCTTCGTGCACCCGTACGACGATCCGCTGGTGATCGCGGGCCAGGGCACCATCGGCATGGAGATCCTGCGCCAGCACGCGAAGCCCATCGACGCGATCTTCGTCCCCGTCGGCGGCGGCGGCCTGATCGCCGGCATCGCCGCGTACGTGAAGCG
Source organism: Betaproteobacteria bacterium GR16-43 (assembly GCA_001953215.1). Taxonomy (GTDB): domain Bacteria; phylum Pseudomonadota; class Gammaproteobacteria; order Burkholderiales; family Usitatibacteraceae; genus Usitatibacter. Next base: position 1,682,620 of record CP019169.1, read on the forward strand.
CGTCTCGCCGCGCACCCGCATCATCGGCGTGGAGCCCGAGGACTCGAATGCGATGGCCGCCTCGCTGAAGGCGGGCAAGCGCGTGACGCTGCCGCACGTGAACCTGTTCGCCGACGGCGTCGCGGTGCGCCAGGTCGGGAAGGAAACGTTTCGCCTCGCGCGGAAGCTCGTCGACGAGATGGTGCTGGTCGACACCGACGAGATCTGCGCCGCGATCAAGGACATCTTCGAGGACACGCGCACGGTCGTCGAGCCGTCGGGCGCGCTGGCGCTGGCCGGGGCCAAGCGCTGGGCCGCGCGGCGCAAGGCGAAGGGCAAGACCCTCGTGGCGATCGCGTGCGGCGCGAACATGAACTTCGACCGCCTGCGCTTCGTCGCCGAGCGCGCCGAGCTGGGCGAGCATCGCGAAGCGGTCCTGGCCGTCACGATTCCCGAGGAACCCGGCAGCTTCCGCACGCTCTGCGAAGTGCTGGGCAAGCGCAGCGTGACCGAATTCAACTACCGCTACGCCGACGATCGCGCGGCCCACGTGTTCCTGGGCCTCTCGGTCGCGGGGCGCGAGGAGACCGAGCGGCTGGTGGCCACGCTCGCGCGGCGCGGCATGAAGCCGGTCGACCTGTCCGACAACGAGCTGGCGAAGCTGCACGTGCGCCATCTCGTCGGCGGCCGCTCGCCCGCGCGCTCGGGAGAGATGCTGTATCGCTTCGAGTTTCCCGAACGCCCGGGCGCGCTGATGAATTTCCTCACGCACATGGGCTCGGGCTGGAACATCACGCTCTTCCACTACCGCAACCACGGCGCGGACGTCGGCCGCGTGCTGGTGGGCCTGCAGGTGCCCGAAAGCGAGCGCGGAGCGTTCCGCCGGTTCCTGCGCGATCTCGGCTACGACTACACCGACGAAACGCGCAACCCCGCTTACCGGCTCTTCCTGCGATGAGTGTTTTCCCCGGGCCCGGCGCCGGCGACCTGCTCGCCCGCGCGAGGGGTGCGATCCAGTCCGGGCGGCCCGCGGAGGCCGAGGCGCTGCTGGCTCCCGCCGTCGCGGCCGCGCCCGGCAATCCCGATGCGCACTTGTTGCTGGGCCTGGCGCTCGCGGGGCTGGGACGCCTGCCCGAGAGCCTGGCGCAATTTGACCGCGCGCTGCAGGCGCGGCCGGACCATCCCATCACGCTGCACAACCGGGCGCAGTCGCTCGCGGGGCTGGGACGCGTGGCGGAAGCGAAGGCCGATGTCGAACGCGCACTCGCGCTCGCGCCGGACTTCGATGCCGCGTGGCTGGCGCTCGGCAGCTTCACGGCGGCGCTCGGCGATGCGCCGGGGGCCGAACGCGCCTACCGCCGCGCCCTGGCCCTGAAGGCCACGAACCCCGCCGCCCACTACAACCTCGCGTTGCTGTTCCAGGGGCAGGGCCGCATCGAGGAGGCGATCGCCGCCTATCGCAAGGCGCTCGCCGCGAACCCCGGCTTTGCCGCGGCCCACAACAACCTCGGCAACGCGCTGCGCCAATCGGGACGCACGCCCGAGGCGGTCGCCCACTACGCCGAAGCGCTCCGCCTGGATCCGCGCATGGCGGATGCCTATTCGAACTACGGCCTCGCCCTGCAGGACCTGGGCCGCATCACCGAGGCCGCCGCATTGCTGGAGCGCGCCGCGGCGCTGAAACCCGACAGCGCGCCGGTCTTGAACAACCTGGGCATCGCCCTGTTCGGCGTGAACCGGTTCGTCGAAGCCGAAACCGCGTACCGCGGGGCGCTGGCCCTCGAGCCGCGGTTCTTCGAAGCGCACAACAACCTCGGCAACACGTTGTCCGGCCAGGGCCGCGAGGAGGAGGCGATGGCCGCGTATCGCGAGTCGATCGCGATCTCGCCGGACTATGCCGATGCCCACAGCAACCTGGGCCTCATGCTGCAGGAGCGCGGCGACGTCGACGGCGCGATCGCCTGCTATGAACGCGCGCTCGCCCTGCGGCCCGACCATTCGGACGCGCTCACCAACGAGGGCTACCTGCTGCAGGAGAAGGGCCGGCGCCGCGACGCGATGGCCCTGTACCGCCGTGCGCTCGAAGCCAATCCGCGTTCCGCGCGCGCCGCGTACAACCTGGGCCTGGCCCAGCTTTGCGAGTTCGAGTTCGAAGAAGGTTGGGAGCGCTGCGAGCTGCGCTACTACACGTCGCCTCCGGTGGCGGTGTTGAGGCCGTTCGCGATGCCGACGTTCAAGCCCGAGGAGTGGGGCAAGGGCCACGCGCTCGCCGTCTGGCGCGAGCAGGGCATCGGCGACCAGTTGCTCTACGCCACGTTGTTGCCGGAGCTCGAAGAGCGCTCGCAACCGTTCGTGTTCGAAGTGGACGAACGGCTGATCCCGGCCTTCGCGCGCAGCCATCCCGGATGGAAGGTCACTTCGACCCGCGAGTACGAAGCGGGCTTCGCCGGCTGCGACCGGCAGATCTCCGCCGCCTCGCTGCCGCGTCTTGTCCGGCGCACCCTCGAGTCTTTCGATCGGCAGCCGCAGGCGTTGCTGCGTGCGGATCCGGTGCGAAGCGCCGCCTATCGCGCGCGCCTCGCAGCGCCCAGACGGCGCGTGGTCGGCATCTCGTGGCGCAGTTTCCAGCCGAAGGCCCGCGGCTTCCTGCAGCGCAAGAAGACGGCGCCGCTCGCGGCGTTCGCGGACCTGGCGCGCCGCCCCGACCTCACGCTGCTCGACCTCCAGTACGGCGATACGGCCGCCGAGCGCGAAGCGTTCGCGCGCGAGCCGGGCGTGCGCCTCGCGCGCCTCGAGGAGCTCGACCTCTTCAACGACATCGATGGCGTGCTCGCCGCCGTCGAGGCGTGCGACGCGATCGTCACCACGAGCAACGTGGCCGCGCACTACGCCGGCGCCCTGGGCAAGCGGACGCTGCTCCTCTATCCCGGCGACAACCCGCCGTTCCACTACTGGTCCACGGATGCATCGGGGCGTTGCCTCTGGTATCCCTCGGTGCGGATCGTGACCGGCCGCGACCTCCACGACTGGCCGCGCCTCCTCGCGCGTGCGCATGAGCTCCTCGACGCCTGAAGCCGCGGCCTTCGCGCTGCTGCAAGCGGGCCAGCTCGACGCGGCGGAGGCCGCGGCGCGGCAGCTCCTCGCCGTGCGCCCCGGCAACGCCGACGCGTTGCACTTGCTCGGCCTGGTGCTCGTGCGCACCGGCCGCGGACCCGAGGGCCTCGCCTTGCTCGACCGCGCGCTCGAAATCGAACCGCGCCATCCCGGGTTCCTCAACAACCGCGCGCTCGTGCTGGCCGAGTCGGGGCGCATCGCCGAAGCCGAGCGCGACGTGCGCAACGCCCTGCAAGCGGAACCGCGCTTCGCCGAAGCCTTTGCCCACCTGGGCAGCCTGCTGCGCCGCCAAGGGCGGCTCGAGGAAGCCACGGCCGCATTCCGCCGCGCGTTGCAGGCCGAGCCGCGCCTGCTTGATGCGCACGTAGGCCTCGGCAACGTCTTGCGGGAACGCGGCGATGTCGATGCCGCGCGCCGCGAATATGAAGCGGTGCTCGCGAGCGATCCGGGTCACGCCGGGGCGCACTACAACCTCGGCGCGATGTTCCTCGAGGCGGGTGCGCATGCCGAGGCCGAGCACGCCCTGCGCCGCGCACTGGCTCGCGATCCCGCGCACGCCGCGGCCTGGAACAATCTCGGCGTCGTGCTGCGCCATGCCGGCCGCGCGGAGGAAGCCCTCGCCGCCTTCGACGCGGCCCTGCGAGCCTCCCCGCGCTATGCCGAAGCGCTCAACAACCGCGGCCTCGCGCTGCGCGACGCGGGCCGTGGCGCCGAAGCGGAGTCGAGCTTTGCCGAGGCCGCGGCCGTGGCGCCCGCGTTCGTCCCGGCGCTCGTCAATCGCGCCAACGCGATGAAGGACCGCGGCGACTTCGCGGCGGCCTCCGACCTCCTGGATCGCGCGATCCGCGAGGACCCCACGTCGTTCGAGGCCGTGGTCAATCGCGCGGGCGTCGCGGTCGAAGCGGGCGACCTTTCCTATGCACGCCGCCTCTACAAGCGCTCGCTCGAGATGCAGCCCGAATCTCCCGATGCGCGCTTCGGGATCGCGCAGATCGACCTGCGCGAAGGCCGCTTCGTCGAGGGTTGGGCGGGATACGAACGCCGCTTCGAAACCGCGCCGCCGCAGGCCACCGCCCGTGCGCCTTCGTTGCCGCACTTCGAGCGGACCGACCTGGGGCAGGGGCTTTCCGTCGCGATGTGGCCGGAGCAGGGCGTGGGCGACCAGATCCTCTTCTCCACGTTGCTGCCGGCTTTCGTGGCGAGCGGTGCGCGGCCGGTCGTCGAGGTCGACGCGCGCCTGCTGGAGGCCTACCGCCGGAGCCTGCCGGGCATTGCGTTCGTCGCCCCGGAAGAGTCGGAGCAGGCGTTTGCGGCGTGTGACCGGCACCTGCCGCTGGGCTCGCTGCCGTGGCTGCTGCGTCCCGATCGCGCGGCGTTCGACGCGCAACCGGAAATACTCCTGCGCGCCGATCCGGCACGGGTCGCCGCGATCCGCAAGGCGCTGGGCCCGGGGCGTTGGGTCGGCGTTTCGTGGCGCAGCTTGCAACCCGCGGCGCGCGCCTATCTCGAAGCGCGCAAGTCGATGCCGGTCGAGGCGATCGCGAGCCTCGCCGAACGCGGGTTGCGCCTGCTCGACCTCCAGTACGGCGACGTGGAACCGGATCGCGAAAACTTCGCCGCGCGCCACCCCGGAGCGCTCACGCGCGTGCCGGGGCTGGACCTGCGCGACGACCTCGATGGCCTGCTCGCCGCGCTCGAAGCGTGCGACGCGGTCGTGACGGTCAGCAACGCAACGGCCCACCTCTCGGCCGCGGCCGGCCGCCCGACCGCGGTGCTGTTCCGCGCGAACCGCTCGCCGTTCCACTACTGGGACGCACGCCGCGGAACGCGCTCGCTCTGGTACCCGTCGACCGAGGTGGTGACCGGCCACGAGGCGCAGGGCTGGTCCGACCTCGTGATGGCCGCGGCCGCCCGCCTCGGGTTGTAGGCCGGCACCGACAGGTTTTTCCGCAGGGCACGGACAGCCTGCGCGAGGCGAACTCCCGAGAATGTCCCTCGTATCAGGCGAACGGCTGCGCCAATCCCGGCGCGGCATCGCCCCCAAAAACGAGGTGCGGCCATGCTTTATTACGCGTTGATCTTCTTCGTGGTGGCGCTTGTCGCCGCCCTCTTCGGTTTCGGCGGCATCGCTGCCGGCGCTGTCGAGATCGCGAAGATCCTGTTCTTCATCTTCCTGATCCTCACCGTGGTCTCGCTGGTGGTGGGCATTGCCCGCCGCGGGCCCTAGATCACGGGAATCGACGAACCCTTTCCCGTAGCAATCCTCCCCACGACAGAAGGAGCTATTCCATGAAGAAAACCATCCTCGGCCTTTGCGCCATCCTCGCCTCGAGTTTCGTCCTGACGGCCTGCAACACGATCCAGGGCGCGGGCAAGGACATCGAACGCGGCGGCGAGAAGGTGCAGGACGCCGCGCAGAAGACGAAGGAAAAGATGTAGTCCTTCGTATCGGCAGCGATCGAGCGGTACAAGGAAAAAGGGCGGGACCGAAAGGTCCCGCCCTTTTGCTTTGTGGCTGCATTCGGTGGTGCTGTTGAGAGGAGTCGAACCTCCGACCTACTGATTACGAATCAGTTGCTCTACCAACTGAGCTACAACAGCACTGAAGGGTCGTTATTATAGCGCAGCCCGGCCCCTGCCGCATGGGCTCCGGACCGCCCGAAACCGGGTCCGTGCCGTTCGTCGGGGGCCCAAACCGTCCGTCGGCCCCGCCCCGCCGCCAGTCGGCCCGATTGGGGTGGTGTTCCGGCCCTACCTAATATTCCGTCCGTGGAGGTTTACCTAATGAAGAAGAGCCAAGGCTTTACCCTGATCGAACTGATGATCGTCGTGGGCATCGTGGGCATCCTTGCCGCGATCGCCGTGCCGCAATATCTCGACTACATCACCCGGTCGCAACTCGTGCCGGCCCATACGGGCCTGCAGGGATTCCGCGTCCGGATGGAGCAGTACTTCCAGGACAATCGCAAGTACGACTGCGACGGTGCCCTGGGCAAGTCGCCCAGCATCGAGCGCTTCGACGTGAAGTGCGAGAAGACCGACAACACCTTCCTCATCACCGCCACGGGCAGCGACGGGCGCGTGAAGGGGCCCGGCACGCCGTTCTCGATGACCATCGACCACACGGGCGCGCGTACGACCACCGGCGCGCCGTCGGGCTGGATGCCGAGCCCGGCCAACTGCTTCGTGGCCCGCAAGGGTTCCTGCTGATCATGGGCCGCCCCCAGCGAGGAATGTCCCTGGTCGAGGTGATGATCGTGGTGCTCGTCGCCGCGATCCTCATCGCCGCGGCGATCCCGAGCTTCACCATCTGGATCCAGAACACCCAGATCCGGACGGCGAGCGAGAGCGTCCTCAACGGGCTGCAGACGGCGCGTAACGAGGCGATCCGCCGCAACAGCTGCGTGCAGATCAAGATGATGGACAGCCCCCTCACGTCCTGGGAGGTGCGGGAGTGCAAGAATGGCGATAGCACCGATCCTGCGACGCTGATCTCGGGCCGCTCCTACGCGGAGGGCTCGCAGAACGCCACCTCCGAGTTGTTGCCGATCGACAGCAGCATCGTTTCCTTCAATGCGCTGGGCCGCGTCGTGCTCCCCACCAATCCTTCCGACGGCAGCCCCCCGCTCACGCAAGTCGACCTGCGCAACACCACGCTGCAGGTCGAGGACGAGCGCCGCCTGCGCATCGAGATCCCCGTCGGGGGCGCCATTCGCCTGTGCGACCCCAAGAAAACCGTTGCCGCCACCGACCCGCGGCGCTGCGTGACCCCGCTGACATGAAAAACCTCCGCAAAGACCAGGGCGGCGTCATGCTGCTCGAGGCGATGATCGGCATCCTGATCTTCTCCCTCGGCGTGCTGGCGCTCGTCGCGATGCAGGCCGTCTCCACGAGCAACGTTTCCAACTCCCGCTACCGCTCGGAGGCCGCGTTCCTGGCCAACGAGATCGCGGCGGCCGCCTGGATCGGGCGCGGCGCCAAGGGCGCCAACATCCCGACGTACAAATGGCCCGGGGGCAACCAGACGACGAAGCTCTGGGTGGACAAGGTCAACTCCCTGCTGCCGCAGGCCACGACCTATCCCCCGACGATCACGCAGACGCCGATCCCGGGCATGGCGAACGGCGCCCAACTCACCATCACCGTGCAATGGAAAGCGCCCGATGCGCTCACGCCGAGCAACCATGTGGCGATCGCGTACGTGAGCGAGCCGGAGCCCACGCCATGAGCCAATTCAAATCCAAGGGCTTCACGCTCATCGAGTTGATGGTCGGCATGATGGTCGGCCTCGTGGCCACGGTCGTCATGTTCCAGGTCTTCGCGGTTTCCGAGGGCCAGAAGCGCACGACCACGGGTGCGGGCGATGCCCAGCAGAACGGCGTCGGCTCCGTCTTCTCGATCGAGCGCGACGCGCGCCAGGGCGGCTTCGGCATGAGCTACACGCTGATGCTCGGCTGCACCGTGAACGGCTCGTACAACGGTGGCTCGGCCTTCACGTTCCAGATGGCTCCGTACGTCATCGTCGACGGCACCGGCGGCAAGGCGCCCGATACGCTCACGATCGCCTACGGCGATACGCGCAGCTTCGCCTCGCCCCTCAAGCTCGCGAAGACCATGACCAGTGCGACCGCCGACATCAAGGCGTACAACCGGTTCGGCCTCGCGCTGGGCGACCTCTTCATCCTGGCCACGGACACCACCGTCCCCGCGCCGGTGCCCTGCACGCTGCACCAGGTTCAGTCCCGGCCCGGAACGGACGCGATCGGCCACACCACCGGGGGATTCATCGACGCGACGGGGAACGCCCGCAACACGCTCTACAACTGGGACAGCACGAGGATCTACCCGGCCTGGAACACGACCAAGCGAAGCGGCGGCCGGATCATCAACCTCGGCCAGGACCCGACCGTCGTGACCTACCGGCTCGAGGGCAACCAGCTCGTCGCGATCAACGTCCTGACGCCCGGCGATCCCAACAACAAGGTCGTGGTGTCCGACAACATCGTCCAGTTCCAGGTCCAGTACGCGTTCGACGCCAATGGCGACGGCACGGTGGCCGCGGATGCGCGCCAGGAAACCGTGTTGAACCCCGCCCTGGGCGACCAGTGGGCCGACGCGCTTCCGGCGAACCCCACCACGGCGATGTGGGTCGGCATCATCGGCGTTCGCTTCGCCATCGTCTCGCGCAGCGTGACGGCCGAGCGCCCCGACACCGTGAGCGGCAAATGCCCGACGGACGTGGCGCCCAAGTGGCTGGCCACGGGCCGCGACCTGGACCTCACCGCCGACACCAACTGGAAGTGCTACCGCTATCGCGTGTTCGAGGTGACGGTGCCCGCGCGCAACCTCGCCTGGCTGCCGGACGAAACGCAGTGAACACGCCCTCGAGCAACCAAGGAATCCACGCCATGCGCTCGCGTCCCCTCCAGCGCCAGAAGGGCATCGTCCTGCTGGTCGCGCTCATCATGCTGGTGGCGATGTCGCTCGCCGGCGTGGCCCTCATGCGTTCGGTCGAGACCGGCGTCATGGTGTCCGGCAACTTCGCCTTCAAGGAATCGGCCGTCCAGAGCACCGACCTGGGCGTGCAGACCGCGGCGGCCTGGCTTTCGACCACCTACCTCGCGGATTCCGGCTCGCTGTTCGAGAGCAATACGGCCGCGGGCTACTTCGCGGCCCTGCCCTCGAAGGATCCCGACTATTTCAGCGAGAGCGCGTGGACCGATGCCTACGCGGTGAACGGCGGAGCGGCCGACGCGGCCGGGAACAAGGTTCGCTACATCGTGCACCGGATGTGCACGGTCGCCTCCCTCAGCTGGAGCGACCCGGACAACGAATGTGCCCTGCAGACGACCGCGGCCTCGGAAGGCGAGGGGTCCAGCAAGCGTCCCGGAGCCCCGCCGCCCTCGGGAAATCCGATCCTCTATTACCGGGTGACCACGCGCGTCGACGGCCCGCGCGGCACCGTAACCGTCACGCAAACGAGCCTCGCTCAAAAGATCTAATCCCGCCCGAGTTGCGGGTCTAAGGAGTCATCCCCATGAGAACCCATCCCCTCCACCGTTCGTTCGCCAGCCTGATGGCGGGCGCGCTCCTCGGCACCGTCGCCGCTTTCGCACCGATGCATGCGAAAGCGCAGGTCGCCCAGCTCGCGGACGTGCCGCTCGCGCAGGCTCCGTCGACGGCGGTGCTGCCGAACCTCATGTACATCCTCGATGACTCGGGGTCGATGAACTACAACTACATGCCCGACCAGATCCAGGTCAACAGCGCCCAGACGACGTTCCGGCACTGCAAGATCTGCCCGGCACCGAATACGCTCTCCGGCGCGGGCGGCACCACGCGGACCGTGAACTCGGTCGACACCAGCAGCTCGCGTGAACGCATCACGGCCTCGGGCAACCACAACGGGGCCGTCGGCTCGACGGTCGTGTTCACCGCGGGCACGCCCCCGGCGCCGCTCGCGCTCAACACCAAGTACTACATGGTCGCGACGGTTGCCGCCACGACGTTCTCGCTCGCGACCACTTCGGGCGGTGCGGCGATCAACCTGACGGGCACCACCACCGGCGCCACGTTCGTCGTCGACCGCGAGAACATCGCGACGACCAACAACAACGGCGGTGCGGTCGGCCAGACGGTGATGTTCACGTCGGGCACGCCCCCGGCCCCGCTCGCGCTCAACACGATCTACTACATCGTCGCGGTGGTCGATTCCAAGACCTTCACGCTGGCCCTGACGGCCGGCGGTGCGCCGATCGCCACGACCTCGGCGCCCGTCAACGTGACGGTCGACGTGAACGGCGGCTATTGCGTCGGCCCGGGCACGCCCGCTCCGTCGAGCAATACCAACCTCGGCAACGGCACGGGCCAGTCGTGCGGCAACGATGGAACCAACGACGCCAACACCCATAGCACGACGTCCTCGCCCGAGTACGGCGAAGTGCCGTTCTACACGCCGGCATTCAACAAGATCTGGTACAACCCGAACATCAGCTATGCGCCGGCGGTCGACTCCGCGGGCGTGAGCCTGGGCAACATCTCGCCCACGGCGGCCACGAGCGACAAGTTCCTCGGCGGGGGCACCAAGAACCTCACGAACGCCTTCGAGGAGGTGGTGTATTGCAACACCTCCACCCCGTCGACGACGGACCTGGCCGACACCAGCAAGTGCCGCTACAACGGCAAGCAGAACATCGTCGGCGGCTTCTTCCAGTACTACAAGACCACGACGCTGGGCAACGAGGGCTATCCGAACTCGGTGTTCTTCTACAAGGTCCACGTCTCCAACAGCAACCCGCACTACTACAACATCTCGCCCAACGAGCATTGCAGCGACACGAACCTCACGCAGTGCGCGCTCACGCCCACGCCCAGTGGCGGCAACACGATCCCGGCACTGATTCGCTGGTGCAAACTGCCGGCCGACGCGACGAGCACGGCGGTGGTGACCTCGGCCACGGGCTCCACGCCGAAGTGCCGCAAGAAATTCGACTACAACTCGGGTTATGTCTACCCGCGCTTCGGCCGCTTCACGCGCGTGGACATCATCTCGGCGAATGGCCCCTTCACGAAGAGCGCCAGTGCGGTCCGTCCGGACTGCGCGGCCGCCGCGACCTGCACGTACACCGAGGAGCTGCAGAACTTCGCCAACTGGTACGGGTACTACCGTACGCGGATGGCGCTCATGAAGACCTCGACGGGCCGGGCGTTCCTCACGATCGACGACCGCTATCGCGTGGGTTTCATCACCATCAACCCGAACAACCCGGTCACGGCGCCGAAGTATCTCGGCGTGAGCGCGTTCAACTCGACGCAGCGTTCGGCCTGGTATACCAAGCTCTACGCCCAGACCACGAACGGCAGCACGCCGCTGCGTGAGGCACTGTCGCGCGTCGGCCGCTACTACGCCGGCGTGACCAACGGCATCAACTCCGGCATGGGCGCCGACCCGCTGCAGTACTCCTGCCAGACCAACTACGCGCTGCTCACGACGGACGGCTACTGGAACCAGACCACCAGCCAGCCGGGCCTCACGATCGGCGGCACCAACATCGGCAACGAGGACAGCGGCGGCACGGGCTACTTCACCCGGGGCCAGGGCACGTACGACGGCGGCACGGCGCTGGGCGCCAGCGGCACGCTGGCGGACGTCGCGGCCTACTACTACAAGACCGACCTTCGCACGTCGGGTGTCCTGGCCACGAACAACGTGCCCACGATCCCGAACAAGGACGACAACAACACGCAGCACATGATCACCTTCGGCCTGGGCCTCGGCCTCGAGGGCTTGATGGACTACGTGTCCGACTACGAGACCAACTCGAGCGGCGACTTCGCCAAGATCAAGCAGGGCGGGACCGACACGTGCTCGTGGTTCCCCGGTGCCGTCTGCAACTGGCCGGTGCCCTCGGAGAACCAGCCGTCGACCCTCGACGACCTCTGGCACGCGGCGGTGAACGGACGCGGCGCGTACTTCAGCGCGAGCGACCCGAACTCCCTCGCCCAGGGCTTGCAGAGCGCGTTGTCGAAGCTGAAGGTGGCGACCGCCGCGGCCTCCGCATCGGCGACGTCGAGCCCGAACATCACCGAGACCGACAACTTCATCTTCTCGTCGACTTTCCGCACCGGCCTCTGGGACGGAGAGATCGTCGCGCAGCGCATCGACGTCGCGACGGGCAAGGTCCTGCCGGCGATCGTGTGGTCGGCCCAGGCCCTGCTGGACGCCCGGACCACCGACAACAGCGACTCGCGCACGATCTACACGATCGACGAATCCGGCGGCAACAAGCGCAAGAACTTCAAGTACGGCAGCCTCTCGTCCGCGGCGGCCGGGGGCATCGCGGCCGAGCAGCCCTATTTCGCGAACAAGTGCGGTGCGTTCGGCCAGTGCGTGCTGCTCACGGCGGGCCAGCAGGCGATCGCCAATGACGGCTCGAACCTGGTGGACTGGCTGCGTGGCCAGCGCCAGTACGAGAAGTTCACCAACCCGGAGACCGCCGCGCCGTTCCGTACGCGCGAGCACATCCTGGGCGACCCGGTGAACGCGACCCCGGTCTACGTGAGCCGGCCGAACTTCGGCTACATCGACTCGGTATCGCCGACCTACGATGACTACAAGACGGCGCAGGACAACCGCCAGGCGGTCCTGTACGCGGCGGCCAACGACGGCATGCTGCACGCCTTCAACGGGGACACCGGCGAGGAGATCTGGTCCTACGTGCCGCGCCTCGTGATGCCGAACCTGCACAAGCTCGGCAACGCGAACTGGGGTGCCACGCACCGCTTCAACGTGGACGGCTCGCCGTCGACGGCCGACGTGTACGTCGGCGGCGGCTGGAAGACGATCCTCGTCGCGGGCCTGAACGGTGGCGGCCGCGGTTTCTACGCGCTCGACGTCACCAACCCGAGCTCGCCGACCGTGCTGTGGGAGATCTGCTCCGACTCCACGCTGTGCGCGATCGTCGACACGGACATCGGCTACTCCTTCGGCAACCCGGAGATCGGCAAGCGCGCTTCCGACGGCAAGTGGGTGGTGTACATCACCTCGGGCCTGAACAACATCACCCCGGGCACGGGCAAGGGCTTCCTCTACGTGCTCGACCTGCAGACGGGTACGGTCCTGAACAAGATCGCCACCAACCAGGGTTCCACCACGGCGCCGACCGGCTTCAGCCGCATCGCGGGCTACGTGGACAACCCCTACAAGGACCGCACGATCACGCAGATCTACGGCGGCGACCTTTGGGGCAACCTCTACAAGTTCGACACGACGGTGAACCCGCCGGTGATGACCATCCTCGCGACCCTGAAGGATGCGGGCGGCAAGCCGCAGTCCATCACGACGCGACCCGAGCTGACCGCGATCAGCGGCTTCCCGGTGGTCTACGTCGGGACGGGCCGCTACCTGGGCACGGATGACCTGGTCGACCCGGCGACGCTGGTGCCTTCGCAACCGTTCGCCTACAACAACACGGTCTATGGCATCCGGGACAAGGGCACGAGCTACGGCAACTTCCGCTCCGGGACCGGCGTGGTCGTGAACACCCTCACTGACAACGGTACGACCCGCTCGTCGACCAGCAACCCGGTGAACTGGAAGACGCAGGACGGCTTCCTGCTCGACCTCAATCCGGGCGGCACCTCGCCGGGCGAACGCGTGAACCTGGACCCGCAGCTCATCCAGGGCAACCTGCTGGTGGTCGGGAACGTCCCGAACAACACGCAGTGCTCGGTCGGTGGCGACGCATTCCTGTACTTCCTCAGCTACAAGAACGGCGCCGGCACGGGCAGCAAGGTCACCGGCCAGACGGTCGTGGGCTTCACGCCGATCGGCACGGGCGGCTCCGGTAGCGAAGGTGGCGGAGGCGGCGGCGGCGGCGGTGGTGGCGGCGGTGGCGGTGGTGGTGGCGGCGGTGGCGGCGGTGGTGGTGGCGGCGGCGGCGGCGGCGGCGGTGGTGCCGGCGGCGGCGGCGGCAACAACGACGACCCGTTCAGCTGCAAGGTGATCTTCACGCTCGCCACGGGTGAGAAGCTCACGATGTCCTGCACGCCCGCAGCGACCTCCGGCATTGCGCGCCGGACGTCCTGGCGCGAGCTGATCCAGAAGTAGGGATGGCCATGCGCAAGTTCGTCCCGGCCATCATGCTTGCCTGCGCGGGGTTGGCGGCAGTACCGCCCGCCCTGGCGCAGGGCAAGCGCTACGAAGCGCCCCAGCGCCTGCGCGTGGGGGCGATGGACACCTGCCTCAAGGACGAAGTGATGAACGGCGCCTACTGCGTGAAGCAGTGCGCCGAGGGTTTCCGGATGGAAATGGGAAAGCGCGATGCGACGTGCATCGCGACCAGCGCGGATGCGAAAGTCCCGCCGCCCCGCCAGCCGGGCTACGTAACGCCCGACAAGCCCCCGCCTCAGGGCGCGAAGGGGACCTGAGCCCTAGGCCGCGTCGGCCCGGCCCATCGACTTGGGCAGGGGAAAAGTGACCGCTTCCGTGATGCCCTCCAGCTCGCGGACGCGCTTGGCGCCGAGCGACTGCAGCCGGGCGATCACGTCCCTCACCAGCACTTCCGGGGCCGAAGCCCCCGCGGTCACGCCGATGGTGCGCTTGCCTTCGATCCACTCGGGGCGCAGTTCGTCGGCCGTGTCGATCAGGTAGGCCTCGCGGCCGAGGTTCGCCGCCACTTCCCGCAGGCGATTCGAATTGGAGCTGTTGGGCGAGCCCACGACGATCACCACGTCGCAGCGCGGCGCCATGAACTTCACCGCGTCCTGGCGGTTCTGCGTGGCGTAGCAGATGTCGTCCTTCTTCGGGCCCACGATCGACGGGAACCGCGCCTTCAGGGCCGCGATCACGCGCTGGCAATCGTCGATGGAGAGCGTGGTCTGCGTCACGTAGGCGAGCATGTCCGGGTTGCGGACCTGCAGGCGCGCGACGTCTTCCTCGCTGTCCACGAGGTGCATGCCGGTCTCCGACTGGCCCATGGTGCCTTCGGCCTCGGGGTGGCCCTCGTGGCCGATCATGATCACTTCGCGCCCCTGCTCGCGCATCTTCGAGACCTCCACGTGCACCTTGGTCACCAGCGGGCAGGTGGCGTCGAAGACCTTGAGGCCCCGGGCGTCGGCTTCCTGCCGGACGGCAATGGACACGCCGTGCGCCGAGAAGATCACCGTGGCGCCGGAGGGGACTTCGTCCAGCTCCTCGACGAAGACCGCGCCCTTGGCGCGCAGGTCCGCGACCACGAACTTGTTGTGCACGATCTCGTGGCGCACGTAGATCGGCGCCCCGTGCATTTCCAGCGCCTTCTCGACGATGGCGATGGCGCGGTCCACGCCGGCGCAGAAGCCGCGCGGCTGGGCCAGCAGGATCTCGTTGGTTTCGCTCACGGCATTTCCCTTCGCGGTTTCGGCTCGCCCCGCAAACTGTCCCAGGCGAGCAGGATCACGCCGATCGTGATCGCCGAGTCCGCCACGTTGAACGCGGGGAAATAGTAGCCCGCGGCGTGGACCTGCACGAAATCGACCACGTAGCCCAGCGTGGCGCGGTCCCACAGGTTGCCGGCGGCACCGCCGAGCACGAGCGAAAGCGCGGTGGCCAGCAGGCGGTTGGAGGACTGCTTGCGCAGCATCGCGAGCAGGACCGCCGAGACGACGAGCGTCACGACGACGAAGAACCAGCGCTGCCACCCGCCCGCGCCCGCGAGGAAGCTGAACGCCGCGCCGGTGTTGTGCACCAGGACGAGGTTGAAGAACGGCAGGACGTAGAGCGTCTCGTTGAGCTGGAAGATGTGCGTGATCCACGCCTTGGAGGCGAGGTCGGCCACGACGATGGCCACGCTCAGCGCGAGCCAGTGATACCAGGGGCGGGCTTCACGCATGGAGGCGCACCTCGCCCGGGCCTTCGAGGTTCGAGACGCAGCGCCCGCAGAGCGCCGCATGGCGCGCATCGCCGCCCACGTCGTCGCGGTAGTGCCAGCAGCGTTCGCATTTCATCGCGCCGCTCGGGCGCACGGTCACCGTGACCTCGCCCCCGTTGTCGGCGATTTCGGCCTTCGAGGTGATGGTCACGAAGCGCAGGTCGTCGCCGAGCGTGCGCAACGCGCCGAGTTCCGCACCCGAAGCGCCGATCTCCACCTCGGCCTGGAGCGACGAGCCGATGGCGCCCGCGGCACGCTGCTCCTCGAGCTTCGGCGCGAGGATCGCGCGAATCTCGCGAATGACCTTCCAGCGATTCAGCAGGACGCTTTCGCCCTCCTGCGGGGGCAATACGTCCTGCCAGGTATGGAAGAAGATGCTCTCGTGCTTGCCAGGATTCAGCACGGACCAGGCCTCCTCGGCGGTGAACGAAAGAATGGGCGCCATGACTCGCAGCAGCGCCTGCGCGATCGCATGCAGCGCCGATTGCGCGGCGCGCCGGGCCTTCGAATCGCGCCCCGAGGTGTAGAGGCGGTCCTTGAGGATGTCGAGGTAGAAGCCGCCCAGGTCCTCGGAGCAGAACATCTGCAGGCGCTGGGTGACGGCGTGGAACTCGTAGCGTGCGTACGCGTCGGTCACTTCGGTGAGCATGCCTCGCGTCATCGCAAGCGCGTAGCGGTCGATCTCGAGCCATTCGGCGGGCGGCAGCGCGTCCTTCGCGGGATCGAAATCGGATGTGTTGGCGAGCAGGAAGCGCAGCGTGTTGCGGATGCGCCGGTAGCTCTCCACCACGCGCTTCAGGATCTCGTCGGAGATCGCCAGCTCGCCGGAATAGTCCGTCGCCGCGACCCACAGGCGAATGATCTCCGCGCCGAGCGAATCGGAGATCGTGCGAGGCGCCGTCGCGTTCTGCTGCGACTTCGACATCTTCTTGCCCTGGCCGTCCACCACGAAGCCGTGCGTGAGCAGCGCGTCGTACGGTGCGCGGCCCTCCATGGCGCAGGACGACAGCAGGCTCGACTGGAACCAGCCGCGGTGCTGGTCGCTGCCCTCGAGGTAGAGGTCCGCGGGCCAGCGGTGGTCGGCCAGGCCGCGCAGCACGGTGAAGTGCGTCGTGCCCGAATCGAACCACACGTCGACCGTATCGGTGATCTTGCGGTACTTCGCGGCGTCCACGCCGAAGTCCTCGCACGTCGCGGCGAACCAGGCCTCGACGCCGCCCTGGTCCACCATCGCGGCGGCTTGCTCGATGAACTTCTCCGTATCCGGGTGCAGCTCGTCGGTCTCGCGGTGCAGGAAGAACGGCAGCGGCGTGCCCCAGTTGCGCTGCCGGGAGAGCGTCCAGTCCGGGCGGTTGGCGATCATCGCCTCGAGGCGCGAGCGGCCCCACGCGGGATAGAACTGCGTGGCGTCGATCGCTTCCTTCGCGGTCGCGCGCAGGGTCTTGCCGCTCGCGGCCGGGCGCTCCATGCCGATGAACCACTGCACGGTCGCGCGGAAGATGATCGGCGTCTTGTGGCGCCAGCAATGCGGGTACTTGTGGACCAGCGTCGCGTTCTTCAGCAGGGCGCCGTTGGCCTGCAGGCGCTCGAGGATCGGCTTCTCCACTTCGCGCACGGACATCCCCGCGAAGTGCGGGACGTTCGACTTGAAGCGCCCGAGGTCGTCCACCGGCTGGTCGAGCGGAAGGTCGTTCTTCACGCCGACGTCGAAGTCCTCCGCGCCGTGCGCGGGTGCCGTGTGCACGAGGCCCGTTCCCGCCTCGAGCGTGACGTGGCCGCCCAGCACGAGCGGCACCATGCGCGACTCGAACGGATGCTGGAAGCGCAGGCCCGCGAGCGTGGCGCCGTTCGCGCGGCCGAGGACGGACTCGGCCACGAGGCCGTAGCGCTCGAGGCTGGCGGCGCGCAGTTCGGCCGCGAGGATCAGCGCGCCCTTCGTGGTCTGCACCAGCTCGTATTCGAAGTCGGGATGCGCGGCGATGGCCTGGTTGCCGGGCAGCGTCCACGGCGTGGTGGTCCAGATGACGGCCGCGGCTTTCGCCGGCACGGCCTTCAGGCCGAACGCGCGCGCGACCTGCGCCGGGTCGGACGCCTGGAAGGCGACGTCGATCGCGGCCGAGGTCTTGTCCTCGTGCTCGACTTCAGCCTCGGCGAGCGCCGAATGGCAGTCGATGCACCAGTTCACCGGCTTCAGTCCGCGGTAGAGCAGCCCCGACTTCCAGATGCGTCCGAGCGCGCGGATCTCGCCGCCCTCGGTCTTCGGATCCATCGTGCGATAGGGATGCTCCCAGTCGCCCAGGACGCCCAGGCGCTTGAAGTCTTCGCGTTGCTTGTCGATCTGCTCGGCCGCGAACGCGCGACAGAGCCGGCGCGCCTCGTTGGGCTCGAGGTTGCGGCCGTGTTTCTTTTCGATCACGTGCTCGATCGGCAGGCCATGGCAATCCCAGCCGGGAACGTAGGGCGCGTCGAAGCCGGCCATCGTCTTGGACTTCACCACGATGTCCTTCAGCACCTTGTTCACCGCGTGCCCGATGTGGATGTCGCCGTTCGCGTACGGCGGGCCGTCGTGGAGGATGAACTTGGGGCGCCCCTTCGAGGCGGCGCGGATGCGCTCGTAGAGCTTGCCATCCTGCCAGCCCTTCACCCACGCGGGCTCGCGCTTCGCGAGGTCCCCGCGCATCGGGAACGGCGTGTCGGTCAGGTTCAGGGTGCTCTTGTAGTCGGTCTTCTTCGTGTCGTTCATCTCGTTCCCGCGGCGGCGAAAAACCCGCGCGCTTCCTCGCAGTCCCGGTGGATCTGCGCGGTGAGCGCGTCGAGCGAGGCGAAAGGCGCCTCGTCGCGCAGCTTCTTCAGGAACTCGATGGAAAGACGGCGTCCGTAGAGGTCGCCCTGGAAATCGAAGAGGAACGCTTCGAGTGTCGCCGGGCCGCCGGTTTGCACGGCCGGGTTGTAACCAAGGCTCGCCACTCCCTCGAGTCCGCGAGTTGCTGCACCGTGGCATTTTATCGCAAACACCCCGGTGAGCGCGGGTTTCGCCCGGCCGAGCCTCACGTTGGCCGTCGGGAACCCCAGCTCCCGCCCCCGCTTGGCGCCGTGCTGCACGCGGCCGGTGATCGCATACGTGCGGCCCAGCAGGCGCGCGGCCTCGCCCAGGTCGCCCCGCGCCAGGGCCTCGCGGATGCGCGTGCTCGAGATGCGGCCGTGGCCGTCGTCGGTCACGTCGGGAACCACTTCGACGTGGAAATCGAGTCGCGCCCCCAGCTCCCTCAGGCGGGCCACGTCCCCCGCGCGCTTCGCCCCGAAGCGGAAATCCTCGCCCACCATCACCCAGCGCGCGCCGAGCGCGTCGCGCAGGCGCCACGCGAACTGGTCGGGCTCGAGCGAGGCGAAGGCCCGGTTGAAGCGCTGGACATAGGCGGTATGGATGCCGTGGGCGTCGATCTGGACCAGCTTCTCGGCCAGCGACGTGAGCCGTGCCGGCGCTTCACCCCCGGCGAAGAACTCGCGCGGCAGCGGCTCGAAGGTGAGTACCGCGCTGTCCAGGCCCTGCGCGGAAGCGGCGGCCTTCACGTGGTCGAGGATCGCGCCATGGCCGCGGTGCACGCCGTCGAAGCTGCCGATGGCGATGGCGCAGTCGCGGCGCGCGGTGTGGGGATGACGAAGGAGCTGCATCGCCGGGTCGCCTAGTGGCGGGTGAAATCGCGCAGCCGCACGCCCATCAGGCGCAGCGCCGCGAAGTAGGTGAGGGCGCCCAGCGCGATCACGAGCGCCAGCTTGCCCGCGCGCAGGGCGGCCGGGATCTCGAACCACGAGTTCTCGCTGCCCATGGCGTACCAGACCGCGCCGCCCATGAGATAGAGCGCGACCCCAATCTTCAGCAGGAACGCGGCCCAGCCGGGCTGGGGCGTGTAGTGCCCCGAGCGGACCATGAGCCACCAGAGCCAGCCGGCGTTGAACCACGCCGCGAGCGAGATCGAGAGCGCGAGCCCGGCATGCTTCATCCGCCCGTCGAGCATGGAAATGAACACCAGGTTGAGGAGCTGCGTGACCACGAGCGTGGCGATCGCCACCTTCACCGGCGTGCGGATGTTCTGCCGGGCGTAGAAGCCGGGCGCCAGGATCTTGATCGTGATGAGGCCACCCAGGCCCACGGCGTACGCCACGAGGGCGCTTCGCGTCTGGAAGACGTCGGCGCGCGTGAACTCGCCATGCCAGAAGAGCGTGGAGATGAGCGGCAGGGCGAGCAGGGCCAGGCCCAGCGCGGCGGGCAGCGCCAGCACGAGCGACAGGCGCAGGCCCCAGTCGAGCAGGCGCGAGTAGCCCGCCGTGTCGTCGCTCGCATGGTGCCGCACGAGCGAGGGCAGCAGCACGGTGCCCAGCGCCACGCCCAGCAGCGCCGAGGGAAACTCCATCAGCCGGTCCGCGAAGTAGAGCCAGGACACCGCGCCGGTGCCGAGGAAGGAGGCGATGTTCGTGTTGATGACGAGGCTGATCTGCGCCACCGAGACGCCCAGCGCCGCGGGGGCCATGAGCTTGAGGATGCGCAGCACCCCCTCGTCCTTCGGGTCCCAGCGCGGGCGCGGGAACATCCCGATGCGCTTCAGGAAAGGGATCTGGAAGGCCAGTTGCAGGGCCCCGCCCACGAACACGGCGAAGGCGAGTGCCAGCCCCGGCTGGGCCAGTCGGGGGGCCGCCAGCACGATGAAGCCGATGAACGAGAGGTTCAGCAGGACCGGGGTGAACGCCGGGGCCTTGAACGACCCGTAGGTGTTGAGCAGTCCGGCGCAGAACGACACCAGCGAGATGAAGAGGATGTACGGGAAGCAGATCCTCAGCATCGTCACCGTGAGGGCGAACTTGTCCGCGTCCTGGGTGAAGCCCGAGGCGGTCGCATAGACGATGAGCGGGGCCGCGAGGATGCCGGCGAGTGTGGCCACGAACAGCGCCACGGCGAGCACGCCCAGGACCTTGCCGGCCAGCTCCCGGGTTTTCTCATCGCCGTGCTTCGCCTTGTATTCGCCCAGGATCGGGACGAACGCCTGCGAGAAGGCGCCCTCGGCGAAGAGACGCCGCAGCAGGTTGGGGATGCGGAAGGCCACGGTGAACGCATCCGTGACGAAACCCGCGCCAAAGAAGATGGCGATCAGGGTGTCCCGGATGAAGCCGGTGACGCGCGAGGCAAGCGTCATGGCGCTCACCGAAGCGGCCGCGCGCAACAGGTTCATCCGCGAGCTAAGGCTTTGTTTCGTAGGACCAAGCGGGGTATAATATCAGGCTCGATTTCGAACACCTCCATACTCAGGGAATTACCAGCCATGGCCAATACCAAGCAGTCCGCCAAGCGGGCTCGCAAATCCGTCGAACAGCGCAGCAAGAACGTGAGCCTGCGCACCGCGCTTCGCTCCGCCATCAAGAAGGTGCAGAAGGCCCTCGGCACGGGCGACGCCGCCCAGGCCGGCGCGGCGCTGAACGCGAGCGCGGCGACGATCGACCGCACGGCGGCGCGCGGCATCATCCACAAGAACAAGGCGGCGCGACAGAAGTCCCGCCTGGCCAAGAAAGTCAAAGCGCTGACACAGCCGTCGCAGAAGTCGTAGTAACCTACTTTCCCGGAGCGACGGCGGCCCGAAGGCCGCCGTTTCCGTTTTTGGAGGCCCGCATGAGTGCGCAATACGTGATGGACACGTACAACCCCAACCCGGTCGCGTTCGCGCGCGGCGAGGGGGCCTACCTCTACGACACCGAAGGCAAGCGCTACCTGGACGCGCTCGCCGGCATCGCGGTGAACGGGCTGGGCTACGCGCACCCCGTCTACACGAAGCGCATGCAGGACCAGCTCGCGAAGCTGATCCACACGTCCAACCACTTCCGCGTCGTGGAGCAGGAGCAGCTCGCCGAGCGCGTCTGCAAGCTCGCGAAGATGGACAACGCGTTCTTCGCCAACTCCGGCGCCGAGGCCAACGAGTGCGCCATCAAGATCGCGCGCCTCTACGGCCACCAGCGCGGCGTGGAGAACGCCTCGATCATCGTGATGGAAAAAGCCTGGCACGGCCGCACGCTCGCCACGCTCTCGGCCACGGGCTCGCGCAAGGCGCAGGCCGGCTTCGAGCCGCTCATGGGCGGGTTCGTGCGCGTGCCCTACAACGACTTCGCCGCCGTCGAGCGCGTGGCGGAGCACAACCAGTCGATCGTCGCGATCCTCCTCGAGGTCCTGCAGGGCGAGGGCGGCATCCACGTGGCCGACGCGGCGTACCTCGCGAAGCTGCGCGAGTTCTGCGACAGGAAGCAGTGGCTGCTGATGATCGACGAAGTGCAGAGCGGGATCGGCCGCACCGGCAAGTGGTTCGCGCACCAGTGGACGAACGTCGTCCCCGACGTGATGCCGCTCGCCAAGGGGCTGGGCTCGGGCGTGCCGATCGGCGCGTGCCTCGCGCGCGGCGCCGCGGCGAAGGTGTTCAAGCCGGGCAACCACGGGACGACGTTCGGCGGCGGGCCCTTCGTTTCCATGGCCGGCCTCACGACGCTGGAGCTCCTCGAGTCCGAGGGCCTGCTCGCCAACGCGGCCAAGCAGGGCGAGATCATCCGGGCCGGCCTGAAGCAGGAGCTCTCGGGCGTGCCCGGCGTGAAGGACATCCGCGGCAAGGGCCTCATGATCGGCGTCGAGCTGGACCGGCCCTGCGGCAACATCGTGAAGCGCGGGCTTGCGCGCGGCCTCGTCACCAACGTGACGGCCGACAGCGTGATCCGCCTCGTCCCGCCGCTGATCTACGGCGAGGCGCAGTCGAAGGAACTCGTGTCGCTGCTCTGCCCGATCATCAAGGAGTTCCTGGCCGAGGCGCAGCCGGCCGCGGCATGAAGCACTTCCTGCGGTTCTCGGACCTCGATGTGGGGGAGGTGCTGCACCTCTTCCGCCGCACGCGCACGCTGAAGGAACGCTTCAAGAACTACGTGGCCTACCAGCCGCTCGTCGACCGCATGCTGGCGATGGTCTTCGAGAAGAGCTCCACGCGCACGCGCGTCTCCTTCGAGGCGGGCATCTACCAGCTCGGCGGCTCCTCGATCGTCCTGAACATGGGCGAGACCCAGCTCGGGCGCGGAGAGCCGATCGAGGATGTCGCGCGCGTCATCACGCGCATGGTCGACCTCGTGATGATCCGCACCTACGACCAGTCGCTCCTCGAGCGCTTCGCGGCCCATTCGCGCGTGCCGGTGATCAACGGGCTCACCAACGAGTACCACCCCTGCCAGATCCTCGCGGACGCCTATACGTTCGTGGAAAACCGCGGGAGCCTCGAAGGCAAGGTCGTGGCCTGGGTCGGGGACGCGAACAACATGCTCTATACGTGGCTCGAAGCCGCGCCGCTGCTGGGCTTCCGCCTGCACGTGGCCACGCCGGAGGGCTACGGGCTGGACCACGTCCGCGTCGGAGCGGCCGGCAGGGACCACTTCGAGGTGTTCTCGACGCCGGCGCAGGCGGTGGCCGGCGCGCACCTCGTCACGACCGACGTGTGGACCAGCATGGGCTTCGAGGCCGAGACGCAGGCGCGGCTCGAGGCCTTCAAGGGTTTCTGCGTCGATCGCGCGATGATGGCCCGCGCGGCGCCGGACGCGCTCTTCATGCACTGCCTGCCGGCGCATCGCGGCGAGGAAGTCGCGGCCGACGTGCTGGAAGGACCGCAGAGCGTCGTCTGGGAAGAGGCCGAGAATCGCATGCACGTGCAGAAGGCCTTGATGGAATACCTGCTCCTGGGAAAGGTGGACACATGAAATCGATCGCCGCTGGCCTGCTGGTTGCCGCTGCCGCGTATGGCGCGGCCGCATCCGCGCAGGATGCGAAACCCGCCGTGGCGACGAAGCCCACGGTCTACGCGCTCGTCTCCGCCGTCGGCGGCGACCTCACGTTCGTCCGCCAGCGCGAGCAGGTGGGCTCCAATCGCGTCGATACGTTCGATCGCCTCACGCTCAAGGTGCCCGATGCGAGCCTCGACGGCGCCGTCCTGCGAGGGTTGGCCAAGGTGCTGAGGAGCAACGAGCCGGATGCCGTCTTCCACTACATGCGCCTGAACCCGCAGGAACTCGCCGGCATCAAGACGCAGGTCAAGGGCGAGGCCGCGCTCGGCAAGCTCGCCAAGGCCTTCGAAACGATGCCCGAGCGCAAGGACTGGGATCGCATCGTGGTCGTCACGCCCAAGTACCTCTTCCCCGGCCGCAGCGGCATGGGCTCGAAGCTCTCCGGGCTGGGCGTCTACGTCCAGCCGCTCTACTCGGCCACGGGCAGCGCCTCGGGCGTCCTGGGCGGCGTCGAGGACCTCGTTCCCGGCGGAGTCTCCGCGGAGGAGGATGCGATGACCCCCGAGGGCGAGCACACGCCCACGTCGCGCTATGTCGCGCCGTACTTCTACACGCAGCTCTGGATCCTCGATGCGAAGACGCTGACCGTGCTCGACACGGAAGAGCGCTACGACTTCCAGAAGCTCTACGATCCGAAGTCCACCGCCATCGACGTGCAGCGTTCGTTCACCCCCGAGCAGTTGAGCTCGGCCGTGGATGCCTTCGTCGAGCGCTCGGCCGCCCGCGCCCTGCGCGAGGCCGTGGGTACCGTCACCGTGAGCGAACCCAAACCGGTCCAGGAGCCGAAGAAGACCCCATGAGCAAACCGAAGAAAGTCGTCCTCGCCTACTCGGGCGGCCTCGATACGTCCGTCATCCTCAAGTGGCTGCAGGAAGAGTATGGCTGCGAGGTGATCACCTTCACCGCCGACATCGGCCAGGGCGAGGAGCTGGAGCCCGCGCGCAAGAAGGCGAAGAAGATGGGGATCAAGAAGATCTTCATCGAGGACCTGCGCGAGGAATTCGTGCGCGATTTCGTCTTCCCGATGTTCCGCGCCAACGCGGTGTACGAGGGCGAGTACCTGCTCGGCACGTCGATCGCGCGGCCGCTGATCGCCAAGGCGCTCGTGGACGTGGCGCGCAAGGTCGGGGCCGATGCCATCTCGCACGGCGCCACCGGCAAGGGCAACGACCAGGTGCGCTTCGAGCTCGGCGCCTACGCGCTCATGCCCTCCGTGCGGATCATCGCGCCGTGGCGCGAATGGAAGCTGACCGGCCGCGAATCGATGCTCCAGTACGCCGACAAGCACGGCATCCCGGTGGACTTCAAGAAGCGCAAGGGCGGCGGGGCTCCGTACTCGATGGACGCGAACCTGCTGCACATCTCCTACGAGTCCGGCATCCTCGAGGATCCGGACTACGAGCCGGAAGAATCGATGTGGCGCATCACGGTCTCCCCGGAGAAGGCGCCCAACAAGCCGGAGTACGTCGAGCTCGACTACAAGCGCGGCGACATCGTCGCGATCAACGGCAGGAAGATGTCGCCGGCCGACGTGCTCACCGAGTTGAACCGCGTCGGCGGCAAGCACGGCGTGGGCCGCCTCGACCTCGTGGAGAACCGCTACGTCGGCATGAAGTCGCGCGGCTGCTACGAGACCCCGGGCGGCACGATCATGCTCAAGGCCCACCGCGCCATCGAATCGATCACGCTGGACCGCGAGGTGCTGGCGATCAAGGACGACCTCATGCCGCGCTACGCGCGCATGGTCTACAACGGCTACTGGTTCAGCCCCGAGCGGAAGCTCCTGCAGGGCCTGATCGACGCCTCGCAGGAATACGTGAACGGCCGCGTGCGCGTGAAGCTCTACAAGGGCACGGTGCTCACCACGGGGCGCAAGTCGAAGGACTCGCTCTTCGACCAGGCCATCGCCACGATGGAAGCCGACCACGGCGCGTACAACCAGGCCGACGCGGGCGGGTTCATCAAGCTGAACGCGCTGCGCATGCGCATCGCGGCCAAGAAAGGGCGCAAATAATGCCTTCCTTCGACATCGTCAGCGAAGCCAACATGGTCGAGGTGAAGAACGCCCTCGAGACCGCCAACAAGGAAATCGCCAACCGCTACGACTTCAAGGGCTCCGATGCGCGCATCGAGCAGAAGGAGCAGGAGCTCACGCTCTTCGCGGACGACGAGTTCAAGCTGGGCCAGGTGCGCGACGTGATGTACTCGAAATTCGCCAAGCGCGGCGTGGACGTGCGCTTCCTCGAAATCGGCGACCTGGAGAAGATCGGCGGTGACAAGGTGAAGCAGAAGGTCACCGTGAAGAAGGGCATCGAGCAGACGGTGTCCAAGAAGATCGTGCAGATGTTCAAGGACAACAAGCTCAAGGTGACGGCCTCGATCCAGGGCGAGGCGGTGCGCGTGACCGGCGCCAAGAAGGACATCCTGCAGGAAGCGATCGCGATGGTGCGCGCGAACGTGAAGGACATCCCGGTCGCGTTCGAGAACTTCCGCGACTAGTCCTCCCTCTCCTCTGGGAGAGGGCCGGGGTGAGGGTCAGGTAGCGAGCTTCTCGATCCAGCGCGCGTAAAGCCGCTCGGCCACGTTGCGCAGCGCGGGCAGCCGTTCCTCCATCTGCGCGCGGATCGTGGCGACGTCCTGCACGGCCGGCGTGCCCAGCGCCTCGCGCACCTCGTCGCCGCCCGTCTCGCACCACAACCGGATCATCTCGGGCGTCATCTCGACGTGGCATTGCATGCCGAGGTGGCGGTCCCCGACCACGTAGGCCTGGTTGCGGCAATGGGCGCCGCGCAGGATGCGATCGCCCGCGTCGGGAATCGCGAAGGTCTCGCCATGCCACTGGAACGTGGTGAACTCGTGCAGGTCGGAACCCAGCCAGTGCCGGGCGAGCGAGGTGCTCTCGACTTCCACGCGCCCCCAGCCGATCTCCTTCACCGGATTGGTGCTCACCTTGGCGCCGAGCGCGCGGGCGAGCAACTGGCCGCCGAGGCAATGGCCGATCACGGGCACCTTGCGCGCGACCGCGTCGCGCATGAGGTCCAGCACCGGGCGCGTCCACGGCAATTCGTCGTTGGCGCTCATCGGCCCGCCCATGAATCCCAGGCCGCCGAAGGCCGCGCTCGATTCGGGCACGGCCTCGCCTTCGTCCAGCTTCACGAGCTTCCAGGGCACCCGGTTCATGTCGAGGAATGTGGCAAAATGCCCCGGCCCTTCCGTGCGAGCGTGGCGGAAGATGAGCACCGGTTTCATCGAGGTTCTCCCATGATCCGAAATCTTATCGCGGCCGCCGTGTTGCTGGTGGCTTTCGACGCCGGCGCCACCGAAGTGAACGTGGTGGGCCTCTTCCCCGGCAAGGCCGTGGTGGTCATCAATCGCGGCGCCCCGCGCACGCTTTCCGTCGGCCAGAAGACTTCCGAGGGCGTGACGCTGCTCTCGGTCGACAAGACCTCGGCCGTCCTCGAGATCGACGGCAAGAAGCAGACCCTCGAGATGGGCCAGCACTTCGAGTCCGCCGCGGCGACGGGTTCGCGAGGCGAAGTCTCGATCGCGGCCGGCCAGGGCGGGCACTTCGTCGCTTCGGGCCAGGTGAACGGCATCGGCGTGCGCTTCATGGTCGACACGGGCGCCACGCTGGTGGCCATCCCCGCGGTCGAGGCGCGCCGGCTCGGGATCGCCTACGAGAAGGGCCAGCGCGGCTCGTCCTCGACGGCCGGGGGCATCGTGCCGGTCTTCAAGGTGAAGCTCGATTCGGTGACGGTGGGCGACATCACGCTGCTGGGCGTCGATGCCGTGGTGATGGAGGCGCCGGGAATGGATTTCCTGCTGCTCGGCAACAGCTTCCTGAGCCGTACCGAGATGCGCCGCGACGGGACGACGCTCACGCTCACGAAGCGGTTCTAGCCGGCATTCGCCGGGTTAAGGCGAAAGGCGTCCTCCGCAGATAAACGCAGATAAACGCCGATGAACCCCTAAAGCAAACATGAAGAGCTTTGGGGTTTTAACCCGGGATCTTGTCTTTGCTGGAGGAGTTCATCGGCGTCTATCTGCGTTTATCTGCGGAGGACGCCGTAACAAAAAAGCCGCCCGAAGGCGGCTTTGTTCTTCCCCGGCAACGGGGAACTACATGTTCTTCACGATCATCGCGTACGCGGAATGATTGTGGATCGACTCGAAGTTCTCCGATTCCACGACGTAGCCGTCGATCCGCGCGTCGGCATTCAGGTCCGCCGCGATGTCGCGCACCATGTCCTCGACGAATTTCGGATTGTCGTAGGCGTGCTCGGTGACGTATTTCTCGTCGGGGCGCTTCAGCAGGCCCCAGAGCTCGCTCGAGGCCTCGCTCTCGACCTTGTCGATCAGCTCCTCGATCCACACGAAGGCGTTGATGCGCGCCGAGATCGTGACGTGCGAGCGCTGGTTGTGCGCGCCGCGGTCGGAGATCTTCTTCGAGCACGGGCAGAGGCTCGTCACCGGCACGAGGACCTTCAGCGTGAAGGTCTCCACGCCGTCGGCGATCTCGCCCACGAAGGTGACCTCGTAGTCCATCAGGCTCTGCACGCCGGAAACCGGGGCCTTCTTGTTCACGAAGTACGGAAACGTCATCTCGACGTGGCCGCTCTGCGCCTCGAGCTTCTTCACCATCTCGCGCAGCATCACGCGGAAGGTGTCGGGCGAGATCTCGCGCTCGTGGGCGTTGAGGATCTCCACGAAGCGCGACATGTGCGTGCCCTTGAACTGGTGCGGCAGGCCCACGTACATGTTGAAGGTGGCGATCGTGTGCTGCACGCCGCCGGCCCGCTCGGCGACCTTCACCGGGTGGCGGATCGCCTTGATGCCCACGCGGTCGATGGCCAGGTGGCGGGTGTCCGGCGAGCCCTGGACGTCGGGGATGGGCAGCTTGGAGTCACGAGGATTCATCCGTCCAATTATAACGCCGCCGAGAATGTCCGAGCGATTTGGTCGGGAATAGCCGGGTGCATTGCGGGGTCATCGCGGGCGGGCTATGGCCATCGAATCAGGGCAACCGGCCCGAGGCGAGCAGGCGGCTCGCCAGGACGTTCACGGGCGCCCAGGTGACGAGGTGGTCGAAGGTCGGCGTCATCTCGTGGGTGACGAAGACGAGGTCGCCATCGAGGTTGCGTTCGGCATCGCTTCCGGCCGCCGCGGGCCCGAGCGCGCCGGGCCCCGGGGCCACGAGGACGAAGGCGGCGCGGCGCGTGAGCTGGTTCGCGGCCAGGCCACACGAGCTCGGCCCCGTCCCGGTGCCGGAGGCGCAGACCAGGAGCAGGTGGGGCGCATTGCCGATCGCGGGCAGGCCCGCAGCCTGAATGCCGTTGGCCCGCGTGAGCGCATTGGCGACCTCGTTCACGTGGCCTCCGAAGACCGCGTAGCGCACGCGGTGTGCGGGCAACGGGCCGGCGGCGCGGAGCAGGCCCGCATCGTCGAGCGGGGCCAGGCCCAGGGCCGCGGCCGGCAGGTAGCCCTCGTGGAAGCGCTCGCAGAGTCCATTCGCGCCGTCGCCGCCCGGCATGAAACTCTCCTCGCCGCGCGAAGCCTCGCTCGCCGGGCAAGGCAGGCGTCCGTGCGTCGCGGCAAAACCCAGCAACGCTTCGCGCGAGACGTCGAGGAGCCGGCGCGCGTCCTCGAGGCGGCGCAACTGCACTTGCGCGGCGAGCGGCATCGCCAGCCCCGCGGCCAGCGCGGCGACGATGAGCATCACGATCATCATCTCGAGCAGGGTGAACGCGCGGACGTTCAAGGCGCCGCGACCACGATGTCGGCGCGATTCGCCGCGGGCGGGGCCAGCACCACGCGGTCGCACTCCCCCGGCGGGCACGGCGCACGCGGTTCGCCGCGGACGCATCCGGGGGCGGGATCCGGATCCCGGCGTTCGAGTTCGCGATGGGGCGCGTCGAGCCACTGACCCAGGTCCGCCTCGGTCCCCGCCGCGTGCGACGTGCCCGGACGCGCGGCGCCCGCGACGATCACGGCGTACGCCCGGCGGGGGCCCACGGTCCTTCCGGTCTCGTCGACGGGTTGCACGTCGAGCGCGTAGAAGACGTGGCGGCGCCACGCGAGCCACCAGTTGGGAGCCTCGTTCGTCGCGAGCCCGCAGGCCGAGAGCGTCCCGTCGGCAACGCGGCCGAAGCGCGCTCCCGCAGCCTCGCGCCACGCGTCATTCCCCGAACTCGAGCGGCACGCCGGTGCCGGCGCGGGAGGGCGTCCCCCGTTCGCCGCGGCGAATTCGCGCACGCAACGCAGCACTTCCTGTGCGACGCGCTTGCGCGCGCGCGACATCACCTCGCCATAGGTGACGACGGCAAGCCGGTCGTTCACGCCGAGGTCTCCCGTCGCGGCGCGGACCGGTCCGGCGATGAACCCGTCGCCGTTCGCGCTCCTCACGTCGGTGCGATCGACGAACGCGGCGTTGTCCTCGTCCCCGAAGGCCGCGCCGCTCGCGACGTCGAGATAGTTGGTCGCGTCCGCGCGTTCGGCCGGCGTGGCGCGCGACTGCGAGCGCGGCAGGGCCGAGCCCGCGTGCCGCACCAGCGGCGGGCCGGGTGCGATCACCACCGCGACGGCGCCGGAGATTTCCGCGCGCCGGGGATCGTCGATGCGGCCGTCGTGAAGCACTGCTCCGTGCGAATCGCGAACCGTGAGCGTGCCCAGCGCGGCATCGGGATTCATGTCGACGCAGGCCACGCTCGCGGCGCAGTTGAGCAGGCCCTTGTACTTCGTCGAGACCGCGTACCAGAGGAGTTCGTCGTGGCCGTCGCGCAGCTCGGGCAATCCGAGCGTCTTCCACGGCAGGCGCCCGAGGCGCTGCGCCTGGCCCGTTCGCCCGTCGAGGGAGCCGCACGTGCTCTCCGCCCATCCGTCCCCGTCGAGGTCGGGGCACGGCAAGTAGCCGGGGCCCACGACAGGATCGATCGCGCGTCCCGCGGCGTACGCGAGCAGCGCTTCGCGCGCGGTGTTCAAGGCTTGTTCGCTCGCGGCCTCCCGCGCCAGGCGCGGGCCGCTTCCCGCGAGACCGAACACGAAGATCGACGCGATCCCGATCGAGAGCAGGCCGGCGAGGGCGAGGAGGATATTTCCGTTGGTGCGGCGCATGCTGCAAAACTACGCGCGACGGCTTCTCCGCAGGTGTAGGAATGTCAAATGGGACTTGGGAATTCTCTTGTGCATCGCCGACGTTTTATCGACGCAGATGCCCACCCTTGGAAAGAATCAAGCCGCCAACAGGCGGCTGTCACTACAGCTTTACGCAGATGGCCGCAGATAGACCCCAATGCAGGTTCACGTACAGGGCCTGGGGTTATCTGCGGCCATCTGCGTCCCATGCTTCACCCTAAGCCGCCCTCACTGGGCGGCTTCCTTGTTTCTGGAAGGGTGGGCATCTGCGTGGACAAACCAACGAAGCTCAAGGCTTTGTGGGAGCAGCCTTCGAGGGAGTGACCTTCACCGCCGAAGGCGGAAGATCCGGCGGCGAAAGGTCGCGAACGATGCGCGGATCGAACAGCGGCGCGGCCTTGGGGTTCGATGTGGCGAGCGGGCGGCCGTCGATCCACACGGTGTTGCGCCCGTCGCTGCGTTTCACGAAGCCGGTGACTTCCGGTTCGAGCGTGCGCGTCTCGGGGGCGGCCACGGCGGGCCGCTCCGTTTCGCCGCGCCGCATGCGGTCGAGCTTCTCGCGCTCCTCCGGCGTGTGGAAGAGACGCCCCAGTTCCGCGGCATTCGCCGGGAGCCAGGCGGCCAGGAGCAGGAGCGGAAGGAGACGGCTAGCTCGCACGGCCCGCGCCTTTCTTCTCGCGAATGGTGATCCACTCGAGGCTGCAGTCGGCCTCGACGCGCACGCGCAGCGCGAGGGCCTGCGCGTCGGGCATGCGCTTCAGGGTGCAGCGATCCACCGGGTAGAGGCCGCGCGCGGATCGCGAGAGTTCCTCGATGAAGCCCAGCAAGTCGCCTTCGTGCAACGCGCGCGCGCGGAATTTCACGCGGCTCGAGAGGACGTCGACGGAGGCGTAGCTGCTGCCCGGCAGCGGCCGCTGCGCCGCGATCTCGTAGTCGAGGCTGAGCAGGTTGTAGCGGCGGCGCAGCTCGGAGACGAGTTCGATCAGGTCCAGGCGACGCTCGTCCTGCAGGATGCCGCGATCGACGAGCACGCGGAAGACCTCGGCCGATTCGGCGAGGTTGTCGCGCTCGCGGCGCGCGCCGTCGAGCCGCGTTCGCGCTTCGCGCACGCGCTGTTCGGTGAGCCGCGCCTCGCGCTGGTCGCGCTCGGTGACCCACCGGCCGCCGATCCCGACCGCGATGGCGGCGACGACCGAGAGCCCGAGCAGGATCCACGAGGCGCGCAGCGCCCGGAAGCCTTCGGGCGAGAAGACCGTCTTCATGGCGCCGCCCGTTCGCGCACCACGCGCAGCGTGAACCGGGCTTCGCTCGTCGCGGCCTCGCGCTCGTCGAGCTTCCCGGTGATCCCGACTCCGGGCCGCATGTCGAGGGGGCTGTCGACCACGTCGGCCCTGTAGCCGGGGACCTTGCCGATCTCGACGGCCAGCTGGTCCACCTCGCCGAGGGCGGCGCGGAAATCGACGCCGTCCATGCGCACCGTCGCCTCGATCAGCGCCACCTGGAAGCGGCCGTTGGCGAACGGCGCGTCGGGACTCTCGACGGGCGGGGCGACGGGCGCGTCGCGCTTCGTGGTGCGCACCGGAGGCGCGTCGCGCGGCGTGGTGCTGGTGAGTGTCGGGGTCACGGCCGCGTCGCTCGCGGTCTGCCACGCGAACTGCATCAACTGCACGCGCGGATGGACCTCGAGCACTTGCGAGATCGGCAGCATGAAGTCGAGCAGCGACGGGAAACCCCGCAGGTTGCCGTTGTAGAAGGCGACCGATTCGCGCATCGCCGCGCCGCCCACCCCGCGCGAGGGAAGCGAACGCACGATCTCGTCGTACTCGCGGTTCAGCGATTGCAGCTGTTGCAGGCTCGTCTTGTCGGCGGTGTCGGCGCGCAGCACCTGGCTCGCGACGAACCCGCCCCAGCCGACGCCGAGTGCGAGGATGCCGATCGAGGCCTGGTTGATGAGCAGGCGTGCACGCCTTCGCGTCGCGTCGGCGCGCAGCTCGGGCGAGGCGAAGTGGTTGGGGACGGGCTTGCGCAGGAAGAGGTGCACCAGCACCTCCTCCGCGGACGAGCCGAGCGGGGGCGGCTTCAAGCCCAGCTTCGCGGCGACCTGCTCGATGTCGAGCAGCCGATACTGGATCTGCGCGAAGTCGCGCAGCGCGGGCTCGATCGACGGCCGGTCCTTCGGGTGCACCAGCACGCAGACCTCGAGGCGATCGTCCTGGCCGAAGTGGCGCAGGCTGTCGAGGTATTGCCAGGTCCGCGTGGTTTCCTCGGCGAGCATCGAGCCCAGCGTCTGGCCGGGTTCGAGGTCGACCGGCGTGAGTCGGCTGAAGCGGATCTCGCGGTCGCGGAAATAGGTCTGGCGCACGGCCTCGCCGGGCGTGAAGGTCACCAGCAGCGTCTGCGGGAAGACGAGGTCGAGCGCGGCGAGCAGGTTGCCGCTGAACACGGCCGCCGAATGGATGCCGGCCAACGGGACATGCAGGCGCTCGATCGCCTCGAGCCACGGGCGAAGCACCTCGGCGTTGGTGATCGCGGTGTAGAGCACGCGATCGTCGCGCCGCCCCTCGGGTTCGCGCCCGAGCGGCATGGCGTACTTGTACGGCGTGCCGCGGAAGATCTGCGCGAGCTTGCGCGAGATGATCGCCTCGCGGTCGCGGAAGCCCACGTGCGGAATCGTGTCGAGGCGGAAGTCCTCCTCGATGAGGTCGGTGATGACGCGCGTGGGGATCTCCCTCAATCCCTTCAGGTGGCGCTCGAAGTCCTCCATGCCTTCGCCGGACACGGCGAACTCGCGCCGCGCCACGAGCCGGCCGCCGCGCGCCGTGAGGCTCACCATGCGCGTGTTCGTGAGGTAGAGGTAGTGGTTCGCCATCGGCTAGCGGCCCAGCCCCACCTTGGAGATCACGTCGTAGATCGGCAGGAAGATCGTGTAGAGGATGCCGCCCACCAGGCCGCCCAGGACCACCGTGGTGGCCGGGCCCAGGAGCTGCTGCATCTGCGCGATGCTCTCGCGCACCTGGCGGTTGTAGAAGTAGCTCACGTTGAGCAGCGCGGTATCCAATGCGCCGGTGGATTCACCCACGCGCAGCATGCGGATCACCAGCGGCGGGAAGAGCTTGGTCGCGGTGAAGGCCTGCGTGATGCCCTGGCCCTCGGAGATGCCGCGGCCGACGCGCGCGAGGCCCTCCTCCATGATCTTGTTGCCCATGATCTTCTCGCAGATCGAGATGCACTCCAGCACGCTGATGCCCGAGCGGTAGAG
Source organism: Betaproteobacteria bacterium GR16-43 (assembly GCA_001953215.1). Lineage (GTDB taxonomy): Bacteria > Pseudomonadota > Gammaproteobacteria > Burkholderiales > Usitatibacteraceae > Usitatibacter. Next base: position 1,716,364 of record CP019169.1, read on the forward strand.
CATGGCGAAGAAGGTCGAGAAGCGCGCGAGGATGATCTTGTGCCGGATGGGCCCCAGCACCGGGAGCTTCAACGCGGCCTTGTCGAGGAAGCGGCGGCTGCGCGGGTCGGTCTTGGCGAGGACCCAGGCCGCGAACCCCGCCACGACGGGCACGCCGATCACGAGGTACCACCAGCGCACGAAGAAGGCCGAGACCGCGATCAGGATCTCGGTCTCGCGCGGCAGCTTGGGCGTGAGCGTCTTGAAAGCGCTGGTGAGCTGCGGGACCAGCACGATCATGAGCGCCAGCAGGACGGCGAGCACGACCACGAGCACGATCGCGGGATAGACGAGCGCCTTGCGCGCCTGGCTCGCCATCTCGTCCTGCCAGCGGATGTTTTCGGTGAGCTCGTCGAGCACTTCGGTCAGGTTGCCGCTCTTTTCCCCCGCGCTCACCAGCGAGACGAACACGCCGTCGAAGATGTACGAGTGGTTCGCCATCGCCTCGGAGAGCTTCTGGCCGCCTTCGATGTCCTCGAGCAGGCTCGCGACCACCTGCTTGAAGCCCGGGTTCTCGAGCGAGTCGCGCAGGTCGGTGAGCGCCTCGATGATGTTCACGCCCGCCTTCAGGAGCTGCGAGAGGTGGAAGCAGAAGGTGATCAGTTCCTCGCGCGAGACGCGCCGCGTGCGCGCCGCGACGCTCTTGCGCGCGGCCTCGAAGGTGACGAGGTCCAGGCCCAGGCGGCGCAGGCGCAGCTCGAGGTCGATCGCGTTGACCGCGTCGAGGTTCCCGGAGGAGAGGGTGCCCTCGGCGTCGACGGCGCGGTAGGCGAAGAGCGGCAAAGGGCTAGGCCTTTCGGAGGGCGGAGCAGGGGCCCCGCGGGCGGGGATGCGACCCCGGAGGAAGGCCGGTGCCGACACGGAGCTGCATCGATTTCTCCAGGCGCATCGGAGGCACCGCTCCTAGATCACGCGGTCGGTGAGGTCGACCACCCGCGAGATCTCGTCCAGGCTGGTGATGCCCTGCAGGACGCGGGCGATCCCGTCGTCGGCCAGCGTCCGGAAGCCCCGCGCCGTGGCCGCGTTGCGGATCTCGCGGGCGGTGGCGCGCCGCGCGATCAGCTCGTCGATCTCCGCGTCGAGCTTGAAGAGCTCCATGATCGCCGCGCGCCCGCGGTAGCCCATGTTGTCGCACTTCGCGCAGCCGACGGCCTGGTACACGGGCCGCCCGTCGTCCTCGGACATGCCGAGCAGGCGGCGCGTGCCGGAATCCGGCGTGGTCGGCGCCTTGCAGTGCGGGCAGAGCTTCCTCAGCAGCCGCTGCGCGATCACGCCGATGATGTTGCCCGCCATGATGTCGGGCAGCACGCCCAGGTCCATCAGGCGCGGGATGGCGCCGATGGAGGAGTTCGTGTGGAGCGTCGAGTACACCTGGTGGCCCGTCATCGCGGCGCGGAAGGCCATCTCGGCGGTCTCCTGGTCGCGGATCTCGCCCACGAGGATCACGTCCGGATCCTGGCGCATCATCGAGCGGATGCCGCTCGCGAAATCGAGCTTCACCACCTCGTTCACCGAGGTCTGGCGGATCATCGCCATCGGGTACTCGACCGGGTCCTCGAGGGTCATGATGTTCACGCCCTCGGTGTTGATGTACGACAGGATCGAGTAGAGCGTGGTCGTCTTGCCGCTGCCCGTGGGGCCGGTCACGAGGATGATGCCCTCGGGCCGCGCGAGCATGAGCTTCAGCGTCTTCTGCTCGTCGGGGGCGAGGCCCAGGTCGTCGATGGGCACGATGCCCTTGTCGCGATCGAGGATGCGCATCACGAGGTTCTCGCCGTGCGTCGTCGGCTGCGACGACACCCGGAAGTCGACCTGGTGGCCCGAGAGCATGAGCGAGATGCGCCCGTCCTGCGGCGCCCGCGTCTCGGCGATGTTCATTCCGCTCATCACCTTGAGCCGGACCACCATCGCCGCCCAGTAGTTCTTGTGCAGCGAGCGGATCTGGCGCAGCACGCCGTCGATGCGGTAGCGGATGCGCAGGAAGCCCTGCTCGGGCTCGAAGTGGATGTCGGAGGCGTTCCGCTTCACCGCGTCGTTCAGCAGCGCGTCGACGAGGCGGACCACCGGCTGGCTGTACTCGTCGAAATCGGTGGCGAGCGACTGGTAGTCGATTTCGCCGGTCTCGATCTCGTTCAGGATCCCGTCGATCGAGAGCTCGAAGCCGTAGTGGTGCTCGATGCCGATGGTGATGTCGGATTCGCGGGCGAGCACCTGTTCGATGCGCAGGTCCTCGCGCGCGAGCGCCCGGATCTGGTCGAGCGCCACGACGTTGGCCGGGTCGGACACCGCGATCAGCAGCGTCTTCTTGTCGATGTCGTAGCTCACCGGCAGCACGTGGTACCGGCGCGCCATGTCCTTGGGCACCAGCGCGATGGCCGCGGGGTCGACGATGGTGTTCTCGAGGTCGATCGAGACCTGGCCCAGCGTCTCCGAGAGGATGTCGCGGATCGTCGCCTCGGTGACGAACCCGAGCGTGACCAGCACCTTGCCGAGCGGCGACTTGAACTTCTTCTGCTCGGTGAGCGCGATGTTCAGCTGGTCCTGGCTGATGATGCCCTTGGTGAGCAGCGTCTGGCCCAGCGGGATCTGCGAGATCGGGGGTTGGAGCGAGCCCATCGGCGTCAGCGCGGAAGTTCGGCGGCCCGGCGCTCGGCGATGCGGGCGTCGAACTGCACGTTGCGGCCGCGGGCCTGCTGCACGGCGCGGCGATAGTACTCGCCGGCCAGGCGCGGCTGGTTCATGTTGTCGAGCGACACGGCGAGGTTGTAGAGCACGTCGGCGTTCGCCGGATCGAGGCGGTGGGCTTCGAAGAACGCGGCCTGCGCTTCACCCCAGCGCGACTGCGAGGCGTACAGGGTACCGAGGGTCATCTGCAGGGCGGCGCTCTGCGGGTAGCGTGCGATGTCGGCCTTCAGCGTGGGTTCCAGCGCGTCGGGCCGCGAATAGTCCGCGATGGCGGCGAGGCCGGCGAGCGCGTCGGGATTCGAAGCGTCGATCGCGAGCACCTTGCGGTAGTCGCGGGCTGCCGCCGCGCGTTCACCGGAGCGGGCATTGACCGTCGCCAGCCCCAGCAGCGCGTCGACGCTGTTGGCATCGACCGCGAGCGCGGCCTGGTAGCTCTTCCGCGCGCCCGCGAGATCTCCGCGCACGAGGTTGTCGTAGCCCGCGGCGATGTCCGGAGACACGCGCGGTTGTTCCATCGAGCGGGCCAGCTTGAGGGGCGGCGTGGTGGCCGGACGTTGCGCGGATTCCTGCAACAGGCCCATGACCGCGCGCTCCGCATCCTGTGCCGGAGGCTTGGCCCGCTTGGCGCCGGGCGACACGGTTTCGGGGCGATAGGCCGCGACCGGCGGCGCATTGGGCAACGTGGGCGTCACGCCGCTCGCCGGTGGCGGCACGGGGGCTTCGGGGGGCATCAGCGGCGTGCGCGCGTTCGCGCCCGTGCCGGCTGCCGGTGGCGCGGCGGCGCGCGCCGCCTGTTCGGCCGGCGTGATCGGCTTCAGGCCCGCGGACGACGAGGACTTCGCGGCATACGGATTGGTGATCGCGTTCAACTGGACCCACACGTAGGCCCCGCCCGCGACGATGAGCAGCAGGACCAGCGCGGCCGCGACGTAGATCGGCGCCTTCGACGGGGTGGGCAGCACGCCGGAGGGCGACTTGGCGGCGAACACGGTTTGCGCGCTCGCGCGTTCGCCCGGTGAAGCCGGTGCGGGGCCCGGGCCGGCGCGGGGCTTTTCGATCGACTCGAGTTCGAATGACTCTCCGCGCGACGCGGGGCCCGCGGGGGCGTCCAGCCCGCCATCGGCCCGCCCGGCTTCACGAGCGAGCTTCTCCTGCTCGGCGCGCTTGAGGGCGTCGAGCAGCAGGCTCATTGGAGTTGTCCCGGCACGGCTTCGGGCACGACCGGGTTCGGCAGGAACTCGATCTTCGCGCGCTCCATGCGCTTCAACGCGTCGTCGAGCTGCGGCGCCATGGTGTCCGAGGGCGGGAAGAAGTCCTTGCCCGGCAGGTAGCGCCGATACGAGGCGAGGTCCGTTTCGACGTTCGCATCCCTCACGACGACGGGACGCACGAAGATCACCAGCTCGGACTTGCGCGCCTGGTCGTTGCGATAGCTGAACAGGTCGCCCACGATCGGGAGCCGGCCCGCGACCGGAAGGCCTTCGCGCGATCCCTCGAAGCTGTCGAGCATCAAGCCCCCGAGGACGGCCGTCTTTCCACTCGCGACCCGCAGCACGCTCTGCATCTCCCGCGTGCGCGTTTCCGGAATGGGATTGGGAATGGCGGCCTGCGTGAGGCTGCCCCGGAGCGCGGGGTTGGGGTCCTGCACGAACTTGGTGATCGACGTCACGGTCGGGCGCACGCTGAGGATCACGTCGTCCTGTTCGCTGATCTGCGGCGTGATGTGCATGATCAGGCCGACCGGCACGACGTTCTGCGTCGTCGTGAAGTTGGTGGTCGATCCGACGTTCGCGGTCGAGATCGTCTCGGCCTTCACGTTGAAGTAGACGCGGTTGTCGACGACCTTCAGCGTGGCGGTCTGGTTGTTCAGCACCATGAGCAGGGGGCTCGAGAGCACGCGCGTGGTCCCGAACTGGTTCAGCAGCTTGATCGTTCCGGCCAGGCTCCCGCCCGCGGCGGCATTCGGGTTGCTGTAGGCGAGGGAGAACGGCGTGGTGTTCGTCCCGGAATTGGAAACGACGCCCGAAGCGAAGCTCTGCGTGATCGAGTAGCCGAGGCCGTCGAGCGCGAGGGCCGACCAGTCGACGCCGGACTGGTACTGGTCGCTCAGGGACACCTCGACGATCGTGGTCTCGATCATCACCTGGCGGCTCGCGGACGCGCCGATCTGGTCGAGGAACTCGGCGACCTTCTCGTGCTGGCGGGAATTGGCGCGCACGGTGACGATGCCCGTCTCCGGGCTCACGATGACCGGCGTGGCCGGCTCGTAGAAGTACCGCGGCGTGCGGGGTTCCTGCTGCGCTGCGCGCTGCGCGTCCGCCGGCTCGGCCGTGCCGGCCGGCGCGGTACCCGCGGCGCCCGGAGCCGCGACGGGAGCGGCGGGCGCCCTCGCGGCGTTGGCCGCGGCTTGCGCGCGTTCCGCGGCGGTGGTCGTCGACAACCCGAGTTCCACGCGCTTGTCGGCTTCCTTCAGGATGTCCTTCACGTTGGCCTCGAGCGTCTCCCAGAACCGGTTGCGGGCGACGCTCGTCACCTTCAGCGTGGAATTGTTGTCCGTGGAAGAGCCCTGGCCGGTCACGGACCCCGAGATCACCTGCGTGGCGATCGAGTTGGTGTCCGTGGTTTCCTTCGTCATGTTGACGTAGTTGACCTTGTAGCTCTTCAGGTACGGCAGGTCGGGCATGACCGAGATCGTCTGCCCCGTGAATTCGTAGCGCATGCTGACCTGGCGCTTGATGCGCTCGAGGATCTGCGGGAGCGTCTGGTCGATGGCGTTCAGCGTGACCGCGCCCTCGATGCCGGGATGGATGTCGAAGTTGAGGCTGGTGTCGCGCGCGATGGCGAGCAGCACGTCGCGCACGTTCTGGTTGGCCACGACGACCGAATAGCGCACGTCCGCGGCACGCGACGACGGCGGCTGGGGCAGGGGAACGGTGCGGACCGGTTGCGGGATCGGGCTCGTCGCGGGGGCGGGCTGGGGGGCGACGATGTGCGCGTCAGGCTGGGCGAGAGGTTGTGCGCCGCACCCCGCGAGCAAGACGGCCAGGGCGGTCAGGGGCGCGGTGTAACGAGGGTGCATGCGATCAAGCTTCGTGGGCGTAAGTGATTGTTTTATGTAAGAAACTACCCTGCCCATGCTTTATAGCGCAGCGCGGGGGGAAACGCAATGAAAAACCCCTTCGGCGCCGGGCGAATTCGGCTTCCAAAACCGGGCTTTAAGAGGCCCTAGCGGCGGTCGGTGCGGCGGACGTCTTCGCGCAATCCGTCGAGCGGCCGGACGTAGGGTTTGAACTGCTTCAGGGGCGCCGGCAGCGCATCGAGCGCCGCGAGCGCATCGCCGCGTTCCGGGAACGCGCCGTAGAGCACGCCGATGCGGGGCGCTTCGCGCGTGCCGGCCGGGAAGAGATACAGCGATTCGGGCTTCAACGTGCGCCCGGCTTCGGTGAGATAGCCCTCGAGGTACGCCTTCTCGCGCGCGTCCGTCATCATGAGTTGCACGCCATAGCCGCCCGGAGTGCCCGAAGCGAGCATCTCGCGGCCCGCGGCGAGGCGCGTGACGACGGCATCCGGAGGCGGCTCGCTCGCAGCGGCCGCGGGGCGCACCTCCGGGGACTGCGCCGGGGCCGGTTTCGCATCGGCGGGTTTCGCGACGGCTTTGCCGGCCGCGGCTGGCACGGCAACCGGCGGCGGAGACAGCGTTGCTGCAGCGACTGGCGGCACGGATTCGGCGACGTTCTTCGGCGCGGCGCTTGCGACCGGCGGGGCCGGGGCCGTCGTGGAGGACTGCATCGCGATGAGGTAGCCGATCGCCACGCCGGCCACGAGGCCCATGACACCCGCCACGACCGCAACGCTTTTCGGCGAGCGGCGCGTCATCACGATCTGCGTGTCCGAGACCGCGGCGCGCGCGTGGTCCGCGTTCACCGTGTGCGTTCCGGCCGCGAAGGCGGCGAGCAGCGTCTTGTCGGCGTAGATGTTGATGCGCCGCGTGAGACCCTCGGAAGCATCGGCAATGATCGCGAGCGCCTCGGGGCCGAAGAGGTCGGGGCCGTGGTAGCCGGCCTGGCGCAGGCGGAAGTTCACGTAGTCCTTCACGTCGCGCGGCGGCAGCGGCGAAAGGTTGAACGCATGCGTGATGCGCTCCTTCAGCTGGCGCATGTTGGGCAATGCGAGGTGCGCGTCGAGCTCGGGCTGGCCGAACAGGACGATCTGCAGCAGCTTTTCCTTGTTCGTCTCGAGGTTCGAGAGCAGGCGGATTTCCTCGAGCGTGGCGAGCGGCATCGCGTGCGCCTCGTCGATGAGGGCCACCACCTGCTTGCCCGCGCCGTGGACCTCGATCAGCTTGTCCTGCAGCAGCTTCACGAGCTTGGTGGTGTTGGCGCCGGTGGTGTCGATGCCCAGGTCCACCGCGATGGCGGCGAGCATCTCGTCGCGCGACAGGCTCGGCACGGCGAGGTAGATGGTCTCGACCTTCTGTGGCAGGCGCTCCATCAACACGCGGCAGAGCATCGTCTTGCCGCTGCCCACTTCGCCGGTCACCTTCACCATGCCCTCGCCGGCCGTGATGGCGTAGAGCAGCGCTTCCAGCGTCGCGCCGCGGTTGGCGCCCGAGAAGAAGAACTCGGTGTGCGGGGTGATGCGGAAGGGAGCTTCGCGCAGCCCGAAGTGTTCGAGGTACATCGTCATCGTGATCTCGCGGGCTCTAACCGCGTCCTTCGCCCGGGTCGGAGGGGCCGAGTTTAGCACCGGCCCGCCCGGCGGCCTCGAGGCGGCTGTAGAGCGTGGAGCGCGACACGCCCAGCAGCTTGGCCGCCTGGGACATGTTGCCCTGCGCGACTTCGATCGCGGCGTCCAGGTAGGCCTGCTCGACGCCCTTCAGCACGGTGTCGAGGCTGAAGGGGCGGCCGGAGGTGAGTTCGGCGCGCGCCCGGGCGAGCGGGTCGTCCCGGGTGCCGGCCCCGTCGGTGGGCGCCAGCTCGGCCTCGAGTTCGGCCGCGCCGACGCGATAGCCCGCGAATTTCGCGGTGAGGCGGATCACGATGTTCTTCAGTTCGCGGACGTTGCCCGGGAATTCGTAGGCGAGCCAGCGCGCGCGCGCGCCCTCGTCCATCTCGAAGGCCTGCGTGCCCGACTTGGTGGCGACCACGGAGCGGTAGTGGTCGAGGAGCTTCAGCTTGTCGTCGCCGAGGTCGCGCAGCGGCGGAACCGGCAACGTGAACACCGAGAGGCGGTGGTAGAGGTCGGCGCGGAAGCGCCCCTCGCGGATGGCCGAGCGCAGGTCGCGGTTGGTGGCCGCCACGATGCGCGCCTGCGACACGCGCGTCTGCGTCTCGCCCACGCGCTGGTATTCCCCGTTCTCCAGCACGCGCAGCAGCTTGGCCTGCAGCTCCGTCGGCAACTCGCCGATCTCGTCGAGGAAGAGCGTGCCCTCGCCCGCATCCTCGAAGTAGCCGGACTTGGCACCCGCGGCACCGGTGAAGGCGCCCTTCGCATAGCCGAACAAGGTGGGTTCGACGAGGCTGGGCGAGATCGCCGCGCAGTTCAGCGCGAGGAAGGGGTGGTTCGCGCGCGCGCTCAGGTGGTGCAGCGACCAGGCCACGCGTTCCTTGCCGCTGCCCGACTCGCCCTCCACCAGCGCCGGGAAGGAAGACGCGGCATAGAGGTCGATCTGGCTGCGCAGCTTGCGGATCGCGGGGCTGTCGCCGACGATCGCGCGGTTCGACTCGTCGGCTTCGCCCGAAGCGCCGAGTCCCGGGGATGCGAGCGCGCGTTCGAGCGCCGCGCGCAGGCGTGCGGGCTCGCAGGGCTTGGGCACGAGCTCGACGGCGCCCAGCGCGCGGGCGCGCCGCGCATTCGATTCCTCGTTCTGCCCGGTGAGCACGAGGATGCGCACCTGGGGCGCGTGGGCGAGGAGGTCGCCGATCAGCTTGAAACCTTCGTTGGGCAGGTGGGCCACGGGCGGCAAGCCGAGGTCGATCAGGGCGAGGTCGGGCTTGAATCCGGCCCGCAACGCGCGCACGGCGCCTTCGCGATCGCCGGCACGCACCACCTCGAGCCCGTCGGCGAGCGCGAAGGCGAGGCTTTCCGAAATCAGGGGGTCGTCGTCGACGAGCAGGAGCGACGGTTTCTTCACACGCCGGAGTATAGGGGAGGCCCGCCGGTGCGATGCGGTAAAATGCCCGCTGACTCCCCGCCGGATTTCCCTTCCCCGCGTGCCCGCCGACAACCTCGTCGACATCGACTCCGTGAATTTTGGCTATGGCCGCCGTCCCGTCCTGAAGGGCGTGACGATGCGCGTGCCGAAGGGCTCCGTGGTCGCCATCATGGGCGGCAGCGGCTGCGGCAAGACGACGCTGCTGCGCCTGATCGGCGGGCAGCTCAAGCCTTCGGCGGGCAGCGTCACGATCGCCGGCGAAGCGGTGCACAAGCTCGACGCGGACGGCCTCTACGCCTTGCGCCGCAAGATGAGCATGCTGTTCCAGTTCGGCGCGCTCTTCACCGACCTCTCGGTGTTCGAGAACGTGGCGTTTCCGCTGCGCGAGCACACGAGCCTGCCCGAGCGCCAGATCCGCGACCTCGTGCTGCTGAAGCTCGAAGCCGTGGGCCTGCGCGGAGCCCATCACCTGATGCCGTCCGAAATGTCCGGCGGCATGGCGCGGCGCGTGGCGCTTGCCCGCGCGCTGGTGCTCGACCCGATGCTCGTGCTCTACGACGAGCCCTTCGCCGGCCTGGACCCGATCTCGCTCGCGGTGGTGGGCCAGCTGGTGCGCAAATTGAACGATGCGCTGGGCGCGACGTCCATCGTCGTGTCCCACGATGTCGTCGAGTGCCTGCAGATCGTCGATTACGTCTACTTCATGGCCGAAGGCCGCATCGTCGCGCAAGGCACGCCCGACGAGATGCGCCGCACGGAGGATCCACTGGTGCGCCAATTCATCCACGGGGAGACGCATGGCCCCGTCCCGTTCCATGTCCCGACGCGCGGCTACGCGGAGGACGTCGGCCTCGGCCGCCTGCTCGGAGGTTCCGGTGATTGACCGCATGAAGGGCCAGTTCGCCCAGCTGGGCCACGGATTCATCGACGGGCTGTGGCGCGTGGGGTCGATGACGCGCTTCTTCGTGCTCGTCCTCTCCGCGTCGGGCACCAGTTTCCAGCGCATGCGCCTGGTCCGGCGCGAGATCTACTTCGTCGGCGTGCTCTCGTTCGTGATCATCGCGGTGTCCGGACTCTTCGTCGGCATGGTGCTGGGGCTCCAGGGCTACGAGACGCTGCAGCGCTACGGCGCGACGGAATCGATCGGCATGCTGGTGGCGCTTTCGCTGGTGCGCGAGCTGGGCCCGGTGGTCGCGGCCTTGCTCTTCGCGTCGCGCGCCGGCTCGGCGATCACCGCGGAGATCGGCCTGATGAAGGCCACCGAGCAGCTCACCGCGATGGACATGATGGCGGTCTCGCCGATGGCGCGCGTCGTGGCGCCCCGGTTCTGGGCCGGCGTGATCTCGATGCCGCTGCTGGCCGCGATCTTCTCCGCCATGGGCGTCTTCGGCGGCTACCTGGTCGGCGTCGTGCTGATCGGCGTGGACGCGGGCGCCTTCTGGGCGCAGATGCAGGCCGCCGTCGACGTGCGCTATGATGTTTTGAACGGCGTGATCAAGAGCATCGTGTTCGGCATCGCGGTGTGCGTGATCGCGACGTTCGAGGGGTTCGACGCCCCGCCCACGGCGGAAGGCGTGTCCGGTGCGACGACGCGCACCGTCGTGAGCTCGGCGCTCACCATCCTCGCGCTGGACCTCGTCCTGACCGCATTCATGCTCCGCGCCGGCGACTGACGCGGCGCGCATCCAACCGGCCACCGAAAAAGAAAACCATGGAAAGAACCACCATCGACATCTGGGTCGGCGCCTTCGTCGCCGTGGGCTTCGCCGCGCTCCTGATCCTGGCGCTCAAGGTCGGCAACATCGGCGGCGAGGGCCAGCGCGACGCCTACAAGGTCGAGGCTCGCTTCGACAACATCGGCGGCCTCAAGGTGCGGGCCCCGGTGAAGTCCGCGGGCGTGGTCGTGGGCCGCGTGCAGGACGTGCACTTCGACAACGACCGCTTCCAGGCTTCGGTCACGCTGGCGCTCGACAAGCGCTTCGCGTTCCCCAAGGACACCACGGCTTCGATCCTCACCTCCGGCCTCCTGGGAGAGGTGTACATCGGCCTGGATGCCGGGGGCGACGACAAGAAGCTCGCGAACGGCGACCGGATCGTCATCACGCAGTCGGCGGTGGTGCTGGAGCGCTTGATCGGCCAGTTCCTCTTCCAGAAGGCCTCGGAAGAGCCCGCGAAGAAAGAGCCCGCGAAGAAATGACCGTCGCGCGGGAACGCCCGCGCGCACCGGCGGTCGCACGAAGGACAAAAAACCAAGGGAGGTCGTACCCCATGTATCGCACGTTGATCGCCGCTTTCGCGGCCCTCGCCACCTCGGCCGCGCTGGCCCAGGAAGCACCCGACGCCCTCGTGAAGAAGGGGGTCGACGACGTCCTGTCCGCCATCAAGAACGACAAGGACCTGCAGGCCGGCAACCTCGACAAGGTGATGAAGCTCGCCGAAGAGAAAGTTTTGCCGAACTTCGACATGACGCGCATGACGCGCCTGGCGGTCGGCCGCCCGTGGGCGCAGGCCACGGATGCGCAGAAGGAAGCGCTCACGAAGGAGTTCAAGACGCTGATCGTGCGCACGTATTCGTCGTCGCTCTCGCAGTACCGCAACCAGGTCGTCGAGGTGAAGCCGCTCAAGGTCGCCGCGGGCGACACCGACGTCGTGGTGCGAACCGAGGTGAAGCAGCAGGGCGGCCCGCCGATCCCGCTCGACTACAGCATGGAGAAGACCGACAAGGGCTGGAAGGTCTACGACGTCGTGGTCGACGGCGTGTCCCTCGTCACCACGTACCGCGGCTCCTTCGGCGACATCATCCAGAAGAGCGGCGTCGACGGCCTGGTGAAGGCCCTGCAGGAGCGCAACGCCCGCGGCGGCGCCGACCCGAAGGCCGCCCCGAAGAAATAACGATGGACGACACGGCGCGCACCGAAGTCCTCAAGCTCGAAGGGCCGCTGTCCTTCGAGAGCCTGCCGCGCGTGCTCGCCGAGAGCGACGCGTACGAGGCCCGCGCCGATCTTCCCGAGCGCCTCACCATCGACTTCGCCGCGGTCTCCGCGGTCGATTCCTCGGCGGTCGCGCTGCTGCTCGAGTGGCGCCGGCGGGCGCTCGCGCGCGGCAAGCAGCTCACCTTCGTGAACCTCCCGGCGAACCTCCTCGCGCTGGCGGACCTCTACGGCGTGACCGAACTCATCCAGGCCTGCCGGGCCTGACCATGGACGCCGCGGCAGGTCCCGCCGTCGAAATCCGCGGCGTCGAGAAGCGCTATGGCGCGGTGCAGGCGCTCGCGGGCGTGAACCTCGAAGTGCGGCGCGGCGAGTTCTTCGCGCTCCTGGGTCCCAACGGCGCCGGCAAGACCACGCTCATCTCCGCGCTGGGCGGCCTCGCGATCCCCGATGCCGGCAGCCTCGCCATCCTCGGCCACGACGTGCGATCCGCGTATCGCGAGGCGAGGCGCAACGTCGGCATCGTCCCGCAGGAGCTGGTGTTCGATCCCTTCTTCACCGTGCGCGAGACGCTCGAGATCCAGTCGGGCTACTTCGGGCTGCGCGACAACGGCCCGTGGATCGCGGAACTGCTCGACAAGCTGGCGCTCGCCTCGAAGGCCAACGCGAACATGCGCAGCCTCTCGGGCGGAATGAAGCGGCGCGTGATGGTCGCGCAGGCCCTCGTGCACCGCCCGCCGGTGATCGTGCTGGACGAGCCGACGGCCGGCGTGGACGTGGAATTGCGCCAGACGCTCTGGGCTTTCGTGCGCGAGCTGAACGCCGCCGGCCACACGATCGTGCTGACCACCCACTACCTGGAAGAGGCGCAGGAGCTGTGTTCGCGCATCGCGATGATGCGCGACGGGCGCATCGTGGCGCTCGACACCACCGCGAACCTGCTGGCCGAATTCTCGGAGCGCGTGCTGCGCGTGAAACTCGGCTGCGAGCTGCCGGCCACGCTGGCGGCTACCGCGCGCGCCGACGCCGCGGGCTGGTGGCGCATCCCGATCGAGAATACGGCCCACGTGGAAGACGCGCTCGCGAAGCTGCGCGCGGCGGGTGCCACCGTGGAAGCCCTCGAAGTGGCCGAGCCGGAGCTGGAGGAAGTCTTCCTGCGCATCATGCGGCGCGAGGCGCTCGTGGCATGAGCGGCTTCCGCACGCTGCTCTACAAGGAGGTGCTGCGCTTCTGGAAGGTGAGCTTCCAGACGGTGGCCGCGCCCGTGCTCTCGGCGCTGCTCTTCCTGCTGGTGTTCTCGCACGCCTTGTCGGGCCGCCTCGAGCCGTTCCCCGGCGTGGGCTACGCGCAGTTCCTGGTCCCGGGCCTCGCGATGATGGCGATGCTGCAGAACGCGTTCGCCAACACGTCCTCGTCGCTCATCCAGTCGAAGATCACCGGCAACATCGTGTTCATCCTGCTTCCCCCGCTGGGCCCGGGCGAGATCTTCGCGGCCTACCTGCTCGCGGCGCTGGTGCGCGCCGTGGCGGTGGGGGCCGGCGTGTTCGCCGCGAGCGTGTGGCTGATTCCGGTCCCGGTCGCCCAGCCGCTCTGGATCGCGGCCTTCGCCCTCGTGGGTTGCGGCATCTGCGCGGTCCTGGGAATCCTCGCGGGCATCTGGGCCGAGAAGTTCGACCAGCTCGCCGCGTTCCAGAATTTCCTCGTGACGCCGCTCACGTTCCTCGCCGGCGTGTTCTATTCGGTGCACTCGCTGCCGCCCTTCTGGCAGGCGGCGTCGCACCTGAATCCGTTCTTCTACGCCATCGACGGCTTCCGCTTCGGGTTCTTCGGCCAGTCCGACGTGGCGCCGGGCTCCAGCCTTGCGATTGCGACGGGCGCCTTCGCTGCCCTATCATTCCTCACTCTCCAGCTGCTGCGCTCCGGCTACAAGCTGCGCAACTAGACATGGTCGAACCAGCCTCCATCGAAAGATCCATCCGCGCGGGCCTCGACGTCACCCACCTCGAGGTGTCGGGCGATGGCGCGCATTTCGAGGCGGTGATCGTGAGCCCGGCGTTCGCGGGCCTGTCCCGCGTGCGCCAGCACCAGCTCGTGTACGGCGCCCTCGGCGACCGCATGCGCGAGGAAATCCATGCGCTGTCCATGAAGACCTTTTCCCCGGACGAGTGGGCGGCGCGCTGAAACGAAACTAGCCGGCGCCACGCCGGCATCCACAGGCAACCATGCAGAAACTCTCCATCCACGGCGGCGTGCCGCTTTCGGGCGAAGTCCGCGTCGCCGGCGCCAAGAACGCGGCGCTGCCCATCCTCGCGGCCTCGCTGCTGACGGCCGAGCCCCTGCGGCTCTGGAACGTGCCGGAGCTGAACGACACGCGCACGATGGTGAAGCTGCTGCAGCGCATGGGCGTGTCGGCCCATGTCTCGCCCGGCGCGGTCGAGCTCGAGGCGGCCAACATCACCGAGCCCTACGCGCCCTACGACCTCGTGAAGACGATGCGAGCCTCGATCCTCGCGTTGGGTCCCCTCGTCGCCCGCTTCGGCGATGCGCGCGTGTCGCTGCCCGGCGGTTGCGCCATCGGCGAGCGGCCCGTGGACCTGCACATCAAGGGCCTGGAGGCGATGGGGGCCTCCGTGACGATCGAATCCGGCAACATCCATGCGACGGCGAAGAAGCTGAAGGGCGCGCGCATCTTCATGGACACGGTGACCGTGACCGGCACCGAGAACCTCATGATGGCCGCCTGCCTCGCGGACGGTGAAACGCTGCTGGAGAACGCGGCGCGCGAGCCGGAGATCGTCGACCTCGCCCAGTGCCTGATCGCGATGGGCGCGCGCATCTCCGGGCAGGGCACCGACGTGATCCGCGTCCAGGGCGTGGCAGCGCTGCACGGCGCGACGCACGCGATCATGCCGGACCGCATCGAGGCCGGCACCTTCCTCTGCGCGGCCGCCGCGACGCGCGGCAACGTGACGCTCACCAACGCGCCCGTCAGCAGCCTGGACCCGGTGATCGACAAGCTGCGCGAGGCCGGCGCCAAGGTCCACGTGAACGGAACGACGCTGCGGCTGGAGATGGCGCGCCGTCCCTATGCCGTGGGCATCCGCACGTCGCCCCACCCGGGATTCCCGACCGACATGCAGGCGCAGTTCCTCGCGATGAACACGGTCGCCGACGGGACCTCCGTCGTGACCGAGACGATCTTCGAGAACCGCTTCATGCACGTGCAGGAGCTGCGCCGGCTCGGCGCGCGCATCGACATCGAAGGCAACACCGCGATCGTGCGCGGCAACGACAAGCTGACCGGCACCACGGTGATGGCTACGGACCTGCGTGCTTCCGCGAGCCTCGTGATCGCGGGCCTGATGGCCGAGGGCGAGACGATCGTCGACCGCATCTACCACCTGGACCGCGGCTACGAGCGGCTCGAGGCGCGCCTGGGCGCGCTCGGCGCGCGCATCCGCCGCGTGGACTGAACCCATGATCACACTCGCCCTCTCGAAGGGACGCATCTACGACGAGGCCGGGCCCCTGCTGGCGGCGGCCGGTCTCGCGCTCACGGAAGACCCCGAGGCCACGCGGAAGCTCATCCTGGCCACGAAGCGTCCGGACGTGCGCGTGATCATCGTTCGCGCCTCGGACGTGCCGACCTACGTGCAATACGGCGCGGCGGACCTCGGCGTGGCCGGCAGCGACGTGCTTGCCGAACATGGGGGCCAGGGCCTGTACCAGCCGCTCGACCTGCGCATCGCGCGCTGCCGCATGGTGGTCGCGGTGCCCGAAGGCTTCGACTACGCGAGCGCCGTGAAGCAGGGCGCGCGGCTGCGCGTGGCCACGAAGTACATCGGCACGGCGCGCGAGCACTTCGCGGCCAAGGGCGTCCACGTCGACCTGATCCACCTCTACGGTTCCATGGAGCTGGCCCCGCTGGTCGGTCTCGCCGACGCGATCGTCGACCTCGTGGACACCGGCAACACGCTGAGGGCCAACCGCCTCAAGGTGGTCGAGGAGATCGCGCCCATCTCCAGCCGGCTGGTCGTGAATCCCGCCTCGATGAAGCTGAAGCGCGACGAGCTGGCGCCGATCCTCGAGGCCTTCGGCAAGGCGATCCGTGGCTAGTCCGCGCCGCCTCGCCACGGACGCGCCGGGCTTCGAGGCGGAGCTCGCGAAGCTCCTCGCCTTCGAGACCACGCAGGACGCCTCCGTGGACCGCGCCGCCGCTGAGATCCTCGACGCGGTGCGCACGCGCGGCGATGCCGCCCTGCTCGAATTCACGACGCGCTTCGACCGGTGGACGCCGGCCGCCGCGAAGGAACTCCACGTCGACATGCGGGATGCGGGCAAGGCCCTCTCGCGCATTCCCGCGCCCGAACGCGAAGCCCTCGAGTCGGCCGCGGCGCGCATCCGCGCCTTCCACGAGCGCCAGCGCCAGGACTCGTGGCGCACGGAAGAGGGCGATGGCACGGTGCTCGGCCAGCAGGTGACGCCGCTCGACCGCGCCGGCCTCTACGTGCCGGGCGGAAAGGCGGCTTATCCCTCGTCCGTGCTGATGAACGCGATCGCCGCGAAGGTGGCGGGCGTTCCCGAGCTCGTGATGGTGACGCCCACCCCGGGCGGCGAAATGAACGACTACGTGCTGGCCGCCGCCGCGATCGCGGGCGTGGATCGCATCGTGCGCATCGGCGGCGCGCAGGCGATCGGGGCGCTCGCGTTCGGCACCGCGAGCGTGCCCGCCGTCGACAAGATCGTGGGCCCCGGCAATGCGTACGTCGCCGCGGCCAAGCGAAGGGTCTTCGGCCACGTCGGCATCGACATGGTCGCGGGGCCTTCCGAGATCCTCGTGATCGCCGATGCGAGCGCCAACGCCGACTGGGTCGCGATGGACCTCTTCTCGCAGGCCGAGCACGACGAAGTGGCCCAGGCGATCCTGCTCACGCCCGATGCCGGATTGATCGAGCGCGTGGCCGCCGCGATGCAACGCGAGGCCCCGTCGATGCCGCGCCGCGCGATCCTCGAGGCGTCGCTCGCGGGGCGTGGCGCGCTGATCCGCGTGCGCGACCTGGCCGAGGCTTGCGAGATCGCGAACCGCATCGCGCCCGAACACCTCGAGCTGGCCGTGGCCGATCCCGAAGCGCTGTTGCCGAAGATCCGCCACGCGGGCGCGATCTTCCTCGGCCACCACGCGTCGGAAGCGATCGGCGATTACTGCGCCGGCCCGAACCACGTCCTGCCGACGTCGCGTACCGCGCGCTTCTCCTCTCCGCTGGGCGTCTACGACTTCCAGAAACGCTCGAGCGTGATCCGCGTCTCGCCCGAAGCGGCCGATCGCCTCGGCCGCACCGCCGCGACGCTGGCGCGCGCCGAAGGCCTCGAAGCGCACGCGCGCAGCGCGGAGTACCGCTTCAAGAAGCCGCGATGAAGGATCCGGCGAGCCTCGTCCGCGACGAGATCCGTGCGCTGCAGGGCTACCACGTGCCGCCCGCCGAGGGCCTCGTGAAGCTGGACGCGATGGAGAACCCGTATCCGCTTCCGCCGGACCTCGCGCGGGAACTGGGCGAGACGCTCTCGCACGTGGCGATCAATCGCTATCCGCATCCCGGCGCGCCGGTGCTGAAGCGTCGGTTGCGCGAGGCGTTCTCCATCCCCGATGCCCTCGAGATCGTGCTCGGCAACGGCTCGGACGAGATCCTCCAGCTGATCGGCATGGCGGTCGCGAAACCGGGCGCGTGCGTGCTCTCCGTGGAGCCCGCGTTCGCGATGTTCCGCATCAGCGCCATCGCCGTGGGCCTGCGCTACGAGGGCGTGGCGCTGCGCCCCGACTTCACGCTCGACGAGCCGGCGTTGCTCGCCGCGATCGAACGCCACCGCCCGGCGCTCACGTGGATTGCGTACCCCAATAACCCGACCGGCAACCTCTTCCCGCGCGAGGCCATCCTTCGCGTGGTCGAGGCGTCGCCGGGGCTGGTCGTGGTCGACGAGGCGTACTTTCCGTTCGCGGGCGGCGCGACCTTGCTGGACGAAGTGGGACGCCACCCGAACCTCGTGCTGATGCGCACGGTCTCGAAGCTGGGACTGGCGGGATTGCGCCTCGGATTCGCCGTCGCCCCCGCCGCCTGGGCCGCGGAGCTGGAAAAGCTGCGCCTGCCCTACAACGTGAACGTGCTCACGGCCGCGGCGGCCGAGCTGGTGCTGCGCCGGCGCGACGTGCTGGACGACCAGACCCGGCGCATCGTCGCCGAACGCGCCCGCCTCGAGCGCTCGCTGGACGCCATGCCCGGCGTCACGCGTTTCCCGTCGGCCGCCAATTTCGTGCTCGCCCGCGTTCCCGATGCCGTCGCCGGCTTCGAGGGCCTGAAGGCGCGTGGTATATTGGTTCGCACCTTGCACGGGTCGCATCCGCTCCTGGAAAACTGCTTGCGATTCACCCTCGGAACGCCCGACGAGAACGACCGCCTCGCGGCCGCCCTCCAACAGATCCTCGCCTGACATGCGCACCGCCGAAATCCAGCGCGACACCCGCGAGACCCAGGTCTTCGTGGCCGTGAACCTGGACGGAACGGGCGAGGCGAAGCTCGACTCCGGCATCCCCTTCCTGGACCACATGCTCGACCAGGTGGCCCGCCACGGCGCGATGGACCTCACCGTGCGCGCGAAGGGCGACCTCGAGATCGACGCGCACCACACCGTCGAGGACATCGGCATCACGTTCGGCATGGCCGTCGCGAAGGCCGTGGGCGACAAGAAGGGCATTCGCCGCTATGGCCATGCCTACGTCCCGCTCGATGAAGCGCTCTCGCGCGCCGTGGTCGATTTCTCCGGCCGCCCGGGGCTCGAGTTCCACGTCGAGTTCAGCCGCGCCCGCGTGGGCGAGTTCGACGTCGACCTCACGCACGAATTCTTCCAGGGCTTCGTGAACCACGGGCTCGCGACGGTGCACATCGACAACCTGCGGGGCGAGAACTCGCACCACCAGTGCGAGACCGTCTTCAAGGCGTTCGCCCGCGCGCTGCGCATGGCCCTCGAGCCGGATGCGAAGGCCGCCGGCATCGTGCCCTCCACCAAAGGATCCCTCTAGGACGATTGACGTGGACGCCCGCGGGCGCCCGCGCACCGACATGTCCCAGCGCATCGCCATCGTCGACTACGGCATGGGCAACCTCCGCTCCGTGCAGAAGGCCCTCGCCCATGTCGTGCCCGGCGCCTCGGTCGAGATCACGGCGGACCCGGCCGGCATCGAGCGCGCCGACCGCGTCGTGTTCCCCGGCCAGGGCGCGATGCCCGATTGCATGGGTGCCCTGCGTGCGAGCGGACTCGGCCGCGCCGTCGAGCAGGCCGCGCGCACCAAGCCCTTCCTCGGCTTGTGCATCGGGCTGCAGATGCTGTTCGATCGCAGCGACGAGGGCGACACCCCGGGCCTGGGCCTGCTGCCCGGCGAAGTGGTGGGGTTCGGGCCCACGGCGCGCGCCGCCGGCCTCAAGGTGCCGCACATGGGATGGAACGAAGTGCGCCAGGAGGCGCCGCACGCACTCTGGCGGGGCATCGCCGACGGAACGCGTTTCTATTTCGTGCACAGCTACTACTGCCGTCCGTCGGAACCGGGGCTCGCGGCCGGCAGCACGCGCTACCCTTCCGACTTTACCTCCGCCATCGCCCGCGCTAACATTTTCGCGACGCAATTCCACCCCGAGAAAAGCAGCGCCGCGGGACTGACGCTCCTCAGCAACTTCGCCAGCTGGAACCCCTAGCGGTCCCCATCCCATGCTGATCATCCCCGCGATCGACCTGAAAGACGGACGCTGCGTCCGCCTCCGCCAAGGCGACATGGCCAACGAGACCGTGTTCTCCGAGCAACCTTCGGCGATGGCCTCGAAGTGGACCCAGCTCGGGGCCCGGCGCCTGCACGTGGTGGACCTGAACGGCGCCGTGGCCGGCAAGCCGCGCAACGAGGAAGCCGTGAAGGCGATCGTGGCGGCGGTGAACCCGGATATTCCCATCCAGCTGGGCGGCGGCATCCGGGACCTGGACACCATCGAGCGCTACCTGGACGACGGCGTTTCGTACGTCATCATCGGAACCGCCGCGGTCAAGAACCCCGGCTTCCTGCACGAGGCGTGCGATGCATTCCCCGGCCACATCATGGTCGGCCTCGACGCGAAGGACGGAAAGGTCGCCACCGACGGCTGGTCGAAGCTGACCGGCCACGACGTGCTCGACCTCGCCAAGCGTTTCCAGGACTACGGCGTGGAAGCCGTCATCTACACCGACATCGGACGCGACGGGATGCTGGGCGGCGTGAACGTCGCGGCGACCGTGAAGCTCGCCCAGGCGCTCTCGGTGCCGGTGATCGCGAGCGGCGGCCTCACCAACCTCGACGACGTGAAGCAGCTCTGCGCCGTGGAATCCGAAGGCATCACCGGTGCCATCGCCGGACGTTCCATCTACGAGGGCACGCTCGACTTCGCCGCCGCGCAGAAGCTCGCCGACGGCTCCTGATGGGCCTCGCGAAGCGCATCATCCCCTGTCTCGACGTGCACGCCGGCCGCGTGGTGAAGGGCATCAACTTCGTCCAGCTGCGCGACGCCGGCGATCCGGTCGAGGCGGCTCGCCGCTACAACGAGGCGGGTGCCGACGAGCTCACGTTCCTCGACATCACCGCGTCGAGCGATGCGCGCGACACGATCCTCGACGTCATCTCGCGCGTGGCCGACGAAGTGTTCATCCCGCTCACGGTGGGCGGCGGCGTGCGGCGCGTGGAGGACGTGAGGAAGCTCCTCAACGCGGGCGCCGACAAGGTCAGCATCAACACCTCCGCAGTCGAGAACCCGGCGCTGGTGGAGGAGTCCGCGCGCCGCTTCGGCTCGCAGGCGATCGTGGTCGCGATCGACGCGCGCGGCCGCGAAGGCGGCGGCTGGGAGGTCTATACCCATGGCGGCCGCAAGGCCACGGGCAAGGACGTGGTGGCGTGGGCGCGCGAGATGACGGAGCGGGGCGCCGGCGAGATCCTGCTCACGAGCATGGACCGCGACGGCACCAAGAGCGGTTTCGATTGCGCGCTCACGCGCGCGGTCTCCGACGCGGTCGCCGTGCCGGTGATCGCGAGCGGGGGTGTCGGCACGCTCGAGCACCTCGCCCTCGGCATCGAGGACGGCCGGGCGGACGCGGTGCTCGCCGCATCCGTGTTCCACTTCGGCGAGATCACCGTTCCCGAGGCGAAGCGCTTCCTCGCCGCGCGCGGCATCGAGATGCGGCTGTGAGCGACTGGATCGAAGCGGTGGCCTGGAACGCCGAAGGGCTCGTGCCCGCCGTCGCGCAGGATGCGACGTCCGGGGAGGTGCTCACGCTCGCGTGGATGAACCGCGACGCGCTGCGCCGCACGGTGGAATCGGGCGAGGCCGTGTACTGGTCGCGCTCGCGCAAGGCGCTCTGGCACAAGGGCGAGAGCTCGGGCCATTTCCAGAAGGTGGTCGAGATCCGCATCGATTGCGACGCCGACGCGGTCCTGCTGCGCGTCGAATCGGTGGGCGGCGTGGCCTGCCATACGGGCCGGCGCCGCTGCTTCTTCAACAAGCTCGAGGGCGCGGGCGGCGAGCGCCGCTGGGTGGCCACCGAATCCGTGATCGAGGAGCCGCGCGGCCATGGCTGAGCGCGACGTGCTGAAGCAGCTCGAGGAAACGATCGCGAAGCGCCGCGCCGCCGACCCGAAGTCGTCCTACGTCGCGTCGCTGAACGCGAAGGGCCTGGATGCGATCCTGAAGAAGGTGGGCGAGGAGGCGACCGAGACGGTCATCGCGTCGAAGTCCGGCGAGCGCTCGGCGATCGTGCACGAGACCGCGGACCTCTGGTTCCACTGCCTCGTGATGCTTGCGCATCACGGCATCGCCCTGGACGAGGTGCTCTCCGAACTCGAGCGGCGCGAAGGCCGCTCGGGCCTCGACGAGAAGAATTCGCGAACCTGAAGGAGGCCGCGTGGAAACCGATTGCATCTTTTGCAAGATCGTCGAGGGCAAGATCCCCAGCCGCAAGGTGTTCGAGGACGACGAGGTCCTCGCGTTCCACGACATCAACCCGCTGGCGGCCGTGCACTTCATGGTGATTCCCAAGAAGCACATCGCGTCCCTCTCCGATGCCGGGCCGGAGGATGCCGCGGTCCTGGGCAAGATCCTCACGCTGGCGGCCCGGCTGGCGCGCGAGCAGGGCTCCCCGGATGGCTTTCGCACCATTGTGAACACGGGGAAGATCGGCCGGCAGGACGTGTATCATTTGCACGTCCATATCATCGGCGGGCCGAACCCGCTCCCGCGAATGATCGCGAAGGAATAGTTCGGGTCGCGCACCGGAGATCGTCATGGGTTCAATGAGCTGGATTCACTGGGTTGTCGTGCTGGTCATCGTGCTGGTGATCTTCGGCACGAAGAAGCTGCGCAACATCGGAAGCGACCTCGGAGGCGCGGTGAAGGGCTTCAAGGACGGCATGAAGGGCGGCGAGGAGACCAAGAGCGCCGGCGAGATCGCAGCGAACCCCGCAGGCACCACCATCGACGGCGAGGTCAGGGACAAGCAGAAGTCCTGACCGCGGCGGGCAACGCCCCGGCGCCCGCTGCCGCGGGCCTCCAGCATGTTCGACATCGGATTCTCCGAACTCATCGTCATCGGCATCGTGGCCCTCGTGGTGATCGGGCCCGAACGGCTGCCGCGCGTCGCGCGCACGCTGGGCGTGCTCTTCGGGCGGATGCAGCGCTACGTCTCGCAAGTGAAATCCGACATCAACCGCGAGATGGACCTCTCCGAGCTGAATCGCGTGAAGAACGAGTTCGAGGGTGCCGCGCGCTCGTTCCAGAGCGACGTGCAAACCGCCATGAACAAGACCGAGTCCGAGCTGCGTGAAGCGCAGGCCTCGATCGAGAAGCAGCTGAACGACTCCGCCACCGATTCGGTGATGCCCTCCGCGCCCTTGACCGAGCCGCCCGTCGCGCCGTCGACGTCCCAGGGCCTGCTGGAGGATCCGGCGCCCTCGCCCCAGCTCGAGCTGGGCATCGAGGAGCCGGTCGAGCCGCGCGAAAGGAAGGCCGGCTAGGCCGCGCAACCGATGGAGACCGGCACCGAGACTTTCCTCTCGCACCTGATCGAGCTGCGCGACCGCCTGCTGCGCTGCCTGGTGGTGGTGGGCATCGCGTTCATCCCCGCCTTCATCTACAGCGCTGAGATCTACGACTTCCTCGCGCGGCCCGTGATCGCCTCGCTGCCCACGGGCTCCAAGATGATCGCCACCGGCGTGATCTCGCCGTTCCTCATCCCGATGAAGATCGCGATGCTCGCGGCGTTCCTCGCGGCGCTGCCCTACGTGCTCTACCAGGTCTGGGCGTTCGTGGCGCCGGGGCTCTACGCGCACGAGAAGAAGCTCGTCGTGCCGCTCATCGTGAGCAGCACGCTGCTGTTCTTCGTGGGCATGGCGTTCTGCTACTACTTCGTGTTCGGCGCCGTGTTCGAGTTCATCAACAAGTTCTCGCCGAAGAGCATCTCGCCCACGCCCGACATCGAGGCCTATTTCAACTTCGTCATCGGCATGTTCCTCGCCTTCGGCATCGCGTTCGAGTTGCCGGTCGTGGTGGTCGTGCTCGTGCTCACCGGCATCGTCAACACCGACCAGCTGAGGGAGTGGCGCGGCTACGTGATCGTGGGGATCTTCGTGGTGGCCGCGGTGGTCACGCCGCCGGACGTGGTCTCGCAGCTCTCGCTCGCGATCCCGATGTGCCTGCTCTACGAGATCGGGCTGCTGGTCGCCCGCGTGGTGGAGAAGCGCCGCAAGGCGCCGGAACCGGTCGGGCGCCCTGCCGGCGAATAGCGGCTACTCGTCGCCACGCGGCCGCGCGCGGCGCTTGCCGACCGTGACCTCGAGCGTGATCTCGCCGGTCTTCCTCAGCACTTTCACCGGGACCGACTTGCCGGGCGGCACCTCGGCGATCGCGTTCAACGCCTGGTTCACGTCGGTCACCGGCTTGTTGTTGACCGCGACGATCACGTCGCCCAGCTTGATCCCGCCCTTCTCCGCCGGGCTGCCCTTCTCGATCGCGCCGACGATGGCGCCGCGCGCGCCCTTCATGCCCAGCGACTGGGCCAGGTCGGGGCTCAACCCGGTCACTTCGACGCCGAACCAGCCGCGCGTCACGGAGCCGGATTCGATGATCTGCTCCATCACGCGGCGCGCGAGGCTCGCGGGAATCGCGAAGCCGATGCCCTGGTAGCCCCCGGTGCGGGAGAAGATCAGCGTGTTGATGCCGACCAGGTTGCCGCTGGCATCCACCAGCGCGCCGCCCGAGTTGCCCGGATTGATCGCCGCGTCGGTCTGGATGAAGCTTCCGAAGGGGCTCGCCGAGCCGATCTCGCGCCCCACCGCGCTCACGATGCCCATCGTGACGGTCTGGCCGACGCTGAACGGGTCGCCGATGGCGAGCACGATGTCGCCCACGCGGGCGTTGTCGGGCGGACCGAAGGTGATCGGGGTGAGTCCGTTGGCCGGCACGCGCACGACGGCGAGGTCCGTTTCCGGGTCGAGGCCCACCACCTTGGCGGCGACCGTGCGGCCGTCGTGGAAGGTGACCTGGATGTCGGTCACGCCCTCGACCACGTGGTCGTTGGTGAGGATGTAGCCGTCCTTGCTCACGATCACGCCGGAGCCGAGCGAGAGTTGCGTCTCGGGCGGCGCGCTGAAGCGGTCGCCGAAGAAGCGCTGGAACACCGGGTCCTGCAGCAGCGGATTGGCCCGCTTCACCTGGCGCGTGGCCGAGATGTTCACGACGGACGGGATCGCCTTCCTCGCGGCGTCGCTGAAGGAGTAGGGCCGCGGCGCGTTGGGCTGCAACGAGGCCGCGGACGCGGCCGGACCCTCGCGGACCTCCACGACCGTCGATCGCCACGCCAGCCAGTCGGGCTTCACCAGGCTCACGACGAACAGCGCCGCGAGCGTCACGGTGACCGCCTGCGCGAACAGCAGCCAGATCCGGTGCATCGAGCGCTACTTTGCCTTGAGGGCGTCGCGGATTTCGCGCAGCAGGACGACGTCCTCGGGCGGCGCGGGCGGCGGCGGGGGCGCGGCCCGGCGCAGCTTGTTCACCTGCTTCACCATCAGGAAGATGATGAACGCCAGGATGATGAAGTTGATCGAGACCGTGACGAAGTTGCCCCACGCGAAGACGGGGACCCCGGCCTTCTTCACGGCATCGAGGGTTTGGGGGATGCCCGGGGGGATGTCCTTCAGGGCGATGAAGTAGTTGGAGAAGTCCAAACCCCCGAAAATCCGGCCCACGACGGGCATGACGACGTCGTTCACGAGCGAGTCGACGATTTTTCCGAAGGCCGCGCCGACGATCACGCCGACGGCCAGGTCGACCACGTTGCCCT
Source organism: Betaproteobacteria bacterium GR16-43 (assembly GCA_001953215.1). Classification (GTDB taxonomy): domain Bacteria; phylum Pseudomonadota; class Gammaproteobacteria; order Burkholderiales; family Usitatibacteraceae; genus Usitatibacter. Next base: position 1,741,567 of record CP019169.1, read on the forward strand.
TGACAGCGAACTCCTTGAATTCCGAGGCGATTCCCATCATTTTCTCCAGTCCGGCGGAGCCGGGTTGCAGGCCAATCTAAGGGGGGTCGGAGGGGGCGTCAATCAGCCAAAACCGACGCCCGGGCTTTAAGCCGGGGGGGTGAATCCGCTAGAATAATCAATTAGTCACCCGCTGCCCCCCCTTTCCTCTGGCCCAACCAACAAAATGACTGCCATCGTCAATGACCAGGTCGACGAGAAGAAGCGCCGCTGGCTGATCGTCACGACCTCTGCCGCGGGCGCCGCGGCCGCGGCCGGTGTCGCCGGCCCGTTCCTGATGAGCTGGTTCCCGAGCGCCCGCGCGCTCGCGGCCGGCGCACCCGTCGAAGTGCCGATCGACAAGCTCGAGCTCGGCCAGCAGATCACCGTGGAATGGCGCGGCAAGCCGATCTGGGTGCTGCGCCGCACGAAGGAGATGCTCGATGGCCTGGAGAAAGTCGATCCGGTGCTGGTCGATCCCGAATCCAAGGCGTCGGAGCAGCCCACCTACGTGAGCGGCCGCGCTCGCTCGATCAAGCCCGAATACTTCATCTGCGAAGGCGTCTGCACCCACCTCGGTTGCTCGCCCACGCTCAAGAAGGAGATCGGCGCGGCATCGGACATGGGTGCGGATTGGCCGGGCGGCTACTACTGCCCCTGCCATAACTCGCGCTTCGACCTCGCCGCTCGCGTCTTCAAGGGCTCGCCGGCGCCGGCGAACCTGAAGATCCCGCCGCACCGTTACCAAACCGACGCCGTGGTCGTGATCGGCGAGGACACCAAGGGAGCCTGAGAACCATGGCCGTCACGCAACAGAAGACTCCCGTCACGGGAGCCGGGCCCTTCAACGGGGTGCTCACGTGGGTCGACGCTCGCTTTCCGCTGGTCCGCATGTGGAAGGAGCAGCTCTCCGAGTACTACGCGCCGAAGAACTTCAACTGGTGGTACTACTTCGGGTCGCTGGCGCTGCTGTGCCTGGTGATCCAGATCGTCTCCGGCATCTTCCTCACCATGAACTACAAGCCGAGCGCGCAGGAGGCCTTCGCCTCCGTCGAGTACATCATGCGCGACGTGCCCGGCGGCTGGCTGATCCGGTACATCCATTCGACCGGCGCCTCGATGTTCTTCATCTGCATCTACCTGCACATGGCGCGCGGGCTGATGTACGGGTCGTATCGCAAGCCGCGCGAGCTGATCTGGATCTTCGGCGTCATGATCTACCTGGCCCTGATGGGCGAGGCGTTCTTCGGCTACCTCCTGCCCTGGGGCCAGATGTCCTACTGGGGCGCGCAGGTGATCATCAACCTGTTCGGCACCGTGCCCATCATCGGCCCGGACCTCGCGATCTGGATCCGCGGCGACTACAACGTCTCGGACGCGACGTTGAACCGCTTCTTCGCGCTGCACGTGATCGCGCTGCCCCTGGTGATCCTGGGCCTGGTCGCCGCGCACCTCACGGCGCTGCACGAGGTCGGGTCCAACAACCCGGACGGCGTCGAGATCTACAACGCGATCGACCCGAAGAGCGGCAAGCCGATGGACGGCATCCCGATGCATCCGTACTACACGATCAAGGACATCTTCGGCGTCGCCGTCTTCCTGCTCGTGTTCTCGGCGATCGTGTTCTTCTCGCCGGAGATGGGCGGCTACTTCCTCGAGTACAACAACTTCATTCCCGCCGACCCGCTGAAGACGCCCGAGCACATCGCGCCGGTGTGGTACTTCACGCCGTACTACGCGATGCTGCGCGCCGTCCCGCCGATGTTCGGTTCGCAGTTCCCCGGCGTGGCGGTGATGGGCGCGGCCACGATGATCCTCTTCCTGCTGCCCTGGCTGGACCGCGGCAAGGTGAAGTCGATCCGCTATCGCGGCCCCAAGTACCGGATCTGGTTCACGGCCTTCATCATCTCGTTCCTGGTGCTGGGCTACCTCGGCGTCGAGCCGACCACGGTGTGGGGCGAGTTCGGCAAGGGCCTGCCCATCGTCGGCGGGGACTATGTCGCGCTGTGGGCCGCACGCGTCCTCACGGTCGTCTATTTCGCGTTCTTCCTGCTGATGCCCTGGTTCACGCGCAACGACAAGGAAAGGCCCGAGCCGGTTCGGGTGACCGGGTGAAGACCATGAACCGCATCTCTCGGATCGTCCTCGCCGTCGCCGCCCTGGTGCCCGTGCTCGCCTTCGCTTCCGGCGCCAAGCTCGCGCTGGACAAGGCTCCCATCAACCTGCACGACAAGGTGTCCCTGCAGCGCGGGGCCCAGGCTTTCGTGAATCACTGCCTCAATTGCCATTCGGCCAGCATGATGCGCTACAGCCGGCTGTCGGACCTGGGCCTCACCGAGGCGCAGATCCGCGACAACCTGCTGCTCGCGGGCGAGAAGGTCGGCGAATCGATGACCACCGCCCTCGACGCGAAGGACGCGAAGGCGTTCTTCGGCGTCGTGCCGCCGGATCTCTCGCTCCTCGCGCGCTCGCGCGGTTCCGACTGGCTCTACACCTACCTGCGCGGCTTCTATCGCGACGCGGGCACCAAGACGGGATGGAACAACACCGTGTTCCCGAACGTCGGCATGCCCCACGTCCTCTGGGAATACCAGGGCGACCAGGTGATGCAGGTGACCACGAAGGTGGATCCGGTCAGCGGTGACAAGGTCGAGTCGCACAAGCTCGTGCTCGACCGCCCCGGCAAGTTGAAGCCGGTCGAGTACGACCAGTACGTGTCCGACCTCGTGAACTTCATGACCTACGTATCGGAGCCCGCGCAGACCAACCGGAAGATGTGGGGCATCCTGGTGCTGTTCTTCCTGGCGGCGTTTGCCGTGATCACGCTGTTGCTCAAGAACGAGTACTGGAAGGACGTCCGCTAGCGGCACTCGCGCGCGCAGCAAAGAGGGGCCGAGAGGCCCCCGGGGACGCGACAAGGGGTAAAAAAAGATGATGACGCTTTATTCGGGGATCACCGATCCCTTCAGCCACCGTTGCCGGATCGTGCTCTACGAAAAGGGCATGGATTTCGAGATCATCGACGTGGACCTCATGAACAAGCCCGAGGACCTCGCGGTGATGAACCCGTACAACCGTACGCCGGTGCTCGTCGAGCGCGACCTCGTGCTCTACGAGTCCAACATCATCAACGAGTACATCGACGAGCGCTTCCCGCATCCGCAGCTGATGCCGGCCGACCCGGTGATGCGCGCCCGCGCGCGCCTGTTCCTCTTCCGCTTCGAGCAGGAGCTGTTCAACCACGTGCAGACGCTGGAGTCCGGGACGCAGAAGGCCCAGGAGAAGGCACGCCTCTACGTGCGCGAGAACCTGATCCAGATCGCGCCGATCTTCGTGAAGCAGAAGCACATGCTCGGAGACGATTTCTCGATGCTCGACGTGGCGATCGCCCCGCTGCTGTGGCGCCTGGATCAGTACCAGATCCAGCTGAACAAGCAGTCGGCCCCGCTGCTGAAGTACGCCGAGCGCCTCTTCTCGCGCCAGGCGTTCATCGATTCCATGACGGCCTCCGAGAAGGCGATGCGCCGGTAGCACGCCATGGCCGAAGTCTCGACCAAGCCGTATTTCATCCGCGCCATTTACGAGTGGTGTTCGGATTGCGGCTTCACGCCCTACCTCAGCGTGAAGGTCGACGACCGGACCCGGGTCCCGGTGGAGTACGTGAAGGGCGGCGAGATCGTCCTCAACGTGAGCCTCAACGCCACGCGCAACCTCACCATCAACAACGAGCTGATCCAGTTCTCCGCGCGGTTCAATGGCGTGTCCCGCGAAGTCAGCATTCCGGTGGACCGCGTGCAGGGCATCTTTGCCCGGGAGAATGGGCAGGGCGCCTTCTTCACGGTCGAGGCGCCGGCGGCGCTGGCTTCGGCAACCTTGGCGCCCGAAGCCGGTGTCGATTCCGAGCCGCCCAAGCCGCCCACGGCGGGCCGGGCCAAGCTGAAGCTCATCAAGTAAGCGCGCGCTTAGCCGGCATAGCTCAGTTGGTAGAGCAACCGCCTTGTAAGCGGTAGGTCGTCCGTTCGATTCGGACTGCCGGCACCCCGGATCAGCTCGTATGGTTCAGCTGGACGCTGACCCGGCCGTTCGTGTCGGGCTGCACGTTGACGTAGTAGGTCTTGCCACCGGTCAGGTTCGTGTCGGTGATGTTGCCGAATGCGCCGAGGAAATCCTCGGGGCCCGCGATGGGGGGGCCGCCCGGGGTCTCGCTCAGCCACATGCGCATCGCATTCGGCTTCTCCGCCCCGGCGGCTTGCGACATCTCGCCGCAGCTCAATTCCACCTTGCCACTCCATCCCGCGGGCGGGGTGAAGGAAATCGCGACGGCTTGGGGTCCGCTGGCTTCCAGGGGGAGGCCGCAGCTCCAGCCCAGGTCGGTCCCCGTGCGGGCCTGCCCGGTCTGCGAACTCCAGCTGGAGGCGATGGGCAGGCCTCGCACGTCCAGGCCGACGCCGTTCTTGTCCGTGGCCGGGCGCCCGAACTTGTTCACCCACTCATCATAGGAATTCACGGCGGGGTCGTACTCCGTGCTGGCGGTCGAGGCACGTCCGAACAGGAGGTCGGTGACGGTCGGCGCGGGGGCGCCCGTGGCGGTTTCACCGGCCTTGGTGGAAGTCGAGGAACGATCCCGGGCGAAGGCCGCGCCGGAAAGGACGTCGGCATCCTGGATGGCTTTGTTGCCCGATGTCGCCGTTGAATTCCGTGTCGATGAGAGTCCCTCTTCGGCGCCGAGAGCAGCGCCTTTCGCCAGATCACCGATCAATTTCTCGAAATCCGGCTTAAATCCGTCGAACTCCGCCGAAATGGCGTCGATCTTCGACTTCATTGAGGTGGGCGTGCTGGAAAACAGGGGGTCGAGTTGCATCGTGGCACCTTCGTTCGGGGTGGCAAGGCGCCCCGGGCGGACCGGGGCATGGGCGCAGTATCCCCGTGTCAGGAGGTCCTCCATCGGTCGAATAGGCGGCCGAAAACCCCGCTTCCCCGCGAGCCGGGAAATACCCATCCGGGCCACCCGGAGATTGGTTTCGGAACCCCCTGTTTTGTTTGACCAAACCCCGCAAATCGAAGATAATCGAGGGCTTCGCGGAGAGGTGCCCGAGTGGTTAAAGGGGGCAGACTGTAAATCTGTTGGCCTTGCGCCTACGTTGGTTCGAATCCAACCCTCTCCACCAGACTCACGAGCGAGGGTAGGGGGTCGGGAATAGGGCTTCGCGGGTGTAGCTCAATGGTAGAGCAGAAGCCTTCCAAGCTTACGACGAGGGTTCGATTCCCTTCACCCGCTCCACGAATCAGGCAGCGCCCATGTAGCTCAGTGGTAGAGCACTCCCTTGGTAAGGGAGAGGCCACGCGTTCAATCCGCGTCATGGGCACCAGTATTTCGACGACAACGCACTTTCAGGACGACGAATCATGGCTAAGGGCAAATTCGAGCGTACGAAGCCCCACGTGAACGTGGGCACGATCGGTCACGTGGACCACGGCAAGACGACGCTGACGGCGGCGATCACGACGGTGCTGTCGAAGAAGTTCGGTGGCGAGGCGAAGGCCTACGACCAGATCGACGCGGCGCCGGAGGAAAAGGCGCGTGGGATCACGATCAACACGGCGCACGTGGAATACGAGACGAAGAACCGTCACTACGCGCACGTCGATTGCCCGGGCCACGCCGACTACGTGAAGAACATGATCACGGGTGCGGCGCAGATGGATGGCGCGATCCTGGTGGTGTCGGCGGCCGACGGCCCGATGCCGCAGACGCGCGAGCACATCCTGCTGGCGCGCCAGGTGGGCGTGCCCTACATCATCGTGTTCATGAACAAGGCGGACATGGTCGATGACGCGGAGCTGCTGGAGCTGGTGGAGCTGGAGGTTCGCGAGCTGCTGTCGAAGTACAAGTTTCCCGGCGACAAGACGCCGATCATCATCGGCTCGGCGCTGAAGGCGCTCGAGGGCGACACGGGCGAGCTGGGCGAAGGCGCGATCATGAAGCTGGCCGATGCGCTGGACAGCTACATCCCGACGCCGGAGCGCGCCGTGGACGGCACGTTCCTGATGCCGGTGGAGGACGTCTTCTCGATCTCGGGCCGTGGCACGGTGGTGACCGGCCGCGTGGAGCGCGGGATCTGCAAGGTCGGTGACGAGATCGAGATCGTGGGCCTGAAGCCCACGCAGAAGACGATCTGCACGGGCACCGAGATGTTCCGCAAGCTGCTGGACCAAGTGCAGGCCGGCGACAACGTGGGCATCCTGCTGCGCGGCACGAAGCGCGAGGACGTCGAGCGGGGCCAGGTGCTGGCCAAGCCGGGCTCCATCCCGCCGCACACGAAGTTCGAGTGCGAGGTGTATGTGCTGTCGAAGGAAGAGGGCGGGCGTCACACGCCGTTCTTCAACGGCTATCGCCCGCAGTTCTACTTCCGCACCACGGACGTGACCGGTTCGCTCGAGCTGCCCGCGGGCACCGAGATGGTCATGCCCGGCGACAACATCAAGATGACGGTGACGCTGATTGCGCCCATCGCCATGGAAGAGGGGCTGCGCTTCGCGATCCGCGAAGGCGGCCGCACCGTCGGAGCCGGCGTCGTCTCCAAGATCCTCGAATAGGAATACAGGCCAGTAGCTCAATTGGCAGAGCGGCGGTCTCCAAAACCGCAGGTTGGGGGTTCGAGACCCTCCTGGCCTGCCAGATGCCCCGGCAGGAAAGTGACGGAAGAGTCGTGATGGTGGAACGAATCAAGATTGCGGTCGCCGTGCTGATCGCCGCAGGAGGCCTGTATGGCTTCTACGCGCTGCGCGAGAACTACCCGACGGTGGCCCGCCTGGGCGTGCTGCTGGGCGCGTTCGCCGTGGCTGCCGGCGTCATGTGGCTCACGCAGGCCGGGCGCGACTTCGTCGTGTTCGCGCGCGAGTCGATCGAGGAAGCCAAGCGCGTCGTGTGGCCCTCGCGGAAGGAAACGCTGCAGACCACGGGCGTGGTGTTCCTGTTCGTGTTCGTGATGGCGGTATTCCTCTGGGTGGTGGATGCGGGCCTGCTGTGGGTCACGCAGAAGCTGCTCGGGCAGGGGGGTTAACGATGTCGATGCGCTGGTACGTCGTGCACGCCTATTCCGGCCAGGAGAAGAGCATCCAGGCCGCGCTGATCGATCGCATCAAGCGCTCCGGCATGGCCGAGCGTTTCGGCCAGGTGCTGGTGCCGACCGAAGAAGTGGTCGAGCTGAAGAAGGGCCAGAAGGCGCTCTCCGAGCGGCGCTTCTTCCCGGGCTACATCCTCGTCCAGATGGACATGACGGACGAGACCTGGCACCTGGTGAAGAGCACGCCGAAGGTGACGGGCTTCATCGGCGGTACCGCGATGCGCCCCACGCCGATTTCCGACAAGGAAGTCGAGAACATCCTGCACCAGGTGCAGGAAGGCGTGGAGAAGCCGAAGCCCAAGGTGCTGTTCGAAGTGGGCGAATCGGTGCGCGTCACCGACGGCCCGTTCAACGACTTCAACGGCAACGTCGAGGAAGTGAACTACGAGAAAAGCAAGATCCGCGTCTCGGTGCTGATTTTCGGGCGCCCCACGCCGGTCGAGCTGGATTTCGGGCAGGTCGAGAAGGCCTGAAGAATGCAGTAGCGGGGTCCAGGCGCCTCCTGGGCAATCAGAACGGGGAGGGCAAGCCCAACGGCGAGTCCGCCAGCACCCGGGGAGATTGATCGTGGCAAAGAAAGTCATTGGCTTCATCAAGCTGCAGGTGCCCGCGGGCAAGGCGAATCCCTCGCCGCCCATCGGCCCGGCGCTCGGCCAGCGTGGCCTGAACATCATGGAGTTCTGCAAGGCGTTCAACGCGCAGACCCAGAAGGTCGAGCCGGGGCTGATGCTCCCGGTGGTGATCACGGCGTTCGCGGACAAGAGCTTCACCTTCATCATCAAGACGCCGCCGGCGTCCGTGCTGATCAAGAAGGCCCTCAAGCTGGACAAGGGCAGCTCCAAGCCGCACACCGACAAGGTGGGCAAGCTCACGCGCGCCCAGGCCGAGGAAATCGCCAAGACCAAGACGCCGGACCTCACCGCCGCCGACCTGGCCGCCGCGGTGCGCACGATTGCCGGCAGCGCCCGCAGCATGGGCGTCGAAGTGGAAGGGATCTGAAAATGTCCAAGCGAATTGAAAAGATTGCAGCGCTGGTCGATCGCACCAAGGCCTATGGCCTGAACGATGCCCTCGACCTCGTGAAGAAGACCGCCACCGCGAAGTTCGACGAATCCGTCGACGTCGCCGTGAACCTCGGCATCGACGTGAAGAAGTCGGACCAGGTGGTCCGCGGCTCCGTCGTGCTGCCGCGCGGCACCGGCAAGACCGTGCGCGTGGCCGTGTTCACGCAGGGCGCGAACGTCGAGGCGGCGAAGGCCGCCGGCGCCGATGTCGTGGGCTTCGATGACCTCGCCGAGAAGATCAAGGGCGGTTTCATGGACTTCGACGTCGTCATCGCCTCCCCGGACGCGATGAAGGTCGTCGGCCCCCTGGGCCAGGTCCTGGGCCCGCGCGGCCTGATGCCGAACCCGAAGGTGGGCACCGTGACGCCGAACGTCGCCGAGGCGGTGAAGAACGCCAAGGGTGGCCAGGTGCAGTACCGCGCCGACAAGGCGGGCATCGTGCAGTGCACGATCGGCCGCGCCTCGTTCGGGGTCGATGCCCTCGCCGAGAATTTCGAGGCGCTGCTGGGCGCGATCAACAAGTCGAAGCCGGCGGCCATGAAGGGGATCTACCTGAAGAAGGTCTCGGTCTCCAGCACGATGGGCGTGGGCGTCCGCGTCGACCAGACCGGCATGGCCGGGGCGTCGGCGGCAGGCACCCACAACTAACCAGAAGACTTTGGGCCGCCGCCCCGGCATGGGGTGGCGGGTTGTCAAAGACCGTAGGTGCCCGCGAGGGCTCAATCGAGGGGAAGGTTCCCGAAACCTACGCAGATGGCGCACCCCAGGCAGGATTTGCAGCTCCTGACGAGAGGTCGCTATTCACTGAAGGAGAAGACCTTGAGTCTGAATCTCGAAGAGAAGAAGGAAGTCGTTGCGGAAGTCTCCGCGCGCGTGGCCAAGGCGCAGGCGATCGTCATCGCCGAGTACCGTGGCCTGCCCGTGGGGAACGTCACGCAGCTGCGCGCGCAAGCGCGTGCTTCCGGCGTCTATCTTCGCGTGTTGAAGAACACCCTCGCGCGCCGCGCGGTCCAGGGAACGCCGTTCGAGAAGCTGGCCGACAAGATGGTCGGGCCTCTCGCCTACGGCATTTCCGAAGACCCGGTGGCCGCCGCGAAGGTGCTCCATACCTACGCGAAGACGAACGACAAGCTGATCATCATGGGCGGCGCGATGCCCGGCCAATTGATGACGGCCAAGGAAGTCGGTGCGCTGGCAACGCTGCCCAGCCGCGAAGAACTCCTCGCGAAGCTGATGGGCACGATGCGGGCCCCGATCACCAAGTTCGTCCAGACGCTGAACGAGGTGCCGAGCAAGCTCGTGCGGACCCTCGCTGCCGTGCGCGACCAGAAGGAGAAGGCTTCCGCCTGATCCCGACGCGACCTCCATTTCAAAGACCTTAATCGAACCAGGAGCAATTCATATGGCACTCAGCAACCAGGAAATCCTCGACGCGATCGCCGCCAAGTCGGTCCTCGAGATCTCGCAGCTCATCAAGGACATGGAATCGAAGTTCGGCGTCTCCGCCGCCGCCGCGTCGATCGCCGTTGCCGCCCCCGCGGCCGGTGGTGGCGCCGCTGCCGCCGAAGAGAAGACCGAGTTCAACGTGATCCTCGCCGCCGCCGGCGAGAACAAGGTGAACACCATCAAGGCCGTGCGTGAAGTCACGGGCCTGGGCTTGAAGGAAGCCAAGGACCTCGTCGACGGCGCGCCGAAGCCCCTGAAGGAAGGCGTGTCGAAGGCCGACGCCGAAGTCATCAAGAAGAAGATGGAAGAAGCCGGCGCCAAGGTCGAAATCAAGTAATTCGACCCCATGTCGGGGGGTCTGCCGGGCGGCGCATCGCCCGGCGGGCACCAGATGCCAAATCGAAGCCCCTCCGGGGGTTTCGATTTGTCTTCTGAAGCGACTGCAGGAGACAGGTTTGGTCGGGCCCACGTCCCCGTGGGCCGTCCGCCAGCGGCTCGTAGCGGCGAGCCACCAGGCCAGGGTTGGCACAGTCGGAAGTACGGCAGCGGGCAACCCGCGTCCGTCGATCCGGAGTTCACATGACCTACTCTTTCACCGAGAAGAAACGCATCCGCAAGAGCTTCGCCAAGCGCGCGGCCGTGCTGGACGTTCCTTTCCTCCTCGCAACCCAGATCAACTCCTACGCGGAGTTCCTGCAAGCCGAATCCACGGCCGACGGCCGCAAGGAATCCGGCCTGCAGGCGGCCTTCCAGTCGGTGTTCCCCATCTCGAGCCATTCGGGCAGCGCCCGCCTCGAGTACGTGAGCTACGCCCTGGGCGAGCCCCCGTTCGACGTGGTCGAGTGCCAGCAGCGCGGCCTCACCTTCGCCAGCCCGCTGCGCGCGAAGGTTCGCCTGGTCATCATGGACCGCGAGGCGAGCAAGCCCACGATCAAGGAAATGAAGGAGCAGGAGGTCTACATGGGCGAGATCCCGCTCATGACCCGCAACGGCTCCTTCGTGATCAACGGCACCGAGCGCGTCATCGTGTCCCAGCTGCACCGCTCCCCGGGCGTGTTCTTCGAGCACGACCGCGGCAAGACGCACTCGTCGGGCAAGCTGCTGTTCTCCGCGCGCGTGATCCCGTACCGCGGCTCGTGGCTCGACTTCGAGTTCGACCCGAAGGACTACCTCTACTTCCGCGTCGACCGCCGCCGCAAGATGCCGGTGACGATCCTGCTGAAGGCGCTCGGCTACAAGCCCGAGCAGATCCTCGAGCACTTCTTCTCGTTCGACCAGTTCCACGTCACGAAGAAGGGCATCGAGTTCGACGTGGTCCCCGAGCGCATGCGCGGCGAGATCGCGCGCTTCGACATCGTCACGAAGGCCGGCAAGGTGCTGGTCCAGAAGGACAAGCGCATCACGGTGAAGCACATCCGCGAGATGGAAGCCGCGGGCATGAAGAAGCTCACCGTCGAGCCGGACTTCATGCTCGGCCGCGCGCTGGCCAAGAGCCTGGTCAACAAGGAGACCGGTGAAGTCGTCGCGAACGTGAACGACGAGATCACCGAGGCCCTGATGAAGAAGATCCTCGACGCGGGCGTCGAGGACGTGAAGACGATCTACACCAACGACCTGGACCAGGGTCCGTACATCTCGCAGACCCTGCGCATCGACGAGACCGTCGACCAGATGAACGCCCAGGTCGCGATCTACCGCATGATGCGCCCCGGCGAACCGCCGACCGAAGAGGCCGTGAAGACCCTCTTCAGCGGGCTCTTCTTCAACGAAGACCGCTACGACCTGTCGGACGTGGGCCGCATGAAGTTCAACCGCCGCGTGGGCAACGACCAGCTCACGGGCCCGATGACGCTGTCCAACGAGGACATCGTCGCGGTCATCAAGATCCTGGTCGAGCTGCGCAACGGCCGCGGCGAGATCGACGACATCGACCACCTCGGCAACCGCCGCGTGCGTTCGGTGGGCGAACTCGCCGAAAACCAGTTCCGTTCGGGCCTGGTGCGCGTCGAGCGCGCGGTGCGCGAGCGCCTCTCGCAGGCCGAGAGCGAGCAACTGATGCCGCACGACCTGATCAACGCGAAGCCGGTATCCGCCGCGATCAAGGAGTTCTTCGGCTCGTCCCAGCTCTCGCAGTTCATGGACCAGACGAACCCGCTGTCCGAGATCACGCACAAGCGCCGCATCTCGGCCCTCGGCCCGGGCGGCTTGACGCGCGAGCGCGCCGGCTTCGAGGTGCGCGACGTGCACCCGACGCACTACGGCCGTGTCTGCCCGATCGAGACGCCGGAAGGCCCGAACATCGGCCTCATCAACTCGCTCGCCCTGTACGCCCGCACCAACGAGTACGGCTTCATCGAGACGCCGTACCGGAAGGTGAAGGACGCCAAGGTCACCAAGGACATCGAGTACCTCTCGGCGATCGAGGAAGGCAAGTACGTGATCGCGCAGGCGAACGCCGAGGTCGACAAGACCGGCAAGTTCGTCGACGAACTGGTCTCGTGCCGCCACCGGAACGAATTCACGCTGTCCGGCCCGGAGAAGATCGAGTACATCGACGTGGCGCCCTCGCAGATCGTGTCGGTCGCCGCCTCGCTGATCCCGTTCCTCGAGCATGACGACGCGAACCGCGCGCTGATGGGCTCGAACATGCAGCGCCAGGCGGTTCCGTGCCTGCGCGCCGAGAAGTCGCTCGTCGGCACCGGCATCGAGCGCACCGTGGCCATCGACTCCGGCACGGCCGTCCAGGCCCGCCGCGGCGGCCGCATCGACTACGTGGACGCCGGCCGCATCGTCGTCCGCGTGAATGACAACGAGACCCGCCCGGGCGAAGCCGGCGTGGACATCTACAACCTCACGAAGTACACGCGTTCCAACCAGAACACGAACATCAACCAGCGTCCGCTGGTGAAGGTGAACGACCAGATCGCCGCCGGCGACGTGGTCGCGGACGGCGCCTCGACCGACATGGGCGAGCTGGCGCTGGGCCAGAACCTGCTGGTCGCGTTCATGCCCTGGAACGGCTACAACTTCGAGGACTCCATCCTCATCTCCGAGCGCATCGTCGCCGAAGACCGCTACACCTCGATCCACATCGAGGAGCTGGTCGTCGTCGCGCGCGACACGAAGCTGGGCGCCGAGGAGATCACCCGCGACATCTCGAACCTCTCCGAGCGCATGCTTTCGCGCCTGGACGAGTCGGGCATCGTCTACATCGGGGCCGAAGTCGAGGCCGGCGACGTGCTGGTGGGCAAGGTCACCCCGAAGGGCGAGACGCAACTCACGCCGGAAGAGAAGCTGCTGCGCGCCATCTTCGGCGAGAAGGCCTCGGACGTGAAGGACACGTCGCTGCGCGTGCCGTCGGGCATCAACGGCACCGTGATCGACGTCCAGGTCTTCACGCGCGAGGGCATCCAGCGCGACAAGCGCGCCCAGCAGATCATCGACGAGCAGCTGAAGGACTACCGGAAGGACCTGCACGACCAGCTGCGCATCGTCGAGGACGACCTCTTCGCGCGCCTGGAACGCATGCTCACCGGCAAGACCGCCAAGGGCGGTCCGAAGAAGCTCGCCAAGGGCGCGAAGATCGTCAAGACGTACCTGGCCGAGCTCGAGCGCCACGAGTGGTTCGACATCCGACTCACCGATGACGACGCCGCCGTGCAGCTGGAGCAGCTGCGCGAGAGCCTCGACCTCACCCGCAAGGAGTTCGACAAGGCCTTCGAGGAGAAGAAGAAGAAGCTCACGCAGGGCGACGAGCTGCCCCCGGGCGTGCAGAAGATGGTGAAGGTCTACGTCGCGGTGAAGCGCCGCCTGCAGCCGGGCGACAAGATGGCCGGCCGCCACGGCAACAAGGGCGTGATCTCCAAGATCGTCCCGGTCGAGGACATGCCCTTCATGGCCGACGGCACCCCCGTCGACATCGTGCTGAACCCGCTGGGCGTGCCCTCGCGGATGAACGTGGGCCAGATCCTCGAGACGCACCTGGGCTGGGCCGCCAAGGGCCTGGGCCATCGCATCCAGGAGATGCTCCGCGCCCAGGAAGCGCCGGCGAAGCTGCGCAAGTACCTCGAGAAGATCTACAACGGGGCGGGCAAGAAGGAAGACCTCGCCTCGTTCACGGACGAGGAGATCATCGAGCTGTCGCGCAACCTCACGGCGGGCGTTCCGTTCGCCACGCCGGTGTTCGATGGCGCGACCGAAGTCGAGATCAAGGACATGCTGGAGCTCGCAGGCCTGCCCCGTACCGGCCAGATCACGCTGTACGACGGCCGCACGGGCGACGCCTTCGATCGCCAGGTCACGGTCGGCTACATGCACATCCTGAAGCTGCATCACCTGGTCGACGACAAGATGCACGCGCGCTCGACCGGCCCGTACTCGCTCGTCACCCAGCAGCCGCTGGGCGGCAAGGCGCAGTTCGGTGGCCAGCGCTTCGGCGAGATGGAGGTCTGGGCGCTGGAAGCCTACGGCGCGTCGTACACGCTGCAGGAGATGCTCACGGTCAAGTCGGACGACACGCAGGGCCGCACGAAGGTCTACGAGAACATCGTGAAGGGCGAGCACAAGATCGAGGCGGGCATGCCCGAGTCGTTCAACGTGCTGGTGAAGGAAATCCGCTCCCTCGCGATCGACATCGACCTCGAGCGTTATTGATTGGACTAGTCACAGGAAACGCAGCCAAACCCGCGACTAGCTACCAGGAGATTTGAAGATGAAAGCATTGCTCGATCTGTTCAAGCAGGTCACCCAGGAAGAAGAGTTCGACGCGATCCGCATCGGCCTCGCTTCGCCCGACAAGATCCGCTCGTGGTCGTACGGCGAAGTGAAGAAGCCGGAGACGATCAACTACCGCACGTTCAAGCCGGAACGCGACGGCCTGTTCTGCGCCAAGATCTTCGGCCCGATCAAGGACTACGAGTGCCTCTGCGGCAAGTACAAGCGCCTGAAGCACCGCGGCGTGATCTGCGAGAAGTGCGGCGTGGAAGTGACGCTCACGAAGGTCCGGCGCGAGCGCATGGGCCACATCGAGCTCGCCTCGCCCGTCGCCCACATCTGGTTCCTGAAGAGCCTGCCGTCCCGCCTGGGCATGGTGCTCGACATGACGCTGCGCGACATCGAGCGCGTCCTCTACTTCGAAGCCTATGTCGTGACCGACCCGGGCATGACGCCGCTGAACCGCTGCCAGCTCCTCTCCGAGGACGACTACCTCGCGAAGGTCGAGGAGTACGGTGACGACTTCGCCGCCGCCATGGGTGCCGAAGGCGTGCGCGACCTGCTGCGCAAGCTGGACGTCCCCCGCGACATCGAGACGCTGCGCACGGACCTCGCCGCCACGTCGTCGGAAACCAAGATCAAGAAGATCGCCAAGCGCCTGAAGGTGCTCGAGGCGTTCAACAAGTCCGGCATCAAGCCGGACTGGATGATCATGGAAGTGCTGCCGGTGCTGCCGCCGGACCTGCGCCCCCTGGTCCCGCTGGACGGCGGCCGCTTCGCGACCTCCGACCTGAACGACCTCTATCGCCGCGTGATCAACCGGAACAACCGCCTGAAGCGCCTGCTCGAGCTGAAGGCCCCGGAAATCATCGTGCGCAACGAGAAGCGCATGCTGCAGGAAGCCGTCGACTCGCTGCTCGACAACGGCCGCCGCGGCAAGGCGATGACCGGCGCCAACAAGCGCGCGCTCAAGTCGCTCGCCGACATGATCAAGGGCAAGAGCGGCCGCTTCCGCCAGAACCTGCTGGGCAAGCGCGTCGACTACTCGGGCCGCTCCGTCATCGTGGTCGGCCCGACGCTGAAGCTGCACCAGTGCGGGCTGCCGAAGCTGATGGCGCTCGAGCTCTTCAAGCCGTTCATCTTCCACAAGCTGGAAGTGATGGGCCTGGCCACGACCATCAAGGCGGCCAAGCGCATGGTGGAGAGCCAGGAGCCGGTGGTGTGGGACATCCTCGAGGAAGTCATCCGCGAGCACCCGGTCCTGCTGAACCGCGCCCCGACGCTGCACCGCCTCGGCATCCAGGCGTTCGAGCCCGTGCTGATCGAAGGCAAGGCCATCCAGCTGCACCCGCTGGTCTGCGCCGCGTTCAACGCGGACTTCGACGGCGACCAGATGGCGGTCCACGTTCCCATCTCGCTCGAAGCGCAGATGGAAGCGCGCACGCTCATGCTCTCGTCGAACAACGTGCTGCACACCGCGCACGGCGAGCCGGTCATCGTGCCGTCGCAGGACATCGTGCTCGGCCTCTACTACGCCACGCGCCAGCGCGTCGCGGCCAAGGGCGAAGGTTCGATGTTCCAGAACGTCGCCGAAGCGAGCCGCGCCTATGAATCGGGCGGGGTCGAGCTTCACGCTTCGATCACGGTCCGCATCCGCGAAGTGCTGAAGGGCGAGGACGGCGAGCTGAAGGAAGTCGTCAACCGCTACGAGACCACGGTCGGCCGCGCGCTCCTGTCGGAAATCCTCCCGGCCGGCCTGCCGTTCCCGCTGATCAACAAGCCGCTGAAGAAGAAGGAAATCTCGAAGCTCATCAACGAGGCGTTCCGCCGCTGCGGCATCCGCGAGACGGTCATCTTCGCGGACAAGCTCATGTACACGGGCTTCACGTACGCGACCCGCGCCGGCCTGTCGATCTGCGTCGACGACCTCCTCATCCCCGATGAGAAGGTGAAGATCATCGACGCGAGCGAGAAGGAAGTGAAGGAGATCGAGCGCCAGTACACCTCGGGCCTCGTGACCCAGGGCGAGCGCTACAACAAGGTCGTGGACATCTGGGGCCGTGCCGGCGACCAGATCGCCAAGGCGATGATGGACCAGCTCGGCAACGAGAAGGTCACCGACCGCAAGGGCAAGGAAGTCACGCAGGAGTCCTTCAACGCGATCTACATGATGGCCGACTCGGGTGCGCGCGGTTCCGCCGCGCAGATCCGCCAGCTGGCCGGCATGCGCGGCCTGATGGCGAAGCCGGATGGCTCCATCATCGAGACGCCGATCACGGCCAACTTCCGTGAAGGCCTCAACGTGCTGCAGTACTTCATCTCGACGCACGGCGCGCGCAAGGGCCTGGCGGACACGGCGCTGAAGACGGCCAACTCCGGCTACCTCACGCGCCGCCTGGTCGACGTGACCCAGGATCTCGTGGTGGTCGAGGACGATTGCAACACGGTGACCGGCATGGACATGAAGGCGCTGGTCGAAGGCGGCGAAGTGGTCGAGCCGCTGCGCGAGCGCATTCTCGGCCGCGTGGCCGCGACGGACGTCGTGCATCCCGAGAGCCAGGAAGTGGTGCATGCCGCGGGCCAGCTCCTCGACGAGTCGGCCGTGGCGCGCATCGAGGCCCAGGGCATCGACGAAGTCCGGGTGCGCACCCCGCTCACCTGCGACACGCGCTTCGGTCTCTGCGCCCGCTGCTACGGCCGCGACCTGGGCCGGGGCACGCTGGTGAACGTCGGCGAAGCGGTGGGCGTCATCGCCGCGCAGTCGATCGGCGAGCCGGGCACGCAGCTCACGATGCGCACGTTCCACATCGGCGGCGCGGCTTCGCGCACGGCGGTGGCGAGCTCGGTGGAAGCCAAGTCGAATGGCGTGGTGCACTTCTCCAACACCATGCGCTACGTGACCAATGCCCGCGACGAGCTGATCGCGATCTCGCGCAACGGCGAGATCATCATCTCGGACGACAACGGCCGCGAGCGCGAGCGTCACAAGGTGCCGTACGGCGCGACGCTGGCGGTGAAGGACAGCGCGAAGGTGAAGGCAGGCCACGTGCTCGGCACGTGGGATCCGCTCACGCGCCCCATCATCACCGAGTACGCGGGCGAGATCCGCTTCGAGAACGTGGAGGAAGGCGTCACCGTCGCGAAGCAGATCGACGAGACGACCGGCCTCTCCAGCCTCGTGGTGATCGACCCGAAGCGCCGCGGAACCTCCGCGACCAAGGGCCTGCGCCCGGCCGTGAAGGTGATCGGCCCCAACGGCAAGGAAGTGAAGCTCGCGAACAACGACGCCCCGGTGAACTACACGTTCCAGATCGGCGCCATCATCACCGTGAAGAACGGCCAGCAGGTGCAGGTGGGCGACGTCCTGGCGCGTATCGCGCAGGAATCGTCGAAGACGCGCGACATCACGGGCGGCCTGCCGCGCGTGGCGGAGCTGTTCGAGGCGCGCTCCCCGAAGGACGCCGGCCTGCTCGCGGAGATCACGGGCACGGTCTCGTTCGGCAAGGACACGAAGGGCAAGCAGCGCCTGATCATCACCGACGTGGACGGCGCGGCCCACGAGTACCTGATCCCGAAGGAAAAGCACGTCACGGTGCACGACGGCCAGGTGGTGAACAAGGGCGAGACGATCGTCGACGGCCCGGCGGACCCGCACGACATCCTGCGTCTCCAGGGGATGGAAGCGCTGGCCCGCTACATCATCGACGAGGTGCAGGACGTCTACCGCCTGCAGGGCGTGAAGATCAACGACAAGCACATCGAGGTGATCGTCCGCCAGATGCTGCGCCGCATCCAGATCACAGATCCGGGCGACACCCGCTTCATCGTGGGCGAGCAGGTCGAGCGCGCCGATCTCCTCACGGAGAACGATCGCGTCACGGCCAACGGCAGCGGCAAGAAGCCCGGCGAGTTCCAGTACATGCTGCTGGGCATCACGAAGGCGTCGCTGTCGACCGACTCGTTCATCTCGGCGGCCTCCTTCCAGGAGACCACCCGGGTGCTCACCGAGGCGGCGATCATGGGCAAGAAGGACGACCTCCGGGGCCTCAAGGAGAACGTCATCGTCGGTCGCCTCATCCCGGCGGGCACGGGCCTTGCCTACCACTCGACGCGCAAGAAGGTGGCGATCGAGCCGGGCTCCAGCTCGTCCTTCGGGTTCTCGCTGGACGAGGCTGACGTCGGTAGTGAGCAGGTAGCTTGACCCAGGTGCGATAAGCCCCTAAAATTGAGAGCTTTTTTGCCTCTCCTGGAAGGCGGTCTTCCGGGAGGGGTAGAAGCCCTCAACCGGGCTGAAACACCCCCAACGCGGACAAAAAGATGCCTACGATCAATCAGTTGATGCGCAAACCCCGCCGCAAGGCGGTCACCAAGAGCAAGGTTCCGGCGCTCGCCGGCAGCCCCCAGAAGCGGGGTGTCTGCACGCGCGTGTACACCACGACCCCGAAGAAGCCGAACTCGGCCCTCCGGAAGGTCGCCAAGGTGCGCCTGACCAACGGCTACGAGGTGATCAGCTACATCGGCGGCGAAGGCCACAACCTGCAGGAGCACTCGGTGGTGTTGATCCGCGGCGGTCGCGTGAAGGACCTCCCGGGTGTTCGCTACCACATGGTGCGCGGCAGCCTGGACACCGCTGGCGTGAAGGATCGCAAGCAATCGCGCTCGAAGTACGGCGCGAAGCGGCCCAAGGCCGCTTGATCGGGCCCCGGCCCACCCCCATTTCTGAACGGATAACCCTATGCCCCGCCGCCGTGAGATTCCCAAGCGCGAGATCCTCCCCGATCCGAAGTTCAAGAGCGAGGAAGTCGCCAAGTTCATCAACGTGCTGATGACGCGCGGCAAGAAGTCCATCGCCGAGCGGATCATGTATGGCGCGCTCGACGCCATTTCGAAGAAGTCCGGCAAGGACGCCTTCGAGGTCTTCAGCGCCGCCATCGCCAACGTGAAGCCGATGGTGGAAGTGAAGAGCCGCCGGGTCGGCGGCGCCAACTACCAGGTTCCGGTGGAAGTCCGCCCGGTGCGCCGCACCGCGCTGTCGATGCGCTGGATCCGCGAGGCCGCCCGCAAGCGTGGCGAGAAGAGCATGGGCCAGCGCCTGGCCAACGAGCTGATGGAAGCCGCCGAGGGCCGTGGCGGCGCCGTGAAGAAGAAGGAAGAAGTGCACCGCATGGCCGAAGCCAACAAGGCATTCGCCCACTACCGCTTCTAAGGGAGCATCGCCGCCAGAGCCGCCAAGGCCGGCGGCTTGATACGGAAGAGAGACCATCGTGGCACGCAAGACACCCATCGACCGCTACCGCAACATCGGGATTTCCGCGCACATCGACGCAGGGAAGACCACGACCACGGAGCGCATCCTTTTCTACACCGGGGTGTCCCACAAGATCGGCGAGGTCCATGACGGCGCGACCGTGATGGACTGGATGGAGCAGGAGCGCGAGCGCGGCATCACGATCACGTCGGCCGCGACCACGTGCTTCTGGAAGGGCATGGACGGCCTTCGTCCCGACCATCGCATCAACATCATCGACACCCCCGGCCACGTGGACTTCACCATCGAGGTGGAGCGTTCCATGCGCGTTCTGGACGGCGCGTGCATGGTGTATTGCGCCGTGGGCGGCGTGCAGCCGCAGTCGGAGACCGTGTGGCGCCAGGCCAACAAGTACCGCGTGCCGCGCCTCGCGTTCGTGAACAAGATGGACCGCACCGGCGCCAACTTCTTCAAGGTCTACGACCAGATGAAGACGCGCCTGAAGGCGAACCCGGTTCCCATCCAGATCCCCATCGGGGCCGAGGACAAGTTCCTGGGCGTGGTCGACCTCATCAAGATGAAGGCGATCTACTGGGACGAGGCCTCCCAGGGCATGAAATTCGAACTGCGCGACATCCCCGCCGAGCTCCTCGAGTCGGCCAAGGAGTGGCGCGAGAAGATGATCGAGTCCGCCGCCGAGGCGAACGAGACCATCATGAACAAGTACCTCGAGTCGGGCGAGCTCTCCGAAGCGGAGATCAAGAAGGCCCTGCGCGACCGCACCATCGCGAGCGAGATCGTGCCGATGATGTGCGGCTCCGCGTTCAAGAACAAGGGCGTCCAGGCCATGCTGGATGCCGTGATCGACTACATGCCGGCCCCGACGGATATCCCGCCGGTGAAGGGCATGCTCGAGAACGGCGAACCGACCACGCGCAAGGCTTCGGACGACGAGCCCTTTGCCGGCCTCGCGTTCAAGATCATGACCGACCCGTTCGTCGGCCAGCTGATCTTCTTCCGCGTGTACTCGGGCGTCATCAATTCGGGCGACACGGTCTACAACCCGATCAAGTTCAAGAAGGAGCGCCTCGGGCGCATCCTGCAGATGCACGCGAACCAGCGTGAAGAGATCAAGGAAGTGCGCGCGGGCGACATCGCCGCGGCGGTGGGCCTTCGCGAGGCCACCACGGGCGACACGCTGTGCGATCCGGACAAGATCATCATCCTCGAGAAGATGGTCTTCCCGGAACCGGTGATCTCGCAGGCCGTCGAGCCGAAGACCAAGGTCGACCAGGAAAAGATGGGCATCGCCCTGAACCGCCTCGCGCAGGAGGATCCGTCCTTCCGCGTGCGCACGGACGAGGAGAGCGGCCAGACCATCATCGCCGGCATGGGCGAGCTGCACCTGGAGATCATCGTCGACCGCATGAAGCGCGAGTTCGGCGTGGAAGCCAGCGTCGGCAAGCCGCAGGTCGCATACCGCGAGACGATCCGCAAGGTCGTCGACTCGGTCGAGGGCAAGTTCGTCAAGCAGTCGGGCGGCCGCGGCCAGTACGGCCACGTCGTGCTCAAGGTCGAACCGTCGGAGCCGGGCAAGGGCTTCGAGTTCGTCGACGCGATCAAGGGCGGGGCGGTGCCGCGCGAATTCATCCCGGCGGTCGAGAAGGGCCTGAAGGAGACGCTGCCCAATGGCGTGCTCGCCGGCTACCCGGTCGTGGACGTGAAGGTGACGCTGCACTACGGCTCGTACCACGAGGTCGACTCGAACGAGAACGCGTTCAAGATGGCCGCGTCCATGGGCTTCAAGGAAGGCATGCGCCGGGCGAGCCCGGTGCTGCTGGAGCCGATGATGGCGGTCGAAGTCGAGACGCCGGAGGACTACTCCGGCACGGTGATGGGCGACCTCTCGTCGCGTCGCGGCCAGATCCAGGGCATGGACGACATGGTCGGCGGCGGCAAGATCATCAAGGCCGAGGTGCCGCTGTCCGAGATGTTCGGCTACTCGACCAGCCTGCGTTCGGCGACCCAGGGCCGTGCGACGTACACGATGGAATTCAAGCACTACTCGGAGGCGCCGAAGAACGTCGCCGAGGCGATCATCAACCAAAAAGCGGCAGCTTGAAGAGGATTTAGATCATGGCCAAGGGCAAATTCGAGCGTACGAAGCCCCACGTGAACGTGGGCACGATCGGTCACGTGGACCACGGCAAGACGACGCTGACGGCGGCGATCACGACGGTGCTGTCGAAGAAGTTCGGTGGCGAGGCGAAGGCCTACGACCAGATCGACGCGGCGCCGGAGGAAAAGGCGCGTGGGATCACGATCAACACGGCGCACGTGGAATACGAGACGAAGAACCGTCACTACGCGCACGTCGATTGCCCGGGCCACGCCGACTACGTGAAGAACATGATCACGGGTGCGGCGCAGATGGATGGCGCGATCCTGGTGGTGTCGGCGGCCGACGGCCCGATGCCGCAGACGCGCGAGCACATCCTGCTGGCGCGCCAGGTGGGCGTGCCCTACATCATCGTGTTCATGAACAAGGCGGACATGGTCGATGACGCGGAGCTGCTGGAGCTGGTGGAGCTGGAGGTTCGCGAGCTGCTGTCGAAGTACAAGTTTCCCGGCGACAAGACGCCGATCATCATCGGCTCGGCGCTGAAGGCGCTCGAGGGCGACACGGGCGAGCTGGGCGAAGGCGCGATCATGAAGCTGGCCGATGCGCTGGACAGCTACATCCCGACGCCGGAGCGCGCCGTGGACGGCACGTTCCTGATGCCGGTGGAGGACGTCTTCTCGATCTCGGGCCGTGGCACGGTGGTGACCGGCCGCGTGGAGCGCGGGATCTGCAAGGTCGGAGACGAGATCGAGATCGTGGGCCTGAAGCCCACGCAGAAGACGATCTGCACGGGCACCGAGATGTTCCGGAAGCTGCTGGACCAGGTGCAGGCCGGCGACAACGTGGGCATCCTGCTGCGCGGCACGAAGCGCGAGGACGTCGAGCGGGGCCAGGTGCTGGCCAAGCCGGGCTCCATCCCGCCGCACACGAAGTTCGAGTGCGAGGTGTATGTGCTGTCGAAGGAAGAGGGCGGGCGTCACACGCCGTTCTTCAACGGCTATCGCCCGCAGTTCTACTTCCGCACCACGGACGTGACCGGTTCGCTCGAGCTGCCCGCGGGCACCGAGATGGTCATGCCCGGCGACAACATCAAGATGACGGTGACGCTGATTGCGCCCATCGCCATGGAAGAGGGGCTGCGCTTCGCGATCCGCGAAGGCGGCCGCACCGTCGGAGCCGGCGTCGTCTCCAAGATCCTCGAATAGGAATATCAATCATGGCGCAGAGCCTCGGCCTCCAGAAGATCCGCATCCGCCTCAAGGCGTTCGACTACAAGCTCATCGACCAGTCGGCGCAGGAGATCGTGGAAACGGCGAAGCGCACCGGCGCGGTCGTCAAGGGCCCGGTGCCCATGCCCACCCGCATCGAGCGCTTCGACATCCTGCGCTCGCCGCACAAGAACAAGACCTCGCGCGACCAGTTCGAGATCCGCACGCACCTCCGCCTGATCGACATCGTCGATCCGACGGACAAGACGGTGGATGCCCTCACGAAGCTGGACCTGCCCGCGGGCGTGGACGTGAAGATCAAGTAATTCCCGCGGCGGGGTACAATCCCCGCCCGGTATTTCAAGAGCAGTGCCGGCCAATTGCAGCTGGCACCCCGAGGGAGTAAGTCCCCGGGGTCTACTAAAAGAAGGAAAGGAAAGAAGATGAGTCTCGGTCTAGTCGGCCGGAAGGTCGGCATGATGCGCATCTTCAACGAGGACGGCAGTTCGGTCCCCGTGACGGTGCTCGATTGTGCTGGCAACCGCGTCACCCGCATCAAGACATCCGATTCGGATGGTTACTCCGCGATCCAGGTCGCGTTCGGCAAACGTCGCGCGACGCGCGTCACCAAACCCCTCGCGGGCCAGTACGCGAAGGCCGGCGTCGAAGCCGGCAGCGTGCTGCGCGAATTCCGCGTGGACCCGAAGGACGTCGCCGAACTGAAGGTGGGCAGCGAGCTCAAGGTGGAAATGTTCCAGGTCGGCCAGAAGGTCGACGTTTCGGGAACCACCATCGGCAAGGGCTTCGCGGGCGTCATTCGCCGCCACCACTTTTCGTCGAACCGCGCGTCCCACGGCAACTCGCTCTCGCACAACAGCGCCGGTTCCATCGGCATGGCGCAGGATCCGGGCCGCGTGTTCCCGGGCAAGCGCATGGCCGGCCATCTGGGCGACGTGAACCGCACGATCCAGTTGCTGGAAGTCGTGCGCGTCGACAGCGAGCGCTCGCTCATCATGATCCGGGGCTCGGTCCCCGGCGCCAAGAACGGCAAGGTCATCCTCCTTCCCAGCGTGAAGGCCAAGGCGCCGAAGGGAGGCAAGTAATGGAACTCAAGGTCATCAACGACAAGGGCGAGAAGCAGGCCTCCGTGGCCGCTTCGGAGACGCTCTTCGGTCGTGACTACAACGAGGCCCTCGTGCACCAGGTCGTCATCGCCTACCAGGCGAACGGCCGCGTCGGCACGCGCAAGCAGAAGACGCGCAGCGAGGTCCGCCACTCCACCAAGAAGCCCTGGCGCCAGAAGGGCACCGGCCGCGCCCGCGCGGGCATGACCTCCTCGCCCCTGTGGCGCGGCGGCGGACGCACCTTCCCGAACTCGCCCGACGAGAATTTCTCGCAGAAGGTGAACCGGAAGATGTATCGCGCCGGCATGGCCTCCATCCTCTCGCAGCTGGTTCGCGAGGAGCGCCTGGCCGTGGTCGATGCCTTCACGGTCGACCAGCCGAAGACCAAGTCCCTGGTCCAGAAGCTGAAGAGCATGAACCTCGACGACGTGCTGATCATCACCGACAGCCTCGACGACAACCTCTACCTGTCCTCGCGCAACCTGCCCAACGTGCAGGTGCTCGAGGCTCGCCACGCCGATCCGGTGAGCCTGGTCCACGCGGCCCAGGTCATCATCACCAAGGGCGCGGTGAAGCACCTCGAGGAGGCCCTGGCATGAATCAGGAACGTCTGATGAAAGTCATCCTGGCTCCGGTGATCTCGGAGAAGGCCACGCTCGTGGGCGAAACCCACAAGCAGGTCGTCTTCGAAGTGCTCCGGGACGCCACCAAGGCCGAGATCAAGGCCGCCGTCGAACTCCTCTTCAAGGAACAGAAGGTGGAAGTCGCCGCGGTGAACGTGGTCAACGTCAAGGGCAAGGAAAAGCGCCACGGTCGTTTCGTGGGCAAGCGCCGCAGCTTCAAGAAGGCTTATGTGAGCCTCAAGGGCGAAGGCGACATCAACTTCGTGGAAGGGGTGGCCTGACCATGGCACTCGTCAAAACCAAACCGACCTCGGCGGGCCGCCGCTCGATGGTCAAGGTCGTGAACCACGACCTGCACAAGGGCAAGCCGTACGCGCCGCTGGTCGAGAGCCAGTCGCGCCGTGCCGGCCGCAACCACCAGGGCAACATCACCACCCGCCACCAGGGCGGCGGGCACAAGCAGCACTATCGCCTGATCGATTTCCGTCGCAACGACAAGGACGGCATCCCGGCCAAGGTCGAACGCATCGAATACGACCCGAACCGCAGCGCCAACATCCTCCTCGTCTGCTACGCGGACGGCGAGCGCCGCTACGTGATCGCGCCGAAAGGCGTGGCCGTGGGCGCGAAGCTGGAGAGTGGCCCGGAAGCCCCGATCAAGGACGGCAACACGCTTCCGCTGCGCAACATCCCGGTCGGCACGATCGTGCACTGCATCGAGATGCTGCCGGGCAAGGGCGCGCAGATCGCCCGTTCGGCCGGCGCCTCGGTCCAGTTGCTCGCCCGCGAGGGTGAGTACGCGCAGCTGCGCCTCCGCTCCGGCGAGATCCGCCGCGTGCACGTGAATTGCCGCGCCACCATCGGCGAAGTCGGCAACTCCGAGCACAACCTGCGCGTGATCGGCAAGGCCGGCGCGAACCGTTGGCGTGGCATCCGCCCGACGGTGCGCGGCGAGACGATGAACCCTGTCGATCACCCGCTTGGCGGCCGCACGCGCGGCAACCGCCATCCGGTGTCGCCTTGGGGCCAGCCCGCCAAGGGCAAGAAGACGCGGACCAACAAGCGCACGCAGGTGATGATTGTGCGCAGCCGCCACAAGAAGGCGTAAGGACCAGACATGGCTCGTTCAATCAAGAAAGGCCCGTTCGTCGACGGGCACCTGCTGAAAAAAGTCGAGGCCGCCCAGGCCGCGAAGGACAAGCGCCCGATCAAGACCTGGTCGCGCCGTTCCACCGTCCTTCCGGATTTCGTCGGCCTCACCATCGCGGTCCACAACGGCAAGCAGCACATTCCCGTGTACGTGACCGAAAACATGGTCGGGCACAAGCTCGGCGAGTTCGCGCTGACGCGCACCTTCAAGGGCCATTCGGCCGACAAGAAGGTCGCGGGTCCCCCGGGCGGCGGTACGCCGGCCCCGGCCGCGGCGAAGAAGTAAGGAGACCCCGCGATGAACGTCCAAGCAAAACTCTACGGCGTACGCCTCTCGGCCCAGAAGGGCCGCCTGGTGGCCGACCTCGTGCGTGGCCAGCCGGTCGGCAACGCGCTCAACATCCTGGCCTTCACCCCGAAGAAGGGCGCGAAGATCATCAAGAAAGTGCTGGAAAGCGCGATCGCGAACGCCGAGCACAACAACGGCGCCGATATCGACGAGCTGAAGATCACCACGATCTTCGTCGAGAAGGGCCCCGTGCTCAAGCGCTTCCATGCCCGCGCCAAGGGCCGCGGCAACCGGATCATCAAGCCGACCTGCCACGTGTTCCTCACCGTCGGCGACGGGAAAAAGGACTAGCCATGGGACAGAAGATCAACCCGACCGGGTTCCGACTCTCGGTCAACCGCAACTGGGCCTCGAAGTGGTACGCGAGCAGCAAGGATTTCCCGGTGATGCTGGCCGAGGACATCAAGGTTCGCGAGTACCTCAAGAAGAAGCTGTCCCATGCCGCCGTGGGCCGCGTGGTCATCGAGCGTCCCGCCAAGAACGCGCGCATCACCATCTACTCGGCACGTCCGGGCGTGGTGATCGGCAAGAAGGGCGAGGACATCGAAGGCCTGAGGAACACCCTCCAGCGCCTGATGGGTGTCCCGGTGCACGTGAACATCGAGGAAATCCGCAAGCCCGAACTCGATGCCCAGCTGATCGCGGATTCGATCACGGGCCAGCTCGAGAAGCGCGTGATGTTCCGCCGTGCGATGAAACGCGCGATGCAGAACGCCATGCGCCTCGGTGCCCAGGGCATCAAGATCACCAGCGCCGGCCGCCTGAACGGTGCCGAGATCGCGCGTACGGAGTGGTACCGCGAAGGACGCGTGCCGCTGCATACGCTGCGTGCCGACATCGAGTACGGATTCTCGGAAGCCAAGACGACCTACGGCACGATCGGCGTGCAGGTCCTCGTCTTCAAGGGCGAGACGCTGGGCAAGGGCGAGCTGCCCGTAGCCCCGGCGCCGGAACCCGACAAGAAGCCCAGAAGGGCGGGAGCGAAACATGCTGCAGCCAGCTAGAAGGAAGTACCGGAAGGAGCAGAAGGGCCGCAACAAGGGCATCGCCACGCGCGGCGCCAAGGTCTCCTTCGGCGAATTCGGCCTGAAGGCCATCGGTCGCGGCCGCCTCACGGCGCGCCAGATCGAGGCGGCCCGACGCGCCATGACGCGCCACATCAAGCGTGGCGGCCGCGTCTGGATCCGCATCTTCCCGGACAAGCCGATCTCCAAGAAGCCGGCCGAGGTCCGCATGGGCAACGGCAAGGGCTCGCCCGAGTATTTCGTGGCCGAGATCGTCCCGGGCAAGGTGCTCTACGAAATGGACGGCGTGGAAGAGTCGGTGGCCCGCGAGGCCTTCGCGCTCGCCGCCGCCAAGCTCCCGATCAAGACCGCGTTCGTGCAACGCATGATCGGCTGACGAGGAAATCGACATGAAACCGAGCGAACTGCGGGGCAAGTCCGTGGACGAGTTGAACAAGGAGTTGCTGGACCTGCGCAAGGCGCAGTTCGGCCTCCGGATGCAGCTGGCCACCCAGAGCCTCTCCAAGAACAGCGAGATCCAGCGCGTGCGCCGTGAAATCGCGCGTGTGCACACCGTGCTCACCGAGAAGCGGAAAGCGAGCGCCAAATGACTGAAGCCGCCAAGAACCAGCGCACGCTCACCGGCAAGGTGGTGAGCGACAAGATGGACAAGACCGTCACGGTCCTGGTCGAGCGCCAGGTGATGCACCCGATCGGCAAGGTCGTGCGCCGCGCCAAGAAGTACCACGCCCATAACGAGGGCAACGACGCCAAGCTGGGCGATACCGTGCTGATCGAGGAGTGCCGTCCCCTTTCCAAGACCAAGTCCTGGAAGGTGGCCCGCCTCGTCCAGCGTGCCCGCGTCGAGTAGTTGAGTTAGCGGCACGAAACCTGCTATACTTGCGGTCTTTGCTGCAAGAGTTGCCTTAACCGCTTCTGGCCCTGGCTTCGTGGGCCGGAAGACTCGCTAAGAGCCCGGGGAGAGATCTCCGGGGGCTGCCCGGCCGCCAGCCGAAGCCGAAGAACCAAAACGCCCGGGCCCAGAAGTACCCCAGACCAAAGGCCTTTCGAGCGCCCCCCAGGGCCTTCGAAGGAAGACGGATCCAAGACTGGCTGGACGGGATATTCCCGCCGGGTCAAGTTGGAGAGAGACCAATGATTCAGATGCAGTCGATTCTCGACGTGGCCGACAATACCGGCGCGCGCTCGGTGATGTGTATCAAGGTGCTCGGCGGCTCCAAGCGCCGCTATGCGGGCATCGGGGACATCATCAAGGTCAGCATCAAGAGCGCTGCGCCGCGCGGCCGCGTCAAAAAAGGCGAGGTCTACAGCGCCGTCGTCGTGCGTACCGCGCACGGTGTTCGTCGCTCCGACGGCTCGGTGATCCGTTTCGACACCAACGCCGCAGTCCTCCTGAACCCCAAGCTCGAGCCGATCGGCACGCGCATCTTCGGACCGGTGACGCGCGAACTGCGCACCGAGCGCTTCATGAAGATCGTGTCGCTGGCGCCCGAAGTCCTGTAGGAGCGGCGAGACCATGAGCAAGATCCGCAAGGGCGACCAAGTCGTCGTCACCACCGGCAAGGACAAGGGCAAGAAGGGCACCGTCCTGCGCGTCTTCGAGGCCGGCAAGGTCCTCATCGAGGGCGTGAACCGCGTGAAGAAGCACCAGCGCCCCAACCCCGTGAAAGGCCTGACCGGCGGCATCATCGACAAGGAAATGCCGATCAGCATTTCCAACGTGATGCTCGTGAACCCGGCCACCGGCAAGGCAGACCGCATCGGCTTCAAGTTCCTCGCCGCGCAGGGCAAGGAAGCGCCGCGCAAGGTGCGTTTCTTCAAGTCCAACGGCGAAGTCGTGGACGTCTGAGCCCGGAGAACTGACGATGGCAACCAAAGACAAAGACCAGAAGCCGGCCAAGGACAAGAAGCCGCCTTCCCAGGACGCGCACCCGGCGGCGCCGAAGAAGGCCGCCAAGGAAGCGAAGGCGAAGCCCGCTGCCGACGGCAAGAAGGCCGAGCGCCCGACCGCGCCGACCACGCCGCCGCGCCTGAAGACCATTTACCAGGACACCGTCGTGCCGGCGCTCATGAAGCAGTTCGGCTACAAGACGAAGATGCAGGTCCCGCGCGTCACCAAGATCACGCTGAACATGGGCGTGGGCGAGGCCGTCGCGGACAAGAAGATCCTGGACAACGCCGCCGGCGACATGCAGAAGATCGCGGGCCAGAAGCCGGTGATCACCAAGTCGAAGAAGTCGATCGCGGGCTTCAAGATCCGCGACAACTACCCGGTCGGCACGATGGTGACGCTGCGCTCGCGCCGGATGTACGAGTTCCTCGACCGCCTGGTCACGATCGCGCTGCCGCGCGTCCGCGACTTCCGCGGGGTGTCGGGCCGTGCGTTCGACGGCCGCGGCAACTACAACCTCGGCATCAAGGAACAGATCATTTTCCCGGAGATCGAGTACGACAAGGTCGATGCGATCCGGGGCATGAACATCAGCATCACCACGACCGCGAAGACCGACGAGGAAGCCAAGGCACTCCTCGCTGCGTTCCGGTTCCCGTTCAGAACTGAGAGGGTGTAATGGCCAAGCTCGCCGTCATCAACCGCAACTTCAAGCGCCAGGCGATCGTGAAGAAGTACGCCGCGAAGCGCGCTGCGTTGCAGGCCGTCTTCCAGGACCCGAAGGCCACCGACGAGGCCCGTGACGAGGCGCGCGCGAAGTTCCAGGCGCTGCCCCGTGACTCCTCCCCCGTCCGCCTTCGCAACCGTTGCGCCCTGACGGGCCGTCCGCGCGGGACGTTCCGCAAGTTCGGCCTCGCGCGGAACAAGATTCGCGAAATCGCCATGCGCGGGGAAATCCCGGGCATGACGAAGGCGAGCTGGTAAGGAGCCGAACGATGAGCATGAGTGATCCCATCGCCGACATGCTGACGCGCATCCGCAACGCCCAGGCCACTGAAAAGGTCAGCGTCGCGATGCCCAGCTCGAAGGTCAAGCTTGCAATCGCCGAAGTGCTGAAGTCCGAGGGCTACATCGAGGACTTCGCGGTGCGCGCCAACGAAGGCAAGAACACGCTCGAGATCGGCCTGAAGTACTACGCCGGCAAGCCCGTGATCGAGAAGATCGAGCGGGTCTCCCGCCCCGGCCTTCGCGTCTACAAGGGCCGCGAGGACATCCAGCCCGTGATGAACGGCCTGGGCGTGGCCATCGTCTCCACTTCCCGCGGTGTGATGACCGACCGCCGTGCCCGTGAAACGGGCGTGGGCGGCGAAGTCCTCTGCATCGTGGTCTAAGGAGCGAGCCATGTCCCGTATCGGCAAGAACCCCATTCCGGTGCCCGAGAAGGTCGAGGTCACCGTCGCCAACGACGTGCTCACCGTGAAGGGCCCGCTCGGCACGCTGAAGCAGGCGATCTCGTCCGACGTCCAGGTGAAGCTGGCCGACGGCAAGCTCACCTTCGTCGTGGCCAACGATTCGCAGCAGGCCAACGCGATGAGCGGCACGCTTCGCGCGCTGGCCGCCAACATGGTCCACGGCGTGAAGCAGGGCTTCGAGAAGAAGCTCACCCTCGTGGGCGTGGGCTACAAGGCCCAGGTGCAGGGCTCGAAGGTGAACCTGAGCCTCGGCTTCTCGCACCCGATCGTGCACGTGCTGCCCGAGGGCGTGAAGGCCGTCGCCCCGACCCAGACCGAGATCGTGATCTCGGGCGCGGACCGCCAGAAGGTGGGCCAGGTCGCCGCCGAGATCCGCGCGTACAAGAGCCCCGAGCCGTACAAGGGCAAGGGCGTTCGCTACGCCGACGAGAAGGTCTCCCTCAAAGAGACCAAGAAGAAGTAACGGAGAGACACCATGCTCGACAAGAAAGCCTCCAGGAAGCGCCGCGGCGCCAAGACGCGGGTTCGCATCGCGCGCCAGGAAGCCGTGCGCCTCACCGTGCACCGCACGAACCAGAACATCTACGCGCAGGTCATCGACGCGTCGGGCGGCAAGGTGCTTGCGTCCGCCTCCTCGCTCGAGAAGGACGTGCGCGCGAAGCACCCGAACGGCTCCGACAAGGCAGCCGCGGCCCTCGTGGGCGCGCGCATCGCCGAGAAGGCCAAGGCCGCGGGCGTGACGGAAGTCGCGTTCGACCGCGCGGGATTCAGCTACCACGGCCGCGTGAAAGCGCTTGCCGAAGCCGCCCGTGAGGGCGGTCTCAAGTTCTAGGGAACCAGCCATGGCGAAGACGGAAGAACGGGGCCGCAAGCGCGATCAGCAGGACGAGCGCACGGACGGCCTGCGCGAGAAGATGATCTCGGTCAACCGCGTCACCAAGGTGGTGAAGGGCGGCCGGATCCTGGGTTTCGCCGCGCTCACGGTCGTGGGTGACGGCGACGGCTCCATCGGCATGGGCAAGGGCAAGGCCCGCGAAGTGCCGGTCGCCGTCCAGAAGGCGATGGAATCCGCTCGCCGCAACCTGGTGAAGGTGCCCCTCAAGAGCGGCACGATCCACCACGAAGTGATGGGCCGCCACGGGGCTACGCGAGTGATGATGAAGCCCGCGCAGGAAGGCAACGGCATCAAGGCCGGCGGCGCCATGCGCGCGGTCTTCGAGGTGATGGGCGTGACCAACATCTCGGCCAAGTGCCACGGCTCCACGAACCCGTACAACGTCGTTCGCGCGACGCTCGACGGCCTTACGCAGCAGCGCCGTCCGTCGGAAATCGCGGCGAAGCGCGGCAAGAAGGTCGAAGAGATCGTCGGCTGAGGAAGACCCAAATGACCGCCAAAGCGAAGCAGCCGGCCGCAGCCGGCAAGAAGATCCGGGTGACCCTCGTGAAGGGCCTGCGCGGCTGCATCGAGTCGCACCGCGCCTGCGTTCGTGGCCTGGGCCTGCGCCATCGCGAGCACAGCGTCGAGGTGATCGACACCCCGTCCACGCGCGGCATGATCAACAAGGTGAGCTACCTCGTGAAAGTCGAGGGCTAGGACCATGGAACTCAACGACATCAAGCCGGGTGCCGGCTCCAAGAAGAACCGCCGGCGCGTCGCGCGCGGCGTGGGCTCCGGCCTGGGCAAGACCGCGGGCCGTGGCCACAAGGGCCAGAAGTCGCGTGCCGGCGGCTACCACAAGGTCGGTTTCGAAGGCGGCCAGATGCCGCTGCAGCGCCGCCTGCCGAAGCGCGGCTTCCTCGCCGTCACGGTGGAGAAGGCCTCCGAAGTGCGTCTGGGCGACCTCGCGCGCGTCGAGGGCGGCACGATCGACCTCGCCAGCCTCAAGAAGGCGGGCCTGGTGAACGACCGCGCCTCCCGCGCCAAGATCATCCTCGCCGGCGAGCTGAAGACCGCCGTGAAGGTGAACGGCATCCCGGTGTCCAAGGGTGCGCGCGCCGCCATCGAATCGGCCGGCGGCACCATCACCGATCGCAAGCCGGTCGAGAAGGTCCGCAAGCTCGTCGCGAAGCCGAAGAAGGCCGACGCGGCGCCTGCGAAGAAGACCAAAGCCCCGGCCAAAAAAGCCAAGGCCTAAGGAAAAGACTTGTCCGCCAACCCGTTCGCGACTCTCGGCAAGCTGGGCGACCTCAAGCGTCGCCTGTGGTTCTTGCTGGGCGCGCT
This sequence comes from Betaproteobacteria bacterium GR16-43, assembly GCA_001953215.1. Classification (GTDB taxonomy): domain Bacteria; phylum Pseudomonadota; class Gammaproteobacteria; order Burkholderiales; family Usitatibacteraceae; genus Usitatibacter. The sequence goes on from CP019169.1 coordinate 1,774,367, forward strand.
CGTCGTCTACCGCATCGGGGCGCACATCCCGGTGCCGGGCATCGACCCGACGGAACTCGCGCGCCTGTTCAAGCAGAACCAGGGCGGCATCCTGGACATGTTCAACATGTTCTCGGGCGGCGCGCTGTCGCGCTTCACGATCTTCGCGCTGGGGATCATGCCGTACATCTCCGCGTCGATCATCATGCAGCTGATGTCGGTGGTGATGCCCTCGATCGAGGCGATGAAGAAGGAAGGCGAAGCCGGCCGCCGCAAGATGACGCAGTGGACGCGCTACGGCACCGTGGTGCTGGCCGCGTTCCAGGCGCTCGGCATCTCGATCGCGCTGGAATCGCAGCCCGGCCTGGTACTCGACGTCGGCCTCGCATTCCGCTTCACGACGGTCATCACGCTGATGACCGGCACGCTCTTCCTGATGTGGCTGGGCGAGCAGATCACCGAGCGCGGCATCGGCAACGGCATCTCGATGATCATCTTCGCCGGCATCGTGGCGGGCCTGCCGCACGCGATCGCGGGTACCCTTGAACTCGTGCGCACCGGCTCCATGTCGGTCTTCATCGCGCTGCTGGTCTTCGCCCTGGTGGTCGGCGTCACGGCGGTGGTGGTGTTCATCGAGAAGGGCCAGCGCCGCATCCTGGTGAACTACGCCAAGCGCCAGGTGGGCAACAAGCTCTATGGCGGCCAGAGCTCGTTCCTGCCCCTGAAATTGAACATGTCGGGCGTGATTCCGCCGATCTTCGCCTCGTCGATCATCCTGTTCCCGGCCACGCTCGCGAGCTGGTTCGGTTCGTACGAGAACATGACGTGGCTGAAGGACTTCTCCGCGGCGCTCGCGCCCGGGCAGGCCCTGTACGTGGTGCTCTACGCGTCGGCGATCATCTTCTTCTGCTTCTTCTACACGGCGCTCGTCTTCAACTCGAAGGAGACGGCGGACAACCTGAAGAAGAGCGGGGCCTTCGTCCCGGGCATCCGGCCGGGCGACCAGACCGCGCGCTACATCGACCGCATCATCACCCGGCTCACCCTCATCGGCGCGATCTACATCACGCTGGTGTGCCTGATGCCGGAGTTCCTGACCAGCCAGTACAACGTGCCGTTCTACTTCGGGGGCACTTCGCTGCTGATCACGGTGGTCGTGACCATGGACTTCATGGCGCAACTCCAGGCCTACCTCATGTCGCACCAGTACGAGAGCCTGCTCAAGAAGGCAAACTTCAAGGGCACCGGTTTTCCGGTCCGATAGGCGACATGGCGAAGGAAGAAACGATTCAGATGCAGGGCGAGGTCGTCGAGACCCTGCCCAACGCGATGTTCAGGGTGAAGCTCGAGAACGGACACATCGTCCTCGGCCACATTTCGGGAAAGATGCGGATGCACTACATCCGGATCCTGCCCGGCGACAAGGTGACGGTTGAAGTGTCGCCCTACGATTTGACCAAGGCGCGGATCACGTTCCGCGCCAAGTAAGGAGAGACGACGATGCGAGTGCAGGCTTCCGTCAAGAAAATCTGCCGCAAGTGCAAGATCGTGCGGCGCAAGCGCGTCGTGCGCGTCATTTGCAGCGACCCGCGCCACAAGCAGCGCCAGGGCTGAGCCCCCGCGTACAGAGGATATAGAACATGGCCCGTATTGCAGGCATCAACATTCCGAACCAGCAGCATGCCGCGATCGCGTTGACGGCGATCTTCGGCATCGGCCGCTCCCGCGCGCGCCTCATCTGCGACTCCGCCGGCATCAAGCAGTCGGCGAAGATCAAGGACCTGACCGACGCGGAGATGGACAAGCTGCGCGAGCACGTCGCGAAGTTCTCGGTCGAAGGCGACCTGCGTCGCGAAGTCTCGATGAACATCAAGCGGCTGATGGACCTCGGCTGCTACCGCGGCGTGCGCCACAAGAAGGGCCTGCCCGTCCGCGGCCAGCGCACCCGCACCAACGCGCGCACCCGCAAGGGGCCGCGCAAAGCCGTCCGGCTCTCCAAATCCGCCTGACGCACTGAAAGGTACAGACACACATGGCCAAGGCACCCGCAGCAGCGCGAGTCCGCAAGAAGGCGAAGAAAGTCGTCTCCGAGGGCATCGCCCACGTTCACGCCTCCTTCAACAACACGATCATCACGATCACCGACCGCCAGGGCAACGCCCTGTCGTGGGCCACGTCGGGCGGCGCCGGCTTCAAGGGCTCGCGCAAGTCCACGCCGTTCGCGGCGCAGGTGGCTGCGGAGAGCGCCGGTCGCGCCGCGCAGGAACACGGCGTGAAGAACCTGGAAGTGCGCATCAAGGGCCCCGGCCCGGGTCGTGAGTCGGCCGTGCGCGCGCTGAACGCGCTGGGCCTGAAGATCATCTCGATCGCCGACGTGACGCCCGTCCCGCATAACGGCTGCCGCCCGCCGAAACGCCGCCGGATGTAATCGGCGACACACGAGAACACTAGGAGAACACAGTGGCACGTTATCTCGGACCCACCTGCAAGCTCGCCCGTCGCGAGGGCACCGACCTCTTCCTGAAGAGCGCCCGCCGCTCGCTGGACACGAAGTGCAAGCTCGACTCGCGCCCCGGACAGCACGGCGCCAAGTCGACGCGCATCTCGGAATACGGCACGCAGCTTCGCGAGAAGCAGAAGATCCGCCGCATCTACGGCGTGCTCGAGCGCCAGTTCCGCAACTACTTCATCAAGGCCGCCAGCCGCAAGGGCGCCACGGGCGAGGTGCTGCTCCAGACCCTGGAGAGCCGCCTGGACAACGTCGTCTACCGCATGGGGTTCGCCTCCACGCGCGCCGAAGCCCGCCAGCTCGTCTCGCACAAGTCGATCGAGGTGAACGGCAAGCCGGTGAACATCCCGTCGTACCTGGTTCGCGCGAGCGACACGGTTGCGGTCCGCGAGAAGTCGCGTGCGCAGCTTCGCATCAAGAGCGCGCTGGAACTCGCCGAGCAGAACGGGTTCCCGAGCTGGGTCGAAATGGATACGAAGAATTTCAAGGGCGTGTTCAAGAACCTGCCCGAGCGGGCGGAGTTCGCCTCCGACGTGAACGAACAGCTGGTGGTCGAGCTTTACTCGAAGTAATCGGCATCACCGAGTAGGGCAATCCCGATAACCGGAAAAGGCAGAGGCCACACGCATGCAAAGCAACGCCACGAATTTCCTGAAGCCCCGCATCATCGACGTGCAGAACCTGTCGCCCACGCACGCCAAGGTGGTGATGGAGCCGTTCGAGCGCGGCTACGGCCACACGCTCGGCAACGCGCTTCGCCGCATCCTGCTCTCGTCGATGCCGGGTTATGCCGCCACCGAGGTGAAGATCTCGGGCGTGCTGCACGAGTACTCGACCATCGAGGGCGTGCAGGAAGACGTCGTCGACGTCATCCTGAACCTCAAGGGTGTGGTGCTCAAGCTCCACAACCGCAACGAGACGACGCTGAAGCTGAAGAAGGCCACGCCGGGTCCCGTGACGGCCGCCGACATCGAGCAGACGCACGACGTCGAGATCATCAATCCGGACCACGTGATCGCCCACCTCACGCAGGGCGGCAAGCTCGACATGACCATCAAGGTCGAGAAGGGCCGCGGCTACGTGCCGGCCACGTCGCGCCGCACGGACGACTCGCGCTCCATCGGCTCGATCCTGCTGGACGCCTCGTTCTCTCCGGTTCGCCGCGTGAGCTACCAGGTGGAAAGCGCCCGCGTCGAGCAGCGCACCGACCTGGACCGCCTCGTGATCGACATCGAGACCAACGGCGTGATCGAGCCGGAAGAAGCCGTCCGCTACTCGGCCTCCGTCCTGGTCGACCAGCTGTCCGTGTTCGCCTCGCTGCAGTCCACGAGTGAAGAGCGCATCGAGTCCTCGCAGCCGCAGGTCGACCCGATCCTGCTGCAGCCGGTCGATGACCTCGAGCTCACGGTGCGTTCGGCCAATTGCCTCAAGGCCGAGAACATCTACTACATCGGCGACCTCATCCAGCGCACCGAGAACGAGCTGCTGAAGACGCCGAACCTGGGCCGCAAGTCGCTGAACGAGATCAAGGAAGTGCTGGCCTCCAAGGGCCTCACGCTCGGCATGAAGCTGGAGAACTGGCCGGTCGCCGGTCTCACCAAATAAGTCCCTCCCTCTCCCCGCGCGGGAGAGGGTCTTCAAACCCCATAACAAATACAAGGCTGAACAAGCCAACAACCACTAGGAAAAGAACATGCGTCACGGACACGGTCCCCGCAAGCTCAACCGAACCACCAGCCATCGGCTGGCGATGTTCCGCAACATGACGGTCTCGCTGCTCAAGCACGAAGCCATCAAGACCACGCTGCCGAAGGCGAAGGAACTGCGCCGCGTCGCCGAGCCCATCATCACGCTCGGCAAGAACCCGACGCTCGCCAACAAGCGCATCGCCTTCAACCGCCTGCGCGACCGCGACATGGTCGTGAAGCTCTTCGCCGAGCTGGGCCCGCGCTACAAGTCGCGCAACGGCGGCTACCTCCGCATCCTGAAGATGGGCTTCCGCCAGGGCGACAACGCGCCCATGGCCTACGTGGAGCTGATGGATCGCCCGGAGCCGACGGAAGAAGAAGTCGCCAAGGACAAGAAGAGCAAGAAGGAAGAGACCGCGGCCGCGTAAGACGGGCGCTGCGCTCAGGGTTTGGAAAAGCCGCCTCCGGGCGGCTTTTTCTTTAGGCCCGCCGGCGCGCGAGGTGCTCTTCCAGATGTCGTACCGCGTTGGAGTCGTTGAAGAGGCGGGCCTGATTCGCCCGGAGCCGTGCCGACAGGGCATCGCGAGCGGAGCGGTCCCCGGCGAGGTCTACGGCCATTTTCGCGGCCTCCGTGGGCGATCCTGCAACGCCTTCGCCCGAATCGATCCGTCGCAGCATGGCGGCCGCCTGCCGTGAGCGCATGAGGGCTCCCGGCGCCGTCACGAGGGGGACGCCCAGCGCCAGCGCATCGAGCGCGGTGTTGCCGCCGGACCAGTGCAGCGGATCGATCACGACGTCCATGCCGAGGAGGGCGCGGCGGAAGTCGGTGGCGGCCAGCCGCGGAAAGAAGCGCAACTGCCGGCGGGCCGGCACGCCCCGCTTTTCGAGGGCCGCTGCGAATCGGCCGCCCATGATCCGTGCGGGCACGGGCCCCGTGTTCTGCGCGTGGAAGAGAACAAGGATGCCGTCCGGATCGCGAGCCAGGACGTCGGCGAACATCGCGTCGCAATCGGGGTGAAGCTTGAAGAGGCTATGCGGGCAGCCGTAGACGTGCCGCCCGGGCTCGAGCCCCAGCTCTTCGCGAGTGAACGGTGGCGGGACGGGAGCCGCCTCGTACGCCACGCCCAGGCCAGGCAATCGCAGGAGGGGCTCCGTGTAGTGAGCCTCCGCGCCCGCCGGCTCCATCTCCCCGCACGTGATGAACCCATCGATCTCGGGGCTACCCGTGGTCTGCGGATGTCCCCAGCCCGCAAGCTGCGTGGGCGCCAGCCGCAAGCACGAGAGCAGCCGGCAGCGAGGATCCATGCCGACTTCGGGGTAGACCAGCACGTCGAGTTCCGCTTCCACGATGCGCGCCGCCACGTCGGCCACGGGCAGGTTCACTCGCTCCATCGCGAGGCAACCGCGCGCGAGCCGTTGCGTGAACGCGTCGTCCTGCGTTCCCGTCATGAACGCCACGACCTCGAAGCGATCGCGATCGAGCTCTTCGATCCAGCTCGCGAAGTAGCGGCCCACCGTGCAGTCGAAGAGATACGCCGAGGCGAAGCCCACGCGGACCTTCGATCGCCTCGCTCGGCGACGCGGCTCGAAGTACTGGGGGAGGGCCACGCGAAGCAGCGTCGTGAGGCCCTCGCACAAGCGCCGCTGCAGGATGACGTCATCGCGCCCCTGGTACGCCAGCAGGAAATTCGTGCGCGCCAGTCCGAGGATGCGATCCGCCTGGCTTCGATAGCGATCGCCGTCGCGAACCCAGGCATCCAGCCGCTCCGTGTAACGGGCACGCCAGTGCTCGAGATCGGCATTGTCGCGATACACCATCGGCAGGAGCGTCGCGTCGAGGAGGGCGATCGCCGGATCATCGGGAGCCAGCTCGCGCGCGCGTTCAAGATCGTGTGCCGCGCCTTCCGTATCTCCGAGTTCGCCACGCACCGCGGCCAGCACCGCGAGCGCATCGGGGCCCGCATCCAGAGCGACCGCCTGCTCCAGGGCGACGCGCGCCTCCTCGAAACGGAAGCGCTCGGCAAGGTGCACGCCCTGGCGATACCGGTCGAGCGCGTCCAAGGCGCCTACTGCACGAGGACGATGCGGAAGTCGTTCACGTTGGTCCGCGTGGGACCGGTCACGACGAGATCGCCCAGCGCCGAGAAGAACCCGTAGCCGTCGTTGTCGTCGAGGCGCTTCTTCGCGACGAGGCCGAGTGCGGCGGCGCGCGCGAGCGAATCCGGCGCGAGGAGTGCGCCGGCGTTGTCCTCGCTGCCGTCGATCCCATCCGTATCCGCGGCCAACGCGTGGACGTTCGCGAGTCCGTCCAGGTCTACCGCGAGCGAGAGCAGGAACTCCGAGCAGCGTCCGCCGCGACCTTTTCCGCGCATCGTGACGGTGGTCTCGCCACCCGAGATCAACGCGACCGGCGGCTCGAAGGGCTCCGCGTGCCGGCGGACCTGGCGCGCGAGCGCCGCGTAGACCTTCGCCACTTCGCGCGACTCCCCGGTGACGCTATCCCCAAGGACCGCGGGCGCCACGCCGTTCGCCTTCACGAACGCGGCAGCGGCCATGAGGCTCTGGTGCGCGGTGGCGATCACGCGATTCTCGACGCGCGCGAAAGCCGGATCACCGGTCTTCGGCGTTTCGGGCTCCTCGCCGCGCAAGCCCCGAGCGAGATGATTCGAGATGGACGCCGCGGGCTTCACGCCAAAGCGCTCGAGGATGTCGAGCGTGTCGCGATACGTGGTCGGGTCGGGCGTGCACGGGCCCGAGGCGATGTGCGTCGGATCGTCACCCGTGACGTCGGAGATCACCAACGCAAGCACCGGCGCGCGCGTCGCAAGCGCCAGCCGCCCCCCTTGAATCACGGAGAGGTGCTTCCTCACGGTGTTCATGTCCTGGATCGGGGCGCCGCTCGCGAGCAGTTGTTTCGTGAGGTCCTTGAGGTCCGCCATCGAAACCGAAGGGACCGGAAGGGATAGCAGCGAAGACCCGCCGCCCGAGACGAGTGCCAGCAGGAGGTCGTCGGGCCCCAGCGACCGGGCGAGGGCCAGGATCTCTCGCGCCGCCGCCTCGCCGCTCTCGTCCGGAACCGGGTGCCCGGCCTCCACGACGCGGATGCGTTTCGTCGGCAGGCCGTGTCCGTAGCGGGTGATGACCACGCCCTCCAACGGGGCTCCGGCCGGCCAGTGCGCCTCGACGGCCGCCGCCATGGCGCCCCCGGCCTTGCCGGCACCCACGACCACCGTGCGCCCGCGTGGCGGCTTCGGAAGATGGGGAGGAACGATCTGGAGGGGGTCGGCCGCTGCGAGGGCGGCCCGGAAGCTGCCGAGGAGGAGGTCGCGTGGATTCATCGGGTTTTGAGCCGGTTTCCGCATGATGGTACATTGCCCCCGCGAACGGCCGAAGCCGCGCGCAGGGAGAAGAAAACTCATGACCGCCAAGGCCTCCGCGCCCCCGCCGTTCTGGCAGCAGCTGCCGCGGATCTTCACGTATCCGCTCCATGCGGATGCGATCGTGAAGATCATCGCGTTCTCGCTCGCCGCGGTGATCGTCCAGACCTTCATGGGCGTGATCGGCTGGATCCTGAGCCGCCTCGTGTGGCTGGCTTTCATGGCGTACTGCTTCGGCATCCTCGAGCGCACGGCGCGCGGCCACCTCGTGCCCGGCGACTACATCGACGACCGCACCGGCAAGGACAACCGGCCCCTCAAGCAGGTGGCCATCATCTTCGTCTTCATGCTGTTCGCGATCCTGGTCGGGGCTTTCCTCGGCAAGATCGCGGGCCAGATCGCGCTCGTCCTCGTGGCGTTCGCGCTGCCGGCGTCGATCATGGTGCTCGCCCTCGACGAGCGGTTCTTCTCCGCCATCAACCCGGCCCGCCTCATCGGCACCATCGCGGGCATCGGACTGCCCTACCTGGTGCTCTGCGTGTTCCTGTTCCTGTTGCTGCAGAGCGCCGCGCTCCTCGGCGGCGTGCTCGACGACTTCATGCCGGAGTTCATCGCCGGATGGCTGGCCGACGTGGTGACGATGTACTTCATGGTCTCCATGTACTACCTCATGGGTTACGCGATCTACCAGAATCACGAGGAGCTCGGCGTGGACGTCAAGATCGATCCCGCCGCGGCGCAGAAGCAGCTCGCGATCGCGAGCGGCAAGAAGATCGAGCCCGACCTGCTCGGGCCCCAGACGCAAGGGCTCATCGGCGAGGCGAAGCTCGAGGAAGCGGCAGGGCGCATCGAGAACCGGCTCAAGCGCGAATGGGAGAACAACAAGCTCCACGACCAGTACCACAAGGTGCTGTTGATGGACGGCAAGGAGAAGCCCATCGCGCGGCACGTGAACGAGTACGTGCCGAAGCTGCTTCGCGAGCAGCGCGGCGCGCGGGCGGTGGATGTCTACGAAGGCGCGAAGAAGAAGGTGCCGGACCTGGCCCTCGCCGACAACACGCTGATCCTCCCGCTCGCCACCGCCGCTTCCGACATGCGGCGCGACGCTCTCGCGGTCGAACTGTTGAAGGGCTTCGACAAGCGCTTCCCCGGCCACGCCGACATTCCCGGCGTGTACCTGCTGGTCGGCAAGATCATGCTCGAGCGGCAGAACCAGTACGCGATGGCGCAAAAGGTCTTCCAGGCCATCGTGGCGAAATTCCCCAACCATGCGCTGGCGCCCGAGGCGACGAAACTCGCGGAACTCGCGGGGAAGATGGCGGCGCAAGCCCCATCCGCGTGAGCCGGAGCTTCCCTAGGCCCGGCTCGCCTTCGCCTGCGCGGCGATCATCGCGCGATAGTGCTTCGCCTTCTTGAGGCTCACCGGGCTCGTGTCCACGGCGGCGTGGCCGTTCGCGAGGTGGTCCCAGATCGCGGGCAGCTGCTCGTCGCCCGGGGCGATCTTCAGCAGCATCTCGGCCGCGCGCTCGGCCTCCGCGAGATGACCACTGCGCGCCATCACCATCGCGATGCGGCCCAGCGTGTCGGCATCCAGCCGGGGCACGGGCTTCGCCTTGTCGAGGTACTCGAGGAACACTTGCCGCTGGAACTGCCGGGCCGGGCCGTCGGGATTGGGTAACGACAACACGTAGCCCACGGACTGGTGATAGCCCTCGCTCGCCGGTTCGAATTTCGCGACCGCGTGCCATTGCCGCATCAGGTCGGCGCGCTCGGGGAAGCGATGAGCGAGCCGCCGGAACACCACGGAGGCGCCCTTGAAATCCACCTTCGCGACGAGTGCCCGCGCGCGATCGAACTCGGCCTGGTCGAACTTCTCCTGGTCGCGTTTTTCGTGGAAAGCCTCGACGCGCTTTCCGGTGTACCGACGTGCGACCAGGCCGAGCACCGCGCCGCCCGCGAGGCCGCCGGCGTGGGCCATGTAGCCGGTGGATCCATCGCGGTCCACGAAGAACTGCAGGACCTCGTAGGCGATCCAGATCGGCAACACCACGATGCCGCGCATCGTCTTGAACCCGAAGATCACGAACAGCCAGTAGAAGAAATTGACCTGCTTCGCGCCGAACACCACCGTGAAGAGGCCCATGAGCCCGGAGATCGCGCCCGACGCGCCCACCGACGGCACGGTGCTGCCCGAGTGCACGAGGAAGAACAGCAGGTCGCCGGCGAGTCCGCCCAGGAGGTAGAGCGCGAGGTACCATCCCCCGCCCAACGCACTCTCGACGGCCACGCCCACGATGAACAGGAACACCATGTTGCCGAGCAAGTGCATGAGGTCGCCATGCAGGAACATGCTCGTGATCCACGTCACGGGCCTCGGGTCGGCGGGCGTGAAGCCGAAGCGCCGGTACGACACGCGGCCTTCGAGCGCTTCGAATTTCGTGCGGTCCTCGCGCCACTTCGCGAAGCGCGGATCCTTCTCCGGCACGACGCCGCCCGCGCGCAGGCGCTTCATGAAGGCCTCGTCGTTGGCCATCGTGTTCACCAGGAACTGCGCGAGCCGGCCCTGCGTGACGCGCTCGGGGGCATCCCAGTTCGGGTCGGCTTTCTCGAGCCGCTTCACGATCCGGGCATTGGTGTCGCGCAAGTGCACCGCGTACAGCGGCAGCTCGATCGCCGGGAGCGACGACGCGAAATAGGCCTCGAGCGCCTTCTGCTGGCGTTCGTCGTCGCCGCCCTGGTAGAGCAGGAAGACGAGGCAGTTGAGGAGGATGAGCCCGATCGTGACCGGCGGCGGGCGTCGCCAGTTGAGGCCCTCGACGACCGGGACGATCAGCACGCGCCCCCCTTAGTCGCCGGCGGCCCGCTTGCGCAGCGGCGGCTCGAGGATCGGCTTCAGGAATTGTCCCGTGAAGCTCGCGGCCGTGGCGGCCACGTCTTCCGGCGTGCCTTCGGCGATCACGCGCCCGCCACCGTCGCCGCCTTCGGGGCCGAGGTCGATCACCCAGTCGGCGGTCTTGATCACGTCGAGGTTGTGCTCGATCACGACGACCGTGTTGCCGTGATCGCGCAGGCGGTGCAGCACCTTCATCAGCAGGTCGATGTCGTGGAAGTGCAGGCCCGTGGTCGGCTCGTCGAGGATGAACAGCGTGCGCCCCGTATCTCGCTTCGAGAGCTCGAGCGAGAGCTTCACGCGCTGCGCTTCGCCGCCGGAGAGCGTGGTCGCGCTCTGCCCCAGGCGGATGTAGCCCAGCCCGACCTCCAGCAGCGTCGCGAGCTTGCGCGCGATGGCGGGCACGGAAGCGAAGAACTCGTGCGCCTGCTCGACCGTCATGTCGAGCACCTCGGCGATCGAACGCGCCTTGTAGAGCACGTCGAGCGTCTCGCGGTTGTAGCGCTTGCCGTGGCAGACGTCGCAGGGCACGTAGACGTCCGGCAGGAAGTGCATCTCGACCTTGATCATGCCGTCACCCTGGCACGATTCGCAGCGCCCGCCCTTCACGTTGAACGAGAAGCGCCCCGGCCCGTAGCCGCGCGCGCGCGATTCGGGCACGCCGGCGAAAAGGTCGCGGATGGGCGTGAACAAGCCCGTGTAGGTCGCCGGATTGGAGCGCGGCGTGCGGCCGATCGGGCTCTGGTCGACGCTGATCACCTTGTCGAAGTGGTCGAGCCCCTCGATCGCGTCGTGCTCGGCGGGTTCCGCCGCGGATCCGTAGAGGTGATGCGCGACCGTCGTGTAGAGCGTGTCGTTGATGAGCGTGGACTTGCCCGAACCCGAGAGCCCGGTGACCGCCACGAACAGGCCGACGGGAATGTCGACCGTGACGTTCTTCAGGTTATTGCCGCGTGCCCCCGCGATGCGCAGCACCTTCTTCAGGTCGGGCGCGCGCCGGCGTGCAGGCAGCGCGATGCTCTTGCGTCCGGAGAGGTATTGCCCGGTGAGCGAGGCCGGGTTGCGCTCGACTTCGTGCGGCGTACCTTGCGCCACGATCTCGCCGCCATGCACGCCGGCGCCGGGGCCGATGTCCACGACATAGTCCGCGGCCTCGATCGCCTCTTCATCGTGCTCGACGACGATCACGGAGTTGCCGAGGTCGCGCAGGTGCTTCAGCGTCTCGATCAGGCGCGCGTTGTCGCGCTGGTGCAGGCCGATCGACGGCTCGTCCAGCACGTACATCACGCCGGTGAGTCCCGAACCGATCTGGCTCGCGAGGCGGATGCGCTGCGCCTCGCCGCCCGAGAGCGTATCGGCCGAGCGGGTGAGCGAGAGGTAGTCCAGGCCCACGTTGTTCAGGAACTGCACGCGGTTGGCGATCTCGCGCACGATCTTCTCGGCGATGGCGCGCTTCGAGCCCTCGAGCTCGAGCTTCTCGAAGAACGGCTGCGATTCCTTGAGCGGCATCGCCGAGAGGTCGTGGATGTTGCGCCCGGCCACGCGCACGTTGCGCGCCTCCACGCGCAGCCGGGTGCCCAGGCAATCCGGGCAGGTGCGCGTGTTGAGGTACTTGGCGAGCTCTTCCTTCACCGCGACCGAATCGGTCTCGCGGTAGCGGCGCTCGAGGTTCGGCAGGATGCCCTCGAAGGCATGCTCCTTCACCGCGCTGCGTCCCTTTTCGCCGGGATAGCGGAACGCGATCTTCTCCTCGCCCGAGCCGTGCAGCACGATGTCCTGCGCCGACTGCGGCAGCGACTCGAAGGTCGCATCCACGTCGAAGGCGTAGTGCTGTGCCAGCGACTGCAGCATCGAGAAGTAGAACTGGTTCCTCCGGTCCCAGCCGCGGATGGCGCCGCCGGCGAGGGAGAGGTCGGGTTGCGCCACGACGCGCTTCGGGTCGAAGAAGGTGATCTGGCCCAGGCCGTCGCAGCGCGGACATGCGCCCATCGGGTTGTTGAACGAGAAGAGCCGGGGCTCCAGCTCGGGGATCGAGTAGCTGCAGATCGGGCAGGCGAACTTCGCGGAGAAGAGGTGCTCCGCGCCGCCCTCCATCTCGGCGGCGATCGCGCGCCCGTCCGCGTGGCGCAGCGCCGTCTCGAACGATTCCGCGAGGCGCTGCTTGAGCCCCGTGTCGTCCCGCGTGATCTTCAGCCGGTCGACCACGATCTCCACGGTGTGCTTCTTGTTGCGGTCCAGCTTCGGAAGCTGGTCGATCTCGTGGACCTTGCCGTCCACGCGCAGGCGCACGAAGCCCTGGCCCCGCAGCTCCTCGAAGAGCTCGACCTGCTCGCCCTTGCGCGCGACCAGCAGCGGCGAGAGCACCATGATCTTCGTGCCCTCCTCGAGCGCCATCACGTGGTCGACCATCTGCGCCACGCTCTGCGCCTGCAGCGGCACGTCGTGGTCGGGGCAGAACGGGTCGCCCACGCGCGCGAACAACAAGCGCAAGTAATCGTGGATCTCGGTGACGGTGCCGACGGTCGAACGCGGGTTGTGCGACGTGGCCTTCTGCTCGATCGAGATGGCCGGCGAGAGGCCCTCGATCAAGTCCACGTCGGGCTTCTCCATCAACTGCAGGAACTGGCGGGCGTAGGCGGAGAGCGACTCGACGTACCGGCGCTGGCCTTCCGCGTAGAGCGTGTCGAACGCGAGCGAAGACTTGCCGGAACCCGAAAGGCCCGTGATGACCACGAGCTTGTTGCGCGGAATGTCGAGGCTGACGTTCTTGAGGTTGTGGGTGCGGGCGCCGCGGATGCGGATGTATTCCATCACCTGAGCCGGAAGGGCAATCTGCTAATATACCGCAGCTTCCTTCCCTGCTTCCAACCCCTCGAAACCCCCGTTGAATACACCGGCCCGCATGAGTCCGCGCGAGCTGCGCGCCAGCCTTTCGCTGGCGGCGATCTTCGGGCTGCGCCTGTTCGGCATGTTCGTGATCCTGCCCGTCTTCGCCCTCTGGGCCGAGGGCCGGCCGGGCTGGAACCTGACCCTCGTTGGCGTGGCGCTCGGCGTCTACGGCCTCACGCAGGCGATCCTCCAGATCCCGTTCGGCTACTGGTCGGACCGGGTCGGCCGCAAGCCCGTCCTCTACGTGGGCCTGGCGATCATGGCCGCCGGCAGCTTCGTGGCCGCCTCCTCCGAATCGCCCTGGCTGGTGATCCTCGGCCGCATGCTCCAGGGCGCGGGCGCGATCTCGGCGGTGGCCATCGCGATGACGGGCGACCTCACGCGGGATAGCCAGCGCACCAAGGCCATGGCGATGATCGGCTCCACGATCGGGGCGGCCTTCGCGCTTTCCTTCGTGCTGGCGCCCTTCCTCGAACACGCCATCGGCGTCCCGGGCCTCTTCGCGATGACCGGCGTGATGTGCCTGCTCGCCATGGGCGTGGTGGCTTTCGTGGTGCCCGACGTCGAAGGCAGCCCGCGCGAGCGCGAGGCGATGGACCTGAAATCCGTGCTGCGCGACGACAACCTCGTGCGCATCAACATCGGCATCTTCATCCTGCGCATGGTGCTGATGGCGGTGTTCGTCGTCGTGCCCGGCGCGCTGGTCGCCGCGGGGTTGCCGGCCAAGGACCACTGGTGGGTCTACCTCGTCGCCGTGGGAGGCGGATTCGTGCTCATGCTGCCCGTCGTCATGGGCCATGCGGGAACGCGCGAACGCCCCATCGTGATGGGCGCCATCGCCGCGATCGGCGCGGGGATCCTCGCGCTGGCCGCGGGCCAGGGCCATCTCTACGGGATGCTCGCCGCGCTCGTCATCTTCTTCGGCGGGTTCAACGTTCTTGAAGCCAAGCTCCCGGCGCTCGTTTCGCGTGCGGCGCCGGCCGGCTCCCGCGGCGTGGCCACGGGCGTCTTCTCGAGCATCCAGTTCCTCGGCATGTTTGCCGGGGGGTCGCTGGGCGGCGTCCTGGCGCAGCAGTTCGGCTCGCTGGCCGTGCTGGGCGCCTGCCTCGTCGCCACGGCACTCTGGCTCGTCGTAGCCTCGAAGATGGGCGACTTCGCCCCCCGTTTCGTCAATGACGAGGCCGCAAGCCTCGTTGAAGCCGAGGGCGCCGTCACCGCGGCGCCCCGGACCCACCCCTAGGAGGAGTAAACAAATGGCATCCGTGAACAAAGTGATCCTGGTCGGCAACCTCGGGCGTGACCCGGAAACGCGCTACATGCCGGAGGGGGGTGCGGTGACCAACATCAGCATCGCCACCACGGATACGTGGAAGGACAAGACCTCCGGCGAGAAGCAGGAGAAGACGGAGTGGCACCGCGTCGCGTTCTTCGGCCGCCTGGCCGAGATCGCAGGCGAGTACCTGAAGAAAGGCAGCCAGGTCTACGTCGAAGGCCGCCTGCAGACCCGCGAGTGGGAGAAGGACGGCGTGAAGCGCTACACCACCGAGATCATCGCGGACCGCATGCAGATGCTCGGCTCGCGCCAGGGCATGGGCGGTGGCGATCGTGAAGGCGGTGGCGGCGGCGGTGGTGGCGAGTCGCGTCCCCCCAGCGGCGGCGGCGGCGCGAAGCCGGCGGCCGCCAAGGGCGGCGGCAAGTTCGACGACTTCGAGGACGACATTCCGTTCTAGGGCGTACGAATGGAAAAGGGCCCCGATGGGGCCCTTTTTCCGACGCGCGCGATCCGGATGCCGCTGGATTGCGGATCGCAACGCAGCCTTCGGGGTCCCATGGCAAACTCGGGCGCTTGAAACCCATCGATCGCAGCCCCATTTTTCCCTGAGAAACCGCCCGAGCTCGGGCGCCGCGCGAAACACCCAAAGGACCGCTCATGAAGAGAGTCTTCCTGTTCATCGTCACCAACCTCGCCGTGATGTTGGTGCTCACCGTCGTGCTGAACGTGCTGGGAGTGGACCGCTTCCTGCGCGGCAGCGGCCTCAACATCCCGATGCTGGCGGCGTTTTCGCTGATCGTCGGATTCACCGGATCGATCTTCTCGCTCCTCATCTCCAAGCCGATGGCCAAGTGGAGCACCGGGGCGCACGTGATCGAGACGCCGCAAACCGGCGACGAACAATGGCTGGTCGGCACCGTGCGCCGCCATGCCGAGAAGGCCGGCATCGGCATGCCCGAGGTCGCCATCTACGAAGGCGAGCCGAATGCGTTCGCCACCGGCGCGTTTCGCAATTCCTCGCTGGTCGCCGTCTCCACCGGCCTGCTGCAATCGATGACCCGCGAGGAAGTCGATGCGGTGCTGGGCCACGAGATCGCGCACGTCGCCAACGGCGACATGGTCACGTTGACGCTCATCCAGGGCGTGGTGAACACCTTCGTGGTATTCCTCTCGCGCATCGTGGGCTACTTCGTCGACAAGGCGATCATCAAGAATGACCGCGACGGCCCGGGCATCGGCTACTACGCGACGGTGGTCGTTTGCGAGATCGTCTTCGGCATCCTCGCCTCGATGATCGTCATGTGGTTCTCGCGCTACCGCGAGTTCCGCGCCGACGCGGGCTCCGCCGCGCTCATGGGTTCGCCGCGCCCGATGGTGGCCGCGCTGCGCCGCCTGGGCGGGCTCGAGCCCGGCGCGTTGCCGCAGACGATCCGCGCGATGGGCATCAGCGATCGCCCGGGCTGGATGGCGCTCTTCTCCAGCCACCCGCCGATCGAGGATCGCATCGCCGCGCTGGAGTCTCGCAAGGGGTAATTCGCGGTCGCGCTATAATTCCGAAACGCCGCAGCCTGCGCTGCGGCGTTTTCTTTTCCGGAAATGCCGCTCGCCGCACTGATCGTCATCACCATCCTCGCCCACTCGGCCTTCAACGGCAGCCGGGTGACGATCTCGCTGTACGCACTTTCCCTCGGCGCCTCGCCGCTCACCGTCGGCTTCCTCATCTCGCTCTACTCCGCCTTGCCGATGTTCCTCGGCGTCGCGGCGGGCCGCATGATCGATCGCGTGGGAATGCGCGGGCCGCTGATGGTCTCCACCACCGTGCTCGTCGCCGCGGTGGCGTTGCCCGGGATCGTGCCCACGCTCTACCCGCTGTACGTCGCGGCGGCGTGCATCGGCACGTCGTTCATGGTGTTCCACATCTCCGTGCAGCACATGGTGGGCGAGAGCAGCAAGCCGGAGGACCGGCGCAACAACTTCGGCTGGCTCGCCCTGGGCTTCGCGACCTCGAACTTCATCGGGCCGGTGTTCTCGGGGTTCTGCATCGACGGCCTGGGCCACCAGGACACGTTCCTGCTGCTCTCCGGCTTCGCGCTTGCCGCGCTGTTCCTGCTGTACAAGCGCCGCGGCGAGATGCGGCACTCCCCGCACGGCACCACGCCGACCCACCACGGCGGCGCGCTCGAGCTGCTGCGCATCGCGGAGCTGCGCCGCGTCTTCATCTGCACGGGCCTGCTCGCCAGCGCGTGGGACCTCTTCGTGTTCGCGATGCCGATCTACGGGACCTCGATCGGCCTCTCGGCCAGCACGATCGGACTCATCCTCGGCAGCTTCGCGGCCGCGACGTTCCTCGTGCGGCTCCTCCTGCCCTGGCTCACGCGCCGCATCCGCGAGTGGACGATGATCGCGCTCACGTTCGCGATCGCCTTCACGGCCTATGTGCTCTTTCCCCTCGTGAGCAGCGTCGTGCTGCTTTCGGCCATCGCGTTCCTGCTGGGGTTGGGCCTCGGCGCCACGCAGCCGTCGGTGATGTCGCTGATGTACGCCACGGCTCCCGAGGGGCGGGCGGGCGAGGCCATGGGCGTGCGCTCCACGGTGCTCAACGTGAGCCACACGATCCTGCCGCTGCTCTTCGGCGGTGCCGGCGCGGCGCTGGGCATGTCGCCCGTGTTCTGGACCATGGCGGCCTTCCTGGCCGTGGGCGGGCGCATCGCCGACAAGAGGCGCCGGGAGCCGGCCGGGCCATGACGCGGTGCACAACGCTTAAGTGCTTCTGTTAAAATCGGTTTTTCCCAGTTTTCGGAGCGCACATGCCCATCTACGAGTACAAGTGCTCGGGTTGCGGCCACCAGGAGGAATTCCTCCAGAAATTGAGCGATCCGCCGCAGACCAAGTGCCCGGCATGCGGCCAGGAGACGTTCTCGAAGATGGTCACGGCCGCCGGCTTCCAGCTGAAGGGCAGCGGCTGGTACGTGACCGACTTCCGCGGCGGCTCCGGCGCGGGCAAGGCCACCGGCAAGCCCACGGGCGCGAGCTCCGGCGAGTCGGCGGGCGATTCGAAATCCGGCGAGTCGAAATCCGGCGAATCGAAATCGGGTGAGTCCAAATCGTCCGGGTCGACCTCGGGCGAATCGAAACCCGCGGCGGCGAAATCCGAAACCAAATCCGAGTCCAAGCCGGCGTCGAAGCCCGCGGGCACCGGCACCACCGGCGACTGAGTGGGGATGCCCATCGGAACCCTCAGGCGATACTTCATCGCCGGCCTCCTGGTGTGGATCCCCCTCGGGATCACGCTGTGGCTGCTGAAGCTTGCCGTCGACGTCATGGACCAGTCGCTGCTCCTGCTTCCGGACGGCGTGACCACCGAGGCGTTGTTCGGCTTCCACGTGCCCGGCCTGGGCATCATCCTCACGCTCGCGATCCTGCTCGTAACGGGGGCCTTCGCCGCGAACTTCTTCGGACGCAAGCTCCTTTCGCTGGGAGACGCGGCGGTGAGCCGCATCCCCATCGTGCGTTCGATCTACGGCGGCGTGAAGCAGATCAGCGACACGCTCTTCTCCTCCGAGGGCCAGGCTTTCCGCCGCGCCGTGCTGGTGCGCTATCCGCACGCCGGTTCGTGGACGGTCGCGCTCGTCACCGGCACGCCGCGCCATGAAGTGACCGACCACGTGGGGCACGACCAGGTCGGCGTTTTCGTGCCGACCACGCCCAACATCACGGCGGGTTTTTTCCTGATCGTCCCGCGCGCGGAGACGATCGAGCTCGAGATGAGCGTGGACGACGCGCTCAAGTACATCATCTCCATGGGCGTGGCCGAGCCGCCGCGCCGCAACCGGCCCGAGAGCGAATCCTCCGGGACCGACCCCGATCCGCGGCCGTCGCCGACAAAGTAGGCGACGGCGATCCAGCGCGAAAACACACTGGGTTCCCGCGCTCGCGGGAACGAAACGAACGCGGAAACGAGAGACATGCGAACCGAATACTGTGGATTGACCGACACCCGCTTCCTCGGCCAGAGCGTCACGCTCTACGGCTGGGCCCACCGCCGCCGCGACCACGGGGGCGTGATCTTCATCGACCTGCGCGACCGAGAGGGCCTCGTGCAAGTGGTGAGCGACCCCGACCGGAAGGAAACCTTCGCCACCGCCGACTCGGTGCGAAACGAGTTCGTGCTGCGCGTGACCGGCATCGTGCGCCGCCGCCCGGAAGGCACCGTGAACACGGAGCTGAAGAGTGGCGAGATCGAAGTGCTCGCCCACGAGATCGAGGTGCTGAATCCCTCGCTCACGCCGCCGTTCATGATGGACGACGAGCAGATCTCCGAGGAGGTGCGCCTCAAGTACCGCTACCTCGACCTGCGCCGCCCGGCGATGCAGCGCATCCTGCGCATGCGCCACCAGACCGCGAAGGCCGTACGCGAATACCTCGACGACAACGGATTCACCGACGTCGAGACGCCCGTGCTCTACAAGAGCACGCCCGAGGGCGCGCGCGAGTTCCTCGTGCCCTCGCGCATCCACGACGGCCAGTTCTACGCGCTGCCGCAATCGCCGCAGCTCTTCAAGCAGATCCTCATGGTCGCGGGCTACGACCGCTACTACCAGATCGTGAAGTGCTTCCGCGACGAGGACCTGCGCGCCGACCGCCAGCCCGAATTCACGCAGATCGACATCGAGACCTCGTTCCTGTCGGAGCGCGAGATCCAGGACATCATGGAAGGCCTCATCCGCCACGTGTGGAAGCGCGTGCTGGACGTGGACCTCCCGCCGTTCCCGCGCCTCACGTATGCCGAGGCCGTGTCGAAGTACGGCAGCGACAAGCCCGACCTGCGCGTGAAGCTGGAGCTCACCGAACTCACGGATGTGGTGAAGGACGCCGGCTTCAAGGTGTTCAAGTCCGCCGCCGAGTTGAAGGACGGCCGTGTCGCGGCGCTGCGCGTGCCCGGTGGCAACGAGCAGTTCACGCGGAAGGAACTGGACGACCTGGCGCCCTTCGTCGCGATCTACGGCGCGAAGGGCCTCGCCTACATCCGCGTGAACGACCCGTCGAAGCTGAACGAGGAGGGCCTGCAGTCGCCGATCGTGAAGTTTCTTTCCCCCGACATCCTCAAGGCGATCCTCGAGCGCACCGGGGCGAAGGCCGGCGACGTGCTGTTCTTCGGCGCGGACCGCCGCAAGGTCGTGAACGACGCGATGGGCGCGCTGCGGTCGAAGGTCGGCCACGAGAAGGGCCACGCCGAGAAAGCCTGGCGCCCGTGCTGGGTGCTGGACTTCCCCGCGTTCGAGTACGACGAGGACAACAAGCGCTGGAACGCCGCGCACCATCCGTTCACGTCGCCGAAGGACGAGCACGTGCAGTTCCTCGACAGCGACCCCTCGAAGGTGCTCGCCAAGGCCTACGACATCGCGCTGAACGGCTGGGAGCTGGGCGGCGGCTCGGTGCGGATCCACCGCGCGGAGATCCAGTCGAAGCAGTTCGCGACGCTCGGCATCGGCGAGGCGGAGCAGCGCGCGAAGTTCGGCTGGCTGCTCGACGCGCTCGCGTATGGCGCGCCGCCGCACGGCGGCATCGCATTCGGCCTGGACCGCATGGTGGCGATGCTGGCCGGCGTGGACCAGATCCGCGACGTGATGGCTTTCCCGAAGACGCAGCGCGGGCAGGACCTCATGGTCGAGACGCCCACGCCCGTGACCGAGAAGCAGCTGCGCGAGCTGCACATCAAGCTGCGGAACTAAGGCGAGAGGCTTCCTCCGCAGATGAACGCAGATACACGCCGATGAACGAAAGAAATGTCGGGTTGATCGCTCATGGGGGCGCCGGTAAGTGGCGCCCCGGTTCGGATGACGACGCGGTCGAGGGATTGCGCGCCGCCGTTGAAAAAGGGCGCGCCGTCCTGCTAGCGGGCGGCTCCGCGCTCGATGCCGTGTGCGCAACGGTGGTCACGCTCGAAGACAATCCGATCTTCAACGCAGGCACCGGCGCCGTGCTCAATTTCGACGGCTTCTGCGAACTCGATGCGAGCGTGATGGCGAGCGACGGCGCGCGCGTGGGCGCCGTGGCGGCGTTGCAGCGCGTGAAGAACCCCATCCTGGTCGCGCGCAAGGTGATGGAGGAGACCGACCACGTGATGCTGGCCGGAGAAGGCGCTCAACGCTTCGCGCGCGTGATGGGCTTCGGCGACCACGACCCGGTCACGCCGGACCGCCAGGCCGACTGGAAGGACAAGCGCGAACATGTCGGGGACATCCTCGGCGCCGGCGCGCTCAAGATGCGCAAGTTCCTGAAGGACCACCCGGAGTACGCGGGCGGCACCGTGGGGGCGGCGGCGGTCGACGCGAAGGGCGTGCTCGCCGCGGCCACGTCGACGGGCGGCGTCACGTTGAAGCTCGTGGGCCGCGTCGGCGATTCGCCAATTCCCGGTGCGGGCAACTACGCGAACGCGCACATGGCCGCTTCGGCGACGGGCACGGGCGAGTTCGTGATGCGCTCGCTCGCGGCGCGCGACATCGCCGAGCGGATGGAGCGCGGCGCGACGCTCGAAGCCGCAATGGGCGAGGTCCTCGACCGCCTCGGCCGCGAGTACGACGCCGACGTCGGCCTGATCGCCGTCGATCGCAACGGCCATCCCGTGGCGCGCCATCGCACGCGCGACATGCCGCACGCGTACTTCCACGGGACGGAAGCCATTACCTCGAAAATGCGGGTGTGAACGGCAAGGCTTACAAGGTTCCGGTCTCGACGCTGGTCGTGATCCACGATCCGCAGCTCAACGTATTGCTCCTGGAACGCGCGGACCGCCCCGGCTTCTGGCAGTCTGTGACGGGAAGCCAGGAACCCGGAGAGAGCCTCGAGCAGACGGCCGCGCGCGAGGTGATGGAGGAGACGGGCCTCGATGCGCGGGGAAATCTCCTCACGGACTGGAACTTGCACCAGGTTTACGAAATCTATCCGATATGGCGCCACCGATACTCCCCCGGGACCACGCACAACACCGAGCACGTGTTCGGCTTGATGGTGCCGGCACGCTCGCCGGTGCGCGTGAGCCCGGCGGAGCACCTGGGTTTCCTCTGGCTGCCCGTGCCGGAGGCGGCGCAGAAGGTGTTCTCGTGGAGCAACCGGCAGGCCATCGAGATGCTGCCGCAACGCGTGCCGGTGAAGCCATGAGCGGACAGCAGAGCCTGCGGGTCGTCACGTACAACATCCACAAGGGCTTCTCGCAGTTCAACCAGAGGCTCGTGCTGCACGACATCCGCGACCACCTGGCCAAGCTCGGCGCGGACGTCGCGTTCCTGCAGGAAGTCGTCGGCGAAGACCGCGCCCATGCCCGCAGGCACGGCAGCTGGCCCACGGTCGGGCAGCACGCCTATCTCTGCCATGAAGACAGCCACCACGCGTACGGAATGAACGCCGTGCACCAGGAAGGGCACCACGGCAACGCCATCGTGAGCCGCTTCCCGATTTCGGGCTGGGAGAACCTCGACATCTCGCACCACAAGTTCGAGAGCCGCGGCCTGCTGCACACCGAGATCGCCGTGCCCGGCTGGACCGAGAAGCTGCACTGCATCAACGTCCACCTGGGGCTCTTCGCACGGAGCCGGCGCTTCCAGCTGGAGTGGCTCTGCGATCGCATCCACGACGCGGTGCCCGACGGCGAGCCGCTCATCGTCGCGGGCGACTTCAACGATTGGCAGCGCAAGGCGAGCCAGGTGCTGGGCCGCGAGTTGAAGTTGTTCGAGGCCTTCGAGCACGCGGAGGGCGCGCACGCGCGCAGCTTCCCCGCGCGGCTGCCGTTGCTGCAACTGGACCGGATCTACGTGCGCGGCCTGGGCGTCTCGGCCGTGCAGAAGCTCGTGGGTTCGCCGTGGGCCAAGCTCTCCGACCACGTGGCGCTGGCCGCCACGCTCACGCGCTGATCCGCTAGCGCTCGCCGCCGCGGTTGGCCGAGGCCCCGCGGATCAACGTCCCCACGCCCTCGCTGGTCAGCACCTCGAGCAGCAACGCATGCGAGACGCGCCCGTCGATGATGTGCGCCGTCTTCACGCCGTTCTTCACCGCGTCCAGCGCGCATTCGACCTTCGGCAGCATGCCGCCCGAAATCGTGCCCTCGTCGATGAGTTCCTTCACGCGCTTCGCGTTGAGGCCCGTGACGATCTTGCCGTCCTTGTCGAGAACGCCGGTCGTGTTGGTGAGCAGCACCAGCTTCTCGGCCTGCAGCGTGACGGCGAGCTTGCCCGCGGCCACGTCGGCGTTGATGTTGTAGGCGGTGCCGTCCTCGTCGGCGCCGATGGGCGCGATGACGGGGATGAAGTCGCGCTGGTCCAGCAGCTGGATGATCTCCGGGTCGATGCGCACCACTTCGCCCACGAGGCCCACGTCGATCTTCTTTTTCTTGTCTTCCTTGCTCGCCACCTTGAGCTTGCGGGCGTGGATGAAGTGGCCGTCCTTGCCCGTGAGGCCCACGGCCTTGCCGCCGGCCCGGTTGATGAGGGTGACGATCTCCTGGTTGATGAGGCCGCCCAGGACCATCTCGACCACGTCGAGCGTCTCCTCGTCGGTGACGCGCATGCCCTGGATGAATTCGCTCTGCTTGCCCAGCTTCTGGAGCAGCGCGCCGATCTGCGGGCCGGCCCCGTGGACGACGACGGGGTTCATGCCGATCAGCTTCAGCAGCACGATGTCCTCGGCGAAGTCCTCCTGCAGCGCGCGGTCGGTCATCGCGTTGCCGCCGTACTTCACCACGATGGTGCGGTCGTAGAACTTCTGGATGTACGGGAGGGCCTCGATGAGGACCTCGGCCTTCTGGGCGGACGACAGCTTGGAGGGCATGGGGGCGGGAGCAGTGAAGAAGGGGGCTGCCCCCATTGTAGGAAATAATTGGGGTCAGACTCCAATTTTCCGCAGTGCGGAAAATTGGAGTCTGACCCCAATTATTTTTGCTCGCCGGCGTTGAGCGGCGCCTGCGTCCGCTCCAACGCCTTCGGGACTGCTCGCAGCCTGGGGCTGCTCGCTTACTGGATGCTGAGCTTGCGGCCCGTCACGGCGGCTTTCTTCGGGAGCGTGAGCTCCAGGACGCCGTTGTCGAACCGGGCCACGGCCTTGGTCTCGTCGACTTCCTGCGGAAGCGCGAAGCGGCGCGCGACCTTGCCGAAATGGCGCTCGGAACGCAGCCACTTGTCGTCTTCCCGGGCGGTCGTTTCGCGCTTCGTCTCGGCGGAGAGGGTCACTTCATTGCCCTCGATCTCGACCTGGATGTCTTCCTTCTTCACGCCCGGCAGCTCGGCCGCGACGGTGTAGCCCTCGGGGGTCTCGCGCACGTCGAAGCGGATCGGGGCGACTTCCTCGCGCTGCGGCGTGGGATAGCCGGCGCGGAAGAATTCGTTGAAGAGGTTGTCGATGGGGCTGACGAGGGGTTCATAGCGGATCAATCGGCTCATGGCGGCTCCTGGAATGTCGGGTTTCGAAATGGGCCGGGTTGTCCCGGCCGGGCGGCGTTCGCCCCTGTGAAGAACGTAGGGTTGCCCCGGGGCATTTCAAGCCCCGCGCCGCAAGGCCACGACAGGTCCGAATGTTAAGATTCGTGCGAGCTACCGACCCCATTTCCCCTCCCATGACCGACGCGCGTTTCGCGGAAATCGAGGGCCACCGGCCCTACCTGATGCGCTATGCCCTGGCCCAACTGCGCGACGCCCAGCTCGCCGAGGAGGCGGTCCAGGAAGCCCTCGTGTCGGCCCTGGAGAACATCGCCACCTTCGGCGGCAAGTCGACCCTGCGCACCTGGCTCACGTCGATCCTGCGGTTCAAGGTGATCGACCTGCAGCGCCGCATCATCTCCGACCGCAACAACCTCGAGTTCACCGACTTCGCGGCGGAAACGGGCGACGAGTCCTGGCTGGACGACCTCTTCGCGCCGGACGGGCACTGGAAGGCCCACCCGCAATCCTGGGGCAACCCGGAGGCGGCCTTCGAGCAGCGGCGCTTCTGGGAAGTCTTCGAGCGCTGCCTGGACGGGCTGCCGGCCGCGGGCGGGCGCGTCTTCTTCAAGCGCGAGGTGATGGGCGAGGAAACCGAGGCGATCTGTAAGGCCGAGCGCATCACGCCGTCCAACTGTTGGGTGATCCTCCACCGGGCGCGGCTCGGGCTGCGCACCTGCCTCGAGAAGAACTGGTTCGGAAAGGAAGCAAGCGTTGGATGACGACCTGAACTGCCGCGAGGCCGTGCGCCTGATGTCGGTGGCCCTGGAGCGCATCCTCACGGAGGCCGAGACCTCCCTGTTGCAACGCCACCTGAGCGATTGCCTCGATTGCCGCAATTTCGAGGTCCAGGTGAAATTCATCCACCGCGCCGCGTCGCGCTTTCGCTCCGGCGAGTGATGCATCCGCGAGCGCACGAATTCCGTAGCAAGGGAGGCACCATGAACACCCGTAGAGCAATGTTGCAGTCGGCCGTGGCCGGAGTCCTCGCGCTCGCCGTCGCCCAGGGCGCAGCTGCCCAGTCGAAGGAGAAGGAAGGCGCGAAGGAGAAGTGCTACGGCATCGCGAAGGCCGGGCAGAACGATTGCGGCACCGCGAAGCACACCTGCGCCGGGAAGTCGACGAAGGCGAATGCGCCGGACGAGTGGAAGTACGTCGCGAAAGGGACGTGCCAGAGCTTGGGCGGCAAGACGACCCCCGGTTAGTGACCCCAATACTGGAGAATCCATGAAGACCTCGAAGACCCTCGTTTCCTCCGCGCTGGCCGGCCTGCTGGGCCTGAGCCTCGCGGCCATCGCGGCCGACCATCCCGCGACCCCGGCCGATTCCGAGAAGTGCTACGGCATCGCGAAGAAGGGCAAGAACGACTGCGGCACCGCGAAGCACGCGTGCGGCGGCGAAGCCAAGGCCGACAACCTGCCGGAAGAGTGGAAGTACATCGCGAAGGGCACGTGCGAGAAGGCGGGCGGCAAGCTCACCGGCCCCGTGGCCACCGACGCGAAGAAGGCGCCCCCCGCCGAGAAGCCGTACGTCGCCCCGGGCGGCTGATGCGCCAGGCGCACGCGCCCGACGCCACGCACGCCGGCATCGGACTGCGCGCGCCGCACTACGCGGAGATCGCGAGGCGGAAGCCCCGCCTCGCATTCCTCGAAGTCCACAGCGAGAACTTCTTCGGCGACGGCGGCCCGCCGCTCGCCTGGCTCGAACGCTTTCGCGCCGACTATCCGCTGAGCCTGCATGGTGTCGGGCTTTCGCTCGGCACCGCCGATGCCCTCGATGAAACGCACCTCGCGAAGCTCGCCGCGCTCGCGCAGCGCTTCGAGCCCGCGCTCGTCTCCGAGCACCTCTGCTGGGGTGCCATCGGCGGACGCTTCGCCAACGACCTCCTGCCCCTGCCGTATACCGAGCCCGCGCTCGCCCGCGTGATCGAGCAAATCGGCCACGCGCAGGATCGCCTCGGCCGGCGGATCCTCGTGGAGAACGTCTCGTCCTACCTGGAGTTCGAGGACTCGACGATTCCCGAATGGGAGTTCCTCGCCGAGACCGCGCGCGCGTCGGGCTGCGGCATCCTGCTCGACGTGAACAACATCCACGTCAACGCGATGAACCACGGCTTCGATGCGCTGCGCTATCTCGACGCGATCCCCGCGCGCGCCGTGGAGGAAATCCACCTCGCGGGCTACGAGGAATCCGGCGGGCTGCTGATCGATACGCACGGCGCGCGCGTCTTCCCCGAAGTGTGGCGATTGTACGAAGCCGCGATCGCGCGCTTCGGTGCGCGCCCCACGCTGGTCGAATGGGACACCGACATCCCGGAGCTCGACGTGCTCTTGCGCGAGGCCTCGACCGCCACCGCGATCCTCGAACGTGCGGACGCGCCACAGCATGAAAGGATCGGGGCCTGACATGGCCAGCCTCGCTCGCCTGCAGGCCGATTTCCTCGCCGCCGTGGTCGACGCGGCGAACGCGGACCGCGCACCGGCGATCCGTGCCGGGTCGCTCGGCGCGGCGCAGCGCCTCGCGGTCTACCGGCGCAACCTGCATGCGAACTGGCGAGCGGCGCTCGAGGACACGCACCCCGTGGTCGCGCGCCTCGTGGGCGGCGCGTTCTTCGGCGAGGCCGCGCGGCTCTACGCGCTGGCGCATCCTTCCCCGAGCGGAGACCTGAATCGTTTCGGCGAGCACTTCGGGGCTTTCCTGGCCGAGTACCCGCACGCGCAGGACGTTCCCTACCTCGCCGATGTCGCGCGGCTCGAGTGGGCCTGGCACGCGTGCTTCCATGCCGCGACCGCGATGCCGCTCGACTTCGCCGCGCTGGGTGCGGTGCCCGCGGAACGCCACGGCGAGATCCGCTTCTCGCTGCATCCGGCCGCGCGCCTGGTCGAGTCGGTGCATCCGATCCTCGCCATCTGGGAGGCGAACCAGCCGGAGCGCGACGGCACGCCCGATCGCTTCGAAGGGCCGGATCGCGTCCTCGTGCATCGGCCGGACCTCGATGTCGAAATGCAGATCCTCGACGC
The DNA here is from genome assembly GCA_001953215.1 of Betaproteobacteria bacterium GR16-43. Lineage (GTDB taxonomy): Bacteria > Pseudomonadota > Gammaproteobacteria > Burkholderiales > Usitatibacteraceae > Usitatibacter. The sequence goes on from CP019169.1 coordinate 1,801,459, forward strand.
GCCCGCCTTCGCGTTCCTTCGCGCCGTGCGGGACGGACAAACCTTCGAAGCCGCGGCGGCGAGCGCGGGCTTCGAGGACGCACAAGCCCTCGGGGCCACGCTGCAGCGCTTCGTCGCCTCGCGCGTCATCGTCGCGTTCGCGGCGCCATGAAACCGGGCTCGCCCGCCGTCGCCAATGCGGCCACGCGCCAGCCGATGCTCGCGGAGCGCGCCGCGCGGCTGCATGTCCAGGTAGAACGCGGCGTGCTCCCGGTGCGCGCGCAACGGCTGCTGCCCGAAGCCCTGCGCGAATTCGATGCCGGCGTGAAGGCGTTGCTGGCGGCCGCGCCGTCGGCGGAGATTCGCGAGAACTACCGCTTGCTGGAATTGCTCTGGGCCGACTATCGCCCGCACGTCGCGCGCACACCCGATCCGGAAGGTCCGGACAAGCTGGCCGAGCGCGGCGAGGAAGTGGTGTGGATCGCCTCGAAGGGCGTGAAGCTGTTGAAGGATCATGCCGACGATCCGCGCTCGGAGCGCGTGCGCACCGTCGGCGAGGCGCGGTTGCAGTCGCAGCGCATCGCGAGGGGCTATTTCTTCCGGCAGTGGGCGGCGCGCAGCGAACGCCGCGAGGCGGAATTGCGCGCGGCCGGCGCGGCCTACCGCAAGGCCATGGATGCGTTGCTCGCGTCGGCGGTTGTCGGCAGCGAAGCGATGGCCGACCTGCAGCTCGCCGAGAACCAGTACGGATTCCTGCTGAGCGCCGCGCAGGGGCTGGAACGCCAGCGCGACCCGCGGCCCGGCCTCGAGGCCGTGGCCAAGTCCTGCGACAACATGCTGGAGGTGCTGGACCGGGTGGCCCGGCGCTACGAGTCCGAGCCCTAGTTTTCCGCGGCCGGGTTCGCCACGTCCATCGCCACGCGCCAGTCGCCGTCTTCGTAGCGCCACACGCGCAGGTAATGCCCGAGGGCCTTGCCGGGCGCGGCCGGCGACGCGTAGCTGCCCCGGGCGTAGCCCAGGTCGCCGGAGCTGGCGATCTCGGCGCGCTCCACGGTCCACACGAGGCGCTCGTCGGGCATGGTGGGCGCGGCGAGGGCCTCCGTCTTGCCGATCACCGGGGCCGCGCCTTCGCGGTAGAAGCGCATGCGGGACGATCCCTGGACCGCATACGCGGCCCGCGCGCCCGAGCTGGCACTCTCGCGCCCGAAATTCTCTTCCGCCGCACGCAAGCCCGCCTCGGTGCCGCGGCCGCGCCCGCTGGGCACCGAGCCGGCTTCGAGCGGCTGGCTCCAGAGGACCGGCGTGGGATGGCTGATGCCGAGATCGACGGCGACCTTCCAGGGACCGTTCGCTTGCCGCCGCCAGACCGAGACGTATTGCCCATAGCGTGGCGGATTGTCGGGCTTGGCGACGCTGGTGAGCTTCGTGGGCCCGGTCGACAGGCCCAGGTCGCCCGACGCCGCGACCTCCACGTACGCCGGCCGCCAGTCGAGGACGATGGGCGGATTGGGCCGCGTGGCGAGGAACGCGTTGCTGACGGTCCAGCCCTTCTGCCGAACGGTCACACCGTCGTCGGCGAAGTTGGCGAGGAAGGCCGGGCGCATGTTCTCGCGCATCGAGTGCGCGGCGAACGCGGTCTCGGCCGCGGCCAGCGAGGCGGGAGCATCCATGGAGGCGGGACCCGCCGCGCAACCGGCGAGGGCGAAGGCGGCGACGGCGGAAAGGGTTTTCATGGCGCGGATTCTAGGCGCGCCGCAACGCCGCGGTGTTTCGAAGCGTTACAGGACGTAGCGGGCGAGGTCCTCGCTCTTCGCGAGCTCGCCGAGGCGCGCGTCGACATAGGCCGGGTCGACCACGAGCTGGCGCGTCGTGCGGCCCGCGTCGAAGGACACTTCCTCCAGCAGCTTTTCCATCACCGTGTGCAGGCGGCGCGCGCCGATGTTCTCGGTGCGCTCGTTCACCGCGAACGCGATCTCCGCGATGCGCCGCACGCCCTCGGGCGTGAACGACACCTCGACTTCCTCGGTGCCGAGCAGCGCCTGGTATTGCTTGGTGAGGCAGGCATCGGTTTCCGTGAGGATGCGCACGAAATCGTCGACGGTCAGGCTCGAGAGCTCGACCCGGATCGGCAAGCGCCCCTGCAGCTCGGGGATGAGGTCCGACGGGCGCGCCAGGTGGAAAGCGCCACTCGCGATGAAGAGGATGTGGTCGGTGCGGATCATTCCGTACTTCGTGGACACCGACGTGCCCTCGATCAGAGGCAGGAGGTCGCGCTGCACGCCCTGGCGCGAGACATCCGCGCCCTGCATCTCGCCGCGGGAGGCGATCTTGTCGATCTCGTCGAGGAACACGATGCCGTTTTCCTCCACGGCGCGAACCGCGCGCAGCCGCGCTTCCTCCTCGTTCACGAGCTTCGCGGCTTCCTCGTCGGTGAGCAGGCGCAGCGCCTCGCGGATGCGCAGCGTGCGGCGCTTCCTCCGCGGGTTGCCCATGTTCGCGAACATGCCCTGGATCTGCTGCGTGAGTTCTTCCATGCCGGGGGGTGCGAAGATCTCCATGCCCGCCTGGCCCTGGGCGACGTCGATCTCGATTTCCTTGTCGTCCAGCTTCCCCTCGCGCAGCATCTTGCGGAAGCGCTGGCGGGTGGAGTTGATGTCGTTGCCGTCGGTCGCGGGAACGCCGGGCAGCAGCGCATCGAGGATGCGCTCCTCGGCGGATTCCTCGGCGCGCGGGCGCGCCTTGTGCATCTCCTGCTCGCGCAGGTTCTTCACGGCGATCTCGGCGAGGTCGCGGATGATCGTGTCGACGTCGCGGCCGACGTAGCCCACCTCGGTGAACTTGGTGGCCTCGACCTTGATGAACGGGGCATTGGCCAGCCGGGCCAGCCGGCGGGAGATCTCGGTCTTGCCCACGCCCGTGGGCCCGATCATGAGGATGTTCTTCGGGGTGATCTCGGCGCGCAGCGGCTCGGCCACGCGCGAGCGCCGCCAGCGGTTGCGCAGCGCCACGGCGACCGCTTTCTTCGCCTCCGCCTGCCCGACGATGAACTTGTCCAGCTCGTGGACGATCTCCTGCGGCGTCATCATCGACGCGTTGTCGCGCGCGGGGATTTCCACGGGCTTGTCGTTGCCGTCCATCAGAGCGTCTCGATCACCAGGTTGTGGTTGGTGTAGATGCAGAGCTCGCCCGCGATGCCGAGCGACTTGCGCACGATCTCTTCCGCTCCGAGCTCGGTGTTGTCGAGCATCGCCATGGCCGCGGCCTGGGCATAGGTGCCGCCGCTGCCGATGGCGAGCAGGCCGCGTTCGGGCTCGAGCACGTCGCCGTTGCCGGTGATGATGAGCGAGGCCTCGCGGTCGGCCACGACCAGCATGGCCTCGAGGCGGCGCAGGATGCGGTCGGTGCGCCAGTCCTTCGCCAGCTCCACGGCGGAGCGCATGAGGTTGCCCTGGTGCTTTTCCAGCTTCGCCTCGAAGCGTTCGAAGAGCGTGAAGGCATCGGCCGTCGCGCCCGCGAAGCCCGCGAGGATCTTGTCGTGGTACAGGCGCCGGACCTTGCGCGCCGTCGCCTTCACGACGACATTGCCCAGCGTGACCTGCCCGTCGCCGCCCATCGACACCTGGGTGCCGCGGCGCACGGAGAGGATGGTGGTGCCGTGGAATGATTCCAAACCGGGTTCCTTCATGAGGATCTGGTGGGGGCGCTCCCCGGGCAATTCAACCATCCTGCCGCGATGCGGCGGGCGCGGGGGCGGAAATCCCTCGCGCACCGCGCGGGATTTCAGATGGACTTCTTGCGGACGAGGATCGCGTAGCGGTTGAACCCGAAGGCCTCGAGCAGGCCCGCGTTCAACTCGTTCAGGTTGGACAGGATCACGCGCTTGCCCGCCAGCTGCAGGCCCTTCACCACGTCGAAGAACGCCGAGCAGAAGCCGAACTCGATGCGCAGCACCTTGGAGGTGTCGATCGCGACTTCGGTGAGGGACGCCGCGAAGCCGTTCAGCTCGGCGATCTGGTTGGAACTCGCGGTGGAGATGACGCCCTTCAGCGGGAAGCCCGCCTCCGGCTCCGCCCGTGCCGCGTGGGCACCCGTGGCGGTGCCCGCGGCCTTGGCCGCCGGCTGCTTCGCGGCGGCCGCGGCCACCGTGTTCACGTACACCTCCCAGTTGGGCGGCGACATCTCGAAGGCGACGGCGTATTCGAGCCCGAGGTCCTCGAAATCCTGGTTCCGGCCCTGCAGGATCAGCAGCTCGAACTGCAGCAGCCAGAAATAGCGCTCGATCTCGGTGGCCTTCTCGTTGAAGTTGGTGCGCAGCAGCGTCTCCAGCGAAGAGACGTTGTTGAACCAGAGCGGGAGGTTGCGCTTGCGCAGCAGCAGCAGCGCATTGCCCAGGAGCGTGGCTTCCTCGGCCGTGATCTTGGTGATCTTGCTCACGTCCAGGCGCACGGTGCCCATCTGTTCGGCGAAGAGGCGGAACTTCTCGATCTCGCCGGCCAGGTCGCCCGAGGCGCTGGGCTTCAGCACGAAGAGGTCCTTGCGTTCGCGCGACTCGGGGGCGCGGCGCGGATCGACCGCGTCGCTGCTCTCGGACCACGGCGGGGGCGACTGCTCGAACTTCACCGTGAAGAGCATCGAGAGGGACTCGAACTCGGCGCGGTTGGGCGCGGCCTGGTAGAGGTCGAAGAGCATGAGCCAGGCCTGCTTGTTGCCCTTGCCCGTGGTCTCGCGGATCTCCGCCTTCAGCAGCGCGATGGCCGCATCGGCGCGGTTGGCGCTGTACAGGACCGCCGCCTCCTGTGCCGGGGGCAGGCGCATGGAGTGGAATTCTTCCGTGCCCACGCGGGCCAGGGCGCGATGCGCCCCGGTGCGGGTACCTGTGATGTTGCTGGGTGCGGGTGCGGCTTGTGCCACGGGAGGTGTCCTGCGTGCGCTGAATTCGTGGTCGAATTATCGCCCCCAGTATAGCGCCGTCAGGCCACGCAGTAGGTGAGGCCTTCCTCGAAGAGGCGCCGGGGGATGCCCTTGCCGATGAACACCATCACGCTCTCGCGCGCCTCGCCCGCTTCCCAGGGCTTGCCCGGCGTGCCGCCCATCAGCATGTGCACGCCCTGGAAGATCATGCGGCGCGGCTCGTCCTTCACGTTCAGCACGCCCTTGTAGCGCAGCAGGTTCTCGCCGTAGTTCTGGACCATGAGCGACAGGAAGGTCTCGATCTTGTCCATGTCGAGCGGGCGCGCATCCTTCCACACGAAGGACTTCACGTCGTCGTCGTGGTGATGGTGGTCGTCGGTGAGGAACTCGGGCGAGACCTCGAGGACCGCATTGAGGTTGAAGCCGCGGATGTCGAGGATCTCCTTGATGTCCGCCTCGCCGAAGTGGACCTTCTTCTGGTGGGCCCGCGGGTTCATGCTGCGCAGGCGGTCCATCAGCGCCGTGGTCTCGCTCTCGGCCACGAGGTCGGTCTTCGACAGCAGGATGCGGTCGGCGAAGCCCACCTGGGCGCGCGCCTCGTCGTGCTCGTCCAGGGTCTGCTGGCCGTGCTTGGCGTCCACCACCGTGACGATGGCGTCGAGCAAATAGTCCTTGTGCACGTCCTCGTCCATGAAGAACGTCTGCGCGACCGGGCCGGGATTCGCGAGGCCGGTGGTCTCGATGATCACGCGGTCGAATTTCACCTCGCCGCCGCGCTTCTTCCGCCGCAGGTCCTTGAGGATCCTCACGAGGTCGCCGCGCACGGTGCAGCAGAGGCAGCCGTTGTTCATCTCGACGATCTGCTCTTCCTTGTCCTGCACCAGGATCTCGTTGTCGATCCCGGACTCGCCGAACTCGTTCTCGATCACCGCGATCCGCTCCCCGTGCTGCTCGGTGAGGATGCGGTTCAGCAGCGTGGTCTTCCCGGCCCCGAGGAAGCCGGTGAGGATGGTGACGGGGATCAGGCCTTTTTCGGCGGCAGGTTGCATGGGCTAGCTCTCGGGGGTGTGCGGAGTGAAGGAATCCAACATCGGGGCGACGGCGTCGCGTTCAAGGTCCCGGGTGATGAAGACCAGGCGCGTCCGGTGGTCATTATCGGGCCATTCCGCCAGTCTCGCGGGGGGATACAGCGTGTGCTGGACCGCATGCACGGCGATGGGCCCCGGCTCCCCGGCCACGTGGACCAGGCCCTTCACCCTCAGGATGCGCTCTCCCCGAAGCTCCAGGAGGGTCTCCAGCGCGTTTTCCAGCGCTTCCCAGGCCACCGGGTCCTCCCGGGTCCAGGTGAAGCTGCGGATGCGCTCGTCGTGCGGCCCGCGGACGCTGTCCGGGGCGAAGGAGCGCCAAGCCCCGGCGCCCAGCCAGCCCGCCACGTCCGCCCGGGAGCCGTCATGGCGGTGCAGTCCGGTGTCGAAGAGCCAGGCGGCGTCCAGTTGGCCCCGGACGGCGCGAATCCGGGCGGCGGCGGGGTTCAGGGCGGCGAGGCGCCGCTCGAGAGCCTCCAGGGACGCGGCCGGCGCGAGATCGGCCTTGGTCACCACCAGCCGATCGGCCACGGCCACCTGCTTCACGGCCTCGGGATGCTGGTCCAGGGATCGGCCGCCGTGCACGCCGTCGACCGTCGTCACCACGCCGGCCAGCGCATAGCGGGCGGCCACCAGCGGCATTTCGACCAGGGTGGCCAGCAGCGGCGCGGGGTCGGCCAGGCCCGTGGTCTCGATGACTGCCCGGCGGAAAGCGGGTACCTGGTTGGCCGCGCGCTTGAAGTGCAGGTCGCGCAACGCCTGCACCAGGTCGCCCGCCACGCGGCAGCAGATGCAGCCGCCGGAGAGCACCACCACGTCCTCGCTCGCGCGGCGCACGAGGGTGTGGTCGATCGGGATGTCGCCGAACTCGTTCACGATGACGGCCGTGTCGGCGTAGCGGGGATCGTGCAGCACCGCGTTGAGCAGCGTGGTCTTGCCGCTGCCCAGGAAGCCGGTCAGCACCGTGACCGGCGTGAGCGTCGTGGCGACCAACTACTTCGCCTTCTTCTTCGCGCGCGGATGCGCCGCGTCGTAGACCTTGGCCAGGTGCTGGAAGTCGAGGTGCGTGTAGACCTGCGTGGAAGCGATGCTCGCGTGGCCCAGCATCTCCTGCACCGCGCGCAGGTCGCCCGAGGACTGCAGCACGTGCGAGGCGAACGAGTGGCGCAGCATGTGCGGGTGGACGTCGACGTCCAGCCCGGCGGCCACGGCGCGCGCCTTGACGCGCAGTTGCACGTCGCGCTGGGAGATCCGCTTGCCCTTCGTGTTCACGAACAGGGCTCGTTCGCCGGGCCGGGCCCACGCGCCGCGTTGCGGCATCCACTTCCCGAGGGCCGCCAGCGCGAACTTTCCGACCGGGACGATCCGGGTCTTGGCACCTTTGCCGGTCACGCGGACCTGCTCGTCCTTCGCCTCGATCGACTCCACGTCGAGCCCGACGAGTTCCGAGACGCGCAGCCCGCTCGAATAGATCAGCTCGAAGATCGCGCGGTCGCGCATCCCGAGCGGCGAATCGTCTTCGTGGGTGACGAGCCGCGTGGCGTCATCGGGGGAGAGCATGCCCGGCAGCGATCGCGCGATCTTCGGAGGGCGCACGCCGTCGCAGGGATTCGCCGCGACCTCGGCGTGGTGCGCCAACCAGTCGTAGAAGCCGCGCCAGCTGGAAAGGGTGCGGGCGAGCGAGCGCGGCGACAGGCCTTTCGAATGCAACATCGCGATGAACCGCCGGATGTCGCCCGCATTCAGCGCGGACCATTCGCGGCCGTCGGCCAGGGACTCGAGCGTGGCGTTGTCGCGCGCGTACGCGGCGACCGTATTGGCGGAGAGCCGGCGCTCGTTGCGGAGGTGGGCGAGGTAGCGCTCGAGGGCGCTAGCCGGCTTGCTGCTCACGCACGGGGGTGACGTAGCGCCACAGCGCGTGGCTCAGGAGCTCGCCGATGCGCTGCAGGTACAACGTCCCCATCTCCGGGAAGAAGCGCTTGGGATCCTCGGACCCGAGGGCCACCGCGCCGAAATGCAGGTCGTCGCGCTTCAGGGCCAGCATGGCGAACGACTTCAGGTGCGAGGCGGCTTCCCCGAACCAGACCTGGCTTTCATACACCGCGTGGTGCCCGCAGTACGGAGCGGCCATCTGGGAGACGAACTGGCGCATCTCCGGGGCCACCGGCGCGAACTCCTTCGTGTCGGGGTTCTCCTCCGCGACGTTCCAGAGGCGCACGGCCACGTGCGGGACCGCGAAGTGGTCGAGGAGGTCGAGGTAGAGCGTGTCGAGCGTGGCGTCGAGGCTGGTGGCCTCGATCAGGCGGCAGGCGAGCCGCTGCACCTTGGCACTCGCGGCGTCGTTCTCCTCGCCGAACTGGATCAGCTCGCGCAGCTTGTCCTCGACCAGCCGCGATTTTTCGCGGACCGCGACGAGCTGGCGCTCCCCGATCGACACCGCGCGCCCGCCGTGCGGGTGCGGGATCTGGAGGTCCATGAGGATCTCCACGTGGTTCTCGAAGAAGCCCGGGTTCTGCTTGAGGAATTCGGCGACCTGGTCGGGAGTGAGCAACGTTGTTTCCTTGCGGGGTTTCTAGATCTCGATTTCGCCGTCGAAGACCCGGACGGCGTCGCCCGTCATCATAACGGGCGCGCCATTCCCCGGCCAGCCGACGACGAGCGTGCCGCCGCGTGTGTCGACCCGCACCTCGGCATCGAGGAGGCCGCGGCGGATGCCGGCGACGACCGCGGCGCAGGCCCCGGTGCCGCACGCGAGCGTCTCGCCGGCCCCGCGCTCCCACACGCGAAGGCGCACATGGCTGCGCGAGAGCACCTGCAGGTAGCCCGCGTTGACCCGCTTCGGGAAAGCGCGATGGTTCTCGATCCGCGGGCCCTGGGTCGCGACCGGCGCGCGATCGACGTCCGCGACGACTTGCACCGCATGCGGGTTGCCCATCGACAGCACGGTCACGGCGACCCGGTCGCCGTCCACGTCGAGCGAGTGGGTGACCTGGTCGGCGGGCCCCTCGAAGGGCACGTCGCGCGGCTCGAAGCGGGGCGGCCCCATGTCCACGCGCACCTCGCCCGAGGGCAGGATCTCGGGAACGATCACGCCCGAGGCGGTCTCGACGCGGATCGCGGACTTCGTGGTGAGCCCTTCGTCGCGCACGAAGCGCGCGAAGCAGCGCGAGCCGTTGCCGCATTGCTCGACCTCGCCGCCGTCGGCGTTGTAGATGCGGTAGTGGAAATCGGTGTCGGGCGTGCGCGCTTTCTCCACGACGAGGATCTGGTCGCATCCCACGCCGAAATGGCGATCGGCCAGCGAGCGCACCTGCGCGGCCCCGAGCTGCACGCGCTGGCGCACGGCGTCGATCACGACGAAGTCGTTGCCCTGGCCCTGCATCTTCGCGAACTTGAGTTTCATGTCTTCCGGTAGGGATTGGGTTCACCCGGCGGGCGGGTCTTGAAGCGCTTGTGCGCCCAGAAGTACTGCTCCGGCATCTCGCGCACGCGCTCCTCGATGAAGGCGTTCATGCGGCGCACGTCGGCTTCCACGTCGTCACTGGGGTAATCCTCCCACGGCGGGTAGATGACGATCTCATACCCGTCTTCGAGTTGTCGCGTGATCAGCGGCACGACCGTGGCGCGCGCGAGCTTGGCCAGGCGCGGCATCGCGGTCACCGTGGCGGTGGGCACGCCGAAAAACGGCACGAAGATCGAGTCGCGTGGGCCGAAGTCCATGTCGGGGAGGAAGTAGAACAAACGCCCTTCGCGCAGCGACCGCACGATGGCGAGCATGCCGTCCTGGCGCGAGAGCAGTTTCGGCGAGCCGAAGCGCACGCGCCCGTGGTAGAGCAGGCGGTCGAATACCGGGTTCTTCTGGCGGCTGTAGATGCTGGCCGCGCCCGGCCAGGTGTAGGAGATCTTCGGGCCGCCCAGGTTCAAGCCGATGAAGTGCGGCGCGAACACGATCACCGGCTTGCCCTCGAGGCGGTCGAAATGCTCGCGTCCGGTGAGCTTCACCATCGCCATCGCGCGCTCGACCGGCGCGAACCAGAAGATGCTCTGCTCGGCGAGCGCGCGCCCCAGCCCCTTGAAGTGCGCGAGGCCCAGGGCATGGCGCTCGGCCTCGCTCATCTCCGGAAAGCACAGGGCCAGGTTGATGCGCGTCACGCGGCCGCGGCCGAAGCGATAGGCGATCGAGCCGATGCCGCGGCCCACCGCCGCGATGGCGCGGTTGGGAAGCAGGTGCAGCGTCCAGAGGAACGCGACGCCGAGGTACGAGCCCAGCCTTCGGATGAACTTCACGCCGCGATTCTAGCGGGTCAGCGTTCGCGCTCGAGCGCGGCGTGCGCGAGGATCGCCGCGATGACCACGGCATTCTTCAGCAGCGCGCCGAAGGGATCGAGCCAGAGCAGGGGCTGGATCACGCTGAGCACCGCCGTGTAGCCGAGGATCAGCGCCACCTGGAAACCGGCCAGGGTGACCGGGTGCCAGCGCGCGAGCACGAGCAACCCGAGGGCGAGGTCGGTGAGGCACGCCACGGCGAGGATGGCGAACGCGACCGCGAGGCTGGAGCCGACCTGCGCGGCCAGCACCGCCGACCAGGGGTCGAGCGCGAGCCAGCCCACGATCGCGCTGACGATCCACATCGCCGCGATCGCCAGGCGCAGCACCGGGCGCACGAAGTAGGCGCGGGCATGCCACCGGTCCTGCCATTGCGCCGGATGCGCGTCGAGCCCCGCCTTCCAGGAGCGCGGCGTGAGCCCGGATTCGCGGCGATAGGCGTCGGCATCGGAGACGTTGCCGTGCGCGAGCTGGCGAAGCGCCGTCGTGTTGATCGGGCCGCCCAGCACGTCGCCACACCGCGCCGCGATGCGAACGAGCCCCTCCGGAACCTCGAAGAAGCGCGCCGGGCCGAAGCCGAGCCAGGCGCGCAGGTCGGCGAGGATCGTGCGCAAGGGGACGGTATCGGGGCCTACCGGGTCGAGCGTCTTGCGAAGCAGCGCGTCGGTTTCCAGGCTCCTCGCGACCGCCTCGGCCACGTCCTCGACGGCGATCGGCTGGAACGTGCCCTCGCCGCGGCCGGCCAGCGGGATGCCGAACGGAAGGGCCGCCATCGCGCGAAACAGCGCGGTGCCGCCGTAGGCGCCGGGCGCGTAGACCAGCGACGGGCGAAGCACGACCCAATCGAGCGTGCTCGCGCGAAGGCGTTCCTCGGCGGCGAACTTGGTCGATGCATACGCGGTGCCCGCGTGGTTGTCGGCGCTGACCGCCGAGACCAGCACGAAGCGCTTCACGCCCGCGCGTTCGCACGCCTCGACGAGGGCGGCCGGCGCGCGCGCATGGATCGCCTCGATGTCGTCGCGGCGCGTGCCCTGCAGCACGCCGGCGCAATTCACCACCGCGTCGATGCCGGCCAGGCGCGGCAGCCACGTTTCGACGGCGACATCGCGGTTGAGGTCGACGTGAAGGCCCGCGACCGGCGACGCGCCCGCCAGGCGCTCCGGATGCCGCACGCCCGCGACGACCTCGTGTCCCCGGGTTCGCAGGTGCGCCAGCAGGTAGCCGCCGATGAACCCGTTCGCGCCGAGAAGGAGGACGCGCATCCTTCAGCCCGCCTGCGGCTGGGGTGGGGGAGGCGCGCCCGCGGGCCGCTTGTAGCGGTTGTAGCCCCACAGGTATTGCGAGGGGCAGGAGCGGATCAGGCGCTCGACCATCGCATTCACCTCGCGTGCCGCGAGCCCGCGTTGCAGGCCGGCTGCCGCTTCGAGCGTGTCGTAGTGCAGGTGGAACCCTTCGCCGCGCGGCAGGCGCTCCGCGTAGCAGAAGACGACCGCGGCGCCCGACGCTTCCTGCAGGCGGCCCACGAGCGTCATCGTGTACGCGGGGCGTCCGAAGAAGTCGGTCCACTCGCCTTCGCCCTCGCCCGGGACCTGGTCGGGCAGCACGACCGTGCAACCGCCGCCGCGCAGGTGCTTCAGCAGCATGCGCACGCCCGCCATCGTGGCCGGGGCGACATTGGTGCCGTCGAACGAGGCGCCGCGGTTGCGCCCTTCGCGGATCAACTCGTCGAGCCACCCGATCTTGTGCGGCCGGTACATGGCGAGGATCGGCAGGCGCGACCAGAGGAAGCGGCCGGCCACGTCGTAGCCGCCGAGGTGCGGGGTCACGAAGATGATCGGGCGCTTCGCCTCGCGCAGGCGTTCGACGGCCTCCCAGCCGTACTGCCGGACGACGGTTCCCGCCACCACGCCGGGGGCGCGGAAGAGGGCCCACGCGAGCTCGGTCACGCTCTTGCCGATCTCGGCGGCGTTCTCGCGCGCCAGGCGCTCCACGTCGCCTCCCGACCCGGCCAGGCCGCTCGCGCGGAGGTTTTCGACGGTGCGGCCGCGGAAGCGCGGGGAGAGGGCGAAGACCAGCCGCCCCAGGAAGGCCCCGAGCGCATGGTTCGCCCCGAGGGGGAGGCGTGCGAGCAGGCGAAAGAGGAGTTTCAAGGTTGGGGACTGTGGGGTGGTTTTGGTAGAATACCGGGCTATTTGGCGCATTTCGCGCGACGCCCGGTGAGATCCATGAAAAGCGAGTTCCTGTTCACCTCCGAGTCCGTTTCCGAAGGCCATCCGGACAAGGTTTCCGACCAGGTGTCGGATTCGATCCTCGATGCCATCCTGGCCCAGGATCCGCGCTCGCGCGTCGCCGCCGAGACGCTCTGCAACACCGGACTCGTCGTGCTCGCCGGCGAGATCACGACCCGCGCCAACGTCGACTACATCGGCATCGCGCGCGACACGATCAAGCGCATCGGCTACGACAACACCGACTACGGCATCGACTACAAGGGCTGCGCGGTCATGGTCTGCTACGACAAGCAGAGCCCCGACATCGCGCAGGGCGTGGACAAGGCGCAGGACGACAACCTCGACCAGGGCGCGGGCGACCAGGGCCTCATGTTCGGCTATGCCTGCGACGAGACGCCGGTGCTCATGCCCGCGCCGATCTACTACGCGCACCGCCTCGTGGAACGCCAGGCGATGCTCCGCAAGGACGGCCGCCTGCCGTGGCTGCGCCCGGACGCGAAGAGCCAGGTCACGTTCAAGTACGTGGACGGCAAGCCCGCCGAGATCGACACGGTGGTGCTCTCCACGCAGCACGCGCCCGAGATGTCCGACGGCCCGAAGATGAAGCAGGAGGCCATCGACGCGGTCATCGAGCACATCATCAAGCCGGTGCTGCCGAAGGAATTCCTGAAGAAGACCAAGTACCTCGTGAACCCGACCGGCCGCTTCGTCGTCGGCGGCCCGCAGGGCGACTGCGGCCTCACCGGCCGCAAGATCATCGTCGACACGTACGGCGGAGCCTGCGCCCACGGCGGCGGGGCTTTCTCCGGCAAGGATCCCTCGAAGGTCGATCGTTCCGCCGCCTACGCGGCCCGCTATGTCGCGAAGAACGTCGTGGCCGCGGGCCTCGCGCGCGAGTGCGAGATCCAGGTGAGCTACGCGATCGGCGTGGCGCGCCCGATCAACATCACCGTCTACACGCACGGGACCGGTGCGGTTTCCGACGAGGTCATCGCCAAGCTGATCAGCGAGCATTTCGACCTGCGTCCGAAAGGCATCGTGCAGATGCTGGACCTGCTGCGCCCGATCTACGCCAAGACCGCCGCCTACGGCCACTTCGGCCGCGAGGAGCCGGAGTTCTCGTGGGAAGCCACGGACAAGGCCGCGCTGCTGCGCGACGCCGCCGGAATCAAGGGCGAAGTGAAGAAGTTCGCCGCCGCGGACTGAGGCACCGGTGGTGGAGGACGCCGCCAGCGTCTGGTACACCGCCGCCGTGGGGCTGTCGCTGGCGTTCCTGGCCAGCGTCCTCTGGGTCCATCGCCAGGGCCGATCGGTGGGATCGGTCTCGGCCGCGATCGTCGGCGCGGCGCTTCCGATCTTCCGCATGCACTTTCGCGTCCGGCGCGAGCGCGGCAGCATCCCCGCCCTCGACGTGATCCACCTCAACGCGCAGGAACTCTCCGGGACGACAATGGTGCGGCTCACGCCCGACGAGGCGCGCGAGCTGGCCGGGTACCTGCGCGACTCGCTGAAGGTTGACCTGCTCGAGCGTCATCCCACCGGCTGCGTCGGCGCGGTGAGGGACTACACCGTGCGGGCCGTCCCGCGGCGTCGCAGCGGCAGGCTGGTGGAGATCCAGGTTCTGGGGCCGACCGTGACCAACGACCTGGGCACCCCATACGAGTGCGCGCCCCGGCGCTGTCGCCTGACCCTGTCGGGCGCCGCCCGGCTTGCGGGATTGCTCGACCAGGCGGCCCGGCCCGAGGTTCGCTAGGCCTGCTGCTTGAAGTCCCGCGCGATGATCCGGCTGACCTCGGGTCTGTCGATCGCGGCCCGCGCCGCGGCGAGGAGCTTCGGAACGTGGGAACTCCACCAGTCTTTCCCCGGCCGCCAGTGGCTCATCGCGGCGAGGTAGAGATCGATCGCGCTGAACCTCTTGCCGAGGAAATGCGGGGCGCCGCATGCGCCCTCCATCTGCTTCAGCAGCTTCTTCCGATGCTCGTCGGTGCTGTCGCGCAGCGCCTTGCCTGCCGCTGCGTCGCCGCCCACCCATTTCTTGCCATCGTCTCCGTAGGTCCACGTCGGGTACACCGCTGCGATGAGGAACACGGCCCAGCGGTAGAAGTCGGCGCGGGCCGCGTCTCCGGGCGGCGGGATGAGCGCGACGGCGGGCTTCTGGTCCTGGATCCAGTGGAGGATCGCGAGGCTCTCGGACATCACCTTGCCGTCGGGCAGCACGAGAGCGGGCACCTGGCCCAGCGGATTCACCTGCAGCAAGCGCGCTCGCGTGGGGCTGTCGTCGGAGTAGTCGACCTCTTCGTAGTCGTAGGCGATGCCGGCAAGGTTCAGGCCGAACTCGACGATGATGGAGCCGCAACCGGCAGCGCCGACCAGCAGGGGTTTCTTCATGGCAGGTTTCCGAAGCACGGGAATGAGCGTGAAGCTAGCATGCACAGCGGCCATTTTCGGCCCTAGTTCCCGCGATGCGACCCGCGGCCAACTCGGGTAAAATACGCATTCCCTGAGGAGCGTTGCAACGGAACCGTTCCATCGGACCCCGACTTTGTCGGGGACCCCCGGTCCGCCAGGCTCAGGGCCATCTTCCGCAACCGCGCTCGTTAACCGTGACCCTTCACGGCGGACGAGCGGACATCTCCCTCCCCGCGTGACCGGTCACCTTTGACGACAAAGGACCGACCATGAATGCTGCCGTACCGAAGAACGCACCCGTCGATTGCAAGGTGCTCGACATGAACCTCGCCGACTGGGGCCGCAAGGAAATCCTCATCGCCGAGACCGAGATGCCAGGCCTGATGGCCATCCGCGAGGAGTTCTCCGCGGCCAGGCCGCTGAAGGGCGCGCGCATCACCGGATCGCTGCACATGACGATCCAGACCGCCGTGCTGATCGAGACGCTGCAGGCGCTCGGCGCCGACGTGCGCTGGGCCTCGTGCAACATCTTCTCGACGCAGGACCACGCCGCCGCCGCGATCGCCGCGAAGGGCACCGCCGTCTTCGCCGTGAAGGGCGAGACGCTCGACGAGTACTGGGACTACACGCACCGCATTTTCGAGTGGCCGGACGGTGGCTACACGAACATGATCCTCGACGACGGCGGCGATGCGACGCTCCTGCTGCACCTCGGCGCGCGCGCGGAGAAGGACGCCTCGCTGATCTCGAAGCCGGGCAGCGAAGAGGAAACCTGCCTCTTCAACTCCATCAAGGCCAAGCTCGCCAAGGACCCGACGTGGTACTCGGTGCGCCTCGCGAAGGTGATGGGCGTGACGGAAGAGACGACGACGGGCGTGAAGCGCCTGTACCAGATGGCGAAGGACGGCTCGCTCAAGTTCCCCGCGATCAACGTGAACGACTCGGTCACCAAGAGCAAGTTCGACAACCTCTACGGCTGCCGCGAGTCGCTCGTCGACGGCATCAAGCGCGCCACCGACGTGATGGTGGCCGGCAAGGTCGCGCTCGTCGCGGGCTACGGCGACGTGGGCAAGGGTTCCGCCCAGGCGCTGCGCGCGCTCTCCGCGCAGGTGTGGGTGACGGAGATCGACCCGATCTGCGCCCTGCAGGCCGCGATGGAAGGCTACCGAGTGGTGACCATGGACTACGCCGCGGACAAGGCCGACATCTTCGTCACGGCCACCGGCAACTACCAGGTGATCACGCACGCCCACATGAAGGCGATGAAGAACAACGCCATCGTGTGCAACATCGGCCACTTCGACAACGAGATCGAGGTCGCCTCCCTCAAGCAGTACAAGTGGGAGAACATCAAGCCGCAGGTCGACCACGTGATCTTCCCGGACGGCAAAAGGATCATCCTGCTGGCCGAAGGGCGCCTGGTGAACCTGGGTTGCGGCACGGGCCATCCGTCGTACGTGATGAGCTCGTCGTTCGCCAACCAGGTGATCGCGCAGATCGAGTTGTTCGGCAACATCAAGAAGTACCCGATCGGCGTGTACGTGCTGCCCAAGCATCTCGACGAGAAGGTCGCGCGCCTGCAGTTGGCGAAGCTGAACGCGCAGCTGACGGAACTCACCGCCGAGCAGGCGAGCTACATCGGCGTGTCGAAGACCGGCCCGTACAAGCCGGAAGCGTATCGCTACTGAGTCCCGGGCCGTGGCTGCGTTCGCGCGACGTTGCGCGCTCGCCTCCTGCGCCATGGCCTTCGCCGCGGCGGCGCTCGCTGCGCCGCCGCTGGCGGAGTCCGTGCTGCGGGTGCCGGTGCGTTCGAGCGACACGCCGTTCTTCCACACCGACAACATCGAGGTCACCCTCTACCGGCCGGCGGGCGAGGGCCTCTTTCCGATCGCCGTGATCTCGCACGGAAGCCCTCGCGTGGCGAGCGACCGGCGGCGCGGCGGCCGCATGCGCTACGAGGCGCAGGCCCGGGCCTTCGCGGCCATGGGCTTCATCGTCGTCGTGCCCACGCGCCGCGGCTATGGCGACTCCGAGGGCGCCTGGGCCGAGGACTACGGCAAGTGCAGCTCGCCCGACTACTACGGCGCGGGGCTCGAATCGTCGCGCGACATCGCGGCGACCGTCGCCGCGGCGAAGGACTTGCCGGGCGCGGATGCGAATCGCGTCGTGCTCGTGGGACAGTCCGCCGGCGGCTGGGGATCGATCGCGGCCTCGACGCTGGAGATTCCGGGCGTGCGCGCCGTCGTGAATTTCGCGGGCGGACGTGGGTCGCAGAGTCCCGACACGGTCTGCAACGAGGGCGAGCTGGTGCGCGTCTCGGGCCGCTACGGCCGCGCCTCGAAGGTGCCGCAGCTCTGGATCTACAGCGCCAACGACCACTACTTCAACCCGGCGCTCGCGCGCCGCATGCACGCGGCCTTCGTCGCCGCCGGCGGCAAGGCGGAGTTCGTCGAGGCGCCCGCGTGGGGCAACGACGGGCACCTGTACTTCCGCAACGTGGCCGATTGGGCGCCCCGCGTGCAGGCCTTCCTCGAGCACACCCGATGACGATGGATCCGCAAGTCCGCGCGAAGCGCCTCCTCAGTTTCGAGTACTTCCCGCCCAAGACGCCGGAGGGCATGGAGAAGCTGCGCGCGACGACGCGCCAGTTGTCCCAGCTCAAGCCGGACTTCTTCTCGGTCACGTACGGCGCGGGCGGCACCACGCGCGAGGGCACGCTCGCGGCGGTCCTGGAGATCCGCGCCCAGGGCCACGAGGCCGCGCCGCACGTTTCGTGCGTCGCCTCCACGCGCGCGTCGATCCTCGAGGTGATCGAGACGTACCGCGCCCATGGGATCCGGCGCGTGGTCGCGCTGCGCGGCGACCTGCCTTCCGGGATGGCGATGTCGGGCGAGTTCCGCTACGCGTCGGACCTCGTCGCCTTCATCCGCGAGAAGACCGGGGACGCGTTCCACATCGAGGTCGCGTGCTATCCCGAGTACCACCCGCAGGCGCGCCGCCCGCAGGCGGACCTCGCCGCGTTCAAGGCCAAGGTGGATGCGGGCGCGGACTCCGCGATCACCCAGTACTTCTTCAACGCCGACGCCTACTTCCACTTCGTCGAGCAATGCGAGTCGGTCGGGATCGCGATCCCGATCGTGCCGGGCATCATGCCGATCCAGAATTTCTCGCAGCTCGCGCGATTCTCGGATGCATGCGGCGCGGAGATCCCGCGCTGGATGCGCCTCAAGTTCGAGGGCTTCGGAGACGACACGGCTTCGATCAAGGCCTTCGGCCTGGACGTGATCACGGAGCTTTGCGACAAGCTCCTCTCGCAGGGCGTGCCGGGCCTGCATTTCTACACGATGAACCAGGCCGGCCCCACCAGCACGATCTGGCAGCGCCTGGGTCTCTGAGAAATCGGGGTCAGGGTAGAAATATCTTGCCGCACACGGGCGCGGAGGCGATATTTCTACCCTGACCCCGATTTCCCGGAGCCGCCCTTGACCGCCACTGCTTCGCCCACCCATGACGCCGGCGCCCGCGCCGCGTTGATCGCGGAGCTGAAGCGGAGCGCGCCGCACGAGGCCGCGATGCGCATCGGGCTCGAGCCGCCCGCGCGAGCCGCGGAAGTGCTGGCCGAGATGAATCCCGCGATGGTGCAGGACATCCTCGAGGCGATCGACGCGGAGGCGCGCTCGCGCATCGCGATGGCCGCGCCCCGCGAGCTGGCCGCCCAGTGGTCGCGCAACGCCGCCTACGCGGAAGGCACGCTGGGCCGCCTGATGGACCCGCCGTTCGCGACCTTCCGCCCGGGCTCCACCGTGGGCGAAGCTATCGAGAACCTGAAGTCGCTGGTGCGCACCGCCTTCGTGACGTATGGCTACGTGACCGATCCCGAGGGCCGCTTGCTGGGCCTGGTGACGATGCGCGACCTGCTCTTCAACGACCACGGCACGAAGCTCTCCGAGGTGATGCTGAAGGACCCGTTCGCGCTCACCCCGGACCTGCCGGTGTCGGATGCGATGCGCCTTACGCTGAACCGCCACTTTCCCGTGTATCCGGTGAAGGACGAGGCTGGGGTCCTCGTGGGCCTGGTTCGCGGCAGCACGATGTTCGAGGAGGAGGCCTTCGAGATCGCGGCGCAGCCCGGCGCGATGGTCGGTATCGAGAAGGAAGAGCGCATCGCGACGCCGCTCTTCGGCAGCTTCAAGTTCCGGCACCCGTGGCTGCTCATCAACCTCATCACCGCGTTCGCGGCCGGTGGCGTGGTGGCGCTCTTCCAGGGCACCGTCGACAAATTCGTGATCCTCGCGACGTTCCTCCCCGTGCTCGCGGGGCAGTCGGGCAACACGGGTTGCCAGGCGCTCGCGGTCACGGTGCGCGGCATCACGCTGGGCGACATTCCGCCCGGGGGCGCGTCGCGCCTCATGGCCAAGGAATTCCTGCTCGGCCTCCTGAACGGGGCGGTCACCGGCGTGCTGACGGGGGTGGCCATGTTCGTCCTCGCGTCCTCGCAGGATTCGCCGAGCGCCGTGATGCTCGGCGTGGTGGTCTGCCTCGCGATGATGGGGAGCTGCGCCATCAGCGGGATCTCGGGGGCCATCGTGCCGCTGACCCTGAAACGCCTCGGCGCGGACCCGGCCACGGCCTCGAGCATCGTGGTGACGACCGCCACGGACGTGGCCAGCATGGGGCTGCTGCTCGGCCTGGCCGCGGTGCTCATCCGCTAGGGAAGCCCTGGCGGACAGACAGCCCGCGACCCGGCGTAATAGAATCGGGGCATCCCCACAGGACGCCGCCCCGCCGCGGCGTGAAACGCGTGTCGCAATCCGACGACGTCACCCAGGCCCAGGCCATACCGCAGGCGCCGGCCAAGACCATGGCGGTCCTGTTCGCGGACGTGGCCGGTAGCACCAAGCTCTACGACACGCTCGGGGACACCCAGGCCAAGCAGATGATCGACGAGTGCATCGAGACGATGCGCGGAATCACGACGCGCTACGGCGGGCGCGTGATCAAGACCATCGGCGACGAGGTGATGTGCGTCCTGCCCGACGCCGACAGCGGTTGCCTCGCGGCCACCGACATGCAGACCCGGATCACCGACCTGCCGGGCGTCGGCAACGTGAAGCGCGCCATCCGCGTGGGCTTCCACGCCGGGCCGGTGATCGAGCAGGACAACGACGTCTTCGGCGACACGGTGAACGTCGCCGCGCGCATGGCCGGCGTGGCCCGCGCGCAGCAGATCATCACCACGCGTGCGACCGTGGACATGCTCTCGCCGCTGCTGCGCAAGTCCTCGCGCAAGATCGCCGCGCTCTCCGTGAAGGGCAAGGGCGACGACGTCGAGGTCTGCGAGATCATCTGGCAGGGCGAGGAAGAGTTGACGACGATGGCCACCACCATCGCGCCCGTGGGCACGGGCCAGTCGGTCCTTCGCCTGCAGTACGGCGCGAGCCTGCTGGTGCTCGACAAGCCGAACGTGAGCATCGTGCTCGGGCGCGACGTGGGCTGCAACGTGCCGATCTCGGACCGGATGGCTTCGCGGCACCACGCCCGCATCGAGCGCCGCCGCGACAAGTTCTACCTGGTCGACCAGAGCACCAATGGAACCTACGTGCTCTTCGCCGGCGAAACCGAGATCGCGCTTCGCCGCGAGGAAGTGATGTTGCGCGGCGTGGGGCGCATCGCCTTCGGCCGCAGCGTGGCCCAATCCGAAGAGGATACGGTCGAGTTCGTCCTGACGGCCTAGGACAACCCTAGGCCTTTGTCGTGGGCAACCCTTGCAGCAACGGCGTGGTGCGGGACTTCGGGGCGTCCAGCAGGCCGGCGGGCGGCGTCGTCTGCAGGCGCACGCGCAGGTCGGAGCAGGCCGGCAGGAAGTTCAGGCTGATCGCCGACTCGCTGCTGCCCGAACCCGAGAAGCATTCCTTGCCGAGCTTCGCGTTGAGCGGCTTCGTGATCGCGTCCACCGCCGCGGCGGGCGGCGTGTTCTCGGCGAGCACCAGCTTGTACTTGCCGCCGTTGCCCACCTGTTGCACGTCCAGCACCTGGCGCACGCCGCGCAGTTCGCGCGCCAGCGCCTTCGCGGTGTCCGCGTCCGGCAGGCCCGTGATCTCGAGGCTCGTCTGGCGCACGCCCACGTTGAAGTACGCGAGGAAGAAGTTCTTCGAGAACTCCTCGCCCACCAGCTTGCCGATCGCGGAGAGAGCCGCTTCCTCGGAGCCCCAGCTCTCGCCCTGCGGCATCACGGTGTTGAGATAGATCTCTTCGCCGGTGGCCTTGTCGATGGCCTTCACGGTCCACGAGGTGAGCGCGTATTTGGTGATCGTGAGGCCGGAGTCCCTCAGCTTGAACGGCAGCGGCTTGACCTTCGCCTCGCCGGAGATCAGGAAATCCGAGCCCCGCGCGTTCGGTCCGGTGGCGGTCTCGCCGTCGTTCGACCACACGCGGAAGCCGAAGGACTTGACGCGCTCCTTCACCACGTTCTCCGCGAGCTGCGAGCGGATGGGTTGCGACGTCTCCGCGTTGACCACCGCCATCTGGATCGCGACCTTCGGGTCGCCGTTGTTGCGGATGAAGTCGATGCGCTCTTCCTTCGAGAGCTGGTTCAGCGACTTCTGCACGTCGCGCGACTTCACCTCCGCGCGGACCTCGGTCTCGATCAGGCCATCCATGCCCAGGGTGGGCGCGCTCGGCTGCATCGAGGTCTTGATGAAGGAGCCGGACTGCGACAGCAGCTTCTGCTCGATCACCGCGTAGTTCTTGTTGAGCGACGCCGGCTCCACGTACATCCCCACGGCTTTTTCGACGAGCTGGCGTTTCGCGTCGGCAAGGGCTTCGGCCTGCGCGGCCGCGGCATCACCGTTGAACTTCGGATCCTTCGGGTTCGCGAGGCCCAGCACGCTGATGGTGACGACGCCCGACTCCGACGCGCCCTCGCGGGCCGCGAGCTTCGCAGGGGCGGGCGCGGGATTCGAAGCCGAGGCCGGAACGGAAGGCTCATCGCCGCCGCGTTGCTTCGTGCCGACGTAGATCATTCCACCGGCCGCGATCGCGACCACGACGACACCGGCCGCGACGGCACCAAGGACCTTCTTGTTCGAGCCCGATGCAGGGGCAGCGGCAGCCGGCGGGGGCGAGGCCGATGCGGCGGGCGTTGCGGACCCACCCAGCATTCCGGGAGGCGCGTCCGACCAGGTCTGGCCCGAACCGCGCGGGGCGCCGGCGGCGGGACCGATCGTCGACGACGGCGGCCGCGGCGGCGGAGGCGGCACGGTCGCGTTGACCGCGGTGGCCTCCGTGGAGCTCACTTCGGTCCGGCCTTCGACCGCCGCATGGATGGCGGCGGCGAACTCGGCCGCGGTCTGGTAGCGATCGCCGGGGGCCTTGGCGATCGCCTTCTTCATGACGGTATCGAACGCGCCCGGCAATCCGACGTTGAGCGTCGTGGGCGCGAGGGGCTCCTCCTGGAGCACCTTGTACATGATGGTGGTGGTGTTCCCCGTGAACGGCTTCTCGCCGGTGAGGAACTGGTAGAGCACCACGCCGCAGGAGAAGAGGTCGCTGCGGCCGTCCACGGGCTGGCCGAGGAACTGCTCGGGCGACATGTACTGGGGCGTGCCCATCACGGCCCCGGCCTGCGTGAGCTCGGACTTCTCGACGCGGGCGATGCCGAAGTCGGCGATCTTGACGCGGCCGTCGTCGAGCACGATGAGGTTGGCGGGCTTGATGTCCCGGTGCGTCACGCCGTTGGCGTGCGCGTGGCCCAGCGCCGCGAGGATCTCGCCCATCAGGCGCGCGGTGTCCGGCAGCGAGAAGCGTTCGTTCGCCTCGAAGTAATCGCGCAGCTCGCGGCCCTTCACGAACTCCATCGCGATGTACGCGACTTTCTTCGATTGGTCCGCGACGGTCGCCTGCGTGGCGACCATCGTGCGATCGTCCTCGGGGACGGCCTCGCCGTACTCGTAGACCGCGACGATGCCGGGGTGGTTGAGCCGCGCGGCCGACTGGGCCTCGCGCTTGAAGCGCGCCAGGACCTCGGCGGCCTCCTTGCTCACGAGCTGCTGGGGCTTGATGGTCTTGATCGCGACCGTGCGCTCGAGGAAGGGGTCGAAGCCTTCGTACACGACCCCCATCGCGCCCTTGCCCAGCTCGCGCCGGATGACGTACTTCCCGAGTTTCGAGATGACTTCTGCCATGCCGGTTCAGCTCCGAGTCGAGTTACTTGTACTTCGCGTCGATGTCGTACACGGCCGTCTGGACGAGGCGCTGGACCATCGTGTCGAGGCCGACGCCGCCCTTGGCACCACCCGAGACGCCCAGGACGCTGGTCTGCGTGGAGCCGACTTCCATCTTGAGCTCCTTGTAGCCCTGCGCGACCTGCTGGGTGGTGTTGGCGTCCATGATCTTGTAGCGCATGCCGATCAGCCAGACGCCGGTGTTGTCCTGCGTCTGCACCGAGCCTGCGGCGATGCCCGCGGCCGCGGAGCCGCGGCTGCCGCCGAGCACCCCGATCAGGCCGCCGATGGCGCGCCCGTCGAAGCCCTGGTTGGCCGCGGCGACCTGCTCGGCCTTGATGATGTCGAACTTGACGACCCACTTGGTCGTCTTGAGCTTGCCCATCTGCATGGTCTTGCGCGCGGCGTTGACGTCGCCCAGGTTGTAGGCGAGCTCGATCTCGCGCGTGAGCGAACCGAGGTTGCTGCGCTCGAGCACCGGGAAGTTGGCGTTGGAGAGCTCCAGCTCGCCGAAGTCGGCGATGTTGTTCGGCAGGAAGCGCTGCGTGAAGGACGCGTTGTTGCTCTTGATCTCGCCCGGGATCACGACCAGCGCCGGGCCGCGCTTGCCCTTGTTCTTGTACTCCACGTCCTTGTACGCGGCCTGGTCGGCCATGTCGTTGGCCTTGTTGGACGATCCGGAGCCCTTCGTGGGCGACGGGTTGCCGAACGTGGGCTGCGCGAGGGCCGGAACGGCCGCGAGCATCAGCGCGAGCGTGGCGGCGGCGGCGATGCGGCCCGAATGGAAGGAGTGGCTCTTCATGGTGGTTTCCTCGTGGGTCTGGATTGAAACGAAAGCGGTAGGGCGCCTATTTCACGCCGGCGTTGCGGCAATAGTCGCTGTACAGGCGGGCCACGACCTCGTCGGCCCGCTCGTTGATCAGGGTGAGCGCCATGCCCGACGTATCGGCGCCCGCGTAGCTGGCATTGGTCGCGCCGGCCTGCGAGATCAGGCGGCCGTCGGCGCCGGTCAGCGTGAAGTTCATGTTGATGGTGACCTGGTTCACGTTGATCATGGCATTGCGCACGGCCTGCGAGGAGATGACGCCCCGGAGGATGTACTGCGCCGACAGCTTTTTGGACGCGTTGAGCGCGGCGTCCGGGTCGTTCCTGAAGTAGGCATCGACCTCGGCCTGCGCAATCTGCGCGCTGATCTCGGCCTGCGTATAGGTGCGAAGCCCCACCGCACGCAGGCGGGAGTTGATGGCGTCGAAATGCTGGCCGTACACGGCCTGGTTGGCCTCGATGCGGCCCACGCGGCTCTCGCCGACCAGCACCAGGATCTTCTGGTCGCGGATCTTGTCTCGGCACGGCGAGGCGAGCTGGGCGCGCACGCGGTCCTTGCGTCCGGCTTCCTTGGCCTTGTCCGCGTCCTCGTCGTTGGAGAACTTGAAATCCTGCGCGCACGCGAGGGCGGACGCGAAGGTCAGGGCGAGGGCCATTAACAGGCGCAAATTCAGAGGCTGCATTGGGTCGGGCCTTGGATGGTTCAACTTTAAATTCAATAATTTAGCAGCACATTATTCCGCCGCCTGTCGGCGACCGTCAAGCAGTCTTTCCGGCCCCGGAAATGACGAATTGTGAGCCCCTGGCGGGTGCCGTACCACACAGACGGTTGCATCTAGGACGCCATGCCCCGCCGTGCTAGAGTGCGCCCCGCGGGAACGGCTCAAAGGGGAGGGCACGTCCGCCATTGATCGACTGTTCCCCGCACCAGGAGTGTTTTTCAAAATGACGAGCAACATCACCAAGCGCCTCTTCGCTACGGCGACCGGCGCGATCTTCGCCCTGTCGGTTGGCAGCGCGATGGCGCAGGACAAGAAGGCCGCTGAAGAGAAGAAGCCCGTGGCTCCGGCCCCGGCCGCCGCACCCGCTGCTGCTGCACCCGCCGCTGCTCCGGCTCCCGCCGCCGCGCCGGCACCCGCTGCTGCCCCGGCCGCTGCTGCGCCGAAGGCCGCGGACCCGAAGAAAGTAGCCGCGCCGAAGGCGGCCGAGCCGAAGAAGACCGCTCCGGCCGCCGCGCCGAAGGCCGTGGAAGCCAAGAAGGAAGTCGCCCCGGCCGCTGCTGCTGCGCCGAAGGCTGCCGACCCGAAGGCTCCCGCTGCGCCCGCTGCGGACCCGAAAGGCGCGACCGCGGCCAAGGCCGTGGATCCGAAGGCCGTCGAGCCGAAGCCCGCGGACCCGAAGAAGTAAGAGCCCCGTTTCGAGGGCAATGAAAAAGGGCGCCTCGCGGCGCCCTTTTTTTACGCGACTTTCTTGCGTGCGTGCTGCGCGTCGGCCGCATGCAGCGTCGCATATGCCTGGTGCGCCGCGGCCTCGGCTTCGCCGACCTTGATCGCGTGGCCCATGTCCATCAGCACCGAACCCAGCGCCGACAGGCACAGCATCACGTTGTCGGGGCGGCACGAGTAGCCCATCAGGCCGAAGCGCCAGATCTTGCCCTTCAGCGGGCCCAGGCCGGCGCCGATCTCGATCCCGAATTCGTTCAGCAGCGACTTGCGGACCTGCTCCTCGTTCACGCCGGACGGGCAGAGCACGGCGTTCATCTGCGGGAGCTGGTACTTCTCCTCGACGAAGAACTTCAAGCCCATCGCCTCGAGACCGGCCTTGAGCGCCAGGTGATGGCGGCGATGGCGCGCCCACGCCTTGTCGAGGCCCTCTTCCTGGATCAGCAGCAGCGCCTCGTGCAGCGCGAAGAGCGAATTGGTCGGCGCGGTGTGGTGATAGGTGCGGTTGGTGGTGCCCCAATAGCTCGCGAGCAGGGTCATGTCCATGAACCAGCTGTGGATCTTGTCCTTGCGCGCGCGCACCAGCTCGACGGCCCGCTCGGAGAACGAAACGGGCGACAGGCCCGGCGTGCACGACAGGCACTTCTGGCTCGCGGAGTAGATCGCGTCGACGCCCCAGTCGTCCACGCGGACCTGCGTGCCGCCGAGCGAGGTCACCGCATCGACGATCACGAGGGCGCCGTACTTCTTCGCGATCGCCGTGAGCGCCTTGGCGTCGGACTGGGCACCGGTCGAAGTCTCCGCGTGCACGAACGCGAGCAGCTTCGCATCGGGGTTCGCCTTGAACGCGTCTTCCACCTTCTGCGGGTCGACGGGCTTGCCCCAATCGTCGTCGACGATCACGGGGATGCCGCCGCAGCGCTCGACGTTCTCGAGCATGCGCCCGCCGAAGACGCCGTTGCGGCACACGATCACCTTCGTGCCCGGGGCCACCAGGTTCACGAAGCAGTACTCCATGCCGACGGAACCGGGGCCGGAGACGGGGAAGGTGAGGGCGTTGTCCGTCTGGTACACGTAGCGCAGCAGCGCCTTCAGCTCTTCCATCATCTCGACGAAGACGGGGTCGAGGTAGCCGATGGCCGGCTGGCTCATCGTGGTGAGGACGCGCGGGTGGATCTCCGTCGGGCCGGGGCCCATCAGCGTGCGCTGGGGCGGGTGGAAGGACGTGATCTTCTTGGTCGAAGCGAGTTGCTTGAGGGTCATGGCTTTTCCGGCCGGGTGAAGCGCACGACGGCGCCTTCCGGCGATTCGGGTTCGGGGGACAGGTCGTTGAAGTCGAACAGCGCGCGGTCGAGCAGGTGGCTCGGCGCCACGCGCGTGAGGGCGTTGAAGATCGTGTCCACTCGGCCCGGGTGTTGGCGCTCCCACTCTCGGAGCATCGCCTTCACCTGCTTTCGTTGCAGTTGCTCCTGCGAGCCGCACAGGTCGCAGGGAATGATGGGGAACGCACGCAGCTGCGAATACGCCTCGAGGTCGCTTTCCTCGACGTACGTGAGCGGGCGGATGACGATGTGCTTGCCGTCGTCGCTCTTCAGCTTCGGCGCCATGCCCTTCAGCTGGCCGCCGAAGAACAGGTTGAGGAAGAACGTCTCGAGCACGTCGTCGCGATGGTGGCCCAGCGCGATCTTCGTGGCGCCCAGCTCGCCCGCCACGCGATAGAGGGCGCCCCGGCGCAGCCGCGAGCACAGGCTGCACATCGTCTTGCCCTCGGGGATCACGCGCTTCACCGTGCTGTACGTGTCCTGCACTTCGATGTGGAACGGCACGCCGACCGAGGCGAGGTATTCGGGCAGGACGTGCTCCGGGAAACCGGGGTGGCGCTGGTCGAGGTTCACGGCGACCAGCTCGAAGGGCACGGGGGCCTTCTCGCGCAGGCGCATCAGCAGGTCCAGCATCGCGTAGCTGTCCTTGCCGCCCGAGAGGCACACCATCACCTTGTCGCCGGCCTCGATCATCGAGAAGTCGGCGATCGCCTGCCCCGCGAGGCGGCGCAGGCGCTTCGCGAGCTTGTCGGATTCGTGGTCGGCCCGGCGTGTGTCGCGGGCGGGGGTGGCGGTCATGCGGGAGTCCTAGAGGCTGAGGCCGCGCCCGCCGTCGACCGCGAGGATCTGTCCGGTCACGAAGGGGGCGTCGAGCAACAGGTATTTTACCGCGCCGGCGACTTCGGCCGCTTCGCCGGTGCGCCCGAGGGGCGTCTGCCGCGTGATGCGCTCGCGCTCGCCGGGTGCGAAATGCTTCCCGTCCTCGGGCCACAGGATGGCGCCGGGGGCCACGCCGTTCACGCGCACCTCGGGAGCGAGTTCGAGCGCGAGCGAACGCGTGAGCGCCGCGAGCCCCGCCTTGGCGATCGAATACACGGCGTAGTCGCGCAGGGGGCGCTCGGCGTGGATGTCGACGAGATTGACGATCGCGCCGCGCGCCGCCTTCAGGTGCGGCGCCGCGGCCTGCGAGAGCAGCAGGGGCGCGCGCAGGTTCGTGCCGGCCAATTCGTCCCAATCGGCGGGCGCGATCGCACCGAGCGGGGTCGCGTGGAACGACGAGGCATTGTTCACGAGGCCGTCGAGGCGACCGAACACCGCGGCCGCTTCGGCGACGAGGCGCGGCAACGCGGCGTTATCGAGCAGGTCCGCGGAGACGATCGCGGCCGAGCCCGCGCGGGAAGCTTCGAAGCGTGCACGCAGTGCCTCGGCCTCCGCGCGGGAGCGATGGCAGTGCAGGACGACGCGGGCGCCGGAGGCATGCAGCGATTCGGCGATCGCGGCCCCGATGCGCCGGGCCGCGCCCGTGACCAGGACCACGGGGCCGGGCGTCGCGCGGGAGGCGTTGGCGTGCATGCTATAGTCCGGCGCGAACGAATTAACGCAGAAGAACAGAGTGTAGCGGAACGCTCGTCATGCCCCTCAGCGCCGACCTGATCCTCCCGCCTCCGTCGCCCGAAGCCGCGGAACACTCGCGCCGCCTCGCCGAGCACATCGCCGAGGCGATCGCCGACGCCGGCGACTGGATCCCCTTCTCGCGCTACATGGACCTCGCGTTGTACGCGCCCGGCCTGGGCTACTACGCCGCGGGCTCGCGCAAGTTCGGAACCGAGGGCGACTTCGTGACCGCCCCCGAGATCTCCCCGATGTTCGCCAAGTGCCTCGCGCTCAACGTGCGCCAGGTGCTCGACAAGTGCGGCGGCGATGTCCTCGAGCTCGGGCCGGGCTCGGGCAAGCTGGCCGCGGACCTCTTCGGCGAGCTGAAGGCCCAGGGCGCGGCGCCCGCGCGCTACCTGCTGCTCGAAGTGAGTCCGGACCTGCGCGAGCGCCAGCGCGTTTTGCTCGCCCAGCGCTTCCCCGACGACATCGGCCGGTTCACGTGGATCGACGCGATGCCCGCTTCGATTCGCGGCGTGGTGATCGCCAACGAAGTGGTGGACGTGGTGCCCTTCGACCTCGTCCGGCGCCACCAGGGCGAGCTCCTCGAGCGAGGCGTGATCGTGACCGAGGCCGGATTCGCGTGGGACGACCAGAGGATGCCCGAGGGCGACCTCCTGCGCCGCGCGAAGAACGTGATCCCGCCCGGGGACTACGACTACCTTACCGAGGTCGGCCTTGCGGGCGAAGCGCTCGCGCGCACGATCGCGGGCGCGCTGGAGGCCGGCGTCGCCTATTTCATCGACTACGGATTCACGCAGCGCGAGTTCTACCATCCGCAACGCTCGATGGGGACGCTGCGCTGCCACTATCGCCATCGCTTCCACGGTGACCCGTTCTTCCTGCCCGGGCTGCAGGACATCACGGCCCACGTGGATTTCACCGCCATCGGCGCGGCCGCGGAGTCTGCGGGCGCCGAGGTCATCGGCTTCACCACGCAGGCCTACTTCCTCATTTCGAGCGGGCTCGCGGTGCTGGTGTCCGAGGGCGATCCGAACATGACGCTCTCGCGGCTCAAGGCCACGAGCGCCGTGCACCGCCTCATCAGCCCGTCGGAGATGGGCGAGCTCTTCAAGGTCCTCGCCTTCGGCAAGGGGATCGACAGCCCGCTGCTGGGATTCCAGTCGGCGCGGCCGATGGCGCTCTAAAGAAAACGGGCGGCTTTCGCCGCCCGTCGTTCGCGTCGCAGGATCCCGCTAGGCCCGCAGCGCCGCCAGCACCTCGTCGAGCATCTTCTTCGCGTCGCCGAAGAGCATCCGGTTGTTTTCCTTGTAGAAGAGCGGGTTGTCCACGCCGGCGTAGCCCGAAGCCATGCTGCGCTTCATGACGATCGACGTGTTCGCCTTCCACACTTCCAGCACCGGCATGCCCGCGATCGGGCTCGAGGGATCCTCGAGCGCGCTCGGGTTCACGATGTCGTTGGCGCCGATCACCATCGAGACGTCCGTGTCGGGGAAGTCCTCGTTGATCTCGTCCATCTCCATCACGATGTCGTAGGGCACCTTCGCCTCGGCGAGCAACACGTTCATGTGGCCCGGCATGCGGCCGGCCACCGGATGGATGGCGAAGCGCACGGTCTTGCCCAGCTCGCGCAGGCGCTTGGTGATCTCGAACACGGTGTGCTGCGCCTGCGCCACGGCCATGCCGTAGCCCGGCACGATGACGACGGTCTTGGCTTCCTTCAGCAGGTCCGCGGTCTCCTGCGCGGAGACCGACACCGTCTCGCCCTGCGGTGCCGCAGGGCCGCCCACCGCCTTCGGCTTCGCGTCGCCGCCGCCGAAGCCGCCCGCGATCACGCTGATGAAGTTGCGGTTCATCGCGCGGCACATGATGTACGAGAGGATCGCGCCGGAGGAACCCACGAGGGCCCCGGTGACGATCAGCAGGTCGTTGGAGAGCATGAAGCCGGTCGCCGCCGCCGCCCACCCCGAGTAGCTGTTCAGCATCGAGACGACCACCGGCATGTCCGCGCCGCCGATCGCCATCACCATGTGGATGCCGAAGAGCAGCGCGATCACCGTCATCACGATGAGCGGCATCATGCCCGCCTGGATGTTGGGCGCGCGCATGAAGGCGTAGCCGAACCAGATCACGACGAGCAGGCCCGCCAGGTTCAGCAGGTGCCGCCCCGGGAGCAGCAGCGGCTTGCCGCCGACACGACCCGAGAGCTTGCCGAACGCGATCACCGAGCCGGAGAGCGTCACTGCGCCGATCAGCACGCCGACGTAGACCTCCATGTGGTGGATGGCCGTCTCGGCACCGGACATGCCGGCCGACGCGCTCGGGTCGATGTAGCTCGCATAACCGACGAGCACCGCGACCAGGCCCACGAGGCTGTGCATGAACGCGACCAGCTCGGGCATCTGCGTCATCTTCACGGTGCGCGCGAGGTACACGCCGATGCCGCCGCCGACGACGAGCGCGATCGCGACCCAGGCGATGCCGCCGGACGTCACGCGCGGGCCGAACACGGTGGCCAGCACGGCGATCGCCATGCCGATCATCCCGTACAGGTTGCCGCGCCGGGAGGTTTCAGGGTTGGAGAGGCCGCCGAGGCTCAGGATGAAGAGGATCGTGGCGGCGATGTAGGAAACGGTGGCCAGGCTTGCGGACATGGTCTCGCTCCCTTATTTCTGGAACATGGACAGCATGCGTTGCGTCACCGCGAAGCCGCCGAACATGTTGATTGCAGTGAGCGCGATGCCGGCGACCGCCAGCCACTTGATGAGCTCGTCGGGCCGGGCGCCTTCGCCCGCGACCGCCGCGACCAGCGGCGGCGAGATCTGCACCAGCGCTCCGATGATGATGATGCTGCTGATCGCGTTGGTCACGCTCATGAGCGGCGTGTGCAGCGCGGGCGTCACGTTCCAGACCACCTGGTAGCCGACGAAGCATCCGAGCACGAACACCGTGAAGTGCCCGAGGAAGGCCGGAGGCGCGTAGAGGCCGATCAGCAGGAAGAGGACCGCGGCCACCGCGAACATCGCGGCGAGCTTGCCCGCGGGCATCGGGGCGCCGCTGGCCCCGTGGCCATGGCCGCCTTTCTTCTCCGCCACGACCGGCGCGGGTGCCTTGGCAGGCACAGCGGCCGGCTTCAGCTGCGGCGGCGGCCACGTGACCGCGCCATCCTTGATCACGGTCAGGCCGCGGATGGCGTCGTCGTCCATGTTGACGTTGATGACGCCGTCCTTCGTCTTGCACAGCTCCTCGACGACGCGGAACAGGTTGGTGGCGTACAGCGTCGAGGACTGCTTGGCCAGGCGCGAGACGAGGTCGGTGTAGCCGATGATGGTGACGCCGTGCTTCACCACGGCCTGGCCCGGCTCGGTCAGCTCGCAGTTGCCGCCCTGCTCACCCGCCATGTCGACGATCACGCTGCCCGGCTTCATCGAGCGCACCATCTCGGCGGTGATCAGCTTCGGCGCGGGCTTCCCGGGGATCAGCGCGGTGGTGATGATGATGTCGGCGTCCTTCGCCTGCTCCGCGTACATCGCGCGCTGCGCGGCCTGGAAGCCCTCGCTCATGACCTTGGCGTAGCCGCCGCCGCCCGAGCCTTCTTCCTCGTAGTTGACCTTGACGAACTCCCCGCCCAGCGACACGACCTGGTCGGCCACTTCGGCGCGGGTGTCGTTGGCGCGCACGATGGCGCCCATGTTGGCGGCGGTACCGACCGCGGCGAGGCCCGCCACGCCGGCGCCGGCGATGAACACCTTGGCCGGCGGCACTTTGCCCGCGGCGGTGATCTGGCCGTTGAAGAAGCGGCCGAACGCGTTGGCGGCCTCGATGACCGCGCGGTAGCCGCTCACGCCCGCCATCGAAGTGAGCGCGTCCATCTTCTGCGCGCGCGACAGCGTGCGCGGCAACGAGTCGATGGCGAGCACGGTCGCCTTGCGTGCGGCGAGGCTCTGCATCAGGTCCGGGTTCTGCGCGGGCCAGATGAAGGAGATGAGCGTCTGCCCTTCGCGCAGCAGGTTCGCCTCTTCCTTGCCCGGAGCGCGCACCTTCAGGATGATGTCGGCGCCCGACCAGACGGCCGCGGCGTCCGGGACGACCTTGGCTCCGGCGGCGGCGTAGGCATCGTCGCCGATGCTGGCGGCATCGCCCGCGCCCGATTGCACGATCACGCTGAAGCCGAGCTTCTGCAGCTTCGCGATCGCATCGGGGACCGTGGCGACGCGCTTCTCGAGGGGAAACAACTCCTTGGGAACGCCGATCACCTGTGGCATGCGCTTATCCTTTCGGGGGTTTTTCGTTGTTGTATGGCGGCGGGGAGCCGTCGATACTTTTTATGTTAGACGATTCCGGTTCCCAACGTTTGCCTTAGGCCGTAGAGTGTCGGGATGCATCAGCGAGGAGCGAGGAGCATGAAAAGATTCGCCGTGGCCGTGCTGGCCGCAATGATTTCCGTGGGCGCCGCAACCGTCGCACAGGCCCAGGAGAAGCGCACGCGCATCTCCATCGGCACGGGCGGCACCGGCGGCGTGTACTACCCGCTGGGCGGCGGCATCGCGTCCGTCCTTTCGAAGCACGTGCCGGGCGTGGATGCCACGGCCGAAGTGACGGCGGGCTCGGTGGCCAACCTGCAGCTCATCGGCGGCGGCAAGTCCGAGATGGGCTTCACGATGGCCGACTCCGCGTGGGACGCGTACAACGGCCTCGACAAGTTCAAGGACAAGGTGCCCCTGCGCACGCTCGTGGTGTTCTACCCGAACCGCATGCACGTGGTCACGGTGGAAGGCACGGGCATCAACAAGATGACCGACCTCAAGGGCAAGCGCATCGCCACGGGCGCCCCGGTGAGCGGCACGGAAGTGATGTCGATGCGCCTGCTCGAGGCCTTCGGCCTGGACCCGAACAAGGACGTCACGCGCGAGCGCCTGTCCGTGGCCGAGAGCGTCAACGCGATCAAGGACGGCAAGATCGACGCGTTCACCTGGGTGGGTGGCGTGCCCACGCCGGCCGTGACCGACCTCGCCGCCACGCCGGGCAAGAAGCTCAAGCTGGTCGACCACGGCGAGGGCGCCGAAGGCATGCGCAAGAAGTACGGCCCGATCTACGTGAAGAACCGCATCCTCGCCAACGCCTATCCCGGCGAAACGCGCGAGACGACGAACGTGGACGTGTGGAACCTGATCGTCGTGCCGGCCAATGCCGACGAGAAGCTGGTCTACGAAATCACCAAGACGCTCTTCGAGAAGAAGGACGAGCTGGTGAAGGTCCACAAGGACGCCGCCTTCCTCGAGATGGGCAACCAGATGACGGGCGCTTCGCCGATCCCGTTCCACCCGGGTGCCCTCAAGTACTTCAAGGAGAAGGGGCTCAACGTCCAGTAGGCGTCATTCCCGCGAAAGCGGGAATCCAGGCCAAAGGCCGCCCACGGGCGGCCTTTTCTATTCAGGCGCCCTCCGCAGATAAACGCGGATAAACGCAGATAACCCCCAAAGCTTCCTTGAAAGTCTTCTTGATTGCTTGAGGGAGTCATCGGCGTCTATCTGTGTTTATCTGCGGAGGAAGCCTTAGTGAAGCCCCCGGGAAGGGGCTTTGCTTTCCAGGGGTGGGCGTCCGGGGTTCGGCGCAGCCGCTAAATCCTTGATTTTCCGGGCTCTGCTGCACTGCAACAAAAAACAGGCAAAACCCCTTGACTTAGGCGGTCATTGGCCTAAAATGTGTCTTGTGCAGCGCAGCAATTCGCGCGAAACCTACCCTACTCAGGAGATCCCACCATGTACAAGATCGACCAACTCACCGCCGCGAACGAAGCCGCCATCGACCAGTTCGCCTACTTCGCCAAGCTGTCCGTGGCGAACGCCGAAAAATTCGCCGAACTCGGCCTGGGCGCCGCCCGCGAATCCGTGGAAGCCGCCACCAGCCACGCCCAGTCGATCGCCTCGGCGCGCGACGTGCAGGAGATCTTCGCGATCAACTCCGCCGCCATCGAGCCGGCCATGAAGCGTGCCTACGCGTTCTCGCGTACCACGTTCGAAACCGCCAGCGAAGCCGGCGACGAACTGAAGCGCGTCTTCGAGAAGCAGGGCGCCGAGATGAACACCGCCGCCGTGGCCGCGCTGGAAGAGGCGTTCAAGTACGCGCCCGCCGGCTCCGAGACCGTCCTGGGCAACGTGAAGTCGGCCTTCGCCGCCGCGCAGAGCGCCTACGACAACGCCGTCTCGATCAACAAGCAGTTCTACGACACGGTCGGCAAGGCCGTCGAGCAGAACGTCGCGACGGTGAAGAAGTCCGCCGCCAAAGCTCGCCGCGCGAAGTAGATCGCGCCGCGCCAATTAGATCGCGTTTCGCAATACACGCAGTTCCGATGGAGCCCCTGGCGCGAGCCGGGGGCTTTTTTTTCAGCCGGACGCGGCGATGGCGGCGAGGCGGGCGCGGCGGATCGCGCCCGGAATGTCGTCCGGGTACTCGCGGGCGAGTGCCCCCGCGTCGACCTGGCGCGCGTCGGCCAGCATCCGTTGCAGCCTGGGCAGCAGCGGCGGTGCGCCGGGCCGATCGGCCTGCGCCACCTGCGCCAGCATCGCGAGGCGCTCGGGGCGCCGGAAAGCATCGGAGCGCTCGAGCAGCGTGAGCCATTGCTCGGCCCCGGGGCTGCCGGGATTCGCGAGGAAGCCGCGTTCCCGCACGGCCAGCACGGCGAGGTCGCGGCAGTCGGAGGGCGCATTCACGCGCTTCGAGACGGCCGCGGCAGCTTCGGGACTCGTGTCGAGCAGCAGCGCGGCGTAAAGCGCCGGTAGCGGCGCACCCGACTGCGCGGCGTGATCGATGCGTGCGGCCAATTGCTCGCGCGTACCCGGCTGCGCGGCGAGCGCGTCTTCCAGCTCCGGGAGGATCCGCGCCAGGGCGCCGGACTCGTCGAGGATGGCCAGCATCCGCGACGGGGACTTCTCCTGCAGCCCGCGCGCGATCTCCTGCCAGACGCGCTCCGGCACCAGCGCATCGGCCTCGCCGGCGGCGACCATCTTGCGCATGAGGGCCATCGTCTCCGGCGCGACCGCGAAGCCGAAGCGCGCGGCGAAGCGCGCGACGCGCAGGATGCGCACGGGATCCTCGGCGAACGCGAGGCTCACGTGCCGCAGCACCCGGGCGGCGAGATCGCGTTGCCCGCCATGCGGGTCGACGAGCGTGCCGTCGGGCGCGCGCGCCATCGCGTTGATCGTGAGGTCGCGCCGCTGCAGGTCCTCCTCGAGGGTCACTTCGGGCGACGCATGGAACGTGAACCCCTTGTAGCCGGGCGCGGTCTTGCGCTCGGTGCGTGCGAGCGCGTATTCCTCGTGGCTCTCCGGATGCAGGAACACCGGGAAGTCCGCGCCCACGGGCTTGAAGCCCTGGCTCGCCATCTCCTCGGGCGTTGCTCCGACGACGACGTAGTCGCGGTCCCGCACCTCGAGGCCCAGCAGTTCGTCGCGCACCGCGCCACCCACCACGTAGGCTTTCATGCGCTAGCGGCCCGCGCGGTAGCGGGCATAGCGGCCGCGGCTATGGGCGGCGGTGAGGTAGGCGGGCACGATCGCCTCGAGCGACGCCGGCGCGAAACCGTAGCGCGCGGGGAACGGGGCTCCACAAGTATTGGGCACGCTGAGGCTGCGCAGGTTGTCGCGCGTGAGCAGCGGGCCGGGCAGGCGCTCCAGCACCGCCGCCTGCAGGTTCGCGAGGGCGTCGGGCATCGGGAGCACGCGCGTGTGCGGCGCGACGAGCGACGCGATGAACGCCACGACTTCCTGGAGCGATACGGCACGCGGCCCGCAGAGATGCACGGGGTCGGCGAGCGTGTCGCGCGCTTCGGCCTCGAAGGCGATCACCCGAGCCACGTCCTCGACCCAGATCGGTTGCAGCCGGGCCTGCGCGGCAGGCAGGGCGATCACGGGAAGCAGGCGAGCCATCGCCGCGAAGGAATTGGTGAACCCGTCCTCGCGCCCGAAGACCACCGAGGGCCGCAAGACCACCGCCGCGAGGTTCTCGCCCGCGCCCTGGAGCACGGCCTTCTCGCCCAGCGCCTTGCTGCGCAGGTAGGCGCTGGGTGCGGACTCGGAGGCGCCCAACGCGCTCACGTGCACCAGCCGCTTCACGCCCGCGGCCCGGCAGGCGTTGACGACCTTGTGCGGGATGTCCACGTGCACGGCCTGGAACGTCTGCCGCCCGCGTTCGTGCAGGATGCCCGCGAGGTTCACCACGGCGTCCAGTCCTTCGAAGTGGCGCGCGAGCGCGGCTTCGTCCTGCGGATCGGCCAGGCAGACCTCGAGCTGCGGATACACGCGCAGGACGGAGGCATGGGTCGCGCGGCGCGTGAACACGCGCAGGCCCCGGCCGCGCTGCGTCAGTTGCTCGCCCAACGCGCGGCCGATGAATCCGGTGCCTCCGACGATGCCGACGCTCATCGCGGGCGCCTCAGGGAATCGCCGCGGCCAACGCGGCCGCATCGGGCGCATCCGCCGTGCGGCCGGGCACCGTGCCGACGAGCGCGCGCATGCTCGGCGCCTGCCCGGTGAGCCGATGGGTGTAGTACCACGTGTTCGCCACGACCTTCTTCACGTAGTCGCGGGTCTCGGGGATCGGGATGGTCTCGGCGTAGATCGCGCCCTCCAGGGGCTTCTCCGCACGCCAGCGCCGCGCGCGGCCGGGGCCCGCGTTGTACGCCGCGGTGGCGAGCACCGGATCGCCCAGGTCGGTCATCACGCGCTTGAAGTAGTACGTGCCCATCTGGATGTTCACGTCGGGCTGCGTGAGCATCGCCGGCTGGAAACCCGGCAGCGGGATCTGGCGCGCGACCCAGCGCGCGGTGGCGGGCATGAGTTGCATGAGGCCCGTGGCCCCGACGCGCGAGCGCGCGGTCGGCACGAAGCGGCTCTCCTGCCGGATGATCGCGTAGAGCCACGCTTCGTTCACGCTGAACTGGCCGGCCGCGGCAGTGAGCGCGGTGCGATGCGGAACCGGGTAGCGCTGCGCGAAGTCGTGCAGCGCGAGCGTCCGCTCGGCGGTGTTCACTGCGCGGTCGGGCTCGCCGGCCGCGCGCGCGAGTTCGGCGGCGGCGAGCAGGTCCTTGTCGTCCAGGCCCTTCACGGCCCAGGCCCACTCGCGGAAGGCTTCCGGATCGAGGTCCAGCCGGTAGAGCTCGAGCGCGCGCTGCACACCCGCCAGGGCCCGCACGCGATCGAGGTCGGCCGGCGTCGGCCGGTAGCCGTCCCACACCGGCGCCACCGCGAGGCCGAGCTGGTCGGCGGCGAGCAGGCCGTAGAAATTGTTCTCGCCCGCGAGCATCTTCAGCAGCGCGTGGGCGCCCTCCGGGCTCCCCAGCTCGTGCAACGCGCGCGCGCGCCAGTAGCGCCATTGCGATTCGCGCGCTTCCTCGGGCGAGAGCCCCTGGATGGCCGCGAGGACCGTCTTCCATTCCCCGGCCCGCATCGCCGCGCGCGCCTTCCACGCGAACTGCGCGTCGGTGAGCGGGAAGTCGCCGGACAGCGCGTAGTACTCGAGCGCCCGCGGATGGTGTGAAGCCGCGGCGTGGTAGCCCACCTGCGCCCAGGCGAAGCGCGCGTCGTCGGGGCCCAGGCGGTGCGCGAAAAGGACCAGGCGTTCGGCCGCCTCCTCGGGTTTTGTGCGCGCCAGGCGCTCCACCGCGAAGATCGTGAGTTCCTTCGAGGCGCGGTCGAGGATCGGCGACTTCTCGTGCACGAGGAACTTCACCGGGTCGGCCGCGGCACGGTCGAGCGTCTTGTCGTTGAAGGCCTGCGTGGGCTTCGTGAGCGCGTTCGCGCGCTTCGCGTCGCGCACGCTGTTGGCCGCGAGCAGCTTGCGCACGCGCTCCCAGGTATCGGAGG
Source organism: Betaproteobacteria bacterium GR16-43 (assembly GCA_001953215.1). GTDB lineage: Bacteria > Pseudomonadota > Gammaproteobacteria > Burkholderiales > Usitatibacteraceae > Usitatibacter. The sequence goes on from CP019169.1 coordinate 1,839,688, forward strand.
CCTCGATCCGCTTCGCGGCCACCAGGGCCGTGAACACCGGATCGCAGCTCGTCGGCAGTTCGCGCCCGGAAAGGAAGAGCGAGCGCGCCTCGGGGCCGACTTCCGCATCGCCGCGCGCGAGGCGTCCCTGGAACGCAAGGCAGGTGAGGTCGACGTCTTCGCCCACGAGCTTCGGGTACTCCGCGCCGAAGAGGTCCCACGACCCCGACGCGCCGAGCACCTTCAGCCACTCGCGGCGCAAGCTGTCGGCGAGCGGCGTGTCCGCGTAGCGCGCGAGGAAGGCCTGCACCTGCGCGGGATCCCCCTGGCCCTGGCCCAACTGCGCCAGCAGCAACCAATAAGCCGGATAGGATTCGAGCAGGTGTCCTGCCAGCTTCGCGCGAGCGGATTCGAGCGCCTTCACGTTGCCGCGTTGCGCGGCCGACTTCGCCGCGAGCAGTTCCGTGTCGGACGCGGGGTCCGCCAACGCACCGCTTGCGTGCGCGGCCAGCAGCGCGACGCAAGCCATGCGCCGAACCCTCTTGATGCAAGTCAAGGCCAATCCCACAGCCGGTCACTACCTTTCGCCGTTAGCGCGTAAAATTATAAGCCCCGCCCTGCCTCTCGACACGAAAAGACCATGGCATTCGACGATCCCGTCCTCTGGACCGCACTGCTCAAGATCATCGGCGTGAACATCGTCCTGTCCGGCGACAACGCCGTGGTGATCGCGCTCGCGGCACGGTCGCTGCCTCCGAAGCAGCAGAAGCAGGCGATCTTCTGGGGCTCGGGCGCCGCGGTCATCATGCGCATCGTGCTCACGCTCTTCGCGGTGGCGCTGCTCGAACTCTCGTGGCTGAAGCTCATCGGATCCGTGCTGCTGCTCTGGATCGGCGTGAAGCTGCTGCTGCCGGAGGACGGCGAGGACAACATCGAGTCCAGCTCCAACCTCGGCGTGGCCATCCGCACCATCCTGGTCGCCGACCTCGTGATGAGCCTGGACAACGTGATCGCCGTGGCCGCGGCCGCCGGCGGCCACTGGGGCCTGCTGATCACCGGCCTCGCGATCTCCATTCCGCTCGTCATCTTCGGCGCCACGCTGCTGCTCAAGCTGATGGAGCGCTGGCCCATCATCATCACGATCGGCGCCGGCCTGCTCGGGTTCGTCGCGGGCGAGATGGCCTGGGAAGACAAGGCCATCGAAGCCTTCACCAGCCAGTATCCGCCGATGGTGAAGTACATCGTGGCCGCGGCGGGCGCGATCTTCGTGGTCGGCCTGGGCCGCTTCCTCGCGGGACGCAACCTGAAGGAAGCCGCCGCCGAGCACCTCGAAAGCCAGGGAGCCCATCCAGAATCCGTCAAATCCGACACGGCCCGCTAGGGACAGGCGGGCCCCCGCGCGGTTTCGCCGCGCGCGGCACAAAGTCCCGGAACATTTGCAGTTCCGTCCAAAAAAATCGAGGAGACTTGCCATGACGTACCGCCTTTCCTTCCGTAGCCGCCTGGCCGCGCTCGCCGGCGTCCTGCTCACCGCGATGTCCGTGCCGGCCCTGGCCGCGTGGGAACCGACGAAGACCGTGGAGTTCATCGTCCCCGCTGGTACGGGCGGCGGCGCCGACCAGATGGCGCGCCTGATCCAGTCGATCATCGCGAAACACAATCTGATGAAGCAGCCCATGGTCGTCGTGAACAAGGGCGGCGGCGCCGGCGCGGAGGGTTTCCTCGACATGAAGGGCGCCAAGGGCGACCCGCACAAGATCGTGATCACCCTGTCCAACCTGTTCACCACGCCGCTCGCCACGGGCGTGCCGTTCAACTGGAAGGACCTCACGCCGGTGCGCATGATGGCGCTCGACGAGTTCGTCCTGTGGGTGAACTCCGAGACGCCGTACAAGAACGCGAAGGAATACGTCGACGCCGTGAAGGCGGGCGGGGCCAACAAGTTCAAGATGGGCGGCACCGGTTCGAAGCAGGAAGACCAGATCCTCACCGCGGCGATCGAGAAGCAGTCGGGCGCCAAGTTCACGTACATCCCGTACAAGGGCGGCGGCGAAGTGGCCACGCAACTCGTCGGCAAGCACGTCGACTCCACGGTGAACAACCCGATCGAGGCCGTCGCCCAGTGGCGCGCGGGGAGCCTGCGCCCGCTCTGCGTGTTCGACACGCAGCGCATGCCGTACAAGGAAAAGGTCACGAAGGACATGGCCTGGGGCGACATCCCCACCTGCAAGGAAGCGGGCCTCGACGCGAACTACCTCATGCTGCGCGGCATCTTCATGCCCGGCGGCGCGACGCCCGACCAGGTCGCGTACTACGTCGGCGTGCTGGAAAAGGTGAGCCAGACCCCGGAGTGGAAGAAATTCATCGAGGAAGGTGCCTTCAACACCACGGCGCTGAAGGGCAAGGACTACGCCGACTGGGTCGCGAAGAACGAGCAGCTGCACCAGAACCTCATGAAGGAAGCGGGTTTCCTCGCGAAGTAGTCGCGGGGCCGGGCCCCGGGGTTCCCCGGGGTCGACCACCACCACCTGAGAACAAGGAGCGGGGATGGACGAGGCGCGCCAGGAGAAGGCTGTCGGTTCGTTACGCTTGTGGGAGATCGTCGCGGCGCTTTTGTTCCTCGCCGCCGGGGCCCTCGTGGTCTACGACAGCCGCAGGCTCGGATCGACGTGGGGATCCGACGGACCCGAAGCGGGATACTTCCCGTTCTACATCGGCGTGATCATCTGCATCGCGTCGGTCATCAACCTCATCTCGGCGCTGAAGCCCGGGGCGGCCGGCGACAAGCCGTTCGTGACCTGGGAACAGCTGAAGATGGTGCTGATCGTGATGGTGCCGTACGCGGTCTACGTGGCGCTCATCGCCAATCCGCTCTACTCGCTCGGCATCTACGAAGCCTCGGTGATCTTCATCGCGGTGTTCATGCGCTACCTGGGCAAGTACACGTGGCTGAAGATCGGCGCGGTCTCGGTGGGGACGGTCGCCGCGTTCTTCGTCATGTTCGAGATCTGGTTCAAGGTTCCGCTGCCGAAGGGGCCGATCGAAGCCCTCCTCGGTTTCCAATAACGGGGGCAAGCGCACATGCAAGAGATCCAGAGCCTCATCGGCGGCTTCCAGGTCGCGCTCTCGTGGTTCAACCTGATGCTGATGCTCGCCGGGATCATCCTCGGCGTGATCATCGGCGTGCTGCCCGGCCTGGGCGGCGCCAACGGCGTGGCGATCCTGCTGCCGCTCACGTTCTCCATGGCGTCGCAGCCCGGCGGAACCACCTCGGCCATCATCCTGTTGTCGTGCATCTACTGGGGCGCGCTCTTCGGGGGCGCCATCACGTCGATCCTCTTCAACATCCCGGGCGAGCCCTGGTCGGTGGCGACCACCTTCGACGGCTATCCGCTGGCGCAGAAGGGAAGGCCCGGCGCGGCGCTCACCGCTGCGTTCACCTCGTCCTTCGTGGGCGCCCTGGTGGCGGTGCTGCTGATCACCTTCATGGCGCCGCTCGTGGCGAAGTTCGCGCTGCGCTTCGGTCCACCCGAGTTCTTCGCGGTCTACCTGCTCACGTTCTGCGCGTTCGTCGGGATGTCGAAGGGCTCGCCCTTCAAGACCATCGCCTCCATGATGCTGGGCTTCGCGCTCGCCGCGGTCGGCACGGACACGGTGACGGGCCAGTTGCGCCTCACGTACGGGTTCATGGAGCTGCTGCGCGGCTTCGACTTCCTCATCGCGGTGATCGGCCTCTTCGGTATCGGCGAGATCCTCCTCACGATCGAGGAGGGCCTCGAGTTCAAGGGCGCCAAGGCCAAGCTCGACATGCGCGTCGTGCTCGACACGTGGAAGGAGCTGCCGCGCTACTGGCTCACGTCGGTCCGCTCCTCCATCGTCGGCTGCCTGATGGGCATCGTCCCGGGGGGCGCCACGCCGGCCTCGTTCATGAGCTACGGCCTCGCGAAGAAGATGTCGCCGGACGGCCCGAAGTTCGGCACCGGCATGGTGGAAGGCGTCGTGGCGCCCGAGACGGCCGCTCACGCCGCCGGTACTTCCGCGCTGCTGCCCATGCTCACGCTCGGCGTGCCGGGCTCGCCGACGGCGGCGGTTCTGCTGGGCGGGCTGCTGATCTGGGGCCTGCAGCCGGGGCCGCTGCTGTTCGTCGAGAAGCCGGACTTCGTCTGGGGCCTCATCGCCTCGATGTACCTCGGCAACATCGTGGGACTGATCGTGGTGCTCACGTGCGTGCCGCTCTTCGCCGCGATCCTGCGCGTGCCCTTCGCGATCATCGCGCCGGTGATCCTCGTGATCTGCGCCATCGGCGCGTACACGGTGCACAGCTCGATGTTCGACGTGTGGATGATGCTGGTCTTCGGCGTGATGGGCTATGCCTTCAAGAAGCTCGACTATCCGATGGCCCCGCTGGTGCTGGCGCTGGTGCTGGGCGACAGCGCCGAGAACGCCTTCCGCCAGGCCATGCTCGGCTCGCAGGGCGACCTGCGTGCGTTCTTCTCGAATGCGCTGGTGGGCACGATCACGGGCCTCGCGCTGCTGCTGCTCTTCTGGCCGCTGATCAGCAAGGGCCTCGAGATCGTGCGCGGGCGCAACGGCAGCAACGGACAGGGAGCCTGACATGCCCGTCATCGCGATGACCCAGGAAATGGCCTCGCTCGGCAAGGACGTGGCCCTCGGCGTGTGCGAGGAGCTCGGCCTGCAGCAGGTGCGCCACGAAGTCGGCGATACGGTGGCCGGCAAGATGCAGGTGAAGAAGAGCCTGATCCGCCGCATCCGCGAGGGCAAGGCGAGCAAGATCGAGAAGTGGTCGGCCGACGAGAAGACCATCTCGATCTTCACCGCCGACGAGATCTACGAACTGGCGCTCAAGGGCAACGTGCTAATCCGCGGCTGGGGCGCCACGCTCCTGCTCCACCCGGTGCCGCACATCCCGTGCGTGCAGGTGAGCGCGCCGCTGGAGCTGCGGGTGAAGCGCCTGATGGAACGCCTCGAGACCGACGACGAAGCGCTGGCCCGCCGCGAGATCGAGGTGGACGACGCGGCGCGCGCCGCGCGCATGGGCGAGAGCTTCAAGGTCGAATGGGGCGACCCCACGCTCTACGACCTCACGCTCAACTCCGAGCGCATCCCGATTCCCGATTGCGTGGACATGGTCGTGCGCCTCGCGAAGAGCGCGGCTTTCCAGGAGACGCCGGCCTCGCGCCGGAAACTGGCCGACCTCGCCCTCCAGGCGAAGGCACGGGCCGCGCTGCGCGCCGACGCGCGCACGTCCGACGTGGACATCGTGATCGAAGTCATCGACGGCCGGGTGAACCTGCGCGGCATCGTCGCGAACGAGAAGGAGCGCGAGCGCGTGCACGCGGTGATCACGGGCCTGCCGGGGTCCTCGGGCCTCGACGACCACCTGCGCACCATGGCCGGCGGCCTCTACCGTTTCCCGTCGCAGGTGAAGGACAAGGGCTAGATCTTCCCCGCGTGCTTCAGGCGCGAAAGCGTCTCGGCGGAGAGGTTCAGGTAGGAAGCGAGTTCCTTCTTCGGCACGCGCTCGGCGAGTTCGGGGTGCTTGCGCAGGAAGCGATGCACGCGTCCCGGCGCATCGAGCAGGTGCAGGGTGATCGTGTGGGCCATCACCTCGCTCATCAGGTGCATGACCTCGTATTCGAAGTCGTCCTTCAGTTCCGGGTTCGCGTCGAGGAAGGCGACCCACGCCGGCAGCGGCATTTTCGCGACCTGCGCCTTGGTCACGGCGCGGATGGAGTAGGGCGCGGGCGTGCGCAGCTTCCAGGCCGCATAGCTCGTGTCCATGTCGTCTTCCTTCGCGAAGCGCAGGATCATCTCCTTGCCCTCGGGGCTGGCGACCACGCGCTTCAGGACGCCGTCCAGCACGAAGTACTGCTCCATCTCGTGGGCGCCCTGGGAGAGCAGGACGTCGCCCTTCCGGTAGTCGACGATGGCGAGGTGGGGTTCGAGGGCCTTGAAGGCGGCGGGTTTCAGGCGCCGCAGGACGATGTTTTCCTCGAGGCGCTTCAGCAGGCTCTCGCGCTGCGGATGGTTGACCAGCGATGTCATCGGAACGGGTAGCGAAAATTGACCCGAATCAAGGCTGTAGCATCGGGCGGGTTCTTAACATTGTAGCCCTTGTCCGCACTCACGAAGCGGCCGCTTCATCCTCGGAGGATTCCCAGATGGCCACCGTCCCCCAACCCGGCTTCAACGCCCCCGCCACGGCTCCGGCGGGCAGTCCGGCCGCCCCCGCGCAGCCCCAGGAAACGATCGACGGCTTCCAGCTGGTCATCGAGGCGCTGAAGCTGAACGGCATCGACACCGTCTTCGGCCTGCCCGGGATCCCCATCACCGACCTCACGCGCAAGCTCCAGGCCGAAGGGCTGCGGATGATCTCGTTCCGGCACGAGCAGAACGCGGGCTACGCCGCGTCGATCGCGGGCTTCCTCACGAAGACGCCGGGCATCTGCCTCACCGTTTCCGCCCCCGGCTTCCTGAACGGCCTCACGGCGCTCACGCACGCCACCGTCAACTGCTTCCCGATGATCCTCATCTCCGGCTCCTCCGAGCGCGAGATCGTCGACCTCTCGCAGGGCGACTACGAGGAGATGGACCAGCTCGCCATCGCGAAGCCGCTGTGCAAGGCGGCCTTCCGCGTCCTGAATGCCGAGGACATCGGTGTCGGCCTCGCGCGCGCCATCCGTGCCGCGGTCTCGGGCCGGCCCGGGGGCGTGTACCTCGACCTGCCCGCGAAGCTTTTCGCGCAGACGATGGAAGCCGCCGCGGGCAAGGCGTCGTTGATCAAGGTCGTCGATGCCGCGCCGCGCCAGCTCCCCGCGCCGGATGCGGTGGCGCGCGCACTGGACCTCCTCAAGTCCGCGAAGAAGCCGCTGATCCTGCTCGGCAAGGGCGCGGCCTACGCGCAATGCGACGCGGACATCAAGGCGCTGGTCGAAAAGACCGGCATTCCCTACCTCTGCATGTCGATGGCCAAGGGCCTCCTGCCCGACACGCACGAGCAGGCCGCGGGCGCCGCGCGTTCGTACGTGCTTCCCGAAGCCGACGTGGTCGTGCTCATCGGCGCGCGTCTCAACTGGCTGCTCTCGCACGGCAAGGGCAAGACCTGGGGCGGCAAGGACCACAAGGCCTGGGGCGGCCAGCAGTACGTCCAGGTCGACATCTCGCCGCAGGAGGCGGACAGCAACGTGCCCATCGCGGCGCCGCTGGTCGGCGACATCGGCTCCTGCGTGGCCGAGCTGCTGAAGGGCGTCGGCAGCGGCTGGAACAAGCCCCCGAAGGAATGGATCGACGCCATCGCCGAGCGCAAGAACAAGAACGTCGCGAAGATGGCCGAGACGCTGGCCAAGGATCCTTCGCCGATGAATTTCCACAGCGCCCTCAACGTCGTGCGCGACATCGTCAAGGCCAACCCGGACGCGATGCTCGTGAACGAAGGCGCCAACGCGCTCGACTTCACCCGCTCCATCGTCGACATGTACAAGCCCCGGAAGCGCATCGACGTCGGGACGTGGGGAATCATGGGCGTGGGCATGGGCTACTGCGTGGCCGCGGCCGTCGTGACGAAGCAGCCGGTGATCGCGATCGAAGGCGACAGCGCGTTCGGCTTCTCGGGCATGGAAGTCGAGACCATCTGCCGCTACAACCTGCCGGTGTGCATCGTCATCATGAACAACAACGGCGTGTACAAGGGCACGGACGTCGATCCCACCGGGCGCGACCCGGCCCCGACCGTGTTCGTGAAGGGCGCGCGCTACGACAAGGTGATGGAAGCCTTCGGCGGCGTGGGCGTGAACGCGACGACGCCGGCCGAGCTGAGGAAGGCCATGGAAGAGGCGATCCAGTCGCGCAAGCCCACGCTCATCAACGCGGTGATCGACGAAACCGCGGGCACCGAGAGTGGCCGCATCACGTCGCTCAATCCCTCCGCGGCAAAAAAGAAATAAGGCAAACGGCTTCCTCCGCAGATAAACACGGATAAACGCAGATAACCCCACAAAGCTCATCGGCGTTTATCCGCGTTTATCTGCGGAGGACGCCTTAACAAGGAAAGCGAAGCGTTATGGAAGCTCTCAAGGGAGTACGCATCCTCGACATGACCCACGTGCAGGCGGGTCCGACGTGCTCGCAACTGCTGGCGTGGATGGGCGCGGACGTCATCAAGTTCGAGCCGCCGCAGGGCGACGCCACGCGCGGACAGCTGCGCGACGTGCCCAACGCCGACTCGCTCTACTTCACGATGTTGAACTGCAACAAGCGTTCGATCACCGTGAACATGAAGAGCCCCGAAGGCAAGGCCGTCTTCGTCGACCTCGTGAAGAAGTGCGACATCGTGATGGAGAACTTCGGCCCCGGCGTGCTGGACCGCCTCGGCTTCACGTGGGACAAGATCCACGAGATCAACCCGAAGATCGTGATGGGCTCGATCAAGGGCTTCGGCTCCTCCGGCCCGTACGCGGAATTCAAGGCCTACGAGAACGTCGCGCAGGCGATGGGCGGGGCCATGAGTACAACAGGGGTACCGGATGGACCCCCGTTCGTGACCGGCGCGCAGATCGGCGATTCCGGCACGGGCCTGCACCTGGCCATCGGCCTGCTGGCCGCGCTGCACCAGGCCACGCGCACCGGCCAGGGCCAGTACGTCGAGGTCGCGATGATGGACGGCGTGATGAACCTCTGCCGCGTGAAGTTCCGCGACCACCAGCGCCTCACGCGCCAGTCGCTCGCCGAATTCTCCGTGCCGACCTACCAGAACATGGGCGACGTCCCGCGCGCCGGCAACGACTCGGGCGGCGGCCAGCTCGGCAACGCGATCCACTGCAAGCCGCACGGCGCGAACGACTGGCTGTACGTCGTCGTGCAGGAGGCGGTGTGGACGGCGCTGGCCAACCGCATCGGTCCCGACGTGGGCGTGCCCGACCTCGCCAACGATCCGCGCGTGGCCACGATCGCCGAGCGCCGCAAGAACCAGCAGCTCGTGTGGACGCTGCTCAACAAGTTCGCCGAGAAGCACACCAAGCGCGAGCTGATGGCCATCCTCAATCCGCTCGACGTTCCGTGCGGCCCGATCATGTCCACGACGGACCTCGCGACCGACGAGCACGTGCGCGGCCGCGACATGTGGGTCGAGCTGGACCATCCGCAGCGCGGCAAGTGGTTCAACGTCGGCATGCCGATCAAGCTCTCGGCTTCGCCGGCGAAGATCGAGCGCAGCCCGACGCTGGGCGAGCACACCGACGACGTGCTGAAAAACGTGCTGGGCTACGACGAGGCGAAGGTCGCTTCGCTGAAGGGCGCGGGCGCCTTCTCCGCGCCGCCGAAGAAGGCCGCGTAGCCGGAGTTTTCGCGGTGACGAAGGGCAGGCCCCATCGGGGCCCGCCCTTTTTCTTGCCATACTGCCGGCCATGCTGATGGATTTCCTGGGCGATCTCATCGCCGCCGCCCTCGCGGCCGCGATCGTCGCAGTCGTCGTTTTCGTCTGGCGCCTGTTGCGCAAGGCGCCGTTCGTCATGGCCGGCCTGGGCGCCGCGCTGCTCGCGTTCGCGGCGGGCATCGCCTATTCGTTCGGCGACATCAATTTCAGGACCGAAGGCTCCCCCGCGGGAACGATCCTCTTCGCGGTGCTCGGCAGCATGATGATGGGCGCGGGCTTCGTCGGCCTCGTGCTCGCGATCCGCGGCCTCGTGGACGCCGCGAACCGATCCTCCGCGCAACTGCTCGGCGCGGTGGGCACAATGCTGGTCGTCGCGGCGGGCGTGGGCAGCTATTTCGTGAAACGCCCGGGTGGTGCGGGAGGATCCAGCGCTCGCGAAGCCGTCGAGATGCCGCATCGCACCGATCTCCCGATCACGCAGCGCTCGGCCGTGCGCTCGGTGAACGTGAGCGATGCGTATGCGCTCGCGTGGAAGGAGCGCGGGGACGCGCCGCCGTACCAGATGCTCATCCCCGCTTCGCAGTTCGCGTACGGCACCTCGGTCCCCGAAACGGTGGACGGACCGCGCCATGTCGACCTTCGCGTCATCGAGCCCGTGGACACGGCGGCGCGGCTGCGCCTGTATCGCGACGGGAGCGAGCTCGCGGACCCGGTGTACGCGAGCCTCTTCGGCCGCCTGCGTGCGCCCGCGGACTGGCAGGGCGCGCTGCGGGTCGACGAGTCGAAGCGCACTTGGCGGCTGGCCGGATTCGACTGTGAAGCACCGGCCTTCAAGGACCGCGCCCAGGCGGTGAGCGCAGCCGGGGCGGGTTGCTACGCGCCGCAAGGGTTCTTCGCCCGCTGGCTGCCCTGGATGTCCGGTCCGAAGCGCTTGCGGCTCGACGTGCGTCCCGCCGGCCGGGCGTGCCAGCTCACGTTCCTCTACCGCGGACGGCCCGTGACGCTGGCGAGTCCCGAGGCTTGCACCGACCCCGCCACTTTCACCGCCCTCGTCGCGGCCCTTCGCCTGCTCGGGCGCCTCGAGGACAGCGTGCACGGCGCGCCCCTGGCGGCGGAGCGCCTCCAGCGCGCGGGCGATGCCGTCGCGCAGTGCGAGCGAACGCGTGAACGCGCCCTCGACACCCGCAGGGACATCTGCGCCTACGCCCGCAGCCTCGCGGCCGCGGAGCTCGAAATGTCACCCGGTGGCGCGGAGCCCTTGCTCGCCCGCGCGGTCGCGGCCGAGGCGGGACTGCGGCGTTGACCCGCGTCAAGGCCGCGGACGCCCCGCGCTTCCTACCATGACATCCCCCGTTTCACCGACTCCGGAACACACGCCATGAAAATCGCCCTCATCGGACAACAGGATTTCGGCAAGGCCGTCCTCGAAGCACTCCTCGCCCGCGGCGACAACGTCGCCGGCGTTTTCGTGGCGCCCGAGAAGGAGGGCGCGAAGGCCGACCCGATGAAGACGGCCGCGCTGGAGAAGGGCCTCAAGGTCTTCCAGTTCCCGTCGCTGAAGGCCCCCGAAGCCACGGCCGCGATGAAGGAACTGAACGCCGACATCGGCATCATGGCCTTCGTGCTGCAGTTCGCGCCGCAGGAATTCGTGAACATCCCGAAGCACGGCACGATCCAGTACCACCCGTCGCTGTTGCCGAAGTATCGCGGCCCGTCCTCGATCAACTGGCCCATCGCCAAGGGCGAAACGAAGACCGGCCTCACGATCTTCCGCCCCACCGACGGCCTCGACGAAGGCGCGGTGATCCTGCAGAAGGAAACGCCGATCTCCGAGAACGACACGCTGGGCACGGTCTACTTCGACCGGCTCTTCCCGATGGGCGTGGCCGCGATGCTCGAGGCCGCGGACCTCGTCGTCGCCGGCAAGCACAAGGAGGTCGTGCAGGACGAATCGGCCGCCTCGTACGAAGGCTGGTTCCGCGCCAACGAGTCGAAGATCAACTGGAACAACCACGTCGACTACGTCCACAACACGATCCGCGGCGCCGATCCGGCCCCGGGCGCGTGGACCACGATCGGCGGCAAGAAGCTGCAGCTCTTCGGCTCGAAGAAGCACCTCGTGCGCACCTTCGGCGCCGTGAAGGGCAAGATCGGCGAGATCACCGAGATCACCGATACCGGCATGCGCATCACCGCGCAGGGCGGCCAGGTCGAGGTCGCCAAGGTGAAGGGCGAGGAGACGAAGAAGATCTCGCCCGCCGAGTGGGCGAAGGGCGCGAACGTGGCGGTGGGGACGATCCTCGGCAGCTGAGCTGCGGGCGTCGGATTCGTCCGACACGAAAACAAGCGCGTGGCCTCCGGACTCGGGCGGCCCGCCGTGGTCTGATGCACTCCACCCCATGATTCCGGAGAGACCACCATGAAGTACGCCATTCCCGCATTTGCCGCCCTCGCCACCGTTGCCGCCCTTGCGGGTTGCGAGCGTCCCGCCACGACCACTGCGACCACGGTGGTCCCGGTGATCCAGAAGGAAACCACCAAGGAAACGATCGTGCAGCAGGCGCCGCCCGCGGCCGCGCCCGCCCAGCCTGCGACGGAGACCACGCAGACCACGACGCGCAGCCGCGAGACGCCGTACGGTACGGCCACCAAGACCGAAACCACGACCACCAAGACGCAGTAATGTCCCGCGTGGCATGAACCCCTTCCGGGAAACCGGAAGGGGTTTTTACCTTTGTCCGCAGGCGCCGCACCGCGAGGGCGGGAGCCGATCAGTACAATGAGGGCGTCAAGAGGAGACAGACATGCCCCACGCGATTCGCATCCACAAGACCGGCGGCCCCGAAGTCCTGCAGTGGGACGAAGTGGCCATCGGCGAACCCGGCCCGGGCGAAGTGCGCCTGGCCCACAAGGCCGTCGGCCTCAACTACATCGACACGTACCACCGCTCGGGGCTCTATCCCGTGCCGCTGCCCTCGAGCATCGGCCTGGAAGGCGCGGGCGTCGTGGAGGCCGTGGGCACCGGCGTCACCGAGTTCAAGGTGGGTGACCGCGTCGCCTACGCGAACGGGCCGCTCGGTTCGTATTCCGAGAAGAAGATCCACCCGGCCGAGCGCCTGGTGAAAGTGCCCGACGCCATCACGATGGAGCAGGCCGCGAGCATGATGCTGCAAGGCCTCACGGTGCAGTACCTGCTGCGCCGCCTCCTCGTTCAACCCCAGAGCGGCGACACCATCCTGCTGCACGCCGCCGCGGGCGGCATCGGCCTCATCGCCTGCCAGTGGGCCAGGGCGCTGGGCATCAACGTGATCGGCACCGTGGGCTCCGAGGAGAAGGCGAAGCTCGCGAGGGAGCATGGCTGCACGCACACGATCAACTACGTGACCGAGGATTTCCACGCGCGCGTGATGGAGATCACCGGCGGCAAGAAGGTCCCCATCGTGTACGACTCGATCGGCAAGGACACGTGGGTGAAGTCGCTCGATTGCCTGCAGCCGAAGGGCCTGATGGTGACGTTCGGCAACGCTTCCGGCCCCGTCGACGGCGTGAACATGGGCATCCTCGCCGCCAAGGGCTCGCTGTACGTCCATCGTCCGACGCTGGTGAGCTATAGCGCGAAGCGGGAGGATCTCGTCGCCTCCGCGAAGGAACTCTTCGACCACGTGATCGCCGGGCGCATCAAGGTCGGCCCGCGCCAGCAGTACGCGCTCAAGGACGCGGCGCAGGCCCACCGCGACCTCGAGGCGCGCAAGACGACGGGTTCGACCATCCTGGTGCCGTGAACGCGAGGCGCGTGCTGCGCGCCGCGGCGATGATCCTCGTCGCGCTCGCACTGCTGGCCTGCGTCGGCGCCTTCATTGGAGCTTCCATGGGACTCTTCACCGGCAAGCGGCCCGCGGGCCTGGGATTCGCGGACGGCCGCTTCAAGACGCCGCCCGCCTGGACCCCCAATTGGGTCTCCAGCACGGTCGCGCAGGACGACAAGCACTACATCGCCCCGTTCGACGCGGGCAGCGACCGGGCCAAGGCCTGGGCTGCGCTGGGGGCGGCGATCGAGTCCACGCCGGGCGCCACGATCGTCCGCCGCGATCCCGGCTATCTCCACGTGGAATTCGCAAGCTCCGTGATGGGTTTCGTGGACGACGGCGAGTTCCAGGTGGATCCGGGCGGCAAGGTGATCCACGTCCGCAGCGCGGCCCGCCTGGGCGTGCGCGACTTCGACGTGAACCGCAAGCGCGTCGAGCGCCTGCGCGGAGCCTTGCCCCGAGGTTGATTCCGGCGTGGCGCAGGCATAGGGTTGTCGTCCCGGACACTCCGACGGAGGCTCGCATGAGACTCAGGATGTACGTCACGCTCCCGGACACGCAAAGCGCCAAGCGCCTCGCCGACGACCTGCTGCTGGCCCGCATCGAGGACCGCCACATGCACTTCCTCGCGCGCCGCGGCACCGACCTCGGTCCCCTCCACGAAGCCTCCTACCTGCACAAGACCGACGCCGTGCACGGCGCTTCGGTCGGTCTCGTGGTGGGCGGCGTGATGGGCGTCGTGCTGGGATTGATCCTCGTGTACTTCCCGCCCGGCGGCGCCACGCTGCAGCTCGTGACGGTGCTCATCACCGCCGTGATCGGCGGCGGGCTCGGCGCGTGGGTGGCCACGATGGTGGGGCTGCAGGTGCCCAACTCGCGGCTGAAGGGCTTCGAGCACGACCTGGACGAGGGCAAGGTGCTGCTGATGCTCGACGTCCCGTCCACGCGCTACGAGGAGGTGCGCTCCGTGATCGCGCGCACGCACCCGGAGGCGGCGGACCGGGGCAACGAGCCGACGGTGCCCGCGTTCCCCTAGGCGGCTCGCTCACTTCACGTCGTAGGCGACGAGCTCCATGCGCTCGCGCAGGAGCACCTTGCCGGCCGCGGTGACGTTCGACTGCTCGCCCGCGACGAAGCGCTTCACGAGCGAGCTGTACCAGTACGTCCACGTGTTCACGCCGTCGTTCCTGGTCTCGCGCTGCTTCCACTTCGCGACGCGCGTGATCTTGATCGCGCGGAATTTCCCGGCGGGCGTCTCGACGTCCTCCTCGCCGCCCACGGCGAGGTCGGTGACCAGGTCGTAGGTACGCCCGCCCGTTTCCTGCGAACTCGTGAGCGACCATTTGCCGCCGGCGACCAGCGGGAACACGTAGCTTTGGGCCGAAGGCGTGTGGACCTCCACGCGGTCGCCGCGCTGGATGCGCCGGTTGTTGCCGACGATGTCGCTCACGTTGCCGTTCGAGTATTCCACCGTGTCGCCCGTGATCTTCGTGACGCGGGTCGTCGTGCGGCGCTCCCCGCCGTCGAGCTCGTTCACGATGCGATAGGTCCACGTGTCGCCGACCACGAAGTTCGGCGGCGCGCCGACGGTCGCGGGCAGCGAGCGCTTGGGCGACTCGCCCTTGGCGGCCTTGGCCGCCTCGGGCGGCTTGGCCGCGACTTTCACCGGAGCGGGCGGCGGCGCGGCCCTGAAATAGAACGCGGTCTCGAGCGACGTGCTCTCCCACGGGATCTGCTGGTTCTTCGACTCCGTCCGCACGCTCGCGCGCACCGACTTGAAGACGTCCTCGATGCCCAGGCCGGGCTGGCCGATCTGCGTGAGGAGGTATTGCGTGTAGCGGCCGTTGCGCCCGGAGCCGTCGGCGGCGGTCGAGCCGGGTGCCGTCGAGAAGGCGATCAGCGTCCCCGGCGGCGCGTCGACCTGGGCCAGGCCTTTCGCGGTCGGCGCGATGCGCGTGCCGAACGGATTGTTGCGGCACGCGTCGAGGATCACGAAGTTCACCGGGTTCTTGGCCGAGTCGAGCTTCTCCATCACGGCCCCGAGGTCGAGCGCGGCGAAGGCGACTTCGTCTTCGCGCTGGATGTCGGCGTCTACCGGAAGGAGATAGTTGCGCCCGCGAACCTGGAGGCCATGGCCGGAGAAATACACCAGGCCCGTGGCCTGGCGCCCGAGCTTGTCCCCGAACTCGCGCAGGGCGAGGTGCATTTCGCGCAGCGAAGCGTTCTCGCGCTTGATCACGGTGAAGCCGTTCGCCTCGAGCGCCTTCGCGATGTCGACCGCGTCGTTGATCGGGTTGACGAGCGGCGCGTCCTTGTACGCCGCGTTGCCGATGACGAGGGCGAGGCGCTGGGCCTTCGCCGCCGGGGCGGGGCTCGGGGTGGCGATGGGAACCTGCGCCGGCACAGCCTGTGCGGCCAGCAGGAGGAGCGTGGCGACGAGCGCGGTTTTCATGGGCGGATTGTATAGAATCGCGCCTTCCCACCCGTTCCCCGCGCCATGGCCCTCCTCCTCCGCGAATCCGACGTCGAGCAACTGCTCACCATGCCCCTGGCGCTCGAGCTGGTGGAGCGCGTGCATCGCGAGTACTCGGCGGGGCAGGCGACGGACGTGCCGCGCGAACGCACGCGCCAGCCCAAGTCGGCGCTGCACATCCTGCAGGGCGCCGTGCCCTCGGCGAACGTGCTCGGCTACAAGGCCTACACCTCGAGCAAGGAAGGCGTGCGCTTCATCGTCTACGCGTTCGACGCCTCGCGCGGCTCGCTCGACGGCATCGTGGAGGCGAACCACCTCGGCATGACGCGCACCGGCGCCGCCGGCGGTGTGGCGGCCAAGTGGCTCGCGCGGCCCGATGCCAAGGTCGTCGGCGTGTTCGGCTCGGGGTGGCAGGCCCAGGGCCAGATCGAAGCGCTCGCGGCGGTTCGCAAGCTCGAACGCGTCAAGGTGTTTTCCCGTAGCGCCGACAAGCTCAAGGCCTTTTGTGACCGCATGACGACGAAGCTCTCCTTGCCCGTGGTCCCCGCGGCCTCCGCCGACGATGCGGTGAAGGGCAGCGACATCGTCGTGACGATCACCACCTCGGCCACGCCCGTGTTTTCCGGCGAAGCGCTCGCGCCCGGCACGCACGTCAACGCCGCGGGTTCGAATTCGCTGCTGCGCCAGGAGATCGACGAGGCGACCGTGCGCAAGTGCGCCGTGGTCGTGGTCGATTCCCGGCCCACCGCCCTCAAGGAAGCGGGCGACCTGCTGCCGGCGCTCGAGAAGGGCCGGCTGCAGCCGGGCGGCCTCACCGAACTGGGCGAGGTGATCGGCGGCACGCGTCCTGGGCGCACGGCACCCGAGCAGTGCACCCTGTTCGAGTCGCAGGGCATGGCCATCCAGGACCTCATCCTCGCCGCGGCGCTGCTAAAGTTGGCGCGGGCGCGGGGCATGGGCACCGAGGTCGACCTCGGGTCGTAGAACCTTTTACAGACGGCGGCACCCCGGCAGGGTAAAATTCCCGCCAAACCTGCAGGGCCAAGGGAGAATCCATGAAAACCGCGTTCTGGAAGGCCGACTGGTTCTTCGGCCTCGTCATCGCAATCGCGCTCTTCGGCTTCGCGAAGGTCTCGGGGGTGATCCCGGGCCTCGAACGCTGGGCCTACGACCTCGGCGTGAAGATGACCTCGAAGCAGCCGAGCGACAAGGTCGCCGTCATCGCCATCGACGAACAGTCGATCCAGAACATCGGCCGCTGGCCGTGGCCGCGCGAAGTGCAGGCCAAGCTGATCGAGCAGCTCGCCGCCGGCAAGGCCAAGGTCATCGGCAACACGGTCTTCTTCTTCGAGCCGCAGCAGGACGCGGGCCTCGTCTATGTCCAGAAGATGCTCGCCATCTACGACAAGGCCTACCCCGGCGACGCGAACCAGGAAGTGGTGGCCGGCGTCGGCGCCTTCGGTGGGGCAACGCCCGCCGCGCAAGGCGGCCCCGGCGGTGCGATCGGCCAGATCGGCCAGATCCTCAAGGAAGCCTCGATCAACCTGAACGGCGACGTGCGCATGGCGCTGGCCGTGCGCAAGGCCGGCAACGTGCTGGTGCCCATGGCATTCGAGGAAGTCTCGTACGCCCCCGCGCAAGGCAAGCCCGATGCGCCGCTGCCCGAATACGTCACGAAGAACACGATCGCGGGCTTTTCCAACGGCGGCGGCCAGTTCATGTACGGCCTGGGCGCGCTGGTCCCGATCGAACAGATCGGCGCGTACGTCTCCGGCATCGGCTTCCTCAACTCGAGCCTCGACGCCGACGGCGCCATCCGCTTCGAGCCGCTGGTGATGGACTACTACGGCCAGCAGTATCCGAGCCTGCCGCTGCTCATCGCCGGGAAGTCGCTGAACCTCACCTCCAAGGACGTGAAGGTGAACATCGGCCAGAGCGTCACGGTCGGCGGCAAGACGATCCGCACCGACGAGACGGGGCAGATGTACACGTACTTCTACAAGGATCGCGACGGCCGCCCCGCCTTCACGGTCGATTCGTTCTTCGACGTCTACTCGGGCAAGATCCCGGCGACGAAATACGCCGACAAGATCGTGCTGATCGGCGCCACCGCCGCGGGCATCGGTGCGGCGCAGACCACCCCGATCTCCTCGAACATGAACCCGGTGGTGACGCTCGCGCACTCGGTGTCGTCGATCCTCCAGGAGCATTTCTTCGTGGCGCCGACCTGGTCGCCGTGGGCCACGCTGTTCGCCTACCTGCTGGTGGCGCTCTACATCATCCTGCTGCTGCCGCGCCTGGGCGCCGGGATGGGCTTCGCGATCACGGGCGTCGTGTTCATCGCGCTCTTCGGGACGCACCTGGGCCTCATGACGGGCGCGGGCCTGTGGATCCAGCTGATGCTGCCGATCGTGCTGCTCGTGATCGGCCACGGCCTGCTCACCACCAAGCGCTTCCTCGTGACCGAGAAGGGCAAGGAGAAGGCGGACACCGAAGGCGCCGAGTCCAACCGCATGCTGGGCATGGCGTTCCAGCAGCAGGGCCAGCTCGACATGGCGTTCGACAAGTTCCGCAAGTGCCCGTACGACGAGCAGCTCGCGGAGAACCTCTATTCGCTGGGCCTGGACTTCGAGCGCCGCCGCCAGTTCAACAAGGCGGAGAGCGTGTTCGGCTTCATCCACAAGAACGACCCGAAGTTCAAGGACGTGGGCGAGCGCATGCAGCGCGCGAAGAACCTGTCCGAGACCGTCATCCTCGGCGGCGGCGCGGGACGCGGCGGCAATGCCTCGACCATGGTGCTGGCCGGCGGCGGCACCACGACCACCAAGCCGCAACTCGGCCGCTACGAGATCGACAAGGAACTCGGCAAGGGCGCGATGGGCGTGGTCTACCTCGGCAAGGACCCGAAGATCAGCCGCGTCGTGGCCATCAAGACCATGATGCTGTCGGCCGAATTCGAGGGCGACGAGCTGGTGGAAGCCAAGGAGCGCTTCTTCCGCGAGGCCGAGACCGCGGGCCGCCTCACGCACCCGAACATCGTCACCATCTACGACGCGGGCGAAGAGCACGACCTCGCGTTCATCGCGATGGAATTCCTGAAGGGCAAGGACCTCGTGGACAACACGAAGGTGCCGAACCTGCTGCCGCCGAAAGTGGTGCTCTCGATCGTCGAGCGCGTCGCCGATGCGCTGGGCTACGCGCACTCGCTGGGCGTGGTCCACCGCGACATCAAGCCGGCCAACATCATGTACGAGCCGACGGGCGACGTGCCGAAGGTCACCGACTTCGGCATCGCGCGCGTGACGGACTCGTCCAAGACCAAGACCGGCATGGTGCTGGGCACGCCGTCGTACATGTCGCCGGAGCAGCTCGCGGGACGCAAGATCGACGGCCGCTCCGACCTCTTCTCGCTCGGCGTGACGCTCTACCAGATGCTCTGCGGCAAGCTGCCGTTCACCGGCGAATCGATGACGCAGCTGATGTTCGCCATCGCCAACGCGCCGCACACGAACATCAAGGAGATCAACACCCAGCTGCCCGACTGGATCGTGGAGATCGTCGACAAGGCGCTCGCCAAGGACTTCGAGAAGCGCTACCAGACCGGCGCCGAGTTCGCGCAGGCCATCCGCGAGGCGCGCAAGGCGAACAACTTCTAGAATGCCGCTCCCGGATCCGACGTCCCCCCGGAAACCGCTCCACCGCCGCACGATCGACATCCGGGGCTGGAAAAGGGACGACGGGCTCTACGACATCGAGGGCCACCTCCTCGACCGGAAGGAAGTGGATTTCAAGCTCGCCTCGGGCGTGCGCGCGCCGGGCGAGCCGATCCACTCGATGTGGCTTCGCATCACGGTCGACGCGAAGCTGCACATCGTCGATGCCGCGGCTTCCACCGATGCGATGCCCTACGAGAACGAATGCGATCGCATCACGCCCGACTACCGGAAGCTGGTCGGCCTCGCCATCCGCCCCGGCTACACCCAGCGCGTGAAGGAACTCCTCGGCAGCGTGCGGGGCTGCACCCACCTGACCGAGCTCGCGGGTTCGCTCGCCACCGCGGCCTTCCAGACGCTCGCGGGCCAGGGCCTGCAGGATCCCGAACGCAAACCCTTCCAGATCGACCAGTGCCACGCGCTCGCTGCGGACGCCGCAGTGGTGGCGAGGTATTACCCCCGCTGGTACCGCGGCACCGAAACGATCGCGCCGGCGGCCGAGCCCGACCACCACTAGCCCCGGCCGGCGCGCGAAAACCTGTCGCGCGTCAAGGAGGGCGACTCCGGCCTCGCTGCTAGAATCGCCGCAACTTCAGGTCCACCTTCCACTTCCGCCAGGCCCCCCATGAACATCCACGAGTACCAGGGCAAGGAAATCTTCCGGAAATTCGGCGTGCCCACGCCGCGCGGCATTCCCGCGTTTTCCGTCGACGAGGCCGTGAAGGCCGCCAACGAACTGGGCGGCAAGGTCTGGGTCGTGAAGGCCCAGATCCATGCCGGCGGCCGCGGCAAGGGCGGCGGCGTGAAGGTCGCCAAGTCGATCGACGAGGTGCGCGACTACGCGAAGAAGCTGCTGGGCATGACCCTGGTCACGCACCAGACCGGCCCCGCGGGGAAGGTCGTGAAGCGCCTCTACATCGAGGAAGGCGCGGACATCAAGAAGGAACTCTACGTCGCGATGGTCGTGGACCGCGTGACGCAGCGCGTGACGCTGATGGCTTCCTCCGAGGGCGGGATGGACATCGAGGAAGTCGCGCACAAGACGCCCGAGAAGATCCACCGCGTGGCGATCGACCCGGCCACGGGGCTGAAGGACCAGGAGGCCGAGGACATCGCGCGCAAGATCGGCGTCCCGGAGCCGTCCGTGGCGCAGGCGCGGGACCTCCTCAAGAATTTCTACAAGGTCTTCGACGAGGAGGATTGCTCGCTCGCCGAGATCAACCCGCTCATCGTGACCGGCGACGGCAAGGTGATCGCCCTCGACGCGAAGCTGAACTTCGATTCCAACGCGCTCTACCGCCACAAGGACGTGGTGGCGTACCGCGACTTGGACGAGGAAGACGCGGCCGAGATCGAGGCGTCGAAATTCGACCTCACCTACATCTCGCTCGACGGCAACATCGGCTGCCTCGTGAACGGCGCCGGACTCGCGATGGCCACGATGGACACCATCAAGCTCTACGGCGGCAGCCCGGCGAACTTCCTCGACGTCGGCGGCGGCGCCACGGCCGAGAAGGTGACCGAGGCGTTCAAGATCATGCTGAAGAACCCCGAGGTGAAGGCGATCCTCGTGAACATCTTCGGCGGCATCATGAAGTGCGACACGATCGCCAACGGCGTGGTGACCGCGGCCCGGCAGGTCGCGCTCAAGGTCCCGCTCGTCGTGCGCCTCGAGGGCACCAACGTCGATCTCGGAAAGCAGATCCTCAAGGATTCGGGCCTGCCGATCATCTCGGCTTCCAACATGGGTGACGCGGCGGAAAAAGCGGTTGCCGCGGCTAAAGGAAAGTAAGCATATGTCGATCCTCATCAACAAGAACAGCAAGGTCATTACCCAGGGCATCACGGGCAAGACCGGCCAGTTCCACACGAAGATGTGCCGCGAGTACGCGAACGGGAAGAACTGCTTCGTGGCGGGCGTCACGCCCGGCAAGGGCGGCCAGGACTTCGAGGGCATCCCGATCTACAACACGGTGGCCGATGCGAAGTCCGCCACCGGCGCCACGGTCTCGGTGATCTACGTGCCGCCGCCCTATGCGGCCGCGGCGATCGACGAGGCCGTCGAGGCGGGCATCGAGTTCGTGATCTGCATCACCGAGGGCATTCCGGTGCGCGACATGATCAAGACGCGCTACAAGATGCAGGGCAAGAAGACGCTCCTGCTCGGACCCAACTGCCCGGGGCTCATCACGCCCGACGAGATCAAGATCGGCATCATGCCGGGCCACATCTGCCGCAAGGGCCGCATCGGCGTCGTGTCGCGCTCGGGCACGCTCACCTACGAAGCGGTGGGGCAGCTCACGTCGCTCGGCCTCGGCCAGTCGTCCGCGGTCGGCACGGGCGGCGACCCGGTGAACGGCCTCAAGCACATCGACGTCCTGAAGATGTTCAACGACGACCCGGAGACCGACGCCGTGATCATGATCGGCGAGATCGGCGGCAGCGACGAGGAGACCGCCGCGCAGTGGGTGAAGTCGAACATGAAGAAGCCGGTCGTCGGATTCATCGCCGGCGTCACCGCGCCGCCGGGCAAGCGCATGGGCCACGCCGGCGCCATCATTTCCGGCGGCAAGGGCACGGCGCAGGAAAAGCTCTCCGTGATGGAAGCGTGCGGCATCAAGGTCACGCGCAATCCGGCGAAAATGGGCGAGCTGCTGAAAAGCGTACTCTAGGCGCCGGGACATTCACCGGGAGGAGTCGAAATGAACGCCGTCGTCCGTTTCGCATGCGCAGCCGTCCTGATGCTGGGCCTCGCCGGTTGTTATGTCGCTCCTTATCCCTATCCGTACCCGGCGCCCGCCCCGGCCGACCCGATGGACCAGCCGTGGGCCGCCGCGACGGGAGCCCTGCAGGACGTGGGCCTCACCGTCGTGACCGCGGACCGTGCCACGGGCACGCTGCGCGGAACGCGCGGCAACGTCGAGGGAATCATCGAAGTGCGCGTGCGCCCCGATGGCCGCGTGGGCGTCGAGATGAAGGCGCGCGATCCCGACAATCGCGATCCCAAGCTCACGGATCGAATGGCCGAGGCCTACAACCGCCGCATGGGACGCTAGTTGGGGTCGCCGCGCGCCGCGATCGTCGGCGCCGGCATCGCGGGGCTTTCCGCCGCCATCCTGCTGCGGCGTGCCGGGTGGGACGTCCGCATCCTCGAACGCAGTCCCGAGCCGGTGCCGATCGGCGCCGGCATCCTGTTGCAGCCTCCGGGCCTCGCGGTGCTCGAGCGCATGGGCCTGCGCGATCGCGCCCTCGAGCGCGGGGCGCGCATCGTGCACCTCGATGGCCGCACCCGCGAGGGCCGCAACGTGCTCGCCCTCGACTACGCGAAATGGTCTCCGGATTGTTTCGGCCTCGGCTTCCACCGCGGCGCGCTCTGGCACCTGCTGCACGGGACGGCTTGCGAGGAGGGGGTCGCCATCGAGGGCGGCCGGGAGATCCGCGCGGCCGAAGAACTCGGCGACGTCGAGCTCATCCTCGTCACGGCGGGTTCGCGCACGCCCCTGCGCGGAACGCTGGGCCTGCGTGATCGCACGCGGCCCTACGAATGGGGTGCGCTTTGGGCCAACGTCCCGATGCCGCCGGGCTGGCGCGGCGATACGCTCGGCCAGCGCGTCGACGGCACGCGGCACATGATGGGATTGCTGCCCGTCGGCTTCGACGCGAACGGGCAGGGCCCGTGGCTCACCCTTTACTGGAGCGAGCGCCTCGACCGGATCGAGGCGCTGAAGGCCCGCGGCTGGGAGGCCTGGCGCGAGGACGTGCGCCGCCTCTGGCCCGAGGGACACGAAGCGACCGCGGGACTGCGCGGCTTCGACGATCTTGCCATCGCCGCCTATGCCGACGTGAACGTGCACCCGTGGTCCCGGGGCCACGTGGGCCTCGCCGGCGATGCGGCCCATGGCACGAGCCCGCAACTGGGGCAGGGCACGACGCTGGCGCTCCTCGATGCGGAAGCGCTGCGCTCGGCCCTCGCGGCCGAGCGCGACGTGGCGCGCGCGCTCGTGAGCTACGCGCGGTCGCGCCGGGCCCATACCCGCTACTACCAGTGGGCGAGTCGCACGCTGACGCCCTTTTTCCAGTCGGAACGCCCGGGCTACGCCTTCATCCGCGACACCTTCATGGGCCCGGCCGCCGGCTGGCCGATCCTGCGCGGTGAGTTCCTCGCGACGCTCACCGGCCACAAGGCCGGCGTGCTCTGGGGCCGGCTGCGGCCTTGACTCGCGTCAAGCCCCGGAACCGGGCAATTTCGGTACCCTAATGGACTGATTTCCAAGCCATTGCGCCCAGGCGCAGGGCGAGGCTTCCGGACCGCCAGCCAAGCCGGTCCCGCGACTTCCAGGAACCTGCCCCGAATGAACGACCGAGTCGTTGCGATACCCGTCAGCAAGATCCGCCGCGCGCGCCCCACGCCGAAGGGCCGCACCGTCGATGCCGCCGCGCGCGCCGAGATCGCGCCGCTGCTCGAGGGCGCGTCCCTCGAACGCGAATACCTGATCGAGAACCTGCACCGCATCCAGGACCGCTTCGGCCAGCTCTCCGCCCCGCATCTCGCCGCGCTCGCCGAGGCGATGAAGCTCTCGATGGCCGAGCTCTACGAAGTCGCGACCTTCTACCACCACTTCGACGTCGTGAAGGAAGGTGAGGCGCCGACCGCCGCGCTCACCGTGCGCGTGTGCGAGACGCTCTCGTGCGCGATGGCGGGCGCGATGCCGATGCTCGAGAAACTCCAGTCGACGCTGGGATCGAACGTGCGCGTCGTCGCGGCCCCGTGCATCGGGCGCTGCGCCGAGGCGCCGGCCGTGTGCGTGGGCCAGAATGCGTTCGGCCACGCGACGGTCGAGAACGTCACGGCAGCCGTGAAATCGCGATCCACGAAAGCACCGGCCACGCCACACGTGGACTACGCGGCCTATCGTGCCGCCGGCGGCTACAAGACCTGGCTCGAATGCGTGGAAGGCAAGCGCGAGCTCGAACCCGTCCTGAAGACCATGGAAGACGCGGGCCTGCGCGGCCTCGGCGGCGCGGGATTCCCGACGGGCCGCAAGTGGCGGATCGTGCGCGGCGAGGCGGGACCTCGCTACATGGCGATCAACATCGACGAGGGCGAGCCGGGCACGTTCAAGGACCGCCACTACCTCGAGCGCGATCCGCACCGGTTCCTCGAGGGCATGCTCATCGCCGCTTGGGCCGTGGGCATCGAATCGATCTGGATCTACCTGCGCGACGAATACCACGCCTGCCGCGAAACGCTCGAGCGCGAGATCGCCGCGCTGAAGGCCGACCCGCCCGCGCGTCCGCTGCCCACCATCCACCTGCGCCGCGGCGCCGGCGCCTACATCTGCGGCGAAGAGTCCGCGATGATCGAATCCATCGAGGGCAAGAAGGGCATGCCGCGCCTGCGCCCGCCGTACGTCGCGCAGGTGGGCCTCTTCGGCCGGCCCACGCTCGAGCACAACATGGAGACGCTGCACTGGGTGCGCGACATCCTCGAGAAGGGCGCGTCGTGGTTCGCGTCGCACGGCCGCAACGGGAGGAAGGGCCTGCGCTCGTTCTCCGTCTCGGGCCGCGTTGCGAAGCCCGGAGTGCACCTCGCGCCCGCGGGCATCACGGTGAAGGAACTGATCGCCGAGTACTGCGGCGGCATGCTTCCCGGCCACACGTTCTACGCCTATCTTCCCGGAGGCGCCTCGGGCGGCATCCTGCCCGCTTCGATGGGCGACATCGCGCTCGACTTCGACACGCTGCAACCGCACGGCTGCTTCATCGGCTCGGCGGCCGTGATCATCCTCTCCCAGCACGACAAGGCGCGTGACGCGGCCACGAACCTGATGCGCTTCTTCGAGCACGAGTCCTGCGGCCAGTGCACGCCCTGCCGCGTGGGCACGTCCAAGGCCGCGCACCTGATGGAAGCGAAGAAGTGGGACAACGCCTTGCTGGAAGAGCTGTCACAGGCGATGGCGGATGCGTCGATCTGCGGCCTGGGCCAGGCGGCGCCGAACCCGATCCGTTGCGTGACGAAGCATTTTCCGCACGAAGTTTGAAAGAAAGCATTTCGACACAGATGAACACAGATGAACACAGATAACCCCTGCCTGGTTTGGCCTTTGAAGGTTTTATCTGTGTGTATCTGTGTTCATCTGTGTCCCATTGCCTTTGACTTTGGGGTAGGGGTTTCGACATGAAGATGAACGAGCTGGTCGGCGCGGAAACCATCGAGTTCAAGTTGAACGGCGAGACGATCTCGGCCTTCGCCGGCGAGACCATCATCCAGTCGGCCAAGCGCTACGGCGTCGACATCCCGCACCTCTGCTACAAGGAAGGCTACCGGCCCGACGGAAACTGCCGCGCGTGCATGGTCGAGATCAAGGGCGAGCGCGTGCTGGCCCCGTCGTGCTGCCGCAATCCGTCGAAGGGCATGGAGGTCGCCTCCACGTCGCCGCGCGCGCTGCATTCGCAGAAGATGATCCTCGAGCTCCTGCAGAGCGACGCACCCGCCGTGGATCTCAAGCCCGGCGCGAACGAACTGCAGCAATGGTCTTCGCGCCTGGGCGTGGCGAAGTCGCGCTTCGCGCCGCGCGAGCAGCCCGCGGCCGATCCGTCGCACCCGGCGATGAGCGTGAACCTCGATGCGTGCATCCAGTGCACGCGCTGCGTGCGCGCCTGCCGCGAGGAACAGAACAACGACGTGATCGGCTACGCCTTCCGCGGCGCCGAGGCGAAGATCGTCTTCGACCTGGACGACCCGATGGGCGAGTCGACGTGCGTCGCGTGCGGCGAATGCGTGCAGGCCTGCCCGACGGGCGCGCTCGCGCCGGCGAAGAACGCCTACGCGATCGTCGCCGACAAGAAGGTCGATTCGGTATGCCCGTACTGCGGCGTCGGCTGCCAGCTCACGTACCACGTGAAGGACAACACCATCGTGCGTGTCGACGGCCGCGACGGCCCCGCCAACCACGAGCGCCTGTGCGTGAAGGGCCGCTTCGGCTTCGACTACGTGAAGCATCCGCAGCGCCTCACGAAACCGCTGATCCGCCGGGCCGATGCGCCCAAGTTCGCGGAGTTCACCGTCGATCCGCTGAAGTGGAACGAAGTGTTCCGCGAGGCCACGTGGGAGGAAGCGCTCGACGTCGCCGCCAACGGACTCAAGAACATTCGCGACACGGTCGGCCCGTCCGCGCTCGCCGGCTTCGGCAGCGCCAAGGGCTCCAACGAGGAGGCGTATCTCTTCCAGAAGCTCGTGCGCACGGGCTTCGGCACCAACAACGTCGATCACTGCACGCGCCTCTGCCACGCGTCCTCGGTCGTGGCACTCCTGGAAGGCGTGGGCTCGGGCGCGGTCTCGAACCAGGTCTCCGACGTCGAGTTCGCCGAGGTGATCTTCCTCATCGGCTCGAACCCGACCTCGAACCATCCGGTGGCCGCGACGTGGATCAAGAACGCCACGCGCCGCGGCGCCAAGCTGATCGTGGCCGACCCGCGCAAGACGGAGATCGCGCGCCATGCGTGGCGCAACCTCCAGTTCACCGCGGACACCGACGTGGCCCTGCTGAACGCGATGATCTACACGATCCTCGAGGAAGACCTCTGCGATCCGGAATTCATCCGCATGCGGACCACGGGCTTCGAAGCGCTGAAGGAAAACTCGAAGGGCTTCAGCCCCGAGTTGATGGGGCCGATCTGCGGCATTCCCGCCGAGACCATCCGCGAGTGCGCGCGCGCGTATGCCACGTCGAAGGCTTCGATCATCCTCTGGGGCATGGGCATCTCGCAGCACGTGCACGGCACCGACAACGCGCGCTGCCTCATCGCGCTCACGCTGATGACCGGCCAGATCGGCAAGCCCGGCTCGGGCCTGCACCCGTTGCGCGGGCAGAACAACGTGCAGGGCGCCTCCGACGCGGGCCTCATCCCGATGATGTATCCGGACTACCAGCGGGTCGATAGCCCGGAAGCCATCGCCCGCTTCGAGAAGTTCTGGAACCGCAAGCTCGACCACAAGCCAGGCCTCACCGTGGTCGAGATCATGGACGCGGCGTGCGACGGGAAGATCAAGGGCATGTACGTGATGGGCGAGAACCCCGCGATGTCGGACCCGAACGCGCACCACGCGCGCGAAGGCCTGGCGAACCTCGATTGCCTCGTGGTGCAGGACATCTTCCTCACCGAGACCGCGTACCTCGCCGATGTCGTGCTGCCCGCCTCGGCGTGGCCCGAGAAGACCGGCACGGTCACCAACACGGACCGCATGGTGCAGATGGGACGGCGCGCCCTCGACATGCCCGGCGATGCACGCCAGGACCTCCTCATCATCCAGCAGCTCGCGAACCGGCTGGGCTGCGGGTGGGACTACCAGGGGCCGGAGAGTGGGGTCGCCGAGGTCTACGACGAGATGCGCCGCGCGATGAACAACATCACCGGCATCACGTGGGATCGCGTGGAGGCGCATTCGAGCGTCACGTATCCCTGCCGCACCGAGGACGATCCGGGCCAGTCCGTCGTCTTCGTGGACGCATTCCCGACGAAGAACGGCAAGGCGCGCTTCGTGCCCGCGGACCTCATTCCCGCGAACGAACGTCCCGATGCCGAGTATCCGTTCGTGCTCATCACCGGCCGGCAGCTCGAGCACTGGCACACCGGCTCGATGACGCGGCGCGCGTCGGTGCTCGACGCGTTGGAACCGCGGGCCGTGTGCTCGATCCACCCGCTCGACCTGGACGCGATCGGCGCGCAACCGGGCGACACGATCACGGTCGCTTCGCGCCGCGGCGAGATTGCGCTCGCGGCACGTGCCGACGACGGCACGCCGCGCAACACCGTCTTCATCCCGTTCGCGTTCTACGAGGCCGCCGCGAACCAGCTCACCAACCCCGCGCTCGACCCCTTCGGCAAGATCGCGGAGGTGAAGTACTGCGCGGTGAAAGTGAGCAAGGGCGGCACGACCACCGAACTCGCGAGCTATGGCGGCGGACAGTCCTTCGAATCCGCCTGAGCCCGAATTGCCAGGACGAGGTTCGCGGGTCTGCCTTGAGGAGATCACGCGCGACAACCTGCGTGCGTTCCTGAACCTCAAGGTCCGTTCCGACCAGGAGGGCTTCGTCGCGCCCAACGCGGTTTCGGTCGCGCAGGCGCACTTCCATCCGGAAGCCTGGTTCCGCGGCATCGTGGCGGACGGCACGCCCGTCGGTTTCGCGATGCTCGAGGACTGGACCTCGATGCGCGAAGCGGCGCACGAGGCCTTCCGCAAGGAACCGTACGTGGGCTTGTGGCGCTTCATGGTCGACGCGCGCTACCAGGCGCACGGATTCGGCGCGGAGGCGCTGAAGCTGCTGATCGCCCGGGCGCGCACGCTCCTGCCGGACGGCGTGATGCTCACGAGCTACGTTCCCGGCGAAGGATGCCCGGGTCCGTTCTACCTCCGCCATGGTTTCGTGGAGACCGGCAAGCTCGACGGAATCGAGCGCGTCCTGCGCCTGCCGCTCTAGATCTGGCACTAGAATAGGGGCCGGAGGAGAACTTCATGACCGTAACCCGCGCGGCGCTCGCCGCGGCGATGCTCGCGCTGCTGGCCCCGCTCGCCCTGGCCCAGGCCCCGTGGCCGGACAAGCCCGTGAAGCTGGTCGCGGTGTTTCCTCCCGGCGGTTCCGTCGACCAGGTCGCGCGCATCGTGGGCCAGCAGCTCTCGGTCCAGATCGGCCAGCCCGTGGTGGTCGAGAACAAGGGCGGCGCCTCGGGCTCCATCGGGGTCGCGCAGGTCGCGCTGGCCCCGCCCGACGGCTACACGTTCGCCGTGGTCTTCGACACGCACGGCGTGAACCCTTCGCTCATTCCCAACCTTCCGTTCGACACCCTGAAGGACCTCGCCTCGGTCACGCTCATCGGCACCTCGCCGATGGCGATCGTCGCGCACGTCTCGCAGCCCTACAAGGATTTCGCCGACGTGATCGCCGCGGCGAAGGCCAAGCCGGGCAGCGTGGCGTACGGCACCATCGGCGCGGGCAGCCTCGGCCACCTCGCGATGGCGCAGGTCGGCAACCAGGTGCAGGCCGGGTTCACGCACGTGCCCTACAAGGGCGGCGGCCCGCTGATGAACGACGCGATCGGCAACCAGGTTCCGCTCGCCATCGGCAGCGTCTTCCTCGTGCAGCCGCACGTGAAGGCCGGGCGCGTGAAGGCGCTCGGGGTCACGTCGACGAAGGAAACGCCGCAATTCCCGGGCGTGAAGCCGTTCGCGGAGCAGGGCGTGCCGGGCTTCGCCGCGCTCTCGTGGTGGGGCGTGATCGCGCCCGCGAAGACGCCGAAGCCCATCATCGACCGGATGCACGCGGAGATCGCGAAGGCGCTGCAGAATGCGGGTGTGAAGGAAAAGCTCTCGGCGCAAGGCATGGACATCGTGGGCGGCGGTCCCGCGGAGCTCGACGCGTTCCTGCGCGGCGAGATCGAGCGCTGGGCGAAAGTCGTGAAGGAAAACAACATCAAGGTGGGGGACTGATGCGAATCGCTGCTTGGCTGCTGGTGCTGGGAATCGCCGCCGGATGCCAGTCGATGGCGCCGCCGGAGCAGAAGGCGGAGATCTCGGGCGCCGACGCCGCGACGTCCGGCACCTGGGTCCCGGTGCTCGCCGAACTGGGCGGCCAGGAATACAAGCTCGGGCAGGATTTCCGCCTCGTGGTGCAGGGCGATCGCTACGAGATCGCCGGTGCGCAACGCGACAGCGGCCGCCTCATCTTCTACGCGAGCAACCCGAAAGCCTTCGACGTGCTGGGCGAAGTGGGGCCCGCGCAGGGCCTCGCGATCCCGGCGATCTACCGCTTCCTGCCGGACGGGAACATGGAGATCTGCTACGACCTGTCGGGCACCACGCGGCCCACGGACTTCGTGACGCACCCCGGCACGAAGCTCTTCCGCGTCGTCTACAAGAGGCGCTAGTGCTGCAGGATCTCGAGACGCCAGTCCTCGTGCTGGACCGGGCGCGCGTCGAGCGCAATTGCGCGCGCATGCGTGAACGCCTGGCCGCGGCCGGCGTGGCGCTGCGCCCGCACGTGAAGACCGCGAAATCGATCGAAGTCGTGAACATCGCGTGCGGCGGCAAGCCCGCGCCGATCACCGCGTCCACGCTGAAGGAAGCCGAGTGGTTCTTCGAGCGCGGCTTCACCGACATCCTCTACGCCGTGGGCATCGTGCCCGGCAAGCTCGCCCGCGCCGCGGCGCTCATGCGCCGCGGCTGCACCCTGAGCGTGATCCTCGACGGCGTGCAGGCCGCGCGTGCCCTCGCCGACTTCACGGCCCGGGAAGGCGTGGCGCTCCCGGCCCTGATCGAGATCGACAGCGACGGTAACCGCGCCGGCGTGAAGCCCGAGGCGCCGGAGTTGCTAGAGATCGGCGCCATCCTCGGCCCCGGCCTGCGCGGCGTGATGACGCACGCGGGCAACTCGTATACATCGCGGTCCGAAGCGGACTTGCGCATGTGGGCGAAGCGCGAGCGCGAAGGCGTCGTGCGCGCCGCGCAACGCCTGCGCGCCGCGGGCCATGCCTGCCCGGTGGTGAGCGTGGGCTCCACGCCGACGGCCTTGTTCGGCGAATCGTTCGAGGGCGTGAACGAGGTGCGCGCCGGCGTCTACATGTTCTTCGACCTCGTGATGGTCGGCATCGGCGTCGCGCGCGTCGACGAGCTGGCGCTCTCGGTGCTCGCCACCGTGATCGGCCACCAGCCGGAGAAAGGCTGGATCCTCACCGACGCGGGCTGGACCGCGATGTCGCGCGACCGCGGGACCGCGAAGCATCCCGTCGACCAGGGCTTCGGCCTCGTGGCCGACCTCGAGGGCCGCCCGATCGGCGACCTCATCGTGGTGGAGACGAACCAGGAGCACGGCATCATCGCGCGCCGCGGCGGCGGGCCCGCGGACCTGGGTGACTTCCCCGTTGGCCGGCAATTGCGCATCTTCCCGAACCACGCGTGCGCCACGGGCGCGCAGCACACGAGCTACAACGTGGTGAACGGGGGCACTTCGGTCGAGGCTCGCTGGGAGCGGTTCAACGGTTGGTAGGGCCGAAGGGAAGAGTCCCTTACTTGATGAAGTAGCCCGACACTCTCCAGACCCCATCCTTCGCCTTCATCGGCGTGACCGTCTCGATGGCGTTGCGATTCTCGAAGGCGGTTTCGTACTGGATCACCACGTACTCGCCCTCGGGCGCATTTGGCAGGCTCTTCGCGTACGTGACGGAGCGGGACTTCCTGAGGATGAGCTTCCCCATCGCGCCGCGCGCGGCAACGAGGGCCTTTTCCCAATCGGCCTTCGGCACCTTTTCCTGGAAGGCCTTGGCTCCCTGGTCCCAGCTGTCGCCGTACGCGCCCGCATCGACGATGGCGAGCCAGGCGCGCGCCGCTTCCTGCGCGGGAAGCGTGTCGATGTCTTCTTCCGCGCGGCCGGACGAGACGGCGACCGCGATGGCGATCGCCAGGATGAAATGCATGGTCTTCATGGAGGCTCCTTTACTCCTTGCGAGGTTTGCGGGACGCGGCCGGCGCGGGGACGCCGCGGCGGGCGAGCGCGTCGCGCAGCAGGTATTCGATCTGTCCGTTGACGCTGCGCAGCTCGGCCTGCGCAAGGCGCTCGATCCCGGACCACAGCTCCGGATCGATGCGAAGCAGGAACGCCTTGCGCTCGGCCATCGTGCCTATCCTACTGGTACAGCGTGCCGGTGTTCACGACGGGCTGCGCGTCGCGGTCGGAGCACAGCACCACCATGAGGTTGGACACCATGGTGGCCCTTCGTTCGTCGTCGAGCTCCACCACGTTCTTTTCCGACAGCTGCTTCAACGCCATCTCCACCATCGAGACCGCGCCGATCACGATCTTGCTGCGCGCCGAGATCACCGCCTCGGCCTGCTGGCGCCGCAGCATGGCACCCGCGATTTCCGGAGCGTAGGCCAGGTGCGTGAGCTTGGCTTCCTGCACCAGCACGCCGGCCTGCTGCACCCGCGCCTGGAGCTCGGCCCGCAGCGCTTCGGCCACCACGTCCGCGCCGCCGCGCAGCGTCACTTCGCTGCCATGCTCGCCTTCGCCCTCGTCGTAGTTGTAGCCCGTGGCCACGTGGCGCAGCGCCGATTCGCTCTGCACGCGCACGAAGTTCTCGAAATCCTCGACGTCGAAGAGCGCCTGCGCCGTGTCCTCCACGCGCCACACGACGACCGCGCCGATCTCCACCGGGTTGCCGCGCTTGTCGTTCACCTTGAGCGTCTCGATGTTCTGGTTGCGCGCGCGCACGCTCACGCGCTTGCGGATGTTCCAGGGCAGCGTCCAGCGCAGGCCGGCCTTCCGTTCCGTGCCGAGGTAGGCCCCGAAGAGGGTCAGCACGCCGGCCTGGTTGGGCTGCAGCATGAAGAAGCCGCCCGCGATGAAGCCGATGGCGACCGCGTTCAGCGCGAGGAACAGCGGCTGGCGCACGGCCACGGCCATCGTGACGAGCAGAGCTCCGAGCCCGATCATCACCAGCAGCATGAAGATGCCGTTGGCCGAGGAAGCGGGTTTCTCGAAATTGTCGGACTTGCGGTACTCGGACATGGTGGCTCCCGGGTGCGGGCGCGAAAGGCGCCTGCTATTGATGTGATATCACTTTGCTACCAAACGGACGCCGTGTCAAGAGGGCCCTAGAATCGGGTATGGATACCTCTCCCCTCGTAGTGAATTCGGCGACGCGCCTGGGCCCCGATGCGGCCGGCCGCGTGGTGGTGTGCGGTTCGCACGGCGGCGTGTATCCGGCCTCGATGCTCGCCCGGGCCCGCGTGCGGGCGGCCATCAGCAACGACGCCGGCGTCGGCAAGGACGGCGCCGGGATCGGCGGCCTCTACTGGCTGGAGAAGCTCGGCATCGCGGCCTGCACGGCCGGCCACGACGGCGCGCGCATCGGCGATGCGGCCGATGGCCTCGAGCATGGAAAGGTCTCGCATGCGAACAAGCAGGCGGCCGCGCTGGGCGTGAAGGCCGGCATGCCGTGCCGCGAGGCCGTGGCGCACCTGAACCGCGCGCATCCCTTCGAAGGAGACATTCCGCAGTTGGGCGAGACGCGCGTGAAGGTGCCGGCTTCGGGCCACCGCGAAGTCTGGGCCCTCGATTCGATCACGCTCTCGCGCCCCGAGGACGCGCGCGCCATCGTGCTCTCGGGCACCCACGGCGCGGTGCTGGGCGGGAAGGCCGACGACGGCATGCTGAAAGTCGATGTCTTCGCCGCGTTCTTCAACGACGCGGGCGGCGGCAAGGACGGCGTGGGCTATTCGCGCCTGCCGACGCTCGACCCGCGCGGCATCGCGGCGGCGACGGTCTCCTCGAACACGGCGCGCATCGGCGACGGCCGCTCGACCTACGAATCGGGCGTGCTTTCGCGCGTGAACGAAGTCGGCAAGCGGCTCGGGATGGAAGAAGGGATGACGGCGCGCGAGGCGGTGGCGCGATTGCTGGGATTGGCGTGAGGTCGTTGGACGACGAGGGGGTGGGTAGGACTTTTTTCGTCGACGGGTCACGTTCCACGGCTTAAAGGCGAGAGAGCTTGCGCGGGATAGGTCCTGCAAAGAACGTCGCGAGCAAATTTCAGCGCACTTCGCCTCAACGATCAGGGCGGCCACCGAGTGGCCCCGTCGAGAAAAGAAGTCCTACCCACCCCCTCGTCCTCCTTTACCCGTCATGGAGAACTAGACCTCTTCCGGCGGCCTCACCCTCCTGAATTCCCGCCACAGCAGAAGGTCGTAGGAGATCTTCGTGATCCCCGCCGCGATCAACGGCACCCCGAGTCCGAACCCCTGCATCATCATCCCCGCGAGGATCGGCGCACAGGCCCAGCCGAACGAACGCACGAGGTTGGTGATCCCCGAGACCGCGAGCCGCTCGTCGGGACGCACCACCGCCATCACGTAGGACTGGCGCGTCGGCACGTCCATCTCGTTCAGGGCTTCGCGCAACAGGAAGAAGAAGGCCGCCCAGGCGAAGCTGTCGGCCGCGACGATGGTGAAGAGCAGCAGGCTGGAAGGAATGTGCGTGAACACCATCGTGTTCACGAGTCCGATGCGCCTGGCGAGCCACGCGGCGGCGAGATGCGAGAACGCCGAGAGCCCGCGCCCGGCGCTGAACAGGATCGCGATCACGGCCGCGCTCGCGCCGAACTTCTCCGCGAAGAAATAGGCGAAGAGCGCCGTGCCGATGAACCCGCCGCCGAACGCATCCAGCAGGAACAGCAGCGAGATCTTGACGACGATCGGCCGGCTGGCCGGCGAGAGTTGCGTGAGGGCGACCGGCTTCACGTCATCGGCGATCGACGGCAGGCGCGCGTAGAGCAGCGCGGCGCCGAAGTAGAGCGCGCAGAAGATCGAGAGCGCGAAGCGAAGCGCCTCGAGCGGCGCGTAGCCCCACTGCGACTCGAGCAGGGTCGGCAGGGCCGCCATCAGCCCGCCCAGCGCGTATCCCGTGTCGAGCAGCACGTTGTACCAGGCGAAGACGCGGGTCCGGTCCGCATCCGTCGTGGTCGCGGGGAAGAGCGCCTGCTCGAGGATCGGGATGGCGCCCCGGTCGCGTCCGTGGACGTTCAGCATTCCGACGAACGCAGCGATGAGCACCACGGGGAACGCGTCGGTTGCAATCAGCACGACGCCGCCCAGCAGCGGCAGGCCCGTGAGCGTCACCAGCATCACGCGCTCGGGGAGCCGCGGCCCGACGACGAGCGTGATCAGCGCCGCGACGGCCGCGCCCCACAGCGCCGCCGAAAGTACGCCGCCGACCTGCGTCGCGGAAAAGCCGAGGCGCGCGCAATACAAACCCACCAGCACCGCCATCAATCCGATGGCGAGGGCTCGCAGGAACGCGGCGGCGTAGAGGAGGCGGCGGAGGCGGTGGACCGGAGTGCTCAGATCGTCGGCTTCTTGCGGATGAAGTCGAGGCGGTCCATGGTGCGCAGCTTCACGTCGCGCACTTCGTCGCCCTTGCGGACCTTGAGGGTGAGCTCGACGCCGGGCGCGCCCGCGGACCAGAGCCGGCGGTAGAAGTCCTCGAGCTTGTCGACCTTCTGGCCCGAGACCGCGAGGATCACGTCGCCCGAGGCGAGGCCGGCCTTCTCCGCGGGGCTGTCGGCGGTCACGTGCAACACCTTGATCTGGCCGTCGTCCACGAGCGAGTTCAAGCCGATCCAGGGGCGCAGCCCGCCCTTGTGCCGGCCGGTGGCGATCATTTCGTCGACGACGGGCTTCAACAGGTCGACGGGCACGAACATGTTGCCGGGCAGGCGCTCGCCCGGAGTGGCGGCGTCCAGCACGAGCAGCGAGCCGATCCCGACCAGTTCGCCCTCCTTGTTGATCAGCGCCGCGCCGCTGTGGTCGGTGCGCGGGGGCGACGTGAAGATCGCGCCGTCGATGAGGTACTCCCAGTAGCCGGCGAACGTGCGCCGCGACACGACCGTTGCGATCGACACGCCTTCGCCCGTGGCGGTTGCGATCATCAGGCGGTCCAGGGTCTCCACGCGCGAGGAGGCGCCGATGGAGATCGCCTTCACGCCGAGAGGGGCGACGGGCCGCAGCAGGCCGAACCCCGTCGCGTGGTCATAGGCCACCACGGACGCGGGCAGCGTGCGGCCGTGGACCGTCGTCACGTCGACCGTGTCGGCCTCGAGGATGAGGTAGCCGATGGTGAGCACGAGGCCGCTGGGCGCGATCAGCACGCCGCTGCCGAGGCGTTCGGCGCCGAGCCGCTCGGACGAGCGCGCGTTGGCGAGCGCCCGCATGCGCACGCCCACGACGGCGTTCGCCGCTTCGACCAGGTGGTGTTGCGTCTCTTCCGCCTTCGCGGCCTTCTCGAGCGGCTTGTCCGAAGGCTTCGCGACAGCGGCGGTGGCGGGTAGCGCGGCGAGGAGGCCGCAGAGCATGAGCAGTCGCAGGATCATGGCGGGCTCCCTGGAAGGACGCCAAAATCATGCTAGCACCAACGCATCCACGCCAAGGTATCTTCAGTCCTTCGTGACGGTTTGTATTCGGCCGCGGTCCATCCGGCGTAACCGAGGCGGTCGATCCGGCCGAAAAGTTCGCGCAATGGAAGTTTTCCCGTGCCCGGCTCCCCGCGGCCCGGCACGTCGGCGAACTGGATGTGGCCGATGATCGGGGCCAGCTCGTCCAGCACGGCGGCCGGATCGTCGCCCATCATCGCCACATGGTAGAGGTCGCACTGCAGCGAGAAATTGGGTGCGTTCACCTCGGCCAGCAGCGCCTTCGCCGGCGGGTTGCGCGGGAAGAAGTAGCCCGGGTTGTCGACGTCGTTGATCGGCTCGATCATCATCTGCACGCCCGCGGCGGCGAGCTCGCGCGCGGTGTAGCGCAGGTTCGACACGAAGGTCGAATGCAGGTCGCGCGGATCGTCGTCGGCGCGCACGAGCCCGGCGATCACGTTCACGCGCGGCGTGCGAAGGATGCGCGCGTACTCGACCGCGGTGGCCACGCCCTCGCGATACTCGTGCAGGCGCTCCGGGCGGCAGGCGAGGCCGAAGTCGCCCTTCGCCCGGTTCCCCGACGGCACGTTGAAGAGGACGCACTCGAGCGAATGCGCGCGCAGTTGCTCGGCGATGGCCTCTGCGGGATGGTCGTAGGGCACGGAGAACTCGACGGCCGTGAAGCCCGCGCGCGCGGCGGCGCCGAAGCGTTCGAGGAAGGGATGCTCGGTAAAGAGCCACCCGAGGTTGGCGGCGAATCGGGGCATGGCGCTGCTACTATAACCAAAGCATCCCGAAAGGCCACGCATGGACAAGGTCAATCTCGCGGAGAAATTCTCGCGCTTCTCCACCCACTGGGACCCGAAGGTCGTCGGTGAGCTGAACGGCCAGCACGTGAAGCTCGTGAAGTTCACCGGCCCGTTCACCTGGCATCACCACGAGCACGAGGACGAGCTGTTCCTGGTCGTGAAGGGCGAGTTCGACATGGAGTTCACCGACCGCACGGTGAAGCTGCGCGAGGGCGAGTTCATCGTCGTGCCGCGCGGCGTCGAGCACCGGCCGAACGCGCGCGAGGAAGTGCACGTGCTGCTGTTCGAACCCGCGACCACCTCGAACACCGGCAACGTCGTCGAGGAGCGCACCCGCGGAGTGCTCGAGCGAATTTGAGCGCCGCGGTCGAATTCTCCGTCCTGCGCAGGCTCTTCCCCTATCTCTGGGAGTATCGGGGCCGCGTGTTCCTGGCGCTGGCGCTGCTCACGGCGGCCAAGCTCGCCAACATCTCCGTCCCGATCCTCATGAAGACGATCGTCGACGGGCTCTCGGGCCCGCAGGCGGTCGCCGCGGTGCCGGTGGCACTCCTCGCGGCCTACGGGTTGCTGCGGCTCTCGTCCACGGTCTTCAACGAGCTGCGCGACATCGTCTTCGTGAAAGTGGCGCAGAGCGCCATGCGCCGCATCGCGCTGGAGACCTTCCACCATTTGCATGCGCTGTCGCTGCGCTTCCACCTCGAGCGCCAGACGGGCGGCCTCACGCGCGACATCGAGCGCGGGACGCGCGGCATCTCGACGCTGCTCTCCTTCATGGTCTTCAGCGTGCTGCCCACGCTGCTGGAGATCGCGCTGGTCACCGGCTTCCTCATCTACAAGTTTGACATCTGGTTCGGCGTCATCACGGTGGGGGCGCTCGTCCTCTACGTGGCCCTCACGTTCTCGATCTCGGAGTGGCGCACCGCGCACCGCCGCGCGATGAACGACATGGACTCGAAG
Source organism: Betaproteobacteria bacterium GR16-43 (assembly GCA_001953215.1). Classification (GTDB taxonomy): domain Bacteria; phylum Pseudomonadota; class Gammaproteobacteria; order Burkholderiales; family Usitatibacteraceae; genus Usitatibacter. Next base: position 1,877,775 of record CP019169.1, read on the forward strand.
GCCAACACCAAGGCCGTCGACTCGCTGCTCAACTACGAGACGGTGAAGTACTTCGGCAACGAGCGCTGGGAGGCCACCCGCTACGACGAGAACCTGGCCCGCTACGAGCGCGCGGTGGTGAAGAGCGAGACTTCGCTGGGCCTGCTGAACGCGGTGCAGGCCTGCGTGATCGCGGTGGCGGTCTCGCTGCTCATGTGGCGCGCGGCCGACGGCATCGTGCACGGCGCGCTCACGCTGGGCGACCTCGTGATGGTGAACGCGATGCTGATCCAGCTCTACATCCCGCTCAACTTCCTCGGCGTGATGTACCGCGAGATGAAGCAGGCCTTCACGGACATGGAGAAGATGTTCAAGCTCCTGGGCGAGAACCGCGAGGTGGCGGACAAGCCCGGCGCGCCGCCGCTCGCGGTCACGGGCGGGGCGCTGCGCTTCGAGGGCGTGGACTTCGGCTACGACGAGCGCCGCCCGATCCTGAAGAACGTGAGCTTCGAGATCCCGGCCGGCCATCGCGTGGCCGTGGTGGGTGCCAGCGGTTCCGGCAAGTCCACGCTGGCGCGCCTGCTGTTCCGCTTCTACGACGTGAACCGCGGCCGCATCGCCATCGATGGCCAGGACATCCGCGACGTGCAGCAGGAGAGCGTGCGCGCCGCCATCGGCATCGTCCCGCAGGACACCGTGCTCTTCAACGACACGATCTACTACAACATCGCCTACGGCCGGCCCGCGGCGGCGCGCGAGGAGATCCTCGCCGCGGCCGACGTGGCGCACATCCGCGCGTTCATCGAGGCGCTGCCCGATACCTGGGAGACCACGGTGGGCGAGCGCGGCCTGAAGCTCTCGGGCGGCGAGAAGCAGCGCGTGTCGATCGCGCGCACGGTGCTGAAGAACCCGCCCATCCTCGTGTTCGACGAAGCCACCTCGGCCCTCGACTCGAAGACCGAGAAGTCGATCCAGGCGGAGTTGCGCCAGATCTCCGAGAACCGCACGGCGCTCGTGATCGCGCATCGGTTGTCGACCGTCGTGGACGCCGACCAGATCCTCGTGATGCACGAGGGCGAGATCGTCGAACGCGGCAACTTCCGCGAGCTGATGGCGCTGGAAGGGCGCTTCGCCGAGATGTGGCGCCTGCAGCAGGAAGAGGACCGGAACCGCGAGGCCGCGGTGGCCTGACGTCCCGGCCTAGCGGGCGAGCAGCACCACGCCCAGCACCAACGCGATCGCGCCGAGCGAACCCAGCAGCGCCGCGGCGCCGACCGGGTAGGGCCGCGCGGGCGGCATCGCGAGCGAAGCGGCCGGCACGGTGCGTTCCGGGATCGGCGTGGTCGTGCCCGCTTCGGGCCGCTTGATGAGGCGCGTGATCTCGCCGGGCTGCTCGGTGAGCGACGCGAGGCGCATCGTGCCCTCGAACGAATCGAACTTCGGCGAGACGAGCCGCGCGGGTCCTTCCGCATCCGGCGGCACGGCGACCGCGGGGAATCCGGTGTTGGTCTGCGCCGCCTGGACCGCGGGCATCTCCAGCACGCCGGGCGCGGGCAGGGGCCGCAACGCCTCGCGCAGCGCGCGCCCGAACTCGCGCATCGTCGCGTAGCGGGCTTCCGGATCCTTGGCGAGCGCCTTCGCGACGATCTCGTCCAGCGGCGGCGTGACCTTCGTGTTCACCTCGGAGGCGATCGGCTGCTGCACGTGCACCGTCTGGTACATGATCGAGCTCACGCTGTCGGCGTCGAACGGTGCCACGCCCGTGAGCATCTCGTAGAGCACCACGCCGAGCGAGAACACGTCGGAGCGCGGGCCGATATTCTTGCCGACCACTTGTTCCGGCGACATGTAGCGCGGGCTGCCGAGGATCATCCCGGTCATCGTCTTCACGGTCGACGAGGGCGCGCGCGCGATGCCGAAATCCATGATCTTCGCGATCATCCGGTCGTCGTCCACCGCCACCATGATGTTCGACGGCTTCACGTCGCGGTGCACGATCTCGCGCGTGTGCGCGAACGCGAGGCCCTCGGCCACCTGCGCGATGAGGTCGACCGTCGTCGCCACGTCGAGCGGCACGGCGCCGGCCATGTAGGCCTTCAGCTCGCGCCCGTCGATGAATTCCATCGCCATGTAGGCGAACTGCTCGGTGCGGCCCACGTCGTAGATCGTCACGATGTGCCGGTGGTTGAGCTTGCCCACCGTCTTGATCTCCTGCGCGAAGCGCGCCTCGTAGAGCGCGAGCTCCTCCTCGGAAAGCGACAGTCGGATGGTCTTGATCGCCACCTCGCGGTCGATCATCGGGTCGACGGCCTTGTAGACCACGCCCATGGCGCCGCGGCCGAGCACGCCCAGCACCTTGTAGCGGCCGATGGATTCGATGAGGGGTTCGGGCATCGGGGCCTCTAGCGCTGGAACGCGATCTCGACGTCGTAGCTGCGGTTTTCGGCGCCGGGGTTGAAGCGCCATGCTCGCAGCGAGCGCGTGGCCTCCTCGTCGAAGTAGCGCCGCGGCCGCGCCTCGAGGATCTGCACGCCCGTCACGTGGCCGGCGGCGTCGATCGAGAGGCGGGCCTTCACCGAGCCCGAGTCGATGTTCTTCGCGGCGGCGGCCGGCGGGAAATTCGGCGGCGGGCGCGAGATGGGAATCACGGCCGTCGATGCGGCGACCGCGGGCTTCGGCTCCTCGCGCGGCGCTTCGGCGGGCGGTGGCTTCGGCGGTTCGTACACCGGCGTCGAAGGTCCCTTGTCTTCGCCGCGCCGGGCAGGCTTGCCGGCCTCGGGCGCCCTTCCGCGCAGTTCGCGGGATTCAGGTCCGGACTTCGATTCGTCCTTCCGGGCGGGCTTCGATGCTTCGGCCTTCGGAGCCTCCGGTTTCACCGGTTCTGCTTTCGCAGGTGCGGCCTTCATGGGTTCCGGCTTCGGAGGTTCGACCTTGACCGGCGGAAGGACCGGCGGCAACGCAACGGGCTTGGGATCCGGCAACTTCACGACGGGCGGCGGTGCCGTCGCGATCGTCGCGGGAGGCGCGACCGACGGCGTCGGGGTGGGTGCCGATGCCGGTGCGGATGCGGGCGCGACGGCAACCTCCGGCACACTCGCGGGCGCCCGCGGCCGCAGGAACATGACGGCCTCCGCGGCGATGAGCCCGACCAGCAGCAGCGCCGCGAAGCCGACCTTGAACTTGTCGCGCAGGAATGCCGTGAGTCCGCTTTCGGAAGCGGGAACGAGGGCCGCGGAGGCTGCCGTGGCCGCTGCCGCCGCTTTCGCCGCCGCCTTGATCGCGGCCTCATCGAGGATCGCGTAGATCTCGTGGTCGCGCCCGTTCTTGTCGGTGCGCTTGCCCACGGCGCGGAAGAGGCGCGTGTTGGCCTCGGAGAGCCGCGAGACCATTTCGTAGAACGAGTGCGAGACCACGGCTTCGCCCGGGCTCGCGAACGCCGCGATGCGCTCGGCCACGTTGATGCCGTCCCCCACGATGCGCGGGTAGCCGTTCAGGTCCACGGCGAGCTTCACCGAGCCCAGGTTGATGCCGATGCGCACGGCGCCTTCGGCGGCGTCGCTGGCCCCGAGCTCCACCGAGTGCGCAGCCATCGTGTCGCGCAGGGCGATGCCGACGGCGAGGCTTTCCTCCGGATCGCCCAGGAAGCTGATGGCGGCGCCGTCGCCGGTGTCGAGGATGATGCGGTCTTCGGGGGGGATGCGCTTCAGGGCCGCGGCCAGCAGGCGATTGAACGCTTCCTTCACCGCGATCTGCTGCGCGACCGACTTCGTCGAGTAGCCGACGAGGTCGATGCACACGACGCTGCCGATGAAGGTGCGGCTGATGTTGTCGGGATTCATTCCCTCTTGGCCCGCCTTGGCGCCCGGGGTGCGCTACCGGGTGAGGCTAGTGTAATGCGCCCGCAGCGCGGCGGTGACTTCCCGGGGAGCCTCGCTCATCATCGCGTGCCCCGCGTCGAGGGCGAGGAAGCGCGCGCCTGGAATCGCGGCGGCGACGGCTTCGCCCGCCTTCAGGGGCGTCATCTGGTCGCGCTGTCCTCCCAGCACGAGCGTGGGCAGGTCGAGGGCGGCGAGCGCCGCGCCTTCCGCGCGGTAGGCGTGGCAGGCGGCCAGGTCCGTGGCCAGCACGCCCGGCGCCGAGCGCGCATTGAGGCTGCGGCTGGCTCCCAGCAGCGAGACGCCGGGCACGGCACTGGTGGCCAGCGCCGCGTGGCGCGCATGGCCCCACACCGCTTCCATGTCGAACGCCGCGTCGGAGCGGTCGCGCGCGGCGGCGAGGAACGGTTCGCCGACCGCCATCGGCACCGCGGCCCCGAGCAGCACGAGGCTCGCCACCCGGTCGCGATGGGCGAGCGCCGTTTCGAGCGCCACGAGCGAGCCCATGCTGTGGCCCGCGACGTGCGCCCGCGCGAGGCCCGCCGCCTCGATGAACGCGGCCACCCAGCGCGCCATCGCGCCGATGCTGGTGCGCGCATCGCCGGGGCTGCGGCCGTGGGCGGGCAGGTCCACCGCGAGGACCGAGAAGCCGTGGTTCGCGAAGTAGCGCGATTGCCATTGCCAGACGCTGTGGTCGAACGCCGCGCCGTGCACGAAAAGCACCGTCGCGCGTTGGGTGTCGAAGGAACGCCCGCCGGTGTAGGCGTAGGCGGGATAGCCCTCCACGATGAACCGCATGCTATTTCTGCGCGGCGCGCAGCGCGCGCGACAGGTCTTCGATCAAGTCGTCCGGATGCTCGAGCCCGATGGAAAGCCGCACCGTGCCCGGCGTGATGCCGGCCGCGGCCAGCGCCGCGTCGTCCATCCGGAAGTGCGTCGTGCTCGCCGGATGGATCACCAGCGATTTCGCATCCCCGATGTTCGCCAGGTGCGAGAAAAGCGTGAGCTTCTCGATGAAGCGCTGGCCCGCCTCGCGCCCGCCCTTCAGCTCGAAGGAGAGGATCGCGCTGCAGCCGCCCGGATAGAGCTTCTTCGCGAGCGCGTGCCCGGGGTGCTCGGGCCGGTCGGGGTGGTGCACCGCGGCCACGGCTTCGTGCTTCGCGACGAACTCCACCACCCGCGAGGCCGAAGCCACGTGGCGCGGCATGCGCAGGTGCAGCGTCTCCAGGCCCTGCAGGATGTGGAAGGCGGTCATGGGCGCCATGCAGGCGCCGAAGTCGCGCAACCCCTCCCGCCGCGCCCGCAGCAGGAACGCGGTGGCAGGGGACTCCTCGGTGAACACCATTCCGTGGAAGCCTTCGTACGGCTCGGTGAGCGTGGGAAATTTCCCCGAGGCATCCCAATCGAAACGCCCGCCGTCCACCAGCACCCCGCCGATCACGATGCCGTGCCCCGACAGGAACTTGGTGGCCGAGTGCATCACGAGGTGGGCCCCCATTTCGAGGGGGCGGCCGAGGTAGGGGGTGGTGACCGTCGCATCCACCAGCAACGGGATGCCGTGTTCCGTGGCGAGCGCCCCGAGGCCCGGGATATCGAGCACGTCGACCGAGGGGTTGCCCACCGATTCGCCAAACAGCAGGCGGGTTTCCGGCCTGATCGCACGACGCCACTGCGCCGGGTCTCGGGAAGATACGAAAGTGGCCGATATGCCAAAGCGGGGGAGCGTGTAGGCGAGCAGGTTGTGCGAGCCCCCGTAGAGGCTGGCGGAGGCGACGACGTGCCCGCCCTGGCCCATGAGGGTGGCGATGGCGAGGTGCAGCGCGGCCTGGCCGCTCGCGGTGGCGATCGCTCCGGCGCCCGCCTCCAGGGCGGCCATGCGTTCCTCGAAGGCCGCCACGGTGGGATTCGAGAGCCGGGAATAGACGTGCCCCGGCTGCTCCATGTTGAACAGGGCGGCCGCGGTGTCGGTGTCCGGGAAGACGAACGAGGCGGTCTGGTAGATCGGAACGGCCCGCGAACCGGTCGCCGGATCGGGCGATTGGCCGGCATGCACCGCCAGGGTGTCGGGATGGGGTGTTTTGGGTCCGGAATGGGCCATAAATTCAGGAACTTGGAGATCACACTTGCAACCCGAATCATCTTGTCACACAGGCCCGCGATTTGCTATGGTGTCGGACCTTCTGGAAGAAGCGCTTACTAACGTGTCCCGTTTCCTGGCCTGCATCATCGCGGCGTTGGTTTCCTTCGGCGCCGCAGCCGCGGACAAGCCCGCCGTCGCGAAAGCGCGGCCGGTGAAGGCGAGCGCGTTGAAGGCGGAGCTCAACGCCGAGGGCGAACCCAATCTCGCGTCCTCCGCGGTGATGGTGTTCGACCCGCAGAGCGGCCGCACCCTCTATTCCAAGAACGCCGACGAAGCGCATCCCATCGCCTCCATCACCAAGCTGATGACGGCGATGATCGTGCTCGACGCGAAGCTCGACCTCGAAGAGCCGATCGCGCTCTCGAACGACGACATCGATACGCTGAAGGGCACGAAGTCGAAGCTGCCCCTCGGCACGCATTTCCGCCGCGACGACCTCCTGCGCATCGCGCTGGTGGCCTCCGACAACCGCGCCGCTTCCGCGCTCGGCCGCTCCTATCCGGGCGGGCTTCCCGCGTTCGTCGACGCGATGAACGCGAAGGCGAAGGCGCTGGGCCTCACCAACACCACCTTCGTCGATTCGTCGGGCCTCTCGCCGGGCAACGTCTCCAGCGGGCAGGACCTCGCGAAGCTGGTGGCCGCCGCCTCGGGCTATCCGTTGATCCGTGAATACTCGACCACGCCGGCGCTCGACGTGACGCTCCCCAACTCGAAGCGCAAGATCGGATTCGTGAACACCAACGCGCTGGTGCGCGCTTCGGACTGGCAGATCGGCCTCTCCAAGACCGGTTACATCAGCGAAGCCGGCAAGTGCCTCGTGATGCACGCGATGATCGCGAACCAGCCGATCGTGATCGTGCTGCTCGATTCGTGGGGGAAGTTGACGCGGATCGGGGATGCGAACCGGATCCGTCGCTGGCTCGAGAAGAATCCTGAGAAGCTTGCCGTGACGCCCCTTAAAGCGGGTTGATCGATCAGGGCCGTCCTGGTCCTGTCGTAGTGAAAATCAAAAGGCCGATGCAACCTTCCTTCGGAGTGTCAGGAGGACAGGGGGTGGGTAGGCCTTTTTTCGTCGGCGGGTCACGTTCCAAGGCTTGAAGGCTTGGGAGTTTGGAGCGGTGCCGGTCCTGCGAAGGGCGACGCGAGCAACTGTCAGCGCGCTCCGCCTCGACGATCATGGCGGCGACCGAGTGGCCCCGCCGAGAAAAAAGTCCTACGCCACCCCCTGTCCTCCGACCGTGGTGCGCGACGAGGTTGGCTCCATTCGGAGCTCTTGTTTTTTCAGAACCAGCAGCACCCTCCCATGATTTGTTCTTGATCGTCATGCGGGGAAGGTGTTGGCACGCTCGCAAGGGAGGGTGCGGTAGGACTTCTTTTCTCGGCGGGGCCACTCGGTCGTGGACCTGATCGTCGAGGCGGAGCGTGGTGAAATTTTCTAGCGCACTTCGTCTCAGGACCCTTCGCGCTTCAACACTCGAGCCTCAAAGGGGTGGACGTGACCCGCCGACGAAAAAAGTCCTACCCACCCTCGATCCTCCTCAACGAAGCCTCGTTACCCTCAGGACAATTCCTTCCTGACCAGTGCAGCGCCTGCCGCCAACGCAGCCAGCTTCCCTGCCGCCACGTCTCTCGCAAGGGGAACCATCCCGCAATTCGTGCACGGAAAGATCCGCTCCGCGGGCACGTGCTTCATCGCGGCGCGAATGACTTTCGCGACATCCTCGGCTGATTCGACCGTGTTGGACGCGACGTCGATCGATCCGACCAACACGTCCTTGCCCTGGAGCATTCCGATCAACTCGATCGGCACGTGCGAGTTCGCGCACTCGAGCGAGATCTGATCGATCGAGGATTTCGCCAGCAACGGGAACGTGTTCTCGTACTGGCGCCATTCGGCCCCGAGTGTTTCCTTCCACTTGTTGTTGGCTTCGATCCCGTAGCCGTAGCAGATGTGGACCGCGACTTTCGTGTTCACGCCTTGCCGCGCGCGCTCCAGGGCCGCGACGCCCCAATCCTTCACTTCGTCGAAGTAGACGTTGAACGCGGGCTCGTCGAACTGCACGTAGTCGGCGCCGGCGGCGGCGAGCTCCTTCGCCTCCTCGTTCAGGATCGCGGCGAAGGCCATCGCGAGCTTCTCGCGGCTGCCGTAGTGCTCGTCGTAGAGCGTGTCGACCATCGTCATCGGGCCGGGCAGAGTGAACTTGATCTTTTTCTTCGTCGAGGCCTTGAGGAAGCGCACGTCGTCGGTATGCACCGGGCGCTTGCGCGTCACCGCGCCCACGACGCGCGGCACGTTGGCGTCGTAGCGGTTGCGGATGCGCACCGTCTTGAGGTTGTCGAAGTCGATGCCGTCCAGGTGCTCCATGTAGCCGTTCACGAAATGGCGGCGCGTCTGCTCGCCGTCGGTGACGATGTCGACGCCCGCGTCCTCCTGCATCTTCACGGCGAGGCGCACCGCATCGCGCTTGCCGACCACGAGGCGCTCGCCTTCGAGGCTCCACGGGGCCCAGAGCTTCAGCGGCTCGGCGAGCCAGTTCGGTTTCGGGAGGCTTCCGGCGATGGTGGTCTGGAAGAGCGGCGGTTTCATCGGGCTTCCTTTCTCGGCGCGTGGCCGGAAGGATGCCACAGCCGCTCGCGCGAATGATCGGAGCGCGAGGCACGCCGGGCATAATGGCGGTATGAAAGTCGGCCTCTTCGTCACCTGCCTCGTCGACCTCGTGCGGCCCAGCGTCGGCTTTGCCACGCTGAAGCTCCTCGAGGAGGCGGGATGCGAGGTGGTGGTGCCGGAAACGCAGACCTGTTGCGGGCAGCCGGGCTACAACTCGGGCGCCCGCGAAGTGGCCATGGATCTCGCGCGCAAGGTGCTCGCGGAATTCCGCGATTGCGACTATGTCGTGGCGCCGTCGGGATCGTGCTCGGGCCAGGTCAAGGCGCACTACGTGGAGGACCTCTTCCACGATTCTCCGGAACGCCCGGAGTTCGAGAAGCTCGCCGCCAAGTGGTACGAGCTCTCCGATTTCCTCGTGAACGTCCTCAAGGTCGAATCCGTGCCGCGGAAGTTCGCGAGCCCGGTGACCTACCACGACAGTTGTTCCGGCCTGCGCGAGCTGGGCGTGAAGATGCAGCCGCGCTACCTGCTGCAGATGGCGGGTGCGCCGATCCACGAGATGGCCGAATGCGAGAAATGCTGCGGCTTCGGTGGCACGTTTTCCGTGAAGCTGGGCGACATCGCCACCCGCATGGCGGCCAACAAGGTCGCCAATGCGCGCGCGAGCGGCGCGAAGGCGATCGTCGGAGGCGACCTCGGTTGCCTGCTCAACATCGAGGGCCGCCTGCGCCGCGAGGGCGACCTCGAGACGCAGGTGCTCCACTTCGCGGAGGTCCTCGCCGGCGGCTCGGACGATGACCAAGGCGAAAGGCGTCCTCCGCAGATAAACGCAGATAAACGCAGATAACGGCGAGGCAAAAAATCTTGAGTCAAAGCCCTTGCTGTTTTTCATCTGCGTTTATCTGTGTTTATCTGCGGAGGACGCCTTTCGCCTTTGACCTTTGCCCTTTGCTTGAGGCGACGCACTGATGCAAGTCACCTCGATGTTCTTCAAGAAGACCGCGTCGATGAAGCTCGACGACCCGGTCCTGCAGGAGAGCCTGCGCAAGTTCAAGGGGAAGTTTGTCGATGCGCGCGCGAGGGCCGTGGCCGAGGTGGACGCCTGGGAGACGGTGCGTTCGCACGCCGCCCGCCTTCGCGACCACGCCATCGAGAACCTCGATGCGTACCTCGTGGAGTTCGAGCGCAACGCCACGCGCCGCGGCGCGACGGTGCACTGGGCCGAGACGGCCGAGGAAGCCTGCGAGATCGTCGTCGGCATCGCGAAGGCCAACGGCGTGCGCAAGGTCACGAAGTCGAAGTCGATGGTCTCCGAGGAGATCAACCTGAACGAGCGGCTCGAGGCCGTGGGCGTGCAGGTGGTCGAGACGGACCTCGGCGAGTACATCCTGCAGCTCGCGAACGAACCGCCCTCGCACATCGTGGCGCCGGCCGTGCACAAGACGAAGGAGCAGGTGGCCGATCTTTTCGTCGCGGCGCACCACAAGCCGCGCCTGACCGACATCGCCGCGATGACGCGCGAGGCCCGGGAGGCGTTGCGCGAGCACTTCCTCACCGCGGACATGGGCATCTCGGGTTCCAATTTCGTGATCGCCGAGACCGGAACCACGCTCACCGTCACCAACGAAGGCAACGCGGACCTCGTGACCACGGTGCCGCGCATCCACTGCGTGATCACCGGCATCGAGAAGGTGATTCCCACGCTCGAGGACTTCGCGACGCTGATCCGCCTGCTGCCGCGCTCGGCCACGGGGCAATCCATCGCCAACTACCTCACGCTCACCACCGGCGTGAAGGCGCCGGGCGAGACGGACGGCCCGGAGCAGATGCACATCGTGCTGGTGGATGCGGGCCGCACGAAGTTCGTCGGCACGGACATGCAGGCGATGCTGCGCTGCATCCGCTGCGGCGCGTGCATGAACCATTGCCCGGTCTACCAGAACGTCGGCGGCCACGCGTACGGCTGGGTCTACCCGGGCCCGATGGGCTCGGTGCTCACGCCGACCTACGTGGGCATCGAGAACGCGGGCGACCTTCCGAACGCGGCCACTTTCTGCGGCGAGTGCGCGGTCGTCTGTCCGGTGAAGATCCCGTTGCCGGACCTGATGCGCAAGCTGCGCGAGAAGCAGTTCGACCGCAAGCTGCGGCCGTGGGGCGAACGCCTCGGCCTTGCCGCGTGGAGCTACGCCGCACGTCGGCCGTCGCTCTATGCGGCGCTGACGAAGTTCGCCGCGCGATTCGCCGCGTTCCTCGGCGGCAAGGAGCGCCTCATCCATCGCCTCCCGGGCCTCGACGGATGGACGAAGGGCCGCGACATGCCCGCGCCCGAGGGCAGGACCTTCCGCGAGTTGTACGGCGAAAGGCAAAGGCGAAAGGCTTCCTCCGCGGATGAACGCAGATGAACGCAGATAACTCTCGAGGGAAGATCCTTCGGCGAATCCGGCAGGCGCAAGGCCGTGCGGGAAGCGAGCCTACGGAAGCTGAACTTCAGGCGATCCGCCGCTCGATGCGGGAACACGAGATCGGCCCGCTGCCGGGCATTGCGCTGCCGCCGGACGGACTCACCCAGTTTCGCAACGAATGCGAGCGGCTGGGCTCGACGTGCGCGGAGGCCCTGCGGCTCGAGGACGTCCCGCGCGAGGTGGCGTCCTATCTCGCGTCGAAGCAGCTCGAGCCTCGCGTCGTCCTGTGGCATGAACTGGCGTCGCTCGACTGGGCGGGCGCGGGCATCGCCATCGACGACCGGCCCGCGAACGGCACCGACCGCGTCGGCGTCACGGGATGCTTCTGCGCGATCGCGGAGACGGGCACGGTCCTGCTGCTGTCGCTGCCGTCGCGGCCGAAGGCCACGGCGCTGCTGCCGGAAACGCACATCTGCATCGTGAGCAAGATGCGCCTCCTCGACACGATGGAAGAAGCGTTCGCGCGCATCCGCAACGAAGTGGGCGAGCCGCCGCGCGCGACCTACTTCGTTTCCGGCCCGTCGCGCACCGCGGACATCGAGCAGACCATCGTCGTGGGCGCGCACGGGCCGTACCGCGTGCACGTCGTCCTCGTTCCCTAGGAGAGCCTTCCGATGCAGCCCCGAGTGGATGGACCGGCCGTATTCGGCATTCCCGTCGATTTCATCCTGTTCGCCCTCGTGCTGCTCGGCGTGGCGTTGTTCCACAAGCACACGCTCAAGGTCGCGGTCGCGGGCCTCGTGGCGATCGCCACCTACAAGCTCGCGTTCACGGGGTTCCACGAAGGGCCCGGGGCCCAGGGCCTCGTGAACCACCTCGCGCACGAGTGGGTGATCCTCGCGAACCTGCTGGGCCTCCTCTTGGGCTTCGCGCTCCTCTCGCGCCACTTCGAGGAGAGCCACGTGCCTCTCGAGTTGCCGCGCATCCTCCCCGACGACTGGAAGGGCGCATTCCTGCTGCTGGTGATCGTGTTCGTGATCTCGTCCTTCCTCGACAACATCGCGGCGGCGATCATCGGGGGGACGATGGCGCGCGCCGTGTTCAGCGGCAGGGTCCACATCGGGTACCTCGCGGCGATCGTCGCGGCATCCAATGCGGGCGGCTCGGGAAGCGTCGTGGGCGACACCACGACCACGATGATGTGGATCGCGGGCGTGGACCCGCTCGTGGTCCTCGATGCCTACATCGCGGCGGGAACGGCCCTCGTGGTGATGGGCTGGTTCGCCGCACGGCAGCAGCACGCCTATTCGCCGATCATGAAGGACACGCCGCCCGGCACGCGCGTCGATTGGGCCCGCGTGGCGATCGTGGCGTTCATCCTGGGCGTGGCCATCGCCGCGAACGTGGTCGCGAACCTGCACTTCAAGGCGGTGCTCGATGACTTCCCGGTCATCGGCGCGGCCGTCTGGGTCGCGATCCTGCTCTCGGCGGCGGTCCGCCGCCCGGATTGGTCGGTGATGCCCGAGACGATCAAGGGTTCCGTGTTCCTGCTCTCGCTCGTCACGATCGCCTCGATGATGCCGGTCGAGAAACTGCCGGCGGCCTCGTGGCAGACCACGTTCGGCCTGGGCTTCGTGTCCGCGGTCTTCGACAACATCCCGCTCACCGCGCTCGCCCTGAAACAGGGCGGCTACGACTGGGGAATGCTCGCGTACGCCGTCGGTTTCGGCGGCTCGATGATCTGGTTCGGTTCGAGCGCGGGCGTTGCGATCTCCAATACCTTCCCCGAGGCGAGGAGCGTGGGCCTGTGGCTGCGCCACGGCTGGCACGTCGCGCTGGCCTACGTGGTCGGATTCTTCGTGCTCCTCGCCACGCTGGGGTGGGTTCCCACCGAGAAACACGGCGGCGCGATCGACGCGCCCGCGGCCGCGCAGCCGCGTCGCTGAGGGCCGCCGCACCCGTATCCGTCGCTTATACCGGAGTGCGGGTATCGCGCGCGTGCGCGGTGTTGCTGCATTGCGATAGCCCGTGTGGACTCGTGCGCGCCCGACGGAAGTGCTGCGCCGCAGCAAGGATCGCGAGGCGCTGGCGTACCCTGAAATACCTGACCGCGTCTATTGCATGGGCAGCGCAGCAACGATTACGATTTCCCGGCTATCCGGCATCGTGCGAACAAAGGCTCCTCCAAGGGCCACCGCGGCCGTCAAAATCCCTACAACGAGGAGAGCACATGAGCGACAACAAACCCGTCAGCCGCCGGAAGTTCCTTGCGGCCGGCAGTGCCGCCGCGGGCGCCGCGAGCCTGGCATTCCCGATGATCGCCAAGGGCCAGACCGGCCCGATCACCTTCCGCTTCCAGTCGACCTGGCCTGCGAAGGACATCTTCCACGAGTACGCCCAGGACTTCGCCAAGAAGGTGAACGACATGGCGGGCGGCGACCTCAAGATCGAAGTGCTGCCTTCGAACGCGGTCGTCCCGGCCTTCGGCCTCATCGACGCGGTGTCGAAGGGCACGCTCGACGGCGGGCACGGGGTCGTCGCTTACTGGTACGGCAAGAACAACGCGATGGCGCTCTGGGGTTCCGGTGCCGCGTGGGGCATGGACGCGAACATGCTGCTCGCCTGGCATAACTACGGCGGCGGCAAGGAGCTGCTGGCCGAGATCTACCAGGGCCTGAACCTCGACGTCGTGTCGTACCTCTACGGCCCGATGCCCACGCAGCCCCTCGGCTGGTACAAGAAGCCGATCACCAAGCCCGCCGACTTCAAGGGCCTCAAGTTCCGCACCGTGGGCCTGTCGATCGACATCTTCACCGGCATGGGCGCCGCGGTGAACGCGCTGCCGGGCGCCGAGATCGTCGCGGCACTCGACCGTGGCTTGCTCGACGCGGCGGAGTTCAACAACACGTCGTCGGACAAGGCGCTGGGTTTCCAGGACGTCTCCAAGGTCTGCATGCTGAAGAGCTGGCACCAGAGCGCGGAACAGTTCGAGATCCTCTTCAACAAGACGAAGTACAACTCCCTCTCGCCCAAGCTGAAGTCCGTCATCGACTACGCCGTGCAGGCCTCCTCGGCCGACATGTCGTGGAAGGCGATCGACCGCTACTCCAAGGACTACATCGAGCTGCAGAAGGTGGGCGTCAAGTTCTACGCCACGCCGGCCGCGGTCCTGAACGAGCAGCTGAAGATCTGGGACGAGATCATGGCCAAGAAGGAAGCCGAGAACCCCCTGTTCAAGAAAGTGAACGCGTCGATGAAGGCTTTCGCCGAGCGCGCCACGAAATGGCAGTGGGACACGAACAACGACTTCCGCCTCGCGGTGAACCACTACTTCGGTCAGAAGCCGGCGCCCGCAGCCGCACCGAAGAAAGCCTGAAGCAAGACCTTCGTCGTACCCTGTCAGCCATCCCGCCCCGCGGGATGGCTGATTTTTTAGGCACCCGGGAGTTGCAATGCAGAAGCTGATGCTGTTCGTCGACAAGGTGAGCACCTTCGTGGGCCAGGCGCTTTCCTGGCTGATCGTGGCCCTCACGCTGCTCATTTCGTGGGAAGTGTTTTCCCGCTACGTCCTGTCGAACCCGCATGCGTGGGCCTTCGACGTGATGCTGATGTGCTACGGCACCATGTTCATGATGGCCGGCGCCTACACGCTCTCCAAGAACGGCCACGTGCGCGGCGACGTGCTCTACGGCTTCTTCCCGCCGCGCCTCCAGGCGAGCCTCGACCTCGCGCTCTACATCCTCTTCTTCATTCCCGGCGTCATCGCGCTCGCCTACGCGGGCTGGATCTACGCCGGCGAGTCCTGGGCGATCAAGGAGCATTCCTCGATCATGGCCGACGGCCCGCCCATCTATCCGTTCAAGACCTTCATCCCGATCGCCGGGGCCTTCCTGCTGGTGCAGGGCATCATCGAGATCCTGCGCTGCATCATCTGCATCAAGCAGGGCGAATGGCCCTCGCGCATCGAGGACGTCGAGGAAGTCGACGTCGACAAGCTGAAGGCCATGGTGCACGTGAAGGACGAGGACATCGAGAAGCTCGATGCCCTGCTCGTCAAGGAAGGCAAATAATGCAAAAGGGCGTCTGGTTCGGCCTCATCATCATGGCGGGCGTGGTGCTCGCCACCGTCCTGCTCCTGCCCCCGTTGTCGCAGATCACGCAGGGACACCTCGGCCTGCTGATGCTTTCGCTGATCGTGGTCGCGATCATGATGGGCTTCCCCACGGCGTTCACGCTGATGGGCATGGGCATGATCTTCGCGTTCCTCGCGTACTACATGCAGGGGCATGCGTCGCAGGGCGCCATCAAGCAGGCGCTCGACCTCTTCGTGCAGCGCGCGTATTCGGTCATGACCAACGACGTGCTGATCTCGATCCCGCTCTTCGTCTTCATGGGCTACCTGGTCGAGCGCGCGAACCTGATCGAGAAGCTCTTCCGCAGCCTGCACCTCGCGCTGGCGCGCATCCCGGGCTCGCTCGCGGTGGCCACGCTCATTACCTGCGCGGTGTTCGCCACCGCGACCGGCATCGTCGGTGCGGTGGTCACGCTGATGGGCCTGCTCGCGTTCCCCGCGATGCTACGCGCCGGCTACAACGTGAAGATGTCGGCGGGCGTGATCACGGCAGGCGGCTGCCTCGGCATCCTCATTCCGCCCTCGGTGATGCTGATCGTCTACGGCGCCACCGCGGGGGTCTCCGTCGTGCAGCTCTACGCCGGCGCATTCTTCCCCGGGATCATGCTGGCCGGCCTCTACATCGGCTACGTGATGATCCTCGCGAAGATCCGTCCCGATTTCGCGCCACCCCTCACCGAGGAGCAGCGCCACGTCGAATTGCCGCCCCACACGGCGGCCGTCGCGCGCACGCGTTCCGAGCTCGCCCTGCCGGGCCTCTTCCGCGGCATGACCAATCCGGCCGTGGCGGAGTTCCGCGCGAAGCTGCGCTCCGATCTGATCATCACGGTCCTGCCCGCGATCGCGTTCGCGATCCTCATGGGCCTCATCTGGCACTCGATCACCAAGCCCGACGTGGTCCAGGATGTCTCCGGCGTCCAGGAGATGGGAAGCTCGTACACCGGCAGCACCGATCCCGCCGCATCGGGGAGCCTTGCCGAGCCCCCGGCCGACACGCCCTCCACGGGCCTGCAGGAGCCGCCGAAGGAACCGGAGGCGAACGTGACGCCGAAGGAACCGCCGAAGTCGGACGAGAAGAAAATCACCGAGGCGCCCAAGCCCGTGGAAGCCGCAAAGCCCGCGGCCGATCATGAATGGGAACGCACCTCCACGCCGAACGGCTTCTGGATCACGCTCGGGATCGGTGTATTCGCCCTGGCGGCGCTCTATCTCACGCTCAACTGGCCGCGGCTCGAGATCTACAAGATGCTGCTGGCGTCGTTCTTCCCGCTGGCCGTGCTGATCCTCGCGGTGCTGGGCACGATCGTCTTCGGCCTCGCCACGCCCACGGAAGCCGCGGCGGTGGGATCGCTGGGAGGCTTCGTGCTGGCGGCGATCTACCTCTGGTACGCGCTGCCCGGAGGGCGCCGGGGCGAAGTGATGAAGACGTGGTTGCCGCTCTGGGCGATCTTCTTCGTCTCGGTCGTCTGGTTCCTGCTGCTCAAGTTCGAGGTGCTCACCTTCGGGCCGCCCCTCTGGGTGGGCTGGATCAGCATGCTCGCCTTCGGCGCCTGGTGCGTGCTCGCCTGCCGCCAGGTGAAGTTGTGGCCCACGGTGCGCGAATCGGTCTTCCTCACCGCCAAGACCTCGGCGATGGTGTGCTGGCTCTTCGTCGGCTCGTCGATCTTCTCCGCGGCCTTCGCGCTGCTGGGCGGCCAGGAGGTGATCGAGAAGTGGGTGCTGTCGCTCGGCCTCACGCCGATCCAGTTCATGATCCTCGCGCAGGTCATCATCTTCCTGCTCGGCTGGCCGCTGGAGTGGACCGAGATCATCGTGATCTTCATGCCGATCTTCATCCCGCTGCTGGCCAAGTTCAACATCGACCCGCTGTTCTTCGGCTTGCTCGTGGCACTCAACCTGCAGACGGCGTTCCTGTCTCCACCGGTGGCGATGGCGGCCTTCTACTTGAAGGGTGTCTCTCCACCGCATGTCACGTTGAACGCGATCTTCCTCGGGATGATGCCGTTCATGGGCATCCAGGTGATCGCGCTGATCCTCCTGTACGTGTTCCCCGAGATCGGCCTCTGGCTGCCCAAGGTCCTGTACAAGTAACGTGAACACGGACGGGTCTTCGCCCGCCGTGTTCACCCGCCGGATTGGAACGGGCAAGCCGTTCAATCCGGCGCGGCCGGTGGCCCGCATCGAGATATTTGTCCCTGGGTATCGTCATGTCTAAGGTCCTGGTAACCCGAGCGGTATTCCCGGAGTCCATCGAGAGTCTCGGCAAGCGCTTCGAGGTCGTCACGAACCCGGACGACACGCCCTGGTCGCCGGACCAGATCGCGGAGAAGCTCGCGGGATGCTCCGCGGCGATGTCCACGGTGCTCTGCAAGTTCGACGAGTCGGTCTTCGCGCGCAACCCGCAGCTGAAGGTCGTCTCCAACATCGCGGTGGGCTACAACAACATCGACGTGGCCGCGGCGACGAAGCGCGGCATCCGCGTCACCAACACGCCGGGCGTCCTGGATGACACCACCGCGGACCTCACGTGGGCCCTGCTGATGGCGGCCGCGCGCCGCATCGCCGAGGCCGACGCCTGGGTCCGGCGCGGCGACTGGAAGGTCGCCTTCGGGATGCACTCCTTCCTCGGCAACGACGTGCACCACGCCACGCTGGGCATCATCGGCATGGGCCGCATCGGCCAGGCGATCGCCCGGCGCGCACTGGGCTTCGACATGACGGTGCTCTACAACAATCGCACGCGGCTCGCGGAGTCCGACGAGAAGCGCTGCAATGCCACGCTCGTGGATCGCGACACGCTGCTCGCGAAGTCCGATTTCGTCGTCGTGATGGCGCCGTACTCGCCGGCCACGCACCACCTCATCGGCGCGGCCGAGCTCGCGAAGATGAAGCCCACGGCCATCCTCGTGAACACCGCGCGCGGCGGCGTGGTGGACGACGCGGCGCTGGTCGAAGCCCTGCGCGAGCGGCGGATCGCCGGCGCCGGGCTCGATGTGTTCGAGGGCGAGCCGAAATTGAATGCCGCGTACCTGGCGCTTCCGAACGTGGTCCTCACGCCGCACATCGGCAGTGCCACGCGCGCCACGCGCGTCACGATGTGCGAGACGGCCATCGCCAACCTCACGGCGGTGCTCGACGGCCGGGCTCCCCCGAACCTGGTCAACAAGGATGTAATCTGACGTCTGTCCCGGCGCCCGCCGGGTTCAGCCATTTTTCCCGGAGAGACGCATGGCAACGAAAGTCGCATTCCTCGGCCTCGGCGTGATGGGCTTCCCGATGGCCGGCCACCTCAAGGCCAAGGGCTACGACGTCACGGTCTACAACCGCTCGCCGGAAAAGGCGAAGCAGTGGGTCGAGAAGCACGGGGGAGCCTCGGCGCCCACCCCGGCCGCCGCCGCGAAGGACTGCGACTTCGTGATGATGTGCGTGGGCAACGACAAGGACCTGCTGGAGGTCGCGAGCGCCGCGCTCTCCGGCATGAAGAAAGGTGCGGTGCTCGTCGACCACACGACGGCGAGCGCCGATGCCGCACGCAAGATCTACGCGGACGCGAAGGCGAAAGGCATTTCCTTCATCGACGCGCCGGTGTCGGGCGGCCAGGCAGGCGCCGAGAACGGCAAGCTCACCGTGATGTGCGGAGGCGATGCGGATGCGTTCGGGAAGGCCAAGCCGGTGATGGATTCCTACGGCAAGGCCGTCACGCTGCTGGGCGCCCCGGGCGCGGGCCAGCTCACGAAGATGGTGAACCAGATCTGCATCGCCGGCCTGGTGCAGGCGCTCTCCGAGGGCATCGCCTTCGCGGAGAAGGCGGGCCTGGACCCGAACCTCGTGCTGGACGTGATCAGCAAGGGCGCGGCGCAGTCGTGGCAGATGGAGAACCGCGGCAAGACCATGGTCGAGCGCAAGTTCAACTTCGGCTTCGCGGTGGACTGGATGCGCAAGGACCTCGGCATCTGCCTCGAGGAGGCCAAGCGCAACGGCGCGAAACTCCCGGTCACGCAAGTGGTCGACCAGTATTACGGCGAGGTGCAGAAGTCCGGCGGCAATCGTTTCGACACGTCCTCGCTCATCACGCGTCTCTAGACGGAGGCATTCCATGGATCTCAAGCTCTACTACTCGCCGGGAGCCTGCTCGCTCGCGTCGCACATCGTCCTGGAAGAGTTGGGTTTCCCGTACACCACGCAGAAGCTGAACCTGCTGGAAGGCGAGCAGCGCAAGCCCGAGTACCTCAAGTTGAATCCCATGGGCCGCGTGCCGACGCTCGTGGTCGACGGCAAGCCGCTCACCGAGAACCCGGCCATCCTCACGTTCCTCGGAGGCGCTTTCCCGCAGAAGGGGCTGTGGCCGAAGGAAACCTGGGCGCAGGCGATGCTCCTGTCCGCGCTCTCGTGGTGCTCGAACACGATGCACCCTGCCTACGGGCACGTGCTGCGTCCCGGGCGCTATGCCGACGACACGGCCGCGCAGGAGAGCGTGAAGGCGAAGGGCCGCGAGAACTTCGGCGAATACCTGAAGATGGTCGACGGCTGGCTCGGCCAGACGCCCAAGTGGATGATGGGCGAGCAGTTCACAGTCGGCGACCCGTACCTGCTGGTGTTCTACCGCTGGGGAAACCGCAACGGGTTCCCGGTGAAGCAGCTCGCGAACTACACGCGGCATACCAACGCGTTGCTCGGGCGTCCGGCGGTCCGCAAGGTCATGGCCGACGAGGGCATCACCCTCGATTGATGCCCTGCGCCATGCGGTGGAGCGCCTCGCCGAACTCGGCGATGTCGAAGGCCTTCACGATCAGCTCGCAGGCCCCGGCGTCGCGGGCCTGGGCCAGCAGCCGTTCGTCGATGAATCCTGAAACGATGCCGACCGGGAGGTCCGCCCGGATGGCGCGGACGGCGCGCGCCACGTCGAGCCCCGACATGTAGGGCATGTTGTAGTCGCTGACCACGATGTCGAAGGCGGAAGGGTCACTGCGCAGCAGGTTGATCGCCGCGCGCGCGTCCAGGTGACCGCTTACCTTGTAGCCGCGCCTTTGCAGGACGCGAGTCACCAGGTCCACCTGGGCCTCGTCGTCGTCGATGTACAGGAGGCGCAGGCCCATCCCGCTCGCGTTCGCGCAGGGCAACGCATCCGCGCCCGCGGGGGCGTCCGGCACCGCCGCCGGGGCCTCCGCCACGGGCAGGTAGAGGGTGAACGTCGTTCCCTGGCCGAGTCGGCTCGCCACGACGATCGCGCCTTCGTGGGCCTGCAGGATGCCGCGTACGACCGAGAGCCCGAGCCCGGTTCCCTCACCCATCGGCTTGGTCGTGAAGAACGGCTCGAAGATGCGGGACATCGTGGCGGGCTCCATCCCGGGGCCGTCGTCGCGAACCCGCAGGCGCACGGTGAGTGTCGGAGGCGAGAGGTGCATCGAGCGCATCGGCGGGTGGGCATCCTCGTACGCGGCATCGACGAGGACCGTGTCGAGCTGGATCTCGATGTTCTGGGGGCCCCCGAGGGCGGCTTGCATCGAATTGGTCGCGAGGTTGAGCAGCGCCTGCTGGATCTGCGTCTCGTCGGCCCGCACGTCGGGCACCCCGGCATCGCAGTGGAACGTCACGATCGTGCTGGCCGGGAACGTGGCGCGCATGAGTCGGACGGATTCGGCCACCACCGGGGCGAGCGGCATGCGCTTGCGCTCGATCGGCTGGCGCCGGCTGAAGGACAGGATCTGGCGCACCAGGTCGCGCGCCCGGCGCCCGGCCTTGGCGATCTCCCCGATGCTCTTCTGCGCGGTCGGGATGCCCCGCGTGTCCTCGCCCGCGAGCTCCGCGTTGCCGAGGATGGTGGCGATGATGTTGTTGAAGTCGTGCGCGATGCCCCCGGCCAGCGTGCCGATGGCTTCCAGCTTCTGCGCTTCGCGCAGCTGCTCCTCCAGCGACACGCGCTCGGCTTCGGCCCGCATGCGCTCGGTGATGTCGCGGGCGATCTTCGAGGCGCCGATCACCTTGCCGTTCGCGTCCCGGATGGGGGAGATGGTCGCGGAGATCTGGAGCAGGTGGCCATCCTTGTGCCGGCGGAAGGTCTCGAAGTGCTCGACCTGCTCGCCGCGCGCGAGCCGATCGAGGATTCCGCGTTCCTCGTCGGGGTGGCCCTCCGGGATGATGATGTCCATGCACTGGCCGATGGCCTCCGGCGCCGTGAATCCGAACAGCCTTTCGGCGCCCGGATTCCAGCTCCGGATGATGCCCTCCATCGACTTGCTGATGATCGCGTCGTCGCTCGCCTCGACGATGGCCTTGAATTCGCGCAGCGCGCGCTCGGCCTCGACGTGGGCCGTGATGTCCCGGACGTTGCACTGGATCACCTTCACGCCCTCGCAGTCGTAGGCGTTGCTGACGAACTCGACGTCGATGCGGTGCCCGGACTTCGCCCTCAGCGGGAGGTCTTCGTACCGCACGTAGCCCTTCTCCTGGAGGATGGCGAACATCTCCTTGCACTGCGCGACGTCGGCGAACGGACCCACTTCCCAGAGCTTCTTGCCGAGGAATTCCTCGTGGGAGTAGCCGAGCATCTCGATCAGGTAGGGATTGGCGTCCTCGATCTGCGCGGTCTGCGCATTGAGCAGGAGGATGCCGTCGCGCGCGGTCTCGAACAGCCGGCGGTAGCGGCTCTCGGAAATTCGCAATGCATCGAGTGTCTCGTCGAGCTTGCCGGCGGCCATGGCGTCTCCCACGAGCCAGCATGGCGGCTCATGGCGAGGCCGTCTGTCTGGTACCGCACCAAGCCGGCGGGACGCTCCGCCCCGCCTATCGATGCGAGGCGCTGTAGTGGTCGCGCAGCAGGTCGCGGCCGAAATCGCCGGTGAAGTCGCGCCACACGGTGTGGACGTGGTTGCCGTCGTCCTGCGACGCGTCGTACTCGATCAGGAATTTCGGTCC
This sequence comes from Betaproteobacteria bacterium GR16-43, assembly GCA_001953215.1. Taxonomy (GTDB): domain Bacteria; phylum Pseudomonadota; class Gammaproteobacteria; order Burkholderiales; family Usitatibacteraceae; genus Usitatibacter. The sequence continues at coordinate 1,899,826 of CP019169.1, forward strand.
CTGGATGCGGTAGTAGTGCGGCCCGGCGCCTCGGGTCGTGGCCCCGGCCCACGCAAAGCGAACGGATTCCATCCCGCCCTCGTCCACGCGCGCCAGTCGCGCGGCACGCAGGCCCGGCTCGAAGGAATCCGCGTACACCTCGACCAGCTTGCGCAACTGCGCGCGCTGCGGAGGCGTCAATGCCCGGGCCTCGAGGCCGCGATTGTCGATCGGCGACACGAGATCCTGGTTCGTCGTCACGATGTCGCCGTAGCTGCGCGTGTCGATGACCACGGCCCGCCGCTGGGCCTCGTCGAGGAGCGCGAAGAACTTGCGCGCTTCGTCTTCCTCGGGCGCCAGCGCGCGCAATCCCTTGCGCGGCCCGGTACGGACTTCGGCGGGGTTCGCGCCGAAGAAGCTCGGCGTGGCCGCCACGCGGTCGCCCCGCAGCGTGAAGTTGAGCGACAGATGATGGCCCTCGAAGCGCCAGCCCCACGTCTTCGTGGCGTCGGGGGCCCCGAAGAACACGATGGAATATTTTTCCGGATCGCGGATCAGCGAGAGCCCGAACGGGGACTCGCGCAGCACGAGTTCCAGCTCGATGATGTTCACCACGCGCCGGTGTCCGGCCTCGGAAAGGGCCGTGCGAAGTAATTTGTGCACGGCTTCGCGGCCCCGGGTGTCGAGGTCGGCGAAGGAAAGCCCGGGCCGCGAACGCGGCGTGTAGTGCCAGTCCGTGCGCTTCGCGTCTTCGAAGGGCAGCACCAGTTTCGATCGCTTCTCCGCGTCGACGGAGGCGATGACGCCCTGCGCCGCCTCGCGCATCTGGGCCGGCAGGCCCGTGGCGAGCACGAGAAGGCCCGCGAAAAGTACGAAACGAACGCGATCCATGGGCGTCCTACCGAGATCGGATGACGGCATCATAGACCCATGACCCTCGCACTCGACCACCTCGTCATCGCCGCGCGCACGCTCGAGGAGGGCGCCTCCTGGCTCGAATCGCGGCTGGGCGTCGCACCCGTGAACGGCGGCAAGCACGCGCTGATGTCGACGCACAATCGCCTGCTCTCGCTCGGCGACGGGCGCTACCTCGAAGTGATCGCGATCGATCCCGCCGCACCCGCGCCGGGCCGCGCGCGCTGGTACGCGCTCGATTCGGAAGCGATGCACGCGCGCCTCAAGCGCGGCCCCGCGTTGATCCACTGGGCGGCCGTCACGACGGACATCGTGGCCGACGCACCGCGCGCACCCGTGGAGCTCGGTGACGTCACGGAGCTCGTACGCGGAGACCTTCGTTGGCGCCTCACCGTGCCCGCCGACGGAAGCCTGCCCGGTGGCGGCACCTTTCCGACGCTGATCCAATGGCGCGGGCGCAGCGCGGCGATGGTGCTCCCGGATTCCGGCTGCCGCCTCGAATCGCTCGACATCGCGCACCCGAGCGCCGGGCCCTACTACGCGGCGTTGCGCGAAATGGGGTTGCCGGAGCGCGAGCCGGTTTCATTCGCCGAGGGACCGGCCGGCCTCGCGGCCCGCATCCGCACCCCGGGCGGCATCGCGGTCCTCGCCTGAATCGGCTAGCCTAGCGGCATGGATGCTTCGAACCTGACCGGCCTGGCCGGCGTGTTGGCGATCTGGCTGCTCGCCGTCGTGAGCCCGGGCCCCGCTTTCCTCGTCCTGAGCCAGCTCGCGGCCGGCCGCTCGCGCGCGGCCGCCCTGGGCGCGGCGCTCGGCATCGCCCTCGGCGCCGCGCTCTTCGCAACGCTCACGCTCTGGGGCCTCGCGGTCGTGGTCACGCAGATCGCCTGGCTCGGTACCGCGCTGCGGCTCGCGGGCGCGGTGTACCTCGTCTACCTGGGGTTGGCCCTGTTCCAGTCTTCCAGCGCGGAGACGCCCGCGGCCCCGCAATCGCATCGTGGAGGTGCGGATTTCGTCGACGGCCTGCGCATCGGAAGCCTCACCGCCATCACCAACCCGAAGGCGATCGCGTTCTTCCTGAGCCTCTTCGCGGTGGCGGTGCCGCCGTCGCTCACCGTTTCCGGGAAGCTCGCCCTGCTCGCCGCGGGATTCTCGATCGAGATCGGCTGGTACGTCGCCGTCGCCCTGGTGCTCTCCACGGGACGCCTGCGCGCGGTCTATGCCCGCGCCCGCAAGGGCATCGAACGCTTCCTGGGCGCCGCCCTCGTGCTCCTCGGCGTGCGCATGGGCAGTGCGTAAAGTCCATTAGCCGCGGGGAATATTCCCCCCGCCCGGCTGTTTGCCCATTCGAATGAACTACGAGTTGATCCTGCCGTTCATCCCCAACCTGCGCCGCTATGCGCGCGCGCTGGTGGGGGACCGCCACGCGGCCGATGACCTGGTGCAGGACACGCTCGAGCGCGCGGTGCGCAAGTTCCACCTCTGGAAGCCCGGCGACCTGCGCGCCTGGCTCTTCTCGATCATGCACAACGTCTTCATCAACCAGCTCAAGGCCCGCAAGATCCGCCCCGAAGTCGAGGCGGACGAGACCTTGGCCGCGCCGATTCCCACGGCTACCCGCACCGACCTCATCGACCTCGAGCGCGCCCTCGCCACGCTGGCCCCCGAGCAGCGCGAAGTCGTGCTGCTGGTGGGCCTGGAAGAGATGACCTATGCGGAAGTGAGCAAGGCCCTGGGCATCCCGGTGGGCACGGTGATGTCGCGCCTTTCGCGCGGCCGCGCGCGGCTGCGCGTGTTCGTCGAGGGCGGCCCCAGCCGCACGAATCCCAGCCTGCGGGTGGTGCAATGAGCACGGAAGACGAACGCGTGCATGCCTTCATCGACGGCGCCCTGAATCCGGCCGAGCGCCAGGCGTACGAAGCCTTCCTGCGCGACAACCCGCAGGAGGCCGAGCGCGCGAACCACTATGCGCGGCAGCGCGTGCGCCTTCGCGAGGCCTACGATCCCGTGCTCTCGGAACCGCTGCCCGCGCGCATGTTCCTGCGCCGGCCCGCGTGGGTCGATTTTGCGAGGGCCGCGACGCTGGTCGCCGTGGGGATCGCCATCGGCCTCGCCATTCCCGCTTTCCGGCCCGGTACGCCCATCGTGGCGTTGACCACGGCGCCGCTCCCGGAGCGCGCGGCGCGCGCGCACCTCACCTTCGCCTCGGAAGTCCGCCATCCGGTCGAGGTGGACGTGAAGGAGCAGGAGCACCTCGTGCGCTGGCTCTCGAAGCGCCTGGGAACCGAGCTCAAGGTGCCGGTGCTGGGCCCCGAAGGCTTCGAGCTCCTCGGCGGGCGCCTGTTGCCCGGTCCGGAGGGCCCCGTGGCCCAGTTCATGTACCAGGACTCCGGCGGCAAGCGCCTCACGCTCTACGTGAACGCGCGCGCCAAGGCCGAAGGTCCCACGGCCTTCCGTTTCGCCAAGGAAGGCAACGTGTCGGTCTTCTACTGGATCGACGGGCAGTGGGGTTACGCCCTCTCGGGCGACATCGACCGGCCCGCGCTCTCGCGCGTGGCCAACCTCGTCTATCGCCAGCTGAACCCGTAGTCGCCGTTCGATTACCGCTGTAATCGCTGCGATTACAGCGGTAATTCCGCGATGCGTACACGCGTGAGGTGCGTCACATATGCTGGGCGTGAAAGTAGTCCAAGCCAGCAGTCACGCGCATCAGGGCGCCGCAATATGGCAGAGAATTCTAAGAGCCCGGACCCCGCCGTCCGGGCCTTGCAGGTCGACGAGGTCTTCCGTTTCGCGGGGACCGCCGCCGGCTTTTCCTTTTTTGGAGCGCTGCTCACGCTCGGCGTGCTCGCGGATACGGGCGACCTGGGACGCGGCTCGGTCTGGTTCTTCGGCGCCACGGGCGTCACGCTCCTGCGCGTCATGATCGTCGTCGGCTACGAGCGGCGCGACCCGAAGTCGAGCATCGAGCCCTGGGCCAACCTCGTCATCGCGGCGAACCTGCTGGCGGGCATCCAGTGGGGCGTGCTGGGCACGCTGCTCTTCCCGCTGGACCATGGCTATCGCGAGCTCTACACCATCATGGTGATCACCTGCTTCGTCGGGGGCTCGCTCACGTCGTATTCGTCGATCAAGTGGGCGCATCCGGCGCTCGCGATCCCGGCCACGATCCCGACCGCGATCTACCTCTTCTTCGCGCAGGGCGGCGTGCACTTCTATGCCGGCGTCGGCGCGCTCTTCTTCTGCTTCGCGATCTACTACTACTCGCTCAAGCTGACGCGCCACCTCGAGGAACGATTCGCGCTGCAGGTCGCGCACGAGGATCTCCTGCGCGTCGCCGGCGGGGCGAACCAGCGCCTCGAGCTGGAAAACCGCGAACTCGCGCACCGCGCGGCGGTGCGCGCGGCTTCGATGGAAAGCGCCCGCGAGCAGGCCGAACGCCTCTTCGCGAGCTTCCTGCGCTCGCCGCTGCCGATGCTCGAATGCGATTCGGCCGCGCACGTGGTCTCGTGCAACCCCGCCGCGGAACGCCTCCTGGGCGAACGCGAACGCGAGTTGCAGGGCCGCGCGCTCTCCGAGCACGTCATCTCCACCGGCCGCAAGCACGAGGGCAACGGCGCGCTGGGCTACTTCACCACCGGGGATGCGACGACGCAGGAAGTCGACATCCTCGCGCATGGCGTGCGCGTGAGCCGCGCCGTGGCCAGCTTCACTCGCCTTCCGGCGCATGAGGGTTCTTCTCCCGGGTTCAGCGTCGTCTTCGCGGCTCCGCCGCGTTAAGGCAAGGTCCGGAGCGATTTGCCGAGCCAGGGGGTGAGCTCGGCGACGGGCATGGGGCGCGCGACGAAATAGCCCTGGGCCATGTCGCACTGCAACTTGCCCAGCAAGTCGAAGTCCTCGCGGGACTCCACGCCCTCGGCTACGCAACAGATGTCGAGCTTGCGGGCCATGCCGATACTCGCCTCGAGGATCACGCGTGCCGAATCCAGGCGGGCTGCATTGGTCACGAAGGACCGGTCGATCTTCAGTTCGGTGAACGCGATGCGCGAGAGCTGCTGCATCGAGGAGTAGCCGGTGCCGTAGTCGTCGATCGACAGGCCGAAGCCCTTCATGCGCAGGCGCGCCAGGTTCTCCAGGACGGGACCGACCTCGCGCGTGGCCTCGGACTCCGTCACTTCCAGGATCATGTGCCGGGCGTCGAGCCCCTGGCCGTGCACGAGCTCCGTGATGCGATCGGCGATGTCGGCGTTGGCGAGCGTGGAGACCGACAGGTTCACCGAGACCGTGACATCGCAACCGCTCGCGCGCCACGCCCGGCAATGCGCCGACGACTTGCGCAACATCGTCCACGTGAGCTCCCGGATCAACGCCGGATCGTCGAAGGCCTGCAGGAACGCCGACGGCAAGGCGATCCCCAGGCGGGGGTGCTCCCAGCGCGCGAGGGACTCCACGCCCCTCACCTTGCCCGTGGCCAGGTCGACCTTGGGCTGGAACCAGGGCTCGAACTCGCCGCGCTTCAATCCATCGGCGATGGCCTCCGCGGTGAAGGTCACGCCCTGCGCGCGCTTGGCCTGCGACAGCGCCGTGCGGTGCAACAGGATCAACGGAATCAATTTGCGTGGCGTGAGCGGCTTCTCGACCAAGCCCAGCAGGGTGATGCCGTAGGCTTCCGACATCGTGCCGATGGAGGCCAGCAACTTCTTCTCCAGCGCGCTCGCCAGGATGATCGACACGCTCGCCTGCGTTTCGCCCAGGTGGCGCACGAGCTCCATGCCGTCCATGCCCGCCATGTCCAGGTCGCTGATGACGATGTCGACGGGGCGCTGCGGGTCCTGCAGGATCTCGAGCGCCGCGGTGCCATCGGCCGCCTGGTGCACCGTGGTCACCCCGAGGCTCTCGAGCGTGCGCACGAGCTCGCGGCGCTGGAAGTCCTGGTCCTCCGCGACGAGGAAACGCAGGCCGGCCATCGACATGCCTCTGCCCTCAGAGCTGGTCGACATGCGCATTCAATCGCTCCAGTTCCCGGTGCAGCACGCGCATGCCGTCGGAAACACTCGTCCAGTCGCTGGATCGCCCCGCGCTCTCCAGGCGATTGCACACCTTGGCGATGCCGTGGGCGCCCACCACCTTGCTGGCGCCCAGGAGGCGATGCGCGATGCTCGCCACCAGGACGTTGTCGTGGCGGGCCACGGCGCGCTCGAGCACGATGGCGTCGAGATCGTTGGCGCGGCGATAGTCCAGGAGGATCTGCAGCTGGATCTCTTCGTCGCCCCCGGAGGCTTCGGCGAGCACGCTGGCGTCCACGGGGGCAGGAAACAAGTCGCGATCCGGCGCGGCGACGGGCTTGGGACTGGGCAAGGGCAGCCAATGGTCGAGCTTCTCCAGGATCTGGGCCAGCTCCACGGGCTTGACGAGGCAGTCGTCCATCCCGGCGTCGTAGCAGCGTTCGGCCTCGCCGCCCAGCGCATTGGCGGTGCACGCGATGATCGGCGTGTGCTTGCGGCTGCCGTCCTCCAGGCGTCGGATGGTGCGGGTGAGCTCGAAGCCGTCCATGCCGGGCATGTTGCAGTCGGTCAGCACGATGCCGTAACGCGACGACTTCCATTTCTCGAGCGCCTCGGCGCCGTTCTCGGCACTCTGCGCGGCGTAGCCCAGCGCGTGGACCTGGCGCAGGAGCAAGGTCCGGTTGGTCGGGTGGTCGTCGACCACGAGCACCAGCGTGCCCTCGAGCGCGGCATCCGCAACGCTGGGCGCGAGCCTGCGCATGCGCGTGGTGTCGCTCAGCCGGTCATGGGACTTCTTGCTGTCGACGACGGGCAGCTCGACGGGATCCGCGACCGGCAGCCACAAGGTCAGCGTCAGGGTCGTGCCGCGGCCCAGTTCGCTTGCGAGCTCCACGGTGCCGCCCATGAGGCTGGCAAGGCGCCGGCAGATGGTGAGCCCCAGCCCCGTGCCGCCGGCGCGCATGGCCGGGTCGAGGTCGCCGCGGCTGTAGGGCTGGAAGAGCCGCGCCTGGTCGGCCTCGGAGATACCGATGCCCGTATCGGCGACGGTGAATTGCACGCGCTCATCGGTCGCGGAGCGCCCGACGAGCTCGGCCTTGATCTCGATCACCCCGCGCGAGGTGAACTTCACCGCGTTGCTCACGAAGTTGTTGAGGATCTGGCGCAGGCGCAGCGGATCGACCCTCAGGGCCGGGCTGATGTTCGGATCGGTGCTGCGCTTCAACTGCAGGCCCTTGCTGCTGGCGTTGCCGGAATAGATGTCGCGCACGCCTTCGATGAGGTGCCGGATCGAGACCACTTCGGGGCGGATCTCCAGGCGCTCGGCCTCGATCATGGAGAAGTCCAGGATGTCGTCGATCAGGCGCAGCAGCGACTTGCTCGACTCGCGAACGATGCCCAGCGTGACGCGTTGTTCGGAATCGAGCTTGGTGAGGCTCAGGAGCTCCAGCATGCCGTTGGCGCCGTTCATCGGCGTGCGGATCTCGTGGCTCATGGTCGCGAGGAAGGTGCTCTTCGCGCGATTGGCCGAGTCCGCCGCGATCTTGGCCTCCTGCAGGGCTTCTCCCAGGCGCTGCTGCTCGGTCACGTCGGCGATGTAGCCGTTTTGCATCACCACATCCCGGGACACGCGCTGCAGGGTCGCTTCGTGGTGCAGGCAGCGCGTGGTGCCGTCGCCGTGCGTGACGCGGTAGTTGTGGCGGAAGGGGGACAGCGTCGCGGTGGCTTCGGACAAGGCCGCCATGAAATCCGCCCGATCGCGCGGGTCGATCGCTTCGACCATAGCGACCCAGTCCGGGAAGGTGCCGGGGGTGCGGGCGGCCGAGATGGCACAGACGTTCGAGAATCCGGCGCTCATGAAGGTAAAGCGCGAACCACCACGCGCATCCTGGCGGAACTGGTACATCGTCCCGGGCAGGCTGTCGGCCATGATGCGCAGGCGGTCTTCGGTCTGGCGGCGCGACCGCGACTGGAGGACGAAGGCCAGGTAGCCGGGAATCAGCACGAGCAGGCCGAACACCACGCCGGCGATGAGCACCGCCAGCTCGATGTCGTGGCGCTCGCCGGAGGCGGCGCGATGCTGGCGCAGCAACCGGCCTTCGGCGCGCCGAACCTCGGTGGCCAGCTGCACGAGCTTCGCGCCGGAGGCCTGGCCCGCTTGCGCGTCCTGGCGCAGCTGGTCCTGGGAGAGACCCGTGGTGCGCCGCAGGCGCACCGTCTCGCGCAATGCCGCTGCACGCCGCGTGAGGTGCTCCTCGATGGCCGCGACACGCGCTTGCTGGTCCGGATTGTCCGCGGTCAGGGTCTTGAGCCGGGCGACGCCGGTGCCGACTTCCTCGAGGGCCCGGTCGCGCTCGCCGAGGGATGCGGTGTTGCCCGATAGCAGGTAGTCGCGGTTGGCCGCTTCCGCGCGCACGGAAGCCTCGCGGATCTCGGTGACGTCCTGGCGCAGGTCCTGGGCCGCGGCCACGCGCAGCGACGATTCCGACTCGTTGCCCGTCGCGACGTACAGGGTCCATCCCATGACCGCCATCGCGACCGTGGCCAGCCAGAAGCTGAGGTGGGCCAGGTACCGGACGACGGAAGGTTTCATGGACCACTCGGCTTGACGGTTGGCGAGTATGTCCGCGCGCCTTCGCAATGTATGTTCGGTACGGCACACAAGCCGTCGCGGTCGAGCGGAAGCGGAAAGAATTACCGACGAACGCGCCCTTTCGCAGTGGCGCGCGCAGCGACAAAGTAAAATGGCACCCAGCGCCCAAGCCGCGACGCCATGAACGACCTCCCAGCAGACCTTTTCGCCGGCACGCTCGCCGCCGACCACCCGAAGATCGCCGCGCTCGCCGCGCAAGTCCGCGAGCGGGAGCGGCGCGATCATCCCGTGGGGCGCGAGCGAGCACTGCTGGGCGAGCTGCTCGAGCGGTCGCGCGCTCGCCATGCGGCGCGGCTGGCGGCGCTGCCGCGGCCCAGCTTTCCCGAGGACCTGCCGATCGCGCAGAAGCGCGACGACATCGCCGCATTGATCGGGAAGCATCCCGTCGTGATCGTCTGCGGCGAGACGGGCTCGGGCAAGACCACGCAGATCCCGAAGATCTGCCTCGCGTTGAAGCGCGGCGCCGCGGGCCTCATCGGGTGCACGCAGCCGCGGCGCATCGCGGCGCGCAGCCTCTCGAAGCGCCTCGCGGTCGAGCTGCCCGGAAGCCCGAAGGGATTCGTGGGCCACAAGATCCGCTTCCAGGACGAGACGCGTCCCGAGTCGGTCATCAAGGTGATGACCGACGGCATCCTGCTGGCCGAGATCCACTCCGACCGCGAGCTGCGCGCCTACGACACGATCATCGTCGACGAGGCGCACGAGCGCAGCCTCAACATCGATTTCCTGCTCGGGTACCTGAAGCGCCTGGTCGCGATCCGCTCCGACCTCAAGGTAATCGTGACCTCGGCCACCATCGATACGCAACGCTTCTCGGAGTTCTTCGGCGGCGCCCCGGTGATCGAGGTGAGCGGGCGCACCTATCCGGTCGAGGTGCGCTACCGCCCCGAGTTCTTCGAGGTCGAGCAGGAGGACGACGAACCGGTCGATCTCAACGAGGCGCTGGTGAAGGCCGTCGACGAGATCCACCGCACCAGCCGCACCGGCGACGTGCTGGTCTTCCTCCCCGGCGAGCGCGAGATCCGCGAAGCCGCCGAGCACCTGCGCAAGCACGGGCCGAAGGGCCTCGAGATCCTGCCGCTGTTCTCGCGCCTCTCCGCCGAAGAGCAGGACCGTGTGTTCGAGCCCAGCGGGCAGCGCCGGGTCGTGCTCTCGACCAACGTCGCCGAGACTTCGCTCACGGTGCCCGGCATCCACTACGTCATCGACGCGGGCCTCGCGCGCGTGAAGCGCTATTCGCCGCGGCAGAAGATCGACCAGTTGCGCATCGAACCGATCTCGCAGGCGGCGGCGAAGCAGCGCGCGGGCCGCTGCGGTCGCGTGGCGAGCGGCATCGCGATCCGGCTCTACGCCGAGGCGGACTTCCTCGAGCGCCCGACGTTCACGACGCCCGAGATCCTGCGAACCTCGCTCGCATCCGTGATCCTGCGCATGGCCTCGCTCGACGTGGGCGAGATCGCGGCCTTCCCGTTCGTCGAGCCGCCGACGCCGCGCCAGATCCAGGACGGCTACCAGGTGCTCCTCGAGCTGGGCGCGATCGACGAGAAGCGAAGGCTCACGCCCATCGGCCAGGAGCTCGCACGCTTGCCGGTCGACCCCCGCATCGGCCGCATGCTGATCGGCGCGCGCGAATTCCATTGCGGCACCGAGATGATCATCCTCGCCGCGGCGCTCTCGATCCAGGACCCGCGCGACCGTCCGCAGGACAAGCGCCAGGAATCCGACCGCGCGCACGAAGAGTTCCGCGACGACGCCTCGGATTTCGTGCAACTCATGAACCTGTGGAAGTTCTTCGACGAAGCGTTCGTCCACAAGAAATCGACGCGCAAGCTCTACGACACGTGCCGCGAGCACTTCCTCTCGTACGTGCGCATGCGCGAGTGGCGCGACCTCGCCGGGCAGCTGCGCGAGATGGCCTCCGAACTTCGCATTCGCGAGAACCCCACGCCGGCCACGTACGAGCAGGTGCACCGCGCGCTGCTGACCGGCCTCGTGACCAACGTGGGCCTGAAGGCGCAGGACGGAGACCACTACAACGCACCGCGCGGCATCCCCTTCGCCGTCTGGCCGGGCTCGGGGCTGAAGAAGAACCGCCCGCGCTGGATCGTGGCGGGAGAGCTGCAGGAGACCACGCGCATCTATGCCCGCAACGTCGCGCGCGTGGAGCCCGACTGGATCGAGAAGGCCGCGGCCCACCTGGTCACGCGCCAGCACGCGGAGCCGCACTGGGACCGCGAACGCGGCGAGGTGCTGGCGTACGAATCGGTTTCGCTCTACGGCCTCTCGATCGTCGCGCGACGCAAGGTGAGCTTCGGCAAGCTCGATCCCCCGAAAGCGCGCGAAGTGTTCATCGCCGGTGCGCTCGTGGACGGCGAGTTCGACACGCCGCTCGCCTTTTTCGCGGCCAATCGCCGGCTGGTGAAGGAAGTCGAGGAGCTGGAGCACCGTGCGCGCCGCCCGGACGTGCTCGTGGACGATTCGGTGATCCAGGCCTGGTACCACGCGCGTATTCCCGACGATGTGCGCGACGCGAGGTCGTTCGACGCGTGGTATCGCGAGGCGGCGAAGGCCACGCCGAACCTGCTCTTCCTCACCCGCGAAGAGCTCATGCGCCACGGCGCCGAGTCCGTCACGGAACAGCTCTTCCCGCGCGAGATGAAGATCGGCGAGGCCACGTTCCCGCTCGCGTATCGCTTCGAGCCCGCGCATCCGCTGGACGGCGTCACGATGACCGTGCCGCTCGCGTTGCTCAATCAAGTCGAGGACGCCGCGGTGGACTGGCTGGTGCCGGGGCTCGTGCGCGACAAGGTGGCCTGGCTGATGAAGGCGCTGCCCAAGCGCGTGCGCACGCAACTCGTCCCCGTGCCCGAGCACGTGACCGCGTTCCTGCAGCAGGAGCGGATCGGCGCGCGCCCGGTGCGCGAAGCCGTGCTGGCCTATGCCTCGCGCCGCTGCGGCGAGCGCCTGGACGACGCGATCTGGTCGAAGGACGACATGCCGCTGCACTTCGCGATGAACCTTCGCGTCATCGACGATGCGAAGCGCGAGCTCGCGATGAGCCGCGACCTGGGCGAGCTGCGCAAGCGCCTGGGGGAAGCGGCGAGCCTCACGCTCGCGAAGTCGAAGCCGGGCATGGAGCGCGAAGGCATCAAGGCCTGGGATTTCGGCGACCTCCCCGAGGAAGTGAGCTTTCGCCGCGGCAACCAGTCGCTCACGGGCTATCCCGCGCTGGTCGACGAGGGCGAGAGCGTCTCGATCCGCCTGTTCGATGCACGCGAGAAAGCCGCCGAGGCCCATCGCGCGGGCGTGAAGCGCCTCCTGTCGTTCGAGTTGCGCGAACAACTGAAGAACCTCGACCGCAGCATCGCGAGCCAGAACGCGCTCGCGTTGCGCTACGTGCCGGCTATTTCCGCGGACAAGGTGAAGGAAGACCTCGCCGCGGCCATCGTCGATCGCGCGTTCTTCGGCGAAGACGCGTTGCCGCGCACGGCCAAGGCTTTCGAGGAGCAGAAGAAGCGCGCGAAGGCCCGGCTGCCCGCGGTGTCGGAAGCGGTGTCGCGCCATGCGGCCGCGATCGCGACGGCCTACCAGGAAGCCTCGACGACGATCGCGCAATCGGGCGCGCTCGGCCGCGTGGCGCAGGAGGCGCGAGCGCAGCGCGACCGGCTGGTGAGCCCGGGTTTCCTCTCGCGCACGCCGTGGGAGCGCCTCGAGCACCTGCCGCGCTACTTGCGGGGCTACGCGTTGCGCCTCCAGAAGTACCGCACCAACGCCGAGCGCGACAACAAGCACAACGGAACGGTGGCCGGTTTGTGGAACCAATACGAAGCGCGCGCCGCCACCGATCGCGATGCCGAACGCCACGATCCGAAGCTCGAGGATTTCCGCTGGATGATCGAGGAGCTGCGCATTTCCCTCTTCGCCCAGGAACTGCGCACGCCCATGCCGGTGTCAGCCAAGCGCCTGCAGAAGTACTGGGACGAGCATTTGAGATAATGCGGAAATGATCCTCGACGCGCTCCTGGCCTACCTGCATTTCGCCGCGATCTTCATGCTCGTCGGTTTCCTCGCGGCCGAACTCGTCCTGGTCCGCCTCGCGCTCGACCTCTCGGGCGTGCGCCGCCTTGCCAGTGTCGACATGGCCTACTTCATGTCGGCGATCGCGGTGCTCGTCACCGGGATCCTGCGCCTTGTGTTCGGCGCCAAAGGTGCGGATTTCTACGTGAATCACTGGCCGTTCTACGTGAAGTTTCTCCTCTTCGTGTCGGTGGGCATCGTGTCGCTGCAGCCCACGCTCGCGTTCATCCGGTGGCGCCGGATGCTGGAGGCGGGCGACGGCTGGCAAGTTCCCGATGCGGAGCGCCGGCGCGTGCGCCGGCTGCTCCTCCTGGAAGTGCACCTCGCGGCCATGATCCCGGTGTTCGCCGTGGTCATGTCGCGAGGCCTCGGAGCCTGAGCTAGCGCTTCTCGTCGGCGAGCATCACCGCGACGCTCGCGACGATCAGGAACACCGGGTATTCCCAGCCGCCGTTGGGCGCACTGAAGACCCAGCCGTTGCCCGCATGCGTCCACGTGGCGCCGAGCAGGATCGGCAACAACGCCGCGGCGACCCAGCGCACCTTTACGTTGGCGAGCAGCAGGATGCCGCCCACCACTTCCAGCGCGACGACGACGTAGGCCAGCGGGCCCGGCAGTCCGATCGACTCGAAGAACTTCGCGGTGCCGTCCATCCCGTAGGTGTAGACCTTGAGCACCAGGCTGTGCGTGAGGTACATCACGCCCAGCGCAATGCGCAGCAGGGCCACGCCGTAGGGCGTGGTGTTGGTGCCTGACCGGCCAGTGGCGGTCGTGTTCAGCGTGATCGCATTCATGGAGTTTCTCCTTTACGCCGCCTTCGGCGCGGGCACTTCGATCGGCGAGCTGTTGGCTTCCCAGGCTGCGAAGCCGCCTTCCATCTCGACCGCGGGGTAGCCCTGCGCGACGAGGATCGAGGCCGCTTCGGAAGCGAGGTGGCATTGCTGGTTGTAGCAATAGAGGATCACCGGCTGGTCCTTCGCGAGGCCCGCGGCTTTTTCCCACTTGCCCTTGGGCAGGTTGATCGCGCCGGGGATGTGGCCCTTCTTGAAGTCGGCCGGGTAGCGCACGTCCACCACGGTGGCGGCGTGCTTCTGCTCGATCGCGTAGGCGAGCTCGTGCGGGCCTGTGGTGAACGCGTTCTTCGCGGCGAAGTGGTCGCGGGCTTTGTCGAAGTCGTATTGGAGGCTCATGGGATTCCTTTCGGGTTGCGTTGAGGTGCAGCCATCGTAGGGAAGGCCCGCGCCCGGATCAGCGGGGTGGATGGGATAAGATTGTTCACGCAAACGAACCAATCCCATGGACCGCCTGACCGACATCGCCGTCTTCGTCCGCGTCGTGGAGCGCGGCAGCTTCACGCGCGCCGCCGAGGAGCTGGAGCTCTCGCGTGCCGTGGTGAGCAAGTACCTCACGCGGCTGGAGGAACGCCTCGGGGCGCGCTTGCTGAACCGCACCACGCGCCGGCTCGCCCTCACCGAAGCGGGAGCCGCGCTCTTCGAGGCGAGCCGCGGTGCACTCGAGCGCATCGACGAAGCCGAGGACGCCGTGGCGCGCTTCCAGAAGGAGCCGCGCGGACGCCTCAAGGTAAGCGCGCCGATGGGCTTCGGCATCCTCTACCTGGGCGCGGCCGTGGCCGACTTCCTCGAGGCGAATCCCGCCGTGACGATGGACATGCACCTCGACGATCGTTTCGTGAACCTCGTCTCCGAAGGCCTCGACCTCGCGATCCGCATCGGCCAGCTCACCGATTCCTCGCTCGTCGCGCGCAAGCTCACGGTGACGCAGCCCATCGTCGTGGCCTCCCCCGGCTACCTCGAGGCGAATGGTGAGCCCGAAACGCCCGAGGACCTCGCCGCGCACAACTGCCTGCTCTATTCGTATCTCTCGACCGCGAACGTCTGGCGCTTCACGGGAACCGACAAGCGCGAGATCCCGGTGGCCGTGACGGGCAACGCCCGCGTCAACAACGGCAACCTCGAGTGCGAGATGGCGGCTGCGGGCCTGGGCCTCGCGATGGTCCCCACGTTCTACGCGGCGCCCTACCTGCGGACCGGGCGGCTGAAGCGCGTCCTGTCGGGCTACCCGATGGCAGAGCTGGGCATCTACGCGGTCTACCCGCAGCGCAGCCACGTTCCGCCGAAGGTCCGCGCGTTCGTCGATTTCCTGGCGACCCGCTTCGGGCGGCGCCCCGAGTGGGAGCGCGTGTAGTGCCCGTGGCCTTGCGCCGTTCGACCGCGGAGGACCTCGCCTTCGTGACCGGCCTGGAGCGCAGCCCGGAAAACGTCCAGGGCATCGGCCAATGGACCGACCTCGAGCACCTCGCCGCCATGCAGAGCCCGAAGCGCGAGCACTGGGTCATCGAGCGCGACGGCGTGCCGGCCGGCTACCTCATCGCCTTCGACGCGCGCGAGGACCAGGCGGGCATCTACGTGAAGCGAATCCTGGTGGCCGAAAAGGGGCAGGGAACCGGGTCGGAAGCCCTGGCCCGGTACCTGGACCGGGCCTTCGGCGAGCTGCAGGCCCGCTTCGCCTGGCTGCACGTCCGGGGGGGCAATACCCGGGCCCAGGGGGTCTACCGGCGCCTCGGCTTCCAGCGCTTCGACCCCGATCCCGACGTGGCCCGCCGGTTCTCGGAAGCTGCTGAATCCACAGGGATTGGCGCCTTTCGCATGCTTCTCGCCGCGCGGGACTGGGGAGAAAGCAAGGGGCCTTCCTTACACCCGTAATCTTCGGCCCTACGGGTGTAATCCCAAGTGTGAACTACCGCACACGAACGTCCTCTGTGTGAGGACTAATCTCGGTTTCAAGTGTGCTGTATCTCACAGTGCACGGGAGGTCGGGATGCGCGCACTACTCCTTTTCGTTGCATTGGTCTTCCAGACGGCCGTCGCCTTTGGCGCCGACACGCTTGTCTCCGTCACGGAAGCCCGTCGCAAACTATCGTCGGATCTCCAGCAGGCCCTCGTCGCCAACAGCGTCGCGGGCGTGAACTGGGCGAGGGAATCCTCCAGCGGCCGGCTCGTGAAAGTGCTGGTGATGGCCCAGCCGGGCATCGACCCGGACCTGGTCGACATCCGGCGCGCGATCACCGCGGCCAACGGCACCGTCTACTACCGTTACATCTCCGTTCCCGGCGTGGCCGCGATGATCCCCGCTTCGCGCGTGCTCGACATCGCACGGCGCGCCGACGTGGAGAGCCTCTCGCCCAATCGCATGACGGCGCGCACCAAGAGCCTGCTGGAGAAGTCGACCGGCGCCTCCGAGACGCGCTCCACCGGCGGCTCCGGTGGCCTCGACGGCACGGGTGTCGGCATCGCCTTCCTCGATTCCGGGATCATGGCCTCGCACAAGGCCTTCGCCGGCACCTCCGGCGGCTCGCGCGTGAAGAAGAGCGTCGACCTGCTCAAGATCAACGAAGGCGCGCTGCTGGGCACGCTCGACTGGAAAGGCGGCTACGACTTCAGCCGCAACATCCGCCCGGGCAGCGACACGCTGAACCAGCTCGAATCGATCATGGACAGCGCGAACGCCACGTTCGCGGACCGCCAGGGCCACGGCACGATGGTCGCCTCGCTCGCCGCGGGCAAGTCGGTCTCGGGCTCCAGCACCGGGGATTCGAACGGCATCGCCCCCGGCGCCTCGCTCCTCGACGTGCGCGTGCTCGACGAGAATGGCGTGGGCGACATCGGCGATGCGCTCGCCGGCATCGACTGGGTGATCCTGCACAAGAACGACTACAACATCCGCGTACTGAACATCAGCCTCGCCGCGGATTCGACCGAGACCTATCGCACCGATCCGCTGTGCCGCGCCGTGCGCAATGCCGTCGCCGCGGGCATCACCGTGGTCGTGGCCGCGGGCAACTACGGCCAGGATGCCAACGGCCGCGAGGTCTACGGCACGATCAGCTCCCCGGGCAACGAGCCCTCGGCCATCACCGTGGGCGCCGACAACCCGCACGCGAGCGACACGCGCGGCGACGACTCGGTGAACAACTTCAGCTCGCGCGGCCCGACGCGCGGCGGCTATGTCGATGCGAACAACGTCCGCCATCCCGACAACGTCCTGAAGCCCGACCTCATCGCGCCGGGCAACCGCCTGCCGGCCGCGCTCGCCACCGACGTCCTCGGCCTCACGGTCGGCAAGCTCGGGGTCCAGTACCCGCAGCTCATCCTGCAGCGCGGCCTGAACACCGGCTTGATCCAGGTGAGCGGCACGTCGTTCTCCGCGCCGGTCGTCTCCGGCACGGTGGCCCTCATGCTGCAGGCCAACCCCGGCCTCACGCCGCCGCTGGTGAAGGCGATCCTCCAGTACTCGGCCGAGCCGCTGCCGGGCTACAACCTCCTGCAGCAGGGCGCGGGCCTGGTGAACGTGCCGGGCTCCATCGCGGTGGCCCGTGCGCTGTCCACCAGCATCAACACGCGCGCCGCCACGGGCCAGCTGCGCGTCGGCGACTCGATCCTCGCGCCGGGCGCGACCCTGCCCACGCCGTCCTCGACGATCGAAGGCCGTACGTTCCAGTGGAGCCGCTTCGCCTACCTCGGCGGCAACCACATCTTCACCGGCGACGACCTGCTGAAGAAATTCCAGGGCGTGTACGACCCGCAGGTGTCGTGGGTCAGCGGCCGGGCCACCTACACCGATCTCGAGAAATTCAGCGGCACCAGCGTGATCTCCGGTTTCGACGAGAACACGCCGCGCCGGCTGAGCCTCGTGAGCAAGGGCGTGAAGGTCCTCTCGAAGTCGCTGGGCGGGAGCAGCTCGCGCAACAACACCGGGGTCTTCATCCTCACCCGGGTGCTCGCCGAGGGCATCGCCCAGGGCCTGGGCATCATCGTCTCCGAGGGCATCGACTTCACCGACGGCATCATCGTTTCCGAGGGCATCGACTTCACCGACGGCATCATCGTCTCCGAAGGCATCATCGTGAACGAGGGCGTGATCGTCTCGGAAGGCGTGATCATCTCCGAGGGCGTCATCGTGAGCGAGGCCGGGGCGCTGCGAGTCCGGATTTCGACGGCGACGATCTATGGAGAACCTTGAACCCATGGCCGCGCGGCCCTTTATCGACATGCAGGACTACAGCCCCGCGGCGCGGGTCTACTGGTGGCTTGTCGCCGTGCTGGGGACGCTCGCGATCGGCTACTCGCTGACGACGCTTGCCGGCCTGGACGGGGCCTCGCTCCTGCAGGCGCTGGTGCTGGCGACGATCGCCGCGGTGGTCGGGCTCTTCCCGGTCCGCATTCCCGGCGCCAAGACGTCGCTCGGCGGCGCCGAGATCTTCATCTTCCTGGCCCTGCTTCTCTATGGCCCGGCCGCGGCGGTACTCGCGGCGGCCCTCGAGGGTGCGGTCGGCGCCTGGCGCACGTCGAAGCGCGCGACCAGCCGCATCGTCACGCCTTCGCTGGCGGCGATCGCCATGCTGGCCTGCGCCTGGGCCTTCGAATTCGCCCGCGCGCAACTCCTGGCCATGGGCTTCAACAGCGGGGCCCTGGTCGGGGCGCTGCTCGTGTTCTCGCTGGTCCTCTTCGCGGCGAACACGGTGCTCACGTCGATGCTGTTCGCGCTGAAGAAGAACGCGCCGATCACGCCGATCAAGTGGGTGCAGGAATTCGGCTGGATCGGCCTGGCCTACGTTTCGGGCGCCTCGATCGCGGGCCTGCTCTTCGTGAGCTTCCAGCACTTCGGCCTGCCGGTCCTGATGGTCGCGGTCCCGGTGATCGCGATGTTCCTCACCACGCTGCACTCGTACTTCCAGCGCAAGGAAGACGACGAGCGCCACATGGTCGAGCTGAAAGAGAGCGAGAGCCGCTTCCACAGCGCGTTCACGCACGCCGCGATCGGCATGGGCCTCGTGTCCGCCGGCGACGGGCGCTTCATCCAGGCGAACCGCGCGTTCTGCGAGATGCTCGGCCGCAGCGACGCGAACCTGCTCGCCACGAACCTGCATTCGCTGGTGCACGCCGACGATCGGCGCATCCTCAATGCCGCGATCACCGAGCTGCGCGCCGGCAAGGTCCAGACGGTGAACCCCGAAGTGCGCGGGCTGCACGAGAACGGCGCCGGCGTCTGGATGGCCCTGAACATCTCGCTCGCGCGCGACTGGCAGTTCCGCACGCACAACCTCATCGTGCAGGCCCAGGACATCAGTGCCCGGCGCCGCGCGGAGGCCGAGCTCTACCACAACGCCTACCACGACAACCTCACGCAACTCGCCAACCGCACGCACTTCGACGAGCAGCTGAACCGCGCCATCGCCCGGCGCAACCGCCATCCCGAGCACCACTTCGCGGTGATGTACCTGGACTTCGACCGCTTCAAGATGGTGAACGACAGCCTCGGCCACAAGGCCGGCGACGAGCTCCTCGTGCACCTGGCCAAGCGCCTGAAGGCGGTCCTGCGGCCCACCGACGTCCTGGCCCGCCTGGGCGGCGACGAGTTCGCCATCCTCCTCGAGGACGTGGCGCGCGAGCGCGACATCGCCGATCTCGCCGAGCGGATCCAGCGCGAGCTCCAGAAACCCTTCGGTCTTGGCACGATGGAAGTGACCACGAGCGCCAGCATCGGCATCACCTTCAGCAGCAACGGCTACCAGTCTTCCGACCAGATCATCCGCGACGCCGACATCGCCATGTACAAGGCGAAGTCCAAGGGCAAGGCGCAGTTCGCGATCTTCGACGCGAGCCTGCACCAGCACGTGTCGCAGCAGCTCCTGCTGGAAACGGAACTGCGCCGCGCGCTGGGCGCCGGCGAGATCTACCTCGACTACCAGCCCATCTGCACGCTGCGGGACCGGAAGCTCATCGGCTTCGAGGCGCTCGCACGCTGGCGCCACCCGGAGCGCGGCGTCCTGGAGCCGGCCACGTTCATCCCGCTGGCCGAAGAGACCGGCCTCATCGTCCCGCTCGGCACGTGGGTGCTGCGCGAGGCCTGCCGCCAGATGCACGAATGGTCCCTGAAGGGCGGCGAGTCGCTGCGCATGAGCGTCAATGTCTCCAGCCTGCAGCTGGCCGACCCGGAATTCGTCACGCACGTGAAGCGCGCGCTCAGCGAGGCGAACCTGGCCCCGACGCAACTCACGCTCGAAGTCACGGAGAGCGTCCTGATGGGGGGCGCGGAGGAAACCGTCGCGGCGCTCACCGACCTGCGGCGCATGGGCATCACGCTCAGCATCGACGACTTCGGGACCGGCTATTCGTCCCTGAGCTACCTCGCCACGCTGCCCATCGACGCCCTCAAGGTCGACCGCTCGTTCATCGAGAAGATGGGCGAGGAGGGCGACAACGGCGAAATCGTGAAGGCCATCTTCACGCTCGGGCAGGCGCTCTCGAAGCAGGTCTTCGCCGAGGGCATCGAGACCGTGAAGCAGCTCTCGCTGCTGCAGGAGATCGGGTGCGAGTTCGGGCAGGGGTTCCTGCTCTCGAAGCCGATGGATGCCCATCGTGCGGGCGGGATCCTCTCCGACCAGTCCCTCGCCATCGCGTAGTTTCAGGTTCCTCCTTTTTCTCGCGAGTCCAACGCCACTTCGATCCGGGAGGACGAGGGGGTGGGTAGGACTTTTTTCGTCGGCGGGTCACGTTCCAAGGCTTGAAGGCTTGGGGCTCGAGGCAGGTAGGTCCTGCGAAGAGCTTCACCAGGAAGTGTCACCGCGCTCCGCCGCAGCGATCATGGCAGCCACCGAGTGGCCCCGCCGAGAAAAGAAGTCCTACGCCACCCCCTGTCCTCCGACCGGGGTGCGCGACCCGGTGCGAATCGAATGTGAAAGCGCCTTCGTCAATAAACTGAGAGCTGCGCGGCCGAGGTTTTGATCGAATCGCGGCCACGGTGCCGGCGCACTCGATTGGATGGGGGGTGCGGTAGGACCTCTTTTTTCTCTCGGGGCAAGGCGCTGCAAAACATGATCGTGGGGCGAGCGGAGGTGACACTTTTCAGCGGTGAACGCCTCAGAACTCTTTTCTGCCCTCGCCCTCGTTGCGCCAAGATTTCCCCAGCCACGAAGAAAAAAAGGTCCTACCCACCCCCCGTCCTCCCAAGGGTGTCGAATCTCTTCCGTTTTTTTGACAAAGACTGGATTCCCGCCTTCGCGGGAAGGACGTCAAGCGGGAATGCGGCCTTCCTGGATCCCGTGACAGGCGACTAGCGCGTCGCCGTACGGCAGGAGTTCGGGACGCTCGGCGCGGCAGCGCTCGTTCGCGTGCGGGCAACGCGGGTTGAACGCGCACCCCGGCGGCGGATCGAGCGGATTGGGCACCTCGCCCGCCACCGGCGTCCGGGCCTTGCCGGACATCTGGATATCCGGGATCGCGCTTTGCAGCATGCGCGTGTACGGGTGCAGCGGCCGCGCGAAGAGCGTCTTCGTATCGGCGATCTCGACGATGCGGCCCAGGTACATCACGCCCACGCGGGTGGAGATGTGGTCCACCACGGCGAGGTTGTGCGAGATGAACAGGTAGGTGAGGCCGTGCTCGCGCTGCAGGTCCTTCATGAGGTTCAGGATCTGCGCCTGCACCGAGACGTCGAGCGCGCTGGTGGGCTCGTCGCAGATCAGGAACTCCGGGTTCGAGGAGAGCGCGCGCGCGATCGAGATGCGCTGGCGCTGGCCGCCGGAAAATTCGTGCGGGAACTTGTCGGCGTCGAGGGGCGAGAGTCCGACCTGCGTGAGCAGCTCGCCCACGCGCTTGCGGATGGCGCCTTCGTCGGAGAGGAGGTCGTGCGAGCGGATCGGTTCGGCGATGATCCGTCCCACGCGCCAGCGCGGGTTCAGGCTCGCGTACGGATCCTGGAAGATCATCTGGAAGCGCCGGCGCATTTCCAGCATGCGGTTGCGCGTGTCGATCGTGGCGAGGTCCACCCCGTCGAAGATCACCGAGCCCCTCGTAGGTCCGTAGAGGCCGCAGATGAGCCGCGCGACGGTGGACTTTCCGCACCCCGACTCGCCGACCAGCGACAGCGTCTCGCCGCGCTTGATCGAGAACGAGACGCCGTCCACGGCCTTGAGCAACGTGCGCGGCGCGCCCTCGAGCACGCGGTTCAGCCACGGGCGCGAGACGTCGAAGTCCTTCGCGAGGTCCTTCACCTCGATCAGCGGCTTCACGGAAATGGCGGTATCAGGCATTGGAGGCGACCGTGTCCTTCGCCAGCAGCCAGCAGGAAGCGCGCGTGGCGCCCGCCGGCACCAGGTCGGGGCGTTGGGTGCGGCAGCGGTCGAACGCGTGCGGGCAGCGCGGGTTGAACGCGCAGCCCGCGGGAATGGCGGTGAGCCGCGGCATGGAGCCTTCGATCTGCGGGAGGCGCTCCACGTCCTGGCCGATGGACGGGATGGAACCCATCAGGCCCGCGGTGTAGGGATGCTGCGGGTTATGGATCACGTCCTGCACGGGGCCGATCTCCGCGAGGCGCCCCGCGTACATCACGGCCACGCGGTCGGCGGTCTCGGCGATCACGCCCATGTCGTGCGTCACCAGCATCACGGCCGTGCCGTGGTCGCGGCCGAGGCGCTTCAGGAGCTGGATGATCTGCGCCTGGATCGAGACATCGAGGGCCGTCGTGGGCTCATCCGCGACGATGAGCCGCGGGTTGGCGCACAGGGCGAGCGCGATCACCACGCGCTGGCGCATGCCGCCGGAGAACTGGTGCGGATAGTGGTCGATGCGGCGCTCGGCCGCCGGGATGCCCACTTCCTTCAGCAGGTCGATCGCACGGTCGCGCGCCTGCGCGGCGTTCATCGGCAGGTGCGCCTGGATCGTCTCCGTGATCTGCCGGCCGACCGTGTAGAGCGGGTTCAGCGACGTGAGCGGATCCTGGAAGATCGCGCCGATGCGCCGGCCGCGGATCTTGCGCATCGCTTCCTGCGGGAGGTTGTCGATGCGTTCGCCCTCCAGCAGGATCTGGCCGGCCGCGATCCGCCCCGGCGGCTCCAGCAGGCCGATGATGGCGTTGCCGGTGATCGACTTCCCCGCGCCCGATTCGCCGACCACCCCCAGCACTTCGCCGGGGGCGATGTCGAAGCTGATGTCGTCGACGGCGACGAGCGTGCCGCGCCGCGTGTTGAACTCGACGCGGAGGTTGCGGACCGACAGGAGCGGTTCGTTCGAACTCACTTCTTCGGCTCGTCCTTCTTGCGGAACTTGGCCACGCACTCGCCGATCGGCTCGCTGTAGACGTGCGGCTTCCACTCGGTGACGGGCGGGCCGTTCACCTTCGCGACGATGCGGTAGCGCGTGCAGCCCTCGAGGTCCATCTGGAGCTCGCGGTACTCGTCGTTCACCACCCCGCGCGCCGTATCGTAGTGGACCGTGATGACGTGCTTGCCGGCCGGGAGCGCATCGCTCTTGCGCGGGTTGCGGGTGCTCTTGCCGTCGACCTTCGAGATCGACACGCGGGCCTCCTCGCGCACCTGCGAGCCATCGCCGCTTTCGACGAGCGCCCAGGGTTGCGAGTACGGGTTCTGCGCGAAGGCGGCGGCCGAAGCGAAGGCGGGTACCGCGAGCAGCATCCAGCGAGCTTTCATGACTTGGCTCCCTTGAGGAATTTCGCCGAGCACTCCTTGATTTCCTCGTCGTACTTCACGACCGGCTTCCAGCCCTGCGTCACCTGCGACTCCAGCTTGGCGACGACGAAATAGCGCGTGCACGGCTTGGCGTCGAGGTCGAACGTGTGTTGCGTGGCCTGGCTGAAGCCCTGGCGCGGCGGCAGGTCCACGGTCACCTTGCGCAGGCCCGGGGCCACCACGGCCTCGTTGTTGCGGGAGTTCTCGCCGTCCACGCGGTTCACGATGACCTTGCGTTCCAGGGGATCGGCCGCGGCCTTGTACTCCGTGGCGATGATCGAATAGACCTGGTCGTAGGGGCCTGCAAGGGCGGCTGCCGCGAAGAGGGCGGCGGGGAAGGCGGCGGCGATGATGAGGAGCTTGCGTTGCATGGTGCACCTCGCTTTCGTTAGCGCAGCTTCGGGTTGAGGGCGTCGCGCAACCAGTCGCCCAGCACGTTGATCGACAACACGAGCAGGACGAGGGCTCCGCCCGGGAACACCAGGATCCACCACTCTCCCGAGAACAGGAAGTCGTTCCCGATGCGGATCAGGGTGCCGAGCGAAGGTTGCGTCGGCGGGACTCCCACGCCCAGGAACGACAGCGTGGCCTCGGTGATGATGGCTTCCCCGATATGGAGGGTCACCAGCACCAGGACCGGTCCCAGGGCATTGGGCAACACATGGGTGAACATGATGGCGAGCGGATGCCTTCCAATGACCCGGGCCGCTTGGACATATTCCTTGTTGCGCTCCACCAGGGTGGAGCCGCGCACGGTGCGGGCATAGCGCACCCAGCCCGAGGCCGCGATGGCCAGCACCAGCACGTAGAGCGCGACCTGGTCGTGCATCTCCCGGGGCAGCGCCACGCGCGCCAGCCCGTCCACCAGGAGGGCGATGAGGATCGCCGGGAACGAAAGCTGGATGTCCGCCACGCGCATGATGAAGGCGTCGATCTTGCCGCCCGCGTAGCCCGCGACCAGCCCCAGCGACACGCCGATCGCCATGGCGAGCAGCGTGGCCAGCAGGCCGACCAGCAGCGACATGCGCGAGCCGAAGATGATGGTGGAGAGCACGTCCCGGCCCTGGTCGTCGGTGCCGAGCAGGTAGGTCGGGTTGCCCTTCGCGGTCCAGGACGGCGGCGTGAAGGCGTCGAGCAGGTTCAGCGTCTTCAGGTCGAACGGGTTGTGCGGCGCCACCCACGGGGCCAGCAGCGCCGCGAAGATGCACAGGAACGTGATCGCCGCCGCGATCATCACGGCGGGGGAATGCTTGAAGCTGTAGAAGACGTCGCCATCGAAGAAGTCGCGCCAGCGACCTGGTACCGGTGCCTGGGCCGAAGCGACGCCGACGGTGCCGTACTTGTCCATCAGTGGCCTCCGCCCGGGCCGCGCTCGATCCTCAGCCTCGGGTCGACCACGTAGTAGAGGATGTCCACCACGAGGTTGATCAGCACGAAGATGAAGCCGATCAGGCACAGGTAGGCCGCCATCACCGGGATGTCGGCGAACTGCACCGCCTGGATGAAGAGCAGCCCCATGCCGGGCCATTGGAACACGGTCTCGGTGATGATGGCGAAGGCGATGATCCCGCCCAGCTGCAGGCCGGTGATCGTGATCACGGGCACCAGCGTGTTCTTGAGGGCGTGGCCGAAGTTGATGGTTCGCGTCGGCAGCCCCCGTGCCCGAGCGAACTTGATGTAGTCGGTGCGCAGGACCTCGAGCATCTCCGAGCGCACGAGCCGCATGATCAGCGTGACCGGGAAGAAGCCCAGCGTGATCGAGGGCAGCACCAGCGCCTTCAGCCCGCTCACCGTGAGCAGCCCCGTCGACCAGAATCCGACCATCGTCGTGTCCCCGCGCCCGAAGGAGGGCAGGATGCCCAGCCACACCGCGAAGATGAGGATGAGGAAGATGCCGATGAGGAAGTTGGGCAGCGATACGCCGATCAGCGACGTGGTGAGCATGACCCTCGAGATCCAGCTGTCGCGGTTCAACGCCGTGTAGACCCCCACCGGGATGCCGACGAACAGGCCGATCAGCGCGGCGGCGATGGCGAGCTCGAGCGTGGCGGGCAGGCGCTCGACCAGCAACGTCGAGACCGGGCGCCCCAGCCGCAGCGAGATCCCGAAGTTGCCCTGCGCGGCATTGCCGATGAAGGTGGCGAACTGCCGGTAGAACGGCTTGTCGAGGCCCAGGGCGGCGCGCATGTTCTCGCGGTCGACCTGCGTGGCTTCGGGCGGCAGCATGAGCGAGACCGGGTCGCCGACGAAGTTGAAGAGCGAGAACGCGATGAAGCCCACCACGAGCATCACGATCACGCCCTGCAGCAGCCGGCGGATGACGAAGGCGATCAATCGAGCCTCGTCTTGTAGAAGTAGACGGTGTTCACCGGCGAGAACCACGCCGAGACGTTCTTGCGCATCGCCCAGGGGATCAGCTGCTGGTGGAGCGGAATCACGGGGAGTTCGCGGTTGGCGAGGACGAGGGCGTCCGAAATCACGGCGTTGCGGCGCGCCGGATCCGGCTCGACCTTCACGCGCGCGATGAGGCGGTCCATCTCCAAGCTCGTCCAGCGGCCCATGTTGAAGTCGCCCTCGCCCTTCTGGCCCACGGAATGCAGCAGGGCGTTCAACGTATAGAGCGCGTCCGAGGTGACGCCGCCGCCCCAGGAGAGCAGGTAGAAGCTGGAGTCCCACTTCTCGAGCTTCGGGAAGAAGTTGGCCTGGATGATGATGTTGGGTTTCACGCGGATGCCGACCTGCGAGAGCATCGCGGCGATCGCCTGGCAGATGTCGGCGGCGGGCTGGTTGTTGCCGCAGTCGAGCGTGACGTCGAATCCCTGCGGGTAGCCCGCCTCGGCGAGCAGCTGCTTCGCGCGCTCCTTGTCGTGGGGAAGGCGCTTGTCGGCGCCCGGGTCGTAGCCGACCACGAGGTCGGTGATGATCGAGCCCGTCGGCTTCGACAGGCCCCGCATCACCACGCGCTGGATCGCCTCCGCATCCACGGCGTGGGCCACGGCCTGGCGCACGCGGAGGTCCTTGAAGGGGTTCTTCTTCTTCTCGCTGCCGTAGAGGAGCTCGTTCCTGTGCACGTCGAAGGCGAGGTATTGCACCCGCATCTCCGCGCCCTCGATCACCTTCAACTGCGCGTTGGACTTGAGGCGTGCGACGTCCTGCGTGGGCGGGTCGATCACGAGGTCGACCTCGCCGGAGATGAGGGCGGCGATGCGCGTGGCGGCCGAGGTGACCGGCAACATCACGACCTCGTCGATGTTGCCCTCGAAAACCCGCGCCTTGTGGCCCCACCATTCCTTGTTCTGCTCGAGGACGACGCGCACGTCGGGCGAGAATTCCTTCAGCTTGTAGGGACCCGTGCCGTTGGCGTTGCGTGCCGCGTACGTGTCTTCCTTGTTCTTGTAGTCCTGCGGGCGCTCGGCCTTGTTCTTCACCGCCCAGGCGCGGCTCATGATGCGGAATTGCGTGAGGTGCTGGAGCAGGGCCGGGTTCGGCTCCTTCATCACCAGGTCCACGGTGAGCTCGTCGACCTTGCGGGCCGATTCCACGCCCTGGATCGCGGTGCGCATCTGCGAGGTGGGCGAGAGCGCGCGATCCACCGAGAACACCACGTCGTCGGCCGTGAACGGCGTGCCGTCGTGGAACTTCACCCCCTCGCGCAGCTTGAAGCGCCAGGTGGTCGACAGCGGCTGCGACCAGGAGACGGCGAGCCAGGGCGTGGGCTTCCAGTTCGCGTCGCGCCAGACCAGCGTGTCGTAGACCTGCGAGGTGAGGCGCGAGGCGGCCAGGAGGTTGGCCGCGTGCGGATCGACCGTCTGCGGGTCGTTCTGGCTCGCGTAGCGAAGCGTCTTCGCGAGCGCCGGCGGCGCCAGCGCGATCGACAGGGCGGCTGCGGCCGCGGCCGCCCCGAAGCGCATCACTGGATGCTGACCCACTTCACGACGACGCGATTGTCCGCGCGGTGCACGGCGCTCACGTTCGAGCGCATCGCCCACGGGATCACCTGGTGGTGCAGGGGCACGTGTCCCACGTCATCGCGGTGCAGGACCGTGATCTCGCGCGCGAGCTCGGCGCGCTTCTTGCCGTCGACCTCGGTCTTCAGCTTCTCGATCGCGGCGTCGACCTTGGCGTTGGAGTAGCGCCCGAGGTTGTAGTCGCCGTCGGCGCTCTTCTCGACGCGCGTGCGCATGAGGCTTTGCAGCGCGTACTGCGAGTCGAACGTCGGTACGCCCCAGCCCAGCATGTAGAAGCTGGTGTCGAGGTTCTGGATCTTCGGGAAGTAGGTGGCGCGCGGCATCGCGTTCACCTTCACCTTGATGTTGACCTGCGCCAGCATCCCGGCGATGGCCACGCAGATCTTCTCGTCGGCCACGTAGCGGTTGTTCGGGCAGTCGAGGGTGACCTCGAAGCCCTGCGCGTAGCCGGCCGCGGCGAGCAGCTTCTTCGCTTCCTCGCGGTTGGGGGCCACGGGCTTGTCGAGGTCCTTCGGATAGCCGTCCACCTGCGGGGCGAACATGATGCCCGTGGGCACGGAGAGGCCGCGCATCACCTGGGTCTTGATCGCCTGCACGTCGATCGAGAGTTGCACGGCCTTGCGAACGCGTTGGTCCTTGAACGGGTTCTTGCCCTTCACGTTCGAGTACTGGAGCTCGTCCCGGAACTGGTCCATGCCGAGGAAGATGGTGCGGTTCTCGTTGCCCTCGAGCACCTTGATCTTCGCGTCCTGCTTCAGGCGCGGGATGTCCTGGGGCGGCGGGTCGAGCACGAAGTCGATTTCGCCCGAGATGAGGGCGGCCAGGCGCGTGGCGTCGGACTTGATCGGCTGGTAGACGATCTCGGTCACGTTGCCGTCCATCTTGCCCCAGTAGTTGGAGTTGAGGACCGCGACGGTCTTCACGTCCGGCTCGCGCGAACGCAGGATGAACGGGCCGGTGCCGTTGCCGTTGCGCGAGGCGAAGGTCTCTTCCTTGTTCTTGTAGTCCTGCGGCTTCGTCACGTTGTGCTTGGTGCACCACGCCTTGCTCATCATGCGGATCTCGGTCAACTGGCCGATCAGCACCGGGGCCGGACCTTCGGTGATCACGTCCACCGTGAGGTCGTCGATCTTCTTCGCTTCCTTCACGCCCGCGAGGTAGGGCTTGTAGTTCGACGTGTCCGAAAGCGCGCGCTGGAACGTGAACACCACGTCGTCCGCGTTGAACGGCGTGCCGTCGTGGAACTTCACGTTGGGCCGCAGCTTGAAGCGCATCGTGGTCGGGTTCTCGAGCTTCCAGGAGAGGGCCAGCGCCGGCTCGACCTTGAGGTCCTTGCCGCGCGTGACCAGCGGCTCGTAGATGTTGTCGAGGTAGGCGTTGGTGAACCCCTCGTTGTTGCCGTGCGGGTCGATCGTGGTGATGTCGCCCTGGCTGGAAAAGCGGAAGGTCTTCGCGCTCACGCCGAAGGCGCATGCGAGCGCGACGGCGGCTGCGGCCGCGCGGAACGTTGCGGATTTCATGGTGGCTTCCCCTGGATGTTTTTGTGCAGGCTTGCGGGGTGGAATATTACGCGAGAATACTGGGGTCATGACCGAAACCCTGTTCCGGGAAGAGCCGTACCGCCGCGACTGCGAGGCCCGGGTCCGGTCCGTCGAAGCCGGGGGCATCGTCCTCGACCGCACGGTCTTCTACCCGCGCGGCGGCGGCCAGGCGGGCGATGCGGGCCGGCTGGACCTCGCCGGGGGAAACGCGATTGCGGTTCTCGATACGGTGAAGGGCGAAGGGCCGGCGGACATCCTCCACGTGCCCGCACCCGGCCAGGAGGCGGCGCTCGCGGCGCTCGGCCCGGGCACGCCCGTGACCGCCCGCATCGACTGGAAGCGCCGCCATCGCCACATGCGCTTCCATACGGCCACGCACCTGCTGTGCGCCATCGTCCCGAAGCAGACCAATGGGTGCTCCATCACGGCCGACTATGCGCGCCTCGACTTCGACATGACCGAGCTGCTCGACCGCGAGACGCTGGAGCGCGAACTCGCCCGCCTCGTGGAAGAGGCCCACGACGTGCGCACGATCTGGATCACGGACGCGGAGCTCGACGCCAAGCCGGAGCTGGTGCGCACGATGTCCGTGCAGCCGCCGCGCGGCGTGGGGCGCGTGCGCCTCCTGGAGATCGCGGGCGTGGACCTGCAGCCCTGTGGCGGCACGCACGTGGCGAACACGCGCGAGATCGGTGCGTTGCGCGTCGTGAAGATCGAGAAGAAGAGCGCCCGGTCTCGCCGCGTCGTCCTGGAGTTCGCAAAATCGGGGTCAGGGTAGAAATATCTTTCGCGGCTGGAGCCGCGTGACGACATTTCCACCCTGACCCCGATTTTTCCTACCTGAGCCGGAACTCGATCTCGGTTTCGACGGTGCGCCCGGAGGGGCCCTCGTTGAAGTGCCACTGCGAGAGCGCTCGGACCACGGCCCGGTCGAAGATGCGGCGCGGGTTCGCCTCGACGACTTCCACGCGGGTCACGTTGCCGCTGCCGTCGAGCGTCATGCGCGCGCGCACGTTGCCCTTCTCGGCGCCGGCTTGCACGGCTTCGCGGGGAAACTCGGGATCCACGCGCGAGACCAGCTTCGCCACGAGGGCCGAGGCGGCGGGTGCGGGGGGCGGCGCGGGGGCGGGTTTCGCGGCGGCGACCTCGACCTTCGGGGGCTCCGGCTCGGCCTTCACCGGTTCGGGCGCGGCCTTCGCGGGCGCGGGTTCGGGCAACTTGGCCGCGGCGGTCTTCACCGGTTCGGCCTTCGGTTCGGCCTTCGGCGCGGGCTCCGCTTTCGCGGGCGCCGGTTCCGGGCGGCTCTTCTCGAACAGCTTCGATGCCGCTTCCTGGCGCGCGAGGCGCTCTTTCAGGGCATCGTCGGCGGCGGCCTTGGCCGGGCCTTCGTCGAGCTTCGCCGTCGAGCCTTGCAACGGTGCATTGGCGCGCGGCTTGTTCGATTGCGGTTCACTCTTGCCGCAAGCGGCAAGTACGAGGACGGCCACCGCCAAGGTGGCAATCCCCTCCCTGGGGAACTTCATGGCGCGATCTCCAGAAAATGCTTTTTATCGCGGCAGTATAGGAGAAATGCTGCGGGATTTTGACGAAATCTTGCAGCTGTAATGGCCCTTTTCGTCACCCCAGCTGGGCGAGCGGCAACGCGGTCGTTTCCTTCACTTCCTCCAGCACGAAGCTCGACTTCACGTCGATCACGCCGGGGTGCTTGAGGAGGGAATCCATGACGAAACGCGAGAAATGCTCGAGGTCCTCGACGTGCACGCGCAGGAGGTAGTCCATGTCCCCCGTGGTCGAATGGCAGCCCACGACCTCGGGCCAGTCCTTGACGGTCTTCGCGAACCCGTCGGAAGGCATGCGCCCGCGCTTCTCGAGCTTCACCGTGACGAACGCGCGCAGCCCCAGGCCTACCTTGGCCGGGTCCACGATCGCGGCATAGCGGCGGATCACGCCGGATTCCTCGAGCGTCCTCACGCGACGCAGGCAGGCGCTGGGCGAGAGGTTCACGCGACCCGCCAGCTCCAGGTTGGTGAGGCGGCCGTCGGCCTGGAGGACCTCGAGGATGCGGCGGTCGGTGCGATTCAGGCTGGGACGAGCCATTTGTGCCTCACTTAGGCGATTTCACGCAATTATATTGCGTTCACTACCGATCCTGTGGCCGGATTTGCAATCCTATTGCGGGGGGTGCGTCGTAGAATTGGAGCGGGCTGCGATTCCACGCCGCTCAATGGCGGTACCACGCGAGGTCACGCATGCAGAAGATCGAGTTCGACAACCCGATGGGCACCGACGGCTTCGAGTTCATCGAATACACCGCGCCCGACCCCGAGCTCCTCGGCGCGCTGTTCGAGCAGATGGGCTTCGTGGCGGTCGCCAAGCACCGCTCGAAGGACGTGCTGCTCTACCGCCAGGGCAGCAGCAATTTCATCGTGAACCGCGAGCCGGACTCGTTCGCGCAGTCGTTCGCGCGCGTGCACGGGCCCTCGGCTTGTGCCTTCGCCATCCGCGTGAAGGACGCCGCCAAGGCCTACAAACGCGCGCTCGAGCTCGGGGCCAAGCCCTACCAGGGTCCCGTGGGTCCGATGGAGCTCAACATCCCGGCCATCCGCGGCATCGGCGATTCGCTGATCTACCTCATCGACCGCTACCCGGGCAACGCGGGCGCGCTGTCCATCTACGACGTCGACTTCGTCCCGTTCGAGGGCGTGAACCAGCATCCGGAAGGCGCGGGGCTGCTCGAGGTCGACCACCTCACGCACAACGTCTACGTGGGCCGGATGGACACGTGGGCGCAGTTCTACGAGAAGCTCTTCAACTTCCGCGAGATCCGCTACTTCGACATCAAGGGGAAGATGACGGGCCTCACGTCGCGCGCGTTGACGAGCCCGTGCGGCAAGATCCGCATCCCGATCAACGAGCCGTCGGACACGAAGTCGCAGATCCAGGAGTACCTCGATGCGTACCATGGCGAAGGCATCCAGCACATCGCGCTGTCGACCGCCGACATCTACGCGACGGTCGAGACGCTGCGCGGCCGGTCGGTGAAGTTCCTCGACACGCCCGACAGCTACTACGAGCGCGTGAACGCGCGCGTGAAGGACCACGGCGAGGACCTCGCGCGCATGAAGCGCAACAAGATCCTCCTCGACGGCGAAGGCATGGACAAGGACCACCACGAGGACAAGCTGCTGCAGATCTTCACCGAGACCGTGATCGGGCCGATCTTCTTCGAGATCATCCAGAGGAAGGGCAACCAGGGCTTCGGGGAAGGGAATTTCAAGGCGCTGTTCGAGAGCATCGAGGCGGACCAGATCGCGCGGGGTGTGATCTGAAATACCTCTCCGGGTTCGGCAGCCACCACGAAAGCGAGGCGATCGCGGGTGCGCTGCCGGTCGGGCAGAACTCGCCGCAGAAGACGCCGCTCGGCCTCTATGCCGAACAGCTCTCGGGCTCGTCGTTCACGGCGCCGCGTGCGGAGAACCTGCGCTCGTGGCTCTATCGCCTGCGGCCGTCCGCGATGCATGCGCCGTTCGGGGAGATGGCCGCGGGCCTCGTGCGCACCGGTCCGGACTCGGAGGCACATGCCACGCCGAACCGGCTGCGCTGGATGCCGCTGCCGCTGCCGAAGGAATCCGTCGACTTCGTCGAGGGCCTTCGCACGTACGCAACGAACGGCTCCGCGCGAGACCAGCACGGCATCGGCGTGCACGGCTATGCGTGCAATCGTTCGATGGCCGGACGCGTGTTCTACGACGCGGATGGGGAACTGCTCTTCGTCCCGCAGCAGGGCGCGCTCACGCTGCGCACGGAATTGGGCGTGCTCGAAGTGGCCCCGGGCGAGATCGCCGTCGTGCCGCGCGGCGTGCGCTTCCGGGTCGAAGTCGCCGAAGCCGCACGCGGATATGTTTGCGAGAACTACGGAGCACCGCTGCGCCCGCCGGAGCTGGGGCCGATCGGCTCCAACGGGCTCGCGAATCCGCGCGATTTCCTGGCACCCGTCGCCGCGTACGAGGACGCGGGTGCCACCGAGCTCGTCGCGAAATTCGGGGGGCGCTTCTGGATCACGAAGCTCGCGCACTCGCCGCTCGACGTCGTCGCCTGGCACGGGAACTACACTCCGTACAAGTACGACCTCGCGCGCTTCAACACGATCAACACCGTGAGCTTCGACCATCCGGACCCGTCGATCTTCACCGTGCTCACGTCGCCCTCGGACACGCGCGGCGTGGCCAACGTCGACTTCGTGATCTTCCCGCCGCGCTGGATGGTCGCCGAGCGCACCTTCAGGCCGCCGTATTTCCACCGCAACGTGATGAGCGAATTCATGGGCCTCATCCGCGGCGAGTACGACGCGAAGCAGGGCGGGTTCGTGCCCGGCGGTGCCAGCCTGCACAACTGCATGAGCGCCCACGGCCCCGACCTCGCCTCGCACGCGAAGGCGAGCGCCGCGAAGCTGGAGCCGCAGTACCTCGCCGGCACGCTCGCCTTCATGTTCGAATCCCGCTACGTCCTCGAGCCCACCGCGTCGGCCATGGAAGGCGGGCTGCTCGACACCGCCTACGACGCGGCGTGGGACGGTTTCCAGAAAGCCCCGCTGAAATGAAACTCGCTTCCCTGAAGGGTCCCACGCGCGACGGCACGCTGCTGCTCGTGAACGCGGACCTCACGCGCGCCGTGAATACCGACGGCATCGCGCCCACGATGCAGTACCTGCTCGAGCATTGGGAGGAGAGCTACCTCAAGCTGCTCGACGCCGCCGAGAGCCTCGAGTGCGGCAACGAGCGGCACGCGTTCGACTTCCAGGCCGCGCTCGCGCGCGGCGCCATCGACGCGCCGCTGCCGCGCGCCTACGAATGGCTCGACGGTTCCGCGTACCTCACGCACGTCGAGCGCGTGCGCCGGGCTCGCAACGACAAGGTGCCCGAGAGCTACTACTCGGATCCGCTCATGTACCAGGGCGGCGCGGGCGCCATGATGGGCGCGCGCGACCCGATCCAGGCGC
Source organism: Betaproteobacteria bacterium GR16-43 (assembly GCA_001953215.1). Lineage (GTDB taxonomy): Bacteria > Pseudomonadota > Gammaproteobacteria > Burkholderiales > Usitatibacteraceae > Usitatibacter. Next base: position 1,933,507 of record CP019169.1, read on the forward strand.
TCACCGAGGACTGGGGAATCGACCTCGAGGGCGAAGTGGTCGCGATCACGGGCGATGTCGCGATGGGCGCGACGCCGGCCGAGGCCTCGGGCGCGGTGCGGTTGATTTCGCTGGTCAATGACGTCTCGTTCCGGAAATTGATTCCCGCCGAGCTCGCGAAGGGTTTCGGCTTCGTGAACGGCAAGGGTGCGAATGCGCTGGCCCCCGTTGCGGTGACGCCCGACGAGCTGGGCAGTGCCTGGGACGGCGGCAAGGTGCACCTGCGCCTCGTGACGCACGTGAACGGGAAGTGGTTCGGCAATCCGAACGCCGGCGAGGACGCCACGTTCAGCCTGTTCGATCTCATTTCGCACGCCGCGAAGTCGCGCGACCTGAAGGCCGGCACAATGGTCGGCACCGGCACGATTTCGAACAAGGACTCCGCCACGGGCTACGCCTGCATCATGGAGGCGCGCGTGGTCGAGCAAGTGGAACAGGGCGAGCCGAAGACGCCGTTCCTGAAATTCGGCGACACGGTGAAGATCGAGATGCTCGACCACCAGGGCGCCACGATCTTCGGCGCGATCGAGCAGAAGGTCGTGCGGCGTACCCCCTCCCTTGGGAGGGGGCAGGGGGAGGGTCAGTGACGGGCGAGACCACCAGCAACCTGCGCGGCGACTACAGCCGCATGCGGCCGGACTACACGGTCGAGCAGGAGTGGGACGGCTATTCCGAAGCGGAGCACGCGTTGTGGCGCCGCCTCTACGCGCGCCAGGTGGCCCTGGCGCCGCGCTATGCCTGCGACGAATTCGTCGACACGCTGGAGACGCTGCATTTCGGAGACGGCATCCCGCGCTTCGACGTCGTGAACGAGAAGCTCGGGCGCGCGACGAACTGGGAACTGGTCGCCGTGCCGGGCCTGCTGCCCGACCTCACGTTCTTCGACCATCTCGCGCACCGCCGCTTTCCCGTGACGGTGTGGCTGCGCGAGCCGCACGAGTTCGACTACATCGTCGAGCCCGACATCTTCCACGACTTCTACGGCCACGTGCCGCTGCTCTTCCAGCCGGTGTTCGCCGACTACCTGCAGGCCTACGGGCGCGGCGGCCTGAAGGCGCACGCGCAGGGCGCGATCGAGATGCTCTCGCGCCTCTACTGGTACACGGTGGAGTTCGGCCTGATCGACACGCCGAAGGGATTGCGCACGTATGGCGCGGGGATTCTCTCGTCAGGCGGCGAGCTGCCGTACTGCATCGACAGCCCGAAGCCCAACCGCATCGGCTTCGACCTGCTGCGCATCATGCAGACGCGCTACAAGATCGATACGTTCCAGGAGACCTACTTCGTGATCCGCGACTTCAGCGAGCTCTTCGACGCGACGGCGCCGGACTTCACACCGTACTACGCGCAGCTGCGCGGGCGCGAGCCGCACGCGCCGGACACCGTCCTCGCGACCGATCGGGTCTATAGATAATTGGGGTCAGACTCCCATTTTCCGCACCGCGGAAAATGGGAGTCTGACCCCAATTATTTCAGCGGCCGTTCACCCGGACCCGCTCGCGGAAGCCCGCGCGGAAGAGGCTCTCGCCGCCGTGCGCGGGGTGGCGGATGTAGCCCGCGCATTGGCCGCCGGGCCATTGCCCCAAGGCGACCTCCGCGACCTTCCCCACCGCCAACACCTGGAGCCGGTGCGTGAAGCAGGCCTGGAACGCCTCGAAGGCCGCGTGACCTTCGCGAACCTCCGCGGGCCGCGGCTTGCGATTGGATGTGACGTCGTCGCCGTAGGGATGCCAGGGATAGGTGTTCCACAGCACCACGTCGAAGGGTGCGCCCGAATGCTCGAGCTCGCCCCAGATGACCGCGGCGCTGCGCTCGGTGAAGGGTTTCGTCGCCGCATCGCGGCTCGTGAGCTGCAGCGGCTCTCGTGCGACGAGGTCCGCCTTGTGCACCAGCTCGTGCTCGGAACAGAACGGGATGCCGGAGAAGCGGCAACCGCGGTGGCTCGGCGCCTCGCCCATCAGCACGTAGCGGGCCTTGGTGCGGCGCGCGTCGAGGTAGGCGGCGAGGTTGTCGAGGCGCCGGCCCGGCATCCGGTGATGCGGCGTGCCGTCGCGCTCGTCGGTGTCGCGCCACGGGTTGAAGACGCGCTGCGGGTCGCCCGGTCCCCTGGCGAGGAGGCCCAGCAGCTTCGCGATCGGGTCGTTCATTTTTGCACGGGGCGTTGCGCGGCAATCGCCCGAAGCCGCTCCCTGAACGCAATATCCTTCGTGTTTTCGAGCGCCGTTCGACCCGAGCTGTCCCTGGCATCCAGCGACGCGCCCAAGCGTACGAGTTCTTCGGCGAGCACGACATAGCTCTCAAGCGGGTAGTCCGGATCCGGCCCCCGATCGCGAACGCTCTCGTAGTACCCCAGTGTCTGGGACAAGGCGGTGACACCGCCCGGGCCGGTGGCATTCACGCTGGCTCCGCGCTCCACGAAGTAGCGCGCAATGGCGGGCGTCGACGCCCCGAGAATGGCAAGGCCCGTGAACTGGCCACCATGGGCCATGAACACGTCGTAGTAGCGAGCGAACCCCCCGGCTCCCCAGGCAGGGTCCTTGGGTCTTGGCACCGACAACCACCCGGCGACGACCGATCCTCGCGGATTCGGTTCGGATCCGGAGCGTCCTGGCGGGTTGGGATTGGCGCCCCCACGCAACAAGGCCTCGAATATTTTCAGGCGCCGGTCATTCGGATCGGCTCCCCCGGCCTCGCTCGCGATCTTGGCGAGCAGTGGCATACGCTCATGATTGCTGACGTCCAGCCGTGCCCCGTTCTTGATCATTGCCTCGACCAGCGGGACGTTGAGTGCAACGGCCGCATGCCACAGGAGAGGACCGTCACGGGGCCCGCGACGGTCCATCCCCGTCTTCCAACGGGGTGTTGTAAGCACATGGGGTCCCGAGTTACGTGCCTCGCCGATCATCCCCGTGATCTCGTCAGGCTGGGTTTCGTTGCAGCGCGGCTCCTGCGCGGCAAAGAAGTCCCGCTTTTCCTGCTCGGTGGATAGACGCCCGCGCCGTTGCTCCCGGCTGAGGCTGTTCAACAGGATCCAGAAGCACATGCCTTGCAATGCCTTGCGTTGCTCCGGATATCGGGCCATCGTCCACGCCTCGTCGAACATCTCGCGCAGGATGGGGCGCAACCGGGCGACCGCTTCTTCGGAGGCCCCCGAGCAATCCATGTTGCGGGACGAGCGCAACGCTTCATTGACCTTCGCCCATCCTTCGTCACCATCGACATCAACCCACTCGGAGATCGTGCGGCTCAGGAGGATGTCGCGGTCCTTCGAGTTCACGAACCAGTAGCCACGCTTGTAGGTTTCGATGGTTCGGGTGTCGACGCCTAGCGAGTAACCCACGAAAAAAAGACCATTCCCATCCGTTCGGTAGACTGTCGACGATCCGCAGCCAAGATGCCCCGCGTGCGAGGACAACACGACCCAGACGTCTGGAATGGGCTGCCCCGTCTCCGCGTCGATGACTCGCGCGGTTGCTCCCTGGGTCCACGCGCAAATCGCGGCAAGGAAGAGCCACGCCCGCAAGCGCTTGCCGCTCAACGGATGCGTACCCAGGGCACGGTGACCACGTTGTCGGCTCGGTGCACCACGTCGACGTTCGCCCGCGCCGCCCACGGAATGACCTGGCGATGCAGGGGAATCGTGTAGACCTGCTCGCGCACGCGCTGCATCGCCTGCAGGAGCATGGTTTCGCGCTTCGCCTCGTTCATCTCGACGGCCGAAGCGTCGATCAACGCATCCAGCGCGGGATCGACGAAGCGGCCCGAGTTGAAGTCGCCCTTGCCCTTGCCGTCGCGCGAGTGGATCACCAGGCCGAGCGTGAAGCCGGGATCGATCGCGGCGCCGCCCCAGCCGTACATGTGCATCGACACGTCGAACTGGTCGACGCGCTGGAAGAACTGCGCGCGCGGCATGGTGTCCAGCTTCACCTTCACGCCGATCCGCGCGAACATCGAGGCGAGCGCGGTGCAGATGCGCTCGTCGTTCACGTAGCGGTTGTTCGGGCAGACGATGCCCAGCTCGAAGCCGTCGGGATAGCCGGCCTCGGCGAGGAGCGCCTTCGCCTTCACCGGATCGAACGGCAGCAGGCGGGGCTCGAGCGCCGGGTAGCTGCGCGCAGCCGAGGGAACCATCGACCCCGTGGGCTTCGACTGGCCCCGCATCACCTGGCGCTGGATCGTGTCGATGTCGATCGCCTGGTAGAGCGCCTTCCGCACGCGCAGGTCCTTCAGCGGGTTCTTCCCCTTCACGTTCGAGTACTTGAGCGTGTCGCGCTCCTGGTCCATCACCATGAACACGACGCGGTTCTCGGGGCCCTCGATCACGTGGAGCTTCGCGTCCTGCTTCAGGCTCGGGACGTTCTGCAGCGGCGGGTCGATCACGAGGTCCAGCTCGCCCGAGACGAGTGCGGCCATGCGCGTGGCGTCGGACTTGATCGGGCGATAGACGATTTCATCCACGTTGCCGTCGAAGAGACCCGCGGCGATGCCCCACCATTTCGGGTTCCTGCGCAGCGTGGTCGCGATCTCCGGTTCGCGCTTCACGAGCATGAACGGCCCGGTGCCGTTGGCGGTGCGGGACGCGTACGTCTCCTCGCCGGTCTTGAAGTCCTGCGGCTTCTGCGCGCCGTGCTTCTCGCACCACACCTTGCTCATGATGCGCACCGCGTTCACGTTCTCCAGCGTGAGCGGCGAGGGCGATCCGGTGTCCAGCTCGACGGTGTAGTCATCGACCTTGCGCGCCTTGCCGAGGGGCACGGCGAAGGCCTTGAAGTTGGAGCTCGGGAGCTGCGCGCGTTCGATCGAGTACACGACGTCGTCGGCGGTGAAGGGCGTGCCGTCGTGGAACGTGACGCCGCGGCGCAGGTTGAAGCGCCAGACGGTCGGGCTCTTCGCTTCCCACGACGTGGCGAGCGCGGGCTTGATCGCGAGCTCCTTGTTGCGCGTGGTGAGGCGCTCGAAGATCTCGTCGTTCATGTTGTTGTTGAGGCCCTCGTTCTGCGCGTGCGGGTCGGCCGAGAGGTAATCGCCCTGCGAGGACCAGCGCAGGGTCGCGGCGTGGGCGGGAGCGGCGGCGAGGGAGAAGCAAAGGGCGAGGAGGGCGGGGCGCATGCGTTCCATTCTGCCTTACACTGGGCGCCGTCGCGAAAGGAAGGCCCTTCGACTTGTCGTTGTCCCGGGAAAGATCCAGCCCCGCGCTCGCCGCGGCGTTGTGGGCCGCCGTCCTGATCGGCGCGGCGCTGGTTTTCGCGCCGCTCTCGGGCATCTACTTCCTCGCCGACGACTTCGTGCCGCTCGTATTGCTGCGCCACTGGCAGGACGAGGGGCGCATCGGCGCCGAGCTCGCGGCGCGCTTCCACGGCGGCCTCGACCCGCAGAACCATTTCTACAGGCCGCTCTCGTACGCGTCGTTCGCGCTGAATTACTTCGCGGGCGGCACGAACGCGACGTCCTGGCTCGCGGTCAACGTGGCGTTGCACGGCGCGAGCGCGGCGATGGCCGGCGCGATCGGCGTGATGGCGGCGGGAGCGCGGGGCGCGCGAGCCTGGATCGGCGCGGCCGCCGGTGCGGCGCTCTTCCTCTTCTTCTCGCCGAGTGCCGAAGTGATCGCATGGATCTCCGGGCGTTTCGACGTCTCCGCAACCTTCTTCGCGCTGCTCTCCTGCCTGCTGTTCCTGCGCAGCCGAACCCTGGGCGATCGCTACGCCGTGCTTTCGCTGGCCAGCGGCGTCGCGGCGTTCCTCTGCAAGGAGTCGGCGGGGGTCCTGCCGTTCGCGATCCTGATGCTGGCCTGCATTCCGCGCGATCCGGGCGAGCCTTCGGGGCTGCGTGCACGAGCGGTCACGGCCCTGCGCCGCGCGGCGCCGTGGCTGGCGCTTGCCGCGATCTACCTCGTCGCGCGCTACGTGTTCTTCGGAACCTTCACCAAGGTCTATGTGCGCGTCACGCCGGTGCCGTCGATTCTCTCCGCGGAGTACTGGATCCAGCTGGCTGCTTCGCTACCGGCATTTCTCGCGGCGCAGTTCCGCCCGCAGGGCTATTTCCCGGCGGTGCTCGCGTTCACGGCGGTGCAGCTCGGGGCCATCGCCTACATCGCGATCGCCCGCGAGACGGAGCGGCAAGCGCGGCAAGCCCTGTTTGCACTGGGCACCGTGACGGCGCTCACGGTCGCGCTCGTCGTGCCGCATGTGGTGGGCCTGCTCGCCAATGGTCTCGGCGGGCGGCTCGCGTACAACACGGCTGCCTTCTATGCCGCGCTCGTCGCGGCGGCGTTCGCCTTCGCGCGGCCGGCGTGGCCGCTATGGGGCACCACGCTCGTGCTCGTGTTGCTGCACGCGGGCTCGCAGTCGGCCGCGATCGGACGCAGCGTCGGCGCTTCGGCGCAGATGCGCAGTCTCGTCGCGGCGGTCGAGCAGGAGGCCCGCAAGGGGACGGCGGACGACTACACGCTCGTGTTGATCCCGCCCTTCATCGACGACGTCATCTTCGGGCTCAACGCGCAGGGCGGGCTCATGCTGCCGCCGATCCAGGAGCGGTCGCTCGCCTCGCGCGTGGTTGTGCAGACCTTCGAGGATCTCACCGACCTCCAGGACAAGATCGCGGATCACCTGGTGCCGACCCTGCGCCGCCGTACGCTGATGGAATACCTGGGGGGCGCAAGGCAGGTCACCTCGCCGGCGGAATATCCCACGCGGATCGTTTGCTGGAACGTGGCGCAAAGGCGCTTCGTGCCGGTCGTGGTCCAGGCGGGCCCCGGGCCCAAGGCCTATGTCGAAGCGATCGAGCGCGCCCTCGGAGGCCTGGGCTGCGTCGGCAGCGCCGTGCCCCGCTAGATTTTCAGGCGGACGAAGATCGCCTCGGGCAGGTGGCGGATCACGAACAGGATCGGCCACCAGAACCACGGCAGGTAGACCTCGGTGCCACCGTGTTCGAGCGCTGCGACGATGCCCCGCGCGATTCGCTCGGGCGGTGACCAGAGCGCGCCCTTCTTGAACGCCGCCGTCATGGGCGTGTCGACGAAGCCCGGCTTGACGGTCACGACGTGCACGCCGCTCGCGTGCAGGCGCGAGCGCAATCCGCCGAGGAAGATCGACAGCGCACCCTTGGCGCTGCCGTACACGTAGTTGCTCGCGCGGCCGCGGTCGCCGGCCACCGACGAGATCGCGACGATGCAGCCCGCGCCGCGAGGTTCGAAACGGTTCGCGAGTTCGGATGCCAGCGACGCGGGTCCGAGGAAATTCGTGCGGATCTCGGCTTCGACGCGCGTGAAGTCACGTTCGCAGGCCGCCTGGTCGGGCAGGGTGCCTTGCGCGATCAACGCGGCGTCGATCGAACCGCCAAGCGCGCGCTCGGCCTCGTCGAGGAGCTTCGCGTGGTGCGTCGTCACGTCGAGGTCGGCCACGGCGGCGGTCACCGTCGCACCGCGAGCGGCGAGGTCCGCGCGAACCGCTTCGAGCTTCGCGGCGTCGCGCGCGACGAGATGCAGGCGCACGCCGCGCGCAGCGACACGGCGCGCCGTCGCCTGCGCGATCGCCGAGGTGGCGCCGAAGATCACGATGCGCTCGAAGCTCACGGGTCGAACCTCATGGTGTGACTCGCCGCCAGAAGCTGGAAGAGAAGGCCGGATCCCGAAGCGCTTCGAGCTCGCCCCAACGCGGGAACGAGGCGCGAAAGGTCCCGGGCGACATGCGCGCGTCCTTCGCCGGGTAGATGGCGCCGCCCGCGTCGCGCACGATCGTGTCGAGCCGTTCGAGGAGCTCGAGCGTCTGCGCGCCTCGCATCGGCAGGTCGAGGGCCAGGGTCACGCCGGGGCGCGCGAAAGAGAGCAGGCCGGCGGGCTCGCGATCGCCGAACACCTTGAGGACCGAGAGGAACGAGGCGTCGCCGGCGGCGGCAACCGCCTCGAGGATCGAGCGCACGCGCGAAGGCGCATCGGCGCGCGGCACCACGCACTGGTGCTGGACGAAGCCGGGCTCGCCGTACATGCGGTTCCAGTGCGCGACGCCGTCGAGCGGGAACAGGTACCGGGAATACGGCACGCGTTCCTCTCGCCAATGGCGCGGCGCCCGCGCGCGGTACATCGCGTTGAAGAGGGCGACGCTGTGGCGATTGAGCGTGGCCGCGGGCAGGTCGAACGGGACCGCGAGGTGCGAATCGGATGGCGCCTGCGACGCCTCGGCCACGGTCGAGTGGTTGGCGCGGATGAAGACGCCCCGGCCGGCATCACCGCCGCGCGCCAGGGCATCGACCCACGCCACGTGGTATTCGAAGCCCGCGCTGGCCTCCGACAGCGCGAAGAAGTGCTCGAGGTTCTCCATGCGCATCGTCTCGACCTCGAAGGCGGGAGACGCGATCGCGCGCAGTTGCAGCTCGGCCCACGTGACGAGTCCGGTGAGGCCGAGCCCCCCGATCGTGGCGCGAAACAGCGCCGTCTCGGAATCCGGCGAGCATTCCCGGCGCGTGCCGTCGGAACGAACGAGCTCCAGGCGCCTCACGTGCTCGCCGAACGAACCGGCCGCGTGATGGTTCTTGCCGTGGATGTCGTTGGCGATGGCGCCGCCCACCGTCACCTGCGAAGTGCCCGGGACCACCGGCAGGAACCAGCCCGCGGGCACGGCGACCTGCAGGATTTGCGCGAGCGACATCCCGGCCTCGCAGCGCAGCACGCCGCTCGCGCGATCGAAGGCGATGAGCCGGTCGAGGCCGGCGGTCGCGAGGAGCGTGCCGCCTTCGTTGAGGCAACTGTCGCCGTAGCTGCGCGCGAGGCCGGACGGCAGCATCGTGCCCTCGATGCGGGGCAGCCCGAGGTGGCGCCAGTGCAGCGGAATCACCGCGGCGTGCTCGACCTTCGGATAGTTGCCCCAGGAGCGCACGCGTCAGGTCGCCCCGATCATCGCGGCGACGATCAGCGCGCCCACGGCGTAGCTCGGCGGGTCGCGCAGCGCGAAGAGCAGCGGATCCTCGTGCAGCCGCCCGCGGTGGGCGAGGAACCACACGCGCGAGATCCAGTAGAGCAGCAGCGGCACGGCGAATCCCAGCAGCGCGGGCGACCGGTAGAGCACGACCACCTGCGGGCTCGTGATGTAGAGCGCGAACACGAGCACGGCGAGGTAGCCGCTGGCCGTGCCCAGCATCGCGAGCAGCGGGCCGTCGCTCGCGAGGTAGCCGCGTCCACCGACCTGCTCCTCGTCGCGCGCGAGCACGTTTGCGACTTCCACGTAGCGCTTGGCCAGCGCCAGCGACAGGAACAGGAACAGCGAGAACGCGAGCAGCCACGGCGACACGGGGACGGCGATCGCCGCGGCGCCCGCGAGCAGGCGCAGCGTGTAGAGCCCGGCGAGCACGAACGCATCGAGCAGCGCGACGCGCTTCAGGCCGAGCGAGTAGGCGAGGTTCGCGACGACGTAGGCCACGAGCAGCAGCGCGAACGAAACGGGCAGGCGCAGGGCGATGAACGTCGCGCCCGCGAGCAGGACCGGGAGCAGGGCGAGCGCCGCGAGGATCGGCATCTCGCCCGCGGCGATCGCGCGGGACTTCTTGGTGGGATGGCGCCGGTCGTCCTGCAGGTCGGAGAGGTCGTTGGCGAGGTAGACGGCCGAGGCGACGAGCCCGAAGGCCACGAACGCGAGGAAGCCCGCGGCGAGCGCGGGCTCGTCCCACCGGTGCGCGGTCACCAGCGGCACGAAGACGAGCAGGTTCTTCGCCCATTGGTAGGCGCGCACGCCGCGCAGGAGCGTCAGCAACGGCCGCCGTCTACGCTTCACGACGATCGCTTCGCGCGCGTGGCGCCACACCGGGACGTCGAAGCGGTCCTCGCCGGCGTAGTCGAAGCCCTTCTCGCCGAAGCGCGCCACGAGTTCCCTGGCCTTTTCCCGACCCTTCAAATTGCGGACGCCGTCGCTGGCGATCACGCCGTCGAAGACGCCCAAGTGGTCGGCGATGCGTTGCGCGATCGACGCGTCGGCCGCCGTGGCCAGCAGGAGCGTGCGGCCCTGCGAGCGCGCCGCGCGCAGGTCGCGCAGCAGGTCTTCGTCGTAGGGCAGGACCGTGACGTCGATATCGGCGCGATTCGCGAGCTCGCGCTTGAGGGCGGCGCGGCCGCGCGCGAGCCAGAACGGCAGCGCGAACACGAGGTGGGGGCGGCGCTTCAACGTGGAGACCAGCGTCTCCAGTAACATGTCGGTCTTCACGAGCGTGCCGTCGAGATCCACGCAAAGCGGCACCGGATCGGCCGATGCGGGAACGGTCGTGCTCACCGGGGGATCGCGAGTTTGGCTCTGCATGAACGTGGCTACGGTTGGCGCGCGGCCATCATATCAGCCGTCCTGGCGGCATTCGCCTTCGTCGCGTTCGCGTTCTGGAGCGATGCGGCGCGTTTCGGCGCCGCGCTCGCCCGCGTCGACGCGGGTCTCGCCATCGCGCTGCTGGCCCTTTCGGCCGCCAACTATGCGCTGCGGGCCGTCCGTTGGCGCCTCTTCCTCGCCGATGCCGGCCACGCCGTGCCGTGGGGCGCCGCGGCCGCCAACTACGTGCGCGGCTTCGCCCTCACCACCACGCCGGGCAAGGCGGGCGAGGCGATCCGCTCGCTCGAGCTGAAGCGCGCCTTCGACGTGCCGTGGTCGGTGTCGATCGCGGCGTTGCTCGCCGATCGCTTCTCCGACGTGCTGGCGCTGGCGCTGCTCTGCGGCCTGGGCCTCGCGATGCTGCCGTACGGCGGCGCGCTCGCGGCGGTCGCGGCCGTCGCCGTCGCCATCGCGCTCTGGGTCGCCTCCTCCGATCGGCGGACGGCCGTGCTGGCGCATGGCGTGGCGCGGATCCTCCCGCGCCGGCTGGCCGGGCCGTTTTCCGCGCTCGCGGTCCATGCCGGGCGCCTCGCGCGCGGCCGGACGCTGGCCCTGGGCCTCGCCCTCTCGCTCGTGGCCTGGTCGGCCGAGGCCTGGGCGCTGCACCTGGTGGTCGAGGCGATGGGCGCGACGATTCCGGTCGGCACGGCGATGGGCATCTACGCCATCGCGCTGCTGGGCGGGGCGCTGTTCCTGCTGCCCGGCGGACTGGGGAGCACCGAGGCCCTGATGGTGCTGCTGCTCGTGCAGGCGGGAATGGATCCGTCGGGCGCGGGGGCGGCGACGGTCGTCTCGCGCGTGACGACGCTCTGGTTCGCGGTGGTCCTCGGGTGGATCGCGCTGGCGACGCTCCGAACCGTGCCTTCGAACGGCAACGTTCGTTAAACTGACGCGCGTTGCCATCCAACGACGTCAAACAAACAAGGGGGACTGCCGCATTGGGCCAACCAGACCTGGACGAGATGCAGTGGATCGCCGACGCGCATGCGGACGAAACGGTCGCCGCCATCGTGGGCCCCTGGCCCGAAGCCCCGATGCGGGCGCAGGCCGCACCCCTGGCCGCGACGGCTGAAGCCGCCGCAGCCGACCCCGACACCGCCGCACGCCTGCGCCGCATCGACGACCTCAATGCCGCCGTAAGAAACTGGCAGGACAACGCCGGGGTCCGCGCCTGGCGGGCGGACTCGCAGCAGATCACGGCCGGTATCGGAAAGCCCCTGCAAGCTTATGTGACCGCCGCGGGCCCGCTGCCGGACTGGGCCGACCCGGACCGGATCCTGCGCGCCCAGGCCCTGTTCATGGATTACGGGGCGTTGTCCGTGACGATGCTCTTCTGCGCCAGCCTCCCCGAATGCTACGTCGTGCCCGACCTCGCGGCCGTGCTGCACGCCACCGGCCAGCTCGAGGAGCGCGCCGAGCATCGCATCCGGGCCACGGGCGCGATGGTGTTCCCGGTCATGATGCTGGGCGGTCTCACGAAGGACGACGGGGCCGGCATCGCGCAGATCCTCAAGGTGCGGCTGATCCACGCCACCGTACGCAACCTCATCCTGCGAGACTCGCCCGACGTGGCGGTCGCGCGCATGCGCTTCGCGGATGCCGCCGAATTCAGCGGGCTGATACCGCCGCTCGCCACGGTCCAGCCCGGCGACTCGATGAGCAGCGCCTTGCACGCGATGGGCTGGGACCTGAAGCGCTTCGCCCTGCCCAACAACCAGGAAGAGCTCGCCTACACGCTGCTCACGTTCAGCTACGTGTTCCTGCGCAGCCTGCGGCGGCTCGGAATCCCCCTCAAGCCGGAACAGGAGCTCGACTATCTGCATGCCTGGAACGTGGCGGGCCACTTCCTCGGTATCCGCCGCGAACTGATGGTGGAGACGATGGACGAAGCCGCGGAGCTCTTCGCGCGCATGCAGGCGCGCGGCCGCGAGGACTGGGCCAAGCGCCCGACCGCCATCGATCCGCGGCCCCGCCTCGGCGGCGCGCTCATGGATGCGATGGAGTCGGTGATTCCCGACGGGCCGTTCAAGAAATTCCCGGTCCTGCTCACGCGCCGCCTGCTCGAACCCGCCAGCTCGCGCGACCTCGGCCTCGACGGCCGGGTCTCGCTGGTGTCGCGCTTCCTGTTCTCGGCCCTGATGCTCACGGCGCGCGGCATCGATGCGCTGGTGCGCCTCGCGTTCCCGGATTTCTCGCTCTCGCGGTTGATCACGCGGGTCATCGGCTATCGCCTGATGTGCGCGCTGCTCATGAGCCAGACGCGGGACCTGTCCGTGCCCGCGCAATTGCGCCCCGGCATCCGCGCGCTGATCGCGGGCTGGGGCCTGGACTCGAAGGCGCCGAACTGGGTCAACGCCCTCGAGGATCGCCTCACCACGCGCGGCGATTGGCAGGCGATCGCGCGCACGCCGCCCGACGCGGGGAAGGCCTGATGCGCTGGTGGCTCGCCCTGTGGCTCGCCGCGTGGTTCACACCCGGCGCGCACGCGGAGGCGCAGCTCACGGCCGGCGGAGAGAGCATCGACCTGTGGCCGCAGGTGCGCGTGCTCTCCGATCCGACGCGCGCGCTGGATCTCGAACAGGCCGTGGCCGCGCGCGATCGCTTCATCGAGCCGCGCAGCGCCTACGCCACGCTCGGGCTGGAGAAGGAAGTCGTGTGGCTGCGCGTGCCCGTCGCGGTCTCCGCCGGCGGCGAGGGCATGTGGATCCTCGACATCGACTACGCGCTGCTGCAGCGCATCGACGTGTATGTGATGCGCGAGGGCAAGGTGCTGCAGCAGGCGACGCTCGGCAACGGCCAGCCGTTCGCTTCGCGTCCGCTGCGGGGCCGCTCGCATGCCGCGGCGCTCGAGTTCCCGCCGGGCGCGAGCGAGCTCCTGGTGATGGTGCGCGTGGACACGCCCGGCGCGAAGATCCTGCCCATCACGTTGAGCCGCCTGGCGCCGTTCCATGCGCTGGCGTTGCGCGAGCAGCTGCTGCAGGGCGCGCTCGGCTGCCTCGGCGTGGTCCTGCTGCTGTACAGCCTGGCGCAGTGGGCGAGCCTGCGCGAGAACCTCTACCTCAAGTACGCGCTGCTCGTGCTTTTCAGCATGGGCTTCTCCGTGCACTTCTTCGGGATCGGCGAGATGTACGTATGGACCGATCACCAGTGGGCCGAACGCCACCTGGCCGGCGTCACGGCATTGATGGCGGCAGCCGCGACGGCGCTGTTCGTCGAGGATGCGCTGGCCGGCGACCTGCATCGATGGCTGCGCTACGCGTTGCGCGCCGTGGCCGCGATCCATGGGCTCGCGACGATCGCGCACGGCCTGGACCTGATCGACGTCCGGGTGGTCGCGGTGCTCATGACCACGACCGGGCTTTCGCCGGCGTTGATGGGCCTGCCCGGGGCGCTCGCGAAGTGGCGCCGCGGCGACAGCGTCGGCGCGTGGTTCATCGCCGCGTGGCTGGGATACTTCGTCGCGAGCGCGATCATGGTCGGCGTGGTGCGGGGAACGGTCGGCGTGAACTTCTGGACGCTGCATTCGTTCCAGATCGGCGCCACGCTCGACATGCTGGTCTTCATGCGCATCGCCGTGCTGCGGACGGCCGCGCGCCACCACGATGCGCAGCGCGCCGCGCTGGAACGCGACACGCTGCATTCCCTCGCGCACACGGATGCCCTGACGGGCCTGCTCAACCGCCGCGGCCTGAGCGAGGCGCTCACGAGCGCGCTCGGGCGCGCCGTGCCGGATCGCATCCTCGCGCTCTACGTGCTCGACCTCGACGGCTTCAAGCCGGTGAACGACCAGTTCGGCCACGACGTGGGCGACGCGTTGCTGCGCGTGGTGGCGCAACGCCTCCGGACTTCCATGCGCGTGGGCGATGGCGTCGCGCGCCTGGGCGGCGACGAATTCGTCGTGATGGCCGAGGGCCTCACCCACGAGGCGCAGGCGCTGGATCTCGGCATGAAGCTGCTCCACGCCTTCCAGGAGCCGTTCACGTTCAACGAGAAGTCTTCGGCGGTGACCGCCACCATCGGCTACGCGCTGGCGCCGACGGATGTCGCCGACGCCAACGCGCTGCTCAAGGCGGCCGATGCCGCGATGTACGCCGGGAAGCAGCAGGGCAAGTGCCGGCTGCTTCGCTTCGGCGCCGCTACTTGATCGTCACCCAGGTGGCCTGGAGCCAGTTGTCCGCGCGGTGCACGACCTCGACGTTGGAGCGCGAGGCCCACGGGATCACCTGCAGGTGCAGCGGGATGTGCAGCACCTGGTCGTGGTGGTACTGCATGGCCTCGTTGATGATCCCCTGGCGCTTCTTGAGGTCCGTCTCGCCCTTCGCGGCGTCGATCAGCGCGTCGAACTTGGCGTCCTTGTAGTTGCCCCAGTTGTAGTCGCCGTCGCCCTTGTCGTTCCGGCTGTGGAGCACGGGCTGCAGCGTGAAGATCGCATCGGTCGTCGCACCGCCCCAGCCGAGCATGTACATGCTGATCTCGAGGCGCTGCGCCTTCGGGAAGAACTGGGCGCGCGGGATCGCATTCACCTTCATCGTGATGCCGATCCTGGCCACCATGCCCGCCACGGCCACGCAGATCTTCTCGTCGTTCAGGTAGCGGTTGTTCGGGCAGTCGATCTGCACCTCGAAGCCGTTCGGATACCCGGCCTCGGCGAGCAGCTTCTTCGCGGCGGCGACGTCGTAGGGATAGCGCTTGTCCATCTCCTTCGGAATGCCGGCGCGCTCGGGGTTGGGGAGGTTCACGGCCGTGGGCACGGAGAGCCCGCGCATCACCGACTTCTGGATCGCGTTCACGTCGATGGCCTGGTAGAACGCCTGGCGCACGCGCTTGTCCTTGAACGGGTTCTTGCCCTTCACGTTCGAGTAGAGCAGCTCGTCGCGGTTCTGGTCGAAGCCCAGGAAGATGATGCGGTTCTCGCGGCCTTCGTAGACCTTCAGGTTCTTGTCCTGCTTCAGCTTCTCGACGTCCTGCACCGGTGGGTCGAGGACGAAGTCGAGGTTGCCGGAGAGCAGCGCGGCCACGCGCGTGCCCTCGGATTTCACCGGCGTGTAGACGATGTCGTCGACGTTGCCGGTCCAGTAGCCCGCTTCCTTGAGGCCCCACCAGTTCGGGTTCTTCTTGAAGACGCTCTTCACGTCCGGCTCGCGCGACACGAGGATGTACGGGCCCGTGCCCATGGCGTTCCTCGAGGAGAACACCTCGACCTGCGCCTTGAAGTCCTGGCTGTCCACGACCTTGTTCTTCTCGCACCACGACTTGCTCATCATGAAGAGGCTGTTGGCGAGCATCTCCAGCATCACCGGGTTGGGCACCGGCGTCGTGAGCTCGACCGTGTAGTCGTCGATCTTGCGCGGCACGCCCACGGCGTTGCCGTAGACGCGGAAGTTGGAGGTCTCGCCCTGCAGGCGCTTGATCGAGAACACCACGTCGTCGGCGTTGAAGTCGCTGCCGTCGTGGAACTTCACGCCCTTCCTCAGGGTGAAGACCCAGACCGTCGGGCTCGTCTGCTTCCAGCTCGTGGCGAGGCCGGGAAGGATCTCGAGCGTCTTGCCGCGCACGACGAGCGATTCGTACACGTGGCCGTTGATCGAGTTGGTGAGCAGCTCGTTCTGGGCGTGGGGATCGGCCGTGACGTAGTCGCCCTGGCTGGACCAGCGCAGGGTCTTCGCATCGGCGGCCGTGACCGCGGCCAATAGAGCCAGGACTGCGGCGAACGGAACTAGGCGTCGCATGGGAAACCTCCGGGGAAAAGCGCCCATGATAGCCCCCGGCAGCGCCCTTCAAGCGCAATGCTGCACCGCGCTATACTGGCCGCTTCCCCCCGGAGGTGAACCCCATGAATGCCGCCGTCATCCAGGCCCGCAACGCCCTCGCAAGCCTCAAGGACCCCAGCCTTTTCAAGGACAAGTGCTACATCGACGGGCAGTGGGTCGGCTCCGACGCCAAGACCACGATCGACGTGGACAATCCGGCGGACGGCTCGGTCGTCGGCACGGTGCCCAATTGCGGTGCGGACGAGACGAAGCGGGCCATCGAAGCGGCCCGCAAGGCGCAGCATGGGTGGGCGAAGCTCACCGGGCGCGAGCGCTCGATCATCCTGCGCAAGTGGTTCGACCTCATGGTCGCCAACGCCGACGACCTCGCCCTCATCCTCACCACGGAGCAGGGCAAGCCGCTCGCCGAAGCCAAGGGCGAGATCCTGTACGGCGCCTCCTTCATCGAGTGGTTCGCCGAGGAAGCCAAGCGCGTCTACGGCGACACCATCCCCAGCCCCACCGCGGACAAGCGCATCGTCGTGATCAAGCAGCCGATCGGCGTGGTGGGCGCCATCACGCCGTGGAACTTCCCCAACGCGATGATCACGCGCAAGGCCGGCCCCGCGCTTGCCGTGGGCTGCACCATGGTGCTGAAGCCCGCGTCGCAGACTCCGTATTCCGCCCTCGCGCTGGCCGAACTGGGGATCCGCGCCGGGATTCCCAAGGGTGTCTTCAACGTCATCACCGGCAGCGCCCGCGCCATCGGTGGCGAGATGACGGCGAGCCCCATCGTCGCGAAAATCACCTTCACCGGCTCCACGGACGTGGGCAAGGTCCTCATGCGCCAGAGCGCGGACACGGTGAAGAAGCTGGGCCTGGAGCTGGGCGGCAACGCGCCGTTCATCGTGTTCGACGACGCGGACCTCGACGCCGCCGCCACGGGCGCGATGATCTCCAAGTTCCGCAACAACGGCCAGACGTGCGTGTGCGCCAACCGCATCTACGTGCAGGACTCGGTGTACGACGCCTTCGCGGCGAAGCTGGCCGAGAAGGTGCGCGCGCTGAAGGTCGGCCCCGGCACGGGCGAGGGCGTGACGGCCGGCCCGCTGATCGACGGCAACGCGCTGGCGAAAGTGGAAGAGCACATCGCCGATGCCGTCGCGAAGGGTGGCAAGGTCACGGTGGGCGGCAAGAAGCACGCGCTGGGCGGCCGCTTCTTCGAACCGACCGTCATCACCGGCGTCACCAAGGAAATGAAGGTCGCCACCGAAGAGACGTTCGGCCCGCTGGCACCGCTCTTCCGCTTCAAGGACGAAGCCGATGCGATCGCGCAGGCCAACGACACCGAGTTCGGCCTCGCCGCGTACTTCTACGCACGCGACCTGGGCCGTGTCTGGCGCGTGGCCGAAGCGCTCGAGACCGGCATCGTCGGCATCAACACGGGCCTCATCTCGACGGAAGTCGCGCCTTTCGGCGGCGTGAAGCAGTCGGGCCTGGGCCGCGAAGGCTCGAAGTACGGCATCGACGACTTCACCGAGATCAAGTACCTGGCGATGGGCGGCATCTAGAGGCCCGATGCTTCGTGCAGCACTGATCGCCGCCGCACTTCTCGCGGCGCCTGACGCATCCCTCGCGCAGCTCCGGCCTTCGCAGCCGGAGCCGCCGAGCGGATGGACCCCGAAGACCCTCCTCCACGCGAAGCGCCATGTCGTCGCGGCGGCGCATCCGCTCGCGGTCGATGCGGGCGTGAAGATGCTCGAGCAGGGCGGCAGCGCGGTCGATGCGATGGTCGCCACTCAACTGGTGTTGAGCCTCGTGGAACCGCAGGCCTCGGGCCTCGGTGGCGGCGCGTTTTTCATGTACTACGACGCGCCCGAAAAACGCGTCGTCGCGATCGATGCGCGCGAAACCGCGCCGTCCGGGGCCACGCCCGAACTCCTCCTGGGGCCCGACGGCAAGCCGCTGGCGTTCCAGGCGGCCGTGGTCGGCGGCCGCTCCGTCGGGACGCCGGGGACGCCGCGCCTGCTCGAGGCCGCGCACGCCCGCTACGGGAAACTGCCGTGGGCGAAACTTTTCGAGCCCGCCATCGCGCTCGCCGAGAATGGCTTCCCGCTCTCGCCTCGCGTGGCCGAGCTGCTCACGAAGGACAAGGGCCTCTCGGACAGCCCGGCGGCGCGCGCGTATTTCTTCGACGCCAACGGCAATCCGAAGGCGGCGGGCGCGGTGATGAAGAATCCCGAGTTCGCGAAGACCCTGCGCCTGCTCGCCGCGAAGGGCGCGGATGGGTACTACACGGGCGAGGTCGCCGCGGACATCGTCGCGGCCGTGCGCGGCTACGCGAAGAACCCCGGCTCGCTCTCGGCCGAGGACCTGGCGCTCTACCGCGTGCGCGACGTCGAACCGCTCTGCGGCCACTATCGCGCGCTGCACCTGTGCGGCATGCCGCCCTCGTCCTCGGGCGGCATCGCGGTGCTGCAGATTCTCGGCGTGCTCGAGCGCCACGACCTGGCGAAGGTGCGGCCGAACTCCACCGAGGCCGTGCACCTCTTCTCCGAAGCCCAGCGCCTGGCCTTCGCCGACCGCAATCGGTACGTGGCCGACGATCGCTTCGTCGACGTGCCGGTGCGCGGGCTCGTGGACGCGGGCTACCTCGCGGAGCGCGCGAAGCTCGTGCGGCCCGAGAAATCCATGGGCCGTGCCGAAGCCGGCACGCCCGCGGGCGTGAAAGTGGCCCTCGCCGACGATCCGGTGGACGAGGTCGCGGGCACCAGCCACATCGCCATCGTCGACGCGCAGGGCAACGCGGTTTCGATGACCACGACGATCGAGGGCTTCTTCGGCTCGAAGATCTTCGTGCGCGGCTTCCTGCTCAACAACGAGCTCACGGACTTCAACTTCAGTCCCGTCGAGGACGGCAAGCCCGTGGCCAACAGCGTGGCGCCCGGCAAGCGCCCGCGCAGCTCGATGGCTCCGTTCCTCGTGTTCGACGCGAAGGGCGGCCAACTGGACATGGTCATCGGCAGCCCCGGCGGCAGCCTCATCATCGGCTACGTGGCCAAGGCCATCATCGGCGTCTACGATTGGAAGCTCGACATGCAGAAGGCCATCGACCTGCCCAACTTCGGCAGCCGCAACGGACCCACCGAAATCGAGAAGGGCACGGAACTCGAAGCCACATCCGCCACTCTGAAGGCGATGGGTCACGACGTTCGTGCGATCGACATGACGAGTGGCCTGCAGGGCATCCGCCGCGTGGCGGGTGGATGGGAAGCCGGCGCCGACCCGCGCCGTGAAGGCGTGGCCCGCGGGCGCTGACCAAGACACCGAATCGCCAAGACCTCGAATCGAAGGAGAAACCTTGAAGCAGATGATTGCCCTGGCCGCGATGGCCGTGACCGCCCTGGCCGCGACGTGCGCAAACGCGCAGGACCCGAAGGCCGCCCCGAGTGAGAAAGACGCGAAGGGCTGCGCCGTGCCGCCGAAGGAGCTGGTGACGAAGGACCTCGCGCCCGGTTCGGGCCGCACCGTCGTTCCGAAGGCGGCGATCCTCGTGGGCTACACCGGGTGGCTCTATGACGGTTGCGCCAAGGACCTGAAGGGCGCGATGTTCGACACCTCGGAGGGCCGCCCCACGCCGTTCGGCTTCATGGTCGGCGCCGGGCGCGTCATCAAGGGCTGGGACGAAGGCGTGGTCGGCATGAAGGAGAAGGGCGCCAAGCGCCTGCTCGTGATCCCGCCGGACAAGGCCTATGGCGACCGCGCCGCGCCCGGAGGCAAGATCCCGCCCAACTCGACGCTGGTCTTCGAGGTGGAGACCTTCAACATCGTCCACCTCCCGGCCGAGGCCGGCGGCAATCCCCCGGCCCCGACGTCCCCGATCGTCCCGCCGAAGTGAAGCTCGCCATCCCGGGGTTCGCCGACGGCGCCGCCATCGCGGCGAAGCACGCGTTCTGCGCGGCGGATCCCACGAACCACGTGCGGATGTCGGAGAACCGCAACCCGGCGCTTTCGTGGAGCGAAGCGCCGGCCGCCACGCGCAGCTTCGCGATCCTGTGCCACGACCCGGATGTCCCGAGCGTCGGCACGGACGTGAACCAGGCGGGCCGCACGATCCCCGCGTCGCTTCCCCGCGTGGATTTCTTCCACTGGGTGCTGGTCGACCTTCCGGCCTCCGTCACTTCGATCGGCGAGGGCGAGTTCTCCTCGGCGATCGTGGCCAACGGCAAGCCCGGCCCCGCGGCGGCGCGCGGATCGCGCCAGGGCGTGAACGACTACACCGGATGGTTCGCGGACGATCCGGCGATGGCCGGCCAGTACTTCGGCTACGACGGGCCGTGCCCGCCGTGGAACGACGAGATCGTCCACCACTACGTGTTCACGGTCTTCGCGCTCGATGTCGCTCGCCTGCCGGTCGAGGGCGCCTTCACCGGGCCCGATGCGCGCAAGGCGATGGAAGGCCACGTCCTCGCGCAGGCGTCGGTCACGGGCCTCTACGCGCTGAACCCGAAAGTGAAGTTCTAGTTGGCGTTCGGCGCCTTCATCATCGGCGACGAGATCCTGTCGGGAAAGCGGCAGGACAAGCACTTCGCGAAGGTGATCGAGCTGCTGGGCGAGCGCGGCCTCGAGCTGGGCTGGGCCGAATACCTGGGCGATGATCCCGATCGCATCATCGCCGCGCTGCGACGCACGTTCGCCACCACTGACATCGTCTTCTCGTTCGGCGGCATCGGCGCCACGCCCGACGACCACACGCGCCAATGCGCGGCCGCCGCGCTGGGCCGTGCCCTGGCCGTGCATCCCGAGGGGCTGAAGGAACTCGAAGCGCGCTTCGCGCCCGGGGAGATCACCGAGCGGCGCCTGCGCATGATCGATTTCCCCGAGGGTTCGTCGATCATTCCCAATCCGTACAACCGCATCCCGGGCTTCAGCGTGAACCACCACTACTTCGTCCCCGGGTTCCCCGAGATGGCGCACCCGATGGTGGCCTGGGCGCTGGACACGAAGTACAAGCACCTGCAGCCCGGCGTGCGCGCGGTGGAGCACGCGATCGCGGTGCGCGTCGGCGAATCGTTCCTGATCGACATCATGAACGCGGTGGTGCGCGACTATCCGGAGCTCAAGCTCTCGAGCCTGCCGCAGAACGTCGAAGGCGGCTATCGCGTGGAGCTCTCGGTGCGCGGCGATCCGAAGCGCGTCCCCGATGCCATGGCGTATGTGCGCGCCGAAGTGGCGAAGCTCGGCTACGCGTTCGAGGACCTGGCGCCCCGCTAGCGATGGACGCCCGCCGCCGCGCGTGGGTCGTCGTGGGTGGCGCGGCACTCTTGCTGCCCGCATGGTCGCGGGCTGCCGAGGCGGAAACGTGGGCCGCGCTCCGCAAGGGCGGGCAAGTCATCCTCCTTCGCCACTCGGCCACGGAGCCCGGCCTGGGAGATCCGGCGGGCTACAAGCTCGACGACTGCAAGACGCAGCGCAACCTTTCCGAGGCGGGCCGCGAGCAGTCGCGTGCGCTGGGCGCGCGCCTGCGGGCCCAGCGCGTGCCCATCGAGCGCGTGTACACGAGCCCGTGGTGCCGTTGCCGCGAAACGGCGCAACTCGCGTTCGGCAAGGCGGAGGACTGGGAGCCGCTCGGCTCCACGTTCGACACGCCGCACCTCGAAGGCGCGAGCGCCGAGACCGTGAAGAAGCGCATCCTCGCCTACTCGATCGTGAAGCCGCGTGGCAACGTCGTGATGGTCACGCACAACGTGAACATCGCGGCGCTCACCAAGCTCTCGGTGGGGATGGGCGAGATGGTGGTCGTGCGGCCCGACGGTTGCTGCGGCCTGCGCGTCGAGGGCCGCCTCAGGGTCGAATGAAGGCGGCCACGAGCCGTCCGCAAGCGAGCACGCCGAGCCACAGCGCGATCGACAGCGCGGCCGAGGCGCGCGCCGCGAAGGGCGCGGGAACACCCACATTCCACGCGGCCACGGTGGTCCACGGCCCGGTGCGGAAGAACGCGGCGTTGAGCGCCGCGGCCACGATCAGCGCCAGCTTCACCTGGAGCGCGCGGCTGGCGAGGAGGTCCTGCGCATGCGCATTCAGCATCAGCACGCCCGAACCGACCGCGAGCACGACGGCCGCGAAGCAAACCGGCAGCGTGAGGCGCGAGAGTTCGCGCAGCGGGATCTGCTTCGCGAAGCCCAGCACGCGAAGGTCGAACACCACGATGGCGCCCACCAGCAGCACGAAGCCCAGCGTGTGCGCTCCGAGGATCGCGGTGTAGGGCAGGTTCATTCCTCGTCCTGCGAGTGCAGCCACTTCTCGTAGTCGCGCCGCGTCTTCTTCGTGGGGCGGCCGCCGAACACGGGCGGGGGCGACGCCTTCAATTCCGCCGCGAGCGCCTCGCGCCGGGCGGTGCTCTCCTCGGTTTCCTCGTAGAGCGTGCGGGCCTCGGTGGCGGGCCCGCGCCGGTCCGACAGCGCGCGAACCGTGACGACCTGTTCGAAGGGAGGCCTGCGAACCTGCAGGCGGTCGCCGATGCGCACGACCTTGGCGGGCTTCACGCGTTCCCCGTTCACCGCCACGCGTCCGGCCTCGACGGCCGCCGCGGCCAGCGAGCGCGTCTTGTAGAAACGCGCCGCCCAGAGGAACTTGTCCAGCCGCGTCACGGCGACGCGAGCGCGGTCACTTGTGGTCGACCTGCGCCATGAACGCCTTGCGCTCTTCGTCGGAATCGATGTGCACCGCGAGCGCCGAGTACAGCTCGCGCAGGCTCGCCGACTTGTGGACCGCTTCCTTCATGAGGAGGCGCGCCAGCGGCCCCACGTAGCTCGCGAGGCGTTTCTCCGCCAGGGCCAGCGACTCGGGCGTGAAGTTGATCCGGTCCTTGTGGGCCTTGCCGGACTGCGTGGCGTGCACCGGTTCCGAAGGCGCAGGCGCGGGTGGGGCGGCGGGGGGCGCGGCGGCGGCCTGCTCGGCCTTCTTGCGGATCGCCTTCACCTTCGCGAGGAACTCGTTGCGCTCCGCCGCCTCGGGGATGTTCTCCGCGAGGATCCGGCAGAAATCCTCCATGTCCCGGGCTTCGCCCTGGCCTTGCTTCACCAGCATCTTCGCGAGCGGGCCGATATGGCGCGAGAGCGAGCGCTCGAGCTCCGCCAGCACTTCCGGGGCGACATTGAGCGCGCGGGCGGTCACCCGCATCGAGGTGCGCGTGGACTCGACGCGCGCCGCCTCGCCTGGCGGAAGCGTGCGCTCGACGTCGACCCGAGGTCCGCCGGCGACGGCCTTGCCCTGCAGCGCCTGCAGCAGGGCCAGCTGGAAATCCTTCGCGGTGGCGAATCGATCGGCGGGCTTCTTCGCGAGCGCGCGGGAGACGACGCCGTCGAAGCCCGGGGGCAGCGCGGTGTTCACGCTCGACGGCGGATCCGGGTCGACCTGCAGCACGCGGTGCATCACCGCGGCCGGCGTCTCCGCGAGGAACGGGCTCACGCTGGTGAGCAGCTCGTAGAGGATCACGCCCGCGGACCAGAGGTCGGCGCGGCCGTCGGCCTGGATGCCCATCAATTGCTCGGGCGCCATGTGCGTCGGCGTGCCGACCACGGTGCCGACCTGCGTGAGCGACGACGACTCGAGGCGCGCGATGCCGAAGTCCATGATCTTCACCTTGGGGCCGGGGAGGATCATGAGGTTCGCGGGCTTGATGTCGCGGTGCACGACGCCCTGCTTGTGCGAGTAGTCGAGCGCCGTGAGCAGCTGCTTCATGATCTCGAAGGCGTCGATCAGCTCGAAGCGCCGGCCGCCCTTGAAGAAGCCCTTCAGCTCCTCGCCGTCGCAGTACTCCATGACGATGTAGGCCATGCCGCCTTCGTCGCCGTACTCGTAGACGCCGATGATGCCGGGGTGCATCAGGCGCCCGCCCGCCTGGGCCTCGCGCTTGAAGCGCGCGACCGCCTCTTCCATCTCGGCGGCGGCGAGGTATTCGGCGAGGATCGTCTTGATCGCGACCCGGCGCTCGATCACCGGGTCGAAACCCTCGTAGACCATCCCCATCGCGCCCTTGCCGAGCGCACGGACGATCTTGTACTTGCCGATCTTCTCCGGGGCGGGTTCAGGCATGCAGCGGACTCAACGCTCGATCAGCTTCAGGGCCTTCTGGAGGCTGCGGCGCATGCGATTGAAGGAAGTGCCGAGGGCATGGACCTCGTCCTTGCCCTTGCTCGAGAACTCGGGCACGTCGAAGTCGCCGGTCGAGACCTTGTCGGCCGCCTCGGCCATCCGCGAGATCGGCCGGATGATCATGACGGACAACATGAGGTTCAGCACGATGAAGGTGACGAGGAAGATCGCCGTGAGCGAGCCCATGAACGTCTTGAAGACCTTGTTCGCGTTGTCGATCGGAAGCTGCATCGGCACCGACACGACCTGCGCGCCGATGATCTCCATGTGCTTCCACCCGAAGCCGTTGTTCTCGCCGTAGAGCTTGATCATCGAGGCCGGGGCCGCCGAGGGCACGCTGTGGCAGGCCAGGCAAGCCGGGTCCTTGATCTGCAGCGGCCGGGCGAGGTAGAGCATCGGGCCCACCGGCGTCGGGCGCTCGCCCATCACTTCGGGCAGCGGGGTCGAGGCGTTGCGGAAGGCGTTCACGACATCGGCTTCCCAGTCCACCGCCTTGTCGCGCGGGTTCGTGGGGTTCAGCGTCGCTTCCTTGTACGTGTAGTCCGGATACTTCTTGCGCAGCGTGTTGAAGGTCTCGGTCGCGGCGTAGGCCGGCACGGTCTGCGGCAGGAAAGTCTCCGCGAGCTGGCTCTCCAGGTGCGGCTTGACCTGCTGCACCGTGTACCCGCGGATGGAGAGCGCGGCTTCCATCATGAGGCCCGCGTTGCGCAGGACTTCTTCCTTCGCGTTCTTCTGCAGCAACTCGTGCGAGACATAGGCGGAAACGCCCATCCCCGCGGCGAAAACCAGGAACAAGACGATGTTGAATTTGAGTCTGAGACCCATTGTTTTAGCCCTCCCGAGCTTGCCTTACGCGACATACTACCGCTTGGATGCCTGCTGCCCAACCACTTGTCGTCCCGATCGCGCCGTTGGTCGAGAACCCCATGGCGTTCCTTACGCGTGCCGCGCGGGAAGGGGCGGGCCGGACGGCGATCTTCCTCGGGACCTCGCCGTGGGCGTCCTACGGCGAGCTGGCCCGCCGCGTCGCGGCCCTGGCCGCGGGGCTGGGACGGCTGGGCCTGGTCCCCGGCGACCGCGTGCTCCTCCTGCAGCGCAACGCTCCCGAATACCTCGAGGCGATGTACGCCGCATGGTGGGCCGGCCTGGCCGCCGTGCCCGTGAACGCGAAGCTCCATCCCCGTGAGGTGCGCCACATCGCCGGCGATTCCGCGGCGAAGGTCCTCTTCGCGGGTCCCGAATGGCGCGAGGGGCTCGCCGCGGCGTTGGACGGGCTGGAACCGCCGCCGCGGGTGATCGAATCGGGCGGCGCCGAGTACCGGGCGATGGCCGGTGGTAGCGGTAACGCGGAGCCCGCGGCCGTCGCACCCGGCGACCTCGCGTGGCTCTTCTACACGAGCGGCACCACCGGCCGGCCCAAGGGGGCCATGCTCTCGCACGCGAACCTGGCCGGGATGACGGCGAGCTATTTCGCGAGCGTGGACGAGGTCCCTCGCGAGGGCCGCCTGTTGCACGCCGCGCCGATGTCGCACGGATCCGGCCTCTACACGTTCACGCACCTGGCGCGCGGCGCCGCGCAGGTGGTTCCCGAGTCCGGGGGCTTCGAAGCGGCCGAGGTGCTCCTGCTTCTCGAGACCCATCGCGAGGTCACGCTCTTCGCCGCGCCGACGATGGTGCGCCGGCTCACGGACGCGGCGCGCGCATCCGGCCTGCGCGCGCCGGGGCTTCGCACCCTGGTCTACGGAGGCGGGCCGATGTACCGGGCCGACATCCGCGACGCGCTGGACGTCTTCGGTCCCCGCTTTGCGCAGATCTACGGCCAGGGCGAGAGCCCGATGACGATCACGGCGCTGGACAAGGAGCACCACGCGGACGCGGCGCATCCGCGCCACGAGCAGCGCCTGGCTTCCGTCGGCCGTGCGCACGACGGGATCGAGGTCGCGATTCGCGGCGACGACGGCCGTGGTCTCGCCGTGGGGGAGGTGGGCGAGATCTGCGTGCGGGGCCCGACGGTGATGTCCGGCTATTGGAAGGACCCCGAAGCGAGCGCGCGGGCGTTGCGCGACGGGTGGCTCTGGACGGGAGACCTCGGGGCCCTCGATGCCGACGGCTTCCTCACGCTCAAGGACCGCAGCAAGGACCTCATCATCAGCGGCGGCTCGAACATCTATCCGCGGGAAGTGGAAGAAGTGCTGCTCGCGCATCCCGCGGTGGCGGAAGCCTCCGTCGTGGGGCGGCCCGATCCGGATTGGGGAGAGAGCGTGGTCGCGTTCGTCGTGGCGCGCGGAACGCGGCCCGCCCCGGCGGAACTCGACGGCTGGTGCCTGGAGCACATCGCGCGCTTCAAGCGGCCCAAGGAATATCGTTTTCTCGACGCGCTGCCGAAGAACCACTACGGCAAGGTCCTCAAGTCCGAGTTGCGGCGGCAGTTATCCCAGGTCAATGGCGGGGCCGCCTCGCGCGCCGTAGACTGAAGTCATGGCCCCGGCGCTCTTTCCAGGTTTCCGAGACGAACGATTCCGCGTGGAAGGCCACGAGGTCGCCGCGTGGGTGGGCGGCTCCGGCCCGCCGCTGCTCCTGCTCCACGGCTATCCGCAGACGCGCGCGCTGTGGCACAAGGTCGCGCCCCGCCTCGCGCGGCGGTTCACGGTCGTG
The DNA here is from genome assembly GCA_001953215.1 of Betaproteobacteria bacterium GR16-43. Taxonomy (GTDB): domain Bacteria; phylum Pseudomonadota; class Gammaproteobacteria; order Burkholderiales; family Usitatibacteraceae; genus Usitatibacter. The sequence continues at coordinate 1,960,448 of CP019169.1, forward strand.
GCCGCGGACCTGCGGGGCTACGGCGACTCGGGCAAGCCCGAATCCGGCCCGGGGCACGCGGGCTATTCGAAGCGCGCGATGGCCGCCGATCCCGCCGCGCTGATGCAAGCCCTCGGCCACCCGCGCTACTTCCTCGCGGGCCACGATCGCGGCGGGCGCGTCGCGCACCGCCTCGCCATGGACTACAGCGAACGCGTGTTGCGCGTCGCGGTGCTCGACATCGCGCCCACGCTCGCCATGTACGAACAGACCACGGAGGCCTTCGCGCGCGCCTACTGGCACTGGTTCTTCCTGATCCTGCCGAAGCCGCAGCCCGAACGCATGCTCGGGGCCGACCCGATCGGCTACCTGCGCTTCAAGATCTCGCAGGGGCGAGCGGGGCTCGCGCCGTTCGCCCCCGAGGCGCTCGCGGAGTACGAACGCTGCTTCACGCCCGAGTCGATCCACACGATGTGCGAGGACTATCGCGCGGCGGCCACCATCGACCTCGTGCACGACCGCGCCGACCGGGACGCGGGGCGCAAGCTCTCGATGCCCCTCCTCGCGCTCTGGGGCGCGCACGGCGTGGTGGAGCATTGCTTCAAGCCCCTCGACGAATGGCGCCGGGTCGCTGATGATGTACGGGGCAGCGCGCTGCCCGCAGGCCACTACCTCCCCGAGGAGGTGCCGGACCTCGTGGCCGACGAATTCGAGAGTTTTTTCAAGTAAGCCAAAACAGCGAAGCACGGAGGGGGAGTGAAGCGCTACAAGATCGCGGTCGTCGCGGGCGACGGCATTGGCACCGAAGTGGTGCCCGAGGGCATCCGCGTCCTCGAGGCGGCCGGACGCCGGTTCGGTTTCGAATTCCAGTGGGACGAGAAGCCCTGGAGCTGCGAGCACTACGCGAAGCACGGCGCGATGATGCCCGCCGACGGCCTCGCGCAGATCCGCCACCACGATGCGATCTTCCTCGGCGCCGTGGGCTTTCCCGGCGTGCCGGACCATGTGTCCCTCTGGGGCCTGCTGATTCCGATCCGCCGGGAGTTCCAGCAGTACGTGAACCTGCGGCCGGTGCGGCTGATGCCGGGCGTGCCGTCGCCGCTCGCCGGGCGCAAGCCCGGTGACATCGACTTCTGGGTGGTGCGCGAGAACAACGAGGGCGAGTATTCCTCGATGGGCGGGCGCATGCACTCGGGGACCGACTACGAGTTCGCCTCGCAGCTTTCCGTCTTCACGCGCCGCGGCACCGACCGCATCATGAAGTTCGCGTTCGAGCTCGCGCGCAAGCGAGCGCGCAAGCACGTCACGTCGGCCACGAAATCCAACGGCATCGCGATCACGATGCCGTACTGGGACGAGCGCTTCAAGGAAATGTCCGCGAAGTATCCGGACGTGAAGACTTCGCAGTACCACATCGACATCCTTACGGCGCACTTCGTCCAGCACCCGGATTGGTTCGACGTCGTGGTGGGTTCGAATCTTTTCGGCGACATCCTCTCGGACCTCGGCCCCGCGTGCACCGGCACCATCGGCATCGCGCCCTCGGCGAACCTGAATCCCGAGCGCGAGTTCCCGTCGTGCTTCGAGCCGGTGCATGGAAGCGCACCGGACATCGCGGGCAAGGGCATCGCCAACCCGATCGGCCAGGTCTGGTCCGGGGCGATGATGCTGGAGCACCTCGGGCATGCCGACGCCGCGAAGGCGATCGTGGACGCCATCGAGAAAGTCCTGAAGGAAGGCCCGCGCACGCGCGACATGGGCGGCAATGCCAACACGGCCGACGTCGGCAAGGCCATCGCACAGATCCTCTGAGGAGAGAGCAAGATGAAGAGACGTGAATTCCTGGCCGCGGGTGGCGCGATCGTCGCCGCCTCGGCGCTGCCCGCGCGCGCCGCGTATCCCGAAAAGCCGCTGCGCTACTACATCCCCTTCTCGCCCGGCGGCGAAAGCGACATCGCCGCGCGATTGCAGCAGCCGTTCTTCAAGGCGAAGTTCGGCACGGAGCTCGTCGTGGAATCGAAGGTCGGAGCGGGCGGCGCGCTCGCCTGGTCGCAGCTGAACACGTTCCCCGGCGACGGCTACACGATCATGGGATCGAACCTGCCGCACCTCGTGCTTCAGCCCCTTGAAGGGAATGTCCAGTACAAGACGGATGACATCGTCAACATCATCTTCTTCCAGTACACGCCGGATGCGATCGTCGTGCGCTCGGAGAGTCCCTTCAAAACCTACCAGGACCTCGTGGCGGCGGCGAAAGCGAAACCCGGGACGCTCAACTTCGCGGGCTCCGGGACCAATTCCGCCAATCACGCGGCGCACGAACGGTTGAACAACCTCACCGGAACGAAGACGCAGTACGTGGCGTTCAAGGGCACGGGCGACCTCGTGGCCTCGCTGATCGGCGGGCACGTGGATGGCGCGATGTCGTACGCCTCGCTGGCGCTCGCGCAGAGGGGCAAGACGCGAGTGCTCGCGGTGGCCTCGGACAAGCGCCTCGACTACATTCCCGACACACCCACGTTCCGCGAGCTCGGCCTGGACTGGGTGGACGGAGCCTTTCGCGGCATCGCGGTGCCGAAGTCCACTCCCGAGGACCTGCGCAGGAAGCTCTCGGACATGTTCGCGGAGATCAACCGCGAGGCGGAGTTCCGCAAGCAGATGACCGACCAGGGCATGGAGCTGGTCGACATCACGTACGACAAGATGCCGGCGTTCATGGAAGAGCGGAAAAAGGTCTACCTCGGCACCGCGAAACTGATGGGGCTCGCGAAATAGCGGGCTGTGTTGCACCGCGTCATGGCGCAGGCGCCCGTTGCTGACATAATCGGGCGGCCCGCCGCAGTCCCTGCTGCACTCTCTTGGCCAATTAGGAAGCGACAGCGATGAAAAAAGGCAATCAGACCGATTTCTGGTCCGGCGTGATGTTCACTGCCATCGGCGTGCTGTTCCTGGTCGTCGCGTACGGCGTGAAGTTCGGCGACACCGTCCTCCTCCCGGGGTACTCGATGGGCACCCCCGCGCGCATGGGCCCCGCGTTCTTCCCGTTCTGGCTGGGGCTCATCCTCGCCGTGCTCGGCGTGGCGATCGTGATCAACGCGCTGCGCAGCAAGGAAGCCAAGCCGCTCGAGAAATTCCACTGGGGGCCGATCCTCTGGGTGCTGGGCGCCGTCGTGGCCTTCGGGCTGCTGATGAAGCCGATCGGCATGCCGTTGGCGGGTCTCGTCCTCGTCATCGTCTCCAGCCTGGGCGGCGAGAATTTCCGCTGGAAGCCCACGATCTTCCTGGCCATCGGCCTCGTGGTCTTCGCCACCGGCGTCTTCGTGTACGGGCTCAAGCTGCCCATCCCGTTGTGCCCCGATATTTCGAACCTGCAAGACATGCGCGCCTGCCGCGTCTAAAGGAACAGCCATGGACATCTTCGGCAACCTGATGCTCGGCTTCAGCGTCGCGCTCACCCTCAGCAACATCATGTACTGCTTCATCGGCGTGCTCCTGGGCACGCTGATCGGCGTGCTGCCCGGCATCGGGCCCATCGCGACCATCTCCATGCTGCTGCCGGCCACGTTCGTGCTGCCCCCGGTGTCGGCGCTCATCATGCTGGCCGGCATCTACTACGGCGCGCAGTACGGCGGATCGACGACGGCCATCCTGGTGAACCTGCCGGGCGAGGTCTCCTCGGTGGTCACGTGCCTCGACGGCTACCAGATGGCGCGACAAGGCAAGGCGGGCAAGGCGCTCGGCGTTGCGGCGCTCGCGTCGTTCTTCGCGGGCTCGGTCGCCACGCTGCTGATCGCCGGCTTCGCGCCGCCGCTCGCGGAGCTCGCGCTCAAGTTCGGCCCGGCCGACTACTTCTCGCTGATGGTGCTGGGCCTCGTCGCCGCGGTGGTGCTCGCGCACGGCTCGCTCATCAAGGCGATCGCGATGATCATCCTCGGGCTGCTGCTGGGCCTGATCGGCACCGACGTGAACTCCGGCGTCGCGCGCTACAGCTTCGGGCTGCCCGAGCTGATCGACGGCGTCGGCATCGGCACCATCGCGATGGGCGTCTTCGGTTTCTCGGAGATCATCCGCAACCTCGAGCAGGGCGAGAAGCGCGAGGTGTTCACCAAGAGCATCACGGGCCTGCTGCCCAACTGGGCGGACATCAAGCAAGCCACGCCGGCGACATTGCGCGGCACGGCGCTGGGATCGTTCCTCGGCATCCTGCCCGGCGGCGGCCCGGTGCTGGGCTCGTTCTCGGCCTACACGCTCGAGAAGAAGCTCGCGAAGGATCCGAGCCGCTTCGGCAAGGGCGCGATCGAGGGCGTTGCCGCGCCGGAGTCGGCGAACAACGCCGCGGCGCAGACCTCCTTCATCCCGCTGCTCACGCTCGGCATCCCGTCCAACCCGGTGATGGCGCTGATGATCGGCGCGATGATCATCCACGGCATCCAGCCCGGCCCGCAGATCATGACGGCGAAGCCCGAGCTCTTCTGGGGGATGATCGCCTCGATGTGGGTGGGCAACTTCCTGCTCGTCGTGCTGAACCTGCCGATGATCGGCCTGTGGGTGAAGCTGCTGTCGGTCGACTACAAGTACCTCTATCCCGCGATCCTGATCTTCTGCTGCATCGGCGTGTACTCGATCAACAACGCGACGATGGACGTGTTCCTCACGGCGCTCTTCGGCTTCATCGGCTACCTGTTCATCAAGCTCGACACCGAGCCCGCGCCATTGCTGCTGGGCTTCGTGCTGGGACCGATGATGGAGGAGAACTTGCGAAGGGCCCTGCTGCTCTCGCGCGGCAGTCCGAGCGTCTTCTACGAGCGCCCGATCAGCCTCGTGCTGCTGATCCTCGCGTTCGCGCTGCTGGTGATCGTGATGCTGCCCAACATCTCGAAGAAGCGCGAAGAAGCCTTCCAGGAATAAGGGACGGGGTCAGGGCAGAAATAGAAATCGGGGTCAGGGTAGAAATATCATCACGGGACTCCTGTCCCGAAAGATATTTCTACCCTGACCCCGATTTCTATTTGAGCAGTTCCACGAGCTCGGTGAGGTCCGCGACGATCGCATCCGGCCGCACGCCCAGGCGTTCCACCGGGGCCTTGGCCCGATTCACCCAGAACACCTGGAAGCCGAACGTGCGCGCGCCCGCCGCGTCCCAGCCGTTCGACGAGATGAAACCCACCATCGAACGGGGCACGCCCAGCCGGTCTTCGACGATCCGGTAGGTGCTGGGGTGCGGCTTGAACACCTTCGCTCCGTGAACGCTCAGCACGCCGCCGCGAAAGAGGTTGCGCAGGTTGTTGTGCTCGACCACGGCCTCGAGCATCTCGGGGTGCCCGTTGGAGAAGATCGCGAGCGGCCGCTGGCGCGCGAGCGTGTCGAGGGCCGCGGCCGCTTCCGGATAGGCTTTCAGCCGGCGGTATTCGGCGACCAGCGAGCGGCGCGCGGCTTCGTCGGCCTCGAGCCCGAGCGATTCGAGCGACCACTCGAGGCTCGCCGCGGTGACGCGCTGGAAATCCTCGTAGCTGTCCATGAGCGAACGCAACCACGTGTACTCGAGCTGCTTCGTGCGCCAGGTGCGCGAGACCTCCGCACCGCGTCCCGGGAAGAGCGATTCGGCCAGGCGCGTGACGGAGTGCACGTCGAAGAGCGTGCCGTACGCGTCGAAGACAAGGGCTGATATCTCGCGAGTCATGCGGGGACCTTTTTGCCGATGCTACCATTGGCCCATCCCGTCGATCGGATCGTTCCCCATGCACTACCGGATCGCCGCGGGCCTCGTGCTCGCGCTGGCCGCCACGCTGGCCCAGGCGCAGCCTTGGCCGGCGAAACCCGTGAAGATGATCGTGCCCTTCCCCGCGGGCGGCCCGACGGACGTCCTGACGCGCGTGCTCTCCGAGAAGCTTGCCACCGCTCTCGGCCAGCCCGTGGTCGTGGACAACAAGCCCGGCGCCGGCGGTGCGATCGGCTCGGACCTCGCGGCCAAGAGCCCCAACGACGGCTACACGCTGCTGATGGCCACGGGCAGCACGCACTCCGTCGGACCGTACCTGCAGAAGCTGCCCTATGACCCGGTGAAGGATTTCGCGCCGATCGTCTACGTCGGCTACGCGACCAACATCCTGCTCGTCTCGCCGAAGGTCCCCGCGAGGAACGTGAAGGAATTCATCGAGCTCGCGAAGAAGGACCCGGGCAAGTACAACTATTCCACCAGCGGCATCGGCAGCGTCGCGCACCTCACCGCGGAGATGTTCGCCGCGCAGGCCGGCATCAAGCTCACGCACGTGCCCTACAAGGGCACGCAGCTCTCGATCCCGGACCTGGCCCAGGGCACGGTGGCGATCCTCTTCGACAACGTGATGACCTCCAAGCCGCACCTGGACAGCGGGCGCCTCAACTCGCTCGGCATCTCGTCGCTCAGGCGTTCCGACGTCGTTCCCGACATTCCCACCATCGACGAGTCCGGCCTGAAGGGATTCGACAGCTGGAACTACTTCGGCATCTTCGCCCCCGCCGGCACGCCCAAGGCTGTCGTCGACCGCGTGAACGCCGAGATGAACAAGATCCTCGGGGACCCCGCGATCAAGGAGCGCTTCCGCCAGCTGGGCTTCGACATCACCGGCGGCACGCCGCAGGAATTCGCGAACGTGATCGCGAGCGAATCGGCGAAGTGGTCGAAGGTGATCCGCGACGCCAACGTCAAACCGGAATAGAACGAGAAGAACGCCTCATGTTCACCTGGGATTTCCCGTATCCGTCGCAGCGCATGCCGATCCTGGCGAAGAACGTCGTCGCCACTTCGCAGCCGCTCGCCGCGCAGGCCGGGCTGCAGATGCTGCACAAGGGCGGCAATGCCGTGGATGCGGCGATCGCGGCCGCGATCACGCTGACCGTCGTCGAGCCGACCAGCAACGGCATCGGGTCCGACCTCTTCGCGATCGTCTGGGACGGCAAGTCGCTCCACGGCCTCAACGCTTCCGGCCGCTCGCCCGCGGGTTGGACGCCGGAGCGCTTCCAGGGCAAGTCCGCGATGCCGATCCACGGCTGGGACGCGGTGACGGTGCCGGGGTGCGTGAGTGCGTGGGTGGAGCTGTCGCGCAAGTTCGGCAAGCTCCCGTTCGAGGCCCTGTTCCAGTACGCCATCAAGTACGCGCGCGAGAGCTACATGGTCTCGCCCATCACCGCCACGAGCTGGGCGCGCCAGGCGCCCAACTTCAAGGACTTCTCCGAATTCTCCTGGACCTTCCTGCCCAAGGACCGCGCGCCCTACGCCGGCGAGCGCTTCTACTGCCCGCAGCAGGCCGAGACGCTCGAGGAGATCGCGGCGACGAAGGGCGAGAGCTTCTATCGCGGCTCGCTCGCCGAACGCATCGCGCTCGCGAGCCAGTCCGACGTCGGCGCGATGACCGCCGAGGACCTCGCGGCGCACACCAACGACTGGGTCGACACGATCTCCGTGGACTATCGCGGCTACCGCCTGCACGAAATCCCGCCCAACGGGCACGGCATCGCGTCGCTCTCGGCGCTGGGCATCCTTTCGCACTTCGACGTCGGTTCGCACCCGGCGGATTCCGCCGACAGCATCCACCTCCAGATCGAGGCGATGAAGCTCGCGTTCGCCGACGCCTGGCGCCACGTGTCCGACCCGGCTTCGATGAAGGTGACCGTCGCGGAGCTGCTCGACCCGGCGTACCTCGCGGCGCAGGCGAAGAAGATCGACATGAAGCGCGCGCAGCATCCGAAATCGGGCATCCCGAAGGACGGCGGCACGGTCTACCTCACGACGGCCGACGAGAACGGCATGATGGTCTCGCTCATCCAGTCGAACTACATGGGCTTCGGCTCGGGCGTCGTGGTTCCGGGAACGGGCATCAGCCTGCAGAATCGCGGCGCGGGCTTCAAGCTCGAAGCCGGGCACCCGAACCAGGTGGGACCCAAGAAGCGCCCGTACCACACGATCATCCCCGGCTTCCTCACGCGCGACGGCGCGCCGGTCATGGCGTTCGGCGTGATGGGCGGGATGATGCAGCCCCAGGGGCACCTGCAGATGATCGTGCGCCTCGTCGACTACCACCAGAACCCGCAGGCCTGCAGCGATGCCGCGCGCTGGATCGTGAACCCGGACTACTCGATCTGCGTCGAGGACCGCATCGGGTCTTCCGTGACCGAGGAGCTGATCCGCCGCGGCCACAAGGTCGTGCCGCCCGAGGTGCCGATGTTCGGTTTCGGGGGCGCGCAGTTGATCCATCGTCTGGACGATGGGTACCTCGGGGCTTCCGACCACCGGAAGGATGGCTGCGCCATCGGGTTCTAAAGCGAAGTCAAAAGCGATTGAACCGCAGAGGACGCAGAGGCCACAGAGGAAACCCAAATCTCTTGCTTCACAACCTCCGTGGAAGACACGGGCAGTTCTACGAGGACAGGACAGGTTTGGCTTTCCTCTGCGTTCTCTGCGTCCTCTGCGGTTCAATCGCTTTTGACTTTCGCCTTTCACTTCCCGGGAACGAGCTGGATCGGGATCGGCGGCGGCGCGACCTTCGCGGGCTGCAGCGCGCGAGGGAAGAAGTCGAGCGACGAGACGAGCGCCACCATGATCACGACGAAGGCGATCGCCAGCCGCGCGATGAACCCGAATCCGTAGCTCGAAGCCGTCGCCTCCCGCATGGACTTCGTGGCACGCCCGCGCTCCGCGAGGCGCGCGTAGGCCGCGTCCTCGGGCCGCACCACCTCTCGCTCCAGGGGATCGGGCACGCGCCGCGCCACGGGACTTCCGACGGAATGCGCCACGTCGGTGGCGAGATCCTGGGGGCAGCCCTCTTCGAGCAGCAGGTTCTCGATGTGCGATCGGTCCAGGCCCACGTAGTTGAGCTCCTGGCCGAGCGTGAGGGCGGCCACCCGAAGGCGGTCCCGGTCACCCTCGCTCGCCTCGGGGCCACGGCAGCGATGGCCCAGCGCGCGCAGGCGCGCCTTGATCTCGGCGGGCGAGGCGCCGTCCGAGAGTCCGAGCGCTTCCTGCAGGAAACCGGTCAGTCGTCGCCCTCCGCCGGCAGCGCGGCCGGCGCGTGGGGCGCTTCGCCCTTCGTGATCCACGACGTGGCCTTGCGGCCGAGCGTGTCGAAGTACGTGAAGAGCACGGGCACCACGATGAGCGTGAGCGCGGTCGAGGTGATGATGCCGCCGATCACCGCGTGCGCCATCGGCGATTGCTGCTCCGATCCCGCGCCGAGCGCGAGCGCCAGGGGCAGCATCCCGAACACCATCGCCGCGGTCGTCATGAGGATCGGGCGCAGGCGCACCTGGCCCGCGTCGAGGATGGCCGTGTAGCGGTCCTTGCCTTCCCGGATGCCCTGGTTGGTGAAGTCCACGAGCAGGATCGCGTTCTTGGTGACGAGGCCCATCAGCATGATGAAACCGATCACCGAGAAGATGTTCAGCGTCGTGCCGAAGATCATCAGGGCGAGGAACACGCCGATCAGCGAAAGCGGCAGCGAGGCCATGATCGCCAGCGGCTGCAGGAAGCTGCCGAACTGCGAGGCGAGCACGAGGTAGATGAAGATGACGGCGATGCCGAGCGCGATCATCGCGTACTTGCCCGACTCCTGCATCATCTCGCCGTCGCCGCCGTAGTCGAAGCGGTAGCCCGGCGGCAGTTCGGCCGCCGCGGTGATCTTGCGCACCTCGGCCAGCACTTCGCCCGAGGTGGCTCCGCTGCCCACGCCGCCCCAGATCTGGATCTGGCGCTGCAGGTTGCGGCGTTCGATGGTGCGTTCCGAAAGCGACGGCTTGAACTCGGCCACCTGGCGCAACGGCACCATGCGCGGCGTGGCGTCGGCGTTGAACGAGTAGCTCGCGACGTAGATCTTGTCGAGGTCGGCGATGCCCGTGCGTTCGTCGCGCGGCAGGCGGATCAGGATCTGGTGGTTCTCGCCGTCCGGGCCTTCCCACTGGCCGGCCAGCTCGCCGCCGATCATCGCCCGCGTGGTGAGGGCGATCTGCTGCATCGACACGCCCATGTCGCTGGCGAGCTCGCGATTCACGATCACGTCGAGCGCCGGGCTGGTGGGCTTGAAGCTGCTCTCCACGTCCACGGTGCCCTTCACGGCCTTGATCTTCGCGATCACGTCCTGCGAGATGCGGTCGAGCTCCTTGATGTCGGAACCCTGCACGAAGATGCGGATGGGCCGGTTCCAGCCGATGTTCACTTCGAGCCCCGCGATGCGCTTCAGGCGGTCGCGGAACGCGTCGTCGATCTGCTTCTGGCTGCGCTGGCGCTGCTTCTTGTCGACCAGCTGGAGCTCGAACCACGCGGAGTTGCGCCACACGCTCTTCGACAGGCGCTTGATTTCGGGGAATTCCTTCAGCGCTTCCTCGACCTGCTCGGCCTTGGAGGTCGTGTACGCAAGCGACGAGCCCACCGGCGTCTGGATGCGCAGGCTGGTCCAGCCCTCGTCCGTCTGCGGGACGAACTCGCTCTTCACCGCGCCGGCGGCGAGCAGCCCGAACGCGGCGACCAGCGTGAACAGTGCCATCCACAGCACGATGCCGCGGTTGCGGATCGTGGCGAGGCGGAAGCGCCGCTCCTTCAGCGAGTAGATCGGAATCCAGACCTTGCGGTAGTCGGGCTTGAAGGCCCAGCGCAGGATCACGTCGTACTTCGCATGCAGCCAGTCCATGAAGCGCTGCTGCCGGTCGAGGATCCAGCCGAGCGGGCCGCGCTGCATCCAGGCCGACGGCGGGTCCTTCCAGACCGACGAGAGCATCGGGTCCAGCGTGAAGGACACGAAGAGCGACACCATCACGGCGACCACGACGGTGATGCCGAACTGGTAGAAGAACTTCCCGATGATGCCGCCCATGAAGGCCACGGGCACGAACACCGCGACGATCGTGAACGTGGTGGCCATCACCGCGAGGCCGATCTCCTGCGTGGCCTCGAGTGCCGCCTGGCGATGGGACTTGCCCATCTTCAAGTGCCTCACGATGTTCTCGCGTACCACGATCGCATCGTCGATCAGCACGCCGATGGACAGCGAGAGGGCCAGCAGCGTGATGAAGTTGATGGTGAATCCGAACGCGTGCATCGCGATGAAGGTCGCGAAGACCGAGATCGGGAGCGTGAGCCCCGTGATCACCGTCGAGCGCCACGAGTGCAGGAACAGGAACACGATCAGCACCGTGAGCAGCGCGCCCTCGATGATCGTGTGCTTCACGTTGTCCACCGAGTCGCGGATGAACTCGGAGCGGTCGAAGCTCACCTCGAGCTTCACGTCGGCGGGCATCGTCTTCTTGAGCGCGGCGACCTGCTTGCGGATGGCCTGGGCCATCTCGAGCGTGTTGGCCCCGCGGGTCTTGCGGATCTGGATCGAGATGGCGCGCTTGCCGTCGGTGGTGGCGAGCGAGTTCTCCTCGCGCTGCGTGTCGCGCACGTCGGCGAGCTGGCCCAGCGTGACGGCCGAAGTGCTGGCGCCCGAACCGCGGCGCGCGACGATGATGCGTTCGAAGTCCTGGACGTTCTTCACCTTGCCCTGCACGCGCACCACGCGCTCGGACTTGTCCGACACCAGCGAACCCGCGGGCGCGTCCTGGTTCTCGAGGCGCACGGCGGCGATGATCTGGTCGATGCCCACGCCGTAGGCGGCCATCATCTCGGGCTTCAGGCGGATCGCGAGCTCGCGTTGCACCGAGCCGTTCACTTCGATGTTGCCCACGCCCGGCGCGCCCTGCAGGCGCTTGGCCACGAGGTCCTCGGCGAGGTCCGAGACTTCGCGCAGGCTCCTCACGTCCGACTGCATCGTGAGGTAGACCACCGGCTGGTCGTTGTCGTTGTCCGCGCGCGAAACGGTGGGTTCGCCCACGTCGCGGTTGAATTGGCGGCGCGCCTCGGCCACCTTGTCGCGCACATCCTGGATCGCCGTCTTGATGTCCACGTCGAGCTCGAACTCGGCCACGACCCACGAGAAGCCGAGCTGCGAGCCCGAGCGGATGGTGCGGATGCCGGAGACGGTGTTCACCGCTTCCTCGATGCGGCGCGTGACTTCCTGCTCGACCGCCTCGGCGGAGGCGCCGGGGTAGGGCGTGCGCACCACCGCGACGGGAATGCTCACGTCGGGCATCTGCTCGATGGACAGGCGCTGGTAGGAGAAGAGGCCGAGCACCATGATCGCGGCCATCACCATGGTCGCGAAGACCGGGTTGTTGATCGAGACGCGCGTGAACCACATGGTCAGGACGCCTTCGCGGGCACGGCCGCGGCGCTACCCTTCATGATCGCGATGGACCCGGCCTTGATGCCGTCGGCCTTCACGATCACCACCGGCACGCCGGTCTCCAGGCCTTCCTTCACGACGACGAGGCCCTTCTCGATGCTGCGCTGGCCGACGACGACCGAGCGGCGCTCGACCTTGCCGCCCTTCACCACGTGGACGAAGGACTGGCCGCCTTCCTCGAGGACCGCGGTGATCGGGATCACGTTCACCTCCGTGCCCGCCGCGGTGGCGAGCACGCCGTTGGCGAACATCCCGCCCTTCAGCGATGCGTCGGCGTTGGGGAGCGTCACGAACACCATGATGGAGCGCGAACCGGCTTCCACCGAGGGATTGACCCGCTCCACCTTGCCGTTGAACTTGCGTCCCGCGAAGCCGTCGACCGTGAACGCGATCTCCTGGCCCACGTGCACGAACGGGATTTCGCCCACGGGAATCTGCGCCTCGAGCTCCATGCGGCCGAGGTCGACCACGTGCGCCACGGGCATGTCGGAGGTGACCTTGTCGCCCACGTTCACCCAGCGCTTGGCCACCACGCCGGAGAAGGGCGCCTTCACCTGCGCATCGGCCAGCGCGCGCTGCGCGATCGTGGCCTGCGCTTCGGCGCTCTGCAGGTTGGCTTCGGCCACCTGCACCGTGTTGATCACGCCGTCGTACGCGTTCTGCGAGATGAACGACTTCTCGAGCAGCGCCTTGTTGTTCGCCTGGTTCTTCTTCGCGAGGTCCAGGCGCGCCTTCGCTTCGGCAACGGCCGCGGCCTGCGCGTCGTAGCGGGCCTTGAGGTCGGCCGTGTCGAGCGAAACGAGCGGCGCGCCGGCGACGATGCGGTCGCCTTCCTGCACGTGCACGCGGGCGACTTCGGCGGGCACCTTGGAGCGCACGGTGGCCTGGAGCAGCGGCTTCATCGAACCCGAGACGGGGATCTGGCGGCCGAGCGGCACGCGCCGCATCTCGGCCAGGTCGCCGGGCGCGAATTCGAAGACCTTCTCTTCCTTCTTCTTTTCTTCCTTCGTGCCCTGGCTCGCGCGCACGCCGACCACGACGGCGGCGGTGATGCAGATCACGGTCAGAGTGACGAGGCCGGGCTTGAGGTAGCCGCGGGAGCTGGATTGCGAGGTGCTTTTGAAGAGCATGGGGTATCTCTTTTAGACGGCGCCGCGTCCCGGGGATGGTGGGGCGCTCTTGCCCGGTTCGATGCCGGGTCGGGCCGTGGCGGATTCGTCCCGCCTGCCGAAAGGATGGTCGAATTATAGGCTTCCGTCTTGGCTCTATTCCGTATTGCCGGCTTCCGCCTCCCGGGTTCCCGGAATTCGCCTCGGATCCCAGCGTCGGGCCGCTTCGGCGAGGCATTCGCCCGGTGAAACGCCGTCCGGAACCGGTTGGCCGAGGAAGGCGAGCGCGGCGGCCAGGGCCCGGGTCGCGGTGCGCGGGTCGAGAGCCGGAGCGAGATTCTGCTTCGAGAGTTTGTGGCCGCCGCGTGTCGCGACCGGGATGTGGAGGTAACGCGGCGTCACGAAGCCGAGCAGCCGCTGCAGGTAGAGCTGGCGCGGCGTCGACAGGAGGAGGTCCGCGCCACGCACCACGTCGGTGATGTCCTGCGCGGCATCGTCGACCACGACGGCGAGCTGGTAGGCATGGAGGCCGTCGCGGCGCCGGAGCACGAAATCCCCGAGGTCCCGGTCGAGGCGCTGCGAGACTTCGCCCTGCACGCGGTCGGTGAACGAGATCGTTTCCGCGCCGACACGAACGCGATCCGCGCCCTCGACCGAAGGCGCCAGGCCCAGGCTTCGGCAGGTGCCGGGATAGACGAGGCCTTCGATGCCCGAAGCGCCCGAGTCGGCGATCTCCCTGCGCGAGCAGCGGCAGCGGTAGACGAGGGCGCGGGCGCGAAGGCGCTCGAGCGCCGCGTCGTAGAGACCCGTGCGGCGGCTTTGCCACTCCACCGGGCCATCCCAACGCAAGCCGAACGCCTCGAGGGCACGCAGGATCTCGTCGGCCGCGCCGGGAACGGTGCGCGTGGTATCGACGTCTTCGATGCGCACGAGCCATTCGCCACCCGCGGCGCGGGCGTCGAGCCAGCTCGCGACGGCGGCCACGAGCGAGCCGAAGTGCAGGGGCCCCGAAGGCGAAGGCGCGAAGCGGCCGCGATAACTCATGAGAGGAGCGTGGCCGCCACGAGCGGATCCTCGAGGCGCTTCACGAACCACTTGAGGGCCTTGCCCGCCCGATCCGGATGCCATGCATAGAGCAGCTCGCCTTCGACCGCGCCCGATTCGACCTCGAGGATACGAAGCCGTCCGGCATATGCCTCGCGCTCGGCGATCCATTTCGGGATGCGACCCACGCCGAGCCCGGCCACGAGCGCGGCGACTTTCGCTTCGAGCGTGGGCACGGTGAGCACGTCCTGCCCCGAGAGCAGGCCGACCGTGCGCGGAGGCAGCAGGCGTGAGCTGTCGGCGATGCTCACCGCGCGATAACCCTGGAGGACCGAGCCCGTGAGCGGCTGCGGCTCGCGCGTGGCCGCATGCCAGGGCGCTGCGACAAGGGTGAGCGAAAGCCGGCCCAGGGGGCGGCTGGCGAAGCCACCGCCGGGCGGGCCGTCGCCGACGGCGCCGATCGCGAAGTCGGCGCGACCCGAGGCGAGCGCATCCCAGGTGCCGCCGAGCACCTCGTGGCCGAAGCGAAGGCGGGTGCCCGCGTTCTGTTCGTAGAACTCGGCCACGACGCCGAAGAGTTTTTCCATCCCGACCATCGTGTCGACCGCGATGCGCAGCTCGGACTCCCACCCCTTGGCCACTTGCCGGACACGGCATTCGAGGTCGGCTGCCGCCCGAAGCAGGTGCCGGCCTTCATTCAGGAGTTCGCGCCCGGGTTCGGTCAGCTTGGCGCGGTGGCCGCGGCGGTCGAACAGGAGCACGTCCAGCCCCTCTTCGAGCTGCTGGACAGAGTAAGTGATCGCTGACGGAACCCGGTGGAGCTCCTCGGCCGCGGCCGCAAAGGAGCCCTTGCGATCAATGGCGTCGAGGACCTGCAGGGCGTCGAGCGAGAGCTTCATTCGAAATGGTTGAACAAGTTGGACACAATTATTCGCTATAAAACCCGGCATTCCAAGCCCAACATAGCGTCCATAGCAGGCCAACCTAAGACAAGGAAATCGAACATGACTGAACTACGCCTTGGCCAGGACCGCGGACATGCCCAGCACGGCTGGCTCGACTCCTTCCACAGCTTCTCCTTCGCCGACTACTACGACTCGAAGCACATGGGCTTTGGTCCCCTGCGCGTGATCAACGAGGACCGCGTCGAGGCCGGCAAGGGCTTCGGCACGCACGGCCACCGCGACATGGAAATCATCAGCTACGTGCTCGACGGCGAGCTCGCCCACAAGGATTCGATGGGCAACGGCTCGGTCATCCGTCCGGGCGACGTGCAACGCATGAGCGCGGGCACGGGGGTGCACCACAGCGAGTTCAACGGCTCGTCCGACAAGCCGGTCCACTTCCTCCAGATCTGGATCGAGCCCGGCACGCGCGGCAACAAGCCCTCGTATGAAGAGAAGCGCTTCGACGACGCGACCAAGCGCGGGCGGCTTCGCCTCATCGCGTCGCCGGACGGACGCGACGGCTCGGTCACGATCCACCAGGACGCGAACCTCTACGCCGCGCTGATCAGTGGCGCCGAGAGCGCCGAGTTCACCCAGAAGCCCGGGCGGCTCACTTACGTGCACGTGATCCGTGGCGCGGTCGAAGTGAACGGCCAGGCGCTCGCGGGCGGCGACGCGATGAAGCTCACGGGCGAGAGCACGGTCCGCATCTCGAAGGGCCGCGACTCCGAAGTCCTGCTCTTCGATCTCAACCAATAGGGAATTGACCATGAATCCGAACGTTTCCAACACCGCGGTCCTCGCCGGCCGCATCCTGCTCGGCCTGATCTTCATCCTGTCCGGGTTCGGCAAGATCACGGGCTACGAAGGCACCGCCGGCTACATGGCGTCGAAGGGCATGCCGTTCGTGAACCTGCTCCTGCCGGCCGCGATCGCCGTCGAATTGGGCGGCGGGCTGCTGCTCGCCATCGGCTTCAAGGCGCGCTGGGCCGCGCTCGCGATCTTCCTGTTCCTGATTCCCACCACGCTGATCTTCCATGCGTTCTGGGGCATCGATCCCAAGGAAGCCGCGACGCAGCAGATCAATTTCCTCAAGAACGTCGCGATCATGGGCGGCATGCTGATGCTGTTCGCCCACGGCCCCGGCGCCTATAGCGTGGACAAGCGATGAACGCACGCCTGCACGAAGTGAAGGGCCGCGAGGTCGCGCAGATCGCGGCCTCGCAGTCCGCTCCGGTGGGAACGTTCACGGTGCGGCGTGCCCTGCCGCTCCACGATCGCCATTCCGTCGGTCCCTGGGTGTTCCTCGACCACTTCGGCCCGTTCCGGGTGAAGCCGGGCGAGGACGGCGTCGGCGCCCATCCGCATGCGGGCATCGAGACGGTCACGTACCTGCTCTCGGGACGCATGCAACACCGCGATTCGGCCGGACACGTCGGTGTCGTGGGCCCGGGCGGCGCGCAGTGGATGACCTCCGGACGCGGCATCGTGCACGCCGAGCGTCCGATCCCGGAGTCCGAGGCGGAGCACACGCTGCACGGCCTCCAGCTCTGGACGTCGCTGCCGCGCGCGAAGAAGCTCATGCCGCCGCGCTACCAGCGCATTGCCGCGGAATCGATTCCCGCCGTGGCGCTTCCGGGCGTCCAGGTGCGCGTGATCGCGGGGGACTTCGCCGGCACGGCGGGTCCGGCCGAGACGCAGATGCCGCTCTTCCTCTGGCACGCGTCGCTCGAGCCGGGCGCGGCGTTCGAAGCCGCGATTCCCGCGCCCTTCGAGGCGGCTGCCTATGTCATCGACGGCGAAGCCGATCTCGGGGATGCAGGCGCGGAATCGGCCGTTGCGGGTCGCATCGCGATCTTCGACGGGGCGGAAGAATGCATTCGCATCGCGAATGCGTCGGCGTCGGACCGGCTCGAGGTCCTGCTGCTGGGCGGTGCGCCCGCCGAGGGACCGCTGGTTTTCCACGGCCCCTTCGTGATGAACAGCGTGGAGCAGGTTCGCGCGGCCGAAATTGCCTACCATACGGGTCGGATGGGTCAACTCGCGGAGCTTCGATGACGGTCAGGATCCTGGCGTTCGCCGGCAGTGCGCGGCGCGATTCGCTGAACAAGAAGCTCGTCCGCGTGGGCGCGCAGGCCGCCCGCGAGGCGGGAGGCGAAGTCACGCTGGTCGATCTCGACGACTATCCGATGCCGGTCTACCACGGAGACCTCGAGGACGCCTCGGGCCTGCCGGAGAACGCGCTCAAGCTCCGCGCCTTGTTCCTTTCGCACGATGCGCTGCTGATCGCCTCGCCCGAGAACAATGGCTCGGTGACGGCGCTGCTCAAGAACACGATCGACTGGCTCTCGCGTTCGGTCGGCGACGGCAAGGGCGCGAATTCCGGGTTGGCGCCCTACCGCGGCAAGGTGGCGGCCCTCATGGGCGCCACGCCCGGGCCGTGGGGCACGCTGTATTCCGGTCTCCCGCACTTGCGCGTGATCCTCACCAAGCTCGGCGTCACGATCCTCGCGCCCCAGGTCCCGCTGCCGCACGCCGACGAGGCTTTCGACGAAAATGGCCAACTACGCGACCCGAAGGTCTTGAAAAGCATCCATTCGCTCGCCAAATCCCTGGTGGAGACCACCGGAAAATTGAAGGAACCATGACCATGGCAGTCCAGGAACTCACGAAGGAAAACTTCGAGCAGGTCGTCACCGGAAACGCGACGGTCATCGTCGACTACTGGGCGCCCTGGTGCGGCCCGTGCCGTGCTTTCGCGCCCACGTTCGAGCGCGTGTCCGAGAAGCACCCCGACATCGTCTTCGCCAAGGTGAACACCGAGGACGAGCAGGAGATCGCGGCGCATTTCCAGATCCGCTCGATCCCGACGCTGATGATCTTCCGCGACAACATCATCATCTTCGCGCAGCCGGGCGCCCTGCCCGAGGGCGCGCTGGAGCAGGTGATCGGCAAGGCCAAGGCGCTGGACATGGACGACGTGCGCAAGCAGGTCGCCGCGCAGCAGGCCGCCGAGGCGCAACCCGAGGCCGCCGCCGGGACGGGCTGAACGTGCCAGGCGGGGATGGGCGCTAGAATGGCGCCCTTCCCCGAAGTGGTTCCCGCCATGGATTTCTCCGTACCGCCGCTGCGCGCGCAGATCCGCGCCCACTACCTCCGCGACGAAGCCACAGCCCTCGATGAGCTACTCGAGCAGGCGCGGCTCGACCCCGCCGCGGACGCCCGCGTGGATGCCCGCGCCCGTTCGCTGGTGGAAAAGGTCCGCGCGAAGCAGCGGGCCTCCGCAGGGATGCAGTCCTTCCTGCAGGAGTACGACCTCTCGTCGCGCGAAGGCGTGCTGCTCATGTGCGTGGCCGAGGCGCTGTTGCGCATTCCCGATGCCGCCACCGCGGACAAGCTGATCCGCGACAAGTTTTCGCAGGGCGCCTGGGACAGCCACTTCGGCAAGAGCCACTCGCTGCTGGTGAATGCGGGCACGTGGGGGATGATGCTCACGGGCCGCATCGTCGCGATCGACGAGGCGGACACCGGCAGCATCGGGCGCTGGGTCGCTTCGCTCACCGCCAAGGCCGGCGAACCGGTCGTGCGCCTCGCGTTGCGCCAGGCGATGAAGCTCATGGCCGAGCAGTTCGTGATGGGCCGCACGATCGAGGACGCGCTCGCCCGCGCGCGCACGTCGGAGCAATCGGCCTACCGCCACTCCTACGACATGCTGGGCGAGGCCGCCTTCACCGAGGCGGACGCGCAGCGCTACTTCAAGGCGTACGAGGACGCGATCGACGCGATCGCCGCCGCGGCCGCGAAGATCGAAGGCGCGCGCAATGCGTTCGAGAAGCCGGGCATCTCCATCAAGCTTTCGGCGCTGCATCCCCGGTACGAGTTCGCGCAGCGCGAGCGCGTGCTCGCCGAACTCACGCCGCGCGTGCGCTCGCTGGTCGAGCGCGCCCGCAAGGGCGACGTGGGGGTCACGCTCGACGCGGAGGAGGCCGACCGGCTCGAGCTCTCGCTCGACATCTTCGAGCAGGTCTTCGCATCGCCGGCGCTCGCGGGCTGGGAAGGCTTCGGCCTCGCGGTACAGGCCTACCAGAAGCGCGCCCCGTTCGTGATCGACTGGCTCGCCGAAGTCGCGCGTCGCGGGGGCCGTCGCATCATGGTGCGGCTCGTGAAGGGCGCGTACTGGGATTCGGAAGTGAAGCGCGCGCAGTCGCTGGGGCTCACCGGCTACCCGGTCTACACGCGCAAGTGCAATACGGACGTGTCCTACCTCGCCTGCGCCGCGAAGATGCTTGCCGCGCCCGAGGCGTTCTACGGGCAGTTCGCCACGCACAACGCGCACACGGTCGCGACCATTCTCGAGCGCGCGGCGCCGGGCCAGGCCTTCGAGTTCCAGCGCCTGCACGGCATGGGCGACGAGCTCTATGGCGAAATCGCGGGCCGCTCGGGCCATGCATGCCGGGTGTATGCGCCCGTGGGGAGCCACGAAGACCTGCTGCCCTACCTCGTGCGCCGCCTGCTGGAGAACGGCGCGAACACTTCGTTCGTGAACCGCATCGCGGATGCGAACGTGCCGGTGGAGAGCGTCGTGAGCGATCCGGTGAAGCTCGCGGCCGGCCATGCCGACAAGGCGAACCCGAAGATCGCGCTGCCGGCGGATCTCTACGGGGACCGCCGCAACTCCTCGGGTTTCGTCGTCGCCGACGAGGCCGTGTCGGCGCCGTTCATCGCCGCGCTGCAGCCGGAGCTCGCGCGATCCGATCGCAAGGCGACTTCGCTGGTCGGCGGGCAGCCCCGAGGGCGGCCTGCAACCGGGATTCGCAATCCGTCGACGCTGGCGCCGCTGGGCCACGTCGAGGAAGGCGATGCCGCGATCGTCGATGAAGCGGTGGGTGTCGCGCTCGGCGCGGCGATCCCGCCGGCCGAGGCGCGCGCCGCGGCGCTCGAACGCGCCGCCGATCTCCTGGAATCGAACCGCGTCGAGTTGATCGCGTTGCTCGCGGCCGAGGCCGGCAAGACGATTCCCGATGCGCTGGGCGAAGTGCGCGAAGCCGCCGACTTCTGCCGCTACTACGCGATGCTCGCGCGCCGGCATTTCGCCGCGCCCGAATCGCTGCGCGGTCCCACGGGCGAATCGAACGACCTCTACCTCGCGGGCCGGGGTCCCTTCGTGTGCGTGAGCCCGTGGAATTTCCCGCTCGCGATCTTCGTGGGCCAGGTGGTCGCGGCCTACGCGGCCGGCAATGCCGTGATCGCGAAGCCCGCGGAGCAGACGCCGCTCGTGGCCTTCCGCGCGATCGAGATCCTGATCGAGGCCGGCGTTCCGCCGGAGGCGCTCGCGTTCATCCCGGGCCGGGGCGAGACGGTCGGCGCGCGCCTCGTGGCCGATCCGCGCATCGCCGGTGTGTGCTTCACCGGCTCGACCGCGACCGCACGCGCCATCAATCGCGCGCTCGCCGCTCGCGAGGGCCCGATCGTTCCCTTCATCGCCGAGACCGGCGGGCTGAACGCGATGCTGGTCGATTCGAGCGCATTGCCCGAGCAAGTCGTGTCCGACGTCATCGCGTCCGCATTCAACAGCGCGGGCCAGCGCTGCTCGGCGCTGCGCGTGCTCTGCCTGCAGGAGGAGATCGCCCCGCGCGTGTTGCAACTACTGGAGGGCGCGACGGCGCTGCTGCGCGTGGGCGACCCGTCGAAACTCGAGAACGACGTGGGCCCGGTGATCGACGGCGAGGCGCTGGCCCTGCTGCAGGAACACGCCGGGCGCATGGAGCGCGAAGCCACGCTCGTCTGCCAGGCGCCCTTGCCCGCGGGGCTCGCGGGAACCTTCTTCGCGCCGCGCGCATATTCGCTGCCGGGCATCGAGGCGCTGGATCGCGAGGTCTTCGGACCGATCCTGCACGTGGTGACGTTCCAGTCCGAGAAGATGGGCGAGCTGATCGAGGCGATCAACGCCAAGGGCTTCGGCCTCACGCTCGGCGTCCACAGCCGCATCGAGGACACGGTCGAATTCGTACGACAGCGCGCCAAGGCGGGCAATGTCTACGTGAACCGCAACATGATCGGCGCCACGGTCGGCGTGCAGCCTTTCGGCGGCGAGGGGCTCTCGGGCACCGGCCCGAAGGCCGGCGGGCCGCACTACCTCTTCCGCTTCGCCACCGAGCGCACCTTCACCGTGAACACCGCGGCGGCGGGCGGCAATGCAACACTGATCGCGAGCTCGGAATGAAAATAATTGGGGTCAGACTCCCATTAAGTTAATCGAACGAAGGTGATTAACTTAATGGGAGTCTGACCCCAATTATTTCAAGCCAGCTTGGTGACGCCCTTCGGGGCTTTCGTTCCGGAGAAGAGCACGACGAACGCGGTGCCGTCCTCCTTCCAGGACTCGACGGCGTCGCGGCAGATCTCCACCAGCGTCTCGAACTGGTCGGCGTGCGCTTCGATCAGGCCGTCGATGTGATCGTAGTAGAGCAGCGCGCCACCGCCCCCGGGCCATTCGAGATCGACGAGGCACTCCTCGAGCGCATCCCAGTTCTGGCCGAAATGCTTCGGCAGGCGCAGCGCCGTGGCCAGCGCGTTCATGAGCTGTTCCTTGCGCGCGATGCTCTTGCCATCGACGTGGAAGCAGGCGAAGCCGGCTTTCTTCACCGTTTGCTGCACGGCCTTGGCGGGCGGGTTCCCGGGCAGGAAGAACACGCCTCCGCGATCTTCACCGAGCAACGTTTCGAGCGACGCGTTCGGCATCTTGTCCTCGCCTACTCCCGGATGAGGCGGAAAGTCTTGTAGTGGTCGCCGCTGTAGTAGAACTCGCCCTTCTTGCCGGTGACGATGCGGCGGGCACCACGTGTACGTTCACCAGGCGTTCGCACAGTGTACTCGTGGTAGTAGCCCTTCTCGCGCTTCGGGAGCTGGCCCTCGCGGTTGTTGAAGACCACGCCGTCCCTCGCGTGCAGATACGGACCCTTCTTGTGGATCAGCGCGACCGTCTCGGCCGCTTCGTGCGGGAGGTCGCGCAGGTCCACCTGCTGGATCGCCGGAGGCTCGGCTTTCTGCGCGGCCACCGGCGCGGCCCCGGCGAAGGCCAGCGCCAGCGCGATCGCGATGAGCCCGCGTGGAATCATCCGGCTTCCCCGGCGACTTTCTCGGCGACCTTCCGGTTGAATTTCTCGGCGCTCACCACGATGCGCTGGTGCGTGCCCTCGGTGATCGGGTCGATGCCGTCGGTCGCGCGGATCGAGAAGCCGACCATGCGGCCCTGCACCTCGGAGACCGTCACGGTGATCTCCACCGTGAGACCGGGCGGCGTCGCGGCCGTGTGCGACAGGTTCACGTGCGTGCCGACGCTCTGCTCGAGCGGCCAGTCGAGGTGGGGCTTCATCAGCTCGATGGCCGCCCATTCGCAGAGCGCCACGAGGTAGCCCGTGGCGAGAACGCGCGGCATCAGCTGGAAATCGGGGGCTTCCGGGTAGATGTACGGCACCGTCTTGGTGGCCGGCACCTTGTAGCGGAAGGTCCCGGTGAGCCCGGGTTTCAGCGTGTCCTTCATGGCGCCTCAGTCCTTCGGGCGGTGCGGGCACTTCGTCTTCGTGCAATCCGCGTAGATGTGCAACTGGTGCTCGCGGATGGCGAAGCCGCGCTCCTTGGCGACCTTCGACTGGCGCTTCTCGATCTCCTCGTCGTAGAACTCCTCGACGCGGCCGCATTGCTGGCAGACCAGGTGGTCGTGGTGGGTGCCTTCGTTCAGCTCGTAGACCGCCTTGCCCGCCTCGAAATGGTGGCGCATGAGCAGCCCCGCCTGCTCGAATTGCGTGAGCACGCGATAGACCGTCGCCAGCCCGATGTCCGAGTGCTCCTCGAGCAGCTTGCGGTAGACGTCCTCGGCGGTGAGGTGGCGGTCCGGGCTGCTCTTGAAGAGGTCGAGGACCTTGAGCCGCGGCACCGTGACCTTGAGGCCCTGGTTGCGAAGTTCTTTCGGATCGCTCATGCGGGAAAGGAGGTGTGCGTCCAGGGAATCATACCGGGATTCGAAGCCCTATAATGCTCGCTTCATTCCCGCCACAGACCCGCAAATGCGCTTCACGCTCCCGATGCTCTGCCTGGCCGCGACGCTTGCCGCCGGCTGCATCCACAAGATCGACATCCAGCAGGGCAACGTGGTGATCCAGGACCAGCTCTCGAAGGTGAAGGTGGGCATGACGCGTCCCGAGGTGCGCCAGATCCTCGGCACCCCGCTGCTTGCCGACCCGTTCCACGCCAATCGCTGGGACTACTACTTCTCCAACGCGAAGCGCGGCAACGAGATCGAGCGCAACAAGATCACGATCCTCTTCGCCGACGACAAGGTGACGCGCATCGACGGCGTCGCCCCCGTCGCCATCAAGGGCGAGGAGCGCCAGTGACGCTGCGCGTCGGCATCGCCGGCGCGGGCGGTCGCATGGGCCGGGCGCTGCTGGAAGCGGCGGGCGCGGCCGAGGGCATCGCGGTCGGCGCCGCGCTCGACATCGCCGCGAGCCCGTGGATCGGGCACGACGCCGGCGAACTCGCCGCGGGCGCCAAGGGCGTGAAGGTGGCCTCGGACATCGCCGCCGCGCTTTCGGCCTGCGACGTGCTGATCGACTTCACGCGCCCCGAAGGCACGCTCGCGCACGTGGCCGCCTGCCGCGCGGCGCGCAGGAACATCGTCATTGGCACCACGGGCCTCGCGGCGCAGCACCTCGAGAAGATCCGCGCGGCCGCGAGCGACATCGCGATCGTGCTGGCGCCCAACATGAGCGTCGGCGTCACCGTCGCGGCCAAGCTGGTCGAGATCGCCGCACGGGCCCTCGGCCCCGACTACGACGTCGAGGTCTTCGAGATGCACCATCGCCTGAAGGTCGATGCGCCTTCGGGCACCGCGCTCAAGCTGGGGGAAGCGGCCGCGAAGGCGCGTGGCACGACGCTCGAGAAGGAAGGCGTGTTCGCGCGCCATGGCGTGACGGGCGAGCGCAGGTCCGGCGCGATCGGATTCTCCGTCGCGCGCGGCGGCGACGTGGTGGGCGACCACACGGTGTTCTTCGCGTCCGCGGGCGAGCGCGTGGAGATCACGCACCGCGCGACCACCCGGACCAACTTCGCGCAAGGCGCGATGCGCGCGGCGAAATTCCTCGAAGGCCGCTCCCCGGGCCTCTTCGGCATGGAGGACGTGCTGGATTTACGTTGAGGCATCCCCCCTCGATCTGCTATAATTTTCCTCCAATGTAAGTCGTTTCACCTGCAGTTTTCACCTGCAGTCGAAGCACCCGAAGTTCTTCCCCGCATTGGAGCCGTCGTGCCGTCGAACATGCCTGCCGTCCTGGTCCTCTCAGACGGGAGCATTTTTCGCGGACTTTCGGTTGGTTTCGAGGGCTCGAAGGTCGGATCGGCGGCCATCGCCACCGGCGAGGTGGTCTTCAACACCGCGATGACGGGCTACCAGGAGATCCTCACGGATCCCTCGTATGCCGGGCAGGTCGTCACCCTCACGTACCCCCACATCGGCAACGTCGGCACCAACGCCGAGGATTTCGAGTCGCGCGGCGTCTTCGCCGCCGGCCTCGTCATCCGCGACCTTCCGCGCGAAGCCTCGAGCTGGCGCAACACCGAAGGCCTTCCGGAGTATCTCGTTCGCAACAAGATCGTCGCCATCGCCGACATCGATACCCGGCGCCTGACTCGCATCCTGCGGGAGAAGGGCGCGCAGAACGGCTGCATCATGGCCGGCAAGGTGGACGAGAAGGCAGCGCTCGAAGTCGCGCGTGCCGCACCCTCGATGGCCGGACAGGACCTCGCGAAGGTCGTCTCCTGCACGAAGGGGTACGACTGGAACGGCAGCCTCTGGGCCCTGGGCACCGGGTACAAGGCCGACATCGCGTCGAGGTTCCATGTCGTCGCGTTCGACTACGGCGTGAAGCACAACATCCTGCGCAACCTCGCCGAGCGCGGCTGCAAGGTGACCGTGCTGCCCGCGCAGGCGACCTCGAAGGAAGCGCTCGCCCTCAAGCCCGACGGCGTCTTCCTCTCCAACGGCCCCGGCGATCCGGAGCCGTGCGACTACGCCATCAAGGCCATTCGCGAGATCGTCGATTCCGGCACGCCCACGTTCGGCATCTGCCTCGGCCACCAGCTCCTGGGCCTCGCCTCGGGCGCGAAGACCATCAAGATGAAGTTTGGCCACCACGGCGCCAATCATCCGGTGCAGGACCTCGATACGAAACGCGTCTTCATCACCAGCCAGAACCACGGCTTCGCGGTGGACGAGAAGACGCTGCCCGCCAACGTGCGCACCACGCACAAGTCGCTCTTCGACGGCTCGCTGCAGGGCATCGAACGGACCGACAAGCCGGCCTTCAGCTTCCAGGGCCACCCCGAAGCGAGCCCCGGGCCGCGCGAGATGTCGTACCTGTTCGACAAGTTCGTCGCGATGATGGAAAAGAAAAAGTCCTAGACACGGATGAACACAGATCAACACAGATATTTCGTCTTGACGCCTTCAGGGTCGGTTTTATCTGTGTCCATCCGTGTTCATCTGTGTCCGATTGCCTTTCATGCCTAAACGCACCGACCTCAAGAGCATCCTCATCATCGGCGCCGGCCCGATCGTCATCGGCCAGGGGTGCGAGTTCGACTATTCGGGCGCGCAGGCCTGCAAGGCGCTGCGCGACGAGGGCTATCGGGTGATCCTCGTGAACTCCAACCCGGCCACGATCATGACGGACCCGGAGATGGCCGACGTCACGTACATCGAGCCGATCACCTGGCCGATGGTGGCGAAGATCATCGAGAAGGAACGCCCCGACGCGCTGCTGCCCACGATGGGCGGCCAGACCGCGTTGAACTGCGCGCTGGACCTCGCGCGCGAAGGCATCCTGGACAAGTTCAACGTCGAGATGATCGGCGCCAAGAAGGAAGCCATCGACAAGGCCGAGGATCGCGAGAAGTTCAAGAACGCGATGACCAAGATCGGCCTCGAGAGCCCGCGCTCCATGCTCGCGCACTCGCTGGAAGAGGCCCTGCAGGTCCAGGCGAGCATCGGCTTCCCGACGATCATCCGTCCGTCCTTCACGCTGGGTGGCACGGGCGGCGGCATCGCCTACAACATGGAGGAGTTCGTCACCATCTGCGAGCGCGGGCTCGACGCTTCCCCGACCAAGGAGCTCCTGATCGAGGAATCCGTGATCGGCTGGAAGGAATACGAGATGGAGGTGGTGCGCGACAAGAAGGACAACTGCATCATCATCTGCTCGATCGAGAACCTGGACCCGATGGGCGTGCACACGGGGGATTCGATCACGGTGGCGCCGGCGCAGACGCTCACCGACAAGGAATACCAGATCATGCGCGACGCCTCGATCGCCTGCCTGCGCGAGATCGGGGTGGAGACCGGCGGCTCCAACGTCCAGTTCGGCATCAATCCGGCCGACGGGCGCATGGTCATCATCGAGATGAACCCGCGCGTGTCGCGTTCCTCGGCGCTTGCGTCGAAGGCCACGGGCTTCCCGATCGCGAAGATCGCCGCGAAGCTCGCGGTGGGCTACACGCTGGACGAGCTGAAGAACGACATCACCGGCGGCACGACGCCCGCGTCCTTCGAACCCACGATCGACTACGTGGTGACGAAGGTGCCGCGCTTCGCCTTCGAGAAGTTCAAGCAGGCCGACGACCGCCTCACGACGCAGATGAAGAGCGTGGGCGAGGTGATGGCCATCGGCCGCAACTTCCAGGAGTCGCTGCAGAAGGCGCTGCGCGGCCTCGAGGTCGGTGTCGACGGATTCAACTTGAAAACGGTCGACATGGAGAAGATCGAGGACGAGCTCGCCTATCCGCGCGCCGAGCGCCTCTGGTACGTCGCCGATGCGTTCGGCGTCGGCATGTCGATGGACGACGTGCACCGCTTCACGAAGATCGACCGCTGGTTCCTCGCCGAGATCGAGGACCTCGTGAAGACCGAGCTCGAGGTCGAGAAGAAGACGCTCGCCGACTACGACCGCGACGCGCTCTACGCGCTGAAGCGGAAGGGCTTCTCCGACCGCCGCCTCGCCCACCTCTGGAAGGTGACCGAGCACGACGTGCGCAGGAAGCGCCACTCGCTCGGCATCCGCCCGGTGTTCAAGCGGGTCGACACGTGCGCCGCGGAGTTCTCGACGAAGACGGCCTACATGTACTCCACGTACGACGAGGAGGACGAGGCCGAGCCCACGAACCGCAGGAAGATCATGGTGCTCGGCGGCGGCCCCAACCGCATCGGGCAGGGGATCGAGTTCGACTACTGCTGCGTCCACGCGGCCCTCGCCCTGCGCGAGGACGGCTACGAGACGATCATGGTCAACTGCAACCCCGAGACCGTCTCCACCGACTACGACACGTCGGATCGCCTGTACTTCGAGCCGCTCACGCTCGAGGACGTCCTGGAGATCGTCGACAAGGAAAAGCCCGAGGGCGTGATCGTGCAGTTCGGCGGCCAGACGCCGTTGAAGCTTGCACGCGACCTCGAAGCCGCCGGCGTTCCCATCATCGGCACCTCGCCCGATTCGATCGACAAGGCCGAGGACCGGGAGCGCTTCCAGCAGATGCTGCACAAGCTGAAGCTGCGCCAGCCGCCCAACCGCACGGCGCGCACGCCGGAAGCGGCCCTGGTCGCCGCGAAGGAGATCGGCTACCCCGTCGTGGTCCGTCCGTCGTACGTGCTGGGCGGGCGCGCGATGGAGATCGTCCACGCGGAGTCCGAACTCGTGCGCTACATGAAGGAGGCCGTGAAGGTCTCCAACGATTCGCCGGTGCTGATCGACCGGTTCCTGAACGATGCGATCGAAGTGGACGTCGATGCGGTCTCCGACGGCAAGGACGTGATCATCGGCGGGATCATGGAGCACATCGAGCAGGCGGGCGTGCACTCGGGGGATTCGGCGTGCTCGCTCCCGCCGTTCAGCCTCTCGAAGGAGCTGCAGGACGAGATCCGGCGCCAGACGGTCGCGATGGCGAAGGAGCTCGACGTCGTGGGCCTCATGAACGTGCAGTTCGCCATCCAGGACAACCAGGTGTTCGTCCTCGAGGTGAACCCGAGGGCCTCGCGCACGGTGCCCTACGTTTCCAAGGCCATCGGCCAGCCGCTGGCGAAAGTCGCCGCGCGCTGCATGGTCGGCCAGGCGCTCGCGAAGCAGGGTTTCATGCGCGAGATCGTCCCGCCGTACTACTCGGTGAAGGAAGCCGTGTTCCCCTTCATCAAGTTCCCCGGCGTGGACACGATCCTCGGCCCCGAAATGAAATCCACGGGCGAGGTCATGGGCGTGGGACACTCCTTTGCGGAGGCCTTCGTGAAGAGCCAGCTGGCCGCGGGCGTGAAGCTGCCCACGGGCGGCAAGGCGTTCCTCTCGGTGCGCGACGGCGACAAGCCGAAGCTGGTCGACGTGGCCCGCGAGCTGGTCGACCTGGGCTTCCTGCTCGTCGCGACCCGCGGCACCGCCGCGGCGCTGGAGAAGGCGGGCCTCACGGTCCAGACGGTCAACAAGGTGATGGAAGGCCGTCCGCACATCGTCGACATGGTCAAGAACAAGGAAATCACCCTCATCATCAATACCGTGGAAGAGGACCGCCGCTCGATCCAGGACTCCTGGTCGATCCGCAACTCCGCGTTGCAGAACCGCATTACCTACTACACGACGATCGCCGGCGCCAAGGCGGCTTCGGTGGGCCTGCGGCACTTGGGCGAGCTCAAGGCGTACGACCTCCAATCACTCCACGCGAGCATTCCGTCATGATGAGCAACAAGATCCCGATCACGCTGGCCGGCGCGGAGCTCCTTCGCGCCGAACTCCAGAGGCTGAAGTCCGTCGACCGCCCGGAGGTGATCACCGCGATCGCCGACGCGAGGGCGCAGGGCGACCTCTCGGAAAACGCCGAGTACGACGCGGCGCGGGAGCGCCAGGGCTTCATCGAGGGGCGGATCATCGAGCTCGAGGCCAAGCTCAGCAACGCGCAGATCATCGATCCGGCCTTGCTCGACGACGACGGCCGCGTCGTCTTCGGCTCGACCGTGGAGCTGATGGATACCTCGGGAACGGTGTCCCAGACCTACCAGATCGTCGGCGAGGACGAGGCCGACATCAAGCTCGGGAAGATTTCCTACTCTTCGCCGATCGCCCGCGCGCTCATCGGGAAGTTTTCGGGCGACGTCGCTGAGGTGCGGACTCCGGGCGGGGTGAAGGAGTTCGAGATCGTCGACGTGAAGTACCAATGACGGCTTCGGCCGGCTTCTTGAATTGCGGGCGGCGCGGCAACTTTTCGTCGACCTCGGGTTCGCGCTTTCCGAACGGCTTCTTCCGCGGTTTCGCCTTGGGCTTCGCTTTCGGCTTGGGTTCGGGCTTCGGCGCCGGCCGCAGGTCCGGGTTCTCGCGGTAGACCACGAGCACCTTGCCGATCTGCTGCACCGCATGGGCTCCGAGCGCCTCGCAGATCTTCGCCAGCCATGCGTCGCGCGCCTCGCGATCGTCGGTGGCGGCCTTCACCTTGACCAGCTCGTGCGCCTTGAGGGCGCGCTCGATCTCGGCCAGGACGGAATCGGTGAGGCCCTTGTCGCCGATCATCACGACGGGCTTCAGCTTGTGCGCTTCGCCGCGCAACTCGCTGCGGCGCGCGGGGGTGAGGGTGGCTGGCATGGCGCGATTATAGGCGAGCGATGAAGAAATCTCCTTCGAGCAAGCAGTGGCTGCGCCGGCACGTGGAGGATCCGTACGTCCAGCGTTCCAAGCGCGAAGGCTACCGTTCGCGCGCGGCCTACAAGCTGCTGGAGATCGACGAGCGCGACAAGCTGCTGAAGCCCGGCATGGTCGTCGTCGACCTGGGCGCGGCGCCGGGCGGTTGGTGCCAGGTGCTGGGCAAGCGCGCCGGCCCGCAGGGCCTGGTGGTGGCGATCGACCTGCTGGAGATGCCCCAGGTTGCAGGCGTGACATTCATCCAGGGAGATTTCACCGAAACTCGTGGTCTACTGGCGGTGACGGATGCGCTCGGCGGGCGGAAAGCCGACCTCATCCTGTCGGACATGTCGCCCAACCTGACGGGCATCGCCTTCACGGACCAGGCGCGGTCCATGGCCCTGGCTGAATTGGCCCTGGAATTCGCCCTTGCTCACCTGAAGCCCGACGGGGCGTTTCTTGTAAAAGTGTTCCAGGGCGAGGGCTACCAGGAATACGTGAAATTGATGCGCCAGCGCTTCGAAAAGGTCGTCGTTCGCAAGCCCAAGTCTTCCCGGGACGAGAGCGCGGAGCAGTATTTGCTGGCCAGGGTGCTCCGCCCCGCTTGAAACCCGGAAAAGCGCCCGAACTTTGCTATAGTCGGATTCCGGTTGGATCGGAATACATGCCCCT
This sequence comes from Betaproteobacteria bacterium GR16-43, assembly GCA_001953215.1. Taxonomy (GTDB): domain Bacteria; phylum Pseudomonadota; class Gammaproteobacteria; order Burkholderiales; family Usitatibacteraceae; genus Usitatibacter. Next base: position 1,991,152 of record CP019169.1, read on the forward strand.
GATTCGAAGGGGTTTTTTCACCTGAGGGCCTGCAATTGAACAACACCCTTCGCACCATCATGGTCTGGCTGGTCATCGGCGTGATCCTGACCATGGTCTTCATGCAGGTCGGCAACCGCCAGACGAGCCAGAACTCGATCGACTACTCGACGTTCATGGAGGAGGCGCGCCAGGGCCGCATCGCGAAGGTGACGATGAGCGGCGGACGCACCCTCAAGGCCGTCGGCCGCGACAACAAGAACTACTCCGTGGTGACCCCCGGCATCCAGGACCCCTGGATGGTCGGCGACCTCATGAAGTTCGGCGTGCAGGTCGAGGCCAAGCCCGAGGAGGAGCCCTCGCTCCTCATGAACATCTTCGTTTCCTGGTTCCCGATGCTGCTGCTCATCGGCGTGTGGATCTTCTTCATGCGCCAGATGCAGGGCGGCGGCCGCGGCGGCGCGTTCTCGTTCGGCAAGAGCCGCGCGCGCATGCTGGACGAGAACCAGAACCAGGTCACGTTCGCCGACGTCGCGGGCGTGGATGAAGCCAAGGAAGAAGTCGGCGAGCTGGTCGAGTTCCTGCGCGACCCCACCAAGTTCCAGAAGCTGGGCGGGCGCATCCCGCGCGGCGTGCTGATGGTCGGCAACCCCGGCACCGGCAAGACCCTCCTCGCACGCGCGATCGCGGGCGAAGCCAAGGTCCCGTTCTTCTCGATCTCCGGTTCGGACTTCGTCGAGATGTTCGTCGGCGTCGGCGCGGCCCGCGTGCGCGACATGTTCGAGCAGGCGAAGAAGAACGCGCCGTGCATCGTGTTCATCGACGAGATCGACGCGGTCGGCCGCCAGCGCGGAGCCGGCCTGGGCGGCGGCAACGACGAGCGCGAGCAGACCCTGAACCAGCTGCTGGTGGAGATGGACGGCTTCGAGGGTTCCTCGGGCGTCATCGTCATCGCGGCCACCAACCGTCCCGACGTGCTGGACCCGGCGCTGATGCGCCCGGGCCGCTTCGACCGCCAGGTCGTGGTTCCGCTGCCGGACATCCGCGGGCGTGAACAGATCCTGCTCGTGCACATGCGCAAGGTGCCGATCGGCCCCGACGTCGACGCGAACATCATCGCGCGCGGCACGCCGGGCATGTCCGGCGCGGACCTCGCGAACATCGTGAACGAGGCGGCGCTCTTCGCGGCCCGCCGCAGCAAGCGCCTGGTCGACATGGAGGACTTCGAGGAGGCCAAGGACAAGATCTACATGGGCGCGGCCCGCAAGTCGATGGTGATCACGCCCGAGGACAAGAAGAAGACGGCGTACCACGAGTCGGGCCACGCGATCATCGGCAGCGTGCTGCCGGGTTGCGATCCGGTGCACAAGGTCACGGTCATCCCGCGCGGCCGCGCGCTGGGCGTCACGTGGGCGATGCCCGAGATGGACAAGTACAGCCTCTATCGCGACGAGATGCTGGCCCAGATCGCCATGCTGTTCGGCGGCCGCGCCGCGGAAGAACTCTTCATCGGCAACGTGTCGACCGGGGCGTCCAACGACTTCGAGCGCGCGACGTCGATCGCCCGCGAGATGGTCACGCGCTACGGCATGTCCGAATCGCTCGGGCCGATGACGTACGGCGAGAACGAGGGCGAGGTCTTCCTCGGCCGCTCGATCACGACGCACAAGAACATGTCGGACGCGACGATGCAGAAAGTCGACCAGGAGATCCGCCGCATCATCGACGAGCAGTACGCGCTCGCCCGGAAGATCCTGGAAGACAACCGCGACAAGGTCGAGGCGATGACCGCCGCGCTCCTCGAGTGGGAGACCATCGACTCCACGCAGATCGCCGACATCATGGCCGGCAAGCCGCCGCGCCCCCCGAAACCCGTCGCCAAGCCGGCCACGCCGGGCGGAGATGGTGGCGGCAGCAAGGGCACCGGCACCGGCCCCGCCACGCCGGCCCCGGTGGAGAACGCCTGAGCCACAGCAACCTTCGCGTTGTCGAGACGGGGCGGCCCTGGCCGCCCCGTTTTGCGTCCGGCCGTCCCGCGGTGATGGGCATCGTGAACGTCACGGCCGATTCGTTCTCCGACGGCGGCCGCTTCCTCGAAGCGTCCCGCGCCATCGAGCACGGCTTGCGATTGCGGGACGAGGGCGCGGACCTGGTCGACATCGGTGGCGAATCCACGCGTCCCGGCGCGCAGCCCGTGCCGCTCGACGAGGAACGCCGTCGCGTGATCCCGGTGGTCGAGGCGCTGGTGCGGGAAGGCGTGGCCGTCTCCGTCGACACGATGAAGCCCACGTTGATGCGCGAGGCGATCGAAGCGGGCTGCGCGATGGTGAACGACGTGAACGCGTTTCGTGCCGAGGGCGCGGTGGAGGCCATCACGGCCCGGCGCGTCGCGGTGTGCGTGATGCACATGCAGGGCGAGCCGGCGACCATGCAATCGCAGCCTCGCTACGGCGACGTCGTCGCCGAAGTGAGCGCGTTCCTTCGCGCGCGCGCGGCGGCGCTCGAGGCCGCGGGCGTCCTGCACGAGGCGATCGTGCTCGACCCGGGCTTCGGTTTCGGCAAGACGCTCGAACACAACGCAGCCCTGTTTCGCGCGCTGCCGAAGCTGGCGGCCCTGGGCTATCCCGTGCTGGCCGGGCTCTCGCGCAAGCGAACGCTGGGCGAGATCACGGGCCGGCCGGTCGAGGAGCGCCTCGCCGCGAGCGTTGCGGCGGCCCTGCTCGCCGTGCAGAATGGCGCCAGTTTCGTGCGCGTGCACGACGTGAAGGAAACGGTGGACGCGATCAAGACCTGGATGGCGCTGCGATGAGCCGCAAATACTTCGGCACGGATGGCATCCGTGGCCGTGCCGGCCTGGCGCCCATCACGCCCGACTTCATGATGCGGCTGGGCTACTGCGCCGGGAAGATCCTGTCGCGAGCCGACGTGGCGCCCCCGCACCGCGATCGCCCCGCCGTCCTGATCGGCAAGGACACGAGGCTCTCCGGCTACATGCTCGAGTCCGCGCTCGAGTCGGGCCTGTCGAGCGCGGGCGTGGACACGCTGCTGCTCGGTCCGATGCCCACGCCGGCCGTCGCGTTCCTCACCCGGGCGCTGCGCCTTTCGGCGGGGATCATGATCTCGGCTTCGCACAATCCGTTCGAGGACAACGGCATCAAGTTCTTCTCCGCCGACGGGATGAAGCTTCCCGACGCGGTGGAGCGCGACATCGAGTCCGCCCTCGATGAACCGATGACGCCGCCCGCGCCCTCCGCCTACGGCAAGGCCACGCGCGTGCACGATGCCGAGGGCCGTTACCTCGAATTCTGCAAGGGCACGTTTCCGAAGCAGCGCTCGCTGCGCGGCCTGAAGCTGGTCGTCGACTGCGCGCATGGCGCCAGCTATCGCGTCGGTCCGCGCGCCTTCCAGGAACTGGGTGCGGAAGTGGTCACGATCGGAGACCGGCCCAACGGCGTGAACATCAACGACCGCTGCGGCGCCACGTCGCCGGGCACCGTCGCCGCCGCGGTGATCGAGCACAAGGCCGACTTCGGCATCGCGTTCGACGGCGATGGCGACCGGCTCGCGATGGCCGACCACGACGGGCGCCTCTTCGACGGCGACCAGCTCCTCTACGCGATCGTGAAGCACCGCCAGCGCGAAGGCACGCTGCGCGGCGGCGTGGTGGGTACCCTCATGACCAACTTCGCCCTCGAGCGGCGGCTGGGCGAGCTCGGCGTGGGCTTCGTGCGCGCGAAGGTCGGGGACCGCTACGTGCTCGAGGCGTTGCTCGAGAAGGGCTGGGAATGCGGCGGCGAGAATTCGGGCCACCTGCTCTGCCTCGACAGCCACTCGACCGGCGACGCGATCATCTCCGCGTTGCAGGTGCTCGCCGCGCTGGTGGCGAGCGGCCAGACGCTGGGCGACCTCACGCGCGACCTCGTGCTGATGCCGCAGGTGCTGGTGAACGTGCAGCTCGGCGCCGCGTTCGATTTCCAGTCGTCGCCCGGCGTGCGCGCCGCGGTCGATGCGGCGAAGGCGGAGCTCGGCGATCGCGGCCGCGTGCTCCTGCGCCCCTCGGGCACCGAGCCGGTCGTGCGCGTGATGGTCGAGGGCGAGGACCGCGAACGCGTGAAGCGTCTCGCCGAGGCGATCGCCGCGGCGATGCGTGCCTCGAGCACGCCGGCCGCCGCCTAGGTCGCGCGCGCGTCCGATCGCGGCAGCAGCCAGCGCATCGCGCCCATCGCGGCCAACGCACCCACCAGTTGGGCCAGCACGAACGCCGCGACGTCATCGGGCCGGATTCCTGCGAACGTGTTGCTCGCCGATCGCGCCAGCGTGACGGCGGGATTCGCGAACGACGTCGAGGCGGTGAACCAGTAGGCCGCGGTGATGTACGCGGCGACGGCATAGGGTGTCGCCGCGATTTTCTGCCGCGTGCAGCCGAGGATGACCACGAGCAGCCCGAACGTGGCCACGGCTTCGCTGAACCACTGCGCGGGACCGGCTCGCACCTTCACGGAAGCGGAGAAGAGCGGATCGGCGAACATGAAATGGGCCACCGTGACGCCGACGAACGCAGCGACGATCTGCACGGCGACGTAGGGCGCGAGGTCGCGGCGCGGCAGTTCCCGGTCCAGCGTCGCGACGAGACTCACGACCGGGTTGAAGTGCGCGCCCGAGACCGGCCCCAGCACCAGGATCAGCACGGCGAGGCCGCACCCGGTCGCGAAGCTGTTGGCGAGCAGCGTGATCGCCGCATTCCCTCCAGCCAGCCGCTCGCCCATGATCCCCGAGCCGATGATCATCGCGAGAAGCAGTGTCGTTCCCAACGCCTCGGCCGCAAGCCGTCGGGGAAGGCTTGCCTTCATGTCCGGCCGAATTCCTTCAGCCGCGCCTGGATCGAAAGGCGGTCGAGTTTTTCGACCGGCAGGCTGGCGAGCAACTCGATGCGCCGGCGCAGGACCGTCGCCGTTTCGCGAAAGGCGGCGCGCTTCTGCGCATCGGCGCCTTCGACGGCCGCGGGATCCGGCAATCCCCAATGGGCCGTCACGGGCTTGCCCGGCCAGATGGGGCACACCTCGCCCGCCGCGTTGTCGCAGACGGTGAGGATGAAGTCCATCGGCGGAGCACCCGATGCGGCGAACTCGTCCCAGTTCTTGCTGCGCAGCCCCTCGGTCGGGAATCCGAAACCCGCGAGCGTTTCGAGGGCAAAGGGATTGACCCTGCCGGTGGGATGGCTGCCTGCCGAGTAGGCGCGGAAGCGCCCGCCACCGAGCTGGTTCGTGAGCACTTCGGCCAGGATCGACCGGGCCGAATTGCCGGTGCAGAGGAAGAGCACGTTGTAGGTTCGTTGGGTCATGGTCGTTTGCGGAGGGCCATCAGGAAACTGCCGAGCCCCGCGATGGAAACCGTGACCATCGCGGCCAATGCAGCGTTGCGAGTCAATCCCAGCGCCAGCAGGCCCGAGAAGGAGGCGGGCGCCACGGCCTTCGCATAGAGGCCCGCCCGCGAGATGTGCCCCAGCAGCGCGCCGAAGCCCTGGCGCCCGAAGAGTTCCGCCGGAGCCGTCCCCTTCACGATCGTGAGGACGCCATTGCCCCATCCGTAGGCGGTGACGAATACGATCGCGGCGATGCCGAATCCCTCCACGCTGATCAGCGCGACCAGCGAGACCAGCATTAGGAGGAACGCGACCACGCCGACCGTCACTGCGCGTACACGCCCGGAGATGCCCAGCTCGATGATGCGTCCGGCCACTTGCATCGGCCCGACCAGCATCGAGATCGTGACGGCCTGCGCGGCCGTGAGGCCCGCGCTGGTGAGGAGGCTGATCAGATGCACCGCGACCACGCCGAACACGAAGGTCGCCGCCGCGAAGCTCCACGTGAGCCACGGCAGGCGCGGGTCGCCCAGCGCGGGAGAAGGCTCGGCGGTCTCGCCGTGCGCTTCGTGCGGCAGCGCCAGGTGCCTGGGGACGAACAGGCGATGGATCGGAAAGCAGACGAAGGCGTGGATGCCCGCGTAGATCGCGAACGTCATGCGCCAGCCCCACGCTTCGAGCAGCAGCAGCGAGAGCGGCCAGAACACCGTGCTCGCAAAGCCGCCGAACAAGGTGAGGGCGGTGACCGAGCGCCGGTAGCGTTCACCGGCGTGGCGGCTCAGCGTCGCGAACGCTGGATCGTAGAGGCAGAAGGCCATTGCGGCTCCGGCCACCAGCCAACCGGCGACCATGACCGCGGCGTTGGGCGCGGTCGCGAGCAACAACATCGCGACGATCGAGAGCACGGAACCGAGCGAGAGCACGAAACGCCCGCCGCGCTGGTCGATGAGGCGCCCGGCGAGCGTGGCGAACGTGCCGGACACCAGCAGAGCACCCGTGAAGACCGAGAACAGGAAGAGCTCGCTCACGCCCAGCTCCGCGCGCATCGGCGCGCCGAGCACGCCGATCGCGTAGAACAGGCTGCCCCACGAAATGATCTGGGCGATTCCCAGCGCGGAGACGAGTGGAGCGAGTTTCACGGGCGCGCGGGATCAGGCCGATTCGGATTCGCGCTTGCGCGTGCCGCAGCCTCCGCCGCCTATCGTTGCGCACCCGGCCTTGCCCGCGTCCTTGGCGACTTCGTCGACGGCGCAGCAGCTGTCCTCGCGCGCCTTGGGCGGGCCTCCGCAGCAGGAGGACGACGCGAGCACGGGCAATTCGACCTCGGCGGCTGCCGGCTCGCCGCTCGAGCAGCATCCGGAAGAGGCTTCGTCGAATTGCGTCGAGCACACGCCGGTCTGCGGCAACTCGAGCTGCACGAGATCGGCCGCCGCGAAATCCCCCGCGAGTGCCGCGGCGACCGAGCGGACCTGTTCGTATCCCGTGGCGAGCAGGAAGTTGGGCGCGCGGCCGTAACTCTTCGAGCCCACCGCGTAGTAGCGAACTTCCGGATGCGCCAGTTCCCGGTGCCCATGCGGCCGCACCGTGCCACAACTGTGGACGTTGGGATCGATGAGGGGGGCGAGCGCCTCCGTGCTTTCCAGCCACGCGTCGAGCTTCAATCGCAGTTCCGAGGCGATCGAGAGATCGGGCCTTCCGCCGGTGGCGACGATGATCTCGTCGATGCCTTCGATCGTGCGCGTCGAACCGTCGGGGCCGAGGCCTTCGACGGTGATCGCACCGTTGGACGGGCGAAGGGCCGAAGTGCGGAAGTCGGCGTGCACTTCGAGCTGCCCGCTCTCCGACAAGCGCTTCAACCGCTGGCCGAGCGCGCCGCGGGCGGACAGGCCATCATTCTCCCCGCCGCCGAAGATGCGCGCGAAGTTGTGGCCGCGAATGGTCCACGCGATGCGGGTCCCCTTTTCTTCCTCGGCGAGTCTTGCGAGCGCCAGCAATCCGCCCGCCGCCGAGTGGCCCGCACCGGCGACCAACACGCGCTTGCCGGCGTATCGCTTGCGCATCGCGCCCAGGACGTCGGGCATGCCATAGGCGATGTGCGCGGCCGATTCGCGTTCGCCGATGGCTGGAAGGCCGTTCGCGCCGAGCGGGTTGGGGCGCGCCCACGTCCCGGTGGCGTCGATCACCGCCCAGGCGCGGAATTCTCGCGGGCCCCCGGGCGTCTCCGCGCGGATCACGAAGGGCGCGTCGTCGCGACCCTGGGTCTTCACCTTGTCGAAGCCGTCGCGCGAAAGGCTCTCGACGCGGTGCCGCAAGAGGATCGCGCCCGACAGGGACGGATGTTCCGCGAGCGGCGCGAGGTAGTGGTCGATGACCTCGCCTGCGGTGGGCAGGTCGTCCAACGCCGGAGCACGCCACGGCGTCGTGGAGAGCAGGCGCAGTGCCGCAGCGTCCATGTTGTAGCGCCACGGCGAGAAGAGCTTCACGTGCCGCACGTCCTGCAAGCTTCCCGCGATGGTTGCACCGGCCTCGAACACGAGGGGCTGCAGGCCGCGTTCAAGCAGGTGCGCGGCGGCGGCGAGGCCCACGGGCCCGGCGCCGATCACGGCCACGACGCGCTTCGACGATTCGCTCTTCATGCGGCACTCCTTTTGGGGGGGTCGGCGGGCGGGCAACAGGCGGCCACGGCCTGCCCGATGCGCGCCACCTGCGGCGCGGGCATGCCCTGGCAGCATTTCTCGGTGAGGAAGGCGATCAGCTCGGACATCTCCGCGTAGTTGGCGGCGTAGTAAATGAACCGGCCGTCCTGCCGCGCCTTCACGAGCCCGGCGGCGGCCAGGCCCTTCAGGTGGAAGGAGAGGGTGGACGCGGGCGCGCCGACGGCTTCGGCGATCACCCCGGCGGCGACGCCCTCGGGCCCCGCCTGGACCAGCGCCCTGAAGATGGAAAGCCGGGTTTCCTGGGCCAGCGCCTCGAGAACCCGCACCGCATTTGTCAGTTTCATATTTCCAGAATTATAGAAACGACGGCGAAAGTCAAGCGCGAGGCGGGCGGCGTGTTTGACCCCCCATGCTGCGACGCGGTAAAATCGTCGGGTTTTCCGAGAGTCAGCTACGGCAAGAAGACCGGACGCCATGCGCCCCAAGTACGTTGTCGGCAACTGGAAGCAAAACGGCAGTCTCGCCGGCAACCAGGCCCTCCTGAAGGCGGTGTTAGCGGGCGTCGCGGCGGCCCCGGGGCGGCATTGCGCGGTTTGCGTGCCGTTTCCGTACCTGGACCAGGCCGAAAGCCTGCTGAAGGGCTCGGCCATCGCCTGGGGTTGCCAGGACGTGAGCCGGTTCGACAAGGGCGCCTATACCGGCGACGTGTCGGGCGGCATGGTGGCGGAGTTCGGCGCTCGCTACGCGATCGTCGGGCACTCGGAACGCCGGACTGTGTTCGGCGACACGGATGCGATCGTCGTGGAGAAGTTCGCCGCGGCGAAGCGATCGGGCCTCACGCCGATCTTCTGCGTCGGGGAAACGCTCGCGGAGCGCGAGTCCGGCGTGATGGAAAAGGTGCTCGCGGCGCAGGTGGACAGCCTGCTCGAGAAGCACGGCGCGGCGAGCCTCGAAGGGGCCGTGCTCGCGTATGAGCCGGTCTGGGCGATCGGAACGGGCCGCACGGCGACGGCGGCCCAGGCGAACGAAGCGCAGGCATTCATCCGCCAGCGCATCGCCGCGAAGGATGCAGGTGTCGCGAAGGGCCTGGCGATCCTCTACGGAGGAAGCGTCAAGGGGTCGAACGCGGCGGAGTTGTTCGCGATGCCGGATGTCGATGGCGGCTTGATCGGCGGGGCGTCGCTGGTAGCGGAAGATTTCGTGGCGATCTGGCGGGCTGCCGGCGCCGCAAGGTGAATTCGAAAGGTTCCAGATGCAAACGGCAATCCTGATCCTGCACATCCTCGCGGCCTTCTCGGTCGTGATCCTCGTGCTGCTCCAGCACGGCAAGGGCGCCGACATGGGCGCGGCCTTCGGCAGCGGCTCGGCGGGCAGCCTCTTCGGCTCCGCGGGCGCCGCCAACTTCCTTTCGCGCTCCACGGGCGTGCTCGCGGCGGTGTTCTTCGCGACCAGCCTGGGGCTCACGTATTTCTCCGCGTCGCCGGCCAAGTCGGGCGGCGTCACCTCCGGCCTCGAGGCCCCGAAGACCGATGCGAAGGACGCCGCGAAGACCGCGCCCGCCGCCCCGGTCGTGCCGGGCGCTCCGGCCGCCGGCAAGTCCCAGGAGATCCCGAAGTAAGTACCCTCGCGGGTTCGCGAGGTCCCTCGCAGTCGATTTGCTGCACAAAGCGTTGCCGTCGTGGTGGAATTGGTAGACACGCTGTCTTGAGGGGGCAGTGCCGAAAGGCGTAAGAGTTCGAGTCTCTTCGACGGCACCAACAAAAGGCGGTAAGGGCTGCATGCTCGAGAACTATTTCCCGGTCCTGCTGTTCCTCGTCATCGGCGCGCTGGTGGGCGTCGGTGGCATCGCCGTCAGCGGCGCGCTCGCGCGGCTGTCCGGGGCGCAGAACCCGGATCCCGAAAAGCTTTCCCCGTTCGAATGCGGATTCGAGGCCTTCGAGGACGCGCGCATGAAGTTCGACGTGCGCTACTACCTCGTGGCAATCCTCTTCATCCTCTTCGACCTCGAGATCGCCTTCCTCTTCCCGTGGGCGGTCGTGCTGCAGGACCTCGGCTGGTTCGGGTTCTGGGCGATGATGGTGTTCCTCGCGATCCTCGTCGTGGGCTTCGTCTACGAATGGAAAAAAGGAGCGCTCGAATGGGAGTGATGAAAGAAGGCGGCCTGTCCGACCAGGGCTTCGTCGTCACCACCGTCGACAGCGTCCTCAACTGGGCGCGCACCGGCTCGCTCTGGCCCATGACCTTCGGCCTCGCCTGCTGCGCGGTCGAGATGATGCATGCCGGCGCCGCGCGTTACGACCTCGACCGCTTCGGCATCGTGTTTCGCCCGAGCCCGCGCCAGTCGGATCTCATGATCGTCGCCGGCACGCTCTGCAACAAGATGGCCCCGCCGCTGCGCAAGGTCTACGACCAGATGGCCGAGCCGCGCTGGGTACTCTCGATGGGCACGTGCGCCAACGGCGGCGGCTACTACCACTACTCGTACGCCGTCGTGCGCGGCTGCGACCGCATCGTGCCCGTGGACATCTACGTGCCGGGATGCCCGCCGACGGCCGAAGCGCTGCTCTACGGCCTCATCCAGTTGCAGAACAAGATCAAGCGAACCCACACCATCTCGCGCCGCTAGCCGAATGCCAGCCAACCTGGAGGCCCTGAAGGGCTCCGTCGAAACCGCACTGGGCGAGCGCGTGCGCTCCTCCGTGTCCGATCGCGGCGAGCTCACCGTCACGGTGGCCGCGGCCGACCTCGTCGCCGCGATGAAGCTGCTGCGCGACGACGCGGCGCTCGCGTTCACCACGCTGATCGACGTGATCGGCGTCGACTACAGCGGCTTCGGCGATGGCGCCTACGACGGCCCGCGCTTCGCGGTGATCTACAACCTGCTCTCCATCCGCCACAACACGCGGGTGCGCGTGAAGGTCTTCGCGCCCAACGACGACATGCCCGTCGTGGATTCGGTGATCGACGTGTGGCCCGGGGCCAACTGGTTCGAGCGCGAGGCTTTCGACCTCTACGGCATCATCTTCAAGGGGCACCCGGACCTGCGCCGCATCCTCACGGACTACGGCTTCGTGGGCCACCCGTTCCGCAAGGACTTCCCGATCTCCGGCTACGTCGAGATGCGCTACGACCCGCAGCAGCGCCGGGTGATCTACCAGCCGGTCTCCATCGAGCCGCGCGAAATCGTGCCGCGCGTGATCCGCGAGGGCTCCTACGGCGATTCCGGGAAAACCTGACGCATGGCCGAAATCCGCAACTACACGATGAACTTCGGGCCGCAGCATCCGGCGGCCCATGGCGTGCTGCGCCTGGTGCTGGAGCTCGACGGCGAAGTGATCCAGCGAGCCGACCCGCACATCGGCCTGCTGCACCGCGCCACCGAGAAGCTCGCCGAGACGCGCACCTACATCCAGACGGTCCCGTACATGGACCGCCTCGACTACGTCTCGATGATGGCCAACGAGCACGCGTACGTGATGGCCATCGAGAAGCTGCTCGGCGTGGACGTGCCCAAACGCGCGCAGTACATCCGCGTGATGTTCGACGAGATCACGCGGATCCTGAACCATTTGCTCTGGCTGGGCGCGCACGCGCTGGACGTGGGCGCGATGACCGTCTTCCTCTACGCCTTCCGCGAGCGCGAAGACCTCATGGATTGCTACGAGGCGGTGTCGGGCGCGCGCATGCACGCTGCGTACTACCGCCCGGGCGGGGTCTACCGCGACCTTCCCGAGAAGATGCCGCAGTACAAGCCCTCGCAGGTGAAGAACGAGGCCGAGATCAAGCGCCTGAACGAGAATCGCCAGGGTTCGCTGCTCGACTTCATCGAGGATTTCACCCGGCGTTTCCCGGGCTACGTCGACGAGTACGAGACGCTCCTCACCGAGAACCGCATCTGGAAGCAGCGCACCGTGGGCATCGGCGTGGTGACGCCGGAGCGCGCGCAGGCGCTGGGCTTCACCGGCCCGATGCTGCGGGGCTCGGGCATCGCCTGGGACCTGCGCAAGAAGCAGCCGTACGAGGTCTACGACAAGCTCGACTTCGACATTCCGGTCGGCACGAACGGCGATTGCTACGACCGCTACCTCGTGCGCATGCAGGAGTTCCGCGAATCCAACCGGATCATCCAGCAGTGCGTCGCGTGGCTGCGCAAGAATCCCGGCCCGGTCATCACCTCGAACCACAAGGTGGCCCCGCCGTCGCGCGAGGAGATGAAGGCGTCGATGGAAGAGCTGATCCACCATTTCAAGCTCTTCTCCGAAGGCTTCCACGTGCCCCCGGGCGAGGTGTACGCCGCGGTCGAGCACCCGAAGGGCGAGTTCGGCATCTTCCTGTGCTCCGACGGGGCGAACAAGCCGTGGCGCATGAAGATCCGCGCGCCGGGCTTCGCGCACCTGTCGGCGATGGACGAGATGACCAAGGGCCACATGATCGCGGACGTGGTCGCCATCATCGGCACCATGGACATCGTCTTCGGCGAGGTCGACCGGTGAGCGTCATTGCCAAGCGTGTCGTCAACATCGACGAACTCAAGCTCGAGCCGTTCGAGCAGGGTGACCAGTACCGGTCCGAGGGCGCGCGCATCGGCCCGATGCTCGGTGCCAAGGACCTCGGGTATTCGTACGACGTGGTGCCCCCGGGCAAGCGGTCGTGCCCGTTCCACAGCCACCACGGCGAAGAGGAGATGTTCTTCATCGTGAAGGGCACCGGCACGCTGCGCTACGGCCAGGAGACGCGCAAGGTGCGCGCCGGCGACTTCATCTGCTGCCCCACGGGCGGGCCGGATACCGCGCACCAGATCGTCAACGATTCCGATGCGCCCCTCGCCTACATTTCCGTGTCGACCATGCTGCCCGCGGAGGTCTGCGAGTACCCGGATTCGGGCAAGGTCGGCGCGTTCGGCGGCGCCGGCACGACGCGCCTGCGCCACATGACGGAAGTCTCCAGCGCCGTGGATTACTGGAAAGGCGAATGACGATGCTCTCCGCCAGCGCGGTCGAGAAGATCGAGCGCGAAACGCGCAAGTACCCGCCCGAGCAGCGCCAGTCCGCGGTGATGAGCGCGCTCGCCATCGCGCAGGACGAGCACGGCTGGCTCTCCAACGAGGTGATGGAAGCGGTCGCGAAGGTGCTGGGCATGCCGCCCGTCGCGGTCTACGAGGTCGCCACGTTCTACGCGATGTACAACTTGAAGCCGAACGCGCGCCACAAGGTGACCGTGTGCACCAACCTGCCGTGCGCGCTCTCCGGCGGCGCGGACGCGGCCGAGTACCTGAAGAAGAAGCTCGGCGTGGACTTCAACGAGACCACGGCCGACGGCGCGTTCACGCTGAAGGAAGGCGAGTGCATGGGCGCGTGCGGCGATGCGCCGGTGCTCCTCGTGGACAACAAGCGCATGTGCAGCTTCATGTCGAACGCGAAGCTGGACAAGCTGATCGAGGAGCTGAAGTAATGGCCATCATCGACTACGGCCCCGACGCCGTCATCATGAAGGGCCTCACGGGCGAGAACTGGCGCCTGAAGGACTACGAGGCGCGCGGCGGCTATGCGGCGCTGAAGAAGATCGTGAACGAGAAGCTCACCCCGGACGCGATCATCGCCGAGGTGAAGAAGGGCGCGCTGCGCGGCCGCGGCGGCGCCGGGTTCCCCACGGGCCTGAAGTGGACCTTCATGCCCAAGAACTACACCGGGCAGAAGTACGTCGTGTGCAATTCCGACGAGGGCGAGCCCGGCACGTTCAAGGACCGCGACATCCACCGCTACAACCCGCATATCCTCATCGAGGGAATGATCATCGCCGGGTACTGCATGGGGGCCACGGTCGGGTTCAACTACATCCACGGCGAGATCTGGGCCGAGTACGAGCGCTTCGAGGAAGCCCTCGAGGAAGCGCGCGCGGCCGGCTACCTCGGCAAGAACATCCTGGGCGGCGGCTTCGACTTCGAGCTCCACGCCCACCACGGGTACGGCGCCTACATCTGCGGCGAGGAGACGGCGCTGCTGGAGTCGCTCGAGGGCAAGAAGGGCCAGCCGCGCTTCAAGCCGCCGTTCCCGGCCTCCTACGGCGTCTACGGCAAGCCGACCACGATCAACAACACCGAGACCTTCGCGGCCGTCCCCGCCATCGTGATGAACGGCGGCGACTGGTTCCTCGGCATGGGCAAGCCCAACAACGGCGGGACCAAGATTTTTTCGGTGTCCGGACATGTCAACCGGCCCGGTAATTACGAAGTGAAGCTTGGAACGCCGTTCGCGAAGCTGCTCGAGATGGCCGGCGGCATGCGCGGCGGCAAGAAGATCAAGGGCGTCATTCCCGGCGGCTCGTCCATGCCCGTGCTCACGGGCGAAGTGATGATGGCCACCGACATGGACTACGACTCCATCGCGAAGGCCGGCTCGATGCTGGGCTCGGGCGCGGTGATCGTGATGGACGAGGAAACCTGCATGGTGAAGGCGGCGGAGCGGCTCGCCTACTTCTACTACGAGGAATCCTGCGGGCAGTGCACCCCGTGCCGCGAAGGCACGGGCTGGCTCTACCGCATCATCCAGAGGATCGAGCACGGCGAGGGCCGCATGGAAGACCTCGACCTCCTGCTGAACCTCGCCGACAACATCCAGGGCCGCACGATCTGCGCGCTGGGCGACGCGGCCGCGATGCCGGTGCGCGCGTTCGTGAAGGTGTTCCGCGAGGAATTCGAGCACCACATCAAGCACAAGTGCTGCAGCGTGAAGCCCGGCGGTTACAGCTCGGCCAATCCCGACAGCGCGAAAATGGCGGCGGACTGATGCCCATCAACCTGGAAATCGACGGCAAGGCGGTCACCGTGGAGAACGGCCAGACCGTCATGGAGGCCGCCAACAAGCTGGGCTTCTTCGTGCCGCACTTCTGCTACCACAAGAAGCTCTCGATCGCGGCCAACTGCCGCATGTGCCTCGTGCAGGTGGAGAAGGCGCCCAAGCCGCTGCCGGCCTGCGCGACGCCCGCCACCGAGGGCATGAAGGTGCAGACGCATTCGCAGTTCGCCATCGACGCGCAGAAGGGCGTGATGGAGTTCCTGCTCATCAACCACCCGCTCGACTGCCCGATCTGCGACCAGGGCGGCGAATGCCAGCTGCAGGACCTCGCCGTGGGCTACGGCGGCTCCGCCTCGCGCTACACCGAGGAGAAGCGCGTCGTCACGAACAAGGACCTGGGCCCGCTCATCTCCACCGACATGACGCGCTGCATCCATTGCACGCGTTGCGTGCGCTTCGGCCAGGAAGTGGCCGGCGTGATGGAGCTGGGCATGGCCGGGCGCGGCGAGCACTCGGAGATCCTCTCGTTCGTCGGCCGCACGGTCGACTCCGAAGTGTCCGGCAACATGATCGACCTCTGCCCGGTCGGCGCGCTCACCTCGAAGCCGTTCCGCTACACCGCGCGTTCGTGGGAGCTGTCGCGCCGCAAGTCGGTCTCCGCGCACGATTCGCTCGGTTCCGGCCTCGTGATCCAGACCAAGCAGGACCGCGTGATGCGCGCGCTCCCGCTCGAGGACGAAACGCTCAACGAGTGCTGGCTCTCGGACCGCGATCGTTTCGCGTACGAGGGCCTGAATGCCGACGACCGCCTCGTGCGCCCGATGGTGAAGCGTTCCACGGGCTGGGCCGAAGTCGAGTGGCCTGAAGCCCTCGACGTGGTCGCCAAGGGCCTGAAGGACGTCGCGGTGAAGCACGGCGGAGATGCACTGGGCTGCCTCGTGGCCCCGAACCTCACGGTCGAGGAGCTCCACCTCGCGCAGGCCCTGGTCCGCGCGTTGGGCTCCGAGAACATCGACAGCCGCATTCGCCAGTCGTCGTTCCCGAAGACTTCCGGCGCACCGTGGCTGGGCCTGCCCGTGGCGGAACTCTCGAAGCTGGAGGCCGTGCTCCTCGTGGGCTCCACCCTGCGCAAGGAGCAACCCCTCATCGCCACGCGCCTGCGCGCCGCGGCGAAGAAGGGCCTCGCCGTGCACGTGCTGCACGTCGCGGACGACAACCTGTTGATTCCGCTGGCCGGCAAGAAGGTCGTGAAGCCGTCGGCGCTGGCCGCCGGCGTCGCGGGCTTCGCCGACGCGCTGAAGGGCAAGCGCTCCGCGATCCTGCTCGGCCACTACGCGCAACAGCATCCCCAGTACGCGCAGGTCCTCGCGGCCGCGCACGAGCTGGCGAAGCTCACCGGCTCCACCGTCGGCGTGATGCCCGAAGGGCCCAATGCCGTCGGCGCGCACCTGGCCGGCGCCGTGGCCTCGAAGGGCCTCGATGCGCACGCGATGATCGCCTCGCCCCGCCGCGGCTACCTGCTGGCGGGCCTCGAACCCGAGGCCGATTGCGCCCCGGGTGCCACGCGCGCGCTGGCCGGCGCCGAATTCGTGGTCGCGCTCACCGCGTACCGCAACGGCCTGTCGGAACTCGCGCACGTGATGCTGCCGATCGGCCCGTTCACCGAGACCGGCGGCACGTTCGTGAACATGGAAGGCCGCGTCCAGTCGTTCAACGCGGTCGTGAAACCGCTCGGCGATTCGCGCCCGGCCTGGAAGGTGCTGCGCATGCTCGGCTCGACGCTGGGCTTCAAGGGCGCCTTCGAAGCCGAAACGCTCGATGCCGTACGCCACGCGATCGCGCCCGACCTGCAAGCCTGGGCGCGCTCCGGCCTCGGCAACGCCGTATCGGGCGTCGGTGCGGCGCCTGCCGCGGCCACCGGCCGCTTCGAGCGCATCGCCGAATTCCCGCTCTACGCCGGCGATCCCGTCGTGCGCCGCTCGCCGTCGCTGCAGAAGACCGCCGAGGCGCAGGGCAGCCGCTTCGCGCGCCTCGCGCCGGCTGCGTTCGCCGCGCTGGGCCTGGCCGAGGGCCAGTCGGTGAAGGTGCGGCAGGGCAGCGGGGAAGCCCTGGTGCCCGCCGTGGCCGATGCGTCCGTACCCGAGGGCTGCGTGCGGCTTGCGCGCGGCATCCGCGAGACCGCCGGACTGGGCGAGGGCGAGCTCACGATCGAGAAGGCCGAAGCGCAGAGGGCCGCTTGAACGAGATCCTCACCCAGGTGCAGGGCACCTTCACCCAATACTTCGGCCCGCAGTACGGCCCGTATGCGTGGACCTTCGCGAAGTCGCTCGCCGGCATCGTGATGGTGCTCGTGCCCCTGCTGCTGACGGTCCTCTACTACCAGCTGGTCGAACGCTGGGTCATCGGATGGATCCAGGTGCGCAAGGGCCCGAACCGCGTGGGCTGGAAGGGCGTGCTGCAGCCGATCGCCGACGCGATCAAGCTCCTCATGAAGGAGCAGATCATTCCCGACGGCGCGTCGAAGGCGCTGTTCCTCCTCGCGCCGATCATCGCCGTCGCGCCCGCGCTGGGCGTGTGGGCCATCGTGCCGTTCTCGCCGGGCTGGGTGATCGCCAACGTCGACGCGGGGCTGCTGGTCGTGCTCTCGCTCACCTCGATGGGCGTCTACGGCATCATCATCGCCGGCTGGGCCTCGAACTCGAAGTACGCGTTCATCGGAGCCCTGCGCTCGGCGGCCCAGGTCGTCTCCTACGAGATCGCCATGGGCTTCGCGCTCGTCGGCGCGCTGATGGCCGCGCAGAGCCTGAACCTCACCGACGTCGTGCTGCGCCAGGACGGGAAGTACGGGATGCTCGAGTGGTTCTTCATCCCGCTCTTCCCGCTCTTCATGGTCTATTTCATCGCCGGGCTGGCCGAAACCAACCGCCACCCGTTCGACGTGGCCGAGGGCGAGAGCGAGATCGTGGCCGGCTTCCACGTCGAATACTCGGGCATGACCTTCGCGGTCTTCTTCCTCGCCGAGTACGCCAACATGATCCTGGTGGGCGTGCTGGCGAGCCTGCTCTTCCTCGGCGGCTGGCTCTCGCCCTTCCCGGTCTACTACCTCGACGGCACGGCGCTCGCGTTCCTCGCCGTCCCCGGCATCTGGTGGTTCCTGCTGAAGATCTCGTTCTTCATGTTCCTGTTCCTGTGGATCCGCGCGTCGTTCCCGCGCTACCGCTACGACCAGATCATGCGGCTCGGCTGGAAGGTGTTCATCCCCATCACGCTGGTGTGGATCGTCGTGGTCGGCGTCATGATGCTGCCGCCCCTCTCCGGCATCGCACCCTTCTCCTGGTGGTTCGGAAAATGAGCGTCATCGATCGCACCAAGGATGTCCTCGGAAGCCTGATGCTGGGCGAGCTCCTGAAGGGGCTGCGCCTCACCGGGCGCTACCTGTTCGCCCGCAAGGTGACCGTGATGTTCCCGGAGGAGAAGACGCCGCAGGGCCCGCGCTTCCGCGGCCTGCACGCGCTGCGCCGCTATCCGAACGGGGAGGAACGCTGCATCGCCTGCAAGCTGTGCGAAGCCGTCTGCCCCGCGCTCGCCATCACCATCGAGAGCGAGCAGCGCGACGACGGCACGCGCCGGACGACCCGCTACGACATCGACCTCACCAAGTGCATCTTCTGCGGCTTCTGCGAGGAGAGCTGCCCGGTCGATTCCATCGTCGAGACGCGCATCCTCGAGTACCACGGGGAGAAGAAGGGCGACCTCTACTTCACCAAGCCGATGCTGCTCGCCGTGGGCGACCGCTGGGAAAAGCAGATCGCCGAGGACCGCGCGGCCGACGCGCTCTACCGCTAGCCATGGCGCTCAACCTTCCCCTCGTCACCTTCTGGGTCTTCGCGATCATCCTGATCCTCGCGGCGCTGCGCGTGGTGACGGCGCGCAACCCCGTGCACGCGGCGCTCTTCCTCGTGCTGTGCTTCTTCACCGCCTCGGCGCTGTGGCTGCTCGCTCAGGCGGAGTTCCTCGCCATCACGCTCGTGCTGGTCTACGTGGGCGCGGTGATGGTGCTCTTCCTCTTCGTCGTGATGATGCTCGACATCAACTTCGACAAGCTGCGCGAGGGCTTCTGGAAGCACCTCCCGCTGGCCGGCGGCATCGGCGCCCTGATGGCGGGCGAGATGGTCGTGGTGCTCTACACCAAGGTGAACATGAACGAGATGCCCGCCTCCGCCGTGATGCCCGCGGGCTCCAACACCAAGGCGCTGGGTGCGGTGCTCTACACCGACTACCTGCTGCCCTTCGAGCTGGCCGCGGTCATCCTGCTGGTGGCGATCGTCGCCGCCATCGCGATCACGCTGCGCCGCCGGAAGGAAACCAAGTACCAGGATCCGCGCGAGCAGCTCGAGGCCAACCGCGCCAACCGCCTGAAGATCGTGAAGGACGTGAAGTGATCCCGCTCAACCACTACCTCGTGCTCGGCGCGATCCTCTTCGCGATCAGCGTCGTGGGGATCTTCCTGAACCGGAAGAACCTGATCGTGCTGCTGATGGCGATCGAGCTGATGCTCCTCGCGGTGAACCTGAACTTCGTGGCCTTCTCGCGCCACCTGGGCGACCTCTCGGGCCAGGTCTTCGTGTTCTTCATCCTCACCGTGGCGGCGGCCGAGTCGGCCATCGGCCTGGCGATCCTCGTGGCGCTGTTCCGGAACCTGCGCTCCATCAACGTCGACGACCTCGGGTCGCTGAAGGGCTGACGATGGAGTTGATGAACCTCGCCATCGTCGCCGCCTTCGCGCCCCTCGTGGGCGCGTCGCTTGCCGGCTTCCTGGGCTGGAAGCTGGGCCGCGCGTTCTCGCACACGGTCACCATCGCCTCGGTGCTGGTTTCGCTCGTCGCCTCGCTGATGTGCTTCCAGCAGGTGATCGGCGGCGGCGCGCAGCTCGACCGCGAGCTCTACACCTGGGCGGCGGGCGAGGGCTTCCGCATGCAGGTGGGCTTCCTCGTGGACCCCCTCACCGTCACGATGATGGTGGTGGTCACGTTCGTCTCGCTGATGGTGCACCTCTACACCATCGGCTACATGGCCGACGACCCCGGCTACCAGCGCTTCTTCGCCTACATCTCGCTCTTCACCTTTTCGATGATGATGCTGGTGATGGCGAACAACTTCCTCCAGCTCTTCTTCGGCTGGGAGGCGGTGGGCCTCGTTTCCTACCTGCTGATCGGGTTCTGGTTCACGCGTCCCACGGCCATCTACGCGAACCTGAAGGCTTTCCTGGTGAACCGCGTCGGCGACTTCGGCTTCCTGCTCGCCATCGCCGTCGTGTTCATGATCTTCGGCACGCTCGACTACGTCACCGTGTTCGCCGAGGCGAAGCGCTTCGCCAACACCCAGCTCTACCTGCTGCCCTCGTTCGTCGGCGGCGAGACGATGATCCGCCACGGCGCGTCGGCGCTGACCGTGATCTGCATCGGGCTCTTCATCGGCGCGATGGGCAAGAGCGCGCAGTTCCCGCTGCACGTGTGGCTGCCCGATTCGATGGAAGGCCCCACGCCCATCTCCGCGCTGATCCACGCGGCCACGATGGTCACGGCCGGCATCTTCATGGTCGCGCGCATGTCGCCGCTCTTCGAGCTTTCGCCCACGGCGCTGTCGTTCGTGGTCGTGATCGGCGCCATCACCGCGTTCTTCATGGCGCTCGTCGCCATCGTCCAGTACGACATCAAGCGCGTCGTGGCGTACTCCACGCTCTCGCAGCTGGGCTACATGACGATGGCGCTGGGCGCGGCCGCGTACCCGGTGGCCATCTTCCACCTCATGACCCACGCGTTCTTCAAGGCCGTGCTGTTCCTGGGCGCGGGCTCGGTGATCATCGCCCTGCACCACGAGCAGGACATGCGCAGGATGGGCGGGCTTCGCAAGTACCTGCCGATCACGTACCTCACCGTGCTGATCGGCGCGCTGGCCAACGCCGGCATCCCGCCGTTCGCGGGCTTCTTCTCCAAGGACTCGATCATCGAGGCGCTGCACCTGTCGAACACGGCCGGCGCGCACTTCGCGTACTGGCTCGCGGTCGCGGGCGTCTTCGTGGGCGGGTTCTACTCCTTCCGCCTCGTGTTCTTCGCCTTCCACGGCAAGGAGCGCTGGCGCGAGGCCCCGGCGCACGACGACCATGCCCAAGACGCCCACGGCCACGGCCACGAGGTCCACGAGCCGCACGAGTCGCCGTGGGTGGTGACGGTGCCGCTGGTCCTGCTCGCGATCCCGTCCGTGATCATCGGGTGGATCGCCATCCAGCCCATGCTCTACGGCCCGTACTTCGGCACCGCGATCGCGAAGTCGGCCACGATGGCGAAGATGGCCGAGGAGTTCCACGGGGCCGTCGCGATGATGGTCCACTCGCTCACCTCGCTGCCGCTCTGGCTGGCCCTCGGCGGCGCGGCACTCGCGTACTACCTCTACATCGTGCGGCCGGACCTGCCCGCGGTGATCAAGAAGAAGAGCGGCGTGCTCGCCGTGATCCTCGAGAAGAAGTACGGCTTCGACGACTTCAACGACTGGTTCTTCGCCGGCGGCGCGCGCAGGCTCGGCACGCTGATGTGGAAGTGGGGCGACGTGAAGCTGATCGACGGCCTGATGGTGAACGGCACAGCCCGCCTGATCGGCTGGGGCGCCGCGGTCGCCCGTCGCGTGCAGACCGGGTACCTGTACCACTACGCGTTCACGATGATCTTCGGGGTCTTCGTGCTGTTGTCCCTCTGGTTCTTCTGGTACCGCAAGTTCTGACGACATAACAACAATGCCTTCCGGATACCCCCTGCTCTCGCTCGCCATCTGGGTGCCGATCGCCTTCGGCGTGCTGGTGCTCGCCTGGGGCGACAAGCGCGGCCCGAACGCGGCGCGCTGGCTGGCACTCGCCGGCTCGATCGCCGGCCTCGCCGTCGCCATCCCGCTGTGGACGCAGTTCGATCCCACGCCCGCGATGCAGTTCGTCGAGATGAAGCCCTGGGTCCAGGCCTTCAACATCAACTACCACCTGGGCGTGGACGGCATCTCGATGCCGTTCATCCTGCTGAACAGCTTCATGACGATCCTCGTCGTGCTCCAGGCCTGGGGTTCGGTGAACGAGCGCGTGGCGCAGTACCTCGCGTCCTTCCTCATCATGTCGGGCCTCATCAACGGCGTGTTCGCG
This sequence comes from Betaproteobacteria bacterium GR16-43, assembly GCA_001953215.1. Taxonomy (GTDB): domain Bacteria; phylum Pseudomonadota; class Gammaproteobacteria; order Burkholderiales; family Usitatibacteraceae; genus Usitatibacter. The sequence continues at coordinate 2,013,127 of CP019169.1, forward strand.
GCGCTCGACGCCATCGTCTTCTACGTGTTCTTCGAGGCGATGCTGATCCCGATGTTCCTGATCATCGGCGTCTGGGGCGGGCCGAACCGCGTGTACGCCGCGGTGAAGTTCTTCCTCTACACGCTGCTGGGCTCGCTGCTGATGCTCGCGGCCTTCATCTACCTTTACCAGGCCACCAACGGCAGCTTCGAGATCCTCGACTACCACAAGCTGCCGCTGTCGCTGAAGGCCCAGATCCTCATCTTCCTCGCGATGTTCGCGTCGTTCTCGGTGAAGGTGCCGATGTGGCCGGTGCACACGTGGCTGCCGGACGCGCACACGGAAGCGCCCACCGGCGGCTCGGTCATCCTCGCGGCCATCACGCTGAAGATCGGCGCGTACGGATTCCTGCGCTTCAACCTGCCGATCGCCCCGGATGCGTCCCAGGCGCTGCAGGGTTTCATGATCACGCTCTCCCTCGTGGCCATCGTCTACATCGGCCTCGTGGCGCTGGTGCAGGACGACATGAAGCGGCTCATCGCCTATTCGTCCATCTCGCACATGGGGTTCGTCACGCTGGGCTTCTTCATCTTCAATGCCGACGGCATGACCGGCGGCCTGATCCAGATGATCTCCCACGGCTTCATCTCCGCGGCCATGTTCCTCTGCGTGGGGGTCCTCTACGACCGCATGCATTCGAGGCGCATCTCGGACTACGGCGGCGTGGCCAACAAGATGCCGGTGTTCGCGGCCTTCTTCGTGTTCTTCGCGATGTCCAATTCGGGCCTGCCGGGCACCTCGGGCTTCGTGGGTGAATTCTTCGTCGTCCTGGGCACCATCAAGGTGAGCTTCTGGTGGGCCTTCCTCGCCGCCACGACGCTCATCTTCGGCGCCGCCTACACCCTGTGGATGGCCAAGCGCGTGATCTACGGCGCGGTGGCCAACGACAACGTCGCGGCGCTGGCGGACGTGAACGGGCGCGAGAAGCTCGTGCTCGGGCTGCTCGTCGCCGCGGTGCTCGCCATGGGCGTGAACCCGCGGCCGTTCACCGAAGTGATGAACCCCAGCATCCAGGGCCTGCTGAAGCACATCTCCGAGTCGAAAGTCCGATGAGCGCCGTGTTCACCCTTTCGAGCATCGCCCCGGCCGCCCCGGAAATCGCGCTGCTGGCACTCGGTTGCGCATTGCTCGTGGTCGACCTCTTCCTCGGCGACCACGAGAAGCACGTCACGTTCTGGCTCGCCATCCTGTCGCTGGTCGGCGTCGCGGTGCTCACCGTCTACGGCGCCGGCATGCCGCCGACGATCGCGTTCAACGGGATGTTCGTCTCCGACCTCCTGTCGCAGGTCCTGAAGGCATCCATCCTGCTTTCGGTGGCCGCCACGCTCCTCTACAGCCGCGAATACCTCGAGATGCGCGGCCTGCTGAAGGGCGAGTTCCTCTCGCTCGGCCTGTTCGCCGCGCTGGGCATGATGATGATGGTCTCGGCCCACCACCTCATCACGCTCTACATCGGCCTGGAGCTGCAGGCGCTCTCGCTCTACGCCATGGTGGCCCTGCAGCGCGACAGCGTCCGTGCCACCGAGGCCGCGATGAAGTACTTCGTGCTGGGTGCGCTCTCCTCCGGCCTGCTGCTCTACGGCATGTCGATGGTGTACGGCGGCACCGGCGCGCTCGAGTTGACGCAGATCTCCAAGGCCATCGGTGCGGTGAAGATCAACGGCACGCTGCTCGTGTTCGGCCTGGTGTTCGTGGTGGCCGGCCTCGCCTTCAAGGTGGGCCTGGTGCCGTTCCACATGTGGATCCCGGACGTCTACCACGGGGCTTCGACGCCGGCCACGCTCTTCATCGCCGCCGCGCCCAAGATCGCCGCCTTCGCCTTCACGCTGCGCTTGCTCGTGACCGGCCTGCACGGCATGTCGGCCGACTGGTCGCAAATGCTGATCGTGCTCGCCGTGGGCTCGCTCGCGTTGGGCAACCTCGTGGCCATCGCGCAAGGCAACCTGAAGCGCATGCTCGCGTACTCCACCATCGGGCAGATGGGCTTCCTCGCGCTGGGCCTGCTCGCCGCCTCGCCGCTGGGCTACAGCGCCGCGATGTTCTACGTGCTTACGTACGTGCTCACCACGCTGGGCGTCTTCGGCATCGTGATGCTCGCCACGCGAGCCGGCTTCGAAGCCGAGGAGCTCGAGGACTGGAAGGGCCTGAACCGCCGGTCGCCGTGGTATGCCTTCCTCATGCTGGTGATGATGTTCTCGCTCGCGGGCGTGCCGCCCACGGTCGGCTTCTTCGCGAAGCTGGTCGTGCTGCAGGCCGCGCTCGATGCCGGGCACCTGTGGCTGGTCGTCTTCGCGGTGCTGATGAGCGTGGTCGGCGCGTTCTACTACCTGCGCATCGTGAAGCTGATGTACATGGACGAGCCCACGCGCGACTTCACCCTCGCCACCCGGGCGGATACGCGCTGGGTCCTGTCCCTCAACGCCTTTGCCGCTCTGGTGCTGGGCGTCCTGCCCGGGCCGCTGCTCGACCTGTGCGCGAGCGCCGTCAAGCTCTCGATGTGAGCTCCGCGCCACCCGACGGGCCGGACTTCACGGAGCACTCGCTTTCCTCGCGGCTCGCCTACGACGGCGGCCTGCTGAAGCTGCGGCGCGACGAGGTGCGGCTGCCCGACGGCGGCCGTTCCTGGCGCGAGTACGTGAACCACCCGGGCGCCGTGATGGTGCTCGCCTTCCTCGACCCCGAGACCATCCTCCTCGAACGCCAGTACCGCTTCCCCCGCGGCCGGCACTACATCGAGCTGCCCGCCGGGAAGATCGAGCCTTCGGAGCCGCCGCTGGAGACCGCGAAGCGCGAGCTGGTCGAAGAGTGCGGCTACGAAGCCTCGGAGTGGTGGAAGATCGCCCGCCTCGACCCGTGCATCGGGTACTCCGACGAGATCATCGAGCTGTACGGCGCACGCGGCCTCACGCACGTGGGCGCGCACCTCGACCAGGGCGAACACCTCCTCACCTTCTCCGCCCGCCTGGCCGACGCGCTGGACTGGGTGCGCGACGGTCTCATCACCGATACGAAGACCGCCTTCGGGATCCTCTGGTGGGCGCAGTTCGGGGCGCGCGCATGAGCGCGGCACCCTCCGGTCCGGTCGACCTCCTCGTCGTCGGGGGCGGCATCAACGGCGCCGGCATCGCGCGCGACGCGGCCGGCCGCGGGCTGAGCGTCACGTTGGTGGAGCAGGGCGACCTCGCTTCGGCGACCAGCTCGTGGAGCTCCAAGCTGATCCACGGCGGCCTGCGCTACCTCGAGCAGTACGAGTTCCGCCTGGTGCGCGAGGCGCTCCAGGAGCGCGAGGTGCTGCTGAAACTCGCCCCGCACCTCATCCGCCCGCTGCTCTTCGTGCTCCCCCACGACGCGAGCATGCGGCCGGCGTGGATGATCCGCATGGGCATGTGGCTCTACGACCACCTGGGCGGGCGCATCACGCTGCCCGGGTCGATGCGCGTGTCCTTCCCGCACGTCGAATACAGCGCCGGCCTGAAGGGCGATTTCCGTTCGGGCTTCGTGTACTCCGATTGCCGCGTCGACGATTCGCGCCTCACGCTGCTGAACGCGGTGGCGGCGCGGGAAGAGGGCGCGTCCATCCACACCCGCACGCGCTTCCTCGAGGCGAAGCGCGAAGGCGGCCTCTGGCACGCGACGATCGAGGACGTGGCCACCGGCACGCGCCGTTCGGTGCAGGCCAAGGGACTGGTGAACGCCGCCGGCCCGTGGGTCGCCAACGTGCTCGACCGCATTCCCGACGACAAGATCACCGCGAAGGTGCGCCTGGTGAAGGGCAGCCACATCGTCGTGCCGCAGGTCCACTCGCGCGGCCACGCGCTCATCCTGCAGAACGCCGACGACCGCGTCGTGTTCGTGATCCCGTACGAAGGCAAGTACAGCCTCGTGGGCACGACCGACATCGCGGTCGGCCGCATCGAGGATGCCGCGGCGATCACCGCGGACGAGACCCAATACCTGCTCGACGCGGTGAACCGCTTCCTCGCCAGGCCGCTCGCGAAGGACGACGTCGTGTGGAGCTACGCGGGCGTGCGCCCGCTCTACGACGACGGCTCGGCCAACCCTTCCGAAGTCACGCGCGACTACGTGCTCAAGGTCGACCACGAGGCCGGCCAGGTCCCGCTGCTGTCGATCTTCGGCGGCAAGATCACCACGTATCGCCGCCTGGCCGAGGAAGCGCTCGGGAAGCTGGGCCCGTTCTTTCCCGGCATGAAAGGGGCGTGGACCGGGACGAAGCCGCTGCCGGGCGGCGACGTCGGGCACTTCAACGGTTTCCGCGACCGGATGCACGCCAGGTATCCGGGCCTGCCACGCGACGTGCTCGAAGGCTTCGTGCGCCGCCACGGAAGCCGCGCCCCCGCCGCGATCGGCGAAGCCGCCACGTTCGAGGACCTCGGCACGCATTTCGGCGCCGGCCTCACCCAGCGCGAAATCGACTACTTCCGGCGCGAGGAATGGGCACTCACCGCCGAGGACGTGCTCTGGCGCCGGACCAAGGCCGGGCTGCACATGGATGCGGCCCAGCGCGAGGCCGTGGCGCGCTACCTGGGCGCATGAGCGGCTCGCCGATGCGCCCGCTCGCCGAGTTTCCCCTCGAAGCACGGCGCGCGATCCGCGGCGTCCTCACCGATATCGACGACACCCTCACCACGCACGGCCGCCTGCTGCCCGAGGCGTACGCGGCGCTCGCGAGCCTGCGCGAGGCGGGCCTGCTGGTGATCCCCGTCACCGGCCGCCCAGCGGGCTGGTGCGACCACATCGCGCGCATGTGGCCCGTGGACGCGGTCGTGGGCGAAAACGGCGCCTTCTGGTTCCGCCGCGAGGCCCGCGCGAAGAAGTTCACCAAGCGCTACGTGATCGGCGGCGCCGAGCGCCTGAAGCGCTCCGAGAGGCTCGAGGCCATCGCCCAGCGCGTGCTGCGCGAAGTGCCGGGCAGTGCCATCGCCTCGGACCAGGCCTACCGCGAAGCCGACCTCGCGATCGATTTCTGCGAGGACGTCCCGGCCTTGCCGCGCGAGGCGGTCCAGCGCATCGTCTCGGTCATGGAGTCGGAAGGCCTGACCGCCAAGGTGAGCTCGATCCACGTGAACGGGTGGTTCGGCGGCTACGACAAGCTGTCATCGTCGCGCCTCATGATGCGCGAGGAATTCGGGGTGGACCTCGACCGGGAGGCGGGGCGCTTCGTGTTCGCGGGCGATTCGCCCAACGACCAGCCCATGTTCAGGTTCTTCCCGCATGCTGTGGGCGTGGCGAACGTGCGCGCGATGGCGGACCTGATGGACGACCTGCCCGCGTGGATCACGCCCTCGGAGGGTTCGGCGGGTTTCGCCGAGCTGGCACAGGCGCTGCTCGCGGCGCGATAAGGAGAACCCATGCTCGTCAACTGCTGCGCATACCAGAACGGCAAGCGGATCGCCGACATCCGCAAGGAAGAGATCTCCGACTACGTGCACCGCCCGGACACGTTCGTGTGGGTCGCGCTCTACGAGCCCACCGACCAGGAGATCGACGAGATGGCGACGCAGTTCAACCTGCACCCGCTCGCCGTCGAGGACGCGCGCCACGGCCACCAGCGGCCCAAGGTGGAGGAGTGGGGCGACCAGCTCTTCGCCGTGCTGCACGTGGTGGAGATGGCGGGCGCCGAGATCAATACCGGCGAGGTGGAGATCTTCGTCGGCCCCAACTTCGTGCTTTCCATCCGCCGCGGTACCGAGGTCGGCTTCCAGGCGGTGCGCGAGCGCGCCGAGCGCGAGCCGGAGCTGCTGAAGAACGGCTCGGGGTTCGTCTTCTACGCGCTCATCGACAACATCGTCGACCGCTACTTCCCGGTGGTGGATTTCCTCGAGGGCCAGCTGGAGAAGATCGAGGAGCGCATCTTCAAGGACGGGACCTCGCCGCGCGCGAACATCGAGTCGCTCTACGACCTGAAGGGCCACGGCATGGTGCTGCGCCACGCGGTCGAGCCGCTGATCGAGGCGATCCACAAGCTCTACGGCGGGCGCGTGCCGCAGGTGTGCGCGGGGACGCAGGCCTACTTCCGCGACGTCTACGACCACCTGCTGCGCGTCTCCACGCAACTGGACGGGCTGCGCGACATGGTGGTGACCGCGATGTCGGTGAACCTCGCGATGATCACGCTCGAGGACAACAAGGTCACCAAGCGGCTCGCGTCGTATGCCGCGTTGATCGCGGTGCCCACGCTCGTGGCCGGCATCTACGGCATGAACTTCAAGAACATGCCCGAACTGGAGTGGACGTGGGGCTACCCCATGGCGCTTTCGGTGATGGCCGTCGCGGACATCTGGATCTATCGCAGGCTGCGCGCCGCCGGGTGGATCTAGGCTCGCGCCTTCGGCGCACCAAGGCGAAAGGCGCTCTCCGCAGATAAACGCAGGTAAACGCCGATGAATTCCTCAAGCAAACACAGCTTTGGGGTGGCGCCTGCGAGACTCGGCAGTGTTGTAAGTGACGCCGACATTCCGAGCCCAGATGCGATTGCTTGAGGAGATCATCGGCGTTTACCTGCGTTTATCTGCGGAGGACGCCTTTCGCAGTAACGCGCCGAAAGCGCCCTACTTCTCGTCGGGCAACTTGCCCAGGGCGGCGAGCGCCGCCTGGAGGTGGTCCTTGTTGAACGGCTTGCCGAGCGTCGCGTTGTAGCCCTCGGCCTTGCGCGCCTCGCTCCAGGCCGGCGAATGCTCGACCGAGCAGGCGATGAAGTGCACCTTCTCGCCGTCCCTCTGGATCGCCGCACGCAGGCCCGCGAGGCCCTCGGCGCCGGCGAGGCCCGCGACGGCGGGGTCCACCAGCACCAGGTCGTAGAAATCCTGCTCGAGGGCGGCCGCGGCTTCGTCGCGGTCCTGCGCGGCGACCACGTTGCAATCGCGCTTCGAGAGGATGTGCGACACGAGGATCTGGCTGTCGCGGTTCGCGTCCACCAGCAGGAGCGTGGCGCCCTTCCTCTGTTCACGGAGCGAATGCCGCGTGACCAGCGTGGGCGTCTCGTCGGAATCCACCGACGCGCCGGTCACCGCCTTGATCGCCTCGTTCAGCTGGTGGTCGCCGATCGGGTAGCGCATGTACGCCGAGATGCCGTTCTCGCGGCACGCGATCGCATCGCCGGGCTTGCCGCGCGTGGCGAGCATCATGAGGATCGTGCCGCCGAGCGTGCGGTGGTGCTTCACGCGGAACGCGAGCATGAAGCCGTCCTGCCCCGGAAGCTGGTCGGAGAGGATGACCAGCGGCACGCCCGCGGACTCCTCGTGCATGCGCTCCAGGAGCTTCAACGCCATCTCGGGGTTGTCGGCCTCCAGCGGCACCATGCGCCAGCCGCGCAGCACGTTGGACAGCGCCAGGCGCTGCTCGGAGTCCGACGAGACGATGAGCACCGAGAGTCCCACCACGGACGCGAACGTGGGCCGGCGCGGGGCGGCGGGCGCCGGCAGCACCGGGAACTCGATCGTGAACGCGTAGATCTCGCCGCCGGGACGCGACGAGATGGCGAGCTTGCCGCCCATCGCGATCACCATGAACTTCGCCACCGCCACGCCCATGCCGCCCTCGGGCGAGTAGCGCGGGATCGGCTTGTCGGCGCCGTCGACCGCGGCCGAGACCCCGAAGGAAAGCTGGATTCCCGATTCCGTCACGTACTCCGGCGTGATGTGCAGCGTGACTTCGGCGCCGGGCACGAGCTGGAAGGCGTTGTCGAGGAGGTTCTTCAGCAGCAGCTGGAGGCGCTCGACGTCGCCCTCGAGCGTGTCGACCACGTCCTGCTCGACGCGCACGCGCAGGCGGCAGCCGCGTTCCTCGGCCTCGCCGGCCACGCGCTTCACGAGGTCCGCGAGCGCGGAGCGCAGGCGGAATTCCACCTTGTTCAGGACGAGGCCGCCGGAGACGTTGGAGAAATCCACCAGGTCGCCGATCGCGGCCATGGCGATCTCGGTGGACCCGCGGATGCGCGCGAAGTGGTCGATCAGCACCGGGTCGAATTCCATTTCCTGCGCGCGGATGGTGATGGCCGACATGCCTTCCAGCGCCACCGAGAGCTCCTCGCCGATCTTCTCGATCAGCGCGATTTCCGATGCGCTCTTCTCCGGGTGCGGGTCGGCGGCGTCGACGGCCGGCAGCCAGAGGGCGCCCGCGTCGCCTTCATCCACCACGATGGTCTGGCGCTTGAAGTCCTTGCGCTTGCGCTTGGACTTCGACAGGACCTCCTTCGCGGGCAGGCCCATCAGCGACTGCGGCGCGGAATCGGTTCCGATGTAGCGGCAGAACGCCTCCGTCACGAGCTCGATCTCGCCCTGCGCGTTCTCGATCATCACCGCGATGGAGGAGGCGTCCGCGATCGCGAAGAGGCGCGCCGCGAAGAGGTTCAGCGTGGTCTCGGTCTCGCGTTGCGCGTCGATGTCCTGCAGCGAGACGATCACCTCGACCGGGCGTTCGCGCGCGTCCTGGGGCGGCGTGAAGGTGGCTTGCACCCAGCGTGGCGGGTCGCCGGCCACGCGCGCCTCGATCACGGCGTTGGCCGACTTGCCCTCGGAGATGCGCTGCAGCGATTGCTGGATGCGCTTCTGGTCCGCGGCCTCGAAGATCGAGGCGAGCGGCACGCCGCCCAGCTCGCGCGCGCCCTTGCCGGCCATCTGCGCGAAGGCCCCGTTCGCGAACGTAACGGCGCCCCGGGGATCGGCCACGGCGACCGCAATCCGGAGCGACTCGACGACGCGCTTGAAATCCTCGAGGGGCATGGGGAGGCTAGGCTATTCGCTTTGCTGGAGCTTGTGAATGATGGCGAGCAGGTGGCGCGTGGCCGGGTCCGGGGCTTCCCCCGATCCACGGGCCGCGGGCAGGATCGCGCCGGCAATGCGCTTGCCGAGTTCCACGCCCCACTGGTCGAATGAGTTGATGCCCCACAACGCGCCCTCGGCGAAGACCTTGTGCTCGTAGAGCGCGAGCAGCGAACCCAGATGATACGGGTCCAGCGCGGGCAGCACGACCGTGGTGCTGGCGCGGCCGCCCGGGCACGTGATCCAGGGCTCCTTCGCCTCGACGCCGTTCATCAGCGCCTCGGACTGGGCGGCGGCATGCGCCACGAGGCGCGCATGGCGGTCTCCATCGGTGCCCATCGGCCGGGCGACGACGACGAAATCGGTGGACACGGCATCCGTGCCCTGGTGCAGCCATTGGTGGAACGCATGCTGGCCCGGCGTGCCCTCGCCGCCCACGACGACGGGCGCCGTCGCGAAATCGACCGTGCGGCCTTCGAGGTCCACGCGCTTGCCGTTGGACTCCATCTCGAGCGCCTGCACATAGGGCGGCAGCCCCGCGAGGCGTGCGCCGTAGGGCAGCACGGCATGGCTCGCGCAGCCGAGGGCGTTGCGGTTCCAGATCGCGAAGAGTGCCAGCAGCGCCGGGGCGTTGCGCTCGAGCGGCGTGGAGCGGAATTCGAGGTCCACCGCGTGCGCGCCGGCGAGCAGCCGCTCGAAGGCGGGCATGCCGATCGCGATGGCCACGGGCAATCCCACTTCGCTCCACAGCGAGAAGCGGCCCCCGACCCACTCGGGAAACGCGAACACGTTGCACGCGGGGAAGCCCCAGGCGGTCGCGCGCTCGGGATGCGCGGTGGCGGCGACGAAGTGGCGCTCCACGGCGGCGGCGCCCACGCGCTGCCCGACCCACGCTCGGGCCGCAGCCGCATTGGCCATGGTCTCTTCCGTCGTGAAAGTCTTCGAGACCACCACGAAGAGCGTGGCGGCCGGGTCGAGGCCGGCGATCGCATCGTCGAACTCGGCCGAGTCGAGGTTCTCGATGAAGCGGGCTTCGGGCCCGTCGGAGGCGCTGCGCAGCGCTCGCGCCGCGAGCTTCGGGCCCAGGCTCGAGCCGCCGACGCCCAGGCCCACGACGGTGCGAATCCGCTCCCCCGTCGCCCCGCGCCAATGGCCCTCGCGCACGGCCTGCGAGAAGACGCGCATGCGTTCGCGCGCGCGATGGATTTCCGGCCGTACCGCGACGCCGTCGATCGAGACGTTTTCGTCGCCGCGCAGGGCCATGTGCAGCGCGGCGCGGTCCTCGGTCACGTTTACGTGCGCACCCGAGAAGAGGCGCTCGATCGACTCGGCCAGGCCACGCTCTCGCGCGAGGGCACAGAGGCCCGCCAGGGTCTCGGCATTCGCACGCTGCTTGGAGAAATCGAGGACCAGCTCGGCGCAGGTGACGGTGAGCTTCTCGCCGCGCGCGGCGTCATCGCGCCACAACTCCCGGGCGGTTTTCCCGCCCAGGTCGTCACGGTGCGCCAGCAGTCGCTGCCAGGCGGGGGAGGCGGAAAACGGGGTCACACCCCAATTCTACCCAAGGGACAGCCTATCCAAGCGCAAGGCCCGAGATTCCCAGCACCATGCCGAGGGCGGCGATCGCCCGCCGGGTGAGGTCGCCCTCGCGCAGCAGGTGGGCGCCCATCAGGGCGGCGAACAGGATCGAGACCTCGCGCGCCGGGGCGACCAGGCTCACGGGCGTGAACACCATCGCGGTCAGCACGAGGATGTAGGAGAGCGGCGAGAGGCCGGCGATCGCGAGCACCGTGGATCGCTTGTCGCGCCACGCCTCGGCCATCGCCTCGGGCGAGCGGCGCCGCGTGAGCGGCACGATGACCAGGCAGCGGAAGAAGTTGCATCCCCAGTCGTAGACCAGCGGCGGCACCAGCCAGGCGGCCACGCTCCACTTGTCGGTGAGCGTGTAGACCGCGATCGTGCAGCCCGTGAGCAGCGCGAAACCGACCGCGCGCCGGGCCTCGCTCTTGTGCCACTTGAGCGGATTGCCCGTGAGCAGCATCGCCGAGGCGCCGATCAACACCGCGCCGGCGAGCGCCACGGGGCCGGGTCGCTCCCCCAGGACCGCGATCGCGAAAAGGATCGTGAGCAGCGGCCCGGTGGAGCGCGCCAGCGGGTAGACGATCGAGAGGTCGCCGCCGCTGCGGTAGGCGCGGTCGAGCAGCAGGAAGTAGGCGAGGTGGACCATGCCGCTCGCGAACATCAGCACCAGGTGCATCCACTGGAACTGGTAGTGCTGGAGGATCGCGGCGCCCACCATGACCGGCAGGTAGATCACCAGCGACAGCAGGCACGACAGCGCGATCACGCCGCTGCCGCCACCGTTCTTCTTCAGGACGAAGTTCCAGCTTGCGTGGACAAAGGCCGAAACCAGAACGAGCAGGAGGGCAAGAAGCGACATGAAGCCGTCATTCTAGCCGTCAAATAACTGGGGTCAGACTCCCATTTTCCGCACCGCGGAAAATGGGAGTCTGACCCCAGTTATTTGACCCCGCGCCAGCGGGGTGCGACCGCTACTTCGTGGTGACTTGCACCAGGTACTCACCGTTCTCGCAACGGCCGGCGGGTGCCGGGCCGGCGGCGACGCTGCCCTTCGCGAGCGGGTTGGCGAGCGTGCCGACCGACTTGCACGCGTCGCGCGAGGTGGCTTCCCAGTTGCAGAGCAGCGTGTCGCCCGTTTCGGAGAGCGAGCGCTTCCAGCAGTACATCGCGTTGCCGCCCGGGGCCGCCGCGACGTTGGTGGAACCGCCGCTCGACGACGTCTGGACGCCGGCGCAAGCGGAAAGGATCAGGGCCGCGGAAGCGGTGACGAGCAGCATGGCTTTCATGTTCGGTTCTCCTGGTGATCGGGGGGTTCCCGAGAGATGTTCCGAAAATGCTGCCAAAGCGTTCCAGCTCGCGTGTCACCAAAGATTTTAATTTGTCACCGCCTTGCCGTGACACGGCGGTGACACAAAGCTCAGGGCTTGAGCAGGTGCAGCAGCTCGAGGTACTGCGGGTCTTCGGGCGCGGGAATGCCCTGGCGCAGGAAAGCGTCGATCATCACGGCGCCCGCGTCGGGCGTGAACTCGCCCGCGAGGATGCGTTCGACCACGTCCTCCGCGCGCATCAGCTGGATGTCCTGCACTTCGCCGTCCTGGTTCGCCGGAACGAATCCGGGCGGCAACCACAGGTCGTGGACGAACAGGATCTCGCGATGCAGTCCTTCGGGCACCGTGTACTCGACGCGGATCGCCCCGGCGCAGTACAGCCCTTCGAGTTGCGCGGGGGCGATCCCCGCTTCCTCCCAGGCTTCCTTGCGGATCGTTTCGTCGACCGTGAAGCCCGCGGCGATGCGCCCGCCCACCAGGTTGTCGAGCATTCCCGGGTCGACGGCCTTGCGGGCCGAGCGCCGGGCGATCCACGCGTGCATCGTGCCGCCGCGGCGCGTGAAGCCGTTCAGGTGCGCCCCGTAGCAGAGGAAGCCGAAGTACCGCGAAGCCGCGCGCTCCACGCGCATCAACTCGGGCGCGGCGTAGTGCGTGGACACGCTCACCGGTTCGTCGCGCCAGCCGTGCAGGAGGCCCTCGCGGGCGAGGGCGCGCGTGACTTCCTCCATCGCCGCCGTGCGCTCGGCATTCGACTCCGGCTTGAGCTTCACCCACGCGCCGTGGGCCTCGAAGATGTGCGGCCAGCGCTCCAGCTCCGCGGCAAAGGCCGGCGTGAGCCACCCGACCGGGTTCTCTTTCACGTAGAAGGGAAGGAAGGGGAGCTCGCGGCCGTGGTGCGAGGCGTGCGTGCAGGCGTCCTGGAGGAAGCCCCGGAGGTCCGGAAATCGTCTCGGCTTCATGTTGACAATGGTAGGGCGTTTCCCCAGACTGCGACGCTGAATTTGGGGGGGAGGAACGGCGAGGGGAGAGACGCTTGAGACGTGTCTCCCCTCGTGCTTTTTCTGCCCTCCGCCCGGCCTCCCGAGACCCATGAAGATCCTTGTCCTCGGCGCGGGCATCGTCGGCACCGCCACTGCCTGGTACGCCGCCCGCGACGGCCACGAAGTCACCGTCGTCGACCGGCAGGCGGGCCCCGCGATGGAGACTTCGTTCGCCAACGGTGGCCAGGTTTCGGTCGGCCATTCCGAGCCCTGGGCCAACCCCGGCGCCCCGCTGAAGATCCTGCGCTGGCTCGGCCGCGACGATGCCCCGCTGCTCTTCCGCCCACGCGCCGACGCAGCTCAATGGGCCTGGATCCTGCGCTTCCTGGTCGAATGCACCCCTTGGCGCACGCGGGAGAACATCCGGCGCATCCTGGGCCTGGCCCTGTACAGCCGGGCCACCCTGCAGCAATTGCGCGCCGAGACCGGCATCGCCTACGACTACCTCGGGCGCGGCATCCTCCACTACTTCACCGACGAGCGCGATTTCGAGCGGGCGCGCGACGCGGCCGGCCTGATGCGGGAATACGGCCTGGACCGGGCGGTCCAGACCGCGGCCCAGGCGCTCGCCCTGGAACCGGCGCTGGCGGGATCCCGGGTCCCCATCGTCGGGGCTACATATACGTCTGGCGACGAGTCCGGTGACGCCTACCTCTTCACACGGGCCCTGGCCGGGCTGGCGGAGGCCGCCGGGGTGAGCTTTCACTATCGCCACGACGTCCTCGGGGCCACGCAGGGCCCGGGAGGGCTCTCGGGCGTCCTGGTGCGGTCCGCCGGGGGTGGGGAGCGCGTCCTGGCGGCCGATGCCTACGTGGCCGCCCTGGGCAGCCATACGCCCCTTTTCGTGCGTCCCCTGGGGGTGTCCATCCCGGTCTACCCCGCCAAGGGGTACTCGGCCACCCTGGAGGTCACCGACGCGGCCCGGGCGCCCACGGTGAGCCTCACCGATGAAGCCGCCAAGCTGGTCCTGTCGCGCTTCGGTAACCGGCTGCGGGTGGCGGGCACCGCGGAGCTTTCGGGCTACTCGACGGCGTTGAACCCGGTCCGGTGCGAGGCACTGGTCGAGCGAATGCGCGAGGTCTTCCCCGGCGCGGCCGACTACGACCGGCCGGCGTTCTGGGCGGGCTTGCGTCCCGCGACTCCGTCCAACGTGCCACTCATCGGCCGCACGCGCATCCCGAACCTGTACCTCAACACCGGGCATGGAACGCTCGGCTGGACGCTCGGCGCCGGTTCCGGCAAGGCGCTTGCGGATATCCTGTCGGGCCGGAAGCCCGAAGTCGATTTCCCTTTCCTCGGATTTGCCTAGAAACATGCCCATCACCCTCGAAGACATCCGCGGCGCCGCGCGCGCCATCGCCGGCCAGGTCGTCCCCACGCCGTTCCTGCGCTCGCAGACGCTCTCCGAGATCACCGGTGCCGAGGTGTTCCTCAAGTTCGAGAACCACCAGTTCACCGCGTCGTTCAAGGAACGCGGAGCGCTGAACAAGCTGCTCTCGCTCACGGCCGCCGAACGCGCGAAGGGCGTGATCGCCTGCTCGGCGGGCAACCATGCGCAGGGCGTGGCGTACCACGCGAGCCGGCTGGGGATCCCCGCGGTGATCGTGATGCCGAGGCACACGCCGTTCGTGAAGGTCGAGCACACCCGGAAGCACGGCGCCGAAGTGATCCTCGAGGGCGAGGGCTTCGACGATGCGATGCGCGCGGCCAAGCGGATCATGGCCGAGCGCGGCCTCACGTTCGTGCATCCCTACGATGACGAGAAGATCATCGCCGGCCAGGGCACGATCGGCCTGGAGATGCTGGAGGCCGTTCCGGCGCTGGACGTGCTCATCATCGCGGTGGGCGGCGGCGGGTTGATCTCCGGCATCACGCTTGCCGCCAAGGCGCTGAAGCCTTCGATCGAGGTCTACGGCGTGGAGGTCTCGCGTTTTCCGGGCATGTACCACGTGTTGCGCGGCACGCCCGCGAACTTCGGGCTCTCGACCATCGCCGAGGGCATCGCGGTGAAGGAGCCGGGGCAGATCACGCGCGCCGTCGTGAAGGAAAACGTCGCCGATGTCCTGCTGGTCGAGGAGGGCGACATCGAGCAGGGCGTCGTGCTGCTGCTGGAGATCGAGAAGACCGTGGTCGAAGGCGCGGGCGCCGCGGGCCTTGCGGCGCTGCTCAAGTACCCGGAGAAATTCCGCGGCCGCAAGGTGGGCCTCGTGCTCTGCGGCGGCAATATCGAACCGCTGCTGCTGGCCGACATCATCGAGCGCGGCATGGCGCGCGCCGGGCGCCTCGCGCGCGTGAAGGTCGAGGCCCGGGACCTTCCGGGGTCGCTCGCGCAGATCACGGCCATCATCGCCGGCCAGAACGCGAACGTGGAGGAGGTCCACCACCAACGCGCATTCACGCAGCTCACCGTGCAGCACGTCGAGATCAACCTCGTGATCAAGACGCGCAACGCCGCGCACATCACCGAGATCGTCACCGCCCTTCGCGACGCCGGCTTCAAGGCCGACGCCGTTTGACCCCAATTATTCGGGCTGGATCGCCATCGCGACGAGGAACCGCGACACCATGTTGTAGGTGGCGATCGAGGCCACGAGCTCCACCATCGCCTGCGGGCTGCCCAGCGCCTTGGCCGCCGCCGCGAAGGTTTCCTCGTGCACGTCGACGTTGCGCGTCATCTCGAGGGTGAGGCGGATCACGGCGCGCTCGGTCGCGTCGAAGAGGATGGAGCTCGATGCCCGTTCGAACTCCTTGAGCGCCTCGACCTGCGCCTGCGTGCCGCCCTCCCGGATGAAGAGCGGCGCGTGGTGGACGAATTCGTAGTCGGCGCGGTTCAGCGCCGCCACGCCGCAGATGGCGAGCTCGCGCAGCTTCGGTGCGAGCGTGAGCTGCTCGCGCACGGCGCCGAGGTAGACGTTCCAGCCCGCGGCGAGCGCGGGACTGTTCAACAGCATGCGATCGAGGTCAAGCAGTTTCCCGCCCCGGCGCTTGCGGATGGCATCGACGATCGCGGCGGGCTCGTCGAGGTCGGCGGAAACGAAGGGGATTCGCGGCATGGGAAACCTTCCGGTGAAAGTCCGATAGTAAACTGACCGGCAATCCCAATGACAGGAGCCTTCATGGTCATCCAGCGCCACAACGTCGGCAAGCGCCTCTCGGAAATCGTCATCCACAACGGCACCATCTACCTCGCGGGCGAGGTGCCCGAGGACACCGCGAAGGACATCACCGGCCAGACCGAAGAAGTCCTGGCCAAGATCGACAAGCTGCTGGCCCTGGCCGGCAGCGACAAGACGAAGATCCTCTCGGCGCAGATCTTCCTGCCGGACATGAAGGACTTCGCCGGCATGAACGTCGCGTGGGAGAAGTGGGTCGTCGCCGGCCATACGCCCGCACGCGCGACCATCGAGGCGAAGCTCGCGAACCCGGCCTTCAAGGTCGAGATCATGTGCATCGCGGCGCAGTAGCCGGAGCGCGCGCGTCGCCATGAGAACCGTCGCCGCCGCGCGCTACGTGACGCCGCTGCGCGAAGGCGGCTCGCTGCCCGCGATCGTCGAGGGCGACGACCAGGGCCTCTACGTGGTCAAGTTCCGGGGCGCGGGCCAGGGGCCGAAGGCGCTCATCGCCGAACTCGTCGCGGGAGAGGTCGCGCGCGAGCTCGGGCTCGACGTACCGGAGATCGTCTACTTCACGCTCGAAGCCGAGCTCGCGAGATCGGAACCCGATCCGGAAATCCAGGAGCTGATCCGCGCCAGCGTCGGCTTGAACGTGGCGCTCGACTACCTGCCGGGCTCCGTTGCGTTCGATCCCGTCGCGGAGAAGCCCGCGGCGGCTTTCGCCTCGTCGCTCGTCTGGTTCGACGCGCTCGTGGCGAACATCGATCGCACGCCGCGCAACACGAACCTGCTCGTCTGGCACGGCCGCACCTGGTTGATCGACCACGGTGCGGCGCTCTACGTCCACCACGCGGGCGGGGACTTCGCGTCGCGCGCCGCGGAGCCGTTCGCGAAGGTGAAGGATCACGTCCTGCTGCCCTTCGCGAGCGAGCTGCGGGAAGCCGACGAGCGGCTCGCCGCGCGCCTCACCCCGGCGGCGATCGAGCGCATCGTGGCGCTCATTCCCGACGAATGGCTCGCGGAGGACACGAAGCGCGAGACCTACGCCGAATACCTGCGCCGCCGCGTGACCGCGCCGCGGCCCTTCCTCGAGGAGGCGATCCGTGCCCGCGCGCTGTAGCTACGACTACGCGGTGATCCGCGTCGTGCCCCGCGTGGAGCGCGAGGAGTTCGTCAACGTCGGCGTGATCCTCTCCTGCCACGAGCAGGACTTCCTGCAGGCCGCGATCGAGGTGGATGAGGCCCGCCTGCGCGCGCTCGATCCCGCCATCGACATGGCGCTCGTGCGCTCGCACCTCGAAGCGATCCCGCGGGTCTGCGCGGGCGGCGATGCGGCCGGCCCGATCGGCAAGCTCTCGCCGCGCGAACGATTCCGCTGGCTCACGGCGCCGCGCAGCACGATCCTCCAGGTGTCGCCCGCGCACACGGGCCGCTCCGAGGATCCGGCGAAGGCGCTCGAGCATCTCGTGGCCACGATGGTGAGAACGGCGCGGTGACCGACTGGGTGAAGCCCACGAAGGCGCAGGAAGCCGCGGCGCGCGCGATGGTCGAGGCCATCGTCCCCGCGCTGCGCACGGAGAAGGGCACGCATGCCGAGACCGCGATCGCCGCGGCCGCGCGCATGGGGGGCACGTTCCTTTTCCGCTCCTTCCATCTCCCCACGGCCGGCATCGAGCCGGGCGCGCCCGTGTTCTCCGACCTCGCGAACGACCAGGGCCCCGCCCTCATGCAGACGTTCGCGTTCGGGGCCGTGGGCGAGGGGCTCGATCCGACGACGATGAACCGGGACATGCAGGTGCCCGATCAGAACCGGCCCCTGCTCACGGTGAACCAGACGCAGTCGAAGCTCGAGCCGGCGTTGCGCGCCATCGCCGCGAAGCATCGCCTGACCGACGTTCAGGCGGCGCACGCCTGCGCGCTCGCGGCCGCGAAGCTCGTGAAGATGACCGTGCAGGTGCTTCCTCCGCACATGGGGCTCACGGTCGCGGCCTACGGTTTCGTCGAGGGATCGAAGACGATGCCGATCGCGTTGCCGGCCGCCGCACCCGGGAAGAAGCCCTGGTATCGCTTCTGGTAAGAGCCTAGTTCGCGAGCTGCCGCAGGTAGAGCACCACCTGCCAGATGCGCTCGTCGGACAAGTGCTTGTGCGGCGGCATCGACGTGCCGGGCGAGCCGAAGCGCACGACCCAGAACACCTGCCCGTCGGGAACGTCGGCCATCGTGGCCTTGCAACGGAAATTGCGCGGCGGCGGATCGAACATCGAGGCCATGTCGCCCGCGCCGTCGCCCTTCGCCCCGTGGCAGGAAGCGCACGCGATGCTCAGGCCGTCGCCGAAGAAGATTTCCTCCGCCACCTTTTTCTTGTAGGCCTCGGGCGCGACCGGGTTCTTGCGCTGCAGGTAGTCGTCGGGCGCCTTCTTCGTCGCGCGCGATTCGGGACAGCGCGGCGAGGCCGCATCGGCGGTCGAAAGGCACGCGAGGGTGGCGCTCGCGCCCAGGGTTGCTGCGAGGGTCCGTGCGAAGGACATGCACCGGATGCTAAACGATTCCGCGCGTGCCCGGGTCGTGGCATCCTCCGCGTTCCTCCGGGAGACTTCGCATGCTTCGCAGTCGCTGGTTCTGGTCCGTCCTGCTGAGTGTCTCCGCCGCATTGGGCGTGGCAACGCTCTCGCACTTCGATGTGCTGTTCCCCTTCCTCGACGTCGACGTGAAGCTCACGCGCGACGACGCCCTGGCGCGCGCGAAGTCCCTGAACGGATCCCTCAAGCTCACGCCCGCGACGCTCACGCGTTCCGCGGCGGCGTTCTCCGGCGACGGCCGCGCGCAGACCTTCATCGAACAGGAAGGCGGCGGGCGAAAGGCGCTCGACGAGTTCCTGCACGAGGGCGAGCATGTGCTCTACAAGTGGCACGTGCGCCTGTTCGAACCCGGGCAGGTTCGCGAGGTTTCCGTGTACTTCACGCCCGGCGGGCGGGCGTATGCATTCCGTGCGCGGGAACCGGAGGCCGAACCGGGCGCGGCCCTCGAGGCGGAAGCGGCGCGCGCGATCGCCGTCGAACGCGCGAAGGCCGACTGGGCCGTCGACTTCTCGCGCTACAAGCCGGTGACCGCATCGTCGACGAAGCGTCCCGGCGGCCGCGTGGACCACGAGTTCCGCTACGAGCGCATCGATCGGCCGATCGGCGACGGAAAGCTGATCCTCTCCCTCGGCGTGAGCGGTGACCGGTTCACCTCGCTCGGGCGCGGCATCCAGGCACCCGAAGCGTTCGAGCGCCGCTACCAGGAGCGCCGCTCGGCGAACAACACGATCTCCGCGGGCGCCAGCGTCGCGATGATGCTGCTCTACATGCTCGGCGGCTGCCTCGTGGGCGCCATCTGGCTCGCACGCCGCGGTGCGTGGTCGTGGAAGCCGGCCGCGAAGTGGGCGTTCTTCATCGCAGCCCTCGGGGCGCTCGCCGTGCTCGACCAGATTCCCGGCAGCTGGATGGGATACGACACCGCCGTTTCGGCCGACACGCACTACGCGAAGGCCGTGGCCGCCGCATTCGCCGCCTTGCTGTTGTGGGGCGCGGTGCTGCTCGCGAGCTTCGCTTCGGGCGAAGGGCTCGGGCGCCTCGCGTTTGGCAGCCAGCCGTATCTCTGGGGCGCGTGGGGATCGCGAACCGCGGCCACGCACGCGATCCTCGGACGCACGCTCGGCGGCTATGCGTGGCTGGGATTCGAGCTCGCGTTCGTCACGGGCTTCTACTTCGTCGCGCAGAAGTACTTCGGCTGGTGGTCGCCGGGCAGCCTCCTGGTCGACCCGAACATCCTCAGCCACGCCCAGCCCTGGATCGCGCCGGTCGCCAACGCGATGCGCGCCGGCGTGTGGGAAGAGTTCCTGTTCCGCGCGGTGCCGCTGGCGGGTGCCGCCTTGATCGGACGCCGCTTCGGCCGCGAGAAGCTCTTCGTCGGCGTCGCACTCGTCGTGCAGGCGATCATCTTCGGTTGCGCCCACGCGAACTATCCCCAGGATCCGCCGTGGGCGCGCCCGGTCGAGCTGTTCCTGCCGTCGATCGTGTGGGGCCTCATGTACCTGCGCTTCGGCATCCTGCCGGGCATCCTCGTGCACTACTTGTTCGACCTCGTGCTGATGTCGATGCCGCTCTGGGTCACGGATGCGCCCGGCATCGCGTTCGATCGCACGATGGTGGTGCTCTTCGCGCTCGCGCCGTTGCTCCTCGTGCTGGCGCGCGCGTGGATGCACCGCGGCGTGGGCGAGATCGCGGCGGTCGACCTCAATGCGTACGTGCCGCGCGAAGCGCCGCTCTGGCAAGCGACCGGAGTGGTGGAGAAGCGCGAGACCGGCCCCGCGAGAACGCGCTGGGCGACCGCGTTGCTTCTCGCGCTCGGCGTCGCGGGCGCCGTGGGCTGGGGGATGCGCCTCGCGATTCCGCCGGACGCGCCCGGCCTCGCCATCACGCGCGACGAAGCGGTCCGCATCGCCGAGCAGGCGATCGCGGCCGAAGGCGTGACGCTCGGACCCGACTGGCGGCGTCTCGCGAAGTCCGAGGGCCCGCGCGACCAGGAGCCGCACGCGTTCATCTGGGACCAGGGCGGGCCGGAAGTCTTCCGCGCCTTGCTCGGCAACCACCTCGCGCCGCCGCTCTGGGCCGTGCGCTTCGCGCGCTTCGAGGGCGAAGTGAACGTGGCCGACCGCGCCGAGTCGTGGTTCGTGTTCGTGGCCGGCGACGGCACCGTTCGGGCGCTCCACCATCGCCTGCCCGAGGCACGGCCGGGGGCGCGCCTTTCGTCCGAGGCGGCGCGAAACAAGGCGCACGCCTACCTCGGCACGTGGCTCGGCGTCGATCCTTCCGTGCTGCGCTTCGTCTCGGGCCGCGCCGTGAACCGGCCGGAGCGCCTCGACTGGGAATTCATCTATGCCGATCCCGCGCGCAAGGTGCCGGCGGGCGGGGACGCGTACGTGCAAGTGGATCTCTCCGGCGACCAGGTGACGGCGCGCGGCCGCTACGTGTTCGTGCCCGAGGATTGGACGCGCGAACGCCGCGCGAAGCGCGACGGCGCCGTGCTCGCGATGGGCCTCGCGGGGTTCGCGCTGCTCTTCGCGATGGGAACGGTGGTGGTGCTCGCCATCCGGAGGTTCGCGCGCGGGGAGTATGCGAAGCGCGCGGCGATCGTGTCCGGCCTGGCCGCGCTCGTGTTCTTCGCAACCCAACGCGTGCTCGGCTTCGAGGCAGCGATGGCGGAGGGCTACGACACCTCGCAGCCCCTGGTGCAGCAGTACTTGCGCGACGTGCTCCTGTCCTCGGTCGGCGGCATCGTGCTGGCGCTCGCGGCCGCGCTCTTTGGTGGCGTCGCCGTGCGCTTTGCGTCGCGCCAGGCGCAAGGCTCGCGCTTCGAGACCTGGCGTGACGCCGTGGCGCTCGCTTTCTTCGCGTCCGGAGGTGGCGTGTTGCTTCGCGCGTTCCTGCCGAGCGCTTCCGGCCCGCGCATGCCGTCCGTGCGCGACGCGGACCTCTCCATCCCGTGGCTCGGCGCCGCCTTCGAGGGTGCCGACTTTCTCATGCTGTCCGCCGGTTTCGTCGCGGCGCTGGGCGTCCTCGGGGCGCGCTCGGGATGGCGGGCCTGGCTCACCGGCGCGGTGTTCGTGCTGATGGGCCTCCTCCTCGGATTGCGCGCACCGGGCTTCACGCCCGTGAGCGTCGCGGCCTGCGTGCTCGCGGGCGCCGCCGTGCTCTGGATCTACCGCCGCTACGTGCTCGGACGCTACGAAGTCGTGCCGCCGCTGCTCGTGGCGCTGTTCTTCCTCGGCGGCATCCAGGCGCTGGTGCGTCCTGCGTACGCCGGAGCGCTCCCGGCGGCGTTCGCCGGTATGCTTTCGGTGCTCGCCGGCTTCGCCGCGTGGCAGTGGCTCGTTCGCAACGATTCTCCGGAGAAGAAATAAGAATGCGCATCCTCATCACCGGCGGCGGCGGTTTCCTCGGCTCCCGCCTGGCCCAGTCCCTCCTCGCGCGCGATGCGTCCGCGAAGATCACGCTCGTGGACATTGCCTTTCCCAATGGCACCGATCCGCGCTTCACCGCGGTGACGGGCGATCTCGCTTCGCCCGAGGTGCTCGCGAAGGTCCTGCCCGCGGATACCGATGCGGTCTTTCATCTCGCGGCCGTCGTGAGCGGCGGCGCGGAAGCCGATTTCGACCTGGGCTATCACGTGAACCTCGACGGCACGCGCGCCCTGCTCGAAGCGTGCCGCAAGCTCGCGAAGCCGCCGAAGGCCGTCTACGCGAGCTCGGTCGCGGCCTTCGGCGGCAAGTTGCCCGACGTGCTCGACGACACGACCACGCCCACGCCGCAGACTTCGTACGGCACGCAGAAGGTGATGGGCGAGTACCTCGTCGCGGACTTCACGCGCAAGGGGATGATCGACGGTCGCTCCCTGCGCTTGCCCACGATCGTCGTGCGCCCCGGCAAGCCCAACCTCGCGGCGTCGTCGTTCGCGAGCTCGATCATCCGCGAGCCGCTCGCGGGCGTGGATGTCGATTGCCCCGTGCCGGACACCACGGGCGTGTGGATCCTCTCGCCGAAGCGCGTGGTGGAAGCCTTCGTGCACGCGTTCGACCTTCCCGCTTCGGCGTGGCCCACGAGCCGCGTCGTGAACTTGCCGGGCATCACGCTCACCGTGCGCGAAATGCTCGATGCGATGGGCCGCGTCGCCGGGGAAGCGAAGGTGAAGCACGTGCGTTTCGTGCCCGATGCGCGCATCCAGGGCATCGTGAAGACGTGGCCGGTGCGTTTCCGGACCGACAAGGCCCTCGAAATGGGCTTCAAGCCCGACGCGAACTTCGACGACGCCGTCCACCAGCATCTGGGGGGCTGAATCGGGCGTAGTACGGATCGCCGGGCGGAATCGGCGCCAATCGAGTAGGATGGCGTCCGGTTGTCGCTTATTCAGCCTGCCGAAAGACTTGGCCCGAAGGTTTTCCCGGGACCAGGCCGGGCCCCGAAGCCCGCGGCTCGCCTCGCACGCCAGCGGCCGCCCCAACCATCCTCCATCCCTAGGGAGTATCAAGAACATGAAGCGAGTTCTCGTTGCAGTTGCCGTCAGCCTCGCGCTGCCGGTCGTGGCCCAGACCCCCGAAGCCGTCACCCCGAAAGGCGTCAAGCCCGCCATGACCCTCACGGGCTCCGGCCCGCTGGGCTATGAGTGCAAGAACACGGACGGCAAGTTCGCCTGGGCCGGTCCGGTCCCCAACGCCAAGCTGACCGACAAGGCCGGCAAGGAAGTCGGCAAGTACGTCGCCGGCCCGAAATGGGAACTGGCCGACGGCTCGACGGTGACCGGCAAGCAGGTCGCCACGGCCCCCGGCGCGGCCGGCTCGATCCCGCTGCAACTCGTGGACGCCTCGGGCGGCACGAAGCAGTTCGACGGCGTGGTCAACATCCAGCGCATCAACACCAAGGGCGGCGTCGCCCCGGCTGATGTCTGCGATGCCAAGTCCGTCGGCACGAAGAAGGAAGTGGGCTACTCCGCCGACTACGTCTTCTTCAAGAAGTAAGCAGCCAGTACGGCAAGCCGGGGTCCGTGCCGTCCAGAGTTCGCTCTGGGGGGCACGGACCCCGGTGCATTTCGGGCGGCGCATACTCGCGTTCCCACAGAGGATCCGGAGATCCCCGCCATGAAGATCTGCCCCGTTGCCCTCGCCGTCGGTTGCGCGAAGTGTCCGGTGTTCAAGGTGTGCCCCGCGAAGGGGATCATCGGCGACTACAAGCCCGGGGCGCCCCCGGCGCCGCCCACCGCGGCGAACAACGACAAGCACTGACCCGCGTTTTCTCCGGGAAGTAGGTCAGTTTCCGGGCCTCGGAAGGATCCGGGGCTGGGATAATCCGGTCCATGGACATCCAGACCAAAGCCCAACACTTCCGCGCCCTCCACCAGGGGCCGCGCCCGTTGCTGATCGCGAACGCCTGGGACGCCGGTACGGCACGCATCCTCGCGGGACTGGGCTTCCAGGCGATCGCCACCTCGAGCGGCGCGCATGCGGGAACGCTCGGACGGCGTGACGGCAAGGTCAAGCGGGACGAGGCGCTCGAACATGCGCGCCTCATCGCCGCCGCGACGGACCTGCCGGTTTCGGCGGACCTCGAGAAAGGCTTCGGCGATCGCCCCGAAGATGCGAGCGAGACGATCCGGCTCGCGGGCGCCACGGGCCTCGTCGGTGGCTCCATCGAGGATTCGTCGGGCGACAAGGACCATCCCATCTTCGACATCGACGTCGCCACGGCGCGCATCGCCGCCTCGGTGGCCGCCGCGCGCACGCTGCCGTTCGCGTTCACGCTGACGGCGCGATGCGAGAGCCATCTCTGGGGACCCGCGACCGTGGAGGCGACCATCGCGCGCCTGCAGGCCTACGAGCGTGCCGGCGCGGACGTGTTGATGGCGCCCGCGCTTCCCGACCTCGAGGCCGTGCGCAAGGTCTGCGCCTCGCTCACCAAGCCGTTCAGTTTCATGGCCGGCATCAAGGGGAAATCGTGGTCGGTCGCGGAGCTCGAAGCCTGCGGCGTGAAGCGCATCAGCTTCGCCACCTCGCTCTACCGCGCGGCCCTCGGCGGCATGATGGATGCCGGCCGGGAGATCCTCGAGAAAGGCACGTTCATCTACCTGGATCGCGCGCCCTCTTCGGGCGACGTCGCCAAGCACTTCGAGTAGAAATAATTAGGGTCAGACCCTTTATTCCGCCAGCGCCGGCCGCTCGGCCGGCGACGGAAAAAAGGGTCTGACCCTAATTATTTCCCAGGAACTCGCAGAGCAACCGGTGGAAGTGATGGACGCCCCGCTCGCGAGTGGGCGAGTAGCGGCCGTGGCGATAGAAGCGCGATCGCACGCCGCGGCTCACCGCGCGAACGACGGCCTCGTCCTCGTATTCGACGCGATCCAGCTCCGAGCCCGCGCCGGCTCCGAGCTTCGAGGCATCCCACACGTAACTGCGGAAGGCGATCGTGGTCGCCTCGAGGCCGCGGGGCTGCACGAGGTTCAGCGACAGGCCCCAGGGGTAGAAGTTGAGCATCAGGTTGGGGAACACGAAGAAGTAGTACGCCGCGACGCGTTGCCCGTGCTCGGGCGAACCCGGGGGCAGGTCGAACGCGGGCTCGCTGCCCTTCGCGAGCGCGCGCTGCAGGTTGGCGTAGCGAAAGAGCGTGGAGGAATAGCTTCCGTAGTCGACCACCTCGTTCAACCCGTGGTGCACGAAGGGGATGTGGAAGCCTTCGAGGTAGTTCTCGACGTAGAGCGCCCAGCTCGCGTCCAGCTCGTAGTCGCGGCTGTGCACCGCGTCGAAGGCGAAGCGCTCCACGCCCATCCATCCGACGTACTTCGCGACGTCGCCCACGAACGCCTCGAGCGGCGCCACCGGGTCGATCGAGGCGAACGCGTGGCCGAGCCATTCGGCGAAGGGAACCTGCGGCAGGTTGTCCGACGCGGACGGAAAGTTCTTCGCGTCCTGGAACTCGGGCATGAAGGTCATGCGCCCGGCGAGGTCGAAGCGCCGCGAGTGGTAGCCGCAGCGGATTTCCTTCGCGCGGCAAGGCGCGCCGACGAGGATGTTGCCGCGATGCGTGCAGACGTTCGAGAGGCATCGCAACTTCCCACCCGCATCGCGTGAAAGCAGCAGCGGCTCGACGAGCGCCCCGGCCCGCAGCTCGCGCGGCGAGAGCGAGCCCGGCTCGCGCACATCCGCGGCTTCCCCGATCCACTGCCACGTCCGCGCGAAAACCCGCTCCCCGAGCGCGTGAAACGCGGTTTCGTCGTTGTAGAAGCGCGCGTCGAGCGTGGCCGCGGAAGCGATGTCGGCTTCGACCTGGTAACGAACCGATTCAGCCATGGCCGCCAGCCTCGGTACAATTCGCACCATGAACCGAACGACCCTTGCCCTGGCCGCATTGCTGGCCGCCCTTCCCGCCGCGGCCCAGCAGACGCAGGAAACCGAAGACCTCTCCGCGCTGCTCAAGTCGACCGTGGCGGCGCGCGCGCTCGTGTCCACCGCCGTCGACGAATGCACCTCGCGCTACGCGGAACTGGTCGATCCCGCGCTCGACGCCAAGATGGAGTGGGAAGCGCGCAACACCCCGATCGAAGAGCGCGCCCGCGACCTCGCCGGCCGCATGGGGGCCAAGTACGCGGCGAGCACGAGCTTCCTGGGCTACGAAGTGAAGCGCAAGGCGCTGCTGGCCGAGACGGAAGCCGAGACCGTGCTCCGCGCCAAGGAAACCGTCACGCGCAACCTCGAAGCGCGGCCCGTGCCCGAGCGCATCGGCGTGTGCCGCGATCTCCTGAAGTCGGTGCACGACGGCAAGATGGACTTCGCCGTGACCCAGCCCAACGCCTACAAGATCCTGCAGTCCAACCGGTAGGCGTCCCGCATTCACTTCGCCAGCGCCTCCAGCAGGTGCATGCCCGTGCGCACGCCCGAGAGATAGAGCGAGACCTTGGTCGACTCGTTCGGCGCGTGGTTGTTCTCGTCGTAGGGAGCGAGCGGGATCACGATCGACGGCAATCCGAGCAGCTTGGTGAAGACGAAGTCCGGCGTGGTGCCGCCGAGCGCGGGGACGACATGGGGCTCGCGTCCGAAACCTTTCGCGACGGCCGCCTTCACCATCGGCACGAGGGCGTGGTCGAGCGGCGTGCGCGACGCCGGCGTGGCCTTGAGGCTCTTCACCTCGATGCCCGAATAGCCGCGATCCGCCGCGAACTTCTTCACCGCGTTGAACACAACGTCCGGATCCTGCCCACCTACGAGGCGCACGTCGGCCTTCGCGACGGCTTCCTTGAAGATGATCGTCTTCTGGCCTGCGCCGGTGTAGCCCGCGGAGAAGCCCGAGACGTTGAACGCGGGCCGCAGCATGAGGCGCTCGTGGAAGAGGGCGCTGTCGTCGCCGGTCGTCGGGGCAACGCCCACGCTCTCCAGGAACCCCGCACGGTCCAGGGGAAGGGATTGCACGGCCGCGAGATCCGCCGCCGCCACCTTCACGTCCGCATAGCCCGCGCCGGGCACGCGCAACTTGCCGTCGCGGTCCACCAGCTCCGCCAGGAAATGGATCAGGTTCAGCGTGGGATTGGGCGCCACGCCACCGAAATTGCCGGAATGAAGATTCCTCTTGGCGCCCTTCGAGGTGAACTCGAGCCCGAGGTTGCCGCGCACGCCCATCAACAGCACGGGCTGGTCGTTGGGAAACATCGGGCCGTCGGAGTAGACGCAGAGGTCGGCTTTCAACCGCTCGCGATTCTCCTCGACGAACTTCGGCAGGGGCACGCTGCCCGTTTCCTCGTCGCCTTCGAGGATCACCTTGATGCGTACGGGCAGCTCGCCGCGCGTTTCCTTCCACAGCGCGATGGCGTTCAGCAACGCGAGGTGCTGGCCCTTGTTGTCGCCCGCGCCGCGGCCCCAGATGCGGTCGCCCTCGATCACGGGCTCGAACGGCTTCGTGCGCCAGCCTTCCTGCTTTTCATCCGCGGGGTAGACGTCGTAGTGGCCATACGTGAGCCACGTCTTCTTCGCGTCCTTCGGGCCGATCTCCGCGAAGACGATCGGGTGGCTCGTCGTGGGATGCACTTCCACCGTGAAGCCCCAGCCCTCGAGGCGCTGCTTCAGGAACGCGACCTGGTCGGCGATGCCTTCGCCCGTGAGGCTCACGGAGGCAATGCGGATGGAATCCAGCAGGGTGCGGACGAGTGCATCGCTGCGCTCGCGGACGGCGGTTTCGATCATTTGAGCTCGAACTCGAACGTGCTGACGACGCGAATCTTCTTCGCCGGCGTCGAGGTGGCGGAGAACGGGGCCGACTCGTCGTTGCCGTCGGTGCCGAAGATCTGGATGTTGCCCTGGTTGGCGGAGCGGATGACGCCCACCGTCGCGCCGGAATCCGCGGCGAACTGCGTGGCGATCTCGCGCGCGTTGCGCGTGGCCTCGGCGAGCAACTGCGGACGCAGCGCGTTGAACTTGGAGACGACGAAGCGGGGATTGGCGGCGCCTTCGTTGCCCGTGTCGAGGATGACGCCCGCCTTGAGCAGCTCTTCCATGGCGCCGGCGGAGCTGCGCACGAGATCGACGTTCGCCGTCTTCACCACGATGGCGGAGGTGATCACGTAGCGGAAGCGCTCGCTCTGCCCCTGCCCGAAGTCGCGCGCGAGCTTGTCCACGGTCTTGGTGGGCTGCCGTTCGACCTCGGCATCGGTGAAGCCCTGCTTCTTGAGGAAAGCGAGGACGGCGTCGCGGTCGGCGCTCACGCGTTGCTGCGCATCGGCCAGTGCGTCGCTCGCGCGTCGCAGGCCGAGCGTCCAGATCGCCTGGTCGCTCTTCACTTCGCGCTCGACGAGGCCCTTCACCGTGACGGTTCGCGTGTCGGACTTGAAGCGCGCCATGCCCTTGCCGACGAACCAGCCCCCGGCCGCGAGGCCGATGATCAGGCAGAAGCCCATGATCACCGCGGCGGTGACCTCACTGCGGTCTTGGTAAAGCGACATTCCCTGCCCCCGACCCCGCTTTCCGGTCGCGGGTCAGGGCGATGTTACTGGATTGTCCGCTGCAGGGCCGACGCGAACCGACGCAGGTCCGCCGGGTCCACGTCCGAGATCGCCGCGTATCGCAGCCCGCCCGCGGCCCACGTGGCCACCCCGAATCCCCGCAGCGATTCGACGTGCGCGGCTTCCCCGTTCCGCCCGTCGTGTCGCCAGACGTAGAGGTCCACGGGATGGTTGCGGATCCGGTACACGATCACGGCCGCCTGCCGGCCGCCGACGTGGTCGAGCCGGCCACCCAGCAGCGTGAATCCCTCGGCGGCCAGGTCGGGTACCGGCGGCGCGAAATCGAGCTTGCCCTGGAACCAGGGCCGCACCTGGTGCTGGTCGGAAGCGGCGACCTGGACGAGGCGCTCGTGGCGTCCCTCGGCGAGCGCGAAGGCCGCCACATGGCTCGCGACGACTTGCTGCGTCGCGGGCTCGAAGTCCGGAGGCTGGAGGAGCGCGACGGTGGCGAACGCCGCGAGCAAGGCCGTGGCGCCCGCGAGCCCGATCGCCTGCCACCACGTGGGCCCGCGGCGTTGCCGATTCGGCGACCGGCTCTCGCGAAGCACTGCGGTGCGGACGGCGGCCTCCACGGCGGGTGGCATCTTGTCGCGCGGCGCGGCGAAGCGGATCGCCGTGCGCAGGCGCCCGCGTTCCTCGCGCGCCGCTTCGCAGGCCGGGCATTGCGGGAAGTGCGCGGCGATCTCCTCGCGCGTGGCGGGATCGAGCTCGTCATCGAGCCAGGCGTCGAGCAACTGGCGCGCGCGCGTGCAGCTCATCCGGGCCTCCGGCGTTCGTCGGCGCGCAGGCGGACGGCGAGCAGGTCCCGGCCTCGCGACAGGCGCGACATGACGGTCCCGATGGGCACTTTCACGATGGCGCTGATCTCCTTGTACGAAAGCTCTTCGAGCTCGCGCAACAACACGACTTCGCGGAATTCGGCCGGAAGGCGCGCGATCTCGGCGCGCAGCCATCGGGCGTCGGAGGCGCGCACGGCGCTGTCCTCCGGATTCTCGGGCGTGCCGGCTTCCGGCGCGCTGTGCATTTCCTCGTCGAAGGCTTCCTCGCGCCCGTGGCGCTTGCGCTCGCGCAACGCGTCGATGCAGGCGTTGCGCACGACGGCCAGGAACCACGCCTTGGCACTCGGCCCGGTGCGCGACTCGAACGCGCGCAACGCCTTCACGCACGCCTCCTGCACGGCATCCTGCGCGGCCGCGTCGTTGCCCAGGTGCCAGCGCGCAAGGCGCCACGCGGCGTCGAGGTGCGCGAGCACCGCCGCCTCGAAGCGTGCGAGCGTGGAATCGTCGTTCATGGCGCATCGGGTAGACGAACGAGCCCCCGAGTTTATTCCCGGGACCTTGCGGGAATAGAACGGCGCGCCGGTTCGTCTCCAGGGAACCCAACCACCGGAGGAGCAGCCATGGACGGAATCGATCGACGTGAATTCATCAAGCTCGCGGGCTTCGGCGGCCTCGTGTTCGCTTCGGGCCTGCCGGGCTGCGCGCACCTGGCGGGGCCGGGCGGGGGCGACTTCCATTTCCTCCAGCTCTCCGACCTGCACTGGGGCTACAACATTGCCTCGGTGAACCCGGACTTCGCCGGCACGCTGCCGAAAGCCATCGCGGCGGTGAACAGCCTCGACCAGAAGCCCGACTTCGTGGTCTTCACCGGCGACCTCACGCAGACCACGGACGATCCGAAGCTGCGCCGCGCGCGCATGCAGCAGGTGCGCGAGATGACCTCGAAGTTGAACGTGCCGAAGGTCTGGTACTTCGCCGGCGAGCACGACGCCGCGCTCGATCGCGGCGAAGCGTACCAGGAGACGTTCGGCGAGACGCTGCGCTACACCTTCGACCACAAGGGCATCCACTTCATCGTGCTCGACAACACGTCGGACCCGGCGCCGATCCTCGGCGAGAAGCAGCTCGAGTGGTTGCGGGCCGATCTCGCGAAGCTGTCGCGCGACCAGCCGATCGTGGTGCTCACGCACCGCCCGCTTTTCTCGATGTACCCGCAATGGGACTGGGCGACGCGCGACGGGCAGGCGGCCATCGACCTGCTGATGCCGTTTCCCAACGTCACGGTGTTCTACGGCCACGTGCACCACGAGAACCACCACAGGACCTCGCACATCGCGCACCACTCCGCGCTCTCGCTCATGTTCCCGCTGGCACCCGTGGGCACGGTGGAGAAGAAGACGCAGGTGCCGTGGAATGCGGCCGCGCCCTACAAGGGCCTGGGCTACCGGGATGTCGGTGCCGGCCCGCGGCGCGAAGCGACGCCGCTCGAAATTCCCGTCAAGGCCTGAGCGTGGAACGCCGTCATTTCCTGCGCGCTTCGGTCGGTTTCGCGTGTTGCGCGGCGGGCGTCGAAGTCGTGGCGCTGGCGGCGCCGCGGCGCATTGCCGTGGAAGCGCGCAAGTTCCAGTTCACGCCGTCGGAGATCACCGTGCGCAAGGGCGAGACCGTGACCTTCGTGCTGACGTCCGTCGACTTCCCGCATGGCTTCAGCCTGCCGGACTTCGGCGTACGAAAGGACTTGATTCCGGGGATGGTGCTGGAGGTGACGATCACGCCCGCGAACGCGGGGCGCTTCCACTATCTGTGCGACAACTTCTGTGGAGACGGCCACGACCGGATGAGCGGCATCCTGGTCGTGGCCTGAGGAAGGTTACTTGGCGTACGAAGCGGCGAGCAGGTTGGCGTTCTGGGCGCCTTCGCAATCGGCGACCACGACCTTGCACTCGCTGCAATCCTTCAGCGCGTTGGCGATGGCTTCGGCCTTGGTGCGGCCCGTGCCGGTGCTGGAGAAGCGCCAGGACGCGGCATACGCACCGCAGTATTCGTAGCGAACGGCGACCTTGCAGGAGTGGTGGCCCGTCTCGACGCACTTGCCGAGGGCGATCCGGCCGGCTTCGAACTTGGAATCGCGGCCCGACGACGCGCCATAGGCGGTCAGGTCCTGGTCTTCGTCGACGGCGATGGCGCCGGCGGCAAGCGCCTGCCACGGGAATGCGAGGCAAAGGGTGGTGACGGCGGCGATGCGTTGGATGTTCTTCATTTTTTGGGCCCCCTGATGGATGTGGCGTTGGCGATTCGTGCCAGGCCACTATGCGACGCCCGTCCCGACGCGCCTGTGGGATACGTCACTCCGGGGGGAGGCCCCAGATTACGACTGTAGGACGGGTTGTAGCTTGGGGGCGCGCGCCGCTAGAAGGGATACAGCGCCTTCAGCGCCTGGTAGCGGGCGAGGAGCTCGGGGGGGACCCGGTCCTGGGCCAGCTTCTCCTCGACCATCTCCATGTGCAGCTTCATCTCGCCGGACCATTGGTCCTTCGTGATGGCCGTGGCGTCGGCGAACTTCGCCTCGCCGAAACCCTCGAGGCCTTTCCAGTCGAGGTCCGCGTACGCCGGCACGTTGCCCAGCGGCGTGGACTGCGCGTTCGCCCGGCCTTCGACGCGCCCGACGATCCACTTCAGCACGCGCATGTTCTCGCCGTAGCCCGGCCAGATGAACTTGCCGTTCGCGTCCTTGCGGAACCAGTTCACGAGGTAGATCTTCGGAAGCTGGTTGGCCTTCTTGCCGAACGAGAGCCAGTGGCGGAAGTAGTCGGTGATGTTGTAGCCGCAGAAGGCGATCATCGCGAACGGGTCGCGGCGCACGACGCCCACCTGGCCCACGATGGCCGCGGTGGTCTCGGAGCCGAGCGTGGAGGCCATGTAGACGCCTTCCACCCAGTCGCGCGCCTCGGTGACGAGGGGCACGGTGGTGGAGCGGCGGCCGCCGAAGATGAACGCATCGATCGGCACGCCGGCGGGGTCATCCCACTTCGGGTCGATCGACGGGCACTGCGAGGCCGAGACCGTGAAGCGTGCGTTCGGGTGCGCGGCGGGGCGGCCGGCTTCGGGCGTCCAGTCCTTGCCGGTCCAGTCGATGAGCTTCGCGGGCGCGACCTTGGTCATGCCTTCCCACCACACGTCGCCTTCGGGCGTGAGCGCCACGTTGGTGAAGATGGTGTTGCCCTGGATCGTGGCCATGCAATTCGGGTTCGTCTCCATCGACGTACCCGGCGCAACGCCGAAGAAGCCGGCTTCGGGGTTGATCGCGCGCAGCCTTCCGTCCGCGCCCGGCTTGATCCACGCGATGTCGTCGCCGACCGTGGTGATCTTCCAGCCCTTGAACGCGGGCGGCGGGATCAGCATCGCGAAGTTGGTCTTGCCGCAGGCGCTCGGGAACGCGGCGGTGACGTAGTGCTTCTTCCCTTCCGGGGATTCGACGCCGAGGATCAGCATGTGCTCGGCGAGCCAGCCCTGCTCGCGGCCCATGACCGAGGCGATGCGCAGCGCGAAGCACTTCTTGCCCAGCAGCGCGTTGCCGCCGTAGCCCGAACCGAAGGACCAGATCTCCTTCGTCTCCGGGAAATGCACGATGTACTTGTGGTCCTTGTTGCAGGGCCAGGTGACGTCCTTCTGACCCGGGGCCAGCGGCGCGCCGACCGAATGCAGCGCGGGAACGAATTCGCCGTTGTCGCCCAGCACGTCGAGCACCTTGCGGCCCATGCGCGTCATGAGCTTCATGTTGACCGCGACATAAGGAGAGTCGGAGAGCTCCACGCCGATGTGCGCGATGGGCGAGCCGAGCGGGCCCATGCTGAACGGCACCACATACATCGTGCGGCCGCGCATCGAACCGTCGAAGAGTTTCGCCAGCGTGGCGCGCATTTCCGCGGGGTCGACCCAGTTGTTCGTGGGGCCGGCGTCGTCCTTGCTCTTCGAGCAGATGAAGGTGCGGTCTTCGACGCGCGCGACATCCGAGGGATCGGACCACGCGAGATAGGAATTGGGCCGCAGCTTGTCGTTCAGGCGCCGGAACGTTCCGCTCTCCACGAGCTCGCCGCACAGGCGGTCGTACTCCTCGTCCGAGCCATCGCACCAGTACACACGATCCGGTTTGGTGAGGGCGGCGACCTGCTCCACCCAGTCCAGCAGTTTGCGATTTCGAGTCGGGGGATCGTGCGGAACGGGCGCGGCTTGGGCGTGCATCTGCGGTCTCTCCGGAGGGCCTGCCCGCGCCGGGCTTGGCGGCGCGAGTCGTTCATCGATCCGCAATTATCCCAGAATCGGCCCTCTTTTTGGTTGCTTACCAGTTATACCATTCCAGGGAAAACTGTTTCCAAACCAAGGGTTTGCGTTACCTGCACCACGGGAGAGCCGCGGATTTGGAACGCCGCGTTCTAACGGATCGAGCGCCGCCGCCGCCACGCCGTTCCAGCGAACAGCGCGGCAAGCAGCAGCAGCGCCCACTCCGACAACGTCGGCGCGTCTCGAAGCAGACCCGCGCCCGCTCCCGGACCGCCCTGGTCCACGATCGTGCCGTTGGCCGCGAGGTCGTCGTCGCCCAGCCCGCCATCGGTGATCGTGAACGTGGCCGTGTTGCCCACGAGCGTGGCCGGCAGCACGTACCAATGGGCCGCGGGATTGGTGGGCGTCGGCCCGTACTTCCAGTACAGCGAGCCCGCGGGCAGCGCCGCGGGGTAGCTGATCGTCATCGTGATCGTCGAGCCCGGCGTGCAACCCGTCGTCGTGAAGTTGAACAGTCCGTGCGGAAAGGTCACTCCGGCCGGCGCCGTGCCTGCGGGCGGGCTCGCCGGGTTGCCCGTCAGCGGGATGTATTGGCTCACGCCGTAGGTGCACGTCGCGCCGCCGCCGGTGAAGCTGGCCGTGATGGTTCCCGAGCCCGTGGCCGAAGGCGCCGTGTACGTGTTCGAGACCGTGTTGACGAGCACGCCGTTGGTCGCGCCCGCGCCGTTCAGCGTGAGGAGCGCGTCGTTGGCGCTGGCATCCTGGATCGTGCCGCCGTTGAGCGAGAGGTTGTTCAGCGTGATGCCGTCGAGATCCACGTCGCCGGGCGCCACCGTATAGCGGAAGAGCAGCGCGCTCGTGCCGCCACCCGAGACGTAGGTCGCATTGCGCGTTGCCGCGCCCACGGTGAGCGAGAGCACCGGCGTGCCAGTGACAGTGACCGCCTCGTCGTACGTCACGGTGAAGTCGAGCTGTTGACCCGCTGTGTACGTGGCGTTGGCCGGAACCGCGACCGAGACTACCTCGGGGACGTTGCCGATTCCGTAGGAGACCGTCCCGACCCAGGCGCGGCCGGCGGTGGGCACTCCAAAGTTCTGCACGTTGGAACCCAGGAGGAGGGACAGGTTCGCGTCGGACACGTACACGGTGCTCACGGGCCCCTGCGTGCGGTAGTTGAAGCGCGTGTTGGCGCTCAGGGTGCCGTTGAAATAGAACGCCTGCGTGGCGCCGGCCGCGATGCGCACGCCGGCTGGAAGCGTGATCGGGAACTGGCTCTGGCCGGCCGGCAGCGTCACCGTGGAGGTTCCGATCGTCGTCCAGGCCCCGGGCGTCTGCTCCGACCCGACATGCGTGCCGGTCTTCGTCAGGACGCTGTACGTGAAGGACAGGGGACCCGTGGTGTTGTTGATCATCGCCGTCGTGAACCCCGTGATCGTGATCGCGTTCGTCGCCGTGACGTCGAACATGATCCCGCTGCCGGAGTTGTTGAGCGGCGGCGGCGAGACGAGCGCCAGCGCCAGCGCGCCGGGGACGATGCCCAGCAGGACGGACGTGAGGCAAACAAAACGGATCCACGCGGCCCGGACGGGTCGTGCAATAGCGGTGCGCATCGCTTCGAAACTCCATGTGCCGTGCGAGTCGGCCGGATGGATTCCGATTCGAGTAAGCCCGCGTGGCTTGCCGCGGGATTCTTGCCGAAAACCGGGCGGACGTCGAGAACTATTCGGTCAGAAACGGTCGGCGCGGTAAGGACTGGGATCCACGACGGTCGCTTCGCCCGTGATCATCTCGGCCAGCAAACGCCCGCTCACGGGCCCCAGCGTGAGGCCGTGGTGCGCGTGGCCGAACGAGAACCAGAGGTTCTTGTGCATCGGCGCGGGCCCGATGATGGGAAGCATGTCCGGCGTGCAGGGACGCGCCCCCATCCACGGTTCGGTGTCGAGGCGCTCGGCGAGGGGGAAGAGGTCTCGCGCGATCGGCTCGGCTCGGCCCAGTTGCACCGGCGTCTTGATCGCGTCGCGATGCGCGAACTCGGCGCCCGTCGTCAAGCGAATGCCGCGCCGCATGGGCGCCAGGAAATATCCGCGTTCGTGGTCCAGCACCGGATGGTTCAGCTTCGCGTGGCCGGCCGCGCGATAGTGCATGTGATAGCCGCGCTTCACGGCGAGCGGGAGGTCGTAGCCCAGCGAATTCGTCAGCGTGTCGGCCCACGGTCCCAGCGCGATCACGGCATCCCGGGCCGCCACGTTGCCGTCCCCGGTGCGCACGCTCCAGCCGGCGCTCGACGATACGAGGCTCGCCGCATTGCCCTGCAGGTAGCGCCCGCCGCGCTTCTCGAAGAGCGCCAGGTACGCGAGGGCCAGGCCTTGCGGGTCATCCACGCAAACCGGATCGGTCCAGTGCAGGCCGCCGATCAACACCGGCGAGAGGTGCGGCTCTTCCTCCTGCAGCGCATCGCGATCCAGCGTGCGGTAGTTCAGCGCGAACTCCTTGTTCCAGCGC
The DNA here is from genome assembly GCA_001953215.1 of Betaproteobacteria bacterium GR16-43. Classification (GTDB taxonomy): domain Bacteria; phylum Pseudomonadota; class Gammaproteobacteria; order Burkholderiales; family Usitatibacteraceae; genus Usitatibacter. Next base: position 2,049,146 of record CP019169.1, read on the forward strand.
TCGGCCTCCCGGTAGCGGAGGTCGCGCTCGCGCTCGGTGCGGAACACCTTCATCCAGCCGATGCGCTTCAGGAACTTCGTCGCGTCGGCCTGCACGGCGAGGGCATCGTGCTCGGTCACGCAGTGCTCGATCAGGTGCGCGTAGACGTGCGCGATCTTCTCGTGGCGCGCGGGCCGCGAGTGGTGCCAGTACTTCCACAGGAACGGTGCGAGGTGCGCGACGGCCGAGGGATGGTAGTGCGCGTCGATGGTCCGGTTGAAGCCGTAGCGGACCAGCGCGCCGTAGTCGTGCGGAAAGCCGTACGGGTAGACGCCCTCGCGCTGGATCAGGCCCGCGTTGCCATACGAGGTTTCCTCCGCGGCGCCGCGCCGGTCGACCAGCGCGACCGAGCGGCCGCGTTGCTGCAGGTGCAGCGCGGCGCTGATCCCGATGATGCCGGCGCCGAGGACGAGGACGTCGGCGCGCGACGCCAGCGCCGTCACCAGGCGAGGCTCACGGTCTTGGTGACCGTGTAACCCTCGAGCCCCTCGCTGCCGCCCTCGGAGCCGCTGCCGCTGTCCTTCACGCCGCCGAACGGGGCTTCGGGCCACGCGACGCGCGCGGAGTTGACCGCGACCATGCCCGCTTCGATGGCCGCCGTCGCGCGTTGCGCCGTCGCGAGGTCGCGCGTGAAGACATACGAGGCCAGGCCGTAGGGCAAGCGATTCGCCTCGGCCATCGCCTCGTCGAACGTCTTGAACGCATTCACCAGCGCGAGCGGCCCGAACGGCTCTTCGGTCATCACGCGCGCCGTCATCGGAATGTTGGAGAGCACCGTCGGCTTGCGGAAATTTCCGCCGTCGGGCGCGCTGCCCGAAGCGACCGTCGCGCCGGCTTTCACCGCGTCTTCCACCAGCGACGTGATGGCCGCGGCGCGCCGTCCGTTGGCGAGCGGGCCCATTTGCGTCTTCTCTTCGAGGCCGGGGCCGACCTTGAGCGATTTCGCGTACGCGTTGAAGCGCTCGAGGAACGGCGCGAACACCTTCTCGTGCACGATGAAGCGCGTGGGCGAAATGCAGATCTGCCCCGCGTTGCGATACTTGAGGGCCACGATCGCGGGCACGGCGTTCTCGAGGTCCGCGTCCTCGAACACGACCACGGGCGCGTGCCCGCCGAGTTCCAGCGTGGCCTTCTTCAGCGCACGCGCGGCCTGCTCGGCCAGCATGCGGCCCACGCGCGTGGAACCGGTGAACGAAATCTTGCGGATCGCGGGGCTGTCCAGCAGTTGCTGCGAGATCGCGTTCACGTCGCCGTACACGACGTTCAGCACGCCCGGCGGCAGGCCCGAATCCTCGAGCGCCTTCGCGAGGGCCAGGCAGGTGAGCGGCGTTTCTTCGGCCGGCTTGATCACGCAGGTGCACCCGGCGGCGAGCGAGCCGGTGACCTTGCGCACCGGCGTGGTCATCGGGAAATTCCACGGCGTGAAGGCGGCGACGGGGCCCACCGGTTCATGCACGACCTGCACCGAGATGTTCGAGGCTCGCGAGGGAACGAGGCGGCCATAGAGGCGGCGGCCTTCGTCGGCATTCCATTCGATGATCTCGCAGGAGGAAAGCACTTCGCCCTTCGCCTCGGCGAACGGCTTGCCTTGCTCGAGGGTCATCACGCGGGCGATTTCGTCGGCCCGTTCGCGCAGCTTCGCGGCGGCGCTGCGCAGGATCTGCCCGCGCTCGTAGGCGGGCATCGCGGCCCACGCGGGGAAGGTGCGCGCGGCCGCGGCCACGGCCGCTTCCACTTGCGCGGGCGAAGCGCCGCGACCCTTCGCGAGCGTGGCGCCCGTGGCGGGATCGACGATCGCCACCTCGGCGCTGCCCTCGCCATCGACCCAGGCTCCGGCGATGAACAGGCGCGGTGAGGGGACGGCGACGTTGACGGGAGTGGTGCGGGGGAGGGCGCTCATGGGGTGGGCCTTTCTCGATCCAGTGCGAAGTTTAGCAAGGCGCGCGCATCGGGTAGCATCGCGGCATGAAACCACGCCAAGCCGCACCGTCGTTCCTCCTGTCCTTCCTGCTTTGCATTTCGGCCGCCGCGGCGGCGGGCGAGATGCCCGGCGCCGGAGACGTGGCGCCGACGGGCCTCGGCCTCTCGCGCAGCGGGCAGGCCCTCGACAGGAAGCAATTCGAGGGCAAGGTGCTCGTCGTGACGTTCTGGGCTTCGTGGTGCGGACCGTGCCGCGCGGAGCTGCCGGTGCTGGAAGGCCTGCAGATCGCGGCGGGGAAGGAGAAAATTCAAGTGGTCGCGGTCAACATCGAAAGCCGCGAAGACTACAAGCGGATCATGCGCAACATGCCCGCGATGACGCTCGAGATCGCCCACGATCCGAACAAGACCAACTCGACGGCCTACGGCGTGAAGGGGATCCCGCACCTGGTGATCATCGGGCGCGACGGGAAGATCGTTCGCGTGCACCGGGGCTACGGCGAGGATTCGATCAACCACATCCTGGCCGACATCAAGAAGGCGATCGACCCGCCGGCGTCGTGAAACCGGCCCAGGCTTCGAGATGAAGCCGCGAAAGCGCGATCGGATCGTTGAGCAGCCGCGAGCGCTCGCCACGCGTGAGCGCCGGCAGTCCCTCGCGTAGCGCCTTCGCGACCAGCGCCTCGCGTTCCTCCAGCGCCGCCGCCGACTCGTGGAACCGCGGCGTTCCGCTCGCCGCGGCCAGCGCGTTGATGCGCGGGTCCATGACGGCTTCCTCCAGCCCCGGGCCTTCCCTCGCCGTGCGCGCAAGCTCCTTCGTGCGCACGATTTCCTCGAACGGATGCAGCTCCTCGGGCGTGGCGAACAAGCCGAGCCTCCGGAAGAAGCGCCCGAGATCCACGCGGCTCGACAGCACCGACAGCGGGATCGAAAGCACGAGCGCGCCCGCCACGGGCAGCACCCACGGAAGCACGCGCGGATCGAGCCACCACACGAACGCCGTCCACGCGATGCCGAGCAACGTGTGCAGGCCGTGGCGCCTCAGGGCCTGGCCCCAGCGCGTCTGAGTGTCCTCGCGCGGCGGCGACTTCCATTTGATCGCGATGCCCGCCAGCCCGGCCGTGACGAACTGCGTGTGGAAGATCATGCGGATGGGCGCGAAGAGCGCGGAGAACACCGTCTCGATCGCGACGCTGATGGCCGCGCGAATGCCGCGGCCGAAGGCCCGCTCCCCGCGCACCCAGATCAGCACGGTCGCGAAGACCTTCGGCAGGAAGAGCACCAGCGCCGTGCTGCCGAAGAGCGCGATCGCCTGCTCCGGGTGCCACTCGGGCCAGTTGGGAAAGAGCTGGTGCGGCTCGGTGAAGTAGGGCGGGACTTCGAGAGTGTGTTGCGCGAGCAGCGCGGTACCCAGTGCGAGTGACAGGAACCAGAGCGGAGCCGACACGTACGCCATCACGCCGATCATGAACACGGCGCGGTGCGCCGGGTGCAGGCCTTCGAGGTGGAAGAGGCGCAGGTTCATCAGGTTGCCGAGGCACCAGCGCCGGTCGCGCGTGAGTTCGTCGATCAGGTTCGGCGGCACTTCCTCGTAGCTGCCCGGCAAGTCGTAGGCGATCCACACGCCCCACCCCGCGCGGCGCATCAGCGCGGCTTCGACGAAGTCGTGCGAAAGGATTTCGCCGGACAGCGCCCCGGTGCCCGGAAGCCGCCCGAGCGCGCAGTGCTGCATGAAGGGCTCGACGCGGATGATCGCGTTGTGTCCCCAGTAGTGCGCTTCCCCGAGCTGCCAGAAGTGCAGCCCGGCGGTGAACAGCGGCCCGTACGCGGCGGTGGCGAACTGCTGGACGCGCGCGAAGAGCGTCTCCCGGCCGAAGGCGCGCGGCGCGGTCTGGATGATGCCCGCGTCGGTGTTGACCTCCATCAACTGCGCCAGGCGAACGAGGCAGGCTCCGGTCATCACGCTGTCGGCGTCCAGCACGACCATGTACTTGTAGTCCGCGCCCCAGCGGCGGCAGAAGTCCGCGATGTTGCCGCTCTTCCGCTTGATGTGGTGCTGGCGCCAGCGGTAGTGCACGCGAACGCGATCGCCCATCGCGCGCCGCAGGCCCAGCCACGCGACCGTCTCGGCCACGCGAATGTCCGGATCCCCCGAATCGCTCAGGACGAACACGTCGAAGTGCCGCGCCTCGCCGGTGCGCTCGAGCGATTCGCACGTGGCCTGCAGGCCCGCGAACACGCGGCCGACATCTTCGTTGCAGATCGGCATCACGAGCGCGGTGCGCGCCTCGCCCGAAAGCGGCACGACCGGCTGCTGGGCTGCCGCGTACTTGTCGCGCCCGCGCATCAACAGGAAGAAGCCCGCGATGGCGGTCCAGAATCCGGAAGAGATCCACGCGAAGAGGATCACGAACACGAAGAGGATCGCGATTTCCAGCACCCGCGTGCCCTTGTACGGAAGGATCTCCGACATCGCCCAGCTCGCGAGCACGGTCTGCGCGATCGTCAGGACGAGCAGCAGCGCACGCCGGAACGTGGCGGTGCGGCCCCAGTCCGCGCGCTTCACGCTCGGGCGGAACGGACCTTCGGCGGGCAGGGGCGTGCGCGAGAAGGGACTGCGCAGCCACCCCCGCGGCGTCATCGACGAGCGATTGAACGGCGGCGTGGTCACGAGGCGCACGTGGCCCTGCAAATCCGTGCCCGAGACGCTCGGGCGCATCGCGGCATCGCCGTTCAATGCGAGGGCGAGGCGCGCGGCGATGGAGTCGAACGCGGGCACTTCACCCGGCGCGGCGTCGTTCGCGAGCGCGGCGTGGACGGCGGCCAGGCCAGCCCGCGCATCGGGTGCGGCGCGCGCGGCTTCGCGAAGCCGGGCCTTGAGCGGTTCATCCGCGCCGAGGCGATCGAGATACGCCTCGACGACGGGCAGCGCCTCGCCGCTCATTCCGGGGGGACGATGTAGCTCCATGTTTCGGAGTGGTTCTCGGACTCGTCGCGCAGGAAGCCGCGCAGCTCGATGGGCTTCGCCGGGTCGAGGCGCTTCACCCGCAACGAGACGCGCGCCCCTTCGGTGACGGGGTTGCGCTGCAGCGCCTGCTCGACGATCTCGCCGTTGGCGTCCGCGGTGAAGATCGCGTCCAGCTTCGCCTTCTCGGGGAGCTTCCTCAGTGCCGGGCCTTCGAAGTCGACGTGGAAATCGATCGTGGTGTCGTTGGCGCTGCGGACGAACCCGGGGCCGCGCCGCGTCTGGGCGACCCACGACGTGGGCGAGCGCGTCGGGTTGTTCTTCTGCCACAGCAACTGGTATTCGAAGTCCAGCGCCTTGCCGGCCAGCGTCGGCTCGCGCGGGATCCAGTACGCGACCATGTTGTCGTTGTATTCGAACTGCGAGGGAATCTGCACCAGCTCCACGCGCCCGGGCCCGAAGGGCCTGGTCGGCTTGATCCAGGCGCCGGGGCGCAACTCATAGCGGGCTTCGAGGTCCTCGTAGCTCGCGAAGCTGCGATCGCGCTGCTGCAGCCCGAAGCCGAGCGGGTTGGTCGCGCCGAAGGAAGTCACCAGCAGGCGCTTCGGGTTCACGAGCGGGCGCCACACCCATTCGCCCGTTCCGAGCTGGATCGAAAGGCCGTCGGAGTCGTGCACCTCGGGGCGGTAGTCCTCGCCGGGCGCGCGCTGGTTCTCGCCGTACAGGTACATGCTGGTGAGCGGCGCGATGCCGAGCTTGGCGACGTTGCGCCGCGCGTGCAGGCGCGCCTTCACGGCCACGACGGTGTCGGTTCCGGGCTTCAGCACGAAGCGGTAGGCCCCGGCCATGCTCTTCGAGTCGAGGAGCCCGTAGATCACCAGCTCCTTCGCGTTCGGCTCCGGGCGTTCGAGCCAGAACTCGACGAAGCGCGGGAACTCCTCGCCGGAGGCCAGGCCCGTGTCGATGGCGAGGCCCCGTGCCGAGAGCCCGTAGCGCTGCTCCTTGCCCAGCGCGCGGAAGTAACTGGCCCCGAGGAACACCAGCACCTCGTCCTTGTACTTCGGCGTGTTGATGTTGAAGTGCACGCGAAAGCCCGCGAAGCCGATGTTGCCGATCTTCGTGCGGTCGATCGCATTGGCGCCGTAGTCGAAGCGCTCGCCGGTGTAGGCGATCTCGCGCGTGGCCGCGCCGGGGATGACCTCGTGGATGCGCACCGCCTCGACGAACTGTCCGCCGCGATGGAAGAACGCGACCTCGAACGGCAGCTTGTCGGCTCGCCACAGGGACTTGTCGTTGCGGAAGCGGATGTCGCGGTACTGGTCGTACGTGAGGTTTCGCAGCGACGAGGGAAGGTCGTTCTTCGGCGCCTCGTAGGGTTTCTTCGCGAGCTCGGCGGCGCGCTTGTCGACGTCCGCGAAGTCGAACGCGAATGCGGCGATCGGCAAGGCCAATGCCGCGACCAGCAGCCGGTGCAGGGCCCTCACGTGAGGTAGGCCTGGTCGCGCTGGCTCTTGGGCCAGAGGGCCAGCAGGTCGCGCTCGTTCGCCTTGAAGACGCCGCGCTCGGTGACGAGGCCGGTCAGGAGCTCGGCCGGCGTCACGTCGAACGCCGGGTTCGCCACGGGCGTGTTCGCCGAGGCGATGGCCACTTGGGAGGGCAGGCCCTGGAGGTCCAGCCCGCGCACGATGCGGACTTCGTCGGCCGGGCGCTCCTCGATCGGGATCTCCGCGAGGGCATCGGTCACTTTCCAGTCGATCGTGGGCGTGGGCACGCAGGCGTAGAAGGGCACGCCGTTCGCGTGCGCGGCCAGCGCCTTGAGGTAGGTGCCGATCTTGTTGCAGACGTCGCCACGGCGCGACACGCGGTCCGCCCCGACCAGCACGAGGTCCACTTGCCCGCGCTGCATGAGGTGGCCGCCGGCGTTGTCGGTCACGAGCGTGTGGGGGACGCCGTGGCTGGCGAGCTCCCACGCCGTGAGCAGGCCCTGGTTGCGCGGCCGCGTCTCGTCCACCCAGACGTGCACTGGAATTCTCGCCTCGTGGGCCTTATATAGAGGTGAGGTGACGGTGCCCCAGTCGACCGTGGCGATCCACCCGGCGTTGCAATGGGTGAGCACGTTGACCGGGCGCTTCAGCCGGAGGTAGAGCGCCTCGATCAGCTTCACGCCGTGGGTGCCGATGGCCTCGTTCAGCGCGACGTCCTCGTCGGCGATGGCCTGCGCCTCGGCCCACGCGAGCTCGGTGCGCTTGTGGGGCAGGACGCCGGTCAACTTCGCCTCGACGCGGTCCAGCGCCCATGCGAGGTTCACGGCCGTGGGGCGCGTGGCCTTGAGGGTGGTGACGGCGCGCTTGAGGCCGGCGTCCGAATTGTCGTGCTCCAGCGCCAGGGCCACGCCGAAGGCCGCGGCCACGCCGATCAGGGGGGCGCCGCGCACGCGCATGACGCGGATGGCCTCGGCCACTTCCTCCACGCGGGTGGCCGAACGCGTCTCGAAAGCGAAGGGCAGGCGCGTCTGGTCGATGAAGTGCACGCGGCTCTTCGCGGGGTCCGCCCAGAGGCTTCGGAAATGGGTGTCGCCGACTTTCACCCGCCCATTATCCTGTAGAATTCGCTTTTACCAGCACGGGATTCGTCATGACAAAGTATGTCTTCGTGACTGGCGGCGTGGTGTCCTCCCTCGGAAAAGGCATCGCCGCCGCCTCCCTCGCCGCGATCCTCGAATCGCGCAAGATACGAGTCTCCCTCGTAAAGCTCGATCCCTACATCAACGTCGACCCCGGAACGATGTCCCCGTTCCAGCACGGCGAGGTGTTCGTGACGGAAGACGGCGCGGAAACGGACCTGGACTTGGGCCACTACGAGCGCTTCATCAGCTCGAAGATGCGCAAGGCCAACAACTTCACCACCGGCCAGATCTACGAGCGCGTGATCAACAAGGAGCGCCGCGGGGACTACCTCGGCGGCACCGTGCAGGTCATCCCGCACATCACCGACGAGATCAAGGCCTCGATCAAGGCCGCCTGCAAGGACGTGGACGTCGGCATCATCGAGATCGGCGGCACCGTCGGCGACATCGAATCGCTCCCGTTCCTCGAGGCCATCCGCCAGATGGGCATCGAGGAGGGCCGCAACAGCACCTGCTACATCCACCTCACGCTCGTGCCCAAGCTGGCCAGCGTGGGCGAGATCAAGACCAAGCCCACCCAGCACTCCGTGAAGGAGCTGAGGGGCATCGGCATCCAGCCCGACATCGTGATGTGCCGCTCGGAAGAGGTGCTGCCCGAGGAGGAGCGCCGCAAGATCGCGCTCTTCACCAACGTGGACGTGCGCTCGGTCATCTCGGCGTACGACATGGACTCGATCTACAAGATCCCCAGCGCGCTGCATCGCCAGGGGCTGGACGAGATCGTCTGCCGCAAGTTGGACCTTGCCGCCTACCCGGCGGATCTGTCCGCGTGGGACCGCATCGTCGACGCGCTGGAGAACCCCGAGCACCAGGTGGACATCGCGATGGTCGGCAAGTACGTCGACCTGCAGGATTCCTACAAGTCGCTCTCGGAAGCGCTGATCCACGCCGGCATCCAGACGCGCACGAAGGTGAAGATCCACTACGTCGATTCCGAGCAGATCGAGGCCAAGGGCACCGAGACGCTGAAGGACATGGACGCGATCCTCGTGCCGGGGGGCTTCGGCAAGCGCGGCATCGAGGGCAAGATCGCCGCGGTGAAGTACGCGCGCGAGAACAAGGTGCCGTACCTCGGCATCTGCCTCGGCATGCAGATCGCCGCCATCGAGATCGCGCGCAACAAGGCCGGGCTCGAGGGCGCGAACTCCACGGAGTTCGACCAGGACACGCCGCACCCCGTGATCGCGCTGATCACCGAATGGCAGAACAAGGACGGCAAGGTGGAGCGCCGCGACGCGAGCTCCAACATGGGCGGCACCATGCGCCTGGGCGCGCAGCCGGCTTCGGTGAAGAAGGGCTCGCTCGCGCACAGGATCTACGGCAAGGACGTCGTCTCGGAGCGCCATCGCCACCGCTACGAAGTGAACAACCATTACGTGCCGCGCCTCGAAGCCGCGGGGCTCAAGATTTCGGCGAAGACCAATGCCGAGGATCTCCCCGAAATGGCGGAGCTGGAAGGCCACCCGTGGTTCTTCGGGTGCCAGTACCACCCGGAGTTCACTTCCACGCCGCGCGATGGGCACCCGCTGTTCACCTCGTACATCAAGGCCGCGCTCGCACAGCACCAGCTGCGTGTGCCGGAGCCCGCGCTGAAGGTGATTGGCGGCAGCGAGGCTTAACCCAAAAGCAATGGGACACAGATGAACACGGATGAACACAGATAAGACCAGGACTTGAGTTGGAGCGGGGCTTCGATATCCGCTACCGCAAGCCACGACCCACTCAAGAATTGCTTTTATCTGTGTTCATCCGTGTTCATCTGTGTCCCCCTGCCTTTCTCTCTCTTTAGCACGACACCATGAAACTCTGCGGATTCGAAGTCGGGCTCGACAAGCCCTTTTTCCTCATCGCCGGTCCTTGCGTGGTGGAGAGCGAACAGCTCCAGATGGACACCGCCGGCAAGCTGAAGGAAATCACGGCCGAGCTGGGCATTCCCTTCATCTTCAAGAGCAGCTACGACAAGGCCAACCGCACCTCGGGCAAATCGTTCCGTGGGCCGGGGATGGAGAAGGGCCTCGAGATCCTCGCGAAAGTGAAGAAGGAGCTGAACCTCCCGATCCTCACCGACGTGCACACCGAGGCGGAAGTGCCGGTGGTCGCGAAGATCGTCGACGTGCTGCAGACGCCCGCGTTCCTCTGCCGGCAGACGGACTTCATCCATGCCGTCGCGCGTTCGGGCAAGCCCGTGAACATCAAGAAGGGCCAGTTCCTGGCGCCGCACGAGATGAAGAACGTCGTGGACAAGGCACGCGAAGCCAGCGGCTCGGACACGATCATGGTCTGCGAGCGCGGCGCTTCCTTCGGCTACAACAACCTCGTCTCCGACATGCGCTCGCTCGCGATCATGCGCGAGACCGGTTGCCCCGTCGTCTTCGATGCGACGCACTCCGTGCAACTGCCCGGCGGGCAAGGCGCCACGTCGGGCGGCCAGCGTGAGTTCGTTCCGGTGCTCGCGCGCGCGGCCATCGCCACGGGAGTCTCGGGCGTGTTCATGGAAACGCACCCCGATCCGTCGAAGGCGCTTTCGGACGGACCCAACGCCTGGCCCCTGCCGCGCATGAAGGAGCTCCTCACGGTGCTGAAGGAACTCGACCGCCTCGTGAAGCAGCGCCCCTTCGCCGAACAATCCCTCTGAAATAATTGGGGTCAGACTCCCATTAAGTTAATTCGGATGCGGCGTACCGCATCGCAGGAATTAACTTAATGGGAGTCTGACCCCAATTATTTTCCGGACCTCGCCATGAAAATCCTCATCCTCGGCGCCGGCGGCATCGGCGGATACTTCGGCGGGCGCCTCGTGGAGTCGGGCGCCGACGTCACGTTCCTCGTGCGCCAGAAGCGCGCGGTGCAACTGGCACGCGACGGCCTCGTGATCGAGAGCCCGGTCGGCAACGCGAAGATCGAGGTGAAGACGGTCACCGCGGAAACGCTCGAGCCCGGCTACGACCTGGTGCTCTTCACCTGCAAGGCCTACGACCTGAACTCGGCGATGGAAGCGATCGCGCCCGCGATGGTGGGTTCGTGCGCCGTGCTGCCGATGCTGAACGGCCTCTCCCATTTCGAGAAGCTCGACGCGCGCTTCGGCGCTCCGAACGTGATCGGCGGCACGTGCATGATCAACGTGACGCTGCTGTCCAATGGCGTCGTGCGCCACATGGAGCCGCTGAACCGCATCGTGTTCGGCGAGCGCGACGGCAAGGAATCGCCGCGCACGAAGGCGTTCGGCGAAGTGCTCGCGAAGTCGACCATCGACTTCACGCACTCGAAGGACATCCTGCAGGACCTGTGGGAAAAATTGATGTTCCTGTCGTGCCTCGCCGCGACCACGTGTCTCTTCCGTGCGAATGTCGGGGAGATCATGGCCACGCCCGAAGGACAGAAGCTGGTCGAGCGTTGCTTCGACGCCAACGTCGCCATCGCGACGAAGGAAGGCAAGCCGCCCCGGCCGAAGGCCCTCGAAGCCTATCGCGCGCGCCTCACCGACCCGGCGGGCAAGGGTGCCGCTTCGATGCAGCGCGACCTCGAAGCCGGCAAGCCGGTCGAGTCCGACCACATCGTGGGCTTCATGCTCGAGCGCGCTCGCCGCCACGGCATCGACGACACGGTGCTCGCGATCGCGTACACCCACCTCAAGGCCTACGAGGTGCGGCGCGCGGCAGGACGGCTGCCCGAACCCTGAGCGGGGCTGCACGATGGCGAAGGCGGGGGCGCTCAGGTTCGATGCGACGATCCGGAAGGTCGACATCAACCCGTACGTGCGTGTCCCGGCCGCGATCGTGAAGGTGCTGCTCTCGAATTCCGGTCGCACAGCCGCGCCGATTCCCGTGGTGGGCACGTTGCAGGGCAAGCCCATCACCGCGAACGTCGTGCGCTTCCGCGGCCTCTGGCGTCTCTACCTCAACGGCATCATGCGCAAGGCCGCGGCGTGCGACGTGGGCGACGCCGTATCCGTCACGCTGAGTGCGGACGTCGCGAAACGCGAGACGCCGATGCCACCCGCGTTTGCAGCCGCGTTGAACCGAAGCGCGAAGGCTCGCAAGGCGTTCGATGCGCTGCCGCCGTATCGGCGCAAGGAAATCCTGCGATACCTCGGAAGCGCGAAACGCGCCGAGACGCTCGAACGCAACATCGCGAAGGCGATCGCCTACCTCCGGGGCGAGGAGATCGCCGGGCTCGTGGCGGTCACGCGCTGATGGGAGAGCCGGTCGTCATCGAGCCCTACCGTGAGGCGTGGCCGGCCGCGTTCGAGCAGGAACGAACGCGCCTCGCCGCGGCGTTCGCGCCGGTGGACGTCTCGATCGAGCACATCGGCAGCACCGCCGTGCCCGGGCTCGGCGCCAAGCCGATCGTGGACATCCTCGTGGGCGCGGGGTCGCTCCCCGCCATCGAGTCGCGCATCCCCGCGCTCCAGGCGATGGGGTATCGGTATTTTCCCGAGCATGAGGCCGCGTTGCCGATGCGCCGGTACCTTGACCGCGATGGCTTCCATGTCCACGCGGTGGAACAGGGCAGCGCGTTCTGGAACGACCACCTCGCATTCCGCGACGCGCTCCGCGCCGATGCGAGATTGCGCGACGAGTACCACCTCTTGAAGCGCCGGCTCGCCGCGAAGTTCGGCGCGGATCGCGCGGGCTACACCGACGCGAAGGCGGCGTACATCCGCACGCTCGTTGATCGCGACAAGCCGCAGCCCAAGCCCGTGCTGCGCGCCATCGTGCCCGCGGACCAGGACCTGTTGTGGGATCTCCTGCATGTCGCGCTCTGGGACCCGCCGCCCGCCGCGATGCGCCCGCGCGAAGTCCTCGACAATCCGGGCGCGTCGATCTACGCCGCGAACTGGGGGCAGCCTGGCGACGTGGGCGTGATCGGCGACATCGATGGCGAACCGATCGGCGCTTGCTGGATGCGCCTCATCCGGGGCGGCGCGGGCCTGGGCTACATCGACGACGAAACGCCGCAGCTCGGCATCGCGCTCTTCGGGCCGTGGCAGCACAAGGGGCACGGGAAGGTCCTCATGCTGGGTGCATTGGAGGCCGCGCGGCGGCACGGCTATCGGGAGGTCTCGCTCACCGTGCATCCCGAGAATCCGGCACGCCATCTCTACGAGAGGTGCGGATTCACGGAGCGCGCCGAGCGGCGATCCTATCGGCTCATGGTCTGCGAGCTTTGACCGGGGTGGCGTGGGGCGCCGTCAGCATGCGGTTGTGAGTAGTGCGATTTGCGATGTGCCGAGTGCAATGTGATGGGCTTAGTTGTGAGAAGGTGCGCTGCCCACCGCGCTCGGAAGCGGGCCCGGTATGTTTGCGACCCCCCGGCCCCGTGCCGGGGTCCCATGCTCGCCCGGCGCCCCACTCGTCGACTATAGCTCAACCTTCCAGTTGGTCTCCTGGATTGCCGCATTGAGCTCGCGGATCGTCTTCGCGAGATCCTCCGACTGTCGCTGGAGTTTCTTGACGTCCACGACCGGAATCCACTTGATCTCGCGGGCGCTGTACCGGTCGGGCTCCTTTTGCGTTGCCGAGATGGCGGCTTGCAGGAGCGAGTGGTGGTCCGTCAGCGCATCTCGGCGGGCAATGGCCGCCGTCAGCGTCCTTCCGTCGGGAATCTTGTTGACCAGGTTCGCTGCGTTGATCCTGACGACAAGGGCTTCGAGTTCGCCGATGACGCCCACGGCCTCGTTCATCAACGCGTTGGGATCCTCGTTCGGGCTATTGCCTTCCTGCATCAGGGCATTGCGTCCCACCCTGTCCCTGAGGGAGGCCAGCTTCTTTTGGACGTCGCCTCGCAGCAAGAGCGCTTCAGCGAGCTTCATGTGAACTCCGGGTGAACGTTTGTTGATCCCTGGATGGTAGCTGAAAGATATTTCTACTCCGACCCCGATCCAATAAAAAACGCCGGCCCGAAGGCCGGCGTTCAGGGAGCTACCCAGGGACTACTTGACGATGATCAGGTACATGCTCGAGCTGCTGCCCCACGGGCCGAGTGCCACCTGGCCCGCGTTGAAACGCTTGCGGTAGAGGCTGTACGTGCGGCTCGTGCCGTCGGCCTCCAGCGTGACGATGTTCTCGCCGCTGTCGACCCACGTCGCATCGATCCACGAAGGCTTCGGACCGATGTCGTTCGCGCCCACGTACACGTCCTGCGCGGCTCCGATGTTGAACGTCACGGCCGGGTTGCCCGTGAACGTCTTCGAGTCGTTGGCCGTGCGGATCCACGCCGAGCCCGCGACGAGCGCCGGGACCGTCGTGAACGTGAACGTGCGGTCGCCGTAGACCTGGTTGCCCGCCTGCAGGTTGGTGCGGATCGACCAGTCGGCCGCGTTCGCCGTGTCCTTCACCGAGAGAGCCGAGATCACCACGGCAGGCGGCGCACCGCAGCCCGTGATGCGCCCGGCGGCCCAGTCGGCGTGGTCGAACCCGTTGCCGTCACCGGCGTCCGTCACGACGAGGCGCAGCTCGTTCTTGCCGGCCACCGGCACCGAGAGCGAGCGACGCGTATCCGTGCCGCGCAGGATGCCGCTGTCGTACGCGAGCACGCCGTCGAGGTAGACCTGGAAGACGACGCTGCCGTTGTCGCCCACTTCGTCATCGACGCCCACATCGGACACGAAGTTGCCCGTGCACGTACCGCCGAGGTTGAAGCGCACGTCCGACGGCGCATGCACGCCCAGCCCCTTGTTGAACGGGATGCCGCCGATGATCATCGGCTTGCCGTCACCGGCTGCCTGTTCGCCGTTGCTGCGATCCTTCTCGATCGGACCCCAGCCGTTCACCGGCGTGCCCGTGGGCGTGAGCGAGGAGAGCTGCGTGCCCGGGTAGATGTTGCGCGACGTCGAATTCGTCTGCCCGCCCGCGTCCTTCACCGTGAGGAAGATGCGCAGCCACACGTTCGCCTCGGACTCGAAGTCGGGCACCGTGAACGAGCCGCTGGAGGCGCCCGTCGTCGCGGGGATGAACGGATGCTGGTGGCTGTCGTGCTGGAAGTCGACCTGCCACGTGAAGGCGCTCGCCGGAAGGTTGCCGTCCTCGGTGTCGGTGCCGGTTCCCGAGTAGTTGATGACGCTGCCCGACGCGAACTCCGTCGTCGCCGTGGGCAGCGTGATCGTCGCCACCGGGAAGTGGTTGGTCGTCACTGTCAGGGTGGCGTCGCTGGAGAACGTCGAGCCGAACGAGTTGGTCGCCGCCGCCCGGAAGAGCGCGCCGTTGTCGCCCGTCACCGTGGAGGCGATCGTGTACGACGTCGCCGTGGCGCCGGAGATGTTGGTGCCGTTGCGCTGCCACTGGTAGCTCGTGGCGCCGTCGGCCGCGACCGTGAACGTGACGGGGCTGCCGAGCACGATCGTCTGGCTCTGCGGGTTCACCGTGATGCGCGGCGCCTGGCTGCCGGTGTAGGTGATCTTGGAGAGCGTTCCGCCGCCCGGATTCGGATTGCCCGTCTGCTGGTTGCGCGCCATGTAGTACAGGCTGCCGTCGTTCGCGAGCGCCAGGTTGGTCGGGAAGCTGATGCCGCCCACGAAGTTCGCGACCGCCGCGTTCGCGGGATCGAGCGTGCGGATGTTGCCCTGGCAGAAGTCCTGGAACAGGAACTTGCCGGTGTACGACGAGGGGAACTGCGCGGTGACCGGGTTGTAGAACGCAACACCCGTGATCGCGCAGCCGCCCGTGCTGTGGTTGTACGCGTAGAACGGCGGGCTGAAGCGCGAGTCGTTCTCGGGGCCCTCGAATTCCGGCCATCCGTAGTTGCCGCCGCGCGTGCCGTCGTTCACTTCCTCCCACGTGCCCTGGCCCACGTCGCCGCTGAACAGGCGCCCGGTGACCGGCTGGATGTCGAAGGAGAACGGATTGCGGTGGCCCAGGTTCCAGATCGCCGTGTACGCGCCAGCCACGCCGACGTAGGGGTTGTCGCTCGGGATCGTGCCGTCCTTGTTGATGCGCAGGATCTTGCCGAAGGCGCTCGCGAGGTTCTGCGAGTTGGCCGTGGCGGGCGGCTGCGGGTTGTCCTCGTGGTTGCCGACGGCGACGTAGAGCTTGCCGTCGATGCCGAAGCGCAGCGCCCCGCCCATGTGCCAGCGCGTGGCCGACGGGACGTTGGGCAACTGGAAGATCGTGACCTGGCTGTTGGCCACGATCGTGTCGTTCGCCTCGGTCACGCGGATGATGCGGTTGTTGCTCGCGGTCCCGTTGGTGATCGTGCAGTAGATGTAGATGAACTTGTTGGTGGCGAACTGCGGGTCCGGCACGATGCCCAGGCAGCCGCGCTCGTTGGTCGAGTCGACGTTCGGCACGCCCCAGAAGTTGGCGGCGAGCAGCACGTCGCCCTTCACGATGCGGATGATGCCGTTCTGCTGCATGGCCAGGACGCGGCCGTCGGGCAGCGCGGTGAGGGCCGTCGGGCTGGTGAAGCCCGTGGCGATCTGGCGGTCGGTGAAGCCCACCGGCACGGTTGCCGCACCGGCGGTGAGGGCGAAGCCGGCCAGCAGCAGCGCGGCCGCGAACAGTCTTGCGATCATGGAAGTTCTCCGTTGGTTTTCGGGTGTGCGCCCCGAATCAAGGCTTCGCCATCACGAGGTACATGCTGGCCGTGTTGTTCCACGGTCCGAGTGCCACCTGCCCCGTGGAGAAACGCTTGCGGTAAAGGCTGTAGGTGCGGCTCGTCCCGTCGGCTTCGAGCGTGACGATGTTCTGGCCGCTGTCGGTCCACGTGGCGTCGACCCAGGACGGCTTCGTGCCCACGTCGTTCAAGCCCACGTAGACATCCGCCGCCGAAGTGACGTTGAACGTGACGGTCGGGTTGCCCGCGAAGGTCTTCGAGTCGTTGGCGGTGCGGATCCACGCGGTGCCCACCACGAGCGAAGGCACGGTGGTGAACGTGAACGTGCGGTCGCCGTAGACGGTCTGGCCGTTCTGCAGGTTGGCCTGCACCGACCAGTCGGCCGCGTTCGCCGTGTCCTTCACCGAGAGCGTGGTGATGAGGTTGGTCGGGATGACGTCGCCGGTGTTGTCCAGTTGCTGCAGGTAGGCCACGAGCTGGCCCAATTGCGTGGCGTTCAGCGTGGAGGTGTTGCCGTGCTGGTTGTTCGGGTTCGCCGTGGTCAGCACGTCGAGCAGCGTCGCCGCCGAACCGTCGTGCAGGTACGGCGCCGTCTCCCACACGCCTTTCAGCGACGGCGTATCGAAGCCCGTGAGCGCCTGGTTCAGGCGCCGCCCGGACGAAGGCTTGATCGTGCCCACGTCGTGGAATACGCCGAGCACGCTGTCGGTGAAGTCCGCGCCCGAGTGGCACGAGCCGCAGCCTTGCGAGGCAAAGAGCGCCTGGCCCGCGACGGCCGCGGTCGTGAGCGATCCATCGGCATTGCGGAACGGGCTCGGGCCCACCGTGTCGAGCGAGCTCACGTATGCCGCGAGCGCGTCGAGGTCGACGCTCACGCCGCTCTTCGCGTCGCCCAGCGGCGTGTTGCGCGTCCCGGTGTTGAACTGCGCGTTCGTCATGAAGCCGGTGCCGAGGAAGGCGTTGCGGATGTCGTGCTCGAAGTCCTGGATCTCGTCGAAGTTGCCGGTCCAGTGCACGCGGCCTTCGCCGGTGCCGCGCCGGCCCTTCAGCGTGATCGTGTTGCGGAAGCCTTCGCCGCGGTCGGTGAAGTCCATCACGCGCCCGTCCTGGCCGCCGTCCTGGTGGCAGCTCGCGCAGCTGATGTACTTGTCCTTGTTCATGCGCGGGTCGTCGGCGTTGTAGAAGATGCGCTTGCCGTTCAACACGTTGGCGGGCAGCGTCTCGGTCGCGACGGTGGTGATGTTGGCGAGCTGCGTGTAGTTGTTCGACGTCCCCGCGAGGATGCCGCTCACGTCGTACACGGAAACCGTGCGCGACATGAAGTTCTGCACGTAGAGGCGTCCGTTCGCGAGCACCAGGCCGCGCGGCGCGCGCCCCACGTTCACGACGCCCGTCACGATCTGGCGGTTGTACGCGTCGACCACTTCCACGAGGTTCGTCCCCTGCGTCGAGACGAACGCGTAGTCGCCGAGCGGGCTGAAGACGATGGCATTGGCCATGTCGCGGTCGTTCAGGTCGATGCGCGCCGACAGCACCTCGGCGTTCGACGCGAGGTCGATCTGCGAGACGATGGTGCGCACCGTGGACTCGAACGTGAGCGGCTGGCCGTCGCGGAAGGAGCCGCGGAAGGTGTTGTCCTTCTTGGAAGGAATCCAGGCGCGCGCGCCGTCGGGTTGGATCGCGAGCGCTCCGAGGTAGTTCGGGATGCCGCGTCCGCTCGATTCCGTGTCCGGTCCCGGATCGGCGGCGAGCGCGAAGGTGCGCGTCACGGCGAGCGTGCCCGCGTTCACTTCCACGACTTCACCGCGCGAGGCCGGCGAAATGAACCGGCTGATGAGCAGCCGCGTGGAATCGCCGGTGATCGCGATCGAGCGCGGCCACGGGCCCACGGAAGCGGTGCCCAGCACGGCGCCGGTCGAGGGATTCAGTTCGAGCAACTGTCCCGTGCCCTGCAGCGTCACGTAGGCCGCGTCGTTGTCCGGGCTGAAGACGATGCCGAAGGGCCGCGTGCCGCGCGCGAGGGTGAGCGTCTGCGCCACCGCGCCCGTGTCCGGGTTGAGGATGCTGATCGTGCTCGAATCGAGGTTGGTCACCCAGATGCGGCCATCGGGCGCCTGCGCGATCGTCTGCGGGTTCGCGCCGACCGCCAGCTCGAGCGCCTTCGTGAGGTTCGTGGTGTTGATCGCGGTGACCGTATTCGTGTCCGAGTTCACCGACCACACGCGGTTGCGCGCGGAGTCGAAGAGGATCGTGCCGGAGGCGCGCGCCGGGATCGTGGTCGGCGCGGTGTTGATGGTCTGGTTCGCCGAGCAGGTGCCGGTCGAACCGTTGCTCACCGTGAGCTTGGCTGCGTAGTGGCCGGGCGCGTTGTAGGTGTGCGTCGCGTTGGGCGAGCTGGAGAAGCCCGTGCTCGTGCCGTCGCCGAAGTCCCACGCGTACGTGAGCGTGCCGGAACCCGTCACGGTGCCCGGTGCGAACGAAACGCTGGTGCCCACGCGCGCCGCGGTACGGGTGTTGAGCGTGCAGGTGACGCCGGCCGTGCCGGCGATGGTGAAGCGCGAGGTGAACGCGGTAGGCACGGTGTTGCCCGCCCAGTCCTTCATGCCGCCGGCGGGAACGACTACTTCATAGGTGATGCCCGCGGCGAACTGCGCGTCGGGCCAGAAGTTCACGATGCCCGTCTGCGAGCTGTACTTGCCGGGCAGTGCGCTGCCTCCGACCGGGCGGACGATGAACGTCGATGTGTTCACCGTGCGCAGGTCGACCGAGTCCGTGAGCGTGATGCCCACGCGGCTGGTGCGCGCCTGGTTGGTGGCGTTGTTCTTCGGCGAGACCATGTTCACCGACGGTCCGGTGGTGTCGGGTCCGGTCTGGTGCGGCATCAGCACGCTGCCGTTGCCGTGGTCGTTGCCGATGAAGACGAGGTTGCCCAGCACCGTGGCGAAGTCCTCGTCGCGGTTGGCGATGCCCGAGCTGCCGGTGCCGGCGATCGTCGCGTTGGAGAGGTTCACCTTCGCGTAGTTGTTCGACGCACCGGCGTGCGCGAATCCATCCTGGATCGAAACGTAGCCGCCCTTGCCGCCCATCGTGGCCGAGTGCCGGATCTCGGGGATGGAAGTCGGGTTGCTGATGTCGTAGATATAGAGGAAGCCTTCGCCGCCCGCGGCGATGATGCGGTCGCCATTCACGGTCGCGCTGTAGATCGCGGGGCCGGTCGCCACCGAGGCGAGCAGCGTGGGATTGCCCGGGTCGCTGATGTCCATCGTCACGAGCCCGCTGCGGTCCATGCTGGTCATGACGAGCAGGTTGCCGACCGCGAACGTGGGCCCGACGCGGAAGCTGCCGAACGCGCTCGTGGGCACCGTCTTCACGAGAACGGGATTGCGCGGGTCGCTCGCGTTCACGACGTAGAGGCCGTTGCCGGAGCCGCCGACATAGACGTAGGGCGCTTGCCAGAAAGCCCACCAGGCGCCGAGATCGTAGTCGGACTCCTGGATGCCGGGCAGCGTCATGTCCTTCAGCAGGACGGGCGCGGAAACGTTGGTCCAGTCCCAGAACTGGATGCCGCGAATCGATTGCACCACCGCGTAGTGCCCGCCGAGGCTGTTGGTGAACCCGAAGCCGTGCGGCTCGCGGATGGCGGACTCGTCGTGTTTCGACACCAGAACCGGCGAGCGCGGGTTCGAGATGTCGTAGAACGAAAAACCGCCGCCCGCACGGCCCGAGTCGGGCGCGTACAGCACGAGCAGGTATCCGTCGTGCATCACGACGGCACCCTGGCCGCGCTCGGCGGTGCCGGCGAAGCTGTGGATCGTCGAGAGCGGCTTGAAGACTTCCGCCGAGGTGTAGGTCAGGTTCGGCAGGCCCGGCCCCTGGGCCAGCGCCGCGAGCGGCGAGGCGAGGGCGAACAAAAGGCAGGCGAACGCGGATACGCGAAACGACGCGCGAAGCGATTCCATGGTGACTCCCCCTCGGCAGGTACGACTTAGAATAATTGTTCTAACTTCGTGACGAATCAGACCGTCTGTTCTTATCAAAGTCCTTTTGCGGGCCGGTGTCAAGCGCCCCTCCGGGTGCGCTAGCATCCTTCCTCGCGTGGGCGGGGAGGGACGAATGAAGGGACTGGCGGGTGTGTTGGTGCTCGCGATCACGGCGATCGCGGTCGCGATGTTCTTGCGCGGCGGCAAGGACTTGTCGGGGGATTCGCCGAAGCCGATGGTGGGGGTCCCCAAGCTGGCGCCCAGTACGGTCCTGCGCATCGCGCCGGGCGTCGCCCTGCCGTACAGCCCGCCAGCCGCTCCCAAGGGTTCGCCGCTCTATGCGGAGATGGCGGTGGCGCGAGCCTACAAGCCGATCTACGACCGTCTTCGCAACTCCACGGAGGGACGCACCCCCGAGGGTCTCTACTACCTCGCGCGCATCCTCGACGCCTGCGCGAACGTGCCGGACCGGAAGATCCCGCGCCGCCCGCCGCCGGATGAGGAAGCGAAGGCGAAGTTCATCGCGTCGATCTCGGCCAAGGACCCGAACCGCGCGGCGCGCCTCGCGGCCTACGACGCCGCGACCTTCGACGTGTGCGCGGGCCTGCGCGACATCGCCGCGACCGACAAGGAGATCCGCGAGCTGCGCGAGCAAGCCCTGGCCGCGGGCGAAGCGAAGGCGCGTGCGCGGAATGTGGCGGACGAAGTGTTCGCCGCCATGAAGCCGGTGGCGGGCGAGGGTTCGAACTACAAGCTCCCCACGATCACCGACGCGCAGCTCGAAGCGCTGAAGGAGGTGGCGCGCACCGGCGACCCCGGCGCGATCCAGACCGTGGGTTCGGTCCTCGCCTCGACGTTGGGCGACCTCTACATCCGCGCCGGCCCGCACGAGATGCCGGTGGACCCACGCGCGTTCTACAACGGATGGATGCTCGCCTCGTGCGAACTCGGGGCCAACTGCGGACGCGACAACCGGCAGGTCGCGTTCTCGTGCGCCTACGACGGCAACTGCGGCGTGGACAACCTGCGCGACTTCTTCTTCTATTACGAGACCTCGCCGGCGCAATCGCAGATGATGGGCGAATACTCGCAGCAGATCCTGGCCGCGGTGCGCACGGGTGACTGGAGCTACTTCCAGTTCGTGCGCGGCTCGCCACCCGCGGGGACCCAGCGCACGTTCCGCTTCGGGGGCGGTGGCTGATCGTGGAGCAGGCGTTCGACTATGTGATCGTCGGCGCCGGCAGCGCGGGTTGCCTGCTCGCCAACCGCCTCAGCGCCGACGGCAAGTCGACCGTGTTGCTCCTCGAAGCCGGCGGCCAGGACAACTGGCACTGGATCGACATTCCCGTCGGCTACCTCTACACGATCGGCAACCCGCGCACCGACTGGATGTTCAAGACGCTGCCGGACCCGGGCCTGAACGGGCGGCAACTCGGGTACGCGCGTGGAAAAGTACTGGGCGGCTGCTCGTCGATCAACGCGATGGTCTACATGCGCGGCCAGAAGAGCGACTACGACTTCTGGGCGGCGCAGGGCAACCCGGGCTGGGCGTGGGACGAAGTCCTGCCGCTCTTCAAGGGCATGGAGGATTTCTACGCGGGCGCGAGCGAATTCCACGGCGCGGGCGGCGAGCTGCGCGTGGAGCCGCCGCGCGTGAGCTGGGAAATCCTCGACGCGTGGCGCGACGCGGCCGCGGAATGCGGCATCCCGAAGATCGAGGAATTCAACCGCGGCGACAACTTCGGCAACGCGTACTTCCACATGAACCAGAAGCGCGGCGTGCGCTGGAGCGCCACCAAGGCGTGGCTGCGCCCGGCGTTGAAGCGGCCGAACCTGACCGTGGTCACCGGGGCGCACGCGAAGAAGCTGCGCATCCAGGTGAAGGACGGGCACAAGCGCGCCACCGGCATCGACTACCTCGTCGCGGGACAAGGCGACAAGCACGCGGATGCAAGGAAGGCGGTGATCCTCGCCGCGGGCGCCATCGGCTCGCCGCAACTGCTGCAACTCTCGGGCGTGGGCCCGGGCAAGCTCCTCGCGCAGCACCACATCCCGATGGTGCACAAGATGGAAGGTGTGGGCGCCAACCTGCACGACCACCTGCAGATCCGCATGGTCTACAAGGTTCGCGACTGCATCACGTTGAACCAGCGCGCCAACAGCCTGGTGCAGAAGGCGCTGATGGGCGCCGAGTATTTCCTGCGCAAGACCGGCCCGCTCACGATGCCGCCGTCGCAACTCGGCGCATTCGCGAAGAGCGACGAGGATCAGGCGAGCGCGAACATGGAGTGGCACGTGCAGCCGCTGTCCCTCGACAAGTTCGGCGAGCCGCTGCATGCCTTCCCGGCCATCACGCCTTCGGTGTGCAATCTCCGGCCCACGTCGCGCGGGCACGTGTCGATCACCTCGACCGACCCGATGGCCGCACCTGAAATCATCCTGAACTACCTTTCGACGGCCGAGGACAAGCACGTGGCGGCGGAGGGGATGCGCTACACGCGCCGGATCATGGCGGCGAAGGCGCTGGCGAAGTACGGCCCGGAAGAATGGCGGCCCGGCCCGGCCGTGGAGTCGGACGCCGACCTGGTGAAATCCGCCGGTGACCTGGGCACCACGATCTTCCACCCGGTCGGCACCTGCAAGATGGGCCACGACCCGAAGGCCGTGGTCGATGAACGATTGCGCGTTCGCGGCATCGAAGGCCTGCGCGTGATCGACGCCTCGATCATGCCGCGCATCACGTCCGGCAATACGAATGCGCCGACCTACATGATCGCGGAGAAGGGCGCGCGGATGTTGCTGGAGGATGACCGGTAAATATTTGTTTCGGACGTCTGCCATCCGGCCCGAGCCGCGTTAGGCTGTCAAGATGAAATCCAGGATCCTGCTCCCCGCCGTCGCCGTGGTGGCCGTCGCCGGGGCCTTCTTCGCCTGGCGGGAGAATGCGCCGCCGGCCAAGGGCGAGGCGCCCCGGGCCGGGGCCTCCGCGCAGGCCGCCGTCGCGTCCTCCAGCGGTGCCGTCGGATCGATCGCCGCAGGTCCGGCCCCGATTTCGCCAGGCCGCACGTCCGCCATCCGCGCAACACCGGTCAAGCACTCGCTCACGGCGGAGCTCGCTTCCGCCCGCACCTACAAGGCGCTCTACGATCGCCTCGCGGGTTCCGCCGAGGGCCAGACGGCCGACGGGCAATACGCGCTGTACAAGATCCTGCGTGCCTGCGCCACGGTCGGCGACAAGAAGGGCGCGGCCGCCCGCAACAATCCGGAATTCCAGCAGCAACACCGGGACTACGTGGCCTCCCTCCCGGATTCCGATCCCACCAAGTCCCGCCGCCTCGTCGCCCTCGACAAGCTGGGCGAGGACCAATGCGTCGGCCTGAACGGCCTCGCCACCACGGAAGCGGAACTCACCAAGAAGCTCTCGGATGCCGCGGCCGCCGGCAGCAGCGCCGCGCGCACGCTGCAGATCGAGCAGGACATGTGGGCCGAGCGCCGCATCGCCGGTTCCAACGTTCGCGGCGGGCCCACGCTCTCGGATGGGCAAATGGACACGCTGCGCTCCGCGCTCACCTCGCAGGATCCGGAAGCCCTGGTGAACGCGGGCCGCGTGCTCGCCGCGAATTTTCGCGATATCACCGTCCGTCTCGGCAACGACACCGCGCCCATCGACCGCAACGCGATGATGACGGCCTTCACGCTCGCCGCCTGCGACTACGGCTATCCCTGCGACGACAGCAACACCCGCATCGTCCAGGCATGCGCCTTCCAGGGATATTGCGAAGCCGGCAACCTCTCGGACTTCATCACGTACTACCAGTCGTCGCCCTACCAGCAGCAGATGCTCGCCCAGTACCAATCCACGTTGCGTGGGGCGATCCAGACGGGCAATTCCGGAGTCCTGCAGTTCCAGCGCGGCACCACGCCGCCGCAGCCCTTTCCGCCCGGCGGCTTTCGCCGCCCTTGAAGGCAAAAGGCGTTCTCCGCAGATAAACGCAGATAAACGCCGATCACTTCCTGGAGTAAACAGAAGGTGCTTTGGGGTTAAACCCAAGACGTTGCCGTTGCTTGAGGAGTTCATCGGCGTGTATCTGCGTTTATCTGCGGAGGAAGCCCTTTGCCTTTTTGTTTGGTGCAAAATCCAACCTTTCCCTCGCCACCCGCCAGGAGCATCCATGATCTCGATCACCGTGAACGGCAAGGCCCAGAAGCTCGACGTCGAGGAGGACATGCCCCTGCTCTGGGCGCTGCGTGACGAGCTGAAACTGATGGGCACCAAATACGGCTGCGGCATCGCGCAATGTGGGGCCTGCACCGTGCACGTCGACGGCCAGCCGGTGCGCGCGTGCGTCACGCCGGTCGGATCGGTGCAGGGCAAGAAGGTGCTCACCATCGAAGGCCTCTCGAAACCCGGCCTGCACAAGGTGCAGAAGGCGTGGATCGAGCATGCGGTGCCGCAATGCGGCTACTGCCAGACCGGCATGATGATGGCCGCCGCGGCGCTGCTGCAGAAGACCCCGCAGCCCACCGATGCGCAGATCGACGACGCGATGACCAACCTCTGCCGCTGCGGCACGTACGCGCGCGTGAAGAAGGCCATCAAGTCCGTCGCCGCCGGCGGCAAATCCGCGCCCGCGAAAGCCTGAGGAGGAAACGCGCCATGAACGCCATCACCCGCCGCGAATTCATCCAGGTCTCCGCCGCCTCCGGCGCCGCGCTGACCCTCGAGTTCTCCATCCCCGGCACCGCCTTCGCGCAGAAGGCCGCCGCCACGCCCGCGGAAGTCACCGCGTGGATCCTGATCCACCCCGACGACCGGGTCACCATTCGCATCGCGCGCTCCGAGATGGGCCAGGGCTCGCTCACCGGCCTCGCGCAACTCGTCGCCGAAGAACTGGAATGCGACTGGGCCAAGGTCGGCTGGGAGTACGCCTCGCCCAACGAGCACGTGAAGAGGAAGCGCGTGTGGGGCTCGATGTCCACCGGCGGCAGTGCCGGCGTCCGCACCTCGCAGGAATACCTGCGCAAGGCCGGCGCCAGCGCGCGCGAGATGCTCGTGGCCGCGGCTGCCGACCAGTGGAAGGTGAGCCCGGCCGATTGCACCGTGGCCAACGGCGTCATCACGCACGGGGCGTCCAAGCGCCGCGTGAGCTACGGCAAGGTCGCCGCGGCCGCCGCCACGCGCACGCCGCCCGACGAGAAGACGGTCAAGCTGAAGGATCCCAAGGACTGGAAGATCGCCGGCAAGGACGTCGCGCGGCTGGACATCCCCGACAAGGTGCTGGGCAAGCCCGTGTTCGGCGTCGACGTGAACCTGCCCGGCATGCTGATGGCTTCCATCGCGCAATGCCCGGTGTTCCTCGGCAAGGTGAAATCGGTCGACAGCGCCGCTGCGGAGAAGATGCGCGGCGTGAAGGGTGTCGTGAAGGGCACCGACTTCGTCGCCGTCGTCGCGGACAACTGGTGGCGCGCCAACAACGCCCTGAAGTCCCTGAAGATCGAATGGGACGAAGGCGCGAACGGCAAGGTCTCCGACGAGTCGATCAAGGCGATGCTGAAGGCCGGCCTCGACGAGAAGGGCCTGCCCAATGCGCGCAGCACGGGCGACGTGCCTGCCGCGATGACCGCGGCCACGAAAGTGGTCGAGGCGGAGTACTACTCGCCGTACCTGAGCCACGCGACGATGGAGCCGATGACGGCCACGGCCTGGTTCAAGGACGACGGCATGCTCCACGTGTGGACGTCCACGCAGAACGGCGAAGCGTCGATGGCTGCGGCCTCCGAGGCGGGTGGCCTTCCGCTCGAGATGGTCGAAGTGCACAAGATGATGCTGGGCGGCGGCTTCGGCCGTCGCGGCGCCCCGCAGGATTACGTGAAGCAGGGCGTGATCATCGCCAAGGAGTTCAAGGGCAAGCCGGTCAAGATGATCTGGTCGCGCGAAGAAGACATGCAGCACGGCTTCTACCGGCCGGTCTCGCTCGTGCGCATGAAGGCCGCGCTCGACAAGGACGGCGCGGTGACCGCGATGCATTCCACGATCGCGTGCCCGTCCATCCTCGCGTTGCTGCGGCCCGAGGGCATCCAGAAGGGCATCGATTTCACCGCGGTGCGCACGTTCGCGGACATGACGTACACGATCCCGAACCAGCTCTGCGAATACGCGCAGAAGAATCCGCACGTGCCCGTGGGCTTCTGGCGCGCGCCGGGATTGCAAAACTCGTTCTATCGCGAGTGCTTCATCGATGAAGTGGCGCACGCGGCGGGCAAGGAACCACTCGCCTTCCGCCTCGCGATGCTGAAGCCCGATGACAAGAATCGCCTTGTGCTCGAGGCGTGCGCGAAAGCGGCCGACTGGGGCAAGCCGTTGCCTCCGGGGGTCTTCCGGGGCATCGCGCAATCCGATGGTTTCGGGAGCTACACCGCGATGGCGGCCGAGGTGTCGGTGAACCCGGCGGGCGAAATCAAGGTGCACCGCGTGGTGTTCGCGATCGATTCGGGCTACGTCGTGAACCCGGATGCGTGCCGCGCGCAGGCCGAGGGCAACGTGATCTTCTGCATCGGGCAGTTCTACCAGGCCCACCACATCAAGGACGGGCGCGTGGCGGAGTCGAACTTCCACGACTTCCCGTTGCCGAAGATGGCGGAGATGCCGAAGGTGGAGACGCACCTCGTGCCGACCGGCGGTTTCTGGGGCGGGCACGGAGAGCCGGGGGCGCTGAACGTGGCGCCGGCGATCATGAATGCAGTCTTCGCCGCGACGGGGAAGCGGATTCGGACGCTGCCGTTCACCGCGGACGAGCTGAAGAAGGCTTGAGGAAAGTCAAAGGCGAAAGGCTCCCTCCGCAGATAAACGCGGATAAACGCAGATGAAACCGGGCTGGATGGGTGGTGCCGTCGCGATAGTCGTGACAGCTTGCGCGGCACCCGAATCCACAACAGGTGATGTCGAACGGGGGCGCCAGGTGTTCGTGTCGCGAGACCAGGGCCATTGCGTGATCTGCCACTCGGCGCCGGGCGTGAAGGAGTCGGGCAACGTGGGGCCGGCGCTGGTGGGGGTCGGCTCGCGGCTCTCGCCGGCGGAGATCCGCGTTCGCGTCGAGGACATCACGCGCGTGAATCCGGATGCCGTGATGCCCGCGTTCCACAAGGTCGAAGGCCTGCAGCGCGTGGTGAAGGGCCAGGCCGGAAAACCGTTGCTGTCCACCGTCCAGGTCGACGACGTCGTCGCGTATCTCTCGAGCTTGAAATGAAGGGCATGAAGGCCATCCGATGAAGCGGCGCGAATTCCTCGTTTCCACCGGCGCCACGCTGGGCCTCGCGGCGTTGCCCGCGGCCGCGCAGAAGTTCCAGCCGGTGCAGGACATCCGCCCGCTGATCGCGCAGGTGACAGGTGGCGCGGCGGTGGAGAGTGGTGGCATCGAGGTCGAACTCCCCGCGATCGCCGAGAACGGCAACTCCGTGCCGATGCGCATCAAGGTCGAGAGCCCGATGACGCCACAGGATCACGTGAGCGCGATCCACATCTTCGCCGAGCGCAATCCGCGTCCGTCGGTGGCCACGTTCCATCTCGGCGCCCGCTCGGGCCGCGCGGAGATCTCCACCCGCGTGCGGCTCGCGGGAACGCAAAAGGTCACCGTGCTCGCCGCGTACTCCGGAAACCGGTTCCGCATGAAGCAGGTGGACGTGCTCGTCACCTCCGCCGCGTGCCTCGACGAAGCGATGGCCGAGACATGATGAACGGCCGCCTGCAGGTGCCCCCGTCGGTGAAGAAGGGCGAGCCTTTCGAGGTGCGCGTACTCATGCAGCACCCGATGGAGACGGGCTTTCGCCGCGACATGAACGGCAAGGCCATCCCCACGAACATCGTGAACCAGGTGCGCGTCACGCTCGCGGGCAGCGAGCTCTTCAGCGCCGAGCTCGGCACGGGCCTCTCGGCCAATCCCTACCTCGCGTTCTATGCCATGGCCGATGCGAGCGGCGAGCTGGTCGTGGAGTGGAGCGACGATCGCGGCGAGAAAGGCCGCATGGCCGCGCAGGTCACGGTGGCGTGATCGCGGTCCTGTTCTTCGCGGCCTCGGCGATGGCCGGCGTGGAGTTCCAGAGCGCCGATGTGCGCGCGCTCCAGGCGGACGACTTCGCCAATCCCGGAATGTTGTGGGTCACGAAGGGCGAGCGCGCGTGGCGCGAACCGGTCGCGACGGGCGCCGCGTGCCAGTCGTGCCACGGGGAGGCCTCGAAATCCATGAAGGGCGTCGCGGCGGCGTATCCGAAGTTCGACGCGACGATCGGACGCGTGGTGAACCTCGACGAACGCATCGAAGCCTGCCGCCGCGTGAACCAGAAAGCGCCGGCGCTTCCCGCGGAGTCGGAGGAGCGCCTCGTGCTGTCCGCGTTCGTCGCGCACCAGTCGCGCGGCCTGCCGATCCAGGTCTCCATCGACGGCCTCGCGAAGGCCACGTTCGATCGCGGAGCGGCGCTCTACTTCACGCGCGCGGGCCAGCTGAACCTCGCGTGCACGCATTGCCACGATCGCGCGTGGGGCAAGACGCTCCTGAACGAAACCATCAGCCAGGGCCAACCCGAAGGCTGGCCCGCGTATCGCCTCGAATGGCAATCGCTTGCCTCGCTGCAACGCCGCCTGCGCGCCTGCTTCTACGGCGTGCGGGCCGAGCAGCCGCCCTTCGGCGACCCCGACCTCGTCGCCCTCGAGCTCTACCTCGCGCACCGCGCGAAAGGCCTTCCGATGTCCGTGCCCGGCGTGAGGCGTTAGAATAAAGGGGTCAGACTCCTTTATTGCTGGTGGCAATAATGGAGTCTGACCCCTTTATTCTCCGACCTTGATGAACTTCTTCCGCCGCTTCGGATTCGCAGTCTGGCTGGCCCTCGCCGTCGTGGTGGGCCAGCAGGCGGTATTGCTGCACGACCTCGGTCACGCGGTCGAGCGGATGGCGGATGGCACGGGCAAGCAACTGCCGGCGGAGAAGAAGTGCGACACGCACTTCACATGCTCGCAACTGGGCAGCGCGGTTGGCAGCAGTGCCCCGGTCTTCGCGGTCGCGGAGTCAGGTTCCGTCGAAGTTTCGTCGTTCGTCACCGCCGAGGCGTCGCAGCGCACGCGCCTCGCCTATCGCGCCCAGGCGCCTCCGCGCTCCCTCGTCGTTCCGGCCTGACCGGATTTCCCGCAGTGGACCCCGCGCGATGCGGGGACGATGAATTCCCTGGGAGTGCTTCATGAAACACCTGCTTCTCGCGGGCGCCATCGCGTCCGCCTTCGCCGCACCGGGCGCGTTCGCCCAGCAACAATCGCCGCAACCCGCGCCATCGCAAGCCACGCCGCCCGCGAAGGACGACAAGTCACTCGTGAAGGATGACAAGTCGCCCGGGAAGGACGACAAGGCGCCGGTCAAGAAACTCGAGTCCATCACGGTCACCGCCTCGCCGCTGAGCTCCAGCGAGGAGACGATGGCGCAGCCGGTCGACATCCTTCGCGGCGAGGAACTGCGTCGCAAGCGCCAGCCTTCGCTGGGCGACACGCTCTCGCAGGAACCCGGCGTGCAGTCGAGCTCGTTCGGCGCCGGGGCGGGCCGGCCGATCATTCGCGGCTTCGATGCCGCGCGCGTGCAGGTGCTGGAGAACGGCGTCGGCACGCTCGACGTGTCGTCCATCAGCCCCGACCACGCCGTGACCACCGAGCCGCTGCGCGCGCGCCAGATCGAGGTGCTGCGCGGCCCGGCCACGTTGCTCTACGGCGGTGGCGCGATCGGCGGCGTGGTGAACGTGGTGACGGACACGATTCCGCGCGAGCCACAGGAAGCGGTCAGCGGCGCGATCGAGGCGCGCGGCGCGACGGCGAACAAGCTGGGCGAGGGCGCCTTCGATATCACGTCACCGCTCGGCACTTCTTTCGCAATCCATGCCGATGCCTTCAAGCGCCGCACGAGCGACTACGACACGCCGCTGGGCACGCTGGCCGACAGCTTCACCGACTCGAAGGGCGCCAACGTCGGCGCTTCGTGGGTCGGTGAGCGCGGCTTCCTCGGTGCCAGTGCAGGCACGCTCCGCAACGACTACGGAATTCCGTCCGGCAGTGGTGCGCGCATCGCGATGAAGCAGGAGCGCGAGGACATCGCAGGCGAGCTCGCGAACCCGTTCGCCGGTTTTACGCGCCTGAAGGTTCGCGCCGGCTTCAACGACTACGAGCACCGCGAGATCGAGGAGAGCGGCGAAGTCGCGACCACGTTCAAGAACAAGGCGTGGGAAACGCGCATGGAATTGCTCCACGCGCCGCTCTGGGGCCTGGAGGGCGCGCTGGGCCTGCACCTGCAGCATCGCGACTTCTCGGCGGTCGGCGAGGAAACGGTGATCCCGCCCACGACGCAGAAGTCGACCGCGGCGTTCATCGTGGAGCGCAAGTCGTTCGGTGACTTCACGCTCGAGGGCGGTGCGCGCATCGAACGCGAGCGCCGCGATCCCGAGGGCGACTATCTTTCGCGGAGCTTCGACCCGCGTTCGTTCTCGGGCGGCGTGGTCTGGAAGATCGTCCCCGACCTCGACCTGCACGTGAACGCGACGAGCTCGGAGCGTGCGCCCTCCATCGAGGAGCTCTATTCCAACGGCGCGCACGATGCGACGGCCTCCTTCGAAGTCGGCAACCAGGACCTGAAGCAGGAGCGCGCCCGCACGCTGGACGTGACGCTGCATCATTCCGGCACGCCGATGTCGTGGAAGGTGACGCTCTTCGCGAGCCGCATCCGCGACTACATCTACGCGAGCAGCGTGGATCTCAATGGCGACGGCATCGCCGATCGCATCGACGACCTCCTCCTGCAGCAGTACACGCAGAAGGACGCGTACTTCCGCGGCTTCGAGGCCGAGTGGAGCTGGCGTCCCGAGTCGAAGGCGTGGGGCCTTCGCGTCTTCGGCGACGGCGTGCGCGCCAGCATCGATGGCGCCGGCAACGTTCCCCGCATGGCGCCGGCCCGCATCGGAACCACGCTCGACGCGAAGCACGGGCCGTGGAGCGCGGACCTGACCGTGATTCACGCGTGGGAAGCGAAGAACCTCGCGCCGCTGGAAACACCCACGCCCGGCTACACGAAGGTCGATGCGGGGATCTCGTACGCCATGCCGCTCGAGAAGGGCCGCAAGCTCACGTACTACCTGCAGGGCGTGAACCTCTCCGATGCGGTGATCCGCGCGCACACCTCGTACCTCAAGGATGTGGCGCCGTTGATGGGGCGGTCATTCCTGGCGGGGGTGCGATTCGAAATGTGACGTGTCACGGTTTCCGCGCGGTCACGGTGTAGTGCCCGAACCGGTGCACGCAAAGTCCGAGGGCGATCGAGAGCACTGAAGCGCGAATGTGTTTCCAGCGCCACGCACCCAGCGCGAATCCGTGGCGGCGGCATTCGCGGATCGTATGCATTGCTGCAACGAAGGGAACGTGCAGCGCCGAAGGCACCACGCGCCACCACGTGTTGCGAATCTCGATGTCGACGAAGCCGGCGCGGCGCAGTGCCATCCGCACGAGCTCGATGTGCGCGAGGCCCGGTACGGCCCAGCCCTCGCACCATCCGCGGTAGATCATGCCGGGAAGTCCGGCGGGTTCCGACTCGCCGTGCAGGAAGCCGTCGACGATCACGAGGCGCCCGCCGGGTTTCAGGATCCGGTGCGCCTCGCGGATCGCTTCTCCGCGGTCGGGGCCCGCGCCGTAGCAGAGGCTCTCGAGGAAGAGCGCCGCGTCGTGGCTGCCGGTCGCAACGCCCGTATTCGCGTAGTCGCCGAGCAGGTAACCGATGCGGCGGTTCAATCCTTCGCGGGCATTGATCCGGATGCCGAGCGCGATCTGCTCGGGCACCAGGGTGAAGCCGGTGACGGAGGCGCGCGGATGGCGGCGCACCAATGCCCGCGCGGTAGCCCCCGAGCCGCAGCCCAGATCCGCGACAACGGGCGCGCCGCCGGGATCGAGCTGGAGCAGATCGATCGCCTTCTCGTTCATGCGTTCGAGCAGCGCCTCGCGGTCGAACGGGTTCACGCCCGCTTCGTAGTAGCCGAAGTGCATGTTGTGCCCGCGGCTCCACGCGAAGTAGTCGTCCTGCGCTTCGGCGAAGTAGGTACGGATCGCCGCGGTATCGGGGCCGGCGGATTCGAGGCGCTTCACGTGCGGGCGCACGGGCATCGCCGAAGGGATCTTCACGTTGCGAACGAGGCCCACGGACTCCAGTGCGCACAGCACCCACCAACCCGGATCCGACTGCCCGCGCATGAGGCCCAGCTTGGCGGAGCCCGGATACGCGTGATGGTTGTTGTGCCAGCACTCGCCCATCGTGACCAGGCCCAGCAGCGGGACGTTGTAGCCCTGCACGCCGGCGCCTTCGACGTGCCAGTCGCGCGGCCCGGTGCGATGCGCGAAGTGGCCGACCAGCCAATGGCCCGTGACGCACACCATCACCCGCACGCATACGCCCCACAGCACCCACGGCAGGCCGCCCAGTGCGAAGAGGACGAGCGCCACCGGAACCTGCTGCAGCATCCAGGTCGCTTCGAGGAAGCGGTAGAAGCGATCGTTGGCCACGGCGGGCTCGGGTTGGAACACGGGCGGGTTGTCGAGGACGATCTCGCAGTGCAGTTGCCACCACGAGTCGACGAAGAAGGACTGGCGATGCGCGAAGTAGTCGTGGCACCGCGCCTGGCGCTGCGCCCAGTCACGCGTGTCGTGCGTGCGCATCATCCCGTACGGGCCGGCCATGCCGACCAGCACGCCGCAGTACACGAAGAAGTGCTCCATCCACAGCGGGCACTCGTAGCTGCGATGGATCAGCCGGCGGTGCATGCCCAGCGAATGCCCGAGGCACAGCGTGACTGCACACAGGACGAGGCAGGCGAGCACCGCGCCCGGCGTCGCCAGGGCGAGCGCCGCGGCCGTTCCGACGTACATCGCGAGCAGCCACAGCGACTTCGCCGGCGACCATCGCACGTGGCCCGCGACCGGGCTCGCACCCCGCAAGGGGATGTAGATGCCGGGAACTTCGGTCGGATGCATCGCGCGTGCGAACATGGTGAGGCTCCTTGGCGACACTAATTTCTGTACAGACAGAAATACATGGTCAAAAAAAACCCGGCACATCAGCCACCCGCCTTGAGGAAGCGCTGGATGCGTCCGCCCATCTTCAACAACGCCAGGAAGATGGGATGGGGCAGGCCCTTCATGTCGTCGTACCAGCGGGTGAGCAATTCGAGGAAGGAGAGCGTGGACTTGAGCTTCTGGCGCACGTGCGCGGGCGTGGCGGCGTCTTCCTTGTCGGCCAGCTCGCGCAACAGCGCCACGGTGGGATCGAGCTCGCGGCGCTTCCTCTCCTCCACGATGACGCGGAAGAGCTGGGTGATGTCCTGGAGCGAATCGAAATGGTCGCGCCGGTCGCCCATCACGTGGACCACCTTGATGAGCCCCCAGCCCTGCAGTTCCTTCAGGCTGTTGCTCACGTTGGAGCGCGCGACGCCAAGGCTGTCGGCGATCTCGTCGGCGGGCAGGGGACGATCCGAGAGGTAGAGCAGCGCGTGGATCTGCGAGACGGTGCGGTTCACGCCCCAGCGGGCTCCCATTTCCCCCCAGTGGAGGACGACGCGTTCGACGGTGGGGTGGAGGGCCATGGTGTTTTTCTGTATTTCTGTCATTACAGAAATTACGCTCAACTTTGATTCATGTCAAATCGTGCCTGGCGGCCCCTTCGGATTGAAGAACCAGGGCAAGGGGACACAGATGAACACAGATGAACACAGATAGAACCAAACATCTTGATGGGCCGATGCTTCGTGGAAGAGCAACCTCAAGCCCCGACCCACTCCAGCTTTGCCTTTATCTGTGTTCATCTGTGTTCATCTGTGTCCCCTGCCCTTTTCTTTGCCTTTAGAATGTCCCTCATGCGAAATGCAATGCAGCAGTTGTCGTTCCTGATCTGCGCGGCAGCGCTTTCCTTGCAGGCGTGGTCCCAGGTGAAGGTCACCGAAGCGTGGGTCCGCGGCACCGTACCCGCCCAGAAATCCACCGGCGCCTTCATGACGCTCAACGCCGAGCGCGACGTGACGCTGGTCGAGGTGCGTTCGGAGGCGGCCGGCCGTGTCGAGGTCCACGAGATGGCGATGGCCAACAACGTGATGACGATGAGCGCGGTGCCGAAGCTGCCGTTACCCGCGGGCAAATCCGTCGAGCTCAAGCCCGGCGGCTATCACCTGATGATGCTGGAGCTGAAACAGCCGCTGAAGGCCGGCGACTCGGTGGCGATCACGCTCGTGGTCGAAGGGCGCGACGGCAAGCGCCAGGACATTCAAGCTGTCGCCACCGTGCGACCGCTCGGCCAGTGAGGAATGGCGGGCCTCCGGCGCCTGTTCCCCTTTCCATGACGCGATCCTTCCGCCGAGCGGCCGCCACGCTCGCCCTGCTGGGCGTCACGTTCAGCGCGCTCTGGCCGCTCGTGAGCCAGGCCCGCATCGGGCCGCCGGGCATCCCGCAGGTGATCTGCTCGCAAGGCGGCATGCAATCGCATGGCAATGCGGGCGCCCCGGCGTTGCCGAATCACGACGACAAGCGCCATTGCGCGATGTGCCTCGGGGCTATCGAACCCGTTGTCGCATTCGTGCCGGCCTTCGAAGTGGAGCGCGATGCTTCCTCGCTGGACCCCGATCCCGGTTCCTTCGACATCGTCGAAAGCCTGCCCCTCGGCCCGTGGCCCCCGCCGCGCGGCCCGCCTGCCCTGCCGTGAGTTGAGTCGAAGCCGTTTCGATCGCAACCCGCAGGGAGCATTCCATGAACAGCCTCAACCGCAGGGCGGCGCTTGCCGTCCTTGCGACCGCGTCCATCGCGGCCCCGCCTTCGTGGGCGGAACACGGGGACGATCCCGGACCCGTGAAATCGCTCGGCACCGTCACGGTGACGGGTTCGCGGCCCACGTCGCTGCCGTCGCACATTCCCACCACCATCGAAGGCGTCACCGGCAAGCAGGTCGAGGAGACCGTGAACGCTTCCGACGCCGAGGACGCGTTGAAGTACCTGCCGAGCTTGCTCGTGCGCAAGCGCTACGTTGGCGACTACGACCACGCGGTATTGGCCACGCGGGCTTCGGGCACCGGCAACAGCGCCCGTTCGCTCGTGTTCGCCGACGGCATCCTCCTGTCGAACCTGCTCGGCAATGGGGCGAGCTTCACGCCGCGCTGGGGCCTCGTGACACCGGAGGAGATCGATCGCGTCGACGTCCTCTACGGGCCATTCTCGGCGGCGTATTCGGGGAACTCGGTCGGCGCGGTCGTGGACTACATCACGCGCATGCCGACGCAGTTCGAGGCGCACGCGAAGATCGCGGGCTTCCGGCAGGCCTTCGACCTCTATCGCACCCGCGACAACTATTCCGGCTACCAGGCGAGCGCCTCGGTCGGCGATCGCAGCGGCGCCTTCTCGTGGTGGATCAACGCGAACCACCTCGACAACGACGCGCATCCCATCACGTTCGCCACGAAAGTGATCTCCACCGGCGTCGTCGGCACGGCGGGCACGCCGGTGACGGGTGCGGTCTTCGGCCAGAACCCGCGCAACCAGGACCAGTGGATCATCGGCGCGGGCACCATCACCTCCACGCAGCAGGACCACGCGAAGGTGAAGCTGGCCTACGACTTCACGCCCACGCTGCGCGCGAGCTACACCTTCGGCCTCTGGCGCAACGAAGCCTTCCGCGGTTCGCAACCGTTCCTCTTCGATGCCGCGGGCAACCCCGTTTACAGCGGCAGCGTGAACCTCGACGGGCGCCAGTTCACGGTCGCGCCGACGGAGATCTCGCAGAGCCGGGCCGACATGCAACACCTGATCCACGGCCTGTCGGTGAAGTCGCACTCGAAGGGCTCGTGGGACTGGGAAGTGCTCGCGAGCTACTACGACTACGAACGAGACCTCGTGCGTTCGCCCACCGTGGCCCTTCCGGTCGCGGACACCGGAGGCGCGGGGCGCATCGCGGACCAGAAGGGCACCGGGTGGGGCTCGTTGTGGCTGAAGGGCGTGTGGCGCCCGGACGGCATGGACGGCGTGCACTTCGTGGACCTCGGCGTGCAGTTCGACCGGCAGAAGATGCGCACGCTGGTCTCGGACACGTCGAACTGGATCTCGGGCAGCGCCGAGAAACGCTTCTCGGCATTCCAGGGGCGGACGGAGCTCGCGAGCGCCTACGTGCAGGACACGATGCGCCTGGGCACCGCGTGGCGCGCGACCCTCGGGGCCCGCGTCGAGAACTGGCAGGCTTCGGACGGCTCGCTCTCCAATGCCACGTCGACGCTGGCCTTCGCGGAGCGCGAGGAGACGCGCGTCTCGCCCAAGGCCGCGATCGCCTACCAGGCCACGCCCGAGTGGGTGCTGCGCGCCTCTCTCGGGCGTGCCGTGCGCAACCCCACCGTCTCGGAGCTCTACCAGGGCACCATCTCCACCAACACGATCGTGAACAACGACCCGAACCTCAAGCCCGAGAAGTCGTACACGAGCGAGGTGACCGCGGAGCGCGACTTCGGCAACGCGAACCTGCGCGCCACGTTCTTCTTCGAGGACACGAAGGACGCGCTCTACTCGCAGACCAACGTGACGGTGTTCCCGAACGTGACCAGCATCCAGAACGTGGACCACATCCGCACGAAAGGCCTCGAACTCGCATGGCAGGGCAACGATGCCTTCGTGCGCGGCCTGGACCTCGCGGCGAGCTTCACGTTCGCGGATTCGAAGATCCTCGAGAACGAGAAGTTTCCCGCGAGCGTCGGCAAGTGGCAGCCGCGCGTGCCTCGCGTGCGCGCGAACCTGCTCGCGACCTATCGCGCGAACGAGCAATGGTCGGGTACGCTGGGGGCGCGCTACAGCGGCAAGCAATACAACACGCTCGACAACGCGGACCCGAACGGCTTCGCGTACACGGGCACGAGCAAGTTCTTCGTGGTCGACGCGCGCGTGCGCTTCAAGTACGACAAGCAGTGGAGCGTGGCGCTCGGCATCGACAACCTCAACAACTACGAGTACTGGAACTTCCATCCGTACCCGCAACGCACCTTCATCGCGGAGCTGAAATGGGACTACTGAATCGCGGGATCCTCGCGGCGGCCTTCGGCCTCGCGGCCACCGGCGCCTTCGCGCACGTCGTCGTCGAACCGAAGGGCGCGGCGCCCGGGAGCTACACGAAGGTCACGTTCCGGGTGGGGCACGGGTGCGAGACCGCCGCCACGACCGCGCTCGTCGTGACGTTCCCGGACGACGTGAAGATCGCGCATGCGCAGCCGAAGGCCGGGTGGACCCTCGAAGTGAAGAAGGAACCCGTGGTGCAGATGATTTGGCGCGGACGGCTGGAGGCGGACTACTTCGACGATTTCTCGGCGTTGATTCGCGTGCCGGACAAGGTCGGGCAGCGGCGCTTCGCGATCAAGCAGGAATGCGAAGGCAAAATTGCCAACTGGGATCCTGCTTTTGAGATCACCAGGTAACTGTAGAAAAGGCGATTGAACCGCAGAGGCCCCGGAGGCCCCGGAGGAAACCCAACTCAAACTGTTGTTCAGCGGCCAGGGGTCTGACCCTTAAGCTGTTGACCTGGTTTCCTCCGGGGCCTCCGGGGCCTCTGCGGTTCAATGCTCTTCGCGCCAATCCTCTCGGTGCCTCTGGAGGCACCTGCCGTAAAATGACCGCTTCATGAATCCTGGTGTCCTCCCGTGACCGTCCTCACCGACAAGAAGTCCTTCCGCAAAGCCACCCCGATCCTCGCCTCCGACCGAGAGCGCCTGCCGAAGCTGCTCGCGAAACTCTCCCCCACCGAGCGTCGCTGGGCGGAGACATCGGGCTTCGACGCCGCGCCCCACACGCACCTCCTCGTGCCGAACGAGAAAGGCGAGGCTTCGATGGTCCTCGTGGGCGTGCGAGACGCGAACGACCCGTGGCCGCTCGCCGGCCTTCCGCTCAAGCTGCCCGCGGGGCGCTATGAACTGGGCAAGGGGCCGGTGGCGATCGCCCCCGAGCATGCGGCGTTCTCGTGGGATCTCGGCGGCTACAAGTTCGCGAAGTACCTGAAGAAGGGGCGCGTGCCCGCCGAGCTGCAGGTCGAGGATTCGGCGAAGGTCACGCTGGCGCTCCAGTGCGCGCAGGCGCAGCGCCTCGTGCGCGACCTCGTGAACACGCCGACCGAGGACATGGGTCCCGAGCAACTGTCCGACGCCGTGCGCGACCAGGCCCGCTACTTCGGCGGCAAGGTTCGCGAGTGGGTCGGCAATGCGCTCCTCACCGAGAATTTTCCCGCGATCCACGCCGTGGGCCGCGCCGCCGCACGTCCCCCGCGCCTGATCGAAGTGACGTGGGGCAATCCCAAGCATCCGAAGATCGCCATCGTGGGCAAGGGCGTCTGCTTCGACACCGGCGGTCTCGACATCAAGACCGCCGAAGGCATGCGCCTGATGAAGAAGGACATGGGTGGCGCGGCGCATGCGCTCGCGCTCGCGCGCCTCATCATGCAGAGGAAGCTGCCGGTGCGCATGCAGCTCCTCATCCCCGCGGTGGAGAACGCGATCAGCGGCAACGCCTATCGCCCCGGCGACGTGGTTCCCACGCGCAAGGGCCTGAACATCGAGATCGGCAACACCGACGCCGAAGGCCGCATGGTGCTGTGCGACGCGCTGGCTTTCGCGGTGGAACAGAACCCGAAGCTCATCATCGATTTCGCGACGCTCACGGGGGCCGCGCGGGTGGCGCTGGGCCCGGAGCTGCCGGCGATGTTCACGCACGACGAGAAGCTCGCCGCGAAACTCGAGCGCGCATCCCGCGAGGTCGAAGATCCGCTGTGGCGCATGCCGCTGTGGCGCAACTACCGACGCCTCTTCGACAGCGACATCGCCGACTTCAACAATTCGGGCCGCGCGGGCTTCGCCGGCGCGATCGTCGGCGCGCTCTTCCTCGACTACTTCGTGCCCACCGATGTATCGTGGGTGCACTTCGACGTCTACGCTTGGAACGACGTCTCCCGACCCGGCCGGCCCCTGGGCGGTGAAATGCAGGGACTGAGGGCCGTACTTGCCAGCATTTCGTAGCCAGCATCCCGAAGCCAGGACACGAAGAAGGATGCGGCCCACCGGCGCCGGAACGGAGTTCGCCTTGCCTCGCGCCCTATTCTTCACGGTTGCCCTCGCACTGCTCGCCGGCTGCAGCAGCGGCCTCGACCAGAAATTCGACGCCGCCACCGAAGCGGCCTACCGCGCCAGCCTCGAACGCCTGCGCAAGCACGCCTCGGCGGAAGAGGTGAGGCAAGTGGAAGACGCGCTTCGCGTGCTCGCCGTCCCCAACGTGTCCATCGGTTTCGAGGGCGGCATCCTCGGTGCGCTCGACAAGCTGCGCGGCCAGCGAGTCGATACGTTCGGCGAAGCGGTGGGCTCGCAGGTGGACGGCCGCACGGGCCGCGACATCGTCGCCGCCGCGAAGGTTCGCCTGAAGCAGGAGGCCGAGAAGCAACTCGTGGCCGAGAAGGCCGAGATGGCGAAGCTCGAGCGCGCGAAGGGCGAGAAGGAAGCCGCGCGCGAATTCCTCGCCAAGGTCGAGATCCAGGAGCCGCGCATCGCCATCCTCGGCACGGATGCGCAGCGCATGGGCGTGCTCGACTTCAAGGTCGCCAACGGCTCCGAGGAGACGCTGGCCAGCCTCTTCCTGCGCGCTTCCGTCACGGGCGCCGAGGGCAAGGTCCTGTTCACCGATGAGTTCACCTACCGCGCCTCGCCGCCGATCGCCGCGGGCCAGGTGCGCGACGTGCGCTTGCCGAGCAACTCGCCCAATAAATGGAACTCTCCCGAGCTCGCGAAGCAATCCCAGTTGACG
Source organism: Betaproteobacteria bacterium GR16-43 (assembly GCA_001953215.1). Lineage (GTDB taxonomy): Bacteria > Pseudomonadota > Gammaproteobacteria > Burkholderiales > Usitatibacteraceae > Usitatibacter. Next base: position 2,089,147 of record CP019169.1, read on the forward strand.
CTCCAGTTGCAGGTCGAGAATGCATCGACGCTGGCGGGCTCGAAGCTCGCGGCGAGCTTCACGCAGAAGGACGCCGAGCGCCTCGCGATGCTCGTGAAGCACAAGCCCCAACTCGAAGCGATCGTCTCCAATCCGTGATCAAGAAAATCCTCATCGCCGTCGCCATCCTCTTCGTCCTCGTCGTGGGCGGCCTGTACGTCGTGAAGAACAAGCTCGACGTGATCGTCCACTACGCGATCGAGAAATACGGCCCCGAAGTGACGGGCGTGACCGTGAAGGTGCGCGACGTGGAGCTGGACGCCACCGATGGCCGCGGCGCGCTGAAGGGGGTCGAGATCGGTTCGCCCAAAGGCTTCAACGCGCCGCGTACCGCGAAGCTGGGCGAAATTCGCGTGCGCATGGACCCGTCGACGATCCGCGATGGCGTGATCGTCGTCCACGAGGTCATCGTCGAGGCGCCCGAGATCCACTACGAGCGCGGCAACGCCGGCACCAACCTGGATGCGATCCAGAAGAACATCGAGGGCTACCTGCGAAGCAGCGGCACGCCCTCCGGCAACCAGCCCGCGGGCGCGCAGGCGCCGGGGCGCCGGTATGCGATCGAGAAGCTTGCGATCCGCAACGCCCGCGTGACGATGACCAACCCGGGCCTCAAGGGGCAGGGCGTCACCTTCACGCTGCCCGACATCGAGATGGCCAACCTGGGCCGCAAGCCCGACGGCATCACCGCGGCACAGGCGGCGAACCTCGTCACCGGCGCGCTCGTCGCGAAGATCGCCCAGCGCCTGCTCACCAACCTCGATCTCCTGCGCGAGGGCGGGACCAAGGGCGCGGTCGAAGCCTTGAAGAACCTGGTGCGCTGATGGGACGCGTGCTGTTCGCCGCCGTTGCCCTGGTGATCGCGACCGCCGCGCACGCAGCTCCATACGAGGGCCCCATCTTCGACGCGCACCTGCACTACAACGACGAGGCCACGCCGAAGTATTCGATCGGCACGTTGCACGAGCTCTTCAGCAAGAACGGCGTGCGCGCGATCCTCGCCAACAGCCGCCCGAACGACGGAACCCGCGCGCTCGCGGAAGCGGCGAAGCGTGGAGTCCGCAAGGACCTCGCCGTGGTGCCCTTCATCCGCGTCTACCGCACGCGCGATGACTTGGGCACCTGGATGCGCAACCCCGACATCCATCGCATGATCGTGGAGGAGGAGAAGCGCGGTTACTACCGGGGCGTGGGCGAATTCCACGTCTACGGCCAGGATGCGGATACGCCGGTGGTGAAGGACATCGTCGATTTCGCCGTCGCGAAGGACCTCGTGCTGCTCGCGCATTGCGACGACGTGGCACTCGAGATCCTCTTCCGCCACAACCCGAAGGCCCGCGTGATCTGGGCGCACACGGGCTTCACCACGCCGCATGCGCGCGTGGCCGAGCTGCTGGACCGCTATCCGGCGCTCTGGGGCGAGCTCTCCTACCGCTCCGATGTCACGGCCGGCGCCCGGCTCGCGCCGGAGTGGCGGTCGCTCTTCATGCGCTATCCGACCCGCTTCGTGGTGGGCTCCGATACGTGGGTGAACGAGCGCTGGGCCAGCTATCCGCAGATCCTGGGCGGCTACCGGCAATGGCTGGGCGAGCTGCCGCGCGAGGTCGCGGCCGGGGTGGCGTGGGGCAACGCGGCCGGGATCTTCGGGCTGCCTTGAGCCCGAATCCTCGGTTTCTCCACGATCCGGGCTCCCGGACGGGCCGGATGATGCGAAAATGACGCTTTCCTGAACGTCCAGCAAGGTACAGACCGATGATTTCGCTCCGCCGCTTCGCCGCCGCTGTTGTCCTCACCCTGGGGTTCGCCGCCCCCGCGTCCGCCGTGACCGCCTCGCCGGACTTCAGCGACCTCTGGTTCAACGCCGCCGAGAGCGGATGGGGCATCACCTTCACGCAACAGGCCAACACGATCTTCGCCGCGATGTACGTGTACGGCACCGACGGCACGCCGCGTTGGTACGTCGCCACGCAAATGCTCTCGCAGCCCGCGGCTTCGGGCCAGTTCAAGTACGGCGGCGTGCTCTACGCGACCACCGGAACCTACTTCGGCACCATCCCCTTCAATCCGGCCAGCACCGTGGCGACGCCCGTGGGCAACATGGCGATCACCTTCTCCAGCTCCAGCGCCGGTACGTTGATCTACGACGTCGGCGGCGTGACGATCACCAAGCCGATCGTCCGCCAGACCTTCGGGACCAACAGTCTCGCGGGGGGCTACTTCGGTGGCGTGGCGGCGGTCCAGAACGGTTGCACCACGAGCACGAGCAATGGCGCGGCGGCGTACTTCCTCTCCAGCGGCGTGACCGTCACCCACACGAACAACGTGGTCGCGATCCGCCTCGACGGCGTGTCCGGTTCGACCGCCGTCTGCAATTTCTCGGGCACCTATACGCAGACCGGGCGCTTCGGCACCATCACCGCGGGAATCTGGAGCTGCACCTCGTCGACCACCATCATCAGCAGCGGCACGTTCTCGATGACGGATGTCGACGTGCAGACCAATGGCATCACCGCCACCTTCACAGGGGCGGACAACTTCTGCAGCAGCTACGTGGGCCGCTTCGGCGGGCTGCGTCTCATCGGCGGGTAACGGGAACCACGGGGGAGGGCTCCATGGCAGCTTCGCGATTCTGGATGTTGGCGTTGGGGACGGCGCTCTCGCTGTCCGTGCAGGCGGCGGAAGAGCCGTTCGATGCCTGCGACATCTTCACGCAGAAGGATGCGGAGGCCGCGCTCGGCACCGCGGCGCAGCCCGAAACCTTCAACCCGAAGGTGAAGCGCCCGAAGGTCATCACGAAGTGCACCTACACCGGGTTCAAGGAAGGCAAGCCGGTCTCGGCCCTGGTGGAGTTCCGTTTCGGCCGTACCGAAGGCGACACGAAGAGCGCGTTCGGCGAGCATCGCCTGCAGGTGCAGACCAAGCCGATGATGATGTCGGGCGCCGAAGCCTTCTGGAGCGCCAAGACGGGGCAGATGAACCTGCGCAAGGAGCGCACGTGGGTGCAGATCTCGGTCGGGCCCGCCAAGGTCACCGACCGCGATCCGGACCAGGCCCGAAAAGTCGCCGAGCTGCTGCTCGGCAAGATCTAGCGCCACGACCCGGCGGCGCGCCCGGGGCTACAGCGCCTCGAGCTTCGGCACTTCCTTCAGCGTGATGCCGGCCTGGGCCGCGGTGGCCTTGGAGGCTTTCGCGTCCTTCGCCGGGACAGACACCTTCTTGCAAACCGGGCCCTCGGCGCGCGCCGGATCGGCGGGCACCGCCGTGGCGGCCAGCAACGCGAGGGGGAGAAGCACGTTCAACATCGGGGACTTCATGCGGCCTCCTGTCGGGGTTCCTTGATACCGGTTCCGATGGGACGCACCGGAAGTTCCAGCCAGATTCGCTAATTTCGCCCAGATCGCATCACGGTGGGGTTGCGCTTTGTCACGGTCTGTTTCGTCCTGTGGGAGACGAACAGGTGGCGTAACGGCTAGAATTCCGGGATTCCAAGAGGGAGCTGCATGACTGCCATCGTCGAAGTCCTTGCCCGCGAGATCCTCGATTCCCGGGGCAACCCCACCGTCGAAGCCGACGTCCTGCTCGAATCCGGCCACATGGGCCGCGCCGCCGTGCCTTCGGGGGCCTCCACCGGTTCGCGCGAGGCCATCGAGCTGCGCGATGGAGACGCCCAGCGTTTCTTCGGCAAGGGCGTGATGAAGGCCGTCGAGCACGTGAACACCGAGATCTGCGAAGCCATCCTCGGCCTCGACGCCTCGGAGCAGACGCACATCGATCGCGTGCTGATCGAGCTGGACGGCACCGAGACCAAGTCGCGCCTCGGCGCCAACGCCATTCTCGCGGTGTCCGTCGCCTGCGCCAAGGCCGCCGCGGACGAGTCCGGACTCTCGCTCTACCGCTACCTGGGCGGCAGCGGGCCGATGAAGATGCCGGTGCCGATGATGAACGTCATCAACGGCGGCGCGCACGCGAACAACAACCTGGACTTCCAGGAGTTCATGGTGCTGCCGGTGGGCTTCCAGTCGTTCCGCGAGGCGCTGCGCTGCGGGAGCGAGATCTTCCACACGCTGAAGAAGATGCTCGACAAGGAAGGCATGTCCACCTCGGTGGGCGACGAGGGCGGCTTCGCGCCGAACCTGCCGACCAACGAGAGCGCGCTGCAGTGGATCATGAAGGCCATCGAGGGCGCGGGCTACCACCCGGGTACCGATGTGCTCCTCGGCATGGACTGCGCGGCCTCGGAATTCTTCAAGGACGGCAAGTACCGCTTCGAGGCCGAGAAGCTCTCCTACAACCCGACGCAGTTCGCGGACCTCATGGCCGGCTGGTGCGACAAGTACCCGATCGTCACGATCGAGGACGGCATGGCCGAGCAGGACTGGGACGGCTGGGAGAACCTCACGAAGAAGCTCGGCAAGAACATCCAGCTCGTGGGCGACGACGTCTTCGTCACCAACCCGAAGATCCTCGCCGAGGGCATCAAGCGCGGCGTGGCCAATTCCATCCTCATCAAGATCAACCAGATCGGGACGCTTACCGAGACCTTCGAGGCGATCCAGATGGCCAAGAACGCGGGCTACACCTGCGTGATCAGCCACCGCTCGGGCGAAACCGAGGATTCGACCATCGCCGACATCGCCGTGGGCACCAACGCGATGCAGATCAAGACCGGATCGCTCTCGCGTTCCGACCGCACCGCGAAGTACAACCAGTTGCTGCGCATCGAGGAGGAGCTGGGCGAAGCCACCTCGTACGCGGGGCGGGGCGCCTTCTACCAGCTGAGATGAAAGCGCTCGCCTCCGTCCTCGGGTTCCTGGTCGTGCTGCTGCAGTACCCCCTCTGGTTGGGGAAGGGCAGCTGGCTCAAGGTGTCCGAGCTGGAGGCGCAGGTGGCGGAGCAGCGCGAGTCCAACGCGCGCCTGAAAGCCCGCAACGACGCGATGGATGCCGAAGTGCGCGACCTGAAGCAGGGCTCCGAAGCCCTCGAGGAGCGCGCGCGCCTGGAGCTCGGCATGATCAAGAAGGACGAGGTTTTCTACCAGGTCGTGAAGTGACGATCGCCGCGTTCCGCAAGCATTGCGCGGCACTCCCCGGCGCCACGTACGACGTGAAGTGGGGCAAGGACCACTGCTATTCGATCGGCGGCAAGATGTTCGCGGTGTTCGGCCCGAAGAACTTCAGCTTCAAGGTCGACGACAACCGCTTCCTCGAGCTGACCGACCTCGACGGGATCATCCCCGCGCCGTACATGGCGAAGCACAAGTGGGTGCTGATCGAGGACTTGAAAGTGCTCTCCGGCAAGGACGTCCGGGCGCTGCTCACGCGCTCCCATGAACTCGTCCTCGCGAAGCTGCCGAAAAAATTCCGCGATTCGCTGGCGTAGCTTGCCGTGACATTCGCGTTCCAGCCCCTCACGCCTCAACGCTGGTCCGACCTCGAGGACCTCTTCGGTCCGCGCGGTGCGTGTGGCGGCTGCTGGTGCATGTGGTGGCGGCGCAGCAGCTCGGAATTCCGCAAGGCGAAGGGCGCGGAAAACCGGAAGGCTTTCCACCGCATCGTCGAGAAAGGCCCCGCGCCGGGGATCCTCGCCTACGACGGGGGCGTGCCCGTCGGCTGGTGCGCCTTCGCGCCGCGCGAATCCTATCCGCGGTTCGAGAAGTCCCGCACGTTGCAGCCGCTCGACGACAAGCCCGTGTGGTCGGTCACGTGCTTCTTCATCCGCAAGGGCTATCGGCGGCAGGGCCTCTCCGCGAAGCTCCTCGAGGCGGCCAAGAAGCACGTGCGCAAGGCGGGCGGCCGCATCCTCGAAGGCTACCCGATGGTGCCGTCCGCGAAGGCAATGCCGGACACGTTCGCGTGGACCGGCATGCTCGGCGCGTTCGAGAAAGCGGGCTTCGACGAGTGCGCTCGGCCGGGCGCACGGGCCATCGTGCGGATCGCCCTCAAGAAATAATTGGGGTCAGACTCCCATTTTCCGCACTGCGGAAAATGGGAGTCTGACCCCAATTATTTCTTAGCTGCCCTTCTTGGAAAGCCAGATGCCGGAGAGGACGATCGCCCCGCCGATGAATTGCCACGGCCCGATCGCTTCGCCGAAGAGGGCCCACGCGAAGATCGCGGCCATCACCGGCTGGATCAGCAGGCTCACGGAGGAGAGCGAAGCGGGAAGGTGCGCGAACGCGTAGGCGATCAACCCCTGCCCGAGGATCTGCGTCACGAGGGCAAGCCCCACGAGCACCAGCCATCCCGAAGACGACGCGGGCCAGAACGGCTGCGGAGCGACGAGTGCGATGGGCAGCAGCACGATCGCGGTGATCGTCGTGCTCCACGCCATGAGCCGCGCGGTGGTGACCCCCGCGTCCCGGGCGACCTTGATGGAAAGAAAATACCCCGCGTAGAACGCGCCGGTGAGCGCGCCCAGCGCATCGCCGAGCAAGCGCGGGCCGCCCACTGCGAAGTTGGGCCCGACCAGCACGAACATCCCGCCGATCGCGAGCGCCATGCCGACGAGGAACGTGCGCGTCACGCGCTGCTTCCAGAAGAGCCAGCCCGCGAGCGTCACGAAGATCGGCGCGAGGTTCGCGAGCAGCGTCGAATTGGCCACCGACGTGAAGAGGATCGAGAAGTGCCACACGCCGAGGTCGGCCGCGAAGAAGAGGCCCGCGCCGAGCAGGGCGGGCATGGGGATCGTCGCGCCGGCATCGCGTTCGCGCATCACCAGCAGCCACAGCAGCGGAACGGCAAGCGCGCAGCGCCAGAACGCACTGGCGACCGGCCCCGTGTCCGCGAGGCGCACGAAGATCGGCGCGAACGCGATCGAGCAGCCACCCGCGAGCAGGCCGACGAAGGCCAGCGTCCGGACGCGTCCGGAATCGTCGGGCAGGGCCCCGGAAGAAGTGTCGGTCACACGCCATTCTACCGACCCCCCTGCGGTAAGATCGAAGGTCCATGGCGAATGAATTCCTCTCGGCGGTCATCCTGCTCACGCTCGTGATCGACCCCTTCGGCAACGTGCCCATCGCCAACGCGATGTTGACCGGCGTGGCGCCCGCGCGGAAGCGCCTGGTGATCGTGCGCGAGTGCGCCATCGCCTTCGCGATCCTTCTCGCCTTCATGTTCGGCGGCAAGCCGTTCCTCGAGGCGATGCACTTGTCCGAGACCTCGCTGTCGATCGCCGGCGGCGTGATCCTCTTCATGATCGCCATCCGCATGGTGTTCGGCCATCCCGAGGGCGCGTTCGGCGGCACCTCGAAGGACGGGGAGCCGTTCATCGTGCCGCTCGCGATCCCGCTCATCGCCGGGCCCTCGGCGATGGCCACCGTGATGCTCATGGCCTCGCGCGACCCCGGCAAGATCGGCATGTGGGCCGCCGCGGTCACGGTGACGATGGTGCTCACCACGCTGATCCTCGCGCTCGGCGATCGCCTGCAACGCGTGCTGGGCGAGCGCGGCATGACCGCCCTGGAGCGCCTCATGGGCCTCATCCTCACGGCCATCGCGGTCGAAATGCTGCTCGGGGGAATTCGGGTCTTCGTGGGCGGTCTCAAGGCATGACCCTCACCCCAACCCTCTCCCAAGGGAGAGGGAGATCACGATGAGCAAGGCCTTCACGAAAGAGTCCGACAGCGACGACGACGATGACCTCGACGTCCCGTCCAATCCCATTCCCGCGGGCGCCAAGAACTACATGACCCCGGACGGCTGGCGGAGGATGCGCGACGAACTCTCGTGGCTGGTGAAGACCGAGCGCCCGCAGGTGACGAGCGTGGTCTCGTGGGCCGCGAAGAACGGCGACCGTTCCGAGAACGGCGACTACCTCTACGGCAAGAAGCGCCTGCGCGAAGTGGACAAGCGCATCCGCTACCTCACCAAGCGCATCGAGACCGCCGAGGTCGTGGACCCGGGCGAGCGCGAGGACACCGACCAGGTCTTCTTCGGCGCGACGGTCACGTACGTCTCCTCGAAGGACGGCGAGCACACGGTGCGCATCGTCGGCCTCGATGAAGTCGACGTGACCGATGGGCGCATCAGCTGGATCTCCCCGATGGCGCGCGCGCTCATCAAGGCGCGCGAAGGCGACACGGTGACGCTGAGGACGCCCGGCGGCGTGGAAGAGCTGGAGATCGCCGAGGTGCGCTACGAGCGCATCGCGCTGGAAGGCTTCACGCCGCCCGTGAGCCTCTGGGCTCCGAACGCGAGGTAGCGGCATGGATGATCTCTGCAGCAACGCAGAGGTATTGCGCGCGACCCGCGAACCCGTCGAGTGCCGCGCGAGCCGGATCCTCTTTCGAACCGAAGGCCGCGTGGACACGGCGACGCTCGCCATCCTGGGCGCCAACGCCCGTTCCCGCACGTTCTTCCTCCAGACCCCCGAGGGCGAACTCATCCCCCTGGGGCCGATGCGCGCGCTCGTGCAGGACCAGCGGGGCCGCGTCGTTCGCGAGCTCGGGCTCGGCGAGTCGAATGCGGGGCCTTCCTCGCGACTCTTCGACGCGCTGCTCGAGAAGGCCGCGAACGGATACTGCGTCGTCTATCGGATGAAGCCGCCCTATTCCGGAGAGTTCAAGGACTGCGATGGAGCGGGCAATCCGGGCGGCGCGATCGGGTATGCGCCGGGAATCACGACGGCGAAGGGTGCCTTCAAGGCCGTGTGCGATCTCGTGGCCGGCCCGGACAAGCCCTGTACGTCGGATGGCGTGCAGGTGATGGCGCCCGAGGTCCAGTACGACCCGAACGGCGCGATGTACTACGCCATCCGCACCGTGGAGCGGGTCGGCACGTTCCTCGATCGTAAATCGCAATACGAAGTGCGCAACTATCGGGTGGACGCCCAGGGCGGGGTGGTTACGCTGCTCCGCAAGTCGGCCGAGGAATGCACCGTCGGCAGTACTTGCACGCCGCTTCCCGGCGGCATCGTCCGTTAGACTTCGGATATGGCCCCGAACAAGCTTCCCCGCTGGACGATCGCCGCGCCCATCGTGGGATGGCTGCTGCTGGGCGGTGCGTTGTTCGGGTGGGGCGGCGTGTACCTCGTCTTCGTTGCCCTGGGGCTCGTGGGCTCCGTGCTGGCCGCGGTGCACCACGCCGAAGTCGTCGCGCATCGCGTGGGCGAGCCGTACGGGACGCTCGTGCTGGCCGTCGCCGTGACGGTGATCGAGGTCGCGCTGATCGTGTCGCTGATGCTGGCGGGCGGCCCTTCCACTGCGGCGCTCGCGCGCGATACGGTGTTCGCCGCGGTGATGATCATCCTCACGGGCATGGTCGGCCTCTGCATGCTGGCGGGCGGGCTGCGGCACGGAGAGCAGCGCTTCCGTTTGCATGGGGCGAGTGGCGCGCTGGTGACCCTCGCCGCCATCGCGGTGCTCACGATGGTGCTGCCCAACTACACCGACACCACGCCCGGCCCGTACTACAGCGCCTCGCAGCTCGCCTTCATCGCGCTGGTGACGCTCGTGCTCTACGGCACGTTCGTGCTCGTGCAGACCGTGCGCCATCGCGACTACTTCCTTCCGAAGGCGACGGACGGTGCGGTGGACGAGGAAGTCCACGCGGACCCGCCGACCACGAAGGCCGCGTGGCTGAGCTTCGTGTTGCTGCTGGTGTGCCTGGTGGCGGTGGTGCTCCTGGCCAAGTACCTGTCCGGCCCGATGGAGATCGCGCTCAAGGGGATGCGCGCACCGCCGGCGCTGCTGGGGATCATCATCGCCGCCGTGGTCCTGATGCCCGAGAGCCTGGCCGCGCTGCGCGCCGCGCGCGCCAATCGCCTGCAGACGAGCCTGAACCTGGCACTCGGTTCCGCGCTCGCGAGCATCGGGCTCACGATTCCCACGGTGGCGGTGCTCTCGCTCGCCTCCGGCTGGACGCTCGCGCTGGGCCTCGATGCGAAAGCCACCGTGCTGCTCGTGCTCTCGCTCTTTCTCACGACGATTTCGCTCGGTACGGGGCGCACCACCATCCTGCAGGGTGTGGTGCATCTCGTGCTCTTCGCGGTCTATCTCTTCACGACGATCGTGCCGTAGTTTGGCTTTCCTCTGGGGCCTCAGGGGCCTCTGCGGTTCAATCGCTTTTGACTTTCAAATTCCCACTCGGGTCCCCAGCTCGACCACGCGGTTGGCGGGAATGTGGAAGAAGTCCGTCGCACTCCCCGCGTTGCGGGCAATCGTCGCGAAGAGCCGGTCTCGCCAACCCGAGAAACCGCGGGTGCCCGCATCCGGAACGACCTTCTCCCGCGAGAGGAAGTACGAAACCTCCATCGGCTCCACCTGCAGCCCGACCGGGGCGCACATCTCCAGGGCCAGGGCGACGTCCGGCGTGTCCATGAAGCCGTAGCGCGCGGTGACTCGCCAGCAGTCGTCGGGGAGGGTCTCGCAGGAAATTCGCTCGGCGTCGGGAACCCACGGCACGTCCTGGAATGCGACGGTGAGGAAGACATTTCTTTCGTGCAGGACCTTGTAGTGCTTCAAGCTGTGCAGCAGCGCGTGGGGCGTGGCCTCGCGATCCGCGTTGAGGAATACGGCGGTCCCGGGCACGCGACCTGGAGGCGTTCCGAAGAGCGAGCGCAGGAACTCGAGGAGCGGCGGCGAGCCGCTGCGCAACTGCACCGCAAGAGCATCGCGGCCGCGGCGCCACGACATCATCACCGTGAACATGAGCGCTGCCAGCGCGAGCGGGAACCAGCCGCCGTCCATCACCTTGTGCATGGCAGCCGCGAAGAACGTGGCGTCGATCGCGAAGAAGAAGCCCGTGGCCAGGATGCAGAGCCACAGCGGAAACCGCCAGCCGTAGGCCAGCACGAAGAACGTGAGCACCGTCGTGGCGAGCATCGTCCCCATCACTGCGACGCCGTATGCGGAAGCGAGTGCCGTCGAGGAGCCGAATCCCACCACCGCCGCGATCACGGCCACCAACAGCGCGGCGTTCACGGCCGGCACGTAGATCTGCCCCATGACGCGCGCCGACGTGTGGCGGATCGCCATGCGCGGCAGGTATCCCAGCTGGATCGCCTGCTGCGTCATCGAATACGCGCCGGAGATCGTCGCTTGCGAGGCGATCACCGTCGCCGCGGTGGCGAGGACCACCATCGGATAGAGCGCCCACGAGGGGAACGCGAGGAAGAACGGATTCTCGATCGCCTTCGGGTCGACCAGCAGCAAAGCACCCTGGCCGAAGTAGTTCAGCACCAGCGCCGGCGCCACGAGGCCGAACCATGCGAAACGGATCGCGCGCTTGCCGAAGTGGCCCATGTCCGCATAGAGCGCCTCGGCCCCGGTGATGGCGAGCAGCACCGAGCCCAGCACGACGAACGAAGCCGCGCCGTGACCGGTGGCGAACTGCCAGGCATGGCGCGGATCCAGCGCCGCGAGAACCTCCGGGGCTTTCGCGATGTTCCACAATCCCGCAGCGCCGATCGCGAGGAACCACGCGCCGCAGACCGGCCCGAAGAGCAGGCCCACCACGCCCGTGCCATGCCGCTGGATGAGGAAGAGCCCGATCAGGATGCCGGCGGAGATCGGAACCACGTAGGGTTTGAAGGCCGCGGTCCCGACTTCGAGGCCCTCGACCGCCGAGAGCACCGAGATGGCGGGCGTCAGGACGGCGTCGCCATAGAAGAGCGCGGCGCCGAAGACGCCGATGGCGAGCAGCGTGCGGCGCAGCCGCGGCCGGTCCGCGACCGAGGCCGAGGCAAGCGCCAGCAACGCCATGATGCCGCCCTCGCCGCGGTTGTTCGCGCGCAGCACGAGCGTCACGTACTTCAGCGTCACGACGATCATCAGCGACCAGAAGATCGCCGAGAGCCCGCCGAGGATGTTCTCCGCGGTCATGGGGATGCCGTGTTGCGGGTTGAAGGTTTCCTTGACCGCATAGAGCGGGCTCGTGCCGATGTCGCCGTAGACGACGCCAAGGGCCAGCAGCGCGAGCGCCGCCGTGGACTGCTTCGTGGAAGTATTCATGCGGCGCATCTTGCAGCGCGCTGTCGCCCCGCGGGCGATCTGCGGGCCGATTCTTGACGGGTTCCTTATGCGCGGTGCGCTAGAGTGGCCGTCATGGACAAGGCCTGGACCGGCTATGCATGGGCCGTCGCGGCGACGGCGGCCTGCACGGCGCTCGGATTCGCGATCCACCCGCGCTTCGACCTCGTGAACGTCGCGATGGTGTACTTGCTCGCCGTCGTGTTCGTGTCGATGCGCCATGCGCGCGGCCCCGCGATCGCGACCTCGATCCTGTGCGTGGCCGCATTCGACTTCTTCTTCGTACCGCCGTACGGCACCTTCTCGGTCGACGACGTCCAGTACCTGCTCACCTTCGCGATCATGCTGGCCGTGGCCCTCGTGATCTCGGGGCTTGCCGGACGTGTGCGGCGACAGGCCGAGTCGCAGGCGCGCCTCGCCTTCGAGGCGGAAACCGAGCGCATTCGCAGCACGCTGCTCGCGTCGATCTCGCACGACCTGCGGACGCCGCTCGCGGTGATGACGGGCGCTTCGTCCTCGCTGGCCGAACGCGGGGAGCGCATCGAAGCGGCGGAACGCACCGCGCTCGCACGCGACATCTATGCGCGCGCCACCGAGATGTCGGGGCACGTGGAGAAGGTCCTGCAGATGACGCGCCTGGAATCGGGTTCGATCGTCCTCGATCGCGACTGGGCGTCGCTGGGCGAGATCGCGGGATCGGTGCTGGGCCGCCTCGCCGAACGGATGGCTTCGCACCGCGTGCTCGTCGACATTCCCGGTGACCTTCCGCTCGTTCGCGTCGATGCGCCGTTGATCGAGCAGGCGCTGGCCAACCTCCTCGAGAACGCGGCGCGGCATACGCCCCCGGAGACCGTGGTGCGGCTGCGAGCCGCCGCGATGCCGGACGAGATCGTCGTGTCCGTCGAGGACTACGGCGGGGGCCTTCCCGAGGGCGAGGAAGAGCGCGTCTTCGCGAAATTCCAGCGCGGCGCGGCCGAGGGCGGTCCCGGCGGCATGGGACTGGGCCTGTCGATCGTGCGCGCGATCGTGATGCTGCACGGCGGCCGTGCCTGGGCGGAGCGCGTCGTCGGCGGCGGAACGGCATTCCGGTTCTCGTTGCCCCGCGAGGCGTCGCCCGCGCCGCCTTCGGAGCCCGCGAACGGAAATGGCTGAAGCGCGCCCCGCGATCCTCATCGTCGAGGACGAGCCGGAGATCCGGCACTTCCTGCGCGCCTCGCTCACGGCGGAAGGCTATCGGGTGGTGGAGTCCGCGACCGGGCGGCGCGGAACCATCGATGCCACGACGCACAAGCCCGACCTCGCGATCGTCGACCTGGGTTTGCCCGACCTCGACGGCATCGAGGTGATCCGGCGCATCCGCGAGTGGTCTCCCATGCCGATCCTCGTCGTCTCCGCGCGCGGCCACGAGCGCTCGAAAATCGAGGCGCTCGACGCGGGTGCCGACGATTACGTGACGAAGCCGTTCGGCGTGGGTGAGCTGCTGGCCCGCGTGCGCGCGGCACTGCGCCACGCGGTGCGGCCCTCGGAAGGCAACTCGGTCCTGCGGCTCGAGCACGCGACGGTCGACCTCGAGCGCCGCCGCGCGACGCGCGATGGTGCCGACATCCGCCTCACGCCGATCGAGTTCCGCCTCGTCGCATGCCTCGCGAAGCACCTGGGACGCGTGGTCACCCACCGCCAGCTGCTCACCGAAGTCTGGGGTCCGACGCACGCGAAGGACACCCACTACCTGCGCATCTACATGAAGCAGTTGCGCGACAAGCTGGAAGCCGACCCGGTGCAGCCGAGGCACTTCCAGACCGAGACCGGCGTGGGGTATCGACTCGTCGTCGAGGAGTAGGCCAGGCTACTTCAAGGTGAAGTCGACTCGGCCGGCCCCCGGTTTGTCCGGAGCATCGGCCGTTGCGATCAGCACGCGCTCGGCAGGCAACTGGCCCTTGCCCACGAGATAGGTCCTCACCTGCTCGGAGCGGCGTACCGCCAACGCGCGCAGCTCCACGTCGCCCACCTTCACGCGCTCGAGGAGGAAGGCTTCCATCTCCGCGGGGCTCGCGGCCTTCGAGGGCTCCTTGGACACGGGCTGCTCCGCGGCTTTCGCGCGCAGGTATTCCGTCTTCACGAGCGCGGCGTACTGCGCGTCGTCCGCCGCCTTCAGTTGCAGGCGCAGCGACGCCTTCTTCAGGGCCGCGAGGTCCTTCTGCGGATCACTATGGGAGGCCATCTCGAGCTTGATCGCGGGCCGGTCGAGGAGCGCCTTCGCGACGGCGTCGAGCTTCTTCTCGTTGGCGGCGCCGATCTGGTCGCGCCCGGGTTCGAATTCCACGTAGGCGAGGTCGTCGCTTCCGCCCTTCGCGCCGTCGCCCCCGCCGCCACCGCCGGACAGGAGCGAGAACGGCGAGGTGATCGCCTTCCTGAGCAGGTTCGCGACGACCTGGCCCACGAGGGCGCCGATCGCGAACTGCGGATCGTCGAGCGAGCCGCTGATGGGGAGCTCGAGGTTGATCGCGCCCTTCGAGTCCTTCAGCAGGTTCACCGCGAAGAGCACCGGAAGCTTGGTCGCGTCGGGATTGTCGACGTGCTCGCCGAACGTGAGCTGGTCGATGAAGATGTTGTTGCGGCCCTGCATCTTGCCGTCCTCGATGTGGTACTTCACATCGAGTGTCAGCTTGCCCTGGGTGATGCCGTAGCCCGCGTAACGCATCGAATACGCGGAGAGCTTCGGCAGCTCGATGTCCTTGCCCTTCGCCGCGATGTCGAGGAAGAGGTTGTCGGAAAGGGGATTCACCGTGCCCGCGATGGTGACGGGCGAGGTCTGGTCATACGCGCCCTTCAGGTCCACGACCCCGCGCGCCGACGGATCCGACGAGAGGTTGGTGACGGTGCCCTCGAGGCTGCCCACGTCGGCGGTGTAGTTGGGCTTGATGAAGTGGTCGGTGAAGTTGAGGCGGCTGCCGGTGAAGACCACGCGGTCGATGCGGACGTTGCGCGGCTTCACGTCACCCGGGGCGGGCGCAGCGGCATCGGGCTCCGCGGGCGTGGCGCCCTTCAGCTGCTGGAGGTTCAGCTTCCCGTCGGGGTTCACCACCACGCGCGAGTAGATCCTGTCCACCGCGACCTCGGCGATGGCGAGGTCGAGCGGCGCGTCCTTCGTCCATTTGAACGCGATCCCGGACACACGCACCGCATCCCAGTTGAGGAGATCCTCGTCGATGGTGGTATCCACGGTCGCAAGGTTGGAGATGCCGGCCGTGCCGTTGTACTCGGCCTTCATCGCGTTGCCCTCGCCGTGCAGCGTGAACGTGCCCTTGGCGGAAGCGAATCCGCTCTTCACCGCGACGGTCTTGAACGGGTCCACGTAGCGGCGCGCGAGGACGATGTCCAGGTGGCGTGCATCCACCTTGGCCTTGACCTCGAGCGGCGAGACGCTGAATGCGCCCTCCAGGTCCACGCTGCCCGACTTGTCCAGGGCGAGCTTGGCCCCCAGGGTGCTCTTCGCGCCCTTCTCGGTGGAAAGGGAAGCGGCTTCGAGATGCACGACATGCACGCGGTGCGCCGCGGCGGGCTTCACGAACGCGTCATGCAGCGTCACGCGATAGCCGTCGAGCGCGAGCTTGTCGAGGGTCACGACCCACGGGGACGACGCGGGTTCGGACGCGGGGCCGTCGTCCCTGATCTTCACCGGCATCTCGATCGAGCCGTCGCGACTGCGCTTCACCTCGATGACGGCGCCATTCCCGCCGAGGGATGCCACGTCCACGCGCTTCTTCTTCAGGTCGACGCGGATGTCCCTCGCCTCGGTCGACGCGAAGCGCATGGGGCCGCGCGCGGTGCCGGCGTCCGTCACCTTGAGCGAGTTCACTTTCACGAGGCCCAGGATCGGATCGAGCGAGGCGATGTCGGCGTCGATTCGCGCCACTTGCACCGAACCGCCGTCGTCGGGGGCCGTGACCTTGAGGTCGCGCAGCGCCACGGTGCCCGCGACGTCGAGCGTCGGATCCTTGTCCGCCGACTGCGTGAACCGGATCGAGAGCTTCGCATCGAGCTTGCCGGAGTCGATCTTTACCGGGAGCGGCGACGGCGAATACTCGGCGTAGCGCTGGATATCGAGGCCGTCCAAGTCGATGGCGAGGTGCGTGCGCAGAGAATTCTCGAACGGCAGCGTCTCGCCCTGGAGATGGAAGGGGGCGCCGTTCACCTTGGCCGCGAAGCTCGGCTGCACGTACTCCTTGAGGTGCGCCGGGAGGTTCGAGATGGAAGGAATGGCGATATCGATCTCGCTCACCTCGTGCTTCCCGCCCTTGGGCCGGTCCTCGAAGTCGACGCGCGCGCCGGTGAGCCGGATGTTGCCGAGGGAGAACTGGAACCTGCCCGTCTCCGGTCGCGGCGGCAACGCGGCGAGCTTCGCGAGGATGTCGCTCGCGTTGTAGCGGGTGTCGGCCTCGCGTACAAGGTTCACCTTGAGTCCAGCCAGCGTCACTTTGTCGAACACCGGTGCGATGCGATAGACCGAGGTGATGCTGCCGTCGAGGTCGAGTTGGTCGAAGGACACGAATGGCGTCGTGCCGTCGACCTCCATGAGCCGGAATCCCCGGGCCGTGGCGAACAGCGTGAAAGGATTGAAGGAGAGATCGTCGATCACGGCGGCGCGACCGACCTTCTCGCGCGCCTGGTCGATGACGGTCTTCTTCACAAGCGGCGGGACGACGAAAAAACCCACCACGGCGTAGAGCCCGACCACGGCCGCGCCAGCGAGAAAAACGGTGCGCAGGCGCCGCGAGCGCTTGGAGGGGTTGGGCGCCGCGGTGCTCACGTTTTCGAACTCCGGCTGGGGGAACTCCATCTTGCTCGCCATGCCGGCGGCAGGGAAGACCGAGTGAGGCCGAATTCCTTGTCGGCCCTCTCCTACACGCGAGGCGGGACGGGAGGGTCGGCGCCCGCTAGTACAATGCGGGAATGAAATCCCCCCTCGAATTCCTCGCCCGAACAGCCGCCTGCGTGGCCCTGCTCGCCGGCGCTTTCCCGGCCCATTCCCAGGCCCCGTCCACCACGCCGTCGATCGGCCGCAACTACCTGTGGCAGGTCTCGTCGATGACCAGCAAGATCTACCTCTACGGCACCGTGCACGCCGGCAAGCGGTCCTGGTACCCGTTGCCCGAAGCGGTGGAAGAGGCGTTCGCGGATGCGGCCACGCTCGCGGTCGAGGCCGACATCACGAACGACGAGGCGATGGCGAAGTCCATGGCCGGCCTCGGGCTCAAGCCGCCCGATTCCCTCGAGAAGCACGTGCGCCCCGAGGACTACGTGCGCTTCAAGCGGCTGCTCGGGAAATACGCCATCCCCGAAGCGCAGACCCGCGAGATGAAACCGTTCCTCGGCGTGTCGATGCTCGTCTTCGCCGAGTGGGGCCGCCTGGGCTACCTGCCGCAGTACGGCATCGACGGCTACCTCATCGGCAAGGCGAAGGCCGCGAAGAAGAAGCTGGTGGAGATCGAAGGCGTGGCGACCCAGGTTGCGCTGATGGAGTCGATCGGCGAAGAGGAAGGCCGCACGCTCTTCGCGAGCACGCTCACCGCGCTGGAGAGCGGCCTGTCGGGCGAGCAGGTCACCGGCATCATGAATGCGTGGCAGTCGGGCGACCCGGCGCTGGTGCTGGAGATCGCGCGCAAGTACAACGCCGAGGTCAAGGGCGCGAAGGAGTTCGAGGAGAAGTTCATCTGGTCGCGCCATGACGAGATGCTGAAGAAGATCGAGGGTTACCTCGGCTCGAGGGAACGCACGTTCGTCGCGGTCGGCGCGCTGCATCTCGCAGGCGAGCGCGGCCTCGTGGAGCTGCTGCGCAAGCGCGGCTACCTGGTGAAGCAATTGTGAGCGCCATGCGCGAAGGCGGGCGCGTCCTCGTCGACCAACTGGTCCTCCACGGCGCGAAGGTCGCCTTCAGCGTGCCCGGCGAGAGTTTCCTCGCGGTGCTGGATGGCCTCTACGACCATCGCGAGACGTTGCGGCTCATCACCTGCCGCCACGAATCCTCCGCGGCGAACATGGCCGAGGCGTACGGCAAGCTCACCGGGCAACCGGGCCTGTGCTTCGTCACGCGCGGGCCGGGCGCCACGCAGGCGTCGGTGGGCGTGCACACCGCGTTCCAGGATTCGACGCCGATGATCCTCTTCATCGGCGATGTGGGTTCCGATTTCAAGGACCGTGAAGCGTTCCAGGAAGTGGACTTCCAGGCGATGTTCACGCCGCTTGCCAAATGGGCCGCGCGCATCGATCGCGTCGACCGCATTCCCGAATACATCGCCCGCGCGTTCAACGTGGCGATGTCGGGGCGCAAGGGCCCGGTCGTGCTGGCACTTCCCGAAGACATGCTCACGCAGGAAACCGACGCGCCCGACGCGAAGCCCGTTCGCGTCGCCGAGGCGCACCCCGGCGTGCGCGACATGAACCGCCTGCGCGAACTGCTCGCAGCCGCCCGCCGCCCGCTGGTGGCGCTCGGGGGCCCGGGCTGGTCGAAGGAAGCGTGCGAGGACATCCGCAAATTCGTCGAGGCGAACCACCTTCCCGTCTCGTGCACCTTCCGCTGCCAGGATCTCTACGACAATCGCCTCCCCAACTACGTGGGCGACATGGGCGTGGGCATCAATCCCGTCCTCGCCGAACGCGTGCGCAGTGCCGACCTTCTCGTCGTCGCCGGCGCACGGCTGGGCGAGATGACGACCAGCGGCTACACGCTGCTCACGTCGCCCGCGCCGAAGCAAAAGCTCGTGCACGTGCATCCGGCCGGCGAGGAGCTGGGGCGCGTCTACCAGCCCGAGCTCGCCATCGTCTCCGCCATGGGACCCTTCGCGCTCGCGGCCTCGAGCTTGGCACCCATCGAATCCCCGGCCTGGGAGAAGGACATCCCGGACATGCGCGCCGACTACGAGGCGTGGAACGCGCGCAAGGAGATCCCCGGGCGCCTGAACATGGCGGACGTCGTGAAGCACCTCGACGCCGTGATGCCGGAGGACACGATCTACACGAATGGCGCAGGCAACTTCGCCACGTGGCTGCACCGCTTCCACCGCTACACCGGCTATCGCACCGCGCTCGGGCCCACGTCCGGCGCGATGGGCTACGGCGTGCCCGCGGCGCTCGCGGCGAAGATCGCGGAACCGGATCGTGCCGTCGTCGCCTTCGCGGGCGACGGCGATTTCATGATGGCGGGCGCGGAGCTCGCCACCGCGGTGCAGTTCAACGTGCCGGTGATCATCCTGGTCATCAACAACGGCATGTACGGCACCATCCGCATGCACCAGGAGAAGCATTATCCGGGGCGCGTATCGGGTACCGAGCTGCAGAATCCGCACTTCGCGGCTTTCGCTCGTTCCTTCGGCGCGCTGGGCGAGATCGTCGAGGACACGGCGCAGTTCGCCCCGGCGCTGGAACGCGTGCGGGCGGCGGGCAAGCCCGCGGTGATCGAGCTGCGCCTCGATCCCCAGGCCATCACACCGAACACGACGCTCGATGCGTTGCGAGCGGCCGGGGGCAAGAAGAAGTAGAGAGCCCGTTTCGGCAGGCGCACTTGGAAACGCAGATCTCCGCGGATGGAAGCACGCAGATCTCCGCAGAAGAAATTTGGGTGCGAAAGATGAGTGTGGATTCTTCGCATGGCTCTCTCAGGATGATTGATCCGCGGGGATCCGCGCTTTCATCCGCGGAGATCTGCGTTTCCAACAACCGGCGCATTTCGTGGACGCACTGAAAAAACTCCCAGCTTTCGCGTGGGTGGTCTTGAAGGCCTTCCGGCAGAACCAGGGCCTGCTGCTCGCGGGCGCGGTGGCGTACTACGCGCTCCTGTCGCTCGTTCCGCTGCTGATCCTCACGGTGATGGCGCTCTCCTATGTGGTGGACCAGGCCGAGCTGCTCTCCACGCTCGCGCGCTATCTCGACTGGATGGTGCCCGGGCAGAGCGAGGTGATCGTGCGCGAGCTCTCCAACTTCCTGGACCACGGCTACATCGTGGGCTGGGTCCTGGTCGTGACGATGCTCTTCTTCAGCTCGCTCGCCTTCGGCGTGCTGGAGAACGCGATGTCGGTGATCTTCCTGCATCGCCTTGTGGCGCGCCGCAGGCACATCCTGGTCTCGATGACGATGCCGTACCTCTACATCCTGGGCATCGGCATCGGCTTGTTCGCCGTGACGCTCGTGACCGGCGCGATCGAGCACATCCAGGACAACCGGGTTTCGCGAGTGCTGCTGTACCTGGTGGGCATCGGCACCGAGGTGTTCCTGATCACCTTGATCTACCAGGTCATGCCCGTTGGCCGCTTCCCGTTCCACCACGCGCTGCTGGGCGGCGTGACCGCCACGGCGCTCTGGGAGATCACGCGCCACATCCTGCGCTGGTACTTCAGCACGCTCTCGCAGGTGGGAGAAGTCTATGGCTCGTTCACCACCGCGGTGATCATCATGTTCAGTTTCGAATTCGCCGCCATCCTGTTGCTGCTCGGCGCGCAGGTCATCTCCGAGTACGAACGGATCGGTCGCGGCGAGCCCGAGGAACCTCCCCAACCCGTGAGGATCGACCATGAGTGAACTCAACGCGAAGCACAACCGGACCGTCTGGGTGGACATTCCCGTGGCCGACCTCGATCGTGCCGCGAAGTTCTACAACGCGGTGCTGGCGCTGCCGATCCACAAGGTGGCGGCGAACGGGGTCAACTTCTGCGTGCTCGACCATGGCGAGGGCAATGGCGGGTGCCTGATCGCATCGAAGGACGCGGTCACGAGCAAGGGCATCCTCGTCTACATGAACGTGAACGGACGCATCCGGGATGCGGTCGCGAAGGCCGTCGCCAACGGGGGCAAGGTGCTGGAGGACACGGTCGCGATCGGGCCGCATGGCTTCCGGGCGGTGGTGCTGGATTCCGAGGGAAACCGGATCGCGCTGCATTCGGAGAAGGATTTGTGAAAGGCGTTCCTTCTGCGAAGGCCCTTGGAGACGCCGATCCCCGCCGATGAACCCGCCGATCTCCGCCGATGGACCATGAATGATTGTTCGATCAGGGGTGCTTTGTCGCAAGCAGTTCAATCAGACCTTATCCGCGGGGATCGGCGTGCCGTTATCGGCGGGGATCGGCGTCTCCAAGGGCCGCTTGTCAAAGCGAGCACCCAGGCCCATCCGTAACGGAAGTGTCACACTGCGGGGCTATCCTCCGGGGAGAGGAAGACCATGACCGAACACATCAGCAAGCAATATGACCAGGACCTGGAGACCATCCGTTCCCGCATGATGCAAATGGGCGGGCTGGTGGAGTCCCAGATCCGTGCGGCCATCGACGGCTACATGAACGGCGACCTGGCCCGGATCGAGGCGGTGATCGCCAACGACCGGCGTGCCAACGAGCTCGAAGTGGCCATCGACAACGACCTGGGCCAGATCATCGTGCGCCGCCAGCCCGCGGCCTCGGACCTGCGCCTGATCCTCGCGGTGAGCAAGACCGTGACGGACCTCGAGCGCGTCGGCGACGAAGCCGCGAAGATCGCCCGCATGGCGCGCGAGATCCACGGCGGCCGCGGCCTGGCGGGCATCCCGCTCACCGCGGTGGGCCACGTCTCGGAAATCTCCATCGGCATGCTGCGCCGCTCGCTGGACGCGTTCGCGCGCCTCGATGCCGCCGCCGCCGCGCGCGTGGTGGCCGAGGACGCGGCGATCGACGCCGAATTCCGCTCGATCCTGCGCCAGCTCATCACGTTCATGATGGAAGATCCGCGCACCATCTCGACCTCGCTCAACATCGTGTGGGTCGCCAAGGCATTCGAACGGATCGGCGACCACGCGAAGAACATCGCCGAGCACGTGATCTACATCGTGAAAGGCCGCGACGTGCGCCATATCCCGCTCGCCGAGCTGGAGAAGGAGGCGCTGGGCTGATGGCGACCGACATTCTCGTCGTCGAGGACGAACCCTCGATCCAGGAGTTGATCGCCGCGAGCCTGCGCAAGAGCGGCTACCAGGTGCGGGCCGCGTTCAACGTGGAAGAGGCGTACCGCGCGATGTCCGCCGCGCTCCCCGACGTCGTGCTGCTGGACTGGATGCTCCCGGACGGATCGGGCCCGGCCATCACGAAGAAGCTGCGTTCCGAGGCGCGCACGAAGGAAGTGCCGATCATCATGCTCACGGCGCGAGCGGGCGACGACGACAAGGTCGAAGGCCTGGCCTCCGGCGCCGACGACTACGTGACCAAGCCCTTCTCGCCGCGCGAGCTGGATGCGCGAATCCAAGCCGTCCTGCGCCGCCGGGCGCCGCAACGCACGCTCGATGCGGTCGAGGTGCAGGGGCTTTCGCTGAATCCCGCGAACCGCACTGTGAAGGGCGGCAAGACGATCCTCAAGATGGGTCCCACGGAGTTCGAGCTGCTGCACTTCTTCATGACGCATGCGGACCGCGTCTACAGCCGTGCGCAGATCCTGGACCATGTCTGGGGCGACCACGTGTTCATCGAGGACCGCACGGTCGACGTGCACATCCGCCGCCTGCGCGATGCGCTGTCGCCCAGCGGCCACGACCGGCTGGTTGAGACGGCTCGCGGCGCAGGGTATCTTTTCCGCTCCGCCTCCTAGCTTCACCCCCGCCATGCCGGAATCCCGGATTGCCCCGCGTATCGCCGGCAACGTCGCCTTCATCGTGGCGGCGGGGCTGGTGGGGCTGGCCATCGGCTACTTCGTCGACGACTCGCTCGGGTGGGCCGTGTTCGCGGTGGGCCTCCTCCTGCTGCTCGCGCATCACCTGCTGCAGCTCTACGCACTCGGCATCTGGCTGGAGCGTGGCGATGTCGTGGGCGAGCCTCGTGCACGCGGCGTGTGGGACGAGTTGCACGCGTTGCTGCATCGTTCGCGGCGAGAGGCGGCCACGCGAGAGGCGGAGCTCGCGCGGGCGCTCACGCGCTGGCGCGAAGCGGCCCGCGCGCTGCCCGACGGCGTCGTGATCCTCGACGGCGACCGCATCGAGTGGTGCAACGACACCGCGAAGCTGCACCTCGACATCGATCCGGTCGGCGACGCGGGCAATACGATCACGCATCTCGTGCGCATTCCGGAGTTCGTGCAGTACCTCGAAGGTGGCGACTACGCGAAGCCGATCGAGCTGCGTTCCGGAGACGGACGCGTGCTGTCCGTGCAGATCGTTCCCTACGGGGACGCGCAGCGCCTGGTCCTGTCGCGCGACATCACGCGCTTCGAGAAGCTGGAACGCATGCGCCGGGAATTCGTGGCCAACGTCTCGCACGAGATGCGCACGCCGCTCACCGTGATCTCGGGTTTCCTCGAGACGCTGCGCGAAGACAACGAGGGCGATGCGGAAGACCGGCGCCGGTATCTCGAGCTCATGAGCGAGCAGGCGCGGCGCATGGAGCGGCTCGTCGCGGACCTGCTCACGCTCTCCACGCTGGAGTCCTCGCCGCCGCCGCCGCTCGAAGAAGCGATCGACATGGGCGCGCTGGTGGAGCGCATGGGCGCGGATGCGCGGGCCCTTTCCAACGGCCGCCACAAGATCGAAGTGGAGAACGCATCCGGCATCGAGTTGCTGGGCAGCGAGAAGGAAATCACCAGCGCGCTCGGCAACCTCGTGTCGAACGCGATCCGCTACACGCCGGTGGGCGGAACCGTTCGCCTGCGTTGGCACGTAGCGCCCGAGGGTGCGGCGTTCGATGTCGAGGACACCGGCATCGGCATCTCTCCCGAGCACCTCCCGCGCCTGACCGAGCGCTTCTACCGCGTCGATCGCGGCCGTTCGCGCGAGACGGGCGGCACGGGCCTGGGCCTCGCCATCGTGAAGCACGCGCTCGTGCGCCACGGCGCCACGCTCGATGTGCAGAGCACGCCGGGGCAGGGCAGCCGCTTCACGGCTCGCTTCGCAGGGCCGCGCGTCCGGATCTAAGATGGTGGGGTGACGCCCCGTTCCCTGAAGGTCATTCGAGGTTTCTGCTGGAAATTGGCCAAGCGCCATGCCGTCGATCCCGGCGGAGGATTACACTCCGGGCCGTGAATGCCCTCTCGCCCCCCGAGAAGCTTTTGCGCCGCCTCCGTACCGCGGTGCTCGTCGTTTTCGTGCTCGATACCGTGTACGTGCTCGCGGCGTTCCATTTCGGGTGGCATCCGCCGTTGCGGGCGCTGTTTCCCGGCCTGTCGGTCGCGCGAAAGTTCGGTTACGAGTTGAACGCACTCGGCTATTGCTTCGCGTTCGGCGTGCAGGCCGTTTCGTTCGCATTCCTCTGGCTTGCCATCCGCCTCTTCCTCGCGGTGCCGGGCAGCATGAAGAGCTGGGAAAAGTGGGTTGCCCTGGCGATGATCTTGCTGCTCCTCCCGCTGATCGTCGTCACCTGGCTCCTCGCGTCGTTCACCGTCATGTAGCGGGCGCTGTCTCGAAGCCGTCATCGCGGCGCGGCACCATCGACCCTCGCGCTTCCTGAAAGTCCTTCCCGATGACGTTGCGATCCGGTGGCCGGCTGGCCGTCGCGCTGCTGCTTTCCCTGCTGGGTCTCGCCGCCGCGGCGCGCGAGATCGTGGTCGGCCAAGTCGTCGACTACAGCGGTCCCTACGGCGAGGCGAGCCGCGACTATGTGGCCGGCGCCAAGACCTACTTCGACTGGGTGAACTCGCGCGGCGGCGTCTTCGGAATCAGGGTGAAGCACTACGTGGTGGACGCGTCCAATGCCGCGGCGATGCGCGATGCCACGCGCCGCCTGGTCGACGAGCAGAAGGCCGATGTGCTCTTCGGTTTCGTCGGCGACGAATCGGTCGACGCGTACGCCGCGGCGGGACCGGCCATCGCTCTCGTCGGGCCGCTGTCCGGTTCGGAGGCCCCGGCAGGCGTTTCCTCGCGCGTATTCTTCGTGCGGCCCGACTACGGCACGGAAGTGAAGCAGGTGATCTCGCACTTCCGCGCCCTGCAGCTCTCGCGCTTCGCGATCGTGCGCGCGCCCACCGACGATGCCGCCCGCGTGGCCCGCACCGTGGCGCAGACCCTCGGCGGCCAGGGCCTGAAGGGCGCCGGCGAGCTCGTGCTGGGCAGCTCGCCCGCCCGCGACGCGGCGGCCGTCGCGGCGATGCGGCCGCAGGCGCTCGTGATCGTGGCCGACACAGTCCCCGCAGCCGAGTTCGTGAAGCGCTACAGGCCACTGGATCCCGGTGCCAACATCGTCGCCCTGTCGATGGTGAACCACCGCACGATGTTCGAGCTGGTGGGTCCGAAGCTCGCGCACGGCGTGATGATCACGCAGGTAGTCCCCAATCCGCTGCTGCCCGAGACGCCGGTGCAGAAGGAACACCTGGACGCGATCCGCCAGTTCCGCGACGAGCCGCCGTCGCACCTCACGCTCGAGGGCTTCCTGGCCGCCAAGGCGCTCGTCGAGGGCGTGCGACGCGCCGGGGCCTCGCCGACCCGGGAGTCGATCCTCGCCGCGTTCCAGAAGGTCACCCGCATGGACCTGAGCGGCTTCGTGGTGGACTTCACGCCGAAAGGGCGTTCCGAGGCGACGCACGTGGACCTCGCGATGATCCGGCGCAATGGGTCGCTCTTGCAGTAAAGGAATACACTCCGGTCCGTGAATGCCCTCTCGTCCCGCGAGAAGATCCTGCGCCGCTTCCGGACCGCGATCCTGGTCGTTTTCGTGATCGATACGGCGGTCGCGCTGCTGGCCGTCGCGATGGACTTGCGCACGTCGCTGAGCCTCTTCTTTCCGGGCTGGACCGTGGCACAGCGCGCGGGAATGGAATTTTCGCAAGGGCTGATCCTCACGCTGTTGGTGCAGGTTTTCGCGTTCCTGTTCCTGTGGCTCGTGATCCACTTCACGGTCTCGGCGCGGGAAGGCATGCTGGCCCGCGCCGCCGGCCGGCCCGAATCGGAAGCGCCCAAAGGCCAGTTCGCCTACCTGGCGCTGGCATTGAGCGCGTTCGCGTACGTGACGGCGTGGCTCAACGCCTTCGTCTCCGGCGCGTGGCTGGCGGCACTGGTGTTGTTCGTCGCCGCGCCCATCGTCGCGATCCTGGCCATCCGCAAGGACCGCGGCCGGCCGTGGCTGAACGGTGTCGCCTTTCTCGTCACCCTCGCGCCGTTCCTGGCGCTGCTCGGCTTCTGCTGGAACCTCAACCACATCATGTAGACGCCGGGAAGGAGACCGGCGCGATCGTCATCCAGGTGTCGCGATAGCGTCCTGCGATTGACTTGTCCCGCAAGGACAATCGCTTGGGAATGAAACCTCCCGTTCCCGACGACGACAACGCACCGACGCTGCGCTTCCGCGCGATCTTCATCTCCGACATCCACCTCGGAACGCCGGGCTGCCAGGCCGAGCACCTCGTGGATTTCCTGCGCCACACGGAGAGCGACGAGCTCTACCTCGTGGGCGACATCATCGACGGCTGGCAACTGCAGCGCCGCTGGTACTGGCACCAGAGCCACAACGACGTGATCCAGAAGGTGCTGAGGAAGGCCCGCAAGGGCACCAAGGTCACCTACGTCGCGGGCAACCACGACGAGGGCGCGCGCCAGTTCATCGGCCTCGCGTTCGGCGGGATCGAGATCGTGAACGAGGCCGTGCACCACACGAAGGACGGACGGCTGCTGCTCGTCACGCACGGCGATCTCTTCGATGCCGTGGTGCAGGGTGCCCGGTGGCTGGCCCTCCTCGGCGACAGTGCCTACACGCTCACCCTCAAGCTGAACCAGTGGTTCAACCACGCTCGCGCGTCGCTCGGCCTGCCGTACTGGTCGCTGTCGCGCTTCCTCAAGGACCGCGTGAAGAACGCGGTGAGCTACATCACCAATTTCGAGGAGGCGCTCGCGCACGAAGCGAAGCGGCGCGGCTTCGCGGGCGTGGTCTGCGGGCACATCCACAAGGCCGAGGTGCGCGACATCGACGGCGTCCTCTACTGCAACGACGGCGACTGGGTCGAGAGCCTGACCGCGCTCGTCGAGACGGAAGAAGGCGAGTTGAAGGTGATCGACTGGAAGGCCATCGAGGCATTGAAGGAACGAACGCTTGCCGTGAAAGGAGTCGAACTTGCGCATTCAATTGGTGACTGACGCCTGGAGCCCCCAGGTGAACGGCGTGGTGATGACGCTGAACAACACGATCGCGTGGCTGCGCCGCTGGGGCCACGAAGTCGACATCCTCTCCCCCGAAGGCTTCCGCACGATCCCGATGCCGACCTATCCGGAGATTCCGCTCGCGGTGATGCCGGGGCGCGAAGTGGCGCGGCGCATCCGCGCGTTCGCTCCCGATGCGATCCACATCGCGACCGAAGGCCCGCTGGGCTTCGCGGCGCGTGCGCATTGCCTGAAGGAGAACCTCGCGTTCACGACCGCCTATCACACGTGCTTTCCCGAATACGTGAAACCGCGCTTCGGCGTTCCGCTGTCGTTCACGTACGCCTGGATGCGCCGCTTCCACGCGCCGTCCTCGGCGGTGCTGGTGGCCACGCCCGCGATCCGCGAGCTGCTCGAAGCGCGCGGCTTCGGCAACGTGGTCGACTGGGGGCGCGGCGTGGACCTCGAGCTCTTCACGCCGGGCCCGACGCGCTACGCCGAGTATCCGCGGCCGTTGTTCATCTGCGTGGGCCGCGTGGCGGTGGAGAAGAACCTGCCGGCATTCCTCTCGCTGGATCTCCCCGGCACGAAGATGATCGTCGGGGATGGGCCGCAGCGCGCGGAACTGGAGCGGCGCTTTCCGGACGCCGTGTTCGTCGGCGCGAAGCGCGGCGAGGAGCTCGCCGAGTTCTACCGGCGCGCGGACGTGTTCGTGTTCCCGAGCCGCACCGACACGTTCGGCCTCGTGCTGGTCGAGGCGATGGCGAGCGGCGTTCCGGTGGCGGCGTACCCGGTGCGCGGACCGATCGACGTGATCAAGGATCCCTCGGCGGGCGTGCTCGACCTCGACCTCGGCGTGGCGGCCCTGCAAGCGCTCACGCTGGATCGCGGGAAGGTGCGGCGCTATGCGGAATCCTTCTCCTGGGAGAAGGCCTCGCGGCAGTTCGTCTCGAGCCTGGTCCCGGCGCGCGGCAAGGAGAACGCCGTTGCACAAGCCGCCTGAGACGGAAGCTGCCGAGAGCCCGTTCAAGGGCAAGACCGGCGTCGCCCGCATCATCCAGGCGACGTTCAACTCGTTCGCGGGATTGGCCGATGCGTGGCGGCACGAGAGTGCGTTCCGGCAGGAAGTGCTCATGGCGCTCGTGCTCATTCCGCTCGCGCTCGTCCTGCCGCTGGAGCGCGTGGAGAAGGGCCTGCTCGTGGCCGTCGTGCTGCTGGTGCTCGTGGTCGAGCTGCTCAACTCCTCGGTCGAGGCGGCGATCGACCGCATCTCCTTCGATCACCACAACCTCTCGAAGCGCGCGAAGGACATCGGGAGCGCGGCGGTGTTCGTGTCGCTCTTCCTCATGTCGATCACCTGGTACCTGATCCTGATGAAATAATTGGGGTCAGACTCCCATTCAGTCAATTCCGCCGCGGCAATAAATCGTCACGCGCCGTACGGCCATACGTCGCCACAATGGCCCCATGACGAAGGACGGTCCCTCCGGCCCCGCCGCGTTCTGGCTCGCCGTGCTCGCCGGCGGCACGCTCGCAGGCGTGTTCGACATCCTCTACGCGATCACCTTCTGGCACTTCAACGGCCGCTCGGCGTTGTGGGTCCTGCAGTCGGTAGCGATGGGCTGGTACGGGCGCGCCTCGTCCACGATGGGGTGGACCTCGGGAGGCATCGGGCTCGCGAGCCACTTCGCGATCACCATCGCGGTGGCGGCGCTCTACGGTCTCACCTGGCGTCGCGTCGACTGGATGCGCACGCGCTGGGTGGCGTGCGGCCTGTTCTTTGGCGTGCTCGTCTATCTCTTCATGAACTACGTGGTGATTCCGCTCTCGGCGGCCCCCTTCAGGACGCCGCTGACGCTGTCGAACCTGGCGCAGGGCTTCGTCTCGCACGCCCTGCTGGTCGGCCTGCCGATCGCGGCTTGCCTTCGCTACGCTCAGGCCGCCTGGGCGAGGAAGTGACGCGTATAGCGGCTGTGCATGCGCGCAAGGGGGAGCAGGACGGGCACGTCGGCGCAACCGAAATCGGAATCGTAGGCCGGCTCGCCGCAGACCCAGGCCCCGAGGTTGAGGTAGGCCTTCAGCAGCGGTGGGGGCTGGAGCGGGAGCGTGTCGCGCAGCCGGTCGATCGCCAGGCGCCGCACCGGGAACACGCGCAGGTCCTCGGGGCTCTCCGATCGGGCGAGGGCGGCACGGTAGATCGAGGCCGCTGCGTGGCCGCCATCGGCAACCGAGATGCTGGCACTGCCGATCACGAAATCGAGGCGCTGCTCGATCAGGTAGCGGGCCAGCGCCGTCCACAGGTGGAGCATCACCGTGCCCGAGCGGTATTCGGCGTCGATGCACGCGCGCCCCATCTCGACCATGCGGCTTCGCAAGGGGTGGAGCAGGGTGAGGTCGAAGAGGTGCTCGGCGTGGTAGCGGCCGACGTGCTCGGCCCCTTTCGGCGGCAGGATGCGGTAGGTCCCCACGACCTGGTCGGCCTCGCGATCGCGAACGATCATGTGGTCGCAGTGCGCGTCGAAACGATCTTCGTCGAAGCCGGTGGGCGGCAGTTTCGCGCCGAGCTCGTCGGCGAACACGAGGTAGCGAAGGCGTTGCGCCTGTCGAACCCAGCGCGGCTCACGGGTGACCAGGATCTCGAAGCGGGCTTTCGCGGTCATGCGGTCCTCCGTCGCGTCGTCGGCCCACTGTAGGGGCCGGGAGTGACGGGGGAATGACCTTCCTGCGTCATTCCCGCGAATTGGCTAAATGGGAGTCTGACCCCAATTATCCGAAGCGCCCGGTGATGTAGTCCTCGGTGGCCTGCTTGCCGGGCTTGAAGAAGACCTGGTCGGTTTCGCCGAACTCGACCAGCTCGCCCAGGTACATGTAGGCCGTGAAGTCGGAGACGCGCGCGGCCTGCTGCATGTTGTGGGTGACGATCACGACGGTGTAGTCGGCCTTCAGCTCGGTGATGAGTTCCTCGACCTTCGCGGTGGAGATCGGGTCGAGCGCCGAGCACGGCTCGTCCAGCAGCAGCACCTCGGGCTTCACCGCGATGCCGCGCGCGATGCACAGGCGCTGCTGCTGGCCGCCGGAGAGGCTGTTGCCGCTCTGGTGCAGCTTGTCCTTGACCTCTTTCCAGATCGCGGCCTTGCTCAACGCCCACTCCACGCGCTCGTCCATGCGCGCGCGGGGCAGGTCCTCGAACAGCCGCACGCCGAAGGCGATGTTGTCGTAGATCGACATCGGGAACGGGGTGGCCTTCTGGAACACCATGCCGATCTTCGCGCGGATCAGCGAGACGTCGGTCTTCGACGTGAGGATGTTTTCGCCGCCCATCATCAGCTCGCCCGTCGCGCGCTGCTCGGGATAGAGCTCGAACATGCGGTTGAAGGTCCGCAGCAGCGTGGACTTGCCGCAACCCGAAGGGCCGATGAACGCGGTGACGCGCTTCTCGGGGATCTCGAGATTCACGTCCTTGATGGCGTGGAAGCCGCCGTAGAAGAAGTTGAGGTTCCGGACCGTGAGCTTCGGCGCGGAGACGACGGCGTTGGCGGTGTCGGGCATCGCTATTTCCTGAACAGGCTGCGCGCCGCGATGTTGATCGCGAGCACGAGCAGGGTGATGAGGGCGGCGCCGCCCCACGCGAGGCGGTGCCAGTCGTCGTAGGGGCTCATGGCGAACTGGAAGATCACCACGGGCAGGTTGGCCATCGGCCGGTTCATGTCCGAGGACCAGAACTGGTTGTTCAACGCGGTGAAGAGCAGCGGCGCCGTCTCGCCCGCGATGCGCGCCACGGCGAGCAGGATGCCGGTCACGATCCCGGAGCGCGCGGCCCGGTAGCACACCATCGTCACGATCTTCCACGTGGGCGCACCGAGCGCCGCCGCCGCCTCGCGCAGGCTGTTGGGCACGAGCTTCAGCATGTCGTCGGTGGTGCGCACGACCACCGGGATCACGATGATGGCGAGCGCGAACGCGCCGGCCCAGCCGGAGAAATGCCCGACGCGCGCCACGTAGACCGTGTAGACGAAGAGCCCGATCACGATCGAGGGCGCGGAGAGCAGCACGTCGTTGATGAAGCGCGTGGCCGGGGCGAGCCAGCCGCGCTGCCCGTATTCCGCGAGGTAGGTGCCCGCGAGGATGCCGATGGGCGTTCCGATGAGCGTGCCGGCGCCGGCCATCAGCACGCTGCCGTAGATGGCGTTGGCGAGGCCCCCGTCACCGCCCGGGGGCGGCGTCATCTGCGTGAAGAGCGACGGGCGCAGCGCCGAGGCGCCTTCCCACAGCAGCACGCCGATGATCCACAGCAGCCAGAAGAGCCCGAAGCCGAGGGCGGCCGTCGAGACCGTCATCATCACGCGGTTCATGCGCTTGCGGCGCAGGTAAATTGCGTTCGTGCTCACGTGCGGGTCCCTTCGTTGCGGGACAAGCGCATCAGCATGAGCTTGGCCAGCGCCAGGACGATCGTGGTGATCACGAAGAGGATCAGGCCCAGCTCGATCAGCGCCGAGGTGTAGAGCTCGCCCACGGCTTCGGTGAATTCGTTGGCGAGCGATGAGGCGATCGAGTTGGCCGGCGCGAAGAGCGAGGCCTTGAGCCGGTGCGCGTTGCCGATCACGAACGTGACCGCCATCGTCTCGCCCAGGGCGCGGCCCAGGCCCAGCATCACGCCGCCGATCACGCCGACCTTCGTGTACGGCAGCACGACGCGCCAGACCACTTCCCACGTGGTGGAGCCCAGCCCGTAGGCGGACTCCTTCAGCATCGGGGGCACCAGCTCGAAGACATCGCGCATCACGGCGGTGATGAAAGGGATCACCATCACGGCGAGGATGATCCCCGCGGTGAGCATCCCGATGCCCAGCGGCGGGCCGGAGAAGAGGACGCCCAGGAAGGGCACCTCGCCGATCGTCGATTTCAGGAACGGCTGGATGTAGGTCTGGAACAGCGGCACGAAGACGAAGAGGCCCCACATCCCGTAGATGATCGACGGGATGGCGGCCAGCATCTCGATGGCGGTGCCGAGCGGCCGGCGCAGCCACACGGGCGAGAGCTCGGTGAGGAAGATCGAGATGCCGAAGCTCACGGGAACGGCGATGGCCAGGGCGATCGCCGACGTGACCAGCGTGCCGACGATCGGAACCAGCGCGCCGAACTCGTTCTTCACCGGGTCCCACTCCGCGGTCCAGAGGAAGGCGAAGCCGAACTTCTGGAGCGAGAGCACGCTGCCGACCAGCAGCGAAAGGATGATCGCCCCCAGCAGGCTGAAGACGAGCAACGCGAACCCCCGGGTGAGGTTCCGGAAGATCGCGTCCATCAACGCGTTGTTTCGGAGCACGGGCGGTTTCGGTGACCTTGAAACAGCGACTGCGGGCGAGTTGCCCGCAGTCATGGTGCCCGCATTATCCATCACGGCGCTCATGGGCGCCCTCCCCGGATGTGCAGGTTCAATAGAGGGACTTGCCGTTCGAATCGGTGATGCCCTTCCACACGGCCTGGATCTCCTTCACGACCGGGTCGGGCATCGGGACGTAGTCCAGCTCGTCGGCCATCTTCGCGCCGTTCTTGAACGACCACTCGAAGAACTTGAGCACTTCGCGGCCCGATTCGGCCTTGTCCTGTTTCTGGTGCACGAGGATGAACGACGCCCCCGTGATGGGCCAGCTGTCGGCGCCCGCCTGGTCGGTGAGCACGACGCCCATGCCCGGCACGCTCTTCCAGTCGGCGCCCGCGGCCGCGGCCTTGAACGTGAGGTCATCGGGCTGCACGAACTTGCCGCCCTTGTTCTGCACCTGGCCGTGCGCCAGCTTGTTCTGCTTGGCGTAGGCGTACTCGACGTAGCCGATGGAGCCGTTGATCTTCTGCACGAACGAGGCCACGCCTTCGTTGCCTTTTCCGCCCACGCCCGTCGGCCACTTGACCGAGGTGCCTTCGCCGATGGCGTCCTTGAACGCGGGGCTGGCCTTGGAGAGGTAGTTGGTCCAGAGGAAGGTGGTGCCCGAGCCGTCCGAGCGATGCACGACCGCGATTTCGTCGGAGGGCAGCTTCACGCCGGGGTTGAGCTTCACGATGGCCGGGTCGTTCCACTTGGTGACCTTGCCGAGGTAGATGTCGGCCAGCAGGGCGCCGGTGAACTTGAGTTCGCCGGGCTTGATGCCGTCCAGCTTGTAGACCGGCACCACGCCGCCCATGATCGCGGGGAACTGGATGAGGCCGTTCTTCTGGAGGTCTTCGGCCTTCATCGGCATGTCGGAGGCGCCGAAGTCGACGGTTTTCGCGGTGATCTGCTTGATGCCGCCGCCGGAACCGATGGATTGGTAATTCATGCCGTTGCCCGTGGTCTTCTTGTAGGCGTCGGCCCATTTGGCGTAGATGGGGTAGGGGAACGTCGCGCCCGCGCCGGTGATGTCGGTGGCGAAAGCGGTGCTGGCGAAGGCCGAGGCGGCAACAACCACGGCGGCGCTGATTTTTGCGAAACTCATGTCTCGTGCTCCAGGCAAATGGGTCTTTTTGGGGGTCGGAGCACTATACGAAAGGGGTGTGACACTTCCATGACGACGACGCTGCTGGCCGCGGCCGTGCTTTCGCTGGCCGAGATCCTGCAGGCCTCCCCTGCCGGGGACTGGCGCGCCCTCGATCCCGAGGACACGCTGTACCTGGAGTTGCCGTCCGGCCGCGTGGTCATCGAGCTCGCGAGCGGCTACGCCCCGAAAGCCGCGGCGGCGGTGCGAACGCTCGTGCGCGAGGGCTACTTCGACGGCGCGGCGATCATCCGTTCGCAGGACAACTACGTCGTGCAATGGGCCCGGGCCGAGGACGACCCGCGCGCCAAGGCGATGGCGGCCAAGACCCTGGCGCCCGAGTTCTCCCGGCCGATCGACGCGAAGCTGCCGTTCACGAAGCTCGCCTATCCGGATACCTACGCGCCCGAAGTGGGCTTCTCCGCGGGATTCCCCGTCGCGCGCGATCCGAGGAAGAAGCAAACGTGGCTGGTGCATTGCTATGGCTCGGTCGGTGTCGGCCGCGACAATGCCGCCGATTCGGGCAACGGCACCGAGCTCTACGCGGTGATCGGCCAGTCGCCGCGCAACCTCGATCGCAACATCACGCTCGTGGGCCGCGTCGTGCAGGGCATCGAGAAATTTTCCGTGCTGCCGCGCGGGCCCGGGCCGATGGGGTTCTACGAGAAGCCTTCGGAGTGGACCCCGATCCGCGGGGCGAAGCTGGCGGCCGATGTCCCCGCCACAGAGCGCCTGGCGCTCGAAGCGCTGAAGACCGAGAGCGCCACGTTCAAGACCGTGGTCGAGTCACGCGCCAACCGGAAGGAGACGTGGTTCCACGATCCCGTGGGCCGCATCGGAGTGTGCAACGTGCCCTTGCCCGTGCGGGTGCGCGCGCCGTGAAACACGCGGCCCGCGCGGCACTCGCGCTCCTCGCGTTGCACGCGGGGATGGCCGCCGCGCAATATCCGCACAAGGCGGTGCGCGTGGTCGTGAGTACGGTGCCGGGTCCGCTGGATGCCTTTGTGCGCCTGGTGATGGAACAGGTCTCCGCTTCGCTGAAGCAGCCCTTCGTGGTCGAGAACAAACCGGGCGCGGGCGGAAACCTCGCCGCGGAGTATGTGAAGTCGCAGGCGGCCGACGGCTACACGCTGCTCTTCGCGATCGACACCACGTTCACCGTGAATCCAGGGCTTTTCAAGGGCAAGCTGCCGTTCGATCCCGTGAAGGACTTCGCCGCGATCGCGGTGCCGGTGACCTTCGGCCAGATGCTCACGGTGGGGCCGGACGTGCCCGCGAAGACCACGGCCGAGCTGGTGGCCCTCGCGAAGCGGAAGCCGATGACGTACGCCTCCGGCGGCAACGGTTCGCCCAGCCACCTCGCGGCCGCGTATTTCTTCTCCACGGCGGGCGTCGAGATGACGCACGTCCCGTACAAGGGCACGGGCCAGTCGGTGATCGACGTGCTGGGCGGCCGCGTCGATGCGCTCTTCGCCGTCACCAACGGGGTGCTTCCTTACGTGAAGGATGGGCGGCTGCGCGCGCTGGCCGTGTCGAGCGCCCAGCGCTCGGCGCTGGCGCCGGATGTCCCCACCGTGGCCGAGCTGGGATACCCCGGCTTCGACGTGACCTTCGCCTACGCGCTGATGGCGCCCGCCGGCACGTCCGACGAGATCGTGCAACTGCTGGCTCGCGAGGTGCGCAAGGCCCTGGAGGTGCCCGAAATGCGCGAGAAGCTCCGCCTCGCCGACTACAGGGTCACCGGGCTGGATTCGAAGGCGTCCGCGGCATGGATCGTCACGGCGCGCGAGAAGTGGAACCGCGTGATCGAGAAGACCGGCATTTCGCCCGAATAGAAAAATGGGCCGGCAAATGCCGGCCCGCGAGCACACAACCCCCCGGGAATCAGTCGGCCTTCGGAACGAGGCCCGACGACGTCACGGCCTGCAGGCCGCGCGTGAACTCGTTGAACCCGTCCTCGTCGAGCAGCAGGCGCTTCTCGACCAACCCGTTGATCGCGTTCATCCGCGCATACAGGTATTGCGAGAACGTGGGATAGCGCTCCTCGACCGACAGCCTCGGGTCGCCGCTCGCCAGGCGCGCGGCCTTCGTCGCCGGGAACGGGATCATCTGGCCCGAGCCTTCGCAGCCGTCCGGCCCGCCGTTGGCCGATGCGCGCAGCGACCAGCCGGTATACGTGGCCGTCGGCACGAGCAGGTCGGGCAGTTTCACGCCCGCGATGTCGTTGCCGTCGGCGTCCGTGCGCGGCACGAAGCTGGGGTAGATCTTGCCGTTGGCCGGGTTGTCGAAGAACGGCGTCGTCGTCACGGGCGGATTGATGCTCATGACGCCCTTGTCGAAGTCCGGTCCGTAGTTGAGCAGGTACCGCGTCGACTTGAGTCCCGTGTATTGCACGCCGGGGATGACGGGGAAGCCCATGCCCGACTGCGGCATCGCGGGCACCAGCGTGTTGTCGGAGAAGCGCGGGATCATCGAGGGCGGAGGAGGAATGCCCTGCGAAGCCCACTCGTCGAGTGCCACGAAGAGGGCGCGCTGCGCCGGCGTGGCGTTGAGCGGGTTGCCTAACTGCTGGCAGCTGCCCTTGCTCGTCCCGTTGCCGGTGCCGTGCTGGTTGCTCGCCATGAGGTAGTAGCGGGCGTACGTCGGATCGGGGAGGTCGACCGTGCCACCGGGATCCGTGTGGAACAGCGAGGCCGCCTTCACCCAGTATTCGTTCGCGGAGTAGATCTCCATGCCGAGCGGGCAGGTGTTGGTCGCGAGGCAACGGTCATAGCGTCCCGCGGTCTTGCCGGTGAGCGGGTCCGTCGTGCTCTGGTGTGCGAAGGGGAAGAGGCCTTCGGCATAGAGCTGGTCCTGGCGATTTCGCTGCGTGCGTCCCGGCTGCGAGAAGCGCAGGTTCAGGTTCAGGCCATCGGCCGCGGCGATCCACTGCAGCATGCCGTCGAACACCTTCCTGCCGCCCTCGTCCTGGTTGAAGCCGTAGTAGCGGAAGTCGTTCAGCAGGCGTCCCGGCTGCGAGAGCACGTACGTGTAGATGTACTTCACGTCGCCCGCGAGCGGGTTCGCGGTGCCCGAGTCGTCGGCGGCGGCATTGCGCAGGAACGAGTTCCAGTCGCGCACGGCGGCCATCCCGATGCCATTCACGGTCGGATCCTTCGCGGTGTACGAGAACTCGTAGATGTCGTTCGCGTTGAACGCGGTGCCGTCGGGCAGCAGCTTGATGTGCGTGGCGTCCACGTAGTCCCAACCGGTGGCGGGGATGACGGTCGGCGTGTCGTCGATGTGCTTGCGGGTGGTGAGCTTGGCACTCGCCTTGTCGGTGGTGCTCGCCGCGGCGTAGCTCAGCGTGTACGACGTGGTGGTCGCGTTGCCCATCACGATGTACTCGTACGAGGGGCCGGTGATCGAGCTTCCGTCGGGATTCTTCGCCACCGGCAGCGTGATCGTGGAGTTGAAGTTCGCGTTGTTGGTGCCCGCGGCGTAGTCCCAGCCGCTGAACACCATCGTGTAGCCGCGGGGCGCCAGGAACTGGTCGAGCGGGTTGGTCGTGGAGGAAGGGTCGTTGCCGCCCGTGCTGCGGTTGAAGCCCCCGAACTGCTTGCCGCCGCGATTCGGCGGCTCGTACATCACCCGGTGGTTGCCCTTCGAGAGGTCCAACGGCTTCAGCATGTAGAAGTCGAACTTGTACTCGACGTTGCCGCGCGCATTCCGGGGCGCGAGGGCGATGTCCACGATCATGTTGTTGGAGCTGCTTCCCGGATTCAGCTCCCCGGAAGCCACGCCGACGATGCGCTCGTACGCGCCGACGCTCCCGAAGATCGCGCCGCCGAACGCGGGCCCGCGCGAGGTGATTTCAATCTTGGTGATGCGCGCTTCGGCAACACCGGTGAAGGCCATGCCGGTGACAGCCAATGCGCAAGCCGCCCTCAAGACCATGGGTTTCGCGTTCATGTTGGTTTTCCCTCCAGAGGAATGGTCTCGAGTACGAGACCGAAACGGTCGGAACTCCAGCCTCTCGAACGGGGCTGGATGATCTCCTGTGCTCCGAGAGCGAACCTATTCCCGCGATATCGACGCGTCGTTGATGCGTGTCAATATTATTAAGCGAGTTCCGATATTTGGAACAAACTGCGAGGAGGCGCTTACTTGTGGGCGTATGAGATGCGGTAGATGGCTCCGGCCTTGTCGTCCGACACGAGCAGCGATCCATCGGGCATCTGTTGCACGTCCACCGGGCGGCCCCACGCCGTGTCGGCGCCCACGTCGAGGAAGCCGTCGGCGAAGACCTTGTGGTCGACCACGTTGTTTCCGTCGACGCGCGCGACCATCACGCGGTATCCGCTCTTCTTCGAACGATTCCAGGAGCCGTGCTCGGCGATGAAGATCGCGTTCCTGTATTCGAGCGGGAACATCGAGCCGGTGTAGAAGCGCATGCCGAGGGAGGCGACGTGCGCGCTGAACTTCTTGGCCGGCGCGACGAACTCGCCGCAAGGCCGCTTGGTGCCGAACTCGGGATCGGGGAGGTCGCCGCCGTGGCAATACGGGAAGCCGAAGTGCTGGCCGGCCTTCGTGGCGTGGTTCAGCTCGTCGGGCGGCAGGTCGTCGCCCAGCATGTCTCGCCCGTTGTCGGTGAACCACAGCTCCCTGGTCACGGGATGCCAGTCGAAGCCCACGCTATTCCGCACGCCGCGGGCGTAGACCTCCATCTGCGAGCCGTCGGGCTTGATCCGCGTGATCGAGGAATACGGGTCGGCTTTCTCGCAGACGTTGCACGGCGCGCCGACCGGGACGTAGAGCCAGCCGTCCGGGCCGAAGCGGATGAATTTCCAGCCATGGTGGCGATCGGTCGGGTACTTGCCGTAGACGAGGACGGGCTTCGGCGGATTCGCGAGGTTCTTCTCGATCGCGTCGTAGCGCCAGATCTTGTCGATCTCCGCCACGTAGAGCGCGCCGTCCTTCACCGCGACGCCGTTGGGCGTGTTGAGCCCCGAGGCCACGGTGAGCACCTGCGTGGCTTTCGTTCCGTCGTGCTGGATCGCGTAGACCTTGCCTTCGCCCTGCGTGCCCACGAAGAGCGTGTTGCCGGCGCCGAGCGCCATCGAGCGCGCGCCCTTCACGCCGCTCGCGAAGACCTGGATGTCGAAGCCCGCGGGCAATCCCACGCGATCGATGGGAATCGCGGGCTGGGCGGCCGCGCCAATGGAAAAGGTTGCAAGGATGAGCGTGAGTGCGAGGCGCATGGACCCTCCCGGGGCGGTTCTGCGGTTCGATGGAATGCGGGGGCGAAAGTTCGTACTCTAGGGCACCGGCGGCGCCCGCCGGAGGGGAAATGGGGAAACCTGGATGAACAACGGTTGGCGCTTGCGGATGATCGCCCTGTGCGCCGCGGTCCTGGGGTTGCTGGTGACGATCGACGGCTTGCTGAACGGGCCGTGGTATCGGTTCGTGGGCGGCCTCGCCTGGTTCGTGGCCTGGGGTTGGCTCGGAATCCTGGGTCCGCCGCAATTCGTGCGGGACCGGGTGACGGCATTCAAGGCCCGCCTGGCGGGCGAATCCGGGGCGATGAAACGGCCGGACGGCTCGCGCAGCTGGCCGCTCATCTTCGCGAGCGTGGTCTTCGCCCTCATCGCGCTCGCGGGCGCCGCGTTTATCCTTTTCGCGCCGTACCAGGACCTTCTGGACTGGAGCAAGCGCAGCGCGTACCTCTTGCACGGGCTGCGCGATGTGCTGGGGGAATTCGGTTCGCGCCTTCCGCTCGCGGCGGTCTTCCTCGTCGCCGCCTACGCCGCCTCGAAGACCGCGTGGGAGCGGTTCAAGGACTAGCGTCGGGGGTCGCTGCGCGACTTGAGGCGAAAGGCGTCCTCCGCAGATAAACGCAAATAAACGCCGATGACCCCCTCAAGCAAATAGGAAGAATCTTGGGTTTAACCCCAGACCTTTTCTTTGCTTGAGGAGTTCATCGGCGTTTATTTGCGTTTATCTGCGGAGGACGCCTCTTGCCTTTGCTTTTGGTCTTTTCAACCGAAGAGCGGCCCGGCCGGGTTGATGAGATAGGTGAGGATCGGCTCGTTGCGATTCTTCACGCGAATCTCGGTCTGCGTGTCGGACTTGAACTCGCCCTTCACCCAGAGCCAGGTGCTGGCACTCACGAGGACGTAGTCGGGTTCGCACTTGCCCTCGAGGCGTGCCGCGACGTTCACGTTGTCGCCGATCACCGTGTAGTCCATGCGCGTTTCGCTGCCGATGTTGCCGGCCACGACGTCGCCCGTGTTCACGCCCACGCGCATCTGCATGCCGGCCAGGCGCGTCGATTCCTTGCGCATCTGCGCCATGCGCTGTTGCATGCGGATGCCGGCGCGCACGGCGCCGCTCGCGTGCTTCGCGGGGTTGCCGCCGGCGAAGATGGCCATGATGCCGTCGCCGATGAACTTGTCGACGAAGCCGCCCTCGGCCTCGACGATCTCGGTCATCGCCGTCATGTACACGTTCAGGAAGCCGACGATGGCCTGCGGATCCATGTGCTCCGAAAGCGCCGTGAAGCCCTTGATGTCCGAGAAGAGCACGGTGGCGAGGACCGTCTTGCCGCCGAGCGCGAGCTTCTGCTCGCGGTTCTTCGAGATGTCGTCCATCACGTTCTTCGGGATGTAGGCGCCCATCTTCTGCTTCTCGATCGAGAGGTTGCGCTCGTTCTCGAGGGCGACGCGCAGGTCGTCGGCCATGCGCTTGGTCTTGTCGAGCAATCGCGCGTTCTCGAGCGAGACCGCGGCCTGCGCGGCGAAGGACTCGAGCAGCCGCAAGTCGTCGGGACCGAAGAGCTCGGCGCCCGCCTTGTTGATGGCCTGCACCACGCCGATGGTCACGCCCTTGGACATCATCGGCACGGTGATCAACTGGCGCGTGCGGAAGCCCGTGCGCTCGTCGTTGCTGCGGTCGAACCGCGGGTCGGCGTAGGCATCCTCGATCAGCAGCGGCGAACCCGTGGCCGCCACGGCGCCGACGATGCCCTTGCCCAGCGGGATGATGACGTTGGCGAGCTCCTTCGCGGCCTGTCCCTTGGCCACGTGGAAGCGCAGGCCGCCGGTGACCTCGTCGACCAGCAGCAGCGAGCTCGCCTCCGCCTTGGTGACGACCTTCGCGTTCTCGACGATCAGGTCGAGGATCGTGTCGACCGGCATGAGCGAGCTCATCGCGAGCGCCACGCCGGAGACCGCGTCCTTCTCGATCAGTTGCTTCTCGAGGCGGTCCTTGCGCGTCTCCAGCTCGCGATACATCGTGTTGATGCCGCACGCCACGGCGCCCAGCTCGTCCATGCGCGAGGAGTCGAGGACCACGTCGCGCTCCCCCTTCTCGATGCGCTGCGTGCCTTCCAGGACCGCACGCGCATCGTCGCGAAGGCTGCGGCCGAAGCGCAGCGACACGCCGAGCGCCACCACGACGCAGAAGCCGCCGAGGAACGCGGTCTCGATCACGACGTCGCGCTCCACCAGGCCTTCGTAGCGGTAGCGCGCGAGCGTGAGCGCCATCGCCACGCTGGGCACGAGCGTGAAGATCACGAAGCCCTCCATCACCCGGCGCGTGATGCGCTCCAGGTACTGGGTCGCGTTCACGTAGCGCATCTGCTGCTTGCGCGCCTCGTTCTCCAGCAGCACGTATTCCCACTGGGCGAGCAGGCCGCCGCCGATGATCCAGTAGCCCGACAGCAGCTTCACGTGGCTCGAGACCGGGAAGTCCGGATAGCGGAAGTAGTGCAACGCCATCGCGAGCACGCCCGCGATCACCCAGCTCGCGATCGCCACGAGGTAGCCCTGGCGCGGCAGCGAGCGCCACGCCGGCGGTTCCCCGAAGCGCGCGAGCAATCCTTCGCGCAGGATCTGCTGCACGCAGAACACGAGGCCCAGGTTGATCAGCAGGTCGGAGAGGCGCAGGCCCGCGATGAACGGGCACACCAGGCGGCTGTAGATCGCGAGGAAAGCGACCGCCACGAGGGCGAGCCCGTACTGGCGCAGTCGCATGGACAGGCCGACCAGGTGCTGGAGCGTCGGGACGGGTACGGCTACGGGCGGGGCGACGGCATTCATGGCGGCTCCAGAGGATCCGCCGTCATTTTGCCAGTAGAGGCCTGGAGAAGCTCGGTGCTTCCCTAGCGCCGTGCCGCGGCCGCGAGCTGGTCGAGTGCTTCCGGGCTGAAGCCGCGCATGCTCTTCGGCCCCGCGACGAAGAACGGGATCGGGCCGCCGCCGTACGAAT
The DNA here is from genome assembly GCA_001953215.1 of Betaproteobacteria bacterium GR16-43. Classification (GTDB taxonomy): domain Bacteria; phylum Pseudomonadota; class Gammaproteobacteria; order Burkholderiales; family Usitatibacteraceae; genus Usitatibacter. The sequence continues at coordinate 2,130,971 of CP019169.1, forward strand.
CGAATTCCGCGGCGTTGGCCTCCGAACCTTCGATGTCCACGTCGCGGTAGGCGATGCCCTTCTCCTTCAGGTAGGCCTTGGCGATCTTGCACGGCCCGCACCACGTGGCCGAGAACATCGTGATGCCCGCGGTGTTCGGCTGCAGGCTCGCGACCTTCGTGGGGCGGCGAATGATCGCGGCCCAGTCCTGGATCTGCGGCGGCCCGTCGTAGGACTTCGACGGCACGCGAAGCTCCTGGCGCTTCACGTCTTCGGGCGGCTTGTCGCCGTAGTGGGTCTTGCCCTGCGAGTCGGTCCACTTGAAGACCTGCGCGCCGGCGCCGAGCGCCACCAGCGTCGCCGCGAGCACCAGCGCGCGGTCAATCCACATGCTGGTCGTACGCATGGAGCTGCTCCGGGTCGTGGTAGAAGCGATAGCAGTTGCGGCCCGCGGACTTCGCGCGGTACATCGCGATGTCGGCGAACTTGAGCAGGAAGTCGGGATCCTGCCCGTCTTCGGGATAGAGGCTGATGCCGATCGACGGGCTGGTGCGCAGCAGCTCGCCGGCCACCGGGAACGGCGTGGCGAGCACCTCGATGATCTTGCGTGCGACGAGCGCGCTGTCCTCCGGCGCCGAGAGGTGCTCCAGCACGAAGACGAATTCGTCCCCGCCCAGGCGCGCGATCGTGTCGCGTTCGCGGATGCAACCCGAAAGGCGCTGCGCCACCTCGACCAGCAGCAGGTCGCCCACGTCGTGGCCGAGCGAATCGTTCACGATCTTGAAGTTGTCGAGGTCCACCAGCGCCACGGCGAACGCCGTGCGGTCGCGCTTGGCGCGCGCGACGGCTTGCAGGAGGCGGTCGCGCAGCAGCCAGCGATTGGGCAGGCCCGAGAGCGGGTCGTGCTGCGCCTGGTAGCGCATGCGCTCCTCGCTCTCCTGCAGCAGCAGGGAGGTGCGTTCGCGTTCCTTCGCTTCGCCCTGGGCCTGCTCCTTCTCGCGCCGCAGCGTGTTGATGCGGTCGCCCAGGCCCATCGACAGCAGCACGACCTCGAGCGCGGAGCCGATCTGCACGCCGTAGTCGGTGAAGAGGCTCGCGGGCAGCCCGAAGTTGCGCGCGACCATGAGGCCGCCGCCGACGAAGACCGCGAAGAAGGCGATGAGGTAGTAGGCCGCGGGCTTGAAGCCGCGCCGGAACCTGATCAGTCCCGCCCCGTAGCAGCCGATGATCGCCGAGATCGCCAGCAGGTGGTCGAGCCAGAACGTGAGCACCCGCGGCAGGAAAGTCACCACCGGCAGCAACGCGAACGCGGCGAAGGTGATGGCAAGCAGCACGCGGTCCACGCCGCGCGTGTTCGCGCGCGTCTGCAGGAAACTTCGCGTGAAGATCGCCGCCGTTCCGCACACCAGGGGCGCCGCGGCGACCTGGGCCCAGTCCGCGATGGCGGGCGACTCGGGCCACAGGTAGAGGCCGCCGAACCCGTTGTTCACGCCGATGAGGAAACCCATCGCGCCCACGTAGACGACGTACGCGGCGTACGCCCGGTCGCGCACCACGAAGAAGAGGAAAAGGTTGTACGCCATCATCACCGCGAGCAGCCCGTAGTAGGCGCCCAGCAGGAACGATTCGTCGCGCTTCGCGGTATCGAACGAGGCGCGGTCCCAGAGGCGCATCGGCACGCTCATGGTTCCGACCGTGCGCACGCGCATGTGGTAAACGTTTACTCCGAGCTCGGGTGCGTCGACCGGGAACAGGAAATGGCGGTCCGAAAGCGCGCGTTCCGAGAGCCGGGTGTGGTCGCCGCCGACCAGCGGGATGCTCGAGCCCGGGGGGTAGAACTCCAGCTGGTCCAGCAGCGGATAGCCCACTTCGAGCATCCAGGGCCCCGTGCCCGCGCCGCGCTCGAAGCGAATGCGCAGCCAGACCGTGGAATCGCGGAAGCCGAGGTTGAGGTTGTCGGTGCGGACCGGGGCGAAGCCGTCCATCCACGGACGGGTGCTTACGTCGCGGACGGTGAGCTTGCCGGTCGGATCCTCCATGTACTCGACCTGCGCGCCGATCGGCAGCCCCGGCAGCTTGGCGTCGAGCCAGACCGGCGCCGCCGCGCACAGCCCGGGGACAGCCAGGGCCGCGAGGGCGAGCATGTTGCGGATGAAACGCGCTAGGACCATGGCGGGACGGGGAACCGTTGCGGTCCAGTGTATTCCCCTCTGGAGGGGGCACCAAGGTGCATCCGGACGGACGGCAACCCCCTTCCGACGCGTGGCTTGCGCTGTTTCCCTCGCCGCTCCCCGGTGCTAGCCTGCAAGGGTTGAAACCGACCGACCCAAAACTGCGCGACATCTCCGGGGCCGTCGACGACCCGTCGAGCCACGCGGCGTTCTTCAATGCATTCCCCAGCCTCGTCTGGATCGCGGATGCGCAGGGCGGTTGCAGCTTCGTGAACCAGGCCTGGGAGGACTACACCGGCCGGCAACTCGAGAACGAGCTCGGCGTGCGCTGGCTGGAATCGGTGCACGACGAGGATCGCGCCGACGTCGATGGCGTGTGGCAGGAAGCCCTGGGTTTCCGCCGCGCCTTCGAGGCCGAATACCGCCTGCGCCGCGCCGACGGCCTCTACGGCTGGATCCACCACGCGGCGGTTCCGATCCACGACGAGACCGGGCGCCTCGCGGGCTTCCTCGGCACCTGCCACGACATCACGGAACGGCGCGATGCGGAACTCGATGCGCGCGCGAAGGAACGCACGATCCGCGTGCTGGCCGACAACGTGCCGGCGTTGATCGCGTCGTACGACGGCGCCACGCTGCAGTGCCGGTTCGCCAACAACGCCTACGCACGCACCTGGGGCTACACGGTCGATTCGATCCTCGGCAAGACGGTGCGCGAGGTGATCGGCGAGGCGGGATACGCGGCCATCTCGCCCTACATCCAGCGCGTCCTGAAGGGCGAAACGGTGGTGTACGAGCGGCCGATCCGGGACAGCGAAGGCGGCGAACGCATCATCGAGGCGACGCTGCTGCCCCAGATCGACGAAGCCGGGCGAACCATCGCCGCCACGGTGATGATCAACGACATCACCCGCCACCGCATGGCCGAGCAGTCGGTGCGCGAGAGCGAAGAGCGGCTGCGCAAGTTCGCCGATGCCACCGACGAAGGCATCATCTTCCACGACCGCGGCGTGCTCTCCGACTGCAATCCCGCGATCCTGCGCCTCACCGGGTACACGTACGACGAGATCGTCGGCACCGAGATCGCCCGCTACATCCCGCCCGAGCTGCAGGAAACGGTGATGAACAACGTGCGCATGGGCTACGAGCGCCCGTACGAATCGGCGATCAACGCGAAGGACGGCACGCGCATCCCCGTGGAGCTCGAGGGCCGCGTGATGCCCTACAAGGGCAAGACCTATCGCATGACGGCCATCCGCGACATCCGCGATCGCAAGGAGGCCGAGGCGCGCATCCAGTTCCTCGCGCACCACGACACGCTGACGGGACTGCCCAACCGCGCCCTGCTGATGGACCGGCTGGAGTTCATCCTCGCGGCCGCGCAACGGCGCGGCAACTTCGTCGCGATCCTCTTCATCGACCTGGACAACTTCAAGACCGTCAACGATTCGCTCGGCCACGCGGCGGGCGACGCGCTGCTGCGCGTGGTGGCCAATCGCATCGAGGATGCGCTTCGCAGCGCCGACGTGGTCTCGCGCCTCGGCGGCGACGAATTCCTCGTCGTGCTGCCCGAGCTGGAGCACGAGCAGGACGCGGTGATGGTGGCCGAGAAGCTGATCGCGAGCGTCAGCGAGACGGTGCCGATGGAAGGCCAGAGCCTGTCGGTGTCGCCCTCGATCGGCATCAGCCTGTATCCGCGCGACGGCACCACGGTCGAGGCCCTGATCAAGAACGCGGACGCGGCGATGTACCTCGCGAAGGAGCGCGGCCGCAGCAACTACCAGTTCTTCAACGAGCGGCTCTCGCAGGCGGCGTTCCACGCGCTCACGATGGAGACCAGGCTGCGCGAGGCGATCAAGCACGAGCAGTTCACGCTCCACTACCAGCCGCAGGTGCGCGTCGACACGGGCGCCGTCACCGGGCTGGAGGCGCTGATCCGCTGGCCGCAGGAAGACGGCAGCTTCCTCGAGCCGAAGGAGTTCATTCCCATCGCCGAGCAGCGCGGCCTGATCATGGCCATCGGCACGTGGGTGTTGCGCCAGGCCTGCCGCCAGAACCGCCTCTGGCAGGTTTCGGGGCTGCCGAAGCTGCCCATCGCGGTGAACCTCTCCGCGATCCAGTTCAAGCAGAAGAACCTGGTGGACGTGGTCGAGCGCGCGCTCGAGGAATCGGGCCTGGAAGCCCAGTACCTCGAAGTCGAACTCACCGAAAGCATGCTGCTCGAGGACACGACCGGCATCGCGCGCACGCTCGAAGGGCTGAAGGCGCTGGGCGTGAAGCTCGCGATCGACGACTTCGGCACCGGCCACTCCTCGCTCATGCACCTGAAGCGCCTGCCGATCGACAAGCTGAAGATCGACCGCACCTTCGTGCAGGACGTGCCCGGCGATCCCGACGATGTGGCCATCACCGCGGCGATCATCGACCTCGCGCGCAACATGGGCATCACGTCGATCGCCGAGGGCGTGGAGAAGCCCGAGCAGCTCGCTTTCCTGCGTGCCCGCGGCTGCGAGCAGATGCAGGGCTTCCTCGTGAGCGAAGCGCTCGCCGCCGAGCCCATGGCGCGTTGGCTGGCGCGGCGGCGCGGGGAGCCCCTGACCTCGGTGCAAAGCGCCTAGGGCAGCTTTCCCAGGTATCAACCCCTTTCGGCGGAAACCCGCCAATAGCTTGATCCTCGTCAAACCCGGCCCCACCGGGAAGCGGACCCTGACGGCAACAGCCGCCAATGTCAGGGAGCCGCAATGCGAATCGCCAGCATGCTGTTTGCAGTCCTCTTCGGGGGCGCCGCGCTCCTGGCCGACGCCGCCGACGACGCGGCCGCCCAGGCCCTCGTCAAGAAGAGTGGTTGTCTCAACTGCCACTCCGTCGACAAGAAGAAGGACGCGCCTTCCTACAAGGACATCGCGGCCAAGTACAAGGGCAAGCCCGACGCCGAAGCGAAGCTCGTCACGCACCTCACGACGAACCCGAAGATCGAGGTCGACGGCAAGAAGGAGAACCACGACAGCCTGAAGACCAAGGACGGCGCGGAAGTGAAGAACGTCGTCGGCTGGATCCTTTCGCGCTGACCGTCCCGGACGCCCCGTGCTCCGCCAGTTCTGGAGGATCTTCCGCGACCGCTATCCCGGGCGGATGAAGGCCATCGGGGTCCTGGTGGGCACCGGCTTCGTGCTGGCGTTCGCCGCGGGCCTGCTGGTCGTGGGCGGCGCGGCGGGCCTCGCGTGGACCAACACCGAGAAGTTCTGCATCGGCTGCCACGAGATGCGCGACAACGTGTACGCCGAGTACAAGGGAACGATCCACGACACCAACCGCACGGGCGTGCGCGCCATCTGCTCGGATTGCCACGTGCCGCGCGAACCCGGGGCCCTCATCAAGCGAAAGATGGCGGCCTCCTTCGAGCTTTGGGGTGCCCTCGTGGGCACCATCGACACCCGGGAGAAGTTCGAGGCCCACCGCTCCACGCTCGCCCAGCATGTCTGGCGGCGCATGAAGGAAACCGATTCGCTCGAGTGCCGCAATTGCCACCACGCCGACCGGATGGACTCCGAGAAGCAGTCGGAGAAGGCGAAGGCCCGGCACGCGAAGGGCAAGGCGGAAGGAAAGACGTGCATCGACTGCCACTTCGGCATCGCGCACAAGGAGCCCGAAGGACCCGGGCCCTCGGAGATGAAGCTGAACTAGAAGGGGGCGGACCATGGGAAATCCCGGGAAGTACCTGCACGTCTTCGCGGCGCTTGCGGGCCTCGTCATTTCCCTGGGGGCCTTCGACGCTCCCGCCGCCGAGCCGCGCAAGGACCTCGTGCTGAAGGGCGACGCGAAGTGCACGCGCTGCCACGACGCGGACAGCGAGTTTCCCGTCCTCGCCATCGGCAGGACGCGCCACGGCACCCAGGCCGACGGCCGCACGCCCACCTGCACGAGTTGCCACGGCGAGAGCGAGAAGCACGTCAACAAGCCCGAAGGCGCGAAGGAGCGCCTGAAGCCCGACGTGCTCTACCGCGGTGCCGGCGCCTCGGGCATCGAGGCGCGCAACGAGGCCTGCCTCACCTGCCACCGCACGGACACGAAGCGCTCGCACTGGGAAGGCAGCACCCATGCCACGAACGACGTGGGATGCACGAGCTGCCACCAGGTTCACGCGAGCCATGACAAGGTACGCGACAAGCTGACGCAATCCGAGGTGTGCTTCGCCTGCCACAAGGAGCAACGCACGCAGGTGGCGAAGCCCTCGCACCATCCGATCCCCGAAGGAAAGATGGGCTGCTCGGATTGCCACAACCCGCACGGCTCGGTGGGCCCGAAGCTCATGAAGCGCGATAGCGTGAACGAGACCTGCTACACGTGCCACATGGAGAAGCGCGGGCCCTTCGTGCACGTGCACGAGCCCGTCGCCGAGGACTGCTCGAACTGCCACAACCCGCACGGCACGACCGCGGAGAGCCTGCTCAAGGCGCGCCCGCCGTTCCTCTGCCACCAGTGCCACACGCCGCACGGCGGGAACGTGGCCCAGATCGCGGGCCAGGGGCAGCCTTCGTCGATGCTCTCCGCCACGACCTCGGGCAAGTCGGGCATCAACTACACGATGGCGCGCGGGTGCGTGAACTGCCACACGCAGGTCCACGGCACGAACAACCCGAGCACCACCAACCCGACGCCGCAGTTCAACTTCCGCTAGCGCGAGGACCCATGACATCCTTCGACCGGAACTCCAGCAGGCGCAACGCCGTGCTCCTGGCGGCCCTGGCGCTCGCGCTGCCCGAACTCGTCCACGCGGAAGACGACGCGACCGACGCGGCGCAACCCGCCGGCGAGGTCCGCGTGGGCGCGGCGCTCGCGAGCGGCGACCCGCGCAGCCGCGCGCTCTTCGGCCAGTACAACGGCTTGCGCGACGACGACTTCAACCTCCTGCTCGACATCGACTACGCGAAACGCGACGACGCGACCGGCACCTGGACGCGCTTCACCGGCCGCAACCTCGGTCTCGATTCGCGCGAGTTGCGCGCGCAGTGGGACCGCCAGGGCGACTGGAAGGTCTTCGGCGAGTACTGGTCGCTCACCCGCGCCTATCCGCGCACCATCAACACGAGCCTGCAGAATCCGGGATCGACGACCCCCACCGTATCGCTGCTCGCGACCCGCGGGACCGGCACCAACCTCGATCTCCAGACCGAGCGCAAGCGCGCCACCGTCGGGGGCGAGAAGTGGTTCGGGCCGCACCTGATGCTCGAAGCTTCGTATACGGCCGAGAACAAGGACGGGTCGCGCATGTTCGGCCGCGGCTTCACCTGCCCTTCGGGCGCGGCGCCGGCCCCGACGTGCACGACGATGGCGAGCGGCGTGAACCAATGGGCGCTGCTGATGCTGCCCGAGCCGATCAACTCCACCACGCAGCAATTCGACGCGAAGCTCACGTGGATCGGCGAGCGTTTCTCCGTGACCACCGGGTACTACGGCTCCTTCTACGACAACGAGAACGGCGCGCTGGTCCCGACGGTGACCGGCAACCTCAACAACCCCCTCGGCAATCCGATGGGCGTGGGCGGCGGGGTGCCGCTCACCGCGGGCCTGCGCAACATCCTGCAGCTGCCGATGGCGCTCCCGCCCGACAACCAGGCGCACCAGTATTTCCTCTCCGGCAACTACAACATCACGCCGTCCACGCGGGCCACGTTCAAGTACGCGTACACCCATGCGACGCAGAAGGACGACTTCCTCGCGAGCGGCCTCACGGGGGCTCCCGCGGGGATCACCAACTACGGGGGCGTGGTGGACACCACGCTCGCGCAGGCGGGACTCACGGCCCGGCCGCTGCCGAAGCTCTCCGTGCTGGCCAGCTTCCGGTACGAGGATCGCGAGGACAAGTCGCCGCTCGCGCTCTACAACATCGAAGGCGCGAACCGGTTCACCAACGGCACGTACTCGCTGAAGAAGACCGCCGGCAAGCTCGAGGGCACCTACCAGCTCCCGCAAGGCGTCCGCGCCACGGTCGGCTTCGACTACGAGGCACTCGACCGCGGCCAGTACTCGAGCCCCGAGTGCATCGACCTGGGCGACGGCCCGTGCGTGGGCGACAGCGTCGCGGGCATCACCGCATTGCGTGCCAAGACCGACGAGACCACGTGGCGCGCCGGCCTGCGCCGCGCGATGGGCGAGAACGTGAGCGGCTCGATCACGTATTCGCACGCCGACCGCGACGGCTCCCCATGGTTGAAGCCCGCGGCGCTCCCCGCCACCGGCGTGACCGAAGTCTCCGACGCCGCCATCTACAACCGCACCGGGATCTTTCCGTCCATCTTCATGAACCGCAAGCGAGACAAGGTGCGCGCGCAGGCGGACTGGAGCGCGGCCGAGGGCCTTTCGGTGCAGTTCACGGCCGAGGGCGGCACGGACGAGTACAGCGCGCCCACCGAGAAGGGCCTCTCGAAGACCGGCATGCGCCTCTACGGCATCGACGTGGGCTATGCGCTCTCCGAGGCGTGGATGCTGAATGCGTACTACAGCTACAGCGAGCAGACGCTCGACGTGGCGCACTCCACCGGCTACATCGCGAAGCTGAAGGACCGGAACAGCACCGCGGGCTTCACGCTGAAGGGGCAGGTCTCGAAGGCGCTGCAGGTCGGGGCCGACCTGTACTACGTGAACGACCGCAACATCTACGACCAGTCGCTCGACTCGGCGGCGAGCGCCGCCAACGTCGCGTTCCTCGCGCAGTCCGGGGGATTGCCGGACGTGACCTTCCGGGACGTGCGCCTGAAGCTCTTCGCCACGTACGCGGTGAACAAGAGCAACGACGTGCGCTTCGACCTGATCCACGACCACCAGCGGTTGAACGAATGGACGTGGGGCTCGGACGCGAGCCCGTTCGCGTTCTCCGACAACACGACCGTGAGCCTGCAGCCCAACCAGCGCGTGACGCTGGTCGGCGTGTCCTGGGTGTACCGCTTCCGCTGAGCGAGGGCGATTCGGTTAGCATGGCCGCTTTGCATAACCCCGCGAAGCCATGGCGACCGACACCGAAAAGCCCCTCGACAAGAAGCCCGACCCCACCGACCAGATCTCCATCACCAAGCACCGCGTGAAGATCGCGGGCCGGGAAGTGAAGTACACCGTCACTTGCGGCACGATGGTGATGCGCGAGGAGGCGGAGAAGGAAGGCAAGAGCGAGGGCGAGAAGGCCCGCGCCACGGTCTTCTTCATCGCGTACACGCTGGACGGCGTGAAGGACAACGCGAAGCGCCCGGTCACGTTCTCGTTCAACGGCGGCCCGGGCTCGAGTTCGGTGTGGCTGCACCTCGGCCTGCTGGGACCGAAACGCGTGGCACTCGACGACGAAGGCTACGCTCCCGAGCCGCCCTATCACCTGGTCGACAACGAGTACTCGGTCCTCCCGCAGACGGACCTCGTGTTCATCGATCCCGTCGGCACCGGCTTCAGCCGCATGGTCGAGGGCGAGAAGGTGAAGGAGTACCACGACTACAAGCGCGACCTGGAGAGCGTCGGTCAGTTCATCCGCACTTACTGCTCGCGCTACGCGCGCTGGTCGTCCGCGAAGTACCTCATCGGCGAAAGCTACGGGACGACGCGGGCCTCCGGCCTCGCGGGGCATCTCATCGAGCGCTACGGCATGTTCCTGAACGGCGTGATGCTGGTCTCGGTCGCGCTCGACTTCCAGACCTTCCGCTTCGACGCGACGAACGACGTTCCGCCGATCCTCTTCCTGCCCACGTACGCGTCGACGGCCTGGTACCACAAGCGCCTGGCGCCCGATTTGCAGAAGATGAAGCTGCGCGCGCTGCTGGACGAAGTGGAAGCGTTCGCGGGCGGCGAATACGCCGCGGCGCTCTTCCAGGGCGATGCGCTGCCGGACGCGGACCGCAAGAAGATCGCGAGGAAGCTCGCGCGATACACGGGCCTCTCGGCGGAGTACGTGGAGCGCTGCAACCTGCGGATCGAGATCCTGCGCTTCTGCAAGGAGCTGCTGAGGAACGAACGCAGGACCGTGGGCCGCCTCGACAGCCGCTACACGGGCATGGATCGCGACGCGGCGGGCGAGAAGTTCGAGTTCGACCCGGGCTTCTCCGCGATCTACGGCGCCTACGCCGCGACGATGAACGACTACCTGCGCACCGACCTCAAGTTCGAGAAGGACCTCCCGTACGAGATCCTGAAGAGCCTCTACATGGACTGGGGCTGGGGCGAGTTCGCCAACCGCTTCGCGTCGGTGGGCGAGACGCTGAGGAAGGCGATGTGCATGAACCCGCACATGCGCGTGCTCGTGGCCAACGGCTACTACGACTTCGCCACGCCGCACTTCGCCTCCGACTACACGATGGATCACCTCGGTCTCGAACCGGAACTGCGCAAGAACATCGAGGTGAGCTACTACGAGGCCGGGCACATGATGTACGTGCACCGGCCTTCGATCGCGGCGCTTTCCAAGCGGCTGCGGGCTTTCATCAAGGGGTGACGGTTCGCACCCCCTGGTGCACGAACATCCCGCCGTAGTTCCCCTGGCAGCTGGTACTTCCCGCGCAGGTGAGCGTCCCATTGCGGAACGTACGCACGGCGAAGCCCACTGCGGGCATGCCGCGCACGCGAACGTTGGTGGACGTGGTGTCGCCGGTGGCGGCGTCGAAGGTGCGCGCGCTGGCGGAAGCGGTGGTTGGCGTGGTGTGCACGCCGTCGAACGAGAGCGTCGCGGCACCGCCGGCCTGCGCGGTTTGCGGCAACGACAGGATCCAGGCGTTGGTCGAACCCAGGGCACCCGAGGTTCCGGCGGCGCCGCTCGAGCTGGTGGTGCCGGAGAGGCGGAAGCCCACGACGCTCGCGGCCCACGGGAGCGACATGGGGATCTCGACGTTCTGCGGAGGGCAAAGGAAGCCGCAGCTCACGACGTAGCTGGTCTGCTGGCCGTCGCGCGGCTGGAACTTCATCTGGAACGGGATCGAATGGCGGTCGGTGTCCAGGGAAGGCGCGAAAGGACCCGATGAACCCGGGGTCGTCCCGTAGAGGCGTTTCGTGGGGAACGTGACCACCCAATCCGTGGACGAGAGCGTCGCGGTGTCGAGGATCACCTCGTTGGAGATCGTCTCGCGCAGGAGCGCACCGGTGACCGCATCGGCGCCGCTGCCCCACGCGATCCGGTAGGCCTTGTTGTCGCCCGCGATGAAGAGGCTGCTCGGCAGGACTTCGGACGAGGTGAAGTCGGGATAAGGATCGGCCGCGGCGCGATAGAACGGGATGGTCGTCAGTTGCGCCAGGGCTTCGGCGTTCGCGGTGAAGTCCAGGCCGCTCTGCACGTTGATGAGCGTGAGCGATCCCGAGAGCCCGCCGGTCGGCGCGCCGAGGCCGAGGGCGCCGTCGAGCGTCCCGCAGTTGGCCGGCTGGCCGTTGGCGCCGATCCGCACCGCGTCTGCCGTCGCGCCCTGCAGCGTGGCCATCTCGATCACCTCGACGTAGCCTTCGCGCGTGCGGTCGCCACCCGTGCCGTAGCCGTCGGTGTTCGCGCCGTCATAGGACGCGCTGCTGAAGTCGAGGAACGGCAGGGATCCGGTCTGCGTCGAGAGCGCCGGCAGCATGCAGGATCGATCGGCGCTCAGCAGGCGCGTCGGCAAGTTGTTCGCGGGAGGTGCCGCGAGGGCGGCGGTCCAGGCGTCGCCGCTCCCCAGGAAGAGGTTGAAGTTCGCGACCTCGCGGCCATTGCGCCCTTCGCGGAAGCGCACGCGCATCACCTTCGCATCCTGCGTGTGGTTCACGATCGAGATGTAGGTATTGAACGCGTTCCCGTCCGTGGGACGCGTCGTGTAGTACGGAAAGATCAAGGCCTGGCCGAGGCCGTCCGGGCTCACGTAGACGGCGTTCGAGGTGATCGGGATCGAGACGGCCGCGAGGGCCAACAGCCGGAGAAGTCCACGGGCGACTACAAATTGGTCTTTCCAATCAATGGAATACATGGAATTCTCAAGTGTGGGTAATATTCCCACACTGCGCCGATCGCAGTGCGGTGTCAAGCTTTGTGGCGTGCTAGTGCCCACTCCACGTGCTCGCGCACGAGGGCGGAGGGATCCTGCCGCCGGGATTCGAGTGCCGCCGCGATCTCCTGCGTGGCGGGTGCATTCCCGAGCGCCACCGCGATGTTCCGCAGCCAGCGCTCGTGTCCGATCCTCCGGATGGCCGAGCCTTGCAAGCGCTGGTCGAACTCGTCCGGCGTCCATGCAAACAACGCTACGAGGCTCGCACTGTCGAGTTCATTGCGAACCGCGAAATCCGGCAGCGCGGCCAGGCTCGCGTACTTGTTCCAGGGACAGGCGAGCTGGCAGTCGTCGCAACCGTAGATACGATTGCCCATCAGGGGCCTTAGTTCCTCGGGGATGGGTCCGTCATTCTCGATCGTGAGGTAGGAAATGCAGCGGCGCGCATCGAGCTGGTAGGGTGCGACGATCGCCTGAGTGGGGCAGATGTCGATGCAGCGCGTGCACGTGCCGCAGTGCTCGGTGACCGGTTCGCCCTTCTCGAGATCGAGGGCGACGAACATCTCGCCAAGGAAGAAGAGCGAGCCCGCATCCCGCGAGAGCAGCAGCGTGTGCTTGCCGCGCCAGCCGAGGCCCGCGCGCGCGGCGAGCGCCACCTCCATCACGGGTGCGCTGTCGGTGAACACGCGATAGTGGAATGCGCCCAGCTCGGCGGTCATCCGGTCGGCCAGCGACTGCAGCCGGTTGCGAAGGACCTTGTGGTAATCGCGGCCGAGGGCATAGCGCGAGATGAAGGCGCTCTTCGCGTCGGCCAGCGTCTCCCACGAATCGCGTGCCGCGGGCGGCGTGTAGTTGAGGCGCACGCTGATCACGCTCAGCGTTCCGGGCACGAGCTCGGCCGGACGGGCGCGGCGCGCTCCATGGCGTGCCATATAATCCATGCCGCCGTGCCACCCGCGGCCGAGCCAGTCGAGCAGCCGCGCTTCCTCGTCGTCCAGGCTCGTGCCCGCGATGGCGACCGCGTCGAAGCCCAGCTCGCGGCCCCATTGGCGGATCCGGTCCTCCACGCGCATGTCGGCTTGCCTCTGCATCCCTGGATCTTAAGTGCTGAAGACGATTCTTCCCGATGAGGCCGCAACGCTCGACCTGGGAGCCGCGATCGCACGCGGCCTCGAGCCGGGCCTCACCGTGTTCCTGCAGGGCGAGCTCGGCGCCGGCAAGACGACGCTCGTTCGCGGTGTCCTGCGGGCCCTGGGCTATGCCGGACGGGTCAAAAGTCCGACCTATGCGCTGGTTGAACTTTATGATGTTTCGAGGTTACACTTGCATCACTTTGATTTTTATAGGTTCAGCGACCCTCGCGAATGGACCGAAGCGGGCTTTCGAGACACCTTCGACGGGCACAACGTGACCCTGGTCGAGTGGCCGGAAAAGGCGCAGGGATTGCTGCCTTCGCCGGACGTGGAAGTGACGCTCGCGATCCAGGATTCGGGACGCGTGGCGACCCTGCGGGCGAACACGGAGATGGGTCGGCGCTGCATGGACGCTGCGCTCCTGCACTTCTCGGGCCGCTGACGCACCTGGCGCTCATCGCGGCGGTCGCGACCTGCCTCTTCCTCATCTCGACGCACGCGTTCGCCGATACGGTGCTCGCGTCGCGTGTCTGGCCCGCCGAGGAATACACGCGGGTCACCTTCGAGAGCGCGACGCCGATCAAGCACCAGTTCTTCTTCGTGAAGGATCCCGAGCGGCTGGTGATCGAGCTCGAGGGCATGGAGGTGAACGACGAGCTGCGCGCGCTCGCCGCGAAGGTGCGCGACGACGATCCCTACCTCAAGCCGCCGCGCGTAGCCGTGAATCGGCCCGGGGTCGTGCGCATCGTCTTCGACCTGAAGACCGAGGTGAAGCCGCAGGTGTTCCCGCTCGCGCCCGCGGGGGAATACAAGCATCGCCTCGTGATGGACGTCTATCCGCTGGTGCCGAAGGACCCGCTCCTGGCGCTGCTCAAGCAGGATCCGATTCGCGACATGGCGCAGGGCCAGCCTCCGGCTCCGGTGGCCCCGGCACCGACGGCCGCGCCGATCGAGGTCGCGAAAGTCGAGGTTCCGGAACTTCCCGTGCTCAAGCTCGACCCGGGCAAGAGGCTGCCGCCGGCCCGGGGGCCGAAGGTCGATCGCCTTGTGATCGTGGCCATCGACGCGGGCCATGGCGGCGAGGATCCGGGCGCGCGCGGCCGCGGGGGCACGCACGAGAAGGACGTGACGCTCGCGATCGCCAAGCGATTGAAGGGCCGCATCGACCAGGAGCCGGGCATGCGCGCGGTGATGGTGCGCGACGGCGACTACTTCATTCCGCTCGCCGGGCGCGTCACCAAGGCGCGGCGCGTGCAGGCCGACCTCTTCGTTTCCATCCACGCCGATGCGTGGGTGAAGCCCGATGCGCGCGGCTCCTCCGTGTTCGCGCTCTCGGAGCGCGGCGCCACGTCGGCCGCAGCGCGCATGCTCGCGCAGAAGGAGAACCAGTCGGACCTGATCGGTGGCGTGAACCTCGCGGTCAAGGATCCGGTGCTCGCGAAGACGCTGCTCGACCTGTCGCAGACCGCGACCATCAACGACTCGATGAAGCTCGGCAAGGCGGTGCTGGGCGAGATCGGGGACATCAATTCGCTGCACAAGCAGTCGGTCGAGCAGGCCGGCTTCGCGGTGCTGAAGTCGCCTGACATTCCCTCGATCCTCGTGGAGACTGCCTTCATCTCGAACCCCGAGGAAGAGCGCCGCCTGAAGGACGCGAGCTACCAGGACAAGCTGGCCAACGCGATCCTGGGTGGCATCAAGCGGTACCTCTCGAACAACCCGCCCCTCTCCCGCAACAAGCTCGCCGCGAACTAGTCCGCCGTCGTTCCCGCGAAGTTGGGAATCCATTCTCTGGGGAGGATGGAGGGTGGGTAGGGCTTTTTTCGTCGGCGGGTCGCGTTCCAAGGCTTGAAGGCGGGAGTGTTTGAGCGACGTGGGTCCTGCGAAGGGCATCGCGAGCAAGAGTCAACGCACTCCGCCTCGATGATCAGGGCGGCCACCGAGTGGCCCCGCCGAGAAAAGAAGCCCTACCGCACCCCCCATCCTTCCGAGTGTGCGATCAACTCGTCCCGGAAATGAAAGAGCGTGCGAGCTTGGGACTCGCTTCATTGGACGATCAGTCTCGACATCGCTCTTGATCGTCGCGCGCCACGGTTGGAGGACAGGGGGTGCGGTAGGACCTCTTTTTTCGCTCGGGGCATCGGGGCGTCTCTCCTGATGGCCGAACCGCGAGTGATACCAAATAAAACGGTTTTCGACAGGAGCCGAATCAGAACTCTTTACCTGCCTCTCTCACTCGTTACGCCAAGCACAGTCATGGCCCCGACGAAAAAAAGGTCCTACCCACCCCCTTGTCCTCCAATCCTGGGGCTGGATTCCCGCCTTCGCGGGAATGACGAATCAATCGGATCTAGTGCGCTGCTGCTTCGGGGGTGGGAGTATCCGCTGCGGCCTGGGCCTTGAGCATCGCGGTCGCCTCGAGCGCCGTGACGGGCTTCGAGAAGAGATAGCCCTGGAAGGCTTCGCAGTGGTTGGCCCGCAGGAAGTCCAGTTGCTGGCGTGTCTCGACGCCCTCGGCGATGACGCGCAGCTTCAGGCGCTTGGCCATCGCGATGATCGCCTCGGTGATCGAGCCCGATGACGTGTCGTCCGGCACGTTGGCAATGAACGAGCGGTCGATCTTCATGCTCGTGGCGGGCAGGCGCTTCAGCTGCCCGAGGGACGAGTAGCCCACGCCGAAGTCGTCCACCGCGACCTGCATGCCCACGGAGCGCAGCTGCTCGAGCGTTTCCACCGATTGCTCGAGGTTGCGCATGATCATCGTCTCGGTGATCTCCAGCTCGACGTACTTGGGGTTCGCGCCGGTCTCGCGAATCATCGCGAGCAGGGTGGGCACCAGGCGGCGCGACATGAACTGGCGCGGCGAGATGTTCACCGAGATGGTCACCGGCGGCAGGCCGTCCGTCTCCCACGCCTTCAACTGGCGGCAGGCGGTGCGGAACACCCACTCGCCCAGCTGCACGATCAGGCCCAGCTCCTCGGCGACGAAGATGAAGTCCTTCGGGAAGACCTCGCCCTTCTGCGGGTCGTTCCACCGGATGAGCGCTTCCATGCCCGAGATGCGCCCCGTCGCGATTTCCACCTGGGGCTGGTAGCGCAGGAAGAATTCCTCGTTCTCGATCGCGCGGCGCAGCTTGCCTTCGACCTCGAGGCGCTTGGACAGGAGGAAATTGAGGTCCCCGGTGAAGAAGCGGATCGTGTTCCGGCCCGCGTCCTTGGCCTGGTACATCGCGTTGTCCGCGTGCTTCAGCAGGTGGCTCACGTCGGTCGCGTCGTTCGGATAGTGGCTGATGCCGATCGACGTGGTGATGTGGATCTCGTGGCCGCTGATGTCCACCGGGCGCATCAGCTCCTTCAGGATCTTGTCCGCCACCACGCGCGCGTTCTCGGGACGCTCGAGGTCCGGGAGGATCACCACGAACTCGTCGCCGCCTTCGCGCGAGACCGTGTCCACTTCGCGCACGCAGCTCATCAGGCGTTGCGCCACGTCGCGCAGGATGAAGTCGCCCGACTCGTGGCCCAGCGTGTCGTTCACGACCTTGAAGCGGTCGAGGTCGAGGAAGAGGACGGCCACGTGCCGCTGCTTGCGGCGGGCGCTCATGATCGCCTGGTTCAGGCGGTCCTGCATGAGGCGGCGGTTGGGCAGGCCCGTGAGCGCATCGTGGTGCGCCATGTAGTGGATGGTGCGTTCGGTATTCAGGCGCTCGGTCACGTCCTGCACGAGCGACGCATAGCCGATGATCCGCCCGCCCGGATCCACGAGCGGCGTGTTGTACCACTCGCAGTGGATGGTGCGTCCCGCCCGCGTCACGTTCACGAGCGTCGACTTGCTGCCGTCCTTCGTCTCGGCCACTTCCTTCCACATCGCCTCGACCGATGCCCGTTCCGCCTGGGCCACCACGAGCCCGACCGCGCCGCGGCCCTTCGCCTCTTCCGCCGGGTGGCCGAAGATCGCTTCGGCGGCGGGGTTCCAGGCCATCACGCGGAACTGCCGGTCCCACTCGATCACGCCGAGCGGCGTGCGCTCGAAGTGCATGCGGACCTTCTGCGCGGTGAGCAATTCCTGTTGCTGCGCCTTCAGCCGCTCGACCATCTCGCCCGCAAGCGCATCGGTGGCCACTTGCAGTTTCGAGCGCTCGGACTTGAGCTCGCTGTCGCGGTCGTCCAGGTCGCGGCGCGTCGAGAGCGAATCGACCAGGGCCGCGTGAACTTTCGTGTGGATGTACGGCAGCAGCAGCGCGAGCAGCAGCACGAGGCCCGAGATCGCCATCTGCGGGCGATCCCCCGAGAAGCCCAGCGCCACCGCGAGCGGCACCAGCCCCACGAACGCGGTGACCTTGTAGGCGTAGCGATGCGGCGCGTAGTACGCGACGGCGCCCGTGAGCAGCAGCGTGACCACCATCACGACCGAGAGGCGGCTGGTCATGTGCGCCTGGCTGGGCAGCAGCACCGTGCCGATCAGCGCCCAGAGCGCGGCGGTGATGAAGGTCCCGACGAGGAACGCGTGCTCCCAGCGTCCCAGCGTCTCCGAAGGCGGCGACTTGTTGATGAACGCCTTGTAGAGGATGTAGCGCGCGATGGTGACCAGCGAGATCCCGCAGAACCACGCGAAGAGCGCGGGCTGCGCCAGGTCGTCCCAGAGGATCGCGCCGAGGATGAACACCACGAGCAGCGTCGCGAGATACTCGACCAGCGAGAATCGGAACAGCAGCCGGACCTCTTCGTTGAAGAGCGGACCTTCGCTTTCGAGAATGGCCGGCGGGGCCGGGGACTCGTAGGGTGTCATGCCCCTTTATCCGGGTGGCTCCATTCGTGGAGCGGTGCGCGAAACGGCAGCGAGGCAGTGTAACATTGCGTTGATTTCATGGGCAAAATCGCCGTCCTCCCCGAATTGCTGGTCAACCAGATCGCCGCCGGCGAGGTGGTCGAACGCCCTGCGTCCGCGTTGAAGGAACTGCTCGAGAACAGCCTCGATGCGGGCGCGCGCAGCATTTCGGTCGATCTCGTCGAGGGCGGCGTTCGCCGGCTTCGCGTCGCCGACGACGGCGCGGGGATTCCTCCCGAAGAGTTGCCGCTCGCCGTCGCGCGTTTCGCGACCTCGAAGATCGCTTCCCTCGAAGACCTCGAACGCGCGATCACGCTGGGGTTTCGCGGGGAGGCGCTCGCCTCCATCGGCTCGGTCTCGCGCCTCGCCATCGTGAGCCGCGTGGCCGCGCAGAAGAGTGCGTGGAAGATCGCCGTCGAAGGCGGCTCGACGACGCCGGTGGAGCCCGCGGCGCTGGCTTCGGGCACGACCGTGGACGTCGAAGAGCTCTTCTACAACACGCCCGCGCGCCGCAAGTTCCTGAAGAGCGAGGCGACCGAGTTCGCGCGCAGCGACGAAGCGTTCTCGCGCATCGCGCTCGCGCGCCCCGACGTCGCCTTCGCGCTCACGCACAACGGCCGGCGCTCCGCGCACCTGCCTCGCGAGGAGGGCCGCGCCCGCGCGGCGCGGCTCATCGGCGACGAATTCGCGACGGCCGCGGTGGAAGTGGGCGCCGAAGGTCCGCGCCTTCGCCTGCACGGGCTCGCGGCCGCGCCGGGGTTCACGCGTGCGTCGCGCGATGCGCAGTACCTTTACGTGAACGGCCGCTTCATCCGCGACAAGGTCGTGGCCCACGCGATTCGCGAAGCGTACGCGGACGTGCTGCACCACGACCGCCATCCGGCCTACGTGCTCTTCCTCGAAGTCGATCCCGCGCTGGTCGACGTGAACGTGCACCCGACGAAGAGCGAAGTGCGCTTCCGCGATTCGGGCGCGCTGCACGGCTTCGTTTTCCATGCGCTCACGCGCGCGCTGGCCCAGCCGCTCGCGGGCAACACGCCGCCGCCGCCCGTCTCGCGTCCCGTGCCCTCGTGGCCCGTCGCCGCCAACACGCAGGGTGCGCTCGCGATCGCGCAGCCGGCCGCGGCGTACGAATCCCTCTTCGCCTCCGCCGTCGCGGCCGAGCGCCAGGCGTTCGCGCCGTCTTCGTCTTCCCTGGCGCAGGTGCCCGGCGAGGCGCCCCGCCTGGGCTTCGCGCTGGCGCAGGTCCACGGCATCTTCGTCCTCGCGCAGAACTCCGAGGGCCTCGTGATCGTGGACATGCACGCCGCGCACGAACGCATCGTCTACGAGAAGCTGAAGGGCGCGCTCGATGCCGCGCAGCTGCCTTCGCAGCCGCTGCTGGTGCCCATTCCGATGCCGTGCACGGCGGAGGAATCCGAGCAGGCCGAGGCCTCGCGTGAAGCGCTCTCCAGCCTGGGGTTCGATGTCGCCGCCGCGGGCCCGCGCGAGCTGGTGGTGCGCGCCGTGCCGGCCCTGCTCTCGGACCTCGATACCGTCGCGCTGCTGCGCTCGGTGCTCGCGGAGATGAAGGAGTTCGGCGCCAGCCGTGCGCTGGTGGAGCGTCGCAACGAGTTGCTCTCCACCATGGCCTGCCACGCGGCGGTGCGCGCCAACCGGATGCTCACCGTGACCGAGATGAACGCCCTGCTGCGCGAGATGGAAGAGACGGAACGCGCGGGCAGTTGCAACCATGGGCGGCCGACGTGGGTGCAGTTCTCGATGGCGGATCTCGACAGGCTGTTCATGCGTGGGCGCTAGGGCGGTATTCGTGCTTGGGCCGACGGCGAGCGGGAAGACGCACGTCGCGATGGCGCTGGCGGAGAAGTTTCCGGTCGAGATCGTGAGTGTCGATTCGGCGCAGGTCTATCGAGGCATGGATGTGGGCACGGCGAAGCCTTCCGCCGATGAGCGCGCCCGAGTCCCGCATCACCTGATCGACATCGTCGAGCCGGAAGATGCGTATTCGGCAGGGCGATTTCGCGAGGATGCGCTGCGGCTCATCGGCGAGATCCACGCGCGCGGCCGCGTTCCGGTGCTGGCCGGCGGCACGATGCTCTACTTTCGCGCGCTCACGCAGGGGCTGGCCGCGTTGCCGCCGGCGCAACCCGCCTTGCGCGCCGCGCTCGATCGCCGCGCCGCGGCCGAGGGCTGGCCCGCGCTGCATGCCGAGCTGGCGCGCATCGATCCCGCGACCGCTTCACGCCTCGAGCCCACGGATGCGCAGCGCATCCAGCGCGCACTCGAGATCCATCGCGTCACGGGCCGCACGATGTCCAGCCTGCTGCGCGAGACGGCCATTCCCGTCCTCGCGTTCGATGCGCTGCGGGTGGCACTCGAGCCTTCGGACCGCGCGGTGCTGCACCGGCGCATCGCTGATCGTTTCCACGCGATGCTGGACAGCGGACTCGTCGATGAGCTCGCCGCGCTGCGAAGCAAGCACGCGCTGACGCCCGAACTGCCCTCGATGCGCTCGGTCGGCTACCGGCAGGCGTGGGAAGTGCTGGAGGGAAGGGCGCAGGCGTCGGCGCTCGCCGACAAGGGAATTGCAGCCACGCGACAACTGGCGAAACGCCAGCTCACGTGGCTGCGGTCGATGCAGGACCTGGAGCGCTACGATTGCCTGCGGCCGGACCTCGCCGCCGCGATCGTGGCGCGGGTGGAGGACTTTCTCAGTCGTCCCCGTGGTACTTGAACGAGAGCTTCATCTTCGCGCGGTAGATCAGCTTCCCGCCGTCGATCTTCACGTCGAGGGTCTCGACCTCGGCCACGCGCAGGTCGCGCAGGCTCTTCGATGCGGTCTTGATGCCGTTCTTCGCGGCGTCCGCCCAGGACTCGGTGCTGGTGCCCACGATTTCGATCAGCTTGTAAACCGCATTGACGCTTTTCTTGCTGGCCATGGCGTTTCTCCGTCGTTATGGGTGCAAGGCGACTATACCTATTTTTCCACTTTCATCACCCGCACGCCGGCACGCCCCTTCGAGAACGTGACGTCCAGCGCGGCATCGACCACGAGGCCCTCGCTCGTGCGGCGGATGTGCCCGTCGGCGTCGCGCACGATCGCATAGCCGCGCGCCAGGACCTGCGTCGGATCCAGGTGCGAGAGCGCCGTGCGTTGCGCCTTCACCTTCGCGGCATGCGTGGACAGGCGCGCGGCCATCGCGGTGCGCATCCGGCGCGCTTGCAGTCCGAGGGCTTCGCGTTGGCGCGCGATGCGCTCGGCGGGCGTGAGGAGGCGGCGGGCGAGGGCGTCGAGGCGCTGGGCCCGGGTCTCGACGATCCGGCGCAGGTCGCGCGCGAGGCGCCGGCGAATCTGCGCGACCTCCTCCAGCAGCGCTTCGCGGTCCGGGCTCGCGGCGGCCGCGGCCGCAGTCGGCGTCGGCGCGCGCAGGTCGGCGACGAAATCGGCGATGGTGAAATCGGTTTCGTGTCCGACTCCGCTGACGATGGGAAGGGCGGAAGCGGCAATCGCGCGCGCGACGCGTTCCTCGTTGAACGACCAGAGGTCCTCGAGGCTGCCTCCGCCACGCGCCAGGATCAGCACGTCCACTTCGCCGCGGCGGTTGGCGGTCTCGATGGCGGCGGCGATGCGCTCGGCCGAGCCTTCCCCCTGGACGGGGGCCGGGTAGAGCACGACGGGCACCATCGGCGCGCGCCGCTGCAGGGTCGTGAGCATGTCGCGCAACGCGGCGGCGGCGGGCGAGGTGATGAGGCCGATGGCGCGCGGGAACGCCGGAAGCGGGCGCTTGCGGGCGGGATCGAACAAGCCCTCGGCACCGAGCCTCGCCTTCAACTTCTCGAAGGCTTCGTGCAGCGAGCCCAGGCCCGACTTGCGCAGTTCCTCCACCACCAACTGGTACTTGCCTCGCGGTTCGTACAGCGTCACCCGCGCGCGCGCCTCGACCTTGAGGCCGTCGACGGGACGGAAGTCGAGGAATTGCGCCCGGCCCTTGAACATCGCCGCGTCCACCGCCGCCTCGGAGTCCTTCAGGCAGAAGTACCAGTGTCCCGACGTCGCCAACTTAACGTTCGACAATTCGCCCGCCACCCAGAGGGTGTCGAATTCGCCCTCGAGCAGCTCGCGCACGCGCCGGTTCAGCTCGGAAACGCCGAGGATGGGAGCCAGCCCGGGGAGGAATTCGCTCATGGGAAGCGGATCGTAGTGGGGTTTCCTATCCACCGCTACAGGGGGAAAACGTCGTCATCCCCCGACAGTCGGCGCAACGCGCCGCTTGACATCGAAATAAATTTCCAAGTTGTTGATGTAACAAGGAAAACAAGTTTCGTTCAAAAATTAGGCGGAACAGAAAAAACCCTTGTGGAAGGGCCACTTGGACATCGAGCCCGGAAGCCGCCCACAGGCTTATCCACAGGCTCTGTGGGTAAAGTCCTACGCGCCTCGTACGCATCCACGCGCCCCACTCGGAGAAGCGCTTCGAATCGAGAAGCGGTGCGGCTTCGCGGGTGGAATCGGGCCGGAAACCGCGCCGGTGCTCGATTCGCGGCGGGTCGCCGGCCCGCGACCTCAAGTGATTTCTCAACGCGTTTGTGTCGGCGCGCACGCTGCCGCACAAACTATTGTGGAAAGATCGCCCGCAAGCTAAAGTTCGAACGGTTTTTTCGCAGGAGCTTCATCGCGTGTTGTCCATCATCGAAGCGGCCGGCTGGCCGATCTGGTTCATCCTCCTCGCCTCCGTCGTCGCCCTCGCCATCATCGGCGAGCGCTTCTGGTCGTTGCGCTCGTCGGTCGTCGCACCGCGCAACATCCTTCCCGAGGTGGTCCAGGAATATCGCTCGCGCGGCGTGTCGCAGGAGCTCATCAACCGCCTCCAGTCCGGCCCGCTGATCGGCCGCGTCTTCGCGGCGGCGCTGGTGAACGACAAGAGCTCGCGCGAAGTGCTGAAGGACGCGGTGCAGGACGCGGGACGCGCCGTCACCATCGAGCTCGAGCGCTTCCTCAACACGCTGGGCACCATCTCCACCGTCTCCACCCTGATGGGCCTCTTCGGCACCATCGTGGGCATGATCGAGATCTTCGGTTCGCAGAACCCCGTGTCGGGCGGCAACCCGGCCGCGCTCGCGCACGGCATCTCGGTGGCGCTCTACAACACGCTCTTCGGCATCGGCGTGGCCATCCCGGCGGTGATCTTCTACCGCCACTTCCGCCACAAGGTCGACACGCTGGTGGTCGAGATGGAAAGCCAGGCGATCAAGCTGGTCGAGATCGTCCACGGCGAACGCCGGGCATGAACTTCGGGCGGGGCCGCGCGCGCGAAGAGCCGGAGATCAACCTGATCCCGCTGATCGACATCCTCATCGTGGTGTTGATCTTCCTGTTCCTCACCACGACGTACAGCCGCTTCGCCGAACTGCAGATCAACCTGCCGGAAGCGTCCGCGGGCAAGGCGGCCGAGGGGCCCGAGATCCTCAACGTCGCGGTCGACGCGCAGGGCCGCTACGCGATCAACGGCGCCGCCACGCCCTTCGGCGGACCGCCCGCGTTCTCGCAGAAGCTGAAGGATGCCGCCAAGGGCCGCAAGGATCCGGTCATCGCCATCAGTGCCGACGCCAATGCCACGCACCAGGCGGTGGTGAACGTGATGGAGAGCGCGCGGCTCGCAGGCTTCAACCACATCTCCTTCACCACGCAGCAGCGCTGACGTGGGCGCGTGGTTCGAGCGCGAATGGCAGCGCCTCGGGGGCGGGGCGCTCCTCTTCCTTCCCCTGGCCCTCGCCTTCCGGCTCCTGACCACGCTGCGCCGCGCGGCCTATCGCGCGGGCCTCTTCAAGCCCTGGCGCGCCAAGGTGCCGGTGATCGTCGTGGGCAACATCACCGTGGGCGGCACGGGCAAGACGCCCGTCACCATCGCCATCGTCGAGTTGCTGAAGGAACGCGGCTACACGCCCGGCGTCGTCTCGCGCGGCTACGGCAGCGTGCCCTCGACGGAGCACGACCCCTCGGGCGTGGTCCGCGTGTTCCCGGAGCGTGCCACGCCGGAGCACTTCGGCGACGAGCCGGTGCTGATCGCGCGGCGTTGCGAGGTGCCGGTGTTCATCTCGCCCGATCGGCCGGCCGCGGTGCGCGCGCTCCTGCAGACGGTGCCGGAGGTCGACGTCGTGGTGAGCGACGACGGCCTGCAGCACTACGCGCTCGCGCGCGACGTGGAGATCGCCGTCGTCGATGGCGAGCGCCTCTTCGGCAATGGGTTGCCGCTGCCTTCCGGGCCGTTGCGCGAGCCGGTCTCGCGCCTGCGCGACGTGGATGCGGTCATCGTGAACGGCGGCAATTCGGATCGCGTGCCCTCGGAGCGGCAGTTCGCGATGCAGCTGGGCGGCGAGACGTTCGTGCACCTGGCCGATCGCGAGCAGCGCACGCCCCGCGAGTTCGCGACGATGGCGCAGGGCGCTTCGGTGGTGGCGATCGCGGGCATCGCCCATCCCGAGCGTTTTTTCTCGCACCTGGAGCGCCTGGGCGTGCGGGCTCGTGGCCGCGCATTCCCGGACCACCACCTCTATCGCGCGGGCGACCTCAAGCTTGCCGACGCGCAGCTCGTCGTCATGACCGAAAAGGATGCCGTAAAATGCGCGGCATTCGCCGACACCCGGCAATGGTTCCTGCGCGTCTCGGCGGTGCTGCCGCCCGAGTTCGAATCCTTCCTCCTCGATCGCCTCCATGGATTCCAAGCTGCTTGAGATTCTCGTGTGCCCGCTGTGCAAGGGCCCGCTCGTCCGGGGGAAGGACGCGTCCGAGCTGGTGTGCAAGGCCGACCGCCTCGCCTTCCCGGTGCGCGACGGCATTCCCGTGATGCTCGAGGAAGAAGCCCGCACGCTCGGCCCCGACGAGGACGCGTGAGCGCCGCCCCGGCCTTCCGGGTGATCGTCCCGGCGCGCATGCATTCGACGCGCCTGCCGCGCAAGATGCTGGCCGACATCGCCGGCAAGCCCCTGGTGGCCTGGGTCGCCGAGCGCGCCGCGCAAAGCGGCGCCTCCGAAGTGATCGTCGCCACGGACCATGCGGACATCGCCGCCGCTGTTTCGCAGCGCGGATGGAAGGTCTGCCTCACGTCGCCCGACCATCCCACCGGCACCGATCGCCTCGCCGAGGCCGTGACCCAGCTGGGCCTCGCCGACGAGGAGATCGTCGTGAACGTCCAGGGAGACGAGCCCTTGATCGATCCCGCGCTCGTGGCCCAGGTCGCGCAGGCCCTGGCCGCGCATCCCGCCGCGTCGATCTCCACCGCGGCGCACCCGATTTCCGACGCGAAGACGTTCTTCGACCCCAACGTGGTGAAGGTGGTCGTGGACGCCGAGGGCTTTGCCCAGTATTTCTCGCGGGCACCCATCCCGTATGCCCGCGATGCGTTCGCGCAGGGCCGCGAGCGCCTGCCGGAGGGCTTCCCGGCGCTGCGCCACATCGGCATCTACGGCTACCGCGTTCGGTTCCTGCGCGTCTACTCGTCGCTCACGCAGACGCCCGCCGAACGCTTCGAGGCGCTCGAGCAGTTGCGCGCCCTGGGCCATGGCCATCGCATCGCCGTGGCCCTCTGGCCGGGCGCCCTGGAAGCCGGCGTCGATACCGAAGCGGACCTCGAACGAATTCGAAAGACCCTCGGGCACCACGTATAATCCGCCGGTTCGACAAATTAAAACCTGCTTGGGGGAGTGGGCCGATGCGCCTGATCTTGTTGGGAGGGCCGGGCGCCGGGAAGGGCACCCAGGCGACGTTCATCTGCCAGCGGTATTCGATACCGCAGATCTCCACCGGGGACATGCTGAGGGCCGCCGTGAAGGCCGGCACCCCGCTGGGCGTTGCCGCGAAAGCCGTGATGGACCGGGGCGACCTGGTCTCCGACGACATCATCATCGGCCTGGTGAAGGAGCGCATCCAGCAGCCCGACTGCAAGCCGGGTTTCCTCTTCGACGGCTTCCCGCGCACGATCCCGCAGGCCGAGGCGATGAAGACCTCGGGCGTGGACCTGGACCACGTGGTCGAGGTCTACGTGCCGGACGCGACGATCATCGAGCGCATGTCCGGGCGCCGCTGCCACCTGCCTTCGGGGCGCACGTACCACATCAAGTTCAACCCGCCCAAGATCGCGGGCAAGGACGACGTGACCGGGGAGGACCTCGTGCAGCGCAAGGACGACGAGGAGACCACGGTTCGCAACCGCCTCGACGTGTACCACCAGCAGACCGAGCCGCTCGTGGGCTACTACAAGCAGTGGGGCACCACGGGCGACAAGCGCGCGCCGAAGTACCACCGCATCGACGGCATCGGATCCGTGGAAGACGTTCGCGACCGCGTCTTCGGCGCGCTGGACGGGAGATAGGGCCATGCCGCGCAACGCCTTCTACGCGCAGTCGGGCGGCGTCACCGCCGTGATCAACGCGAGCGCCGCCGGGGTCATCGAGACCGCGCGCAAGCACAGGAAGCACATCGGCAAGGTCTACGCGGGCCGCCACGGCATCCTGGGCGCCCTGACCGAGGAACTCATCGACACCGGCAAGGAATCGCCCGCCGCGATTCGCGCGTTGAAGAACACGCCGGGCGGCGCCTTCGGCTCGGCGCGCTACAAGCTGAAGAGCATCGAGAAGAACCGCCGGGAGTACGAGCGCCTGGTGGAAGTCTTCAAGGCGCACGACATCGGCTACTTCTTCCTCAACGGCGGCAACGATTCGGCCGACACCTGCCTCAAGGTCTCGCAGATCTCGCAGGCGCTGGGCTACCCGCTCACCGCCGTGCACGTGCCCAAGACCGTGGACAACGACCTCCCCATCACCGATTGCTGCCCGGGCTTCGGCTCGGTCGCGAAGTATGTCGCGGTGAGCATGATGGAGGCCGGCCTCGACGTGGAGTCGATGGCGAAGACCTCCACCAAGGTCTTCATCATGGAGGTGATGGGCCGCCACGCGGGGTGGATCACCGCCGCGATGGGCCTCGCGCAGACGAAGCCCGGCATCGCGCCCCACCTGCTCCTGTTCCCCGAGATCCCCTTCGACGAGGAAGCGTTCCTCGCCGCGGTGAAGAAGAACGTCGAGCAATACGGCTATTGCGCCGTCGGGGTCTCCGAAGGCGTGCACGACAAGGACGGCAAGTTCCTCGCGGAGTCGGGGCTGAAGGATGCCTTCGGGCACTCGCAGCTGGGTGGCGTAGCCCCGCGCATCGCCGAACTCGTGCGCGGCAAGCTGGGCCTGAAGCACCACTGGGCCGTGGCGGACTACCTGCAAAGGGCCGCGCGCCACATCGCTTCGAAGACCGACCTGGACCAGGCCTACGCCTGCGGCAAGGCCGCGGTCGAGTTCGCCGTGAAGGGCCATTCGGGCGTGATGCCCACCATCGTCCGCACGTCGAGCAAGCCCTATCGCTGGAAGATCGGCATGGCGCCGTTGACCGAGATCGCGAACGTCGAGAAGAAGATGCCGCGCGACTTCATCACGCCGGACGGATTCCACATCACCGCGAAATGCCGCGCGTACCTCGCGCCGCTGATCGCGGGCGAAGCGTACCCGCCGTACGAAGGCGGGCTCCCCAAATATGCGCGACTGAAGAACGTCGCCGTGAAAAAGAAGACGAAGACCGACTTCGCCCTCTAGGCCTCTCTAACACCCGTATCCAAAAATCAGGAGAAGCACCATGTTGCAGAACGCACTCTTCCTCGCGCTCGCCTGCGGCGTCATCGCGCTCGCCTACGGCGCCTGGACCGCCAAGTGGATCCTCTCGCAACCGGACGGCAACGACCGCATGCGCGAGATCGCCGCGGCCATCCAGACCGGCGCGAAGGCGTACCTGAATCGCCAGTACACGACGATCGGCATCGTCGGCGCCGTCCTCTTCCTCGTGATCGGCTTCGTGCCGGGCCTGGGATGGATGACGGCCCTGGGCTTCGCCATCGGCGCCATCGCTTCCGGCGCCGCGGGCTACATCGGCATGAACGTGTCGGTGCGGTCCAACGTGCGCACGGCGGAAGCCGCGCGCCGCGGCATCGGCCCCGCGCTCGACATCGCGTTCAAGGGCGGCGCCGTCACGGGCCTGCTCGTGGTGGGCCTGGGCCTGCTCGCGGTGACGGGGTTCTACATGCTGCTGCAAAGCGGCGCCCCGGCCGGTGCCAAGCTGAACGACATCGTGAAGCCGCTCATCGGCCTCGCGTTCGGCTCCTCGCTGATCTCGATCTTCGCGCGCCTCGGCGGCGGCATCTTCACCAAGGGTGCGGACGTCGGTGCCGACCTCGTGGGCAAAGTGGAAGCCGGCATCCCCGAGGATGACCCGCGCAACCCCGCGGTGATCGCGGACAACGTGGGCGACAACGTGGGCGACTGCGCCGGCATGGCCGCGGACCTCTTCGAGACCTACGCCGTCACGATCATCGCCACGATGGTGCTGGGCGCGCTGCTGCTCGGCAGTTCCGCCGTCGCGGGCAACGCGGTGGTCTATCCGCTGGCGCTGGGCGCGGTCTCGATCGTCGCCTCGATCATCGGCTGCTACTTCGTGAAGACGAGCGAGGGCGGCAAGATCATGAACGCGCTCTACCGCGGCCTCGCGGTCGCGGCCATCCTCTCGCTCGTCGCGTTCTACTTCGTGACCGGCTGGCTGATGGGCGACGTGGCGAAGGTGAACCCGCTGCTCACCGTGAACGCGCTCTTCGGCGCGTGCGTGGTCGGCATCGTGCTCACCGCGCTGATGGTGATCATCACCGAGTACTACACGGGCACGGACTACGCGCCGGTGAAGCACGTGGCGGAAGCCTCGACCAAGGGCCACGCGACGAACATCATCGCGGGCATCGGCGTTTCGATGCGCTCCACCGCCTGGCCGGTCCTCTCGGTCTGCGTGGCGATCTGGGCGGCGTACTCGCTCGCGGGCCTCTACGGCATCGCGATCGCGGCGACTTCCATGCTCTCGATGGCCGGCATCGTCGTGGCCCTCGACGCGTATGGCCCGATCACGGACAACGCCGGTGGCATCGCCGAGATGGCGGAGCTGCCGAAGGAAGTGCGCGCCGTGACCGATCCGCTGGATGCCGTGGGCAACACGACCAAGGCCGTGACCAAGGGCTATGCCATCGGTTCGGCGGGCCTCGCGGCCCTCGTGCTGTTCGCGGACTACACGCACAAGCTGGAAGAAGCCGGGCGCCACATCTCGTTCGACCTCTCGAACCCCGCGGTCATCATCGGCCTCTTCGCCGGTGGCCTGATCCCGTACCTGTTCGGCGCCATGGCGATGGAAGCCGTCGGCCGCTGCGCGGGCTCGGTGGTCGATGAAGTGCGCCGCCAGTTCAAGGAGATCCCGGGGATCATGGACGGCACGGGCAAGCCGGACTACTCCCGCGCCGTGGACATGCTCACCAAGGGCGCGATCAAGGAAATGATGATCCCGTCGCTGCTCCCGGTGCTCTCGCCGATCGTCGTGGCACTCCTGGTGGGCGCGGTGATGGGCAAGGACGCAGGCGTGCAGGCGCTGGGCGGCATGCTCATGGGCACGATCGTGACGGGCCTCTTCGTCGCCATCTCGATGTGCACGGGCGGCGGCGCGTGGGACAACGCCAAGAAGTACATCGAAGACGGCCACCACGGCGGCAAGGGCAGCGATGCCCACAAGGCCGCGGTGACGGGCGATACGGTGGGCGATCCCTACAAGGACACCGCCGGTCCGGCCGTGAACCCGCTGATCAAGATCATCAATATCGTGGCACTGCTGATCGTCCCGCTGCTGTAAGGGTCGGCCACGCAGGACTCAACGGCGCGGGCGACCGCGCCGTTTGTTTTTGGGGCAACGGCGAGCGCGCCGGTCCCGGCTCCGGCGTGGCTTCCCCGAGGCGGAAGACGTCCACCGTGCCCAGCAGCGCGCGGGACTGCTCCTCGAGCGACTCGACCGCCGCGGCGTTCTCTTCGGCCACGGCAACGTTGCCCTGCGTTCCCTGCTCGATCTCGGCGAGGGCGCTGTTCACCTGCTCGATGGCCGAGCTCTGCTCCTGCGACGCGCCGGAGATCTCGCTCACCTGGCGCGTGACGCCCTGGATGCCATCCACGACGTCCGCCATGGTGCGCCCGGCTTCGTTGACGAGCTTGGCGCCGCTCTGGACCTCGGCGACGGCGGCGGCGATGAGCTCGCCGATCTCGCGCGCGGCCGTGGCGCTGCGCTGGGCGAGGATCCGCACTTCGCTCGCCACCACCGCGAAGCCGCGCCCCTGGTCGCCGGCGTGCGCGGCTTCCACGGCTGCGTTGAGCGCAAGGATGTTGGTCTGGAACGAGAGGCCGTTGATCACCTGGGTGATCTCGGAAATCTTTCCGGAGGCGGCGGCCATGGCGTCCATGCGCTCGACCGCTTGATTGACGGTGTCGCCCGCGCGCACCGCCATCTGCGAGGTGTTCGACGCCAGCCGGCTCGCCTCCGTCGCGCGTTCGGAATTGCGCTTGACCGTGGCGGTGAGTTCCTCGAGGGATGCCGCCGTCTGCTCGAGCGCGGAGGCCTGCGCCTCGGCTCGCTGCGTGAGCTGGGAGTTGCCGGCGACCATCTCGCGCGCGGTCACGGCGATGTTCTCGCTCGCGGCGCGAACGCCGCTCACGATCCCGGTGAGGCTTCCGGTCATGCGGCCCAGGGCCTGCAGGAGCCGCGCGGTCTCGTCGGAGCCCTCCGCGGCCGGCTTGTGGCGCAGGTCGCCGGCGGCCACGGCACCGGCCAGCTGCACCGCGGCACCCAGCGGGCGGGTGATGCTGCGGGCAATGCCCACGGCCACGAGCAGCGCCGCGATGACGGCGGCGAGCGAGATGCCGAGCGCCTCTCCGCGAGCGGCCTCGAACGATTCCTGGGCTTCCTGCTGCGAACGGTGCATGAGCGCGGTCTGCGCGCTGGCCAGCGTCGCCATCGCTTCGGCGGCGGCGTCGAGCTGCGGGTCGAGTTCGGCGAGGATGGCGCGCGCCTCGGCGCGGCGGTCGGCGCCGACCATGCGCGTGAAGCGCACGAGGTTCACGAGGTACACGCCGTTGCGCTCGTGCGCGTCGCGCAGCAGTCCCTTGCCGCGCGGGTCCTCGCCGCTGAAGGTCTTGTCGAGCTGCTCGAGGTTCTCGCCGATGGAGGTCTTTGCCGCCTCGATCCGCGCGAGGTCGGCGGCCACCTGGGTTCGGTCCTCGACCAGCAGCACGCGATTGACCATGCGCATCAGCTGGTGCTGGGCATCGGTGACCTGCTTCAGGCGCTCCGTGCGCGAATGCCGGTCGACGACGATCGACGAGAACTCGCGGTTGAGCGCGTCGAGGCGCAGGAGCCCCGTGGACGCCACGAGGAGCAGAAGCCCCACCAGCAGCGCATAGGAAAGCCCCAGCCGCACCGCGACGCTGTGCGGCAGGAAGCGCTTCACGCGGGATTCGCCTTGATGCGGCGCAGGTACGCGAGCAAGTCGGCGATCTGCTGGTCGGAGAGCTCCTTGCCCCAGGGCGGCATGTAGGGCGAGCGCCCGACGGCGCTGCCACCCTCGCGGATGATCCGTTCCTTGTAGGCATCCGGATAGACGCTCGCCACCAGGTTGGCGGGCGGCGGACGGTAGGTCTTCGCCGCCACGCCCTTGCCGTCGGCCTTCTCGCCGTGGCAGAGCACGCAGTAGTGCGAATAGACGGCGGAGCCGCGCGTGGCGGCCGGCTCGTCGAGCGGAGGCAGTGCCTCGGCGGCAAGGGCGGCCAGCGCGAGGAGCGCGCAGCCGGAAGCGAGCAGCAGTCGGGTCACGGGGCCGCGCCTATTTCTCGACCTGGACCTTGAGCTTCATGTCGGGATGGATGGCGCACTCGATCTCGAGCGTGCCTTCCTTCTTCAGCACCACCTTGCGCGACTCGCCCTGCGGATACGAGCCGAGGTCGAAGGACTGGGTGTCCGACAGGGAGAAGATGTTGTGGAAGAACGGGTCGTCGTTGCGGAACACCAGCGTGTCGCCCACCTTGGCCTTCACGGCGGTCGTGGAAAACTTCTTGTTCTTCTGCGCGACCTCGACTTCCGTCGCGCTTGCGGGCAGGGCGGCCAGGACGGCGGCCGCGGCGATCAGGCGAATCATCGGAAAGACCTCTCAGTTGGGAAGGTGCGGGAGCGTCACCACGAGCTGCTTGCCGGTGAGGCTCTTCATGAAGGCGACCAGGTCGGACTTCTCGCCCGCGGTCAGGCCGAGCGGCGACATGTTCGGTGAAAGGTGCTCGGTCACGTCGCCGCCGCGATCGTAGTGCTCGACCACCTCTTCGAGCGTGGCGTAGGCGCCGTTGTGCATGTAGGGCGCGGTGAGTGCCACGTCGCGCAGGCTCGGCGTGCGGAAGGCCCCGTAGTTCACGCGCAGGGCGCGCTGCGCGAAGCGTCCCACGTCCACCTCGCCGTTGGGCTCCTTCACGCCGATGTTGTGGAAGCCGTTGTCGGTGAAGTTGAAGCCTTCGTGGCACTTCACGCACTTGCCCTTGCCCTCGAACACCTCGAAGCCGCGCTTCGCGGCTGCGTCGACCGCGCGGGCATCCCCCTTGCGCCAGCGGTCGAAGGGCGATTCGCCCGAAAGGATGGTGCGCTCGTAGGCGGCGATCGCCTTGCCGATCGTCTTCTCGCTGATGCCCTCGCCCGGATACGCGGCGTTGAAGAGCTTCGGGTAGCCCTGGATCGCGGAGAGCTTGCTCACCAGGCCGGGGAGGTCCTGGTTCATCTCGGCGGCGGCGGCGATCGGTCCCAGCGCCTGTTCCTCGAGGTTCGGTGCGCGGCCATCCCACATGAGCGTGGTGTTGAACCCGCAATTGATGAGCGAAGGTGTCGCGCGCTTGAGCACCTGCATCCCGTGGCCCACCCCGGTGGGCAGCCCGTCGGACCACCCGCGGGACGGGTTGTGGCACGTCGCGCAACTGATCCAGTTCGAGCCCGAAAGCCGCGGATCGAAGAAGAGGGTCTTGCCGAGTTCGACGCGTGCCGGGTTGCCGATGTTGTCCGCCGGCTCGGGCGCCTTGGCCGGGCGCAGGTATTGGTCGTATCGGGATGCGTCCGCCCCGGAAACGGCGGCAAGGGCGATCGCGGCGGCGCCGAGCGCCGCCAGGGTGACCATGGGTTTCATGAAGCCTCCTCCTCTGATTGGCACGATAGGCCCGGCCCCGACGCTCGCTTATGGCGAAAGTCACTGGTGCGCGCTCCCGGGAATTACTCGTGTAACAGGCGCGTCGAGTAAGATCGCGCGGTGAAAATCCTTGTCCTCGGGGCCGGCGTCGCCGGCGTCGCCTGCGCTTACTACCTGTGGAAGGACGGCCACGAGGTCACCGTGCTCGAGCGCAATCCGGGCGTGGCGCTCGAGACCAGCTTCGCGAACGGCGGCCAGCTCTCGTACAGCTACGTGGCGCCGCTCGCGAGCCCGAGCGTGATCCCGAAGATCCCGCCGTGGCTGCTCCGCCGCGATTCGCCGCTCAAGTTCGTGCCCGAGCTGGACGTCGAGCAGTGGCGCTGGATCCTCGCCTTCCTCGCCGCGTGCAACCAGCGCCAGGCCGACCTCACCACGCAGCGCTTGCTGCGCCTCGCGTTCTACAGCCGCTCGCTGATGCACGAGCTGATCCGCGCGCAGCCGCTGCACTTCGACTACGTGCAGAACGGCAAGCTGGTGGTGCACACGAATCGTGAATCCTTCGAATCGGCGAAACGCCTCCTCGACTACCAGCGCAGCCTCGGCGCCGAGCAGGAAGCGCTGGATGCCGACGCGACCGTCGAGCGCGAGCCGGCATTGACCGACATGCGCCCGAGGATCGCGGGCTCGATCTACACCGCGAGCGAGGATGCCGGCGATTGCTTCAAGTTCTGCAACGAGCTCACGCGACTGATGACCACCGGGCCCAACCCGGTGACGTATCGTTTCGGCGTGGAGATCCGCCGCCTGCTTCCGATGGGCGATCGGCTGATGGGCGTGGAGACCGGCAACGGCGTCTTCGAAGCCGACCGCTACGTGCTCGCGCTGGGCACGAGCGCGCCGGCCCTCGTGAAGCCGCTCGGCATTCGCCTGCCCGTGTATCCCCTCAAGGGCTACAGCCTTTCGCTGCCCGTGACCGACGAGTCCGGAGCGCCGCGCATCAGCGTGACCGATTTCAAGCGCAAGGTCGTGTATGCCCGCCTCGGCAACGAGTTGCGCGTCGCCGGCATGGCCGACATCGCGGGGCGCCACGCCGAGATCGACACCGTTCGCGTGGGCCAGCTCGTGGAAGAGGTCCGGAATGCCTTCCCCCGCGCGACGGACTTCTCGAGGCTGGAGCCGTGGTGCGGCATGCGCCCGGCCACGCCGAAGGGAACCCCGGTGCTCGGCGCCACTTCTTTTCGCAACCTGTTGCTCGACGCGGGGCACGGTGCGCTAGGCTTCACGCTCGCCGCGGGCACCGGTCGGGTGGTGGCCGACCTCGTGGCGGGCCGCGAGCCGCGCGTGCCGCTCGAAGGCTTCCGGCTCGGCGATTGATCCTTCAAACCAGGAGATGCTGCAATGAAAGTCGATTTCTACCATGGCCATGGTTCGCCCTATTCGTGGCGCGTGTGGCTGGCCCTCGAGCACTTGAAGGTCCCGTATGAGCTGAAGGTGCTGTCGTTCGCGAACAAGGACACCACCAAGCCCGAGTTCGTCGCGATCAACCCCCGCCACCAGGTGCCGACGATCGTCGACGAAGGGTTCGCGCTCTGGGAGTCGATCCCGATCCTTGAATACCTCGACGAACGCTTCGGCATGGACGGTCCCGCGCGGCTCTATCCCGGCACCGAGTCGGAGCGGGCGCGCATCCGCCTCCTCGTGAAGGAGATCGAGGGCTACCTGCGCGGGGAAGGCGTCGGCGTGCTCGCCCGGGAGCTCTTCTTCAAGGACGAAGGCGTGCAGCCCGACCTGGAGGTCGTCGCGAAGTCGCGTGACGTCATCGCCTCGGAGCTGCGTTTGCTCGAGCGCAAGCTGAAGGGGCCCTTCCTGTGCGGCGAAATGCCGTGCGCCGCGGACTTCGTGCTCGCGCCGGAGCTGGGCTACGTGAACCGCATCCAGTTCCGCAAGCCCGAGTCGAAGGTCGGCGAGGTGGTGCCCGAGGCCCTCAGGGCCTGGCACAAGCGCATCGAGGCGCTGCCGTTCTACGACAAGACCTTCCCGCCGCACTGGCGATGAAGTTCTCGGTCCACGCCACCGACGGCGCCGCGCGCCGCGGCACGCTCACGCTCGCCCACGGCGAGGTGCGCACGCCCGCGTTCATGCCGGTCGGCACCTATGGCACCGTGAAGGCGATGAGCCCCGCGGAGCTGGTGGAGATCGGCGCCGACATTGTGTTGGGCAATACCTTCCACCTGTGGCTGCGTCCGGGGTTGGAGGTGTTTCGCGCGCACGGCGGGCTGCACGGGTTCATGGGCTGGACGAAGCCCATCCTCACGGACTCCGGCGGCTTCCAGGTCTTCAGCCTCGGGGCGATGCGCAAGATCAGCGAGGAGGGCGTGGCCTTCCAGTCGCCGGTGAACGGCGACAAGCTCTTCCTCACGCCCGAGACGTCGATGGAGATCCAGCGCACGCTGAACTCGGACATCGTGATGGTGTTCGACGAGTGCACGCCGTATCCGGCCACGCGCGACGAGGCCGCGACTTCGATGCAACTCTCGCTGCGCTGGGCCGCGCGCTCGAAGCGCTCGCACGAGGGCAACGCGAACGCGCTCTTCGGGATCGTGCAGGGCGGCATGCACGAGGACCTGCGCGACGAATCGCTCGCGGGCCTCGCCGTGCTCGGCTTCGACGGCTTCGCGATCGGCGGGGTCTCCGTCGGCGAACCCAAGGAGGAGATGGCGCGCATCGTGGCGTACACGGCCCCGCGCCTGCCGGCCGACCGCCCGCGCTACCTGATGGGCGTGGGCACCCCGGAGGATCTCGTCGAAGGCGTGGCCGCGGGCGTGGACATGTTCGATTGCGTGATGCCCACCCGCAATGCGCGCAATGGCTGGCTCTTCACCCGCTTCGGCGACGTGAAGATCAAGAACGCCCGCCACAAGGAGGACACCCGGCCCCTCGATGCCGCGTGCGGGTGCTACACCTGCCGCAACTTCTCGCGGGCCTACCTGCACCACCTGCACCGGACCGGCGAGATCCTCGGGGCCCGCCTGAATACGCTCCACAACCTCTTCTACTACCAGGTGCTGATGGGGGAGATGCGCGGGGCGATCGAGGCCGGGACGTTCGCGGCCTGGCGACAGCGCTTCGCTTCGGACCGGGTGCTTGAAGGCTCGGAACCGGCCCCCATGTCGTGTTAAAATCGCGGGCTAACAAGAAGCCGAAAGTCTTGTTTTTTCAATAATTTCCGCACGGAGCACGCAATGATCGGTACCGCATACGCGCAAGCCGCCGGGGGGGCTGCTGCAGGGGGCGACACGTTGATGGGGATGCTCCCCATCATCCTCATGTTCGTCATCCTGTACTTCCTCATGATTCGCCCGCAGATGAAGAAGGCGAAGGAGCACAAGTCGATGCAGGAAGCGCTTGCGAAGGGTGACGAGGTCGTCGCCGTGGGCTTCCTCGGAAAGATCACGAAGGTCGGCCCGAACTACGTGTCGGTCGAGATCGCGCCCAACGTCGAAGTGCAGGTGGAGAAGGGCGGTATCAGCCGCCTGCTTCCGAAAGGCACCATCAAGGACGCACAGTGAACCGCTATCCCGCCTGGAAGTACATCCTGATCGGGATCGCGCTGCTGGTTGGCGTCATCTACGCGGCACCCAACTTCTTCGGCGTCGTCCCCGCGGTTGCGGTCTCGGGCACGCGCGCGGCCAACAAGGCCGACGAAGCGATGAAGGCCACGCTCGATGCGGCCCTGAAGGAAGCGAACGTCGTCACGCTGGGCTCGGAGCTCGATTCCGGCGGTTCCATCCACTATCGCTTCGCGGACACCGATCGCCAGTTGAAGGGCCGCGACGTGATCGTCGGCAAGCTCCCCGCCGGCTTCGTCGCCGTGCTGAACCTCGAATCGGCCTCGCCGCGCTGGCTCGCCGCGCTGGGCGCCAAGCCCATGTACCTGGGCCTCGACCTGCGCGGAGGCGTCCACTTCCTGCTGCAGGTGGACATGAAGAAGGCGGCCGACAAGGCCGTGGAGCGCTACGCCTCGGACGTGCGCACGCTGCTGCGCGACAAGAAGATCTACTACTCGGGCCTCACGCGCGAAGGCGATCGCATCGTGGTCAAGTTCCGGGAGCCGGAGCAGAAGACCGCCGCGCTGAAGCAGATCACCGACACGCTGCTGGACCTGACCATTCGCGAGCAGACGATCGGCGGAGAGGCCGCGCTGGTCGGCACGATCAAGCCCGAAGTCGTGAAGCGCGACCAGGAACTGGCGCTGCAACAGAACATCCAGACGCTGCGCAACCGCGTGAACGAGCTCGGCGTGGCCGAGCCGATCGTGCAGCAGCAGGGTCCGGACCGCATCGTGGTCCAGCTGGCCGGCGTGCAGGACCCGGCTCGCGCCCGCGACATCATCGGCCGCACCGCCACCCTGGAGGTGCGCCTGGTGTCGGAGGAAAACTCGGCCGGCCCGGGCAAGGAGGCCTTCCTCGCGTACAAGGACCAGCCCGCGCCGTTCGGGACGGACAAGTTGATCGACGTGGACGGCTACCCGGTGCTGGTGAAGAAGATCGTCCTCATGACGGGCGACCGCATCAAGGACGCGCAGCCGGGATTCGACGAGCACGGCGGCTCGGTCGTGAACATCAAGACCGACGAGACCGGCGGACGGATCCTGCGCCAGACCACGCGCGAGAACGTGAAGAAGCGCATGGCGATGATCCTGGTGGAGAAGGACAAGCCGGTCGTCCTCACCTGGCCCTCGATCCAGGAGGAGTTCGGCGCGAGCTTCCGCATCACCGGCATGCCCGACACGACGGAGGCGAAGAACCTCGCGCTGCTGCTGCGGGCCGGAGCGCTGGCCGCGCCGATGGAAGTCATCGAGGAACGCACCGTCGGCCCGAGCCTCGGCGCCGACAACATCGAGAAGGGCTACAAGGCCGTCCTGTACGGGTTCATCGCCATCGGCGTGTTCATGATCCTGTACTACGCGCTCTTCGGCGCGGTGTCGGTCGCGGCACTGGCCGCAAACCTGTTGTTCCTGGTGGCGTTGCTCTCGATGCTGCAGGCCACGCTCACCCTGCCCGGCATCGCGGCCATCGCGCTCGCGCTCGGCATGGCGATCGACGCCAACGTGCTGATCAACGAGCGTGTCCGCGAGGAGGTGCGCTCCGGCATGACGCCGCAGATGGCCATCCAGGCGGGCTACGAACGCGCGTTCGACACGATCCTGGACTCCAACATCACCACCCTGATCGCGGGCCTGGCGCTGCTGGCCTTCGGCTCCGGTCCGGTGCGCGGCTTCGCGGTCGTGCACTGCCTGGGCATCGTGACCTCGATCTTCAGCGCGGTGATGGTCTCGCGCGGGATCGTGAACCTGCTGTACGGCGGGCGGAAGAAGGTCGCGAAGCTCTCGATCGGCAACACCACGTGGGACAAGAAGGACAAGGAATAGGCCATGGAATTCTTCAAGATCCGGCGCACCATCCCCTTCATGCGGCACGCTAAGGTGTTCAACATCATCTCGTTGATCACCTTCCTGCTCGCGGTGTTCTTCCTGTCCACGCGGGGCCTGCACTTCTCCATCGAGTTCCTGGGCGGCACCGTGATGGAAGTGCAATACCAGCACGACGCGGAACCGGAAAAGATCCGCAACTCGCTCGCCAAGCTGGGCCTCACGGACGTGTCCGTGCAGACCTTCGGCGCGCCGCGCGACGTGCTGATCCGCTTGCCGCTGAAGGCTCCCACCGACGGGACCACGCAGAACGACGCGATGAAGACCCTCTCCGAAAAGGTGATGGGCGCGTTGCAATCCGAGGACAAGAGCGCGGAGCTGAAGCGCGTCGAATTCGTCGGCGGGCAGGTGGGCAAGGAGCTCGCCACCGACGGGGGCATGGCGCTGCTGATGGTCTGCTTCGGCATCATGCTGTACCTCGCGTTCCGCTTCGAGTGGCGCTTCGCCGTGGCCACCATCATCGCGAACCTGCACGACGTCGTGATCATCCTGGGCTTCTTCTCGTTCTTCCAGTGGGAATTCTCGCTGCCGGTGCTGGCCGCGATCCTCGCCATCCTGGGCTATTCGGTGAACGAATCGGTCGTGGTGTTCGACCGGGTGCGCGAGAACTTCAAGAAGCTGCGCAAGGCGAGCGTGGACGAGGTGATGGACGCCTCGATCACGGGAACCATCTCGCGCACGATCATCACCCACGGTTGCACGCAGATGATGGTGCTGTCGATCTTCTTCTTCGGCGGTGCGAGCCTGCACAACTTCGCGCTGGCCCTCACCATCGGGATCTGCTTCGGCATCTACTCCTCGGTGCTGGTGGCCGCGCCGCTTGCGAAGTACCTCGGGGCGTCGCGCGAGGACTTCGTGAAACCGGAGAAGAAGGCGCAACTGGACGCGATGCCTTGATCGCTCTCCCTCTCCCTTGGGAGGGGGCCGGGGAGAGGGTCCCGTGGAACTGATCGCTTCCTTCCTCGACCTCGTCCTGAACCTGGACGCGCACCTCGGGGTCCTGGTCCAGAACTACGGAGCGTGGATCTACGCGATCCTCTTCGCGATCATCTTCGCGGAGACGGGCCTGGTGGTCACGCCGATCCTGCCGGGCGATTCCCTGCTGTTCGTGGCCGGCGCCGTCGCGGCCGCGGGCGGGATGGACGTGCACCTGCTCGTCGTGGTGCTGGTCTTCGCCGCGGTGCTCGGCAACTCCACCAACTACGCGATCGGGCACTGGCTCGGCGCCACGTTCTTCCGCGACCGGGGCGCGCGCTGGCTGAACCCCGAATATCTCGAGCGCACCCACGCCTTCTACGAGAAGCACGGCGGCATGGCGGTGGTCCTTTCGCGCTTCGTCCCCATCATTCGCACGTACGTTCCGTTCGTGGCGGGCCTCGGGTCGATGACCCCGGCCCGCTTCACCGCCTACAACATCGGCAGCGCGATCGCGTGGGTGGCTTCGCTCACGTACGCGGGATACTTTTTCGGCAACATCCCGTGGGTGAAGCAGAACCTGAGTTTCATCATCCTGGGGATCCTCGTCGTGAGCACCGTGCCGGTCGCCCTTGCG
The DNA here is from genome assembly GCA_001953215.1 of Betaproteobacteria bacterium GR16-43. GTDB lineage: Bacteria > Pseudomonadota > Gammaproteobacteria > Burkholderiales > Usitatibacteraceae > Usitatibacter. The sequence goes on from CP019169.1 coordinate 2,171,197, forward strand.
GCCCTGCGCGCACGCAAGTCGGCCTAGGAGGCGCCATGCTCGAAGCCCACGTGTTCGACATCTCGCGCATCATCCAGCTCGCCGTGGCGCCTGTGTTCCTGCTGACGGCGGTCGGCACGCTGATCAATGCATTGATCAACCGGCTGGGCCGGTCGGTGGACCGCCGCCGCCAGCTGGAGGAGCTGGTCCCCGCCATGGAAGGCGAGACGCGCCAGCGCATGCTGGATGAGCTCTACATGGTCGCGCGTCGGGTACGCCTCACGCTCTGGTCGATCGCGTTCGCGGTGACCTCGGCGCTGCTCGTGTGCCTGCTGATCAGCTTCGCGTTCGTGGGCGCCTTCATCACGGTCGACCTGGCGCGCACGGTGGCGGCGCTCTTCATCGGCAGCATGGGGATGCTCACGCTGAGCCTGCTGCTTTTCCTGCGCGAGGTGTTCCTCGCCGCCATGGCGATGCCGCACCCCGCCTCGGTTCAGGGCTTCCTGGACGAGCGCAAGTAGGCGACGATCGCGCCGAAGAACGCGAGGCTGAGGACGATCTCGGCGACGGCGAGGATGCGGCTGGGCCCGGGATCGGAGCCGGCCCGCACGGCACCCTCGGCCACGTAGAGCCACACCAGCAGCGAACTCCACTGGTACGTGTAGCGCTTCCCGCGAAGGATGCCGAAGAGGGGTGCCAGCAGCGGCAGGACCTTCAGCACCAGCCACGAGCCCCCCGGGCGCAGCGGCGCCAGCCACAGCTCCCACGCGACGCAGAGGAAGATCAGCGCCACCAGCGTCGCGCAGGCGGCGAGGTGCGCCGCGCGCGTGCTCACGCCGCGAGCTTCTTCGCCACCGTGGCCAGCCGCTGCCCGAGGGCGAACGCGAGCTTCGACTCCTCGTCGGTCACCGGGCGGTCGTTGCCGCCTCCGGAGACGTGCGTGGCGCCGTAGGGCGTGCCGCCGGAGCGCGTGGTGTTCAGCTCGGGCTGGGTGTACGGGATGCCGACCACCACCATGCCGTGGTGCAGCAGCGGGAACATCATCGAGACGAGCGTCGTCTCCTGGCCGCCGTGCATCGAAGCGGTGGACGAGAAGACCGCGGCGGGCTTGCCCGCGAGCGTGCCCGCGGCCCATTCGGCGCCGAGCGTGTCGATGAAGTGCTTCATGGGCGCGGCCATGTTGCCGAAACGCGTGGGCGAGCCGAGCGCCAGGCCCACGCATTCCACGAGGTCGCGTTTCTCGACGTAGGGCGCGCCGTCGGCGGGAACGGCCGGGGCGGGCGGCACGGGCGCGGCGCCTTCCGTCACGGGCACCACGCGCGGCACGGTGCGCACGCGCGCGCGCATTCCGTCGACGCTGTCGATGCCGCGCGCGATGGACTGGGCCAGGTTCTTCACGGAACCCGAAGCGCTGTAGTAGAGGACGAGGATGTCAGCCACGGTAATATGATACGTGCTGAAACGAATCCAAGACGTCTTGGGCTTCCTGCGTTTCGTGTTCCGTCGCTGGACGGAAGACCGCTGCCCGCAGATCGCCGCGAGCCTCACCTACACCACGCTGCTCGCCCTCGTGCCGGTGTTCGCCATCGCGGTGGCGCTGCTCTCCTCGATGCCGTTCTTCGAGGAGGTGATGGTCCGGCTGAAGATCTTCCTGCTCCTGAACCTGGTGCCCGAGCTCGCCGGCAAGATCATCGTCGAGTACATGGAGCCGTTCGCGCGCAACGCCGCACGCATCACCGGGATCAGCTTCGCCGCGCTCTTCGTGATGGGCATCGGGATGATGTGGAGCGTGGACAAGTCGTTGAATACCATCTGGCGCGTCCGGCGCACGCGCGCGTGGCCGGTCTCGATCCTCGCCTATGTCGCGCTGCTGGTGCTGGGCCCGCTGCTCGTGGGCATCAGCGTCACGGTGACCACTTACCTGCTCACGCTGTCCTCGGATCTCGGGCAGTTTCCCAAGGGCGTGCAACCCTACCTGCTGAAGGCGGTGCCCATCGGCGTCAGCACCATCGCCTTCTTCCTCGCCTATCGGGTCGTTCCGCATCGTCGCGTGCCGACCCGCCACGCGCTGGTCGGGGGCTTCGTCGCGGCCCTGTTGTTCGAGGCGATGAAGGAAGTCTTCGCCTCCTACGTGGTGCGGGTACCGACGTACAGCCGGATCTACGGCACGTTCGCGACCATCCCGCTGTTCCTGCTGTGGGTGTACTTCTCGTGGCTCGTGATCCTCCTGGGCGCGGAAGTCACGGTCGCGGCGGGCTACTGGCACGACGGCCTGTGGCGCCGCGTGGCGTCGCCCGGCGTGCGTTTTCGCGACGCCGTCGAGTTGGGCCGCCTCCTCGTGAAGTCTCCCGGGAAGGCCATGGAATTCGAGGAGCTGCGTCGCGCCGCAGGCATTCCTTCCGAACAGCTGGAGGACGCGCTGGCCCATCTCGAGGATGCGGACATCGTCGTCCGCGTGGGCAAGCATGAGTTCCTGCTCGCGCGCGCACCGGGGGACATCTCCCTGGGCGACATCTACCGCGCCGCGGTATCGCCCCACGCGCGCCTCGAACCCGGGGAATGGAGCGCGTATTCGAGCGACGTCGCGGACGTGGTGAACCAGTTCGAGACGCTGCTGAGCCGCCCCGTCACCGAGCTCGGCAAGCCCGATGAGGCGGCCGCGTCAGGACGGTGAGATGTGGAAGAGTTCGAAGCGCCCGGTCTTCTCGATGAGGCTGGTGGCGCGCACCTTCCGCACCGCGCCATCCTCTTCCATCTCGAATTCGCGCAGGTCCGCGTAGGTCGTCGGCGGCGCGAGGAGCGAGTCGGCGTCCTCCGAACCCTCCGACTCGTACAGCAGCAGGCCGATCTTCACGGTGCCGCTGGCGGTGATGGACGGCGTGACCGCCACCACGCGCGCGGCGGGCGCCAGGAACTGGATGCCGAACTCCATGCCGCCGTCGTCGAGCATCGTGAGCCAGCGCACCACGCCGATGGTCCAGCGCGACTTGCCGAGGAACTTGATGCCGAGCGCTTCGCCCACGGAGATGCTCTGGTTCGTGGCGCCGACGCGTTTCACCTTGAGCCCGCCCGCGCTCTGGTTCACCACGTCCCACTCGTTCACCTGCAGGCCCTTGGAAACCTCGTCGTCGGGCACGCTGATGAGCGGGATGGTGATGCCGCTCTCGATCGCCTGCGTTTCGGTGCCCACGTCGATGCTCGCCTGCTGCCCGACGAAGTGGCTCAGCGTGCGCAGCCCCGCGCAGATGGCCACGCTCGTTTCCATCGGGTCGCGGCGGAAGGCTCGCTTCGGCGGATCACCCCAGAGCGCGATCAGCTTCACCAGGAGCTGCATCGCGTCCAGGCTGATCATGCGGCTCATGGTCGCGGAGACATTGCCCGAGTCGATCGCGACCTTGCGCTGCCGCAGGCGGTCCACCAGCGGATTGGCGTCGAGCAGGCGCGCGTTCGGCCCGCCCGGATCGTCCGAGGCCGAGGTGAGCGGCTTGGGAGGCTTGTCGGTGTCGCAGGGCACGAGGAAGTGCGCGGCGGGGCTCGTGGCCGGGCGCGTGGTGCCGATCGTGGCGAGGCTCCGGTTGCCGCGCAGCAACTCGATCGTCCGGTCGACCTCGCCCTGGATCAGGCGGTACGGATCGGTGAGCGAGAGCAGCAGCGACTCGAGGTAGAGGTCGGTGACCGTGAGCTTGGTCTCCGCATCGCCGACTTCATTCGCGATGTTCTCCTGCACCGCGAAGAGGTAGAGCGCGTTGATCTCCTTCCAGAGCCCGGGCGGCAGCGGCGTGTAGGACTTGTACGAGGCGCGCATGCCTTCCGCGGCGTACTCCATCGCACGGAACACGAGGCCCGGGAGCTGCTTCTTCGCGCCGAACGCGATGAGCTTGCCGGTCTTCTCGAGGATGGCGATCTTGTAGCCGTTGGCGAGCTCGGCGGCGATCTCGCGCGCGAGCCCGAGGCATTCGCGCGCCTTCGCGCCCAACGGCAACGGGGCCTTGGAGTAGACCGCGTCGAGTTCGTCGAGGACCACGGCGCTGATCGGCCGATAGGCCTCCAGCACGGCGAGGCGGTCGTCCAGTTCGATCTTGGCGCGCGAGAGGCCCGCGAGGTTCACGCGGATCTTCTTCGCGGCCTCGATGCTCTGGGCGAGGGGGAGGGACTCCAGCCAGGCTTTCGCCTGCTTGGGCCGGATCTCCAGGTCTTTCGGGGCAGCGGCGCGTACGGGAACGGACAGATCGAGCGGCATGAGAGGACCTGCTAAGCTTTGATTTTGATGGATTTTTTAGGTCTTCCCGGTCTGCCAGCCGGTGCAGGACCAAGGATAGATGAAATGCCCTTGAAAACCAATTGCTTAAGCGTTGCGTTCGTCATTTTCGCGGCGCTGCTGTCCTTCGCGGCCCACGCGGATGCCTTCGAGGTGACCGATACGGACGGCAAGCGCCTTCGCCTCGCCGACTACAAGGGCCGGTGGGTCGTGGTGAATTTCTGGGCCACGTGGTGCGCGCCCTGCGTGAAGGAAATCCCCGAGATCGCGGAGTTCGCGCGTGCGCACAAGGACGTCGCGGTGATCGGCATCGCACTCGACATCGAGGAAGGCGTCGAGAAGACAAAGGCTTTCGCGAAGAAGGTCGGCCACGACTATCCGCTCGCGCTCGAGGAACCGTCGATCGAGAAGCAGTTCGGAAAAGTGAAGGGACTGCCGGTCACGAAGATCTACGATCCGGCCGGGAAGAAAATCTACGACCGGCTCGGGACCGTCTCGAAGAAATTCCTCGAAGAGACGACCAAGCAAAAATAATTGGGGTCAGACTCCCATTAAGTTAATTCGGATGCGGGATACCGCATCGGCGGAATTAACTTAATGGGAGTCTGACCCCAATTATTTCTAGCCGAGCGCCCAGCGGGCGCGGTAGGCCGCGAGGACGCGCCCCGGATACTCGGGCTTGCCGAGCGAACCGTTGTAGCGGCCCAGCGCATTCGTGAGGTTGCCGGACTCGCGATCGAGGTAGTGGCGCAGGATCACGCACCCGTAACGCAGGTTCACGCGCTCCGTGAAGATGTTCTGCCCGGGATCGCCCAGCTCCTTCAGCCAGAACGGCATCACCTGCATGTAGCCGCGCGCGCCGGCCTTGGAGACGGCGTACTTGCGAAACTGGCTCTCCACGTCGATCACGGCCAGCACCATGTGCGGGTCGAGCCCCGCGCGCATCGATTCGTAGCGCACGAGCGCGAGGAAGTTGCGGGCCGCGTCCTCATCCTTGAAGCGCGGCTGCACGCGCTTGGTCATCACGCGCACCCACGCGCGCAGGTCGAGGTCGTTCCATTCGAAGGTGGCCCGGTCGTTGACGGAGCGTGTGAGCGCGGCGCGGACCGAGGCCGTGAGGATTTCGTACTGCTGGGCGCCGGCGCGCGCGGCGCGGGGAAGGAGAAGCGCCGCGGCCATTGCCGCGAACGCGGCGAGCAGCGTGCGCCGGGAAGGCATGTCAGCCCGTGCGCCGGTTCGCATAGACCATCGCCGCCTTGCCCATCATGTCGACCGTGCCGTCGCGCACGAAGCCCAGCTTCTCCGCCACCCGCACCGAGCGCTCGTTGCCGGGGCGGATCAGGCTGATCACACGCTCGCGCTTCAGCGTCTCCGTTGCGTAGGCATAGGTGACCTTCGCGGCCTCGCTGGCATAGCCCATGCCCCAGTGCGGCCGCGCGATGAGCCAGCCCAGCTCGAAGCCCGGCCAGCCTTCGACGTCGAGGAAGCCCGCGCGCCCGATCAGCTCGCCGCGCGCCTTCGTCTCGATGGCCCACATGCCGTAGCCCTTCACCAGCCAGTGCCCGAGCACGCCCGCGATGGAGCGCCACGTGTCCATGCGCGACAGGGCCTTGCCCTCGCCGATGTACTGCATGGTCTCGGCATCGGCATACATCGCCGCGAACCCGTCGAGGTCGCGTTCCTCCATGAAGCGAAGGCGCAGGCGCTCGGTCTCGAGGGTCACGCCCTCGGGAAAGTGCCGCGCGCCCGGCCAGCGTGCCGTCATGCGAGGCGCGTCCTCAGGTGCGCGATGGCTTCGCCCAGCGGCACTTTCGTCGCCTGCGCGTCGCGGCGATGCTGGTACTCCGCGATGCCTTCCTTCAACCCGCGCTCGCCGATCACGAAGCGGTGCGGGATGCCGATCAGTTCCTGGTCGGCGAGCAGCACGCCGGGCCGCTCGTCGCGGTCGTCGAGGAATGCGTCGATGCCGGCCGCGGTGAGGTCCGCATAGAGCTTGTCCGCGGCGGCGCGCACGCCCTCGCTCTTGGCGTAGCCCAGGCCGATCACCGACACCACGAACGGCGCCATCGGGTCGGGCCAGATGATGCCCTTGTCGTCGTGGTTCTGTTCGATGGCCGCGGCCACGACGCGCGTGACTCCGATGCCGTAGCAGCCCATCTCGACCGGCACGTTCTCGCCTTTGGCGTTCACGATGTTGGCCCCCATCTTCGCGGAGTACGCGGTGCGAAGCTGGAAGACATGTCCCACTTCGATGCCGCGCGCGAGCTCGAGCGTGCCCTGGCCGTCGGGCGAGGGATCGCCGGACACGACGTTGCGGATGTCGGCCACGGCGTGCGGTTCGGGCAGGTCGCGGCCCCAATTCACGCCGGTCAAGTGGAAGCCGTCCTCGTTGGCGCCCACGCAGAAATCACTCATCGCGGCGACGGTGCGGTCGGCGACGATCTTCACGGCGTGCCCCACCGGTCCCAGCGAGCCGGCCGTGGCTTTCAGTTGCGTGCGGATTTCGCCTTCGGTGGCAAAACGGAACGGCTTCACGCCCGGCACCTTCGAGGCTTTCACTTCGTTCAGCATGTGGTCACCGCGCACGAGGAGCATGAACATCTCCTCGCGCTTCTCCGCGCCTTCGCCGCTGGTGTGCATCACGACGATCGACTTCACGGTCTGCGTGAGCGGGATCTTCAGGAACTCGGAGACTTCCTCGCACGTGTGCTTGCCGGGCGTGGCCACCTTCGCCATCGCCTGCGAAGCGGAAGCGCGCGCTGCCTTCGGCGCGAGCGCTTCGGCCAGTTCGACGTTCGCGGCGTACTCCGAGCCGGTGCTGTACGCGATCGCATCCTCGCCCGAGCCGGCGAGCACCTGGAACTCGTGCGAACCCGTGCCGCCGATCTCGCCCGAGTCCGCGGCCACGGCGCGGAACTTGAGCCCCAGGCGCGTGAAGATGCGGCCGTACGCGTCGTACATGGCCTTGTAGCTCTTCTGCAGCCCCTCGAAGTCCGCGTCGAACGAGTACGCGTCCTTCATGATGAATTCGCGCGCGCGCATCACGCCGAAGCGCGGGCGGATCTCGTCGCGGAACTTGGTCTGGATCTGGTACAGGTTCACGGGCAGCTGCTTGTAGCTGCGGATTTCCTTGCGCGCGATGTCGACCAGCACCTCCTCGGCGGTGGGCGCGTAGCAGAACTCGCGCTCGGCGCGGTCCTTGATGCGCAGCATCATCGGCCCGTAGAGGTCCCAGCGGCCGGACTCCTGCCACAGGTCGGCGGGCTGGATCGGCGGAGCCAGGATCTCCAGGGCGCCCCCGTTGGCCATCTCCTCGCGGACCACTTTCTCCACCTTCGCCAGCACCCGCATTCCCAGCGGCATCCAGGTGTACAGGCCGCTGCCCAACTTGCGGATCAGGCCCGCCCGCATCATCAGCTTGTGGCTCGGAAGCTCCGCCTCCTGGGGGGCTTCCTTGAGGGTGGACAGGTAAAAACGACTGGCGCGCATGAATTCTCCGAATCAAATCATTGGCTTGCAGCCGCCCATTCTACAGGAAGGCCCGCCCGGGACCACGTTGGCGAGCGCTCCCAACTGTGCAAGAATGGCCCCATACAACGAATCTGGATGGTGATGCCATGATCGATCGGGACGGATACCGCCCGAACGTCGCCATCGTGCTCTGCAACACGAAGAACCAGGTGTTTTGGGGCAAGCGCATCAAGGAGCACGCCTGGCAGTTCCCCCAGGGCGGCATCAAGCCGGGGGAGACTCCCGAGCAAGCGATGTACCGGGAGTTGAAGGAAGAGACGGGGCTGGAAGCGAAGCACGTGCAGATCCTGGGCCGGACGCGGGATTGGCTGCACTACCACGTGCCCACGCATTGGGTGAAGCGCGAATGGCGCGGCACCTACAAGGGCCAGAAGCAGATCTGGTTCCTGCTGCGCCTCGTCGGCCGCGATTGCGATGTGTCCCTGCGAGCCTCGGGCCACCCCGAGTTCGACGCATGGCGCTGGCACCAGTACTGGGTGCCGCTCGAAACGGTGATCGACTTCAAGCGCGACGTCTATCGGCAGGCGCTGGAGCAGCTCGCCGGTTTCCTCGACGTGCAGCCGAGCTCCGCGGGCCTCTCGCCCTATGGACGCCGGCGCAAGCACGCCCGGGAGCGGGAACGCCCGCGCGTCGCGCACGGCGATCTCGATCCGGCCCTGCCGCCGACGCCGGAGCCCGGCACCGCCTGAGCCCGCGCTAGAACCCGCGCAGTGCCGGCGGGATGGCCAGGTACTGCAGGCCGGCCGCGAACACCCACAGCACGAGGGCCGCGATGGTGACGACCGCCAGGTAGCCCATCGCCTGGCCGTCGCCCGGCTTCATCAGCTTCGGCAATCCGAGGTACAGCAAGTACACGCTGTAGAGCGCGCCCACGAGGCTGAAGATCGAAACGTACGGCACGGCCTGGAACACGCCCGCGATCCACGCCGCGGTGGGCGCGAATGCGGAGACCTTCATCGCCTGCGCGAAACTCCGGCTCGCCCCGAAGTGCGGGGCCAGGGCATCGACGGCGAGCGCCAGCAGGTACACGGTGGCGAGGCCCATCGCGTACGTGATCACGAGCAGCGTGACGCCGTAGGACATGGGCAGGCGCACGCCCCCCAGGCCCACCACGCAATAGCCGATGAAATTGCTCACGGCGGGAATGGCCGCGAGGATCATCACGTAGCCCGTGAAGAGTCCCTGCACCGCATGCGGCTCGGTGTCGATCACCTCCCATTCGGTCCGGGGCGTGAGCAGCAGGCGCTGGGCGCGTTCGACGAGGTTCATGGTCCGAGGGTCAGGATGCGACCAGTTCTTCGATGCGCGCGAGGACCCGCCGGCGTTGCTCCGCCGGGCTCCAGCCTTTGTAGCGCGCCGCGAAGTTGCGCGCGGCCTGCGTGAACGACGGGTCCTGCAGGATGCGATCGAGCGGCGCGGCCACGCCGGTGCGTGCGGCGAGCGCGATGCTCTCTCCCGCGTTGCGGATGCCGATGCCCGCGCCCATCAGCTCGACGCGAAGCGCGGTGAGAAGCTGCTCGTAGTGCTGGGGAAGCAGCAGCAACGGCACCCCGTGCGCCAACGAGCCGGGCCCGATCTCGCCGCCCATCGAGACCAGCAGGTCGCACGCCGGCAGCAGGCGATCGAGGCGCACGAGCGTTTCGGTCATGCGAATGCGCGAAGACGCATAGGCGGCCCGGCGCGCGGGCTCCAGCCCGGGGATGAACGCGATGACGCAGTGCCCTCGCGCCTTCAGCGTGGCGAAGAGTTCGTCGAGGCACGGCACGGTGGCCGGCAGGTACACCAGCACGCGCTTGCCGTTGCCTTCGGGCCAGTCGACGATGCGCCCGCCATCCGTCGAGATGCGCGGTCCCCAGTATCCCGATGCGGGCCGCGTGCCGTAGTGATCCAGTTCCGGGAACGTGCAGAGGAAGTCCTCGTCGGACTCGAACTGCTGCGCGAGGCATTCGAGGGGCCCGGACTTCGACCGGACCAGGACCTCGTTCACCACGCCGAGCACGTACGCCTCGTCGGCCGCGGACTTCTGCGCTTCGACGGGCGCCTCGATGCGAAAGGGTGGCAGTGGCGTGAGGCGCGGCGGCGTGAAGAAGCCGTTGCCGTAAGTCGCGCGCCGAATGCCCAGGGCGCGCGCGGCGAGTAGGGCCGTGGGTCCGAAGTCGGTGATCACGAGGTCGGGCTTCACGCGGGCGAAGTGCTCGCGCCATCCGTTGAAGAGCGGCGAGAGCGTTTCCGCGTCGCGATAGCCGGAGCCCGCGAGGATGTGCGGATACGTGGAAGGCGCGAAGGCGGTGGGTGCTTCGGGGATCGCCGGCGAGGCGAAGACCTCGAGCGACCGGGCTTCGGGCAGGTAGCGCAGCGCCCCGGTCTCGCGCAGGAAGAGGCTTACGGAGTGGCCGCGCTTTTGCAGCGCTTCGCCCAGTCTCGCGGTCGAGGTCGCGTGGCCCAGCGAATTGCCGAGCTCCCAGACGACCGCGATCCGCGCCACGCCGCTGCTAGCAGCCGGTGCCCAATCCCTGCCGCGGGCTCACGAAGCCCCCGATGCGACAACTCGTGCCGAATACGCTCGCACGATGCGGGCTCGCTTCGGCGTTGCTGTTGATCGTCACGAATCCGAAGCGCTGGCCGTACGACGTGGCCCGCATCGCGACCTGCAACTCGCACGAGGCGAGGGAGGGCAGGACGTCGCCGCACGACTTGCTGATGATCACGAAGTCGGGGCTCACGACGATGCTGTCGAACCGCACGTCGGCGCCGCCGATGTTCTTCAGGATCACCGGCGAGGTCGGGCTCGTGGTGCCGAAGGCGCGCGCTCCGTAGCCGATCTCGCGCGGCGTGACCTGCAGCAGCGGCACGGGACGCAGCGAGGCGTGCGCGAGGAGCTGGATGGCCCGCGATCCGCCGGGTGCGTTGGTCATGACGGTGAGCGAGCCGGAGAAATCGCCCGGGGCGGCGCTGCTGAAGGAAATCTTGGCCACGCACGATTCGCCCACGGCCAGCGTCGCGGGGCAGTTGTGCTCGAGCGTGTATCCCGGGCCCGCGATGACGAGGCCGTCGATCGTCGCCGGCGCCGTGCCCGTGTTCTTGATGGTGAGGTTCGAGACGGCGGGGTTCGGCGCGCCGACCACGTAGACCAGCTCGATCAAGCCGGGCAGGAGGATCTGGGGCGCGACGGTGCCGATGCCCGTGAGGCCCGAGCTCGCGCCGGGGCCGACCGAAGGCGTGACGACCAGCGCGTCGCTGAACGTGCCGGTCGACGTCGGCGTGAACCCCACGTCGATGCGGCACACTTCTCCGACCTGGATGGGATTGTTGCAACTGACCCGCTGCACGGCGAAGCCCGAACTGCCGGCCGAGTAGGTTCCCATCGGGATGGGCACGGCGCCGGTGTTCTGGAGCGTGAAGGAGGTGCCCGCCGTGGAGCCGACCGGAACCGATCCGAAATTGTAGGACACGGGATTCAGCGTGAATGCCGGCGGAGCGACACCGGTCCCGGTGAGCGTGATCGTGCGCGGGCTGCCGGGTGCCAGGTCGCAGATCTGGATCGTGGTGCTCTGCGGGCCGAGGGCCGAGGGCGCGAAGGCCGCGGTCACGGTGCACGAGTTGCCGGGCGCGTACATGCCGCCGCCGACGCAGGTGGTCGAGCAGATGAACTGCGTGGTGCCGTTGCACACCGGCCCGCCATAGCAGGCCGTGGACCCGATCGCGGAGAGGAGCACGGTGCCGGTGCCGGTGCTGGAATAGACGGAAGTTTGCGTAGCGCTCGTGCTGCCCGTTCCCACGTTGCCGAACGCCATCGTGGTGGGCACGAGGGTCGCCGCGGGTACGCCGACGAACGCGACCGCCTGCGAGAACTCCGATACGTCGTTCGTGCTCAGGCGATTCGCCATAGCCGAAATGTTGTTGAAGGTCCCGGTCAGGGTCACGCTGTTGGTGCTGCTCAGGTCGCCGGCGGCGTCCGTGGTGACACCGGCCAACCCTCCGATGGGCGTCTGCCCCGAGTACACGCCCGGCGCCGCGTTCGAGAAGAACTGCAGGAAGAACGTCTCGCTCGGGTTGCTGTTGAACGAGAACGTGACGATGGTGTTGCCCCCGGTCTGGTTCACCGACAGGATGGTCGGGTAGTTCTGGCCGTTGTTGGGACCGCCGTCGCCGTCGCCCGCGTCGTTGGGCCGCGGGCCGCCGGCCACGCCGAGCGCGACCGCCTTCGAAGTGTTGGCGTAGATCTGGTTGTTGCTGAGGTAGGTGCCGGTTCCCCCCTGGATGTCGACGCCAACGTCGTTGTTGGTGATCTCGTTGCTGTTGATGTCGATCGAGTTCGCGCCGCTCTGGACCAGGATGCCCGTGCCGTTGGCGGCACCCACGCCGATCTTGTTCCCGGACACGGTGGTCGTCGTGGCCGGGTTGTTGATCACCATGCCCTGCGAGGAGTTGCCCGAGATCAGGTTGTTCGCGATCGTGGCCGACCCGCCGCCGTAGACGTAGATGCCCACGTTGTTGGGATCGGCCGCGGTGCCGGTGTTGTCGGTGCCGATGAGATTGCCGCGCACGACCTTGGCGCCCGTGGCCTGGAGGTCGATGCCGCGGCCGCTGCCATGGCCGCTGATCACGTTCGACTTGGCGGCCGTCGTGCCGCCGATGCTCGCGCCGTTGGTGCCGGTGGCGATGATGCCGTCCCGGTTGGCCTTGATGACGTTGCCTTCGACGATCAGTCCGAAGCCGCAGATTCCCGCGTCGCCGCCGTACTGGTTGAAATGCATGATCTGCAGGCCGCGAACGGTGAGCGACCCGTTGGTGATCGCCGACGAGAGGCCGCACATCCCCGTGACCGCCCCGAGGCCGTCGAGCGCCAGGCCGGGCGTCCCGTTGAAGGAGCCGCTGGCCGTGTTGGGTACGCCCACGCTGCTCGCGTCGACCACGACGTTGAGTGGCCCGCTGGGACACACGAAAGTCGTCAGCGGAATCGCCGGGGAGATGACGAACGGCCCGGAGAAATTGATGACCGGGCTCGGGTCCGTCAAGCAGTTGGTGTTCACGAGGCCGATCTTCTCGTCCAGCGACCCGGGGCCGGTGGGGCTTGCCGTCGTCACCGTGTAGGTGAGCGCATGCACGGGGAGCGCCGCCGTGGCGAGGGCCGCGACGAGCGGCAACATCCGGAATTGGGAGGGAAAGCTGGCGGGTCGAGCGTTCATGCGGAAGCTCCTAGGGGGCCGCGAAAGGCGACCTGGCGCAACTTGGAAGGCTATTGTGCCGCGAACCCCTGCGTCTACGGAATATTCCCTAGATTCCGAGGCTTGCACCGCACAAAACGGAGCCTGATCCCTACAGTACGACCAGGTTGTCGCGGTGGATGAGTTCGGGTTCCGCCAGGTAACCCAACGTGGCCTCGATTTCCGTGGAGGGCTTGCGCAGGATGCGGGCCGTTTCCGCGGCGCCATAGTTCGCCAGGCCGCGGGCAATCTCGCGGCCCTCGGCATTGCAGACGCTCACCACCTCGCCGCGGCCGAAGGCGCCTTCCACGGCGGTCGCGCCGATCGGCAAGAGGCTCTTCCCGTCGCGCGTGAGCGCCGTGACGGCGCCCGCGTCGAGGGTGATGCGCCCCGCCGGCTTCATGTAGTCGGCCAGCCACTGCTTGCGCGCGGCGATGGGCGCGCGCTCGGCTTCGAGGAGCGTGCCGACGGATTCGCCCGCCATCAGGCGCGCGAGCACGTTGGCCTCGCGCCCGGACACGATCGCGGTATGCGCGCCGCTGCGTGCCGCGCGCTTCGCCGCGAGCACCTTGGTGATCATGCCGCCGCTGCCGAGGTGCGAACCGACGCCGCCGGCGATCGATTCGAGGTGCGCCTCCCCTGCCTTCGCCGTCGCGATGAGGGTGGCCTTCGGATCATGGCGCGGATCGGCCGAGAAGAGCCCGGCCTGGTCGGTGAGGATCACGAGGGCATCGGCCTCCAGCAGGTTCGCGACGAGGGCTCCGAGCGTGTCGTTGTCGCCCACGCGGATCTCGTCGACCACCACCGTGTCGTTCTCGTTGATGACGGGCACGACGCCGAGCGAGACGAGCGTGCGCAGCGTGGTGCGCGCATTCAGGTAGCGGTTGCGGTCCGCGAGGTCCGAGCTGGTGAGCAGCACTTGCGCCGTGCGCAATCCCCGCTCGGAGAAGCACGACTCCCAGGCCTCGACGAGTCCCATCTGGCCCACGGCGGCCGCGGCTTGCAGCTCGTTCACGGCGTGCGGGCGCTTCGTCCAGCCGAGGCGCTTCATGCCTTCGGCGATGGCACCCGAGGAGACCACCACGACTTCGACCTTGCGCTCGCGCAGGTCCGCGATCTGCCGCACCCAGTCGGCGATGGCGTCGCGGTCGAGGCCGGCACCGGTGTTGGTGAGGAGGCTCGAGCCGATCTTCACCACCACGCGCTTCGCCTGGGCGAGGGGCGTGGTCACGGCCGGCGTGCCGCCTCGAGGAAATCCATCACCGCGAAGGTGAGCTCGCGCGTGCCTTCGCCCTTGATGCCCGAGATGACGAACCAGGGATCCTTCCAGCCCATTTTCTTCACGAAGGCCTTGGCGCGCTTCTGCGCCTCGGCGGGCTCGAGGAGGTCGACCTTGTTCAGTACCAGGAAGCGCGGCTTCTTCCAGAGGGCCACGTCGTATTTCTTCAGCTCCAGCACGATCGCCTTGGCTTCGGCCACCGTGTCCGCGTCGTCGTCGAAGGGAGCCAGGTCCACGAGGTGCAGCAGCAGGTACGTCCGCTGCAGGTGGCGCAGGAACTGGTGGCCGAGGCCCGCGCCTTCGGCCGCACCCTCGATGAGACCCGGGATGTCGGCTACGACGAACGAGCGGTTCGTGTCGACGCGCACCACGCCCAGGTTCGGGTGCAGCGTGGTGAACGGATAGTCGGCGACCTTCGGCCGCGCGGCCGAGATGGCGCGGATCAGCGTCGACTTGCCCGCGTTGGGCATGCCGAGCAGGCCCACGTCGGCGATCACGCGCAGCTCGAGCTCGAGCATCCGCGCCTCGCCCTCGGCGCCCGGCGTGAACTGGCGTGGCGCTCGATTGGTACTCGACTTGAAGTTCAGGTTGCCGAGGCCGCCCTTGCCGCCGGCGGCGAGGGTGGCGCGGTCACCGTCCTTCGCGAGGTCGGCGATGATGTCGCCGCTCTCCGCGTCCTTGATCACGGTACCGACGGGGAAGCGCAGGACGATGTCGTCGGCGCCGTGCCCGTTCTGGTCGCGGCCGCGGCCGTTCTCGCCGGGCTTCGCGCGGAAGATGCGCGTGTAGCGATAGTCGACCAGCGTGTTGATGTTCAGGTCGGCCACGGCCAGGATGCTGCCCCCGCGCCCGCCGTCGCCGCCGTCGGGGCCGCCGCGCGGCACATACTTCTCGCGGCGAAACGAGGCCGAGCCGTCGCCGCCTTTTCCGGCGATGACTTCAATGCGGGCTTCGTCGAAGAATTTCATTTGGAGCCCATGTCCGGCAGGGCCACACGAATGCCCAATCCGATGAAAGTGAATCCAGCAAAGACGTTCAACCGGCTGGCGATCGCAGGGGTGCGGCGCACCCATGCCCCGATCGTGCCGGCGAAATACGCGACCGCCCCGAAGATCACCACGGTCTGCATCATGAAGACCGCGCCGAGCAGGGCCATCTGCAGGCCCACATGGCCGGCCTCGGCATTCACGAACTGCGGCAGGAACGACAGGAAGAAGAGCGTGACCTTCGGGTTCAACGCGTTGCCGATCACGCTCTGCTTGAAGATGGTGCCCAGGGCCTTCGTTTCGCCGCCTTCGGCGAGCGCGAACGAGTCCCGGTGCTGCAGGGCCTGGATGCCGATCCACACGAGGTACGCGGCACCCGCGTAGCGCACGAGGTCGAAGGCCAGCGGCGAGGAGCGGATCAGCGCCGCCACGCCCAGCGCCGCCAGCAGCGTGTGGAAGATGCAGCCCGTGGCGAAGCCCAGGGCCGCGGCGAAGCCGGCCTTGCGCCCCTGCGCGATGCCTCGCGTCAGCACGTAGACGATATCGGGCCCGGGCGCGATCGTGAGGAGCGCCGAGGCGACGAGGAAGAAGGCGATGTCAGGCATGTCCGGAAATAAAAAAGCCCCGTACGGGACGGGGCTCTTTCGCGTGGGCGAGAGCCGTTACTGCGCGACCGGCTCGACGCTCACGACATTGCGGCTCTTCGGACCCTGCTTCGCGTACGAGACGCGGCCTTCGATCATCGCGAAGAGCGTGTGGTCCTTGCCCATGCCCACGTGGCGCCCGGCGTGGAACTTGGTGCCGCGCTGGCGAACGAGGATGGAACCCGCGGGGATGAACTCGCCGCCGTAGACCTTCAGGCCCAGGCGTTTCGATTCGGAGTCGCGGCCGTTACGGGACGAGCCGCCTGCTTTCTTGTGTGCCATGAATGTCCGTCCTTACGCGATGGCATCCACACGGATTTCCGTGTAGTTCTGCCGATGGCCCTGGGTGCGCTGGTAGTGCTTGCGGCGGCGCATCTTGAAGATGCGAACCTTCACGCCGCGGCCGTGGGAAACGACCGTGGCCGTCACCTTGGCGCCCGCAACCAACGGGTTGCCGACCTTCACCGACTCGCCTTCACCGACCATGAGCACCTGGTCGAGGGTGATCTGCGAGCCAACGTCTGCCGGTATCTGTTCGATTTTGATATTTTCGCCGGCGGCAACGCGATACTGCTTGCCTCCGGTTTTTATGACCGCATACATTGTTGAGCTCCTGGAGTGTTTCGTCTGGACAGCGAGGCTTTTCGGTAAGCGCCCGGCTGAACCAGCTATAATACGCGAAATACCCCGTAACGTCAAAGACTTGTCTCCCCCCAGCCTAGAAGCGATCCGTGCCCCCATCGGCACCGATCTGGCGCGTGTCGACGAGGTGATTCGCGAGCGGTTGTCGAGCGAAGTCGCCCTCATCCGGACCATCGCGGAATACATCATCGGCAGCGGCGGCAAGCGCCTGCGCCCGGCCCTGGTGCTGCTCAGCGCCAACGCGCTGGGAACCCCCGCCAAGGGCCGGCACGAGCTCGCGGCGGTGATCGAATTCATCCACACGGCCACCCTGCTGCACGACGACGTGGTGGACGAATCCAGCCTGCGCCGCGGCCGGCACACGGCCAATGCCGAGTTCGGCAATGCCGCCTCGGTGCTGGTGGGCGATTTCCTCTATTCCCGCGCCTTCCAGATGATGGTCGGCGTGGGCAACACGCGGGTGATGGCGGTGATGGCGGATGCCACCAACGTCATCGCCGAAGGCGAGGTGCTGCAGTTGATGAACGTGCGCGATGCCGGCACCGACGAGGAAAGCTACCTGCGCGTGATCCGCTACAAGACCGCGAAGCTCTTCGAGGCGGCCACGCAGGTCGGGGCCCTCCTCGCGGGGGCCACCGCGGCACAGGAGCAAGCACTCACGGCGTACGGCATGCACCTCGGGACCGCCTTCCAGTTGATCGACGACGTGCTCGACTACTCGGGCGCCAGCGAGGAGACCGGCAAGAACCTGGGCGACGACCTCGCGGAAGGCAAGCCCACGTTGCCGCTGATCCACGTGATGAAGTCGGGCACGGAAGCCGAGCGCGCGCTGGTGCGGCGTGCGATCGAGGAGAGCGGAAAGACTGAGCTGGAGGCCGTTCTGGCCGCGGTGCAGCGCACCGGGGCGCTCGACTACGCGAGGGGCAAGGCGAGGCTCGAAGCGGAAGCCGCCACGAGCCATCTGGCGACGCTCCCGGGTTCCGATTGCCGCGACGCTCTGCTACAATTAGCGTCCTTTTCTGTCGAGCGAAGCTTCTAGCTCGGCGGTCCCAGTCGGGGTGTAGCTTAGCCTGGTAGAGCGCTACGTTCGGGACGTAGAGGCCGGAGGTTCGAATCCTCTCACCCCGACCACTTCTCGCAGTTTTCCCAGCGGTTCCCGCGGTTTCCCCCTTGGGGCAGGTCCGCTCGCGACACGGTCCGCGATCACGACGTAGCGCCATGGCGTGCCGGCCATCACCGCGTCGAACGGGTAGCACGTGATCAGCGTGAGTTGCGCCGAATCGGCTGCGTCCAGCACGCGCGTTTCGTTCTTGTCGACCACCGCCACTTCGCGCACGCGATAGCGCACGACGTTGCCCTTCGCGGTCTCGACGGAAATCTCTTCGTCCGCACCCAGGTCCTTCAGGAAGGCGAAGTGCGTGTCGCGATGCGCGAGGATCACGCTGTTGCCCTCGCTGCCGGGCGCGGCGGTGCCGTTCACGTGCCCGGGGCCGAACGCGAGCGAGCGCCCGCTGGTGCCATCGAGCACGAAGAGGTCCACGCCGCGCGAAGGCACCGACAGCCGAGCCACCGCACGCGTATCCGCCCAGGGCCACGGGCGCTCGGCACTGCCTGCTACGCGGGCCTTCTCCCACGAACGCGCGATGAGGTGCTGCGCGAGCGTGGCCTTCGCGTAGACCCAGCCGACCGAGGTGAACTGGTAGAGCGCGAAGGCCGCCAGCAACGCCGCGATGCACCACAGCCACTGCCGGCGCGTGCGGCGTACGGGTTCGTTGGCGTCTTCCACTTCGAGCGAGTGCACGCGGCCCACGATTCCGAAGGAGGCGCTCATTCCGGAATCCTCGGGGCGTTCAGTTTCCACAAGTGCGCCTTCCCCGCGGCCGGGGCATAGCGGGTCGGAGCATAGAGACCCAAGGCCGCCACCACCCCGGCCGCGATCAACGCGATGAGTCCCAGCAGGACTTCGAACTCGATGCCGATGTCCGTCTGCGGCAGCGAGCCCGCCGACAGGTCGTTCCTCGGCGCGGCGGTGCGCACCATCGCCGTCTTCAGGCGTTCGCTGACGGCGGTCGGCGTCACGTCCACGGCGACCAGGCTCGTGTACGCGCTCACGAGGTGATGGTCGAGGGCGACCTTCACGATCTTCGGGCGAAGGGACTCGACGTCGCCGCCCGTGCGGATCTCGTCCATCAGCGTCGCGATCTTGGCCCTGGCCCAGAGGGCGCCCACGCCGGACGACTCGCCGTGGCTCGGCGAAGGCGTGAGCGCCACGCTCCAGGGTTGGTTGCCGCGAACGCCGGAGACGATCACGGTCTTGGAAGCCGGCTTCATCGAGGCCGACACCACGATCGGCTCCCCGAGGTAGAGGTCGGGCACGCGCGCGGGGAAGGTCTCCACGTCCGAGCCGTCGGCCCATCGGATGGAGACGTCCTTCAGTACGGGCGCTTCGAGCTTGGCGAACAGGCTCGCCATCTTCTGCTGCAGTTCGTTCAGATCCCCGATGTAGGTGAACGTGCCGCGGCCGAACTGCGCGGCCTTCGTCATGAAGTGGCCGTTGGGCGCCGAGCCGATGCCCACGGTGAAGAGCCGCGAGCCCCCGAGGCGCTTGTGGATGAACGCGAAGAGCTCGTCCTCGTTGGACACGCCGCCGTCGGTGGCGAAGATCACCTGGCGCAGGTAGCCCGGCGTCTCGCGCGGGCGGCCCGCGGCGTCCATCGGGAGGGCCAGGTTCAACGCCTTGATCATCTCGGTGCCGCCGTTGGCGCGCAGGCCCTTCACCCAGGCGCGGGCGCGTTGCAGCGTCGTCGCGGAGGCGGGCAATGCGTCCGGGAAGAGCATCGAGGCTTCAGAGTTGAATTCGATGATGTTGAAGCGGTCTTCCGGCTGCAGCGTGCTCAGCGCGATGAGCAGGGCCTGCTTCGCCTGCTCCATCGGGGAGCCGGTCATCGAGCCCGACGTATCCACGACGAGGATCGTCTCGCGCGGCACGCGAAGCGCCTGCGAACGCTCGAGGTCGGTCGGTTCCGGCGGGATCACCATCAGGAGCGCGTACTCGTTGCCGGCCTTCGCTTCGGTGAACAGCGCGGCGGCGGGCTTGGCGCCGGGCGAGGGCGTCCACACCAGTTCGAAGTCGCGGTCGCTTTCCTCCTGGTTCTTCGAGAGGTAGACGACTACGCGATGGCTCGCGGTCTTTTCGATGCCAACGACTTTCTCGATCGTAGCTTCGTGATAGGAGCTGGTGATCTTCGAGATCGGCGCGCCGGCGTCGATCATCACCACGATGTCGACGGGATTCACCGGGCCGCAACCGTCGGGTGCCTGGTCCGGATTCACCACCGGCACGGCGCCGGCTTCGACGGCCTTGGGCTCCTCGGGCGGCGCTTCGATGGCCGGCGCGCCCGGCGTGTAGCGCGGCGTCACGGCGAGCGGGAAGCGCAGGCGGTACTCGCCGTTGTCGAACGCCAGCGCCTGCTGGTACTCGATCGTCACGCGCACCATCTCGTTCGGGCCGATGTGCGCGATGGAGTTGGTGAACAGGTTGGGGCGCTGTTGTTCGACGAGCGCGGCCTTCTTGCCTTCGCTCTTCGCCTGTTCGTAGACGCGGCGCGCCTCTTCCTTCTCGCGGATCTGCCCTTCGATCGTGCGTTCGCCGATGCGCATCGAGAGGCGGTCGACGGCGGCCTTGTCGGGCAGCGGGAAGACGTACACGCCTTCCACGGATTCGGTGCCGGGGTTGTGGAAGACCTGCGTCACGCGCGTGCGGGCGATGAGGCCGGTCACCTGGATCGCGACCTCGGTCTCGACGCGCGGGGCCACCGTGTACTCGCCCAGGGCCTCGGTGCGGTAGAGGAGCGAGCCCATCTTCGTGTCGTTCAGCGTGGCGGCCCGGGCCGTCGTGGACAACCCCAGGGCCAGCACGGCGAGCGCCAGGCTCACCGCCACGCCGCTCGCCACCGCCTTGCCCAGCAACCCGGCCCACCCCATTGCGCGCTTGATCTGCCCGTCCATTCGCCATCCCCTTGCGTGTGCTCCATTGCACGAAGCCATTTCGCGCGTGCGCGGGGACGAAGGACGGGAGCCCTGGAGGCATTGCACCGACCAATTCGGGCGAAAAAATGACGATTCCGAAATCGGGGTCAGGGTAGAAATATTTTGAGTAAGCTTCGTCATCCCGGCTGGATTCCCGCCTTCGCGGGAATGACGAGACGAAATGACAAGACGAATTGCACTGGTGGAAGACGATCCTGCGATCCGGCAGAACTATGCCGATGCGCTGAAGCGCGCGGGCTACGAGGTGGCGGCGTTCGCGGACCGCGCGAGCGCCCAGAAGACGTTCGCGGCGCGCCTGCCCGACCTGGCCATCATCGACATCGGGCTGGGGGACGACATCGACGGGGGCTTCACGCTCTGCCGGGACCTGCGGGCGGCGAGCGCCAAGCTCCCGATCGTGTTCCTGTCGGCGCGCGATTCCGATTTCGACGTGGTCTCGGGCCTGCGCCTGGGCGCGGACGACTACCTCACCAAGGACGTGAGCCTGCCGCAGCTTCTCGCGCGCATCTCGGCGTTGTTCCGCCGCGCCGATGCCGGCACGCAAGCCCCCGCCGCCGAGGACCTCCTGCACCGCGGCCGCCTCACGCTCGACGCCAAGCGGATGATGGCCAACTGGATGGACGCGCCGGTGGCCCTCACCGTGACCGAGTTCTGGATGGTGCATTCGCTCGCGCGCCACCCCGGCCACGTGAAGGACCGCGACCAGCTGATGCGCGACGCGGAAATGGTCGTCGACGACGGCACCATCACCTCGCACGTGAAGCGCATCCGCAAGAAATTCCTCGCCGTCGACGAGAAGTTCGACGCCATCGAGACCGTCTACGGCATGGGTTATCGCTGGATCGAAGGATGAGTGCCGCGGAATGAGCATCCGTGCCCGGCTGCTTCTGGTCTCTTCCGTCCTGCTGGTGCTGCCGATCCTCGCCGCGCAGTTCGTCGGGCAGATGGAGAAGTTCCTGCGCGGCAACCAGGAGCGGTCGATCCTCGACACCTCGCGCGCGATCGCCTCGGCCCTCTCCGACCGGCAGGCACTGTTCCCGTCCGACAAGGCCACCGATGCCGAGGACGAGGAACGCCGCCGCATCGTGGCGCTCTTCGCCGCCGCCGATCCCGACGCGGTCGCGAGCCTCGGCAATGCCTACCTGCCCTCACAGGAGGTCGAGCGCTTCCTCGACATCATGGGGCGGCGCGCCTCGCGCGTCTGGGTGGTGGATACGCGCTCGCGCGTGCGCGGCCTCTCGGGCAGCCTGAAGGAGACCAATCCGCCGTACAAGAACATCCGCATCTCGCTGCTGATGAAGCCCATCGTCTCGCTCGTGCTCTCGGCGCCGCAGGTGCCCACGGGCGACGAGACGAAGCCCGTTCGCGCGCAGATCGACCGCGCGCTGATCGGCGTGGTTTCCACGAACTGGCGCGGCACGCGCGTACCCGACGTGGCCATCCTGTCCGCCGCGCAGCCGATCTTCATCGGCGACGACATCGTGGGCGCGGTGATCGTCGAGGAGACCACCGGTTCGATCCAGATCCTCAAGGAGACGGCGCTCGAGGACCTCCTCGCGGTGACGCTCGCCGTCGTAGCCGGTGCGCTCACGATCCTCCTCGTCTTCGCCACGCGCCTGGCCGCGCGGATCCGCAAGCTTCATCTCGAGGCCGATGGCGCCATCGACGCGCAAGGGCGCATCCGCGGGACCATCACGGCGAGCGACAAGCGCGACGAGATCGGCGACCTCTCGCGCAGCATGGTCGCGGTGCTGGGCCGGCTCAAGGAATACAACGCGTACCTGGAGGCGATGGCCGGCCGTTTGTCGCACGAGCTGCGCACGCCCGTGGCGGTGGTGCGGTCCTCGCTCGAGAACCTCGCCGCCGAACCGCTCCCCGATTCGGCACGCGTCTACGTCGCGCGGGCGGGCGAGGGCGTCGATCGCCTCTCGCGGCTGATCGCCCGCCTTGCGGAAGCCACGCGCCTGGAGCGGCTGCTCGAGAGCGAGGAGCGCGAGCGCTTCGACTTGGCGAAGGTGGTCGCGGGCTGCGTCGAGGGCTACCGCGCCACCTACCCGGCGCGGCGCTTCGAGGTGGAGGTGCCGGCAGGGCCCGTGGAAATCGTGGGCGTTCCCGATTCCTTCGCGCAACTGCTCGACAAGCTCGTGGACAACGCGCTCGACTTCGCGCCCGAGGGCACGCCGGTGCGCGTGAAGCTCGAGAAGTACCAGGCGGCGGGTGCCTTGCTTGCGGTCGAGAACGACGGCCCGCCCATTCCCGAAGCCATGCGCACCCGCCTGTTCGACTCGATGGTCACGATGCGCGAGGGCGACCACCTGGGCCTGGGCCTCTACATCGTGCGCATCGTGGCCGAGTTCCACGGGGGCCGGGTGCGTGCCGCCAACCTGCCGGGCGGCACCGGCGTACGGTTCGAGGTCGAAGTCCAGTAAACTTCAGTCGTATTTTCCGTTCGGAAACACGACCTTGGGCCGCATTTTCTTCTTCCTCATCCTCGGTGTCCTGATCTACCTGGTGGTCCGCGGGCTGTCCAAGTCCGCGACGAAGTCCGGCGACAAGCCGCCGGCGACATCCGCGAAGGGCGAAGACATGGTCACGTGCGCGCGCTGCGGCGTGAACCTGCCGCGCAGCGAGGCGGCCACGGTGGAAGGAAGGCTCTTCTGCCGCGACAACCCGAAGTGCATCGAGGCGAAGGGGTGAACACCGTGGCGCAGGAGCGGCTCCCGGCCCCGGAGCGCTTCCTTGCGCGCATGCCCCTCATCGAGGTGGCGGACGAAGCCACCTGGAAGTCGCTGTCGATCTTCTGCGGCTACCGCGTGCTGCTCGCCCTGCTGGTCACGGCCGGGCACGTGTTCTTCAACATGGTGCTGCAGCTGGGTTCGCAGAGCCCGGAGGCGGTGGCGCCCACGCTCTACGCGTACATCTTCTTCGCGCTCCTGCTGCTGATTCCGGTGCGCCTGCGCGAGCCGAGCCTCACGATCCAGGTGACGGCGGGCGTGATCGTGGACGTGGCGGCGATCGTGCTGGTGATGCACGCGAGCGGCGGCGTGCGCTCGGGCCTCGGCATCCTGCTGCTCGTGTCGCTCGCCTCCGCGGGCCTGATCACGCGGGGCGGCCTCGCGTTCTTCCACGCCGCGCTGGCTTCGCTCGCCCTGCTCTTCGAGCAGGCGTTCCAGGTCTGGCGCCACGACGCGCCGGCCAACGACTTCGTGCAATCCGGCATGTTGTGCATGGCGTTCTTCGCCACGGCCGGCCTGGGCTTCACGCTCGCCCGCTATGCCCGCACCAGCCAGCAGATCGCCGAGGCGCGCAACATCGACCTCGCGAACCTCTCGCAGATCAACGAGCTGGTGATCCGCGACATGCAGGACGGCATCGTCGTGGTCGACAGCGAAGGCGCCATCCGCCAGCACAATCCGCGCGCGTCGCAGTTGCTCGGCCCGCTGCCCCCGGGCAAGCGCCCGCGCCTCGAGGACTACGCGCCCGACGTGGCCCGCCTGCTCGAAGGCTGGCGCAAGGGCTCGGACACGACCTTCCTCGCGATGCGCGCCCCGCGCCTGAACACCGAGCTGCAGGTGCACTTCGTGCCGATCGGCGGCGGGGAATCGCCCCCGGTGGTGATCTTCGTCGAGGACGCGGGCCGCATGCGCGCCCAGGCGCAGCAGATGAAGCTGGTGGCGCTGGGGCGGCTCACGGCGTCGATCGCCCACGAGATCCGCAACCCGCTGTCCTCCATCGGCCATGCGGCGGACCTGATCCGCGAAGGCGGCAACGGCGACCCCGCGGGCGACGAACGCCTGCTCGCCATCATCAGCGAGAACGTGCATCGCCTCGACCGCATGGTGCAGGAAGTGCTGTACCTGAACCGCCGCGACCGCGCGCAACCCGAGGCCATCGAGCTGGGCCCATGGCTCGCCCACTTCGTGCGACAGTTCACCGATGCCGAGAAGGTTCCGGAGAATGCGCTCGACGTGCAGGTGAAGACCTCGCAGCGCCTCGTGTTCGACAAGCAGCACCTGGACCAGGTGCTCTGGAACCTCGTGCGCAATTCGTGGCGCCACGGGCGCCAGCGCGCGGGCTCGGTGCGCATCATGGCCTCGGCGAGCGCCACGCCGGGCCTGCTGATGCTGGAGGTCTACGATGACGGTCCGGGGGTCGCGCGGGAGGCGCGGCCGCACCTCTTCGAGCCGTTCTTCACCACGGATGCGCAGGGAACGGGCCTCGGGCTCTACATCGCACGCGAACTGTGCGAGGGCAACGGGGCCCGCATCGAATATGTGGAAGGCCCGGATACGGGTCACTTCCGAGTCACCGCCAAGGGGAGCTGATGAATCGCAAGGCCGTATTGATCGTCGACGATGAAGCCGACATCCGTGAATTGCTCGTGCTCACGCTCTCGCGCATGGGCGTGGATGCCGACACCGCGGCGAGCGTGGCCGAGGCCCAGGAGGCCCTGAAGGAGCGCACGTACGACCTTTGCCTGACCGACATGCGCCTGCCCGACGGCGACGGCCTCGCGGTGCTGAAGCACATCTCCGAGCACTACGGAAACACGCCGGTGGCGGTGATCACCGCGTACGGCTCGACGGACAACGCGGTGGCCGCGCTGAAGGCCGGCGCTTTCGACTACCTCGCGAAGCCGATCAAGATCGAGCAGTTGCGTCCCATCGTCGTGAGCGCGTTGAAGCTGCCGCGGCCGGTGCAGTCGCGCCGTGCCGCGATCGGCGAGGTGGCCGCACCCGGTGCGCCGCGCCTGCTGGGCGAATCGCCGGCGGTGGAGAAGGCGCGCGACATGATCGGCAAGCTCGCGCGCTCGCAGGCCCCGGTGTACATCACGGGCGAATCGGGAACCGGCAAGGAAGTCGCCGCGCGCTTGATCCACCTGGGTTCGGCGCGGGCGGCGGAGCCGTTCGTCGCGGTGAACTGCGGCGCGATCCCCGAGAACCTGATGGAGAGCGAGTTCTTCGGCTACAAGCGCGGCGCCTTCACGGGCGCGGATTCCGACAAGGAAGGCTTCCTGCAGGCGGCGCAGAAGGGCACGCTGTTCCTCGACGAAGTGGGCGACCTCCCGCTCGCGATGCAGGTGAAGCTCCTGCGCGTGATCCAGGAGAAGAAGGTCCGCCGCGTGGGCGACACGGCCGAGGAAATGCTCGACGTGCGCATCATCTCCGCCACGCACCGCAACCTCTCGGAGCAAGTCGAGGCGGGCGCCTTCCGCCAGGATCTCTTCTACCGGTTGAGCGTGATCGAGCTGAAGATGCCCGCGTTGCGCGAGATCCCGGAAGACATCCCGCTGCTGGTCGAGCAGTTGCTGGCACGCCTCGCCAAGCCGGCCGGCGCACCGGTGGCCGCGATGGGCGAGGACGCGATGCTGGCCCTGCGCCGCTACGATTTCCCCGGCAACGTGCGCGAGCTGGAGAACATCCTCGAGCGCTCGCTCGCCCTGTGCAGCAACAACGTGATCCACGAGAGCGACCTCTACCTCACGCAGGCCACGCCGCGCGGCGAGCGGGCCGGTGCCACGCTCGACGGCTCCCTGGGCACGCGCGGCCTGCCGCTCCACGATTTCCTCGACCAGGTCGAGCGCGAGGTCATCACCAAGGCGCTCGAAGCCACGCGCTACAACAAGACCGCCGCCGCGAAGCTGCTCGGCATCACCTTCCGGTCGCTGCGCTACCGCCTCGACCGGCTGGGGATCGACTGACCCGATTGGCCATGCGCGCCGTTCACATCGGGATGGCCCATCGAATGAACCTGCACCGCGCCGCGGTGCTCCTCGCCGCGACGGTCGCGCTGTCCGCGGCGGCGGACGTGCAACCGTCCAAGCTGCCGCCACCGCCCGTGCGCGACCTGGTCGGCGGCGTGGCGCCGGCCGCGAGGCCCGAGGGTCCCGACTACCGCTTCGCCGCGATCCCGTTCTCGCTCTCGAGCTGGGACTCGTCGAGCTGGGCGGTGGAGGGCAAGGTGAGCGGCCTCGTGCGCGCCGAAGGCCGGCGCCTGGTCCTCACCTTCGGCGAGCCCGCGCTCCTGCGCGCGGTGCCCATGGGCAAGGACAAGCCGCCCAGGATCACGGGCGTTCGCTTCCTGCTGGTCGTCGACGGCAAGACGTCCTTCAACTCCCGTTCGACGACGGAGCTCGTGCCCGTCGGAACGACGCTTCCGGCTTCGGGCGAAAGCTTCGAAGTCGAGTTGCCGGAGGAGATGACGCTCGAAATCGGAAGCGAGGCGCGAGGCGTCCTTGCGCCGGGCCTCGCGAACACGTTCCTCAAGATGGAGATCGTCATGCCCGGGCGTGACGACAAGGGCGTGGAACGCGCGGAATGGGCGACCTGCTACGCCGACAGCTCGAAGACGCTCTTCGCCGATCGCCTGGTGCCGGGCGGCCATGCGGCGGTCTGCGCGAAAGCGAACACGATGCGCCTTGCCCTCGACTGGAAGTGCCACGGCCGCGTGCAGGATCTGGTCGCCGCCGGCGCCAATCCGCACGAACTCGAATCCCCGCCGCCCACCGGGGCGAAACGCGACACGCCGCTCGAGGAAGCCGTTCGTGCCGGCGACACCAACGCGGTCCGCACGTTGCTTGCCGCCGGCGCGGACCCCAATCGCGTGACGCACACGTACTCGCCCTTCGAATTGGCCGCGACCGAAGGCCGAGTCGACCTGCTCGAGGCGATGCTGCGATTCGGAGCGCGGCGCGACGCGGTCGGCGCGCACGGGTACACGCCGCTGATGCTGGCCGTGCACTTCAACCATCCCGACGCCGTACGCTTCCTGTTGCGCTCCGGCGTCGACCCCAACCAGCAGGTTCCGAGCCAGGACCCGTTCTGGAACGGGCAGACGCCGCTCATGCACGCCCTGCGCGCGGACCAGTCCGAGGTTCGCCGCTTGCTGTTCGATGCGGGCGCGAACCCGGCGCGCTCGATGCCCAACGGGTTCACCGCGTTGTTGCTCGCCGCGGAGCAGCCGGGACTCGATGCCTTCCGGTTCTTCCTCGAGCGCGGGCTGCGCGCGAACGCGCCGGGCGACCGCGGCTACTTCGCCGGCATCACGCCCTTCATGAGCACGGCCGTGCGCTCGGACGTGAAGAATATGGAAGAGATGCTGGCGCTCGGCGCCGATCCGCGCCTGAAGGACCGCGAGGGCCGCGACGCGCTGTATTGGGCGAAGCACTTCAAGCGTGACGAGAATGCGGCGTGGCTCGAGCGCCGGCTCCGGACGCAGTGACATGCCGATCGTCGACATCGAATGCGTTCAACGCGAAGGCGAGTCGCTGCCCGAGGGCCTGGCCCGCACGCTCGCCGATGCGCTGGGCGAAGTGCTCGGCTCCGAACCGGGCCGGCTCTGGGTGCGCTTGCGGGAATTGCCGGAAGCGCACTACGCGGAGAACCTGAGCGCCGCGCCGCGCCCGGTGTTCGTGAAGATCCTCTTCGGCGAACCGCCCACCGGCGACCTCCTGCGATTGCAGATGCGCCAGGTGTGCGAAGCCGTGGCCCGGGCGTGCCGCTGTCCGGTGGACCGGGTGCACGTCCTCGTGGAGCCGGCGGCAAGCGGCCGCATCGCGTTCGGTGGCGAGCTGCGATGATCCTCGCCGACTTCCGGCCCTCGCCGAACTTCGATGGACGCCCCGACGGCGCGAAGGTCGACGTCATCGTGATCCACAACATCTCCCTGCCGCCCGGCGAGTTCGGCGGGCCGCACATCGAGGAGCTCTTCCAGAATCGCCTGCATCCCGGAGCCCATCCGTACTTCGCGGGCATCGCGGCGTTGCAGGTCTCGGCGCACTTCCTCGTTCGCCGCGACGGGGAGGTGATCCAGTTCGTCGATACCGACCAGCGGGCGTGGCACGCGGGCGTCTCGAACTGGAACGGCCGCGAGCGCGTGAACGATTTTTCCATCGGCATCGAACTCGAAGGCACGGACGACCGTCCTTTCGAGGATGCGCAGTACGTCGCGCTGAATGCCCTGCTGGCGAAGCTCTTCGCCCGCTACGGTGTCGTTCCGCTGACCGGGCACTCGCACATCGCTCCCGGCCGCAAGACCGATCCGGGCCCTCACTTCGACTGGGCGCGCGTGCGAACCTAGGGAACGCCGGGCCGGCTTTCCGATGCGAATCGCTCGACCGCGGCATCGAGGCTGTGAAACATGCGCTCGCGGCCCAGCGCCTCGCCCAGCCTGGAGCGCCGCACGACCTCGAGCACCTCGGGATTGAGGGCCGCGAGCCAGAGCGTGATCCCCTCCGAACGCAGCTTCGCCTCCGCCTCGACGAGCATCTTGACCGCGGTGTACTCGATGTCGATCACGGCGCTGCAGTCGAGCACCACGACCGACGGCCGGGCTTCGTCGATCAGCGGCCGCATCTTCTCCGCGATGCGTTGCGCGTTGGCGAAGAACAGCCGTCCCTCGGTGCGAAGCAGCAGGAGCTTCGGCCACGTCTCGTCGTCCGGGTTTTCGTTCGAGAGCGGACGGTAGGCCCGCGGGTTACGGCGGCGGCCAAGCGCATACACCGGCGGGTCGTAGGCCTGCTGCGCGAGCGAGAGCAGCGAGGCGACGACCGCCACGAGGATGCCCTGCAGCGTTCCCAGCAGCACGACCCCGGCGAAGGCGATCAGCGCCCACGTGAACTCGGTGCGCCGCACGCGCCCGATCGCGACGAATTCCGCGGGCTTGATGAGGTCGAACGAGTACGCCACGACCACGGCGGCGAGCGCCGCCTGCGGCATCGAGGCGATGAGTGGTGCCAGCACCAGCAGCGAGGCCACCGCCATCGCCGCGGTGACCACCTCGGCCCATTGCGTGCGCGCGCCTGCCTTGCGGTTCACCGCCGTCTGCGACGTGCCGCCGCCGGCCGGCATGGACCCGAAGAAGCCACCTGCGACGTTGCCCATGCCGACCGCGAAGAGTTCCCGGTTGGGCTGCAGCCGCGGCTCGTGCGGCGCGGCGAACGCGCGCGCGGCCGCGATGGTCTCCGTGAAGCTCATGAGCGCGATGCCGACCGCGGCGGGCCACATCGATTCGACCAGGTCCACGCGGGGCCACACCAGCGTGGGCAGGCCGCCCGGGACGTTGCCCACCGTCTTGACGTCCAGTCCCAGCAACGTCGAGGCGAGGATGGCGATCGCGATGGCGATCAGCGGCGCCGGGGACCGCGGCACGAAGCGTTCGAGCCCGAAGATCAGCACGAGGAGGAATGCGGCGAGCGCGAACGTGGCAAGGGATGTGTGGGGTAACGCATGCACGATGGACATCGCGTCGCGCACGAAACCCGCCTTCTCGATGTGGATGCCGAGGAGCTTGGGGACCTGGTCGAGGACGATCACCAGCCCGATGCCGGACTTGAAGCCCGTGAGCACCGGCTCGGAGATGAAATTCGCCACGAAGCCCAGCCTCAGTGCGGACGCGATCAGCAAGACCGCGCCGGTCAGCGCCGCGAGCGTGGCGCTGGCCGCGATGAGCGCGCCCGAGTCGCCGCCCGGCGCGACGCGTGCGATCTCGGCGGCCGAAAGGATCGCGATGGTCGTGGTCGTGCTGACGCTCAGGACGCGCGACGTGCCCAGCAGCGCGTAAACGACCATCGGCACGATGGCCGTATAGAGTCCCACCTGGAGCGGAAGTCCGGCGATCGTCGCGTAGGCCATCGCCTTCGGCACGACGACCGCCGCGGCCGTCAGGCCCGCGACGACATCCGGAAGCAACGTACCGCTGTCGGGGAGCCGCAAGCGCGCCGCTCAGGAACCGGCGCCTTCGCCTTTGGTGTCGGTCCAGCCCGGGGCTCCCGACGGCGCTTGGGCGATCAGCGAGCGGTTCTTCCAGTACAGGCCGTTCAGGCGCCGTTGGGCTTCGACCATCGCCGCCGGGCTCCCGCCGTCGAATTCCAGCATGGCTCCCGGCCGCGTGCCGTCCCCTGGAACCCGGGTGACGCGGCTCACCTCGAGCTTGGTGTACCGCAGGACGAGATCGCGCAGTTCATCGTCGGTCGTGCCGGGGTCGAGATTGGCTAGCCAGAGTTTCATGGCGGACTCCCTTGGAAGGGCCGGACGGCTCCGATCCTCGCACGCGGCGATGGCGGGCGGCATTGCACCTTGGGTCAAGTGCCTGCGCGCCTCCGGAGGCCTAAGATTGCCGGGTGGGTTCTCGCGCCCATGGGACTCCAGGAGATTGACAATGCCACGGCTGCTCTCCTCGCTTCCGGCCATGTGCGTCGCACTGGCCGCGGTGTCGTGCGGCGACAAGGCCGCGCCGCCCAAGCCTCCCATCCCCGAAGTCGGGGTGGTCACGCTGGAGCCGCGCACGCTTCCCCTCGTCTACGAGCAGGTCGGCCAGACCGCCGGGTATCGCGAGGTGGAAGTTCGCGCCCGCGTGTCGGGCATCCTCACCAAGCGTCTCTACACCGAGGGCCAGCAGGTGAAGGAAGGGCAAGTGCTCTTCAAGATCGACCCGGACACGTACAAGGCCGCGGTCGACCAGGCCCGGGGCGTGGTCCGCCAGAACGACGCGGCGTTCGAGCGCGCTACGCAGGACCGCGAGCGGATCGTCCCGCTGTTCAAGGAAAACGCCGTCAGCCGCAAGGACTACGACGACGCCAACTCCAACTTCGAGAGCGCCAAGGCCGCGGTCGAATCCGCGCGCGCCAATCTCAAGCAAGCCGAGATCAACCTCGCGTACACCGACGTGGTGGCACCCATCTCCGGCTACGCGAGCAAGGAGAACAAGAGCGAGGGCAGCCTCGTCTCGCCCACACCCGAGGGCGGGCTGCTCACGACGATCTCGCAGCTGGACCCGCTGTACCTCAACTTCTCGATCGCCGAATCCGAAATGCTCGATTACAACGCGGCGGTTCGTGCCGGACGAATCACGGCACCCCCGAACCGGCGCTACGAGGCGCGCGCGAAGCTGGCCGACGGCACGATCGCGGAATCGCGCGGCGTCATCGACTTCACCGACGCCAAGGTCGACACCAAGACCGGCACGATGCGCGCCCGGGCCGAGTTCTCCAACCCGCAGGGGCGCATGCTGGCCGGCCAGTTCGTGCGCGTGCTGATCAGCGTCGGGGACCTGAAGGATGTCCTCGCCGTGCCGGAGCGTGCGATCACGCAGGCGCAGGCCACGCGCCTGGTGCTGGTCGTGAATCCCGACAACAAGGTCGAGGCGCGCCCCGTGAAGCTGGGTGCCACGGTCAATGGCGAAGTGGTGCTCGAAGGCGGCGTGAAGGCGGGCGAGCGCGTCGTCGTGGACGGCCTGATGAAGGCGAGACCCGGCTCGATCGTGAAGCCGGTGGCGCCGAAGCCCACGCCGCCTCCCGGAACGCCGCCACCGCCCGCAGCACCGCCGGCGGCCCCGCCCAGGAAGACCTGAACCCCACGCAAGGCTGAAAAGGCCCGCGACATGTTCTCCAAGTTCTTCATCGAACGACCGATCTTCGCGAGCGTCATCTCGATCATCATCGTGCTGGGTGGCCTGGGCGCGATGCGCGCGCTCTCGATCGAGCAGTACCCGAACCTGCTCCCGCCGGTCGTTTCCGTGAGCGCGTTCTACTCGGGCGCCTCGCCCGACGTGATCTCGCAGACCGTCGCCGCGCCGATCGAGCAGCAGGTGAACGGCGTCGAGGGCATGATCTACCTGCAGTCGGCGGCGTCGGCCGACGGCACGATGACGCTGAACGTCTACTTCGCGATCGGCACCGATCCGGACCA
Organism: Betaproteobacteria bacterium GR16-43; assembly: GCA_001953215.1. GTDB lineage: Bacteria > Pseudomonadota > Gammaproteobacteria > Burkholderiales > Usitatibacteraceae > Usitatibacter. The sequence continues at coordinate 2,203,460 of CP019169.1, forward strand.
GGCGACGATCAACGTGAACAACCGGGTGCAGGCGGCGCTCCCCGTGCTGCCCGAGGAAGTGAAGCGCCAGGGCGTCACGGTGAAGAAGAAGTCCACGTCGGTCCTGCTCTTCGCCTCCATCACCTCCGACAATCCGGCGCACGACCAGGTCTTCCTGTCGAACTACGTGGACCTCAACATCCTCGACGAGATCAAGCGCATCCCCGGCGTCGGCGACGCGACGATCATGGGCGCCAAGGATTACGCGATGCGCATCTGGCTGCGGCCGGACCGCCTCTCGCAGCTGGGACTCACGCCCACCGACGTGGTGAACGCGATCAAGGAGCAGAACGCGCAGTTCGCCGCGGGAAAGATCGGGGCCGAACCCCTCAACAAGCCCGTCGAGTTCACCTACACGGTGACCACGAAGGGCCGCCTCGAGGAGCCCGAGCAGTTCGCCGAGATCATCATCCGCTCGCTGTCCGACGGCTCGCGCATCCGCGTGAAGGACGTGGCGCGCGTCGAGATCGCGGCCAAGGACTACTCGATGCAGGCGCGCGTGAACGGCAAGCCCGCGGCGCTGATCGGCATCTACCAGCAGCCCGGCGCCAACGCGCTCGGCGTGGCGGACAAGGTCTACGCGACGCTCGAGAACGCGCAGAGCCGCTTCCCGCAGGGCATGCGCTACGACGTGCCCTATGACACGACGACGTTCGTGCGCATCTCGGTGAAGGAAGTCGTGCACACGCTCTTCGAGGCGATCGTGCTCGTGTTCATGGTCGTGTTCCTCTTCCTCCAGAACATCCGCGCGACGCTGATCCCGTCGATCGCGGTGCCGATCTCGCTTGTCGGAACGTTCGCGGGCATGTACGCGCTCGGCTTCTCGATCAACCTTCTCACGCTCTTCGGCCTGGTGCTCGCCATCGGCATCGTCGTGGACGACGCGATCGTCGTGCTGGAGAACGTCGAGCGCCTGATGAAGGAGGAGCATCTTTCGCCCAAGGACGCGGCCATCAAGGCGATGGAGGAGGTCTCCGGCCCGGTGGTGGCGATCGTGCTCGTGCTCTGCGCGGTCTTCGTGCCCGTGGCTTTCATGGGCGGATTCACCGGGCAGATGTACAAGCAGTTCGCGGTCACGATCGCGATCTCGGTCACCATCTCGGGCATCGTCGCATTGACGCTCACGCCGGCGCTGTGCGCGATCCTGCTGAAGCCCGGCCACCACGAGCCCAACCGCTTCTTCCGCGCGTTCAACACCGGCTTCGAGAAGCTCACGCACACGTTCACCGGCGGCGTCACGTTCATCTCGCGGCGCGTGGCCGTCGCGTTCACGATCATCCTCGTGCTGCTGGGCTCGATGTTCCTGCTCTTCAAGCACGTGCCGGGCGGGCTCGTCCCCGACGAGGACCAGGGCTACATCATGATGGCCTCGATCATGCCGGACGCGGCTTCGTTCAGCCGTGCCGACGCCACGATCCGCGGCGCCGAGGCGGTGCTCAGCAAGTTTCCGGAGACGCGCTACATCATCGCGCTGCCGGGCTACGACCTGCTCTCCAGCACGATCCGCCCCAACGCGGGCGCGATGTTCGTGACACTCAAGGATTGGGAGGAGCGCAAGGGCCCGGGCCAGGACTCGTTCGCCCTCGCCAAGCGGGCCCTCGCCGCCAACGGAGCCGTGAAGGAAGGCCTGCTCTTCGCGTTCAACCCGCCGCCGATCATCGGTCTTTCCACCACGGGTGGCGTCGAGGCCTACCTGCAGAGCCGCGCGGGCGCGCCGTCGGCCGCGATCGGGGCCGAGGCCGCGAAGGTCGTCGAGGCCGCGCAGAAGCGCCACGAGTTCGCGAGCATCACGACCACGTTCAAGCCCACCGTGCCGCAGGTCTACCTCGACGTGGACCGCGAGAAGGCCAAGGCGATCGGCGTTCCCGTGAACTCGATCTTCGATGCGCTGCAGGCGACGTTCGGCTCGCTGTACGTGAACGACTTCAACAAGTTCGGCCGCACGTACAAGGTCCAGATCCAGAGCGAGGCGGACTTCCGCGCGAACCCCGAGGACATTCGCAACGTTTTCGTGCGCTCGAACTCCGGCGACATGGTCCCGTTGAACGCACTCGTGCGCGTCTCGAAGATCCCGGGGCCGGAGCTGGTGGAGCGCTTCAACGTGTTCCCGGCCGCGAAGATCGTCGCTACACCGGCCGCGGGGGTTTCCACGGGTCAGGTGATCGCGGCCCTGGAAGAGGTCGTCAATGAAGTGTCCACCACCGACTACTCGCTCGCGTGGACCGGCAGCGCGTTCCAGGAAAAGCAGGCGTCCGGTACCGCCGTGTTCGCGTTCGGCTTCGGCATCATCATGGTGTTCCTGATCCTCGCGGCGCAGTACGAACGCTGGTCGCTGCCGTTCGCGGTGATCACCGCAGTACCGTTCGCGCTCTTCGGCGCGATCCTCGCGGTGTTCCTGCGCGGCCTCAACAACGATGTGTACTTCCAGGTGGGCCTCGTGACCCTCGTCGGCCTCGCCGCGAAGAACGCGATCCTCATCGTGGAATTCGCGGTGCTCAAGATGGAGGAGGGGCTGCCTCCGGGCGAGGCGGCGATCGAATCGGCGCGGCAGCGCTTCCGCCCGATCGTGATGACCTCGCTCGCATTCATCCTCGGTTGCGTTCCGCTCGTGCTCTCCAGCGGCGCGGGTGCGGCGAGCCGCCACGCGCTGGGCTGGCCGGTGATCGGCGGCATGCTCGCGGCGACCTTCATCGCGATCTTCTTCGTGCCGCTCTTCTTCCGGCTCATCATCGGTTCGGGCAAGAAGGCGGCACCGCCGGTAGCCGAGGGCGCGCATGACTAGGCCGCTCGCGTTCGCGCTCGCCGCGGTGCTGCTCGCCGCGTGCGCGCCGCAATACACCTTGCCGCCGACCGACGTGCCCACCGGCATGGCCGTCGCGCCCGTGGCAAAGGATTGGTGGAAGGCGTTCCAGGATCCGGTGCTGGACCAAGCCATCGCCATGGCATTCACCGCGAGCCCGACACTCGAGGGGGCCGTGGCTCGCGTGGATGCGTCGCGCGCGCGGCTCGGCACCTCGCGTTCGTTCTACCTGCCTTCAGTGAACGCGCAGATGGGCGCTGGGCGGACCAAGCTTTCGCAGGACACCAACCCGCCACCGACTGGACCGTTCACCGCGTACTCGGCCGCGCTCGCCGCTTCGTGGGAGGTCGATCTCTGGGGCCGCATCCGCAACGAGGTTGCCGCGTCCGAATCCGATCTCCTCGCGTCGACCTATGGACGTGACGCGGTGGAACTCGAGCTCGCCTCGCAGGTGGCGCTCTCGTACTTCCTCATCCGCTCCCTCGACGCGCAGCTCGACGTCGCGCGCAGGACGCTCGAATCGCGGGCCGCATCGTATGACCTGCGCCTGAAGCGCTTCACGCGCGGCATCACCTCGGAGCTCGACGTGCGCCAGGCCGAGAACGAGCTCGCCACGGCGAAAGCGTCGATCCCCGACCTGCAGGAGTCGCTCTCGCGCGCCGAAGGCGCCTTCGCGACCTTGACCGGCATGTCCCCGCGCGAGCTCGTGCAGGGCGGCGTGGTGCGCGGCAAGGACATCGATGCGATCCCGGTTCCGCCCGCGCTGCCCGAAGGCATGCCCTCGGATCTCCTGCTGCGCCGTCCCGACATCCAGGAAGCGGAGCAGAACCTGCGCGCCACGCAGGCGCGCGTGGCCGGCGCGCGAGCCGCGTACTTCCCGGTGATCGGCCTCACCGGCAGCTATGGCGGCGAGAGCGTTGCGTTCGGCGATCTTTTCTCGGGCCCCGCGCGCGCGTGGAGCTTCGTGGGTTCGCTTGCGATGCCGGTCTTCAACAGCGGCCGCACCGCCGCGCAGGTCGATCTTGCGAGCGCGAGCGAACGCGCCGCCGTGGCCGCCTATCGCGACACCGTGATCCGCGCGTTCTCGGAAGCGCGCACCGCGCTCACCGAGACCCGCCAGGCTTCGGAGCGCGTGTCGGCGCGGCAGCAATCGGTCGTCGCGTTGCGCCGCGCCTTGCGCCTTGCAACGCTTCGCTACGACAACGGCTATTCAAGCTACCTCGACCTCCTCGACGCGGAGCGCCAGCTCTTCGCCGCCGAGCTCGCGGTGGCCGACGCGCAACGCCTGCAGCTCTCCGCCGCGGTGGATCTCTATCGCGCGCTGGGCGGCGGCTGGCAACCACCCCAGTCCAACTAGCCCGGAGGAAACATGTTCAACGCCCGCATTGCATTCGCTACCGCCGCCGCGGCCCTCGTCCTCGCCGCGTGCTCGAGCACGTCCCTCAAGGATTCCTGGAAGGACCCGGCCTTCACCGGACCGACCTACAAGCAGGTCCTCGTCCTCGGCGTGACCCAGAGCGATTCGGCGCGCCGCGTCTTCGAGGACGGATTCGCGAACGCGCTGAGGGCGGTCGGCACCGGAGCGACCTCGAGCTACAACACGCTCGCGGGCGGGGCCGTCTCCAACGTGCAGCTCTCCGACGCGTTGGCGAAGACCAACTCCGATGCGGCGCTCATCACGCGCGTGCTGCGCGTGAAGAAGGACGTGAGCGTCACGCCCGGGTTCGCGGGCCCCGGTTTCTACGGCCGCGGCTACGGCGGCTACTACGGCGGCGCGTGGGCCTCGGCCCCCGACGTGAACATCTACGACGTGATCACGATCGAATCGACGCTCTGGAACCTGAAGGCCGACAAGCCGGTATGGTCGGCCACGAGCGAGGTGACCGAGCCGGCGAGCGTGGCGAAGGCGACCGAGGAACTCGCGAAAGTGCTGATCGGGAAGATGAAGGCCGACGGCGTGATCTGACGCGCAGCGCCCGTGACCTGGAAGCTCACCGGCGCGCAGTGGCGCTACTGCGCGAAGGTCGGCATCGCGGCGGCCCTGGGTTACCTCCTGACCCAGGGCAACTTCAACCAGTACTCGGTCTATAGCGCCTTCACGGCCTCGCTGATCGTCGGCACCAGCGTCGGCGAGGACCTCGACACGTCGGCCAACCGCGTGAAGGGCACGCTGGTCGGCATGATCGCGGCGATCCTCACCACGCTTGCCCTGGGGCCGAATTTCTGGACGGTGGGCGTGTCCGTGTCGCTCACGGCGCTGATCGCGCTCGGGGCCGGGTGGGGCGTGCCGGTGGCGCGCGTCGGGGTGACGATCGCCATCATCACGCTCGCGATGCACGATGCGGATGCGCTGGAATACGACGCGATGCGCTTCCTCAACACGGGCGTCGGGATCGTCGTGGGGCTCGCCGTGAGCTTCTTCGTCTGGCCGGTGCACGGCCGGCAGGAGCTGGCGCGCACGACGTCCGAAGTGATCACCGCCGCGACCAACCTGCTCGATGGCGTGGAGAAGGGCCTGCCGTTGCGGCCGCTGGAGGGCAAGCTGCACGACGCGCTCTCCGCGCTCGTGAAGTCGTGGCGCGATGCGGAGCGCGAACGGGTGATGTCGCGGGTGGAGCGGATCCTGGGCGTGGAACCGGGGCCCATCGAGCTCGCGATGCGCGTGGGCCTCGATGTCCTCGTCTACGCGATGAGGGAGCCCGACGGGGGCTCCCTCGAAGGCCTGCGGCTGCGCCTCGAAGAGCTCGGGAGAACCGTCCCGAAGTAGCGCGGCGCTACGCCTTGGGCTTGTACTTGAACTTCTGCCCGCTGATGCTGGCCTCGTACATCAGGCCGCCCTTGGCGATCGTGAAGGTCGCCATTCCCTTGTTGTACTTTCCGGCCGCGACCGCATCGTTCTTCCCGGCGCTGGCACCCGCCGACGAGCCCCCCGTGCTGCCCTTGGCGCTGGCCGCCGCGGTGATCGCGACGGCCGAGGCTTCGGCACCGAACTCGAAGTTGCCGCCGGTGAACTCCTTGTACGAGCGCTCGTCCTGGAAGAACACGATCTGGCTGTAGCCCTGTCCGCCGAGCTGCAGCCCCACGCTCAACTGCGTCATCGACGTGTCGCCGACGTACTGGCCCTGGGCGTAGACGCGGCCCTTGCCGTACGCGCCGCCCACGCCCACGCCGCCCTTCCCGATGTTCGGGAAGACCGCGTAGCCGTAGGCGGTGTCGAAGAACGTGGCGCTCTGTCCGGCCTTCTTGAAGAGGTTGACCGTGTCGCTGTACGAATCCGCATGCGACGCGAGGGGTGCCGCGAGCGCCAGCAATGCGGCGAGTGTTGCGAGAATGCGTTTCATGATGAAGCCTCCTTTCAACTGGCGAGCACCATTGCGAAGTATCCGAACACCGTGATCAGCACCCCCGAGACTGCATAGCCCACCGGGAATCCGATCCAAGGCACGGAGCTATTGATCTCGTGGGCGGCCTCGCGACACGGCCCGGAATGGCTGCGCGCACCCGCCACCCCACCCATCAGCACCGCCGCGTTGATCTTGAAGAAGTGGTAGCCAATGGCCCACACCACGATCGGCGGGATGCTGCAGGCGATGAAGCCCACGATGAAGATTTTGAGTGCGATCGCGCCGGTAAGTTGCGTCAGCAGCGAATTTCCGGAGTTGATCCCCACGATGCACACGAAGACGATGAGGCCCATGTCCTCGAGGATGTTCCTCGCGGCGTTCGGCGTGTTGCCGAAGAAGCGCAGCCGCGACTGGAGCGAGGACACGATCACGCCGGCCACCAGCAGCCCGCCCGCGTTGCCCAGGCCCACTTGCGAGCCGAAGGCCGGGAACTGGATCAGGCCGATCAGGAAGCCGAGGATCATGCCGATCGAGAGCGTCAGCAAATCGGTGGCGCTGCTCGGGCGCGCGATGCGGCCGACCATGTCACCCACGCGCTGCACGGCGCTCTTCAGGCCCGCGACGAACACCACGTCCATGCGCTCGAGCTTCATCTCGGGCGCCAGCGGGATCGGATTGCCGGCGCGCTCGACCTTCGTGATCTGGAGCTGGCCCGCCGCGTCCGTGTTGCGGAACTCCTTCAGCGGCTTGTCGATGAAATCCTTGTTGGTGACGAGGATCTCGGCCTGGTCGAGCGGAATGTTCAGCACCTTCGGATCGTCGGCCTCGGGGCCGATGAGTCCCATCTTGTCGGTGAGCGCGGCGCGCGTGCCGCCGAGGGCGATCGAGTCGCCTTTCTTGAGCACCAGGTCCGGTTCCGCGCCGAGCAGCTCGTTGCCGCGCCTCACGTTCACGATTCGGTACTCCGGGTTCTCGGCCCGGAATTCCTTGATGCTCTTGCCGTCCCACTTCGCGTTCTCGAGCGTGTACGCCCGCAGGCTGAACTGCTGGTAGCCCGTGAGGCCTTCGCCGTCGGCGCTCTTCACGCCGAACTTCTCCTCGTACTCCTTCGCTGCGGCGCGCGCATCGACGCCCCACCACTTCGGCAGGTACTTGCAGATGAGGATGATGCCGACCGTGCCCCAGATGTACGTGATGCCATAGGACAGCGCGATCATCGCGGAGACCGACTCCGCGGTCTGCCCCGCCGCGAGCTTCACCGCGCCCTGCGTCACCGCCTGTTCGGCCGAGCCGATCGCCGCGGACATCGTCTGCGAGCCCGCGAGCATGCCGCCCGCGGCACCCATCGGCAGGTCCGTCAGTTTCGCGCCGACCACCACCAGCACGAGGCCCACGATGCTCGAGACCACCGCGAGGAAAGTGAACTTGAGCCCGTCACCCTTCAGGCTGTTGATGAACGAGGGACCGACGCGCAGGCCCACGCCGTACATGAACAGATAGTAGAAGAGGCTCTTGGCGAAGTTGTTCAACTCGAGCTTCACGCCATAAACCGACGCCCACACCGAGAGCGCGCAGCCCACGACGATCGAGGCCGCGACGGCGCCCAGCCCGTAGCCCTTGATCGAGAACTTGCCGATCCATACCGCGAGCCCGACCGTGACGAACAGCAGCATGAACGGATTGGCAGCAAGGAACTTGAAAAGCGAATCCATGGCGATGCCCCCTCTTTAAAAGTTGCGTGACGTTCTTATTGGCCTTATTTGCGCGCTTTCTTCGCCTTCCGTGCCGCCGCCTTCTTCGCCGGCCGCGCCTTCGCGGCAGCCGCCTTCCGCCCGGACTTGTCCCCCACCGCCGATGGCGAGATGAGCTTCAGCCCCAGGTTCTTGTCGTATCCGTGGATCTCCTTCACGTCGAGCTTGCGCATGAACTCGATCGTGTCGGGCTTGATCACCTGGCCCGGCACCATGATCGGGAAGCCCGGCGGGTAGGGGATCACGAAGTTCGCGGAGATGAGGGGCGGGCCCGAGCGGGCTCTCTTGTCGGCTTCGGCGCTGAAGAGCTTCACGTGCTCGCAGCCGTCGTGGTCGTAGGCCATGTAGAAGGCCTCGCGCATGTGGCCCTCGAGCGTGGTGCCCTTCGGGTTGTCGCGGAACTTGTCGTGGAAGTAGCTGAAGTTGGGCAGGTTGGGCACGTCCTCGACCAGCGACTTCACGCGCGCGGCGAAGTTCTTGCGCGTCATTTCGTCGCCGTTGGCGAGCGTGTCGTCGACCTTCTTCGCGATCTCGACCAGCACCTTCATCAGGTTCGCGATGTCGCTGCGCGTGTTGTTGATGTTGGTCTGGAAGAGCACGGAGTTGCGCGACGTCTTGTTCAACTGGATGCCGTACTCGGCGGCGAGGATGCCCTTGAATTGCGTGCCGTCGAAGCCGGCCGTGCCGCACATGAGTGTCAAGCGCGTCGGATCGAGCACGAATTCGTCTTCGCGGTTCGACTTCACCGCGTCCATCCAGGTGATGCCGTCCGCGATGTGGTCCTTCAACCCGGACGGACGGAATTCGGACGGCACCATTTCCTCGACCGAAAGCATGCGGAAATACTTCGAGACCAGCGGGTGGTTGTTCACGCTGCGGCGCAGCTCGAGCGCGAGCTGGATCGAGCGCATCACCAGCTCGTAGCCCTCCAGCTCCATCTGCCGGCGCGCGATGTCGAGCGAGGCGATGATCTGCTGGTTGGGCGACGTCGACGCGTGCGTGAACACCGACTCGTGGAAGCTCTCGATGACGGTGTGGAACTCCTCGTCGCCCACGTGGATCTGCGAGCCTTGCCGCAGGGCCGACATCGACTTGTGCGTCGAGGTCGTCGAGTAGATGCGCAGCTTCACCTTCTTCGGGTCGGGAATGAGCTGCGTGTCCAGCAGGCGCTTGTCCTTCGGATTGAGGTCCTTGCCGAACTTGGCCGCCTGCGCCTTGTAGGCCTCGGCGTAGGCCGGATCCTTGAACGCCTTCTTCAGCTCGTCGCGCGCGCCCATGCCGGTGCGCGCGCGATAGAAGGGCGAGAACCGCGCGAAGCCGAACCACGCCTCGTCCCACAGGAAGATCAGGTCCGGCTTGATGGCCAGGCACTCTTCCATCACGCGCTTCGTGTTGTAGACGTGGCCGTCGAAGGTGCAGTTGGTGAGGATCACCATCTTCACCTTGTTCAGGCGGCCCGCGGCCTTGAGTTCCAGCAGCGCCTTCTTGATCTCGCGGATCGGCACGCCGCCGTACATCGAGTACTCCGTCATCGGGAACGCTTCGACGTAGTACGGTTGCGCCCCGGCGATCACGCAGCCGTAGTGGTGCGACTTGTGGCAGTTGCGGTCCACGATCACGATGTCGCCGGGCTGGAGCAGCGCCTGCTCCACCATCTTGTTGGATGTGGACGTGCCGTTCGTGACCCAGAACACGTGGTCGCAGCCGAAGGCCCGGGCCGCCAGCTCCTGGCCGACCTTGATGTTGCCCGTGGGCTCGAGCAGCGAATCGAGGCCGCCGCTGGTGGCCGACGATTCGGCGAGGAAGAGCGTGGGCCCGTAGAACTCGCCCATGTCGCGGATCCAGTTGGACTTGAAGATCGACTTGCCCCGCGCGACCGGCAGCGCGTGGAAGGTGCCGACCGGCTTCTGCGCGTACTTCTTCAGGTTGTCGAAGAACGGAGTCTGGTAGCGGTCCTGCACGCCCTGCAGGATCGAGAGGTGGATCTCCAGCGGCTCCTCGACGTCATAGAAGATGCGGTTGATGCAGTCGGAGCCCGGGTCGGCCGCGATGGCCTCGGCATTGCGGTCCGAGAGCAGGAAGATGTCCAGCTCGGGACGGATCTTCTTGATGGCCTGGGCCAGGCGCACGCCGTAGTCGTGTGGCGCGAGGTCGTCGGCCTTGATGTTCAGGTACGCCATCAGGAACTGGCGCATCACCGGCGCGTTGTGCGTGGAGGCGAACGGGAAGCCGTCATAGATGAGGACGGACTGCACGTTCGTGTTGAGCATCGCGCCGAGGACCGCATCTTCGAAGTTGCCGACGATCACCGGCTCGTAGATGAAGGCGTCCAGGTTGCGGCGGAGCTTGCGCATGTTCTGGATGTGCGCCGGCCACTTCTGGCTGGGCGTTGGCGAAACCACCAGCACCTCGAAGTACGGCCGCGCGCTCGGGTCGCCCGAGGCCGTGGGCATCTGGCGCTCGCCGCCGCCGGACTGGTCGTCCTCCGTCTCCCATTCGCTCGCCTCGGAGCGATAGGTCCGCGACATGAGCGAGGCGGAGATGCGCTGCACGATGCGCGCGGAGCCGACCGTGTCGTTGGCCTTGATGCGGTCGCGCATCGAATTGACGAGGCGCGTGCCCGGATACGCCTGGAAGTCCTCGAACGGCAGCAGGTCCTTCAACGCGGCATGGACCGTCGCGCGCGAGGCGGCATCGGTCTTCGCGGCCCAGACCTGCACGGCGCGGCTCAGCTCACGCCAGCGGTCGAGGCGCGCTTCGGCACCGGAGAAGAAGTGGTCGATTCGGGAATTCGGTTGGCTTGCGGTAGGCATGACGCGTCTCCGTGACAAGGACGACGCAATCCTCCTACAACGAAATTCCCCGCCCAATTGACCTTTAGGGCAGGCGGAGCCTCCCCCTGGGGCAAAGGGCACTTAACGCCTGTTTCCCCTCAAAGCCGCGTTATTTCCCCGGCAGGGATCCCGCCGATCCAGCATCCATGCGGGTTCGCGGGAATATTGCTCAAAAGTTACGCAAGAACCCGCTTTATCCCGTTGAATCGCCAGCAATAAAAAAGATTTTATTTTGTTCTTGCGTCGCCCCCGGCCATTTACTAGACTTTGTGCCGGTGACGTGGGAATGCCACTAGATGTTGTGGATTTCCTGTCGAGTGAATGTGGATAAGGGGGGTGAAAACCCCGGGAAAAGACCGCCTTATCCACAACAAGATCATGGACTTAGAGCGGCTCTCCGAAGCCGCCCGTCAAAAAGACCGCCGACCGGGTCCCAGCGTGCCCCGGGAAGCCTGAAAACAGAGACATTTAAGGAGACGACCCATGCGCCTGGCTTCGGATATCCATTCTTCGGCCCAGCTCGCGAACCCTGAAATCCACGAGCCGGAAAGCTCTGCGCCGCAGGATCGATATTCGGACTTCAAAGTGATCAGAAGGAACGGTGCCGTTGTCGGCTTCGAGCCCGACAAGATTGCCGTTGCGGTCACGAAGGCGTTCCTGGCCGTTGCCGGTGGCACTGCCGCCGCCAGCGCCGGTGTGCGTGAGAAGGTCCAGCGCGTCACGGAAGGCGTGGTCGGCGCATTGCTGCGTCGCCATCCCACCGGCGGCACCTTCCATATCGAGGACATCCAGGACCAGGTCGAACTGGCCCTCATGCGCGGCGGCGAGCACCAGGTCGCGCGCTCGTACGTGCTCTATCGTGAGGAGCGTGCCCGCGAGCGCCAGAAGCGCATCCAGGAAGCGCAGGAAGCCCGCGCGCCGAAGATCCACGTCACCGTCAATGGTGGCCGCGAGCCGCTCGACGTCGGCAAGCTGGAAGCCCTGATCACCTCGGCCTGCCAGAACCTCGGCAAGGACGTGGAGCCCAAGCGCATCCTCGAAGCGACGCTGAAGGACCTCTACGACGGCGTTCCCCTCGAGGAAGTGCACAAGTGCGCCATCCTCGCGGCGCGCATGCTGATCGAGCAGGATCCGGACTACACGTACGCCTCGGCGCGCCTGCTGATGCACACCATCCGCCGCGAAGTGCTCGGCGAAGAAGTGACGCACGAGCAGATGGGCGGCCGCTACGTCGAGTACTTCCCGATGTTCATCCAGTCGGGCATCAAGGCCCAGCTGCTGGACGAGCGCCTCGGCACGTACGACCTCCAGCGCCTCGGCGCCGCGATGAAGCCGGAGCGCGATCTCCAGTTCGACTACCTCGGCCTGCAGACGCTGTACGACCGCTACTTCCTGCACATCAACGACCACCACATCGAGCTGCCGCAGGCGTTCTTCATGCGCGTCTCGATGGGCCTGGCGCTGAACGAAGTGAATCGCGAAGGCCGTGCGATCGAGTTCTACAACATCCTCTCGACGTTCGACTTCATGTCGTCCACGCCGACGCTGTTCAACTCGGGCACGCTGCGCAGCCAGCTCTCGTCCTGCTACCTCACGACGGTGGCCGACGATTTGGACGGCATCTACGAAGCCATCAAGGAAAACGCGCTGCTCTCCAAGTTCGCCGGCGGCCTCGGCAACGACTGGACGCCGGTGCGCGCTCTCGGCTCGTACATCAAGGGCACGAATGGGAAGTCGCAGGGCGTGGTTCCGTTCCTGAAGGTGGTGAACGACACGGCTGTGGCGGTGAATCAGGGTGGAAAGAGAAAAGGCGCGGTCTGCTGCTACCTCGAGACGTGGCACCTGGACATCGAGGAGTTCCTGGAACTGCGCAAGAACACCGGTGACGACCGTCGCCGCACGCACGACATGAACACGGCGAACTGGATTCCGGACCTGTTCATGAAACGAGTCATGGAAGGCGGCGAGTGGACGCTCTTCTCGCCCTCCGATTGCCCGGACCTGCACGACAAGTTCGGCAAGGCGTTCGAGGAAGCCTATTCGGTCTACGAGAAGAAGGCCGCCCGCGGCGAGATCAAGGTGCACAAGCGTGTGCCGGCACTCACTCTGTGGCGGAAGATCCTCACGATGCTCTTCGAAACGGGGCATCCGTGGATCACCTTCAAGGACCCGTGCAACATCCGCTCCCCGCAGCAGCACGTGGGCGTGGTGCACTCGTCCAACCTCTGCACCGAGATCACGCTGAACACGAACGCCACCGAAATCGCGGTGTGCAACCTCGGTTCCGTGAACCTCCCCGCGCACCTGAAGACGGATGCGAAGGGCAACATCTCGCTCGACCACGCGAAGCTGAAGCGCACCATCGCCACGGCGATGCGCATGCTCGACAACGTGATCGACATCAACTACTACGCGGTTCGGAAAGCGCACGACTCGAACAAGAAGCATCGTCCGGTGGGCCTCGGCATCATGGGCTTCCAGGATTCGCTGCAGAACCTGCGCATCCCGTACGCCACGGAAGAAGCGGTGGAGTTCGCGGATCGCTCGATGGAAGCCGTCTGCTACTACGCGTACTGGGCTTCGACGGAGCTCGCGGAAGAGCGCGGCCGTTACTCCTCGTACACGGGCTCGCTGTGGGACCGCGGCATCCTCCCGCAGGACACGATCAAGATGCTGCTCGACGAGCGCGGCGGCTACGTGGAAGTGGACCAATCCGAAACCATGGATTGGAAGGCTCTCCGCGCCCGCATCGCGCAGCACGGCATGCGCAACTCCAACTGCGTGGCCATCGCTCCGACGGCGACCATCAGCAACATCATCGGTGTTTCGGCCTCGATCGAGCCGAACTACCAGAACCTGTACGTGAAATCGAACCTCTCGGGCGAATTCACGGTGGTCAACGAGCATCTCGTGCGCGACCTCAAGGCCGCGAACCTCTGGGACAACGTGATGATCGCGGACCTCAAGCACTTCGACGGTTCGATCGGCAAGATCGACCGCGTGCCGCAGGAGCTGCGCAGCCTCTACGCCACGGCGTTCGAAGTCGAACCCAAGTGGCTGGTGGAAGCTGCCGCTCGTCGGCAAAAGTGGATCGACCAGGCGCAGTCGCTGAACATCTACATGGCGGGTGCGAATGGCAAGAAGCTGGACGAGACGTACAAGCTCGCGTGGCTGCGTGGACTCAAGACCACGTACTACCTGCGCACGCTCTCGGCTTCGTCCGCGGAGAAGTCCACGGGCAAGGGCGGCGAGCTGAACAGTGTTTCGGTAGGCGGCGCGATGGGCGCCATGGGAGCGATGGGCGGAATGCCGGCCTCCTCGGATGCAACACCGGGTGGGGAGGCCGAGGCGAAGTTCTGCTCGATCGACAATCCGGAATGCGAGGCCTGCCAGTGATCTTCTTCGGGGGCCTTCAGTTCTCGGACCCGACGCCGATCATGATTTACGGTGGCGCGCCGCTCCCGGCCCTCTATGTGTTGTCGGTTTTCGATGTACGCGGTAACCCGCAGCCGTACCGCGCGGTGTACATCGGCCAGACCGGCAACGCCGCAGCAAAAGTGGATGTGAACCACGTCGCCGTGGTGCGCTGGACGGAAGAAGGGGAGGCCCTGGGCATGCTGAATGTCAGCGTTCTTTACCTGCCGTACGTGCGCGAGCGCGAACGGGCCATCCTTGCCAATCGCCTCGTGGGCCAGTACGAACCGGAGCTGAACCGGAAGTTCTCGGTCGGCCATCGCATCGCGGATTGAGCATGAGCAAGCACCCCACCACCTCCAACCGCCTCGGCCTGATGCTGAAGCTCGCCGTCGAAGAAAAGACGCGCGAGCAGTCGCAGCCGCCGGTCTTCGGCTTCGAGGACCTCCCGCTGCCGACCGAGGTCGCGGTGGAGTGGGCGATGAAAGACGACGGCACGTGGTTCAACCTGGACGAGGTGGATTTCGCCCACGGTTACTTCATCGGGCTCTCGGGCATCTACATGATCTGGAATTCCGCCGGCCGTTGCGTGCGCATCGGCCAGGGCGCGATCGCGGAGCGCCTGGGTGCGCATCGCAGCGACGCGGAGATCCGTGGCACCAGCCTCTTCAAGCCGTTGTTCGCGACGTGGGCGCCGCTACCGAAGGCCCTGCGCGATGGCGTGGAGCAGTACCTCGAAACGCGCTTCAAGCCGATCACGGGCGCGCGCGGGCTCGAGGGGGATGCGATCGTCGTGAACGATCCAAGGATCTAACTTACCGGGGGAGGTAACGCCATGTCCTTGCACGAACACATGAACCTGCTTGAAGACCTCAAGCGCGCCGCATGGTCGAGAACCAGCCCCGTCTCGGGCCAGTTGAACTCCTGGGAATTCCGGAAGGACTGCCTCGGCAACCTCGTGCGCTACCAGGACTACGGCAAGAGAACCTCGCCGTTCGGCTGGGAGCTGGACTTCATCAAGCCCCAGCAACTGGGCGGCACCTCGAACCCCGAGAACCTCCAGGCCCTGCATTGGAAGGCCAACGCCGCGAAGAGCGACCGCATCCCGGTCGGGCTCGTGAGCGCCGCAGTAATCGATACGACAGTTAAAGCAGCTTAAGGAACAAGAAACATGCTGAGCTTCGAAGACGACACCCCCGTTGCCCGTCCCTCCCTCGGACTGCAGCAGGCCATCCCCACCGCCCGCTCCACCCCGGCGGGCTCGCCCATCCTCGAATCTCCCTCTCCCTTGGGAGAGGGCCGGGGAGAGGGTGAAGTCCACACCCGCGTCCGCGCCGAGGACAAACGCATCATCAACGCGCGCACCGACGTGAACCAGCTGGTGCCGTTCAAGTACAAGTGGGCCTGGGAAAAGTACCTTGCCGGCTGCGCCAACCACTGGATGCCGCAAGAGATCAACATGAACCGCGACATCGCCCTCTGGAAGAACCCCAACGGGCTCACGGATGACGAGCGGTTGATCGTGAAGCGCAACCTCGGCTTCTTCGTGACGGCCGATTCCCTCGCCGCCAACAACATCGTGCTGGGCACCTACCGCCACATCACGGCGCCCGAGTGCCGCCAGTACCTGCTGCGCCAGGCCTTCGAGGAGGCGATCCACACGCACGCCTACCAGTACATCGCCGAATCGCTGGGTCTCGATGAGAGCGAGATCTTCGCGGCGTACAAGGAAGTGAAGTGCATCCGGGACAAGGACGATTTCCTCATCCCGTTCATCAACACGCTCACCGATCCGAACTTCAAGACGGGCACCCCGGAAGCCGACCAGGCGCTGCTGAAGAGCCTGATCGTCTTCAGTTGCATCATGGAGGGGCTCTTCTTCTACGTGGGGTTCGTGCAGATCCTCTCGCTCGGCCGCCAGAACAAGATGACGGGTGCCTCCGAGCAGTACCAGTACATCCTTCGCGACGAGTCGATGCACTGCAACTTCGGGATCGACCTGGTCAATACGATCAAGCTCGAGAACCCGCACCTCTGGACGCCGGAGCTGCGCCGCGAGCTTTCCGACCTGATGATGAAGGCGGTGGAGTTGGAGTACGCCTATGCGGAAGACACGATGCCGCGTGGGGTGCTTGGACTGAACGCGCCGATGTTCAAGGAGTACCTGCGGTTCATCGCGAATCGCCGATGCCAGCAGATCGGGCTGGATCCGATGTTTCAAGGTGCCACCAACCCATTCCCGTGGATGTCAGAGCTCATCGATCTCAAGAAGGAAAAGAATTTCTTCGAGACGAGAGTGATCGAATATCAAACGGGCGGAGCGCTTAGCTGGGACTAAGTGCGAAATAGAGGGAGGCCAGGAGGGCTTCGACGAAAGCGTCCAATTCCGCAAGAGCGTACTCAACTGAGAACGTAGAGCTATTGAGTGGCCCGGCCTACCTCACCGAGCTTGAGGTGATTCGAGAAAACTCGACCTCTTTAGTTCATGTCGCGCAGGTCGCTACAGTTTCGCGGGGCATTCGGCAGGTATTTGTGAAGGTCTTTCCGGAGCCGTTCACGGCAAACGGACTTACGAATGAGCTGGTTGGATATCTTGTTGCTCGAGCCGGGAGACTGCCTGTCGCGGCGCGCGCCTATCTGCTCATACTTCCCACAGAGCGACTCTTTGCAGTTCACCCGGCCTTTCGCCAACATCTCGTGAGCGAATCTGGGCTAACGATGGCGTGGGCCACCGAGGCCATCGAGGGCCCTCCGGTACGTCTCCTGCATTCGGTAACGAATCCCGAGATGCACCGTCGTCTGCGAAAGTGGAAGATGCTGCCTTCGGTTATAGCGTTTGATGATCTGGTTGCGAACAGCGATCGAAGTGAGGACAACCTGATCGCGGTAAGAAATGGTGACTTTGTGCTGGTTGATCACGCCGAAATTGCGGGAGGGCTCTCGCGACTTCATGGGTTTGACGCAAACACGCAAACAAGAAGTTTCCTTGCTGACGAGATCTTCGGCGCCAATGTCCCGCACGCGGTTAAGAGCGGAATGATGGTGGCGGCGGAATCGCACTATGAGACGGTGCAAGCGGCGCGCGGCGAAATTGAGCAATGGCTTGACCTCCTGTCCGCGGGCAAGAGAACAACCGCGCACGACATCGTTCCTTATCTGGTAGAGCGAGCTCGAATGAGCCCTCAGCGCATTCGAGATGGTCAGGGGTTGCTCGTATGAAAATCGACCTGCATGCGCTGTCGGAACGGGCCTACTCTCCCTCCGCCTATTCGGTAGAGGGAACTTGGAGTGCCATCCAGTTAAGACCGGACTTCGCAACACATGAGTTACTGAACATTGGCGTCCTGTTCTCGGACGGTGCAAGTCAAACTGTGCATCTTCTGACGCAGTTTGAAAAATTCAGTCACCTCTACGGCGAGGCGGCAGAAGACGAACTGCGATTCGTTCTAAGCGCGATCAGAGCGGCGTCAGGTCAAGGAAGCATTGGCAGGACGTTGCCTTGCATTGAATTGACTTCTCCAAAAATAGTGCGTGGAGAGTCGCCTAAGGAGATTGTTCGGCGGCTGTTCGCCTCTGTGGTGAGTTTGGATGGACCTGTTCATATTCCAGCGAAGGATCGTGCGCGGTTCTTGAACAACACTCAAGTTCGTGAACAAGTATTCAATGAGGTTCGTATTCAAGCTGGCCTCTTTGCTGATCAATTTATCGCGCAGGAGGAAGTCGTAGTGTATGGAGAGGCCGCGTCTAGGCATGCCCTTGATCTTCCTTTACGTCTGGGTTCTCACTTCGCGTCCGTGGTTTCTGCCGCCTTTTCTAAGGCCGAAAACGTAGAGCGAGCGCTTCTTCGCGCTTCAGTTGATCTAATTGCGGCACGAGCTCTTGCGTCGTCGTCCGACGCTGGCCTGTTCGTTCTCCGCCCGTCGATGAAGGCCAATTCTCCGGGCACAGCAAAGATCGACAATATTCTCGATATCGCTCAGTGGAAGTTGAGCAAAGCTGGCATCGAAGTAGACGTGGCCGATAGCCCGGGTTCCCTTGCGGCGGATATTGTGACTTGGGCTGATCGCCGAGTTAAACAAGATTCTTTTCGTGCTGCGACGGGGTCGTGAACTGCGTTGACCATGAAGTTTGAGGACTTTGCCAATTCGGTAAAGGCCCAGCTGTACGATCGGGCCGTGAGTCCGTTGCTTGCTTCGTTCGCGTTGGCTTGGGTCCTCATCAACTATCGATTTATCGCGATCGTGTTTTCGGACCGCGAGCCAACTACGAAATTTCTACTAATCGACAACTACGTATTCCCTGATTGGCAGGCGGTCTTGTTGCGAGGTGTCGCATATCCGCTGTTGGCTTCGGTGTTCTTCATCTTCGTGTATCCATATCCGGCAAGATACGTATTTCGATTCTACCGACAGAGGCAGCTCGAGTTGAAGCAAGAGCTGCTCCGCATTGAAGGGGAAACTCCACTCTCAGAAGAAGAGGCCCGATCTCTTAGAGCGAAGGCTTTGGCTCAGCAGTTGGAGTTCGACAATGTTATACAGGCGCGTGATCAAGAGATTCTTCAGTTGCGTGGGCTAATTCGCCAGGTCGAGACCGCACAGCGCACGCGCATCTCCTCTCTGCTTGAGAGTCCAGAGCCGCCTTCGGAGCCAAGAGGCACTCCTGCCGCTCCTCTCACAAGAGCGCCTGCCGAGATTTGGGCCTCTCTTAACGATATTGAGCGAGGCGTTCTCATGACCTTGTCTATGCAGCAAGGCTTGGCCGAGCAGGACATCAAGGGCATTCGCGATGCTGATGAACGTCTCGCGACGAAGGCGGCTGTTGATTCACTTCGCGAACAAGAATTGATTTCGAAAGCGGTTGTCCGGTCAATGACGGGCGTCGACTTGACCGCTCTCGGGCGCAAGGTGCTGCTTCAACGTGGGAAGGGCGCCGCGTAGTTTGCGGTGACGGGAACACGATTTTTTTGACAGGTGCGCCCCTGCTCTCAGCAGGATCGCATCGAGACGGATTGTAACGGGGCTATAGGTGGATCGAACGCTCCCGCGAGATTTGCCTGGATCGGTGTCGGGAGAGTCAAGACCGTCATCGCCGAGTGAGGCGCGCGCAGTCTTGCGAGCCGCAAGGCATGTGTTTGAACCGATTGTGAAGAGTTGGCCGGACTATTTCGGGGTGCCTTGGAGGGGGCCCTTAGGACGGTTTGACCGGAGCTTTGTCGGTTGTGCCAGAGCTGCGTCGTGAAGTCCTAGTTGATTGCGTTGCGGTATTGGAATCGAACGATTCGCGCTTTTCCCTCGCCTGCGGCGTATATTCCCGGTCGCAACGCCTGAAAATCCCCCCCCGTATTCTGGTGATACCCACTCACCTCCATCTGCACGGGATACTTCGTCCACGCCTTCCCATCCGGACTCGTCCAGAACGTCACGATGTTGTTTTGATTCCGCAGGCGAACATGCACTCGATTCCCCGTGAGGTTGGGTAGCTTCCCCCCAACCCGCTCCTGCCCATACCGATGCATCACGTGGCCGTTCGCGCTGAACCCCAGCCCCACGTACAGCGCCTTGCTGTAGAAGAGCAGGATCCCGGCCTGCGCACCCTCGTCGAACTCCATCACGACTTCGATCTCGTACGATCGATCTCCAGCGGTCAGGATCAAGGGCACGCTGTCCTTCGGTGACGTCCCCTTCGCCGCGAGCGTGAGCACACCGTCCTTCAGCTTCACGCGGTCCTTCTCGTTCGGCCCCGGTTGAAAGAACCGCCACACAAGATCAAACCTCTCCGGCGTGAAGGAATCCGACAACGCCATCCCATGCGGCACGGCCTTCCCACCCGAAGGCATCGCGAGCGGCTGTCCGAGATCCCCACCAAGAGCGCGAAACCACCCATCCGCCGTCCACTCGATCGGCTCCAGCAGCATCTGTCGCCCCAGCGTCATGAACCCGTTCTCGTAGCCGTGGTGGACGCTGTACCACTTCCCGTCCGGCCCTTCGATCAACGTGGCGTGGCCGCGCGACCACCACGCCTCCTTCGCATCACGAGTCCTCACCACGGGATTGTTGGGAGCGTTCTCCCAAGGCCCATGGATCGAGCGTGAGCGAGCCACGACCACCATGTGCCCGGTAGGAGGCCCGGCCGTGCCACCCTCCGCGAGCACCATGTAGAAGTAGCCGCCGTGCCGCGCGATCTTCGGGCCTTCCATCGAGAAGCTCTCGACGTCCCAGTCCTCCGGATACTTCCAGCCCTCGTACACGACGCGCGCAACGCCGGCCTCGCCGTCCGCAACCGCAAGCCCATCGTCGCGAAGTTGCACGCGCACGCCGCCGGCCATGAAGAGATAGCGCTTGCCGTCCTCGCCCACGGCATGGCCCGGGTCGATCGTGGCGCCCTGGCCACCCTTCGCATTGCGCACGACGATTTCCCGCGGAGCCGCCCACGGCCCGCGAATGTTCTCGGCCGTCACCACGTACAGTTTTCGACCCTTCGCACCAGTTACCGGGTTGGTAACGATGGAAACGAAATAGATGAAGTACCGCCCACCATGCTTCACGAGGTCCGGCGCCCACACGCTGTCCACCGCCGTCGTGAGCGCAGGCCCGAGCGGCTGCCAGCTCACCAGGTCCTGCGAATGCCAGATGACGAGACCCGGCACCGCATCGAACGAGGAGTGCGTGAGGTAGTAGTCCGCACCCTCGCGAATGATCGTGGGGTCGGGGTAGTCGCCGGCGAGGATCGGGTTCCGATAGAAGCCGTTGCCGAGGTCTGCCTTGCGCTGGCCTTCGATGCCGCGGGCCCATTGGGCTTCCGACGGCACGGCAGCGAGCAGCAACGCCGTCGCCACGACCGCACTCAGTTTCCGAAACATATGTTTTAACCCCCGCACGTTGGCGCTGGAATCTAGCACGCCAGGAGTCGCTAAACCTTTGTCCAATGGACGCGGCGGGCCCACTGCGGCTGAATCTCGGCACGCATGCTTAATGCCCGTTAAATGCCCATTCCCGTCCTCGCGTCTCGCGAACAGTTGCTCTACTACCTCTCGGTCGCCTGCGAGGTGGAGCAGGGCCTGTGCCTCCAATACCTGTTCACCGCGTTCTCCCTCAAGGACGATTTCTCCGAGGGCGGCATCTCGACGGGCGAGCAACTGACGGCGGTGCGCCGCTGGAAGGCGGACATCTTCCTCATCGCTGCACAGGAGATGGTGCACCTGGTGCAGGCCTCGAACCTTGCTACGGCGGCGGGTGGGACGGTGCAGCTTCGCCGTCCCAATTTTCCCCAGGCGCCGGACTACTACCCGACGCACCTCCCCTGGCGGCTCGATCCGTTCTCGGCCGAGACGATCCAGCGGTACATCTGCTACGAGCGGCCAACCGACCAGGTTCTTTCGCGCATGAGCTTCGGCCCGCCGATCCGTGCGAAATGCGATGGCCTCGTGGACGACGGCGCCCCGGCCCCGGAGAACTACG
This sequence comes from Betaproteobacteria bacterium GR16-43, assembly GCA_001953215.1. GTDB lineage: Bacteria > Pseudomonadota > Gammaproteobacteria > Burkholderiales > Usitatibacteraceae > Usitatibacter. The sequence goes on from CP019169.1 coordinate 2,225,099, forward strand.
CCTTCGCGCACCTTCCCCCGGAGCTCCTGCGCAAGGCCCATCCGAGCCGTGCCCGGCGCGCGGTGACGATCGGCGAGATGTACGAAGCGATCGGCGAGGCCTTCCTCACGCTGCCGGACGTGATCATCGGTCCGGCCGAGGGCCAGGTCGACGGGCGCCTCATCGATTTTCCGCAGGTGGTAAAGGTCCTGTCGCGCGACGATGCGCGCCTGGCCGTGGAGCTCATCATCCACCAGGGCGAGGGCACCACCAGCGACCGGCAGGACAGCCACTTCGGCGTGTTCCTGAACATCTACAACCAGTTCGTGGCTTTCCAGAAGGCCGATCCCGGATTCAATCCCGTGCGGCCGGTCCATCCGAATCCGCTCTCCGAGCTCCATCTCGACAACACCTTCCCGGGCTGGCGGCTCATCGACGACGCGACGACGCTCAAGGTGAACAACCTCTGCTCGTCCACGTACGAAACGATGCTGCTGATGCTCTACCGATTCTTCGCGACGCCTTCTCAAGAAGGTCCCGCGCAGGCCAGGCTGTTCATGGCGTTCGTGCGCATCATGACGGCGATCATCAAGCCCCTGGGCGAAGTGCTGACCACCCGTCCGATGGGCGAGCAGACGCCCGGGTTCACCGCGGGTCCCAGCTTCGAGATCGATCCCGAAGTGCAGCTCCTCCCGTTCGCGGGTTCGGCGTGGCGCTACCTGTACGACCGATTGCTGGACGACGCGTCCCGTGCCGCGGAGCTCGCCTCCGTCGAAGCCATCGCGCCCCAACTGCGTGCCGTGTCCGCAACGTTGAGCGCGATCGCGCAGGCGTTCGGCTCCGCGCCTCCACCTTCCCGGGATACCTGACATGGCCGCCACCACGCCGTTCGACGGCTTGCTCCAGGACGATTGGCTCGCGAAGTTCACGCGGCTGTCGAGCCTCCTCCTCGAGGACGATGCGCTCCCGCCGTGGCTTGCGCGGGCCTACTACTGCACGCTGCTCGCCGGCGCGCTGCCTCCGAGTGCCCTGCCCGACGAAGCGGCGACGAAGCCCTACCAGGACGCCATCCGGAAATTCCTCGCCGTCACCGGAATGCCGAACACCTCGAATCTTCCCGATGCGACTGATGCGGTGACGAGAGCCGCGCAACACCTGGCGCCCATCGGCAACCTCTCGCCGTTCGGGCACAACGCGCCTTTCCCATATGCCGCACCTTTTTCGCTAGCGGACGTTCGGGCAACGTTGGCCAACGTCCCCGCGACTCCGGAGGCGCTGAGCAAGCTCCTGGTCGCATCACCCGTCGCGCGCGGCGTGATCGCGCTGTGGCATTCCGCCGCGCTGCTCGGCGATTTCATGGGCTACTACATCAAGACTGCGCCGGTCGAGACGTACGCATCGGCACGCGTGTGGAATGCGATCGGCGGCAATCCGATGGGCGTCACGGGGCCGTACTACGGCAGTTGGGCCTATCCGCCCGCGGTGCCCGTCGCCGATCCGGGCTCGGCGTCGCCCGTGACGCTCGTGCTGCGTCGCAAGCGGAGTGCGCTGTGAGCACCCGCCCGAAATACGACGTCGTCATCGCCGGCGCGGGCTTCGTGGGCTCGATCCTCGCGAACAAGCTCGGGCAGGCCGGCATCAAGGTGCTCCTCCTCGATTACGGCGACACGCTCTACTTCGATCCGAAGACGGGCGCCGACCAACGCCAGCCGCTCATTGATCGCGTGTTCGCTTCCACCTCGCACATCCCCAATGCGGCGTACTGGAACGAAGGCTATCCGGGCCCGCAGATGCCCTACGAGGACAACCTGCGCCCGTACTACCGCGGCCCGGCCTACGAGGATCCGAACAGCAAGCTGCCGAAGTTCCAGAGCACGTACGCCAAGGTCATCGGCGGCACGACGTGGCATTGGCTGGGAACGAGCCTTCGCTATGTCCCCAGCACCTTCCGTGAACGCACGTTGTACGGGCGTGGCGCGGATTGGCCGCTCACCTACCAGGACCTCGAGTCGTGGTACTGGGAAGCGGAAAAGGAGATCGGGGTCTCGGGCGACGATGCCTCGGCGAACCTGCTCACGCCGCGCTACGGGCGGCCCTATCCGATGCCGCCGATCGTCCAGTCGTACAGCGACAAGCGCATGGCGGAGCGCCTCGCGGGAATGACGTTCGAAGGCATGCCCGTTCGTGTCGATCCCACGCCGCAGGCGCGCAACTCCGTCCCGTACCAGGACCGGCCGCCGTGCGCGGGCAGCGTGAACTGCATTCCGCTCTGTCCCATCCAGGCGAAGTACGACGCGACGGTCCATCTCAAGCGCGCGCTGAATCCCGCGCTCGATCCGGCCAATCGCGAAGGTAGCGTGCCCGCGGAATTGATCAAGCGAGCTGCCATCACGAAGCTCGAGGTCGATGGTTCGGGGAAAGTCACCAAGCTTTGGTATCGCCGCGTTGGTGACGCGAAGGATGTCGCCGTCGAGGGCAAGGAGTTCGTCCTCGCGATCCATGCCATCGAGATCCCCCGCATCCTGCTCAACTCGCAGCGCGAATCGGGCGGATTGGCGAAGACCAGCGGCCTCGTAGGTTGTCACTTGATGGATCACAACATCGTGATCGCCTACGGCCTCGCCGATGAGCCGCTGTATCCGTTCCGCGGGCCGCTTTCCACGTCGGGGATCGAAAGCCTGCGCGACGGCTGGTTCCGGCGCGACCGGGGTGCCTTCCGCGTGGAGATCGAGAACATCGGAACGCAATGGGCCGAGAACTCGCCGTTCGGCCAACTGAATGCGTTGCTCGCGAAGGGCCTCTACGGTAAGTCGCTCGAACGCCAGCTCGCGTGGGATGTGGGTCGGCAAGTGCAGATCGACGGCCTGATCGAACCGGAAGGGCAGAAGGACAGCACGGTCACGCTCTCGGACGACCTCGAGCCGGGAACCGGCGTTCCGCTGCCGAAGATCTCGTACAAGATCGACGACTACACGCTGGCCGGACGCGTCGCGTTCGAGAAGTTCTCGACGCAGATGCTGCGCGCGCTCGGCTGCGACGACGTGCAGATCGTGGCCGACCTCAAGGGCGCGGGCCACCTCATGGGCACGTGCCGGATGGGCACGAATCCCAGGCTCTCCGTCACGGACGGCTTCGGGCGCACGCACGACCATCCCAACCTCTGGCTCACCGGCAGCGCGCTCTTTCCCACCGTCGATGCGGCGAATCCGACGCTCACCATCGCCGCCATGACGCTTCGTACCGCAGATCATCTCGTTCGGCAGTTCCAACATCACTGAACAAAGAGGAGTCCCCCATGCGTATCGTTTTGACTTTTGCAGCGCTCATCGGAAGCCTCGCGTACGCGCCCATCGCCGCCGCGGCCGGCACGTGCACCGGCGTGTGGCCTTCGTATTGGCAGGATCCCGCCTTCGACAAGGTCGGCATGTGGCTTGGCCAGAAGGTGACCAACTCGCCGGCGTCGCAGAACTGGAACCCGAAGAACCCGGCCTATACCAACCCGCCGTGGCAGATCTCCGACGCGTACTCCGCCGGCAAGCCGGACGATCCGAAAGCGCAGAAGTGGCGCGACAAGAAGTTCGACGCGATGTTCAAGCCCGGGATCTCGCAGGCCGACAAGGCGAAGCTCGCCCATGACTACGCCTGGGCCTTGATGCACTACATCCAGGAAGGCCACATCGATTCCGGCAACGTGAACACCGACTGGAACCATTGCAAGAACAGCAAGCGGCAGTGGTTCAACATGCCGTTCCAGACGTACAACGTGCTCCAGGGCCGCGAGTTCATCCACGGGCTCACGCGCGAAGCCCCCGTCTCGGTGAGCGTCGCTTCGCAGCCGGCCATGTTGGGCACGACGGTCTGGGCGGTCGCGTTCTACAACGGGAATGCGGCACCGACGCTCGCGAGCGTCTGGGGTCCGAATGGCGTGGCCACCGTTCCCACGAAGAACCTGGGCTTCCCGGAAGGGACCGCGATCGGCAAGCTGCTCTTCACGACCGCAACTCCCACCGACATGCCGTTCCTCACCAACATGCCCTCGTGGACGGCGAACACGAGCATGGGCAAGGCCGGGACCTCGAACCCCACGTTCTGCACTCCGCCGAACGAGTCGATGCCGAAGCAGAGCGTGGATTGCCCTCGCTCGCCCAGCAAGGTCACGCTCATCCAGTTCGACGTGGCCGTGAGGGACAACCGCGCGCCAACGGGATGGGTCTTCGGAACCTTCGTCGCCGACGGCCAGCAGAAGGCCGCGGAGAAGAACCCGTGGAATCGCATCTCGCTGCTTGGCCTCATGTGGGGCGACGACACTCCGCCTGCCGGCCAACTCGCCTTCTCGTTCCCGCCCGATCCGAAGAAGAACGGCTTCACCCAGGAAGTGATCGCATGGGACGTGGTGGGTCGCCTCAACAAGGCCGGCGGCTCCGTCGTTTCCGCGCAGCCCGGCCACCTCGGCTGCAACTCGCGCCTGAACGGCCCCGCCGACAACGTGAACAGCTCGTGCACGTCGTGCCACATGACCGCTTCGGTTCCCGACAAGAACACGAACGTCCCGTCCCTGTTGTCGCAGTTCGGGCCGAACCTCACGCCGCAATGCGCCCCGCCGGGCACGGACCCCAGCAAGCAAAAGAACGGCGTGACGTTTGCGCAGATGGACGGCCTCTACTTCGCCCCCACCAAGTGCGCGACGTCGTTCATCTCGACGGTGAACGGCGCCAGCATCTACGGGCCCGACACGCCCACGTACCCGGACGGCGGCAAGACCTGGATCTCCACTGACTTCTCGCTGCAGATGTCGGGAGCGCTCGTGCAATGGATGGTGTGGCAGCAGGCGCTCGCCGATGACAAGGCGGACGCTGCGAAGCCCAAGGCAGCGGCGGAGGCGTTCAAGGCCGGCAAGCCGGAGCGCGTCTTCGGTGCGCAGATGCCCGAGCGGGGTGAAGCCGGTAAGTAGCGTTGCGTTGCACCGGCGCGCGATGCTGCCCGCACGCGCGCCGCTTTCACTTGAAGACCAGCCGGTCCTCGCGAATGTAGCCTTCGACCAGTTTCCCACCCGGCGAAGACCGGATGCGCCACCAATCGCCATCCGCCTTCTGCGCCTGGAGCGTCATGCCGGGATGAAGTTGGGTCACGAGCGCGGATTGCGTCGATGGGCCGGCGCGCACGTTGGTCTTGCCTGTTGAGACGACGCGAGCGGGTGTCCACGTGGCGTCGGAACTCGGTGCGGGGCTCGAAGGCGCTGCAGCCACGGACGCGCCGCCACATGCCGCCAGGACCGAAGCCAACTCACGCCCGGACGGCGCAATCGCGAAGGTGACCGGAACACTCTCTCGCGCCCAGCCCTGAGGCAGCTCGATCTCCTGCGCCACATCGATCGACGTGCACTCGCGCAACGACGAAGCCGTGAGATCGCGAGCCAGTGCGTCGCCGTTCTGGCTCACTTCCCAACGCGGCACGAGCGTCTCTTGTCGGCCCGCCTTCGTGCACATGAGCGTCGGCATGGATCTGGGTCGCAACCCATCGGCCTTGTCGGGTGAAACGGTACTGGTGAGCTCGATGGTGAGCTTGCGGCTGTTTCGCGCGCAGGAGACATACGCGCGGGAGTAGACATTGGCATTCCCGACGGGCGTGACGACCATCGTGCCGTTGAACGCGAATCGCAGCGGCCCTAACGTGGGATGCGTCGCGTCTTCCGCCACCCAACCGAGGGCCAGGGGCGCCGCTTGCGGAAGGGCGGGGAGGAGGGCGATGCAGCCGGCAAGGGCGAGTCCTCTGAACTTCATCCTGGCATCCTCCCCAGCCACGGGCGCGCCACGCGGTATTCCGGCACGCTGGTCGGGCTGGTTTTCGTCATGGTGATGAGCTTGCGGCGCTTCAACAGTCCGACGGCGCGTTGGGCGCTCGCCTTGGAGAGGCCCGTATCCACGGCCATGGTCGTGTAGCTCGCCTGCACCTTGCCGCGGCTGCTGGCCATGCGCCAGAGATAGAGGTAGATGACGAATGCGGCCGGCGACTTGTCGTGGCCGATCAGGTCCGGCATCAGGACATCCACGACGTACTGGTCAAGGGGGAGCATGCTCATGTCATTATTACTATAGCCATGATGAGCAATGCTGGCAATCCGCCCGTGCGACGATCGCTCCCATCCTTTACCCGCACCCGGGAGCCGAAAATGATCACCCACCTCAAGTTCGTCAGCGTCCCCGTGACCGACCAGGATCGGTCCCTGGCCTTCTACACCGAGAAACTCGGATTCCGCATCGCGACGGACCAGCCCTTCAACGACAAGCAGCGCTGGATCGAGCTGCGCATCGGAGACTCGGAAACGAGGTTCGTGCTGTTCACGCCCGACGGGCACGAAGACCGGATCGGGGGATTCTTCAACGGATCCCTGGCCTGCGACGATGCGGAGGCGACCTACCGGCAGTTGAAGCAGCGCGGCGTCGAGTTCGTCTCGGAGCCGAAGAAGGAGCCCTGGGGCACGTACATGATCATGAAGGATCCGGATGGCAATCAGTTCGTGGTAGGTTCGAAGTAGGACGACACGAGGAGTGCCAATGACCATCCGAAGCCTGGCCGTTACCGCCACCCTCATCATGCTGCTGGGCGGCTGTGCGTCGCAGCCCGCCATGCAAGGCGATCTCGTGATCGCGAAGCAGGGCAGCTTCTTCATCGGCGGACGCGAAGTGCGCTCCGACAGGATGTCGATGGTGCCCACCGTCACCGCGGCCGGCACCATCGTCGTCGACCAGATGTACGTGCGCTATCAAGTGCCGCCCTCGGCGAAGCGCGTCCCGATCGTGATGGTCCACGGTTGCTGCCTCACGGGAAAAACCTGGGAGACCACGCCCGACGGCCGCATGGGCTGGGACGAGTTCTTCGTGCGCAAAGGCTATGGCACGTACGTGATCGACCAAGCGTGGCGCGGGCGTTCCGCGTGGAGCCCGGCCGCGATCAACCAGGTGAAGGCCGGCGCGGCTGCGATCGAAACGCTGCCGACCCTCTATGCGGCGGGCCAGGAGCCGGCGTGGGTCATCTTCCGTTTCGGTCCCGAGCACGGGAAGACTTTTCCGGGAGTGAAGTTCCCGGTCGAGGCTCAGGCCGAGTTCTGGAAGCAAATGGTGCCGGACTGGTTCAACGCGCTGCCGGTGCCGAACCCCACGGTGCCTTCGCTGGGCGAGCTCGCGCGCAAGCTCGGCGGCGCGGTGCTCATGAGCCATTCGCAATCGGGCATCTATCCGTTCCAGGCCGCCGCGCTCGACACGAATGGCATCGCCGCCATCGTCTCGATCGAGCCCAGCGCGTGTCCCGCGGCCACGAGCGACCTCACGCCCTACACGAAGATGCCGATCCTGGTCCTGTACGGCGACTACATGGACCTCTCGCCCCGCTGGTCGCCGCGCCTGAAGCTGTGCCGCGAGTTCGTCGCCGCGGCCAATCAGCGCGGTGGGAAGGTGCAGATTGTCGTATTGCCGGAGATCGGCATTACCGGCAACTCGCACATGCTCATGCAGGACACGAACAGCCTCGAGATCGCCGAATGGCTTTCGAAGTGGCTGGAGACGGCGTTGCGCTAGGCGGTCGAGCTCCTTGCGGGCTTGGGAAATGCGAAGGCAATCGCCACCGCGCCGAACCCCACCAGCGCCGATCCCAGGAACATCCACGTGTAGCTGTTGTAGTGGTCGTAGACCCATCCGCCCACCAGCGGGCCCGCGGCCATGCCGATGCAGGAGAGCATCATCGCGGCGCCGAGCACGGAGCCGATGACCTCTTGCCGGAAGTAGTCGCGCGCGAGCACCGAGTACAGCGGCATCACGCCGCCATACGCCGCGCCGAACACGATCGCGAGCGAATAGAACTCCTTCAAGTCCCGCACATACACATAGGTGGCGATCGCGGCGGCCTGCACCAGCAAGCCGAAGATGAGCACGCGCTTCGTGCCGAGCTTGTCCGCCGCAATGCCGAACAGCAGGCGCCCGCCCAGTCCGGCGAAGCCTTCGACGCTGTAGATGCTCACCGCCGCCATGGGGCCGATGCCGCACACCATGGCATAGCTCACCATGTGGAAGATCGGTCCCGCGTGCGCCGAGCAGCACGCGACGAAGGTGAGGGCGAGCACGATGAATTGCGGCGAGCGGAGGGCCTTCCACATCTCATCGGATTGCCCCGCGGGTTTGGTGGGTGCGTTTTCCGCGGCGATTTCGGGTTCTGCCTTCGGCGGCGGGCGAACGAGCAGCGTGGTCGGCAGCGTGAGGATCCACGCCCCGATCCCGATCATCATCATCGCGGGCCGCCAGCCGTATTCGGAGACCAGCCACTGCGCCATGGGCGAAACCGTCATCGGCGCGGCGCCCATCCCCGCGGAGACGAGCGAGACGGCCAGTGCGCGCTGCGTCGTGAACCAGCCCATCACCGTCGCGATCATCGGTGCGGCGAAGGCGCTGGCGGAGAGGCCGACCAGCACGCCATACGTCACCTGGAACGCCGCGAGGCTCGTCGCTCGGCTCGCGAGCACGAGGGCCAGGCCCAGCAGCACGGAGCCGGCCATCACCACGATGCGCGCGCCGAACCGGTCGCTGGCCCACCCCCACCCGAAGGCGCCCAGGCCCATGACGATGAAGTTCACGCTCATGGCGCTCGAGATGGCGGCGCGGGACCAGCCCGTGTCGCGCGAGATCGGCTCGAGGAAGATCGCCAGCGAAAACATGGCGCCCATCGCGACGCAGCCCATCAGGCCGCCCGCGGCGACGATCACCCACCCATAGTTACGGTTCATTGCAGTCCTCGAGGCATCGAAAGGGGATTCCACTCCCTGGTCGAACGGGAAGCGCCGAATTCGACATGATAGGGCCCATGAAGTTGAAAGGATCGAGACCGCCGCGACGACCAACGGTCGACGATCTGCGATAGGGTTACAAGATGAAAATTGCGGTGATGGGCTCGGGCGGCCTCGGCGGCTACTTCGGCGCACGCCTCGCCAAGGGCGGGGCGGACGTGCACTTCGTCGCCCGCGGCGCCCACCTGCAGGCGATGCGCACGGACGGCTTGCGCATCGAGGGCCCGGAGCCGATGCATGTGCCGAAGGTCAGCGCCACCGACAACCCGGCCACCATCGGCGCCTCCGACATCGTGATGCTGGGCGTGAAGCTGTGGGACACTGAATCGGTGCTCGAGCAGATCCGCCCGCTGGTAGGACCCGGCACTGCGATCATCTCGTTCCAGAACGGCGTGCTGAAGGACCAGTACCTGCGAGCCGCCTACGACGCCGCGAACATCATGGGTGGCGTAGGCTACGTGGCCACCACGATCGACCGACCCGGCGTCATCAAGCAGACCGGCCCGATGCAGCGCCTGCTTTTCGGGGAGTTCGATGGCTCGCGCTCGCCTCGCGCGGAGCGCTTCCTCGCAGCCTGCCTCGCGGGTGGCATCAAGGCCGAGCTCTCGGCGAACATCGTGCGCGACATCTGGCAGAAATACGTCTTCCTGGTCGGGCTCTCCGGCACCACGGCCACCATTCGCAAGCCCGTGGGTCCGATCCGCGAGAACCCGCAGACACGAGCCTTCCTGCTCGACGTGATGCGCGAAGTGGTCGCCGTCGGGCGCGCGCATGGCGTCGATCTCGCCGCGGATTTCGCCGAGAATCGCCTCGCGTTTGCGGACACCGTCGCCTACGACATGTCCGCTTCGATGCACCACGACCTCGAGCGCGGCAACAAGCTCGAGGTGCGCTGGCTCTCGGGCGGCGTGGTCGAGTTGGGCCGCGAGAAGGGCGTGCCCACGCCGCTGAACCGTGCGATCAGCGACATCCTTGCTCTCCACGAAGGCGGCAAGGCCGCATGACCTTCCCGCAGCTCACCCTGCGAGGTGTGCGCACGCGCGCCGTGGATGTGCCGATGCGCTACGTGCTGGGAACGAGCGCGGCCACGGTGCGTTCGGCGCCCCTGCTCCTGGTCGATGTCGAGACGAAGGAGGGCATCACCGGCCGCACGTACATCTTCGGCTACCGGAAGGGCGGCGCGCGCGCGATCGCGGAGGTCGTGCAGGATGCGGCGGCCGTCGTGGTGGGTTCGGCCGTGGATCCGCCGGCCATGGCTGCGTTGCTGGAGCGCCGCTTTACCCTGATCGGCGTCACGGGCATCGCACGCATGGCGTTGTCGGCGTTCGATGCCGCGCTGTGGGATGCCCTGGCCGTTGCCGCGAAGGTTCCACTGGCTCGATTGCTCGGCGCGGAGCTGCGCCCCGTCCCCGCCTACAACTCGTGCGGCCTTGGACTGATGAGCCCCGGTGCCGCGGCCGACGAAGCGGAGAAGCTCCTCGAGCACGGCTTCAAGGCCGTGAAGCTTCGCCTCGGCTACGCGACGCTCGAGGAAGACCTGGCCGTCACGCGTGCTGTGAAGAAGCGCCTGCCGGACAGCGTGCAGGTCATGGTCGACTATAACCAGGCCCTTCCGCTCGACGAGGCCCTGCGGCGTGGGCGCGCGCTGGATTCCGAGGGTCTCGCATGGCTCGAGGAGCCCACGCGCCACGACGACGACGCCGGCAACGCACAGATCGCCGCCGCCCTCGCGCTACCCCTGCAGATCGGCGAGAACTTCAACGGCCCCCTGGCGATGCAACGCGCCTTGGATGCACGAGCCTGCGACCTCGCGATGCCGGACGTGGCTCGCATCGGCGGCGTCACCGGCTGGATGCAGGCCGCGAAGATCGCCGCTTCGCACGGCACGCCGATGAGCTCGCACCTGATGCCCGAGCTGAGCGTCCACCTGCTGCTGGCCACGCCCACGTGCCACCTGCTCGAGTACGTCGATTGGGCCGATGTGTTGCTGCGCGAACCGCTGCGGATCGAGGACGGCTTCGCGATCCCCGCCGATCGGCCCGGAAGCGGCATCGAGTGGGACGAGCAGGCGGTCGAGCGCTTCCGCCTGGATTGAGCCGCCGCGTCAGTCCGCCTTGATCCCGGCCGCCTTCACGATCGGCTCCCACTTGTCCACTTCGGACTTGATGACGGCCGCAAACTGCTCAGGCGTCCCGCCCTGGATCTCGACGCCCGCGCCCTGCAGCTTCGCGCGTACGTCCTCCATCTTGAGCGCGGCGTTCGCGGCGGCATTGAGCTTCGCGACGATCTCCTTCGGCGTTCCGGCCGGCGCGAGGATGCCGCCCCAGGTCGCGGCTTCGTAGCCGGGCAGGGACTCCGCGACCGTCGGGATCTCGGGCGCCCCGCTCGAGCGCTTGAGGCTGGTCACCGCGATGCCGCGCAGCGATCCGGCCTTCACGTGCGGGAGGATCGCCGTGATCGGGTCGAAGATGATGAAGGTGCGGCCGCCCAGCAGGTCCGGATGCGCGGCGGAGCTTCCCTTGTAGGGCACGTGCTGCATCTTGGTTCCCGTCATGCTCATGAAGAGCTCGGCGGCCATGTGCAGCGAACTTCCGTTGCCGCTCGTGGCGTAGATCGCCTTGTCGGGATTGGCCTTGATCCACGTGACCAGCTCGGGAACGGTCTTCGCGTTCACCGACGGATGCACGGTCAGGAGCAGCGGCACGACGTGCGTGTAGATGATCGGCTCGAAGTCCTTCACCGGGTCGTACGGCAGGTTCTTGAAGACCCATTTGTTGGTCGCGTGGCTGGAAGCCACGATCACCAGCGTGTAGCCGTCGGGCGCGCTCTTCGCGACGATGTCGGTGCCGAGGTTGTTGGAGGCGCCCGGCCGGTTCTCGATCACCACCGGCTGCCCGAGAGTCGCCGTCATCTTGTCGGCCATCACGCGGGCGATCGTGTCGATCGCACCACCCGTGGTCGCCGGCACGACGATCTTGATGGGCTTGGTGGGGTAGCCCTGGGCCCACGCGTGCTGCCCCGCGAAAAACACCAATGCCGCGGCGGCAATCTTCAGTCCGTTCTTCAGCGTCACTTTGGATCTCCCCCGGTGATGTTGTTGTGGAGCCATCTTAGCCCGACGGGCCGGGACGCTATCATCCGGCATCGATTTCGGAGATCACGATGACCGTACCTCGCGGCTGGCAGTTCTTCATGCACCCCGGTCCCACCAACATCCCGCACCGGGTGCTGCAGGCGATGGCGCGCCCGACGGTGGATTTCACCGCGCCCGCCTTCGTGGCGCTGCGGGATCGATCGCTGGAACGGATGAAGGGCATCCTCAAGACGCGCGTGGGGTTCGTGATCACCTATGCCGCGTCGGGCAACGGGGCCTGGGACGCGAGCATCGCGAACCTGTTTTCCCCGGGCGAAAAGGTACTGGTGCCGCAGACGGGATTCTTCGCGGACCGTTGGGCGAACACGGCGCGGGCCTACGGGCTCGAGGTCGAGGCGTTGCCCACCACCGAGCGCCGTAGCGTCGATCCGGAAGCCGTTGGCCGCGCGCTCGCGGCGGATGCGAAGAAACAGATCAAGGCCGTGATGCTGATCCAAAACGAGACGGCCACGGGCATTCGCCATCCCATCGCCGAGGTGCGCGCGGTGATGAACCGCCTGGGCCACCCCGCGCTCTATCTCGTCGACACCATCTCCTCGCTCGCCTCGTACGACTTCCGCATGGACGAGTGGGGCGTGGACCTTACGATCGGCGGATCGCAGAAGGGCCTCATGCTGCCGCCCGGGATGGCCTTCACCGCGATCAACCCGCGTGCCTGGGAAGTCGCCCAATCCACGCGCAATACCCGCAAGTACTGGGACTGGCGCCCGATGATCGAGAACGGCCGGCAGGTGCAGTTCTGCGGCACGCCGCCCATCTCGCACTTCTTCGGCCTCGAGGCCTCGCTCGACATGATCGAGGAGGAGGGCCTCGAGAACGTCTTCGCGCGCCACCGCCGCCTCGCCGATGCCACGCGCGCCTGCGTGCGCCACTGGGGGAAGGGCGGCGGCCCCGAGGTGTACTGCCTCGATCCGGAGTTCGCTTCGGATTCGCTCACGGCCGTGATGGTCCCCGCCGGCCATGACGCGGACGTGGTCCGCACCATCGCGCAGGATCGCTATGGCGTGGCCCTGGGCCGCGGCCTCACGACGCTGCAGGGCCGCGTGTTCCGCATCGGCCACATGGGTGACCTGAACGAGCCGATGCTGCTGGGAGCATTGGGCGCGATCGAGCTGGCCCTGGCCGATGCGAAGGTCCCGCATGCACGCGGAGGCGTCGAGGCGGCGATGGACGCGCTGCGGGCCAGCGCATGAAGTGGGCCCAGCGTTCGTTCACTCGCGCCGGGCGATCCACCCCATTCCCAGCAGCGCCATCGAGAGCGCCAGGCCGAAGAGGGCCCACTCTCCCAGCGTGGGAGCGTCTCGCAACCCCGCCACCCCGGCCAGCCCACCCACCTGCTGGACCTGGAACGCGAGGTCGAACGCGGGTTGCAGGACCGCGAAGTTGTTGATCGCCGTCCCGCCCGCATAGAGGTTCACGTTGCGGAAGAGCGCCAACCCGCCGGCGTCGAATATGAAGGTATAGGTCGAGCCCGCCGTGACCGGGAAGGGCGTGGCCAGCGTGGCGGTGCTGAAGGCCCCTCCCGAGCCCACTGCGGTCAGGACAACGCCTGCCTGGGTGTACGCGGGGGCGCCGACAGCCGCAGGCACGCCGCTGCCCAACGCGCCGTTGTAGATGTACAGCGTGGCGACGGTATTGTTCAGCGAGCGCACGTCGATCGAGACCACGGTGCCGGTGACGGTGGCGGTGAAGCTCTGCCCGATCCCGGCGCCGCCGAAGCCGCTGTTGTTGTCCGAGGGCTGGGAAATGGTTTGGGCTTGGGCCGCGAGGGCAAACAGTGCGGTGCCGAAAAGAGCGAGGATCTTGTGGATCATGCGTGCGTGTGCGCCTTTAGGAGTTATCGCTGCGGCAGGTAGCTCGGCCTCGGCGCGGTGAGCCCCTGCTTCACGATCCGGGTGCGTTCATCGGCCAGTACCTCATCGAAACCGGCTTCGAGACCGTCGAGGGCGCTTCGAACGATGTCCGTCGCGCTGGTCTTCGGGCCCTCGATGCCGCGCACCATGTCGGTATCGACGTAGGCCATGTGCAACGCCAGGACCTGCGTCTTCTGCGGCGCCAGCTCGTGGCGTAGCGAATTGGTGAGCGACCACGCGGCCGACTTGCTCGCGCCATAGGCCGCGAGCTGGCCGCCGTTGATCCAGGAAACGATCGACAGCACGTTGAGCAACGCGCCCCCGCCGTTGGCCGCGAGCACCGGCGCGAAAGCGCGGCTCATCCGCAACATCCCGAAGAAGTTGATCTCGAACATGCGCCACGCGATCACTTCGCTGTCGGGGGCGAGGAAGCCGCCCTGGTGGGTGACGCCGGCATTGTTGACGAGCAGTGTCACGTCGCCCGCGCGCGCCACGGCCGCGGCCACTTCATCGGGCCGCGTGACATCGAGGCGGATGGCCTCCACGCCGGGGTCCGCGTCGACCGTGGCGGGATCGCGCGCGGCGGCGTAGACCTTGCGGGCACCGCGTGCGAGCAGCTCGCGCGTGAAGGCGAGGCCGATGCCGCGGTTGGCCCCGGTGACGAGCGCGACGGCGTTGTCGATCTTCATGACGTGCGCGGCCGGGCAATGAGGCGCGGGCGTGCGCGCCCGGGGATTTGCGCCGGGACGCCGTCCTTCTCTCCGACGCCGTCCTTCTCCATGTAGATCCCGCAACCGAGGATGATGCCCTTCACCGCCTCCACGTACACCGACTTCGGCGCGATCCGGCCGGTCGCAGGATTCCGGAAGAGATAGTCCACCCATCCGAAGCCCGCACCGTTCGCGACCTTCAGGATCTCGCGCCCCACGGCCTTGCCGCCGGGGTCCTTCTCGTCGATATTGTTCTTGCCCACGATGCTGGGATCCGGCGCGAAGGCGAGCTGCGTGCCGTTGGCGGATAGCGCGAAGACGTAGTCCTCCCCACGCACGAAGGGGCCTCGAGGATTGTTGAGATCCGCGCAGGCTTGCTGGACGCCATGGCGCCGCACGTGCTCCACGGCTTCCTTCACCAGGGCGATGACGCGCCCGCGATCGTCGTTGCGGTCGGTCTTGAAGCGGCCCACCGCTTCGACAAGTTGGCGTGCCTCGTGCCGGAACGACTCGGCAGTGGCCGCCGCTTCCTCGACCAGGGCTGCATTCTGCTGCGTCACCGTGTCGGCCTGCGCGATGGCGTGGTTGATCTCCTGGACGCCGGTGCTCTGCTCGCGCGAGGCCAGCGCGATGGCGCCCAGGACTTCGGTGACTTCGGCCACGCTGGCCACCACGCGGGTCATCGTTTCCCCGGCCACGTCCACCAGCTTCCGGCCCGCTTCGACGTTGGCGATCGATTCGCCGATCAGCGCCTGGATTTCCTTCACGGCGTCGGCGCTTCGATGCGCAAGGCTGCGCACTTCCCCGGCCACCACCGCGAAGCCGCGGCCCTGCTCGCCCGCGCGCGCGGCCTCGACCGCGGCGTTCAGCGCGAGGATGTTGGTCTGGAGCGCAATGGCTTTCACCGCATCCAGGATCTCGCCGACCCGCCGCGCGCTGGCGTCGATCTGGCGCATCGTGTCGGCCACCTGCTCCATGCGCTCCGAAGCTTGTGCCGCCACCTGGCGCGACTGGCCGGCCAGCGTGCTCGCGCGTTGGCAATTCTCGGCGTTGCGGCGCGCACTGGCCGCGAGCTCTTCCATGCCGGTGGAGGTCTCCTCCAGGGAGGCCGCCTGTTCCTGCGTGCGGTCCGTGAGCTGTGCGTTGCCTTCGGCGAGGATGCTGGAGCCGGCCTCGACGGCGTCGGCGCTGGAGCGCACCTGCCGCACGATGTCCGTGAGCGTGGTGCTGATCTTCAGGACCGATGCGTACAGCCGGCCCGCGTCGTGCGTTCCGGTCGCGGTGGCCCGAACGTCTCCCAGCAGCTCGCCGCTGGCCAGGCGGTCGGTGATGCGCACGATGTGCGCGATGTCCGTCGAGACGAAGGTGCGCAGGGCCACCAGCGCGTACATGGCCAGCAGGGAAAGCACACCCACGAGCACGTAGAGCTTCTCCAGCGGCAGGACATCCCGCAACGCCAGCGCGGCGACGGCCGGTGCCTGGGTCAGCACGCAACCGAGCACCAACGCCACGACGAAATTGAGGTGGCCGAGCACCCAGTGGGCGGGAGCGAAGAAGGCCCTCACGCCGCGGTGGCCTTCATGATTTCCATCTGGTACTGCTCCCAACCCGACGTGGGAACGACTTCGCCGGTGCGTGCCGTGACTTCGCCCAGGCGCGCGCAGAGCTGCTCGGCGGTGTCGGCCGCATTGCCCAGGTAGACGCCTCGCGTCATCGTGATGTTGGCGCACTCGAAGCTGCCGGCTCCGGCCAGCAGGATCATTCGCGAGGGCGCTGCATCGCCGACAAGCGCGATGAGGGCGGGGCTCACGCGTTCGGCGCTCAGGTGGGCCAGCGCGTGCGGCGGCAGTACTCCTTCCGTCATTCCGGTCGCAGCGGTCGGCGCGAGGCAGTTCACGTGCACGCCGTACTTGGCGCCTTCCAGCGCCAGCGTCTGCATGAGGCCGACCAGGGCCATCTTCGCCGCGCCATAGTTCGACTGCCCGAAGTTGCCGTAGAGGCCCGAGGACGAAGTCGTCATCACGATGCGGCCGTAGTTCTGGGCGATCATCTGCGCCCACACCGCCTTGGTGGCGTTGACGGCGCCCATGACGTGCACGTCGAGCACGCGCTGAAAATCTTCGATCGGCATCTTCGCGAAGGTCTTGTCGCGCAGGATGCCGGCGTTGTTCACGAGGATGTCGATGCGGCCCCACCGGGCGATGGCCAGCGCGGCCATCGCCTGCATGTCGGCGGGGGAGGTCACGTCGCCGAGATGCACCGCGGCCTCGCCACCGCGATGCCGGACCTGGTCGGCCACCGCGTGCGCCGCGGCGCCGTCGTCGCGGCCGGCGAGATCGTTGATGACCACGCGCGCTCCGTGGCGGGCGAGCTCGAGGACGTGCGAACGCCCCAGGCCCCCGCCCGCGCCGGTCACGATGGCGACTCTGTCCTGCAACAGCTTCTGCATCGGTCTGCTCCTCATACGGCCAGCCACTGGGCCAGCATTGCGGGGTCGGCTTGCAATTGTTCGGGACTGCCCTCGAAGACGATGTGGCCATGGCCCATCACGCAGACGCGGGTCGAGACCTTCAGCGCGATCGCCAGCTTCTGTTCCACCAGCACGACCGAGACGCCCTGGCGCTGCATGTCGAGGATGCATTCGGCAACCTGCGCGACGATCTTGGGTGCCAGGCCCTCGGTGGGTTCGTCGATCAGGATGGCGAGCGGGTTGCCGAGGAGCGAGCGGCACATCGTGAGCATCTGCTGCTCGCCGCCGGACAAGCTGCCGGCCTTGGCGCCGCGGCGTTCCTTCAGGCGCGGGAAGTAGTCGAAGATCTGCGCCACGGTCCAACGGACGGCGCCGTTCACCGGCGGTTGCTCTCCCATGCGCAGGTTCTCGTCCACCGTGAGGTTCGCGAACACCTCGCGTTCTTCCGGCACGTAGGCCAGGCCCGCGCGGCAGATGGTGTGCGGCGGCGCGCCGGCGAGCGCACGGCCGGCGAGATCGACGCGGCCGTCACTCGGCGGTACGAGGCCCATGATCGCCTTCAGCGTCGTCGAACGGCCCGATCCGTTGCGGCCCAGCAGGCTCACGACCTCGCCGCGTCCCACCGAGAGCGTCACGCCGCGCAGCACGTGGCTCTTGCCGTAGTGGGCGTGCAATCCCTCGACGCGCAGCAGGGCCTGTGTCGCGGTTGTCGCCACCCCGTCGGCCTGCAACGTCATGCCGCGTGCTCCTCGCCGAGATACGCTTCCCGGACGCCCTGGTGCTGGCGAATCTCGGCCGGCGTTCCGGTGGCGATGATCTCGCCGTAGACCATCACGCTGATCTGTTCGCCGAGCGAGAACACGACGTCCATGTCGTGCTCCACGAGCAGGAGGGTGCGTCCCGCCGTGACTTCGCGGATCAGCTCGGCGGTGTAGTGCGTCTCCTCGCTCGACATGCCGGCCATGGGCTCGTCCAGCAGGATCACTTTGGGATCGGAGGCGAGCGTCATGGCCAGCTCGAGCGAGCGCTGCCCGGAGTAGGTCATCTCGCCGCCGAGCGTGTTGGCGTGCTGTTGCAAACGGACGCGCTCCAGCAGTTTCTCGGCCTCCTCGCGGATGGTCTTTACGTTCTCGATGCGCCGCCAGAACGTGTACTGCAAACGGTAGCGTTGCATCACGGCGATGCGTACGTTCTCGAACACGCTCAACTTGGGAAAGATGTTGGTGATCTGGAACGAGCGCGCGAGCCCGCGGCGGTTGACCCGCTCCGGCGTCCAGCCGTCGATGCGCTCGCCATCCAGCAGGATCTCGCCTGCCGTGGGCTTCAAGTTGCCGGAGATGAGGTGGAACAGCGTGGACTTCCCCGCGCCGTTGGGCCCGATCAGCGCCCGGCGTTCTCCCGCGCGCAGCTCGAGGTCCACGCCGCGAATGATCTCTGTCTCGCCGAAGGACTTGCGCAGGCCGCGGAGGCTGAGGATCGATTCGCGGTTCATGTGCGCGCGAACGACCTTTGCAGCGTCTCGATGACGAAGACGCCGCCCGCGCTCAGGAGCACGACCCCAACGGTCGCAAGCACGGCCACGCGCCAGCCACGTTCCCGAACCAGCCGGACTCCGACGCCGTACAGCCCCGACACTCCCGTGGGCAAGTACATCATCACCAGCACGAACAACACGCCCTGGTAGAGCAGCCACGACTGCGTCGCGTCGGAGATGGCATATCCGAAGAACGTCATCAGCGCGGCGCCGAGCGCGGGCCCGAGGAAGGTGCCGACGCCACCGATGTAGCTGTTCAGCACTACGGTCGCCGAAACGCCGGCATCGAAGACGGCATAGTTCGCGGCCTCGTTGCTGAGCGCCTGCAAGCCGCCCGCCACGCCCGAGAACATGGCCGAGATCGCGAAGGCCGATACGCCCAGGCCGTGGACGTCGTAGCCCAGGAAGCGCAGCCGATGTCCGTTCTCGCGCAATGCGAGCGTGAGGCGCCCCGCGGGCGTGAGGCTGTGGAAGTACAGCAGGCCGAGGGACACGAGCACCCAGGCCAGGACGAGGTAGTAGACCTGGATGGTCGAGCCGAAGGTGAGGCCCAGCGCCGGCGCACGCATCGACGAGATTCCGGACTCGCCACCGAACAGGCCCTTCAACTGCGGCGCCAGTGCATGGAGCAGTTCGGCGATGGCGAGCGTGATCATCGCGAAGGCCGTGCCGCCGCGCTTCGTGGCAAACCAGCCGGCCACGATTCCGAAAGCCAGCCCCGCGGCCGCGCCGACGAGCGGCAACAAGGGCGTGGGCAGCAGACCGGTGCCACCGAAGGCATTCATCGCGTGGATGACCGCGAACGCGCCGACGCCAAAGTAGGCGGCATGCCCGAAGGACAACATGCCGGCGCGCCCGCTGAGCAGGCTGTACGCGCTGGCGAACAAGGCCGCGATCAGCATCTGGATCGATGCGATGAGCAGGCCCGCGGGCAAGACCGCGGGAAGCGCCGCCAGCAGCACGAGGCCGACGGCGCAAACAGGGAGGGAAGCGCGCATCAGGTCAGGACTTCTCGCCCATCAGCCCGCTCGGTCGAACGAGCAGGATCAACAGCATCAGGGCGAACGGCAGCGTGGCGGCGAGGCTCGAGAGCTTCAGCGTCAACAACCCGCCCGTGGCCTGCGCCCATGCGCCGGCGCCGAACACGGCCAGCAGGTCGGCCAGGCTCCGATCGACGCCCACCGCCAGTGACGTGACGATGCCGATCAGCAGCGAAGCCAGCATCGCGCCGCCCAACGAACCCAGCCCGCCCACGACGACGACCACGAACACCATCACGCCGACTTCCAGCGCCATGTTCGGGTTGGTGGTGTAGAAGGCGCCCGCGACCGCACCGGCGAGACCCGCCAGGGCAGCGCCCACGCCGAAGACGCCCATGAACACCAGCTTCACGTTGTGTCCCAGCGCCTCGGCCATGCGCGGCTTGTAGATCGCCGCACGCACGACGATCCCGATGCGCGTGCGCGTCAACAGGAGATACAGCGCCACGAACATCGCGATCGCCACGCCTCCCATCAGCACGCGGTACGCGGGGTATTGCTGGCGGCCGATCGTGAACGCGGCGAAGTCGAGCGCGGGCGGGATGCGGTAATCGACGGGGTAGTTGCCGAAGAAGAGCTTGATCGTCTCGGCGATGATGAACGACAGCCCGAAGGTGAGCAGCAGCTCGTGGGCGTGGCCGTACTGATGAACGCGGCGCAGGAAAAAGCGTTCGACGACCACGCCCACGCCCCCCGAAAGAACGGCGGCCAGCACGACGGCCGGCCCGAAGCCGAGCAGGCCTTGCAGCGTGTACGCGAAGTACGCGCCCAGCATGTAGAAGGAGGCGTGCGCGAAATTCAGCACGCCCATCATTCCGAACACCAGCGTCAGTCCGGCCGACACCATGAACAGCAACAGTCCATAGACCGCGCCGTTGAACAGCGAGAAGAAGAAGGCGTCCACGGTCGGGGCCCGGGCCGGGCTTCGATCAGCTCGGGCGCTGCATCTTGCAATTGCCCTGCGCCGGGACGGCGGCCTCTTCGGCCGTGAACATCTTCACCGGCTTGAATCCCAGCGCCGTGTCGTCGGCCTTGTATTTCGCGTCCGCGGACACCGTGGACACCACCAGCGGCAGGAGCACCTGGTGGTCGCTCGCGCGCATGCTGGCCTCGCCCATCGGGGTCTTCAGCTTCGTGGTCTCGAGGTTGCGGGCGAGCGCATTGACGTTGAGCGCGCCGCCTTCCGGCTTGGTGCGCTTCAACGCATCGGCCACCATCTCGAGGCCGAACGCGGTCTGGGGTTCGGTGGCCACGGGCACGCGGCCCGTCTTGGCCTTGTAGGCCGCGACGAACTTGGCGCCTTCATCGCCCGCGGCCTCCGGGTTGAAAGTCTGCGCGACGAAGTGCCCCACGGCCTGGTCACCCGCATTGGCGATGTTCCCCACCTGGTCGAGGAAGACGGTGCCGAAGCGAACCTTGAGGCCCGCGGCCTTCGAGGCTTTCATCATCAGCAAGAGGTCGTTCGACCAATTGCCCGTGATGACGGTGTCGGCGCCCGAGGCGCTGATCTTCGCGACGTAAGGCGCGAAGTCCTGGATCTTGTTCACGTCGTGCAGCGTCTTCTCCACGACCTTGTATCCGCCGAGCGTGGCGTTCTCCTCGATGGAGCGCTCCATGTCCTGGCCCCACGAATAGTTCTGGTTGATCGCGTAGACCTTCGTGCCCAGGGCGTTGGCGCCCTTCATCGCCTGCACGAGCGCCTTGGTGCGCACCTGGGCGTTGCCCGCGAAGCGGAAGTGATGGAAGTTGCACTTCTCGCCCGTCAGCTCCAGCGCCTCGGCGCCGACGTTGATGTAGACGATCTCTTTTCCGGGATTGCGCAGGTTGTGCTTGCGCACGTCCTCGGTGATCTGCCCGCCGATGGCCGAAGATCCGCCCTGGACGACGATCTGCACGCCGTCGGCGATCGCGGCCTTCAGCTTGTCCGAGGCGCCGGCCGGGCCGCCCTGGTTGTCGTACTCCAGCAGTTGCACGGGTTGGCCGTTCCAGCCGCCTTCGCCGTTGAGCTTGTCGACGGCGTAGCGCACGGCGGCGCGGTAGGCCTGGCCCGTCGAAGCCTGCGGGCCGGAGAGCGTCTCGAGCACGGCGATCTTGACCGGTGCGGCCTGGGCCAGGCCGGTGAGCAGGACGAGCAGGGGGGAGGCAAAGCGAATAGCCGAGCGAACAGCACGCATTCTGGGTCTCCTCGCAGCGTTCTATTGGTCATCGTTCCGCCATGGCTGCCAAGAAACTCTATCATGGATTAATATTCACGCAAAAGAGAATTAAGAACCGCACCGGACCGGAGGAGCCTCGAATGAATTCGCATCGCATCACCGCCTGCCTGGCGATCACGATCGGCCTCGCGGCCCCGGCCTGTTTCGGCTCGGAGAAGGACGCTGTCCCCGTCGTGAAAACGCCCGCGGGCGACATCCAGGGGGTTGCGCAGGATTCCGTGCGCGTCTTCAAGGGCATCCCCTATGCCGCGCCCCCGGTCGGCAAGTTGCGGTGGAAGCCGCCGGTGCCGGTCCAGCCGTGGAAGGGACTTCTCCAGGCCACCCGGTTCGGCCCCGCCTGCATCCAGCCCACCCCGCGCGCGCAGACCCTCTACTCGAGCGACATCACGCCGACGAGCGAGGACTGCCTCAGCCTGAACGTGTGGGCGCCGGCGGACGCGGCTCGCGCACCCGTCTTCGTGTGGATCCACGGCGGAGCGCTGTGGGGAGGCGCGGCCAAGGAGCCCGTGTACGAGGGAACGCCGTTGGCCAGGCGCGGGATCGTCGTCGTGTCGATCAACTATCGGATGGGCGTGCTGGGCTACCTCGCACATCCGGAGTTGAGCCGCGTATCCGAACAGGGCGTGTCCGGAAACTACGGCCTGCTAGACCAGATCGAGGCCCTGCGCTGGGTGCGCGCCAACATCGCGGCCTTCGGAGGCGACCCGTCGAACGTCACGATCGCGGGGGAGTCCGCGGGCGGGTTGAGCGTGATGTACCTGATGGCTGCCCCGAAGGCGCGCGGATTGTTCGCGAAGGCGATTGCGCAGAGCGCCTACATGATCTCGACGCCGGAACTGAAGGAGAAGCGCTTCGGCGAGCGTCCTTCGCAGGAATCCGGCGCGCGCCTGGCCGGTGCGCTGCACGCCCGCAACATCGCGGTGCTTCGGGACGCGAATGCGCAGGAGCTGACCGACGCCGCCGCGGCCAACGGGTTCTCGCCCTTCGCCACGATCGACGGCCAGGTGTTGACGCGCCAACTGGTGGAAACCTTCGAACGGGGCGAGCAGGCCCCGGTGCCGCTGCTCGCGGGATTCAACAGCGGTGAAATCCGCTCACTGACTTTCCTCGCGCCACCGGCTCCGGCTACGACGGAGAAATACGAGTCCATCATCCGCGAACGCTACGGCAACCTGGCCGATGAATTCCTGCGCCTGTATCCGGGCACCAACATGCGCGAAAGCATCTTCGCCACGTCGCGCGATGCGCTCTATGGCTGGACCGCGGAGCGCCTGGCGCGCAACCAGGCGGCGATCGGCCAGCCCGCGTATCTCTACCTCTTCGACCATGGCTACGCGGCCGCCGATGCGGCCGGACTGCACGCCTTCCACGCCGCGGAACTGCCGTACATGTTCGGAACGTCGAATCGCACGCCGGCGCTCTGGCCGAAGATCCCGGCCGATGCGACCGAGACCCGCATGTCCGAAGCGATGCTCGAGTACTGGAGCAGCTTTGCGCGCACGGGAACGCCGCGCGCGAAGGGCGAGCCCGACTGGCCGGATTACAAGAACTCCGCGGGCTACATGCTCTTCGGCGAGTTCCCGCAGGCTTCGCAGCGCTTGATGCCTGGCATGTTCGAGCTGCACGAGGAAGCCGTGCGCCGGCGCCGGGCGAGCAACGAGCAACCGTGGAACTGGAACGCGGGAATCGTTTCGCCGCCGCTCGCGCCATAGAACACTCGCTGCGCGGCGTGGGACGTTCGGCGCGCGCTGCGCCTACTTCTTGCGCTTCGGTTGTGCTTTCGGCTGCGGCTGCGACTTGAGGGACAGGAAGCCGGCTGCCATGAACGGGGCCATGCGCTGCTTCACCGCCGCGAAATCGTCGGAGCGGCACAGTCCGCCCGAAAGCTGGTCGATGCGCCCGGTGCGCGCATAGGTGTTCATCAGCGCGCCGGTCACAAAGTGATAGCCCCAGAAGATATCCGCATCGGAATGGTCGGGGAGAGCGCGCTTGATGATCTCGAGGAGCTTCAGCACCACGGGATCGAAGTGCCGGTCCATCAGCACCGCGCCTTCGGGGGTGTTGCTGACCCGGGCGCAGAAGGCCGCGTAGTTCATCCAGTACTCGCCGCGCTGGACGTAGAGATCCAGGTCGGTATCCAGGAACGCGCGCAACGCACCCTCGACGGTGGGTTTGTCGCCGGCCTCCTCTTCGTACTTCCGCATGGCCTCCATGCGTCCTTCGACACTGACGTCCGCGCGACGCGCGAACACCCGCTCGAAGAGAGCCTGCTTGTCCTTGAAGTAGTAGTGAACGAGCGTGGTGTGGATTCCGACTTGCTGGGCGACGTCGCGCAAGCTCACGCCATGCAGGCCGTTCCTGGAAAAGAGGTACTCGGCCGCATCCAGGATCTGCTCGATGCTGTCGGCACGCTGGTCGGCCTTGCTGCGCAGGACTCGCTTCTTTTTCGGTTTGACCATCGCGTGTTCAGGACTCGGGCGCCGGGGTGGGCACGGGTAGTAATTCTACAGTTGCGCGCAGGTGATTTTTGTCGATCTTGCCCGTCGCGGCCAGGGGCATGGATTTCGTCTGGACGACGCTGTCCGGGATCCACCAGGACGCGACCTTGCCGCGCAGGCATCCCAGGAGCTCGTCCGGCCGGCAGGATTCACCCGCATGCAGTTCGACGACGAGAACGGGGCGCTCACCCCACTTGGGATCCGACGTGCCGACCACCGCGACCAGCCGGACCGCGGGAAGGCGTCCCACGATGTCTTCGATTTCCGCGGGATTGATCCATTCGCCTCCCGACTTGATCAGGTCCTTCGAGCGCCCCCGGATGGTGAGATGGCCCGCCGCGTCGAAGCTCGCCAGGTCGCCGGTGTCGAAGTAGCCGCTTTCATCCAGCGCATCCACCCCGGTCCCGTAGTAACGGTCGACCACGCTCGCACCCTTGACCTTCAGGTGCCCGACCACGTCGCGTTGCGGGATCAACTCCGTCCCCTGGGCATCGGTGAGTTTCAAGTCCAGGCCCATCGTCGGACGGCCGGACGCCTGCTCTTCGGACCATCGCTCGCCGGGCGGGGTGATGGTGCCCATCGGCGAGAGTTCGGTCATGCCCCAGCTCGTCTGCACCTGGACGCCCAGGCGCTCTTCGATGCGCCGAAGCAACGCATCCGGGCACCGGGAGCCGCCGATGAGCACGCGCTTCAGGCTTGGCAGTTCGAGACCCGTGCTCTCGATGTGATCGGCCACGCCCAGCCAGAGCGTCTGCACGCCGGCGGCGACCGTGACGCCTTCATCGCGCATCAGGGTCGCGAGGCTGGCGCCATCGGCGTGCCGGCCGGGCAGCACGATCTTCGCGCCGGCCCCGGGTGCCGCGAACGGCAAGCCCCAGCCATTGGCATGGAACATCGGCACGGCGATCAGCAGGACGTCCTTGTGCGTGAGCGCGATGGAATCGGCCTGCAGCGCCCGCAGCGTATGCAAGTAGTTGGATCGATGGCTGTAGAGAACGCCTCGCGGCGCGCCCGTGGTTCCCGAGGTGTAGCAAAGGCCCGCCGGTGCGTGTTCGTCGAATTCGCCCCAGGCAACCGGCGCACCGTGCGATTCCAGCAGGGAATCATGCGACCACACCTCCGCACTCGAACCCTCCAGCAACGGCAGCTCGGCGAGGCCCCCATCGAGCATCACGACATGCTCGACGCTCGGGCACAGCGGCGCCAGCTCGCGCAACAACGGCACGAGGCTGGAGGCGACCGCGAGCACGCGGTCCTTCGCTTCGTGGACGATCGCGGCCAGGTGCGCCACGGTGAAGCGCGGATTGAGCGTGTGGCAGACGAAGCCCGCGCCCATGGTTGCGAAGTAGGTCTCGAGATGGTGCTGCGTGTTCCACGCGAGGGTGCCGACCCGGTCGCCCATCGCCAGCCCCAGCGCCTTGTAGGCACCGGACAGGCGATTGCTGCGGTCCCGCAGCGTGGCGTAACCGAGTCGGCCCTGCGCAACCCCTCCTTCGCTCCAGACGACTTCTCCCGACGGCGACCACTTGGCGGCGTGATCCAGGAATTTGTCGATGGTGAGCGAATACGACTGCATCAGAACGACGTGGCGAACCGGAGCCCGTACTGGCGCGGATAGCCGGCGAAACGCAGGCCGGAGTTGATCGCCGCCACGTAGTGCTGGTCGGTGAGGTTGGTTCCGTACAGCGTCCACAGGTAGCGCCCATGCAGCCAGGCGATCTGCGCGTTGACGATGTTGCGGCTCTGGATGCGATCGCCCCGGGCCTCGTTCTGGAACAGCGTGGCCCACTGCTCGGAGATGTGCGCGTAGTTGAAGCGCGGGGTGATGACGTCGTCGCCCCAGCGGAACTCGCGCTGCACGCCCACGTTGAACGTGAGGTCCGGCGCGTAGGTCTGGTCCGTTCCCTCCAGCGCACGACAGGCGGTACTGGCCGGTCCCGTGGCCGGATCGCAGGGCACCACCGAAGCGCCCCTCGGATCGACCGCATAGAAGGTCCCCAGGCGGCTGCGCATCACGCCGAGGCCGGCATCGAACTTCCACGCGTCGAATGCGCCTTGCACCTGCGCTTCGAATCCGGAAATCTTCGTCGTGCCGGGCACGTTCAACTCGAAGCCGAAGGTCGGAAACGTCGGGTAGCCAACGATCACCTGGAAGTTCTTGTAGTCGTTGTGGAACGCGGTGAGCTGCATGCGGAACTTGCCGTCCAGCCAGATCGATTTCCATCCGGCTTCGTAGCTGTTCACTTTCTCCTCGTCGAACGGAGCCGGGATTCCGAGGCCGACCGGCACGTTCAATCCGCCGGGACGGAAGCCGGACGCGGCGAAGGCATACAGGAAGTGCTTCGGATCCAGCTTGTAGTTGAGCGCGGCCTTGCCCGAGAAGTTGGTGTATTCGGCTTCCTGGATCTGCTTCAGCGGCAGGCCGTATTGCACGACGTTGACGTCGTTGGCGGTGGTGCTCCGCGTGTAGCGCCCGCCCAGTTCGAGCTCGAGGCGGTCGGTGAGATCGAAGCCGATCTTGCCGAACACCGCCTTCGTTTCCTTCGGATTGGTGCCGTCCAGCACGTACTCCGAAGCAACGGCGCCCGGCGGGACCCCGATCACGAACTCCTTCGGGGGAAACGTGAGCTTGTCCTTCTGCCAATAGGCACCGAGGATCCACTTCAGCCAGCCCGAGTTGGGCGAGATGAGGTTCAACTCCGTCGAGTAGATCCGCTCGTCCACGGTGTCCTTGAACGTGTTGTTGCCCGTGCGGGTGCCGTCGAGGTCGGTGCGATATTCCGTGGTGCCGTCCTGGATGCCGCTGACCGAGCGCAACGTGATGCCGTTGGCGAAGTGGTAGTCGAGCGTGAGGACGGAGCGCACGAGCTTGTCCACCGCCTTCAGCTCGGCATTGGCCGTCACGTTGAAGAGGTCGTTCGTCGCGTTGACGGGATCGGCCGGGTAGGCGCCGAAGTCGAGGTGGCTGTAGTCGGTCTTGAACAGGACGGAGAACGCGGGGGTGGGTTGCCAATGGAGGCCCACTCGCGCGCTCTGCATCTTCAAACGCGCATCGCTGCCCGTGTAGGGACCGTCGATGTTCCAGAAGCTGTCGCGGTTTTCGGTGTTGAACGCGACGCGCGCGGCCAGCGTCTCGCCGAGGGGGATGTTGAGCGCGCCCTGCAGGCCGATATCGCGGTAGTTGCCGATCTGGGCCTGCACGTAGCCCGAGTTCCCGCCGCCGATGATCGGATCGTTCGAGGTCATGAAGACCGCGCCGCCGGTGGCGTTCTGGCCCACGAACGTTCCTTGCGGACCGCGCAGGATCTCCACGGTCGCGATGTCGTAGTAGGGCTCGCCGGTGAAGTAGCCGGGGAACGTGGCCACGCCGTCGCGGTAGGTGACCACACCCGTGGTGGTCTGCGAGTTGTGCTCGCCCTTGCCGATGCCGCGGATGTTGAAGTCGATGCCCTGGCCGAAGTTGTTCACGGTCGCCGAGGGCGTGACGAACATGAGCTGGTCGACGACGTTGATGCCCTTGTTGGCTAGGTCGTCGCCGGAGAGCACCGTCGCCGAGATCGGGCTGATCTGCAGCGGCTTGCTGCGGCGCTCCGCCGTGACGGCGATGGTTTCGACCTTGTTGGCTTCCTGCTTGGCCTCGTCCGCCTTCTTTGCATCCGGCGCCGCCTCCTGGGCCGACGCGAATCCACTCCAGGACAACGCCAGCAACACACTTGCGCGCAACACACTCTCTTTCGAGATTCTCGTTTTCATGTCTCCTCCTCCAGGATTCGCTTTTTTTGGGGCGCCGGACATTGGCTCGGCCGTGCCATTAGGAATCATTTTATCTAATGTGTCTATATTCATTCATGATAGAGTGAACATCACGGTGCGGCTTGCCTGGCGTGGAGTGACATTCAGCCTTGATTAAGAAAGGTTTTCTCGGTGCCGTTTCGGCGGCCCTCCTGTTGAGCGGCTGGGCCCACGGCGAGGCGCCGGCCTCGCCCGCGCGGCGCACGACCGCCCTCGGCGTGGTCATCGGCAACGACGACGCGGCCAGCCGCGGCACGTACTCCTGGAAGGGCATTCCGTACGCGAAGCCGCCGGTCGGCGAGCTGCGATGGAAGGCGCCGGCCGATGCGACGCCCTGGACGTCGCCGCGGCTCACGCAGCAGTTCGGGAGTGCCTGCGCGTCGCTGGGCCGTCTCTATGGTCCCGGCTTCAACAACCGGTACGACGCCACCATCGGCGCCAGCCTCGACAAGTTCGTCGGCTCCGAGGACTGCCTCTACCTCAACATCTGGCGCCCTGCGACTGCGGCGAAGAACCTGCCGGTGATCGTGTTCGTGCACGGCGGCAGCAACATCACCGGCTACACGGCCGATCCGCTCTACGACGGCGCCGCGCTGGCGAAGACCGCGAATGCCGTGGTCGTCACGGTCAACTACCGGCTCGGCCTGCTGGGCTTCTTCCGTTCGCCGCACCTGAAGACGGGCGATCCGCGGGACGACTCGGGCAACTTCGCGCTGCTCGATATCATCCAGTCGCTGCAGTTCATCAACCGCAACATCGCGAGCTTCGGGGGCGATCCCGGCAGGGTCGCGCTGATGGGCGAGTCCGCGGGCGCCGTCAACGTCTATGCGTTGATGACTTCACCGCTGGTCGTGAAGGCCAATCCCCCGCTGGTGCATCGCGTGCTGCCCTTGAGCGGCGGCATCTCGCGCGCTTCCGACCTGCCGCCCGGCGCGTTCCCCGTGCTGCACCCCGCTTCCGCATTCGAGACGCAGGCGAACGCGATGCTCATGCACCTGCTGATCGCCGACAGCCTGGCCACGGATGCGGCGAGCGCGCAAACGTACGTCGCCTCGCGCAAACCGGAGGAGATCGCGAGCTACCTGCGCGGCAAGAGCGCCGATGCGGTTCTCGCGACCGTGCTCAAGCTGCGGCCCGCGGGGATGGGCGGATCCAACCCGGTGCCCGATGGCCATGTATTGCCGGAGAGCCCGATCGAGGCCATCAAGGCCGGCCGCCATCTCAAGGTGCCCGTGCTGGCCGGCAACACGCGCGACGAGGGCAAGCTCTTCCCCGGCCTGCTCGCCTTGGCGCCCGCACTCGGAGGCGTCAGCGGCCGCTTGCTCACGGATGCGCAGGCGTTCGAAGTCCACTTCAGCTATGACCCCGATGCGGCCCCGGCGGCCAAGCTGGAGCAGTGGATCCCGGAGGCGTACCTGCCGATGACGAAGGCCGGCACCGGATTCAACGCGCGCATGGAGACGCTCAACAGTTACTGGTTCAAGCCGCTGCGCGACAACGTGCTGGGTGCGCTCAAGTCGCAGCAAGGCAACGTCTGGTACTACAGCTTCGAGTGGGACCAGGAGCCCGCGCCGTTCAACGAGATCTTCGGCGCCGCGCATGCGTTCGACCTTCCCTTCGTGTTCGGGAATTTCGGGCCGCAGTTGTGGGCCAACTTCATGTTCACCAAGGCCAACGAGACCGGACGCGTGGCCCTGGCGGACGCGATGATGCGCAGCATCGGAGCGTTTGCACGCACGGGCGACCCGAACGACGCCGCGCTGGGCGTGACGTGGCCCCCGTGGCCCAAGACGCTGGTCTTCGACGCCACGCCGACGGCCAAGGCCATCCGGGTGCCGTGAAGCCGCGGCGGCACGGACTGCGCCTGCGCGGCCGCTAGCCCTTTCGAATCTTCCGCGCCACGGCCACCAGGTTGGCCACCGCCGGGTCCGCTTCGTCGCGGTGCGTCAGTAGCGTGAGCGGCGCCACCATGCGGCCCGCGCCCTTGATCGGCAGGTAGGCGATCCGGTCGGCGAGGATGCCGCGCATCGACGCCGGAACGATCGTCGAGCCCACGCCGGCTGCGACGAGCGTCAGATTCGTGAGCATGTTGCCGACCTCGGCCGCGATCTTCGGTGCGAGCCCCGCTTCGCGGCACGCGTCGATCAGGGTTCCATACATCCCCGGCGCGCCGGGCCGGCGGACCAGGATCAACGGTTCCTTCACCAGGTCTGAGATCGCGATGGACGGCACCGGTCGGCCCTTGGCGTGTTGGGCGAGCGGGTGCTTCGCGGAGACGGCGGCCACGATCGGCTCCTGATCCACCTGCACCATGCGCAGCTCCGCGGCCTGCACGACTTGTGCACGCACCAGGGCGGCCTGCGCCTGCCGCTTGATCACGGCCTCCGAGAGCGATGCGGCATTGCCCTCGAGGAAGGTGAGGTGCACGTCCGGGTAGCGCTCCCGGAACGCCGCGATCGTATCGGGCGTCGCGGGGTGCGTGGCCGCGGAGCTCGTGAGCCCGAGCCGCAGCGTGCCCGCGACACCCTTGGCCACGCGCCGCGCCCGCGCCGCCGCGCCGTCCACGCGTTCCAGCAACGCGAGCGAATCCTCGAGGAAGGCCGCGCCCGCGGGCGTGACCTCGACGCCGCGCGGCCGGCGGTGGAAGAGCTGCACGCCCAGCTCGCGCTCGAGCGCGGCCAGCTGCTGGCTCAACGGCGGTTGCTGCATGCCCAGGCGCTCGGCGGCGCGGGTGAAGTTCCCCTCGGCGGCGATCGCCGTGAAGTAGCGCAGGTGGCGAAGTTCCATCGGCATATCCCCAACGTATCGCAAAGGTGCGCTCAGGATATTGGATATATGGAATCCGTGCTGCTAGTGTCCGACGCAGGAGGAGAAATAGAAAAATGAAGTTCATCCGCTTGCTCTGGGCCGTAGGCGCGATCGCGGGGATGTCCGGCAGCGCCGCGCTGGCCGCCGTGCCGGGCGTCGCCGACAAGGAAATCCTGATCGGCCAGGACGTGGACCTCTCCGGCACGATCGCCGTGCGCATGCGTCCGCTGGTCCAGGCGGCCGATGCCTATCTCGAGAAAGTGAACAAGGCCGGCGGCGTGCACGGCCGGAAGATCACGGTCCTGCGCCTGGACAGCGGCAACAAGCCCGAGCGCACGCGCGAGAACGTGAAGGCGCTGGTCGAGGACAAGCACGTGTTCGCGATGTGGGGCATCTCGGGCACCGGCAACGTGGCGGCCGCGCTGCCGTATGTCGCCGAGCGCGGCGTGCCGCTGATCGGCTCCACCTCGGGTGCGGATCCGTTCTATTCCGTCACGCATCCCATGCTCTTCAACCTGAAGGCCGGATATAACGACGAAATTCGCAGGACCACGGCGCACTTGAAGGTGATCTTCGTCCAGCGCCTGGGCTTGATCTACATCGACAACGGCTTCGGCCGCGAAGTGCTCAAGAGCGCGCTCGCCGCCGCGAAGGACAACGGCATCGACGTGGTCGCGACGGCCGGCTTCAAGGAAGACGGCTCCGACATCCAGAAGGCGGTCGACGAGGTCGCGAAGCAATCCCCCGCCGCGCTGTATCTGCTCTCGCTCTCGGGCCCCGCGCCGAAAGTCGTCGACGCCTATCTCAAGACCGGCAAGCCGACGCAGATCTTCGCGCTCTCGATCGTGGCGCCGGATGCGCTGTTCAAATCGCTCGGGCCCAAGAGCCGCGGTATCACGGTCACGCAGATCGTGCCCTTCCCGTGGGACCGCAGCGTCCCGATCGTGAAGGAGTACCAGGACCTGATGCGCTCCAAGGGCGTGGAGGAGTTCTCGCACGCCGGGATGGAGGGCTACCTCCTGGCCAAGGCGCTGGTCGAGGGACTGCGCGACAGCGGAAGGAATCCCACGCGGGCGAGCGTCGTCACGGCGTTCGAGGCGAT
This sequence comes from Betaproteobacteria bacterium GR16-43, assembly GCA_001953215.1. Taxonomy (GTDB): domain Bacteria; phylum Pseudomonadota; class Gammaproteobacteria; order Burkholderiales; family Usitatibacteraceae; genus Usitatibacter. The sequence goes on from CP019169.1 coordinate 2,257,088, forward strand.
GAAGGACCGCGATCTCGGAGGAATGAAGCTCTCGTTCTCTCCGCAAAACCACAACGGCACCGGATTCGTCGACCTGAACATGATCGGCAAGGACGGCCGCCTGGTGCGCTGAACGACAACGATCCACCAAGGAGAGAAGAAGAACATGAAGATGAAAGCCTGCTGCCTGGTTGCCTGCGTGGCCACGGCGTTGCCCTGCGCCGCGCAAGAAGCGGCCGGGAGCCCCGTCACCCTCTACGGCCGCGTCTACGTGATGTTCGATTCGGTCGAGGCCCGGGGCGGCGCCTCGCCCGTGCCGCGCCGCAACCGCGTGACCGACCAGTCTTCGCTGCTCGGCGTGCGCGGCACGGAAGATCTCGGCGGAACGCTGAAAGCCATCTACCAACTGGAGACCGGCTTCTCGCCCGATGCGGCCAGTGGCACGTTCGGCAACCGCAATAGCGGCGTGGGCCTGCAGCACCCGGCCCTGGGCACCCTCATCATGGGCCGCTGGGACATGCCGATGAAGTCCGCGCAGGCGGCACCCCTCGACCCGTTCACCGACCTGGCACTCGCCGACATCACGGGCACCGCGCTGAACCAGGGCAACTTCGCGCTTCGCGAGCAGAACGTCGTCCAGTACTGGTCGCCGTCCTGGAACGGGCTGGAAGTGAAGCTCGCCTATTCCGCCAACGAGGCCAAGGCCGTCGCCAATCCGTACAAGTACGGCGGCTCGCTCGTGTGGTCCAACAAGGACGTCTACCTCACGTACGCCTACGAGAAGCACAAGGACTCGCGCGACGGCACGGTCACCGCCGGCATCGACGAGGAGGGCAATGGCGTGGGCGGCTACGTGCGCGTGCTCGGCGCGAAACTGATGGCGCAGTACGGCGAGTACAAACGGACGAACACGTTGAAGCAGAAGTCCTACGCGCTGGGGATGGACTGGGTGTTCTCCGAGGTCCACCACGTGCTGGCCATCTACCAGAACTCGAAGGATGGCGGGGTCACGACCGCCGCCCAGCCCAAGTGCGACGCGCAGGGCCTGGGCTATCGCTACGACTTCTCGAAGCGCACGTTCTTCACCGCGTACTACACGAAGGTCAACAACGAGGTCGGCAACCTCTGCAACTTCGGCGCCGGCACGTTGACCATCACCGCGGGCCAGGATCCGCAGGGCTTCTCGGCCGGCGTGCGTCACTTGTTCTAGGAAATATCGATGAGAGGACCCACCATGAAACGAACCCTCGTCCTGGTCGCCGTCGCGGCAAGCCTTTGCTGCGGCTCGGCGTTCGCCCAGCGGAGAAACGCGGCCGCTTCCGGTTTCAACGACGAGTTCCACTGGCTGAACGAGTTCAACAAGGCCTCGACGGTGATGGTGGTCGAGCAGGGCATCGTCTCGAAAGAGCTCGGCGCGCGCATCGCCGATGGCGTCGCGAAGGTCATCGCCGACGGCGCCAAGCCCGGGGCGAAGCGGCCGGGGGACTACCTCGCGTACGAGCCCCTGCTGCTCGAGTACGCGGGGCCCGACGCCACGCGCATGCATTCGGGACGCAGCCGCCAGGACATCATCCCGACCAACCGCCGCGTGATGCTGCGCGAACGCACTCTCGCGCTCATGCAGGCGATGGTGTCCGCGCGGCAGAAGTTGCTCGAGACGGCGGGCGAGCACGCGAAGACGATCGTGCCGGGCTACACCAACGGCGTGCAGGCACAGCCCACCACGTACGGGCACTACCTGCTGGGCTTCGCGAGCGCGTATTCACGCCAGGGCGAACGCCTGCGCCAGGCGTACGCGCGCCTGAACCTGAATCCGCTGGGCGTCGCGGTGTACGGGACGTCGAGCTTCCCGGTGAATCGCGCGCGGCTGGCCGAGCTGCTGGGCTTCGACGGCAACGTGGAGAACGGCTACGACGCGGCGCAGATCTCGATCATGGACGTGCCCGTGGAGCTCGCTTCTGTGGCGAGCCTCAGTGCACTCACCACGGCCTCGCTCACGGCCGACGTGCACACGCAGTATCACCAGACCACGCCGTGGCTGCTGATCCGCGAAGGCTCGGAGACCCACGGCAGCAGCATCATGCCGCAGAAGCGCAATCCCACCGTGCTGAACAACCTGCGGCTCTCCTCGAGCCTGGTGGTGGGGGACGCGCAGACGGTCACGATCGTCGCGCACAACGTGACGCCCGGCATGCCCGACTACAAGCGCGACCAGTCGCATCGCCCGCTCGAAGGCGCGATCACGATGTTCGGCCACCTGCAGCGCTTCTTCGACAACCTGGCCGTGAACGTGCCCGCCGCGCTGGACGAGGTCAACAAGGAGTACTCGACCACCACCGAGCTGGCCGACGTGCTCCAGCGCGAAGCCGACATCCCGTTCCGCGTCGGGCACCATTTCGCTTCGGAGCTGGTCACCTTCGGCCGCAAGGCGAGCATCGGCCCGGGCGAGATCGCGTTTCCCGACGTGAAGGCCGTCTGGGCGGAGGCCGCGAAGAAGTACTCGGCGCCGGCCGTGTTCCCGCTCACCGAGAAGCGCTTCCGCGAGGCGCTCTCCGCAGAGGGCATGGTCAACGCGAGCAAGGGCCTCGGCGGGCCGCAGCCGGCCGAAGTGGCGCGGATGCTGGAGTCGGAGAAGAAGAAGCTCGCGGCCGACGTGAAGTGGCTGGAGACCCAGCGCGCGCAACTGGAGCAGGCGCAGGCGAAGCTCGACAAGGCTTTTGCGACGGTTGCCGCGTCCGCGTCGACGTCCACGCCCGTACCCGCGAAGCGCTAATGCGGCATCATCCGGTCGAATTCCGGGCGGCGGATGTTCGTCTTCACGTTGACGACAATCCCGATGAGCGATTGGCGCCGCCCGTGACGCAGCGCGTGCGTTTCGCGACGATCGAGTTCGAACCCCTCTTCGAGCGCGATGGCGGCGACGAGGCCTGGAAGGCGTTCCGCCACGCGCCGTAGATCCTCGCCGCCGGCTAGTCGGGCTCCAGCGCCGAGAACATGGCGCTCCATCCCGCGGTCGCGATCTTCATGCGGGTCGCGCCGACGCGGGTCAACGTGAACTCCGCGCCGTTGGCCATCGAGTAGCGCATCGCCCAATGCGCGGCGGCACCGAGGCTCATGCGTTCCGCCGCGAACGTGGCCTCGAGATCCGTTCCCTTCACGCAGATCGTGCTGGCGCCCTCGGCCCAGAGGCCTTCCTTCGTTTTCACGAGCGAGAGGAACAACACGCCGTCGCGCTCGATGATCGACATCACCAGGGGCTTGCCGTCGTCCATCGTGGTCTCGCGCCACTGGAGCGGGAAGGCCGGGTCGCGAAGCAATGCGCGCAGCTCGCTGATCGACTGCACGCAAGGGGGCGCGGCCGAGCAGGGAGCGACAAAGGACAGGAAGGGAATGATGAGACGGCCCGCAAGCCTTCCCACTATCGACCCTCGGCCTGGAGCGCTTGCCGCTCTGCCTTCCGCACGGCGGGCGTCATGTGCGCCAGGAATTGCCGGACGGTGTTTTCCCAAGGAGAGGCTTCGGCGTAGCGCCGGCAACCACGGCGATCCAGCTCGAGCGCCGCGAGGGCCGCGTGACGCAGGTCCTCGTCCAGCACGCCAACGTCCCGATCCTTCACGACGTCGATCGGCCCGCGCACGGGGAACGCGGCCACGGGCACGCCGCAGGCCAGCGCCTCTAGCATCACCAGACCGAACGTGTCGGTGCGGCTCGGGAACACGAACACATCCGAACGCTGGAAGTAGCTCGCGAGCTCCTCGCCATGCTTGTAGCCCACGAACTTGGCCGCGGGAAAGTCGCGCTCGAGTTTCCGGCGTGCGGGGCCGTCGCCGACCACCAGCTTGCTGCCGGGCAGGTTGAGCGAGAGGAATGCGGGCAGGTTCTTCTCGAGGGACACCCGGCCGACGTGCGTGAAGACCGGCCGCGGGAGATTCGTGAAGCGTTCCTCCCTCGGATGGAAAAGCTCGAGGTCCACGCCGAGCGTGTAGTCGGCGACGCGGTCGAACCCGTGTTCCTCGAGCGATCGGCGCATCGCGGGCGTAGCCACCAGCACCGCCGACGAAGGCGCATGGAAGCGGCGCATGAAGGCGTACGTCCACGAGAGCGGGAGCCCGAAGCGCGGCTGCACGTACTCGGGAAAGCACGTGTGGTAGGCCGAGGTGAACGCGAGGCCGTTACGCAGGCAATAGCTGCGCGCCGCGGCACCGATCGGGCCCTCGGTGGCGATGTGGATGGTGTCGGGCTGGAACTCCCGGATCTGCCGGGCGACGCCACGACCCGGCAACAGGGCCAGTGGAATCTCGGGGTAGGAGGGCATCGGTACCGTGCGGAAGCCCTCGGGCGAAACGACGTGCACCTCGTGTCCCTGGCGGCGCAGGCGCGTGAGGATGTTCATCAGCGTCACCACCACGCCGTTGACCTGCGGTGCCCACGCATCTGTCGCGATCAGGATTCGCATCGTGGATTCATGGAGTTGCGCTGCGGGATTATCGCCCGTGCGTTGCGGCGTGGGTGTCCCGGTTCTGTCTCAATTCCGCGGCGGCCGGTGCGTGTCACCGATTTGAAACCTCGCTGTCACAACCTCGTCGGCACGAGCGGCTGCGCAACATGGATCATCGAACGTTCCCGTCCTGACTTCCCGCTCCAGGTGCGCGCGCCCCCAGGTACGCACGCTCGCGAGGAGCGGCATCACCGTTTCGCCATGCGCCGTCAGGGAGTACTCCACCTTCGCCGGCGCCTTGCCCGTCGCCCTGCGCGCGACGATGCCGTCCGCAACCAGCTCGCGGAGTTGTTGGGTGAGCACTTTCTGCGAGATGCCGAACATGTGTTCGCGCAAACCAGCGAAATGTCGTGGCGATTCGCCCAGCCAGTAGACGATGATCAACTTCCACTTCCCGCCGAGCGCCGCGTTCGTGGCGGTGTACGGGCAGTCGGCGAGCGGGTTGATGCGGCGCGTGCGGGTCATGGGAACCTCCAGGTGCCTTCTTTGCGAGGGCGGGCGATCGCGCTAATTTACCGCGATGCGCGCACCCCGACTGTTACTGGCCCTCATCATGACGTTCCCGCTCGCCGTACCGGCCGCGCCGAATGACTTCGATTTCGAGTTCGGCGACTGGAAGGCCCACCTCAAGCGCCGGCTCGATCCGCTGACCGGCTCCGACAAGTGGGTCGAATACCGCGGGTCTTCGATGGTGCGAAAGGTCTGGGGCGGCAAGGCCAACCTGGGCGAGATCGACCTCGAGGGCTCCGCGGGCCGCATCCAGGGTCTCTCGCTGCGCGTGTACAACCCGAACACCGGCCAATGGAGCATCTCGTTCTCGAATGCCGCGGCGGCCACGATCGGCACGCCGATGATCGGCGGCTTCAAGGACGGCCGTGGCGAGTTCTACAACCAGGAGATGGTCCGCGATCGCGCCATCTTCGTTCGCTTCGTCTTTTCCGGCATCACGGAGAAGGCCTTCCGGCTCGAGCAAGCCTTCTCCGAAGACGGCGGAAAGAACTGGGAAGCGAACTGGATTGCAACTTTTACTCGTGAGTAGCCTGTTTCAGCCCTTCGTCCCGCGCGGATCGTGGCCGTAGCTGTGCTTCGCGGCGATCTGCCCGTTCTCGTTCTTGATCAGGAGCTCGGTCTTCTTGTTTCCGGCCAGCTCCTTGCCACGGACGACGGCGTCCGACTTCCGGTCGTGCAGCGAGTCTGCGCGCTGGGTCTTGTCGGTCTGCACTGCCCATCGGCCATCGGGCCGGGGTTCGACTGCGACTTGCGGATTGCGAGCCATGGTGACTCCTCGAGTGTCAGGGCGGTTGCCCGCTGATAGGACCCGCCCGCACGAGAGAGATTCAATGAGGCATGCAGGACTTGCATGCTTTACATGCCGCGAAGTCGTTTGTCGCACCGAGCCCCGTGCGCCAGCATGGCTCATGAAAATTGCAAACATCGTCATCGATCGCCCCGAAGCCCTGAACGCGATGAACATGGCCGTTCTCGAGGGGCTGCTTGCGGATCTCCAATGGGCGGCGGCCGATCCCGAGGTCAGGGCCATCGTCATCACGGGCGCGGGCGACAAGGCCTTCTCCGCCGGCGCGGACATCGCGTTCCTCAACCAGGCCACGCCCATGCAAGTGCGCGAACTGGCGCGCCTGGCCGTCGAGGTGAACCACCGCATCGAGACGCTCGGCAAGCCGGTGATCGCGGCCCTCAACGGCTATGCGCTCGGTGGCGGGCTGGAGCTGGCCGAGGCCTGCGCCATTCGCGTGGCCGCATCCCATGCCGTGATGGGTCATCCCGAGGTGCGTATCGGAGCCGTGGCGGGCTTTGGCGGCACCACCCGCCTGCCGCGCATGGTGGGCAAGGGCCGGGCGGCCGAGATGTTGATGACGGGCCGCCTCGTGGACGCGAATGAAGCGCTCGCCATCGGTCTCGTGAACCACGTCGTTCCGGCCGCGGAGCTCCTGCCGACGGCGGAACGCATCGCGCGCGACCTCGCGTCGTGCCCCGCCACCGCGGTGTGGCTCACGTGGGAGGCGCTGCACCGGGGCCTCAACATGTCGCTCGAGGAGTCGGCCGGATTGGGCGCGGACTATTTCGGCCTGGCCGCGCTCTCGCCGGGATTTCGCGAGGGCACGGCCGCTTTCCTGAGGCGCGACGATCAACGTGCGGTCGCTTTGCCCGCGCTCAGTCCTCGTCCGGGATGCCTGCCGAGTTGACACCCTCTCCAATAGCCGTCACGATTCGCCCCCTCATCGCCTCATACAAATCTGGACCCGGAAATGCAACGCCTTTTGACGAAACGACTTTGCGACCAGGCGCACGCGCGACTGCCAGGCTCCATGCCAGGCTGCTTCGCAAGCGCCGAGGATCGTTTTGCCGCCGGGGGCATGACGCAGGGATAAGTCCCACGTCATTCGTGTCATCCACGAAGCCCGGAAACTCCCCAGAGTTCCGGGCTTTTTGTTTCTCGCTCTATAAGATATCGCCATGCTTTTGACCATCACGACGACCCACGTCCCCGCAACCGACCTGGGTTACTTGTTGCACAAGAACCCCGCCCGCGTGCACGCGCACGAGCAGTCCTACGGCAAGGCGGTGGTCTTCTATCCCGAGGCTACGGAGCAGCGGTGCACGGCCGTGCTCGCCGTCGAGGTAGACCCCGTGGGCCTGGTTCGCGATCGGCGCGGCTTCGCCACCACCGGCCTTCTCGACCAGTACGTGAACGATCGGCCCTATGCGGCGTCATCGCTGTTGACCGCGGCGATGAACGAGATGTTCCGCAGCGCGCTCAACGGCCGCTCCGCCGATCGGCCGGAACTCGTGGACCGGGCGATTCCGCTGGCGTTCGAATTTCCCGCGTTGCCTTGCCGGGGCGGCGAGGTGTTGCTGCGCCGGATGTTCGAACCCCTGGGCTACGCCGTCGAAGCGCGGCAACTCCCGCTCGATCCGGACTTTCCGTCGTGGGGCGAGAGCGCCTACTTTCATGTGACCCTCACCACGACCGCGACGCTCCAGGCGGCACTCTCGCACCTGTACGTGCTGGTCCCGGTGCTCGACAACAGCAAGCACTACTGGGTCGGCGAGGACGAAGTCGAGAAGCTGCTTCGCCGGGGCGAGCCGTGGCTGGCCTCGCACCCCGAGCGTGAGCTCGTGGCGCGCCGCTACCTGAAGCACCGGCGCAGCCTGGCCGATCTCGCGATCGAACGGCTCGTGGAAGCGGACGGCACCCTGGGAGAGGAAGCGCCGAACGACCAGGCACCCGAGATCGTTCGTGGCGACAGCAAGGAGCAATCGCTGGAACGGGGACTCTCGCTCAACGACCGCCGCCTCGCGGCCGTCGCGGCCGCGGTGGACTCGCTGCGCGCGGCCTCCGTGATCGATCTCGGCTGTGGCGAGGGCAAGCTGCTCAAGGTGCTGCTGCCGTCGAAGGCGCTCTCGCGCGTTACGGGCGTGGACGTTTCGCACCGGGCCCTGGAGATCGCAAGGGATCGGTTGAACCTCGATCGCCTGCCGAAGGCGCTGCAGGACAAGCTTGCGCTGCTCCACGGATCGTTGATCTATCGCGACGCGCGCTTCTCGGGTTTCGACGTCGCGACGGTCGTGGAAGTGATCGAGCACCTGGACGAGCCTCGCCTGGAAGCGTTCGCCCGCGTCCTGTTCGAGTTCGCGCGTCCGAAGGCCGTCGTGATGACGACGCCGAACCGCGAGTACAACGCGCGCTTCGAAAGCCTGCCCGCGGGCCAGTTTCGCCATCCCGACCATCGCTTCGAATGGACGCGCGGCGAGTTCTCGGCCTGGGCGGCGTTGCAAGGCGGGCGCTTCGGCTACGACTTCCGGCTGGAGCCGATCGGCGACGAGGATGCCGAGCTCGGCCCGCCGACCCAGATGGCGATCTTCACTTCGCTCGCCTAGACGACCATGCACATCGAGATCCCGGAGCTTTGCCTCGTCCTGCTGGTGGGTGCCACCAGCTCGGGCAAGTCCACGTTCGCGCGCAGGCACTTCAAGCCGACGGAAGTCATCTCGTCGGACTACTGCCGCGCGGCGATCACCGACGACGAGAACGACCAGGCCTCCACGGCCGAGGCGTTCGACCTCATGCACACCATCATCGGCAAGCGCCTCAAGCTGGGGCGCCTGACCGTGGCGGATGCCACGAACGTGCAGCCGAATGCGCGCAAGGGCCTCGTCGCGCTCGCGAAGCAGCACAACGTGTTCTGCGCCGCGATCGTCTTCGACCTTCACGAGAAACTCCTGCTCGAGCGGCACGCGGGGCGCAAGGACCGCGCGTTCGGCGACCACGTGATCCGCAACCAGCGCCTCGACCTCAATCGCTCGATCCGCGGCCTGGAGCGTGAAGGCATTCGCTTCGTGCACGTGCTGAAGGATCCTGCCGAGATCGAGGCGACCACCGTCGGGCGCAAGCGCCTGTGGCCGAACCTGCGCCACGAAAGCGGCCCGTTCGACATCATCGGTGACGTGCACGGCTGCTTCGACGAGATGCTGGAGCTGGTTCGCAAGCTGGGCTACGACGCACAGTTGAAGGACGGCGCATGGCAGGTCGGGCATCCGCAGGCGCGCCGGCTCGTCTTCGTGGGCGATCTCGTGGACCGGGGACCGGACACGCCCGGCGTCATCGCCTTCGTGCGCGCGGCCGTGCTTTCGGGCGCGGCGTATTGCGTGGCGGGCAACCACGACGCCAAGCTCGTGCGCGCGCTGCAGGGCCGCGACGTCAAGCGCACGCACGGCCTCGAGCGCTCCATGGAGCAATTCGAGTCGGTCGCGCCGGAAGCGCGGCGCGAAGCCATGGATTTCCTCGACGGACTCATCAGCCACTATGTGATGGACGAAGGGCGGCTCGTGATCGCCCACGCCGGCCTCACGGAGGACCTGCACGGCCGCTCGTCCGGCCGCGTGCGTTCGTTCGCGATGTACGGCGAGACCACGGGCGAGACCGACGAATTCGGATTGCCCGTGCGATACAACTGGGCAAAGGAGTATCGCGGCAAGCCGATGGTCGTGTACGGCCATACGCCGGTGCCGGAGTCGGAGTGGTTGAACAACACGATCTGCCTGGATACCGGCTGCGTGTTCGGCGGCAAGCTCACCGCGCTTCGCTATCCGGAGCGCGAGCTGGTGCACGTCCAGGCCGCGCGCGAGTACTACCCGCCGACGAAGCCGCTGGTGCCGGCCGGGGAATCGTTGTCGGCCCAGCAGCTCGCCGACGACGTCCTCGACTACGCCGATGTCTCGGGCAAGCGCTACATCCGCACGCGCCTTCACGGCACGGTGCAGGTGCGCGAGGAAAATGCGACGGCTGCCCTCGAGGTCATGAGCCGCTTCGCGGCGGATCCGAAGTGGCTGGTCTACCTGCCGCCCACGATGTCCCCGAGCGACACGTCGAAGGAACCCGGGCTGCTCGAGCATCCGGCGGAGGCGCTCGACTACTACGCGAAGAACGGCGTCGAGCGCGTCATCTGCGAAGAGAAGCACATGGGCTCGCGCGCGGTCGTCATCCTCGGAAAAGACGACGGGTCCGCTCGCCGGCGCTTCGGCGTCGCGGAGGGCGCGCGCGGAATCATCTACACGCGGACCGGACGGCGCTTCTTCAACGATGCCGCGGTGGAACGCGAGATCCTCGATCGACTCGCTGCGGGCATGGAGCAGGCCGGTTTGTGGGACGAGCTTGCCAGCGATTGGGCCTGCCTCGATTGCGAGCTGATGCCCTGGTCGGCGAAGGCGATGGAGCTGATTCGTGGCCAGTACGCTCCGGTGGGTGCGGCCGGGGAGGCCATGATGGGCCGGCTCGCCGAGCTTGCGAGCCAGGCGTCGCGGAGGTCCATCGACGTCGCGTCGCTGGCGAGTGCGACGGACGAGCGGCTGGCCGCGATCCGCGCCTATCGCAAGGCCTATGCCGCGTATTGCTGGGACGTATCCAGCGTCGCGGACATTCGCGTTGCGCCGTTCCACGTGCTCGCGTCCGAAGGCAAGGTCCACGCCGACCGCAACCATGGCTGGCACATGGCGGCCCTGGCTCGCCTCGCCGCGGCGGCTCCGGGCCTCGTGGTCGCGACCCCTTGCCGCTTCGTGGACCTCGCCAGCGAGAAGGACCGCGCCGCGGCGATCGCCTGGTGGCAGGAGCTGACCGGCAAGGGTGGCGAAGGCATGGTCGTGAAGCCGCTCGATTTCATCGCCCGCGGCAAGAAAGGCCTCCTGCAGCCCGCCATCAAGTGCCGCGGCCCGGAGTACCTTCGGATCATCTACGGTCCGGAATACACGCGCGCGGCAAACCTGGAGCGATTGCGCGAGCGAGGCCTGTCGGGCAAGCGGGGCTTGGCCCTGCGGGAGTTCGCGCTCGGGATTGAATCGTTGCAGCGATTCGTCGAGCGAGCCCCGCTGCGGCAGGTGCACGAGTGCGTGTTCGGCGTGCTGGCGCTCGAGTCCGATCCGGTGGATCCGCGGCTTTAGCGACGAGGTCTCCTGACAGAACGCTGTCAGGAGCCCCTCTCCAGAATCCTCCTCGTGCATTCCCGCACGCCCCGGAGGACAAGCCATGCAGCAGAACGTCTCGGTCTGGTTCGAAATTCCTGCCACGGATTTCGAACGCGCCGTCGGTTTCTACGAGAAGACCTTCCAGACCACCTTGCGCCGCGAGGTCATCGCCGGCTCGAAGCTCGCGGTCTTCCCGCACGAGGACGGCACGCCTTCGGGCTGCATCATCGCGGGCGAGGGCTACAAACCCAACCGCGACGGCGCCGTGGTGTACCTTTCATCCCGCACGGACCTCGAGCAACCCCTGGCGCGCGCGAAGTCGGCCGGCGGCAAGGTCGCTACGCCCAAGACGGCGCTGCCTCCCGGCATGGGCTTCTTCGCGCACTTCCTGGACAGCGAGGGCAACCGTGTGGGCCTGCATTCGATGGAGTGACGACATGGCGGTGAAGTTGGCGGCGCGGCGCAAGGCGAAGGCGAAGAGCGAACTCCAGGTGATCCCCGGAGTCGGCCCTTCGCTCGCCGCCGATCTCGAGAGCCTCGGCATCACGCGGGTCGCGCAGTTGAAGCGCGCGAACCCGCAGGTGCTCTACGACCGGCTGTGCGAGAAGACGAAGTCGCACCAGGATCGCTGCGTGCTCTACGTCTTCCGGTGCGCGGTGTACTACGCTTCGAATCCCGTGCACGAACCGGAGAAGCTCCAGTGGTGGAACTGGAAGGACTAGGGTTCCCGCTCGCGCGGGAACCCCATGGGACCTCACATCGGCGACACGACCGTGATCGCTCCGAGCGACGCCGCCCCGTTCTGCCGAACCGCGTTGTTGCCCAGGCTCTCGAAGGTCGAGACGCCGCCGGGTGGGGCCGACGGAATGCGGGCGAATCCGTACTGGTTGTGCGAGGCCGCACTGCGGTCGACGGTGATCGTCGCGCTGCCCGCCGAGGCGCTGGTCGTGAATCCGTACTGGTTGTGGGATGCCGAGGATCCGGTCACCAGCATGCGTGCGGTGGCCCCGGCCGTCGAGGAACTCACGTCGAATCCGGAGACGCCGTTGTTCGACGCGACGGAGTTGCTCACGGAAACGGTGGTCGTCCCCACATCCGCCGTGACGCCGAGGCCGGTGCCCCGATTGCCGATGAATCGAACCCTCTCGAAGTGGGCGGTCGCCCCGCCATGAACGTACGCGCCGTTCGAGTTGCCGCTCAGCACCGAGTCGACCACGCGAACGCTGGCCGGCACCGAGACGTCGATTCCGTGCGTGACGAAGTTCGCGATCACGCAGTTTTCCACCTGCAGCGAGGCGCCATCCTTCACGTACACGCCGGTCATTCCGCCCGTGCTGCCGTTGATGTCCAGCCCGCGCAGCACGACCTTGATCCCCGACTTCGTCAGCCGGACGGCGGCGTCGCTCGCGAAGTTCCCCATGATGGCGGCGCGGCCGTTGCCGACGAGGGTGATCGATTTCGTGAGTTCCACGGTGCCGAAGTCTTCCGTGTCGAGGGCGACGACCTCTCCGCCATCGGGTGCGATGCCCACGGCGGCGGCGAAGGTGCGGCAGGGAAAGTCGGACGGACAACCCGCGCCGACGTTGGCGTCGTCCCCGGTGGATTGCACGTACGCGCGCGTCGGGGCGGCTTCCGCACCGAGGCAGAGGAGCGCGGCGGCCAGGGTCGAGAGGACAACGGGGTAGCGTTTCATGGTGAACTCCTTTCGGGTGGATGGGAGTTCGCACGATGTGCCGGAACGCGACGGAAGCCTACGGGCAGAAGCACGGACAGCGCGCGGAATATTCCTCGAATCCCGTTAACCCGTTCTTGAGCCCCATGCGTAGAGCCGACCGCCTGTTTCGCATCGTCCAGATCCTCCGGGCCCGGCGGTTCGCCACGGCCCGCATGCTCGCCGACACGCTCGAGGTGAGCGAGCGCACCGTGTATCGCGACGTGCAGGATCTGTCGCTCTCGGGCGTGCCGATCGAAGGCGAGGCGGGCGTCGGCTACCGGTTGCGAAGCGACTACGACCTGCCGCCCATCATGTTCGACTACGCCGAGATCGAAGCCCTCACGGCCGGGGCCCGCATGGTGCAGGCCTGGTCCAGCCCGAAGCTCGCGCGGGCGGCGCAGGCGGCCCTGGAGAAGATCGCCGCGGCGCTCCCCCTCGAGAAACGCCTCGCGATCGAACGGACGCCGTTGCACGCGCCCACCTTCCACATCGACAAGGCATTGGGCATCACGCTGGATGCGATGCGCGATGCCGTGATGGCACGGCACCGGCTCACATTCGCCTATCGCGACGAGGGCGGCAAGCCGAGCCGGCGCACCGTGCGTCCGCTGGGCCTCTACTTCTGGGGCCAGCGCTGGACGCTCGCCGCCTGGTGCGAATCGCGCGAAGATTTTCGCAACTTCCGGCTCGATCGCGTCACCGGGCTGGTCACGGGCAAGCGATTCCCGGACGAGGAGGGCAAGCGCCTGCAGGACTTCCTCCGGTCCGTGGGCGCTTGATCGCCGGCATTCCCGGAGCTCCGTGCCGGCCTATCGGATCGGCAGCGCCGTGCCCGTCTTCACGCGATCCAGCGCCACATGCGTGATGAAGCTCTTCACGTTGGCGTCGTCCAGCAGGGCTTCGCGCGTGAACGCCTCGTAGGCTTCCATGCTGGCCGCGATCACGACCAGCATGAAGTCCGCCTGGCCGGTCACGTAGTAGCACTGCTGGACTTCCGGCCGCGCGATCATGCGGCGCTTGAAGCGCGTCATCTCGCGCGTGCTTTCATCGCGAAGGTCCACGGCCACGATGCAGGTCACGCCCAGCCCGACGGCCTTCGGCGAGATCCGCGCGGTCTCGGCCTCGATCACGCCGGCCTCGCGAAGGCGCTTCAGCCGCCGCTGCACGGCCGCCGCCGAAAGCCCGACCTGCGCGCCGATCTCCGCGGCGGGCACCTGCGTATCGTGCTGGTAGAGGGCGAGGATCCGGAGGTCGAAGGCGTCGAGGGCGGGGCTGTTTTTTTCGGTCATGGTCGGGGTGGATCTTGCGGCGGCGCGACGATCCGGGAGCCGATTCCGCGGCCAAACGCCGCGCGGGATGCCGCAAAGTCGTCCTTTTCCCCGAGCAGTCTATCGAACCCGCCATGATCGATCACCTGGAGATTTCCGTTTCCAACCTCTCCGCAGCCTCGGCGTTCTACTCGGCCGCCCTGGCGCCCCTCGGATACCGGCACGTCGTCGCCCGCGAAGCGCTCTGCGGCTTCGGCACCAGCGAGATCGCGCCCGAATTCTGGGTGCGCACGGGCGGCCCCTCGCAACCGCTGCCGCACGTGGCCTTCAATTGCGCCTCGCGCGAGCTCGTGCGCCGGTGCTATGCGGCCGCCGTGACCACCGGCGCCGGAAGCCTGGTGGAGCCCACGCTGATGACACGGGTCCACGCGAACTACTTCGCCGCGCAGGTGCGGGATCCGGACGGGCACAACATCGAATTCGCCTGCCACGCGGCCGAATCGCTATGATCGTCGTTTGCCCACTCCCTGAGAGCATCCATGACGATCTCGATGTATCAAGCCTCGGTCCCGACCTTCATCCGCGCGCTGACCAGCCTCGCCGAGTTCCTCCAGAAAGCCGCTGATCACTGCGAAGCGAAGAAGATCGACCCGGCCGTGCTGGTCAACAGCCGCCTCTTCCCGGACATGTTCCCGCTCGTGAAGCAGGTGCAGATCGCCTCCGATGCCGCCAAGGGCGGCGCGGCCCGGCTGGCACAGGTGGAACCCCCGTCCTTCGAGGACAACGAGACCACGCTGCCGCAACTGATCGAGCGCGCGAAGAAGACGATTGCCTACCTGCAGACGCTCAAGGCCGAGCAGATCGACGGTTCGGAAGGCCGCACGGTGAGCTGGAAGACGCGCACGGCGACCAAGGAGATGCAGGGCCAGCCCTACCTGCTGCACCACGTGATCCCCAACGTCTTCTTCCACGTGGCGACGACCTACAACATCCTGCGCCACAACGGCGTGGAGCTCGGCAAGCAGGATTTCCTCGGGAAGTCCTGACCCGGATGAAGGTGCGTTCGCTGGGCGGCTGGATCGTGGCCGCCCTCTTCTTCCTCTTCGTTCTCTGGCAGCTCGGCGAGGCCGTGTTCCTGGGCCGCATGGGCGACTTCCTCGACGAGGACAACGAACACCTCTTTTTCTTCGACAACCCGATCCTCTTCGTCATCCAGTTCGTGGTGCTGGCCGGGATCGGGGCCCTCATCGTCCTCTACGGATGGAGGGACTTGAAGAAGGAGCGCGCGGCCAAGATGGACCGGACTCCGCGCAAGACCTTCGATGCGCGGCAACCCCGGAAGGAACCCGGGAAGCGCAAGAACCGGAAGAAGCGGTGAGTTAGGGGTCTGACCCCTAGCGGCTGCGCTTCTTGTTGGCCTTGTGCGGCTTCGCGGCCTGTTGCGCGACCGCGGTCTCCGTCCCGGTGTGCCCGGCCAGCTTGGGTTGGACGTTGTCTTCGATCCATTTCGGGTCCCACCATTCCACCGGCAGCACGGCCACGCCATCCAGGTACACGCCGTAGTGCAGGTGGTCGCCGGCGGCGAGGCCGGTCTCGCCGGTCTTGCCGAGGGGCTGGCGTTTCGTGACCGAATCGCCCACCTTCACGTCGAACGAGTTCAGGTGGCCGTAGAGGGTGAAAAGCCCGAGGCCATGGTCGAGGATCACGGTGTTGCCGTAGATGCCCAGCGGGCCGGCGAAGGCCACCGTGCCGCTGTTGGCCGCTTCGACGGGGACGTTCTTCGTCACCGAGAGGTCGTAGCCGAGGTGGTACGCGGTATCGGCCGCTTCCCCGTTGTAGGTGTACGTGCGCAGGTCCGCGAAATTCGCTTCGACCTTCGAGTTGGTGAGTTGCACGAATGCGCCGTTCCAGAGGATCGACGGCGTGGCCTTCGTCGTGATCTCGGCGATCTTGTCCTCGTTCACCTTTCGCAGCCGCTTGTTCACCGCCACGAAGATTTCCTTCGGCGTGCCCTGCTTCGAAGCGACGTCGTCCAGCAACGGCGCCACCTTGTTCTGGAGGAAGTTGTCCGTGAGCGCGATGGTGCTCTTCTTGTACTTCACGTTCTTCAGCTCGTAGGCCAGGCGCATCTCGCGCGTGTTGCCGGCCTTGTCGGTGGCGATGAGCGAGGGCCTCGCGTCGGCCGGCACGTCGTAGGCGTGCGCGAAGAGCGCGAAGTAGTGGTCGGGATGATCCTGGATGACCGCCGGGAAGCCGGGATAGAAGCGGTCGCCGAACTTCACGCCGCTCTTCGCCGTATCGGCCGAGACCTTGTAGACGATGGCACCGACGCCGCCGAAGTTCACGTAGCGGTCGTCGGCGACCAACTCCAGGGTGGGCGGCGTGATGTCGACGGTCAGCGTCTTCTCGAACTTCGCCTCGTTGCCCGCGAGCCAGTTCCGGATCGAGGCATCGCGCGCAACGACGCGCAGGGTCACCGGGCCTTCCTTCAGGCCGGGCACCTTTGAAAGCGCGACGGGAATCCTTTGCTCGGCCACGGGCTGGGCGAAGACCTCCGAAGCCAGCGTCTGGTCCGAGCCGCCCTGGGAGAGTGTCACGCTCACCGACTTCAGGCCGGCGCCGGCATCGCCCACGATGATGGCGAAAGGCGTCGCCCCCACCGTATCGGCGTTCGTGGAGAGGCTGATTTGCGGGGGATCCGACTCGAGGCGGGGCCGGAAGAGGATTCCACCGGCGAGGACTGCGAGGAGTACGAGGACGAGGAGGACTGCGACGACAGCGACTGCCTTTTTCAACGAATCACCTGCGAGAGCCGGGGGAGTTTCCCTTCAGTCGAGATGATAAAGGAAGGGCCCCGCGAACGGGGCCCTTCTTTGCTGCTGCCTGCCAACCGTCAGACTGATCCGCCGATGCGCGGACGGATCTCGTTCTGCACCGACTTCACGCCGTCGACGCTGCCCGCATAGCGGCCCGCACGGTACGCCTGGCCCGCGGTCGAGGTGTACCCGGTGAGCGTCACGACGGAGTCCTTCGACTCCACGCCGATCTTCCCGGAGAGGTTCGGCGATTGCGCGAGCTTGTCCATCACGAGCGCCTGGATGCGCTCGTCCACCGTGAGGCGGCGATCTTCCACCGTGATGGGCGGATTGGGTTCCGCGACCGGCGCCGGCGTCGCATTCGTGGCGGGCACGATCACCGTTTCGTTCGACGACAGGCTTTCGGTCGGGGGCAGGGGCTCCAGCGGAGTCACGATCGGTGCGGCTTCGGGAGGAAGGGTGTCGCTCTGCGCCACGAGCACGCCATCCTTGTAGACGAAGTATTCGGTCGCGGCCCACGAGGACGCGGCGACGGCGGCGAGTGCGACGACCAATGCGGCATTGCGAAGCTTCAGGTGATTCTTCATGCGGGCATCTCCCGTTTGGTGTGGACACTGAGGTTAAGAGTGCCACGACTCGCCGGGAGTTCGATCATTCGTGCAGGAACTTTTTGCGTGCGTCGCCGATCGACGACGCCGTCTCAATTCGGCGACGCCTTCGGAGGGGCTGAAGGCATCGGGGTCGGAGGCGCGGGGTCGCACGGATCGAAGAGATCCAGCGCGGGTTTGTACTCCACCGATTCGATCTCCATGAACCCGAGCACCGTCGCATAGACGTTGTCGTGGCTGCGCGGCACCTTCGTCTGCTTCTCCATGCATCCGCGGTCCCAGCGCTCGAGCTTGAGAAATTCGGGCGACACCCAGGCGAACATCGGCACGTGCGTCTGCTCCTTCGGCGCCACTGCATACGGCATCCCGTGCAGGAACAGGCCGGATTCGCCAAGCGACTCCCCGTGGTCGGAAACGTAGAGGAGGGAAGTGGCGTACTGGTTCGCGACCTTCTGCAGCACCTTGATCGTCTCGCCGATCACGTGGTCGGTGTAGAGGATCGTGTTGTCGTAGGTGTTGCGCAGCGCCGCGACATCGCACGACGAGAGGTCGCTCGTCTTGCACACCGGCGTGAATTTCTCGAAGGCCGGCGGGTAGCGCTTGTAGTACGCAGGACCGTGGCTGCCCTTGAGATGCAGGACCACGAGCGTGTCGCGGGTCTCGTGGCGGATCTTCGATTCGAGCCCATCCAGGAGGATCTCGTCGAGGCACTCCGCGCGTTCCTCGCACCAGCGGGGATTGTTGGAGCCGGTGAAATCCTGGAAATCGGCCTTGTCGCAGACGCCCTTGCAGCCGGAATCGTTATCCAGCCAGAGTACGCGCGCCTTGGCGCGCACGACCACGTCGATGAGCGTCTCGTTCTGCCGGCCCCGCAGCAGCGAGAACTCGTGCCGCGTGAATCCCGAGAAGATGCACGGGACCGAGATCGCGGTCGCGGTGCCGCAGCTTTCCGTGTCGGGAAAGTAGAAGCCTTTCGCGGCGCGCATGCGCGGCGTGGTCTCGCGCAGGTAACCGTTCAGCCCGTGGTTCTGCGCGCGCGCCGTCTCGCCCAGCACGAGCACCAGCAACCGCGGTTTCTGGATGGCGTAGGCCTGGTGCGCATCGGTGCCGCGGGGCGCCCGCGTGGTGTTGGTCGCAAGCTCGCTCACGCCCAGCGTGATCGCGGCCGCGACGACGTTGGCCGGGGCCACGGAGTCGAACGTCACGTGGCGGTTGCGGGTGGCCGCCGCATAGCGCGAGTACTGCGCATAGACCAGGAGCGAGGTCGAGACGATGAAGAGCGACAGCAGCAGTACGGGCCGCGCCGTCGCCCGGAACCAGCCGGCAGTCGCGCGAAGCGGGATGCGCGCGAGGACGACCGCGGGCAGCACGCCGATCACGAGGAACCAGGCCAGCATGCGCCAGTGCAAGAGGTCGATGGTCTCGGCGAGGTCGGTCTGGAGGATGTTCAACAGCATCGTCTTGTCGAACCGCGTGCCCAGGAACACGCTGAAGTAGGACAGGATCGCTCCCGCCAGGACCACCCCCACGCAGAGCGCCTTCGCGCTCCGTCCCCAGAAGAGGAGCCCGAGCGCCAGCAGCATGAAGAAGGCCGTGGTGAACACGAACATCCACCCGCCGAGCGTGAAGGCGAGGGCGCCCAAGCCCTCGCCCGCCGAGGGCGAGTCGAAGAACAGCTTGGCGACGTGCGCGTTGGGAACCGTCGCGATCCATGCTGCGGTAACCAGGAAGAACTGCGTACGGGTCAACCCACCGGGGCGTTGTCCGAATCTCATGGGAGGAGATTACCCCATGCGGCAGCCCAAAAAAAAAGCCCCGGTGGACCGGGGCTTCCAGGGTGACGCCAGGGTTACTTGAACTTGTAGCTCGCGTTCATCGTGTAGTAGCGGCCGAGCGCGTTGTGGAACTGCGCGTTGAAGCCCTGCGCCGTGGTGACCGAGAAGTTCGGGTCGTAGGGCGCGGGCCGGTCCTGCAGGTTGCGAACGAGCAGGCCCAGCTGGAGGTTCTTGAGGCCGCTCCACACCACGCCCACGTCGACCGTCGTCCAGGGTTTCACGCGGCAGCTCGGATCGGTGATCTGGGTGGCGGAGAAGCTGCATCCGCCGCCCTGCGCGGCCGTGCCCGCGGCGCCGTCGAACCATCCGCGCACGTAGTTCGCGCGGGCGGTGAAGGCCCAGGGGCCGTAGTCCCAGGTCGACGAGATGTTGCCCTTGAAGTGCGGCAGCGCATCTGCCGGCCCGCCGAACGTGCCGGCCTGGTCGATGATCGGGTCGGTCGTCGCCACCGCGTACTTGTAGTGCGCGAGGTACGTGCCGCCGAGCGTCGTGGTGATCTTGCCCATGTCGGCGGGGCGCGCGGTCCACGCGAAGTCCACGTCGATGCCGCTCACCTCGGTGGAGGCCAGGTTGAAGAACTGGCGCAGCACCGCGAAGATCGGACCCGAGTTCGGCACGCCCGGGAGCCACGTCGCCTGGTTCGGGTCCCGCACGATCGCCGCCGGGAACTGCGACTCCCGTGCGAGCAGGTAGGCCGCGGAGAAGCGGTCGATCTGGTCCTTGCGCTTGATGTACCAGTAGTCGAACGTCGCGGAGAGGTCGCGGGTGGGCGAGACGATGAAGCCCAGCGTGTAGTTGTTCGACTTCTCCGGCTTCAGGTCCGGGTTCGCGCGGATGTACGACGCGAAGCTGGTCGAGCAGTCGCGGACGTTCGCGTCGAACACCGGGCAGCGCAGCGGATCGCGCACGCCGTTGTTGAACGCCTGCACGCTCGACTCCGAGATCTGCGTGAGCGACGGCGCGCGGAAGCCCTTGGCGTACGTGCCGCGGAATCCCAGAGTGCTCCACGGCGTGTACTTGATGCCGACCTTCGGCGTCGTGGCATTGCCGAAGTCGCTGTAGTGCTCCGTGCGGATGGCCAGCTGGGCTTCCACGTTCTTCACGACCGGGACCGAGACTTCCGCGTAGAGCGCCGAGACGTTCCGGTCCCCCTTCGCGGCCGAGGTGCCGCGGCCGACGATGTCGCCGGCCACGATCTTCGGATCCGAGACGATCTCGAGCTCTTCCTTGCGGACTTCCACGCCCACCGAGATGGCGAGCGGGCCGCCGGCCAGGTTCATGAGCTCGCGCGAACCGCGCAGGTCCCAGCTCGTGATCGACGATTCGCCGGTTTCCGTGAAGCCGGTCGAGATCTGGCTGATCACTTCCGGGGTGTTCTGCCGTCCGTCGAAGCGATAGCTGGCGTTGTTCACGGCGGCCTGCAGGCCCGGGAAGTAGAGGTAGCCGCCGTTCTTGTCCTCGCGCTCGTTCTTCGTGTAGAGGAATGCGGTCTCGTAGTCCCAGGCGCCGAAGTTGCCCTTCACGCCCAGCACCGTGCGGGTCGTTTCGTTCGTCTGGCTGTCGGTACGCCGGCCCACGTCGACGAACGAGTAGGCCGCGGCCACGGGAACGGTGGTCGGGTTGTCCGGGTGGCCCACGGGCAGGATCAACCGGTACTGGCGGAGGTTGCCGGCCGCCGTACCCCACACCGAGATCGCATTGCTGAACGAGGCGGGGTTGCTGAAGTAGTCCGTCTTCACCTCGGAGTAGAGGAACTCCCCGAAGAGCGTGTGCTGGGCGGTGAGCGCCAGCGAGCCGCGCAGGTACGCGTCCTTGCGATCCTGGTCGAAGATGACGTTGACGTCCTTGTACAGGTCGTATCGGCAGCGCGCGTTGATGACCTGCTCGGGCGGGCAATGGCTGTCGACGCCCACGAACGTGGCGAAGTTTCCGTTGCCCAGCACGTTCTCGCGGAAGTAGTTGCCGGGATAGCCGTTGGCCGTCTGCGTCGTGCGCCAGGCGCCCAGGCGCACGTTGTCGTCGATCGCGACGTGGTTCAACTCCTTGATGTTCACCGGATCGCGGTGATAGGCCTCGAAGCTGCCCAGGATGTTGAAGCGGTTCTTCTCCAGCGTGCCGTAGCCCAGCGTGGCGCTCGCGCGGTACGTGCGAAATTCGCTCTGCTCGTTCTGGCTCATGGAGGCCGATACCTCGGCGCCGTCATAGTCGGCGCGAAGGATGATGTTCACCACGCCGGCCAGCGCATCCGAGCCGTAGATGGCGGAGGCGCCGTCCTTGAGGATCTCGATGCGCTCGATCGCGTCGACCGGGATCGAATTCAGGTTATAGACCGTCGAGTTGCCGGTATTCGGGTCCGCGTACGCGCCCGGCGACATGCGTCGTCCGTTCAGGAGCACGAGGGTCGCGTTCGAGCCCAGGCCGCGCAACGAAACCGTCTGCGCGCCGCCGGAGAAGCTGTTGGACGACATGTCGAGCTGGCTGCCGGCGCTCACGGCGGGCACATTGCGCAACAATTCAGCGATGTCGCGCTGGCCGCTCTGCTGGATCTGCTCGCGCGTGATGGTCACGACGGGCGAAGGCGTCTCCGTGTCGGTGCGCTTGATGTTCGTGCCCGTCACGTTGATCTTCTCGACTTGCTGCGCGTGGACCGCCGTCGCCGTGAAGGCTGCAGCGCCCAAGCCGTACGCGAGCGCCCTCATGAGGCGCTTTCTGTTCATCGTTTTCATGGGTCTCCCGATTGATGCTTTGGTGTTAATAGGTGGGTGCTGGCACAGACTAGCGACACCGTGCGTTCGGTGAGAAACAGTCGGTAACTAAATGGAACATTTGTTTCGGTTTGTGGCGCGGGAAAGATGTAGATTCCCGATCATGAAAAGACTCTTCGCGATCGCATTCCTCGCCCTCGCGGCCGCGCTCCCCGCGGCCGCGCAGACTTTCGGGGGCGCGATGTCGGGCTCGTGGTGGGATGCGTCGAGGGCCGGCGAAGGCCAGTTCATCACCTTCGAGACGGTGGGCAATCGCAACGTCGTCTACCTCGCCTACTTCACCTATACGGAAGATGGGCGCGCCACCTGGCAGGTCGGCAACGTCGACTACGTCCCGGGCGCGACCAGCCTCACCATCCCGCTCATCACCGGCTCGGGCGCGCGTTTCGGAGCGGCCTTCAACGCGAGCGACGTGCGCACCGTCGCCACGGGCACGGCGACGCTCGAATTCGTCTCGTGCTCCCGCATGCGCATGCGCCACACGGGCATCGCCGGCGTGGTCCTCGACCTCACGCGCACGGTGGGGCCGCTCGCCGGGGCCGGGTGCGGCGAGACCCCGCCCTCGGTGAAGGCGCTCACGGGCGTGGTCTCGGGATCGTGGTGGAACGCCGGGCGCGGCGGCGAGGGGCAGTTCATCAACTTCGAGACGCTGGGCAACCGCAACGTGGCCTTCCTCGCGTACTTCACCTATACGGCGGACGGCGCGGCCACATGGCTGGTAGGTAACGCGGACTACACGATCGGGTCACGAAATATCACAATCCCGCTCGTCAGCGGATCGGGCGCCCGCTTCGGCACGGCGTTCCGGGCGCAGGACGTGCAGGTCGCGAATGCGGGCACGGCCACGCTCGAGCTGACGTCGTGCTCGACGTTGCGCCTCAGCTACTCCGGCACGCAGTCCTTCGCGCACAACATCTCGCGCCTGGTCGGACCGCTCACGGGCCTGCCCTGCGTGGACAACCCGGCCACCGGCACGCCGCTGGCCAACGAGACGCACTTCGACCAGTACGACTCGGCGCACACCCACTTTGCGTATCCCATCACGATCTACTTCCCGCCGGGCTATGTGCCGGGCAGCGCCAACCATCCGGTCATCTACGCAGCGGATTCCGAATTCCTGTTCCAGGGCATTGCCGACACGGTGCGCGCGCGGGGCTACAACGCCATCGTGGTTGCCGTGGGCAATGGCGGCTCGGACCGGCGCTTCATCGACTACGTGAGCCCGGGCTGGACGCAATACTTCCGCTTCCTCAAGTTCGAGCTGATGCCGTACATCGAGACGCAGTACCGCGTCGATCGCACGCGGCGCTCCTACGTGGGCTATTCGCTCTCGGGTTCGTTCGCAGGCGTGGCGATGCTGATGGACGATCCGTTCGACCGGCGTTTCGCGAGCTTCCTCTCCATCGACGGCTCGTTCTGGAACCAGACGATCAACATCTACAGCATCGAAGAGGAACTCTTCAGCGCAACGCGCAACGTTCCCGTGTCGCTCTACCTCGCCTCCGCGGAGAACCGCCAGTCGATCGCGAATTTCTTCGAGCGCGTGTCCGCGCGCCGCTACGTGGGCCTGCGCATGATCAACCGCGACTACGCGCTTTCGCACGCGGCCGTCGTGGCGCCCGCCATCACCGACGGCCTGGCATTCATCTTCGGGAACTGATCCGTTCGGCGGCATAATCGGTCGATGGATCTCATCGACCTGGTCATTCGCTTCGGCACTCCGCTCGTGGTCATCGCGGTCCTCCTGGAACAGGGCGGCCTGCCGCTGCCCGCGGCGCCGCTGCTGGTCGTCGCCGGGGCGCTCGCCGACACGGGGTCGATGCGCGCGGATGTCCTGCTCAGCGCCGCGGTCGTCGCGTGCCTGCTCGCCGACCACGTGTGGTTCTCGCTCGGGCGCGCGTACGGGCGCAAGGTCCTGGGCACGATCTGCCGCGTCTCCCTCTCGCCGGACACGTGCGTGCGCCAGACCGACGACCTCATCCGCAAGCACGGGGCGCCCTTGCTGCTGGTGGCGAAATTCATTCCCGGGGTCTCGGCCGTGGCCATCCCGTCGGCCGCGGCCAACGGCCTTGCGTACCGGCGCTTCGTGCTCTTCGACGTATTGGGCGCATTCGCCTGGGCGGGCGCCTACCTCGGCGCCGGCATGATCTTCAGCCGCGAGGTGAACCGCCTGCTCGATCGCATGAACACCGTGGGCTCGTGGTCGCTCGCCGTCTTCGGGGCGTTGATCGGGGTCTATGTCGCCGTGAAGCTCGCCCACCGCCAGCGCCTGAAGCGCCTGCATCGGCTGGTGCGCATCTCGCCGGCAGAGATGATGAAGTTGCTGGAAAACGATCCCGAGGCCGTGATCGTCGATGCGCGGTCGCAGCTCGCCCGGGAAGCGGACGTGCGGGCCTTTCCGCGCTCCGTGGTCCTCGGCGACCGGACCATCGTCGAAGTGCTGCCCCTCGAGCAACGCGGCCGCACCATCGTCACCTTCTGCACCTGCCCCAACGAGGCGAGCGCGGCGCTGCTGGCCGAGCAGCTCATCAAGGCGGGCTACGAGCGCGTGCGGGTACTGACGGGCGGGGAAGCGGCGCTGGAGATGCTGGCGCAGTAGCCGCTGGGCGATCGCCCGTGGTCACTTTTGTGCGCTGTCGACCGTTCCGTTCACCGTGACCTGCTGCTTGTCGCGTTCGTTGCCCTGGCGATCGCGCTGGAATCCCCCGTGGTCCGGATCGTCCCCGTATTCCGGGTCGGAACCCGCTTCCGGCGCGGGACTCGGATCGTGGGTTCCGGGCTCGAAGCTGCGGGGTTGGTCGAAATTGCCTTCCTTCGCGTAGCCCTCCGGCGGGCGCGGCGTGCCGTCGCTGTGGTTGGTGTCGGTGGCGCGGTCGCTCTGGCCGCTTCTCGTCTTGTCCATGGGAGGCTCCGTGCGTGGAACTGGGTCCTCCAGAAATAGCACGCGGCCCCCGGGCGCCCCCTAGGACCCGTCCGATTCGCGTGTAGGCGCCGCTCCGGTGAGGACGCCATGAGAGTTCCGTGAGGATTCGGGGGGCGATCCGAAGGAATCCAGGAGGAATCGCGGGGCGCAGGAGGGGAAATTGGCCGGACTTTCGGCAGGACCGGTGAGGGGGTGGCATCCCAAAGTGGGCTCGTCATCCAACCCCCGAAAGGAAACGCCATGAACGCCCGAGCCCCCCGCCCGAAGGTCAAGAAGGAAGACGCCGGCATCAGCATCAACCCCGACGCCGACCGGCCCTACAACCTGCTGCAGCGCCTGTACCTGCGCATGCTGGGCACGCTCCTGGCGCGCCCGCTCATCTAGGTGACGACGATGTTCATGCTCTAGGAGACCCCCATGTATGACCGACACCAGAACCAGGTCCTGGCCGTGGCAACCGACAAGCGCCCGCGGCGAGCACCCGCGCTCCGCAAGGTGACTTTCTCGTGGCGCCGCGCGCTGCGGGACATCGAAGGGGCCTGCGGGGCCGCCGCCACCCGGCTCCCGATGCGCTAGCATTTGTTAGCTATACTCCTTGCATAAGGCCAGCCCACTGGCCCGGCTCCTCATCAGGGAGGCACCATGAACCACCGTCATGCCCGTGCGGCGTTGCTGTTCGCCGCCCTCGCGGTCCCTTCGGCCCAGGCGCTTCCCCCGGGCCCCGCGGACGTCGACATCCCGAAGATCATCACGAACCTCGACCTGGATCGCCATCGAAGCGAAGCCCATGCGCGGTGCGTGGGAGACGTGCCCGCCTCGATCTATTGGCTGAACGAGCCGCGGATCGCCGACTACTGCGTGCTCCGTTACGGTGCGCCGCGCAAGGTGGGCGTCTTCGTCGGCGTGCTGCTTTCGCTCGAGCTCGAGCGGGAGGGGCGGCGCGCCGAGTCGGCGGTGGTCGATGCGCTCGTGGACGTGCAGTCCGCCACGCCTCCCGATCCCTAGCCCGCGAGCAGCACGGCGAGCGCTCCGGCGACGACCTTCGTGGCCTTGCGCAAGTCCTCCAGCACCAGGTTCTCGTCGGCGCGCTTCGCGTTGGCTTCCAGGATGGTCCTGGGGCCCGCACCGTAGAGGACGATGGGAATGCCCGCCTCGCCATAGAGGCGCGCATCGGTGTAGAGCGGGACGCCCACCGCGGGCGGCTCGGCGCCGAAGACCCGGGCGCCTTCCCGTTGCAGGGCCTTCACGATCCTTTCGTGCCCCGGCTTCGGGGTGAGGGCGCGGGCCAGCATCATCCGGCGGATGTCCACGCGCACCTTGGGGTGCCCCGCCTGGGCGCGGAAGATCGTCTCGCGCAGCGCCTTCTCCACCGCTTCCGGATCCTCTTCGGGAATCATCCGGCGGTCGAGCGAGAAGCGCACCTTGTCGGGCACCACGTTCGTGTTGATGCCGCCTTCGATCTTGCCGACGTTGATCGTGGGCGAACCGATGCCGTCCACCTTCGAGTGCACGACCGAGAAACCTTCGCGCAGCACGTAGAGCGACTGGATGATGTCCACCGCGGCCTCGAGCGCATCCACGCCCGTCTCGGGCATCGCGGCGTGCGCCGCTTCGCCGCGCACGATGATCTCCAGGTGCAGCGCGCCGTTGTGCGCGGTGATCACGGCGTAAGAAAAGCCGGCGCCGATCGCGAGGTCGGGTTTCGTGATGCCGTGCGCGAGCAGCCAGCCCGGGCCCAGCTCGCCGCCCATTTCCTCGTCGTACGTGAAGTGCAGTTCGACGGTGCCCGTCTCGTGCCCCGCGCGCTTCAGCGCATCGAGGGCGAAGGTGTAGGTCGCGAAGTCGGACTTCGACACCGCCACGCCGCGCCCGTACATGCGGCCCTTGTCGATCACGCCGCCGTACGGCTCCTTCGTCCAGCCATCGCCCGGGGGCACGACATCGCCGTGGGCGTTCAGGGCGATGACGGGCCCGGGGCCGAAGCGATGGCGCACCACGAGGTTGGTCACCGAGCGCAGGCCGCGCTTGGCCACGAGCTCCGCGGGCACGGGATGACGCTCGACCGTGAAGCCGAGGGCCTCCAGCAGCTTCGCCGTGCCCTCGGCATGGGCCGCGTTGTCGCCGGGCGGCGTGTCGCTCGGCATGCGCACCAGCTCGCGCAGGAAGGCGACGGATTCGTCGAAGCGGGCGTCTACGAGGGCATCGATCATGGATTCGGAGGCTGGAAGTTCTCGAGGAAGTGCAGCAGGACCGAGGTGGCGATGTCCGCATCCTCGGCCGTCATGGTTTCGCGCGGGTTGTGGCTGATGCCGCCGTCGCCGCAGCGCACGAAGAGCATCGCCATCGGGGCGATGTGGGCGAGCTCCATCGCGTCGTGGCCCGCGCCGCTCGGCAGGTGGCGCACGGCCACGCCGTGGGCCTTCACGCTTTCGGCGAGCGCGGCCTGGAGGGCCTCGTCGCAGGGCATCGCCTCCAGCTCGAAGAAGAGGTCCCAGTCGAGCGTGACGCCGCGGCGCTGCGCGATTTCGTTCAACGCGACTTGCAGCTCGGCCACCGCGGCTTTGCGATGCGCGTCGTTTCCGGAGCGCAGGTCGATGGTGAATTCCACGGAACCCGGGATCACGTTCACAGCGCCGCCGCCGGCGATCGCGAACTTGCCCACCGTCCCGACGAGTTCCCGCGGCCGCGAAGCGCAATGCCGCTCCACCGCGAGCGCCATCTCGGCGGCGGCCGCGAGCGCGTCGCGCCGCCCCGGCATCGGCACCGTGCCCGCATGACCCGCGAGCCCCGTCACCCGGGCCTTCACGCGGCTCGCCCCCGCAATCGACGTCACCACGCCGACCGGAAGGCCCTCGTCCAGCAGCACGGGCCCCTGCTCGATGTGCGATTCCACGAAAGCGGCGATGCCCTTGCGGGACAGCAGCGGAATGGCTTCGGGCCGTCCCCCGAATGCCACCAGCGCTTCCTTGAGCGTGACGCCATCCTTGTCGCGGGCCTTGAGCATTTCGGGCGTGAATCGCCCCGCGAGCGCGCGGCTGCCGATCAGCGTCACGCCGAAGCGCACGCCTTCCTCGTCGCAGAACGCCACGATCTCGAACGCGAAGGGCAGGCGCTTGCGGCGCTTGTGGAGGTCCTGCACGCAAGCGATGGCGGTGAGGATGCCGAACGTGCCGTCGTAGCGCCCGGCATCGACCACCGTGTCCATGTGCGAACCCGTGAGCACCACCGGCGCATCGGCCCGGTCTCCGGCGTAGCGCCCCACGACGTTGCCCAGCGCATCGAAGCCGGCTTCCATGCCCGCCTCGCGCATCCAGGCCGCGATCTGCTCGCCCGCTTCGCGGTGCTTCGGCGTGAGGTAAGTGCGCGTGAGCCGGCCTTCGTCCTCGGTGAATTCGGCGAGTCGATCGGCCTGCTCGAGGATGCGCTTGCCGAATTTCAATGCAGTTGGCCGAGGAACTGCTGCAGCTCGGGCGTCCGGGGATTGGAGAACACTTCCGAGGGCGGGCCGATCTCGTGCACCTTGCCCAGGTGCATGAAGATCACGCGGTCGCACACGTCGCGCGCGAAGCGCATCTCGTGCGTCACCATCGCGAGCGTCATGCCGTCCTGCGCGAGGCCCTTCACGACCTGCAGCACTTCGTTCACCAGCTCCGGATCCAGCGCCGAAGTGATCTCGTCGCAGAGCAGGGCGCGTGGCTCCATCGCGAGCGCCCGGGCGATCGCCACGCGTTGCTGCTGGCCTCCGGAGAGCTGGTCGGGGAAGGCATCGAACTTCTGGCCCAGCCCGACCCGCTCGAGGACCTTGGCGGCGATCGTTCGCGCTTCGGCTTCGGCCGTCCCCTTCACGATCATCGGCGCGAGCATCACGTTGCGCCCGGCGGTGAGGTGGGGGAACAGGTTGAACTGCTGGAAGATCATCCCGACGCGCAACCGGAGATGCCTCAGGTCGGTCTCGTCCTGCGTGACCGGCGTTCCCTCGACGGTGATCTTTCCCGCCTGGTAGGCCTCCAGCCCGTTCATGCAGCGCAGCAGCGTGCTCTTCCCGGACCCGCTCTTGCCGATGATGGCCACGACCTCGCCGGCTTCGATGCCGAGGTCGATGCCCTTCAGCACTTCGTTGCTGCCGAAGCGCTTGTGCAACCCTTCAATGGCGATGAGCGGCACCGAGTTTCCTTTCGAGGCGATGGCTCCAGGCCGACAGCGGCCAGCAAAGAGCGAAGTATAGAAGGGCGGTCACCGCGTAGACGGTGAACGGCTTGAAGGTCGCATTGGTGATGATCGTACTGGCCTTCGAGAGCTCCGTGAACCCGATGATCGAGGCGAGCGCGGTGCCCTTGATGACCTGCACGGAAAAGCCGATCGTGGGCGCGATGGTCACGCGAAGGGCTTGTGGAAGGATCACGTAGCGCATCTGCTGCAGGTAGCCCATGGCGAGGCTCGCCGACGCTTCCCATTGCCCGCGCGGGACCGCCTCCACGCAGCCGCGCCAGATCTCGGCGAGGAAGGCGCTGGTCCACAGCGTGAGGGCCAGCGCCGCGGCAAACCACGGCGAGGTCGGCAGGCCCAGCAACGAGAGCCCGAAGAACGCGAGGAAGAGCTGCATCAGCAGCGGCGTGCCCTGGAAGAGCTCGATGTAGCCCATCGCCGCGACGCGCAGGCGCTTCGACTTCGACACGCGGCCGAACAGCACCACGAGGCCGACCACGCCGCCGAGCACGAACGCCGTGAGCGAAAGCGCGATGGTCCAGCGCGCCGCCAGCAGGAGGTTGCGCACCACGTCCCAGAGGGTGAACTCCATCATGGCGAGCGCCTCCCGAACACGAGCCAGTTCCCGAGGCCGCGCATGCCTTGCCGCAGCAGGATCGCCAGCACGAGGTACAGGCCCGTCGCGATGAAATACACCTCGAAGGCGCGGAAGTTGCGCGACTGGATGAAGTTCGCCGCGAACGTGAGCTCCTCCACGGCGATCTGCGAGCACACCGCCGAGCCGAACATCACGATGACCAACTGGCTCGTGAGCGCGGGCCAGATCTTCTGCAGCGCGGGCCGGAGCACCACGTGCTTGAAGACCTGCAGCCGCGACATCGCCAGGCTCGCCCCCGCCTCGAGTTGCCCGCGCGGGACGGCTTCGATGCCCGCGCGGATGATCTCGGTGGAATACGCGCCCAGGTTGAACACCATCGCGATCAACGCGGCCTGCAGCTCCGTCAGCTTCACGCCGAGGCTTGGGAGCCCGAAGAAGATGAAGAAGAGCTGGATCAGGAAGGGCGTATTTCGAACCAGCTCGACATACGCGCCCACGGTCCAGTCCAGCCACTTCATCCGGCTGTAGCCGCGCGCCCAGGCCCCGAAGATGCCCACCGCGATGCCGAGCGTCCCGCCCACGCCGATCAGCGTGACCGTGAACGCGATGCCCTTGGCGAGGACGTCGGTGTACTTGAAGACGTCGACGAAATCGAATTGGTAGGCCATGGAAATGGCCTACAGGTCCGCCGGCAGCCCCGCTCCCAGCCACTTCTGGGAAATCTTCGCGAGCCTTCCATCGGCCTTGGCCTTGGCGATGGCGGCATCGACGGCGGCGAGCAGCTTCGGTTCGCCCTTGTTCAGGCCCACGTAGCACGGCGAATTCTTGATGAGGAATTTCACCTCGGGGCGCTTCGGCGGGTTCTTCGCGAGGATGGCGGCCGCGACGACGTTGCCCGTCGCGACGAGCTCGACCTGCCCCGAGAGGAACGCCGAGATCGTGCCGTTGTTGTCCTCGTAGCGCTTGAGGGTCGCCGAGGCCGGGATGACCTTGGTGATCTCGAGGTCCTCGACGGAACCGCGCGTGACGCCGATCGTCTTGCCGGCGAGCTCTTCGACCTTCGTGACCTTCTGTTCGGCGGGCCCGAACACGCCGTTGAAGAACGGGGCGTACGCGGTCGAGAAGTCGATCACCTTCTCGCGGTCCGGGTTCTTGCCGAGGCTGGAGATGACGAGGTCGACCTTCTTCGTCGTGAGGTACGGGATGCGGTTGGCGCTCGTGACGGGCACGAGCTCGATCTTCACGCCCAGCTCCTTCGCGAGGAGTTCGGCGACGTCGATGTCGTAGCCCAGCGGTTTCAGGTCGGGGCCGACGGTTCCGAACGGCGGGAAGTCCTGCGGGACGGCGACTTTCAGGACGCCGGCTTTCTTGACGTCGTCGAGTTCGGCGCGGGCAGGCGTGTGGGCGAGGGCAACCGTGGCCAAGAGGGCGACGGCGATGTGCGCGAATTTCATGAGCGGGTCTCCAGGGCTGAAGTTTTGGCGGGTTTCTTCTTGCCGAGGCGTTGCTCACGGGCGGCGGCGGGCTGCAAAGCCTCGCGCTGCTTCTGGTGGTGTAGGCTGATCGATGCTACAGAACACTTCCCTTGCAGACAAGACGAAAGGATCGCCATGGGCCTGCTCGATTCAGCGCTCCAGATGCTCAAGGGTTCCCGGCCGGCCGAAGAAGGTGGCAGCGGTCTCGCGGAGGCCGCGATGTCCATCCTGCAAGGCGGGCAGGGCCGCGGTCTCGGCGAAGTGCTGCAAGCGTTCCACGACAAGGGGTTCGGCGACGCGGTCGCGTCCTGGATCGGCACGGGACCGAATCATCCCATCGGCGCGGAGGACCTCATCGCGGTCCTGGGCTCGGAGCGTGTCGCTTCGATCGCGAAGGCCTGCGGGGTCTCGACGGAGGATGCCTCCGGCCAGCTCGCGTCGTTGCTGCCGAAGATCGTGGATGGCCTCACGCCCCACGGCTCGATGCCGGAAGGCAGCGCGCTCGAACAGGGGCTCGAGATGCTGAAGGGGCGGCTGAAGCTGTAGGCGTTGCCGCGCGGCGGGCGCTCAGTTCGCCTTGTCGCGCCGGACCGGGACTTTCTTGCCGCGCAGGGTCGTGTTCCCGAGCGCCTTGATCACTTGCTGCGCCACCTGCTCGGGCACTTCCACGATCGAGAAGCGATCGGTGATCTGGATCGCGCCGATCAAGTTGCCGGCGACTTTCGCTTCGTTCGCGATGGCGCCCACGAGATCCTGCGGCCGGATGCCGGCTTCGCGACCCGCTCCGATGAAGATGCGCGCCATGTCGAGGTCGGGACCGCCGCGCTTGCGCGGCGGCGTGGTGCCGCCGTCCGCGCCAGCCGCCTTCGAGAAGCGCGAGAAGCCCGGAGATGCGCGCGGCGTGGATTGGCTCTGTCGATCCGGCGGCGCTTCCGGGCGCGAAGCCTCGGCGATCTCTTCCTGCTCTTCCTCGTCGCCGATCGCGGCCTGGTGATAGAGCTTCACCGCTGCCATCGCGATCTGGATCGGGTCGTAGGCATCGGAGAGCGAATCCACCACGACGCGATAGTGCTCGTTGTCGTCGGCGACGAGCGCTTCGCGCAGCGAGGCGAGCGTGACTTCGAGGCGCTTGGTGCGAAGGTCGGCGACGGTGGGTACTTTCGCGATCTGGATGGTGTGCTTGGTGAGGCGCTCGATGTTGCGAAGCGCATGGTGCTCACGCGGCTCGACGAGGGTGATCGCCACGCCTTCGCGTCCCGCGCGTCCGACGCGCCCGATGCGATGGACGTAGGCTTCCGGAGCCGCGGGAAGGTCGTAGTTGATGACGTGCGTGAGGCGATCGATGTCGAGGCCGCGCGCCGCGACGTCGGTGGCAACGAGCAATTCGGAATCCCCGGCGCGCACGCGGCGCATCACCTTGTCGCGGATGTCTTGCGTCATGCCGCCGTGCAGCGCTTCGGCCTTGTAGCCGCGGGCGCTCAGCGTTTCGGTGAGCTCGTCCACTTCCGTGCGCGTGCGGCAGAAGATGATCGCGGCGGCGGGCGACTCGAGATCGAGGATCCGTCCCAGCGCGCCCATCTTCGAGGAACGTGGCAGCAGGTAGGCCTGCTGGCGAACCTTCGGCGCTTCGCCCGCTTTCGCAACCGGCTTCGCGATGCGAATGCGCACCGGGTCGCGCTGGTTGCGCTTGGCGATCGCCTCGATGCGCGGCGGCATCGTGGCCGAGAAGAGCACGGTCTGGCGCGTGGCGGGCGATTCCTTCAGCACCGCCTCGATGTCCTCGGCGAAACCCATGTCGAGCATCTCGTCGGCTTCATCGAGCACCACGATGCGCACGCCGCCCATCTGCAGGCTGCCGCGGCGGATGTGGTCCAGCGCCCGGCCCGGCGTGGCGACCACGACATCGACACCGGCGCGGATCGCATAGAGCTGGCGGCCGATGGGTTGGCCGCCGTAGATCGGCAGCACGCGGATGCCCAGCGCCTTGCCGTAGCGGTGCACGGCTTCGGCCACCTGCATCGCGAGCTCGCGCGTGGGCACCAGCACGACAGCCGTCGGGCTCTCGCCGCCACGGCCTTCGTTCACGATGCGCTGCAGGATCGGAAGCGCGAACGCGGCCGTCTTGCCCGTTCCGGTGGCGGCCTGGCCGAGGAGGTCCTTGCCCGCGATCAGGGTGGGGATGGTCTCCTGCTGGATCGGCGTCGGCTCTTCATAGCCGAGCGTGGTGAGGGCGGCGACGATCTTCGGATCGAGGCCGAGGGCCGAAAAACCGGCGTTCTGCGGGGCGGGGGCTTCTTCCTGCGGCGGGGCGTTCTTGGGCATCCCGCATTTTACGCGCTACCGGGCTCTCGCCTTCGAGGAAACGAACGACAAGCGGGCGATACTACGCACCAGGCTGCGGAGAGCAGAGGGGTGTGAGGGCCAGTGACAAAAGGCAAAGTCATCTTCATAGGCGTGGCACTCGTCACCTTGATGGGTGTCGTGGCAGCTGCAAGTCAGACCGGACTGGGAAAATGGGTTTCCTTCCGCGTTTTTTGGGACGGCACCTCCCATATCGGTCCATACACGGTTCGAATGACCCGTTATTGGTACCCAGCCAGATCCAGTGCGGACGGCACGCGCATTACGTTCGCGCGACTCGAGTACTTTCTCGCGCCCGCGTCTCACGAAGAGATGGTTATCGGCCTCACGTCCAAGGGTTTTCGCGATGCGGCTGCTGATTCTTTCCCGAAGCGACAGTATCCGTGGGGCAGTGCATTCGTAGGGGCAGGGCCTCTTGCTTCGCGGGTCTTGGGAGATGACCTTGGTTCGTCGTTCATCGCGGTTGCGGAGGGCACGGACTTGGCGCTCGTCTTCAACTATCTGTCCAGCCTCGAGGGCATTGCTTCGATCGAGAGGGCGGAAAGCTGAGCACACGGTCCGTAGCGGGCAGAAAAGTCAGCGGCGAGGCCGAAGCGTCATTGCTATCACCCCGGCGACGACCAGGCAAAGCCCCACGATCATGCTGGTGGTCGGCCGCTCGCCGAGGAACACGATCCCGAGCCCGACACCGACCACGATCCGCAGGTACGCCTGGCTCGACATCGCGATCGAGCCCACCGTCGCCAGCAGGCGGAAGTAGACGACCATCGCGAGCCCGGTCGAGAACACCGCACCGGCGAGCAGCGCCACCATCGAGCGCGTCGAAGGATCGGCGGTCCACGGATGTTCGATGATCAACGCGAGCGGAATCATCACCATCGCCGCGAACAACGTCGTGCCGGCGGCGGGAATGAGCGGCGTCACCTTCGCGAAGCGCACGCCGATCACGCCCGCGATTGCATACGAGATCGAACCAGCCACGCACGCCAGCTCCGCGACCGTCTTCGTGCCCACGCCCGCGAGGGCATCCATGCCGACGATCGCGATTACGCCGCCCAATCCCAGGACAACACCCAGTCCCTTGCGCGGCGTCGCGGGTTCATGGCGCGTGATGAGCGCGGTGATGAGGAAAATGAAGATCGGCGAAAGCGAATTGAGGATCGAGGCCAGGCCCGCATCGATTTCGCGGATGGCATGGGCGATCAGGATCCACGGGATGATGCAATTGAAGGCCGACTGGATCGCCAGCGCGCGCAGCGAGGCGCCCGTAGCCACTTCGGTGAAGAGTTTCACGCGCGGGCCGAGCACGGCGAGGAGGATCAATCCGCCGACCAAAGATCGAATGGCCACGACCGTCATCGGCGGGATGCTCTCGACCGCGACCTTGGTGAGGGGATAGGAGGCGCCCCAAAGGGTGGCGAGGAGCAGGACCAGCGCGAAGGATTTCAAGCGTGTTCTCGAACGGGCGAGTGCGCAGCGTAGCAAGAAACGAAGTCACCATGGTTCGGCCTCTGACGAACTATTATACTTGACAAACCCAACCTGATTCCGTAAATTGAGGGTGTCCCAAGGGAGAAACCCATGAGCATCCTCAACCAGCCCCAGTTCAAGTCCGCCGCCGCCGCCCGTGAATACCTTGAGCGCCTTCGTTGGCCCGATGGCGCCGTTTGCCCGCACTGCGGCAGCGTGAGCAAGGATCACTACGAACTGAACGGCAGCGCGCATCGTCCCGGCGTGTGGAAGTGCAAGGATTGCCGCGAACAGTTCACCGTCACTGTTGGAACCGTGTTTGAGCGCTCCAAGGTCGCGCTCAATGTCTGGTTGCAAGCCGTGCACCTGCTCTGCTCGTCTAAAAAGGGCATGAGCACCAATCAACTTCATCGCACCCTTGGCGTCACGCTCAAGACAGCATGGTTCATGGCACACCGCATCCGCGAAGCAATGGCCCCCAACGGCGGCGGCTTGCTTGGTGGTGGCGGTGGAATCGTCGAAGTTGACGAGACGTACATCGGCAACGTTGGCGACGTGCGCCAACCACGCAAGGGCTCCACGTCCAAACGTGGCCCCAAACTCGATAAGCGCGCCGTGGTGGCGCTCGTGGAACGTGGTGGTGAGGTTCGCGCCTTCCACGTCCCCAACGTGACCCACGCGACCCTTAAGACCGTTCTCGGGCAGGTCTCGCGTGACGCGCACCTCATGACGGATGAAGCCACGCGCTACTGGAATGTGGGCAAAGAGTTCGCGCAGCATTCCAGCGTCAACCACGGCAAGAAAGAATATGCGCGCGGCGACGTCACCACGAACACCGTGGAAGGCTTCTTTGGAATCTTCAAGCGCGGGATGGTCGGGACGTACCACCACGTTTCCGAGAAGCATCTTCAACGCTACGTAAACGAGTTCGCGTTCCGCTACAACAATCGCACCGCTGCTGGCGTGAACGACCAGCAGCGCGCAGAAAACACGCTCAAGCAGATCGCCGGAAAGCGCCTCACCTATCGGCGACCGATTGAGGCTCAAGCCTAGAACTTGGGGAAACACATGGTCCGTTGTGCTGAATTGGACACCTAAGAAGCGCAAAAAATGAAGAAGCTCGAAAGGAAAATCACTCGCCAACAGGCAAAGGCTTTTGACGAGTATCGAGCGCTCACAATGGCCATCGGCCATATCAATGTGCATTGGTGTCTTATAGAGCGCCAGGTTGACCAATGGGTGATGGCTGCTCGGGAAATCTGCGGCGGAGATCAATTGCAGAGCGGAAAGACGTCGCCGAGATCCTTCCGGAAGAAGGTCGAGTTTCTGAGGAAATCGTTCGGGCAATTGCCATTGTTGATGCCATATGCAAAAGAAGGCCGAAAGTTGATCGATTTGGCCAATGACCTCGCCCCTATGCGACATGCTTTGGTTCATGGATGTATCACTGGTCTGCGGTCTAAGCGTGGCGTCTTTGTCTTTGAGCTTCTGAGAACGGATGAAGACGTTCACATCAAAGAATTCATACCGTTTGATTTGCGAAAATTTCCAGCTACTCAAAAAAAGTTTTCGGATTTGGCAACTCAATGCCGGAAGTTTTCACAGAAATTAACTGCGCTTTTTGCATAGCCGATACGATCAAAGAGGCGGCCTCGAAGTCGCTAACAGCGCTGTCAAAGTGATACCAGAGGCATTTCGCAATCCATTCCGTGAGGTCGTATGAGCCAGAAACCTGACCGCCCAGCCCCGAGCATGGATGAAGTACTTCGCCGGATGTTGGCGACGCCACCAAAGCCGACGAAGGAACTGCGGGCGTCGCCTGCGAAGAAGAAGCCCGCGAAGAAGTAGCAGCGGGCTTCTTCCCTTTCCGACCTGTCACGCGACCTGATTTTGATGTTTTCATTTGGGTTTGTCACCTACAATAGTTCGGCCTCTGACGTACATTGCGCGACGGAGTAGCTTTCGCTCAAGTACCTTGGCCATCCACGGACGCGAGCGATGCCCCCTGGCTTCCAATTCATGACCCTCGACGACGGCACGCAGATCGACGGCCAGGGCAGGGTCGCGTTCGTCTCGCAAACGCGATTCCTCGAGGATGTCTGTCGCGGCGACCGTTGCTTCGCGTGTCTTGCGAGCCCTAGCGGCAAGACATTCAATGCCGAGCATGTCCTGCCGAATTGGATACTGAAGCGCCTTCGGATGCATCGACTCCAGATGAGCGGGCCGCACCGAAGGCACATGTATGGGGAGTACAGGATTCAGTGTTGCCGCCAGTGCAACGAATTCATGGGTGAAGCGCTGGAGAGGCCCGTCAGTGAACTCTTCAAGGGTACGCTCGAGCAGTTCGCACATTTCATGATGAGCACGGAGCGCTGGATTGTCTTTCAGTGGCTCGCTCTCGTCTTTCTGAAGGTCCACTTGAAGGACAAGGATCTGATCAATCGGTCGCTGGAAATCGGTGACGATGCCGCGATGCCCGGCTTCGATTGGATCGACCTTCATCACGCCTATTGCGTGGCCCGTGCATTTGCATCTGGAGCCACGATCAATCTGGACGTCATCGGGTCAATCTACATCCTCCAACTACCTGCCGGCTCCTTCGAGGGCGAATTCGACTATGCCGACATTACGGATGCGCAGACGCTCCTGATTCGCGTCGGTTCCCTCGCGATCATCTGCGTGTTGAATGATGCCTGCGCGGTTATCAGCGCCCTCAAGATTCCAAAGGTGTCGTGGTCCACGCATGCAGATATCCAACTGCGGGAGCTGTGTGCGATCGTGGCCTCCGTCAACGTGCGTGTGAAGGAGCGCCCGAGGTTCTCTACGAGGTTTGACCTGACCCGCGACGAGTTCGTCATGGATGTCCAGCGCCCGGGCATGGTGGAACTCGCGTCGGGTGACCCGGAAGTCCTTGGATCGTTGATGCATTGGATTCTTGCCGGACCTCTGGGTTTGGAAAGAGCCGACCGAAGGGATCTCAAGCAAGAAATCCTGACGGGTCGTTGGACGAGCTTGAGGGGCGGAGGCGACCAGGCAGGGAATTCGTAGGGTTGCCATGGGTTTTGAAGGGGCGAATAATCCATCCAACTTACCGGAGACTTGCTTGGCGTACGACCTGGCGGTCACTGGACTTACTCTAGCCGTGCGATAGGTAGTTTGTCGTGACGACCAGAGAGGGGCGCAGTCGGCCCTGCTTGACCCGACCTCACTTCCCTTCGCAGGGGCGTGAGGTCGGGTCAGGCCTCCCCCGCTGGACTTTTCCTGTGCGTGTTTAGGGGGCTCGAGGATGCTGGCTCATTTCCAGTTTCCGATCTCGGACGCGAGGACTTTCCACGCGCAAGCGGGGCTGCGACGCGAACGTCCCGACTGGCCGAGCCCGCGCACCGACATCCACCCCCAGTTCGTCCACTACTTCGGGCGGGCGGTCGAGCGTCGGCGCGCCATCAACGATGTCCTTCCCTACGAATCCCGGTTTTGCCAGGCCCGTCGGGCACTGCGATTCGTCAACCTGAAGCGCGACGGGCTCGGCTCCGGCAACAATCGCTTCTGGCCGCATTGCGCGTTCCGCCGCCTGTTCTTCGATGGCGAGTGCGTCGCGCGGGTCGAGATCGGCCTGACCCAAGATCCGCGCTCCGCGCCCCTCAGGGGCATGACCGCGCATGAGTTGCTGGGAATCGCGAGCGGACTGTGCGACCTCGAGACGATCGTGCCTCAAGTCGCGCGCGAGCCTCGCCGTGGGAAGTTCATCGGGCAGGGCGCGTCGCTCGCGCGGTTGTTCGCGCGAGCGACGAAGGCGAAGGAGGCGGTCGACGCCGCGTCGATCGCGGAGAGCCTGGTGGAGGACGGTAGTCCCCTGCTGCTCCTGCACCTCGAGCGCAACGAGATGGACTTCGGGAAGGTCCTGGAAGGATTTTCTCCGGTCGACGGCTCGCAGGTCTTCGGAGCCCGCCTCGCCTTCGGCCGCCTGCGTACGCGGGGCGGAGTCATTTCGACGTGGATCCTGGAACGAGGGAGCGCCACGGAGGAGGAAGTGCGAAGCCTCAGGCTCTGCGTGCTGCGCCTGCACGCCGAGCAGGAGGCGCTGGACATCGTTCTCAAGCAGATCAAGCGCAATCGCCTGCTCGAGCCGTTCGATGCCGGCAAGGTCGATCTGCTGAATGCGTACCTGAACAATCAGACGCGATTGCTCTCGCGCGACCAGTGGGGCGGAGTGTCGCAGCGAGCGGTGCTGGCGGCTTACGATGCCGCCGAGCAGGTATCTCCGCCCTCGGCGAAAGGAGACCTCGCTGAACGCTACGAAGGCGCACGCAACCAGGTCTGGAAGAAGGTCGAGGACTACCAGGCGCGGCGGGCCGCCGTTCGCCTCGTGAAAGTCGTCAATGTCGAACAGGGAGGAATCGTCGTGGACAAGAGCATCACGGTAAACCAGAGCGGAACCGGAAATGTCCTGAACATCGCGGAGTACATGTCCGGCGTCACCAACAACGTGAACAACAATCTCGCCAACGCGCAAGCGGACGACGATCTCAAGGCTCTCGTGCGGGCGCTCACCGACCAGATCGGAAGCCTTTCGAAGCAGGTCGATCCGAAGCACACGCAGAACATGGGTGATTCGGCCGAGACGATCAGCAAGGAGATGGCGAAGTCCGAGCCGAGGCGTGAATGGTACGAAGTGAGCCTGAAGGGCCTCAAGGAGGCGGCGGAAGCCGTCGGCGAGTTGGGAAAGCCGATTCTCGAGACCGTGAAGAAACTCTGGCCGCTGCTATTGCCCTGAGCGGGCGCGAGTTCAGGTCCAATCCCGCGGACTCCGGTCCGCGCCTTGGAAGATCGTGTCGAAGCGAGCCCGCGCCGCGGCCGCTTCGTCCTTCCGGCCCAGCGCGGCGAGCGCCGTCGAGGCGCCGAGCCACGAGAGCGGGAGCTGGTACTGGTTGCGAATGAGATGGGGGCGCGACGTGATCTTCTCGTACTCGCGCAGCGCGTCACTCCACTGCTTGCCCATTGCGTAGGCCTTGGCGCGCAGGTACGGCGGATACAGGCCGGGACTGATGAACGGCTGCGGAATGCCCATCTCGATCGGAAGGGCCGGCTCGAGGGCATCGACGGCGGCCTTCCAGTCGCCGCGCGCCATCGCCACGCAGCCGCGGATGCAGGGCAGCCAATGGCGCTGCACGTGCGTGGCCTGCGGCGCGGCTTTCTCCATGTCGGCGCCGAGGCGCTCCGCGCGATCGATGTCGCCGGTGCGGGCCAGCACCATGCCGGCCAGGCCATCGAGGTTGCGGGTGCGCGAAATCCCGAGCGCTTCCTCGGCCTGCTTGCGGGCGAGCTCCGGATAGCCGGCTTCCAGGTCGCGCAACGCCGACTCCGCGCGCCAGATGGCGGCCATCTCGAGCGAGGTCGAACGCAACGCCGACTCGACGGCACGCCGCGAGAGCTCGCGCGCGCGCGCGAAGCGCCCGAAGTAGCCCTCGGTGCTCGCTTCGAGGGCGATCATGTAGTCCTCTTCGCCTTCGCGGCCCGCCACGGCATCGAGGTGGCGGCGCTGCTCCGCGGGGTCGTTGCGCAGGAACGCGTCGAGGTACGCATCGGCGTGGTGGTAGAACGCGTCGTAGCCGCGCGCGAACGCCTGCTCGATCATCTCGTGCGCTTCCTCCACGAGCCCCAGGCCGAGGCAGGCCTGCGTGTAGTTGCCGTACACGACGCTCGAGTGCTCGTACGTGAGCGCGGTCTTGATGTCCCTCAGCGCCTTTTCGTACTGGCCGAGGATGATGTACAGGTTGGCCGTGTTGTTGGCCATGTTCGCGTCGCGCGGATAGGCGCGCAGGGCGGAGCGATAGGCGTCCAGCGAGCGGTGCAGGTCGCCGGTCATCACGTCGTAGTACATCGCCTCGATGCGCAGCCGTTCGCGTTCCGTGGCCCGGTTGCGCAGGTCGAACGCGCGCTGGATGTGCTCGGCGCCGCGCGCGGTCTGGCCCATGTTGTTCAGCATCACGGCGAGCGCGGAGTGGGCCGAGACGAAGTGCTCGTCCAGCTCGATCGCGCGCTGCATGTGCGGGATGGCGGCGTTCTCGCTGTGCGAGAGCCAGATGTCGCGCCCGGTCGCGTACGCCTTCAGGGCCTCGAGCGACGACGTGGCGACCTCGTCGAACTGCGCGGCGTACTTCTGCACCGAGGCGATCGATTCGCCCAGCTTCGAACGAAGGTTCAGCGCCGCCTGGTCCAGCGCCTGCAGGACGCCGCCCTTGCCCCGCGCGCGGGCCTGCTCCGACACGAGGGTGTCACCGGTATCGGCGCGGATGGCGTAGAGCCCGATCACGTACTCGTCGCCGAGCGCGAAGATGGAACCGGTCACGGCCGCGCGCGTGCCGGTGCGCTGGCAGATCTCGAGGGCGACTTCGCCCAGGACCGGGACGCCCGGCTTGTGCATCATCGCCAGCACGGAGTGGACCTTGCGATCGCTCATGATCTCCAGTTCCGGCGACTGGGCCAGGTGCAATGCGAGGGCCTGGCGGATCGTGCCGTCGAAGAGCGGATCGCCGGTCTTGTTCTCGATGTCGGCCACGAGGATGGTGTTGCGCTCGCCGGCGGCCGGATGCGCGCGCGTGGATGCTGGCGTGGAAGGCTGGCCCGTCGTCACTTCCGCCGTGAAACGATAGCCGCGGCGCGGAATGGTGGCGATCGCCCCTTCCTCGCCGAATTCCCCGTTTAGGATCTTCCTCAACGTGGAGATGTTGTTCGCGATCCCGCCTTCTTCCACCACCACGCCGGGCCAGACGCGCTCCAGCATCTGTTCCTTCGTGACCACGCGGCCGGCCTCTTCGAGCAGGAGGAAGAGGGTCTCGGCGACCTTGGGCGTGAGCGGGATGAACTCCTCGCCCCGGTACAGCGATCGGGAGGCGACCTCGAGGCGGTACGGGCCGAAGTAGAGGGAGTCCATTTGCCGTCGAATCTAGCACGTCTCGAGTTCTCATGAAACTCTCATGGAGTTCTCACGGCAGATCGCAGCCCTTTGAGTTCAAAAGACTTTTCTGAAACCCTGGCGAAGGGAAATTAACGCCGGATTACGCCGGGATCGGCTAAATGCGCTCACAACGAGGGCCAAGTCTTTTCGTTTTGAATCGTCGCCCGCGAACCCTATGATGGCCGCATGTATACCCTCTACATCGGCAACAAGAACTACTCCTCCTGGTCGCTGCGGCCGTGGATCCTGATGACCCAACTCGGGATTCCGTTCCAGGAGGTCCTCGTCCCGTTCAACGAACCGGGCTACCCCGCGTTCAGCAGCTTCTCGCCGACCTCGAAGGTCCCGTGCCTGCACGACGCGGCCACGCGCGTGTGGGACTCGCTCTCGATCGCGGAATACCTCGCCGAGAAGCACAAGGGCGTGTGGCCCGCGGATGCGACGGCGCGAGCGTGGGCACGCTCGGCCGCCGCCGAGATGCACAGCGGCTTCTCGGCCATTCGCAACGCCTGCTCGATGACCTGCGGCGTGCGCCTCAAGCTGAACGGGATCTCGCCGGACGTGAAGCGAGACCTCGATCGCCTCTCGACGCTCTGGTCGGAAGGCCTCACGCGCTTCGGCGGCCCGTTCCTCGCGGGGCCCGCGTTCACCGCGGTCGACGCGTTCTACTGCCCCGTCGCGTTCCGGGTGCAGTCCTACGGACTCGAGTTGCCGCAGCCCGCGGCCGACTACGTGAAGCGCCTGCTCTCGCTGGAAGGCATGAAGGCCTGGTACGCCGCCGCCTTGAAGGAGCCCTGGCGCGACCTTCCCCACGAGGAGGAGATCGTGTCCATGGCGACCGTCACGCAGGACCTGCGCGTCAAGCCGGCGAAGCAGCCCGCGTAGGACGCTGCGCGTTTGCGGGGGTGCCGAGCGCGCTGTACGCTGTTCGGCATGCGTCGCCTCGTTGCATGGCTGATCCTGCTGGCCGCGGTTTTCCCCGCCTGGTCCGAGGACGTGGATGGGCTGAGCTCCATCCTGCTGGTGGCGAAGAAGGACATGCCCGATCCCTTCTTCCGCGATTCGGTGGTGCTCGTGACGCACCGTGCCGGCCCCGGGCCGATCGGCATCATCCTCAACCGGCCCACCGGCATCAACGTTTCCACGGGCGTGCCGCAGGCCGAGAAGCGCCCCTCGAATGAGGTGGTGTTCTTCGGAGGCCCGGTCGGCATCGAGGACCTGGTCGTCGTCTTCCGAACGAAGGATCCGCCGAAGAACGTGATCGAGGTGCTCGAGGGCGTCTACATGACGTCGCGGCGCGACCTCATCATCACCTTGCTTTCGCGCGATCCGCCGGTGCAGGACTTGCGCGTCTACGCCGGCTACGCGGGCTGGGCGCGCGGCCAGCTCGAAGCCGAAGTCTCCCGCGGCGACTGGCTGCTCGCGCGTGCGGACGCCGCGACGCTCTTCGAGAAGAAGCCCGAGGGCCTCTGGCCGGAGCTCTTCCGGAAGTCGAGCGCGAAGAAGGCATCGCATGATTCGTCACCCCCGCGAAGGCGGGGGCCCAGTGCCGATCTCGTAACACTGCCTTAATCGCGCGCTCGCAATCTTCGCCCTGAAGCGTTCAAGGCGGAGAGAATTGCGATGCGTGTTGCACAAGTCATTGGGTTCGCGGTAATCCTCCTTCCCCATGCAATCGACAGTCACGCCCAGAGAACGCCCGCTCCCCTCGAGTTGAAGGAGTCCGCGGCGTCCGTACCCTGGGCGCGCTATCCCGGCTGGACGCGAAACACCTGGGATGCGTACAACGACCTCGCTCGACGGGATCGCACGCCGCCGCCCGCGAAGTCGAGCCTGGCGAGGGATGCTTCGATCGCCGGCAATCCCGAGAAGGGCCGCGAGCTTGCGTTCTCGCGAACGCGCGGCGGCGGATGCGTCGCATGCCATGTGATGGGCAGCGCCAC
The DNA here is from genome assembly GCA_001953215.1 of Betaproteobacteria bacterium GR16-43. Taxonomy (GTDB): domain Bacteria; phylum Pseudomonadota; class Gammaproteobacteria; order Burkholderiales; family Usitatibacteraceae; genus Usitatibacter. Next base: position 2,300,985 of record CP019169.1, read on the forward strand.
GCCGGAGACGCCCGGCGATGTCGGGCCGGATCTCTCCACGATCGGCGCGGCGCAGCGCTCGGATGCCTACCTGTTCGACTACATCGACGATCCGCGCCGGCTCAATCCCGCGACGGTGATGCCGCCGTGGGGCGCGCACGCGCTCTACAGCGCGGACGAGATTCGCGACATGGTGGCTTTCCTCAGGACGCTCACATCACCGGCGGCATTGCGAGGCCCGCTCGAGGATCCCCAGCGCCGCCGCAAGCCGGTCGAGGACCGCGATGCCCTGGACCCGTTCGTCAATCCCGGAATCGAGCGCGTGCCGGCCGGAGAAGCGCTGTTCGTGGCGCCGGGGCCGAATGGCGAGGCCTGCATCGCGTGCCATGCCGCGCCACGCAAGGCCTTCGCGGAATGGGCGGCCACGCTGCCGCGCTGGGAGCCGCGCCTCGGGAAGGTCCTCGGCGTCGAGGAGTTCGTGTTTCGCCATGCCCGCGCCACGACCGGTGCGCGCTACGCGATGGGTGGCGAGGAGAACGTGAACCTCTCCGTGTATCTCCACTTCCTGGCGAACGGGCGTCCGATCCGGGTCGATACCTCCAGCGCACCGGCGCGCGAAGCGATGCGCGCCGGCGAATCGCTCTACCGCACGAAGATCGGACAGCTCAATTTCTCGTGCTCCGATTGCCACGATGCGGGCAAGGGCGCCAACAAGTGGATTCGCGGGCAGTACCTCGGCGAATCCCGGGGGCAACTCGACCACTACCCCGCGTGGCGCACCAGCCGCAACGAGATCTGGGACATCCGCAAGCGCTTCCAGTGGTGCAACCTGCAGGTCCGCGCGAACGACCTCCCGCCCGATGCGCCGGAATACGGCGCCCTCGAACTGTTCCTGAAGGCGCAGAGCCAGGGCCTGCCGCTGGCCGCGCCGAATATCCGTCACTGAGGCCCACGAGGAGATTCCGATGAGGGAAGGCCGTCGCGTGCTGCTCCAGCGCGCCGTGACTCTGTTTGCAGTACCCGCGGCGATGCTGATGGGCCCGAAAGCCGCCCTCGCCACGCCGCAGGGCGCCGCCGATCACTTGCGAAAGCTGGAAGCGGGCGATGCCGTGCCCGGGCGCATCAGTATCGACATGGCCGACATCGCGGAAAACGGCAACGCGGTACCCATCACGATCCGGGTCGACAGTCCCATGACGGAGGCCGATCACGTGCAGGCGATACACGTCGTCGCCGAAGGCAATCCGAGTCCCGGCGTCGCAAGCTTCCTGTTCAATCCCTCCAGCGGCCGCGCCGAGGTGAAGTTCCGCGTACGCCTGGCGCAGAGCCAGCGCATCGTGGCCGTCGCGCGGATGAACGACGGATCCCTGCGCAGCGCCGCGCGCGAAGTGAAGGTCGCCCTCGGCGGGTGCGGAGGCTAGATGGCCAACGACATCAAGGCGAAGGTGCGGCTCCCGGCCTCGATCCGGAAGGGCGACGTGGTCGAGGTGAAGACGCTCGTGGAGCACCCGATGGAATCGGGGCAGCGCAAGGACGGCGCCGGAAGCCCGATCCCGCGGCGCATCCTGCATTCGCTGCGCGTCACGTTCGGCGGCCGCGAAGTCTTCGCCGCCCGCTTCGAGCCCGCGATCGCTTCCAACCCCTATCTCGCGTTCTTCGTGCGCATCGAGCAGGACGGCACGCTCGAATTCACCTGGAAGGACGACGACGGATCGGAGTTCCGGTTCTCTCAGGCGGTGGCGCTGGGTTGAAACGCGAGGGTGAAGAGCGCTCCGCCGTCCGGGTTGGCGTCGACGCGAACGCTGCCCCCATGGGACTGCATGATCTCGCGCACGATGGCGAGTCCCAGTCCCGCGCCGTCACCGCGGCGTTCACGGCCGCGCCAGAAGCGATCGAAAACGCGTTCGCGGTCCGCATCCGCGATGCCGCAGCCCCGGTCGGCGACGCTCAATCGTCCGTCCGCGTGGACGGCCACGGCCACTTCGCTGCCATCGGGGGCGTGCGCGACCGCGTTCTCCACGAGGTTGCGGATCGCATCGGCGATGGCGTGGCCGTTGCCGCGCACCACGACGGGTTCTCCCGCCGGCGAGACCCCGAGCGAGACCCGCCTCGCGATGGCCCACGGCGCCATCGAGGCGACCACGCCGGTGGCGGTGCCGTTGAGATCCACGCGATCCGAAAGGTCGAGCGCGATGGCGTCGAGCCGGGCCACGCGCAACAACTGCTCCACCAACCGGTTCATGCGCGCGACGTCCGCGCGCAACTTCGCGAGCTCCTCGTCGCCTTCGATCGTGTCGAGCGCGCCCGTGAGGATCGCGAGCGGCGTGCGCAGCTCGTGGGCCGCGTTCGCGGTGAACTCGCGCTGCACGGCGAAGCCCTTGTCGAGCCGGCCGAGCGCGTGGTTGACCGCGACGACGAGCGGAACGACTTCGCTGGGAAGGCCGTCCTCGGGCAGGCGCACCGCGGTGGCTTGCGGGCCGATCGAAGCGGCGAGGTGCGAAGCCTTGCGCACGTTGCCCAGGCCGCTTCGAATGGCGAGCACGCCGACACCCAGGGTGAGGATGAACAGCAGCGGAATCATCCATGCGATGTCGACCATGAACTCACGCAGGAGTGCGTCGACGAGGGCGGAGGCGCCCCGGGCGCGAGCCACGGCGATCGAGAGCGTGCCGGCCGCGCTCGGCCGGCGCACGCAGATGCCGTAGTAATCGTCCTTCGGCTCGCCGAAATCCTGGAGGCGGAAATAGCGCGGCTCTTCGCCCGCCCCGGCTTTCCAGGCGGTCACGCGGACGCCGAAGTCGGCGTTCGAGGTGGCGACGAGGAACCCCTTCGAATCGCGGATGGCGAAAGCGTCGCTGCCGCCCGGTTTCCGGTAGGCCTCGGCAATGGCCGGCGGCAGCACGAGGCGGGCAGAGCCGTCGGGTGCGAGCGAGACGGCGCGCGCGAGCGCGGTGGCCTGGTCGGAGAGGTCGTGGTCGTTGATCGAATCGGCGGTCCGCATCGTGCGAACCAGGAGCAGGCCCACCACGGCGATCGTGATCGCCACGTAGAAGAGCGCCAGCCGCCAGGCCAGCCTGAACTGCAGTGAGTTGCGCCACCCCGTGTTCACGTCTTCGGTTCCGTCAGCAGGTAGCCCACGCCGCGGACCGTGTGGATCGCCGCATCGCACCCCGCCTCCTCCAGCTTGCGTCGCAGGTGATGCACGTGCACGGGGATGGTGTTCGACTCGACTTCGTCGTCGAAGCCGTAGAGCTTCTCGAGCAGGAGGCCCTTTGGAACGACGCGCCCGAGGCGGCGCATCAGGTGCTCGAGGATGGTGGCCTCGCGCCGCGGCAACGCGACCGATTGCGTGCCGACGCGGACGTGGCACTCCACCGTGTCGAAGGAAATGTTGCCCGCCGTGAGCGTGCTGCCGAGCAAGCCGCCGGGACGCCGCAGCAGGGCCTTCACGCGCGCGAGGAGTTCCTTCACGTCGAAGGGCTTCACGAGGTAGTCGTCCCCGCCGCGGTCCAGGCCACGCACGCGATCGTCGACGGCGTCGCGCGCCGTGAGGATGAGGATCGGCACCGCGTTGCCCTGCGAGCGCAGGTGCGCCAGGAGCTCGAGTCCGTCGCCGTCGGGAAGGCCGAGGTCGAGGATGGCGGCGTCATAGGGTGCATTCGCGAACGCTTCGCGGGCTTCGCGGCAGCGCGTGACGACGTCGACCGTGAAGCCGGCGCGCCGGAGCGCGACCTCGAGGATCTCCGTGATTCGCGCTTCGTCCTCGACGACCAGCAGTCGCATTCGACCTCCGCGTTAGGGTACCGGATTCGAGTGGTACGCAATCCAGTCTAAGGCAGGATTAAGCGTGCCCCAAGCGCGATAACGCTGGGTTAATGGTGGGCCGCCTACAATGGCCGTGCGGGTTCGAAAATTCGGAGGTAGCGATGGGTGTGCGTCGGTGGGCATGGGGTCTTCTCGGAATGACGCTGGTGGCGTTCAGTGCGAGCCCTGCCGGGCCCATTCTTCCCGCTCCGTCACACGTCTCGCCGTCCGCCTGGGCCTGGATCGGTCCGCTCGATCCGCCTTCGAAGAAGAACGCGGGCTTCCGCATGAACCTCGGGTTCGTCGTCGGGCGCGATGCGGTCGCGGTGATCGACACGGGCTACACCCCCGAGATGGCGGAGGAAATGGTGGCCGCCATCCGCAAGGTGACGCCGCTGCCGATTCGCTATGCGATCGACACCAACTCCCAGCCGCACCGGTTCATGGGAAACGATGTCTTCCGCAAGCAGGGTGCACGCGTTATCGCCTCGGTGGAAGCCGCGGAGCGCATGGAGAAGGAGGGCGGCGATTTCGTGCGCGCCATCGCGGCGGCGCTCGAGCGCGACGCGAAGTTCGTCGTGCCCGCGCCGCCGGACCAGTTGATTCCGGTGAACGGCAGCGCGCGCTTCAACCTCGGCGGCGGGATCGTGCTCGAAGTCATGAACGTCGGGCAAGCCCACACGAGCGGCAGCCTGGTGGTGCGTGTCGTACCCGATCGCGTCGTGTTTGCGGGCGATGTGCTCTACGCCGGACGGCTTCCCGCGGTCCTGCCCGACAGCAGCCTCACGGGGTGGATCGCGGCCTTCGAGCGGCTGCGCACGATCGATGCGCACGCTTTCGTTCCGGGCCACGGCGAGCCCGCGCAGCTCTCGAAGTTCGAGGAGCCGACGCTCGCCTACCTCAAGGCGCTCAAGGCCCACATGGATGCCGCGTTCAAGGCCGGGAAGGACTCCAGCACCGCGGTGAAGACATTCGACGCGTCCCGCTGGAAGAAACTCGCCAATTTCGACGAGCTCGCCACCCGGAACGCGGCGCTGGCCTACCTCGAGAGCGAACGAGCGGGGTTCTAAATCGGGGTCAGGGTAGAAATATCTTCCCGAGGCTCTTGCCTCGAAAGATATTTCTACCCTGACCCCGATTTAGTCTGACCCAACTATTTCGACGGCCACCCGTCGAGCACGACCTGCGCCACGCGCTTGAGCTCCTGCCGGGTGGCGCCGCTCGTGGCCTGCACCGCCATGCCTTGATGCACCGCGGCCACGTAGCGCGCGAGGTCGGCGGCGTTGGCGCTCGCGGGAAGGTCGCCTTCGGCTTTCGCCTTTTGGAAGCGCTTCGCGATCGCCTTCTCGTAGCCCTTGCGCCTCTCCACCAGTTCCTGGCGCACCGGGTCCGAGGATGTAGCGCACGAGAGCGCCCCCTGCACGACGAGGCAGCCCCGCGGGTTCTCCGGATTGGTGAGTTGCTCGGCCGCGCCCACCAGGAATTTCTCGACGACGCCGCGCGCCGTCGGGGCCGTCAGGGCTTCCCCGATGAAGCAGGCGGATCCCTCGCCGTAGCGCTCCAGCGCCTTTCGGAAAAGGTCCTCCTTGTTGCCGAAGGCCGCGTAGAGGCTGGGCTTGTTGATGCCCATGGCCTCGGTGAGGTCGGCCATCGACGTCCCCTCGTAGCCCTTCTGCCAGAAGAGCCGCAGCGCGCGCGTGAGCGCTTCCTCGGCGTCGAAGGCGCGCGGGCGGCCGAGGGGCGGGGCGGGGGTCCGGGAGGTGGCCATGGAGCCATTATAACGAAACATACCGAAAGGTACAGAAATGTCTTGACAGGCCCGCCGGCCGTCCCTACAGTCTTCTGTACCGACTAGTACACAAACCCCTGAACCTTGAAAGGAAACACCATGGCAACGACCAAGTCAGCAAAAGTGGCCTTCATCACCGGCGGCAATCGCGGCATCGGCTTCGAAACGGCGCGGGAACTGGGCGAGCAGGGCATCGAGGTGGTGCTCGGCGTTCGTGACCTGGACAAGGGCCTCGAAGCCGTCAAGAAACTCCAGGCGCGGGGCATCCGGGCCGCGGCGATCCGCTTCGACGCGGAAGACGCCGCCACCTTCCAGCTGGCCCACGACTACTTCGCGGAAAAGCACGGCAAGCTCGACATCCTGGTGAACAACGCCGGCGTCATGAAGGAGAAGCTCGAGGACGGAGCCAACAGCAGCAAGGTGAGCACGCGCACGCTTCGCGACACCTTCGAGACCAACTTCTTCGCGGTCGTGGCGCTCACGCAGGTCCTGCTGCCGCTGGTGCGCAAGGCGCCGGAGGGTCGCATCGTCAACCTCTCCAGCATCCTGGGTTCGCTCACGCTGCACAGCCAGCCGGATTCGCCGATCGCGTTCGCCAAGGCCTTCGCCTACAACGCGTCGAAGACCGCGCTGAACGCCTTCACCGTGCACCTGGCCAACGAGTTGAAGGACACGCCGGTCAAGGTGAACTCCGCGCACCCCGGCTGGGTGAAGACCGACATGGGCGGCGAAGCGGCACCACTCGAAGTGGCCGAAGGCGGCAAGACGAGCGCCCAACTCGCGCTCCTCGACAGCAAGGGCTCTAACGGTGCGTTCGTGCACGTCGGGCAAGCACTGCCCTGGTAGGTATTTTTACTTCTTCGTAGCCTTCCGGATCATCGCGACGACCTTGGGCTGGTCCTTGTAGCCCTGCTCGAGGTCCTTCGCGCGCGCGGCGGGCATGCGGTAGCCGGCGGCGATGAGTTCCTCGAGACCGTCACCCGCTTCGATCAGCCCGAACTCGAACGCGTCCAGGCCGGAGGCGTTGCGCGGCTCCTTCTTCGCGCCGGCCTTGAGCAGCATGCGGATCAGCTCGCGGTCGCAGCCCTTGCTCATCGCCTGCATCAGCGTGGTGTTGCCGTTCTGGTCGGCGGCGTTCACGTCGGCGCCGCGTTCGAGCAGGAGCTTGATCATCTCCTTGGTCGCCGGCTTCGTCGGGCGCACCTTGGGTGAACAGTGGTTGCCGAAGAACAGCATCATGCGCATCGGCGAGCCCATGTCCGCGGCGCCGTCGTTCGGCGTCATCCCGGCGTCGAGCAGAGCGCGGACCACTTCCACGTCGGCTTGCTGCAGCGCGCGGTAGAACGATCCCTGCTCGAAAGTGATGTTCCTTTCACGCAGCACTGCGAGTCCCGCGCCCTCAGCGCCCATCGACGAGGGCGTAGCAGCCGCGACGGTCTCGCTGTTCCCGGCGAGCGTCTTCAGTGCACTCTTCGCCTCGTCGCGCACGTCGGCGTCGGCATCCTTCTCCGCGGCCAGCGTCAACGCGGGCTTGCCCACGGCGGCGACGCGCGATTTCGCCGCGGCGGAAACGGGTTGCTTCGGGTCTCCCATCTCGCCGATGGCGCGCGCGGCGGAGCGTCTCACGTACTTGTCCGAGTCGCGAAGCGAGGCGACGACCCGATCGATCTCGGCCGAAGCGAGCCCGCCCGCGGATCCGAGCGCCGACAAGGCCCCGGAACGCACGGACTTGTCGCGGTCATCGAGCAAGGCCGCGGCGCGCGGCGCCCACACGACGACATCCGCTTCCTTCTTCACCGCGCGCAGGTGGTACAGCCCGGCTTCGCGCTCCTTGGGATTCGGAGAGGAAAGAAAACCGACGAGCAGGTCGCGCCATCCGTCGGGCGGCGGCTGGTAGAGCGCGATCGTCTTCAGCAGGACGATCTTCCCGCCGCGGATGTTCCGCGCTTCCCGCATCAAAGTGGGCAGCAGTGAACGGTCCTTTGTCTCGGCCAGGTCTTCGAGCGCCTCCTTCGCGAGCTCGGTGTTCTTCTCCGCGGCATCGCCCTGGTCGGTCGCCCAGCGTTCGAGGTAGGCGATCATCACGTCGAGCAGGCGGGCGGAAGGCTCGTTGCCGATGAGGTTCCGCGCGACCAGGAAGCGCGAGGTGATCGTCGCATCCTTCGAATCGAAGACACGCTTGTTGGCCGGCACGAGTTCCTTCTCGGACATCCCGATCGACTGGAGCGCGCCCGCGGCCTGCGCGACAACGTTCGAATCCGGATCGCCCAGCGCCTTCACGAGCGCGTCGCGCGCGGGCTTCGCCGCCGGATCGCCCGACTTCCACAATCCGCCGGCGGCCGCGATGCGAACGTTCGGCGCGGGATCGGAGAGCGCCGCGGCCAGGGCCTCGATGCCTTCGGGATACTTGGTCCCGCCCAGGGAGTCGGCGGCCTCTTCGCGCGCCGCAGGGTCGCGGGCCTTCTTGAGGGTCTGGATGTGCTCGTTCGCCACCTTGCGGAAGAACTTCTCCGGATCGGAATCGAACAGGTCGGCGATTCCTCCGGCGCGCGCGAGGCATGCCACGAAGCAGCAAGCAAACAGCAAGGCTCGAATCATGAGAGTTCTCCCCAAACGCCAATCATAATAGGGGTCTGACCCCCAACCTTGTGATCCATGAAGGACCTCACGCAGGGCCCCATCCCGAAGCACATCGTTTCCATGTCGATCCCGATGGGCATCGGCATGCTGCTGCAGACGCTCTACTACTTCGTCGACCTGTACTTCATTGCGCGCCTCGGCGAGTCGGCACTCGCCGGCGCGAGCGCCGCGGGCAACGTGATGATGTTCGTCTTCGCGCTCACGCAGACGCTGGGCGTCGGAACCGGGGCGCTCGTCTCGCACGCGGTCGGCCGCAAGGATCGCGATGACGCGAACCTCCTGTTCAACCAGGCCGTGTCGCTCGCCGGCCTGATGGTGGCGGTGACGCTCGTGTTCGGCTACGCGTTGGCCTGGCCCTACATGCGGGCCATCGGCGCGGACGAGCCCACCATCGAAGCCGGCGTCACGTTCCTGCTGTGGTTCATCCCGGGCCTCGCGTTGCAGTACCCCATGGTCGTGATGGGCGCGGGCCTGCGCGCCACGGGCATCGTGAAGCCGACGATGGTGGTGCAGATGGTCACCGTGGTGCTGAATGCGATCCTGGCCCCCGTGTTCATCGCGGGTTGGGGCACGGGGCACGCGATGGGTGTGGCCGGCGCGGGCCTCGCCACTTCCGTCGCCACGCTGGCCGGCAACGTCGTCCTCGCCATCTATTTCGTGCGGCTCGAGAAGTACGTCACGTTCAACCGGGCGCAGTGGAAGCCGCGCGTGGACAAGTGGAAGGCCTTGTTGAAAGTCGGCGTGCCGGCGGGCGGCGAGTTCGCCGCGATGGGGCTCTTCACCGTCACGGTCTACTGGATCACCGGTGCCTTCGGCGCCGCGGCGCAGGCGGGCTTCGGCATCGGATCGCGGATCATGCAGATGGTGTTCCTGCCCGCGATGGCGGTGGCTTTCGCCGCCGCGCCGATCGCCGGACAGAATTTCGGCGCCCGCAGCTTCGGCCGCGTGCGCGAGACCTTCCGCTCGGCGGCCATCGGCAGTTGCCTCCTGATGGCGATCATCACGCTCTTCTGCCAGGTCGAGGGCGAAGCGATGGCGAGGATCTTCTCGCAGGATCCGGCGGTGGTCGGCGTCACCATCGGATTCCTCCACGTCATCTCCTTGAATTTCGTCGCCGTCGGCCTCATCTTCACTTGTTCGGCGCTCTTCCAGGCCATGGGCAATACGTGGCCCTCGTTCCTCAGCATGGGGGTTCGCCTCGTCACCTTCGCCGTGCCCGCGATCTGGCTTTCCCGCCATCCGGGATTCCAGCTCCACCACCTCTGGTACATCTCGATGGTGACCGTCGTGATCCAGGCGGCGTTGAGCCTTTGGCTCCTCCAGGGGCAGTTTCGCGCACGGTTGAGGTAAGGCAAAGTCAAAAGCGATTGAACCGCAGAGGCCCCGGAGGCCCCGGAGGAAAAGCGAAATCGGTAGTGAGTATCTGCGAAAGAGTCGGAGCTCAATTCTTCGTTGGGTTTTCTCCGGGGCCTCCGGGGCCTCTGCGGTTCAATCGCTTTTGACCTTCAAATTCCCGCCTCGGCGGGAATGACGTTGAAATGGGGCGGCCCGGCCATACATGGTCCGAAAGGACCCCCCAATGACCCTCTTCGAAAACATCCCGTTCCAGGCCGATGCCACCCGCAACGGTGGTTCGAACTTCGCCGCCCCCGCGCCGGCGGGCACGCAGCCGTATCCGCCGCTGCCCGACGACGCGATGCTCATCGTGCCGGTGCGCAACATCGTGCTGTTCCCGGGCATCGTGATCCCGCTGTCGGTGGGCCGGGAGCGCTCGCTCGCCGCGGTGCAGGAAGCCGTGCGGCTGCAGCGTCCCATCGGCTTGCTGCTCCAGAAGAATTCCGAAGCCGAGGAGCCTACCGTCGAGGATCTCCACGACGTGGGCACCACCGCGTCCATCGTTCGGTACATGACCGGCAACGACGGCACGCACCATGCCATCGTGAAGGGCCAGCAGCGCTTCAAGGTGAACCAGTTCCTCGAGGGCTACCCGTTCATGGTCGCCCGCGTGCAGCAGGTCGAGGAACCCGACCGCACCGATCCCGAAGTGGAGGGTCGCGCCCGGGCGCTTCGCCAGCGCGCCATCGAGATCATCCAGCTCCTGCCGCAGGTGCCGGAGGAAGTCGGCAACGCGCTGCAGGGCCATGACCGTCCCGCGCAACTGGCCGACTTCATCGCCGGCCTCATGGACGCGACGCCCGAGGAGAAGCAATCGCTCCTGGCGACGTTCGACCTCACGCGCCGCCTCGACAAGCTGCTCGACCTCCTCGCGCACCGCCTCGAAGTGCTGAAGGTGTCGCGCGACATCGAAGAGAAGACGCGCGAGTCGATCGGCGACTCGAACCGCAAGCACTTGCTGCGCGAGCAGATGCGCAACATCCAGAAGGAACTCGGCGAGGAAGACGAGGAAGCCGCCGAGGTGGACGAGCTCGCCAAGGCGATCGACGACGCGAAGATGCCCGAGGACGTCGACAAGCAGGCGCGCAAGGAATTGAAGCGCCTGCAACGCATGCAGGGCGGCGGCATGGAGTCGTCCATGATCCGCACCTACCTCGAATGGCTGGTGGAGCTGCCGTGGAAGGAAGAGCCGCAGGCGGCGATCGACCTCGTGGAAGCGCGCAAGGTCCTCGACGAAGACCACTACGGCCTCGACAAGATCAAGCGACGCATCCTCGAGTACCTCGCGGTGCGCAAGTTGAATCCCTCGGGCAAGAGCCCGATCCTCTGCTTCGTCGGCCCGCCCGGCGTGGGCAAGACCTCGCTCGGCCAGAGCATCGCGAAGGCGACGGCCCGCAAGTTCCAGCGCGTGAGCCTGGGCGGCGTGCATGACGAAGCCGAGATCCGCGGCCACCGGCGCACGTACGTCGGCTCGTTGCCCGGCAACATCATCCAGGCGATGAAGAAGGCCGAGTCGCGCAACACCGTGTTGATGCTCGACGAAGTCGACAAGCTCGGCGGCGGCGGCTACCACGGCGATCCGTCGTCGGCGTTACTCGAAGTGCTCGACCCGGAGCAGAACTCCACGTTCCGCGACAACTACCTCGGCGTTCCCTACGACCTGTCGCGGGTGATGTTCATCGCCACTGCGAACCAGCTCGATACGATCCCGGGCCCGCTGCGCGATCGCATGGAAGTGATCCAGCTTCCGGGCTACACCGCGCAGGAGAAGCTGCAGATCGCGCGGCGCTACCTCGTGGCGCGCCAGCTCGCTTCCGCGGGCCTCACGGCGGAGCAGTTCGAAGTCACGGACGAGGCGTTGATGGCGTTGATCGCGGACTACACGCGCGAGGCCGGCGTTCGCAACCTCGAGCGCGAGATCGGCAACTTGATCCGCCACGCGGCGGTGCGCATCGCCGAGGGCCAGGTGCCGCAAGTGAAGATCGGCGCGGACGACATCGCTTCGATCCTCGGGCCGTTGAAGTACGAGGCGGAGATCGCGATGCGCGCTTCGGTTCCGGGCGTGGCCACCGGCCTCGCGTGGACGCCGGTCGGTGGCGACATCCTCTTCATCGAGGCGGCGCGCATGCCCGGCAGCGGGAAGCTGATCCTCACCGGCCAGCTGGGCGACGTGATGAAGGAGAGCGCGCAGGCGGCGCTCTCGCTCGTGAAGGCGCGCTCGGCCGCCCTGGGCATCGATCCCGCGGTGTTCGAGAAGTCCGACATCCACGTGCACGTGCCCGCGGGCGCGACGCCGAAGGACGGCCCGAGCGCGGGCGTTGCGATGTTCACGGCCCTCTCGTCGCTACTGACGGGGCGTGCGGTGCGCAGCGACGTTGCGATGACGGGCGAGATCTCGCTCCGCGGCCTCGTGATGCCGATCGGGGGCGTGAAGGAGAAGGTGCTCGCGGCGCTCCGGGCCGGCATCAAGACCGTGATGCTTCCGACGCGCAACAAGCGCGACCTGGAGGACATTCCGGCCGATGCTCGCGCGCAGTTGCAGTTCGTCTGGGTGGAGTCAGTGGATGAGGCGATGGCGACGGCGCTGTCGCCTCTTTCCACGGCGGTTGCCGCTTAACCAAGCAAAGTCAAAGGCAGGGGACACAGATGAACACGGATGAACACAGATAACTTCAAAACCAATCAGGGTTAAAACCCGATTGCCTTGGTTTTATCTGTGTTCATCTGTGTTCATCTGTGTCTCCTGCTTTTCTTTAGTCTTGTTTCAGCGCCTCGACCTGGATCCGCAGCGTGACCTTGCCAGCATCACCTTTGGCGTACTCGCTGTGCTTCATCCCGAACTGGCCCCAATTCACTTCGCCCGAGGCGTCCGCTCCGCATTGCTCCTTCTTGAGCATGGGGTGCGGGACGCAGCCGAACAGGTTGATCGTGAGCGGCACCGGCGTCGTGACGCCGCGGAAGACCAGGGTGCCGTCCACGGCCGAGGGCTTGTCGCCCGTGAAGCGGATCGTGCCCTTGTAGGTGGCGGTCGGGTACTTCGCCACGTCGAACCAGTCCTCGCCGGTCGCGTGCGCGTACATCGACTTCAGGCCGAAGTTGATGCTCGCGGGGTCGATCGCGAGATCGACGGTTCCGGTCTTCTTCTCGCGATCGAGGACGATGGTCCCGCTGGTGCGGTCGAATTTACCGCGCCAGATGGAGATGCCCATGTGGGCGAATTCCAGGCTGGGGAAGGTATGGTCGGTATCGACCTTGTAGGTGGCCGGCGCGGCGGCCGCCACGAATGGGACGGCCAGCAGGGCGGCGAGGACGAGGCTATTTCTTCTTGCGTTTTGCACGGGGATTCTCCGGAGTGCGTGATGGAAGTCGTTCGGGATTCATCAGAGGTTAAACTCGTTCGTGGCCACTGAACATCGCTTGCAGGAACCCACTCGCGCGGAAATCGCGGCGCTCGCGGGTCCGACGCTGCTCGAGTTCGGCACGTCGTGGTGCGGTCACTGCGCACGCGCGCGTCCGATGATCCATGAAGCGCTCGAGGATCATCCGGACGTTCGCCACGTCAGGATCGAGGATGGCAAGGGCTATCCGCTCGGCCGCTCCTACCAGGTGACGCTGTGGCCCACGCTGGTGTTCCTGAAGGACGGGAAGGAAATCGCCCGGCTGGTTCGGCCGGGCGATGTGCGGGACATCGAGGACGCGCTCGAGCGCCTGGCCTAGGCCGCGACGCGCAGCTCGGGCTTGCGGGCCGCGAACTGCCGCGCGGCGAGCGTTGCCTTGTCGATCGCGGGCTTGCGGGTCGCGTCACCCATCGCGAGGCCTTCCGCGAAGATGAACTCGACTTCCGTGATGCCCAGGAACGCGAGGAAATCGCGCACGTAGGTCGTCTCGGAATCGCGGGGCGTGCCGGCGTGCACTCCGCCGCGCGTCGAGAACACGTAGACCCTCTTCCCGCCGAGCAGGCCTTGCGGGCCCTTCTCGGTGTAGCGGAACGTGATGCCTGCGCGCGCCACGTGATCGAAGTAGGCCTTGAGCGTGGACGGCACGCCGAAGTTGTACATCGGCAGCCCGATCACGATCGTGTCGGCGGACTTGAGCTCTTCCACCAGCGCATCCGAGATGCCGGCATCGGCTTGCTGCGCCGGCGTGCGGTCTTCGGGCTTCGCGAGGAAGGCCTGGAAGCGTTCGCCCGTGAGGTGCGGGACCGGGTCCTTCGCGAGGTCGCGGACGGCCACGGCGCCGTTCGGGTTGGCCGCGCGCCATTCGGCGACGAATTCATCGGCGAGTCGGCTGGATTGTCCGGCGGTCGAGAAGAGGCTGGTGTTGATCTGGAGGAGTTTCGTCATTTGGGGTCTCCCGGCATGCGTGTTCGATGGAGACCATTATTCGATTTACCGGATCGATAAAAAAGCGCAATAATTGGCCTTTATTAATCGAACCAATAGATCAATGGCCGGCACCCATCCCCGCATCACCCTCGAGCAGTGGCGCGCCCTCGAGGCCGTCGTGGAGAGCGGTGGCTACGCGCAGGCGGCCGCGGCGATGCACAAGAGCCAGTCGACGATCACGTACGCCGTGCAGCAGATCCAGAAGCTGCTCGACGTGAAGGTGTTCGCGATCCAGGGGCGCAAGGCCGTCCTCACGGAAGCGGGCCAGGTGCTCTACCGGCGCGCGAAGACGCTGCTCGAGGAAGCCGCGGCGCTGGAACGCGGTGCCGCGGAAATGTCGGAGGATTGGCAGCCCGAGGTTCGCATCGCGGTGGAGATCATCTTCCCCACGTGGCTGCTGCTCGAATGCCTGCGGGATTTCGCGAAGGCGCGCCCCGCGACGCGCATCGAGGTCTACGAGACCGTGATCACCGGCACGCAGGAGATGCTCGCCGACGGACGCGCGGACCTCGCCATCGGACCGGAAGCGGGCAAGGGCTCGACGCCGCTGGCGCCCATTCGCGCGATTGCCGTGGCCAGCCCGGACCATCCGTTGCACAAGCTGGGGCGCAAGCTCACCGACCGGGACCTGAAGCGCCATCGCCGCATCTTCATCCGCGACACGGGCTCGCAGCGGCAAGTCGACGTGAGCGGCGTGGAGCTGCGCTGGACCGTCGGCACCAAGGCCACCCAGATCCGCGCGCTCGTGATGGGGCTCGGGTTCGCGTGGGTTCCGGAAGACACGATCCGCGAAGAATTGAAGCAAGGGACGCTCAAGCCGCTGCCGTTGCGCTCCGGCACCGAAATCAAGGGCCAGCTCTACCTCTCGCACGCCGACCCCGAGTTCCCGGGCCGCGATGCCGCCTACCTGGCCGACATCATCCTGGAGCGTGTTCGGGGTCTGACCCCTAGGCCGCCACGGGCACGGCCCGCACGATCGGCGCCTCGCGGATCGGCAGGTTGATCGCCGCCGCGGCCGCCGCGAGCGCCATGTCCGCGTACCACATCCACGTGTAGTCGCCGAAGTTCGTGAACGCGAGCCCGCCCAGGTACGCGCCGAGGAAGCCGCCGACCTGGTGCGAGAGCAGCGTGAGGCCGAACAGCGTCGCGAGGTAGCGGACGCCGAAGAGCTTCCCCACGAGCGCGGCGGTGGGAGGCACCGTCGCCAGCCACGTGACGCCCAGTCCCGCGGCGAAGAGGTAGAACGTCGTGTCGGTCTTCGGCGCGAGCAGGTACGCACCGATCAGCGCCGCGCGCGATCCGTACATCCACGCGAGCACGTACTTGCTGCGGTAGCGCGAGACCCAGGCGCCGGCGAGCAGGCTTCCCACGATGTTCGACAACCCGATGATCGCCAGCGACCACGAGGCCACCGACGGGGGCAGGCCGCAGAGGTTCACCTCGCCCGGCAGGTGCGTCACGAGGAACGCGATGTGGAAGCCGCACGTGAAGAAGCCCAGGTGCAGCAGGAGATAGCTGCGGTCCTTCACCGAGGCTTGCACGGCATTCCACACGCCGCCTTCGCCGGCCGCCGGCTTCGGCACCGGACTCGCCTTCGCGGCGACGCGGCCCACCAGCGGCAACGCGGCGAGGGTCAGCAGGGCCAAGCCCCACATCGCGTTCATCCAGCCGAACGACGAGATCAGCTTTTGCGTGATCGGCGCGAACACGAACTGCCCGAACGAGCCGCCGGCGTTGATCACGCCCGAAGCGGTTCCCCGTGCGGTGGCCGGAATGCGCTGTGCCGCCGCGCCGATCAGGACCGAGAAGCTTCCCGCCCCCGAGCCGATCGCCATGAGCAAACCCAACGAGAACATCAATCCAAACCCGCTCGTCATGTACGGCGTCACCGCGGTGCCGAGGGCAAGCAGGACGATTCCGCCGTAGAGCACCGAGGCCGGTCCGTAGCGATCCGACATCGCACCCGCCACGGGCTGCACCGCACCCCACGTGAACTGCCCGATCGCGAGCGCGAGGCTGATCGTCGCGATGCCGAGCCCGGTGTCCGTGTTGAGGGGCGAGACGAAGAGGCCGAACGACTGGCGGGTGCCCATCGTCACCATGAGCACCGCCGCTGCCGCGAGCGTGATGGTCCAGGCCTTGCGATCGAGGGTTGAAGCCATGAGGTCAGGCTAACAGAGGGGCGTGGAAGTCACGAATGACAAATTCGCATCCAGATCATGAATCGGGGTCAGGGTAGAAATATCTGCGAAATCGGGGTCAGGGTAGAAATAATTGGTTATTTCTACACTGACCCCGATTTTTCGGTTCAGGCGAGGAAGAGGATCGCGAGCGCCAGGGCCGCGATCAACATTCCGATGAAGGGCCCGCTGCCTTTTGCGTTGTGTACGTCCATCACGTGGTCCCCCAGCCGCCACCCAGCGCACGAACGAGGGCCACAGTGGCCTGGTACTGGGCCGAGCGAACCTGCAGCGCCTGGCGCCGGTTGCTGAGCTCGCTGCGGCGCGCGTCGAGGAGATCGAGCTGGCTCACGAGCCCGTTGCGATAGCGCGCGTCGGACAGCGCCGTCGCCCGCGCCGCGGACGCAACCGCGCGTCCCTGGGCCTCGGCCTGGTCCGACAGCAACCGCAGCGCCGAGAGTTGGTCTTCCACGTCGCGGAAAGCGACCAGCACTTGCTCGCGGTACTTCGCCGCCGCCTCGTCGAGCTGCGCCGTCGCGTTGTTCACGCCCGCTTCGCGCCGCCCGCCGTCGAACACCGGCAGCGAGAGCAACGCACCGACGCCCCAGGCCCGTGCCGACCACTTGAAGAGGTCGCTCAGCTCCGAAGACGCATAGCCGGCCGAGGCAGTGAGCGAAACGTCGGGGAACCAGGCCGCGCGCGCCACGCCCACGCGTTGCTGGGCCGCGAGCATCGTGTCCTGCGCCGCCGAGACGTCCGGACGGCGCGTGAGCACGGTGCTGGGCACGCCGGCCGGAATCACCGGCAGTGCCGTGTTCCAGGCGCCGGTGGCGAGGTCGAAATTCGAAGGTACGTCGCCCACCAGAACGGCGAGCGCATGTTCCACTTCCGCGCGGCGCCGGTCGAGCGCGAAGGCATCCGATTCCGTCGAAGCCACTTCCGTCTTGGCGCGCGCCACGTCGAGCTCGGCCACATCGCCCGCGCGGAAGCGCCGTTCGGTGAGATCGAGCGTGCCGCGGTAGGCGGCGAGCGTGTCGCGCACGAGGGCGCGTTCGTCATCGAGGGCCCGCAGCGCGAGATACGCCTGCGCCACTTCGGCCTGCACGAGCAAGCGCGTGCTCACCAGCAGGCTCGCCCGGCTGCGCGCATCCAGGCGCGCGGCTTCGTTGGCCCGCGAGAGCTTGCCGAAGAGATCCACTTCGTAGCCGAGGTCCGCGCCCAGCGTGCCGAACGAGCGCGCCGGCCCGCTGGTGCCCGCGACGACGCCGCCCAGCCGGGAGACGCCGCCACCCACGTTCACCTGCGGATAGCGATCGGCGTTCACCGAACGCTCGATGGCGCGCGCCTGTGCGAGCCGCGCCGCCGCCACCTGGATGCTCGTGTTGGACTTGTCGGCCTTCTCGACCAGCGCATCGAGCACCGGATCGTTGAACGCTTTCCACCATTCGCCGCGATCCTGCGTCGCAGCCGGAGCGGCCACGGTCCAGCGGCCTTCCTCCTTGTACCTGGCGGGAGCCTGCGGGAACTGCGCGGCATCGATGTCGGGCACGGTCGCGCACGCGGCCAGCACCGCGGCGGCCAGCGTCGCGAGGGCGAATCTCTGGAGGGTTCTCATGCTTGTACTCCCGGGAAAAGCACCGTGGGATCTCCCTGGTGCCAGGAATTTTCGATGCGCATCTGCCAGATCTTCCACACCGCGCCGCTGCGCATGAGCGAGACGCGGTAGAAGTTCTTCAGCAGCAGGTGGCGACCGTGGTCCCTGCGCGGCAGGTGCTGGGCTTCGACGAGCGCGAACAGCTCCGCCGAATCCTCGTCGATCACGATGCGCGTGTTGGTCACCGTGTGCGTCGTGTCGAGGCCGATCAGCGCCTTGCCGAGCGCGACCGTGATCTGGTCGCGGCCGCGCAGCACCGGCATCTCGACGCCGAACTTTCGCGCGGGCTGCGTGAAGTCGAGCGCGGCGTCGAGCGTGAAGGCCGAGGCCAGCAGGTCGCCGTCGCGCAGGTCCTGGCCCGCGGCGAAGCGGTGCAGCGCGTCCCCGATCTCGTAGCGGTCGTTGGCGAGCTGGGTCGCGTCGGGGGTGGCCCGGCGCCATTTGTTGAGGGCGTGCATGTCGTTTTCCTTAGTCGTTGGCACCGGCAAAGGCTTCCACGTTGTGGGGCACCTCGCCGTGCTGCTTCAGAGGACGGTTCTTCGCGAGCGCGCGCAGGAGCACGTAGAACAGGGGCGTGAGGAAGAGCCCGAATGCGGTAACCCCGATCATTCCGGAGAACACCGCCGTGCCCATCGCCCTGCGCATTTCGGATCCGGCCCCCGTCGCGAACGCGAGGGGCACGACGCCCATCACGAACGCCGCGGAGGTCATGAGGATCGGGCGCAACCGCAACCGGCTCGCCTCGAGCGCGGCCGCCAGCGGTGCCTTGCCGGCGAACTCGAGCTCGCGCGCGAACTCGACGATCAGGATCGCGTTCTTCGCCGACAGGCCCACGAGCACCATCAGGCCGATCTGCGTGAAGATGTTGTTGTCGCCGTGCGAGAGGTACACGCCCGTCATCGCGCCGAGGATCGCGGCCGGAACGATCAGGATGATCGCGAGCGGCAGCGTGAGGCTCTCGTAGAGGGCGGCCAGCACGAGGAACACGAGCAGGATCGACAACGGCAGCACCCACACCATCGTGTTGCCGGCGAGTTCTTCCTGGTACGCGGTCTCCGTCCACTCGAAAGTAATGCCCGGGGGCAGCGTTTCCTTCGCGATGCGCGCGATCGCGTCCTGCGCCTGGCCCGACGAATAGCCGGGGGCGGCGCGGCCGCTCACGTCCGCCGAGAGGAACCCGTTGTAGCGTCCCGCGCGCTCGGGGCCGAACGACGGCTTCATCTTCATGAGCGCGGAGAGCGGCACCATCTCGCCCTGGTTCGTGCGCACCTTGAGCACGCCCACGTCTTCGGCCTGCGCGCGGAACTGCGAATCCGCTTGCACCCGCACCGAGTACGTCCGGCCGAAGCGGTTGAAGTCGTTCACGTACAGGCTGCCCAGGTAGATCTGCATCGTGTCGAACACCTCGGTGAGCGGCACGCCCAGCTGCCGCGCCTTCGTCCGGTCGATGTCCGCGAAGAGTTGCGGCGTGTTGACCTGGTAGCTCGTGAAGACGCCGGCCAGCTCGGGGGCCTTGTAGACCTTGCCGAGGAATTCCTTCACGGCGGCGTCCAGCGCCTCGTAGCCGAGGGACGCGCGGTCCTCGATCTGCAGCTTGAAGCCGCCCGTGGTCCCGAGCCCCTGCACGGGCGGCGGCGGGAAGATCGCGATGAACGCCTCCGGGATCGCACCGAACTTCTTGTTCAGCTCCCCCGCGATCGCATTGCCCGAGAGTTCCGGCGACTTGCGCTGGTCGAACGGCTTCAGCGCCGCGAAGACGATTCCCGAGTTCGAGCTGTTGGTGAATCCGTTGATCGAGAGGCCCGGGAACGCGACCGCATTCTCGACGCCCGGTTGCTTCAGCATGATGTCGCCCATCTTGCGGATCACGTCCTCGGTGCGGTCGAGCGAGGCGCCGTCCGGAAGCTGCGCGAAGCCGATCAGGTACTGCTTGTCCTGGCTGGGCACGAAGCCGTCCGGCACCGCCTTGAAGAGGCCGGCCGTGGCGATGACGATCACGCCGTAGACGGCGAGCATCGCGGTCTTGCGGCCGAGCGAGGCGGTGAGCCCGCTGGAGTAGCCGAGCGAGCCGCGCTTGAAGACCTTGTTGAAGCCGCGGAAGAGCCAGCCGAGGTAACGGTCCATGAAGCGCGAGAGCGCGTCCTTGGGTGCATCGTGGCTGCGCAACAGCAACGCGGAAAGCGCGGGCGAGAGCGTGAGCGAGTTCACGGCCGAGATCACCGTGGAGATGGCGATCGTGAGCGCGAACTGCTTGTAGAACTGGCCCGAGAGCCCGCTGATGAAGGCCATCGGCACGAACACGGCCACGAGCACGAGGGCGATGGCGATGATCGGCCCGGTGACTTCCTTCATGGCCCGGTAGGTTGCGTCCCGCGGGGAGAGGCCCGCTTCGATATTGCGTTCGACGTTCTCCACCACGACGATCGCGTCGTCCACGACGATGCCGATCGCGAGCACCAGCCCGAAGAGCGACAGCGCGTTGATCGAGAAGCCGAACAGGTGCAGCACGGCGAAGGTGCCGATCACCGACACCGGCACGGCGAGCAGCGGGATGATCGAGGCGCGCCAGGTCTGCAGGAAAAGGATCACCACGAGCACGACGAGCAGGATCGCTTCGAGCAACGTCTTCACGACCGCCTTGATGGAGGCGCGGACGAACTGCGTCGGGTCGTAGACGATCGAGTAGTCGACGCCTTCGGGCATGGCTTTCTTGATGTCGGCCATGGTCGCGCGGACGTTGTCCGAGATCTGGATCGCGTTGGAGTTCGGCGCGGCGAAGACGGGGATCGCCACGGCCGGCTTGTTGTTCAGCAGGGAACGCAGCGCGTATTCGGAAGCCCCGAGTTCGAGGCGCGCGATGTCGCGCAGGCGCGTGACGGCTCCGCCCGCGTCGGTCTTCACGACGATGTCGCCGAACTCCTCTTCGCTTTGCAGGCGGCCGTGGGCGTTGATCGAGAGCTGCACGTCCACGTTGGGGCCGCTGGGCGAGGCGCCGATGATGCCGCCGGCCGCCTGGATGTTCTGCTCGCGGATGGCGCGCACCACGTCGCCCGCCGAGAGGCCGCGCTCGGCCACCTTGCGCGGGTCGAGCCAGACGCGCATCGAGTAGTCGCCCGAACCGAAGAGCTGCACCTGGCCCACGCCTTCGATGCGCGCGAGGCGGTCCTTCACATTGAGCACCGCGTAGTTGCGCAGGTATGTCATGTCGTAGCGTTCATTGGGCGACGTCAAGTGCACGACCATCGTGAGGTCGGTGGCGCCTTTCGCGGTCGTGATGCCCAACCGCCGCACTTCCTCGGGCAACCGCGGCTCGGCCTGCGAGATGCGGTTCTGCACGAGCTGCTGCACCTTGTCCGGATCCGAGCCGAGCTTGAAGGTAACCGTGAGCGTGAGGCGGCCGTCGCTGGTGGCCTGGCTGCCCATGTAGAGCATGCCTTCGACGCCGTTGATGGCTTCCTCGAGTGGCGTGGCGACCGTCTCGGCGATGACCTTCGGATTCGCGCCGGGATACTGCGCGCGCACCACGACCGAGGGCGGCACCACTTCCGGATACTCGGCGATCGGCAGCACCCACATGGCGATGAAGCCGCCCAGCAGGATCAGGGCCGAAAGCACGCCCGCGAAGATGGGGCGATCGATGAAAAAGCGTGAGAAGTTCATGTTGTTGAGTCCCTGAATAGGGTCAGCACCTTTTCATGGAAAAGGTGCTGACCCTTTTTAACTATCGGCTCGCGACCTTCGCCATTTGCGTCGGCTGCGGGGCAACGGTCGAGCCGGGCCGCACGCGCTGCAGGCCATTCACGACGATGCGTTCATTGGGTTTCAGGCCCGCGGTCACGATGCGAAGCCCGTCCACCGAGGCTCCGAGCCCGACCTCGCGATAGGCGGCCTTGTTGTCGTCGCCCACCACGAGCACGAAGCGCTTGCTCTGGTCGGTGCCCACCGCGCGGTCATGGATGAGGATCGCGGGGGTGGCCTTCGCGTGGCCCAGCTTCAGCTGCGCGAATTGCCCGGGGATGAGCCGGCCATCGGCGTTGTCGAAGATGGCCCGCACCCGCACCGTGCCGCTCTTCGCGTTCACCTGGTTGTCCACAAGCTGGAGATGGCCCTTGTTCGTCGCCTCGCCGCCGGCCGCGGTCCCCATGAGGACGGGGATGCTGTCCAGCTTCGTCCGCGAGGCGCCGCCACCGGGCAACTCGGCCAGCGCGCGCGTGACGATCTGCTCGTCCGCGTCGAAGCTGGCGTAGATGGGGTTCACCGAAACGAGCGTGGTGAGCGCGGGCGCACCGGGACCGGCGGGCACGAGGTTGCCGACGGTCACTTCGATCCTTCCGACGCGGCCCGAGACCGGCGCGCGAACCTGCGTGTATCCGAGGTTGAGGCGAGCCGACTGCAGCGCCGCTTCGGCCGCGCGCACGTTCGCTTCGGCTTCCGCCCGCGCGTTCACGCGTTCGTCCAGTTCGCGCTTGGCGATGGCCGCTTCGTCCCACAGGCGTTGCGAGCGCACGAGCTCGCTCGAGGCGTACGCGAAGCGGGCGCGGGCCGCGACGACCTGCGCATCGGCCTTGTCCACTTCGGCGGCGTAGGGCGCGGGATCGATGCTGACCAGGAGGTCGCCGTTCTTCACCAGCGCGCCTTCCTGGAAATGGATGGCGTGGACGGCGCCGGCCACCCGGGAGCGGACGTCGACGCGTTCGACCGCTTCGAGGCGGCCGGAGAACTCATCCCACGTCGCGACATCGGCTTGCACGACCGTGGCGACCTGGACCGGTGTGGCGGGTGGCGGGCCGTCGGCGACGGCAGCCTTCGAGGTCCGTAGCGCCAGCACTCCGGCGGTGAGCGCCGTGACGGCGAAGAGGGTGATGATGGCCGCGGCGAGGCGGCGGCGGGGCAATGCGGGCATGGGAAAGCTCCTCGTTCTGTATCGGCCGTTACACAATGGAGCCGATTCTGAACGGAGCAAGCCGCCCGTGTCAAGAATTTATTTAGCGATAACTATATAATTAGGACGAAACGCGCCCCAGATGGGACGAACGGCAAGGTTTCACCGGTAAAATCCCCGGATGCGACAAGGTCTTGCATCGCGTCCTGTCCTTATTTAATATCGATCACTATGAAAAAGGCAAGCACAATCGGGGTGGGCTCGGAGGCCCAACCTCCGAAGAAGGCCCGGGGCCGCCCGCGCTCGTTCGACCGCGAAGCCGCGTTGAACGCCGCGATGGAGGTCTTCTGGACGAAGGGCTATGAAGCCGCGTCCATCAGCGACCTCACGTCCGCGATGGGCATCAATCCGCCCAGCCTCTACGCCGCGTTCGGCGACAAGGAAAAACTTTTCCTCGCCACGATCGAACAGTACGCCGCGTCGCGCAGCGACCAGCTGTGCCCCGAGCAGCCCACTGCGAAGGACGCCGTCGAAAGTTACCTGCGCTTCAAGGCCGACCTGCTGTCGGGCGCGGGCCATCCGCGCGGTTGCATGCTGATGGTCGCGTTCTTCACCGCGGCCAACGCCTCGCCGGGGTTGAATGCAGTCCTCGCGAAGAAGCGCGCGGAAGCGCGCGAGCACATGCGCCAGCGCATCAAGCGTGGCGTGGCCGAGGGGGACGTGCCGGAAGGCACGGACGCCGGGGCGCTCGCCGACTTCTACGCCACCATCATCGCCGGCATGGCGCAGCAGGCGCGCGATGGCGCCTCGCGCAAGAGCCTGATGGCCACCGTCGACCAGGCGATGGCCGCCTTCCCCGTCCCATCCCGGGGCGCGCCGAAGAAGAAACGGGACACGGCCACGGCCTAGCGGGGAAACCATGTTCATCTGGAAAGGCAACGGACACTGGGCGGCGCTGCTGGTGGCCCTCATCGTGGTGGGTGCAGGGAAGACATTCGGCGCCGTCGGAACCTCGATCGGGCTGGGCGTTTCGGGCGCGTTGATGTTCATGCTCAAGGACGCCTTCGGCGAGGACGCTTCGGCTTTCTACTTCCCCGTGAAGTACTGGCCGTACATGTTGCTCCCGCTCGCCGCGCTGACCTTTTTCTCGAGGTAGGTTCGATGGCCAATGACGAATGGATGATGGGCGTGCATGACGGGCTCTCGGCCCACTTCAAATGCCCCGACGGCAAGAGCCGCCCGGGCACGCACTGGTCGATCGGCTTGAAGCGCGGCGACAAGACCTACACCGCGATGGTGAAAGGCCTGCTCGCCGACGATGCGAGCCAAGCCACTCGTGCCGACACCGGCTACCAGTCGCGCACCTGCATGGATTACCTCTTCGATCGTCTCTCGCAGGGCTGGCATCCGGACCAGCAGGAAGACCACCTCATCTACATCACCAATCCTCGCGGGGCGCCTGCCGATCCTGCCGCTGTTCCGGCACCGGCCCCGGCCGCGAAGCCGTGGTGGAAGCTTTGGTGAGCGTGCGCGGCCTCCGGGACGACCGGTCGCCGCCGACCTAGAGTTTCAGCGGCTCGCCACTCGTCGATCGCCGTCCGAGGGCACGTTCCACCGTCGATGCGAAGTCCACGCCCGTTTCCTTCTGCAGCGCGGCGCCGATCGTCCGCAGCTTGAGCATGCGCACCTCGATCGGCTCGCCCATCGCGGCGATGACGATCGCATTCGCGTCGCCCTTGCGCTCCGTCACGAGAACGCGGTCTTCGAAAGCCTCGCCGATGCGTTCGCGCGCGGCCCTCTGCTTCGAGCGCGGGCCGACGAGATTCACGGAAAGCATCCCGTTTACGGAGAGATGCGCGCGCGCGTTGTGGTAGAACGGCGCGGAATCGAGCGCCCCCGCGTGGCCGTCTCCGTCGAAGCCGTCGACGATGATCCAGTCGAAGGGTTTGCGCTGCCGGGCGAGGTAGTCGAATCCGTCGGCGATCTCGATGCGCAGCTTCGGCGATTCCTCCGGCAGCTTGAAATACTGCCGCGCCACGGCGAGCACGTCCTCGCGCAATTCCACGACCACGAGCCGCGCATCCGGGCGGTACTTGTGCAGGAATTTCGTGATCGACGCGGACCCGAGGCCGACCTGCAGCACGCTCGCGGGCCAGCGCGCGCCGCCGCGCAGCAGCAGGGGCAGCATCATGTCGCGCGTGTATTCGAGCTCGAGTCCGTGCGGCCGCGCGATGCGCATCGCGCCCTGGACGAGCGCCGAGCCGAAGTGCAGGTAGCGAACGCCCTGCTGCTCGGAGACGCTGATGGCCGACACGCTAGCGAACCAGCTTGCGGTACTGGGCCATGTGGCGGATCGCGTCGCGTTCCTTGCCCACCGCCTCGTAGAGGAGGGCGAGGTTGTAGTGGCCGTCGGCGAGCTCGGGGTCGACCTTCAGCGCGGCGAGATAGGCGGCGATCGCCTCGGGCCGGCGGCCGCGGTCTTCCATCAGCACCGCGAGGTTGTATTGCAGCAGGGCTTCGCCGGGGCAGGCCTTCACGCCGACGCGATAGATCTTCTCCGCCTCGGGGAGATAGCCGATCTCGTGCAGGAGGCGGCCGAGGTTGAGATAGGCATCCGCGTGGCGCTGGTTCGCGGCGATCGCGCGGCCATACGCGCGCACGGCGGCCTGCACGTCGTTCGATTCGAGCGACACGGCGTCGGCGAACCAGTCCTGGGCGGGCTCGAGCTTGATCGCTTCGGCGACGGCCGCGGTCACCTCGGGCTTGCGCTCGACCACGCCCAGCGTGCCGGCCTCCGGGTTTCCGTCGAAGGCGAGGAGGTACTGGCCGGATTCCGCCTGCCAGCGTTTCCCACCCTCGCGAACGACGACGCGTTCGCCCACGGCGCCGATGCTCAGGCCCGACAGCGGCATCGAATCGGGAAGCCCGCGGCGCAACTCGCGCAGCGCTTTCACGATCCGGCGCTGCGGCACGTTGGCGCTCACCAGCGATTGGGCAGTCCGAAGGAGGATCAGGTCCTGGAACGAGAAGCGCAGCGCGTTGCGAGCCCCCCGCGCGGGCGTGACGAACTTCGCGTCGACGAGCGCGCGGATGGTTTTCGGGGAGAGGCCGAGCAGCTTCTCGACGTCGGCGACGCCGTAGGTCTGCGTGGGCTGCGGGAGTGGCGTGCTAGGCCTTCTTTTTCTTCGCGACCGGCGCGGCTTCGGCTTCGGCCAGCGCGACGGCCTTCTTCGGCGGCTTGCGCTCGGAGCCGGCCTTCGCGGGCTTGGCCTCGGCGGCGACGGGGGCGGGCTTCGCCTTCGCCGGCACACCCGACTTTCGATCGAGGCTCGCGCGCAGCGCTTCCATGAGGTCGATCACCTGCGCGCCGCCGCCTTCGGGCGCTTCGGCCATCGTGATCTCCTGGCCTTCGACTTTCCTCTCGACCGCGGCACGGATGCGGGCCGCGACTTCATCGGTGTACGAGGTCGGGTCGAACGTCTCCGACGACTGCGCATCGATGAGCTGCTTGGCGAGCTTGAGTTCCGCGTCCTTCACCGGGGTGTCGGGAATCTCGATTTCCTTGATGGAGCGCACTTCCTCGGCGTAGAGGAGCTGCTGCATCACGAGGCCTTCGTCGACCGGGCGGATCATCACGATGTACTGCTTGCCGCGCGCGGCCCAGCGGCCGAGGGCGCAGCGGCCGGAATCGCGCAGGGCCTTGGTGAGCAGGGCGTACGGCTTGTTGCCGCCCTTGTCCGGCGCGATGAAGTAGGCCTTGTCGAAATAGACGGGATCGACCGACTCGATCGGCACGAACTCGGTGATGTCCGCGGTGCCCGTGCCGGCTTCTTCCATGGCCTTCAGCTCTTCCGGCGTGAACATCACGTACTGGTCCTTGGCGAATTCGTAGCCCTTGACCATGTCCTCGCGCGCGACCGGGATCTCTTCCTTGATGCAGATGTACTGCTGGCGCACGCGGGAGCCGCAGTTCTTGTGCAGCATGTTGAAGGAGACGGACTTGCTCGCCTCCGTGGCCGAATAGAGCTTCACCGGGATCGATACGAGCCCGAAGGAAACCGTCAGCGATGCGATCGATCTTGCGGCCATGCTGCCTCCCACCTTGGGTGATTGGACGGCGTGATTCAGAGACGACATTCAGTTTCGCAGGGAAGGCATTGTAATCCAAGAAGTTTTTCCTGTCTGTAGCTGGTTTCTGACAGGCTGGATACGATGGGGGGATGAACCGAATCCCCTTTTCCGCCGTTTTCGCCGCGTTCGCCGCCTTCGCGTTCGCCTCCTCGTCCTGGGCCGCGCCCGAAGACGACTACCCGACGCGTCCCGTGAAGATCGTCGTGCCGTTCGCCCCGGGGGGATCGACCGATGTGGTCGCCCGCGTGCTGGCCGACAAGCTCGGCGCCGAGTTCAAGGGCAGCTTCATCGTCGACAACCGGCCGGGCGCCGGCGGGAACATCGGGGCCGACGCCGTGGCCAAGGCGGCCCCCGACGGGTACACGTTGTTGATGGGCACGACCGGCGTCCTGTCGATCAATTCGCATCTCTACAAGGGCCTGCCGTACGACCCGGAGAAGGATTTCACGCCGGTGAGCTACACCTCGCTCATCACCAACATCCTGGTGGTGAACCCCGCCGTGCCGGTCAAGACGGTGGCCGAGTTGATCGCCCTCGCGAAGGGCAAGCCCGGGTCGCTCACGTTCGCTTCCTCGGGTGCGGGCAGCTCGACGCATCTTTCGGGCGAGCTCTTCAAGGCGCTGGCCGGCGTGGACATCCTCCACGTTCCCTACAAGGGCAGCGGCCAGGCGCTGATCGACGTCATCTCGGGACAGGTAACGATGCTGTTCGACAACGCGCCCTCGTCGATCGCGTTCGTGCAGCAGGGCAAGCTTCGCGCCGTCGCGGTGACGAGTACCAAGCGGCTGCCGAACCTGCCCGACGTTCCGACGATCGCGGAGGCGGGCGTGCCGGGTTATGAATCGCTCTCGTGGAGCGGGATCGTGGCGCCGGCCGCGACGCCGAAGGCGATCGTGGCGAAGCTGAACGCGGCGATCGAGAAGATCCTCGCGACGGAAGAGCTGAAGCAGAAGTTCGCGGCGATGGGTGTGGAGCCTGTCGGCGGCTCTCCCGAAGCCTTCGCGCGCCACGTGCGCGCCGAGAGCGAGAAGTGGGGCAAGTTGGTGAAGTCCGCGAATATCACCTTGAACTGAGAAATCGGGGTCAGGGTAGAAATATCTTGGAAATCGGGGTCAGGGTAGAAATATGTAGATATTTCTACCCTGACCCCGATTTCTTCAACGCTCGCTCGAGGCTTTGCTTGATGGTGAGGGCGTCGTGCCACCGGTCGCCGGTCTGCGAGAGGCGTTCGACCGCGTTGGTGAGGCGGAAGTCGAGCGGATGCGCGTTGGCGAGTTCTTCCCAGGTGAGCGGCATCGAGACCGGCGCACCCGGAGCGCCGCGCGGGGAGTAGGCGACGTTCAGCGTCTTGCCGCGAACGTTCATGTTGTAGTCCATGAAGATCTTGCCGGTACGCTTGGGAATGCTCCATTCGAGCGTGATGTCCTTCGGGTGCTGGCGCATGAGGTGCCGCCCGACCAGCTCCGATACATGGCGCGCGGCATCGAAGTCGATCGTCCGCTTGATCGGCACGAAGATGTGCAGGCCCGTCTTGCCCGAGGTCTTGACGATCGGGTTCAGCGACATCGAGTTCAGCAACTCCTTCAACCAGAAGGCAACCTCCTTGCCCTTCTCGAACGCGACCGTGTTCAGCTCGGGCTCCGCGCCCTTCGCCTCCTGGCCCGAGTAGATGTAGGGATCGAGGTCGAACACGACGTAGTCGGGATAGTTGAGGACGGAGCTTTCCAGCGCCTCGAGCGAGGAATCGAAATCGGAGGCCTGCATCTTCGCGTCCAGGCCCGGGTTGGAACGCGAATGCCACACGTGGAATTCGAGCGTGCCCGACTGTGCGAGCCACAGCAGCGTCGGCAGGTTGTTGCACAAGAGGTATTCGTGCTGCTCGTCCTTGCTCCCCGAGAACACGCTGATTTTTTCCACGAACGCGGGGCGTTCCTGCTCCCAATGTTTCTGGAAGAACCGCTGGCCGTTGATGCCGTCGGGCATGCGGATCATCGTGAGCGGCCGGTCGCGCAGGTGCGGCAGGATGTACGGCGAAATGCCCGCGAAGTAGCGCAGGAGGTCGCGCTTGGTAAGCGCGGGCTGCTTGAGCGCCTTGTCCTCGGGCCAGTACACGCGGTCGAGGTTGGTGACCTTGATGCGGTCCTTCCCGACGACCAGCATCATCTCCTTCTGCTTCCCCTCCAACTGCGCGACAACGAGATCGATCGCAGGATCGGAGTTTAGGGTCAGCACGTTATCTGTCGAATTTCCGTCAGTTAACGTGCTGACCCTAAACTCGGGCTTCTTGACTTTTTTCGCGTCGAGGTCGTCGCGCAGGCGGAGGAAGACGGGCGCGCGCAGGTGGCCGTCGTCGGTCCAGTTCTGGAATTCGACTTCGGCCACGATCTCAGGCTCCACCCAGACCGGAACTCCGCCGTTCATCAGCTCCGGTTTCTCGGAGAAGGGCATCGTCTTGCGTTCGAGCGGCTTGAGGCGCGCACGCACGGCAGCGAGGGTGCGGTCATCAAAGCCGGAGCCCACGCCCGAGGCGAAGCGCAGCGACTTGCCCTCCCAGTAACCGACGATGAGCGCGCCCAGGTCGCCGCGCGAACCCTTGCCTTTGGTGTAACCGCCAATCACGAAGTCGCCCGTGTGCGTGGGCTTCACCTTCACCCACGACTGCGAGCGCTTGCCCGCCTCGTAGCGGCTTTCCTTCCGCTTGCCGATCACGCCCTCGAAGCCCGCGGCGATGGCCGCCTCGTGGAGGGCCAGGCCGTCGTCCACGGCGTGCACGAGCTGCACGCGCGGCGAGGGCAGGATGCATTGCGCGAGATAGCGGCGGCGCTCGCGATACGGCACGGCCCGCAGGTCGATGCCCGCGAACCAGGGCATGTCGAACGCGAAGAACACGATCGGGATGTCGCGATCGGCCGCGGCGATCTCGCTCGCGGTCTTCAGTTGCGCGCGTTCCTGCAATGCACCGAACGACGGACGCCCGTCGGCGCCGAACGCGACGATCTCGCCGTCGAGGACCATGCCGTTCACCGCTTGCTGCTTGCCGAGCTCGGATGCGAGCGCGGGAAAGGTCGCTGCGTAGTCGAGACCGCGGCGCGAGCGGAGCTTCACGCCATCCTCGCCGATGAAGGCGAGCACGCGATAGCCGTCGAGCTTCGGCTCCCACATCCAGTCGGGCTTGTTGAAGGGCTTGTCGCCGGATTCCGCGAGCATCGGCGCGAGCTTCGCGGGGGCCGGCATGGGAACGACCTCGCCATTGGGAACCAGCTGCACGGCGGGCAGGCGCTTGCCCGCGGGCACGGTCTTCATCTCGGACACGGCGATGCCGGAGAGCACGGAGCGGTTGCGCTGCGTCACGTCGTCCGCCGTCACGAAACGATCCCGGTGCTTGATCAGCAGCCACTGCTTGGCTTCCTTCGTCTTCACGAGGGCGAAGGAGCCTTTCAATTTTTCCCCACGCAGCGTGAAGGACAACTTCCCTTTCGCGAGCCCGTCGAGCACCTCGCGCTCGGCGCCTTCGCGATCGTGGTACCAGGTGCCGCCTTCGTCGGGCGAGTACACGCCGCAGTCCCACACGATCACCTCGCCGGCGCCGTACTGGCCGGGCGGGATCACGCCCTCGAAGGAAGCGTAACCAAACGGATGGTCTTCCGTTTGCACGGCGAGGCGCTTCTCGTTAGTGTCGAGGGACGGTCCCTTGGGGACGGCCCACGACTTGAGCACGCCGTCGCACTCGAGGCGGAAGTCGTAGTGAAGCCGTGACGCGCGATGCTGCTGCACGACGAAGAGGAGCGGGCCGCCGCGCCCCGTGGCCAGGACCGGTGCGGGCTCGGGGGTCGCGGTGAAGGTGCGCTTGGCGCCGTATTCCTTCAGGCTGTCTTTGGCCATGCGCCGATTTTACGGGTCAAACGGGGAGCAGCGATGAAACTCTGGGCCGGTGCGAGCGGGTACTCCTTCAAGGAATGGAAAGGCCCCTTCTACCCCGAGAAGATGAAGGCCGAGGAGATGCTCGCCTTCTATTCGGGAAAGCTCCCGACCGTCGAGATCAACAACACCTTCTATCGCATGCCGAAGACCAGCGTGCTCGAGACCTGGGCGGCCACGGTGCCGAAGGATTTCCGTTTCGCCATCAAGGCCTCGAAGCGCATCACGCACATCTCGCGGCTCAAGGTCGAGTCCGCCGCCGAATCGGTGGAGTACCTGTACAAGGCCCTCGTGGGCCTGGGACCCAAGCGCGGCGCCACGCTGTTCCAGCTTCCACCGAACCTGAAGAAGGATCTGCCGCGCTTGCAGGCTTTCCTCGACATCCTGCCGCAGGGGCACTGTGCCGCGTTCGAGTTTCGCAACGAAAGCTGGTTCGACGACGAGGTCTACGCGGCGCTGAAGGGCAAGGGCGCGGCGCTGGTCCTGTCCGAACGCGAGGACAACGCGCCGCCGCCGCTGGTGGAGACGACGTCTTGGGGGTACCTGAGGTTGAGGTTCGAGAACTACACCGACGACGATCTCAAGACGTGGGCGAAGAAGATCGCCGGCACGAGCTGGAAGGAAGCGTTCGTGTACTTCATGCACGAACCGACGGCGCCGGAGTACGCGGCCAAGTTGATGCAGTTCGCGAAGTGATGGGCAAGGAAGCGATTTCGATCGCGGTCGGGGAGGGCACAGTCTCGGCGTTGCTCGAAGTCCCGGCCGGCGCGAAGGCCTGCTACGTCGTGGCGCACGGCGCGGGTGCGGGCATGAACCATTCCTTCATGGCGGCGGTTGCCGAAGGGCTTGCGGCGCGGGGTGTTGCGACGCTGCGCTATCAATTCCCGTACATGGAGAAGGCTTCGAAGCGCCCCGACGTGCCGAAGGTGGCGCATGCCGCGGTGCGTGCGGCGGTGGCGGAAGCGGCGGTACGCATCCCGAAGCTCGCGCTGTACGCGGGAGGCAAGTCCTTCGGAGGCCGCATGACCTCGCAGGCGCAGGCGGAATCGCCGCTGCCCGGCGTCCGCGGCCTCGCCTTCCTCGGCTTCCCGCTGCATGCACCGGGCAAGCCCTCCGACGATCGCGCCGAGCACCTCGTGAACGTGAAGGTCCCGATGCTCTTCCTCCAGGGCAGCCGCGACGAGCTGGCCGATCTCGAGTTGCTCGTCCCCCTCGTCGCGCGCCTCGGTGGATCGGCGAAGGTGGAGATCTTCGAGGACGCCGACCACTCCTTCCACGTTCCCGCGCGCACCGGGAAGAAGGACGCCGAGGTGATGGAGGAACTGCTGGACACCCTCGCGGCGTGGATGAAGTAGTTAGTAGTTTAGGGTCAGCACGATAACTGAGTTTATGTGCTGACCCTAAACTGGGTTTACGTGCTGACCCTAAACTCCTACATGTTCTTGAAGAGGGGCATGAAGGTGAGGGACACCGGCAGCGTCTCCGGGCGATGCCGCAGGCGGATCGTGCCGCGCCCCGACTCGTCCCGGGCGATGGAGGCGATGGCCTTCATGTTCACGATGGTCGAGCGGTGGATCTGCTTGAAGACCGCGGGGTCGAGCGCGTCGAGCAGCTCGCGGATCGGCGTGCGCACGAGCCCCTCGCCTTCCTTCGTCATCACGACCGTGTATTTGTTGTCGGCCTGGAAGTAGGCGACGTCCTCCACGAGGATCAGCCGCGTCTCCTTGCCGGCGGAAGCCGTGATCCACACGAGCGGCGCGGCCTTCGGGGTGGCGGGCAGCTTCGCGCGCAGTTGATCGAGGATCGAGGCGAGCTCGTTCGTGTCGCCGTCACCCGAGGCGATGCGCGCCTTCAATCTTCCGATCGTCGCATCGAGGCGGTCCGGTGCGATGGGCTTGAGCAAGTAGTCGACGGCCCCGCGGTCGAACGCGTCGATCGCATATTGGTTGTAGGCCGTGACGAACACGACCTTCGTGCCCGGGCTCGCACTCACCGCAGCCGCGGCCACTTCCAGGCCGGTAAGCCCCGGCATCCGGATGTCGAGGAATGCCACGTCCGGCTTGTGGTCCTCGATCGCCTCGAGCGCCGTGCCACCGTCCTCGCAGATCGCGACGATCTCCAGCTCCGGCCACGCCTTCGCCAGCAGCGAGAGCAGCTCGTCGCGCAGCAGGTCCTCGTCTTCGGCCACGATGCCCTTAGGCATGGGCACCTCCTTGCGGTCCCGCGACCGGCACCGTGATCGTGGCGGCAACCCCCTTGGGGAAATTCGCCACGATCGCGAACGAAGCAGCATCGCCGTATTCGAGCTTCAGCCGTTCGCGCACGTTCTTCAATCCGATGCCCGTACCCGCCGTCTCGGGATGGAAGCCGCGCCCGTCATCGGCAACCGTGACCGCGACCTTGCCGTCGCTCTCGCGGGCGAGGATCCACACCGTGCCTCCACCCGTCACCGGTTCGAGGCCGTGCTTGATCGCGTTTTCCACCAGCGTCTGCAGCATCATCGGCGGCATCGGAACCGCCTTCAGTGCGTCCGGGATCTGCACCTGCATCGCGAGGCGCTCGCCCATGCGGATCTTGAGGATCTCGAGGTAGGCCATCGCGCGTTCGAGCTCCTCGCCCAGCGTCGAGGGCCCCTCGTCGCCACGCGGCAGCGACTTGCGCAGGTAGGTGATGAGATGACCCAGCATCTGGTCGGCGCGTGCAGGGTCGCTGCGCGTGAGGTATTGGGCGGAAGCGAGCGTGTTGTAAAGGAAGTGCGGTTCGACCTGCGCGTGTAGTAGCGAGAGCTTCGCCACGGCGAGCTCCTTGTGGGTAGCGGTCTGGCGCGCGTCCTCCTGCTCCGCGCGGCGCAGCTCCGCGATGCGGCGGGTGAGCGCACGCGAGATCGACTCCATGTTCTCGAGGTTGGTGCCGTCGTCGGCGCAGAACCAGTCGAGCCACGCGCCGCCCTCGGGCTCGCAGATCACGGTCACGCTGCTGGTTCCTTCGCCGGGCGTCACGATCGCGAGCACCTGGTTGCGCATCGCGCCCGTCATGCCGGTGGCTTCCTTGGGCCCCTTCTTGCTGCTCATGTACGGGTCCATGCGCTTCACGCGGGCGCGGATGCGCAGGCTGGAGCGGATGCTCTCGACGGTCTCGACGTAGGGCAGCTCGCGAACGATCTGGTCCACGATGTCGAACGCGGCGCCCGCCTCGATCGGCATCTCGATCTGGCGGCGGTGGCGGTTGGCCAGGGCGTTCGCGTCGACGCGGTCGGAAATGAGGCGTACGCGCCGCACGTGGGAAAAGGCGCTCACCGCCGCCCACGCGATGCCGCCGAGGGACGCGAGCACGATCGGCCAGGGCATGGTCCCGCGGGCCGTCGCGTTGTAGATGATCAGCGAGGTGAGGAAGACTCCGAGCCAGGCGAGCGTGATCCGGAGGACGAAGAAGAAGGTAGACATGGCACGCAGGATATCAAGCGTCCCCCGGGGCTACCCGCGCTTTCCGACGAAACCGGGCCGGGCGGCGTGAAATGGGGTATGGCAGGACCAAGAAAAATCGGGGTCAGGGTAGAAATATCTAGATATTTCTACCCTGACCCCGATTTTGAAGATATTTCTACCCTGACCCCGATTTTCGGTCTCTAGCGCAGTCCCGCGTCCTTGAGGTATTTCGCCACGCCCGGGTGCAGCACCGCAGGGTCGGCCGCGGCTGCCGTATTCGCCGCCGTGCTCTCCGATGCGGCCGGCAGCCGCTTCGCGATGTCCGCCTCCGCCTTGTGCAGCGCGCGGGCGACGCGATAGGCCGAAGCCTCGGGCAAGTCCGCGCGCGCGAACACGAAGCTCCACGAGCCGACCGAGTCGATCGGCTGCGATTGCCCAGAGTAGCTCCCCGCGGGCACCGTGATCTTCTTCAGGAACTTGTGCTTCGCGAGGATGCGGTCGATCTCGTCTTTCGTAGGCGCGATGAAGCGCGCGCCGCCCGGGGAAGACGCCATCGTCGAGAACCCGGGCCAGCCGAGGCCACCGCCCCAGAGCGCGGCCACGCGGCCGTCGAGCACCATCGCCGGGCCGTCGCCCGCGCGGTCGAGGTAGGTCGGCGTGAAATCGCGATCGCGTTGCAACCCGAGGGGATCGAGCGTGTAGCCCGCGAGCAGCACGAGACCCGATCCCTTCGCGCCCCACGCCACCGGCTTGCCCTTCAAATCCATGATCGCCTTGTAGGGACTGTCCGCGCGCACCACGAACATGCCCGGCGACGAATACATCGCCCACAGGATCTTGATGTTCGCGGGCTTGTCGCGGCCGATGCCCGCGAGGGCTTCGTACGCCGCCTCGCCCTGCACGAGGGCCAGGTCCATCTTGCCCTGCTCCAGCAGCGGGACGTTCTCGGCGCTGCCCTTGGTGTTGCGCGTGTCGATGGTGAGCGTGGGATCGGCCGTTTGTACCGCACCCTGGAAGGCGGCGCCATAGACGGGGAAGCCGCCGCCGGGCGTTGCGGTCGCGAGCGTGAGCGTGAGGGGCGTGTTGTCCATGGGCGCGGTGGCGCAGGCGGCGAGGCCCGCTGCAAGGAAGACGGGAGCGAGTTTTTTCATGGGGACCCTAGTCGACTTTGACATTGGCGTCCTTCACGACCTTGGTCCAGCGCGCGAGGTCCTCTGCGATGTAGGCCGCGAACTGCTCGGGCGTGCCGCCGGTGGTGACGGCGCCGACTCCCGCGTACTTCTCGCGTACGCCGGGCTGCTGCAGCACCTTGTTGATGGCGGTGTTGAGCGCGGCGACGATCTCCGGAGGCGTGTTCGCGGGCGCGATGAGGCCGGTGACGTTGATCGGGCCGAACGACGGGAATCCCGCTTCGGCGGCGGTCGGCACGTTGGGCAGCATCGGCGCGCGTTCCTTCGACGTCACGAGGAGCGCCCGCAGCTTGCCGGCGACCACCTGGTTGCCGGCCGAGGTCACCTGGTCGAAGTGCATGTCCACCTGCCCGCCCATCAGGTCCGAGATCGCGGGGTTGCTGCCCTTGTACGGCACGTGGGTGAACTTCACGCCGGCGAGATCCTGGAAGTATTCGCCGACGAGGTGGTTCGAGCTCCCCGTTCCCGCCGAGGCCATCGTGAGCTTGCCGGGCTCGGGCTTCGCGCGGGCAACCAGCTCGGCCACGGTCTTCATCGGCGCATTCGGGTTCACCACGAGGATGAAGGGCGTCGAGGCGATCGAGGCGATCGGCGCAAAGTCCTTGAGCGGGTTGTACGGGTTCTTCGGGTTCAGCGCGGGCGCCACGCTGAACGTGCTGTTCGACCCCATCAGCAGCGTGTAGCCGTCGGCGGGCGCGCGCACCACGAAGTCGGCGCCGATGGTGCCGGCCGCACCCGGCTTGTTCTCGATGATCACGGGTTGCCCGAGCGCTTCCTGCAGCGCCGGCGCGATGACGCGGGCCGTGACGTCGACGTTTCCGCCCGGTGCGAACGGCACGATGATCTTGATCGGCTTCGTGGGGTATTGCGCGAGGGCGCTCGTGGCGGCGAGCAGCAGGCTCGCGGCGAAGGGGACAATCCGCATGGTTTTCCTCCTAGGAGATCTTGTCGTAGAACTTCGTCAGCGCTTCGTTGAACGCTTCCGGTTGCTCGATGTTCGAGAGATGGCCCGCGCCGGGAATCACCACGAGCTCGGCGTTCGGGAGGTGCTTCACCAGCGTTTCGGAGAAGGCGAGCGGCATCGCGATGTCGTCCGCGCCCACCAGCACGAGGCAGGGGACCTTGATTTCACCGAGGCGGGCGGTCACGTCGATCGTCGGAATCGCGGCGGAAACGCCCACGTAACCGTCGATCGGCGTGGTGCGGATCCAGCCGGCGATGCGCTTCGTGCGCCCCGGATTCTCGGCGCGGAACGAGTCCTTGAACCAGCGCTGCAGCGTGGGCACGACCATCGCCTCCATGCCGCCGGCCAGCACCTTGTCCACGCGGTCCTGGAACGCGGCGATGCCTTCGGGCGAGAGGCGCGAAGAGGTATCGGCGAGCACCATCGAATCGAAGAGGCCCGGATAGCGCAGGGCCGTGTGCAGCCCGAAGACGCCGCCCATCGACAGGCCGATCCAGTGCGATGACCGGATGCCGAGCGCGTCGTACATCGCCTTGATGTCGTCGGCGATCTGGTCGAGCGTGTACGGGCCGTACGGGGCGCTCGTGTGGCCGTGGCCGCGCGAGTCGTAGGCGAGGACGGTGAAGCGCTTCGAGAGCCGCGCGATCTCCTCGTCCCACATCTCGTACCGGCACGCGAGCGAGTGGGAGAGCGTGACCCAGGGACCGCTGCCCGAAACCTGGTACCGGACGTCCAGCCCGTTGGCGCGGACGGTCGGCATCAGTCGCGGTAGCCCGGCAGCTCCCGATCGACGATGCGCATCATCGCCTCGAAGAACAGGCGTTCGCGCTCTTCGCGCGGGTGGCTTTCCTCGGGCGCGGGGGCGAGCACCGCGTCGATGACCTGGCGCGAGAGCACGTTCAGCTCCTTGCCGGTGGACAGGGCCAGCACTTGCGTGCGGCACACGCGCTCCATCTTGTAGAGGTAGCGATAGGCCTGCGCGACCGTGTCGCCCGCGCAGAGGATGCCGTGGTTCTTCATGAAGACGATGTTCTTGTCGCCCATCAGCCTCGCGAGGCGTTCGCCTTCCTCCAGGGTGTCCGCGGTGCCCTGGTAGGTGTCGTCGTAGGCGATCTGGTCGCAGTAGAACGCGGCCGTCTGCGTGGCCGGAAGCAACCGGTTGTCCTTCAGCATGTTCAACGCCACGGCCCACGTCTGGTGGGTGTGCATGACGACGCGTTTTCCCGTAATGCGGTGGATTGGCGCGTGGATGCAACGCGCGGAGAGCTCCACGTGGCCCGTCCCTTCGAGGGTGCGGCCCTGCTCGTCGAAGGTGAAGAGGTCCGAAGCCTTCGCTTCCGACCAGTGGATTCCAAAGGGCAATACCAGGTACTGCCCGTCCTTGCCCGGCACCGTCACGGTGAAATGGTTGTCGATGCCTTCGTCCAGCTCGTGGATCGTCGCGATGCGGTGCGCGGCGGCCAACTGGATCTTGGCGGTGGTGAGGGCGTCGGTCGCCAGGGAATGGGTATCCATCCCGCTAGATTACTACTTCACCCACCGTCATTCCCGCGAAGGCGGGAATCCAGAAAGTCAAAAGCGATTGAACCGCAGAGGCCCCGGAGGCCCCGGAGGAAACCCAACGGCTTGAAATGAGGCCTGACACCGACTATCCCAACGACTGAGCAGTTTTGGCTTCTCTCCGGGGCCTCCGGGGCCTCTGCGGTTCAATCGCCTTTGACTTTGCTTTTCCCCTGGATTCCCGCCTTGGCGGGAATGACGCAGGGCGCAACTCGAAAAAGCTGCCGAAGACGTTCCACATCGCGGCTACTTCTCGGCGCTGGCCTTGAGCGCGGCGAGGCCGGCCTCGAAGTCCGGTCCGACCATCTTGTCCATGCTCA
The DNA here is from genome assembly GCA_001953215.1 of Betaproteobacteria bacterium GR16-43. Taxonomy (GTDB): domain Bacteria; phylum Pseudomonadota; class Gammaproteobacteria; order Burkholderiales; family Usitatibacteraceae; genus Usitatibacter. Next base: position 2,339,201 of record CP019169.1, read on the forward strand.
TGAAGAGGCACATGACCTTCTGGATGAAATTGGACGGGCCGAACATCGCCCAGGTGACGGTGGTGGTGTCGCCTTGCGGCACGAGCGTGAACTCGGCCGTGTTGGTCGCCTCGAAGGGCTTCAGGAACTCGAGCTTGATCGCGACCTTCTGCGGATCGGCCACGAGGATCTCCATGCGGCCGCTGCCGACGTCCTTGTTGCCCTCCCACGCGTAGGTGGCGCCCTTGCCGCGTTCGGGGCCGCCGAAGGTGCGCTTCATCGCCGGGTCCTTCTTTTCCCAGGGCGACCATGCGCCCCACGCGTGGAAGTCGGCGATCTGTGCCTGGACCTTCTCGGGCGGCGCCTTGATCGCGATGCTGCGTTCGATCCGGAACGTGTCGGGTTGCAGGGCCGCGATCACGACGATGGCGATGATCGCGACGAGGAGCAGGAGTCCGATGATCTTCAGCATGATTTCTCCAGGGTCACTTCTTCTGCTGCGCCGCGAGGGTCTCGCGCATCTTCGCGTCTTTCTCGAGCACTTCGGGCGTCAAGGCGTCGCCGAAGTCCTCCATCTCGTAGAGCGGACGGATCTCGATCTCGGATTCCTCGCCCGGCATCGGCGGGGGGCATTTCTTCACCCAGTCGATCGCCTCCTGGAGCGACTTCACCTCCCACATCCAGAAGCCCGCGACCAGCTCCTTCGTCTCGGCGAACGGGCCGTCGATCAGCGTGCGCTTCTCGGATGTGAAGCGGATCCGCTTGCCGAACTTGCTGGGCTTGAGGCCGTCGCCGGACTTCATGATCCCGGCGGCGACGAGCTGCTCGTTGAATTTCTGCATGTCGGACATCAGTTCCGCGCTCGGCATCACGCCGGCCTCGGAGTTCTTCGTCGCCTTCACCATCACCATGACTCTCATTTCTCTCTGCTCCGTGTGTGAATAGAAGTGAATAAAGGGGTCAGACTCCTTTATTCGAAAAGGCAGTCACGAATAAAGGAGTCTGACCCCTTTATTCACACGCTCTCCATGAGCGGCCGGACTTCGATGGACCCGGTCCGAAGGACGGGCAGCGTCGAAACGATCCGCAGCGCCTCGTCCAGGTCCCGCGCTTCGATGACCGTGAGGCCGCCCAATTGTTCCTTGGTCTCGGCGAAGGGGCCGTCGGTCATCGTGACCACGCCGTCGCGGGCGCGCACGGTCGTCGCCGTCTGCACCGAGCGCAGGCCCGTGGCGCCGACGAACTGCCCGCGTTGTTTCAATCCCTCGACCCACGTGTAGCAGCCGGTCGAGCTGGCGTCGCGTTGGGCGGCGGGCATCGCCTCGTACGCGCCTTCGTCGTGATAGAAGAGGCAGGCGAATTTCATTTCGATTTCGACGACGCCGGGCGCGGCGTTCCGTCCACGATGAGGTTGCGGCACGGCCGCACTTCGACAGTCCCCAGCGGAGCCGAGGGAAGGCGCGAGGCCACTTGAATGGCCTCGTTCAGGTCCCGCGCCTCGATGAAGTAGAAGCCGGCCACTTGTTCCTTGGTCTCCGCGAACGGCCCGTCGGTCACGCCGACCTTGTCGTTCCTCACGCGCACGATGGCCGTGGTGGCGGCCGGCTGCAACGCTTCGGCCTCGATGAAGTGGCCGCTCTTCAGCAGCGCCTCGTTCAGCTCGAGGTGGCGATCGTTCAGGGCGCTCATCTCCTTCTCGGGCATGGCTTCCAGCATCGCCTCGTCGAGATGGATCAGGACCAGGTACTTCATGCATCCACCAGCACCGTGAAGCCGCCCGTCGACATGCGCTTGGTGTCGAAGGGCATGGCGCCGGGTGTCATCAGCTTCGCGAGGCGCGGATCCTTCATCACCTTCTTGTTGATGCGGTCGCGCGCGGCCTTGTTCTTGTAGAGGATCCACGAGAAGACGAGCGCCTCGCCGGCCTTCAGCTTGACCCGCTTGGGGAAGGTCGTGCCGAACGAGGGGTTCAAGTCGTCGCCCACGCACTCCACGTACTGCACGGCGCCCAGCTCCATCCAGACCTTGCCCGCCAGCCGGGCGATCTTGCGGTACGCGTCCACCTTCTTCTTGGGGACCACGATCAGGAAACCGTCGACATAGGCCATTGCACACCTCCTTTGCGCTCTAATCGAATGGGAAAGCCGGGATTCGACAATCCGGCGAAACTATTTTTCCATTTCGGCGATCCGGCCGCGCAGGAAGCGCTGCTCGGAAGGCTGTTGGGTCAGCTCCAGGGCCCGCCGGTAGCTCTTCACGGCCTCGGCCGGGCGGTCCAGCCGGCGGCAAAGGTCGGCCCGCGCCGAATGGGCGAGGTAGTACTCGTCCAACTCCCCGTCGGCCAGGAGGTCGTCCACGATCGCGAGTCCCGCCGCGGGTCCATCGCGCATCGCCACGGCCACCGCGCGGTTCAGCGCCACCACGGGCGACGGATCGGCCCGCAGCATGAGGTCGTAGAAGCCGACGATGCGTCCCCATTCGGTGGCCTCCGCGCTGGGCGCCCGGGCGTGGATCGACGCGATGGCGGCCTGCAACGTGTAGCGCCCGACCGGTCCCGCCGCGAGCGCGCCTTCGATGAGGCGCACCGCATCGTCGATCTGCGCGCGGTCCCATTGCGTGCGGTCCTGGTCGGCGAGCAGCACGATCTCGCCCGTGGGAGAGGTGCGCGTGGCGCGCCGCGATTCGTGCAACAGCATGAGGGCCAGCAAGCCGACCACTTCCGACTCCGGCAGCAATTCCACCAGCAGGCGCCCGAGGCGGATCGCTTCCAGCGAAAGGTCATGCCGCGTGAGCGAATCGCCGGACGACGCGAGGTAGCCCTCGTTGAACACGAGGTAGACCACGCGCAGCACGCTCTCCAGGCGCTGCGGCAACTCGGTGCGCCCCGGCACTTCGTAGGGGATGCGGGCCTCGCGGATCTTGTTCTTCGCCCGCACGATGCGCTGGGCGATGGTGGCGGGCGTGGCCAGGTACGCCCGCGCGATGGCCTCGGTCGTGAGGCCGCACACTTCGCGCAGCGTGAGTGCGACCTGCGCGTCCGGCGCGATCGCCGGGTGGCAGCAGGTGAAGACCAGGCGCAGGCGGTCGTCCTCCACACCTTCGCGGTCGGCGAGGAGGGCGGGGTCGCCGCGCTCGTCGGCGGGCTCGGCCACGTCGTCCAGCGGCACGTCGTACTTCGCGCGGCGCCGCAGCTTGTCGATCGCCTTGAAGCGGCCCGTGGAAACCAGCCAGGCGCGCGCGTTCGCGGGGACACCCTCGGTGGGCCACTGCTCGACGGCGGCGATGAAGGCGTCGTGCAGCGCTTCCTCCGCGATGTCGAAATCGCCCAGCAGGCGGATGAGTGTCGCCAGCACGCGCCGGGATTCGGTGCGGTAGATCGCCTCGACCTCGGAACGGATGCCGGTGGCTGCTTCGTCGTTCATGCCCAATTATGACGAAGCCTTGCGAAGGCCGTTTTACAAAACCTTCCAGCTTCTCGGGGTGATCCCATGGACTGGAAGCGCCTCGAGAAAGTCTCAAAAAGCATTGAACCGCAGAGGCCCCAGAGGCCCCGGAGGAGAACCAAACCGTTTCAGTGTCCCAGGGCTTGGAGTCCCTCACTTCAAGTTGTTGGTTTTCCTCCGGGGCCTCTGGGGCCTCTGCGGTTCAATTGCCTTTTCTGCGTCAGGCCACGTTGCGCAAAGTTCTCGCCGCCGCGACCATGTTCGTGAGCGCCGGAATCACCTCCGCCCACTGGCGAGTCTTCAGGCCGCAATCCGGATTGACCCACAGGCGTTCGGCCGGGATGCGCTCGGCCGCCTTCTTGATGAGCTGCACGATGTGTTCCGGCGTCGGGATGTTGGGCGAATGGATGTCGTAGACCCCGGGTCCGATCTCGTTCGGGTACTTGAAGTGGTCGAACGCATCGAGCAGCTCCATGTCCGACCGCGACGTCTCGATGGTGATCACGTCGGCGTCCATGTCGGCGATCGACGCGATGATGTCGTTGAACTCCGAATAGCACATGTGGGTGTGGATCTGCGTATCGTCGGCCACGCCGTTGGCGGTGATGCGGAACGACTCGACGGCCCACGACAGGTATTCCTTCCATTGCGACTTGCGTAGCGGCAGCCCTTCGCGAAGCGCGGCTTCGTCGATCTGGATGACGCGCACGCCCGCGCGTTCGAGGTCCAGCACCTCCTCGCGCATCGCGAGCGCGAGCTGGTGGCAGGACACGGAGCGCGGCTGGTCGTCGCGCACGAAGGACCAGTTGAGGATGGTGACCGGGCCGGTGAGCATGCCCTTCATCGGCTTGCCCGTCAGCGACTGCGCGTACTGGATCCATTCCACCGTCATCGGGCGCGGGCGGGCGATGTCGCCGAACAGGATCGGCGGCTTCACGCAGCGCGAGCCGTAGGACTGCACCCAGCCGAATTGGCTGAAGGCATAACCCTCGAGTTGTTCGCCGAAGTACTCGACCATGTCGTTGCGCTCGGCTTCGCCGTGCACGAGCACGTCCAGGCCCAGCGCTTCCTGTTCGCGGACGCTGCGTCCGATTTCGGCGCGCATGGCGTCCCGGTAGCCCGCCGCGTCGAGCCGCCCGGCCTTGAACTCGCTCCTCGCATGGCGGATCTCGGCCGTCTGCGGGAAAGAGCCGATGGTCGTGGTCGGGTAGGCCGGCAGCTTCAGCCGCGCGGCCTGCCGCATTGCGCGTTGCGCGTAGGCACTCTTGCGCCGGCCGAGCGTCGCATCCAGCTTGCCGATGGCGGCCTTCACGAGCGGATTGTTCACGCGCGGCGAACCGCGGCGAGCCATGATGGCGACCTTGTTGGCCGCGAGCTCTTCGCCCACCGCGTCGCGTCCGTGGTCCAGCGCCGTGGAGAGCACCTCCAGTTCGCCCAGCTTCTGCTGCGCGAAGGCGAGCCACGACTTCACGTCCGGTTCCAGCTTCCGTTCGCTTTCGAGGTCGACCGGCACGTGCAGCAGCGAGCAGGAAGGGGCGATCCACAGGCGATCGCCGAGGCGCTCGCGCAGGGGCTCCAGCCACTCGAGCACGCCTTCGAGGTCGGTCTTCCAGATGTTGCGGCCGTTGACGACGCCGAGCGAGAGCACCTTGTGCGACGAGAGGTGGCCGAGCAAGGGTTCGATCTCGGCGTGCGCGTTGACGGCGTCGAGGTGCAACCCGGCCACGGGCAGCTTGGCCGTCAGGTAGAGGTTCTCGCCAAGGGTGCCGAAGTAGGTCGCCAGGAGGATCTTCACGCGGCTCGCCTTGAGCTCGTGGTAGGCGTTGGTCACCGCGTGGCGCCACTCTTCATCCAGCTCGGTGACGAGGACGGGTTCGTCGACCTGCACCCATTGCATGCCCTGTGCCGCCAGCACTTCCAGCAGCTCGGCATACACGGCGAGCAGGCGGGGAAGCAGTGCCAGCTTGTCGGAGTCATCCTTGGCCTTGCCGAGCGACAGGTACGTGACCGGGCCGATGATCACGGGCTTCGCCTTGACGCCTTGATCCCGCGCTTCACCCAGTTGCCCGAGCAGGCGCGACGCGTCCAGCTTGAACTCGGTGGCGGCCGTGAATTCGGGGACGATGTAGTGGTAGTTGGTGTCGAACCACTTCGTCATCTCGCCCGCGGCCACTCCGCCGCAGCAAGCGCCGTGGTCTTCGGCGCTTTCGGCCGAACGGCCTCGCGCGACCCGGAAGTAGTTGTCCAGCGCATCGCCATGGAAGCCGCGCACGCGCTCGGGCAGGTTGCCCACCGTGAAGCTCATGTCGAGGACCTGGTCGTAGAAGGAGAAGTCTCCGACCGGAACGAAATCGAGGCCGGCCTGGGCGGCCCAGTGGACCTTGCGCAGCGCCGCGCCCTGCGCCTGCAGCGCATCGCGCGAGGATTCGCCTTTCCAGTAGGACTCCAGCGCGAACTTGAGCTCGCGCCGGGCGCCGATGCGGGGAAAGCCGAGGTTATGGACGATCGTCATGGCAGGTCTCCAGGGGAAGCTCGCTATCCTGGAGTCCGACTCACATGAAGTAAAATGGTATTAATTCAATCATTCATGAATATCCATCATGCTCGAGCGATCGCATCTTTCCATCGTCCGCGAGGTCGAGCGCGTGGGCTCGCTGACCGCCGCCGCGAAAGAGCTTCACCTGACGCAATCGGCGTTGAGCCACAGCATGAAGAAGCTCGAGCAGCAGTTGGGCACCGACATCTGGTTGCGCGAAGGTCGCAGCCTGCGGCTCACGCAAGCGGGTGAGTACCTGCTGGCCGTCGCCAACCGCGTGCTGCCGCAGCTGGCGCTGGCCGAGGGCCGCATCCGCCAGTTCGCCCAGGGCGAAAGGGGGACGCTGCGCATCGGGATGGAGTGCCATCCCTGCTACCAATGGCTCCTGAAAGTCGTCTCGCCTTACCTCGGGGCCTGGCCGGACGTGGACGTGGACGTGAAGCAGAAATTCCAGTTCGGCGGCATCGGCGCGCTCTTCGGCTACGAGATCGACATGCTGGTCACGCCGGATCCGCTCTACAAGCCGGGCCTCGCGTTCGAGCCCGTGTTCGACTACGAGCAAGTCCTGGTCGTGGGGCCGCGGCATGCGCTGCGCAAGGTGAAGTTCGCGAAGCCCGAGCATCTCCTGGAAGAAACGCTGATCACCTATCCCGTCGAGACCGACCGCCTGGACATCTACACCCAGTTCCTCACGCCCGCCGGCATCAGCCCGAAGCGCCACAAGCCCATCGAGACCACGGACATCATGATGCAGATGGTCACCAGCGGCCGGGGGGTTGCCGCGCTGCCGCGCTGGCTCGTGAAGGAATATGCGGGGAAGCTCGACGTGGCCGCGGTGAGGCTGGGCGAGAAGGGCATCGCGAAGCAGATCTTCCTGGGGATCCGCGAGGCTGATGCCGGCATCGACTACGTTCGCGCGTTCGTCGAAGTGGCCAAAGGTCAAAAGCGAAAGGCGAAAGTCAAAGGCGATTGAACCGCGGAGGACGCGGAGACCGCGGAGGAAAGCAAGATGAGGAATGTCATCTCGATGTCTTTGCGCCTGGCTATCAGGGTTCGGACACCTGCTTTTCCTCCGGGGTTGTTTTTCCTCTGCGGTCTCCGCGTCCTCCGCGGTTCAATGCTTTTGACTTTGCTTTAGTCCATTACTTGAGCACGCGAGGCGCGATCTCGAGCGTGGCGCCGTCCTGCTCGAGGTAGATGTGGCCGTCCTGCACGGTGCAGGAGACGGCCATGTTGCGGTCCGCGCGGGCGGCGAGCGCCTTGGTGGTCTCGGGCGTGAGGTCGAAGACCGACAGGTTGGCGAGGCGCTCGAACCCGGCTGCGTTCGCGTTCCACCACATCTGCGCGGCGCGGCCGCCGTAGGTGTAGACCGCGACACGCTTGGACCGGCCCGAAGCCTTGCGCACGCGGCGCTCGTCGGGAAGGCCCACGTCGATCCACGCGTCGATCGCACCGGTGAGGTCCATCAGCGTGAGGTCGGCTTCGTCCTCGGTGGAGAGTCCGGGTCCGAACGCGAGGTGCTCGTGCGCGTTGAGCGCGAAGGCGAGCAGCCGCACCATCATGCGTTCGTCGGTCTCCGACGGGTGGCGGGCGAGACGCAGCGAATGCGCCGCGAAGTAGTTGCGGTCCAGGTCGGAGACTTGCAGCTCGACCCGGAAGATCGTGGCCCCGATCGCCACGGCTACTTCGCTTTCAGCCCCTTGCGAACAACTCCGTCCACCACTTCGTTCAGGTTCTTGCCGGAGGACTGCGCGAGCGCGTGCAGTTCCTTCACCAGGTCGCCATGCAGCTTGACGGCAAAAGGCACGAGGCCCGCTTCCTGGTCGAGGCGGCGCTGCTCGCGGCGGTCGGCGGATTCGAGTCCGCCCTTGCCGAAGCGGTCCGGCGTCCCCGGCTGGTTGCGCGCGGCGATGGTCTTGCCCTTCAGTTTCTGCAGGTCGGCTGGCTTCAACGGGCGCTCCTGAATGCGTGAACCCTCCATTCTATAGAATGCGGCACGCCCTCACCCCTCTTTCTCATGCGCAAAGCCACCCTCGCTTTCATCTTCATCCTCGTCGCCATGGACATCCTGGCGCTCGGCATAACGATCCCGGTGCTCCCGAAGCTGGTCGAGCGTTTCATGGGCGGCGACACCGCCAGCGCCGCGGAAGTCTTCGGGGTTTTCGGCACCGCGTGGAGCGTGATGCAGTTCATCGCGATGCCCTTGGTGGGGATGCTCTCGGATCGCTTCGGCCGCCGCCCGGTGATCCTCATCTCCTGCCTCGGGCTCGGCCTCGACTACTTCTTCATGGCCCTCGCGCCGACCCTGGGCTGGCTCTTCGTGGGGCGCCTGATCTCGGGCGCGACGGCGGCCTCGATCTCCACCGCGTTCGCCTACATCGCCGACGTGACCCCCGCGGAGAAACGCGCGGCCGCCTTCGGCATGATGGGCGCGGCCTTCGGCGTGGGATTCGTGATCGGGCCCGCGTTGGGTGGCGTGCTCGGCGGCATCGATCCGCGCTTGCCGTTCTGGGTCGCGGGCGGGATGGCCACGCTCAACGCGGCGTACGGCCTCTTCGTCCTGCCCGAGTCGCTGCCGAAGGAAAAGCGCGCGACCTCGTTCAACTGGAAACGCGCGAACCCGCTCGGATCGCTGAAGCTGCTGCGCTCGCACCACGAGCTCTTCGGCCTCGCCTCGGTGCTCTTCCTCATGAACCTCGCGCACATGGTGCTGCCGAGCGTGGCCGTGCTCTACATGGGCTATCGCTACGGCTGGGGCGAGATGGCCGTGGGCCTCGTGCTCGCGGGCGTCGGCGTGTGCTCGATGATCGTGCAGGGCGGGCTCATCAAGCCCGTGGTGAAGCGCTTCGGCGAGCGGAAGGCCATGGCGTTCGGATTGCTCTGCGGCACGGTGGGCTTCGTGATCTACGGCGTGGCGCCCACGGGAATGCTGTTCCTCGCCGCGGTGCCGATCATGGCGCTGTGGGGATTCGCGGGTCCGGCCGCGCAGGCGTTGATGACGAAGCACGTGGGCGAATCGGAACAAGGCCAGTTGCAGGGCGCCACAGCGAGCCTCACCTCGATCGCGGGCATCTTCGGGCCCGGGCTCTTCACGCTGACCTTCGCCGCGATGATCACCACCTTTCCCGGTGCGCCCTTCATCGTTGCCGGGGCGCTGCTGCTGGTGGCCGCAGGCGTGGGTTGGATCGCGACGCGGCCCCGGGGAAGCGCTGGCCTTCCCTAGATCGCGCCCGATCCCTTCAGCACCTTCGCGATCGCCTCGGCCACCTTCTTGTAGCCCTCGGCATTGGGATGGATGAGATCCGACTTGAGGCGATTGTCGGAGAGCACCGCTTCGAGCACGGCGTTTTCGACCGGCGCCTTGAACTCCGTGCCGATCTCGCCGTAGAACTTCGGGGTCGAGAGGCCGAAGCCGGGCTTCGGCGTTGCGAGGATCACCACGGCCACGCCCTGGTCGCGCGCGAGCTTCACCATCGCGCGCACGTTGGCCGCGGCCTTCGCATCCTCGGTCTTGCGCAGGAAATCGTTGCCGCCCATGCAGAGCACGAGCAACGCCGGCTTCACTTCCTCGAGCACGCCCGGCAGCCGCGCGAGGCCTTCCTCGCTCGTCTCCCCCGGCACGCCCGAGCGCACGACCTTGCGGCCGATGAGCGACTCCAGCACCGCGGGATAGCTCTGCGGGGCGCCGACGCCGGTGCCGTACGTGAGGCTGTCGCCGAAGGCGAGCACGGTCGCGTTCGCATCGAGCTTCGCGATCTTCGGATAGCCACCGCCGCACGCGGCGAGCGCGAGGGCGAAGAGCAGCGCGAGCCGGCGGGCGAGCGCGGTCACAAGACGGGCGAAGCCAGGCGCGCCAGCGATTCCAGCAGCGCGGAGAGCCGCCGCCCGCGCCGGCGCTTGTGGTGGCGCGCGATCGCACGGTCCTCGGCGAAGGTCTTCGCGAGTTGCTCCACCACTTCCTTGTCGTAGAACGCGGCGGCCACTTCGAAGTTCAGGCGGAAGCTGCGGTTGTCGAGGTTCGCGGTGCCGACCATGCCCATGGTGTCGTCGACGATCATGGTCTTCGCATGCAGCATCGGGGGGCCGTACTCGAACACCCGCACGCCACCCTCACCCATGGCGTCGCAGTAGGTGCGCGATGCGGCGGTGACGATCTTCGAGTCTCCCACGTGCGGCACGATCAGCTGCACGTCCACGCCGCGCAGCACCGCGATCTTCAGCACGGACTCCAGCGGTTCGTCGGGAATGAAGTAGGGCGTCGTGATCCACACGCGGTGGCGCGCCGAGGAGATCGCCGCGAGGAAGAATGCGTGGATCGAGTAGCGCTCGTCGTCCGGCCCCGAGGCGAGGATCTGCACCGCGCGGCCGCCATCGCCGTTGGACGCCTGCGGGAAGTATTGCTTCACGTTTTCCAGGTCGAGCACGAACTGGCCGCCCGCGTAGATCCAGTTCTCGACGAACAGGCGCTGCAGCCGGCGCACCGGCTCGCCTTCGATGCGCGTGTGCATGTCGCGCCACGCGCCTTTTCCGGAGGCGGTCGCGCTCACCGGATCGTGGAGATTCTTGCCGCCGAGGAAGGCGACGCTGCCGTCGATCACGACGATCTTGCGGTGCGTGCGGAAGTTGGCGAAGTTCAGGTTTCCCAGCGAGAGCTTCAGCGCATTGAAGTGCCGCACCTCGCCGCCCGCATCGGTGAGCGGCAGCCAGAACTTGTCGTTGGCCGCGCGCGAGCCCATCGCGTCGATCACGATGCGCACCTTCACGCCGCCCTTCGCGAGCTCGGCCAGCAGGTCGCGGAAGCGCGTGCCGACCTTGTCCGGTTCCCAGATGTAGTACTCGCAATGGATGTGGTGCTTCGCGGCGCGCATCGAGCGCTCGAGCGCGGAGAGGTAGTTGTCGCCGGTGTCGAGCAGCTTCACCGACGTGGCGAACGTGGGATCGCCCTGGCCCAGGCGCGAGACCACCATCGCCATGGCGTCGGCCTCGGCGCTGAGCTTGGGCTTCGCCTTCCCGGCGGAGCTGCGGATGTATTCCTGGATCTGTCCCGCGATCGCGCGGCGCACGACCCCATAGCGGGCCCGGCGCCGATGCAGCCGGCGCGGCCCGAACACGAGGTAGTAGAGGCCGGAGATGAAGGGCAGCGCCGCGAAGGCGAAGATCCACGAAAGGGTGGAGGCTGCCGTTCGGCGCTGCAGCAGCAGGGTCCACACCGCGCCGATCACCCAGAAAACGTAGGCGGCGACCACGACCTGAAGCGCGTGCGCGCGGGTGAACTCCCAGACCCATTCCATGGGACGAAGAATAAGGCAAAAGGCAGTGGACACAGATAAACACAGATGAACACAGATAGAGCCTATGGGGATTCAAATCACCAGCTTGCCCCGCCCAGCTTGGTTTTATCTGTGTTCATCTGTGTTTATCTGTGTCCCATGCTTTTCGCCTTGGCCCTCCCCCGCCGCGCGGCGGTCTAAAATGGGGGATCACCGCAAGGAGCAAGTCCATGACCGCCCGCCAGCCCGTCCACGCCGCCGCCAACCTCGATGTTCCCGCCCTCGAAGCCCGCATTTCGAAGCAGTGGGACGACGACATCACGCCGCAACTGGTCGAGTACGTGAAGCTGCCGGCGAAATCGCCGCATTTCGATCCGGATTGGGAGAAGCACGGCCACATCGAGGCCGCGATCCAGCAAGCGAAGCGTTGGGTGGAGAAGCAGGGCGTGGCCGGCCTCACGCTGGAGATCGTTCGCCTTCCGGGGCGCACGCCTGTGTTGTTCTTCGATATTCCCGCGACGGGCGGCCGCCCGGCCGATCGCACCGTGGTCCTCTACGGCCACCTCGACAAGCAACCCGAGATGACCGGCTGGCGCGAAGGCCTCGGCCCGTGGATCCCGGTGATCGAGGATGGAAAACTCTACGGCCGCGGCGGCGCCGACGACGGCTATGCGGTCTTCGCGGCGATCAGCGCCATCGCGGCGCTCGACGCGCAGGGCGTGTCCCGCCCGCATTGCGTGGGCCTGATCGAGACCTGCGAAGAGAGCGGCAGCTACGACCTGCCCGCGTACCTGGAATTGCTGGCCCCGCGCATGGGTGACGTGCAGCTCGTCGTGGCGCTCGATTCGGGTGCGGGCAACTACGAGCAGCTTTGGGTCACCACGTCGCTGCGCGGCTTGATCAACGGGACGCTCACGGTGCGCATCCTCGAAGAGGGCGTGCATTCGGGGGACGCGGGCGGTGTCGTGCCGTCGTCCTTCCGCATCGCGCGTTCGTTGCTGGACCGCATCGACGATTCGCGCACCGGGGTCGTGAAGCCCGAAGCATTCAACTGCGACATTCCCGCCGAGCGCCTCGAGCAGGCGAAGCAAGCCGCGCAGATCCTGGGCGAGACGCTGTGGCAACGCTTTCCGTGGACCTCGTGCTGCGATGACCAGGCCACCGCGCGTCTCTTCGCGCAGCCGGTGACGAAGGATCCGGTCGAACTCGTGTTGAACCGCACGTGGCGGGCCGCGCTTGCGGTGACGGGCGCCGATGGCCTGCCGCCCCTCGAGTCCGCGGGCAACGTGCAGCGGCCGTACACCGCGTTGAAGATCTCGCTTCGCCTGCCGCCGCTCGTGGATGGTCCGACCGCCGCCGCCGCGCTGAAGAAGACGCTCGAGACCGACGCCCCGTATTCGGCCAACGTCACGATGGAAGCGGACTCCGCCGCCACGGGCTGGAACGCGCCCGCGACCGCGCCGTGGCTCCTGGCCGCGCTCGACCACGCTTCACAGCAGCTCTGGGGCAAGCCCGCGGCCTACATGGGCGAGGGCGGCACCATCCCGTTCATGGGGATGCTGGGCATCAAGTTCCCGAAGGCGCAGATGCTCGTGACCGGCGTGCTGGGTCCCAAGTCCAACGCGCACGGCCCGAACGAGTTCATCCACCTCGGATTCGCGAAGAAGGTGACCGCCGCGACGGCGATGGTGATCGCTTCGGTTTCGTAGCGCCCTCAAGAAAGGATCGCGGCGGCCGATAAGGTCGCCATGGTCCCGGACTCCGTCATCGTCGCCGCCCTCAAGGGCAAACCCTGCACCTTTGCGGAAATGCGTCTGCATGTCGGCATGCGCCTGCAGGTGCAACGCGCGAGCGATGCGGCCGCGGTGAAATTCTCGACCACGCTGATCGGGTGGGTCGAGGACGGCTACCTGATCGTGCGCACGCCGACGGCCAACGGCCTGACCGTCCTCCTCGCCGAGACCGAAGCGCTCGTGATCCGCGCCTTTTCCGGGATCCACGTCCATTCCTTCCTCACGCGCGTGGTGCGCAATTTCCGCGAGCCGCTGTACTACATGCACCTGGAATTCCCTCGCGAGATGCGCGCCGTGGCCTTTCGTGCGGCGCCCCGCGTCCGCGTGCAGATTCCGGCGCGGGTCACGCCCCCGGGCGATGCGGCAGGCGAGATCGTCATCACTGACCTGAGCGTGACGGGCGCGCAGGCTCGAGCCGCCTCGGCGCTGGCCAATCCCGGAGACACGGTTGAAATGAGCTTCGACCTCGGAGCTCCCGCATCCGGCGCCCCGCATGCGCTCAAGCTCGCCGCGCGCGTGCGCAACCGCCGCGAGGGCGCCGATGGAGCGATGGATTTCGGTTTCGAGTTCGACGCGCTCGACGAGGAAGTCATGCTGCGGCTCCAGAACCACGTCTACGAACGCATGCTGGAGGGCCGCGAACGCCGCGACTGATCCGGAAACGCCTTGTTACACCTGCCCCGGCCGCGGTGCGCCGGTTTAAGGCGTACCGGACGCATTCGGGGGAGTGCCACGGGTATCATTTACGGACCCATGAACGACCCCCTGATCCAGTCCTCGAAACCCCGCCGGCGGCTCGTCCTGCTCGCGGTTCCCGTCCTGCTGGTCATCGCCGTGGCGATCTGGTGGTGGAGCGGCGCCCGCACCCCGGATGCGAACGCGGCGAAGAAGGGCCCGGCCCCGATCCCCGTGATCACCACCAAGGTCGAGCAGCGCGACGTGCCGGTCACGTTGCGGGCCAACGGCACCGTGGTGTCCATCCAGGCCGTCGACATCCGCCCGCAGATCACGAGCACCGTGCGCGAGGTGCACATCAAGGAAGGCCAGTCCGTGCAGGCGGGCGACCTGCTCTTCACCTTCGATGCGCGCGGCGACGAATCCCTCTACAAGAAGTCCCTCGCGCAGATCGAGAAGGACAAGGCGGACCTCGCCACCGCCGAGCGCAACTTCGAACGCCAGAAGGAATTGTTCAACCAGAAGTTCATCTCGCAATCGGCGCTGGATACCGTGCAGAACAGCGTCGACACGCTGCGCGGCCAGCTGGCCGTGGACACGGCCGCCGCCGATGGGGCGCGCGTGGCCGTGAGCTACTCGCAGATCCGGGCGACGTTCGCGGGACGCACCGGCGTGATCAGCGTGCGCCCGGGCAGCCTCGTCCAGCCTTCGCCCACCAGCCTTCCGCTGGTTTCCATCACGCAGGTGAATCCCATCCAGGTGAGCTTCACGCTGCCCGAGAAGGAGCTCGCGGGCCTGCGAGGGGCCATGACCGGCGGCGGCATCGAGACGCGCGCCATCCTCGACGCCGCCACGACGCTGAAGGGCCGCCTCGTGTTCCTCGACAACGTGGTCGACTCGACCACCGGCACCATCCGCGTGAAGGCGGAATTCGACAACGAGAAGGGCCTGCTGTGGCCCGGCATGTACGTGAACATCGAGGTCGCCCCGCGCACCTTGATGAAGGCGGCCGTGGTGCCCGTCCAGGCCGTCCAGACCGGGCCCGACAACCGCTTTGTGTTCGTCGTGGGTGAAGACGGCAAGGTCGTGCAGAAGAAGGTCGCCGTGAAGTTGATCGACGGCGGCATCGCCGTCATCGAGGGCGCGGAGGCAGGCGAACGGATCGTGATCGAGGGCGCGCAGAACCTGCGGCCCGGCAGCCTCGTGGCCGAAGCCGACCGCACGCCGAAGGCCGGCGGCGAAGGCAAGAAGGGCAAGAAGGCCGAGGACAAGAAAGCCGAGGAGAAGCCCTCGTGAATTTCTCCGAACCGTTCATCCGCCGCCCGGTGATGACGGTCCTGCTGTCGGCGTCCTTCGTGGTCGCCGGCTTGATCGCGTACGACGGCATTCCGATCGCGGCTCTCCCGCAGTTCGACACGCCCACCATCGAAGTGACGGCGGTGCTGCCCGGGGCGAGCCCCGAGACGATGGCCTCGTCGGTGGCCACGACGCTGGAGAAGCAGTTCTCGACCATCGCGAGCGTGAACGTCATCACCTCGACCAGTACTCTGGGCCGCACTTCGGTGGCGCTCGAGTTCGTGGGCGACCGCGACATCGACAAGGCCGCGGTGGACGTGCAGGCCGCGCTCTTCCGCGCGCAGCGCACGCTGCCGATCGAGATGACCACGCCGCCGTCCTACCGGAAGGTGAACCCGGCCGATTCGCCCATCATCTTCCTCACGCTGACCTCGCCCTCGATGGCGCTCTCGGAGCTGAACAGCTACGCCGACAACCTCATCGCGCCCACCATCTCCACGCTGCCCGGCATCGCGCAGATCGACGTGAACGGGCAGAAGCGCTTCGCGGTGCGCGTGCGCGTGAAATCCGATGCCCTGGCCGCGCGCAGCCTCACGGTGGACGACATCGCCGTCGCGCTGAAGCTCTCCAACGCCAACACGCCGGTGGGCACCCTGGACGGCCCGCGCCAGACGCTCACCATCACGGCCAACAAGCAGATGGCCAAGGCGGCCGAATTCGCCGACATCATCGTGGCCACCCTGCCGGGCGGCTACACGGTGCGACTGCGCGACGTGGCCGACGTCGAAGACAGCGTCGAGTCGGTGAAGACCGGAAGCTGGGCCAACGGCGAGCGCGCGATCACGCTCGCGATCCGCCGCCAGCCCGACGCCAATACGGTGGCCACGGTCGATGCGATCCGGGCGGCGATCCCCGGGCTGCGCACGCAGATGCCCGCGTCGGTGCAGATGAACATCCGCAACGACCGCTCGCAATCGATCCGCGACGCGATCCACGACGTGAAGGTGACGCTCAGCATCACGGTGGTGCTGGTGGTTCTGGTGATCTACCTTTTCCTTCGGAGCCCGACCGCCACCATCATCCCGGCGCTGTCGCTGCCCATCTCGCTCATCGGCACCATCGCGCTGATGGCCGCGCTGAACTACAGCCTCGACAACATTTCGCTGCTGGCCATCACGCTCGCGGTGGGCCTGGTGGTGGACGACGCGGTGGTGATGCTGGAGAACATCGTGCGCCACGTCGAGAACGGGATGGAGCCGTTCAAGGCCTCGATCATCGGCGCCAAGGAGATGGGCTTCACCATCGTGTCGATCTCGCTTTCGCTGGTCGCGGTGTTCATCCCGATCTTCTTCATGCCGGGCGTGATCGGCTCGCTGTTCCACGAATTCGCGGTCGTCGTGTCGCTCGCCATCGTGGTCTCGGCGATCGTGGCCCTCACGCTGATCCCGATGCTCTCGGCGCGCTTCCTGAAGCACGTGAGCCACGACGATCCGGCCCTGAAGTACACCGCCTGGTTCGAGGCGGGCTACGCGCGCGTGATCGGCGCCTACGAGCGGGCACTCGACCGTGCGCTCGACCACCGGCGCGTCGTGCTCGGGGTGGCGTTCGCCACGCTGGCACTCACGATCGCGCTCTTCATGGCGATGCCCAAGGGCTTCTTCCCGACCGAGGACAACGGGCAGATCCTGGTCACGATCGAGGCCGTGGAGGACATCTCCTACCCGGCGATGGTGGAGCTGGCCCGGCGCACGGGCGACGTGCTCAAGGCGCACCCGGCGGTGGAGACCGTGATCGTGAACGTGAACGAGACCAACGCCTCGCGCACGTTCATCAACCTGGCTCCGCGCAATACGCGCCTGCCGATGGACAAGCTCCTCGACGAGTTGCGCCGCGAAGTGCGCAAGGTCCCGGGCGTGAACGTCTATTTCAGCCCGATCCAGAACCTGCGCCTGGGCGCTCGGCCCAGCAAAGCGCGCTACCAGTATGTGATGCGCGCCGTGGGCGACCGCGAGCTGCAGGAGATGGCGGACAAGATGGTGGCGCTGATGCGCGCCGACCCGATCTTCCGCGACACCAACAGCGACGCGCAGTTGAAGGGCCTCCAGGCGCAACTGAACATCGACCGCGACAAGGCCAACGCGCTGGGCGTGCAGATGCAGGACATCCGCACGGCGCTCTACTCGATGTTCGGCGACCGGCAGGTCTCCACCATCTACACGCCGACGGATTCGTACCAGGTGATCCTGCAGGGTACCGATGCGGATCGCGAGAACGAGGCCGCGTTCAACAAGATCTACCTGCGCGCGAAGGGCGGGGCGCTGGTGCCGCTGTCGTCCGTGGCGAGCGTGTCGCGCGTGGTGGGCCCGATCGCGATCAACCACCAGGGGCAGCTCCAGGCCATCACCATTTCGTTCAACCTCGCCGCCGGGGCTTCGCTCGGGGACGCCACCGCGAAACTCGACCGCTACAAGGCCGAGATCAACATGCCGGCCAGCATCCTCACGGGTTACGGCGGGGATGCGGCGGCGTTCCAGGCTTCGCAGACGAGCCAGGTGATCCTCCTGGTCGCCGCGCTGCTGGTGATCTACGTGCTGCTGGGCGTGCTCTACGAGAGCTACATCCATCCCATCACCATCCTCGCGGGCCTGCCCTCGGCCGCGGTCGGCGCGTTGCTCACGCTGTGGGCGTTCGGCATGGACATCTCGATCATCGCGGTGATCGGCATCCTCATGCTGATCGGCATCGTGAAGAAGAACGCGATCATGATGATCGACTTCGCGCTGCACGCGCAGCGGCACGACGGCATGGAAGCGCGCGAGGCGATCCGCACCGCCTGCCTGCTGCGCTTCCGCCCGATCATGATGACGTCGTTCGCGGCGATGATGGGCGCGGTGCCGATCGCGTTCGGCTGGGGCGCGGGCGCGGAGCTGCGCCAGCCGCTGGGCCTCGCGGTGGTCGGCGGGCTCGTGTTCTCGCAGGTAATCACGCTCTTCATCACGCCGGTGATCTACCTCTACCTCGACCGCTACTCGGGCAAGGGACCGGTCACCAAGCCGATCACCGATTCCGGGCCGCACGCCCTCCCGCAGTCCGGGGACTGACCGGTAAATAGGGTCAGCACGATAACTGCCGCGAATTCGACAGTTATCGTGCTGACCCTATTTCGGTTTACAGGTCAGGGCGATGTGCCAGCGGGCGACGTCGTCCTTGACGGGGACGCTGAGCGTGACGGTCTTGCCCGGCTTCACTTTCGCGGCGCGGCGAACGGGCGTGGCGAGGCCCCCTTCGAAAGTCGCGACGCAGTCCGCGAGTTCGGCGGACTTGTTCTGCAGGGTGAGGATCAACACGCGGCCCGTTGTGGCCGTGGCCACGATGTCGAGCCCGCCGAGGTCCTGCTCGAGCTCGACTTTCGCGAGGCGCTGGTCGGCCGCGGAGGCGTTCGCTGCCGCGAACAGGACGGCGAGGAGGAGTTTCTTCATAGGGGTCTGACCCCTAACCTACTGAACAGTTGCGCCGAGCGCGACGCGCGCGATCTTGGGCACGTGCGAAGCGTCCACGGGCCGGCTGAAGAGAAAGCCCTGCGCAAACGGGCAGCCGGCCGCCGCGACCGCGAGCCGCTGCGGAGAGGTCTCCACGCCCTCGGCGATCACGGCCAGGCCCAGCATCCGGCCGAGCGTGGCGACGGCTTGCACGATGGCGAGCGATTCGGCGTCGGCCGGGCAGCCGGAGACGAACGAGCGGTCGATCTTCACGGTGTCGAGCGGGAAGCGCCGCACGAGCGAGAGCGACGAGTAGCCGGTGCCGAAGTCGTCCACCGCGAGGCGCACGCCCAGCGCCTTCAACGCCCGCAGCGCGCGCTCGGCGCCGGCCGGGTCGTGCATCATCATCGTCTCGGTGATCTCGAGCTCGAGCCAGTCCGGGGAGACGTTGTGCTCCTGCATGGCTTCGTACACCTCGTCGACCAGCCCCGCGTGCAGGACCTGCCGCGCGGAGACGTTCACCGCGACGCGCATGTCGGTGAATCCCATCGCGTGCCAGTCGCGCAGGTCCCGGCAGGCGCGTTCGATCACCCAGCGGCCGATGGCGAGGATCGAACCGGTTTCCTCGGCGATCGGAATGAACTCGCCCGGCATTACCAGGCCGCTGGCCGGATCCTTCCAGCGGATCAGGGCTTCGAGGTTGCGAAGCCGCCCGGTGGCGAGGTCCACCACCGGCTGGTACTGGAGCATGAGCTCGCCGCGTTCCAGCGCGCCCCGCAGCCGCGCCTCGAGGTCGAAGCGCTGCAGCGTGAGCTTGTTGATCGCGGGCGTGTAGAAGCTGTACGCGTTCCGGCCTTCTTCCTTCGCGTGGTACATCGCGATGTCGGCGTTCTTCACCAGCTCGTCCAGTTCGTCGCCGTCGCCCGGATAGCTCGCGATGCCGATGCTGGCCGTGAGGCCCACGTCGCGATCGTCGACGCGAAACGGCGACTCCAGGTGATGCAGCACCTTGCCCGCGAGGGTGCCGACATCCTCGGGACCGGCATCGCCTTCGGCCAGGATCACGAATTCGTCGCCACCCAGCCGCGCGACGAGGTCCGACTCGCGCACGCCCTGGCGCAGGCGCTCGGCCACGAGCAACAGCAACCGGTCGCCAGCGAAGTGGCCCAGGGTGTCGTTGATCACCTTGAAGCGGTCGAGGTCGATGAAGAGCACCGAGAAGCGCTGCTCGTTGCGCCGGGCCTTCTTCAGGGCCCGGTCGGCGGCGTCCAGGAACATCGCGCGGTTGGGCAACCCCGTGAGCGCGTCGTGGAAGGCGCGGAAGCGCATGTCGTCCTGCATGCGCTTGCGGTCGTCGATGTTGTGCAGCGCCATCAGCAGGCACGCATCGCCCTGGTAGCGGATGCGCTGCGAGGAGATCACGGCCCAGAAGCGCCGGCCGTGGCGGTCCTGCATCTGCACTTCGAAGTCGCGGATGGCGCCATCGCGGTCGATGGCCGAAGCCACGGCGTCGCGCACGGTGCGGTCGTGGTAGAACTCGCTCGCCTTCGCGGTGTGCGCGTGCTCGGCGGGAACGCCGAATTGCTGGAGGGCGCGCGAGTTGGCGTAGACGATCGCCTCGTCCCGGCGGCGCAGGATCATCAGCGGCAGCGGGGCGTTCTCCACGAGCAGGCGCAACTGCGCCTCGTTCTGGCGCAGGAAGCCCTCCAGCGCATCGCGCTGGCGCAGCAGCCGGCGCGAGATTCCGACGCCCGCCACGAGGAAGAGCGCGGAAATCGTGAGCATCAGCGCCACGACCGCGAACTGCGCGCCGCGAAGCGCTTCGCCCATCGTGTCGGAGAAGTTCGCGCTCAAGGGCGCGAGCCGGTTGTTGATGTGCTGGATCTCGTCCAGGAAGCGGCGGGTCATCGCTTCGTCGAGCGTTCCGGCCTCGACCGCATCGCGCAGCCGGCGCCCGAGCGCGGACAGCGCCATCAGTTCCACGTCCGCTTCGGTCCACACGCGGACCACTTCGCTCATCGGAGCCATGCCGCGGAAGCGGCGGAAGAGCGAGATCATTCCATCGATGTCGTCCGGGTGGTTGCCTCCGGCGACGAAGAACTCGCGAACGCGCGCGAGATCGGGCTCGGGCGACTCCATCTCGAGGCGCGCCCGGCGATCGCCCATCGGGATGGCAATGGCCGCCTCGTAGGCGGCGAAGTCCGCGGGGTTACGCTCCAGGGCGTAGCGCTGGAGCTGGATCACGGCCTGCTTCTGGCCCTTGAACCACAGGCTCTCGCCCGTGACGTAGGCGCGGCCCGCGGCGAGCAGCCCGATGCCCTGCACGGCGACCACGAGGATGCCGACCGTGACGGCCGCGAACAGCCAGATGATCAAGCCGAGGTGACGGCCGCTCGGTGGCGCATTCGGGGCCGTCCAGCTACGGGTGGCGGGGTTATCCTGCGTGGCCAGGCTGCTCTCCCTGATAGGTTCTTGTCAGCGGCACGCGCGAGCGTAGCGGAAAAGCCGCGTCGAGGCGACCACCCGATCGGATAAAATCAGCCTTCTTTGCAATTTCTTCGCTTTCGATGACCACGCTCTCCTGCAGTGCCATCCTCTCGGGCCAGGCGCCCTCGGAAACACCTGTTACCTTGCGCGGCTGGGTTCGCACCCGGCGCGACTCGAAGGCGGGGCTGTCCTTCGTGCATGTGTCCGACGGGTCGGCGTTTCATCCCGTGCAAGTCGTGGCGCCCGCGGCGCTCCCGAACTACGCCTCCGAGGTGCAAAGGTTAACGGCCGGTTGCGCGGTGGAGGCGACCGGGACCATCGTTGCCTCCCCGGCCAAGGGCCAGCCCTTCGAAATGCAGGCCACTGAACTCAAGGTCATAGGTTGGGTGGACGACCCGGATACCTACCCGATCCAGCCCAAGCCCCACACCATGGAGTTCCTGCGCGAAGTCGCTCACCTGCGGCCGCGCACCAATGTGATCGGTGCGATGACGCGGGTACGCAACACTTTGGCGCAGGCGATCCACCGCTTCTTCCATGAGAACGGATTCCTGTGGATTCATACGCCAATCATCACCGCTTCGGATGCCGAGGGCGCCGGCGAGCTCTTCCGCGTCTCGACGCTCGACCTGGCCAACCTCCCGCGCACGGCCGAGGGAAAGGTCGATTTCGCGCAGGATTTCTTCGGCAAGGAGGCATACCTCACCGTGTCGGGGCAGTTGAACGTCGAGAGCTACTGCCTGGCCCTGTCGAAGGTCTACACGTTCGGGCCCACGTTTCGCGCCGAGAACTCCAACACCAGCCGCCACCTGGCGGAGTTCTGGATGATCGAGCCGGAGATCGCCTTCGCCGATCTTGCGCAGGACGCGACGCTCGCGGAGCAGTTGTTGAAGTACATCCTCCAGGCGGTGCTCGAGGAGCGCCCCGACGACATGGCCTTCTTCGAGGAGCGGATCGAGAAGGGCGTGATCGCGAAGCTGCAGGGCATCGTCGAGAAGCCCTTCGTCCGCATGGACTACACGGAAGCGATCCGGATCCTCGAGGGTTCGAAGCAGAAGTTCGAGTACCCGGTAAAGTGGGGCACGGACCTGCAGAGCGAGCACGAGCGCTACCTCGCCGAGAAGCACGTCGGCGGCCCCGTGATCCTCATGAACTACCCGAAGGAGATCAAGGCCTTCTACATGCGCATGAACGACGACGGAAAGACGGTGGCGGCCATGGACGTGCTGGCGCCCGGCATCGGCGAGATCATCGGCGGCAGCCAGCGCGAGGAACGCCTCGACGTGCTCGACGCACGCATTGTCGCGATGGGCCTCGACAAGAACAGCTACGGTTGGTATCGCGACCTGCGCCGCTACGGCAGCGTCCCGCACGCGGGCTTCGGCCTGGGCTTCGAGCGCACGGTCGCGTACGTGACGGGGCTGTCCAACGTCCGCGACGTGATCCCATTCCCCCGCACCCCCGGATCGGCGAGGTTCTGATGCGAACGCGCGAGCAGGGCTTCAGCTTCATCGAGTTGATCCTCGTGATCCTCATCATCGGCATCCTCATCGCGATGACGATCCCGGGGCTGAAGGAAACCGCGATGCGCAAGCAGATCAAGGAAGCCCTCGAGCTCGCGGACGTCGCGAAGAAGGGCGTGAACGGGTTCTACGCCGCGACCGGCAAGATGCCCGCCAACAACGAAGAGGCGACCATCCCGCCCGCCGACAAGATCATCAGCCAGTTCGTGACGGCGGTGACCGTGAAGGACGGAGCCGTCACGCTGACCCTGGGCTACAACGCGGGCGATTCCCTGAAGGGCAAGCTGGTCACGGTGCGCCCCGCGATCGTGCCCGGCTACCCGACCGTACCGATCTCCTGGATCTGCAACGAGGTGCCGGCACCGCCCAAGATGGAGTTGAAGGGCGAGAACAAGACCGACATCCAGATGAACTACCTGCCGGTGGAATGCCGCAGCGAGTCGAAGAAGTAGGCGGGCCTCAGCCGCGCAGGAGGGGCTTCGACTTGGGCGAGAGCGTGAAGTAGAACGTCGTCCCCATGCCGGGTTCGGAATCGGCCCAGATGCGCCCGCCGTGGCGGGTCACGATCCGGCTGACCGTCGCGAGGCCGAGCCCCGTTCCCTCGAATTCCGACTGCGCGTGCATCCGATGGAACGGCTCGAACAGCCCCTCGGCACGCGCCATGTCGAATCCGGCCCCGTTGTCGCGCACGAAGTAGATCGGCACGCCGTCGGACGGCTGGAGCCGGCCGACCTCGATGCGCGCATCGTCGCGCCGGGCCGTGAACTTGAAGGCGTTGCCGATCAGGTTTTCCAGCACCGACTGCAGCAGCCCGGGATCGGCGCGCGCGATCATGTCGGGCGTGACCGACCATTCGACGTCGCGGCCCGGCTCGGCCTTGCGCAGCCCGTTGAAGACCTGGTGGGCCATCGTGCTGAGGTCCACTTCCCCGCGGCGCAACTCGCCGCGACCCATGGTCGAGAGCGCGAAGAGGTCGTTCACGATCTGGCTCAGGCGTTCGCTCGCGGAGACCATGCGCCGCGCATGGTCGAGGCCCCGCTCGTCGAGCTGGCCGGCGCAATCGGAGAGCAGGATCTGCCCGAAGGCCACGATGTGGCGCGCCGGCGCTCGCAGGTCATGGGCCACGGAGCTGTCGTAGGCCTCGAGCTCCCGATTGGCGGCTTCCAGCTCCGCCGTGCGTTCGATCACGCGCCGCTCGAGATCCGCATTGAGGCGCCGGACTTCCGCGGCGGCAGCCTTGGCTTCCGTCACGTCCTGCAAAGTGCTGAACCAGCGCACGCGTTCTTCCGGGTTGCGCGACTTTTCCATCGGCTCCATCACCTGCAGGACGTCGATCCAGTTTCCGGCGCGCGTGCGAAGGCGGTATTCCTGGTCCGTGCGCACGAGCGAGGCGCCGGCGGCGATGGAGCGCGCCCGGAAGAGCATGCGGTCGTCGGGATGCACCCAGGTGAGCCACTCGCGCGTGGATGCCGGCATCCCGCCTGGCTCGACGCCCAGCAGGGCCGGGAGCGTATCCGACCAGCTCTCGAAGGTTCCGTCGGGCAGCGTGATCACGTGCGCGAGTCGCGCCATCTGCTGCGCGCGCGCGAGGGCGCGTTCACGGTCGCGCAGCGTGTGCTCGAGATGCACGCGAGAGGTGATGTCCTCGGCGAAGCCCGCCATGCGGTAGACCTGGCCTTGCGCATCGCGGATGGGAAAGCTGCGCGAGCTGATCCAGCGCTGGACCCCGTCGGGCCGGATGATCCGGAATTCCTCCTGGAATTGGCCCGTTCGCATGCGGTCGGCGACGCCCTGGGCGACGCGCTCCTTGTCCTCGGGGTGGATGCAATCCCTCCAGGAGTTGGAGTCGGCATACAGGCTCCCGCACGTGCGTCCCCAGATCTCCTCGTAGGCCGGGCTCACGTAGAGCACCTTGTTGTCCCGGTCGACGAGGTAGAACACTTCGCGGATGGCTTCGGCCAGCTGGCGGAAGCGCTCTTCGCTCGCGCGGAGCCGCTGCTCGCTTTGCTCCAGCTCGACTTCGGTGCCGCGCCGCGCGAGCGCCATCTGGATGGTCGCGTGCATCTCGCGTTCGCTGAAGGGCTTGAGCAGGTAGCCGTAGGGGCGCGTCTGGCGCGCGCGCTCGATCGTGGATTCCTCCGAGTGCGCGGTGAGGTAGACCACCGGCACTCGTTTCTCGCGGTTGATCCGCATCGCCGTTTCGATCCCGTCGATGTCGCCCTCGATGCGGATGTCCATCAGCACCAGGTCTGGCGAGGTGCTCCGGGCCTGTGCGATGGCTTCCGATCCCGAAGAGGCGACCGTCGGCACGTCGTAGCCGAGGCTGCGCAGGCGCTGCTGGAGGTTGAGCGCCACGATGCGCTCGTCCTCCACGACCAGCACGCGCGCCGAATTGGGCTTCATGGCGCGGTTCCCGGAAAGCGGATGCGGAAGCGCACCGGGTCGCGTTGCGCCTCGAGCTCCCCGTGGAGCTGCTTCGTGAGGAGGTTCACGAGCACCAGGCCGAGCGTGCTGGCCGCCTCGACCTTGGCCTCGGGCGGGAGGGGCACGCCGTCGTTGGCGACTTCCAGCACGAAATCGTCGTCCTCGCCGCCTTTCACGGACACCAGGATGGATCCGGTCCGGCCGTCGGGGAAGCCATGCTTGATGGCGTTCGAGACCAGCTCGTTCAGGATCAGGCCGCAGGGAATCGCGACGCCCATCGGCAGCGAGATCTGCGTGGCGTCCAGGCGCAGCGCGATGCGCGTGCGACTGTCGGCGTAGGAATCGACCAGGACGTTCGCGAGCGTCTCGAGGAAGTAGCCGAAGTCGACGCGCGCGAAGTCGTGCGACTGGTAGAGGGTCTGGTGGATGAGCGACATCGAGCGCACGCGGTTCTGGCTGTCCTTCAGCATCGCGAGCGCCCGCGGGTCTTCCACGTGCATGGCCTGCAGGTCGAGCAGGCTGTGGATCATCTGCAGGTTGTTCTTCACGCGGTGGTGGATCTCGCCCAGCAGCAGCTCCTTTTCCTCGAGGGCGCGCCGCACGCTTTCCTCGCGCTGGCGCCGGTCGGAGATGTCGACGATGGCCGAGAGCACCATCGGGCCCTCGTCGGTCTCGATCGGGTTCAGGCCGATCTCGACGGGCACTTCGGTGCCGTCCTTGCGCACCGCGTAGAGCTCGCGGCCCGCGCCCATCGGGCGCGCACCCGGGTTGCTGAAATAGCCTTCGCGGAAGCCGGGATGCGCCCCGCGGTAGCGCCCGGGCACGAGCATCTCGACGCTGTGGCCGAGCATCTCCTCGCGTGCGTAGCCGAAAAGCTGCTCGGCCGCGGCATTGACCATCGCGATCCGCCCGCGCGCGTCGATCATCACCATCGCATTCGGCGAGTACTCGACCACGCGCTCGAAGCGATGTTCCAGGCTCTTCCTCTGCGTGATGTCGACGATGACCGCGAGCACCATCGGGCCGCGGTCGGTCTCCAGGGGATTCAGGCCGATCTCGACGGGGATCTCGATGCCGTCGCCGCGTACCGCGAAGAGCTCGCGGCCGAATCCCATCGGACGGGCCTGGGGTTCGCGCAGGAAGCTCTCGCGATTCAGGTGATGGCCGCCGCGGAAGCGCTGCGGGACCAATTCGTCGACGCTGCGGCCGATGAGACCGCCGGGCGCGGAGGCGAGCGTGCGTTCGGCGTGGGGGTTTGCGTGTTCGATGCGCCCGCGCGAATCGACGAGCATCATCGCGGCCGGGAGTCGGTCGAGAGTCGGTGTGAGGACCGCAATCGTCTGCAGCATCTTGCGGTTCGGACCTCGGTTCTTGCGCCCGGATGTTCTCGGTCGCGGAGGGTGGGCCGTTTCGCGGAGCATAGTCCTTTTGGGCGGGTGGGTGTTCCCGAACGCGATTGCACGCGTTAAAGTCCCTGCATCCGCGGGCACCACGTCCGCGTATTCCGGGGAGAACCCATGGTCCTGGTCGGCATGCCGGATTCGCCGTATGTGCGGCGCGTCGCGATCTCGCTGCGCTTGCTCGGATTGCCGTTCGAGCACCGGCAGGTTTCGGTCTTCCGCCACTTCGAGCAGTTCCGCGCCATCAACCCCGTCGTGAAAGCGCCTTCGTTCATCGCCGACGACGGCACGGTGTTGATGGATTCCACGCTGATCCTCGACTACATCGAGACGCTCGCGCCGGCCGGGCGCGGCCTCATGCCCACGGGGGCGAAGCGGCTCCCCGCGCTGCGGCTGATCGGCATCGCGATGGCGGCCAACGAGAAGAACGTGCAGGTCGTCTACGAAAAGGAGCAGCGGCCCGCCGACAAGCTCCACGCGCCCTGGCTCGCTCGCGTCACCGCGCAGGCCAACGCGGCACTCGAGGAACTCGAGCTTGCCGTCTCCGAATTGGAAAGCGGCTGGTTCGGGGGCACGCGACTGGATGCGGTGGATGTCGTGATCGCCACCGCCTGGCGCTTCAGCCAGTTCTACAACGCGAAGGAAATCGTGGCGTCGAAGTACCCGGCGCTGGTCGCGTACTCGGGGCGCGCCGAAGCGTTGCCGGAATTCATCGCGGTGCCCCTGGATTGAGAAAATAATTGGGGTCAGACTCCCATTCAGTTAATTCGGATGCGGCATACAGCATCCAACAATTAACTTAATGGGAGTCTGACCCCAATTATTCTTGGCGAAAAAAAACGGCAACCGAAGTTGCCGTCTTCTAAGCGATAGGCCCGGACTTCAGGCGATCGGCTTGATCGCGGTCGCTTGCTGGCCCTTGGGGCCGGCCTTGACCTCGAATTCGACCTTCTGGTTCTCCTTGAGGGTCTTGAAGCCCGAACCCTGGATCTCGGAGAAGTGGGCGAAAAGATCTTCGCCGCCACCGTCAGGCTTGATGAAGCCGAAGCCCTTCGTGTCGTTAAACCATTTCACGGTTCCCGTGCTCATACTGTTTCCTTTTACAGATTGCCCGAATCCCTCGAGCGGGGGCCAGCGACTGAAGGAACGCATAAGGGAACTGAAGGATCGACGTCGAATGGCGTCGGTACTGGAGTTGCGACTTAAGGCACCTATCACTGCGAGGCGAATTGTACCGGAATTTTTGTAGGGGTATGGAGGGCCGCCGGCCTTGAAGCACGCGGTCCCGACACGATCTATCCTGTATCCAAAAAGGAGTTCCACGCCCGTGAAAACCAGCCAGATCCTCGTCTCCATCGCTGCCTTCGCCGCCGTGCTGGGGGGCGCCGATGCGCCCGCCCAGGCGCGTGCGGCCGCCGAGGCGCGCACCGTGGTCACCCGCGGTCCGCTGCCGGCGCACGAGCAGGCCGTCGTCTCGCTCTTCGAGGCCAGCGCGCCGTCGGTGGCCTACATCACGACCGAGAGCGTGCAGCGGACCAGCCTCTTCACCATGGGCGTGGCGCAGGGCGCGGGCAGCGGTTTCGTGTGGGACACGAAGGGGCACATCGTCACCAACAACCACGTGGTGGAGGGCGCGAGGAAGGTGCTCGTGGCGCTCGACGCCGGCAACCCGATCGAGGCCACGATCGTCGGCCGCTCGCCCGAGTACGACCTCGCCGTCGTGAAACTGAAGACGGTGCCGAAGGACCTGAAGCCGATCCCGCTCGGCTCGTCGCGCGAGTTGAAGATCGGCCAGACCGTCTATGCGATCGGCAATCCGTTCGGGCTCACGCGCACGCTGACGCAGGGCATCGTGAGTGCGCTGGACCGCCACCTGCCGACGACGGACGTGCGCGAAGTCACCGGCGCCATCCAGACCGATGCGGCGATCAATCCCGGAAACTCCGGCGGTCCGTTGCTCGACAGTGCGGGGCGCTTGATGGGCGTGACCACGGCGATCCGCGGTTCGGCCGCGCAGTCCTCGGGCGTCGGGCTCGCGATTCCCTCCGACCTCGTGAACCGCATTGTCCCCAGCCTGATCGCACGCGGCAAGGCCCCGCTGCCCGGCATCGGTATCGATGCGGTGGATCCGGGGATCGTCGCGCGCTCCGGCATTTCCGGCGTGGTGATCGCGGGGGTCAACGAGGGCACGCCGGCCGCGACGGCGGGATTCAAGGTCGCGACCGACAAAGGAGTCGTGGGCGACATCATCGTCGCGGTGAACGGCAAGCCGGTGAAGACACTCTCCACATTCGCCACCGAGATCGACCGCACCGGAATCGACGGCATCGCGGAACTCACCGTGTCGCGCGACGGCAAGGAGCGGAAGGTCAAGCTGAAGGTTGTTGATCTGGCCAAGTAAGATGAATAAAGGGGTCAGACTCCTTTATTGCACGGGGCAATAAAGGAGTCTGACCCCTTTATTCATCGGGACCTCGCTACTTGGGTTTGAGGCGTTCGAGGAACGGCGTCCAGTCGATCGGCTTGTCCTCGAGGAAGCGCTTCTGCAGGTTCGCGAGCACGCGGCCCCAGGCGCTGTCGAAGTACTTGTACGTGTCGTCCCACTGGCCGCCGTCGCCCCAGCCGCTGTGGAAGAGGCTCACTTCGGTTTCCTTCTCGCTCACGGCCTTCATCCGCACGACGACCGACGTGCGCTGCTTGCGCGCCTCGGCCAGGTGGGGCGGGGCGTTCCAGGTGAAGGAGATCATCTTTCCTTCCTGCACGCCGAGCACGATCATGTCGTCCGCGCCTTTCAGCCCCGGAGCCGCGTACGGATTGAAGTGGATCGAGAAGCGGCCGAGCGGCTTCGCCTCGACGATCGCCTCGGGCGCGAAGAACGACTGGATGCCCTCCGAAGTGGACCACGCCTTCCACACCGCATCCACGGGCGCCGCGACGACGGCGGTCTTGTAGATGGAGCGTTCTTCGGCGAGGGTCGGCATGGCGAGCCCCCAGAGTAAGCACAGCAGCGCGAGCGTTTGTTTCATGTTGTTGGCCTTTCGTATCAATTCTTCTCGGCCATTTCCTTCAGCCCTTGGAGGCCGGCCAGGTAGTCCGGGCCGATCATCCTGTCCAGGAACGGCACGAACCAGCGCATGACCGGATTCTTGCCGACGTCGCCCTCGTTGGTCCATGAAACCTTCGTGCCCGCGCCCTCGGGTGTGAGCGTGAGCGCGCCGGTCGACTTCATTCCCATTTCGGGAAAGGCAAGGGCGTAGTCGAGGCGTTTGTCGGGATCGGCCTTCGTGAATTCCATCGCGCCGCTTCCGTCCTTGCCGACCCAGTTCCACTGGGCGCCCACACCCGACTCCGCGCCCGCGAACGACCACTTGAGGCCAGGCTCGCGCTTGGGCCAGATGGTCCACTTCGCCCATTCCTTCGGGGCCGCGATGAGCGGGTAGATCTTCGCGGCGGGCGCGTTGATGACGATCGAGCGCTCGACCTTGTAGGTCGAGGGATCACCAGCGCGCCGCCGAGGAACACCGCGAGCAGCACGCCGATGACGATAGCGATCCATTTCACGACTTTCATGGTTTCTCCCCTATAGCGGCCAGTTTTCGGATTTCGTCGACTTCGGCAGCACGAACTCGAGCCAGTCGAACATCACGTACATGATGCGGCAGCCGAACGACGGCTTGCCGGTCTCCACGATCGATTTCAAATTGTTCAGGATGAACATGCCGCCCTTGTTCATCTCGACCTCGGTCTTCGTGCCGACCGGGATGTTCTCCACGGTGAGCGTGACCTCGATGCCGCCGGCGACCTGTTTCAAGTCATAGACGACCTTGCAGAGCGGGTCCTGGAATTGCGTGAACCGATGCGTGTGCGCGTAGCGCCGTGGCGCGTCGATCTCCACCACCTCGCCGATCACGACGGCATGCCGGCCGCTGACCGTACGCATCTGCATCTTGCGGCCGGGGATGAGCCCGGGCCCGTCGAGCGTGAGCATGGAGTTGAAGACCGCGCCCTGGGGCGAATCGGTCTTGGTGAGCTCGCGGAACACCGCTTCCATCGTTCCGTTGATCACGATCTTGAAGACGGCCTTCGGGGTCTCAGCCACGGCTTCCTCCTCTCTTCTTCCTGTCGATCGGCACCGGTGCGTTTTCGAGCCGGTATTTCATCCGCGCCAACTGTCCGGCCCAGTAGGCGCTGAATTCGGTGGTCCACCGGTCATAGATCATGTGCACCGGCACCGGGTTGAACCACAACTGGCGCTCGCGCCCGACCTTCTCCGAGATCACCAGGTTCGCGCCCTCGAGGACGGCCAAGTGTTTCATGACGGCGATGCGGCCCATGTCACCGAAAAACTCCGTGACGCGGTTCACGTTGCAGCCGGGCTCCTTCTTGAGGATGTCCAGGATGCGCCGGCGCGGTTCGGAAGCGAGCGCGGCGAACACGGCATCCATCTCGTCGGGTTTCATATGTCACCAAAAGGTGACATATAAGGGCGTCGATTGTCAAGCGCTCGTGGTGACCACGGGAAGTCGACAGCTCAGGGTTGCGGGCAGCCGCCCTTCGCGAACACGGGGTCGATGTACGGCGCCTTGACGTTCAGGTCCAGCAGCAGCCGCTGGAAGCACGGATGCTGGTGCATGAGGACCTCGGCGGCTTCCTTCAGCACCGCGCGATCCTCCGCGCTGATCGTCCACGACGTGGGAATCGCCTTCGCGCGGTCGCGCAACTTCTTCTGCTCCGGGATGCTCGGCCGTAGCTGGTCGAAGTCGACGAGGATTCCGTAGACCCGCAGGTTCTTGAACGGCGCGTCCGGGCGATCGATCTGCGCCGCCGCCTTCAACTGCGCGAGCAGGACGTCCAACTGCGCGTTGACGCTCGCGGTGGTCGAGTTGATCGGCACGCCCGTGACGCTGTCGATCATCGAGAAGATGCCCGGGCGGTCGGGCGAGGTGTACTCGGACTCGACGGGATCGGAGCGCGCGTTGACCACGACGACCACCAGGTTGTTGATGTTCCCGTTGTTGATGTGCATCAGCATGCGTGCCGGATCGTGCGGCGACTCGATCGTGTCGAGCACGCTGTGGATCCCGAGGTTGTCCGCGAGGCCGCCGTCGACGAGGTAGAGGTACTGGATCTTGCGGAACGGATCCGGTCCCCAGCGCAGGTCGTTGGCGTAGCGCGCGCGGCGATACTCCGGCAGGTTGATGTAGGG
Source organism: Betaproteobacteria bacterium GR16-43 (assembly GCA_001953215.1). Taxonomy (GTDB): domain Bacteria; phylum Pseudomonadota; class Gammaproteobacteria; order Burkholderiales; family Usitatibacteraceae; genus Usitatibacter. The sequence goes on from CP019169.1 coordinate 2,370,712, forward strand.
CCCGGTCTTCTGCGTGAGCTTGTTGGTGATCCACGTCGGGATCGGCCTGCCCTTGCAGTGCGTCTCGGAGTAGTTGCGATACGCCTCGGGCGCGAAGATGATCGGCACGTCCGCGGAGGTGGCAGCCGCGATGGCCACGGGAAGCGTGTCGAGCTTCGCGCAGATGTCGTCGAACATGCCGGGCCGGAAGGAGAACACCTCGCCGCCCGCCATGTCGGTGCCGTTGAGGATCACGAACGGCTTGCCGGGCTGGTTCAGCTCCGCCATCGTGCGGCCGTGGAACAGCTCGGCGTTCATCATGTCCACGACGAAATCGGTGCGCGAGCCACCGTGGATCGCGTGATCGATCCACGCGAACGGATTGGCCGCCGCCGCGAGGAGCGACTTCACGTTGTCCTTCACGAGGAAGGGCTCGAATTGGTCCAGCGCATCGGGCCCGTTGAGGCCGTAGAACGCCGCGATGGTGCTGCCGCCCGACACCGAGGAGACGACCGCGACGTCGTCGATCAGGCGGCGCTCGGCCCCGGGTTTCGAGTACTTGACGCCCCGCAGCTCCTTCAGCACGTTCCATCCCAGGGCCGCCGCGCGCGAACCGCCGCCCGAGAGCGCCACGACGATCACGGGACGCGACTTGTCCGAAACGTCGATGGAGCGCCGCTCGGGATTGCCCTCGCCGTCCGGCAGGGGAACGTTGACGAAGTGGGTCGCGCAGCCGGCGAGGAGGCCGGCGATCGCGAGCGCGACGAGTGTGCGAATCGGCATTGTGAGGCTCCCTAGGACTTCTTCGTCGCGGCCTTCTTCTTCGTTGCGGCCTTCTTTTTCGTCGTGGCTTTCTTCGTCGAAGGCTTGGCCTTCTTCGCTTTCGGGGCCTTCCTCGTCTTCGCCGTTTTCGCCTTCGCTCCAGTGAGTCCCGTGGTCAGTGCCGTGGCCAGCGAGAACGCGATGACCATCGGGTTCTGCGTGGACGTGCCGGTGAGAATCACGTCCTGGCTCGCCGGCGTGTATCCCGTCCCGGAGAGCGAGATCTCGTATTCGTCGGCGGGCAGGAGGAGTGTCTTGTTGGTCTTGCCGACGGGACTGTCGTCCGCCAGGACGTCACGCGATTCCGGGAACTTCACGACGAGGAACTCGATGGCCATGGCGCTTCCCCATTTCGGTGGAGCCCACATTATTTGTCCGGAGGCTTCGCGGGTCGCAACTAAACGTCCGGCCTACTTCCGGCCAAGCCCTGATGGAGGGGGGGGCTTGACAAGCCGTGGGGGAGCGGTACGTTGTACGCAAATGTATACAAATGCACGCAAGCGCACGCGAACGTAGGCAGGAGATATCCGATGAGCACTCAAATGCAAACCCTCTCGGTCCGCATTCCCTCGGAAGACCTCGAGTGGCTCTCGGCGCTCGAGATCTCGGGGGCCAGCACGCCCAGCGACAAGCTGCGCGCGTTGATCACCCAGATGCGCAAGCAGCACCAGGGCACCATGGACCACACGACCTGCGTCGCATGGCTTCGCGACCTGTTGAGCCCGTTCGTCGTCGCGCTGCGCGAAGTCGAAAACCGCCACCGCATGCACTCGGATGCGATCAATGCGGTGGTCGAATGGTTGCCGCAGATCATGGCCACGATGCTCTCGGAACGGCGCTTCGGCCGCGACGCGCCGGCGCAAGCGACGGACATCGAAGCCGCCCTCGTGCAGCGCTGCTTCCAGCTCTCCGCGACGCTGCTTCGGCTCGGCGTGACGCCCGCGGCCGAGTGTTACGATCCCCAGGTGATCGAGCGGCACCTTCCCAAAATCATCGAGTTGGCCAGCCTCATCTCGGCCGACCGCAAATTGAGAAAGGAGAAATAGCCATGGCTGACAGCATTTCGACTCGAGTCACGCGCATCGTCGGCGGCAGCGTCCACTCCCTGCTGGATGCGGTGGAGGATGCGGCCCCCGAGGCGACCATGGCGCAAGCCATTCGCGAGGTGGACCAGGTCATCGACGAGGTGCGCGCCGAGTTGGGCCGCGCCGAAGCCGCGAAGCACCTCGTCACCACGCAACTGAACAAGCTCAATACGGAGAGCGAGCGCCTCGCCGGGCAGGTGGAACTCGCGATCGGGCAGAGCCGCGAGGACCTCGCGCGCGCCGGCCTCGAGAAGCAGATCAACATCGAGGACCAGCTCCCGGTGCTGCAGAAGATGCTCGCCGAGCAGCAGGAGCGGGGCGCGGACCTCGAGGGCTACATCACCGCGCTGCTGGCGAAGAAACGCGAGATGGAAGAGGCGCTGCGGGAATTCATCGCGGCACGCGCGAGCCAGGTTCCGGCCGGCACGCAGGCGGGCGGCGCGGGCCGCGCGCAAGCGCGCGTGGACAACGCGGGCTCCGCGTTCGAGCGCGTGATGGCGCGCCAGACGGGCGTGAGCGGGCTCGGCCCGACCGTGACGGCGAATGCCACGCAACTGAAGGAGCTCCAGGAGCTGCAGCGTTCGCATCGCATCGAGGAGCGGCTCGCCAAGCTGAGGGCGTCGATGCCGCAGAAGTCCTAGGGCCGGACCATGGGTCTTTTCCTCGCACCGGAATCCGCGCCGTACCTCATCGCCACGCTGGTGATGCTCTCGATCGCGGCGCTCGAGGGCGTGGCGCTGCTGGTGGGCATGAGCGCTTCCCACTGGCTGGACAGCCTCTTCGACCATCACGGCGCCGACGTCGATGGCGTGGCCGCGGACTCCTGGCTCGGCTGGCTGCACGTGGGCCGCGTTCCGCTGCTGGTGCTGATCGTGGTGTTCCTCGCCGCGTTCGCCGTCATCGGTTTCGCCGCGAACATCGTGGTGCACGCGCTGTTCGGCTTCTTCATTCCTTCCGTGATCGGCGCGCCCGCCGCGCTGGTGGCCTCGCTGCCGGTGGTGCGCGTGACGGGCCGCGTGTTGAGCCGCGTGCTGCCGAAGGATCAAAGCGCCGCGGTGTCGCTCGATTCGCTCGTGGGCCGCATCGCCGTCGTGATGGGGGGCAATGCGAAGATGGGCTATCCGGCCGAGGCCCGGGTCACGAGCGAGTTCGGCCAAACCATCTATGTCCAGGTGGAACCGGACCACGCCGACACCACCTTCGGCGCGAGCGAGCAGGTGCTGCTCGTCAAGCGCCTCAGCGGGAAGAAATTCCAGGGCATCCGCAATCCCAAGCCGGACCTGCTCTAGCCGCATTCCAACGAGAAAGACATCATGGGGGCCTTCGTCATGTCGGATCTAGTCAACACGGTCATCGTCGCGCTGATCGTCGTCGTCGCGCTCTTCGTCGTCGGGATGATCTTCTCCCGCCTCTACCAGCGTTCGTCCAAGGAACGCGCCTTCGTGCGCACGGGCCTGGGCGGGCAGAAGGTGATCATGGACGGCGGCGCGGTGAAGCTGCCGGTCTTCCACGAGTTGATCTGGGTGAACATGAACACCCTCAAGCTCGAAGTGCATCGCTCGGACAAGGACAGCCTCTTCACCAAGGACCGCATGCGCGTCGACGTGGTGGCGGCCTTCTTCGTGCGCGTCATCCCGACGATCGAGGGCATCGCGGACGCCGCGCAGACGCTCGGCCAGCGCACGCTCGACCCGGAAGCGCTGAAGAACCTGGTCGAGGACAAATTCGTCGACGCGCTGCGCGCCGCCTCGGTGTCGATGACCATGCAGGACTTCCTCGACAAGCGCCAGGACTTCATCCAGGCCGTGCAGAACGCCGTGGCCGAGGACCTCACCAAGAACGGCCTCGAGCTGGAGAGCGTGTCGCTCACGAGCTTCGACCAGACCTCGAAGAACTTCTTCAACCCGGACAACGCGTTCGACGCCGAGGGCTTGACGCGCCTCACGCAGGAGACGCAGAAGCGCTCCAAGGAGAGGAACGACATCGAGCAGAACACGCAGGTCGCGATCGCGCAGAGGAACTACGAGGCGACCCAGCAGAAGCTCGACATCGAGAGGAACCAGCGCCTGGCCACCCTCACCCAGCAGCAGGAGGTCGCCACGCGCGAGGCCGAGCAGATGTCCGCGGTCGCCTCGATCCAGGCGCAGCGCAAGCGCGAAGCCGAGCAAGCCCGCATCGACGCGGAGCGCCAGGTGAAGGAGGCCGAGGTGCAGCGCGAGCTCGCGGTGAAGCAGAAGCAGATCGACGCCGACCGCACCGTGCAGATTGCCACGATCGACCAGCAGAGGGCCACGCAGATGGCCGAGCAGGAGAAGGCCATCTCGATCGCCAAGAAATCCGAGGAGCAGTCGCAGGCCGAAGCCAAGGCCAACGAGGCGCGCGCCGGCGCGGTGAGGGCCGAGCAGGGCGTGATCACCGCGGCCGCGGTCGCCGAGGCCCAGCGCGACAAGGAAGTCGACCTCGTCGAAGCGGACAAGCAGGCACAGGTACAGGCGATCGGCATCAAGGTCGGCGCGGCCGCCGAGAAGGACGCGGCCGAGAACCACGCACAGGCGCTGCGGACTCGCGCCGAGGCGAACCTGCGCAACTACGAGGTCGAGGCGCAGGGCAAGTCGATGATCAACGAGGCCATCAACAAGCTCTCGGCCGAGCAGGTCGCGATGCAGGTCCGCATCGCGCTGATTACCGCGCTGCCGCGCATCATCGCGGAGTCGGTGAAGCCGATGGAGAAGATCGAGGGCATCAAGATCTTCCAGGTGGACGGGCTCACGCGGGGCGCGGGCGGTGCGGGCGGGGCGCCGGGCACATCCGGAAGCCTGGCCGACCAGGCCGTGCAGGCCGCGTTGGCTTATCGCACGCAGCAACCGATGATCGACGCGCTGCTGAAGGAGCTGGGTCTGAAGGGCGGAAGCCTTTCGGGAATGACCGAAGGCCTGGTCGACTCGCCCCCGCACGAGGCACCCGCGAGCGACAAGCCTCCGAAGAAGCCGTAGTCCGCGACACGGAGATCGAGACTTGAAGAGCGTTTGTGTCTTTGCCGGATCGAACAGCGGCTCGCGGCCCGAGTACATTCCCGCCGCCGAAGAACTGGGCCGTTCGCTTGCGCGGCGCCAGATCACCGCCGTATATGGCGGCGCGCGCGTAGGGCTGATGGGCGCGATGGCCGACGCGGCCCTGTCCGAAGGCGGCCGCGTGATCGGCGTCATGCCGGAAGCGTTGGTGGCGAAGGAGATCGCGCACCAGGGCCTCACCGAGCTGCGGGTCGTGAAATCGATGCACGAACGCAAGACGATGATGGCCGACCTGGCCGGCGGGTTCGTGGCCGTTCCGGGTGGCTTTGGCACGCTCGAGGAATTCTTCGAGGTCCTCACCTGGGGGCAGTTGGGCTTCCACGGCAAGCCGTGCGGCCTGCTCAACATCGCCGGCTACTACGACAAGCTCCTGGCTTTCGCGGACCACTGCGTCGACGAAGGCTTCGTCAGGCGCGAGCACCGCGCGATGATCTCGGTATCGCACGCGCCCGAAGCACTGCTCGACGCGATGGCGGCCTACCAGCCGCCGGTCGTCAAGAAATGGATCGAGCGCGCCGAAACCTGATCAGTACGCGGTGAACATCACGTAGTCGGCGGTGTACGGCACGCGCTGCGTGGTGCCGACGGCACCCGTATCGCATCCCTGCGCCGGAGCCACGCCACCCACGGTGTTGATCCGCTGCACGCTCGTCACCTTCGAGAAGCGGCCTTCGGCGCCGACCGAACGGGCGGCCAGCAGCAGCCACGGAATCGCACCGGCCTGCGGCGCATCCGCGCGCGTCTTCACCGTTCCGATGATCTTGCTGCCGTCGGCCGCTTCCCAATGCGGACCGGCGTAGTGCTTTCCGGCACCACGACCCTGCGCATCGAAGAGGTCGGCCTCGGGCGCGACGAAGACCCAGCCCGCGGCGGCGGTGGCACCCGGCGTGGCACGGCATTGGTAGACCTGCACGCCGCGCGCGGCGATGCGTTCGGCGGCCCGCTCACCCGCGGGGACGAGGGTGGGAGGGATGGGGGAGTCGACGAGCTGGGCGGCGCACGCCACCAGCACGAAGGGACCGGCAACCAGTCCGAGGGTACGAAGTCGTCTCATTTTTTCGATTTTCATCTGTTTCGGGGGATTGAAATTGAACCATGCCATCGGGCAAACCGTCTTGCCTGATCGTCCCCGGCCCTTGTCCCGGCGTCCACGAATTTCCAGCGGCGCCGGCCCTCGGGCTGGTGGCATCCAAGGTACGCGCAGGGGGTGCGCACGGACGCGTTGACGCCGGTACAAGTCGTCCAATCCCGCATCGACATAATCCTGACTCGCCGGCGAGTCAGGAGACCGACGAGAGCAACGGCCGCGGCTCGCGCGCGGTGTCGGACGCTGCGGCGACTGCCGGCAGGTCGATCGTGAACACGCAGCCCAGCCCGGGCATGTCGCGCACGGTGAGCGTCCCGCCGTTGATCTCCACGCCGCGCTTGGCGATGGAGAGACCCAGCCCCAGCCCGGTGCGGTTCTCGTGGTGCTGCTCGAACGAATGGAACAGGGCTTCGACCTTGCCTGCGGGCAACCCCCCGCATTGGTCCTCGACTTCGATGATCACGCGCTCGCCCGTGCCGAAGGCCTTGAGGGAGACGTGGCTGTGGTCGCGCGTGAACTTGACGGCGTTCTGCAGCAGGTTGGAGACCGCGGAATGCAGCATCTGCCGGTCGCCATGGACGACGAGGCCCGCGGGAACCGGGAACACCGTGAACTCGCACCCGCGGTCCTTGGCCTCCAGGCTCGTGGCGACCTGGACCTCGGCGAGGAAGTGGTCGACCTCGATGTTTTCGAGCAGTTGCGAGGGCACGCCGGCGGCGAGGCGCACGTCGGCCAGCGCCCGGTCGATCAGGTCGCGCAACCCGCCCAGGCTGCGGTCGAGCACGGCCGCGGTCGCGCCGTTCACGGCCACCTTGCCCGTCTTGATCGCCGCGAACGACAGCATCGCGGTGTTGAGGAAGTTGCGCAGCTCGTGCGCGAGGAACCCGAGGCGTTCGCTCATCGCGCGATGGTCGGTCTGCGCGTTCAGCGCGTCGCGTTCCCGCGAAAACGCGGTCACCGCATTGGCGATGGCGTTGTCGAGGGCCCGGTTCAGCGTGCGGAATTCCTCCGTGGGAATCTCGACTTCCTTCTCGCCCGCGAGCTCGGTGATCGCCTGGCAGAGATCGCCGTAGTCGTACACCACTTGCGTCACGGTGAAGCCCTTGTGCAGCAGGTCCTTGCCGTGGAGTCCCGCCGAGGTGGCGATCTCCGAGCGCCGGTCGCGCACCGGCCCGGCGAACCCCGACAACTGGCCCGCGGTCGCGCCCGGCGCGGCATCCTGGTCATGCCGCAGCATGCCGGTGAGTTGCGCGAGGAAGAGCGGGATGCCGTGCTCGATTTCGGAACGCGTCGCGCGCGGCGATCCACGGCGTGCGACGTTCGCCCGGCAGCGTTCGATCAGTTCCGCGCGGTGTGTATCGAGGAAGTCGTGCAGCATGGTCGGAACCTCCTTTGTGTCAGGGCTTGCCCAGGGTCGCGATCAGCGTGATCAGCTGCCGCGCGATGGAGCGGTCGTCGTCGAGGATGGACATCAGCAGGCGCCGCGTCGGCGCGTCGCGGCCCCCCACGAACTCCAGGAATTCGGTGAGTGCCACGTCCGTGCCGCGGACCGCGTCGAGGCCTTCGCGCGCCATCCCGATGATGTCGGGGGCGCGATCGACGTGCGTCACGTGGCTGTGCGCCGCGATCGCGATCGGTGAGAAGTTCGGTTCCGCGCCCAGCTCCACGATGCGCTCGGCGATCGCGTCGGCGTGCGCGAGCTCGCGATTGGAGTGCGCGAGGAACATGTCCACCGCGTGCACCGCGCCGTCGCGCCGGGCGAGGAAGTAGTGGCGCCGGCAGCGCAGCACGCCCACCAGCTTGGTGGCGAGCGCGTCGTCCAGGCGCGAGGTGATCGCGGAGCCGTCGTGCAAGCCGGGTGCTTCGGCGTCCGGCGTGCCGAGCGAGTAAGCGCGCATGCTATTCCTCCACCACGTCGGTCCACACCTTGAAGCTCGCGAGCTTGTTGGGGCCGAAGGTGCTGCTGATCGCCACGTCGGAAGCGTCGCGGCCGCGGGCGATCAGGATGCGCCCGATGCGCGGGATGTTGTTACGCGGATCGAAGGTGTGCCAGCGCCCGCCGAGGTACGCCTCGAACCATGCGGAGAAATCCATCGGCCCGGTGACCGGGATGCCGATGTCGCCGAGGTAGCCGGTGCAGTAGCGCGCGGGAATGTTCATGCAGCGGCAGAGCGCGACGGCGAGGTGCGCGTAGTCGCGGCAGACGCCCGTGCGGTCGTGCCACGCCTCGAGGGCCGAGCGCGTCATGCGCGCGTGCTGGTAGCCGAACGCGATGTGCTTGTGGACGTAGTCGCAGATCGCCTGCACGCGGCCCCAGCCGGTCGGCGCATTGCCGAACAGCGACCACGCCGTGTCCGAGAGCCGGTCGGTCTCGCAATAGCGGCTGCCCAGCAGGAAGAGCAGCGTCTCCTCGGGCAGGTCCTCCACGGCGTGTTGCCCGGCGTCGGAGACTACGGGGTCGGGGAGCCCGCTGTCCCTCACCAGGGCATCGGCCAGGATCCGCGTGTGGCCCGTGGGCGCCACGAGGCGCGTGCACCAGTTGCCGAAGCTGTCGCGGTACCCCGCGACGGGCACGGGCGGATCGACGTGGATGTCGTCGCGGCCGACGAGGTCCGAGACGCGCGTGAAGTGCACGTTCAGGTTGAGGATCATCGGCGTCGGCTGCGGGCAGTCGTACACCAGTTCGAATCCGGCTCTCAGTTTCACCAGCGCAGCTCCGGGAGTTGGCGGAAGACCTGGCGCGTGCCCTCGCTCCAGGCGGTGCTCAATGCGGTGAAGTACGCGTCGCCCGAGTCGAAGCGGCAGCGCTTGCCCACGGCGAGGCTGTCGCGCTCGTAGACGAGCAGGTCGATCGGCATGCCCACCGAGAGGTTGCTGCGCATGGTCGAGTCGAAGGAGACGAGCACGCACTTGGTCGCGTCGGTGAGCGGCGTCTCGCGCGTGATGACGCGCTCGATCACGGGCTTGCCGTACTTGGTCTCGCCGGTCTGGAAGTACGGCGTGTCGTGGCCCGCTTCGATGAAGTTGCCCTCCGCGTAGATCCGGAAGAGGCGGGGGGCCTCGCCCGGCAGTTGCCCGCCGACGATGAACGACGCGTTGAATTCCACGTCGTTGTCCACCAGGTATTGGCCATCTCGCCGCTCGATGTCGCGCATCGCGTCGGCCACCAGCATCGCGACGTCGAACATCGTCCGGGCATTCCAGAGGTTGGGGGAGCCGTCGACGATGTCGCAGCGCCGGTTCAGCACGCCGATCACGGCCTGCGTCCCCGCGAGGCTGCCCGAGCTGAGCAGGACGATCACGCGGTCGCCCGCGCGTTCGAAGACCGTCATCTTGCAGAACTTTCCAATGTCGTCCACGCCGGCGTTGGTGCGGGAGTCCGAGGCGAAGACCATTCCCTGGTCGAGCATCACGCCGATGCAATACGTCATCCGGTCAGGCGCCCCAGCGCTTGTCGATCTGGTCGCCCGCAACCAGGAACGCGATCGCCACGACGATGGCGACGATGAGCGGCATCATCGCGAAGTCGGTGTTGGGGGGAATGGTCGGGGCATCCGCGAACAGCGGCGCGAGGACCCTGCCGCCCATGAGGCCGCCGACCACGCCGATGACGATCGAGACGAACCGGCCGCGGCCTTCGTTCCAGCCGATCGCCGAGAAGGTGATCCAGCCCAGGGCGGCGCCGGCAAAGGCCCAAATGAAGAAGTTCATGACGATCCTTCCGGGAGAGTGGGAAATCCCGGCCCGGCCGCTAGCGATTCGCGGCCGGCGGGGTGAAGGGGGGTGGCGGCGCGCGAGGCGCCTTGGGCTTGGGAGCCTTCTTCGTCTCGCGGTTCGACTTCTGCTGGCCCTTGGGCACTACAGCCTCCGCCCGCTGATCAGGTTGACCAGGATCACGATGACGGCGATCACCAGCAGCGCGTGGATGAAGCCACCCATCGTGTAGCTCGTCACGAGACCGAGCAGCCACAGGATGATGAGGACGACGGCAATGGTGTAGAGCACGGCGGGTTCCCCTTACTTGAGGCGCATGTCGTTCTTGACCGACGTGACGCCCTTGACGGAGCGGGCGGTCACCATCGCGAGGTTCGCGTTGTCCTGCGAGCTCACGAAGCCGCTCAGCTGGACCACGCCCTTGAACGTCTCGACGTTGATCTCGGTGGATTTGAGGTTCGGTTCGTTCAGCATGGCGGCCTTCACCTTGGTGGTGATGACCGTGTCGTCCACGTACTCGCCGGTGCCTTCGGACTTCGAGGTGGAGGCGCAACCGAGCGCGAAGACGATGGTGGCGGCGGCAAGCACGGATGTGGCGCGGATAAACAGGTTCATGGTGGGCTCCTAGGTGAACCCGCAGGCTACGGCGCTTCGTCGTTTCGGTCTGTTCGATAGCGCACGTAGACCGAAGGACCGCCCTCAATTCCCGTTCCACGCCCAGCGCGTGACGATCCACGTCTCCGGGTACTTCTGCCCGAAGTCGATGCGCAGCGTGCCGGGTCCCGTGGCCCCGGCCCAGACGTACGTCCATTGCAGCCCGCCGCGCGTGACTTCGCTCGAGGAATTGCCGTCGGAGCGAATGGCGGTCCGCCGCGGCGTACCGAGCAGCTTGCGCACGTCGTCGGAAGTCATGCCCCGCTTCAGTGCGGAGACGAGGCGCTCGGCTTCGGCGAGGCTCGGTTCCTGTGCGAAGCCGGGCAAGGCCGAGATCAGCGTGGCCGTGAACAGCAGGGCGGCCGGTAAGAATTTCAAAGCGCGCCGCCTTCGTATTCCCAGACGCTGAGGCCAAGCCGCAATTGCTGCCGGGATCTCCGAGCGCGTACGGTCGCGGTCTCGCGCACGAGGCTGGAGACGCGCGTCGCGGCAAAGGCGCCGGGCGGTACCGACAGCGCCCGGTAAGCCATGTCGGAGCGGCGGGCGCCGGCTTCCCGCCGCGCGCGGGCGCTCCGGCGATTCAAGTGGCGATCCGCCAAGGATTCGTTCATGCCGCAGCGTACAGACCGGCTTCGCGCGCGTCTGTTCGCCCGCGCACGTAGCGCGCGCGTCTGTTCGCTATCGAACCGACCGCCTCCGGCCGGAGTCATAGACTCGACGACCGATCAAGACTGAGGTACCGGACATGAACTGGGATCGCATCGAAGGCAACTGGACGAGGTTCAAGGGCAGCGCGAAGGAGCAGTGGGGCAAGCTCACCGACGACCACTTCGACCAGATCGCCGGCAAGCGCGAGCAATTGACCGGGTTGATCCAGGAGCACTACGGGATCACGAAGGAAGAAGCCGAGAAGCAAGTCGGGGCCTGGCAGCACCGCGTGAAGCTGAAATAACGCGCGCGGCCCTTGGCGATCATCGATCGGATGGCGGGGGTCGCGAAGCGCCTGGCGCGAGGGCGCGGGTTCGACCCCGCGGCGGGCGAAGCGCCGCTGCGTTCGGCGCTGTTCAACGCCGACCAGATGGAGCGCCACGGCCGCAGCCTCGCCGCGGCGCACCGCCTGTCTCCGGCCCGCGCCTCCGAGCGGCTGCTCGCGCGCCTCGACGAAAACGAGCGCCACCTGCATGAAAGCAGTGCCATCCTCGCCGAGGCGGTGAGCGATGGCCGCCGCATCACGCCGGCGGCCGAATGGCTGCTCGACAATTTCTACCTGATCGAGGAGCAGATCCGCACGGCGCGGCGGCACTTGCCGCGGGGCTTCAGCCGCGATCTGCCGCGCCTCGCGAGCGGTCCTTCCGCGCGCCTGCCCCGGGTCTACGACCTCGCTTTCGAAGCGATCTCGCACGGCGACGGCCGCGTCAATGCCGAGGGCCTGTCGCGCTTCGTGGCGGCCTACCAGACCGTGACCCCGCTCCAACTGGGCGAGCTGTGGGCCATCCCGATCATGTTGCGGCTGGCGCTGATCGAGAACCTGCGCCGCGTCGGGCTGCGGATCGCGGCCGCCACGCAGGATCGCGAGCGCGCGGATGCGTGGGCCGACCAGATGGTGGAGATCGCCGAGGGCGATCCCAAGAGCCTGATCCTCGTCGTCGCCGACATGGCGCGGTCCAATCCGCCGATGGTGAGTTCGTTCGTCGCCGAGCTGGTCCGTCGCCTCCAGGGCCAGAGCGCCGCGCTCGCGTTGCCGCTCACGTGGATCGAGCAGCGCCTGGCCGAGTCCAGCCTGTCGATCGAGCAGCTCGTGCAGACGCAGGCGCAGGAGCAGGCGGCCAACCAGGTCTCGATCAGCAACTCGATCGGCAGCCTGCGCTTCCTCGGCGCGATGGACTGGCGCGCCTTCGTGGAGACGATGAGCATCGTCGAGCACGCGCTGCGCGAGGATCCGGGCGGGCTCCACGGGCGGATGGATTTCACGACGCGCGACAGCTACCGCCACGCGGTGGAAAAAATTGCAAGGCACGGCACGCTGAGCGAGGTGGAAGTGGCTCGCAAGGCGGTCGCGCTGGCGGCCGAGGCCGCGGGGCGGTCCGGCTGCGACGGCAACGGCGAGCGCCGCGCGCACGTCGGGTACTACCTCGTCGATCGGGGCCGGCCGCTCCTGGAGCAGGCGGCGGGAATGCGCCGCGGTTTCGCGGAATCGCTCGACCATGCCGCGCGCCGGGTTCCGCTCGCGCTCTATCTCGGCGCGATCGCGGCGATCACGCTCGCGGTGACCGGGACGCTCGCCGCGCGGGCGCTGGTCGACGGGGCCTCCGACGCGCTCCTGGGCGTCCTCGTCTTCCTGCTGCTGCTCGCCTCGAGCCAGCTCGCCATCGGCCTCGCGAACTGGCGCGCGACGCTGCTCGTGAAGCCGCGCCCGCTGCCGCGCATGGATTTTTCGAAGGGCATCGAGGCCGCGTCGCGCACGCTCGTGGTCGTCCCCACGATGCTCACCAGCGCGGCCGACATCGACCGCCTGGTCGAGGCGCTCGAAGTGCGCTACCTCGCCAACCGCGACGAGCACCTGCACTTCGCGCTGCTCACCGACTTCCTCGATGCGCCCGAGCCGACGCAGCCCGGCGATGAAGCATTGCTCGAGCATGCGCGCCGCGGCATCGAGGGCCTGGCCGAACGCTACGCGCGCGACACATTCTTCCTCTTCCACCGCCCGCGCGTTTGGAACCCGCGCGAACGCGTGTGGATGGGCTACGAGCGCAAGCGCGGCAAGCTCGCGGACCTGAACGCGTTCCTGCGCGGCGGCGGGCAGGGCGCGTTTTCCCTCGTCGTGGGCGACACGGCAGTCCTCCGGGGCGTGCGGTACGTGATCACGCTCGACACCGACACGCAGTTGCCGCGCGATTCGGCGCGCCAGTTCGTGGCCGCGATGGCCCATCCGCTCAACCGTGCGCGCTTCGACGAGGCCGCCACCGGCGATGCGCGCGGCCGCGTGGTGGACGGCTACGGCATCCTCCAGCCGCGCGTGAGCATCAGCCTGCCGGGATCGAGCCGTTCCTGGTATGCGCGCCTGAATGGCGGCGATCCGGGTGTCGATCCCTACACGCGCGCCGTCTCCGACGTCTACCAGGACCTCTTCGCCGAAGGCTCGTTCATCGGCAAGGGCATCTACGACGTCGATGCGTTCGGGCGTGCGCTGCTCGGGCGCTTCCCCGAGAACCGCGTGTTGAGCCACGACCTGCTCGAAGGCTGCTACGCACGCTCCGGATTGCTGAGCGACGTGCAGCTCTACGAGGAGTATCCGTCGACCTACGCCGCGGACGTGAGCCGCCGGCACCGGTGGATCCGCGGCGACTGGCAGCTCGCGGGCTGGCTGCTGCCTTTCGTGCCGGGGCCCGCGGGGCGGCGCCCCAACAATCCGCTCTCCGACCTTTCGTGGTGGAAGCTCTTCGACAACCTGCGGCGCAGCCTCGTGCCCGCGGCGGTCACGGGATTGCTGCTGCTCGCCTGGCTCGTGCTGCCGCACCCGGGTCCGTGGACGCTCGCGATCCTCGCGACCCTCGTGCTGCCCGCGGCCTGCGCCATCCTCACGGACCTGCTGCGCAAGCCCGGGGAGATGCCGCTGCGCCAGCACCTGTCCGAGACGGCGAGCCTCGCGGGCCGGCATGTCGCGCAGACCGCGCTTTCGCTCGCGTTCCTGCCCTACGAAGCGGCCGTGAACCTCGACGCCATCGCGCGCACGGGCTGGCGCATGCTCGTGACGCGGCGTCACCTGCTCGAATGGAACACCTCGGCCGCCGACGAAGCGGCGCGCCGGGCGCGCGCGGCGCGCGGTCACTCGGAGCTCCTCGCGTCGCTGCGTGCGATGTGGATCGCGCCGGTGGTCGCCATCGGGACCGCGTTGGCCTTGCTCGCCTCCACGCGCCTCGTGATCGCGGGGCCGATCCTGCTGCTGTGGTTCGCCTCGCCCGCGATCGCGTGGTGGGTGAGCCGGCCGATCGCGCCGCGCGAGCCGCGCCTCGACGCGGAGCAGGCGCTCTTCCTGCGCAAGCTCGCGCGCCGCACGTGGGCGTTCTTCGAAGCCTACGTCGGGCCCGAAGACCACTGGCTTCCGCCCGACAACGTGCAGGAACATCCGCCGGTGGGCATCGCGCATCGCACGTCGCCGACGAACATGGGGCTCGCGTTGCTGGCCAACCTGACCGCATTCGACTTTGGCTACCTGCCCCTCCGCCCGATGCTCGCGCGCACCGCGAACACGTTGCGCACGATGCAGGACCTCGACCGCCACGAGGGCCATTTCTTCAACTGGTACGACACGCTCACGTTGCGGCCGCTGGCGCCGCTCTACGTCTCGTCCGTGGACAGCGGCAACCTCGCGGGCCACCTGCTCACGCTGCGTGCCGGGCTGCTCGCCCTGGACTCCGAGCCGCCCGCGGACGCGCGCTGGATCGACGGGCTGCGCGACACCGTGCACACCCTTTCCGACGCCTACGGCGAAGCCGTTCCCGAAGCGCTGGGCCGCCTGGACGAAGCCCTCGAGGTGGCTCGCGCGACGCCGCCCCCGGACCCCGCCGCTGCGATGCAATGCGCGCGGGCCCTCGCGCCGCGCATCGCCGAGGTTGTCGCACCGCCGGAGACCGCGCCGTCTCCCGGCGTGGTCTTCTGGACCCACGCATTGGCGCGGCAGTTCGAAGCGCTGCGCGAAGACCTCGCTTCCCCGGCCGAAGCGGGAGCGGTGCGCACGGAGATCGAACGGATCGCACGCCAATGCGAAGCGCTGGCGCAAATGCAGTACGACTTCCTCTACGACCGCGGACGCCATCTCCTCGCGATCGGCTACAACGTCACCGAGCGCCGGCTCGACACCGGCTGCTACGACCTGCTCGCCTCGGAAGCGCGGCTCGCCTGCTTCGTGGGCATCTCGCAGGGACGCCTTCCCCAGGAGAGCTGGTTCGCGCTCGGCCGCCTGCTCACCACGGCGGGCGGGCGCTCCGTCCTGCTGTCGTGGAGCGGCTCGATGTTCGAGTACCTCATGCCGACGCTGGTGATGCCCGCGTACGAAGGCACGCTGCTCGACGAGACCTGCCGCGGCACGGTCGAGCGGCAGATCGCGCACGGCCGCCAGCGCGGCGTGCCGTGGGGCATTTCCGAGAGCGGCTACAACGCGGTCGACGCGGGCCTCAACTACCAGTACCGCGCCTTCGGCGTGCCCGGCCTCGGATTGAAGCGCGGCCTCGCCGAGGACCTCGTCGTGGCGCCCTATGCGTCGGCGCTCGCGCTGATGGTTTCGCCGGTCGAGGCGTGCGTGAACCTGCAGCGCCTCGACGCGTCCGGCCTCGCGGGACGCCATGGCCTCTACGAAGCCATCGACTACACGACAGCCCGCATGCCGCGCGGCAAGACGAGCGTCGTGGTGCGCTCGTACATGGCGCACCACCAGGGAATGATCCTGCTTTCGCTCGCCCACGCCTTGCTCGGCCGGCGGATGCAGCGGCGTTTCGCTTCCGACCCGCTGTTCAAGGCGACGCTGCTGCTGCTCCAGGAACGGATCCCGCGAGCGGCGGTGGTGTACAGGCCGCCGGCGGAACTCTCCGCGCTGGGCGAGAGCCGCGAGGGCGAGGCCGCGCCGATGCGCCTGTTCACCACGCCCGACACGCCCGCGCCCGAGGTGCAGTTGCTGTCGAACGGCCGTTACCACGTGATGGTCACGAACGCGGGCGGCGGGAGCTCGCGCTGGAAGGATCTCGCCGTCACGCGCTGGCGCGAGGACGCCACGCGCGACGCGTGGGGCACGTTCACCTACATCCGCGACGTGGCGAGCGGCAACTTCTGGTCCACGGCCCACCAGCCCACGTTGAAGCGTCCGGCATCGTACGAGGCGATCCTCGCCGAGGGCCGCGCGGAGTTCCGTCGCCGCGACCACGATTTCGAGTCGCACACGGAGATCGCGGTCTCACCCGAGGATGACATCGAGCTTCGCCGCCTGCGCATCACCAACCGCTCGCGCGCGCGCCGCACGATCGACGTCACGAGCTACGCGGAGGTGGCCCTCGCCGCGGTCGCCGCCGATGCGCTGCACCCCGCGTTCTCCAACCTCTTCGTGCAGACCGAGATCGTCGCCGACCGCCAGGCCATCCTCTGCATGCGCCGGCCGCGCGCGCCCGACGAGGCGGTGCCGTGGATGTTCCATCTCATGGCGGTGCATGGAGCGGAGTCGACCGAGGTCTCCTACGAGACGGATCGCGCGGCCTTCATCGGCCGCGGGCGCACGCTCGCCGCGCCTCGCGCGATGACCGACGCGGGCCGCCTCTCGGGCCGTGAAGGTTCGGTGCTCGATCCGGTCGTCGCCATCCGCCACCGCGTGACGCTCGATCCGGAGCAGACGGTGACGATCGACATCGCTTCGGGCATCGCCGACACGCGCGACGCCGCGCTCGGCCTGGTGGGCAAGTACCGCGACCGCGCGCTGGCCGATCGCGTGTTCGACCTCGCGTGGACGCACGCCGGCGTGACGCTGCGCCAGATCAACGCGACCGAAGCCGACGCGCAGCTCTACGCGCGCCTGGCCGGATCGATCCTCTACGCGAATCCCTCGATGCGCGCCGACGCGAGCGTGCTGCTGCGCAACCGCCGCGGGCAGTCGGGATTGTGGAGCTACGCGATCTCGGGCGACCTGCCGATCGTCCTGCTGCAGGTGGCCGAGACGGAGAGCATCGAGATCGTGCGCCAGATGGTGCAGGCGCATGCGTACTGGCGCCTGAAGGGGCTCGCGGTCGACCTCGTGATCTGGAACGAGGACCGCGGCGGCTACCGGCAGGTCCTGCAGGACCAGATCATGGGGCTCATCTCCGCGGGCATCGAGGCGCACGTGATCGACCGGCCCGGCGGCATCTTCGTGCGGCGCTCGGAGCAGATCTCCGACGAGGACAGGATCCTCATCCAGTCGGTGGCGCGCGCGATCGTGAGCGACCGCCGCGGCAGCCTCGAGGACCAGGTGAACAAGCGCACGATCTCCGAAGTGCGCGTGCCCCGCCTGGTGCCGACGCGCCACGCACGCGAGGCACCCGACGAGGCGCCGCCCGCGCGCGCGCTGCTCCTGGCCAACGGCCTGGGCGGCTTCACGCCCGACGGCCGCGAGTACGTCATCACGCTGGCCGAGGGGGAGGCCACGCCCGCGCCGTGGGTCAACGTCATCGCGAACGCGGAGTTCGGGTCCGTCGTCTCGGAGAGCGGGCACGCGTACACGTGGGGCGAGAACGCACACGAGTTCCGCCTCACGCCCTGGCACAACGACCCGGTGAGCGACGCGAGCGGCGAAGCGTTCTACCTGCGCGACGAGGAGTCCGGCCACTTCTGGTCGCCCTCGCCGCTTCCCAGCCGGGGGGCCGGGACCTATGAAGTGCGGCACGGGTTCGGCTACAGCGTGTTCGAGCACAGCGAGGACGGCATTGCCTCCGAGCTGTGCGTCTACGTCCCCCTCGACGCGCCGGTGAAGATCTCGGTGCTGAAGGTGCGCAACACCTCGGGCCGGCCCCGCACGCTCTCCGCGACGGGCTACGTGGAGTGGGTGCTGGGCGACCTGGGCCCGAAGACCGCGATGCACGTGGTCACCGAGATCGAGGCGCGCAGCGGAGCGCTGCTCGCGCGCAATGCCTACAACTCGGAGTTCCCCGGCCGCGTCGCCTTCTTCGACGTCGACGACCCTGCGCGTACGGTGACGGGCGATCGCGCCGAGTTCCTCGGGCGCAACGGCGCGTTGCGCGATCCGGCGGCGCTCTCACGCACGCGCCTGTCGGGCAAGGTCGGCGCGGCGCTCGATCCCTGCGGCGCACTGCAGGTGGCGTTCGAGCTCGCGGATGGAGAAGAGCGCGAGATCGTCTTCCGCCTGGGCGTCGGGCGCCACGTGGTGGAGGCCGCCGCGCTGGCGCAGCGCTTCCGCACGCCCTCCGCCGCGCAGGAGGCGCTGGACCTCGTGCGCGCGCACTGGACACGCACGCTCGGCGCCGTGCAGGTGAAGACCCCCGATCCCTCGCTCGACGTGATGGCCAACGGCTGGCTCGTCTACCAGGCGCTCGCCTGCCGGATGTGGGCCCGCAGCGGCTACTACCAGTCGGGCGGTGCATTCGGGTTCCGCGACCAGCTGCAGGATGCGATGGCCCTCGTGCACGCGCGGCCGG
This sequence comes from Betaproteobacteria bacterium GR16-43, assembly GCA_001953215.1. Taxonomy (GTDB): domain Bacteria; phylum Pseudomonadota; class Gammaproteobacteria; order Burkholderiales; family Usitatibacteraceae; genus Usitatibacter. The sequence goes on from CP019169.1 coordinate 2,389,295, forward strand.
CGCTGCTTCGCGAGCAGTTGCTGCGCTGCGCGGGCCGGCAGTTCGCCGAGGGCGATGTGCAGCATTGGTGGCATCCGCCCTCGGGCCGTGGCGTGCGAACGCGCTGCTCCGACGATTACCTGTGGCTTCCCCTGGCCGCGGCGCGCTATGTGGAAGCCACGGCGGATGCGGCCGTGCTGGACGAATCGGTCGGCTTCCTCGACGGACGCCAGTTGAGCCTGGGCGACGAGTCGTACTACGACCTGCCCGGGCGTTCCTCGGAGACCGCGGCCGTCTACGAGCATTGCGTGCGGGCGATCACGCGCGCGCTGGTCTATGGCGCGCACGGCCTGCCGCTCATGGGCTCGGGCGACTGGAACGACGGGATGAACCGCGTCGGCATCCACGGCCTGGGCGAGAGCGTGTGGCTGGGCTTCTTCCTGTGCGAGGTGCTGCGCAAGTTCGCGCCGCTCGCGAGGGCGCGAGGCGACGGCGCATTCGCCGAGCGCTGCACCGCGGAAGCCGAGACGCTGCGAGCGAGCCTCGAGCGGCACGGCTGGGACGGCGCGTGGTACCGGCGCGCCTACTTCGACGACGGCACGCCGCTGGGGACCGCGCAGGGCGACGAATGCCGCATCGATGCGATCGCGCAAAGCTGGTCCGTGCTCTCGGGCGCGGGCGACGCCGCGCGCGCGAAGCAGGCGATGCAGTCGGTCGACGAGCATCTCGTGCGGCGCGAATTCGGGCTCGTGCAGTTGCTCGATCCGCCCTTCGACCGTTCGCCCACGGACCCGGGCTACATCCGCGGCTACGTTCCGGGCGTGCGCGAGAACGGCGGGCAATACACGCACGGGGCGATCTGGTCGGCGATGGCGTTCGCCGCGCTGGGCGATCGCGTGCGGGCCTGGGAGCTCGCGCGCATGCTGAACCCGGTCAACCACGCGCGCACGCCCGAAGCCGTCGCGACCTACAAGGTCGAGCCCTACGTGATCGCCGCCGACATCTACGGCTGCCCGCCGCATGCCGGCCGCGGCGGATGGACGTGGTACACGGGATCGGCGGGGTGGATGTACCGGCTGCTGGTCGAATCCCTGCTCGGGCTCGTGCGCGAGGGCGCCCGGCTGCGCTTCGCGCCCTGCCTCCCGGCCGATTGGCCGGGATTCGAGATCCGCTACACGTTCGGCGAGTCGGTCTACGACATCGAAGTCCGGCAGGGACCGGAGGCGGGCATCACCCTCGATGGCGTCCTGCAGCCGGGAGATGCGATGGTCCTGGCCGACGACCGCCGGGACCACCGCGCGATAGTCACCGTGGCTTACGTTCGTTAGCGCACAATGGAGTTCGCAGCGCCAACCGAAAGCCGCCCGTGCCCAACCTCAAGGACAACCAGCTCCTCGCCGCCCTGTCCGCGGTCGAGCTGAAGCGGTTGCGCCCGCATCTCGAGCGGGTCGAAATGCCCCTCGGCGAGGTGGTCTACGAGTCGGGCCGGCACCTGGACCATGTGTACTTCCCGACCGATTCCATCGTTTCGCTGCTCTACGTCCTCGAGAACGGGGCTTCGGCGGAGATCGCGGTGGTCGGCCACGAGGGCGTGGTCGGCGTCTCGATCTTCATGGGCGGCGAGACCACGCCCAGCCGCGCCGTGGTGCAGAGCGCGGGGAACGCCTACCGGTTGCCCGGACAGAAGGTGAAGGACGAGTTCACGCGCGGCGGCGCGATGCAGCACCTGATGCTGCGCTACACGCAAGCCCTCATCACGCAGATGGCGCAGACCGCCGTGTGCAACCGGCACCACTCCGTGGACCAGCAGTTGTGCCGGTGGCTGCTGCTCAGCATCGACCGGCTGTCCTCGCCCGAGATCACGATGACGCAGGAACTGATCGCCAACATGCTCGGCGTGCGCCGCGAAGGCGTCACCGAGGCCGCGGGGAAGCTCCAGAAGGCCGGCGTCATCCAGTACCGGCGCGGGCACATCAAGGTGCTCGACCGCGCGCGGCTCGAGGGCATGTCGTGCGAGTGCTACGAGGTCGTTCGGCGCGAGACCGAGCGGCTGTTGCCGGTGGTCCCTCCCCACTGAGGGTGCGGTAGCGCCCAGACCGGGCACGCGGATCGGCCTACCTTGGCCCCTTCTGGCAACCGAAGGAAGCGCCTTGGCCCGTGCCGCGAACGCAGCACAAATCACCAACCGGCTGCTCGATCGCCTCGCCGAGCGCGACCGGACGCATGTGCTGGCGAAGTGCGAGCGCGTGGAGCTCACCTACGGCGAGATCCTGGCCGAACCGGGCGCGCCGGTTCGCGATGCCTACTTTCCCATCGGGAGCTTCATCTCGCTGCTGAAGCCGATGGACGGGAAGTACATCCTCGAAGTGGCGCTCGCCGGCAGCGAAGGGCTGTACGGCGTGTCCCTCGCGCTCGGCGTGGAAGTCTCGCCGGTGCAGGCGGTGGTGCAGGGCGCGGGCCCCGCGTGGCGCATCGGCGCCGCGGGCTTTCGCCGCGAGCTCGAACGCACGCCGGCCCTGCGCGACGGCGTCGACCGCTACATCCACGTGCTGATGGCGCAACTCATCCAGACGTCCGGCTGCAATCGCTTCCACGTGGTCGAGAAGCGCGTCGCGCGCTGGCTCCTGATGACCGCGGACCGGACCCACGCTTCCACTTTCCACATCACTCACGAGTTCCTGGCGCACATGCTCGGCGTGCGGCGCGTGGGCATCACGGAGGCGGCGGGCGCGCTGCAGCAGCGCAAGTTGATCGGGTACACGCGGGGCGTGCTGTCGATCCTCGATCGGCGCGGCCTCGAGGGCGCGGCCTGTTCCTGCTATCGCGCGGACCTCAACACCTACGAGGCGGCGCTCGGGTAGGACGTTCGCGTGCGCAAGTCAGGCGGTCTTGCGCCGCGAGGGCAGGACCTTCGCCGGCGGCGTGGCCTTGACGACCTTCATCACCGGCGCGGCCTTCACGACCGGCGTCGACTGCAGGCCACGGAAGTAGGTGTCGACGAGCGGGGCCGCGTGCTTCGCGAGCGAGAAGCTCTTCGGATCGAGGACCCAGTTGGCGATCAGGCCGGAGACCAGCGACATCGCGCCGATGGCCGCCTCCTTCGGGTTCACGCTCTTCGGCAGGTAGCCCTGCGCCACGCAGGCGCGAAAGCCCGCCTCGATGGTGCCCTGGCATTCCGACTGGCTCGCGATGTGGCGATCCCGCACGCCCGCCGCGTCTCCCGTGTATTCGCACTTGTGGTACGCGATCTCGAAGACGCGCTGCAGGTGCGGATCTTTCGCGGTGCGCTCGAGGATGTCGATGGTGGCGAGGCGCAGGATCGCGAGGGGATCGGTGACGCCGGCTTCCCCCGCGCGGTCGAGCATCGCTTCGACGGGCAGGACGACGCGATCCATCATGGCGTCGAAGAGTTCGGCCTTGTCCTTGAAGTGCCAGTAGATGGCGCCGCGCGTGCAGCCCGCGGCCTGCGCGATTTCCTCCAGCGACGCGTGCGCCACGCCCTTGTCGTGGAAGACCTGCTCTGCGGCGTCGAGGATCGTCTCGCGGGTGGCGAGCGCCTCTTCCCGGGTGCGGCGAACCATTCAATTCCTCCGGTGCAACGGCGCTGTAATAGGACGACAACAAAACTGCAATTGACATACATACGCGCCTGTATGTAAATTATCATACATTCACGGACGTATGTAAAGACCTTATTTGCCGTAAGCCCACTCCGCCGCCGGAGCTAAAGCCTTACGAGCCAACCCCAGCCCGCCTCCAAGGAAAAAACAACATGGCCTCGTTGAAACCCTCCCTTTTGCTTCCTTTCCTGCTCGCGATGGCGGCGCTGCTCGTGTTGCTGGCGGCTTGCGGCCCCGGCGGCCAGCAGCACGGCGGCGGCTTCCCGCCCGGCGTGGTCGCGATCCAGGAGGCGAAGGCCCGCACCGTGGACGTCGAGTTCGAATACCCGGCGCAAACGGCGGGTTCGCGCGAGGTGGAAGTACGCGCTCGCGTCACGGGCATCCTGATGAAGCGCAATTTCGTCGAGGGCGCGTTCGTGAAGGCCGGCCAGTCGCTGTTCCAGCTCGACGCCGCGCCGTTCGAGGCCGCGCTCGCGCGTGCCGATGCGGATGTCGCCGCCGCGGATGCACGGTATGGCGTGGCCCAGCGCAACGCCAAGCGCATGAAGCCCCTCTTCGACGCCAAGGCCGCCTCGCAGAAGGACTACGACGACGCCACCTCCGCCGAGGAAGTGACGTCCGCGGACCTCAAGGCCGCCCGCGCGCGCCAGAACGAAGCACGCCTGAACGTGCAGTGGACGCATGTCGAGTCGCCCGTCTCCGGCGTCACCAGCCGCGCGCTGAAGAGCGAGGGCAGCCTCGTGTCGGGGCCGGACGTGCTGCTCACCACCGTGACGCAGAACGATCCCATCTACGTGAACTTCGGCATCTCGGAATCCGAACAGCTCCGCCTGCGCGGCGAGGCGCAGGCCGGCAAGCTGGTGCTGCCGAAGGATGGCCGCTTCGACGTCACGGTGAAGCTCGAGAACGGCAAGGTCTACAGCGCCCCGGGCAAGCTGGTCTTCAGCGACGCGCGCGTGAGCAATGTCACGGGCACCACCGATACGCGGGCGGAACTGCCGAACCCGGCGGGTGAGCTGCGCCCCGGCCAGTTCGTGCGCGCCATCCTCAAGGGGGCCCAGCGTCCCAATGCCATCACGGTGCCGCAGCGCGCCGTCATGGAAGCGCCGCAGGGCAAGCTGGTCTACGTGCTCGGCGCCGACAGCAAGGCCGAGCCGCGGCCCGTCGTGGTGGGCGACTGGGTCAAGGACGAATGGATCATCACCTCGGGCCTGAAGGAAGGCGAGAAGGTGATCGTCGATGGGTTGATGAAGGTGTATCCGGGCGCGCAGGTGCAGGTCGGGGATCCCAACGCGCCGCCGCCCGGCGCTCCGGGCAAAGGACCCTCTCCCCAGCCCTCTCCCAAGGGAGAGGGAGCAGCCAAACCCGAAGCGAAGAAGTAGGAGCCGACCATGTTCTCCCGCTTCTTCATCGATCGCCCGATCTTCGCGATCGTCATCTCGCTCTTCATCGCGCTCGCGGGCCTTGCCGCCATGCGCGTGCTCCCCATCGCCCAGTATCCCGAGATCGCCCCGCCCGTCGTCACGGTGACGGCGGTGTACCCGGGCGCCTCGGCCGCGGTGCTGGAGTCCACGGTCGCCGCGCCCATCGAGAACACGCTGAACGGTGTCGAGGACCTGCTCTACATCAGCTCCACGTCGTCTTCGCAGGGCATGGTGCAGATCCAGGTGACGTTCAACATCGGCGCGGATGTCGACAAGGCCGCGTTGAACGTGAACAACCGCGTCAAGCAAGTCGAACCGCGCCTGCCGCAGGAAGTGCGCCGCCAGGGCGTGACGGTGGAGAAGGGCTCCTCGTCGTTCCTGCAGGTGATCGCGGTGTATTCGCCCGAGGGCAAGTACGACGACTTCTTCACGTCCAACTACGTGACGTTGAACGTGCTGGACCAGGTGAAGCGCATCCCCGGCACCACCAACGTGCAGATCTTCGGCGCCAAGGACTACGCGATGCGCATCTGGCTGCGGCCCGATCGCCTCGCCGCGCTGAAGCTCGCGCCGGGCGACGTGATCCGGGCCGTGAACGAGCAGAACGCGCAGTTCGCCGCCGGCAAGATCGGCGAGCCGCCCACGGGCGGCGGCACGGAGCTCGTCTACACGATCACCACGAAGGGCCGCCTGCAGGACCCGAAGGAATTCGAGCAGATCATCATCCGCGCGAATCCCGACGGCTCGCGCCTGCGGCTCGTGGACGTCGCACGCGTGGAGCTCGCGTCGAAGGACTACAGCTTCATGGGCCGCATCAACAACCAGCCCTCCACGCTGATCGGCGTCTTCCTGCAACCGGGCGCCAACGCGCTCGACGTGGCGAAGAACGTGAACGCCACCATGAAGGGCCTGCAGGCGAAATTCCCGCAGGGCCTCACGCAGGTCGCCGTGTACGACACCACGCGCTTCGTGGAGGTGTCGATCAAGGAAGTGGTCGAGACGCTGCTGATCGCGATGGTGCTGGTGTTCGTCGTGGTCTACGTGTTCCTGCAGAACTGGCGCGCCACGCTGATCCCGTTCGCCACCGTGCCGGTGTCGCTCTTCGGCACCTTCGCCGGGATGCTCTTCCTGGGCTACTCGATCAACACGCTGACGCTCTTCGGCATGGTGCTGGCCATCGGCATCGTGGTGGACGACGCGATCGTCGTCATGGAAAACGTCGAGCGCATCATGCGCGAGGAGGGCCTGGAGCCGCGCGAAGCCGCGATCAAGGCCATGAACGAGGTGACCAGTCCCATCGTCGCCATCGTCCTCGTGCTCTGCTCGGTGTTCATCCCGATCGCCTTCCTGGGCGGCCTCACGGGCGAGCTCTATCGCCAGTTCGCGGTGACCATCTCCATCGCGGTGGTGATCTCGGGCATCGTGGCGCTCACGCTCACGCCGGCACTGTGCGTGATGATCCTGCGCCCGCACGACGACGCCCATGAGGCGCGCTGGGCCCGCTGGTTCAACCGTACGTTCTCCCGCGCCACGGATCGCTACGAGAACGGCGTGGCGTGGATGATCCGCCGCGGGGGCATCGTCGTGGTGCTCTACGCGATCATGATCGGTGTAACGGCCTTCTTCTTCTACCGCACGCCCACGTCGCTCGTGCCGGAAGAGGACCAGGGCTTCTACATCGCCGCGGTGATCCTGCCGGACGGCGCCTCGCTCGAGCGTACGGACAAGGTGGTGCAGCAGGTCGTGTCCTCGGTGCGCGAGAACCCGAACATCGAGAACGCCATCGCCTTCACCGGCTTCGATTTCCTCGGCGGCACCTACCGCAACAACGCGGCCACGATCTTCTTCCCCCTGAAGCACTGGAAGGACCGCCACGTGCCCGTGCAGGCGCTGGTGGGCGAGTACTTCGGCCGCACGATGGGCATCAAGGAAGGCCTCGCCATCGCGTTCAACGCGCCGGCGATCTTCGGCCTGGGCACCGCCGGCGGCTTCGAGGTCTACATCCAGAACCACGGGGAGGGCGGTCCCAAGCGCCTCGCGGAGGTGAAGGACCAGTTCATGGCCGCGGCACGCAACGAACCGCAGCTCGGCATGATGCAGACGCTCTGGCGTCCGAACGTGCCGCAGCTCTTCGTGGACGTCGATCGCGAGAAGGCCAAGGCCTACGGCGTCTCGGTGGACGAAGTGTTCAACACGCTCGCCGCCACGCTCGGCACCTACTACGTGAACGACTTCAACAAGTACGGCCGCACGTGGCAGGTGCTGATGTCGGCCGAACCGGGCTACCGCAAGCGTCCGGAGGACGTCGGCGCCGTCTACGTTCGCAGCGAGAAAGGCGAGATGATTCCCGTGAGCGCCCTGGCGCGCATCGAGTACATCAGCGGTCCCGACACGCTCGAGCGCTACAACAATGCGCAGGCCACCAAGATCTTCGGCAGCGGCGCACCCGGCGTGAGCTCGGGCCAGGCCATCGCCGCGGTCGAGCGCGTGGCGAAGACGCTGCCGCCGGACTTCAGCATCGACTGGACCGGCGCCTCCCTCCAGGAGAAGCGTTCCTCGGGTTCCTCGGGCATCGCGCTCGTGGCGGGCGCCTTCATGGCATTCCTGATCCTCGCGGCGCAGTACGAGAAGTGGTCGCTGCCGTTGTCGGTGATCCTCGCGGTGCCTTTCGGCATGTTCGGCGCGCTGATGGCCATCACGCTGCGCAGCCTCGTGGGCGAGACGCAGTTCACGAGCGACGTGTACTTCCAGATCGGTCTCGTCACGCTGATCGGCCTCGCCGCGAAGAACGCGATCCTGATCGTGGAGTACGCCTTGCTGAAGTCGCAGGAGGGCCTGTCCTACTCGGCGGCGGCGTTGGAGGCGGCGCGATTGCGCTTCCGGCCCATCCTGATGACTTCGCTCGCGTTCATCTTCGGCGTGCTGCCGCTCGCCATCTCCACCGGCGCCGGCGCGGGTGCCCGCAAGTCGGTGGGCACGGGCGTGATGGGCGGCATGCTCGCGGCCACGTTCCTCGCAATCTTCTTCGTGCCGTTCTTCTACAAGCTCGTGATGGAGCGGAAGCTGGGCGAGCCACGCACCTCGGACGAACTCAAGCAGGAGGCGACGCACCATCGAGAGATCCAGCAACACAAGACTTCGCATGCGGTCGTGCATGGCGTGCCGCGGACGGAGGGATCCCATGACTAAGCCCCTCGTTCTGGTTCTCGCGCTGGCGCTCGCCGGATGCACGGTGGGTCCGGACTACGAACGCCCGGCCGCCGAACTGCCCGCCGACCTCGGCATGACCACGGCTGCGGCCGCGGTCCCGCAGAAGTGGTGGTCGGTCTTCAACGATCCGGTGCTGGACGCGCTGGTCGACGAAGCCCTCGCCGCCAACCGCGACCTCAAGGCCGCGGCCGAACGCATCGAGCAGTCGCGTTCGCAGCTCACGATCACCCGCGCGGCCCAGTTCCCGGACGCCGGCATCGAAGCGGGCAGCTCGCGCGACAAGGCTTCCGCGATGGGTGCGTTCCCGTTGCCGTCGGATGCGATCTACTCCAAGACCCAGCGCCTGGTGATCTCGGCCAACTGGGAGCTCGATTTCTGGGGCAAGTACCGCCGAGCCTCGGAATCCGCGCGCGCGGAGCTGGCCGCCAGCGAAGCGGGCCGCGACGCGATTCGCAACACGCTCGTGGGCGACGTGGTGCGCGGCTACTTCGCGATGCGGGCGCTGGATGAAAGCGCCGCCATCGCGGAGCGCACGCTCGTGGGCCGCAGCAAGAGCCTCGAGCTGCAGCAATTGCGCTACGACTCGGGCGTGGTCTCGGAGCTCGAACTGGAGCAGGTGCGCTCGGATGTCCAGGGTGCCCGCGCGCTCGTGCCCGCGATCTACCAACGCCGTCTTCGCCAGGAAGGTTCGCTCGCGGTGCTGCTGGGCCGCGCGCCGAAGGATGTCTTCAACGCCAAGCTCGAACGCGGCATTTCCACCGAGCCCGCCGTCGAAGTGCCGGCCGCGCTGCCGTCGGAGCTCCTGCTGCGCCGGCCGGACCTGCGCCAGGCCGAGGAACACCTGAAGGCCGCCAACGCGCGCATCGGCGTGGCGCGCGCGGCGTACTTCCCGTCCATCTCGCTCACGGGCTTCTACGGCGGCGAGAGCCAGCAACTGTCGGACCTCTTCAAGGCCACGGCACGCACCTGGTCGGTCGGAGCGAACCTGCTGCAGCCGCTCTTCGCGGGGGGCCAGATCCGCGGCGGCGTCGATCTCGAGAACGCGAGGACGCGAGAGGCCGCGCTGCAGTACGTGCAGTCGATCGCCATCGCGTTCCGCGAGACGCGCGAGGCGATCGCGGCGCAGTCCAACACGCGCGAGATCCTCGAGGCCCAACGCGCGCGCGAACGTTCGCTCTCGCGTGCGCTCGAGCTGGCGCGCCTTCGCTACGACAACGGGGTGTACAGCCTGTTCGAGTTGCTGGAGACGGAAAGGCAGCTCTTGGTCGTACGACTCGAGGCGGTGGATGCCGATCGCGATCGCCGTAGTGCCATCGTTGATCTCTACCAGGCGCTCGGCGGCTCCTGAACCGAGAGATGTCAGGTAAACGGCATTGAACCGCAGAGGCCCCTGAGGCCCCGGAGGAAAGCAAACCACAAGAGAAGAAATGGGTCGAGCCCAGTGGAGAATGAAATGAGGTCAGATCCTCATTTCTCGTGGGTTGGGTTTCCTCCGGGGCCTCAGGGGCCTCTGCGGTTCAATCGCCTCTTGTGATTGCTTGCCTCGGCTTCTCACACACGCCGCTTCGCCAGAAGTTCTTTCTCCCGTTCCTCTGTAATCCCCGCCTTCCACTCGCGCCCCGCAGGGCGCGAGGCATCCCAGGCGATCGTGTCGCGAATCGTCTCCGCAATCGGCCGGAACGTGAGCCCCGCCGCGAGCGCGCGAGCGATCGGCGTCTCGAGCAGCCCGCCATCGCCATCGGGAATCCAGAGCGGCATCTCCTTCCACGGCACGACGCCGTTCTCCTTCAGGAACGCTTCATCCACCCATTCGAGCGTGGCTCCGCTGCCGGACGTGGCCACGCACGCTTGCAGCACCTCGCCCATCGTCATCACGCGCTCCGGTCCCGTTGCGTTGAACGTCCCCGACAGCGAGCGCTCGACGCTATCCACGATCCACGCGGCGAGGTCGCGCACGTCGATCACCTGCACGGGCCGCTCCGGGCGATCGGGCGCCAGCACGCGGCCGCCGCGCGAAATGCGCGCGGGCCAGTAGGTGAAACGATCGGTGGGGTCGTTCGGGCCGACGATCAATCCCGGCCGGACGATGAACGCCCGCGAGCCGAAGACCTCCCGCACCACGTCTTCGCACATCGCCTTCAGGGAGCCGTAGGTCTCCGGTGCCCACGCATCGGGCAACGGATCGATCGGGGGATGCTCCGGATCGCCCTCGGCGAAGCCGCCGTCGGCATACACCGAGATCGTCGAGACGAACGCGTACAGGCCCGCTGCATCGCGGAGCGCCTCGGCGGAGCGGCGCACCACCTGCGGCAGGTAACCGGAAGTGTCGATCACCGCGTTCCATCGCTGGCCCGCGACGGCCGATTGCAGCGCGCGCGTGTCGGTGCGGTCGGCCTGCAGGGTCTCGACCCGCGCGTCGGGCGCCGAGGTCTTGCCGCGATTCAGGTGGGTGACGTCATGCCCGCGGGCCAGCGCGGCATCGGTGAGGGCACGGCCGAGGAAAACGGTGCCGCCGAGCAGGAGGATTCGCATCGCGCCATCGTAGCAGCGCCGCGCAGCTACAATCCGCCATGGCTTCCGACGGCGAACGCTGGCACCTCTTCTGCAAGGTCGTGGACAACTACGGCGATGCGGGCGTCGCGTGGCGCCTCGCGCGCCAGTTGGTGGCCGAGCATGGCAAGAACGTGCGCCTCGTGCTCGCGGACCTCGAGACCCTTGCGAAGATCCGTCCCGAAGTCGATCCCCGGCGCGACATCCAGGAGCTGCACGGCGTCGAGATCGCACGCGCCGTGGGCCAGGTCGAACCCGAGCGCGTGGCCGACGTCGTGGTCGAGACCTTCGGCTGCGATCCGCCCGAGGCCTACGTGCTCGCGATGGCGCAACGCAAGACCACCCCGCGCTGGCTCAACCTCGAATACCTGAGCGCCGAGGAATGGGTGGAGGGCAGCCACACGCTGCCTTCACCGCACCCGCGCCTGCCACTCGTGAAGCACTTCTTCTTCCCGGGTTTCACCGAGCGGACCGGCGGTCTGCTTCGCGAGGCGGGGCTGTTCGCGCGCCGCGATGCCTTTCGCGCCACGATGCCGAAGGTCCGAGGCCTTCGGGCGAGCGTCTTCGCCTATCCATCCGCGCCGCTGCCCGCGTTGATGCGGACCTTCAACGAGACCAAGCAACCCGTGGAAGCCTGGGTCCCCGGCATGACCGTCGATTTCGTCGACCAGGATCGCTACGACGAGATGCTCTGGTCGTGCGACGTGAACTTCGTCCGCGGGGAGGATTCCTTCGTGCGGGCGCAATGGGCGGGCCGGCCCTTCGTCTGGCACATCTATCCCACCGAGGATGGGGCGCACTGGAAGAAGCTCACGGCTTTCCTGGCGCGCTACACCGAGGGGATGGATCGCGAGGACGCGCTGGCGGTCTCGACGTTGTGGGGGGCGTGGAATCGGGGCGGCAATGTCGGGTCGGCCTGGCACGCGTTCGCGGACCGGCTGCCGTCGCTGGAGGCCCATGCGCAGCGCTGGGCGGCGAAGCTGGGGGCACGGCGGGACTTGGCGGCCGGCATTGTCGATTTCGCCGACCGTGTGCTAAAATAGCGAGCTTTTTCAACGACTTTTAGATCGAGTACGGTGTTGGAGCGGACAGCGAAGCTGCCGCTCAACACCGGCCCACAGGAACCAAACTATGAAAATCGCCCAGGAACTGCGCAGCGGCAACGTGATCAATCTCGGCAACGACCCGTGGGTCGTGCTGCGCGCCGAATACAACAAGGGCGGCCGTAGCTCCGCCACCATGAAGCTCAAGCTGAAGAACCTGCTCTCCGGCAGCAACCAGGAGACCGTGTTCAAGGCCGACGACAAGATCGAGCTCCAGATCCTCGAGAAGAAGGAAGTGAACTACTCCTACTTCGCCGACCCGATGTACGTCTTCATGGACAGCGAATACAACCAGATCGACATCGAGAAGGAGTCGATCGGCGAAGCCATCAACTACCTCGAAGACGGCATGACCGGCGAGGCGGTGTTCTACAACGGCCGCGCCATCTCGTTCGAGCTGCCGACCACGATCGTGCGCGAGGTGATCTACACCGAGCCCGCGGTGCGCGGTGACACGTCGGGCAAGGTGCTGAAGCCCGCGAAGCTCGCGACCGGCTTCGAAGTGCAGGTCCCGGCCTTCTGCGAAACCGGCGACAAGATCGAGATCGACACCCGCACGCACGAGTACAAGCGTCGCGTTAACGCCTAGTTCACGCCGTTCTCCAGTCGCGAAAAGGGCGCCTTCGGGCGCCCTTTTTACTGAAAGCCGCCCTCCGCAGATAAACGCGGATAAACGCCGATAACCCCGATAACAAATGGTCATTCAAGTTTGACGAGGCCTTTGATCAGGAAGTCATTAAACTAACCAATCCTTTATCGGCGTTTATCCGTGTTTATCTGCGGAGGACGCCTTTGACCTTGGTTTAATCATGCGCAAGCACAAGATCGCATCCATCCCCGGCGACGGAATCGGCCCCGAGGTCATCAACGCCGGCCTGGAAGTCCTCGAGGTCCTCGCCAAGCAGGACGGCGGCTTCTCCTTCGAGGTCGAGCACTTTCCGTGGAGTTCGGATTTCTATCTGAAACACGGTCACTACATCCCCGAAGGCGGCCTCGCGAAGCTGAAGGGCTTCGACGCGATCTTCTTCGGCGCGGTGGGCAGCCAGCAGGTGCCCGACCACGTGTCGCTCTGGGGCCTGCGCCTGCCGATCTGCCAGGGCTTCGACCAATACGCCAACGTCCGGCCCGCGCGCGTGCTGCCGGGCGTGAAGAGCCCGCTCGTGAACGGCAAGGAGATCGACTGGGTCGTGATCCGTGAGAATTCCGAGGGCGAGTACGCCGGCATGGGCGGGCGCTCGCACCGCGGCCTGCCGATCGAGGTCGGCACCGAGGTCGCCGTGTTCACGCGCAAGGGCGTGGAGCGCATCCACCGCTTCGCGTTCGAGCTGGCGCGGAAGCGCCCGCGCAAGCACCTCACGCTCGTCACCAAGTCGAACGCGCAACGCTTCGGCATGGTCCTGTGGGACGAGGTGTTCTTCGAAGTCGCGAAGGACTACCCCGACGTGAAGACCGACCGCGAGCTGGTCGACGCGATGACCACGCGCATGGTGCTGAAACCCGCCTCGATCGACGTGATGGTCGCGACGAACCTGCACGCCGACATCCTCTCCGACCTGGCCGCCGCGCTCTCGGGCAGCCTTGGCATAGCGCCCACCGCGAACCTGAATCCGGAACGCGAGTTCCCCTCGATGTTCGAGCCGATCCACGGCTCGGCCTTCGACATCACCGGCAAGGGCATCGCCAATCCCACGGCCACGTTCTGGACCGCGGCGATGATGCTGGAGCACCTCGGCGAGAACGCCGCCGCGAAGTCGCTGATGGCCGCGGTCGAGAAGGCCACCGCTTCGGGCGTGCATACGCCGGACCTCGGCGGCAAGGCGCGCACGGCCGACGTGACGAAGGCGGTCTGCGAGGCCATCCGGGCGACGGCGACCAAGCCGGTCGCCGCCTGAGCGGAGAATCGATGGCCGGAATCCTCTCGATCACCGGCCTGGGCAAGCGCTACGCCTCGGGCCTCGTCGCGCTCGAGGACGTGAACCTCGAGATCCAGAAGGGCGAGATCGTGGCACTGCTGGGCCCCAACGGCGCCGGCAAGACGACGTTGATCAGCATCGTCTGCGGGATCGTGTCGGGAACCTCCGGCACCGTGCTCGTCGACGGGCACGACATCGTGCGCGACTACCGCGCCTCGCGTGCGCTCATCGGGCTCGTGCCGCAGGAATTGCACACGGACATGTTCGAGACCGTGTGGGCGACGCTCAACTTCAGCCGCGGCCTGTTCGGCAAGGCGCCCGACGCCGCGCA